>NZ_JABENB010000001.1 GCF_013002715.1 Flexivirga aerilata
ACCCGTTCGCCACTAATCCAAACCAGCAAGCTGGTCCTTCATCGTTCGACTTGCATGTGTTAAGCACGCCGCCAGCGTTCGTCCTGAGCCAGGATCAAACTCTCCGCAAAAAAATACAAAAAAAATTCAAACCATGGCTAAAAAATCGATCAAGAGCAAAAATGCTACAAAAACGATCAAAACCAACAAACAATTGGCATCAATCACTCGACACGCTGTTGAGTTCTCAAAAAACGACCAGACAACCGCCGCCGACACCGAGGTGGTGACAGCAAGCAGAAGCTGTGGCTTCCTTCTTGGATCCGCTCGGCTCTTGGGCGTCAAGCCGGCCGTTGGCCAGCTCTCGCGCACTTGGCTCCGAGTGGAGGTATCAGCTTAGCAGACTCTGTCGACCAGAGTCAAACCCTGATCGATCAGTCTTCGGCGGGTGGTTCGTCCGGTCCCAGTCTGAGCTGGTTTCCGGCCGCTGCCACCCCGTCGGGCTGACATGTAGAACAGTAGACCACGTCCCGGCGAACTTCCAAATCGGGGCGCCCGCCGGGGCGTTTATGCAGGTCAGCGGCCTGCGGGGCCCTACTCCGCGAAGAGGGTCAGCAGGTCGGCGCGGGTCAGCACCCCGATCGGCTTGCCCTCCTGCACCACCATCAGGGCGTCGTTCTTGGTGAGCAGGTCCCGCGCTCCCTCGATGGGCTCACCGGCGCCGATCATCGGCAACGGTGCCTCCATGTGGCGCTCGACCGGGTCGGCCAGATGAGCGGCGCCGGCATACAGGGCGTCGAGCAGCTCGCGCTCGCTCACCGATCCGGCGACCTCGCCGGCCATCACCGGCGGCTCGGCCTTCACCACCGGCATCTGGGAGACGCCGTACTCCCGCAAGATGTCGATCGCGTCGCGGATCGTCTCGCTCGGGTGGGTGTGCACCAGCGCCGGCATGTTGCCGGTCTTGGCCTTGAGCACCTGGCCGACCGTGCGGTCCAGGGCGGCGTCCCGCAGGAACCCGTAGCTGCTCATCCAGCCGTCGTCGAAGATCTTCGACATGTAACCGCGCCCGGAGTCGGGCAACAGCACCACGACCGTGGCGTCTGCGGGCAGGGTCTTGGCGTGCCGCAGCGCGGCGACCACCGCCATACCGCAGGATCCACCGACGAGCAGGCCCTCCTCGCGGGCCAGGCGGCGGGTCATCTCGAAGGACTCGGCGTCGCTCACCGCGATGACCTCGTCCGGGACCTTCGGGTCGTAGGCGCGCGGCCACATGTCCTCGCCGACACCCTCGACCAGATAGGGGCGTCCGGTGCCACCGGAGTAGACCGAGCCCTCCGGGTCGGCGCCCACGATGCGCACCCGGCCTTCGGGACGGTCGGCGGAGATCTCGCGCAGGTAGCGGCCGGTCCCGGTGATCGTGCCGCCGGTGCCGATGCCCGCCACGAACGACGTGAGCTTGCCGTCGGTGTCCGCCCAGATCTCCGGGCCGGTGGAGTGGTAATGCGAGTTGGGGCCTTCGGGGTTGGAGTACTGGTCCGGCTTCCACCCACCCGGCGTCTCGGCCGCGATGCGGTCGGACACGCTGTAGTAGGAGTCGGGGTGCTCCGGCGGGACGGAGGTCGGCGTGACGACGACCTCCGCGCCATACGCCTTGAGGACGTTGCGCTTGTCCTCACTCACCTTGTCGGGGCAGACGAAGATGCACTTGTACCCCTTGCGCTGCGCGACCAGTGCGAGGCCGACGCCGGTGTTGCCCGAGGTCGGCTCGACGATGGTGCCGCCGGGCTGCAGGGCGCCGGACTGCTCGGCCGCCTCGATCATCCGCAGCGCGATGCGGTCCTTCACCGATCCGCCGGGGTTCAGATACTCGACCTTCGCGAGCACGGTCGCGTCGATGCCCTCGGTGACGCGGTTGAGCTTGACCAGTGGGGTGCCGCCGACCAGGTCGGCGATGTGCTCCGCGAATTTCATGTGAGCATCGTCTCAGATGTTGGGCACCGCGCGGCACCCACCCGGCCTTCCCCGCGCGCGGGAACGTCACAGCCCAGTGAGACGATCGACGTCTCGAAGGGCAATGTCGTCGACGGTTGCGGGGGTGCACACGATGGGTCGGGCCAGACGAGCGCGCAAGATCGCCGCGATCGCCGCGTATGGCGGGGGCATCGGCGCGGCCGGCCTCGGCGCGGGCTGGGGCGTGCTGCTCGGCGAGGCCAAGATCGCGCGCCGCATCGTGGGGCAGCCCTTCGACGGGGCCCCCGAGGACAGCGGGGTGTATGGCGCAGGCCCCGGCGACCCGATCGAGCTGCTGATGGTCGGCGACTCCACCGCCAAGGGCATGGGCGCCGACACCGCCTACCAGACCGTCGGCGCGATCATCGCGACCGCGGCCGCCGCGCTCGCCGGCCGCCCCGTGCGCCTCACCAATGTCGCCGTCGTCGGCGCGACGTCCCCCGACCTCGGTGGACAGGTCGAGCAGGCGCTGGAGCAGGTGCCCGAGCCGGACGCCGCCGTCATCATGATCGGCGCCAACGACGTCACCGGCCGGCTCTCGCGCTCCACCTCGGTGCGCCACCTCGCCGATGCCGTCGAGTCGTTGCGCGCAGCGGGCGCCGAGGTTGTCGTCGGCACCTGCCCCGACCTCGGTGTGATCGAGCCGGTGCCGCAACCGCTCCGGCTGATCGCGCGCCGCTGGTCGCGCGACCTCGCCGCCGCTCAGACGGTGGCCGTGATCGAGCACGGCGGCCGCACGGTGTCGCTCGGCGACCTGCTCGGCCACGAGTTCTCCGACAGCCCGTCGGTGATGTTCTCCAAGGACCGCTTCCACCCCTCCCCCGCTGGCTACGCGCGGGCCGCCTCGGCGCTGCTGCCGAGCGTGCTCGACGCCCTCGGCCAGCAGTCGGCCGACACCGGTCGTCAGCCCGACCGTCGCCGCGGCGAGGCGGTCGACCCGGTGTCCGTCGCGGCGAAGCGTGCGGTCCGCGACCCCGGCACCGAGGTGTCGGCCACCGACGTGCGCGGCGCGGAGCGCGGCCGGCGCGGGCGCTGGGCGGTGCTGTTGCGCCGCCACCGCACGCCGCTGCCCGACCCCGACGAGCCGGGCGACGAACCGAGCGGCGGTCCGGGCGAGGAGCCGGTTTCCGACGGCGCCGGCCCAGCGGTCCCGCACGGCCCGGGCGGCGGGGCCGCGTCGGATTCGCAGCAACCGCAAGCGGATTCGACTGACGCCATACACAGCTCGACGGGGGCGCAGTAAGGTCGCCACCATGACCGAGACCACGGACCCGGACTGCCTGTTCTGCAAGATCGTCGCGGGCGAGATCCCGTCGCAGCAGATCGACGAGAACGACGACACGTTCGTCTTCATGGACATCAACCCGGCGACGCGCGGGCACGCGCTGGTGATCCCGAAGCGGCATACGCAGGACCTGACCACGATCGACCCGGCTGACCTCGCGGCGTGCGCACAGATGGCGCAGCAGATCGCGAAGCGCGCCAAGTCACAGCTGCACGCCGACGGCGTCAACCTGCTCAACTGCTGCGGCGAGGTTGCGTGGCAGACGGTCTTCCATTTCCACATCCACGTGATCCCGCGCTACGTCGACGACAGCGTGCGCCTGCCGTGGATCCCGGCGCCCGGCGACGCAGACGAGATCGCGGCCGCCGCGGAGGCGCTGCGCGGCTGAGCCCGGTGGGTGGGCAGGTGAGCGCTTGCTTAGTTGCTCGCCTAGACTGCGGTGACTTGCCTACCTCAATGGAGTGGAGCGCTCATGCCTGAAGCAGTCATCGTTGCGACCGCACGCACGCCGATCGGGCGGGCCTTCAAGGGTTCGCTGAAGGACATCCGACCCGACGACCTCAGCCTGCAGGTGATCCAAGCCGCGCTCGCCAAGGTGCCCGGCCTGGACCCGGCGCTCGTGGAGGACCTCTACCTCGGGTGCGCCGAGCCGTGGGCCGAGCAGGGCAGCAACATGGCGCGCATCGTCGCCGTGATGGGCGGCTGGGACCACCTGCCCGGCTCCACCGTCAACCGCTTCTGCGCCAGCTCGGTGCAGACGACCCGCATGGCGGCGCACGCGATCAAGGCCGGCGAGGGTGACGTCTTCATCTCGGCCGGTGTGGAGTGCGTCTCCCGCTACGCCGACTTCTCCGGCGCCGGCGGCAGCAAGGCCGACTGGCAGAACCCGAAGTTCGACGAGGCCAAGGCGCGCACCGAGCAGACCGCCAAGGACAACACCACCTGGACCGACCCGCGTGAGAAGGGCCTGCTGCCCGACGCGTACATCGCGATGGGCCAGACCGCGGAGAACGTCGCCACCTCGCGCGGCATCACCCGCGAGCGCCAGGACGAGTGGGGCGTGTCCAGCCAGAACCGCGCCGAGAAGGCGATCGCCGAGGGCTTCTTCGAGCGCGAGATCGCGCCGGTGACGCTGCCCGACGGCACGGTCGTCAGCACCGACGACGGCCCGCGCGCCGGCGTCACCCTGGAGAAGGTCTCGACGCTGCAGCCGGTCTTCCGGGAGAACGGCACCGTCACCGCCGGCAACTGCTGCCCGCTCAACGACGGCGCGTCCGCGGTCGTCGTGATGAGCGACACCAAGGCCAAGGAGCTCGGGCTGACCCCCCTCGCCCGCGTCGTGTCGACCGGCGTGTCCGGCCTGTCTCCGGAGATCATGGGTCTCGGTCCGGTCGAGGCGTCGAAGCAGGCGCTGAAGCGGGCCGGCATGACGATCGGCGACATGGACCTCTACGAGATCAACGAGGCCTTCGCGGCGCAGGTGCTGCCGTCCGCCGACGACCTCGGCATGGACTTCGACAAGCTCAACGTGCACGGCGGCGCGATCGCGCTCGGCCACCCCTTCGGGTCGACCGGTGGCCGCATCACCGCGACGCTCCTCAACGGTCTGCAGAGCACCGACGGCACCTTCGGCCTCGAGACCATGTGCGTGGGCGGTGGCCAGGGTATGGCGATCATCTACGAGCGGCTGTCCTGACACCTGCTGCAGTGGCGCTTCCTCCCGAGATCGACGAGGAGTTGCGCCGGATCGCGCGGCGCTGGCACGAGTTGCCGGCGCCGCGCGCTGCTGCATTGGCGCCCGATCTGCGCGCGCTCGCGCAGTCGTTGGCCGACCGGGTGCGGGCGGCGGCCGGTCGTCCGCCGGTGCCGCTGCCGGAACTCGGTGAGGCGACGCTGCTCGATCAGCTGCGGGTGACCGTGTATGACGCCACCGCCGCGGGCCAGACCGCCGACCTGCCGGACCGGCTGCGTGCGCTGCGGCACGCGATCGGGTGAGGTGCGGCTGGGTCGGCGTGCACAGCCCGCGACCGTCGCGACTTGTGCACGCCCCGGCCACATCCGCGTGCACAGCCCGCAACCGTCGCGACTTGTGCACGCCCCCAGCCCGATTCGCGTGCACAGCCCGCAACCGTCGCGACTTGTGCACGCCCCCAGCCCGATTCGCGTGCACACCCCGCAACCGTCGCGACTTGTGCACGCCCCCAGCCCGATCCGCGTGCGCAGCCCGCAACCGTCGCGACTTGTGCACGCCCCAACCCGCGACGCCCGCGGCGTACCACGACGAAGGGCGGCGCCGACGAGTGTGTGCTCGTCGGCGCCGCCCTTCGTCGTACGAGGAGTCGGAGCAGCAGCCTCAGTTGCGCTGAATGCGGGCGAAGAGGCGCAGCAGCTCGATGTAGAGCCAGACGACCGACACCAGCAGACCGTGCGCCATCAGCCAGGAGTACTTCTCGGGCAGACCGGCGTTGACGCCGCGCTGGATCGAGTCGAAGTCGACGGCGATCGAGTATGACGCCAGGCCCACCGCGAACACGCTGATGATGATGCCGAGCGGGCCGCTGCCGCCGACGCCGAACGGGTTGTCGATGACGCCGGTGAGGACCAGCAGGAAGTTGACGATCGCGAAGAGAAAGTAGCCCATGATCATCAGGCCGAAGATCTTCCGCGAGCGCTCGGTGACCCGGATGAGCCCGAACTTCCAGCCGGCGAACATCCCGGCGAAGACGCAGAGGGTCGCGAGCACGGCCTCGCCGACGACGCCCGGGTAGGCGTTGTTGAAGAAGCCGCTGACGGCCCCGATGAAGAGGCCCTCGCACACGGCATACGCGATGATCAGCGGCACCGAGATGACGCGCTTGAACGAGATCACGAAGCCGAGGACGATGCCGGCGATCATGCCGCCCATCCACAGCGCCATGCCGGCGCCCGGGTTGGCGGCGCCGACGAACCAGCCGACGGCCGCGAAGACCAGCAGGATGCCGAAGAGGGCGAGTGACTTGGTGACGACGTCGTCGACGGTCATCCGGCCCGACTGGCGGGCCGTCGCGGACGGCGCCTCGTAGGCCTTCTCCAGATCGGGCTGGCCCATTGGCGCGCCCGGGTACCCGCCCATCTGCTGACCCGGGTAGCCCTGCTGTCCTGGGTAACCCTGCTGACCGGGGTAGCCCTGTGGCTGACCGGGGTAGCCCTGCTGCCCGCCGGGATAGCCGTATTGGGCGGCGCGCTGCTGGTCGGGCGTGCCGAACTGGCCGTACTGCGGCTGGTCAGCGGCGACTCGGCCTTTGTCCAGGTCGTCGTTGAACCGGTTGAACACCGGATTGGATGCCATCGTGGTCCTCCCTCTACATCGGCGCGCCGGCCGGTGGGATCTTGGTCACCAGTCTACGGTCCGAACGCTCTCACCTGCAGCAACGCGACATTGCAGGGTCCGGGTTCCCCCGAGTGCAGACGTTTCCGCCGGCTCAGATCCCCAGTTCAGACCGCGACGTCCTCCTCGAGCTCCTCCTCGACGCGTGCGCTCAACCGGCCGCGCTCGAGGCGCGCGGCTGCCGTCGTACGACGCCGCTCGACCAGGTGCGCGAGACCGATGCAGAGCACCCCGAGCACCAGCCAGCCGAGGAGTATGGCGAGGGGCCCCGCGACGCTGACGTCCGGGAAGTAGAGGACGCGTCGCAGCGACTCCACGAAGCCGGCGCCGATCCAGAAGTGGTGCAGCCAGCCGAAGAACGCCGGCTGCAGCGTCGTCGGGAAGACGCCGCCCGACGTGGTGAAGTTGAGCGCGACGAAGATCGCGGCGTAGGTGATCGTGCTGAAGCGGCCGAGAATCGGATGCAGCCCGACGCCGATCAGGAGCACGACCGCGGTGTAGAGCAGGGACAGGCCCCAGACCGCGGGGAGGTCACCGGGGAACATGCCGTAGAAGCCGCGGGGCGATCAGCAGCCCCACCGTCGAGATGACGACTGCGGCGCCGAGGGCGATGCCGACGCGGTCGCGCAGACGGCGGCTGGCACCTGCTGCCCCGATGGCGATGGAGCTCGCGTAGGAGCCGACGGTGAGCGCGACGAGGAAGAAGAAGCCGTTCTGACCGATCGGGTCGCTGGCGGGCACGCCGGTCACGTCACGGGTGACGAGAGGCACCCCTTGTTTGGTGGCAACTGGCGAAAACATCTGTGTCGCAGCACTTTTCGCGGCGTCAGAGGCGATGGTGCTGACCAGCAGGGTCGCCTGCTTCGGGCCGGGCACGTAGGCGGCGGTGAGCTCGAGATGCCGGAGCTGGTCGGTCGCGGCGGCGGTGCTCGGCAGCACCGTGACGTCGGCCTTGTCCCCCAGCGCCTGCTGCATCGCACTCGCGACCGGCTGGGCCTGCGCGGTCGACCCGACGACCGCGAGCGGCACGTCGTGCGGCGCGGGCTTGTGGAAGCCGCCCAGATAGGCGACCGCCATGATCAGTCCCATCAGGACCGGCAGTGCGACGTGACTGATAACCGTGCCGAGCGGGGCGCGCTCTTGCGTCATACGGGTGAAACTCCTCGCGACTTGAAGTTGTCTAGTGCAACTTCAAATTAGTATAGTCACCCTATGACCTCGGATGCCAACCCGGCCGCCGCCCGGGAGCGCGAGACGCGACGGGTGCTGGAGCAGCTGCGCGCGTTCACCCGGCGCCTCAACCGCAACTGGTCCAGCTACGTGCCGGAGCTGACGTTCAGCGACTTCATGGCGCTGCGCGCGGTCGCCGATCTCGACGTGCCGACGGTGCAGGACGTCGCGCGCGAACTGCGCATCGACAAGTCGTCGGCGAGCCGGCGGGTGGCGGCACTGGAGCGCGACGGGCACGTCGAGCGGCATCAGATCCCGGGTGAACGGCGCGCCCAGGAGCTCACGCTCACCGCGGTCGGCCGGCGCACCCTGGCGGCTGCCGAGCGCACCAACCTGGCGACCCTGGGCGAACGGATGGCGGACTGGACCGACGCAGACATCGCGCGGCTCGCGCAGTTGCTGGAGCGGTTGAACGGATCAGAGCCGACGGCGTGAACGCCCGAATGCGTCGAGCTCGAGTGCCCCCGACGGGACTCGAACCCGCACTCCAGCGATTTTAAGTCGCCTGCCTCTGCCAGTTGGGCTACGAGGGCGGGAGCCAGATTAGTCGGCGAGCCCCAGGGCGATGCCGTCGAGGATGTCGTGCTCGCTGGTGAGCACGGTGGTGAGGCCGGCCTGCTCCGCGACGCGCTGCACGATCGTGCCCCAGATCAGCGCTCCCGAGCCGATCACGTCGACCCGGCCGGGGTGCATGAAGCCGAGCTCGGCGCGCTGCGCGCGCGTCATCCGCAGGAGGTCGTCGCACGAGTCGACGACCTGGTGCACGGTCAGCGCAGTGCCGTCGATGCGCTCCGGGTCGTATGCCGGCAGCCGCAGCGCGTTGGCGGTGATCGTGGTGACCGAGCCGGCCAGCCCGATCAACGACCCGGCCTCCCCCAGCGGCACGACCTGCGCAGCACTGTCGATGAGAGCGTCGATATCCGTTGTCGCTGCAGCGATTTCGGCGTCGGTCGGCGGGTCCGAGCGCAGGTGCCGCTCGGTGAAGCGCACGCAACCCATGTCGACCGAGCGCGCCGCCGTCACCTGCTCGTCGCCGAGCACGAACTCGGTCGAGCCACCACCCAGGTCCACCACGAGGTATGGCGCAGGCGTCTGCTCACCGGCCACGCTCGTCGCCCCGCGGAAGCTCAGCTGCGCCTCCTCGTCCCCGGTGATCACCTCGGGGCGGATGCCGAAGGCGGAGAACGCGTCGGCGACACCGGCCGCGAACTCTGCGGCGTTGGACGCGTCGCGGGATGCCGAGGTCGCGACGAAACGCACCCGCTCGACGCCCAACTCCACGCACTGCGAGGCATATTCGCGGGCAACGGTGAGCGTGCGCTCCATCGCCTCGGGCGCGATGCGTCCGGTCACGTCGACGCCCTGACCGAGGCGGACGATCTCCATCCGGCGCACCACGTCCCGCACGGTGCGGCCATCGGTGTCGGCGACGAGGAGCCGGATCGAGTTGGTGCCGCAGTCGACCGCGGCGACCCTCGTCATACGTCCTGCTCGGGGGTGTCGGCGGCTTCGGCAGCGTCGGCGACGCCGCAGCAGCCGCGGTCCCACCACTGCGGCAGGGCGGCGAGCGCCTCGTCGCCGAGCGGGTTGACGCCCGGGCCGACCGCCAGCGAGTGGGCGACCAGCACGTGCAGGCACTTGACGCGGTCGGGCATGCCACCGGCCGAAATGCCTTCGATCTCAGGCACACTGCCGAGCTCGGCCCGTCGGCGCAGGTAGTCCTCGTGCGCCGCGCGGTAGGCCGCCGCCAGCTCGGGGTCGGTGCCGAGCCGCTCGGTCATCTCGCGCATCATGCCCTGTGCCTCCAGGGTGCTGATCGCACTGGTCAGCCGCGGGCAGGTGGCGTAGAAGGTGGTCGGGAACGGCGTGCCGTCGGGCAGCCGGGGCAGGGTGCGCACGACCGCGGGGCACCCGCACTCGCAGCGTGCGGCGATCTCGACGACCCCGCGCGGCAGCCGGCCGAGCTGCTGCTCGACGGCCGCCAGGTCGGCGGGATCGACGTCAGGACTTGCGTTTTCGGTCACGAGACGACGGTCAGTGCTTTCCGGAGGCGACGACGGACTGCCACATCTTGCCGTACCACGTGCTGTTCTTGTCCTGCTGGGCCTTCGCGTCCGCGATGGTCTTCGGGTCATTGGTGACGTAGACGGTCACCGTCTGCCCCGGCTTGGCGAAACCGAGTCGCGAACCCGCCTGCGCCTCAACGTATTTGGGGTCGTCCCACTGCTTCTTCTGCTTCTGCAGGTTGCCCAGGTCGGCCTGCTGCGCGGCGACCTTCTTATTGAGGTCGGCGATCTGACCGCGCTGGGACAGGTAGGACCGCAGCGTCGGGGTGATGACGACCGCGAGGAAGACCAGCAGCACCCCGATCACCGTGAGCCGGCGCATCGACCGCGGCGACCGGGTGGGGCGCGTCGCGCGCGTGCGCTGCGCCCCGCCGGTCGCCGTGCGAACAGCGGTCTGCCGCCCCTTCTTCGCCGCTCCGCCGGAGGTCGGGCGCGACGTCGTGCGAGCGCGGGTGGGTCGCGTGGATCGCGAATCCCGTGTCATGTCGGCCTCCTTCGGCTGTCGGGGTGGGGACTTCGTCAGGCCTTGAAGCGCGGGAAGGCGCCGGCCCCGGCATACACCGCCGCGTCGTCGAGCTCCTCCTCGATGCGCAGCAGCTGGTTGTACTTGGCGACCCGGTCCGACCGCGCCGGCGCACCGGTCTTGATCTGGCCGCAGTTGGTGGCGACCGCCAGGTCGGCGATCGTGGTGTCCTCGGTCTCACCGGAGCGGTGGCTCATCATGCAGCGGAAGCCGTTGCTCTGCGCCAGGCTGACCGCGTCGAGCGTCTCGCTCAGCGTGCCGATCTGGTTGACCTTCACCAGCAACGCGTTGGCGGTGCCGGACTCGATGCCGCGCTGCAGCCGCGTCGGGTTGGTGACGAAGAGGTCGTCGCCGACGATCTGCACCTTGTCGCCGAGCTGGTCGGTGAGCGTCTTCCAGCCCTCCCAGTCGTCCTCGTTGAGCGGGTCCTCGATCGACACCAGCGGGTATGACGCAACCAGGTCCGCGTAGTAGTCGGTCATCTCCTGCGCCGACTTCTTGCCGCCCTCGAAGGTGTAGGAGCCCTTGTCGTGGAACTCGCTCGCCGCGACGTCGAGCGCGAGCGCGATGTCCTTGCCCGGCGTGAAGCCGGCCGCCTTGATGGCGTCGATGATCAGGTCGAGCGCGGCCCGGTTGGACTCGAGGTCGGGCGCGAAGCCGCCCTCGTCGCCGAGGCCGGTCGACAGCCCCTTGTCGTGCAGCACCTTCTTCAGCGCGTGGTAGACCTCCGCGCCCCAGCGCAGTGCCTCGCGGAAGGAGCCGGCGCCGATCGGCGCGATCATGAACTCCTGGATGTCGACGTTGGAGTCGGCGTGGGCGCCGCCGTTGAGGATGTTCATCATCGGCACCGGCAGCAGGTGGGCGTTGGGCCCGCCGACGTAGCGGAACAACGGCAGGTCGGCCGAGTCGGCGGCCGCCTTGGCGACCGCGAGGCTCACGCCGAGGATCGCGTTGGCGCCGATCTTGCCCTTGTTGTCGGTGCCGTCGGCGTTGATCATCTCCTGGTCGACCAGGCGTTGCTCGCTGGCGTCGTAGCCGAGCACGCGCGGCGCGATCTCCTCGGCCACGGCGTCGACCGCGTCCTCGACACCCTTGCCGCCGTAGCGCTTCTTGTCGCCGTCGCGGCGCTCGACTGCCTCGAACTGGCCGGTGCTCGCACCGGACGGCACCGCCGCCCGGCCGATCGTGCCGTCGTCGAGGGCGACCTCCACCTCGACGGTCGGGTTGCCGCGCGAGTCGAGGATTTCGCGGGCGAGCAGGGCGTCGATCGTGGCCACGTGGTTTCTCCTGGCGGATCAGGTGGGGCGCGTTTGCACACGCTGTGCTTGCCTGCCGAGCCTATCCGCCGAGCCGCGCCGGATCCGGCACCGACCCGCGGACTGGACAGTAACAGGAGGGTCTCAGCCGGCTGCCAGGACGGGCGTCACGGCGAGTTCGGCGAGCTCGCCGGCATCGGCGTTGCCGCCGGTGCAGATCACCCCGATCCGCCCCGGCCGGGCCGAGTGCGCCAGTGCGCCGGCGAGTGCGGTCGCGCCGGCACCCTCGGCGAGGGTGTGCGCGGCGCTGCTCATCAGCCGCATCGCCGCCATGATGTCGCCGTCGTCGACGAGCAGGAAGTCGTCCAGCCGGTCGCACATCACCGACAGCGGCAGCTCGCAGCCGCGCGAGGTCGCGACTCCCGCGACCCGCGTCGCGCACGACGCCTCGAGCACCTCGCCCGCCCGCCAGGAGTTGTATGCCGCAGGCGCCGCCGCCGACTGCACCCCGATCACGGCACAGTCCGGGGCCAGCTCGTCGCGCACGAGGCAGGCGGCCGCGGCCCCTGAACCGCTGCCGACCGGCACGTAGATCGCGTCGAGTCCGGCATGCCGGCGGAGCAGCTCCAGGTAGACGGTGGCGTGGCCGTGCACGATCGCGGGCTCGTCACCCGGGCTGACGAAGCGCATCCCCCGCGACGCAGCCAGGTCCCTGGCGTGGTCGAGCGCCGCTCCCATCGTGTCGCCGTGCCGGACGACGTCGGCACCGAGCAGCCGCGTGGCGTGCTCCTTCTCCGCCGCGGCGGAGTGCGGCATCACGATGACCGCGGGTGCGCCGAGCAGCCGCGCGGCATACGCAACACTCTGGGCGTGGTTGCCGGTGCTGGCCGTCACCAGTCCCGCCGTGCGGTCGGCGCCGGTGAGGCTCGCGGCGAATGCCACTCCCCCGCGCACCTTGAAAGCGCCTGTGGGCTGGACGTTCTCGTGCTTGACGATGACCTCGGCTCCCACCTCCTGATTGAGAGCCGGGTAGGACCAGGCCGGCGTCGGCGGAAGCTCACCCGCGATCGCGTCGGCGGCCTGCAGGACTCCGGCGAAACTCAGGCTGGTCATGCGGACAGTGTGGCGGCCGCGCCATACATCGGTCCAATAGATGATTTCTCGCTAATCATTCGAACTTGTCGATATGTTGTCGCCATGCTCGAGCTGCGTCGCCTGCAAGCCCTGGTCGCCGTCGCGCACACCGGCTCGGTGTCCGCGGCGGCCGACGAGCTGCGCTACGGCCAGCCGACGATCTCCCACCACCTGCGCCGCCTGGAGGCCGAGACGCAGACGGTCCTGCTGCAGCGCGTGGGACGCGGTGTCCGGCTGACCGCCGAGGGCGAGGCGCTCGCGCATCGGGCCGAGGAGATCCTGGCGCTGGCTCAGCGGGCCGAGGACGAGCTGCAGCAGGCAGCCGGATTGCGAGCCGGCAGAGTGCGATTGGCGGCGTTCCCGTCCGCCACGGCGACGCTGGTGCCACCGATGCTGAGACTCCTCGGCGAGCGCGCGCCGGCAGTGGCGATCGAGTTGATCGAGGCGGAACCGCCGGACGCGGCCGCGATGCTGCGCGCAGGGGATGTCGACCTGGCGCTGACCTTCACCTACGCGGACGAGGACGCCGACCTCCTCAGTGCGATGACGGTCGCCGTCGACCACCTCTACCTTGTGGAGCCCGGCACCGAGCGGGAGCGTCGGCCCGACCGCGCCCTACGCGCCCACACCGGCACGCGGTGGGTGGCCGGTTGCGAGCGGTGCCGCGCGCAGCTCGTGGACCTTTGCGCCGCAGCGGGATTCGAGCCGGAAGTGACCTTCGCGACCGACGACTACGTCGCGGTGCAGGCCCTGGTCGCACAAGGCTCGCTGGTCAGCATCCTGCCCGGGCTGGCGCTGGCCGCGCACCGGCATCCGGGCGTCAGGGTGACCCGGCTGCCGGCAACCCGGCGGGTGCAGGTCGTCTCCTACGGCGCGCCGCCGAGGCCACGCGCCGTCGATGCCGTCGCGGCAGCACTGGAGGACACGGCGCGCATGCTGCCGACGCCGGTGGGTGTCTGAGCGGTCAGGTGAGCACCGACCTATGGGTCGACCGCTCAGGTCAGGAGCGACCGGTCGACGATCGAGCCGAAGTCGACCGCCTTCGGGATGACGCCATCCGCGTGCAGCTGGTCGGCCAATTGCTGCTCGCTGGCAACGTGCGCCGGCAGGACCGGGCCGAGGCTCGAACGCAGTTGCGGGATCGCGGCTTTCGCCACCGTCAACGGGATCTTCGACTCCGTCGACCAGGCTGCGGCATAGGCCTCGAGGTGTGCCGCTCCCCACGCGTAGGCGGCTTCCAGCCGGTGCAGGAAGTCACGGGCAGCCGCGACCTTCGCGCCGTCGGTGAGCGCCGCCTTGCTCAGCAGCGTGAAATTGAGCCCGAGCTCGTCGGGCGGCCCACCGGCGATCGCCCGGGCCCCGGCTTGCTCCGCCTGCGTCACGAACGGCTCCCACACGGCCCACGCGTCGACCTGACCACCGTTGAAGGCCGCTGCACCGTCAGCCGGTTGCAGGAAGATCAACTGCACCTGCGAGGGGCCGATCCCGTTGCGCTGCAACGCACGCAGCACCATGCCGTGTGCCGAGCTGCCGCGGGGCACGGCGATGCGCTTGCCACGCAACTGCCCGACCTGGCGTATCGACGACCCCTTCGGCACCAGGATGTGGGAGTCCGTGCGGTTGCGCAGCGCACGCGTCGCGACCACCCGGAAGTTGGTCTGCGAGGCCGCCCCGAAGATCGGCGGCGTGGAGCCGACGCCACCGATGTCGACACGGCCGGCTCCGAGCGCCTCCACGATCGGCGGCCCATAGCTGAACTGGTCGAATGTGACGGCATAGGGCAGGTTTCGCAACTGCCCCGATGCCTGCAGGAGCGAGCGCAGCCCGTCGGTCTGCACGGCGACGCGCAGCGTGGCGCCGCGGGCCGACCCTCCGGACGCGACCGTGATCTTGCTGCTCCCACCGTCGCGCGCGTCGGTGAAGCCGACGAGCGCGGCCGTCGCAGCGAGCGTCCCGGCGAGCGCGCCCCGACGGGTCCAGGCGGCCCTCCGATCACGTGCGGTCTTGTCGGGAACTGTTGCCGCACTGGCCTTTTCGTCGTCGAGCAGCGCCAGCAGCCGGGAGGCGAGCTGCTGCACGCCGACATCGGCGCGGACCCGCGGGCGGGGCAGATCGACGCGGAGGTCGTGCTCGATCCGGCCGTCGGCGAGCACGACGACGCGATCGGCGAGCAGGACTGCCTCCTCCACGTCGTGGGTCACCAGCACCACCGCCGGGTCGTGCCGGCGCCACAGCTGCAGCACGAGCTCCTGCGCCTCGGCCCGCGTCATCGCGTCGAGCGCACTGAACGGTTCGTCGAGCAACAGCAGGTCCGGCTCGCGAACCAGCGCTCGGGCCAAGGCAACTCGCTGTTGCTGCCCTCCTGAGAGTGCACGCGGCCACGCCGCGAGACGATCGCCCAGACCCACCTCGGCGAGCGCCGCCGCACCGACGTCGTGCGCGTCGTCAGACCGCAGGCCCAGAGCCACGTTGTCGAGCACGCTGCGCCACGGCAGCAGTCGCGCGTCCTGGAAGACGACGGCCGGGCGCTGCGCGGTGCGGATGGTGCCGCCGGTGGCGCCCCCGGCGAGACCTGCCAACAGGCGCAGCAGCGTCGACTTGCCCGAGCCGGAACGTCCTATGACAGCGACGAATTCGCCGGGTTCGACTCGCAGGTCGAGGTCGCGGAGGACTGTCTTGACGCCATACGAATGGCGGAGGTGCTTGATGTCGATCACGGGACTCATCGGGCCGCTCCTTCCGTCGCCACGTCGCGCCAGCGCAGCGCACGTCGCTCCAGCAGGCGCACCAGTCCGTCGGTGATCAGGCCGAGCAGTGCGTAGGTGACGAGGCCCACCACGATCGTGTCGGTCTGCAGGAAGTCGCGCGCGTTGTTGATCATGAAGCCGAGTCCGGAGGTGGCGCTGATCTGTTCGGCGACGATCAGTGCGAGCCAGGCGAAGGCCAATGCCTGGCGCAGGCCGACCAATGTGCCGGGTAATGCTCCGGGCAGCAGGATGTGTTGCAGTCGCTCACGATTGGTGAGGCGCAGCGAGTCGGCGACGTCATACAGCTGCGGATCGACCGACCGCAGGCCGGCGACCAGGTTGAGGTAGAGCGGGACGGCGACGCCGAGCGCGACGAGCAGCACTTTGGAGAACTCGCCGATCCCGAACCAGATGATGAACAACGGGACGACGCCGAGCAGCGGCACGGCGCGCAGCATCTGCATCGGCGGGTCCACGATCGCGTCGGCCGGGCGTGAGAGCCCGACGGCCAGGCCCGCGACGACCGCGATCGCGGCGCCGAGCAGGAAGCCGAGGCCGGCTCTGCTGACCGAGTGCAGGAGCGCCTGCGGAAGTGTGCCGTCCTGCACGAGCAGCGCGGCGCGATGCAGGATCGCGCTCGGCGGTGCCAGCGTTTGCGGCTTCAGCCAGCCCACCGCGCTGGCGAGCTGCCAGACAGCGACAAGGGCCAGTGGGGTGAGAAGCCGCCATTCCCAAGGCAATCCGTTGAAGTCGGCGCGCACGCCGCGCCGACTGGCGGCCCGGGCAGCGGGTGCGGTCGGCTCGGCCGGGGCTGCGGTGCGAGCGAGCTGGGTGGTCGTCATACGTGGGCACCTCGCAGGTCGGTGTGGCTCTCGAGCAGTCCGCGGCCCGCAAGGATCGGGCGCACGCCCTCACCGAGGTGGTAGGCCTCCTCGAGGTGGGGGTAGCCGGAGAGGATGAAGTGGTCGAGTCCGATGCGGTGGTAGTCGTCGATCCGGTCGGCAACCTCCTCGTAGCTGCCCACCAGCGCAGTGCCGGCACCGCCGCGGACCAGGCCCACACCGGCCCAGAGGTTGGGTGAGATCTCCAACTGGTCCGTGCGACCGCCGTGGAGGGCGGTCATCCGGCGCTGCCCCTCGGACTGCGCCTGCGACTGCGCCCGTTGGGCGGCGGCGATCTGCTCCGGCGGAAGGCCGTCGAGCAGCCGGTGCGCGACCGCCCACGCCTCGTCGGCGGTAGGCCGGGCAATGACGTGCAGCCTTATGCCGAAACGCAATTCGCGTTCCGCACGGGCAGCGGCCAGGCGGGCGCGATCGAGTTTCTCGACGACCTGCTCGGGCGGCTCGCCCCAGGTGAGGTAGACGTCGGCGTAGCGCCCGGCGACCTCCAGCGCGGACGCCGAGGAGCCGCCGAAGAAGATCTCCGGACGCGAGGGCGGCGCGGGCAGGTAGGCGTCCTCGACCCAGAGATGGTCGCCGCGGAAGGTGACCCGATCGCCGGTGAAGAGCCGGCGCAACACATGGAGGAACTCGCCGGTGCGGGCGTAGCGGTCGTCCTTGCCGAGCGGGTCGCCGAAGCGTCGCTGCTCGAGGTCCTCCCCACCGGTCACGACGTTGAGCAACAGCCGGCCACCGCTGATGCGCTGATAGGTGGCGGCCATCTGCGCGGCGAGCGTGGGACTGAGCAGCCCGGGCCGGAAGGCGACGAGATACTTCAGCCGCTGCGTCTGCGCGACGAGGGCCGCAGTGGTCACCCAGGCGTCCTCGCACTCGGTCGAGGTCGGGGTCAGCGCGGCTTCAAAGCCGAGTTGTTCGGCGGAGCGGGCGATCTGACCCAAGTAGTCGACCGTCGGCTCCCGCCTGCCTTGCCGGCCCGAGCGGGTGTCGTCCGCGGATCCGCTGAGCGGGCTCACCGCGTCGCCGAAGCTGAGGTCGGTGCGGGAGTCGCCGCTGGTCGGCAGGAACCAGTGCAGGTGGACCGTCATCGCGCATGTCCTTTCGAGAGTCGTCGACGACGGCGAAACTATCACTCAATATTTTGTTATCAATAACTTCTCATCATGCGAACGAGTGACTCCGATCACTCCACCGTGGCGCGTGCGGCGTCGAGTTGCGCCCGAGTGAAGACCGACCGCACCTCGATGCCCGCCGCGTCGAGCCGTGTCGCGTCGGCCGGCCTGCGATCGATGGCGCAGATCACGAGATCGACGAACGCTCCCCGCTCGCGCAGCGCTTCCGCCCCGTCGACGACTGCTCCGCCTGTCGTGACGACGTCTTCGACCAGCACGATCCGGCGCCCCTCGACGTCGGCACCCTCTGCGAGCTTGCAGGTGCCGTATTCCTTGGCCTTCTTGCGCACGAAAACCGTTGGAATCATTGTCAGTTGACTGAGCATCGTGGCGATCGGCACGCCGCCGAGTTCGAGCCCGCCGAGCAGCTCCGACTTCGCCGGCAGCAGCGGCACCATGCGCTCGGCCACGTGCCGCAGCAGCTCGGGATCTCCCTCGAAGAGGTATTTGTCGAAGTATTCGGTGAGGACCTGGCCGGAGCGAACGGTGAACTCGCCCTGCAGGCGGCACCGTTGGTCGATGGCGGTCGCCAGTGGATCGATGGCCGTCTGCGGGTCGATGGGCGCCTGCGGGTCGTCGGGCGTCGTCGGTGCGTCGTTGCTCATGAGATGCAGCGTGGCACGGCTCCGCCCCGTCCCCACCGAGAGGACCACTTATCGCCCAGAGGCACACATATCCGGGCGATTCCGAGCCCGAACAAGTGGTCCTGTCGACGATAAGTGGGCCTCTCGGCGAAAGGGGTCAGGCGCCGGAGTCTGGCGTCGGACTCGGGCACCGGCCCTGGCACGGACTCTGAAGCCGGCGGGGCCGGCGAGTGAGCGATCGCGCGCCGAGGTCGCGGCGCTCGCCATACGACATCGTGTGCAGCGTGGCCCGGCCCGCCCCTCTCCGCCGAGAGGGCCACTTATCGCCCACAGGCACAGAAAACCTGCGGATTTCGGGCCCGAATATGTGGTCCCCTCGATGACAAGTGGGCCTCTCGGCGAAAGGGGTCAGGCGTCGGAGTCTGGCACCGACCCTGGCCCGGACTCTGCAGCCGACGGAGGTGCCGAGTGGGCGATCGCGCGCAGCTCGGCGCGCAGGAGCGCGTCGGCGGACTCGCCCGACGCACGGGCCTCGTCCACCAGCGCAAGCAGGCGCGCGCCGAGGTCGCGGCGCTCGCCATACGACATGGGTATGCCGCGCCGACTCGCCCGCGACAACACCTTGTCCGCAATGAGCAGTGTCGACAGCGACGCCGGGATGCCGGCGAGCAGGTCGGTCTCCGCGCGGTCGGGCTTCTCGGTCGCCTTGATCTGCTCCCAGGAGCGCTCGACCTCCTCCGGCGTGGCGGCGTCGCCGTCGGCGAAGACGTGGGGATGGCGGCGGATCAGCTTGTCCACCAGGCCGGCCGCGACGTCGTCGATGTCGAATGCCGGGTCCTCGTCGGCCGCGATGCGGGCGTGGAAGAGCACCTGCAGCAGCACGTCGCCGAGCTCTTCGGCGAGGTGCTGCCGGTCGCCGGTCTCGATCGCCTCGACGGTCTCGTGCGCCTCTTCGAGCAGATATTTCGCCAGCGACGCGTGCGTCTGCTCCGCATCCCAGGGGCAGCCGCCGGGCGAGCGCAGCGCGTCCATCACCGCGACCGCGTCGAGCAGACGAGCGCCGGGCAGGTCCCACGACCCGACCAGCACCTCGATCTGCGGAGGGTCGTCCTGCCGGGTCAGCTCACCGGCGAGGGCGTCGGTCAGGCCCGGATCCGCGTCGGGCGAGCTGATCCACACGACCGACGAATTCGCAGCAGCGGCAACGAGTTCGCGAGCCGCCTGCGCGGCGGAGTCATAGGCGACGGCCGTGACGTCGATGCCGGAGGTGGCGACGGCGGCGGGCACCGGATCCGTCAGGTCCGCGGCATACACCCGGTCGGCGGCTCCCAACGCCGTCCACGCGTCGCGCGACAGCAACCCGGCCGGCACGCGCGGGGAGGTGACGAGGACGGTCAGCAGCGGACCCGCCGGCTCGGTCACTCGGCGGGACGACCGTTGGGGACCGGCGCCTGCTGCGACGGCTTCGGGCTGATCCACGGCTGCGGCGCGGCGCTGGCGCCCTTGCCCGGCACCCAGGTGCCGTAGCGCGGGTTGATCGTGACCTTCGCGTCCTTGAGCAGCTCCTGCGCGGTCGCCGCGGTCAGCGCACCGCTGTTCTGCAGCTCCGAGCCGAGCGTGCTGGCCCGCATGGCGTTGAGGGCGGTCGGGGTGAAGTCGACCTTGGGGTAGGTGGCCTTCACCTGGTCGTCGGAGACCACCACGCCGTTGGCCTTGCCGAGCTTGGTCAGCTGCGGCTCCAGCGCGAGCACGCCGGCGACGTCCGACGCGGTGATGGTGCCCGAGCCGATCGCCTTGGTGATCTGCTGTGCAGCCGTCTGCAGGTCGCTGGCGCTGGCGCTCTTGCCGTCATACTCCAGCGCGGTCGAGCCACGGTGCATCACTCCGTCACTGCCGCAGCCGGTGAGGCCGATGGTGGCGAGGACGACGGCGCCGGCGATGGCGGCGCGCGCCGGGCGGCCGGTGCGAAGGCTCGGCATGGACTGACCTTTCTCAAAACGACATGCTGATCGGGTCGACGAAGACCCCGCAGCATCATGCCAGCCCGGCCTGTGCCTGCTGCCGTCGGCTCGCGCCCGGCGGCCGCCCGTCAGGACGCGGCGCCGGCCGCCGCTGCGATGTCGTCGAGCAGCACCGCCTTGATCAGCTGGGACGCCCACTGCAGCACCTCGGTATTGCGCAGCGGCTGACCGCCGACGGGCGCGGTCTTGGGCTGCGGCACCAGGATCTGGTGGATCGCCGGCTTGATCATCGTGCCCTTGTAGAGGCGTTCGAGCCGCAGCTGCTGGCTCTCGCGCAGCTCGACCGGCCCGAAGCGGATCATCCGGCCCTGCACTGCGATGTCGCCAATGCCGGCCTGGCGTGCGATGACCCGCAGCCGGGCGACCTCGAAGAGATGCTGCACCGGCTCCGGCGGGGCGCCGTAACGGTCGCGCAGTTCGGCCTCGATCTCGCCCAGCCCGGCCTCGTCCTCGACGGTCGCCAGCTTCTTGTAGGCCTCCAGGCGCAACCGCTCCCCCGGCACGTAGTCGTGTGGCAGGTGCGCGTCGACCGGCAGTTCGATCTTGACCTCGGTCGGGGCCTTCGAGCCGCCGTCGCCACGGAAGTCGGCCACCGCCTCACCGACCATGCGGACGTAGAGGTCGAACCCGACCCCGGCGATGTGCCCGGACTGCTCGCCGCCGAGCAGGTTGCCGGCGCCGCGGATCTCGAGGTCCTTCATCGCCACCTGCATGCCGGCGCCGAGGTCGGTGTGACTGGCAATGGTCTGCAGCCGGTCGTGCGCGGTGTCGGTGAGCGGCTTCTCCGGCGGAAAGAGGAAGTAGGAGTAGGCGCGTTCGCGGCCGCGCCCGACGCGGCCACGCAGCTGGTGCAGCTGGGAAAGACCCAGCTGGTCGGCGCGCTCGACGATGAGGGTGTTGGCGTTGGAGATGTCCAGGCCGGTCTCGACGATCGTGGTGCACACCAGCACGTCGAACTCCCGCTCCCAGAAGTCGGTCACCACCTGCTCCAGCCGACCCTCGGACATCTTGCCGTGCGCCGTGGCGATGCGCGCCTCCGGCACGAGCTCGCGCAGCCGCGCGGCGGCCTTCTCGATCGAGCCGACCTTGTTGTGCACGTAGAACACCTGGCCCTCGCGCATGAGTTCGCGGCGTATGGCGGCGCCGATCTGCTTCTCGTCATAGGGGCCGACGAAGGTGAGCACCGGGTGGCGTTCCTCGGGGGGCGTTGCGAGAGTGGACATCTCACGGATGCCGGTCACGGCCATCTCGAGCGTGCGCGGGATCGGTGTCGCCGACATCGCGAGCACGTCGACGGCGGTGCGCATCTGCTTGAGCTGCTCCTTGTGCTCGACGCCGAAGCGCTGCTCCTCGTCGACGACCACCAGACCGAGGTCCTTGAATTTCACCTCGTTGGACAGCAGCCGGTGCGTGCCGATCACGAGATCGACTGCGCCGGAACGCAATCCGTCGATGATCTCGCGCGCCTCCCGGTCGCTCTGGAAGCGCGACAGCGCCCGCACGGTGACCGGGAAGCCGGCGTAACGCTCGGTGAAGGTCTGCTCGTGCTGCTTGACGAGCAGCGTCGTCGGCACCAGGACCGCGACCTGCTTGCCGTCCTGGATCGCCTTGAAGGCAGCGCGGATCGCGATCTCCGTCTTGCCGTAGCCGACGTCGCCGCAGATCAGCCGGTCCATCGGCACCGACTTCTCCATGTCGGCCTTGACCTCGTCGATGCTGCTCAACTGGTCGGGCGTCTCGACGTAGGCGAAGGCGTCCTCGAGCTCGCGCTGCCACGGGGTGTCGGGACCGAACGAATGCCCCTCGGTCGCCATGCGTGCCGAGTAGAGCTGGATCAGCTCCGCAGCGATCTGCCGCACGTGCCGGCGAGCCCTGGACTTTGTTGTCTGCCAGTCGGATCCGCCCATCTTGTTGAGGCTGGGCTGCTCGCCGCCGACGTATCGGGTCACCTGGTCGAGCTGATCGGTGGGCACGTAGAGCTGGTCGGCCGGCTGACCCTTCTTGGCCGGCGCGTAGTCGATCACCAGGTATTCGCGAGTGGCGCCGTGCACGTTGCGCTGCATCATCTTGGCGAAGCGCCCGACGCCGTGCTGCTCGTGCACCACGTAGTCGCCGGGGTGCAATTGCAGCGGGTCGACGACGTTGCGGCGACGGGACGGCATGCGGCGCATGTCCTTGGTGCTGCCGCCCTGGCCCGCCGATCCGGTCAGGTCACTCTCGGAGAGCAGCACGAAATTGCTTGCCGGCAAAGCAAATCCGCGACCGTAGGCGGCGGTGGCCAACTCGACGGAGCCCGGCGTCAGCTGGTCGATCCGGTGCGAGGCGACGTCGTGGTCGCGCAGCACCTCACCGATGCGGTGGCCGAGGCCGGGCCCTTCGGTGACGATCAGCACCCGCTGACCGTCCCTGGCCCAGTCACGGATGTCGCCGACGGCCTGCTCGGTGTTGCCGCGGTATGCCGGCACCTCCGCGGTGCCGAGGTTGACCCGCTCGCCCGGCAGCTCGTCCTCGGTGAACTCGGCCAGCTCGTCGTCGGTCGCGAACGACGAGAACGACCACCACGCAAGGCCCTTGGCGAGTGCGTGATCGCGAAGCTCGGCGAGCGACCAGTAGGAGGCGGTGCCGAGCACGGACTGCAGATCGACCGGCACCGCGTTGCCGGCGGCCGCGTTGGCCCAGCTGGCGTCGAGGAACTCGGCGCTGGTCGCGACCAGGTCGTGCGCGCGGGTGCGCACCCGCTCGGGGTCGGCGAGCGCGACGTGGGTGCCGTCGGGCAGCACGTCGAGCAGGGTCTCCATGCCACCGGCGGTGCCGCCGGCCAGCAGGATCGGCGCGAGCGATTCCATGCCTTCGACGGCGATGCCCTCGGCGACCTTGAGCAGCATGTCCTGCACGCCGGGCAGCTGGCCGGCGAGCGTCTCCGCGCGGGCCCGGACGTCGTCGGTGAGCAGCAGTTCACGGCAGGGCGGCGCCCAAAGTCCGTGCTCGGCGACTTCGAGACTGCGCTGGTCCGCGACCTTGAACCAGCGGATCTCCTCGACCGTGTCGCCCCAGAACTCGACCCGCACCGGGTGCTCCTCGGTCGGCGGGAAGACGTCGAGGATGCCGCCGCGCACCGCGAACTCGCCGCGCCGCTCGACCAGGTCGGTGCGGGTGTAGGCGGCCGCGGCGAGCGCCTCGACGACGTCGGGCAGGTCGGCGTCCTGACCGGCGCGCAGCGACACCGGCGCGAGGTCGCCGAGCCCCTTGGCAATCGGTTGCATGAGCGCGCGCACGCTCGCGACGACGACGTCGATCGGACCATAGGCCTCGTCGTCGGGGTCGGGGTGGGCGAGGCGCCGCAGCACCGCGAGCCGGCGACCGACGGTGTCGCTGCGTGGGCTGAGCCGCTCGTGCGGCAGCGTCTCCCAGCTGGGGAACTCCACCACCGTGTCGTCCGGCAGGAAGGACCGCAGACACTGCGCGAGGTCGCCGGCCTCCCGCCCGGTCGCGGTGACCAGCAGCACGGTGCGGCCGGGGCGGTCGTCGACGCCGCGCGCGAGCAGTGCGGTCAGCGGGGCACGCACTCCGGGTGCCCCGGCGATGTCGACGACATTGGCCGTGCCGACGTGCGACATCAGCCGCGCGACGGCGTCGTCGCGGGCGAGCAGGTCGAGCACGGGCTGCAGGCTCACGGGCACATCCTCTGAACGGGTCTGAAAGGGTCATGGTGGCAACGCAAACGGCCCCGACTCGCGCTGCGGTCGGGGTGACGTTGTCGATTCTAGGCGGCCGGTCCGACAGGCGTGGATCCCGTAAGCAACGGTGCGGCCGGCGTCACGGTCGCTGACGAGACGGGCGGCCCGTCATGAGAGCTCGTCACCGCGCGGCGCCGCGGGCGTGCACGACGTTCTGCGCGTCGGTCAGCCCGTGCTGCAGCAGCAGCTCGGTCGCCTCGATCGTGTCGGGGACCAGGAAGTCGAGCTCCTTGCGCTCGGTGGCGTTGAAGTCCTTCAGCACGTATGCCGCAGGGTCCATCCGGCCGGGCGGGCGGCCGATGCCGACGCGCACCCGCAGGTAGTCCTTGGAGCCGACCGACTTGCTGATCGAACGCAGCCCGTTGTGACCGCCTTCTCCCCCGCCGCGCTTGAGCCGTAGGGCGGCGAAGTCGATGTCGAGCTCGTCGTGGATCACGATCAGCCGCTCCAGCGGCACCTTGAAGAAGCGCATCAGCCCGGCGACGGCGCCGCCCGACTCGTTCATGTAGCTGCTCGGGATCGCGATCACCGCGGGCTCCCCGGCGAGCCGCACCTGCGCCGCGCTCGCGCCGGCCTTGTGCGCCCGCAGGCTCGCCCCGGCGTCCTCGGCGATGCGCTGCACGACCATCGCGCCGACGTTGTGCCGGTTGCCGGCGTACTTCGGGCCGGGGTTGCCGAGTCCGACGATCAGCCAGGGCGGGGTGTCACTCACGGGCAGCGAGTATGACGCATCGGCCACTCCGGGTCAGCGCGCGCCGGTGTCGATGACCGCCTCCGGCCGCAGGTCGAGCCGCCGCAGCAGCTGCGCGTTGAGCGCGACGACCACGGTCGACAGCGACATCAGGATCGCGCCGACCGACATGGGCAGCACGAATCCCCACGGCGCGAGCACCCCGGCCGCGAGCGGCACCGCGACCAGGTTGTAGCCCGCCGCCCACCAGAGGTTCTGCTTCATCTTCCGATAGCTCGCCCTGGACAGCTCGATCACCGACACCACCGAGCGCGGGTCGTCGCTGGCGAGGATCACCCCGGCGGACGCGATCGCCACATCGGTGCCGGCACCGATCGCGATGCCGACGTCGGCCGCGGCGAGCGCGGGTGCGTCGTTGACGCCGTCGCCGACCATCGCCACCTTGCGGCCCTCAGCACGCAGCTGCTCCACGGCCGCGGCCTTGTCCTGCGGCCGGACGCCGGCGAAGAACCGCTCGATGCCGAGCTCGCCCGCGACCGACGCCGCGACCGCCTCGGCGTCGCCGGTGATCATCACCACCTGCACGCCGCGATCGGCCAAAGCCCTTACCGCTTCCCGGGATTCGGGCCTGATCTCGTCGGCGAGGCGGAGGGCGCCGGCGACTTTGCCGTCGACCAGGACGTGCAGGATGATCGCGCCGTCGTTGCGCCATACATCGGCGATCGGAAGCTCGTCGGCGGGTGTCTCGTCGAGCAGACGCGGCCCGCCGACCTCGACGACGCGGCCGTCGACCACTGCGCGCACCCCGACCGCCGGCGAGGACGAGAAGTCGCTCGCTGCGAGCACCTGCTGCCCCCGCGCGGCCTGCACAATCGCCTTCGCGAGCGGGTGCTCGGAGTCGGACTCGGCGGCGGCCGCCAGCGCGAGCACCTGGTCATCGGTGAAACCCGGTGCCGGCTCGACGGCGGTCACCGCGGGCGCACCCTTGGTGAGCGTGCCGGTCTTGTCGAAGAGCACGGTGTCGACGGTGCGCATGCTCTCCAGCGCGAGCCGGTCCTTGATCAGCACCCCGGCCCTGGCGGCGCGTTCGGTCGAGATCGCCACGACCAGCGGGATCGCGAGGCCCAGGGCATGCGGGCAGGCGATCACCAGCACCGTGATCGTGCGCACCACACCCTCGTCCGGCTGACCTACCAGCGCCCAGACGATCGCGGTGATGACGGCGGCGCCGAGCGCATACCAGAAGAGCAGGGCGGCGGCGCGGTCGGCGAGACGCTGCGCCCGCGACGACGACGCCTGCGCGTCGGCGACCAGCTGCTGGATGCCGGCGAGCGCGGTGTCGTCGCCGATCGCCGTCACCTCGACCCGCAGCCCGGAGTCGGTGGCCACCGTCCCCGCCACCACCGGGTCGCCCGCGGACCGGCGCACCGGCCGCGACTCGCCGGTCAGCATCGACTCGTCGACACTCGCCGACCCCTGCACCACCCGGCCGTCCGCGGGCACCCGCCCACCCGGCCGTATGACGACAACGTCTCCCACGCGCAGCTGCGACGGCGCGACGGTCACCACCTGATCGCCCTCGACGCGCTCGGCCTCGTCGGGCAGCAACGCCGCCAAAGTGTCCAGCGCAGAGGTGGTTTGGGCGAGCGACCGCATCTCGATCCAATGCCCGAGCAGCATGATCACGATGAGCAGGGCGAGCTCCCACCAGAAGTCGAGCTCGTGGTGCAGCACGCCGAGGCTCGCGCCCCAGGAGGCGAAGAACGCCACGGAGATCGCCAGGCCGATCAGCAGCATCATCCCGGGTTGCCGCGCGCGGATCTCGCTCACCGCACCCGTCAGGAACGGCGAGCCGCCCCACACGTACATCGCCGAGCCGAGCACCGGCGACACCCAGTCGAGGCCGGCGGGCAGCGAGTAGCCGACCAGATCGGCGAACATCGCCGAGCAGCCCACGACCGGGATCGCGACGAGCAGCATGATCCAGAAGAGCCGCCGGAACTGCGCGACGTGGTCGCCGTGACCCGCGTGGCTACTGCTTCCCGCATGACCACCGTGTCCCGCGTGACCGCTCGCCTCGTCGCCGTGGGTGGGTGCGTCGGGTCGCATCGTGCCCGCGCCGTGCCCGTGATGCATCGTCATCGCCATACCTCCGTCTGCACTATATACCCCCCAGGGGTATAAACAAGAGAGCATTCCCCACGGGAGTCCGGACAGACGAAAGCGGCCCCGACCACCACAGGTCGGGGCCGCTCGATGCGGTGCGGTGAGGATCAGCCCTCGGACGACTCCTCGTCGCCGCCCTCGGACTCGCCGCCCTCCTCGGAGGACTCGCCCTCGGCGGCCTCCTCGTCGGACTCTTCCTTCTCGATGCCAGCCTCTTCCTCGGCGGCCTCGAGCTCGGCCTCGAGCTCCTCGGCCGAGACCTGCTGGGTCACGTTGACCACGAGCAGCTCCTCGTCGGAGATCAGCGTGACACCGTCGGGCAGCTCGACGTCCTTGGCCAGGATCTGGCTGCCGGCCTCGAGGCCCTCGACCGAGACGATGAACCACTCGGGGATCGACAGCACGTCGGCCTCGACCGACAGCGTCGGGTTCTCGACCACGACGTTGGTCTCGGCAGCGGCCTCGCCCTCGACGTGGACGCCGACATCGACGGTGACCTTCTCGCCGCGCTTGACGATGACCAGGTCGACGTGCTCGATGACCGGCTTGATCGGGTCGCGCTGCACGTCCTTGGCGAGAGCCAGCTCGTGCTTGCCGTCGAAGTCGAGGGTCAGGATCGCGTTGGCGTTCTTCAGCGCCAGCATGGTCTCGTGACCGGGCAGGGTCAGGTGGACCGGGTCGGTGCCGTGGCCGTAGAGGACCGCGGGGATCTTGTGGTCGCGGCGGATGCGACGGGCCGCGCCCTTGCCGAACTCCGTGCGGAGCGCGGCGTCGAGACGAATCTCGTTCTGTGCCATGAGGTTTCCTTGCGTCGTCGGGTGGAGCTTCGAGGTGCTGCCTCGACGCGGGACGTGGCGCGGATGTCGGTGAACGACGACGTGGGCGCGGCAGGCAAGCCCGCAGTGCTGCGGACGCCGTGCGGTGCACACCTTGTCGATCACGGACGGCCGTGCGCGCGTCCCTCGCCGAGGCTGGCGGCATAGATCGTATGACGGGAGCCGCGCCCGGCCCAAATCGCGCCGCTCTCAGGGGGTGAACATCGAGGTCACCGAGCCGTCCTCGAAGACCTCCCGGATCGCCTTGCCGAGCAGTGGCGCGATCGAGAGCGGCGTCAGCTTCTCGAAACCCTTGTCCGCGGTGATCGGCAGCGTGTCGGTGACGATCACCTCGCGGGCGACCGAGTCGCGCAGCCGGGTCGCGGCCGGATCGGAGAAGATCGCGTGGGTGGCCGCGATGACGACGCTCGAGGCGCCTTCGGCCATCAGCGCGTCGGCCGCGTGCACGATCGTGCCGCCGGAGTCGATCATGTCGTCGACCAGGATGCAGGTGCGTCCCTCGACGTGCCCGATGACCCGGTTGGCCACGCTCTGGTTGGACTGGGTGACGTCGCGGGTCTTGTGGATGAACGCCAGGGGCGCGCCGTCCAGGCGCTTCGACCAGGCCTCGGCGACCTTGATGCGGCCGGCGTCGGGCGAGACGACCGTGAGGTCCTCGTGGCCGTACTTGCGCGAGACGTAGTCGGTGAGGATCGGCATCGCCTGCAGGTGGTCCACCGGGCCGTCGAAGAAGCCCTGGATCTGGTCGGTGTGCAGGTCGACCGCCATCAGCCGGTCGGCGCCGGCGGTCTTGAACATGTCGGCCATGAGGCGCGCGCTGATCGGCTCGCGACCGCGGGACTTCTTGTCCTGCCGGGCGTAGCCGTAGAACGGGGTGACCACGGTGATCCGCTTGGCACTGGCGCGCTTCAGCGCGTCGACCATGATCAGGTGCTCCATGATCCACTTGTTGATCGGCGCGGTGTGGCTCTGGATGACGAACGCGTCGCACCCGCGCACCGACTCCTCGAAGCGCACGTACATCTCGGTGTTGGCGAAGTCGCGCAGCTCGGTCGGCACCAGCTGGGTGCCGAGGTCGGCGGCGACGGCCTCTGCGAGTTCGGGGTGTGCCCGCCCGGAGAAGACCATCAGGTTCTTCTCGGTGGTGCGCTTCATACCGGTGGTCATGCGGGTGAATCCCCTTGCTCGTCAGTGGTTTCCGGAGAGTCGGAGGACACCTGCGGGTCACCCGCGAGCGCCTCCTGCGCGGCTTCGTCGGTGCTGGTGCCGGCGCGGCGGCGGGCGACCCAGCCGTCGACGTTGTGCTGCTCGGCCCGGGTGATCCCGAGGCGGCCCGGCTCGATGTTCTCGTAGATGGCGGAGCCGGCGGCGACATACACGCCGTCGGCGATGTCGACCGGTGCGACCAGCACCGAGTTGCTGCCGATGAAGCTGGCCCGCCCGACAGTGGTGCGGTGCTTGGCCACCCCGTCGTAGTTGGCGAAGATCGTGCCCGCTCCGACGTTGGCGCCCGCGCCGATCGTGGCGTCCCCGGCATACGTCAGGTGCGGCACCTTCGCGCCGTCGCCGATCTGGGTGTTCTTGGTCTCCACGAAGCCGCCGATCTTCCCCGCCCGCCCGAGCTCGGTGCCCGGCCGCAGGTAGGAGTAGGGCCCCACGTCGGCCTCGGGCCCGATGTAGGCCAGGTTGGCGTGGGAGCGCACGACCTTCGCGCCGTCGGCGACCTCGGTGTCGGTGAGAGTGGTGTCGGGGCCGATCTCGCAGCCGGCACCGATCGTGGTGGCGCCGTGCAGCTGGCAGCCCGGCCGCACCACGGTGTCCTGGCCGACGGTGACGTCGACGTCGACCCAGGTCGTGTCGGGGTCGATCACGATGGCGCCCTGCTGCCGCATCAGGTCGTCGAGCAGCCGCCGGTTGAGCTCCTTGCCGAGCCGCGCCAGCTGCGCCTTGTCGTTGACGCCCTCGGTCTGCCAGAGGTCGTCGAGCACGTGCGCCCGCACGTGCAGGCCCTTGCCGACCGCCACGGCGACGACGTCGGTCAGGTATTTCTCGCCCGCCTGCTCGTGGACGTCGACCTGGGCGAGCGCGTCGCGCAGCACGTCGGCGTCGAAAGCGAAGATGCCGGAGTTGAATTCGCCGATCTTGCGCTCTTCCTCGGTGGCCTGCTTGTGCTCGACGATCGCCTGCACCTCGCCGATGTCGTTGCGCACGATCCGCCCATATCCGGTGGCGTCGTCGAGGATCCCGGTCATCACCGTCACCGCGGCGCCGTGCTCGGCGTGGTCGGCGGTGAGCTGGAGCAGCGTCTCGGCGGTCAGCAGCGGGGTGTCGCCGGTCGTCACCACGACGGTGCCGGACAGGTCGGGCGGCAGAGCCGCGAGGCCGCACTCGGCGGCGCGCCCGGTGCCGTAGACGTCGTCCTGCTCGGCGAGCACGACGGCCTCGTCGATCTCGCGGGCGGCCGCGCCGACGGCTTCCTTCTGGGCGCGCACGACGACTGCGACGTATGACGCGCCGGTGCCGACCGCGGCACTGACGGCGTGCCCGACCAGCGTGCGGCCCGCGATGCGGTGCAGCGCCTTGTTGAGGCTCGACTTCATCCGGGTGCCGTCGCCTGCGGACAGGACGATGACGGCTGCGGGTGTTGCGGTCACGGGGATCGGAGCTCCTGGATGTCGATTCAGCGGGCACGGGGAGATCGTCCGCGCCGTGGTTGCTGTCCGCCGAGCGATGTTACCTGCCTCCGGCCGGTGCGCTGTCCGGTGCGGCCGCAAGTGACCCAAAGTGGCCCAAAGGTCACTTTCCGTCGCAGTGCGGACGCCGCGCGCCCCACATTCGACCTTTCGGGTCACGTCCTACCGGTCGTCAGCGCCCGCCCGCCGGTAGAGCTCGCCGCGCCGGTCGGCGACCCGGTCGTTGCGGTCGCCGACCCGCTTGTCGCGGGCTTGCGCCAGGTCGACGGTGGCGACGAGCAGCTGCTCGGTGTCGCCCGGTCGGGCGATCGCGAGCGAATAGCCGTCGGGGCCGCCGATCACCGAGCCGCCCACCCAAGGCACGCCACGTTCGGTGCCGACGCGGTCGGCCGCGACGACGAAGACCCGGTTGAGCGCTCCGGCGACGAGGGCGTTGGCGGTCTCGATCGGCCGCTCGCCGGGAGGGCGCGCGCTCGCCGGCCAGTTGGTCGGCACACAGAGCACGTCGACGTCCGTCGCGGCGAGTCGCACCCACTCGGGAAACTCCAGGTCGTAACACACCGCCAGTCCGAGCCGCCCGAACGCGGTCTGCACGACCGGCGGCCGCTCGTCACCGGCGCCCGACCAGTCCGGCTCGTCCCCCCACAGGTGGGCTTTGCGGTATGCCGCCAGCACCCCGCTGCCGTCGACGACCGCCGCGGCGTTGAACACCACCTCTCCGGCTGCCTCGGGGAAGCCGTAGACGACGGTGAGCCCGGTCTCGCGGCACACGCCGGCGAGCAACTGCGCCGTCGGGCCGTCCACCGGCTCGGCCAGCTCACGCGCTTCCGCCGCGGACGCGAAAACGTAACCAGAAGTGGCGAGTTCGGGCAGCACCAGCAGGTCGGCGCCGGCCGCGGCAGCCTGCCGCACGGCAGCCACCAGCCGCTCCCGGTTGCCGGCGAGGTCGCCGATCCGAGGAGCGAGCTGATACGCGGCGATGGTCGTGCTCACGAGACCGCCCCGGACGTCTCGGTCGTCCCATCGGGGTGCGCGTCCTCCCGCAGGTCGAGCGTCGGCGCGGGCCGGCGGAAGCCCCGCGTGAGGAAGACCAGGTAGGCCAGTCCGGCCGCCAGCCAGCACAACCCGACGGTGAGCGCGGTGCCGGACAGGTTGGTCCACAGCCACACGGTCAGCGCGAAACCGACGAGGGGCACCACACCATAGCGGACCAGGTCGCCCGCTGAACGCAGCCCGCGGTCGATGAGGTAGTGCTTCACCACGGAGAGGTTGACCATCGAAAACGCAGCAAGGGCACCGAAACTCACCATCGCCGCCGCGGTCGGCAACGAGATGAAGAGCGCGACGAGCGAGACCACCCCGACCAGCAGCACGGCGTTGGACGGGGTCCCCCAGCGTCGGTGCAGTCGCCCGAGCCGCCGAGGCAGGGTGCCGTCGCGGCCCATCGCGTAGAGGATGCGGGCGACGCTCGCTTGAGCGGCCAGTGCCGATGCGACGCAGCCTGCGACATACGCACTGGTGAAGAAGGTCTCGAAGACGTGCCCACCCAGCCGGATCATCACGTCGTTTGCGGCCGCGTCCTGATCGGTGAATGACGTGAAGTCGGGGAAGACCAGCGCCGCGGCGTAGGACACCACGATGAAGAGGACTCCCCCGGCAAACGTCACCAGCATGATCGCGCGCGGGATCATCGTGCGGGCATCGCGCGTCTCCTCCGAAAGCGTTGAGATTGCGTCGAATCCGAGGAATGACAGGCACAGCACCGCAGATCCGCCGAGCACCAGCGACAGTTTCGCGTCGCCGCTGAAGAAGGGTGCGGTGACCGACGGAAGATCGTGCCCGGCGAACCAGCGCATGCAGAGCCCCAGGAAGACCACGATGAAGACGGCCTGGAAGGCCACCAGCACGAAGTTCATCCGGGCGACGAGCTTGATGCCCAGCACGTTGAGGGTGGTGACCAGCGCGATCGACACGAGCACGGCGAGCCACTCCGGGACACCGGAGAGCAGTGCGTGGGTGAAGATGCCGATGACCAGGTAGTTGAGCATCGGCAGGAAGACGTAGTCGAGCAGCAGCGACCAGCCGGTGACGAAGCCGACGCTGCCGCCGAAGGACTTCTGGGTGTAGGAGTAGGCCGATCCGGCGACCGGGTGCACCTGCACCATCCGGCCATAGCTGTATGCCGTGAAAAACATTGCGGCCAAAGTAAATACGTAGGCGCCGGGCAGATGGCCACCGGTCTGGACGGTGACCACGCCATACGTGGTGAAGACGGTGAGCGGCACCATGTAGGCCAGGCCGAAGAGCACGAGCTCGGGCAGGCCGAGGACGCGTTGCAGGCGGGTGGTCGGAGTCATTGGGCGCCTCTCACGAGCGGTCGTGCACGACCCGGCCGGACGCGACGGTCAGGGTGACCGTCGCGTCGGTCGGCAGTGCTCCGGGCCGGGTGATGTCGTGGTCGAGCAGGGCGAGGTCGGCCCGGGCGCCGACCGCGATGCGGCCGGCGTCGTCGTCGTGGTTGACGTATGCCGAGCCGGCGGTGAACGCAGTGATCGCGGTCTGCGGGTCGAGCGCCTGAGCCGGCAGGAACGGCTCGCTGCCCCGCCGCGCCGGATCGGTGCGCGTGATCGCAACTTCCAACTGCGCCAAGGGATCTGCGGTGGTGACCGACCAGTCGCTGCCCATCGCGAGCCGGGCACCGGAGGCGGCGAGGTCGGCGAAGGGGTATTGCCGGCCGGCGCGTTCGGGGCCGAGGAAGGGCATGGTCAGTTCGTCCATCTGCGGCTCGTGCTGCGCCCAGTAGGCCTGCAGGTTGGCGACCACGCCGAGCTTCGCGAAGCGAGGGAGGTCGTCGGGATGGATCAGCTGCAGATGAGCCACGGTATGCCGCAGGTCGCGATCGTGGGGCGCGGCGGCCTCGAGGGCGTCGAGCACGTCCCGCACCGCCCGGTCGCCGATCGCGTGCAGGTGCATCTGGAAGCGCTCGGCGGCCAGTCGCGGCACGGCCTCCAGCAGCAGCTCGCGGTCGACGTAGCTGAGTCCGGTGCCGTGCTGGGCCGCACATCCGCAGTAGGGGTCGAGCAGCGCTCCGGTGAAGTTCTCCAGCACGCCGTCCGCCATGATCTTGACCGTGCTCGGGTGAAACCCGTTGGCAGCGCCCGTCTCCCGCTGCTCGATCAGGTCGTCCAGCTGCTCCAGGCCACGGTGCCGGTCCCACCAGAGCGCGCCGACGACCCGGGCGGTGAGCTGCCCCATCATGCCGAGCTCCCGATAGGCGGCGAGCGAGTCGGGTGTCACCCAGGCGTCCTGCCAGCCGGTAATGCCGAGCGCGTGGAGGTGGGCCTGCGCGGCGAGCACGGCCTCCCGCCAGGCATCGGCGTCCGGGCGCGGGACCACCCGGGCGTCGAAGCCGTAGGCGGCGCCCTGGTGCAGCGCACCGGTCGGTGTGCCGTCCGGACCGCGTTCATACCGGCCGTCGGCCGGGTCGGGCGTCGCGGCGGTGATGCCGCCGAGCTCGAGCGCTCGCGAATTGGCCCAGGCGCCGTGCATGTCGCGGTTCATCAGGAACACCGGCCGGTCGGGCACGACGGCGTCGAGGTCCTCCTTGCTGGGAGCGCCGCCGGGAAAGTGCTCCATCGCCCAGCCGCCGCCGACGATCCACTCGCGGCCCGGGTGTGTGGCCGCGTAGTCGGCGACGCGCCGCAGGTAGGCCTGCCGGCTGTGGTCGTCGTTGAGCCAGACCCGGCCCAGGTTGAGACCGGCGAACGGCGCGTGGACGTCCTGAAAGCCCGGCAGCAGTAGGCCACCCGCTGCATCGACGACCCGGGTGCCCGGTCCGGCGGATGCCTCGGCGTCCGGGCCGAGCGCGGTGATGCGGTCGCCGGTGACGGCCACGGCGGACGCCTCACGGGCGGCATCGCCGAAGACTCGCGCGTTGCGGATCACCAGGTCGGGGACGGCTTGCGGCATGTGACCTCCTTCACAGCTGCTCCCATGGAAGCACGTGCCGAAACGATTCGGCAATAGGGATTCGTGATGTGGGACGCCTCTGGGTGGCGGCCGGACCCGTCGGGAGTGCGTAGCGGATCGGGCGTGCGGCGGCGCACTAGAGTGACCGCCATGGCCGCGCAACGGATCACGATCCGCGATGTCGCGCGCGCTGCGGGGGTGTCGACCACGACCGTCTCGGATGCCTTGTCGGGTCGCGGCCGGATGAACGAGGAGACGCGCGAGCGGGTGCGGGCGACCGCCGAGCAGCTCGGTTATGTGGCCAGCGCGGCGGCCCGCAACCTACGCCTCGGCCGCTCGGGCACGATCGGCGTCTACCTGCCCAATCAGACCGTCGGTTACGACTACTACACCTACCTGTCGCGCGGCGCCGCCCAGGAGGCGCTCGGGCACGGTTACGCGCTGACGATGATCCCGCCGTGGGACGACGCCGCGCAGTTGCGAGCGCTCCACCTGGACGCACTGATCGTCTCCGACCCGAGCACGAACGACCCGGTGATGCCGATCCTGCGCGGCCTGCCGGTGCCGATGGTGACGTGCGAACCCGACCTCGCCGACGGGGCCGACCCGGCGGCCGTCATACGGATCGATCATGCGCGGTCGGTGCGAAACCTGTTGCGGCACTTGCGATCCCAAGGAGCGCGCCGCATCGCCGCACTCACCCCGCCGACCGACACCGGTTTCGGTGTCGAGCTGCGCGAGTCGCTGGCCGTGCCCGACGTCGAGCTGTATGACGTGGGTTTCGCCTTCGTGCCGGACGAGCTCACCGAGTCGATGCACCAGGTGCTCGCCGACCGGCCGGACGCCATCCTGTGCACCCCGGACGGCGCCGCCGCCATGGCGATGGACCTGCTCCCCGGTCAGGTGCGCGTGCCGGAGGACATGCTCTTCGCGGCATACACCGACACCCCGGGCCTCGCGCTGGCCCGTCCGTCGGTCACCGCGGTCGACCTGCAACCAGCCCTCACCGGCGCCCTCGCCGTCCGCGCCGCGCTCCGCGCGCTGGGCCAGGACCTACCGCGAGGGCCCCGCCGGGTCGCCACCGAGTTGCGGGTGCGCGAGTCGAGCACGCGACGGCGCTGATCGCCGGGAGCGCGGGCGGCGGCATACACATCGCGGTGAATAGACCGCGATCTGCACCGCGGGAGGCCGCAGTCCGCTTCGGGTTACCAGAGCCTTTCGACCGTGTCAGCCAGGGCCTCCCCCTGAGCGCGGCCGGCTTCCGCCGCAGCCTTGCGGCGTGCGGGATCATATGGGTTGGGTCCGATGGCTTCGACGCTTCGCTCGTCCGGCGCGATCAGACATACCTCGGCCTGCTCCGCCAAGGCTTCGGCGTCCGCGGCCGCACCGGGAATCTGTCCGTAGCCGGCCGGCATCGGTGCTAGGACGACGATCCGGTCGTGACCGGCGGCCAGGCGTGCGTTGGCGGTGGACACCATGCCGCCGTCCACCCAGGAGCGACCCAAGAAGTGTTCGAGCGGCCAGACACCGGGGACCGCACCGCTGGCCGAAACGGCCTCGGCCAGTGAGACGCCCGCGTGCTCGTCGAAGAGCTGCAGCTCGCCCGTGTCGGCGTCGATCGCGGTGACCTGCAAGCCGGCCGGCCACTCGCTGGTGACCAGACGTGAGGCGACGACCTGCCGACGGACGGCTGGGGGCACGGGCTCGGGGTCTGCTTTCGAGATGCGCCCCATCGCCGCACCCACCTTGCGCGGGTCGTCGCCGCCCTCGGCGAGCGCCGCCCACCACGCATTCATGGTGGCCTCGGACGCCGCGACGGCCACCTCGTGCTCATCCGGGACCAGCTGGGCGGCAAAGAGCCGCTCCATGTCGTAGCCGCTGGCGACCGCGGCCCCGACGAACGAGCCCGCCGAGGTGCCGATCACCGAAGTGGCCTTGCCCCAGTCGATCCCCCGCGCGCTGAGCCCTGCCAGGACACCGACTTCCCACGCGATCCCGGTCACTCCGCCCCCGCCGAGGACGAGAGCGCGCGACAGGGGCTGGGTCGAATTCGCCATTTCATGACTCCTCGTGTGCTGCGCCAGGACACGCCATTGCGATGTCCCGAGAAATCACCCCGGCTCCCCGGGTAGGAATCGAACCTACGTCGCTAATCCTGATTCAAAGTCAGGCGGCCCCTACCAGCAGAGCAACCGGGGAACGTCCCGCACGGGACGCCGACAAGAGTAGGGCAGGTCCGGCGTGTGGGCACATCGACCATGGCGCAGATGGCAGAGTGAGCAGCTATGGCCAGCAAGAAGCGCACCCGACTGTCCGCCGCGGATCGCCGCGAACAGCTGATCTCGGTCGCCCAGGTGATGTTCGCCGAGCACGGCGTTCAGCCGACGACCGTCGAGGACATCGCGGCCGCGGCGGGAGTCACCAAACCGCTGATCTACGAACACTTCGGCGGCAAGGAGGGGCTGTATGCCGTCGTCGTCGACCGGGCGATGCGGCAACTGCTGGAGCAACTCGTCAATCCGCTCACCAGCGGCGGCAGCCCGCGCGAACTGCTGGAGCGCACCGCGGTCGCGCTGCTGACCTACATCGAGTCCAACCCCGCGGCGTTCCGGGTGCTGCTGCGGGACTCACCGTCGTGGCACGGCAGGGGTTCGGCGGCGAGCATCATGTCCGAGGTGGCCAAGCACGTCGAGGAGGTCGTGGTCGAGACGTTCGTGCGCAACGACCTCGACACCAAGGTCGTGCCGATCTACGCCCAGATGCTGATCGGGATGATCGGCTTCACCGGCGAGTGGTGGATCGAGTCCGGCTCCGACCTCAGCCGCGACACCGTGGCGGCACACATGGTCAACCTGGCCTGGCGCGGTCTCGACGGCCTCGAGGCGGAGCCGACGCTCAAGACCCTCTAGCTCAAGACCCTTTAACCGGCCTGCTGAAGCTCCAGCCGATTGCCGACCGGGTCGTCGGTGTGAAATCGCCGCACCCCCGGTATGGCGTCGTCCCAGCGCACCTCGCCGCCGGCGGAGCGGACGGCGTCGGCCACCGCCTCGACGTCGTCGACCAGCAGGCACGGGTGCGCCTTGCGCGCGGGCCGGAAGTCGGCCTCGACCCCGCAATGCAGTTCCTGGCCACCGCCCAGCGCAAACCAGCAGCCGCCCCGAGCGGCCAGCGCCGCCGGTTTTGGCAGCTCCCGCAGGCCGAGCACGCCGGAGTAGAACGCCCGCAGCCGATCCTCCGAGCCGGCCGGGCAGGCGATCTGCACGTGGTGTAGGCCGCGGACGGCGGTCCTGCCGGTCACGCCACTTGGCCCTTGCGACCGACCGCGAAGATGCGACGGAAGGGCATCGGCGTGCCGTAGCTGCGCCGGGGGTATGCCGCCGCGAGCCGCTCGTCGACCTCGGCGAGGAAGCGGCCCCGCTCCGCGCCGTCGAGCACGTCCAGCAACGGTCGCAGCGCGGTGCCCTTCACCCACTCGAGCACCGGATTGCCCTGTGTCCCTTGCGGATCCAGCACCTGGACGTAGGTCGTCTCCCAGACGTCGACGTGACCGCAATGAGCCGCGAGCACGTCGGCATACTCCTGCGGCGAGGCGACCGGCGCATCGCGCAGCGCACCGGTCAGCTCGCCCGCACGGTCGAGCTCGGTGGCGACCTCGCGGATCACCCGATGCGACGGCGCGTCGAAGTTGCCGGGCACCTGCATCGCGAACCACCCGCCGTCCGGCAGGGCCCGGAGCCACCGGTCGATGAGCGGCAGGTGACCGGGCACCCACTGCAGCGTCGCGTTGGTCACGATGACCTCCGCCGGCGCCGCCGCGTCCGGCTCCCACGCGGCGACGTCGGCGAGTTGCCAGTGCACACGGGCGTTTTCGTCGACAGCCCGGGCACGCTCGATCATCTCCGGCGACGAGTCGAGGCCGACGATCGCCGCGTCCGGCCAGCGGTCGGCGAGACTGAGCGTCAACGGGCCGTTGCCGCAGCCGAGATCAACCACCTGCGAGGGACTTTGGGCGTCGACCCTCCGGATGAGTTCGTGGAACGGGCGGTTGCGGTGATCGGCGAACCGTTCGTATTGCGCCGGGTCCCAGGTGGCCATCGGAGCTCCTCACGTCGGTGTGAATTATCTCGACATCAAGATATCTCTTACTATCTCGATGTCAAGAAACTTGATGGCTACACTTGGATGCCATGGCCCAGCAACGCGACGAAGTCGACCAGATCGTCGACGCCTGGCGACGTGAGCGTGCCGACCTGGATGTCGAGCCGCTGCAGGTGCTTTCGCGCGTCTCCCGGCTCGCCCGCCTGCTCGACCAGGCACGCGGCCGGGCCTTCGCCGACCACGGTCTCGAGGGCTGGGAGTTCGACGTGCTGTCGGCGCTGCGGCGCGTGGGACCGCCCTACGAACTGTCGCCGGGGGCTCTCGTGCAGCAGACCCTCGTCACCAGCGGCACGATGACCAACCGCGTCGACCGCCTGGAGGGGCGCAGCTTCGTCCAGCGCAGGCCCGCGCCCAACGACCGTCGCGGGGTGCTCGTGCGGCTCACCGCGACCGGGCGCGCGGTGGTCGACGACGCGATGGTCGAGTTGCTCGACCACGAGCGCGAGCTGCTGTCGCACCTGCCCGCGCGCGACCGGTCGTCGGTCGCGTCGGCACTGCGGACGTTGCTCGCAGCGGTCGAATCACCTTCTGCCGACTGACTTTTCGGCCTACTCGACCAGCTCGGCTGCCGCCATCCACTGCTCCTCGAGCGTCTCCCGCTGCTGGTGGATCTCCCGCAGCTGCGCGTCGAGCTCGGCCGCGCGACCATGATCGGAGGCCGCCTCGATCAGTGCGTCGTGCAACTTCGTCTCCTGGTCGGCGAGCTTCGCCAGTGACCGCTCGACCCGGGCCATCTCCTTGCGGGCCTCCCGCTGCTCCGCAGCCGTGTATGACGGGGCTCCCCCACCACCGGCACCCACACCGGGGGCCGCCGCCACCTTCGCCGCACCCGAGCGCGCTGCAGCAGTGGCGGTCGCGGATCGCCGCACCTGCTCACGCAATTCGAGATATTGCTCCACCCCACCGGGCAGGTCGCGCAACCGCCCGTCGCCGAGCAGCGCCACCTGCCGGTCGCACATCCGCTCCAGCAGGTAGCGGTCGTGCGACACCACCACGAGCGTGCCGGCCCACCCGTCGAGTACGTCCTCCAGCGAGGTCAGCGTCTCGATGTCGAGGTCGTTGGTCGGCTCGTCGAGCAACAGCACATTGGGTTCGCGCATCAGCAGCCGGAGCAGCTGCAGCCGCCGGCGCTCGCCACCGGACAGGTCCGAGACGCGGGTCTGCTGCCGCGGGCCGGAGAAGCCGAGCCGCTTGGCCAGCTGCGACGCCGACACCTCCTTGCCGCCGAGCATGATGAAACTGCGCACGTCGGTGATCGCGTCGATCACCCTCATGCCCGCGACCTTCTCGAGCTCGCGCACTTCCTGGGTGAGGAACGCCAGCTCGACCGTGCGGCCCTGCTTGCGCTTGCCGGCGCTGAGCGGCTGACTGCCCTCGATCGCGCGCAGCACCGTCGACTTGCCGGCGCCGTTGACACCGACGATGCCGGCGCGTTCGCCGGGCGCGAGTCGCCAGGTCTGCCGATCGAGAATCTCCTTGTCCCCCACCGTGATCGACGCGTCGATGAGGTCGATGACGTCCTTGCCGAGCCGCGTGGTGGCAAAGCGCACCAGCTCGACCTCGTCACGCGGCTCGGGCTCACCCTTGATGAGCTCGTTGGCCGCCTCGATGCGGAAACGGGGCTTGGACGTGCGGGCCGGTGCGCCGCGTCGCAGCCAGGCCAGCTCCTTGCGCAGGAGGTTCTGCCGGCGGTCCTCGGTCGCCGCGGCGATGCGGGAGCGTTCGTTCTTGGCGAGCACGTATGCCGCGTAGCCCCCGTCATACTGCTCGACGCGACCGTCGACGACCTCCCACGTCTGCAATGCGACGGCGTCGAGGAACCACCGGTCGTGGGTGATGGTGAGAAACGCGTTGTCCGGCCGGGAGCGCCGTTGCACCAGGTGATCGGCGAGCCACTGCACACCCTCGACGTCGAGGTGGTTGGTCGGCTCGTCGAGCAGGAGCAGGTCCGGGTCGTCGATCAGCAGTCGTGCCAAGGCGATGCGGCGACGCTCGCCACCGGACTTGGTGCCGACGACCGCGTCGGGTCCGCCGATCGAGGTGAAGCCGACGCCGCCGAGTAGGCCCGAGAGCACGTCCCGGATCCGCGGGTCGCCGGCCCACTCGTGCTCGGCGCGGTCGCCGAGCACCGCCTGGTGCACGGTCGACTCCGGGTCGAGCCGGTCGTCCTGGCTGAGCAGGCCGATGGTGAGGCCGCCGACGCGGGTGACGCGACCGCTGTCGACCTCCTGCAGCCCGGCGAGCACGCGCATCAGGGTGGACTTGCCGCCGCCGTTGCGGCCGACCACACCGATGCGGTCACCCGTGCCGATGCCGAGGGACACGTCGTCGAGCACCTGATTGGTGCCGAGGGCGAGCGAGATGCTTTCGGCGGCAAGCAGATTGGGCATCAGACCATTATCCAGGCGGCGGCTGTCACCGGCGACGCACGTCGTGCACGACGTGTGCGCCGTGCACCGGGCCGGACGCACCCACGACCTCGTCGGCGATGTTGCCGGCGGTCAGCGACACCATGAGGTTGAGCGCCTCGGACCGGTCACCGCAGAGGAATGCCACCGTGGGGCCGGAGCCGGAGACGATGGCGCCGAGCGCGCCCTCGTCGAGACCGGCGGCGATGGTGTCGCGCAACCGCGGCATCAGGGAGCAGGCGGCCGGCTGCAGGTCGTTGTGCAGGTTGTCGGCGAGCGCGTCGACGTCACCGGCCCGGAGCGCGGCCATCATGCCGGAGCTCGGCTCCGGCTCGGCGACCGGCTCCCGACCGCGCAGCCGGTCGCACTCGGCGTAGACCGCCGGCGTCGACAAGCCCTCGTGGTGCAGCGCGAAGACCCACTCGAAGGTGCCCTTGGCGAGCACCGGCACCAGCTGCTCGCCGCGGCCGGAGCCGATCGCGGTGCCGCCGTGCAGTGCGAAGGGCACGTCGCTGCCGAGCTCCGCGGCGAGCTCGTGCAGCTCGCGCGGGCTGAAGCCGGTGTCCCAGAGCGCGTCGACCGCGACCAGGGCGGCGGCCGCGTCGGCCGAACCCCCCGCCATACCTCCGGCGACCGGGATCGACTTGGCGATCTCGATCGCGACGTGTTCGTCGGTGCCGACGCGCTCGGCGATCAGCCGGGCCGCGCGCATCGCAAGGTTGTCGGGGCCCGCCGGCACCGCGTCCGCATAGGGACCGGTGGTCACGATCGACGACGTGGACGCCGGGCGCACCGTCACGTCGTCGACGAGGTCGACGGCGTGGAAAACCGTTGAGAGTGAATGGAACCCGTCGTCGCGCAGCGGACCGACGCGCAGCTCGAGATTGACCTTGGCCGGCACGCGCACGGTGACCGCGGTCTCGGTGGGGGCTCCCATGTCCGCCACCCTAATCGGCCCGGTGCGCGGCGATGGCGGCGAACTCTTCGATCGTCAGACGCTCACCGCGAAGGGACGGGTCGATGCCCGCGCTGCGCAGTGCCTCCTCCGCGGCAGCCGCCGATCCGGCCCACCCGGCGAGCGCCGCCCGCAGCGTCTTGCGGCGGGAAGCGAAGGCCGCGTCGACGCAGGCGAAGACCTCCGCGCGGGAGGCGGTCGTGACGGGAGGGGTATGCCGGACGAGCTCGACGAGGCCCGAGTCGACATTGGGTGCCGGCCAGAAGACGTTGCGGCCGACCCGGTCGGCAAGCCGCACGTCGGCAAACCACGCCGCCTTCGCGCTCGGGACGCCGTAGACCTTGCTGCCCGGTGCGGCGGCGAGCCGCTCGGCGACCTCGAGCTGCACCATCACCAGCACGCGTTCGATGCTCGGGAAGCGCTCGAGGAACGACAGCACGACCGGCACCGACACGTTGTAGGGCAGGTTGGCGACCAGCGCCGTCGGCTGCGGGTCGGGCAGCGCGGTCACCGTGAGGGCGTCCTGCTGCAGCACGGTGAGCCGGGCCGCGGCCTCCGGCGAGAGCTCGGCGACGGTCAGCGGCAACTGTGCCGCGAGTCTCGGGTCGACCTCGACCGCGGTGACGTGGCCTGCGGCATACAGGAGGGGAAGGGTGAGCGAGCCGAGGCCCGGCCCGACCTCGACGACGCTGTCCCCCGGCCCGACCTGCGCCAGGCGCACGATCTTGCGGACCGTGTTGGGGTCGATGACGAAGTTCTGCCCCCACTGCTTGGTGGGGCGCAGGTCGAGCCGGGTCGCGAGCTCGCGCACCCGCGGGGCGGTCAGCAGACCGGTGTCGGCGTCGTTCGTCACGACGCCGACCCTAGTGTCACCCCACGAAGATTGGCTCCTCCGCTCCGCTCCCCCGCCAATACTTCGCGGGGGCCCCGACAGTGTCACCCCACGAAATATGGCGCCTCAGGCAGCGCTCGCGCACTGCCACGGGCTGAGCCCGCGGGAGGCGAACACCGTGTTGGCGATGGTGATCTGCTGCTCGCGGGTGGCGAGGTCGGCGCGCGAGGCGAACTTGCCGCCGCCGGCACCGAGCCAGGTGCCGAGGTCGAACTGCAGGCCGCCGTAGTAGCCGTTGCCGGTGTTGATGTGCCAGTTGCCGGTGGACTCGCACATCGCGATGCGGTCCCACATGCCGGCGCGCGAGAGGTCGAGGCCGGCGTTCGAGGCCGAGGTCGGCTTCGGCGTGGTGCGCGGAGTCTGCACCGGCGCCTTTGTGGCCGGAGCAACGCGGTTCGGGGTGACCTTCTTCGGCGTCACCGTCTTGGGCGTCGCCTTCGGGGCGGCGGCGCGCGGCGTGAGCGTCGCGCGGGCGTGGTCACGGGACACGCCACCGGCGGTCGCGCGGGTGGTCGTCTTCGCCGCCGTCTTCTTCGGCGTGGCCGAGGTGGTCGATGGCTTGGGGGCGGCCGAGCTGCTGCTCGGCGCCGCGGTCGAGGAGGTCTGCGGCTTCAGCTGCATGGCGGCCTCGGCGCCGGACGTGCTCGAGCCACCACCGCAGGCGGTGAGGGCTCCGAGCGCGACGGCGGCACCGGTCGCAGCGAGCGCACTGGTCCTGGTGATGCGGTAAGTCAAGGGATCTCCGATGTCGTGCTGTCCCTCGAGCGGCAGGGACGCACGGCAGCACCGACTCACAACACGTCAAGGTGGGATCTGCCGTGGGCGCGACCGGCTGTGCCTGGTCCGCCGGGCCGGTGACGACATCGATCACGACGTCGACGTCGATTGGGTACGGCCCCATCCGAAAGCGACCACTCTCGGGCTGGACGTTATCCACGGTGAAGCACAAGCCCTACTTTGGTCAAATTTTGGTAACGATAGATGGATCACAGGGTGTCCTGACCGCGGTTACCGCAGGTGACCGCAGCGCTGCCGCGGGGTGCGCGCTACGACCAGGGCCCGTAAATGCGCTCGCTGTTGTCCGAGAGGGCGCGGCAGAGGGTGGGCACGTCGGTGGTGAGCACTCCCGCCATCGCACGCACCGTCAACGGCACGAGGTATGGCGCGTTGGTCGCGCCCCGGTGCGGCGAGGGGGTGAGGTAGGGCGCGTCGGTCTCGACCAGCACCCGGTCGAGCGGGGTGACCGCGAGCGCGTCGCGCAGGTTGCGGGCGTTCTTGAAGGTCACGGTGCCGGCGAACGACAGGTAGTAGCCCTTCTCGACGCAGCGGCGGGCGAGCTCGGCGTCGCCCGAGAAGCAGTGCATCACCGTGGCTCCCGGCGCACCCTCCTCGTCGAGGATGCGCATGACGTCGTCGTGGGCGTCGCGGTCGTGGATCTGCAGCGCCTTGCCGGTGCGCTTGGCGAGGTCGATGTGCCAACGGAACGAATCCTGTTGTGCCGCAACGCCTTCCGGTCCGGTGCGGAAATAGTCGAGGCCGGTCTCGCCGATGACCCGCACCCGCGGATGGGCTGCGAGCTGCTCGATCTGCGCCCATGCCTGCTCGAGGTCACCGCGCTCGGCGTGCCGGGGTGCCTCGTTGGGATGGATCGCGACGCCGCCGAGCATCTGCGGGTGCCGGTCGATCTGGTCGACGGTGAAGCGCGCACCCGCCAGGTCGCAGCCGATCTGGACGACCCGGTCCACCCCGACCGCGGCCGCGTCCGCGAGCGCGGCGGCGACGTCCGGCGGCATACCCCCGTCCCGCGCGATGTCGAGATGCGTGTGATTGTCGACGACCGGCAGCGGCAGCGGGTCCGGCGCGGGCGGGCGCTCACTCGCGCGGGCGTCCTGGTGGCCCTTGCTCACGGGCGCACCCCCGCGCACGACTCCCGGCAAAAGTCGACCCTCGGCATACGCCCACGCCGACGATCCGCACGGACACGGCGCGTTGCTATGCCGAGGGTCGACTTTCGCCGGCTCACGCGCCGTGCCCGAACGGGTCGGCCGGGTCGATCGCGTCGAGCTTGGCGAAGATCGGCGTCGGCTTGGCCACCGGCGCCCCCACAGTCACCGGGCGCGACTCCCAGCGCGGGGTGCCGGAGTATTCGCCGGTGATGATCGGATATCCGCGACTGTCGTCGTCCAGGTCGCGCACCTGCTCGATGCGCGGCATCGGCATGAATTGCCCTGTCGCACCGAAGGTTTGCGCCACCGCATTGGAGCTGTGCGGCAGGAACGGCGCGAGCATCGTGTTGAGGTCGCCGACCGCCTGGGCCAGCGTGTGCAGCACGGTGCCGAGCCGCTCGCGCTGGTCGTCGCCCTTGAGCCGGAACGGCTCGGTGTCGGTGACGTACTTGTTCGCCGCCCGCACCAGCCGCATCACCTCCGCGAGCGCGGCCTTCTGGCGCTGCGCCTCGAGCAGCGCGCCGACCGTGCCGAAGCCGTCCCGCACTGCGCTGAGCAACTCCTCGTCGACCGCCTCCAGCGCGGCCGGCGCCGGGATCTGCCCGAAGTTCTTGGCGATCATCGACGCGGTGCGGTTGACCAGGTTGCCCCACCCGGCGACGAGTTCGTTGTTGTTGCGGGTGACGAACTCCTCCCAGGTGAAGTCGCTGTCCTGGGTCTCCGGCCCGGCGGCACAGATGAAGTAGCGCAGCGCGTCGGCGCCATACGTCGCGATCATGTCCTTGACGTAGATGACGTTGCCGCGCGAGGTGGAGAACTGCGCGCCGGCCAGCCCGAGGAAACCGGACGCCACCACCTCGGTAGGCAGGTTGAGCTCGCCGAACGCGCCGGGCTCCCCGCCCTTGTCGCCCCGGCCCATGTAGCCGAGCAGCTCGGCCGGCCAGATCTGGGCGTGGAAGGTGACGTTGTCCTTGCCCTGGAAGTAATAGGACAGCGCAGTCGGGTCGTTCCACCAGTCGCGCCAGCGCTCGGGCTCGCCGAGGCGGCGGGCCCATTCGATGGCCGCCGACAGGTAGCCGATGACCGCGTCGAACCACACGTAGAACCGTTTGGTGTCCCACCCGTCCACGGGGATCGGGATGCCCCAGTCGATGTCGCGCGTCATCGCGCGCGGGTGCATGTCCTTGGCCAAACCCTTGGCGAAGTTGATGACGCTCGGCCGCCACGTGCCGGCGGCGTCGACCTGGTCCAGCCACTCCTGCAGCGCGCCGGCGAGCGCGGGCAGGTCGAGGAAGAAGTGCTGGGTCTCCACGAACTCCGGCACCTCGCCGTTGATCTTGGAGCGCGGGTTGATCAGGTCGGCCGGGTCGAGCTGGTTGCCGCAGTTGTCGCACTGGTCGCCGCGCGCCTCGGGGAAGCCGCAGATCGGGCAGGTGCCCTCGAGGAAACGGTCCGGCAGCGTGCGACCGGTCGACGGGCTGATCGCCGTCGTGGTCGTCTGCTCGATCATGTAGCCGTTGGCCCGGATCTGGGTGAAGAGGTCCTGCACCACCCGGTAGTGGTTGCGGGTCGTGGTGCGGGTGAACAGGTCGTAGGACAGGCCGAGGTCGGTGAGGTCCTGCACGATCACCGCGTTGTACTTGTCGACCGTCTCCTGCACGGTGGCGCCCTCCTGCTCGGCGAGCACCAGGATCGGGGTGCCGTGCTCGTCGGTGCCGCTGACCATCAGCACGTCGTGACCGGCCATCCGCATGTAGCGGCTGAAAACGTCTGCCGGGACCCCGAATCCGGCCACGTGGCCGATGTGGCGAGGCCCGTTGGTGTAGGGCCATGCGACTGCTGAGAGCACCTTCATGGTGCTTCATCCTAGGTGTGCTCGATCGGCGCGGTCGCGCCAGTTACCGCCGCTCCCGTCATACCGTATGGCGGGAGCGCCCGTGAGGAAGCGGGCCCGGAATCGATAAGGAGGTCGCGATGTTCGCTGTGCTCACCGGCGCAGGCCTGTCTGCCGCGGCCGGGCTCAACGCCTACATCCCGTTCCTCATCGTCGCGCTGGTCGCGCGATTCACCGACGTGATCAATCTGCCCGGCGGCTGGCAGTGGATCGAGTCGTGGTGGGCGATCGGCATCTGCAGCCTGCTGCTGATCAGCGAGGTGGTGCTCGACAAGATCCCCGCGGTCGACAGCGTCAACGACCTCGTGGGCACCGTCGTGCGCCCGGCGACCGGCGGCATCATCTCGGCGGCGACCCAGTCGGCGGGCGCGCTCGACCACTCCTCCTTTCTGCGCGACCACGAGTGGACAGCCGTCGTCGGCGGCATCGTGATCGCGGGCGTGGTGCACACGGGCAAAGCCACCGCGCGCCCCGCAATCAACCTGGGCACAGTGGGTTTCGGCGCACCGATCGTGTCGACCGTCGAGGACGCGTCGTCGGTCAGCCTCTCCCTCATCGCCATCTTCATCCCGGTGCTGGTGATCTTCGCGTTGATCGTGCTGGCCTGGGGCGGCTTCGTTTTCGTGCGCCGCATGCGGTCCTTCGCGCGGCGGAGGCGGTATGTCGAGAACACCTCCTGACCCGCGCAGACCCGGCCTGCTCAGCACGCCCGGACAGAAGATCGTCGCCGTGCTGGTCTTCGCGGTGGTGCTCTATGCCGGGCTCTACTGGTGGCAGAGCCGGCGCAACGCCGGTCCGGAGCGGCCGGCGGCGGCCGCGGGCACGGTGGTGCGCGAAGCGCCGGCGGACAGCGGTCGCAGCAATCTGACCGTGCGCTACACCGTCGACGGTAAACAGCTCGAGACCACCAAAGACGTTGCCACTGCTGCGTTTACCGCGCAGGGCAAGGTGGTGTGGGTCTGCTTCGCACCCTCCGACCCGACCAACGCCGCGCTGCGGCTGCCCGAGGACCAGCTCTGCGGTCAGCGCTGAGCGCCCACCACCCGATCGACCAGCGCCGGCTCGATCCCCAACTCCCCCAGCACTTCCCGGGTGTCGGCACCGGCCGGCCGCGGTGCGGTGTGCACAGCGGCAGGGGTGCGGTGCAGGCTGATCGGGTTGGCGATGCCGCGGTAGCCGTCGTGCTCGACGACCAGTCCGCGCTCGCGGACGTGGTCGTCGGTCAGCGCCTCGCCGACGTCGTTGACGGGTGAGGCGGGCACACCGACATCCAGCAGTTGCTTGGTCAGGCCGAGCCGGTCGAAGTCGCCCACCCGCTCGACCAGCAGCGCACGCAACTCGCGAACGTGCTTGACCCGCAACGGATTGGACGCGAAGCGCGGATCGTCGGCCAGCTCCGGGATGCCGAGCACGGCGAGCAGCTTGCGGAACTGCGTGTCGTTGCCCGCACTGATGAAGAGGTCACCGTCGGCGGCCGGGAAGGCGTCGTAGGGCGCGATGCTCGGATGCGCCGAGCCCGAGCGCACCGGCAGCGTCCCGTCGGCGAGATAGGCGGCCGAGTGCGGGTGCAACAGGTTGATCGCGGTGTCCAGCAGGCTGCAGTCGACCACCTGCCCGCGACCCGAGACGTCCCGCTCGCGCAGCGCCAGCAGCACGCCACTGAAGGCGAGCATGCCGGTGGCCATGTCGACGACGGGCACCCCGACTCGCAGCGCCGGCCCGGTCGCCTCGCCGTTGACGCTCATCAGCCCGCTGTAGGCCTGGGCGACGGCGTCATACCCAGGCTTGCCACCCATCGGGCCGTCGAGCCCGAATCCGGTGACGCGGCAGTGCACGAGGCGCGGGTATGACGCCAGCAGTTCCTCGTCGGGCAGGCCCCACTTCGCGAGCGTCCCGGCGCGGAAGTTTTCGATGAGCACGTCACTGTCGGCGAGGAGACGGCGCAGCACCGCCCGCCCGTCGTCGCTGCGCAGGTCGAGCACGATGTTGCGCTTGTTGCGGTTGAGCGCGGCGTAGTAGGAGCTGGTGTGCTCATCGACGAAAGGCGGTCCCCACGTGCGGGTTTCGTCCCCCGCCGGTGGCTCGACCTTGATCACGTCGGCGCCGTGGTCGGCCAGCATCTGGGAGCAGAGCGGCCCGGCGAGGACCCGCGACAGGTCGAGCACCCGCAGCCCGGTGAGTGCCTGATCCGTCATTCGTCCCGCCTTCCGCCGATCACGCTCGATGACACCACGCCAGCTCAGTAGGACTTGGGCAGTCCCAGCACGTGCTGGGCGATGTAGTTCATCGCCATCTCCTGGCTGACCGGAGCCAGGCGCAGGATGCGTGCCTCGCGAAAATATCGCTCCACGTGATACTCCCGCGCATAGCCCATGCCGCCGTGCGCCTGGATCGCCTGATCCGCGGCGGCGAAGCCGGCGTCAGCGCACAGCCACTTGGCCATGTTGGCCTCACGCCCACAGGGCAGACCCTGGTCGTAGCGCCAGGCCGCCTGCCGTGCCATCAGCTCGGCGGCATCCAGCCGGGTCGCGGCCTCCGCGAGCGGAAAGGCCACACCCTGGTTCTGCCCGATCGGCCGGTCGAAGACGACCCGCTCCTTCGCATAACGCGTCGCGCGTTCGAGCGCGGCCCGGCCGAGCCCCAGCGCCTCGTGCGCGAGCAGGATGCGCTCGGGGTTGAGCCCGTCGAGCAGGTAGCGAAAACCCTCGCCCTCGTTGCCGATTCGCGCCGACTCCGGCACCTCGAGGTCGTCGAACACCACCTCGTAGGACGCCACGGCGTTGCGGCCCATCTTGGGGATCGGCGTGAGCTGCACGCGCGGGGACTCGAGGTCGACGAGGAAGAGGGTCATGCCCGCCGTCCGGTGCGCGTCGTCGCGGGGTGTGGTGCGGGTGATCAGCACCATCTTCTGGGAGTCACCGGCCTTGGTGATCCACACCTTGCGACCGCGGATGCGGTAGCCGTCGGCGGTGCGACGCGCGAACGTCGAGATGCTGGTCGTGTCGGTGCCTGCGTCGGGCTCGGTCACACCGAAGCACACGTGCAGCGACCCGTCCGCCGCCCGCGGCAGCACCTCCTGCCGCAACTGCTCGCTGCCGTGCTTCACGATCGTGTTGAGCCCGAAGATCGTCAGGTGCATCGTGGAGCAGCCGTTCATCCCCGCGCCGGACGCCGAGACCTCCTGCAGCAGCAGCGCGGCCTCGAGGATCCCGAGACCGCCCCCGCCATACGCCGTCGGTATGGCGATGCCTAGCCACCCGCCCTCGGCGAAGGATCGGTAGAAATCCCAAGGGAATTCGCCCTTGGCGTCGCGCTCTGCCCAGTAGTCGTCCGGGAAACTGCGTGCGAGATCGCGGGCGCCCTGCTGCAGCGCGAGCTGATCGTCGGTGAGTGCGAAGTCCATCAGCGACCAGCTTGCCCGAGCAGTGAGCGCCACGCGTCGGCGAAACGCTCAGGGGTTGGTGCCGTGCCGGCCATCCGGAGGAGGATGTAACCGGGCAGCGTGCTGTGCACCACGCGGGCCAGATCTGCGGTGTCGGCGTCCGGGTCCAGACGACCGTCGGCCTGCATTCTGCTGACGATGACTTCCCATTCCTCGATCACGGTCTGCAGCCGGCCGCTGATCAACCGGCGGGACGCCTCACTCTTGGCAGCGTCGCCCCAGCTGAGCAGGACCATCACGCTGAGGTCACCGTCAGGGCTCTGCGCCAGTCGCTCGATCTCCTCGGTGAGGGTCTGCATCAGCTCCGGGATGTCCGGCAGCTCGTCAGCCACCGCAAAGCCATGGAGCATCCCGACGATCTCGTCCAGCTGCGAATCCACAATCGCCGCAACCAGATCCGCCTTGCCTGCGAAGTATCCGTAGACCGCTCCTGCGGACAAGCCCGACTCGCGGATCACCTGCGCCATCGTCATCCCGTCCAGGCCGGAGCGTATGGCGCAGCGCGTCGCGGCCCGGACGATCTGGTCTCGGCGTTCGGCACGACGCTCTTCGGAAATGCGAGGCACGCGGCAACGATACAGAACATCCATTCTGTTTGACAGGAGACGTGAACCCGAGGACGCTGGCAGCGTAACCAGAATGAACATTCGTTTTGGAGGTAGACATGACCAGCATCCCGCCGCACCACGCGGCCAACCCGGACGCCCGTCGCGGTGTGGGCCTCGTGCTCGCGCTGGCCATCGGCCTCAGCGCCCTCCTCGCCCTCTTCGCCTGGCCGGCAGTGCACAGCGCGCCCCGCGATCTCCCGATCGTGCTCAGTGGTCCGCCAGCCGCGACCACCGGCGTGAAAACCGCTCTCGAACAACAGCATCCGGGCGCATTCGACGTCATCGTCGTCACCGATGAGGCGGCCGCCATCCAGCGGATCACCGACCACGACGCCTACGGTGCCTTCGTTGTCACCGCCCACAACGTCGAAGTGCTCACCGCGTCGGCCCGCTCGGCGACGGTCGCGCAACTCCTCGGCCAGACGGGAGCGACCATCGCCGGCGCGCACCGGCTACCGACGACGACCCGGGACGTCGTACCCGCTCCGGCGGACGACCCACGCGGCGTCGGCATCGGCGTGTCGATGCTGCCGATCGCGATGGGTGCGGTCATCTGCGCCGCGGCCTCGACCTTCCTGATCCGCACGCGGCGCGACCGCACATTGGTGGCCGCCGGTTTCGCGATCGTCGGCGGCTTCGCGATGACCGCACTGCTGCAGTTCTGGCTCGGCACGCTCGACGGCAACTACGTCGCCAATGCCTGCGTCGTCGCCTTCGGCGTCGGCGCGGTATCCATGACGATCCTCGGCCTGGAGAGCCTCATCGGGCCGGCGGGCATCGGTGTCGGTGTGCTCCTGATGATGCTCACCGGCAACGCGCTGTCGGGAGCGACGACCGCTCCGGAAATGCTGCCCACCGGCTGGGGCACCGCCGGCCAGCTGCTGCCGGTCGGCGCCGCCAACACGGCGCTGCGCTCCACCGCGTTCTTCGACGGGCACGGCGCGGTCCGGCCGCTGATCGTGGTCGGGTGCTGGCTGCTGATCGGGCTGGCGTTGCAGTTCGCGGCATACCTGCGGCGCCGTGCGACCGACGACACCGCAGCACCGGTCGACGCGGAGGCGACCGGCGGCGCACCCCACCACCTCAGCCAGCACCCCGGCCACCAACCGTCCGCCGTCTGATCGAGCGGCACACACCGGCATCGAGAGGCACACGAAACACGGGCGGATTCGTGTGCCCCTCGGTGCGGTGCTGTGCCTGTCGGTGAGCGCATCGAGCAGGCGCGGGAGGTGATCCGCTCCACGCTGGAGCAGCGGCTGGCCGACGGGCTGGCCGAGCGCGGCGCGCCCGACGTCGAGCCCGAGGTGCTGTCGCAGGTGCTGTTGGTCGCCGGCGAGCAGTTCGCCCGGCTGGTGATCACCGACCCCGACCGCTACCCGCCCGAGCGGCTGATCGCCAATCTGCGCGGTGTGCTCGCCGCGGTGCGCGCGCCGGCGAGCGTCAGCACGTCGGCGTAACCACCTGTGCGCTGGGCAGTTTCACGAGCGTGACGATGCCGCGGCGCCATACCTGCGCGCCTGCGGCGACGAGACGTTCGCGGGCGCAGACGGGCACCTGATAGGTCCAGCGCTCCTTGTCGGTGAACATCACGTAGTCGACGCGCGGCCGCTGGTCGGGGCGCAAGGAGTAGACGTCGTAGCGCGGCACGAGATAGGGACCGACGTCCATCTGGGTGGCGACCTTCGCGCCCTTCGGCAGGCGCTCCCCCGCGAGCGCGCGGATGTCCCGCACGACCGGTGCCGTGCGGAAGGTCGACGCGGGGGTGACCGCGCGCTGCTGCAGCTCGGCGACACCGAGGACGAGGCTCGCGACGGTGGCGATCGAGACCACCACACCGCTGCGAGAACGCAGTCGCGGCAGGCCTTTTCGGCATACATCGACGAAGGCGAGCAGGCCGATCGGCCACAGCACCAGGTCGTAGTGGAAGTCCAGTGCCCAGTAGTGGATGTTGGAGGACGCGGCCCGCCAGAGCAGCGTCGGTATGGCGAGCACGGTCAGCTTCGAGCGCACCCCGATGCCGAGCGCGGTCACGACGTACATCAGCACCGGCAGCAGACGCTGCGGACTGAGGCTGTGGTCCTCCGGCACCGGCAGCTTGTTGCTGGAGCCGATGCCGAAGTAGGCGAGGTAGCCGGTGCCGCTGCCGGGCGCGAACGCGCCGAGCACCAGCATCGCGACGATCACCCCCGCGACGCCGAGTCCGGCCAGGACCAGCGGTCGCCGCCACCCGTCGCCGCGGTGCATCCACCACCAGCAGGCGCCGGCCGCGAAGACCGTCAGCCCCATGTCCTCCTTGGTCAGCAGCAGCCACACCGAGGCCGCCACCGCCCAGCCGAAGCGGTGCTGCAACAGCGCAATGCACAACACTGCCAACGCAATTGCCGCATAGGCGACCTCGTGCACGTCGAACATCGCCGTGGTGAGCACCGCCCGCGACAGCAGCCCGACGACCGCCACGAGCAGCGCCACCCGCAGCCCCGCCACCCGCCGGGTGTAGGCGACGATCACACCGAGCGCGGCCGCGAGCAGCACCGCCTGGGTGATGAGCAGGGTCGGTGGCGTCGGCCAGAAATGCCAGAGCGCGCCCCAGGAGGCGAGCAGCGGGCTGAAGTGGTCGCCGAGCAGCGACAGGCCGCGGATGTGCGACTCCGGCCACTGGCCGCGCGACCACGCGTCGGCGCCCTGGGCGAAGATGCCGAGGTCGTAGTTGGCGCTGTTGCCGGCCCGCCACCGGCCGATCGCGAGCAGTGTGTAGAAAACCGCAGCGACGGCCGCGACGCCGACGCCCAGGCCGACCGCCGAGCGGCGCGACGGCGATGATGAGGAACGAATCATCGCTGACGCGCCGCGAGCGCTGCGTCATACAGCTGCTTCTTGGAAAGGCCTGTCTCCGCAGCGATTTCGGCACAGACGGTCTTGAGCCGCTCCCCCGCAGCCACCCGCTGCTGTATGGCGGGAAGCACTTCCTCCACCGTGCTGCTGACCGCCGGTGCGCCCGCGACCACGACGGTGATCTCACCGCGCGCACCCTCGACCGCCCAGTCCGCCAACTCCGCGAGACCGCCCCGGCGGACCTCCTCGTAGGTCTTGGTCAGCTCCCGGCAGACGGCCGCGGCCCGGTCGGACCCGAACGCCTCGGCCATCGCGCTGAGCGTCTCGGCCAGCCGGTGCGGCGCCTCGAAGAAGACCATGGTGCGCTTCTCGTCGGCCAGGCCACCCAGCCGCCGCGCCCGCTCGCCGGTTTTGCGCGGCAGGAAGCCCTCGAAGCAGAACCGGTCGACCGGGAGCCCGGACACCGCGAGCGCCATCAGCACCGCGGACGGTCCGGGCACGCAGGTGACCCGCAGCCCGGCCGCGACGGCGGCGGTCACCAGGCGGTAGCCCGGGTCGGACACCGACGGCATACCGGCGTCGGTGACCAGCACGACCCGGTCGCCGCTGCGCAGGCGGTCGAGAAGCTCGGGGGTGCGGGACTGCTCGTTGTGTTCGTGATAGCTGGTGATGCTGCCGCGCGGGGTGACCTCGAGGTCGTCCAGCAGCCGGCGCAGCCGGCGGGTGTCCTCGGCGGCGATCACGTCGGCGCCGGCCAGCTCGGTGGCCAGGCGCGGCGCGGCATCCTGCGGGTCGCCGATCGGCGTCGCCGCCAGCACGAGCACTCCCATCGCCACGCCCGGCAGTCTCGCACGCCGAGCGGGCGCACTGCTTACCCGCGTCGGACCGCGCGCCGCCAGATCCTTCGGCTAACCTCGCGGGGGTTCGGCAGGCACGCGAAAAGGGGACGCACGTGACGGTCACGCTGGCTCGGGAGACCGACGACAGCACCGGCGGCGACCCCCTGGCCGAGCGCCGGGCGGTGCTGCGCGACCGGCTGCTCGGGCCGCCCCGCTCCGCGAACGCCAAGCTGTGGGCCTTCCTCGGCCCGGCGATCGTGACCGTCATCGGCGGCATCCTGCGCTTCTGGAATGTCGGCCGCCCGCACCAGCTGATCTTCGACGAGACCTATTACGTCAAAGAGGGCTGGTCGCTGATCCAATACGGCTACGAGCGCAAACAGGACAAGTCGACCGGCATCTCCAACAACCCCGACGGGTTGTTCACGATGGGCAACCCCCACGTCTTCGGCACCGAGCCGGACTTCGTGGTGCACCCGCCGATCGGCAAATGGTTCATCGGCTGGGGCGAGCAACTCTTCGGCATCAACTCCTCCTTCGGCTGGCGCTTCGCGGTCGCGGTCTTCGGCACGCTCGCGATCTACCTGGTCGGCCGGGCGGCATGGCATCTCTTCCGCTCCCCGGTGCTGGCCACGCTCGCCGCGGTGCTGCTGTGCTTCGAGGGCGCCGAGTTCGTCATGTCCCGCACGTCGATCCTCGACGTGATGGTGATGTTCTGGGCGCTCGCGGCCTTCGTCGCGCTGCTCGCCGACCGCACCCGCACCCGCCGCATCCTCGCCGACAAGGTCGCCGCGATGCAGGTCGCCGGCACCTGGGAGAAGCATTCGGTCGCCGGGCCGTGGCTCGGCTGGCGGCCCTGGCGCTGGGTGGCCGGCCTCTGCATCGGCCTCGACATCGCCACCAAGTGGTCCGGCCTCTACTTCCTCGCGGCCTTCGGGCTGATGAGCGTCCTGTGGGACCTCGGCGCGCGGCGAGCGGTCGGTGTCCGGCACCACTGGTCGGCGACGTTCGTCAAGGACGGGCTGCCGGCCTGCGTGAGCGTGATCGTGGTGTCGCTCACGACATACCTGGTCAGCTGGTGGGGGTGGATCGCGAGCAGCGACGCCTACGACCGGCAGTGGGCGCGCAACAACCCGGCGACCGCGGACTCCGGCTTCGCCCCGGACAGTTCGCTGTTCGCCTGGATGCCGGACTGGCTGCGGTCGCTGTGGCAGTACAACAAGCAGATGCTGCAGTCTGCCTCGGACATCACCTCGGAGCACCCCTACCAGTCCAACCCGTGGTCGTGGATGCTGCAGACCCGGCCGACGTCGTTCTTCTACGAGAGCCCGAAGCGCGGCGTCGGCGGCTGCGACGCCGACTCGTGCAGCAAGGCGATCACCTCGCTCGGCACGGTCAGCATCTGGTGGCTCGGCACGGTCGCGCTCGCGGTGCTGCTGTTCTTCTGGCTGCTGCGCCGTGACTGGCGCGCCGGCGCGATCCTCGCCGGCGTCGCGGCCGGGTGGCTGCCCTGGTTCCTCTACCAGCAGCGCACGATCTTCACCTTCTACTCGGTGGCGTTCGCCCCCTATGTCGTGCTCGCGTGCGTCTTCGTGCTCGGCCTCTGTCTCGGCCGGCCCGGGGCGCCCCCGCAACGCGTCATGATCGGCAAGGCCGTGGTCGGCGGGTTCACCATCCTGACGGTCGCGCTGTTCGTCTTCTTCTGGCCGATCTGGACCGCGCAGGTCATCCCGTTCGACCACTGGCAGTGGCGGATGTGGCTCAACTCCTGGATCTGACCCGGCACGGCCCACCCTGACGGTCGCATTCACGTCTGACGGTCCAATTCGACCGTCAAACGTCAATCCCGCCGTCAGAGTCCGCTGCGGGGCCGCCTCAGAGCCACCTCAGAGCCCCCTTGAGCGGCGTTTGCCCGGCTGGATGCAACCTTCCACCCGCTCGGGCGTCCTAGTGAGCGATGGACCGCCATACGTCTGACCCCATGCCCGAGGTACGCCGGTGACCCTCGTCGTCATCGGCGCCCTGGTGGCTCTGCTCATCGGGCTCGTCGGCACCCGCTACTACATCGATCTGGCCACCCGGAAGGGCTGGGGGCAGTTCGTCCGCGAGGACGGCCCGACCAGTCACCACACCAAGCGCGGCACCCCGCAGATGGGTGGCCTGGTGATCATCGGCGGCACCGTCACCGCGTATGACGTGGCACACCTGCTCACCTGGAGCCCGCCGACCGCGTCGGGGCTGCTGGTGCTCTTCCTGATGGTCGGCATCGGTTTCGTCGGCTTCCTCGACGACTGGGCCAAGATCACCCACGAGCGGTCGCTCGGGCTGACGTCGGGGCAGAAGCTGGTCGGACAGACAGCGGTCGCAGTGGTTTTCGCCGTTCTCGCCACGCGCTTCTCCCGCGGTGGGGTAAGTCCGGCGAGCTACCGCATCTCGTTCGTGCGCGACACGTGGTTCGACCTGGCGGTCCTCGGCACGGTCGTCGGCCTCATCCTCTTCGTGCTGTGGGCCAACCTGATGATCGCCGGCGCGAGCAACGGGGTGAACCTCACCGACGGGCTCGACGGGCAGGCCGCCGGCGCGTGCGTGATGGTCTTCGGCGCCTACGTGCTCATCGGCGTGTGGCAGTTCAACCAGAACTGCCGGTTCACCACCTCCGCCCAGTGCTACTCCACGCGTGACCCGCTCGACCTCGCAGTGGTCGCGGCCTGCGTCGTCGGCGCCTGCTTCGGCTTCCTCTGGTGGAACGCCGCCCCGGCCCGGCTCTTCATGGGCGACACCGGCTCCCTCGGTCTCGGCGGCGCGCTCGCCGGCCTGGCGATCACCACCCGCACCGAGCTGCTGATGGTCGTCCTGGGCGGCCTGTTCGTCCTGGAGACCGCGTCGGTGATCCTGCAGGTGAGCTACTTCAAACTGACCAAACGCAGCAACGGCGGCGTCGGCAAGCGGCTCTTCCGGATCACCCCGATCCACCACCACTTCGAGATGCTCGGCTGGGAGCAGATCACCGTCACGATCCGCTTCTGGATCATCTGCGGCATCTGCGTCGCGGCCGGCCTGGGGATCTTCTATGCCGAGTGGGTCGTCGGCGGCTGATCGGCCCGGAACTGCTCGACCGTCCCCGGCAGCAACTGGGTGGCGAGCTTGCCGACCTCGTGCTCCGGCAGGTCGAGCACCGGGTATGCCTTCGCGCCGGCGGCCGTCGCGAGGCTGACCGTCGCAAGACCGGCCCGGCGCTGGAAGAACGAGCGGCGGATCACGACGCCGACGGCGCCGCGGCGCTCGACGACATCGGTGGCGAGCGCGAGCGATCCCTGCCGGGTGATCAGGAAGCGGTCGGTGATCGTGTGGCCGAGCCAGTGGGCGCGGCTGCGGCCGAGCAGCACGGCAACCACCAGCAGAGCCGCCGCGGGTATGACGAGGGCGGGCTGCGACCACCGCACCGCGGCGACGACCAGGGCCGCGGCCGGGATGCCGAAGCCCACGAGCGCGCGGGTGTAGCGCCGGCGGGTCGCGGCCGGGCCGTGTCCCTGGAGCGGCAGCTCCAGGGCACCAGGGTCGTCGAGCACGCGGCCGGCCGTCGCGGCGACGACCGGCTCCGGCGAGGGCGGCGTCAGGGTCGCGCTCATCGCCCGGTCGTCGTCCTTGACGCCGGTGGTGATCGCCTCCAGCCGGGCGCCGCCGACCCAGCGCAGCGGCACCGGACGGTGCAGCGCGACACCGCGCAGCCGCCGGATCTCCAGGGAGGTGGCGCGGGTCGTGAGGAGCCCGCGCGTGACGTGATAGGTGCCGCCCGCATCGTCGCGGGTCAGCCGGAAGTTGTGGAATGCCAACAGATAACCGCCGAGGGACAGCAGCACCACGAAAACGATGAGCGCCAGCACCCCGACCAGCACGGCGATGATCACGCCGAGACCCTGCACCACGTCGGTGGCTCCGTTGACGACCTCGTTGTTGCCCCAGTCGATGCCCGACTCGTTGATGACCTGACTGCCGATGCCGAAGATCGCGAGGGCCGCGATGAGACCGGCGGGGCTGAACGGCGCGTAGCGGATCCAGGACGGATGGCCCCGATAGACAACCGTTTCCGGGCTGACGTATGACGGGAGCCCCTCCCCCTCGGCGGCGGGGCGGGCCTGGGCGTCGGCCTCGGGCGAGTCCTCCGCCGTCGGCCGGCTGCGGTGGAGCAGGTCGCCGCGCAGCGCAGCGGCCTCGGTCGCGGTCAGGCCGTCGAGCTTGAGCTCCTTCTCCCCCGCGCCGGTGCCGATCTTCACCTCCGCCAGGCCCAGTGCGCGGTGCAGGATCGACGCGGTGACGTCGACCGAACGCACCCGGTCGATCGGTGCCGAAACCGTTGTGGTGTTGAGCAATCCGTGGCGCAGCTGCACCTGGTCGGGGGTGAAGCGGTAGCGGGTGGTGAGCCACCGCAACAGGCCGAGGCCGACGGCGACCCCGACGCCGATCAGGCCCCACCAGTGCTGCCCGCCGCTGCTGCCGGCGATCACGATCGCGATCAGGGCGGGCAGGAAGCGGATGAGTTCCTTCACCGGATGGATCAGCAGCATGCGGGTGCTGAGCCGGCGCCATACGTCGTCGGCGGGCACGAGCGGAGAACTTCGTGGGGTGGTCATGGGGTGGTCAGGTGGCGTCGCCGGGGCTGGCGGCGGTGACGACGGTGAGGTCACGCACGATGTCCTCGGCGACGGAGCGGTCGAGGCCTTCGATCTTGAGTTCGCCCTTGGCTGAGGCGGTGGTGACGGTCACGGTGCTGAGTCCGAAAAGCCTTGCCAGCGCTCCGCGTTCGGTGTCGACGGTCTGCACCCGCGAGATCGGCGCGATGCGCTGCTCGATCGTGAGCCAGCCGCGCTGGGTGTAGACCGCGTCGCCGGTGACCTCCCAGCGGTGGATCCGGTAGCGCGCGTAGGGCGTGAGGAGCGCTCCGCCGGCGAACACCAGCAGGATCACCCCCGCCCCGACGAGCGTCCAGGGCATCCCGAGACCGCCGAAGACCGTCCAGACCACGAGCACGGCGACCAGGACGACGGTCAGGATGAGGCCCTCGACGGCCCAGTAGAGGCGGGCGCGCGGTGAGACGAAATGGGTCGGCGGCCGCACATCCATGCCCAGACCTTCTCATGAGCCACGCCCGGGCCCGGCGAGCGACGGGCCGCTCAGGAGCCGACGAAGGCTCGCAGCCAGTGGTGCTCCGGGCGGCTGTCGATGAAGAGCGACTTCACGAAGAGCGTCAGCGGCACGGCGAGGAGGGCGCCGAGCGCGCCGAGGAAGATCGACCAGATGATGAGCGACACGAAGGTGACGGTCGTGTTGAGGCCGACGGCGTTGCCCATGTAGCGGGGCTGGACCACCGATTGCAGCACGAAGTTGATCACCGAGTAGGACACGATCACCCAGATCATCGGGCCGACGCCACCGTCGAGCAGGGCGAGGAGTGCCGGCGGCACGAGGCCGAGCACGAAGCCGACGTTGGGGATGTAGTTGGTGACGAAGGACAGCACGCCCCAGGTGAGGGCGAGCGGCACGCCGATGATCAGCAGGGCGATCACGTCGAGCACCGCGACGATCAGCCCGAAGATCGAGCTGACCACCCAGTAGCGGCGGACCCGGCCGGAGAAGTCGCGCAGTCCGTCGGCGAGTTCGGGCTGGGTGCGTTGCACGGCCGGCCACTGCCGCCGCACGGTCGGGGTGCCCATCGTGAGGAAGGCGAGCGTCAGCAGCAGGACGAGCAGCACGGAGCCGACGCTGCTGAAGGTCGACAGCAGCCGCTGGCCGAAACCGACGAGGGTGCTGGGGTCGATCTTGGTGAGCGCGTCGCCGAGAGCGTTGCGGTCGAAGCCGAAGTGCACCATGAGGTCCTGCACGTCGGCATACAGCGAGTCGAATTTGCCCCGGTAGCGCGGCAGTTCGGTGGTCAGCTGCGCGATGGCGAGCGCGAGTGCCGCGACGATCGCGAGGATCGCCAGCACCGGTGCGATGAGCGTGGTCGCGTTGGCGAGCGCGTCCGGCAATCCGCGTTTACGCAGCGCGGCGCCGAGCGGCCGGAAGGTGAGCGCGAGCGTGAAGGCGAGGAACACCGGCCCGACGACCGAGGAGACCTGGCGCAGTCCGAGCAGTACGACGGTGGCCGCGGCGAGGCCGAGCAGCACGCCGAGCGGCTGGCCGAGCGGCGAGGTGGTGGTGGCCTTGGCGGTGGGCTGGACGGTGGGCACGGGGTCGGTCGACATGGCGATCTCCCGGTGACGGAGGGATGGGACGGCCTGTTGGCAACTTAACCGACGGAGCGGGCCGGCGAGTGACAGACTCCGGCATGGCCAGTTTGCGGCGCCCCATCGCCGCGCCCGTCCGGCTCGTGGGTTCCGTCGTCGCCGGCCTGGTGGTCGGCGCCGTGGTGGCACCGCTCAGCACCGCCGCGCTCGGGGTGCTCAGCGGCATCGCGACGATGGCGCTCACCTTCGTGGTCTGGGGTTCGGTCGTGCTCTGGCCGATGGACCCGGCGGCGACCCGCGACAACGCGCACCGCGAGGATTTCAAACCGGTCGTGGAGGAGCTGCTCGTCGTCGCGGCGTCACTCGGCGGGCTCGTCGGCATCGTCATACTGCTCGTCCTCGGTCACTCCAGCGAGGGCGCGACCGCCGCCGCGGTCGGGCTGGTCGGCGTCTTCCTCACCTGGGGGATGCTCCAGCTGATGTATGCCGCGCGCTACGCGCACATCTACTACAGCACGCCCGGCGGCGGCATCGACTTCAACAACGACGACCCGCCGTGCTTCAAGGACTTCAGCTACTTCAGTTACAACCTCGGCATGACCTATCAGGTCTCCGACACCAACGTGTCGACCACCGCGCTGCGGGCGGTCGTGTTGCGGCACTGCCTGCTGTCCTACCTCTTCGGCACGGTGATCCTCGCCGCGACGATCAACCTCGTCGCGGGCATCGTGAGCGGTTGAGCGCACGCGCCGAACCGCCCTTTCTATCGCCCTTTGCTGAAGGGATCCTGGGAGCGGCCGATCTGTTCAATTCTTAGTAAAGAGAACGTAATTTGATGGTCGGATTCGTTGCCCGGGACGGTCCGGAGGGCAACAGTGAGCGGTTGTCGGCGGGCAGATCCTGGCCGGCAACTCATCCCCTTCCGAGGAGTTATCCATGCGCAAGTTCCCGATGATCGCCGCCCTGGCGCTGACCGCGTCGGCGGGTGCGATCGGCAGCCTGACCCCGACCGCGACTGCCGCTCCGACCGGAGGCGTGCACGCAGCGCATTCCTGTGCCACCGCCAAGGCGGGCTACGCCGCGTGCGACGCCCTGCACCTGGTCAACGCCAACGGTCAGAACGTCGGATCCGCCGGCCAGATCCAGCCGATGGCCGCGGCCAAGGGCCGGAAGGTGCGTCCGGCGGCCATCTCGGGCAAGACGCCGAGCGACATCCAGAGCGCCTACAAGCTGAGCGGTCTGAAGTCCGGCGGCAAGACGGTCGCGATCGTCGACGCCTACGGTTACCCGAACGCCGAGCGCGACCTCGGCGTCTATCGTTCGCAGTTCGGCCTGTCGTCCTGCACCAAGGCCAACGGCTGCCTCACGGTGATGAGCCAGACCGGCAGCACCACGAGCCTGCCCCGCACCGACGTCGGCTGGTCGCAGGAGCAGGCCCTCGACCTCGACGCGGTCTCCGCGGCCTGCCCGGACTGCAAGATCGTTCTGGTGCAGGCGAAGTCGGCGTCCTTCGCCGACCTCGGCGCTGCGGTCAACCAGGCTGCCAAGACTGCCGGCGTGGTCGCGATCTCCAACTCCTACGGCGGGGGCGACGCTCCCGACTCGACCTACGGCAGCTACTACAACCACCCGGGCATCGCGGTGACCGCCTCGACCGGCGACAACGGCTACCAGGGCGCGAGCTACCCGGCGTCGTCGCACTACGTGACCGCGGTCGGCGGCACCTCGCTCACGACGGCGTCCAACGCTCGCGGATGGAGCGAATCCGCTTGGAGCGGAGCGGGTTCGGGCTGCAGCACCGCCAACCAGGCACCCGCCGGCCAGAACTCGGCGGTGACCCACTGCACCGGCCGGGCGATGGCTGACGTCTCCGCGGTCGCCGACCCCAACACCGGCCTCGCGGTCTACGCGCCGACGTCCTCGACGTCATCCTCCTGGGCGCAGTATGGCGGCACCTCGCTGTCGTCGCCGCTGGTCGCGTCGGTCTACGCGCTGTCGGGCAACACCGCCGGCTACGCCAACACGCTGCCCTACTCCAACCCGTCCGCGCTCTTCGACGTGACGACGGGCAGCAACGGCACCAACCAGTACTGGTCGCAGGCCGGCACCGGCTGGGACGGCCCGACCGGGCTCGGCACCCCGAACGGCACCGCCGCGTTCTGATCCGCAGCTGACGGCGCAGGCGCCCTCCTCGTGCTCGGGGAGGGCGCCTGCTCTCGTCTGCGGGTCTGTCTCGTTTGCGGGTCTGCGCCGCGACCGGGTCAGCCCGCTGCCGGATCGATCCCGAGTCGCTGCGCCAGCTCGACCGCCGGCACACCCCACGTCTCACGCAGCCGCGCGCCGTCCGGGCCGACCTCGATCACCGCGTGGTCGCTGTAGACCCGGCTCACGCATCCGACCCCGGTGAGCGGATAGCTGCATTCGGCAACGATTTTCGGCTCGCCGGTCTTGGTGAAGAGCGTCATCATCACCCAGACCTGCTTCGCACCGATCGCGAGGTCCATGGCTCCACCGACCGCCGGGATGTCGTCCGGTCCCCCGGTGTGCCAGTTGGCCAGGTCGCCGCGCACGGAGACCTGATAGGCACCGAGCACGCAGACGTCCAGATGACCGCCGCGCATCATCGCGAACGAGTCGGCGTGGTGGAAGTAGGCGGCCCCGGGCAGCGCGGTGACCGGCACCTTGCCGGCGTTGGTCAGGTCGGGATCGACCTGGTCGCCGACAGCTCGCGGGCCCATACCGAGCATGCCGTTCTCGGTGTGCAGCACCACCCCGCGCTCGGCGGGAAGGTGGTCGGCGACCTTGGTGGGGTGACCGATGCCCAGGTTGGCGTAAGCACCCGCGGGCATGTCCCGCGCGATGACCCCCGCCACCTCGTCCATCGAGAGTGGGCCGCGGTCGAGATGTTCGACGACAGAAGGGATCTGGGTCGTTGCTGGGCTCGTCATGGTCACCTGGCTCCTTGCACGCTGTAGCTGCGGGCGGCGACCCGCACCACCCGGTCGACGAAGATCGACGGGGTCACGACGGCCTCCGGGTCGAGCGAGCCGAGCGGCACGGTCTCGCTCACCTGCACGATCGTCGTGGTCGCGGCGGTCGCCATGACCGGCCCGAAGTTGCGGGCGGTCTTGCGATAGACGAGATTGCCCATGGGGTCGGCCCGGTATGCCGAGACCAGCGCGTAGTCGCCCTTGATCGGAAACTCCAGCAGGTAGTCGCGCCCGTCGATGCGGCGCAGCTCCTTGCCCTCGGCGAGCGGCGTGCCGACCGCGGTCGGTGAGTAGAACGCGCCGATCCCCGCCCCGGCGGCGCGCATGCGCTCGGCGAGGTTGCCCTGCGGGACGACCTCCAGCTCCACCGCGCCCGACCGGTAGAGCTCGTCGAAGACGTAGGAGTCGGCCTGCCGCGGGAAGGAGCAGATCACCTTGCGCACCCGACCCGCCTTCAGCAGCGCGGCCAGGCCGACCTCGCCGTTGCCGGCGTTGTTGGACACGATCGTCAGGTCGGTCGCGCCCTGGCGGATCAACCCGTCGATGAGGTCGAACGGCATCCCGGCGAGCCCGAATCCGCCGACCAGCACGGTGGATCCGTCCTCGATGCCGGCGACCGCCTCGTCGACGTCATCGTAGGTGGTCGTCATGCCGTCGCCGCCGGATTCTCCAGCACGACGGCCAGCCCCTGACCGACGCCGATGCAGATGGCCGCCACGCCATACCTCAGGTTGTCCTGCCGCAGCACCTTCGCGAGCGTGCCGAGGATGCGGCCGCCGGAGGCGCCGAGCGGGTGGCCGATCGCGATGGCGCCGCCGCGGGTGTTGACGATCTCCGGATCGATCGGCCAGGCGTCGACGCAGACCAGCGACTGCACGGCGAACGCCTCGTTGAGCTCGACCGCGCCGACCTGGTCCCAGCCGATGCCCGCGCGTGCCAGCGCGCGGTTGGCCGCCTCGACGGGTGCATAGCCGAAAAGCTGCGGTTCCAACGCCATTGCGCCGCGGCCGACGATGCGCGCGAGCGGCTCGAGGCCGAGCTGCTGCCCGGCCTGCTCGGAGCCGAGCAGCACCGCCGACGCCCCGTCGTTGAGCGGGGAGGCGTTGCCTGCGGTGATCGTGCCGCCCTCGTCCGGGCCGCGGAACGCCGTCTTCAGTCCGGCGAGCTTCTCCACCGTCGTCGACGGACGGATGCCCTCGTCGCGGGTGAGGAGCGGCTCCTCCTTGCCAGGCACCGCGGCGACCAGGTCGTCGTAGAAGCCAGCCTCCCACGCCTCGTGCGCGAGCCGGTGCGACCGGGCGGCGAACTCGTCCTGCCGCTCGCGGGAGACCCCGAACTTCTCGGCGAGCTGCTCATTGGCCTCACCGAGGCTGATCGTCCACTCCTTCGGCATCGCCGGGTTGACCAGGCGCCAGCCGAGCGTGGTGGACACGGCCGTGGCGTCACCGGCCGGAAAGCCGCGGTTCGGCTTCGGCAGCACCCACGGCGCGCGCGTCATCGACTCGACGCCGCCGGTGAGCACGATGTCGGCGTCGCCGGATTCGATCTGGCGGCTGCCCATCATCGCCGCGTCCAGCCCGGAGCCGCAGAGCCGGTTGATCGTGGTGCCGGACACCGAGACCGGCAGCCCGGCGAGGAGCGCCGCCATACGGGCGACGTTGCGGTTTTCCTCGCCGGCACCGTTGGCGTTGCCCCACACCACGTCGTCGATCGACTCACGGTCGAGGCCCGGCGTCTTGTCCAGCACCGACCGTATGGCGAGGGCCGCGAGATCGTCCGGCCGCACACCGGCCAACGCCCCGCCGAACTTCCCGAACGGCGTGCGGCTGGCGGCGTAGACATAAGCGCTCATGCGACAAATCTAGTCCGCCGCATGAATACGGTGAAGTATCGATATCGTGGTCGATTGAGAGTCTCTACCTCTTATTCGCGCCTGAGCTGCGAGGTGATCCGATGGAGCTGCGTCACCTGCGCTACTTCGTGGTGGTCGCCGAGGAGCAGCACTTCACCCGCGCCGCCCAGCGGCTGCACATGGCGCAACCGCCGCTGTCGCAGGCGATCCGGCAGCTCGAGGCCGAGCTCGGTGTCGAGCTGTTGCACCGCAGCACCCGGCACGTGGGTCTCACCGATGCGGGGCGCGCCTACCTCGCGCAGGCCCGCGAGATCCTCGCCTCGGTCGACACCGCCGCCGATCGTGCCCGCCGGGTCGCGGCCGGCCTGGTCGGCCACCTGACGATCAGTTGCGTCGGCTCGGCCACCTATTCGCTGCTGCCGGAGCTGTCCCGCCGGCTCGACGACGCACTGCCCGGCGTCGACTTCTCCTTCCGCGGCGAGTTACTGGCCCCCGACCAGGCCCGCGCCCTCGGCGAGGGCGCGATCGACATCGCATTGACCCGACCGCCGATCACCGATCTCGGGGTGACGACGCACCTGCTGCGGCGCGACCGTCTGGTGGTGGCCCTGCCGGAGCTGCACCCGCTCGCGGCACGCACCCAGGTGACGAGCCGCGCGCTGCGAGGCGTCGACCTCATCGTGCACTCCGCCGGGCGCCGGTCGGTGATGTATGACGTGGTGCTCCAGGTGTTGCGCGACGCGGGCGTCGAGCCGCGCATCCGGCACGAGGTCGGCGAAACCTCGACGTTGATCACGCTCGTCGCCGGTGGCTTGGGTGCCGCGATCGTGCCCGAATCAGTCCGGGCACTCCAACTCGCCGGCGTGGTCTACCGCCCTCTGGTCCGCCCGGCCGCCCACCTCGACCTGGTCCTCGCCCACCGCACCGACCGCCACGACGCCCACCTCTCCCGCGCGGTGCAGGTCATCCGCGACGCCACGGCCGCCACCGCCCACTGAGTGCGCCGCTCCCCACCCACTCACGCCCCACCCGCTAACGCCCCCGACCGCCCACCCCCTTCGCCGAGAGGCCCACTTATCGCCCAGGGGACCACTTGTTCGGGCGCCGAGGAGCCTGGATAAGTGGGCCTGTCGGCGATACGTGAGCCTCTCGGCGAGGAGAAGGGTCAGTCCGGGTCGCGCTGCCAGCGGGCCGCGAGCTGCGACCGGGAGCGCACGCCGAGCTTCGCGTAGACGCGGGTCAGGTGATACTGCACGGTCTTGACCGACAGGAACAGCTCGGCGGCGACCTCCTTGTTGCTGCGGCCGTCGGCGACGAGCGTCGCAACCGCCTCCTCCTGAGGCGTGAGTGCGTCGAAACGGCGGTCCGCCGGACGCGTCGCGTGCACACCTCCGGCCGCGAGTTCGCGATCGCAACGTTCGACGTAGGTCGTCGCACCAAGTGCCGAAAACCCTTCTCGCGCAGTCGAAAATACCGTGTCGGCTGCGCCTCTGCGGCCAGCGCGACGCAGCGTCTGCCCGTAGGCGAAGTGCACCCGGGCACGGTCGTACGGGTAGGGCAGCGGGCTGAGCAACTCGATGCTGCGCTCGAACTCGGCGCGCGCCGCGTCGAGCTCACCACGCTGACCAAGCAGCCGGCCGCGCGCGTACGCGAGACGCGCCCCGGTCGACGCGTGTCCGGCCGCAGCAGCGCGTCGCTCGTGCGGGGTGAGAAATGCGTCCGCGCCGTCCAGATCGCCGGTCACCACGAGCGCATTGGCATAGACGTCGGCCCACGGCCAGAAGCCCGGGCTGCTCACCCACTCGTCGGCCCACTCCTCGCGCAGCACGCCGAGCGCCCGCACGACCGCGGCGTAGTCGGCCTGTGCCTCGTGGAAAGCAGCTCGAGCAAGCGCCGTCGGCACCCGCATGATCGGATACTCCCGGCCTGCCGACCGGCCACGCAGGGACTCCTCCGCGGCTGCCCAGTCACCGCGCAGTGTGAGCACCTGCACCCGGGTCCACTCCAGCAGCGGGAGGAGCAGCGTCATACCGCTGCGCTCGGCGAGGCCGATGCCGGTCGTCGCCGTATGCAGCGCCGTCGACCAGTCACCGGTCGTGAACTGCGCCCGGGCGAGCCAGGCCCTGGCCCAGAGCGAGATGCGCAGCGAACCGCCCAGAAAGTCTGTCGGCACTGCACTTTCGAGCTCCTCCCGGGCGCGCTCGGGCTGGTCGGCGGCCAGCCGCAACCAGCCGGTCGCCATACTCATCCGCTGGGCGACGGCACCATGGGGGACGCTGGCCGACAGCCGGCCGTATTCGGCGAGCGCGCCCTCGGGACCGTCCAGCACAGCCGCGCCCAGACCACGTATGGCGCGAGCTTCGATCGCAGCAGGCGACGACGGAGCACCCAACTCGACCACTCGGTCGGCCCAGGTGACCAACTCCGACGCGCGGCATCCCGCGAGGCTGTGCAGGACCTGCCGTCCGGCGATCTGCGCCGCCTCATCGGGATGGCGGCGCTCGTTGACCAGGGCCCAGGCGCGACCGAGCCGGTTGGTCGCCTCGCCGGGACGACCGCGCACGACCGCGAGGTAGCCGAGCACCGCATTGCGCAAAGGCGTTTCACGCAATGACTCCAACTCCGCGAGGTGACGGGTGGCCCGCGGAACATCGCCCGCGCCGACCATCGCGTCGACTGCGGCGATGAGCCGACCGCCGGCGCGGTCGGGGTCCGCTGTCGCCCGCGCTGCGAGGACGAGTAGATCCGCGGTAGCAGCCCACTCGCCGGACTTGGCGGTCTCTGCTGCGTGATCGACGAGTCGATCCGCCAACCCATCGTCCGGCAAGGATGTGGCATGCCATTGGTGCCGCAAGGCAGCCGCCCGATCGTCGGCCACCTGGGCAGCCCGCTCATGCCTGGCTGCTCGGCCTGCCGGGCCGATCTGGTCCAGCACGGCGCGTCGAGACATGTTGTCGCACAGCCTGATCCAGACGTCATCGGCGTCGAGCGACGTGAGAAGTCCGCTTCGCAACGCTGCGTCGAGAGCGGTCACCGGATCGGTGACCTCGCTGACCTGCACCGCATGGACGGCCCGAGCGGGCTGCCGACGGTCGGCCTCCTCGAGGATCGCTACGGCTTCCACGAGAGCACGGGCGTCTGGGGGCAGCTCGCCCAACGTTGCGGCCACCACGCGACTGACGCGGACCGGTGCGCGGAGGGAGCGCTGCGGCATGCCCCACTCCGAAGCGTCCGATTGGCGCAGCAATTCGTCGATCGCGCGTGCCTGCCCTCCGGTGAACTGCAGCAGTGCGAACACCTCGGCGACGGGCAACAGTGCACCCGCCTGCTCGGCGAGAGCAACGACGTCGTCTGCGTCCAGCGATGCCAGCCGGATCACCCTGGTGCCAGTGGCGAGGACTTCGTCGTAGTGGCCGGAAACCGCAGCGTCTGCTCCCGCCGCGGGTTGGGTCCAGTCGAGCACGACCAGCCGACGGCGGTCGCTGCCCAGGGCTGCGCTGACCAACGCCTCGACCGACCGGTCATCTGCATGGTGGGCGTTCTCCACGACGACGACCTGGTCCCAGGAACCGCCGTGGTCCGAAGCAGTGCCTTCGGGCACATCGCGCAACAATGCGCCCGGCTGCGCTCGTTCCCATGACAATCCGCTGCGCACGGTGACAGGGGCATCGTCGAACGTCGAGGTCAGAGCGCGGGCGAATGTCGTTGCGCCGCAGCCGGATGCCCCGGTCACCACAATGAGCTCGGAGCGACCACCTGGCGCTGACAATCCGGCAAGCAGGGCATCGAGCACACGCTGCCGACTGGGCACGAGGGGCAGCTGCACAGACACGCTCCCACCGTATGCCCGGCTCCGGCCGCCGCGAGCCGTCAACCGAGGTCCCCACCGGCGACCGGCAGCACGCTGCCGGTGACATACGCCGCCTCGTCGGAGGCGAGGAACGTGATGGCCGCCGCCTGCTCATCGAGGGTGCCGTAGCGACCCAGCAGCGAGGAGCCGATCGTCTGGTCGATGTGCGCCTGGAACCAGTCGCGCTCCTGATCGGAGCGGGCGGCCGGAGTGCCGCGCGAGATCCGTCGGGGTGGCGCGTCCGTGCCGCCGGGCGCGGTGGCGACCACGCGGATCCCGGACCCGGCATACTCCATCGCCAGGGATGCAGTGATCGCGTTGATGCCACCTTTCGCCGCCGAGTACGGAATGCGGTGTATGCCGCGGGTCGCCGCCGACGAAACGTTGACGATGACCCCACCACCGCGCTCCACCATCGAAGGGAGCGCCGCCCGGCAGGCGAAAAGCGTTGTCATCAGCGAGCGTTGCACCTCAGCATGGATCTCACTCTCGGTGAACTCGACGAACGGTTTGAAGTTGATCGCGCCACCGACGTTGTTGACCAGCACGTCGACGCGGCCGAACTTCGCGACGGCGTCGTGGACCAGCGTGGCTGCGCCGTCATACGTCTCGAGGTCGCAGTGCACCACGAGATGCTCGCCGTCTGAGGATAGTGCGGCGGCAACCTCGTCGACGATCTGGGAACGGTCGGCGAGCACGAGAGTGCCTCCCTCGGCCGCGACGCGCCGCGCGACCTGGGCGCCGATGCCCTGTGCGGCACCGGTCACCACCACGACCTTGCCGGCGAATCGCCCTGGCGTGACGAAGCGCGGTCGCGTCGATGCGAGCGTGTCGCTCATCGCCCGGCGCATGGTCTGCTTGGAGCGCTCGGCGTGCTCGCGCACCAATCGCTGCGCCGCAGCCCGATCCCCGGACTCGAAGGCTTCGACGATCTCGACATGATCGGTCGCGCATCTGGGGTGACACCACGTGGCGTTCTGCAGCACCTCACCCATCCGGCCTTTCACGCCGAGCGCCTGATAGGCCTTGAGCAGGTGCTCGTTGCCGGTCAACGCGAAGAGATAGTCGTGGAAGGCGGCGTTGGTGTCGGTGTAGGCGACCGCATCGGTGAAGCGATCGCCCTCGACATAGGGCAGCGTCGACTCCGCGAGCAAGCGGTAACCGGCAAGCTGCCCGGAGGACAGCCGCCCGATCACCAGCTCCAGGGCGCCGAGCTCCAGCGCCTCGCGTGCCTCGAAGATCGCGTCGGACGATCCGATGTCCGGATGCTCCTCACCGATCTGATAACCGTCGGAAGGTGCTGTCTCCACTACCTTTTCATCACGTATGACGGTGCTCTCCCCCACTGCGGCAGGCTCTGCCACGGGTGCGTCCGCGACGTCGAGCATCAACTGCCCGGCAATCCGGCGGATCGGGTCGGAGTCGTCCGGGGCACCGGCGGAGGCGCCGACCGGCGACAGGTCGGCCGGGCGCAGCATCGGCTGGCCGGCGACGGCACGCGCATCCCCTGCGGGCAGCAGCTCTTCCTCGTCCGCGGTCTCCCGCCCGGTCACGGGCGCTTGCGAGGCGGGGCCGCTCCCCTCTGCGGCCGGCACGGCAAGAGCGAATTTCTCGTAGTAGAAGCCGGTCGGCTCGATGCCGGCGGCTGCGACGTGCTGCCGCACCGACTCCACCATCGGCGGCGGCCCGCAGAGATACATCGCGACGTCCCCGTCGTAGAGCTGCTCGGGCCGGATCAGGCTCATCACGTAGCCCTGGTTGGCGCTGGCGGTGCCCGGGTCGGAAACGCAGTGATCCCAGGTAAATCCAGGAAGTTCGTCAGCCAGCTGGCCGAGCGAGTCCAGCTCGACGAGGTCGTCGTCGGTGCCGACCCCATAGATCAGGTGGGCCGTCCGCTCGCTGCCGTCAGCGCGCAGCTTGCGCAGCATCGACAGGATCGGTGCCAGGCCCGTGCCGCCGGCCAGCAACAGCACCGGGCGATCGGTGTCGCGCAGGAAGAACGACCCGTGCGGGCCGGTGAGCGTGAGCTCGTCGCCGACGGACGCCCGATCGGTCAGGTAGTCGGACATCGCGCCACCCTCGGCGAGCTTGATCAGGAAGCTCAGCTCCTCCTCGTGCGGCGCGTTGCTGAAGGAATAGGACCGGCTCACCTCGGTGCCCGGCACGTCGATGTTGACGTATTGCCCTGGCAGAAATGCCAACTCGCCTCGTTGTGAGATCTCGACCCGCAGCCGGACGGTGGACGGCGACAGCCGGTCCAGACCGCTGATCGTGCCGGCGAACGTCGCCGCTCGCGTCTTGGCGACCTCCGAGGTGCTGGCGATCTGCAGCACCAGGTCCGATCGCGGGCGCATGCTGCACGGCAGCGCGTAACCCGCCGCGGCCTCGTCGTCAGAGAGCGCGTCGTCGATGTAGGTGCCCCCGTCATACTCACCCGACTCGCAGAATGCCTTGCACGTGCCGCAGGCGCCGTCCCGGCAATCGAGCGGGATGTTGATGCGTTGCCGGTAGGACGCGTCGGCCACCGTCTGGTCGGCACGGCAGGTGATGAAGCGCGTGACGCCGTCCTCGAAGGCCAGAGCGACCTGGTGAGTTTCGTTGGCAGACATGATGATCCGATCGTGCTCAGAAGTGGTAGACGTCCACCACATGGTGGATGTAGTCGTTCTTCAGGACGACGGTCTTGCGCCGGATCAGCGGCTGCTCTCCGGAGAAGTCGATCGTGTAGAACGAGGTGCCGTAGTAGGGGTCGACGGTCTTGTAGCGGAAGTACATCGTGTGCCAGTTGAACCGCACGTCGACCAGATCGCCGCACCGCTCGATGACTTCGACATTGCTGATGTTGTGACTGGTGCGCGGCTCCGGGATCGAGGTGGCCGACGACCGCTCGGTGCGGATCCGGAAGACCCGGTCCTCGAGGCCGCCCTTGTTGGGGTAGTAGATCAGCGAGATGTCGGTCTGCGGGTCCTCGGTCAGCAGGTCATCGTCACCCCACGCCGGCATCCAGTAGATGACGTCGTCGGCGTAACAGGTGAGCCACTTCTCGAACTCACGGTCGTCGAGATAGCGCGCTTCCCGGTAGAGGAACTGCTCGATCGAGTTCTGGGTGATGAGCGCGGAACCCGTTGCCGTCTGGTTGTTTTCGGTGCTGGTTGTCTTCTCCGTGCTGGTCATCGCCTCACGCCTCCTGCGCTGCTTCATCGGTGGCGGGCACTGCGGCAGCTTCCGCGGCAATAGCCGCCCGCATGGTCTGCAGCCAGTAGCCGTGCTGCGCTGGGTAGAGACCCTCGTCTTCGTTCTTCACGCCGGCCGAGATGACGCCGTCCATCCCGAGCGTCTTGGCCACCGGATCCGGTCCGGAGAGCCAGTGTTCGGCCCCGCGGCTCATGTCGTTCCAGGGCGCGGCACCCGCGCGGAAGGTCAGCTGGCAGGACCGGAACTCCTCGAGGTCGTCCGGTGTCGCCATACCCGAGGCGTTGAAGAAGTCCTCGTATTGACGGATCCGCCACGCGCGGGACTCGGCGCTCTCCCCCTTCGGCGCGATGCAGTAGATCGTCACCTCGGTCTTGTCCGGAGCGACCGGCCGGAAGTGCCGGATCTGCGTCGAGAACTGATCCATCAGGTAGACATTCGGGTAGAGGCACAGATTGCGGGAGCCGCGCACCATGAATTCGCCTTTGGCATCGCCGAATTCGGCCTTCAGCTCATCGAGCCGGTCCCACAGCGGCCGATCCTGCGGGTTGCCGGCCCAGGTCCACAGGCAGAGGTGACCGTTCGGGTAGGACCAGTAGCCGCCGCCGGACTTGCCCCACTGCCCCGCGTCGAGGGTCTTGGTGGCATTGGCCGATTCGCCCGTCGAGCGCCGCGACGTGGTCGCCGCGTAGTTCCAGTGCGTGGCCGTGACGTGGTAGCCGTCGGCGCCGTTCTCGGCCTGCACCTTCCAGTTGCCGTCATAGGTGTATGTCGACGAACCCCGAAGCACCTCAAGGCCTTCCGGCGACTGGTCGACCAGCATGTCGATCACTTTCGTCGTGTCGCCCAGGTGATCGGCCAGGGTCGCGACATCGGCATTGAGACTGCCGAAGAGAAAGCCCCGATAGGACTCAGAACGCGCCACCTTGGTCAGGTTGTGTGAACCGTCGGTGTCGAAGCTGTCGGGGTAGCCGGCGCCGTCGGGGTCCTTCACCTTGAGCAAGGTGCCGTCGTTGCGGAAGGTCCAGCCGTGGAACGGGCAGGTCAACGTCGTGCGGTTGTCGGTCTTGCGCCGGCAGATCATCGCGCCCCGGTGCGCGCACGCGTTGATCAGGCAGTGCAACTCGCCGTCCTTGTCCCGCGTGATGACGACCGGTTGCCGGCCGATGTAGGTGGTGAAGTAGTCACCCGGTGCGGGCAGCTGACTCTCGTGCGCGAGGTAGATCCAATTGCCCTCGAAGATGTGCCTCATCTCCAGCTCGAAGATCTCCTCGTCGGTGAAGATGCGTCGGTTGGCCCGGAAGATCCCGGTCTCCGGGTCGTCCACCACGGCGTCGGCCAGCTTGTCGCTGATGCGGTCCAGTAGCTCGGTCACGGCAACCTCCAAGGGGTGAGAAAACGTCCGTTCCCTCGACTTCACCACCCGGTGACTCACGTCACACGAGGTAAATGCCTAGTCCTGACCACGACAGATATTGATCAGTCTTTCGTTATTAAGACGGCCCAAATTGGTCTTTGTATCTTTTCAATCCGCGGCCTACCGTGGAAGTCGTTGTGACCGGCACCACAACCCACCGCAACCCACCACAACCACGACAACACCGCCGTACGCCGAGGAGGTGGCCCACAATGGACCTGAAGCAGTTGCGCTACTTCGACACCGTCGCGCAAACCTGTCACTTCGGGCAGGCCGCCGAGCGGCTGCACGTCGCGCAGCCCGCGCTCTCCCAGGCCATCCGACGGCTCGAGGCCGACCTCGGAGTCGAACTGCTCACCCGCACCACGCGTTCGGTGCAGCTGACACCGGCCGGTGAGTTCTTCCACCGCGAGGTGACGCGGCTGCTGCGCGAGCTCGACGCATCGGTCGCCGGGGCGCGCAGCATCGCCGGCGGCCGCAGCGGGCTGTTGCGGATCGGCTTCACCGGCACCAGCGCCTACACCCAGATGTCCCGGCTGGCCCGCCTCGTCCGATCGGCGCTGCCGGCCGTCGCGGTCGAGGTGCAGACCGACCTGCTCACGCCACGTCAGACCGAGCTGCTGGGCGACGGTCGCCTCGACCTCGGGGTCTTGCGGGCACCCGTTGACGACGACGGCATCCGCACCCGGCACCTGCTCGACGAGCCTTTGATCCTCGCCCTGCCGGCCGACCACCGGTTGGTGCCCGAGTCCGGTCTGGAGCTGGGCGACGTCGCGACCGACGACTTCGTGACCTACACCGACACCCGATCGGTGGTCTACGAGGCGATGGTCGCCAGCTGCCGCGACGCCGGATTCTCGCCCACGATCGCGCACCGCGCCCCGAGCACCGCCGCGTCGCTCGCCCTGGTCGCCGCCGGTCTCGGCATCACCTTGGTGCCGGACTCGGTGCGCAGCATGCAGCTCGACGGCGTGGTCTTCCGCGAGGTGCAGGGCGCGGCGTCCATCGACCTGTCGCTCGCCTGGCGCGCGGACAACCCCTCGGCGTTGGTGCGCAGTGTGCTGGCCACCCTCGACAGCCATGACTTCTTCAGCGGCGCCGATCCGTCGAAGGCAGAGGATCTGACGTGAAAATCACTGCTATTGAAGCGATTCCGTTCGCGATCGACTACCGCAAGCCGTTGCGCTTCGCCAGTGGCGAGGTGCACCGCGCAGAGCATGTGCTCGTGCGGGTGCACACCGATGACGGCGTCATCGGGAGCGCCGAGGCACCGCCCCGGCCCTTCACGTATGGCGAGACACAGCGCGGCATCGTCGCGGTGGTCGAGGACGTCTTCGCCCCGCAGGTCGTCGGGCTGACGCTCCTGCAGCGGGAGGTCATCCATCACCGGATGGCACGGACCGTCGGCAACCCGACGGCGAAGTCCGCCATCGACATGGCCGTGTGGGACGCGCTCGGACGGACTCTGCGACTGCCGGTGAGCGACCTGCTGGGCGGCTTCACCGACCGCATGCGCGTCAGCCACATGCTGGGCTTCGACGAACCGGCCGCCATGGTCGCCGAAGCGGAGAAAGTCGTTGAGTGCCACGGGATCCGGACCTTCAAGGTGAAGGTCGGACGCCGACCAGTCGGCCTCGACACCGCGGTCGTGCGCGCGTTGCGCGAACGCTTCGGCGACACCGTCGAGCTGTATGTCGACGGCAACCGCGGCTGGACCGCCTCGGAGTCGCTGCGGGCGATGCGCGAGATGGCCGACCTCGACCTGCTCTTCGCTGAGGAGCTCAATCCGGCGGACGACGTGCTCGGGCGGCGCTGGCTGGTGCAACACCTCGACGTGCCGATGATCGCGGACGAGTCGGCGCCCACCCCGGCCGACGTGACCCGTGAGGTGCTCGGTGGGTCGGCCTCGGCGGTTTCGATCAAGACCGCACGCACCGGTTTCACCGACAGCACCCGCGTGCACCATCTTGCCGCGGGCCTCGGCCTCGAGGTGGTGCTCGGCAACCAGATCGACGGCCAGGTCGGCACCGCGTGCGCAGTCGCGTTCGGCGCGGCATACGAGCTGACGTCACGCCGCGCCGGCGAGCTGTCCAACTTCCTCGACCTCGACGACGACCTGCTGACCGAGCCGTTGCGGATCACCGACGGAGAGCTTGTCGTGCGGCAGTCGCCGGGCATCGGCTTCGAGATCGACGACGAGAAGCTCGCGCGCTACCGCCTCGACCGCGACTGACGTCATACACCCGAAAACTGCCTCGCGACAACGAGATTCGCGAGCATCAAAAGACCGGCCCTTCGACCGGTGACGAGTAAGGAGAATGTCATGACCGCTACCACCAATGAGGGCCGCACCGCGACGGCTGCCGCCTCCGGAGCATCGGCGACCGAGCGCTTCCGCACCGACAAGTCGCCGTACGACGCCGTGCGGGACGTGCCGAAGGAGCGGGTCGACATGCTCGCCCGCGAGGTGCTCGACTCCGTCTACGAGACCATCCGTCGCAACAAGGTGACCTACGACGAATACAACGCGCTGAAGGCATGGCTCATCCAGGTCGGCGAGGACGGCGAGTGGCCGCTCTTCCTCGACGTGTGGGTCGAGCACGTCGTCGAGGAGGTCGCGACCGAGCACCGCGAGGGCAACAAGGGCACGATCGAGGGCCCCTACTACGTGCCGAATTCCCCTGACGCCGTGGACAATACGATCCCGATGCGGGACGGGGAGTCGGGCACGCCGCTGACCTGGAACGGCACGATCACCTCCACCGACGGCACGCCGCTGCAGGGGAAGATCGAGCTCTGGCACGCCGACGCGGACGGCTTCTACAGCCAGTTTGCGCCCGGTCTGCCGGAGTGGAACCTGCGAGCCACCTTCCACGCAAACCCGCAGGGAGAGTTCGAGATTCACAGCATCCAACCCGCGCCCTACCAGATCCCGACCGACGGATCGTGCGGCAAGCTGATCGCGGCGGCCGGCTGGCACGCCTGGCGTCCCGCGCACCTGCACGTGAAGGTGTCGGCGCCGGGCCACGAGTTGCTGACCGCCCAGCTCTACTTCCCCGGTGACCCGCACAACGACGACGACATCGCCTCGGCGGTGAAGCCGGAGCTGGTGCTCGACCCGCAGGAGCAGCCGGACGGCAGCGTCGCGATCAACTACAGCTTCGTGCTGGACCCGGAGGCCTGATGCGCTTCGCGGTCCGGATGGACGTCGACCTCCCGCGCGACCTGGACCCTGCCGTCGTGCAGGACACGCTCGCGCGGGAGAAGGCGTATTCCCAACAGCTGCAACGCAATGGCGAGTGGGTGCACATCTGGCGCATCGTCGGTGCCTACTCCAACCTCAGCGTGTTCGAGGTGGAGTCGAACGACCGGCTGCATGAGATCCTGTGGAATCTCCCGCTGTTCCCCTACATGACGATCGAGGTCACGCCGCTCGCGGTGCATCCCTCGGACATCCACCCACCGCAATGACCCGGCCGACCGTCACGCTCACCGACCTCGGCGGCGGCAGCGGGGAGCCGGTGCTGGTGCTCGGGCCGTCGCTCGGCACGTCGGTGCGGCGGCTCTGGGGTGCGGCGGTTACCCGGCTCTCCGGTTTCCGGGTGCTCGGCTGGGACCTGCCGGGGCACGGCAGCAGTCCGGCTGCTCGCGAGCCGTTCACCGTGGGCGAGCTTGCCGCTGCGGTGCGGGCCGAGGTGCAGGCGGCGCTCGGTGAGGGAGCTGCGCCATACAGCTATGCCGGCGACTCCATCGGCGGAGCAGTCGGTCTGCAGCTGCTGGTCGATGCACCCGACCGATGCGACCGCGCCATGGTCTTCTGCGGCGCGGCGAAATTCGGCACTCCCGAGGGCTGGCACGACCGCGCTGCCACGGTCCGTGCCGAGGGTATGGCGCCGCTGGTCGCCTCCGGTCCCGCGCGCTGGTTCGGCTCGGCCGTTGTCGCTCGACCGACGGCGGACTCGCGCGCAGTGGTGCAGGAGCAGGCCGACGTCGACGCGGAGAGTTACGCCCTCGCCTGCGAGGCACTGGCCGCCTTCGACCTGACCGACCGGTTGCCGGAGATCGAGACACCCCTCCTCGTTGTGGCCGGATCCGACGACGTCGCCACGCCCCCGGACGGGTTGCGGGCGCTGAGTGAATCCGTCGCCCACGGCTCCTACGTGGAGCTGGCCGGCGTCGGGCATCTCGCGCCGTTGGAGGCGCCGAGCGAGTCCGCGCACGCGATCCTGGAGCACCGGCGTTCCGCTGCCGGCAGGAGTCGGCGCGCGTAGCCTCCAGGGAGGACGGAGGTCATACCCACGCCTGGGTGGGCCTCACCCTCGCCGCCGCCCTCCTCGTCGCCGTCGGCGTCGGCGCCGCGGCCTTGTCGGGCCGGGTCGGCGAGTGACCCCGGCGGAGCCCCGCGAAGAGAAAGCGAAACCCCGCCCGGCCGACCGGCCGAGCGGGGTTGCCCTACTGCGGTGGACCTCCGTAGAGAGTTTGAGAACCCCTGCCCGGCCTTGAAAACCGTGGCTTCTCGCAGGTCGCGGGGCGTCTACCGGCGGGACCGGCGGCCGCTGGAGCCTTCTGTAATGGACTCGCGGGGGCGGATGGTGCGCGCAGTTGGGATGACCCAAACCTTTCTGAGCCCGGCGCAGGTGGACGAGCTCGTATGCCTCTACGAGGCGGGCGCGACGCTGGTGGAGCTGGGTGAGCAGTTCGGCGTGCACCGCCGAACTGCTGCTGCACATCTGGTCCGCCGCTCGGTCCCGATCCGCAGGCGCGGTCTAAATGAGTCCCACCTCGCCGAAGCGGTCGAGCTGTATGCCGGAGGGCTGAGCCTGATGGAGGTCGGACTACGGTTCGGGGTCAGCCAGCAGACAGTCCGAAGCGCACTGGCCGTGGAGGGCGTCACGATCCGGCCGAGCGGACGCCGCACTCAGGTCAGCGCGTGATGTTCCGACCGGACGCGCACGGACGAAGCATGGTAGTCAGGACGCCTGCTAGCGAGGCCGGGTCAGTGAGCGGGCGCACGCCGCGATCGACCGCATAGACAGTCACGCCAGCGTCATCGAGGTCTGCCAGGACGTGCGGGGCCGCCGGGATCGTCCGCCCGAGACGGTCCAGCCGCGCGATCACCAGAGCGGAGAACTCGCCTGCTGCGGCGTCAGCGATCAGTCGGGTCAGCTCCGAGCGATCGCCGGCCCCGTCGCTATAGCTACAAGTGACATCAAGATCGAGGTCGCAGGCGAGCGCCAGGCAAGCGGTCTGGTGCTGCTCGTGCGCCTGGCGCGTGGGGCGGGCAACGTAGGTGTAGATGGCGGCGTTCATCGGACCGCCCCTGCGGTCATGGGCGCCTGGGACTGCGAGCTGTCACGGGTGGCCTGCCGCTTGCGGTGCCGGGCGATGGCTTCCTGGGTCCGGGCGCGAATCAGGAGGATGAGGCTGACCGGTCCCATGATGATGAACTTCAGCGCGTTCCACACCGCCCACAGCACGACCAGATGCAGCCAGCCTGGGGCACCGTCAGCGAGGGCGTTGGTGCAGATGCTCGCGATTAGCAGGTAGGGCACGGCGAGGAGCATCGCGGGGATGCCCCACTTCAAGTTGCGTCGGCGCCGGATCGCGTCGAGCAGCCGGTTGGTCGGCATGTAGCGGCGCAGGTAATAGCGGGTGTGGGCGCTGAACGCCCAGATCGGGCGGATCATGGCGGGCCTCTCGTCACACGTATCTCTCCGTCGAGGAGGCAGTACGTGTATGAGCGCCCAAGCTGGGCCGTCCCGAAGGACCCGCAATCGAGGAGAACCTGCCTCGGCCTCCACTGTACGCCGGAGCCCGGACAGACGTAACCCCTGTGCTACCTCATTCGCGGGAGTCCGACGCCGCGGGGAGGAAGTGATGCCGTGGGCCGGCTGGTGCGTGTGGCAGGGCGATGAGGTGGGTTCCTGAAACAGGCGTCTCTGCCTGTTGGAGGTGCAGGCCGATCATGTTGACGAGTGTCGCGGCGACGGCAGCGAGGTCTGCGGCCGAGCCGTGGAACGTGGGTACGGAGCATCCTCTGGTGGGGATTAGTTCGTCGCCTTCGGCTGCTTCCTCCCAGAGTGGGTGGTACAGCTCCAGCGCACCATCGGCCACTACCGAGCGTCCTGCCTGGTCGTCAAGCTCAGACGGTGTACCGGGGGCACCGGGCGCGCAGATGTTGGCGATACCGAGCGTTCCCGTCCTGGCGTCGGTGGCGACCTGGGCAATGAGTGCCGTGCGGTCTTCGCCGGCGAGGGTGTCGAGGTAGGTGGTGATGCTGTGGCTGACGGTGGCATCGATGATGAGGTCCGCGGACAGGGAGACGGCTGGATCGGGGACGCTTCCTTCTGCGACGGTGACGGTCAGGTCGTCGCGGATCGCGCGGAGGCGTGTGGCGAGGGCATCGGCCTTGGTCTGGCCGATGTCGGCTTCGGTGTAATTCTGTCGCACGAGCAGTCCGCCGGTGATGGTGCCGGGGTCGCAGACCGTGATGGTGCTGGCTCCGGCGCGTGCGATGAATTCGGCGAGCCATGAGCCGAGTCCGCCGCAGCCCCAGATGTGGACGGTCCATCCTTGGAAGCCGTTGACGGGACGGTTGTCGTCGCGCCGGGTTGTGACCTCTTGCCGTTCGTCGGACATGTTGCACCATTCGATGGGGATGTCGGCGTTGATGATCGCGGGGTCGAGGTTGACCGCGGTGCCGTGCTTCTTGGCGAGGCGCCGGAGGGCGTCGGCGGTAGTTGAGGGGAGGCGTCCGCCGAGAAGATGGTGCGGTCCGCCTGCGGGGTGCGGCACGGCGAGCACGAAGTACTGCTCGGTGCCGTCGGGGTTTCGTAGAGCGCTGGCGAGGAGTGAGGTGAGGAACGCGGGCGACTGCGGTGAGACCTCTGGTTGTCGTCCTTCGGCGCGGTGAAGGTGCGGGTCGTCCAGGAGCGTCAGGAACAGCGCGAAGGTGGATGCCGCGCCGAAGGGGAGGTCGCTCGCGAGGACAAAGACGGGCGTGCGGTGTCCGTCGCGGTCGGTCGAGTAGGTGAGGTCGTAGCGGTGCGGTGAGCGGGCGAGGAGCCGGGCGATCTGCTGCCGCTTCGGCGGCCCAGGTTCGCGGACGACGATGGTGGGGGTGTCGTCTGCGTGGTGGAGCACTCCTCCGACAGCGTGGTACATCGCGGTCGAGGGATCGAATGCTCCGCAGGCGGCATCGGTGAGCCAGTCCCACAGTCGGCTGAGAAATCCGGCCATTCCGGCGGACGGCCGCCACTCACGGGAGGGGTCGAGATAGATGCAGAGCCGCTGCCCTTGGAGGACGTGCGGGAAACCGAGGAAGCGGGTGTGGTCAACCTCCGCGCTCGGCGGCGAGAACAGCGAGGGGCGAATCTTGACGATGAACTCCTCGTCTTCTCCAAGTTCCAGCCCGCCGGGACGGTAAGGGATGTCGGCAGTGTGGAGCCGGAGTCGGAGGGTGGCGTCGCCGCCGGTACCAACCTGGGGCTGCTGAGCTATCCGCACGTCGCGGGGATGGTCCCTGGCGAGTGATCTCAACTCGTCAACAAGATGCTTCTGCCAGGCCGACAGCGTGGCCCGGTTGCCTCGGCTCATCCCGCGCGGCCAGACCGCCCCACGGTGGAGGCGGCCGCGGGAGCTGCCGCCGGGAACTTCGCGCTGCTAGACGAGGTAGCCGGAGCCTTGAAGCCGTCACCGAAGATGCCCTGCCACAGCTCGATGCTGCGCTCCTTGTCCTCCTCCTCGTGCGCCTCCTCGATTTCGGCGGCGTGGACACGAATGCGGTCCCGGAAGTAGCTGTAGGTGGACTGCTCCCACCGATGGTCGAAGGTGACCCCGGACCCCGACGGGTCTGGAATGGAGGGCTTGGTCGGGCGTGCCTGGAGCCAGGCGTCGAGGTCCTTGACGAGGTGCAGGAGAGTCGTGGGGACGTCGCTGTAGTAGCCGGGGTCGAGCAGCGTGCGCAGCTCGGTGACCTGCTCGCCGAGCAGTGTCGTCAGGAGAATGGACCGCGTGCCGGTGAAGGAGTTCTTGTGGTCGCGCAGGTACTTCATCAGTCGAATGACCTTGCGGAGGTTGCCCTTCGCGAGCGCGTCCTTGCTCTTCATCCAGTCCGTGAAGCCCTGGGGGTCGGTCAGCTCCCAGGCGTTGTCGTCGCGGTTGACGATGACTTCGCGACCATCGGCGAGGTTGAGGCGCGGCACGATGTCCAGGTGCATGGAGTTCGCGTAGACGAGTCGGACGCAACGGCACTTGCGTGAGTGCGGCATGTTGCCGTAGGTGCTGTGGCGGTGCAGAGCCGCGTAGACCTCCTCGATGTACTTCTTGGGATCATCGGACCAGTCAGCGTTCTCGCTCATATCGAGCATGAAGTCCGCGTCGAACTCGTTGCTGCCCACCGGGTTGATGATGGTCTTGTGCGCCCACGAGCCCTGGGGCGTCTTGCCGAGGATCAGGTGCCCGATCTGCTCGTCGGCCTTCAACGCCTTGTAAACCGCCTCGACGCGAGAGTCGAGCGAGTCGAGTTTCACCTGGCCGAGGTTAACGGTGTCCTCGAGCAGGACGTTGAAGTAGTCAGTGAGCTTCATCGGAGACCTCCGTGGTCGACGTGCTGGTCGGATCGCCGCGGCGTCGGTCTCCGATCAACGGTGTGTAGTCGGCCGCGCGATGATCTGCGAACCGCGCGGTATAGATGGGGCTGAGCTCGCGGCTCACGGACGCGGCGAGGCCGGCGACATCGCTCGGGTCTGCCGAGTCGAGTGCGTACAGTCCACCCGGCACGAGAGCATCGAACCTGGTGAAAGCGGCCTTGCCGATCAGATGCTCAGCGATGCCCTGTCCGCCACGGCTGCCGGCTGTGAGGATCAGTGGCGCGATCGGCTTCGCCCAATTGAACAGCCCGCCGCGGTCGAGGCGCTTGGGGTGGTTCGTGAGCTGGTCGATGGTGCCGACGTTGAGCACCCTGATCGAGGCGAGCGGTACGTCGAGCATGCTCACGGCCTCGGCGATCGCGACGACAGAGGGGTTGTTCGCCCACACTCCGCCGTCGATGAGGCGGTGTCCATCGACACGCGCGGCAGGAAAGTAGAGCGGTGCCGCCGAGGTCGCCATCGCGATGTCCACCATCGGGATGCGCCAGTCTCGGGCGAGCCGTGTGTGGTGCGGCGTCTTGAAGATGTGCACGGAGCCTCGTTGCACGTCCCACGCCGGGATGACCAACCGCTTCGCGCTATCTCCCAGCAGCCCCTCGCCGAGCACCTTCGTCAAGGCAGTGCGCAGCGCATCGCCGTCGTAGATGGGTGCAGTGAGTTGGCGAGGCCGCCGCCACAGGCGCCGGCGCACGGCCGGGAAGACCGCCCCGACCAGTTCTTCGTAGTGCCCCACGATCTCGCTCGGGGTGAGACCGGCACCCAACCCGAGCGCGACGATCCCACCCGCCGACGTCCCGGCGATCAAGTCGAACGAGTCCTTGATGCTCACGCCGAGGTCCTGTTCCAGCCGCGCCAGCACGTGAGCGGTGAACAGTGCCTTGGCTCCGCCGCCATCGAGGGCGAGAATCTGGAAGCGATCGACGGATGGGGGCCTTGGCTCGATCGTCGTGGATGGATGGTCCTGCCGCCCGGGCGCGTCGGCCTGCCCGGCGGGCATCTCGCCTCCGGGATCGGTCGAACTTGCAGGAACTACACCCATGTAACTATCCTACGGCGCCGCACCGACACCACCAAGGCGCGAGACGGAGCCGTACCGGTCGTACTCATGCCCTTGCTCGCCGAGCAGTCGGCTCCGCAGGAGCGGCTTGTTGGCTTGCCCCTCCTAGACATGCTTACGGAGCCAATCCCAAGCCTTCTGTGGGAGCCAGCCCGAGTAGCTGTCGCCCGAGATGTCAACGACGAGCACACTGTCGGAGTCGTCCAGCGCGGGCTTGAGTCGGTCGAAGGCTTGGCTCGGGCTGAGTGACGAGACGACGATCCAGGTTGAGTCGAGATAGTGCCACCAAGTGCCAAGCGCCTTGATCTTCTCGTAGAGATCATCGTACTTCTGTCCAGGTTGAGGTCATAACTGATGAGCAGTGCGCTCATGTTCTTCTCCTGACGTGTAATGGGTTAGGCCGGCGGCACCGAGGCATCGCCGGCCCACCGGCTACTTCTCGTTACGGACGCCCTTGTGCTGGTTGGGGCTGCCGTCGAGAATCCGGCCAGTGCCGGTGTCACGCTTGAACCATGTGGTGCCGCGCTTGAACTCGCTGCGGCTCTTCACGGCACCGACTCGGTGTCCTCGTCCGGTGTTCTTGGCCATCTCCTTCACCTCCGTCCCGACAGCCCAGGTCCGCCACCACGGGGGCTCTCACTGAGTAGTCGAGATAGGGCTGTGTGGAGTTAGCGTCAGGAACGGCAGTCCACGCAGAGGCCGTCGACAACGAGGTGTGGCTGGAACTGAAGGAAGCACTCGGTGCAGGTCAGTGCGCGCTTGGCATCTCGCTGACAGCGGCAGTCGCCGCAACGAGGACAGAACGGCTGGCCACAGTCCGAGCAGGGGTACCCTCGGCGCTCGAAACTGGTCCCGCAGCATGATCCTGTGAGCAGGGGGCGGGTGTCGAAGTCGCGTTGGAAGGGCGCATGAAACTGCTCGACCTCCCAAATGTCTCGATCGCAGAACACGGCCATGACGCGCTTGTCGTCCCCGATCGCGTCGACGTAGAAGTCTGCTTGCGTGCCCCAGGGGGTTCGCCAGGAAAGGCGCCGAGCCGCAGATGCTCCTGGTGCCAGGCCGAGTAGGGAGTGGCCTTCAGTGAGCTTCTGGTCACGCCAAGGGAAAGCGGTGGGCCAGCCTTGCTCGGGGTCGGGCTTGACGCTGGCGTGCGTAACGGTGCCGGTGTAGCGGTCGATGATGGCGATGGCCCCCAAGCCGGGCAGGTGCTTGGCGATAGCGATCGCACACACCGGCCGGCTGGCCTGGGAGGTGTTATAGAGGTCGACCAGGTGCTGCGCTCTGATCGGTCCGTTGGCGATGACCGCTGTTGCCGCAGACTCGGGCAAGAGCAATCGCTGGGCGATCCGGTCACAGACGGTTTCGAGAAGGCGGCCGGGCTCGTCCTGGTCGGCCATCCAGTCATAGATGTCCGGCGCCCTCTCGGCGAGCCAATGCCCAAGTTCGTGGGAGAGAGTAAAGTTCTCACGCCGACTCGCTGGCGTGGGCGCATACAGGATCACCCCGTCTTGGAGGAACGAGACGCCATCACATGCGCCACCGTCGTCACGGGAACTAGCTAGGTGTTCGACGGCTCTGACAGTCAGCTCAAGGTCGTCGCGGAGGACGCCAAATGGGTCCCCGGCGAAGCGGGCTCGAACGTCATCCGTCAGCAGGGACAGTGCCTGGTCAACACAACCTTCCAGGTTCATGCGGGTCTCACCCGCGGTCGGCTTGCTCGACAGAAGCGACAAGGGCGTCGAGCGAGCGCAACAGTTGCTCTGTGTCGGGCTCTCCTCGGTGTACGGTCGCAAGCATCCGGCTTTCGAGCGTCGCAGCAGCCACAGCACGTGACACTCGTCGGGCCTGTGACCAGCGCGTGACGAGGTGTTCAAACAGCGGATGCGCGCGTACAGCGCCTACGTGATCGGGCAGAGAAGCCGATGACGGTGCTGAGATCAGGTCGTCTACCGGTGCTCCGAAGATGTCAGCGATTGCCTGGACCACGGCGGGAGGTACGTCTGCCGCTGTACGAGTCTCCCACCTGAAAACGTCGCTCTTGTCGAACTGCCACCCTCGCTCATGCAAGCGTGCGGCAACGTCACTGACGCTCAGTCGCGCACGCTTTCTTACACGAGACAACGCGGCAGAGTCGAGACGGCATTCGCTGTCAGGGAGTAGACCCAGCATTGCTGCCACGGGGTCATCTTCAAGTGCTGGCGCGCCTTGGGCGGCGAGCCAGAGTGCATCCGCCGTCTCAACGATGCCATCAAGTTCTACGCGCTCTCGGTCGTTCAGCTCGACGTCACGCAGGATAAGTTCGCGCTCTTGGGGTCGTTCAAGCAGCTCTGCGACAAGTCTGTCGCGTTCGTCGTCATTCATTTCCCTTCCTCCTTTCTGTGCATTTCCTCTCGAAGGAGCGCTAGCGATCGTGTCGACATCTGGCTCACACGCGCCGGACTCACGTTCATTTCGGCTGCCACCTCAGATCGCGGCCGTCCCAACGCCGCGGTCTCCCACACCGCCTTTCGATGGCGTTCGTCCAATATCGCGAGACAGTCCCACGCATGACCAGCCCGTTCTTGTTGGTCGATGGCTTCCGCAATGTCTTCCGCGAGGTCGGAGTCATCGGCACGGTCATGGACGGCTTCGACGAACTCAGGCCCGGCGTGCCGTACCTCTGCTGATCTGATTCGATCCAGCGCCTTTCGCTTCGCCGCGGTCACGAGAGATGCTTCCCAGTTCCGCACATTCTCCGGCGGCGAAGCCATGATGGAGACGATCGCGTCCTGCACCGCGTCCTCCGCCTCAGAGGCGCGACCAGCCTCGCGCAGCACTGAGGCCGCAACCTTGTGCATAGCGTCTCGATGGCGGAGGTAGAGAGCACCGAGGTCTGGCGGCATGTCGGTCATCGCTGCCGCCTCGGCCCCTCGCCCCAGCGCCGGCACCAGCGAGGCTGTCTCATCATCGGCCTCGTCCTCCTCACCTCGTAGTCGGGATAGCGCCTGACGCAGTTAGGCCATTCTGATGGAGACCTGGACCGCCCTCCTGACAATTGTCTCGCTTGGAGTCAGTTCTGTGACGCATCTAGACGTGTCGGATCTTGCGTGCGACCCGGGAGGGGTGGCGTCGCAGGCGCCGGTTGGGGGCAGCGGGCTCGACAGGTCGTCGCTCGGCGGCGGTAGGGCGCTGCCGTGACGTGGAGAAGCTGATCGAGGACTACTACCAGCGCATCCAGATCACCCCCACCCACCGCGAAGCCCTCGCCGGGGTGCTGCACCACGCGTTCGACCAGCTCATGACCGCCGAGACCGACGAACTCGTCCGCCCCACCACCCGCCGCGACCGGCTCCAGCACGAACAAGAACGACTGCTCCAAGCCCACTACGCCGACGCAATCCCGCTGTCCCTGCTCAAACGCGAACAAGACCGCATCCTCGCCGAACTCGACAGCATCAACCGCCGCATCGACGCGCACCACGGCGAGTACGCCGACGCCCGCGCGCACCTGGACGACGCGCTCAACCTGCTGGAGAACTGCGCCGACATCTACACCCGGTGCGACGACGCCAACCGCCGCCTATGCAACCAAGCCTTCTTCACCAAGGTCCACATCGAAGAAGACGACAACCTGCGAGTCGAGAACAACCGGCCCTTCGAGATGCTGCTCGACCGCGAGGTCAACGCCAACGCCCTCAACTGGGCTCAGAACGCCGACAAGGCCCGGACCCAGCCCAATGATTCTTCGGGCAAGGGTTCGAGCCTTGTGCGCGGGGTGGAGCTGAGGGGATTCGAACCCCTGACCTTCTCATTGCGAACGAGACGCGCTACCAACTGCGCCACAGCCCCGTGGAGCGAGAGCTACCTTAACACCGCCGCGCCGGCCTGCTAAATCGGCGTCCTGCCACGCCGCCTCACCGGCCAGCTCCGCCGACCGACAGGCCCACATCCGTCTCGACAGGCACACGCCCGAGGCGGGTTTTGGTGTGCCGCTCGACGCGGATGTGGGCCTGTCGGTGCGAGGGGGTACTCGGTCAGCCCGCCCGGGTCAGCCTGCGCGGTAGACCGAGGGCAGCTCTTCCAGGTCCTGGTCGAGCGCCATCCCGTCGAAGGGCAGGTCCTCGTTGGCGACGTGCTCGTAGGAGGCCGCGGCGGGGGCCGGCTGGTCGGCGACCGTGGGCGCCGGCTGCGGCTCCGGGCGCTGCGGCGCCTTCTCCTTCATCGTGTAGGTCGGGCGCGGCACCGCCACCGGCTGCCATCCCTCGGCGGTCGCGTCCTGCGCGACCGGCTGCTGCGACGCCGGCTGGGCCTGCGCCGGGGCAGACGCAGCGGCCGCGGGTGCGGCCTGCGACGCCGCCGCGGGTGCTTCGGGTGCTTCGGGGGCCGTCGCCGCGGTCACGTCGAAGACGCTCTCCGCGCGAGCGGCGGGCTGCTCGGCGACGGGGCGCCGGACGGCCGGCTTCGCGGCCGGAGCCTTCACCGACGACTTGGCAGCCGACTTCGCGGCGGGCCGTTTGGCGGCCGGGGCCTTGGCCACCGGCGTGCGGACCGGGGTCGCCTCGACGTTGCGGGTCTGGCGGACGGCGCGACGCGGCGCACGCTTGGGCGCCATCGCCTGCCGGCGGGCGGCAGCAGCCTTGGCCGACTCGCGGCACCACCACAGCACCCCGCCCGAGAGGGCGAGCGCCAGCAGCGGCGACCACCACGGCAGCGCGCCGAACGGCGTGCAGATGATCGTGATCAACAAGATCGCGGCGCAGCCGATGAGGGCGCCGGCGCGCAGCTTCGGCGACCCGGCATGCGCGGCGAACGCGCCGAACCGCTGGGCACCGCGCAGCGACGACTGCGCGGCCGAGCTGACCTTGGCGGACGCGGCCGTCGCAGCCGTCGCGGCGGTCGCCGGGCTCGCGGACGCGGCGTGGTCGGTGGTGGGGCGCTTGGCTTCTCCGGTCATGACAGTTCCTGCTCGCAGTGACGGCCGCGGCTGCTTGACGCTCACCTGCGGTGCCGAGGGTCGGCTGGCGTGCGATGAATCTTCAGACTTGGCAATGCCTTCCGGCAACGGGTCGCGTCGCTCGAGCACCCGCATCGCCTCGGTGAACTCATCGACCGAGCGGGCGGTGGCGAGCGCCTCGCGGCGCCGGATCCAATGCTGCAGCAGGTAGGCACCCCAGATGACGACGATGGCCAGGAAGATGAGGCTGCTCGGCTGCTGCACGGACAGCACGTTAGGCGGAAATACGTTGCGATCCGTGGAGGTACGCGGTGTGTCGCCGGATCCACGGCCCTTCATGCTGTATGGCGGGGCTCGCGAGCACACGCGAATCCGCTGACGCCGCAGTCAAACTCCGCCGAATCTGTCCCGCAGCCGTTGCACCATCGAGCCGCCCCCGAGGTCTTCGGCGGTGACCGCGAACGTGCGATGGTCGTGCCATTCGCCGTTGATGTGCAGGTAGCGCTCGCGCAGCCCTTCGTCGCGCAGCCCGAGCTTGTCGACGACGCGCAGGCTCTTGGCGTTGTCGGGGCGGATGTTCACCTCGACCCGGTGCAGTTCGGCGGGCCCGAGGGCGTGGTCGATCAGCAGCGCGAGCGCGAACGGCGTGATCGACCGGCCGGCCCACTCCTCGCCGATCCAGTAGCCGGCGGCCCCGGACAGCAGTGCACCGCGCGAGATCCCGAAGAGGTGCATCTGCCCGGCGAGCCGGCCGTCGACCTCGACCGCGAAGGGCAGCAGCCGGCCCTCGACCGCCTCCCGATCCTGGAATCGGACCATCTGCGCGAAGGTCATCGAGCGCGCGGGGGCGCCGGGCGCGGTGGAGTCCCACGGCCGGGTCCAGGCGGCGTTGACCCCCCGCAGCGCGACGAACTCCCGGCGGTCGGCGCGCACCCGCAACGGCCGCAGCTTCACCTCCGCGCCGCGCCAGTGGCCGGCGACCGCGACCGGCCACACGCGCCCGCTAATGGTCGCCCCCGTCGAGCTGCGAAAGTGCGTGCGGCACCAGCGGTTCGAGCACCTCGAGGGCGTCGCGGACCCCGCCGGTCGAGCCCGGCAGGTTGACCACGAGCGTGCGGCCCGCCACCCCGGCGAGGCCGCGGGACAGCACCGCCGTCGGCACACCCTTCGCGGCGCCGGCCGCGCGCAGCGCCTCGGCGATGCCGGGCACCTGCCGATCGAGCAGCGGCTCGGTCTCCTCCGGTGTCCGGTCGGTCGGGCTGAGTCCGGTGCCGCCAGTGGTGAGCACGAGCCGGGCCCCGTCGCCGAGCGCGCGCCGGAGCGCGTCGCCGACGGGCGGACCGTCCGGCACGACGTCGCGACGCACGTCATACCCCCAGCCGCGCAGGGCCTCCTCCAGGATCGCGCCGGACCGGTCGTCATAGACGCCGGCGGACGCCCGGTTGGAGCAGGCGATCACGACAGCACGCGTCATTGCTCCACCCAATCACCAGAGCGGCCACCGGATTTCGCGGTCACCCGGATGTCGGTGATCCGCGCGTGCTTGTCGACCGCCTTGATCATGTCGACCAGCGCGAGCGCCGCGACGGACACGCTGGTCAGCGCCTCCATCTCGATGCCGGTGCGGTCGGCGGTGCGCACCTCCGCGGTGATGTCGACGCCGTCGTCGGCGACGACCAGGTCGACGTCGACGGCGTGCACGGCGACCGGGTGCGCGAGCGGCACCAGCTCGGGGGTGCGCTTGGCGGCCTGGATGCCGGCGATCCGGGCCACCGCGAGCGCGTCGCCCTTGGGCACGTCGCCGTCCCGCAGCGCCCGAACGGCGTTGTCCGACAACAACACCCGGCCCGCGGCGCGCGCGACGCGAGCGGTCACCGGTTTGCCGCTGACGTCGACCATGTGCGCGCTGCCGTCGTCGCGGACGTGGGTCAGGCGGGTGCGCTCTGGTCGGTCCGCGCTCATGCCAAACCTGCCAGGGGTATGACGGCAACGGTCTCCCCGACCGCGACCTCGGTGGTGTCGCCGGGCACGATCGCGAGCGCCTGCGACCCGGCGAGGCCACCGAGCACGTGCGAGCCCTGCTCCCCCACGGGGCGCACGACGCGGCCCTCGTCGTCATAGACGACCCGGGCAAACTGGGTGCGCCCCGGCGGCGACTGCCACCGCTCGCCCACCCGCGCGGTGCCGGTCGGCAGGGCGGGCGAACGCCCGGCCATCGTGCGGGCGGCGGGCGCGACGAAGATCAGGAACGACACCAGCGAGCTCACCGGGTTGCCCGGCAGCGCGAAAACCGGTGTGTCGCCGAGCATTCCGAAGCCCTGCGGCTTCCCAGGCTGCATCGACACCTTGACGAAATCGAAGTCGTCGTCACTGTCCTCGAAGGCCAGCTTCAGCGGCTCGAACGCCCCGGCGCTGACGCCGCCGGTGGTCACGATGAGGTCGGCGTCGGCGGCCAGCTCGGTGAGCACGGCACGCACCTCGTCACCGGTGTCGCCCACGCGGCGGGTCGCGGCGAGCTCGAAGCCGCCCTCGTGCACCAGTGCGGCGAGCATCGGGCCGTTGGAGTCGACGACCTGCCCGTGACCGGCCTCGCCACCGATCGGCACCAGCTCGTCGCCGGTGCTGACGATCGCGATGCGCGGCCGCCGGATCGCCGAAATGCGTTGCACCCCGGCCGAAGCCAGCACCGGCACGTGCCGCGGGTGCAGCAGGGTGCCAGCGGGCAGCACCTCGTCACCGGCGACGACGTCCTCCCCCGCATGCCGCACCGCGGCACCCTCCGGCAGCGCTGCCCGGATCGCGACCTGCTCGGTGCCGGCGTCGGTGAGTTCGACCTGCACGACGGTGTCGGCGCCGTCCGGCACCGGTGCGCCGGTCATGATGCGCCACGCGGTGCCCGGCTCCAGCCGGAGCGAGCGCGTGTCGCCGGCCGGGATGTCACCGGCCACCGGCAGCGTGACCGGTGATCGCTCGGAGGCAGCCGCGATGTCCGCGGCCCGCACGGCATACCCGTCCATCGCGGAGTTGGTGAAGCCGGGCAGCGGCACGGCGCTGCGCACGGGGGTCGCGATCACCCGGCCCAGCAACGCGACCGGGTCGGTGACCGCGACCTCCTCGGCGGGCAGCCGGGGCACCGCGTCGACCAGCCGCTGCTGATATTGCTCGTAGGTCAACACAAGGCAGCAGCGTAGGTGCTGCCTTCGTCAGTGACCGAGGTGTTCCTGATGCTCACCGGAGCGCCCGTGCGCCTCGTCGGACTCGGCCCACTCCATCAGCCACGCGCGGAAGTCGGTGCCGATGTCGCGGTGCCGCACCGCGAGCCGCACCATGGCCTTGAGGTAGTCGAGCCGGTCGCCGGTGTCGTAGCGCCGGCCACGGAAGATCACCCCGGTCACGCCGCCGCCGGGCTTGTCGGGCTGCTGCGCCATCTCCAGCAGCGCGTCGGTGAGCTGGATCTCGCCGCCACGACCGGGCTTGGTGTGCCGCAGCACCTCGAAGATCTCCGGCGCCAGCACGTAGCGGCCGATGACCGCGAGGTTGCTCGGCGCCTCGCCGATCGCCGGCTTCTCGACCATCGAATCCACGCGCACCACGTCCTCCGGCGCGCCCGGCAACTGCGAGACCGCCGCGCAGCCGTAGAGGTGGATCTGGTCCTCGGGGACCTCCATGAGAGCGACGACCGAGCCGCCATACTCCTGCTGCGCGTCGATCATGGTGTCCAGCAACGGATCCCGCTCGTCGATCAGGTCGTCGCCGAGCAGCACCGCGAAGGGTTCGTCGCCGACGTGCGTCTCGGCGCACAGCACCGCGTGCCCGAGACCGAGCGGCTCTCCCTGCCGGATGAAGTGGACGTTGCCGAGGTTGGCCGACTTCTGCACCCGCTTGAGGCGCATCTGGTCGCCCTTCTTCTCCAGCGCCTGCTCCAGCTCCCAGTGCCGGTCGAAGTGGTCCTCGAGCGCGGCCTTGTTGCGGCCGGTGACGGTGAGCACGTCGTTGATGCCGGCCCGGGCAGCTTCCTCCACGACATACTGGATCGCCGGCTTGTCGACGACCGGCAGCATCTCCTTGGGGATCGCCTTGGTGGAGGGCAGGAAACGGGTGCCGAGCCCCGCGGCCGGGATCACGGCCTTCCGGACGCGCTGATGGGAGGTCATGGGGGCACAGGCTAGGCCACCGACCCATTCGCCGGTTGTGCAGCGGTGAACAATGAGCCCATGGCCCGTGAACTTCCGCCGGACAAGGCGGCCGCGCGCCGGATGATCCGGGCGGAGCGGCGGCAGCGGCGGGCCACCGCCACCGACGACGTATGGCGCGAGCTCGCGGCCGCCCTGGCCGCGCACTTCGACCGGTGGCTCGCCGGCCGGGCCGCCCCGGGCACGGTCGCGATCTACGAGTCGCTCCCCACCGAGCCGCCGACGGGCGCGCTCGCCGAGACCTTGCGGGCGCAGGGCATCCGGCTGCTCGTGCCGGAGCTGCTGGCCGACAAGGACCTGACCTGGCGTGCGGGCCCGTTGGGCGCGGACCTCGGCCGGGACGCGATCGCGCAGGCCGACGTCGTCGTCGTCCCCGCGCTCGCGATCGGCCGCGACGGCACCCGCCTCGGGCAGGGCGGCGGCAGCTACGACCGGGTGCTGCCACGCGTGACCCCCGGCATACCCGTTGTCGCGGTGGTGTTCGACGGCGAACTGGTGACGGCCGTGCCGAGCGAGCCGCATGACCGTCGCGTCGACGCCGTCCTCACCCCGTCGGACGGTGTTCGCGACGTGCAATCCGCCCTGAAATACTGACGTCCCGTCATCACACCACCGCGAAGGAGACCTGCGTGGCCGCCTCCGCAACCGAGAGCTTCACCCCGCACGACCTGGCCGGCGTGCTGCTCGTCGCCGCCCTGGTGCTGCTCGCCTCGATCGCGGCGGTGCGCTTCGCCAACAAGTCCGGCCTGCCGACCCTGGTGATCTATCTGGGCTTCGGTCTGCTGATGGGCGAGGCCGGGCTCGGCATCGACTTCGAAAACTCCGAGCTCACCCAGGTGCTCGGCTACTCCGCGCTCGTGCTGATCCTCGCCGAAGGTGGCCTCTCCACCCACTGGTCGAGCATCCGGTCGGCGGTCGCGCCCGCCGCGATCCTCTCCACGGTGGGCGTGCTCGTGTCGGTCGCGGTCGTCGGCGTCTTCGTGCACCTGCTGCTCGGGCGGGCCTGGACGATCGCCTTCCTGCTCGGCGCGATCGTGACCTCCACCGACGCCGCCGCCGTCTTCTCGGTGCTGCGGCGGGTGCCGCTGCCCGCGCGGATCACCGGCGTGCTCGAGGCGGAGTCCGGCTTCAACGACGCCCCCGTCGTACTCCTCGTGATCGCCCTCGCCGACGCCGCCACCCCCGGCAAGTCGCCCGGCCCCTGGTGGTTCATCGCGTTGGAGGCCGCGGCCGAACTCGTCGGCGGCGCCCTCATCGGCATCGCGCTCGGCTGGCTGTTCGGGCGGCTGCTCAAGCTCGGCGCGGGCAGCTCGTCCGGTCTGTTCTCGATCGGCGTCGTCGCCGTCACGGTCCTCGCGTATGCCGCAGCGACCCTCCTGCACACCAGCGGATTCATCGCCACCTACCTCGCCGGGCTCGTCCTCGGCAACCTGCACCTGCCGCACCATCAGGCGGTGCGCGGCTTCAGCCAGGCGCTCGGCTGGCTCGCCCAGATCGGGCTGTTCGTGCTGCTCGGCCTGCTCGCGTCGCCCGACCGGCTCGGCGCGCAGATCGTGCCGGCGATCGTGGTCGGGCTGGTGCTGCTGCTGATCGCCCGGCCCGCGTCGGTGCTGGCCAGCCTGCCGTGGTTCGGCTTCAGCTGGCGCGAGCAGGCATTCCTGTCGTGGGCCGGTCTGCGCGGCGCCGTGCCCGTCGTGCTGGCCACCGTGCCGCTGACCGTCGGCACCCCGCACACCGAGTGGATCTTCGACCTGGTCTTCGTGCTCGTGCTGGTCTTCACGCTGGTGCAGGCCTTCCCGATGCCCTGGATCGCGCGGCGGCTCGGGGTAGTCGAGCAGGCGCACATGGTCGACCTGGACGTCGAGGCGACGCCGCTCGAGGAGCTCGACGCCGACGTGCTGCAACTGCACGTCGGCGACACCTCCCGGCTGCACGGCGTCGAGGTGCAGGAGCTGCGGCTGCCGGCGGGCGCCAACGTCACGCTCGTGGTGCGCGACGGGCAGGGCTTCGTGCCGAGGAGGCGCACCGTCATACAGCGTGGGGATCAGCTGCTGCTGGTGACCACGCTCGCATCGCGGGGCGACGCGATCCGGCGGGTGCGGTCGGTGTCGCGGGACGGCCGCATGGCGGGCTGGGCGACGCCACTGCGTCCGGACACCGAGTGATCGCGCCGTACAATCGCCTCGTGCCGACCTATTCCTACGCCTGCAAGGACTGCGGGCACGCGTTCGACATCAACCAGTCCTTCAGCGACGACTCGCTGACCGTGTGCCCCGAGTGCGGCGGTCAGCTGCGCAAGAAGTTCGGCTCGGTGGGTGTGGTGTTCAAGGGCTCGGGCTTCTACAAGACCGACTCGCGTGATTCTGGCAGCAAGTCCGGGGCGTCGTCGGGCTCGTCGACCACCGAGAAGTCGGGTGACGGCGCGAAGGCGAGCGACTCCGGCAGCACGAGTGACGGCGGCTCGTCCGCCAGGTCGGACTCGTCGTCGTCTTCTTCGTCGTCCTCATCGTCGTCGTCCTCGACGAAGACCGAGTCGAAGCCCGCCGCCAAGTCCGCCTGATCCTCCCCTTCTCCTTCGGCTTCCCCTTCTCCTTCCCCACCGCCGGCTCCACCGCTACATCCACATCCCGGCGACGCCGCGGAGTTCGTCCACCGCCCGCAGTTCACGCGGCCGCTGTGACGCCGTGCCTGGTTAGTCTCGCGGGCATGGATCACACGCCACGGAGTGCTCGCCCATGACCGGACCCCGCGCAGACATCGGCGTCATCGGCGGCTCCGGCTTCTACTCGTTCTTCGACTCCCCCGAGCGGGTGGCCGTCGACACGCCGTTTGGGGCGCCCAGCGACGACATCGTGATCGGCGACGTCGACGGCCGGCGCGTGGCGTTTCTCGCCCGGCACGGCCAGGGGCACCGCTACCCGCCGCACCTGGTCAACTACCGCGCCAATCTCTGGGCGTTGCGCTCGCTCGGCGTGCGGCAGGTGCTCGCGCCGTGCGCGGTCGGTTCGCTGCGGGCCGAGAACGGTCCCGGGACCCTCGTCATACCCGATCAGGTCGTCGATCGCACCTCCGGGCGCGCGGGCACGGTGTATGACGAGGTCGGTCCCGTCGTCCACGTGTCGTTCGCCGATCCCTATTGCCCGCAAGGGCGTTCGGCGCTGTCCGCGGCCGCGAGCCGTGGCATGGACCGGTCCGTCGACGGCGGCACCCTCGTGGTCGTCGGCGGACCTCGCTTCTCCTCCCGCGCGGAGTCGCAGTGGCATCAGGCGGCCGGGTGGTCGGTCGTCGGGATGACCGGTATGCCCGAGGCGTCGGTCGCGCGCGAGCTCGCGATGTGCTTCAGCACCGCCTGCCTGGTCACCGACCACGACGCGGGCGTCGAGGGTGGCGAGTCGGTGACGCACGAGGAGGTGCTGCGGGTCTTCGCCCGCAACATCGAAGGCCTGAAGGCGGTCCTGCGCGACGCGATCGGCCGGCTGCCCGACCCGGAACCCGACGACACCGCGACCTGCTCGTGCCGCCGGGTGCTCGACGGTCAGGACCTGCCGTTCCGGTTGCCATGAGGTCGTCATGAGAGCCCGCACTCGCTCGCCGCGGTCCGGCCGCAGCCTCGAGCGACTGCTGCCCGACACCTGGCAGGGCCCGAGCCGGCAGGCCCGCTGGCGGCGGTCACGGGCCCGGCGGGTGCTGGCCGGGTTGCTGCTGGCGGTCACGGTGGTGTGCGTGGTCGGCGCGGTCCGGCCCGGCGACCCGCCGACCCGAGAGGTCAGCGTGGCGACGCACGACCTGGCCGCCGGGCATCGGCTGACGGCATCCGACGTGCGGCAGGTGCGATGGCCCGCCGCTGCGGCACTGCCGGGAGCGGTGACCTCCTCGGCGGCACCGGGTCGGGTGCTCGTGGCGCCGATCGGCGCGGGCGAGGCGATCACCGCGAGCCGGGTGAGGCCGGCCCGGGCCTGGACGAACGTGCCGGCGGGCCACGTCGTGGTCAGCGTGCCCGCGGAGCGCGCCGGGCTCGCCGGGGTGTTGCAGGCCGGCGATCGGGTCGACGTGATCGACACCGCCAAGGGCACGCCGGTCGCCGACGCCGCCCTCGTGCTCGCCGCGGTGCAACCTCCGACCGCCGACGGCACGATGAGCGACCGCTCGGCTCAGGTGCTGCTCGCCATGTCCGCGGGCGAGGCCCGGGCGATGAGCGCCGCCCAGGGCGCCGGATCGGCCGGCGTCGGCGGCGGCATACAGCTCGCACTGCATCCGAACGGCTGAATTTCGGACTAGTCAGGTGGCTGGTGTGACCCCTGTGTCGCCTGTGATTCCGCGCTTTCCGGCCCGTCGGGTGGCGTTGCCTTAGCACATTCGTGACACATTCGCCTGCGTTTCGGAGTTCAACCAGGCTCCAAACTCCGCTACTGTGCCGACGACCGTGACCCTCACAAAGTAAGGACTCACCCACCATGAAGGGCTTCAAGCAGTTCCTCATGCAGGGCAATCTCATCGAGCTTGCCGTTGCGTTCGTCATTGGCGCCGCGTTCGCCACCCTGGTCAAGGACTTCGTGTCGGCCATCGTGACGCCGGTCCTCAACGCGTTCAGCAGCGGCTCTGGCTCGCAGGGCCTGGGCTTCAAGCTCAAGTCCGGCCAGGCCAACACGTTCATCGACCTCTCCGCGATCATCAACTCGGTGATCGTCTTCGTGCTGACCGCGCTGGTTGTCTACCTGCTGTTCGTGCTGCCCTACAAGAAGTACCAGGCGATGCGCGGCAAGGACGCCTTCGCCGAGGGCCCCTCGCAGACCGACCTGCTGGTCGAGATCCGCGACGAGCTGCGCGCTCGCCGCTGACCCGGCCGCCCAAGCAACATCGAGGGGGTGGGACCGTCCGGTCCCACCCCTTCGCGCTGCCCGCCAGCACCCGCGCACCCCGCACACCCCGCGCCAACCGCGCATCTCGTAAGCACCCGTGACGCCAGCCGCACCCTCCCTTACGAGACGCCCAACCCTGCGCATCCCGTAAGCACCCGTGGCGCCACCAGCACCTTCCCTTACGAGACGCCCAACCCTGCGCATCCCGTAAGCACCCGTGGCGCCACCAGCACCTTCCCTTACGAGACGCCCCACCCCGCGCATCCCGTAAGCAACCGTGACGCCAGCCGCACCCTCCCTTACGAGACCGCGGGTGGATCACTCCCAGTGCGGCGGGCGCTGCTCGCGCCACCAGCGGTCGATCGGGTCGTCCGGCTGGCCGTCGGCCGCGGCACCCCGACCCGTCCGGCGTTGCTCGTCCGGCTGCGGGCGGTCGTCGTCGCTGGAGGTCACCGGCACCTCGATCGCCGGGGCTCCCCCGGTCGCCGGGCGGGTCGCCCGCCGGGGCCGCCGGCGCGGCGGCTTCTCGTCGGGCCGTTCGTCCGGCTGCGCATCCGGCCGCTCATCCGGCCCGTCGGCCCGATCGCTCACCGGGCCTACTCCTCGTCCAGCCACGGGTTGGCCGCACGCTTGGCGGCCGATTCCATCCGGTCGGCGTCGTCGCGGGCGAGCGACGCGGCGTGCACCGCGGCCACCAGCCGGGCCACCTCGCGCGCGGGATCCCGGAAGAGATCGCGGGTCCACACGCGTTCGTGCACCCAACCGAGCCGGCGCAACTGCTCCACCCGCAGGCGCTCCCGGTCCCGGGTCGAGATGATCGAGCCGTAGGTCGGGCCGTCGGTCTCGATCGCGACCAGCAGTGACCCCGGCCGCCGCGGGTCCTCGACCGCCAGGTCGAGCCGGTGGATCGACGTCCCCCAGCCGGGGTGCACCACCAGGCCCTCGGCGCGCAGCCGCGACGCCAGGTCGAGCACCAGCGGCGGGACCGGGCCGACGTTCGCGCCGGGCAGCACCGGCCGGTCGAGCACGCTCCCGGTCGAGGGAGCCCGGCGACGCCGGCCGTCCGGCCCCCGCACCACCCCGGGCGTGACGACGCCGGGCGCGGCGTCGCGAGCGGCGGCGCGGGAGCCCTCGTCGCCCGACCCGTGCACGCGCCGCGCGGCGCCGCCCGACCCGGCATACAACAGGAAGTCGCGCAGCATCAGCCCACCGCGCGACCGCAGCTTGGTGGGGTTGAGCTCGTCACCGGAGAACGACGACACCGTCACCATCCGCCGCCGCGCACGGGTCATCGCCACGTTGAGGCGGCGCTCGCCGCCCTCGGTGCTGATCGGGCCGAAGCGGTGCACCACCTCGCCGCGCGGACCGCGGCCGTATCCGATCGACAGCACGATGGCGTCCCGTTCGTCGCCCTGCACCCGCTCGAGATTCTTGACGAAGAACGGCTCGGCCGACTCCTCGAACAACCCGGCCAGCGCGGGATCGGCGGCGACCGCGGCCCGGATGGCGCTCTCGATGCGGTCGGCGTGCCGCTGACCGAGGGTGATCACCCCGATCGACTCCTCCGGCCGCTGCCGGAACTGGTCGAGCACGACCTGCGTGACGCGCTCGACCTCGGCGTCCGCCGACTCGGCGTCGGCCGTCGGCCCGTCCACCACGTCGAGTCGTACGACGGTGTCGTCGCCCACGCCCGGGAAGGTCACCAACCGGCCGCCGTAGACCTGGGCGTTGGCGAATGCGATGAGCCGTTCGTCCAATGCCCGGTAATGCCAGGTCAATTCGCGGGTCGGCAGCAGCTCGCTGAGTGCGTCGAGCACGGACTCGGAGGTCTCGGGCGCGTCGCCGTCGGAGCCGTCGGAGCCATCGACGCCGCGGAAGAACGACGTCGGCGGCAGCTGACGGGGGTCCCCGGCGACGACCACCTGACCGGCCCGTGCGATCGCCGAGATCGCCTCGGCCGACGGGATCTGCGACGCCTCGTCGAAGATCACGACGTCGAACCAGACCCCGGGCGGCACCACCGAGGCGACGACGAGCGGGCTCATCGCCCAGCACGGCTTGATCGCCGTCAGCAGCTCGGGTGCCTGCGGCAGCAACTCGCGCAGGGGCAGCGGCCGGTCGGTGCGTGCCTGTTCCCGCAGCAGCGTCTCCTGCTCGGGGAAGTCGCGCACCGCGCGCCGCACCTGCCCGACCCAGGAGGCGCGCACCCGGCTCGCGCCGCCGTGCACATGGGCGGCGTCGGCTGCGGCATACGACTGAGCGAGCGACCGCAGCTCGGCCCCCGATGCTTCGCCGTATGCCGGGTCGAGCTCGGCGATCCGCGCGAGAACCGCACGCCACCAGACGAATTCGAACTCGTCGGCGACGCGTTCGGCGGGCACCCGGCGCGCGGCGAGGTCGTCGAGGAGGTCGCCCAGACCGTTGGCGCGCAGCTGGTCGAGCGGGCCGATGACCGTCGGCACGAGCGCGAGCCGGTCGGATGCCTTGGCGAGTCGGTCGAGCCGCTCCTGCAGCGCATCCAGGTCGGTGTCGAGCAGGTCGTTGCCCTCGGCGGTCCCGTCCAGCCGGGCCGCGAGCCATTCCAGGTCCTCGCGGAGCCGCTCGTGCGCGGAGACCAGGCCGCCGACCTCGGTGGGCGCGCTCGGCCGGGCGCCCTTCCCGGCAACCTCCCGCCACCGGGCCCGCTGCCCGGCGGCGAGCACGAGCACCCCGTGCAGGTCGGTCGGCGGCTGCCCCGGGCGCAGCAGGTTGCGCGCCTCCTTCCGCAACCGCCGGCGGTCGAAGACCCCGAGATCGCTGCCGTGCTCCTTGCGGTAGGCCGCGGGCGCGGTCGCCGTGACCATGTCGTCGAGCGGCGCCTCGAAGATCTCGGGCCGGAACGACTCCAGCGTCTTGTGCGCCTGCGTCATCAGCTCCAGCCGCGACTCGCCGTCGAGCATCGTGCGCGGCACGGGCAGCCCGACCCGGTCGCACAGCGCGTCCAGCCGGTCCCGGTGCTCCCGCAGGCCGCCGTTGCTCAGTCGCTTCACCAGATCGTGGGTGCGGGCCGCCTGCTGGGCGCCGACCACCCGGGCCCCGAACCACGGGTCGACCTCGTCGTCGGTGCGCCACGCGCCGAGTTCGGCGATGCGGGTGAGCTCGTCGGCGAGCTCCTGACGTCGTACGACGTTCATCACCTGCAGGTCCGCGGGGTCGATCCAGGCCCGCGAACGCGGCGCGGGTCGCATCGCGTGCAACTCGCTGAGCCGGGTCTGCCCCTCGTCGACCGTGACCCGCCAGGGATCGTGCGGTTCGTGCATCGCCCGCCGGTGCTCGGCGAGCTGCGCGCGCTGCGCGACCAGTCCGTCGACCGGCTGCAGGAGGGCGTCGTCGGCGCCGACCGCGTCGTCCATCGCGCGCACCAGGTCGCCGGGCCGGGCGCCCGTGCGGCCGTGCACGTCGAGCACCAGCTCACCGAGCCCGACCTGGGCGAGCCGCTTGGCGACCGCGTCGATCGCGGCGCGCTTCTCGGCGACGAAGAGCACCCTGCGGCCGTCCGCGGCGACGGCGGCGACCAGGTTGGCGATCGTCTGACTCTTGCCGGTGCCCGGCGGGCCCTTCACCACCAGATGCGAGCCCGCACGCACCGCTTCGACGACATCCTGCTGGGACGCGTCGGCGTCGAGCACCAGGTGCTCGACGGCCGGGTCGACCTCGGCGAACGGCGGCGCCTCGGCGCTCACCTGCACCCGGGCCTCCTCGTCGCCGGCGAGCGCGGCGACCACGTGGTTCATCGACAACTGACCGAGCTGATCGGCGAGGTCACGCACCATCGGCAGCTTGGTGTAACTGAACGTGCCCACCACGTAACGGCGCTCGATGCGGAAGCCGGGCACGTCGGCGCAGGCGTCCTGCACCGCGGTCAGCACGGCGCCGACGTCGGACCCGGCACGTCCACGCAGGTAGTCGTCGATCCTGGTCAGGTCCAGGTCGATGCCGCACTCGACCTGCAGGTATTTGGCGAGCACCGAGTTGAACTCGACGTCCCCCGCGAGCCGCAGCCCGAGCCGGTCGGGTTGCCCGGGCGGGGTGAAGACCTCGCACCGGCGCAGCAGCACGGGCGCGGCCGGCGGCCGCGGCGCACCGGGGCGGTCCCAGGTCGCCATACCGATCGCCAGGTAGCACGTGGAGATCCCGCGCTCCTCGGCGAGCTCACGCGTCCGGGACCGTATGACGCGAGCTCGTCGCTCCGCGTCGGCGAGCGCTGCAGGTTCGCGGATCAGGTCGGTCAGCGGGGCGGCGCCGGAGGAGAAGAGGCGGGCGATGCCGGCCGGGTGCGCACGGGTCAGGTCGAGCGTGCCGCTCGGCAGATCGCGAAACCAGAGCAGGGTGTTGCGTCCGCCGAGATCGACCAGATGGCGCTGCCAGCCGCCGACCGCGTCACGCACGAGGGCGTCACGGCCCGTCGCCAGCCAGGGGTTGGCCGAATCAGGTTGCGGCGGCTCGAAACTCACCGAGTAAGGCTAGCCGCCGGGGTGACCCGCCCGGATCAGGCGCGCCCGGTTCACCCCTTGGTATGAGACGGATCCGGATGATTCGCCAGCCTTCTGGTTTCCCGCCATACTCCTGGTCAGCCCACGACCTGGAAGGACGACCCCCACTGATGAGGTACCGGCCCAGCGACCCGGATCGGGTGCTCGACCGCGATCAGAAGGTGATCGCCGACTACGAACGGTCCGGCGCGACGCCGCCGCGATCGGCCGAAGCCGCGGAGGACCGCAACCCCAACAAGGGGCTCGACCGCGCCGGCGTCATCAGTCACGGCCTCAAGTGGACCGCGAGCTGGTCCCTGCGGCTCATCGTCATCGGCATCGCGACCTGGATGTTCCTCAAGGTCTTCGAGCTGTTCTGGTCGGCCCTGCTGCCGGTCGCGGTGGCGCTGCTGATCACGACCGTGCTGTGGCCGCTGGTGCGCTTCCTGCGCAGCCACCGCTGGCCGCCGGCGCTCGCCGCGGCGACCGGACTGATCGTGGCCTTCCTGGTCTTCGGCGGCATCATCGCCGGCATGGCACCGACCGTGTCGTCGCAGTGGGGCGACCTGGTCAACAAGTCGGTGGCCGGCGTCAACCAGATCCGGGACCAGCTGCAGCAGGGCCCGCTGCACATCCAGCCCCACCAGATCGACCAGGCCACCCGCAGCATCACCGACCGGCTGAAGTCGAGCGGCGACAAGATCGCCGAGCAGGTGCTGAGCGGCGTCACCCTCGCCGGGCGGGTGCTCATCGACGGCGTCGTGGCGCTGATCCTGACCTTCCTCTTCCTGAAGGACGGCCCGCGCTTCCTGCCGTGGCTGCGGGTGAGCGTCGGCCGCGGCGCCGGCGCTCACCTGACCGAGGCGCTGACCCGCGTCTGGAACACACTGTCCGGCTTCATCCGCACCCAGGCGATCGTGAGCGCGGTCGACTCGATCTGCATCGGTGTCGGTCTGGTCGTGCTGGGCGTGCCCTTGGCCGTGCCGCTGGTGGTGCTGACCTTCTTCGGCGGCTTCATCCCGATCGTGGGTGCGTTCACCGCCGGCACGCTGGCGGTGCTGGTCGCGCTCGTGACGGTCGGGCTCACCAAGGCGATCATCGTGCTGATCATCATCGTGCTGGTGCAGCAGGTGGAGGGACACGTGCTGCAGCCGCTGCTGCAGAGCCGCTCGATGCGACTGCACCCGGCGATCGTGCTGCTCGCAATCGCCTTCGGTGGCACCGAATTCGGCATCGTCGGCGCCTTCTTCGCGGTGCCGGTCGCCGCGACCATCGCCGTGATGTGGCGCTACCTGTCCGAGCAGATCGACCTGCGCACCGGCGACGCGACGGCCAAGGACCTCCAGGCGGTCACCGCAGAGGGCAGGTATGCCGCAGAGGCCGGCGAGGAGCACGGCCACAAGCTGGCCCGGCTACTGCGCCGCTCCCGCGAGGACGACTGAGCCGGGCGGTCTTCCGCCGGCTCGAGCCTCCGGTCAGCGCTCGAGGTGGTCGGCGACCCACTCCACGAGCGGGCGGCCGGCCTCCCAGTCGCTGCGCACCCGGTCGAGCAACTCGGGCGTGCGGACGAACGGCGCGAAGCCATAGCTCGTCGACAGCACCATGCTCTTGCGGCGCAAGAGGTCGATGCGGGGATTGTCGGGTGAGTAGCCGCGCGGCACCGTTTTGAGTTCTTCGCCCATGAATTCCCAACCGCGCGAGGCGAGTTCGCCGACGATGCGCTCGAGTTCGGCGCCGTCCGCGGAGTCGATGCCGGCCCGGATCGCTTTCAGCGCTGCCGAGTCGGCGTAGTAGCAGCCGGCCGCGACCAGCACCCCGGCGGCGGAGACCTCGACATACCAGCCGGTCGCCTCCGCGGCCTTGACGAAGACGCCCTGGTGGGTCTTGTAGGGCGACTTGTCGGGGCTGAAGCGCAGGTTGCGGTTGGGGCGGAAGACCTTGGCCTCGCCGAACTGCTCACCCAGCGCCTCGGCGAGCGCGGTCATCGGCGCGCGCACCGCGTCGTCGTAGGTCTGCCGGTGCGCGGTCCAGAAGGTCTTGGAGTTGTCGGCCTCGAGATCGTCGTAGAAGTCGAAGGCCGCTTCGGGGATGCCGGTGAACGTCACCTTGCCGATCGTAGGGGCCGGGGTGGGCGGGGGCTGCGTCATACCAGGACGACGGTGTTGATTAGGGTTGCCTTACCTACCGAACGCGAGGCAAGGAAGGCCACAGCATGAGCGTCACGACGCAGACCCAGCCGTTCCGGCTCTTCCGGGTGCGTCTCGCCGCCCGGCAGCGGCGTTCGCCACACCTGGTGCGGCTGACCTTCGCCGATCCGACGCTCGCCGACTTCGCCGACAACGGCTACGACCAGCGGCTCAAGGTCGTGCTGCCCCAGGACGGCGGCCTCCCGCTCGCCGAGTTCCCGATGGGCGACGACTGGTTCACCGTATGGCGCGGCCAGCCCACGGACCGTCGCGCGCACATTCGCACCTACACGATCGTCGCGGTGCGGCCGGGGGCCGGCGAGATCGACGTCGACTTCGTCGACCACGGCGCGACCGGACCGGGCTCGCGATTCGGCGGAGCCGCCCCCATCGGCGAGGAGGCGATCATCCTCGGCCCCTCCGCGTCGTATGACGGCACTCACGGCGGGCTGGAGTTCCGCCGGGAGTTCGCCGGCAGCGCGCGCCAGCTGATCGTGGGCGACCTCAGCGCACTGCCCGCAATCGCCGGCATTGCCCGCGAATTGCCTTCCACCGCAACGGGTTTGATCAGCATCGAGGTGCCGCACGCGGAGGATGCGCATGGCGTCGAAGCACCCGCCGGCGTCAAGCTCGACTGGTGCATCGCCTCCGCCGGCGACGACCAGATGGGCACCGTCCGGCGGTGGCTGACCGGGCTCGGGCCGTTGCACGGCGACCAGGTGCGCACGACCGTGATCGACGACGGCGGCGAGGATCCCTACTGGGAGGTCACCGCGCCGGGCGCGGATGCGGCGACTCCCCCGGCGATCTCGGCGTGGATCGCCGGCGAGTCCGGGCGCGTGCGCGCCCTGCGCCGGATGCTCGTCGACGACTTCGACGTGCCGCGGGCGGCAGTCTGCTTCATGGGGTATTGGCGCGACGGCGTCGCCGGCGGCTGATCCGCGGACCGCGAGAGCCCCCAACGCACAGACCGAAAATCCGTCGGCCGCCTTCCCTGACAACTGTCAGGCAATCCCGCTAGCGTCCTGCATGGAAGGGATCCACGCGAGGGAGGCGAGCGGATGGGGATGACGGCGACGACACGAGGCAGCGCGTTGACGACCGGAGCCAGGGCCGCCGCCTCCCGCGCGCGGCGCGCCGCCAATGCGCTGGCACAGACGGGGGTGCGGTCCTCGATCGTGCCCGAGTCGCTGCGGGTGCGGGTGCTGCGCGCGACGGGGGCACTCATCGAGCCGACCACGTCGGTGCGGCCGCGGGTGCACATGAGCGCCGACGTGCGGTTCGGCGCCGAGACGTCGGTCGGCGAGGAGGCCCTCCTGCAGGGGCCGACGGTCGTCGGCGACCGCAGCCACGTCGGGCCGCGCGCGCTGGTGATCACCTACACCCACCCCATCGGCGGGCACGAATTGCGTTGTCCCAACCCGCCGTTGATCAAACAGGTGACGATCGGCGAAGGCTGCTGGATCGGCGCGGGTTCGATGATCCTGCCGGGGGTGACGATCGGCGACGGCGTGATCGTGGCGGCCGGTGCCGTGGTGACGCAGGACTGCGAGTCGGACTGCCTCTATGCCGGGGTCCCTGCCCGGCTGGTCCGCCGGCTCTCGGCACCCGAGTGACGTGACCTGGTTCACAAAACCACCTACTTCCCAGTAGGTTTGCGCAATGGACATCTCCCTGAACTGGACGCTCAAGTCGGACCCGGACGAGGTCTACGACGACGCGATCAAGACCGAATACCAGGACGACATCTGCCAGAACGCCGGCGCGCTGAGCTACAACAGCTCGGTCGTCGAGAAGGGCCCGGGCCACCAGGTCACGGTGCAGCGGGTCATGCCGTCCGGTGACGTGCCGGACCTGCTGAAGAAGCTCGTCGGCGACAAGGTCGACGTCACCCAGGTGATCACCTGGGGCGAGCGTCAGGCCGACGGCAGCCGCACCGGCACCGTCGAGGTGACGATGAAGGGCCAACCGATCACGATGAAGGGCACGACCTCGATCGCGCCCGAGGGCACCGGCTCGCGGGTGGGCGTCAAGGCCGACCTCAAGGCGAAGCTGCCGCTGATCGGCGGCAAGATCGAGAAGATGGCGGCGCCGGAGATCCTCAACGCCATCAAGGCCGAGGAGGAGACCAGCCACCAGTGGGACGACCGCAAACACCCCTGACGAGAAGGGTTTTCGCGGCTCCCGTCATACGGGGTCAGGCGGGGGCGACGCGCATCGGGGTGCCGCCGGTGATGCGCAGCAGGTCGGCGTAGCTGATCGGGAAGACGGTGTTGGGGGTGCCGCCGGCTGCCCAGAGTTCGTCATACGCCTGCAGCGAGCTGTCGACGATCGTGCGCAGCGGCTCCGGGTGGCCGATCGGCGACACGCCACCGATCGGCTGCCCGGTGACCTGCTTGACGTGGTTGGGCGCAGCTTGGGTGATCTCCTGGCCGAGTTCGAGCCCGAGCATGGCCGTGTCGACCCGGTGCGCGCCGCTGGTCATCACCAGCAGCGGCCGGTCATCGGCGAGAAAGACCAGGCTGCTCGCGATCGCGCCGACATCGGTGCCGAGCGCCGCGGCCGCCTGCGCCGCGGTGTGCGACGACTCCGGCAGCACCCTGATCTGCCCGGGCACGCCGTGCTCGGCGAGCAGTTGCTGGATCTGCTGACTGCGCGCGGGCAGGTCGCTCATCGCTCTCCTTCGGTCCATTGCGGTGACGTCGCCAGCGTATGGCGGCGCCGCCGCGCCTGCGTCGGCCGCCCGCGCACGCCGCCGGTACGCTGTGCAGCGCGCCCCCGTAGCTCAGGGGATAGAGCACCGCTCTCCTAAAGCGGGTGTCGGCTGTTCGAATCAGCCCGGGGGCACAGTGTTTGCGCAGGTAGACGGCTTGCGGGCGATCGCCAGGTCCGGAGAGCGTAAAGCCAAGGACCCCAAAAGGCTCCACCCGACTTTGGAACCCCGCGTATCGGTGCTGTCTGCAAGGCTACGTCTGGCCGGACTCTCGTGGCCATCCACCGGCTGCCAGTCGGTCTCCGCGCTGAGGCCTCGTGTTTTGAAAGGTCAGTTGCCCGACTAACTAGCGCATCTGACGTTCACGAGAAGGTTTGTCGCACCGGCAACATCACTCACGAATCCGCGAATGGTGCGGATACGGACCAGTAGCATCTGGGTGTGGATCCGACTCGACCACGCACGTTGGCAGACCCCGAAGCGCACGAATCGCGCCGGGGCGCTGCGCTCACCCGGCCAGGGATTCGAACACTCAACGACTGGGCGCGCAACCGGTCTACGGGCTCTCGACAATTCCCGCAGTTCGACCCAACGGACGCAGGCACATCCGGCCGCGTGCTTTTCCTGCTCGAATCACCAGGACCGATGGCGAGACCCGACGACACCGTCGGCCACGGCAGCAACCCATCAGGCCTCATCTCTGTCGACAACGACGATCCCACCGCCGAGGCCCTGTGGCATTTCCGCTCGCAGGCGCGGCTGCTCACCGACTGCGTCCACTGGAACGCCATCCCCTGGTATATCCCCGGCGGCAAAATCACGTCCGCCGACGAGCGGCAAGCACTTCCACTCCTCGGCGAGCTTCTAGCCATGCTTCCGAGACTGGAGGCAGTCGTCCCGATGGGACGTGTGGCACAACGCGTCTGGACCCGCTATTCACTCGCGACTGCGACCCGTTACGTGACGCTGCCGACCTGGCACCCCGCTGCGCGTTCGCTCAACCAGCCTGGCGCACGCGATCACGTCGCAATGACATGCAAGCGCTCGGCCGCGCTGCTTGCCATCTGATACTCGACTGACGACGCTCTCCCTCGACTGACGCCGCTGCCAACGAGTGACGTCCATACAACGCCGTCACTCGCGGGCGCGGACGTCACTCGATGCGGCGGGACGTCACTCGAAGGCTCTCGAAAGCTCCCGCGGCGCGTGCTGGGTGGACGGCGAAGATTCCGTCTCGCCAGGGGCAAACCATGCGCGACCGACGCACACGGGCTGACCGGCACTCGGCAAGGACCACGTCAGCGGCGCAGGATCGCCACCAGGAAGTCCGACTCCGGCCCGAACGGCCGCACGTCCCAGGTGCCGAGCGACAACTCGTGGGTCAGTCCGGCCCGCCCGGCGTCGGCCAGGAAGTCCTCGAACGCGTAGCCGCGCTCGGCGCCGAAGCCGATCACGGCGCGGCCGCCCGGCACGAGGTGGGCGGCCAGACGCTCGAGCACCCGCGCCCTCGTGGTCGGGGCGAGGAACGTCATCACGTTGCCGGCGCTGACGATCAGGTCGAACGGCTCTGCGATGCCCGCCGCCGGCAGGTCGAGCTCGGCAAGGTCCTGCACCAGCCAAGTCGGTCCGGGGTGGTCCCGCTCCGCCGCCTCGATCAGCGTCGGGTCGACGTCCACCCCGACGACGGTGTGCCCGGACCGGTGCAGCGCCCCGCCCACCCGGCCCGGGCCGCAGCCCGCGTCGAGGATCCGTGAGCCGCGCGCTGCCATCGCGTCGACCAGCCGCGCCTCACCGTCGAGGTCGGCACCGTCGCGCGCCATCGAGCGGAAGCGCTCGACATACCAGCTCGAATGCTCGGGGTTGTTCTCGACCTGACGCATCCAGAGGCTCTTGTCGACCATCGCTCCATCGTGCCCGGCCGCAGCGGAGAGCCGATCGCCGGCCTCAGCACACGACGTTGAGGTCGACCGCCTTCGTCATCGCGCCGTACCCCGTGGCGTTGGGATGGTTCCAGTCCGGACTCGCGTAGGCCGTGAGCATCTGCGTCGGCTTGGCCGGATCCCGCACTGCCGCATCGAAATCCGCCACCGAGTCGAACGCCGCCACAACGCCCACGCCGCCTATGACGGAAGATGGCCGTATGACGAGCGACGACCGAGCCTCCGACCTTTCCGGGACGGCACCGCGCCAGAAGGCGAGCGCGGTCTATGAGGACCTGCGCACCCGCATCCTGGGCGGCCGGCTGGAGTGCGGCGTCTGGCTGCGCGCCGAGTCACTCGCCGACGAACTCGGCGTGAGCCGCACGCCCGTGCGCGAGGCGTTCCGCCAGCTCGCCGCAGACGGCCTCATCGAGCTCATCCCCAACCGCGGGGCGCGCGTCGCCCTGATCAGCGACGAGGACCTCGAGTCCACCTACGAACTCCACGCGATCCTCGAGGGCTACGGCGCCCGGCGAGCCGCCGAGGGGCAACTGGCCGACATCGGGCGGCTGCGTGAACTCTGCGACCTCATGGAGCGCACCCTCGCCACCGGCGAAGAGGGCAAATATGACGAGATCACCCGCCTCGACCTCGAGTTCCACGGTGCGATACATCGCGCCAGCGGCAACATCGCGCTGCCCGCCATGATCGCCGGCTTCGCACAGCGCTCCTTGGTGCGCAACGCCTTCGCCGACTACGCCCCGGCCGAGATCGAGCGCGCCTTGGACCAGCACCGGGAGATAACCGAGGCCGTAGGAGCCCGAGATGGTGTCCTCGCCGAGGCGATCATGCGCTCGCACGTGCTCGGTGCCCGCACCACCCTGCGCCGCGGGCTCGCCAAGCTCACTGAGCCGTGTAAGGCACCGGCCTCCTGAGCCCCGGTTCTCCTACACTGAGCCCACCCTGAGGGAGGACCCATGACCCGCACACTCATCGTCGACGGCGCCAATGTCGTCGGCTCCCGGCCCGACGGCTGGTGGAAGGACCGGGCCGGCGCCGCACAGCGCCTGCACGACCGTCTGCAGGGGGCCGACCTCGACTTCGACCGGATCATCCTGGTCCTGGAAGGCAAGGCGAAATCCGGTGTGGCTGAGGCGGATTCGGCGCCGGTCGAGATCGTGCACGCGCCGCGCGAAGGCGACGACGAGATCGTCGAGCAGGCCAAGAAGGCCGTGGAGGCCGGTGACGAGACGACCGTCGCGACGGCCGACCGCGGCCTGGAGGCACGGGTGCGCGCCGTCGGCGCCGGCGTCAAGTCGCCCGGCAGCCTGCTGCGCGAGCTCCCCGGCGGCTGATCGGATCCGCCCGCCTCGGGTCCGCCCGCCGGCCCGATCAGCATCAGCCGGGAGGCGTCAGCCCGCGTCCAGCTTCGCCGCCCGCGTGCGCAACCGCTCCACCCGGTGGGAGTTGCCGGGCAGTGCGACATACCGATCGCCGAAGGCCGCGAGCAGCGCGTCGTCCAGTCGGCGCACGGCACCGGGCGGCGTGCGGTAGGCCATCACCCGGTCGATCCGGTCGGTGTCGACCGCCCGCAGCGCGGCCGCGAGGTCGGCCAGGGAGCCGATGCCGAGTTCGTGCACCAGGCCGGCGATCCACGCGTAGTGGTCCGGGCGCGACCAGCCCGCCTCGGCATACTGCCCGGCGAGATATGCCGCCAGCTCCCGGGGACTGATGCGGTCGTCGGCGGCGTCGTGCTCCTCGGCCTCCGGCACCGCGTCGCGCAGCGTGTCGCGGATGGTCGTGAACTCCTGGTCGGCCAGCTCCAACAGCCCGGCGGCGAGCGTGAAGCGGCGGTCGAAGTCGGAGCGGTGCTCGCCGGGAACCGTTCCCTTGTAACGGATGTCGTGCTCGAACTCCGCCCAGGCGTGCTGCAGCACGGTGCGGATCTGCACCTGCAGCTGACGCCCCGCAAGCTCGGGGTATGACGGCACATCCTCAGCCGCCGCACGCACCTGCAGGTGGCGACTGGCGTAACCGAAGCGACCCTCGCTCGCGGTCTCCTGCCCGAGGTCGCGGTCGTCGGAGACCACGGCCTCGGCGGCCAGCAGCTCGGCGACGGCCGCAACGTCGCTGCGCACATAGGTGATGACGCGCACCCCGATGAGGTCGCCGATGTCGTGCAGCGGGTCGGCGTAGAGCGGCGTGTCCCCGGCCCGCCGGCCGGCCTTCTCCGCGAACGACGCGACGCTCTTCGCGCGGCCGGTGACGCTCAGGTAGTTGAGCCCCGCGTCGTCGAGGATGCCGGTGACGAGCGCGACCGCCTCCGCGGCGGCCAGCTCCAGCTGCGGGTAGAGCGCGGCATACTCCTCCGTCGCGCGCCGCACCACGTCCACCCGGCGCTCCACCCTCGGCGCCCGCGGCGACGGCGCGAGACCGGCCGGCAGCCGCGGCGTCACGATGTAACCGTCGGCGAAGTCGCCGTAGGTCACCACTGCCTCCGGCACCCGCTCGCGCAGCAGCACGACATACGCACAGACGACCGCATCGACCTGGTCCTCGGCGTCGCGCAGCTGCGACTTGCGGGTCGCGCGCTCGATGCCCGCCACCAGGTCACGCCACGCCGACGAGGAGACCAGCCGCATCTGCGGCCGGGCGGTGGACAGCGACTCCAGCAGCCGCACGAGGGTGAGCAGTTCGCCGCGCAGTTGCTCCAGCGTGCGCCCCGGCTTGTTCTTGTACTTCAGGGTGCGCCCGAGCCGGAAGAGCGCAATGGTCGCCGGGTGCGGGTAGACCTCGACCGCCCGGCGTGGCGCGGTCGACTCCGGGTCCATGTCGAGGCTCAACGCCGCGCAGAGCCGGGCACCGCGCGTGCCATCCGGGAACTTGCCGGTGTTGGTCGGGTGGGCGCCGGCCTGGAAGGGCGCGAAGTCGCGGCCGAGGTCCTTCTCCGCCCGGCGGCTGCCGGTGGGGTTGGTGACGACGAGCGGTGCGTCGACACCGACCACGCACCGGTCCTGCAGGTATGGCGCAACGCTCGCCGCGATCTCGTCGTCGGAGACGACTGCGGTCAGCAGCTGCAGCGCCCCGTCGTCGTCGAGCACGGCGACGCCGGACGGGTTGCGCGACCCCCACGCCAGGTCGAGACCCACGAAATACATGGCAGGCAGCATGCCGCATCGCCCCGTTGCGGGCGCATTCAGCTGGTCCGGCCGTCCTGCGGCATCAGCCGGAACAGCCGGATGCGCCGGTCACCGGCCCACTGCACATAGCTGTCGTAGCCGGGCCAGACCCGCACGATCCGCGGCCAGAGCCGCTGCCGCTCGGCGTCGTCGAGCGGCACCGCCACCACCGGCAACTGCTCGGTGCCGAGCTGGATCTCGGCGTGCGGGTTGTGCTCGAGGTTGAGCACCCACGCCGGATGGGCCCGCTGGCCGAAGTTGGAGCCGACCACCACGTAGCCGCCGCCGTCGCGCACGTAGAGCAACGGCACCTCGCGCGGGCGCCCGGTGCGGCGTCCGGTGGTGGTCAGGGTCAGCTGGGGCAGCACCGCGGTCGGCACCAGGTGGATCCGGCCGCCGGACCAGCGGGTCACCGCCTTGTCGACCGGCACCAGTGTGCGCACGACGAACGCGACGGGTTTGGCCTTGGTCAGCCCGCCGAGGAAGGCCGGCAGGTGCGGGTCTGTCGTCATACGACGTCAGACTAGGGGGCGGCCGCGCCCGGCGACGGCTCGCGCCGGGCCGCGTCTGCGCCGGGGCACCATTCGCTCGTAGCATGGCGAGCATGTCGAACAACTGGTACGACGTGCCGACCGGCCGCGACCGCAGCGACCCGGAGGCGCAGCGGGCGGCCAACGACGACTTCCTCGCGTCCTGGGACGACGAGCCGCCGGGCCCGCCGGACGACGGATACGACCGTTACTACGGTGACGGCGACGACGAGGGTGGTGGCCGCGGGGGCGGCTACGGCGGGCTCATCCCGGGGCTGCTGATCGGCGCCGGGGTGGCCGCGCTCTGCGCGATCGGCATCTACGTGCTGGCCGACCGGGGCGACAGTTCGTCCTCGCAGCAGCAGACGGTCTACACCTACACCCAGAGTGGCGCGGCCCCGAGCACGGTCACCCAGGCGCCGAGCACCCAGACGGTCACCGGCAGCGGCGGGGGCGCCACCACCACGATGACCGTGCAGGCCCCGCCGGTCACCGTGACCAAGAACGCTGGTGGCGGCGAGCGCACGGTCACCGCGACCAAGACGGAGACCAAGACCGACAACAAGACCGCGACGGCGACGACGACCGCCACCGCGACCACGACGGTGACCGAGCAGAAGACGGTGGTTCAGCCGCCGCAGACCACCACCGTCACCGTGACCACCAAGGGCAACGGAAACGGCAACGGCAACCCCTGACGGCTGCGGCGGTCAGCGGGCGTGCTGCTGCACCACGGCGCCCAGCCGCGGCAGCGCTGCCTTGACGTTGTCCTTGGCCTTGCCGCGCAGCCCGTTGTAGGCGCGCTTCAGTGGCTCCCGGTCGGTGGCGGCGGCGCGCCGGTCGGTCACCTGCAGCAGCGCGTCGGCGACCTCGTCGCCGCGGCCGCTGAGGTAGGACCCGAAGTCTCCCGCGCCGCCGAAGTCGGCCCAGAACGGCTCGAGCGCGGCCACGAAGTCCGGCAGCATCCGGTCGGTCGCGCTCGTCGCGATCGTCGGACTCACCTTGCGGACCGCGGCATAGCCGCCCTTGATCGCGACCCCGCCGAGTCCCTTCTTGTCCTTGACCTCGGCGTCGATGACACCCACCAGGTCGGCGACGACGGCGGGCCGGGTGTCGGCGGCGAGCAGGGATTGCGACAGGGTCACGGGAGTGCGCCTTTCGGGGAGGGTATGGCGGGAGTTACGCAGTCTAAGCGCCCGTCAGGCGGCGCGGCGCATCGCGCCCGCCAGGGCTGCGGCGCAGCCGCCCGTCATGGTTGCGGCGCAGCCGCCCACGCGGCGGGAAGCACGAACGCCGTGCCCCTCGGCGAGGGGCACGGCGTTCGCGCGTGGTCGGTGCGGTCCGACCTCTGAGTCTCGCGACTCAGAGGCGACCGTAGGCGACCGGGTTGCCGTAGACGGCCTGGATCTTCACGACGTCGCCCGGCTTCGGCGCGGCGACCATCATGCCGTTACCCATGTAGATGCCGACGTGGTAGGCGTAGGACGCGCTGCCGTAGAACACCAGGTCACCCGGCTGCGGGTTGGAGACCTTGGTCGAGGCGAACATCTGCGCGGTCGCGGTGCGCGGGATCGACTTGCCCGCCTGCGCGAACACGTAGGAGGTGAAGCCCGAGCAGTCGAAGCCGGCCGGGGTGTTGCCACCGTAGACGTACGGCGTGCCGAGGTAACGCTGCGCGATGGCGACCACACCGGAGGTGGAGGGCACCGTCGGCTGCGCCTTCGGCTGGCTCACCGGACGCTGGGTCGGCTGGGTACGCGGGGTGTAGGTGCTGCGCTGGGTGGTGGTCGCCACGGTGCGGACCTGCGAGCGCGACACCGACGAGGTGCGCGGACGCACCTGCGTCCGGGTGCTGGCGGAGGCCTGCTCGGTGCGGGTCTGCGCCGCGGCGGTGGTGCGCGCGGTGTTCTGCTTGCGCGGGGTGCTCTTGGCCTGGGTGGCCGGCTTCTTCTTCGCCTTCGGCTTCACGACGAGCGACTTGGCTTGCTCGGCGACGGCCAGCTGCGGCTTTGCCGAGACGCTGGCCAGCAGCTGCTTGGCCTGCACCGACTGCGCGGGAACGGCAGCGGCTGCCTGGTTCGAACCGGAGAACGACGCGACACCGGTGGCGGCGTCAGCGGCCTGCGGGGCGGCGATCGAGGCGACGATGCCACCGGTCACGGCCACGGCGGCGGACACCCGCGCGGTCGAGTTGAAGGTGGTCGAGAGCTTGCTCGGGGCGCGGTGACGACCGCGGGGGGCAATAACGGACACGAAGTACCTCTCCTGCGCCTACGAGGTGAGCTGTCGGGCTCGGGTGGAGATACCCGGTCTCGGCGCAACAATCCCCGTGATGCTGCGACGCTACTTAGCCCCAAGGACGGCCTCGGCCGCCCGATGGTGGTTCCCCCGCTCCTGCCGGCGGTGATCAGCACTCCCGGGTGGCTGGCAGGACTCGGCGTTGCCCTCCGGGGGACCTCCGGTCGGAGGGCCGCGGAAAACGGTACACGGGAGGGATTCCAAAGTCACAGCGAGGTCACGACCTGCCGGCGAGTCTGTGTGCGACGTGTGACACACCACCCGGAAAACCGCGGAACGACGCGGATCTTCAGCCGGCGTCCACGAAGACGTGGGACGCCACGTCGCGGGGTAACGAGACGGCATCGACCGAGCCGGCCTGCACCAGCACCCGGTCCCCGTCGAGGTAGGCCCGGACGGCGGCGCCGGGGGCGATGGCGCCCGCGGTGAGCACGCTGATCGCGTCCTGGTCGGCCTGGGCGGGCTCGCCGATCCGTCGTACGACGAAGTCGCCCGCGTCGATGGTCACCAGCTCGGTGAGCGGGCGCACCCCGTCGCGGAACTTCTCGACGGTCTCGGCCTCGCCGAGCTCCTCGAGGCCCGGGATCGGGTTGCCGTAAGGCGACAGGTGGTGCTCGCTGAGCAGCGCCAGGATGCGACGCTCCACGCGGTCGCTCATGACGTGCTCCCACCGGCACGCCTCGTCGTGGGCGAATTCGAGATCGACGCCGAGGACGTCGACGAGCAATCGCTCCGCCAGCCGGTGCTTGCGCATGACCCGGATGGCGAGCACGCGACCCTCGTCGGTCAGCTCCAGGTGGCGGTCGCCGGCGAGCGTCAGCAGACCGTCCCGCTCCATCCGGGCAACCGTCTGCGAGACGGTCGGGCCGGAGTGGCCGAGGCGCTCGGCGATGCGCGCGCGCAGCGGCAGGATGCCCTCTTCCTCGAGGTCGAAGATGGTGCGGAGATACATCTCCGTGGTGTCGATCAGCTCACTCACAGGCCTAAGCCTGCCACCTCGCCCTGACGGCTGCTCTTTCGGTCGGCACCGGCGGGCAGCGACGCGTCACGCGACCGTGTCGCAGCTGGAATTTTCTCCCGCTGTCGGGGAATGGTCCGGGGATCGGCCCCGTTGTATGGGGTGGATGTCGTGGACTCCTCCCCTCTGACCTCGGCATCCCGAACCGCCGGGTTCCACCGGCGGGGTGAGCGGGCCGCTTCGGTGGCCCAGCTCGGACGGCTGGCGCACTCCCCCTGGGCGCCAGCCGCTTCCTTTTCCCGGGGCGTTTCGGCGGGGGTCCCGGGGCGTTTCGGCGGGGGTCCCGGGGCGTTTCGGCGGCCACTTCTGCCCGGACCGGTGGCGTGATCTTTAACCCGTTGCGCTCGGCCGCCCCGGCGTTTTAGCGTTGCGGCACACGGGAAAGGAGGTGGTCCAAGAGTGAATTCTCAAAGGACGCGTGAGGTGGTTGCGCGCTAGCGCAACCTACGTGTTCGTCCCGGCTACCTCCGGTCAGCCGACTCAGGACGAAACGGACGTTCGGTAGCTACTCCAACGCAGCCACCGCAGCCCGTGGGTGTGCGATTCGTCCAACGCACAAGCCGGCACCGCCGGAGCCCACGGGCTGTCCCATGCCCGGGGGGCGGTTTCGCGTGCACACCTCGCAACCGTCGCGACTTCTGCACGCCGCTGGACACTCCGGGCCGTTCGCGTGCGCACCCCGCAACCGTCGCGACTTCTGCACGCCCCGGGCCACTTCGCGTGCGTACCCCGCAACCGTCGCGACTTCTGCACGCCTCTGGCGCCGTTTCGCGTGCGTACCCCGCAACCGTCGCGACTTCTGCACGCCCCCGGGCACTCCGGGCCACTTCGCGTGCGCACCCCGCAACCGTCGCGACTTCTGCACGCGGCCCCGCCATTTCCGCCGCCGCCAGTTCCCCCGCCGCCCCGTCTCAGGGCTGCCGGCGCTCGATCCGCCAGGCGCCGGGATCGCTCAGGTCTCCGTCGGCGCAGCGCACGTAGACCAGCCGGTCGTGCAGCCGGCTGGCCCGGCCGGCCCAGAACTCCACCTCGTCGCAGCGCACGACATACCCACCCCAGTGCACCGGCAGGGGCACGTCGTCGGCGCTGCCGGTGTCCGGCCACTTCCGCTCGTATGCCGCAACGGCGTCTTCCAACTCGATGCGCCCGGCGGCGGGTTCGGACTGTCGCGACGCCCACGCACCGATCCGCGAGCCGTAGGGCCGGTTCTGGAAGTACTCGGTGACCGTTTCCCGGTCGAGCTCCTCCGCGGTGCCGACGAAGCGGATCGCGCGGTACATCGCCGGCCAGGTGAGCGCCGCCGCAATGCGCGGATTGGCTTGCAGGTCAAGGCCTTTGCGGCTCTGCAGGTTGGTGTAGAAGCCCGGACCGGCCGGCGTCAGATAGCGCAGCAGCACGGTCCGCACGTGCGGCTGGCCGGCGCCGTCGACGGTCGCCACCGAGATCGCGTCCGGTTCGGGCACGTCACCCTGCTCGCCCTGCCGGATCCGCGCGTCGTCGACCCACCGCTCCACGACCGGCCAGGGCGCGGCCGGCAGCTCGCTCTCGTCCAGTCCCTCGCCCGCGTAGTCCCACCGCTTGATCGGCTGCATGCGCCCGACGCTACCGGTGGGAGACTGCTGCGCTGTGACCACCCAGCTCGTCATCCCCGACTCCCTCAAGCCCGCTGACGGTCGCTTCGGTTCCGGACCGAGCAAGGTCCGTGCGGAGCAGTTGGCCGCGCTGCAACGCCTCAGCCCCGAGGTGATCGGCACCTCGCACCGCCAGGCGCCGGTCAAGCAGCTGGTGGCGCGCGTGCGCGCCGGCATCGCCGAGCTGTTCGGGCTGCCCGACGGCTATGAGGTCGTGCTCGGCATGGGCGGCAGCAATGCCTTCTGGGACGCGGCCGCGTTCGGATTGATCCGCGACCGGGCCGCGTTCGGGGTGTGCGGTGAGTTCGGCGGCAAGTTCGCCTCGGTCGCCACCCGGGCACCGTTCCTCGGCGAGCAGACCGTGGTCGAGGCCGAGCCGGGCACCGCGGCCGTCCTGGGGCCGGTTGACGGCGCGGACGCCTACGCCTACGCGCAGAACGAAACCTCCACCGGGGTGATGACTCCCGTCCGCCGTGTGCCCGGCGCCGGCGCCGAGGCGCTGATGCTGGTCGACGCCACCTCGGGTGCCGCCGGGCTGCCGGTCGACCTGACCGAGACCGACGTCTACTACTTCGCCCCGCAGAAGGGTTTCGCCTCCGACGGAGGCCTCTGGCTGGCGACGATGTCACCGGCGGCGCTCGCCCGCATCGGCGAGCTCAGCGCCGATCGCTGGACCCCGGATGTGCTCAATCTGCAGATCTGCGTTGACAATTCGCGCCTCGACCAGACTTACAACACACCCGCGATCGTCACGCTCGCACTGCTCGCGGAGCAGCTCGACTGGATGCTCGCCCAGGGCGGCCTGCCCTGGTGCGTCGATCGCACCGCGGCGTCGAGCCGCACCCTCTACGGCTGGGCGGACGCCGCGGACTTCGCGACGCCGTTCGTCACTGACCCGGCCTCCCGGTCGCAGGTGGTCGGCACGATCGACTTCGACGGTGTCGACGCCGCACAGGTGGCGAAAGCGCTGCGCGCCAACGGGATCGTCGACACCGAGCCCTATCGCAAGCTGGGCCGCAACCAGTTGCGCATCGGCATGTATGCCGCGGTCGACCCCGCGGACGTCGCGGCGCTCACCGCCTGCATCGACTACGTCGTCGAACGTCTCTGACGACTCCCGACCCCGTGCCACCCGGCGCGGGCGCGTCGGCCACGATGGCCTGATGACCGGCGACCTGAACCTCACCCGGGACGAGTGCGCTGCCCGCAGCGCGGCCGTCACCACGCACGACCAGACCGTCGCACTCGATCTGAGCGCGGCCGCGGACCCGTCGGTCGCCACGTTCGCGTCGGTGTCGACGCTGCGCTTCACCAGCACGACCGAGCAGACCTGGCTCGACCTGGTCGCCGACGAGGTCACCGAGCTCACGGTCAACGGCACCCCCTCCCCCATCGCGTATGACGGGGCACGCCTGCAGCTGACCGGTCTGCACACCGACGGCAGCGACAACCTCGTGCGCGTGGCCGCGACGTGCCGCTACAGCCACACTGGCGAGGGCATGCACCGCTTCACCGACCCGGTTGACGGAAACACTTACGCCTACACGCATTTCGAGCCGACGGATGCCCGGCGGGTGTTCGCCTGTTTCGAGCAGCCGGACCTGAAGGCGCGCTTCACCGTCAGCGTCACCGCGCCCACCGACTGGCTGGCGTTCGCCAATCAGCCGGCTGTCGAGGAGACCGCGACGGCGCAGGTGCGCACGACGACGTTTGCCCCGACGCCTCCGCTCTCGACCTACCTCGTCGCCGTGGCGGTCGGCCCGTTCCACCAGGCCGAGTCGAGCTGGAGCATCACCCGGCCGGACGGCACCACCCAGCAGATCGACCTGCGGGTCGGCTGCCGCGCGTCGATGGCCGCGCACCTGCCGGCCGACGAGATCTTCCGCATCACCCGGCAGGGACTCGACTTCTTCGACGCGGCATTCGAATTCCCTTATCCCTGGGGCAAATACGACCAGTTGTTCCTGCCCGAGTACAACATCGGCGCGATGGAGCACCCGGGTCTCGTGACCTTCAACGAGAACGTCTATCTCTTCCGCGGCGACCCGACCACGGCGCAGCGCGAGTCGCGCGCCGAGGTGATCATGCACGAGATGGCGCACATGTGGTTCGGCGATCTGGCGACACCGCGCTGGTGGGACGACACCTGGCTGAAGGAGTCGTTCGCCGACCTGATGGGCTATCTCGGCGCGACCGAGGCCGCCGGATTCGACGGCTCCTGGCCGACGTTCGCGCTGCGACGCAAACAGTGGGCCTACGAGCAGGACCAGCTGCCGACCACCCATCCGGTCGTCGCGGACGTGCCCGACCTGGACGCGGCGCGGGTCAACTTCGACGGCATCACCTACGCCAAGGGCGCCGCGGTGCTCAAGCAGCTGATGTCCTATGTCGGGCGGGACGCCTTCTTCGCCGGCACCCGCGCTTACTTCCGGCGGCACGCGTTCGGCAACACCACGCTCACCGACCTCATCACGTGCCTGGAGGACGCCGCGGGACGTGACCTCTCCGCATGGGTGGACACCTGGCTGCGCACGTCGGGGCCGTCGACCCTGTCGGCAGCGCTCTCGGGCGACACGCTCACCATCACTCAGCAGTCCACGGATCCGCTGACCGGAGAGCAGGTTTCGCGCGATCACCGGGTGATCGTGAGCACCTTCACCATCGACGGCGCGGGGCTGCGCCGGACCACGTCACTGCCCGTCACGATCTCCGGCGAGACCACCCGCGTGGAGCTGCCGGACGACGCCCGGGCCGACCTGGTCGTGCTCAACGACGACGACCGCACCTACGCGATCACCGCGCTCACCGCCGAGGAGGCGCAGCTCGCCGCCGCGACCGTCGGCCGGGTCGAGCCGGGACTGACCCGGGCCGTGCTCTGGTCGGTGCTGTGGAACCTCACGCGCGCGGCGCAGCTGCGCCCGGCAACGTTCCTCGACGCGGTCCATGCCAACCTGCCGCAGGAGTCCGACGCAGGACCGCTCGCGATCGTGCTCGGCATGGCACGCACGGCGATCACCGACTACCTGCTGCCGCGCGACCGCGAGGCGGCCGGTGAGCGCCTGCTTCGGCTCACCGAATCCGCTCTGGCGACTGCAGATCCGGGCTCGGACCTGCAGCGGGCGTGGGCGTTCGCACTCGCCGCCGACGCCCCGCTGACACCGGCGGGAGGTCCCGCCGCCCGCCGCGTGCTCGACGGCGGCATCGCCGGACTGCCGCTGACGCCGACCCTGCGCTGGGAGCTGGTCACCGCGCTCGCCGCGCTCGGAGAGCTCGACGACGAGGAGCTGCTCGCCCACTACGCCGCCGACTCGACGATGACCGGTGCGACGGCATACGCCAAGGCGCTGGCCTCGCGCCCCGGCGTCGCGGTCAAGCAGGAGGTATGGCGCGAGCTCACCGAGGGCACTGGCCTCACCAACGACCGCCAGCGGGCGCTGCTGGCCGGCTTCGCGCACGCCGCACCGGAGGACGTGGCCGGCTTCCGCGACGCCTATTTCGCCGGGCTCACCACCTGGTGGCAGACGCAGCCGCGCACGATGGCCGGGCGCCTCGTGACCGGGCTGTTCCCGCGCACGAGCGCCGACGAGGGCGTCGCGGACAACCCGGTCGTCCTCGCCGCGCGCGACTGGCTGGAGCGCAACGCCGACGCGCCATACGTGCTGCGGCGTGGGGTGATCGAGCAGCTCGACCACACCGAGCGGCGGCTGCGGGCACAGCGGGCCTAGCTGACCAGGGCCTAGCTGACCAGCCAGGACAGCACGGTCACGCCGATCAGCGAGATGAGCGCGACGACGACCACGATGCGCTGCGTGCGCGGCTTCATCATCTGAGGTGATCCTCTCTGTCCTCGCTGTCACCGGTGCGGGACCACTGCGGCGAGCCGGTCATGCGACGCGCTCGGTCTCGGCAACGTCACGCGGGCGCACCTCGAGATGCGGGATCGGCCGGCCCTCCAGGCGCACCCGGAGGTCCTTGCTGCGCATCAGGTAGGTCATCGCGGCCACCACGGTAACCGCAGTGGCGATGCTGCCGACCAGGATGGTCCACCGGGCGCCGAACTGCGCACCGATCCAGCCGATCACCGGCGACCCCAGCGGGGTGCCGCCCATGAAGATCGCCATGTAGAGCGCCATCACCCGGCCGCGCATCACCGGCGTGACGCTCAGCTGCACGGTCGCGTTGGCGGTGTTGAGCATGGTGATCGCACACAGCCCGGTCGGGATCAGGAACACCGCGAACAACAGGTATGACGGGGCGAGCGCGGCGAGCGCCGAGAACACCGTGAAGCCGGCGAGCGCCATGATGAGGATCCGCAGGCGCGGTCGCTGGCGGCGGGCGGCCATCAGTGCACCGGCGAGCGAGCCGATCGCCATCACCGATCCGAGGAGCCCGTATTCGGCTGCGCCGCGGTGGAACACGGTCGTGGCCATCAGCGCGATGGTGATCTGGAAGTTCATCCCGAACGTGCCGAGCATGAAGACCATGAACATCACCAGCATGATGTCCGGGCGGTGCCGCACGTAGGCGAGCCCTTCGCGCACCTTGCCCTTGCCGCGCACCTGTGGCGCGGGGTCGAGCTCGGCCGGGTGCATCGCCTTCAGCGCGATCAGCACCGCGACGAACGACAGCGTGTTGAAGATGAGGGTGGGGCCGGTGCCGAGCAGGCCGATCAGCAGGCCGGCGACGCCGGGGCCGACGAGCCGGGCGGCGTTGAACGACGTGGCGTTGAGCCCGACCGCGTTGGTGAGCAGGTCCGGCGGCACCATCTCCGACACGAACGCCTGCCGGCCGGGGTTGTCCAGGGCGGTCGCGACGCCCTGCAGCGCCGCGAGCAGGTAGACGTGCCAGAGCTGCACGACGCCGGCGAGCACCAGCGCGGCGAGGATCGCCGCGGTGATCGCGAGCGCGGTCTGGGTGCCGAAGAGCACCCGGCGCTTGGGGAAGCGGTCGGTGATCGCGCCGGCGAAGGGGGCGAGGAGCACGACGGGCGCGAACTGCAGCGCGGTGACGATGCCGAGCGCGGTCGAGTCGTGGTCGGTGAGCTCGGTGAGCACCAGCCAGTCCTGGGCGGTGCGGCCCATCCAGGTGCCGATGTTGGAGACGAGCGCGCCGGTGAAGTAGACGCGGTAGTTGTAGACGGCCAGCGAGGCGAACGTGCGACTCACCTGGCGGTCACCACACGCTCCAGGATGTCGACCGCCTCGCGGACCACGGCGCACTCGTCGTCGGTGAGTGCGCCGAGGCGGTTGCGCACCCATTCGTCGCGGGACCGGCGGATCTCGGCCAGCCGCTCCCGGCCGTCGCGGGTCAGGTGCAGTCGCACCTGACGACCGTCGTCGGGGTCGGGCTCGCGGCGTACGAGCCCCTGGTCGACCAGCGCCGCGACCGTGCGGGTCATCGAGGGTGCGCTCACGCACTCGATCTCGGCCAGCTGCCGCGGGGTGAGCACGTCCTTGTCGAGCTTGACCAGGACCGTCGCCTGGTGCGGCGGAAGGAGCCCCTCGCCGGAGAAGCGGATGCGCCGGCTCATCCGCAGCACGACCGAGCGCAGATCACCGGCGAGCTTGCGGCGTTCGGCGGAAGTCATCTACTTAGCATAGCTCATTACCCGAGCTAACTACTTTCTCTTTCGCTTTCACATTCCTCCAGCGACCGGGCTCGACGCCCCACCCAGCCGCACTCCCGGTCGATATCATCGACTTCCCAGGAAACTTCCAGGAATGCGGAGGAAGGTGGCGGCCATGAGCGCACCGGAAGCCCGCCTGCTCGTCGTCGAGGACGAGACCAACATCCGCGAACTCCTCGCGACGAGTTTGAAATTCGCCGGTTTCGAGGTGCATACCGCCGCCAACGGCAACGAGGCGATCACGGTGGCCGGGAGCCACACCATCGATCTTGCGGTCCTCGACGTGATGCTGCCCGACATGGACGGCTTCACCGTCACCCGCAAGCTGCGCGGCAACGGCTTCGACGTCCCGATCGTCTTCCTCACCGCCCGGGACGCGGTGGAGGACAAGGTCAAGGGGCTCACGGTCGGCGGCGACGACTACGTCACCAAGCCGTTCAGCCTCGAGGAGGTGGTGGCCCGCATCCGCGCGGTGCTGCGGCGCACCCACGTCGAGGACGACGCCCGCTCGACCGTGCAGGTCGCCGACCTGGAGCTCGACGAGGACTCCCACGAGGTGCGCCGCGGCGGGCACGTCATCGAGGTCTCCCCGACCGAGTTCAAGCTGCTGCGCTACCTCATGCTCAACCAGGGCCGGGTCCTTTCCAAGGCACAGATCCTCGACCACGTGTGGGACTACGACTTCCGCGGCGAGGCCGGCATCGTGGAGAGCTACATCTCCTACCTGCGCCGCAAGATCGACGTCGGCGACGTGCCGGCGCTGATCCACACCAAGCGCGGCGTCGGCTACGTGCTGCGCGCGCCGCGCGAGTGACCGCGAGTCACACTGATTGGGTGACCCAAGGCAGCACCTCTCCCCTTTCTCGCGTACGCCGCGAGCTGCAAGCGATGCCGCTGCGACTGCGGGTCAGCGCGCTGCTCGTCCTGCTGCTCGCGGTCGCACTCCTCATCACCGGCGCAGCCGCGACCGCGCAGGTGCGCAGCTTCATGACGCAGCGACAGGACGCGGAGCTTCGCGCCGCCCGCGCCTACCTGGTCGACGGCGCGGTGAAGAACCGCGCGACCGAGCAGCAGGCGTTCGCCTACGTGCCGACCAACACCTACGCGATCTCCCTGCAGTCGGTGACCGGCACCGAGCAGAGCATGATGACCGGCCCGGGCGACCCCGAGAATCCCGCGTCGGTGCCGGCCATCCCCCGCCTCACCGCGTCGGACCCGCGCGTGCGCACCGGCCAGATCTTCACCGTCTCCTCCAGGTCCGGCGGCGGCCGCTGGCACGTGATCGCCGGCACCGTCGACGACTCGGGCCAGACCTATGTCTACGCCGTGGCGGTCTCGATGGATCACACCGACGAGGTGGTCGACCACCTCGAGCTGGTGATCGTGCTGGTCGGCCTGCTCGCGCTCGCCGCGTGCGCGGTGCTCGGCTGGTTCGCGGTGCGCCGCACCATGCGGCCGCTGCGGCAGATCGAGGACACCGCCCGCGGGATCGCCGAGGGCGACCTCACCCGCCGCGTGCCGGCGCCCCGCACGCAGGACGAGGTCGGCAGCCTCAGCAAGTCGCTCAACGTGATGCTCGCGCGCATCGAGGACTCCTTCGCCGTACGCCGGGCCTCCGAGGAGCGCATGCGGCAGTTCGTGGCGGACGCCTCGCACGAGTTGCGCACCCCGCTCGCCACGGTGCGGGGGTATGCCGAGCTCTTCCGTCAGGGCGCGGTCTCCGGGGAGGCCGACACCCGCGCGGCGATGCGGCGCATCGAGGACGAGGCGACCCGCATGGCCGTCATGGTCGACGACCTGCTGCTGCTCACCCGGCTCGACCGTGCGCCGCGCGAGACACCGGGCGGCGACAAGCCGCACCTGCCGATCGATCTCACCGTGCTCGCCGCCGACGCGGTGCAGGACGCGACCGCGATCGACCACGCACGCACGGTGCGGCTGCGCGGCGTCGACGGGCCGGTGGGTCCCACCCCGGCGCTCGGCGACGAGGCCGCGCTGCGGCAGGTGGTGACCAACCTGATGGCCAACGCGATCCGCTACACCCCGCCCGGGTCACCGCTCGAGGTGGCCGTCGGGGTGCGCGAGGGCATCGCCGAACTGCACGTGGTCGATCACGGCACCGGTGTGCCCGGCGAGTTGCGCGAGCGCATCTTCGAGCGGTTCTACCGGGCCGACCCGTCCCGCAACAGCGAGCACGGCGGCAGCGGGCTGGGCCTGGCCATCGTCTCCGCGATCCTGGCGCTCCACGGCGGCGGGGTGGAGGTGCGGGACACCCCCGGAGGTGGCGCCACGTTCGTGGTGAAAATACCCTCGACGGCAGACCCGGCGGGTTCGCACGACGAGAGCGCGCAGGCACAGGAGCCCCACAGTCTCGATGAAGCGGTGCGACAGCAGAGCGGACTTGAGTAGACCTCGCCCCGAGGGACAGTGGGCATCACACATTCAGGAGGGCATGAGCAGATGTCGTTCGACCAGCACCGGTCCGACCAGCCGCAGGACGACTCCGGGCGGCGCGCCGACGCCGACGCGACCGGGGCGATCTACTCCGGCGACGAGCACACCTCCCCCATCCCGCGCTCCCCCGAGCAGCCGTATGACGCAGGCCATCGCCCGGCCGACCCCTTCGCCCCGCCGCAGTCTCAGCAGCCTCAGCAGGGCGCTCCGCAGCAGTCTCAGCCCTACGGCGCACCCCAGCCTTCGCACCAGTCTTCGCAGCAGCAGTACGGGCCGCAGTACGGCCGGCCGTACGAGCCGGGCCCGCAGCAGACCTACGGCCAGCCGGGCCAGCACGGTGCGGCGTTCGGCGCGGCCCAGCACCCACAGCAGGCCGGCCCGGCATACGGACAGGGCGGCTACGGCGGCACGACGACGACGGCGCCCCGCAAGCGCGGGCGCAACTGGGCGGCCGTGCCGATCGCGGCGATCCTCGCCGCGGCGCTCGCGAGCGGCGGCACCTACGCGCTGACGCAGGACGACAATGGCGGCTCGACCGCGACCGGCGGCAACACCACCGTCGTCAACGCCAACCCCGCCGACTTCGCCGACGCGGGGTCGGTCAACTGGTCGGCGACCGCCTCCAAGGTCACGCCGAGCGTGGTGTCGATCACCGTGCAGAGCGGCAGCAGCGGCGACCAGGGCTCGGGCGTCATCCTCGACAAGGCCGGCAACATCGTCACCAACAACCATGTGGTGACCGGGTCGGGGTCCAAGCCGACCGTGCTGGTGACGCTCAGCGACAACAAGACCTACCAGGCCAAGGTGGTGGGCACCGACCCGAGCACCGACCTCGCGGTGATCAAGCTGCAGGACCCGCCGAGCAACCTCAAACCGATCTCCATGTCGACCAAGAAGCTCGTGGTCGGCCAGCCCGCGATGGCGGTCGGCAACCCGCTCGGCCTGGCCGGCACGGTGACCACCGGCATCGTGAGTGCGCTCAACCGGCCGGTGACCACCCAGGCGGCGTCACCGGAAGGCAGCGGCGGCAACGGCAACCCGTTCGGCGGGGACAGCGGCGGCAGCGGCGGCCAGTCCTCGCGGAGCACGACGGTGACCACCAACGCGATCCAGACCAGCGCCGCGATCAACCCGGGCAACTCCGGCGGAGCGCTCGTCAACGGCTCCGGTGAGCTGATCGGGATCAACTCCTCGATCGCGACTCTCGGTCAATCTTCAGCTTCCTCCCAGTCGGGCAACATCGGCATCGGGTTCGCTATCCCTGTGCCCGTGGTTCAGAACATCACCAGCCAGCTCATCAAGAGCGGCAAGGCCAAGCACGCCCAGCTCGGGGTGCAGGTGTCGACCCAGACCAGCACGGTCAAGGTCGGCGACGCGATCGTGCAGGCGGCCAAGGTGGTGAAGGTCAACGACGGCTCAGCCGCCGCCAAGGCCGGCATCAAGGTGGGCGACATGGTGGTGCAGTTCAACGGCAACCAGGTCGTGTCCTCCGACTCGCTCGTCGGCTTCGTCGGGGCCGAGAAGCCGGGCACCAAGGTCACGCTGACCATCGTGCGCGATGGGAAGCAGCAGGACGTCCCGGTCACGCTGGGTGAGGCATCATCCTCGTGACGCGGTGACGATAAGGGTCGCCGAGCAACTCTCCCTTCCTCCGTGTTCGGCGATCCTGACGGGGTGGATCCGGCTTGTGACGGGGCCGGATCTCGCGAGGGGCGCCTCCGTGGCGAGGGTCCGTGGGAGGGATTGAGCGTATAGTCGCTCTTCCCCCACCGACAGCCACGAGAGGCGCCCCTTTCGTCATGCCTGCCTTCGACACGCCCCGGGCCGACTCGTATGCCGACGAGCTCGCCCACGAACGCGCCTACCTGACCGCCGCACGCGCCGACCTGGCCCGGATGCGGGCGAGCGCGGAGGCGCTCGACGCCTCGCGGGGCAGCGACGCCGACTCGGCCGCCGTGCTCGCCGATGTCCTCGCCCGTCGCGTCGCGGCATTGCAGGACGACCCGCACACCACCCTCTTCTTCGGCCGGATCGACGGCGACTCGGAAGCCGCGGAGAGCCGGCACTACATCGGCCGTCGTCACGTGAGCAGCCCGTCCGGCGACCCGGTGGTGCTCGACTGGCGGGCGCCGATGTCGACCGCCTTCTACCGCGCCTCGCACACCGAGCCGATGGGCGTCGCGCTCCGCCGCAGGTTCGGCGTGGACCGCGGGCAGATCACCGCGATCGAGGACGAACACCTCACGGATCAGGGCGAATCCGAGGCTTCCAGCGAGATCCTCGCCTCGGAGATCGAACGCCCTCGCACCGGCCCGATGCGCGACATCGTCTCGACCATCCAGCCCGAGCAGGACGAGATCGTCCGCGCGGACCTGGCCACCTCGGTCTGCGTGCAGGGGGCGCCCGGCACCGGCAAGACCGCGGTCGGGCTGCACCGCGCGGCGTGGCTGCTCTACACCCACCGCGACCGGCTGGACCGCACCGGCGTGCTCGTCGTCGGGCCCAACCGCGCCTTCCTCGAGCACATCAACGCCGTACTCCCCGCCCTCGGCGAGGTGCGGGTCGAGCACACGACCGCGGCCGACCTAGTCGCGCATGCACCGGCGAAGGCGACCGAGCCGACGGAAGTGGCTGTGCTCAAAGGCGATCCGCGGATGGCGACCGTGCTGCACAACGCCCTGTGGGCACAGGTCGCTCGTGCGGACGAAGCCCTCGTCATACCGCGTGGAGTGCGCAAGTGGCGCATCCCGTCCTACGAGGTGCAGGAGATCGTCGACGAGCTCACCTCGCGTGGCGTGCGGTATGACGCCGCGCGCGCCATGCTGCCGATGCGCCTCGCGCACGCCGTGCTGCTGCGCATGGAGCGCGCGGGCGACTCGCCCGACGACCGTGTGCAGGAAGCGGTCGCCAAGTCGCCCGCGATGCGCAAGTATGCCGCGGCTCTCTGGCCGGCGGCCGACCCACGCCAGGTGCTCTTCGACCTCTGGTCGTCCGCCGATCGGCTGGCCGAGGCCGCGGACGGCGTGCTCTCCGAGCAGGAGCAGGCAATCCTGTTGTGGGACAAGGCTCCTCGCGGCAAGGGCAGCGCCAAGTGGTCGCCGGCCGATCTCGCCCTGCTCGACGAACTCGGCGACCTGGTCGAGCGGACCCCGAGCCTCGGCCACGTCGTGCTCGACGAGGCGCAGGACCTGTCGCCGATGCAGCTGCGCGCGGTCGGACGACGGTGTTCGACCGGATCGGTCACCGTGCTCGGCGACGTCGCGCAGGGCACCACCCCGTGGGCGACCGACTCGTGGCAGGAGGCGATGAGTCACCTCGGCAAACCGGAGCACCACCTGGAGGTGCTCGACCGCGGCTTCCGGGTGCCGGCGTCGGTCATCGAGTTCGCGGCACGGCTGCTGCCGAGCATGGCTCCCGGGCTCGGCGCGCCGACCTCGGTGCGCAGCAATCGTGGCGTCCTCGATGTGCGGCCCGTGGACGGCGCATCGAAGATTGCTACCGAGTTGCTCCAATCCGTCTCTGCCGCAATGGAATCCGAAGGATCGATCGGCGTGATCGCGCCCAACGCGCAGATCGAGAAACTGTCGAAGGCTTTGCAGGCAGGTGGCATCGACCACGGCCGGCTCGACGCCGACCACGGAGACGACGCCGACCACCGGGTCCAACTGGTCCCGGCCACGGTCGCCAAGGGTTTGGAGTTCGACCAGGTGGTCGTGGTGGAGCCGGCCGCAATCGCCGCCGCCGAGCCCGACGAGCGCACGGGTCTGCGACGGCTGTATGTCGTTCTCACCAGGGCGGTTTCGGCTCTCACGGTGCTGCACAGCGAGCCCCTCCCCGGCGAGCTCTGTGGATAACTTCTGCGGCGGTTCGGCGCGAGTGCCTAGCGTCGTTGCATGACGTCCGCACCCCGCGGACACCGTGTGGAGGGAATGACATGAACCCCAGTGGCATCGGCGCCTACGCCGTCGACAGTGGACAGCTCGACCAGCACAGCCGCGACGTGGCAAACGTCGCGGAGGAGATCGCCCGCCTCATGCAGGTGATGGACGGCAAGCTGCACGCCTTGCAGGGCACCTGGAAGGGCCAGGCGTCCGGTCAGTACGCGCAGCTGCACAGCGAGTGGTCGGCCGCGCAGACCAAGGTCCGGACCGCGCTGACCGACATCGGCCTGGCGCTGGGCTCGGCCAGCACCGCCTACTCGCAGGTGGAGACCGACGTCGCCCGCGCCTTCACCCCAAAGTGAGCCGGCCGGGCCGCCGGCGGCCCGCCACCTGCGGTCGCCGGCGGTCCTCCCCCGGCGCGCTCCGGCCGGCCCCTCAGAGCCGCGCGGCGAGTTCGGTCGCCTGGCGGATCGCGCGCTTGGCGTCGAGTTCGGCCGCGACGTCGGCCCCGCCGATGAGGTGCCGGGCGGCGTCCTCCGGCATCGCCAGATCGCGCACCGACTCCTGGCCGGCACAGACGACGATCGTGTCGACCTCGAGCAGCCGCTGCTGCGGCACCTCCTTGCCGGAGCGCACCGTGATGTGCAGACCGGCGTCGTCGATGCGGTCGTAGCTCACGCCGCCGATCATCTCGACCTCGGCGTCCTTCAGCGCGGCCCGGTGCACCCAGCCGGTGGTCTTGGCCAAGCCCTTGCCGAGCGGCGCCGGCTTGCGCTGCAGCAGGTAGACCGTCCGCCGCGGCTCGGCGTGGCGCTTCGTCGTGAGGCCGCCGACGGCCGCCGGATCGTCGGTGACGCCCCACTGCTCCTGCCAGTCGGCGAGCTTCTTGTGCTGGTCGTCGAGCAGGAACTCGCTGACGTCGAAGCCGATCCCGCCCGCACCGACCACCGCCACGTGTTTGCCGGCCTCGACCTCGCCGCGCAGCAACGCGTCGTAGGCGACGACGGTCGGGTGGTCGATGCCGGGGATGTCCGGCACCCGGGGACGCACGCCCGTGGCGACCACCACGTCGTCATACCCGCGCAGGTGGTCGTCGGTGACGGTGACGCCGAGCCGGACGTCGACGCCGAGTACGTCGAGCCGTCGGCGGTAGTAGCGCACGGTCTCGGTGAACTCCTCCTTGCCCGGGATGCGCATCGCCAGCCGGAACTGCCCGCCGATCTCGGTGTCGCGCTCGAAAAGCGTGACCTGGTGCCCCTTTTCGGCCATCGAGACCGCTGCGGCCAGCCCGGCCGGGCCGGCGCCGACCACTGCGACCTGCTTGCGCCTCGCCTGCGGCACCGGCAGCAGCACCAGCGTGGTCTCCCGGCCGGCGCGCGGGTTGACCAGACAGCTCGCCTTCTTGTTGGCGAACGTGTGGTCCAGGCAGGCCTGGTTGCACGCGATGCAGGTGTTGATCTCGTCGGCGCGGCCCTGGCCGGCCTTGGCCACGAAGTCGGGGTCGGCCAGCAGCGGCCGCGCCATCGAGATGAGATCGGCCTGACCGGTCGCGACGATCTCCTCGCCGACCTCGGGGGTGTTGATCCGGTTGGACGCCATGACCGGGATGCCGACCTCCCGGCGCAGCCGGGCCGTCCAGTCGACGAACGCGGCGCGCGGCACGGACGTGACGATGGTCGGCACTCGCGCCTCGTGCCACCCGATGCCGGTGCCGAACATCGAGGCGCCCGCCTCCTCCAGCCGCCCCGCGAGCGTGACGACCTCGTCCCAGGTCTGGCCGTGCTCGACCAGGTCGACCAGCGAGATGCGGTAGTCGACGACGAAGCCGGACCCGACGGCGTCCTTGACCCGGCGGACGATCTCGACCGGGAAGCGCATGCGCTTGTCGGCGCTGCCGCCCCAGGCGTCGGTGCGGTCATTGGTGCGGGCGGCGAGGAACTGGTTGATCAGATATCCCTCCGACCCCATGATCTCGACGCCGTCATACCCGGCCCGCTGCGCCAGCACGGCCGCCCGCACGTAGGCGTCGATCGTCCGCTCGACGCCCTTTGCCGACAGGGCCCGCGGCCGGAAGGGCGTGATCGGGGACTTGCGGCCGCTCGCCGACCGGATCATCGGGTGGTAGCCGTATCGGCCGGCGTGCAGGATCTGCAACAGGATCCGGCTGTCGTGCCGGTGCACCGCGTCGGTGATGCGTCGGTGCTTGTCGGCGGCGCGGCGGGTCCGCAGCAGGGACCCCGCCGGCAGCAGCCAGCCCTCGACGGTGGGCGCGAAGCCACCGGTGATCAGCATGCCGGTGCCCCCTTCGGCGCGCGCCGCGAAGTAGGCCGCCAGCTCCGGGAAGTGCTTGGACCGGTCCTCGTAGCCGGTGTGCATCGAACCCATCACCACCCGGTTGCGCAGCGTGACGCCGTCGATGGTGATCGGGGACAAGAGGTGGTCGTAGGCCATCAGCACTTCTCTCAGGAGGAGGTGGACCGGACGAGCGTGTCCGGCGTCGTTGTCGCATCGGCGCCAAGCGCGGCGAGCATCTCGTCACACCACTCGACGTAACCGCGTTCCTGCCGTATGCCGCCGCGCAGCACCAGCCACGCCGGGAGTTCGTCGTCGGACAGCCTTGCCGGGTCCGGGAAGTGCCTGCGCTCGTCCGCGACGTAGTAGTCGAGCTGCTCCGCGTGCACCGCCCGCTGCCGGACGATGTCGGCGACGATCGCCGCCCGGTCACCGAACGGCATCGCCCGCACCTTGACCGCGAACTCACTGCGGTGGGTCTCCCCGGGAGTCGGCTCGCGGGTCCACTCCACCAGTCGCCCGCGACCGGCGGTCGTCAGCCGGTAGACCTTGCGATCCGGCCGCACGCCGCCACCGGACTGCCGACGGATGGTCACCAGGCCGTCCGCGTCCATGCGCGCGAGCACCCGGTAGATCTGCTGGTGGGTGGCGCTCCAGAAGAAGCCGATCGACTTGTCGAAGCGGCGCGTCAGGTCGTAACCGCTCGCGGGCTGTTCCGCAAGTGAGACGAGGATGGCGTGCTCCAGCGACATGCGCTTAGCTTCATATGCAACAAGGTGCATGTCAACGGGGCGACGGGCCGGGGCGCGGACGTTGTGCGGACCGCGGGCCTACTCCGCAAGGTGGCGCAAAGGTGGCGCATTCCCGACACGGCGGATATCCGTCGCACCGAAGCCCTTATGAACGGACGCCCGTTCAAGTAGGTTGGAGACAATGGACATCGTTGCGACTACCAAGGGAGACCGTCGGGGCCCGAAGTTCCAGGCCCGACGGCAACAGCTCGCGCAGGCGGCCCTGGTGACCCTGGCGGAGTTGGGCTATGCCCGCACCAGCCTGCGGGAGATCGCCCACAACTCCGAGTTCTCGCACGGTGTCGTCCATTACTACTTCAGCGACAAGGCCGACCTCATCACCGAGTGCGTCGCGTCCTTCCGCGAGCTCAGCACCGACGCCTACGCCGACATCCTTGCCGAGCCGATGACCGCCGAGCAGTTCCGCGCGGCCGTCGTCGAGCGGGTGAGCGAGCGCGTCTCCACTGGCTGGCCCTACCACCGGATCTGGTACGACCTGCGCACCCAGTCGATGTTCGACGACGCCCTGCGCGACGACGTGCAGTCACTCTTCTCGATGTTCTACGACACGACCTGGAAGATCGTCAGCCGTTACGCCGAACTCGCCGGCACCAAGCCGGCCGTCGGCCCGGAGCTCAGCTACTCGATGTCCGACGGGCTGGTGCAGCGCGCCGTCTCCCGCTACATCCACGGTGACACCGAGGCGATCCCCGCGCTCCGCCGCGGCGCGAACAGCCTGTTCGACATCATCGTGCCGCTCAACGACCACAGTTGACGACCACAGCCTGACGATCACAGCCTGGCAACCACAGCCTGACGACGGGATTGTCGTCGCCCGCGGAGCGGGCGGCGGCCGCTTTTGTCAGAACTTCACCTGGGCGCCCATCACCACGGTGCGGGCCTCCGGAAGCCGGTAGTACTCCGCGGGATTGGCCGCATTGTGCGCCATCGCGAGGAACAACCGCTTGCGCCAGCGCGGCATCACCCGGTCGCGTCCGCTGTGCACGGTGATCCGGGAGAGGAAGTAGTAGACCTCGTCCGGATCCACCTCAATGCCCTGCTCGCGGGCCAGGCGCAGCGCGGCCGGCACGTTCTGGTCGTCCTGGAAGCCGAAGTTGAGCCGGAGGTGCTCGATCGCGTCATACGCGTCCCCGAGCACCGACGCCTCCACCCGGTCCTTCGGCGCCACGTGCGGCACGTTGTGCGACACCGCCGAGACGATGAACACCCGCTGGTGGATCACGCTGTTGAACGACGCGTTCTCCCGCAGCGCGATCGGCACCGTCGGCACATCGGGGTGCAGGAAGACGGCGGTGCCGGGCACCTTGGTCACCGGGCACGAATGCAGCCAGTCGAGGAACTCCTCGAGCGGGCCCTCCATCTCGGTGCGCCGCTCGGTGACGACGCGGCTGCCCCGCCGCCAGGTGAGCATCGCCGTCGCGACCGCGGCCGCGATGAGCATCGGCAGCCAGCCACCGTGCACCACCTTGGTCAGGTTGGCGGCGAAGTAGGTCACCTCCAACGACCCGAACAGCACCCCGACGGCCACCAGCCGCCACCGCGGCCACTGCCAGGCGGACTCGGCATACACCAGGAACAGCGTCGTGGTGAGCAGGAAGGTCCCGGTCACCGCCAGGCCGTATGCCGTGGCCAGCTTGTCCGACGAGCGGAACACCACGAGCAGCACGATCACGCCCGCGAACAGCACCCAGTTGACCGCGGGCACGTAGATCTGTCCGCTCTCGCTCTGCGAGGTGTGCCGCACAGTGAGCCGCGGCAGGTAGCCGAGCCGCTCAGCCTGCCGGGACACCGAGTAGGCACCCGAGATGACCGCCTGCGACGCGATCACCGTCGCCGCGGTCGCCAGCACCACCAGCGGCCACTGCAGCGCCGACGGCGCGAGCAGGAAGAACGGGTTGCTGACCGACGACGGCCGCTCCAGGATCAACGCGCCCTGACCGAGGTAGTTGAACGTCAGGCACGGGAAGACCAGGAAGAACCAGGCGCGCCGGATCGGTGACTTGCCGAAGTGACCCATGTCGGCATAGAGCGCCTCGGCGCCGGTGATCGCCAGCACCACCGCGCCCATCGCCACGAACGCGACATACGGACGGTCGACGACGAACTCCACCGCGTATGACGGTGAAAGCCCTTTGATGACAGCCGGATTGGGGATGACCTTCGCCAGGCCGAGGGCACCGATGGTGACGAACCACAACACCATCACCGGCCCGAAGAATCGCCCGACCACCCCCGTGCCGAACCGCTGCACCAGGAAGAGCACGGTGATGATCAGCGCACCCAGCGGCACCACCCAGTCCCGCAGCCCGGGCGCCGGCACCTCCAGGCCCTCGATCGCCGACATCACCGAGATCGCCGGCGTGATCACGCTGTCGCCGTAGAACAGCGACGCGCCGAACACGCCGAGCAGCATCACCAGGCCGAACCGCCGCCCACCGGGCCGCACATGCTGCCGGGCCAGCGCCGCGAACGCCATGATGCCGCCCTCGCCGTCGTTGTCCGCGCGCAGGATGAAGCTGACGTACTTGATGCTGACCACCACGGTGATCGACCAGAAGACCAGCGAGATGACGCCGTACACGTCACTCGGCGTTGCCCGGACGGTGTTGTGGTCGATCGAGAAGACGGTCTGCAACGCGTAGAGCGGACTGGTGCCGATGTCGCCGAAGACGACGCCGAGCGCACCGAGTGCCATCGTGGCGAACCCGGCTCGTGGGTGACCTGACCGGTCGGGGGTGTTCACGAGGCGCCATTGTCCACCAGTTCGCTGCAGGTATGACGAAGGCGGCCGCCCTCCCTTCCGGGAGGACGGCCGCCAACTTTGAAGGTCTCGCTCGATGACTCCCAGCGGAGGCCGGGGTCCCCGCGAAGTATCGGAGCGAGGAACGAGCGGAGAACTTCGTGGGGTGGCTCAGAAACTGTGCCTTCTGGACTTCTTCCTCACCCTCCGCTCCGGCCGGCGGCTACGCTCCTACGTCGCTGCGCCGCCAACCTACGCTGCGGGTTTCGTCAGAAGCCCATGTTTTCTGGGCTTCTTCCTCACCCTCCGCTCCGGCCGGCGGCTACGCTCCTACGTCGCTGCGCCGCCAACCTACGCTGCGGGTTTCGTCAGAAGCCCATGTCGCCCATGCCACCGCTCGGGTCCGCCGGCATCGCCGGGGTCTTCTCCGGCTTGTCGGCGATGACCGCCTCGGTGGTGAGGAACAACGCGGCGATCGAGCCGGCGTTCTGCAGCGCCGACCGGGTCACCTTGGTCGGGTCCGGGATGCCCATCTTGAGCATGTCGCCGTACTCGCCGGTGGCGGCGTTGAGGCCCTCACCGACGGGCAGGGAGCGCACCTTGGCGGCGACGACACCCGGCTCGAGACCGGCGTTGGCGGCGATCTGCTTCAGCGGCGCCTCCGAGGCGACCTCGACGATGTTGGCACCGGTTGCCTCGTCGCCCTTGAGCTCGAGCGCGTCGAACGCACCCTTGCCGGCCTGCAGCAGCGCAACGCCACCGCCGGCGACGATGCCCTCCTCGACCGAAGCCTTCGCAGCGCGGACCGCGTCCTCGATGCGGTGCTTGCGCTCCTTCAGCTCGACCTCGGTGGCCGCGCCGACCTTGATGACCGCAACACCGCCGGCTAGCTTGGCCAGGCGCTCCTGCAGCTTCTCGCGGTCGTAGTCGGAGTCGGAGTTCTCGATCTCGGCGCGGATCTGGCTGACCCGGCCCTGGATCTGGTCGGCGTCGCCGGCACCCTCGACGATGGTGGTCTCGTCCTTGGTGACCACGATCTTGCGGGCCTTGCCGAGCAGGTCGAGGTCGGCGTTCTCCAGCTTCAGGCCGACCTCCTCGGAGATGACCTGGCCGCCGGTCAGGATCGCGATGTCGCCGAGCATGGCCTTGCGACGGTCACCGAAGCCCGGCGCCTTGACGGCAACGGACTTGAAGGTGCCGCGGATCTTGTTGACCACCAGGGTCGACAGGGCCTCACCCTCGACGTCCTCGGCGATGATCGCGAGCGGCTTGCCGGACTGCATGACCTTCTCCAGCAGCGGCAGCAGGTCCTTGATCGAGGAGATCTTGGAGTTGACGATCAGGATGTAGGGGTCGTCGAGCACGGTCTCCATGCGCTCGGTGTCGGTCACGAAGTAACCGGAGATGTAGCCCTTGTCGAAGCGCATGCCCTCGGTGAGCTCCAGCTCCAGGCCGAAGGTGTTGCTCTCCTCGACGGTGATGACACCTTCCTTGCCGACCTTGTCCATCGCCTCGGCGATGAGCTCGCCGACGGACGCGTCGCCACCGGCGGAGATCGCCGCGACGGCCGCGATCTGCTCCTTGGTCTCGACGTCCTTCGACGCCTTGGTCAGCTCGTCCGACACCTTCGCGACGGCCGCCTCGATGCCACGCTTCAGCGCCATCGGGTTGGCGCCGGCGGCAACGTTGCGCAGGCCCTCCTTGACCATGGCCTGCGCAAGCACGGTGGCCGTGGTGGTGCCGTCACCGGCGACGTCGTCGGTCTTCTTGGCGACTTCCTTGACGAGCTCGGCGCCGATCTTCTCGTACGGCTCGTCGAGCTCGATCTCCTTGGCGATGCTCACACCGTCGTTGGTGATGGTGGGGGCACCCCACTTCTTCTCCAGGACGACGTTGCGACCCTTCGGGCCGAGCGTGACCTTGACGGCGTCGGCGAGGGTGTTCATGCCCCGCTCCAGACCGCGCCGGGCCTCCTCGTCGAATGCAATGGTCTTGGCCATGTGCAGTCCAATCCTCACGTGATTGTCGTACGAAGTCAGGTGTATGACGCCCGCGACGGACGAGCCCAGCGCACCGCGGCATTCGGAACCGCGCCGCGCAAGCGGCTCTCGCCATACATCCGATTGTCACTCTCAAGCAGAGAGTGCTAACGCCCATTATTGGCACTCTCCACCCGGGAGTGCAAACGGATCGCGACGGATCGACCCGCTCCCCATCGAGCGGACCACAACCGCACCGAGGGGTACAGCAATGACGGTGTTCTTGCTGTACCCCTCGAAGCGTTGGTGGTCCGGTCGATCAGAATCCCAGCGACCGGCCGACGATCTCCTTCATGATCTCGGTGGTGCCGCCGTAGATCGTCTGGATGCGGGCGTCGGCGTAGGCCTGGGCGATCGGATACTCGGCCATGTAGCCGTAGCCGCCGTGCAGCTGCAGGCCGGCGTCGGCGACCTTCTTCTGCAGCTCGGTCGTCCAGAACTTCGCGCCAGCAGCGTCGGCGACACTGAGCTCGCCGGCGACGTGACGCCGGACGCAGTCGTCGACGAAGACCCGCGCGACCTGTGCCTCGGTGGCCATCTCGGCGAGCACGAACCGGTTGTGCTGGAACTTCCCGATCGGCCGGCCGAACGCCTGGCGCTCACTCGCGTAGTCGAGCGACAGCTGCAGCACCCGCTCGATCGCGGCCGCCGCGATGACCGCGATCGACAGCCGCTCCTGGGGGAGGTTCTGCATCAGCGAGACGAAGCCGCTGCCCTCGGGCCCGAGCAGGTTCTCCTTCGGCACCTTGACGTCGTCGAAGAAGAGCTCGGCAGTGTCCTGCGCGTGCATGCCGAGCTTGTCGAGGTTGCGGCCGCGCTCGAAGCCCTCCATCCCCCGCTCGACGACCAACAGGCTGATGCCCTTGTGCCCGGCGTCCGGGTCGGTCTTGCAGACCACGATCACCAGGTCGGACAGGATCCCGTTGGAGATGAACGTCTTCTGGCCGTTGAGCAGGTAGTGGTCGCCGTGATCCTCGGCGGTGGTCGCGATGCCCTGCAGGTCGCTGCCCGCTCCGGGCTCGGTCATCGCGATGGCCAGGATCTGCTCGCCGCGGCAGACGCCGGGGAGCCACCGCTGCTTCTGCTCGTCGGTGGCCAGCTGCAGGAGATAGGGAATGATGATGTCGTTCTCCAGCGCGATGCCGAGACCGTCGACGCCGAGCTTCACCTGCTCCTCGGAGAACGCGGCGTTGAAACGGAAGTCGTCGGCGCCACCGCCGCCGAACTCCTCCGGCACGGCCATGCCGAGCATCCCGGCCTGACCGGCAGCCAGCCAGACGTCGCGGGAGACCACGCCGTCGGCCCGCCACTTCTCGACGTGCGGCACCGCCTCGCGCTGCAGGAAGGTGCGCGCCGACGCCCGGAACGCCTCGTGATCGTCATCGAAGAGCGTGCGCTTCATACGCCGTCCTCGAAGCGCTCCCCGCGGGCGACCTTGTCCTGCAACAACTTCGGCACCGCGAATCGGTCGCCGTAGGACTTCTGCAGCTCACCGGCGCGACGCACGAACCCGGACAGGCCACCGTTGTAGCCGTTGATGAACTGCAGGACACCACCGGTCCAGGCGGGATAACCGATGCCGAAGATCGAGCCGATGTTGGCGTCACCCACGCTCGTCAGGACGCCTTCCTCGAGACACCGCACCGACTCGAGCGCCTCGACGAAGAGGAACCGCTCCTTGATGTCGTCGAGCGGAATCTGTTGCTCGGCAACGGGAAACAGCTTGGTCAGGCCGGGCCACAGGTCGCCGCGCTTGCCGGCCTGGTCGTAGTCGTAGAAGCCCTTGCCGGCCTTCCGGCCCGGCCGCCCCTGCTCGATCATCGTGTCGATGACCGTGCCCGCAGGGCTCTCGGGCACCGGCTGCCCTTCGGCCCGCAGTGCGTCCTCGGTCGCCTTGCGGATGCGCTGCATGAGCTCGAGGTTGAGCTCATCGCTGATCTGCAGGGTGCCGACCGGGTATCCGGCCTGCCTTGCGGCGCGCTCGAGTGAGGTCGGGTTGACGCCCTCGGCCAGCATCGCCAGCCCCTCGTTGGTGAAGGTGCCGATGACTCGTGAGGTGAAGAAGCCGCGCGAATCCTGCACGACGATGGGCGTTTTGCCGATCTGCAGCACCAGGTCGTATGCCGCGGCCAGCGTCTCGTCGCTGGTCTCGGCGCCGACGATGATCTCCACCAGCTGCATCTTGTCGACCGGCGAGAAGAAGTGCAGCCCGATGAAGTCGGCTGGTCGCTGCACCCCCTTGGCGAGCTCGGTGATCGGCAGCGTCGAGGTGTTGGTGCACAGCACCGCGTCGGGCGCGACGTGATCGACGATCTCGCCGAAGACCTTCTGCTTCAGTGCCGGGTCCTCGAAGACCGCCTCGATGACGGTGTCGCAGCCGGCGAGGGCCGCGGGGTCACCGGTCGGCGTGATGCGGGCGAGCAGCGCGTCGGCCTTCTCCTGGGTGCTGCGCCCACGAGCAATCGCCTTGTCCAGCAAGCCTTTCGAATAGTCCTTGCCCTTCTCCGCCGCGGCGTCGTCGACATCCTTCAGGACCACGTCGACGCCGGCCTTGGCCAGCGAGTAGGCGATGCCGGCGCCCATCATCCCGGCGCCGAGCACGCCCACCTTGCGCGCCTGCCGGGGTGCTGGCCCGGACGGGCGGGAGCTGCCCTTCTTGATCGCCTGCAGGTCGAAGAAGAACGCCTGGATCATGTTCTTGCTGGTCTGACCCGCGGCCAGCTGGGTCAGGTAACGGCTCTCGATGCGGCTGGCCGTGTCGAAGTCGACCTGTGACCCCTCGACCGCCGCCGCGAGGATGGCGTAGGGAGCGTCATACGGTGCGCCCTTGAGCTGCTTGGTCAGCGACGCCGTGAACGCCGGGATGAAGTCCTTGATCGGGCCGCCGGCGGGCGTGCCGCCCGGGATCCTGAATCCCTTGACGTCCCAAGGCTGCACGGCGTCCGGGTGCTCCGCGATCCACGTGCGCGCAGCCTGGATGGCGGCATCCTGGTCGGGGACGACGTCGTCGATGATGCCGACCTCGCGCGCCTGCTCCGGGCGGAACTGCTTGCCTTCGCCGAGCACCTTGGTGAGGGCGTCCGCCAGGCCGAGCATGCGCACGGTGCGGGTGACGCCGCCGCCACCGGGCAGCAGGCCCAGCGTGACCTCGGGGAAGCCGAACACGCCGGCGCCCTCGGTGGCAATGCGGCGGTGCGCGGCGAGGGCGATCTCCAGGCCACCGCCGAGGGCGGACCCGGCGAGGACGGCGACGACCGGCACGCCGAGCGTCTCGATGCGGCGCAGGTCGCTCTTCATCGCCTCGGCGCCGGTGAAGAACTCGTCTGCGGTGTCGGAGGTGACCTCACGCAGGCGGGTCAGGTCGCCGCCGGCGAAGAAGGTCTTCTTCGCGCTGGTCAGCAGCACGCCGACGATCTCGTCCTTGTGCTCCACCAGCCAGTCGGTGGCCTCACGCAGCGAGCGGCGGAAGGCGTCGTTCATGACGTTCGCGGAGCCGCTGGGGTCGTCGAGGACGAGGGTGACGACGTTGTCGTCGTCCTTGCGAAGGGTGATGGTCTCGGTCTGCAGCACGTCGGCCACGGTGATTCCTCTCGAAGCTGGTTGGTCAGGTGCGGCCGCGGTCAGTGGAGCGACTCGACGATGGTGGCGATGCCCATGCCGCCGCCGACGCAGAGCGTCGCGAGGCCGAATCGCTTGTCCTGGCGCTCCAATTCGTCGAGCAGGGTGCCCAGGATCATCGCGCCGGTGGCACCGAGCGGGTGGCCGAGCGCGATCGCGCCGCCGTTGACGTTGACGATCTCGTGGTCGACGTCGAGGTCGCGCATGAAGCGCATCGGCACCGCCGCGAAGGCCTCGTTGACCTCGAACAGATCGATCTGGTCGACGGTCATGCCAGCCCGGGCGAGCGCCTTGCGCGCGGCCGGCGCCGGGCCGGTGAGCATGATCGTCGGGTCCGCGCCGGACACCGCGGTGGCGACGATCCGCCCGCGCGGGGTGAGCCCCTGCGCCGTGCCGGACTCCTCGGAGCCGATGAGCAGCAGTGCCGCGCCGTCGACGATGCCGCTGGAGTTGCCCGCGTGGTGCACGTGATCGATGCGCGGCACCCAGTGGTACTTCTCGAGCGCGACGGCGTCGAAGCCGGCCTGGTCGCCGATCGTCGCGAACGACGGCTTGAGGGTCGCAAGGCTCTCGACCGTGGTGTCCGGCCGCAGGAACTCGTCGCGTTCGAGCACCGTGACGCCGTTGTTGTCGCGCACCGGCACCACCGCGCGGTCGAAGCGGCCGTCGGCCTGCGCCTTGCCGGCGCGGCTCTGGCTCTCGGCCGCGTAGGTGTCGACGTCCTCGCGGCTCCAGCCCTCGATGGTGGCGATCAGGTCGGCACCGATCCCCTGCGGCACGAAGCCGGTCGCGTGCGCGGTCTCGGGGTCGAAGGCCCAGGCGCCCCCGTCAGAGCCCATCGGCACGCGCGACATCGACTCCACGCCACCGGCGAGAATCAAGTCGTGCCAACCCGATCGGACCTTCTCGGCGGCAGTGTTGACTGCCTCCAGGCCGCTGGCGCAGAAGCGGTTGAGCTGCACGCCGGCGGTCGTCGGCGGCAGTCCCGCCGCGAGCGCGGCCGTCTTGGCGATGACCGATCCCTGGTCACCGAGCGGGCTCACGACGCCGAGGATGACGTCGTCGATGGCGGCCGGGTCGAGTCCGGTATGCCGCTGCCGCATCTCGTCGATCAGGCCGGTCACCAGCTTGACCGGTTTCACCTCGTGCAGCGAACCGGTCGCCTTGCCCCGGCCCCGAGGGGTGCGGATCGCTTCGTACACATACGCTTCCACAGGCATCAGGATCTTCCTTTCGGTCCGGCGGATGCCGGGTTGATCGCTCCGGCATTCGCCAGCGCTGTCAGTTGGTCGTCGGTGTAGCCGAGGTCGTGCAGGATGGTGGCCGTCTCGTCGTCCCCGCCCGCGTCGGGCAGCTGCGTGCGAGTGCGGCTGAAGCGCGGCGCGGGTGCCGGATGCCGCAGCCCGTCGCACTCGACATACACCTCACGGTCGGCGAGGTGGCTGTCCGTGGTCACCTCGGCCGGCTCCAGCACGGGTGCGACGCACGCGTCGAGACCGTCGAACGCCGCGACCCACTCGTCGCGGGACTTCTCGGCGATGCGTGCGGCAAACGCGGATCTGGTTGCCGGCCAAGCGGATTGGTCGAGCTGAGCGGCAGGGTCGAGATCGAGCTCGAGTCCCTGCAGGAGCTGGGCGTAGAACTTCGGCTCCATCGCCGCGACCGACAGCCAGCGGTCGTCCGCGGTGCGATAGGAGCCGTAGAAGGGTGCGCCGCCGTCGAAGACATTGCCACCGGGCGCCGCCGCCCACAGCCCCGACGCCAGCATCGCCTGGTGCATGCCGGTGAGCAGCGCCGCGCCGTCGACGATCGCCGCGTCGACGACCTGCCCTTCGCCGGTGCGAGCCGCCGACCACAGGGCGCTGAGGACGCCGACCGCGAGTAGCATCCCGCCGCCTCCGAAGTCGCCGAGCATGTTGAGCGGCTGAGTGGGCGTGCCGTCCGGAGCGACGCACGGGGCGAGCGCTCCGGCCAGTGCGATGTAGCCGAGGTCGTGGCCCGCCGTTGCTGCGCGCGGGCCGGTCTGCCCCCAGCCGGTCATCCGGCCGTAGACCAGCCGCGGGTTGACCGCGAGAAGTGCGTCGGGGCCGAGCCCGAGTCGCTCGGCGACGCCCGGGCGGAAACCCTCGGTGAGCACGTCGGCGGTCGCGGCGAGCTTACGGACGGCCTCCTGCGCATCGGGCTGCTTCAGGTCCAGCTGCATCCACCGGCGGCCGCGGTTGAGCACACCGTGCGTCGGTCGCATGGACGCCTCGTCGTCGCCGGCGAGGCGGCCGACGCGGATCACCTCGGCCCCGAGATCGGCTAGCAGCATGCCGGCGAACGGCGCCGGCCCGATCGCCGACAGCTCGACGACCCGAACTCCGTCGAGCGGCCCGGTCACTTCTTGCCTCCCGCGACGAAAGCCGCTGCCAACGCGACGAATTCGGGATCGGCGAGACGGCCCACCTGGCCGTCGCGCTCCAGGTCCAACGCGGCGTCCAGGCCACCGATGGTCGCCTGGTTGATCGCCCGCTTGGTGGCCGCGAGCGCACCCGCCGGGCGATGCACGAGAGCCGTGCAGATCTGCGCGATCCGATCGTCCAGCCGGTCGGCCGCGCAGACCTCGCTGATCAGGCCGGCGGCGACCGCGTCGGCTGCGGAGATGCGTTCGCCGAGCAGGGCCGCACGCATGGCGCGTGAACGGCCCATCGACGCCGCGAAGGTCAGCGTGGTGCCCCCGTCCGGCATCAGCCCGATGCCGGTGAACGGCAGCAGCAGGTAGGCGTCCTCGACCGCGATCGCGATGTCGGCAGCCAGGGCATAGCCGGCGGCAACCCCGGCAGCGAGCCCGTTGAGAGCAGCGACAACGGGTTTCGGTGATCCGGTGATGCGCCGGATCACCTCTGAGGTCGACTCCATGGCCGCTGCCGGGCTGGCGCTGAGCTGGTCCGCACCGGTCAGGTCGGCACCACTGGAGAAGGCGCGGCCGGTGCCGGTGAGGACCAGCACGCGCAGCTGATCGTCGGCCTCGACCCGGTCGAGGCCGGCCAGCACGGCGTCCTTGACCTCGGTGTCGACGGGGTTGAGCCGGTCCGGGTTGGTGAAGCGCACGGTCAGCACCTGACCGTCGGCGCTGACCGCGGCGTGGGCGGTCTCACTCATTGCTGCACTGTCCCCTCGTCGGCCGCGACCTGTTGTCGCAGAGTGGCTTTCACGACCTTGCCGGAAGCATTGCGGGGCAACGCGTCGAGCAGGTGCAGCTCGGTCGGCTGCTTGTAGCGCGCGAGCCGGCCGTCGGCGAAGTCACGCAGTTGCTCGATGGTCAGTGAGGCGCCAGGTCGCAGGGCGGCGACCGCCACGACGGTCTCGCCCCACTTGTCGTGCGGACGGCCGACGACGGTCACCTCGGCGATGTCGGGGTGGTCGGCGAGGGCGTTTTCGACCTCGACGCAGTAGACGTTCTCGCCGCCGGTGATGACCATGTCCTTGACCCGGTCGATGACGTAGACGAACCCCTCGTCGTCGACCCGCACGAGGTCGCCGGAGTGAAACCAGCCACCCTCGAATGCCGCACTGGTTGCTTCCGGTTGGCGCCAGTAGCCGAGCATCTGGGTCGGGCCGCGGTAGAGGATCTCGCCCACCTCGCCGGGTGCGACGTCCTGCCCGAGCGGATCGACGACCCGGGTCGCCAGGGTCGAGATCGGCTTGCCGACGGAGCCGAGCTTGCGGATCGCGTCCCGCTCGCCCAGCATGCAGGTCACCGGGCTCATCTCGGTCTGGCCGAAGACGGCGACGTTGGCCCCGCCGGGGAAGGCCTGCGTCATGCCGCGCAGGAGTTGTTCGGTGGCCGGTGCCGCTCCCCAGCTCAGCACCCGCAGCTGCAGGTCGCGCGGCGACCGCGACTGCTCGGCGACCATCGCCTGCCATTGCGCCGGCACCAGGAACGTGCCGGTGACGTGCTCGTCGCGCATCAGGTCGAGCGTCTCGCCGGCGTCGAACGCCGCGGTCGGCTGGAGCACCACCGTGGCCCCGGCCAGCACCGCGCCGCTGAAGACGCCGAGGCCACCGATGTGGAACAGCGGCGTGCCGAGCAGGGTGATGTCGTCGTCGTTGCTCTGCCACGCGCGCAGGCAGGTCACGCCGTTGCCGTGCAGGTTGAGGTGACTGAGCACGGCGCCCTTCGGGCGACCGGTGGTGCCCGAGGTGAACATGATCAACGCCGGGTCGTCCTCGGCGACGTCGACCACCGGATGCTCCGGATGGTCGGCGCCGACGAAGTCCTCCCAGGTGACACCCGCGGCGGGAGCGTCGCTCGCGGCAGTCACCACCACTCGCGGCGCGATGTCGGCGTCGGCGAGTGCCGCCTGCAGGCTCGGCAGCAGCGCCGCATCGACGACCACGACCGCCGGCTCGGCGTCGCCGAGCAGCACCGCGAGCTCGGGCGGGGTGAGGCGGAAGTTGAACGGGACGGCGATCGCGCCGAGCTGCTGGGCTCCGACGACCGCGTCCAGGAACTCGGGTCGGTTGAAGGTGAGGAGTGCGACGCGGTCACCCTTGCGGACGCCCTCGGCATACAGCGCATCGGCGAATCTGCTTGCGCGCTCCTGGAATTGGCGCCAGGTGATCGTGTCGCCCTGCCAGCGGAACGCCGGCTTCTCCGGCTGCTGGAAGGCGTGCCGGGCCACCAGGTTGGGCCATGTCGTACGGCGCCGGGCACGGGTTGCCGCGTCGAGCGGCGGCACATCGGGAACGACGGTCATCGGCATTTCCTCCGGGGAGCACTACACCTGTGCAGCGCCATACTTACATAGCGATCGCTAAGCTGGCTAGAGTTTGCGTCAGAAAGGAGCGCGATGACCACGAAAACGGCCGACTGGCGGGTCTACCCCGCCGCCGAGCTCACCCCGATCCTCGCCGCGTCGCTGACCGAGTTTGCCGAGCACGGGTATAACGGCACCTCCGTCCGCTCGATCGCCGGCCGCGTCGGAGTGACGGTGCCCGCGCTCTACTACCACCACGAGAACAAGCAGGCGCTGCTCGTCGCGCTGCTCGACCAGGCGATGGAGCTGATCACCAGCCACAGCGAGGCAGCGGCTGCGGAGGCCGGTGACGATCCTCGCCGGCGCCTCGGCGCGATCGTCGAGGCGATCGTGCACTACATGGTGCAGTGCCGTGACCTGGCCTTCCTCAACTCCGAAATGCGCTCTCTCACAACGGAAAACCGAGCGCGCTACGTCGCGCAACGCGACCGGGTCGACCGGTTGCTGTGCGACACCATCCAGGCCGGCATCGACGACGGGAGCTTCGGCGTTCCGTGGGCCAGCGACGCCACCCGCGCCATATTGTCGATGTGTCAGGGCATCGCCGGCTGGTACGACCCGGCCGGAACCGAAACACCGCAGGTCATCGCCGACCGCCACGTGCACCTCGCACTGGCGATGGTGGAGGCCGGCGGCCCCCGCCTCACCGAAGGAGCGAAGAAGGCATGAAAGGTCTGTCCGGAAAGACCGCGATCGTCACCGGCGCGAGCCGCGGCATCGGGTTCGCCGTCGCACAGCGGCTCGTGGAGGAGGGCGCGAACGTCGTCATCACCGCCCGCAAGGAGGACGCCCTCGCCGAGGCGGCTCGCTCCCTCGGCGACCGCGCGCGCTACGTCGCCGGCAAGGCCGACGACCTGGCGCACCAGGACGAGGTCATCGCCGCAGCGCTCGACGCCTTCGGCAGCCTCGACTTGATGGTCAACAACACCGGCATCAACCCGGCGTACGGCCCGCTGATGAACATCGACACCGGCGCGGCCCGAAAGATCATGGAAGTCAACGTGATTGCGGCCCTGTCCTGGGTCCAGAAGATCCAGGCGGCCTGGCAGCGGGAGCACGGCGGCGCGATCGTCAACATCGCCTCGGTCGCCGGGCAGCGACCCGCGCCGGGCATCGCGATGTATGGCGTCAGCAAGGCCGCGCTGATCCATCTCACCGAGGAGCTCGCCTACGAACTCGGCCCGAAGGTGCGGGTCAACGCGGTCGCCCCGGCCGTGGTCAAGACCGACTTCGCCAAGGCTCTCTACGACGGCAAGGAGGAGCAGGTGGCTGCGCCATACCCGTTGAAGCGGCTGGGCGTGCCCGACGACATCGGCAGCGTGGTGGCCTTCCTGCTCTCCGACGACGCGGGCTGGATGACCGGACAGACGCTGACGATCGACGGCGGTGTCCTGCTGAACGGCGGTGCGGGATGAGTGACGCTCCGGAGCGTCGTGAGCTTCCCGGCCTCGATCTCGAGCGGCTGCAACGGTTTCTGGCCGAGGAAGCACCGACGCTCTTCGACGGTCCGCTGACCGGTGAGGTGATCGCCGGCGGCAAGTCCAACCTCACCTACATCGTCACCGACGGCACGACGGAGGCCGTCGTGCGCCGGCCTCCGCTCGGCCACGTGCTCGCGACCGCCCACGACATGGGCCGGGAGCATCGGGTGATGGCGGCCCTCGCCGACACTCCGGTGCCGGTGCCGACGATGTATGCCGAGTCGACGGACACCGACGTGATCGGTGCGCCGTTCTACGTGATGGAGCGGGTGCAGGGCACGCCCTACCGCACGGCCGAGGAGCTCAATCCCCTGGGTCCGCAACGGGTTCGGGCGATCGCCGACGACGTCACCGACACGCTCGTCGCGCTCCACGCGGTCGAGCCGGCCGCGGTCGGGCTCGGCGACTTCGGTCGCCCGGACGGCTACCTCGAGCGCCAGGTGCGCCGCTGGCGCAAACAACTGGACGGCTCGCGCAGCCGCGAGCTCGCCGGCGAGCAGGAGCTGCACGAGCGGCTCGCCTCCTCGATCCCCGCGCACAGCGACGCGACGATCGTGCACGGCGACTACCGCATGGACAACACCCTGGTCGACGCCAACGACAAGGTCACCGCCGTGCTCGACTGGGAAATGGCGACTCTCGGCGATCCCCTCGCCGACGTGGCGCTGATGCTGGTCTATCAGTCGCTCGCCGAGTTCGCACCGCACGCCGTTTCGACCGTGTCGCAGGCGACCGGGCACCCGAGCCGCGCGGAGATCGTGCAGCGCTACGGCGAGAAGTCGGGCCGGGACGTGAGCCATCTGGCGTTCCACGAGGCCCTCGCCTTCTACAAGCTCGCCGCGATCCTCGAGGGCATCTATTACCGGCATCAGCAGGGGCAGACCGTCGGCGCCGGTTTCGAGCAGATCGGTGAGTCGACCGAGCCGCTGATCGCGGCGGGGCTTGCCGTCATACAGGACTATTCGGCGAAAAATTGAGGAGTGCCAATGGATTTCGGCTACGACGAGAAGACTGAGGAGCTGCGCGGCCGAGTGCGTGCCTTCCTCGACGACGAGGTCACGCCGGCGGAGCCGGTCTTCGACGAGCAACTCGCCGCACAGCCCGACCCCTGGGCGTGGAGCACCGTCCCGGTGCTGGAGGAGCTCAAGGACAAGGCAAAGTCGCAGGGCCTGTGGAACCTCTTCCTGCCCGGTGACAAGGGCGCCGGTCTGACCAATCTGCAGTATGCGCCGCTCGCCGAGATCCTCGGGCGTTCCACGTTGGCGTCGGCCACGATGAACTGCGCTGCGCCGGACACCGGCAACATGGAGGTGCTCAACGAGTTCGGCACCCCGGAGCAGCAGGAGCAATGGCTGAAACCGTTGTTGGCCGGGGAGATTCGCTCCTCGTTCGCCATGACGGAGCCGGACGTCGCCTCATCGGACGCGACCAACATCGGGACCCGGATCGAGCGCGACGGTGACGAATATGTGATCAACGGTCGCAAGTGGTGGATCACCGGCGCGATGGACCCCAACGCCAAGATCTTCATTGTGATGGGCAAGACCGACCCCTCCGCCGAGCGTCACCGGCAGCAGTCGCAGATCCTGGTGCCGCGCGACACCCCCGGCCTGACGATCAAGCGGGGGATGACGGTCTACGGCTACGACGACGCCGACCACGGTGGTCACGCCGAGTTGGAGTTCACCGACGTGCGCGTGCCGGCGAGCAACCTGATCGGCGACGAGGGTTCGGGCTTCGCGATCGCGCAGGCCCGTCTCGGGCCGGGCCGCATCCACCACTGCATGCGCTCGATCGGCTTGGCGGAGAAGGCAATCGAGCTGATGTGCGAGCGCGCGGACGGCCGCACCGCGTTCGGCCGGCCGCTCAGTGAGCAGGGGGTGATCCGCAATTGGATCGCCGAGTCGCGGGTCAAGCTCGAGCAGCTGCGGCTGCTGGTGCTCAAGACCGCCTGGCTGATGGACACCGTCGGCAACAAGGGTGCGCACACCGAGATCCAGGCGATCAAGATCGCGACGCCGGAAACCGTGCAGTGGATCCTCGACAAGGCGATCCAGACGCACGGCGCCGGCGGTCTGTCGCAGGACTTCCCGCTCGCCCGGGCGTATGCCGGCATCCGCACGCTCCGCTTCGCCGACGGCCCGGACGAGGTGCACAAGGCCTCGCTCGCGCGGCGGGAGCTGCGGCGGCAGGCGGCCGAGCGCGAGGGCCGCGCCAACTGACCCGCGACTGACGGCTCCCTCGCCGAGCGACGGTCCCACCCGACCGTCGCTCGGCGCATGGACCGTCACTCGGCGTGCCGGGCGGCTTGGCGGCAAGCTCCTGCGCGACGAGGGGGACCACCCGCGGGTGGTCCCCCTCATGTCGTGCGGCGTGGCCGGCCGCTCAGTCGCGGTCGCGGTCGAGCTCGAACCCGAGCCGGCGCGCGGTGCGCTGCCGCATCCGGCCGGCCCGCAGCCGCTGCAGTCGCTTGACGAGCATCGGGTCGTGGCGCAGCGCGGCGGGAGTGTCGATGATCGCGTTGAGCACCTGGTAGTAGCGGGTGGAACTCATGTCGAAGGTCTCGCGGATGGCCTGCTCCTTGGCGCCCTGGAGCTTCCACCAGTTGCGCTCGAAGGACAGAATCGCGGCATCGCGGTCGCTCAGCTCGGCGTCACCGGTCGGCATCACCTGCTGGTCGGCGGCAGCCATGCGGAAATCCCTTCGTCGTGGTCGATGTCCGGCCACGATGATATGCCCGAATCACAACGATGTCATTCCGGCAAGCACCCGCATCGGCATGTCGTGGCGGATGTGACTGGAGTGATCTGGGGCGGTCACTTCGGGCCGGGGACGTCCCGCATCGTGCGCACCGCGAGGAGCGGTGTGCCGCGCAGCCACAAGGCCTCGGCCGCCCCGAGCACCCCGCCGGTGACGATCGCCGGGCCGATGCCGATCACCGACCCGGCCGCCCCGCAGATGAGGGCCGCCGCAGCGCGAGGAGACTCTCACGTCATACGGCGTGGCGGCAAGGTGGACTTGTCACGTGGGGATGGCACTTGTCACGTGAAGGCGGACTTGTCACGTGGAACGGGACTTGTCACGTCAACTAGGGACTTGTCACGTGCTGCAGCACGTGACAAGTCGCCAAATCGTGGACACGTCCCCTGACCGTGGACAAGTTCCGAAATCGTGGACAAGTCCCAAAATCGCGGACGAGTCGCCTACTCCATCGAGTCGAGGATCGCCGCGATGTCCTCGGTGCTGGTGTTGGGGTTGACCACCGCGAAACGGGCGAGCGTCTCGCCGTTGTGGGAGGTGGGTACGACGAACGCCGACTGCTCCTCCAGCAGCTTGTCCGACCACGCCTGGTAGTCCTGCGAGCTCCAGCCGGTCCGGCGGAAGACCACCACCGACAGGTCCGGCTCGCGCACCAGCTCCAGATAGGGGCGTTGCTCGATCTGGTCGGCGGCGAAGCGGGCGACCGACAGGGTGTGCTCGATCGCCTCGGTGTAGGCGTCGGTGCCGTTGGCCACGAGCGAGAACCAGAACGGCAGACCACGGGCCCGGCGGGTCAGCCCGATCGAGTAGTCGGTCGGGTTCCAGTCGGGTGCCTCGGTCAGCACGTCGAGGTATGACGCGTGCTGCGTGTGCGCGGCGCGAGCGAGCGCCGGCTCGCGGTAGAGCAGCGCACAGCAGTCGAACGGCGCGAAGAGCCACTTGTGCGGGTCGACGATGAAGGAGTCGGCGCGCTCGACCCCGGCGTACTTGTCGCGGACGCTCGGTGCGGCGAGGCCGGCTCCGCCATACGCGCCGTCGACGTGGAACCAGATGCCGAACTCCTCGCACACGTCGGCCACCGACTGGAGGTCGTCGATGATGCCGAGGTTGGTCGTGCCCGCGGTGGCGACGACCGCGAAGAACGTCTCCGGGCCGTGCTCGACGATCGCCTTGCGCAGGTTGTCGCCGGTCAGCCGCAGGTCGTCGTCGACCGGCACCTGCACCAGCTCGGCGTCCATGACTTCGCAGGCCGACTGGATCGAGGAGTGCGAGCCCACTGTCGCAGCCACCCGAAAAGGCCTGGTGTTGTTACGTGCTCGGGCAGTCGCCCGCGCGGCGACGAGCGCCGAGAGGTTGCCGATCGTGCCGCCCTGCACGAACGCCCCGCCTGCCGACTCGGGCAGCCCCGCGAGGTTTGCGATCCAGCGCAACGCCTGGTTCTCGGCATACACGGCGCCGGCGCCCTCGAGCCAGGACCCGCCATAGATCGACGACGCACCGACCACGAGGTCGAACATCGCGGCCTCGCGCGTGGGCGCGCACGGGATGAAGGACAGGTAGCGCGGGTGGTCGGTCGACAGGCAGGCCAGCGCCAGCTCGTCCTCGAAGAGCCGAAGGGCAGCCTGCCCGCCCATGCCCTGCGCCGAGATCGCGCCGCCGGCAACGGATTCGAGTTCGCTCTCGGTGCGCGGGGCGTCGAGCGGCACCGGGTCGAGCGCGAGTCGGTCGGCGGCATACTTGAGGATCGCCTCGCCGAGTTGCGAGGTCTCTTCGGTGAACCTGTGCACCCGCGAAGTCTAGGACCCCTGGGCGCCCTCCGAGACCGCCTGGTTAGCTGGACGTATGACGGTGCGACCCCTGCAGGAACTCGTCCACCCGTCCTGGCTGCCGGTGCTCGAACCGGTCGCCGACAAGGTCACCGCGTGCGGCGAGTTCCTCCGCGAGGAGGTCGCATCCGGCAACGGCTACCTGCCCAGCGGGGACAAGGTGCTGCGGGCGTTCGGGCAACCACTCGATGACGTGCGCGTGCTGATCGTCGGCCAGGACCCCTACCCCACTCCCGGCCACGCCGTCGGCCTGTCCTTCTCGGTCGCGCCCGACGTCACCCCGATCCCGCGCAGCCTGCAGAACATCTACCAGGAGCTCGCCAACGACCTCGGCTGTGCGCGGCCGACATCCGGCGATCTGTCGCCGTGGGCGGACCGGGGCGTGCTGCTGCTCAACCGGGTGCTCACCGTGCGCGCCGGCAAGCCGGCCAGCCACCGCGGCAAGGGCTGGGAGCACGTCACCGCCGCCGCCATCAACGGGCTCGTCGCCCGCGGCGGGCCGCTCGTGGCGATCCTCTGGGGGCGCGACGCACGCAGTCTTGCACCCCACCTCGGGCAGGTGCCGTATGTCGAAAGCGCCCACCCCTCACCGCTGTCCGCACATGCCGGCTTCTTCGGCTCCCGGCCGTTCAGCCGGGTCAACCAGCTGCTGACCGAGCAGGGAGCCGAGCCGATCGATTGGAGTCTGCCGTGAACCCGGCACCGCGCCACTGGGAGAGATTCGTCGCGATCGGTGACTCGTTCACCGAGGGCATGGTCGACCCGTCGCCCACGAGGACGGATGAGTATGTCGGATGGGCGGATCGTCTCGCCGCCTGCCTCGCTGACCGAAACGCTTCTGCCGGAAAGGATTTCGGCTACGCCAACCTGGCAATCCGGGGCAAGCTTCTCGCCGATGTCACCGGGCGCCAGCTGCAGGGCGCGCTGGAGCTGCAGCCGGACCTGATCAGCATCGTCGCCGGCGGCAACGACTGCCTGCGCCCGAAGGCCGACCTCGACGCCCTCGCCGACGAGCTCGAAGGTGCTGTGGCCACGGCGCGCGCGACCGGCGCGGATGTGTTGCTGTGCAGCAGTTTCGACCCGTCCGCCGCGCCGCTGGTGCGCAAGGCGCGGCCGCGTGCCGCCATACACAGTGCGAATGTGTGGGCCATCGGCCAGCGGCACGGCGCGTATGTCGTCGACCTCTGGACCCTGCGGTCGTTGCGGGACCCTCGGATGTGGGGCATCGACCGGCTGCACCTGTCGACCCAGGGACATCAGCGGGTGGCGGCGCAGGCCGCGTGGACGCTCGGGCTGCGAGAGGGGGACCGTGACTGGGCGGTGCCCCTGCCGCCCGCTCCGCCGCTCGGCCGGCTCGAGGCCGCGCGCGGGCACGCCACCTGGGCGCGCGAATATCTCGCGCCGTGGCTGCAACGACGGCTGCAGGGGCGCAGCTCCGGCGATGGTCGATCGGCCAAACGCCCTCAGCTCCAACCGTTCTCGCCGGAAGAGGCCGTCCATGACTGACAACCGCGGCGCCTTGATGGCCGCCGAGATCGCTGAGCAGCCGCAGATGCTGGAGCGCGTCCTCAGCAGCCAGCAGGGCGTGCTCGCACCAGTGGTGCAGCGGCTGCGCGACTACAACCCGCACACCGTGCTGCTGGTCGCGCGGGGCACGTCGGACCACGCGGCGCTCTACGCGAAATATCTGATCGAGACCCGGCTCGGCCTGCCCGCCGGGCTGGTCTCCACCTCCGCCTACACCGTGTACGACGAATCTCCGCACCTGCAGGGCGTGGTGTGGATCGCGGTCAGCCAGTCCGGCGGCTCCCCCGATCTCGCGCAGTCGACCAGGGCGGCACGCCAATCCGGTGCGCTGACAATCAGTCTCACCAACACCGAGTCGTCGGCGGTGCAGGATGCGGCCGAGATCGCGCTCCGCCTCGACGCCGGGGAGGAGCGCTCGGTCGCGGCCACCAAGACCTACACCGCGAGCCTGCTCTGGTTGTGGCTGCTGGTCGAGACCTGGGCCGGCGGGGACACCTCCGCGGCCGACCCGGTGCCGCGGTGGGCGGCCGAATCATTGGACCTGCCGACAGTGCCCGAGGTCGCCTCCCGCTACCGCTTCGTCGACAAGCTGGTGACGACGTCGCGCGGGTTCGCCTACCCGACGGCGCGCGAGTCGGCGTTGAAGCTGATGGAGACCTGTTATCTGTCGGCGCACGCCTTTTCGGGTGCCGACCTGATGCACGGGCCGCTCGCGATGATCGACGAGGACCGGCCGGTCATCGCGATCGTCCCGGAGGGTCGCGGCGGAGCCGCCCTCGAACCAGTGCTCACCTCCCTGCGCGAACGCGGCGCCGATGTCTGCGTCGTGGGTCCGTCTGCGGTGCAAGGAAACTCGCCGATCTCGATCACCCTGCCGAGCGGCATGCCGGAGCAGCTCGCGCCGATCGCACAGATCATCCCGCTGCAGCAGCTGGCGCGGCTGATGGCGTTGTCCCGCGGGTACGACCCGGACCACCCACGCGGCCTGCGCAAGGTGACCGAGACCCACTGACCGGGGACGACGCGGAGCGCGGGGATCCGGACCGCACGGCCGGAGCGCACGCCCTGACCGCACGCCCGGCAAAAGTCGACCCTCGGCATACATCCACGCCGCGACGCACCGGATTATCGGCGCGTTGGTGTGCCGAGGGTCGACTTTTGCCGGACGCCGAGGGTACAGAAATGCCGGCCGCCCGCGCCCGTCGACGGTCCAGAAGTGCCGGCCGCGTGGGTCCAGAACGCCCGCCGGCGACGCCCGCCGGCGCTGCCCCCGGCGCTTTCGCTACTGCGCGAGCTCGGCCGTGATCGCGGCGACGAAAGTGTCGATGTCGGCCTCGGTGGTGTCGAAGGTGCACATCCACCGCACCTCGCCGGTCGACTCGTCCCAGAAGTAGAACTTGAACTTCTCCATCAACCGCAGCGAGACCTCGCGCGGCAGGATCGCGAAGACCGCGTTGGCCTGCACGGGACGCGGCACCGTCAGGCCCGGCAGCCCGCGCACGGCCTCGGCGAGCCGCTGCGCCATCGCGTTGGCGTGGGTTGCGTTGCGCAGGTAGAGATCTCCCGACAGCAGGGCGATCAGCTGGGCCGAGACGAAGCGCATCTTCGAGGCGAGCTGCATCGACTGCTTGCGCAGAAACTTCACGCCCCGCACGCGGTCGGGGTTGAGCACGACGATGGCCTCGCCGACCATCAGACCGTTCTTCGTGCCGCCGAAGGACAAGATGTCGACGCCGGTGTCGGAGATCAGCTCCTGGAACGAAACTCCAAGAGTGGCAACGGCATTCGACAGCCGCGAGCCGTCGACGTGGAGGGCCCAACCTTGCTGGTGCGCGTAGTCGGCAATCGCCCGGATCTCGTCGATCGTGTATGCCGTGCCGAGCTCGGTGGTCTCGGTGATCGACACCACGCCCGGCTGGGCGAAGTGCTCGTCCCCCATACGGTCGGGCACGGTGCGCAGCAGGTCCGGAGTGAGCTTGCCGTCCGGGGTGTCGATCACGTGCAGCTTGAGCCCGGCGACCTGCTCCGGCGCGCCGCCCTCGTCGACGGTGATGTGCGCCGTCGAGGTGCAGATCACCGACTCCCACCGGTGGGTAACCGATTGCAGCGCAACGACATTGGCGCCGGTGCCGTTGAACACCGGGAACGCCTCGGCCTGCGGGCCGAAGTGGTCCCGGAAGACATCCTGGAGCCGCTCGGTGTAGACGTCGTCGCCGTAGGCGGTCTGGTGACCGTCGTTGGCGGCGGCGATCGCGGCGAGCACCTCGGGGTGGATGCCGGAGTAGTTGTCACTGGCGAACCCGCGCAGCGCAGGGTCGTGCAGCGGCTGGGGTGCGGTGTCTGGCGTCGTCACGGCTTCATCGTCTCAATCGACCCGTTGACCTCGTCGGCCGGCCGATCGAACAGCTGGACCATCCAGGTCGCGAGCTCGGCGACCGGGGTGAATTTCTTGTAGCCGTCGGGCTTTTCGGCCTGCATTGCCGGGGTGACGAGCGCCAGGATGCGCACGATCGCAGCGGCCGCGTCGGTGTCCTTGTATGACGCGGCGACGCTCCGCAGCCACATCTCTGCGCCGGCCTTGGCGGTCAGGTAGGCCGCGTTGGTCGCACTCGGCTTGTCCAGCCCGGTGGTGGAGACGATCGCCATCCGGCCGCGTGGGGACTTGCCGATCGGCTCGTGCAGCGCGCGTGTGGCGTGTTGCAGAGTGCGAATCAGGTTGGCCTGCAAGAACTCCCAGTCGGCGAGGTCGCCCTCGACGATGCCCCTGCCGCCGCGCCAGCCGCCGACCAGGTGGAGGAGGCCGTCGACGCGACCGTGCTGCCGCACCAGCTCGGCACCCCATTCGACGGTGGCCGGCTCGTCGAGCAGGTCGACGACCGAGGCGATCACGCGATCGGGTGCGATGGCAACGACCTCGTCGAGGCGCTTCCGGTCGCGTCCGGCCGCGATCACGGTGGCCCCGGCGGCGGCCAGCGCCTCGACCGTCGGGCGGCCGAGGTCGCCGGCGGCGCCGGTCACGACGACGACGGAACCCTGCAGGGTGCTCATGCGGGTGCTCATGCGGCGGCGGGTTCGGGAGTGGCGGTGGTGATGCCGGCGGTGGAGTCGATCACGTCCTTCATCTTCTTACGCAGCGCTTCGTAGAAGACGTTCAGGGGGAACTCGTCCGGCTGCACGAGGTTGGTCAGCTCCTTGACCGGTCCGTCGAGCGGGAGCGCCGAGGCGCCCTTGGCCCAGGTCGAGGCGGGGTGCGGCGCGACATACGAGCTGACGAACTCGTAGGCGGCGAGCCAGTGTCCGACCCGCGAGCGGTCGATGCCGCTGCGGTAGAGGCGTTCGACGTCCTCGCAGAGTGCGACGACGACCTCGGGCACCCGGCGCCAGTCGAAGGACAGCTTGTTGTCGGTCCAGTGCAGCGCGTTGTTCTTGTGCAGGTAGGCGAACATCAGCTGGCCGCCGAGCCCGTCGTAGTTGCGCACCCGGTCACCGGTGATCGGGAAGCGGAAGAGCCGGTCGAAAAGGATTGCCAACTGGACGGATCGGGCGTAGGGCTGCCCTTCGGCCTCGAGCGCAACCGCCTGGCGGAAGGTGTTGAGGTCGCAGCGCAGCTCCTCCAGCGCGTACATCCAGAACGGCATCCGCTGCTTGATCATGAACGGGTCGAAGGGCAGGTCGCCGTGGCTGTGGGTGCGGTCGTGGATCAGGTCCCACATCGCGAAGGTCGACTGCGCGAGCTGCTGCGACGCGATGAGGCGTTCGCCGTCCGGCGGCAGCTGCAGCGACAGCAGCTCGGAGGCGGCGCTGACGACGCGGCGGAAGCGGGCACCTTCGCGGTCGCAGAAGATCGCGCCCCAGTGAAACTTCGGAACCTCGCGCATGGCAACGGTTTCCGGGAAGAGCACCGCGGAGTTGGTGTCGTAGCCGGGGGTGAAGTCGATGAAGTTGACCGGCAGGAACATCGGGTTGTCGTAGGTCTGCTCGACCTGCGCCAGCCAGTCGGGCCAGGCGACGGTGATCAGCAGCGCCTCGAAGACCCGGTCGAGGTTTCCGTTCTGGGTGTACATCGGGAAGACGACCAGGTGCTCGGTGCCGTCGGCGCGCGACTGATCGGGGCGGAAGAGCACGAGCGAGTCGAGGAAGTCGGGCACCCCGAAACCACCGTCGACCCACTTGGCGAAGTCGGCCGGCAGGGCGTCGAGGTAGGCGGCGTCGTGCGGGAATCGCGGTGCCAGTGCTGCGATTTCGCCGACGATGGTCTGCACCAGCTCGGCCGCGCGGGCGTGCGACTGCTCGTCGGGGATCGAGCCGTCCTTGACCTGCAGCAGGCGCAGCTCCTCGACGGCGGCCTTCAGCGAGGCCCACTCGTCGGTGCGCTCGACGCCGGACCCCAGCGGGGTGACGCCGGTCTGCGGCCGGCGACCGGCGGCGGCCCAGGTGACCAGGTTGGTCCAGAAGCGACGGTGGTCGAGCTCGTCGATCGAGTCGTCGCCGACCAGGTCGGAGTCGGCCAGCACGACGACGCGGCCTGCGCCATACGGGAGGGCGACGGCGAGTGGCTGCCGGGCGGGGTATGCCGTGTCGCTGGTCCGCGCGAGCACCTGCGCGCCGAGCGCCGCGGAGGCGTCGAGCACGCCGGCGCGGTAGAAGCACAGCTCGTCGACGCCGGCGAGCAGGCCCTGGCCGAGGCCGCCCTCGACATGCGCGAGCACCCAGGTGGCGTTGTCGTGGAAGCGGCGGCCGCCATCGCGGGACTCGTGGACGGTCGTGCTCACGACGCGGACGCCGAAGCGGGCGAGCAGCTCGCTGACGTTGTTGCCGTAGGTGTCCTGGTCGCATTCGGCGAGGACGACGAGGCCGCCGCCCTGTTCGACGTACTGCACGACCGTGTCGATCTCGGCCTCGTCGAAGACCGGCGGCAGATCGCCGGTGACGCGCTCGGCCTGCTCACCGGCGAGGTGGTCGATCACCAGCACGTCGGCGCCGGCGAGCGCGGCGTCGTCGATGCGGCCGGTGTCGTGGCCGGTCACCTCGAAGCCGCGGGCGCGCAGGGCGTCCGCGGCGAGCTCGAGCGAAGAGTCGGCCGGGTTGGCGGGGTTCATCCGCGCGGCGGTCTCCCGGCGCAGCGCCCATGCGCTGCTGTGTGCCTGCTCGACCACGACCTTCGGGAAGACGCTCATATCGGCCACCTCTTTCGCTCTCCGTCGGAAATTTTGCCGCCCGGTTCATCGTAGGCAGTAAATCTTGCGGTCGCCAACCCGGGTGCGCTTGGGCGTGTGACCCGCATTACGCTCCCTCGTATGCCGGTCGAACGCGTCCTTCCCACCTCCGATGCCGCCGACCTGATCGAACTCACCCAGGAGATCGCGCGTCGCGAACTCGCGCCCAAGGTCGAGCAGGCGGAGGCCTCGGCCACTCCTCCGCGGGAGGTCTTCCGCACTCTCGGCCGGGCGGGTCTGCTGTCGCTGCCCTACCCGGAGGAGTTCGGCGGGGGAAGCCAGCCCTACGAGGTCTACCTGCAGGTGGTCGAGGAGATCGCCGCCGCGTGGATGAGCGTCGCGGTCGGCGTCTCGGTGCACTCGCTGACGGTGTTCCCGGTCGACAAGTTCGGCACCGACAGCCAGCGCAAGACGCTGCTGCCGGACATGCTCGGCGGCGAATACCTCGGCGCCTATTGCCTTTCCGAACGCGAGGCCGGCTCGGACATCGCGAGCATGCGCACCCGCGCGACGATCGGCGACGACGGCAGCGCCACGGTGAGCGGCACCAAGAGCTGGATCTCGCACGCCGGGGAGGCCGACTACTACACGTCGTTCCTGCGCACCGATGACACCGGCGGCAAAGGGATCTCGTGCTTCGTGGTGCCGGCTGACGCCCCAGGCCTGAGCTTCGGCTCACCCGAGCGCAAGATGGGGCTCGACGGCGACCCGGTGGCCGAGGTGCACTACGAGAAGGTGCCGGTCGCGGCCGACCAGATGATCGGCGGGCGCGGGCAGGGTATGCCGATCGCGCTCGCCGCACTGGATGCCGGTCGCCTCGGGATCGCTGCTGCCGCAACGGGATTGGCTCAGTCCGCCGTGGAGCTGGCTGCGTCATACGCCATGGAGAGGGTGCAGTTCGGGCGGCCGGTCGCGGACAACCAGGGCCTGACCTTCCTGCTCGCCGACATGGACGCGGCGACGGCTGCGGCGCGGGCGACGTATCTGCACGCGGCGCGGCTGAAGGACGCCGGCCGGCCGTACAGCAAGGAGGCGGCGATCGCGAAGCTGGTCGCGACCGATGCCGCGATGAAGGTGACGACCGACGCGGTGCAGGTGCTCGGTGGTGCCGGCTACACCAAGGACTTCCCCGCCGAGCGCTTCATGCGCGAAGCCAAGGTCGCCCAGATCTTCGAGGGCACCAATCAGATTCAACGACTTGTCATTTCGCGGCAGCTGCTGCGTCAGGTCGGCAACGGAAAGGGCAGCAACGCATGAAGATCGACAACCAGACCGTGGCGCTGGTGACCGGCGGGGGCTCCGGCCTCGGCGAGGCGACCGCGCGGCGGCTGCACGATGCCGGCGCCTCCGTCGTGCTGCTCGACCTGCCGTCGTCGGCCGGCCCGCAGGTCGCCGAATCCCTCGGTGAGCGTGCGCGATTCGTCGCCGCCGACGTCACCGACGAGCAGCAGGTGCAGGCGGCCGTCGACGCCGCAACCGAGCTCGGCACCCTCCGCATCGTGGTCAACTGCGCGGGGATCGGCACGCCGGGACGGGTGATCAGCAAGCGCGGTGTCCTGCCGCTGGAGGACTTCCGCAAGGTCATCGAGGTCAACCTGATCGGCACGTTCAACGTGTTGCGGCTGGCGGCGGCCGCGATGGTCGGCAACGAGCCGATCGACGGTGACCGCGGGGTGATCGTGATGACCGCGTCCATCGCCGCGTACGACGGGCAGATCGGCCAGGCGGCATACGCCTCGTCAAAGGGCGGCATCGTCGGCCTCACGCTGAGCGCGGCACGCGACCTGGCAGACAAGGGGATTCGCGTCGTCACGATCGCGCCCGGCACGTTCGAGACCCCGATGCTCGCCGGCCTGCCGAACGACGTGAAGTCGGTGCTCGAGGCTCAGGTGCCGCACCCGTCCCGCCTCGGGCAGCCGGCCGAATACGGGTCGCTCGTCGCCCACATCGTCGACAACCCGATGCTCAACGGCGAGGTCATCCGCCTCGACGGCGCGCTCCGCATGCCGCCCCGCTGACCCGACCCGGGCTGGTCGAGTAGCGGCGAGGAACGAACCGCGTATCGAGACCACCCCGCGGAGGCGCTGGTCGAGTAGCGGCGAGGAACGAACCGCGTATCGAGACCACCCCGCGGGCAGGGCTGGTCGAGTAGCGGCGAGGCACGAGCCGCGTATCGAGACCACCCCGCAGGTCTCGATATGCCTCCCCCGCTACGCTCCTCCGGCTACTCGACCAGCGGGTTCTCGAACTCCGGCTACTCGACCAGCGGGTACATGAGTTGGCGCGTCAGGCCTGGGACGACTTCTGCCAGAGGTTGATCCCCTCGTCGACCGCGTGCCGGTCGATCTTCTTCAGCTCGTCCTCACTGAAATCGAGGTTGTCGAGCGCACCGAGGCTGTCCTCGAGTTGCTGCACGCTGGAGGCACCGATCAGCGCCGAGGTGACCCGCTTGTCGCGCAGCACCCAGGCGATCGCCATCTGTGCGAGCGTCTGACCACGCTTCTTCGCGATGCGGTCCAGCGCCCGGATGTGCTTCAGGGCCTCATCGCTAAGCATCTTCGGATCGAGTGACTTGCCCTGCGCGGCACGGGAGCCGTCCGGCACTCCCTTGAGATACTTGTTGGTCAGCATCCCCTGCGCGAGCGGCGAAAACGCAATGCAGCCAACGCCGTTCGCACCCAACACGTCGAGCAGATCCTCCTCGACCCACCGGTTGAGCATCGAGTATGACGGCTGGCTGATCAGCAGCGGCGTGCCCATCTCACGCAGGATCCGCACCGCTTCCCTGGTGCGCTCCCCGCTGTAGGAGCTGATCCCGACATACAGCGCCTTGCCCTGTCGCACGGCCGTGTCGAGCGCACCGAGCGTCTCCTGCAGCGGCGTGGTCTCGTCGAAGCGGTGGCTGTAGAAGATGTCGACGTAGTCGATGCCCATCCGCTGCAGGGACTGGTCGAGCGAGGCCAGCAGGTATTTGCGCGACCCGCCGCCCTGGCCGTACGGCCCCGGCCACATGTCGTAGCCGGCCTTGCTGGAGATGATCAGCTCGTCGCGGTAGCGCTTGAAATCCTGAGCGAAGATCGTGCCGAAGTTGCGCTCGGCCGAGCCGTATGGCGGGCCGTAGTTGTTGGCCAGGTCGAAGTGTGTGACACCGAGGTCGAACGCCCGGCGCAGCACCGCTCGCTGCCGGTCCAGTGGCACGTCGTCCCCGAAGTTGTGCCACAGGCCGAGCGAGATCGCCGGCAGGTCCAATCCACTTGTGCCGCAACGGCGGTAGACCATGTCGTCGTACCGGCGCTGATCTGCTTGGTAGTCGTCCACACGAAAAGTCACCGCAATATTCAATCGCACGGCCGCGGCCGGTGGGGTCCGGTCCGCCGCAACGATTCGTCCCGGCCCGACGCCGCCCGGTAACATCGTGCCCGCTCCGGACCGACCGTCAGGCCCTCCGCAGCATGCCGGTGTAGCTCAGTTGGTAGAGCGCTTCACTTGTAATGAAGATGTCGCGGGTTCGACTCCTGTCACCGGCTCCGCAGTCTGCGCGCATGCGCAACACTGACCCCATCGACACCACGACCCGCCCCGACACCCACGGCCCCGGCCCGAGCCGGCTGCGGCCGTGGACGTTCGTGATCGCGTTCGGCGTGGTGAGCCTCCTCGCGGACATGGTCTACGAGGGCGCGCGCAGCATCATCGGCCCCTATCTCGCGACCCTCGGTGCGTCGGCGGCGGTCGTCGGACTCGTAGCCTGCGCAGGCGAATTCATCGGATACGGCCTCCGCGTCATCTCCGGGTATGCCGTGGGCCGCACTCAGCGCTACTGGACCTGGACGATCCTCGGCTACGCGCTCACCGTGCTGAGCGTGCCGCTGATCGGGGTGACCAGCGCCGTCATACCGGCCCTGCTGCTCTACGGCACCGAACGCCTCGGCAAAGCGGTGCGGTCCCCCGCCAAGGACACCCTGCTGTCCTACGCGTCCGCCGGCACCGGCCGAGGCAGCGCGTTCGGGGTCCACCAGGCGCTCGACCAGACCGGCGCCGTCGCCGGGCCGCTGTTGCTGGCCGCCGTGCTCGCCTGGCGTGAGGGGGACTACCGGCTGGCCTTCGGCGTGCTGATCGTCCCCGGCCTCACGGTGCTGGCTGTGCTCTTCTGGCTGCGGCGCCGCGTGCCCGACCCGACCGTCTACGAGGACGAGGCCCGCAGTGCGGCGCCGGCGAAACCCGACACACCCCTCGACGACGGCCGGCTGCCACGCCGCTTCTGGTCCTACACCGCGCTGGTCGGGCTGCTCTCCTGCGGCGTCGCGTCCTTCCCACTGCTGGCCTTCCACGCGCAGACGCAGGGCCTGCTGACCGACGCACAGGTGCCGCTGCTCTTCGCCGCGGCGATGGTCGTCGACGGCGCGACGGGCCCGATCGTGGGCCGGCTGTATGACGCGCGCGGCCCGATCGTGTTGCTCGCGGTGCCGATCGCGGCCGGCCTGTCCGCGATCGCCTTCACCGACAACGCCGTGCTCGTCTGGGTCGGCGTAGCCATCTGGGGCGTGGTCAACGGCGTGCTCGACTCGACGGTGAAGGCGGTGGTCACCGAGCTCGTCCCCACCACCCGGCGCGCGGTCGCGTTCGGCTGGCTCGCGCTCTTCCGCGGGGCCTCGCTGCTGGTCGCGGGCGGCGTGCTCGGCTTCCTCTACGACCGCGGCCGCGTCGCGACCATCGTGGTGATCCTCGCCGCCAACCTGGTCGCGCTCATCGGACTTGCTCCGTTGCTGCGGCGCTTGCAGCCTGCTCGATCCGGGTGACTGTCGCCGCCCCGGCGCCGCTCAATCTGGCACCGCAACCACCCACCGGCCGTCGTCACTCAACCACCGATCCAGCCTGAGACCGACCCGGGCCAGATCGGCGCCGAGCTGCTCGTCGTCGAGCACCCGGGTGGTGTAGGCGTGCTCCCACCGCCGCCCGCCCAGGGTGTATGCCGCCCGCACGGCCACCAGGTCGGTCCCGGCTGCCGGCATCACCGCCACTTCGCTCACGACGCCACCACCCAAATCGGTTCGCCCGCTTGCGGTTTCGACCCATTCACGGGTGTAGCGCTGCACCAGGACCACCCCGGTTGTGGCGACGTGCGCCCGGCAGGTCGTGAGGAGCTCAGCCCGCTTGTCGTCGTCGGGCACGTTGACCAGGTGAGAGGCGAGCAACACCGCGTCGAACCGGCGCCCCAGCCGCAGGTCCTCGATCGTCGAACGCACCGTCTCAGCACCCTCGATCAGGTCCAGCATGTCGGGCGGCTCGTCCACCGCGGTGACCGAATATCCAGCAGCGACAAGCGGATGCGCCAGGCGACCCACACCCGCGCCGAGGTCGAGGACCGACCCACCTGCCAGGATCGCCGACGACAGAAGCTCTGGGATTGCGCCGGCCGGCAGCGCAGACCAGAGTTCGACCGGGCAGCCGTCGGGCGTCATACGGCCAGGACCGTGGCCGGTCACATGCGAGTGCCGCGGGCTCATGCGACCCGCTCCGATCGGCTCGCCCGCTGCCACGGCCAGGTCATCAGTGCCCAGAGGACCACCAGCACGACCGCCTCGACGCCGAGGTAGACCGGCCACGGGCCCATGTAGTCCAGCACCGAGCCGGAGTCGGGTTTGCGGTTGAGGAAGCCGAAGTTGGTGCCCGCCAGCGCATTGAAGATCATCGCGAGCGCCGCCCAGGCGACGGTCGCGAGCAGCGCGCACCGATAGTCCCGCCACGTCGGGCGCATCCGCCGACCCCACGCCAGGTAGATCGCGGTCCACACCAGGAAGAGGTGCAGCAGGAAGAAGCTGACGAACGTGCTGTCCGGGAAGTCACCGCTGTCGAGGTCGGGGGTGATCAGCGCCTGCGATCCGAGCACGAGCGCCCAGAAGTAGGTCAGCCCGAACGCCCAGTGCCGACCCGACCAAAGCGCATACGCCGCAACGATTTCCGAGACATCACTCAGCTGCAGCGGAAGCTCCGACAACGTCGCCCGCTGCATCAGCTTGTCGACGGCGCCGGCGACGAACGTCACCGCGAACACCCCTGCCGCGGCCCGCGAGAAGACCCGCGCCTGACGCTCCGACTGCCGTCGGCCGAGCCACACCAGCCCGCACGCGCCGACCGCGAAGACGGCGAGCACGACCAGGTGCGAGGTGCCGAACGTTGCAAACTCGCGCTGCGCCATACCGACAGCTTCGGTCATCGGCGATGAGTTTCCCAGCAACCCGCGGTCTGATCGGGTATGACGCAGACCCCCGCCCGCCGCGTCCTACTCTTCACGATCTGCTCGCTCGACGGCGCCGTCGACGACCCGACGCGCGGCTTCCCGGCCGAGACCGACGGCCCGGCACCGCCGTCATACGACGAGGTGATGATCGAGCAGGAACTGAAACTGATCGAGCGCCAGGACGTCGTGCTCCTCGGTCGCGGCATGTATGACGAGTGGTCCCGCTACTGGCCGACGTCGGATGCCCAGCCGTTCGCCGACTTCATCAACGGCGTCCGGAAGTATGTCGTCACCTCTCGCCCGCTGGACCGCGACTGGGGTGACACGACCGCGGTTTCCGGTCCGCTGCCCGACCTCGTGGGCGAGCTCAAGGCACTTCCCGGCACCGGCGACATTGGGGTCCACGGCAGCATCACCCTCGCCCAGTCGCTGCTCGCCGAAGGACTGGTCGACGAACTGCAACTGGCGGTCGCGCCGGTGCTCGACCCGGTCGGCCGCCGGCTGAGCGACGGCCTGGGCGACCTGAGCCGCTTCGAGCTGGTCGACTGCGTCCGCGCGCCGTCGGGCGGCCTGTGGCTCACCTACCGGCCCGCGGCGGTATGACGGGAGCCGTCTCCGGCATACGAAACGGCGACGGGCGCCGGCGATCCGCGAAGGATCGGCCGGCGCCCGCGCACGTCAGGGCGAAAGGTCACATGCCCTTGGAGTTGAGGTACTGCTGCAACGCCATGACCGTGCGCGCGTTGAACTGCGACGCACCGTCGCGCGGCACACCGAGGTAACGCTGCATGGCGGCCGTGGTGATCGGACCGATGATGCCGTCCTGGTTGACCCCGAGCCGGGCCTGCAGGGCGATGACGGTCCGCGCGTTGTAGTAGTTGGCGCCGTCCTGCCGGATGCCGAGCCAGTGCTGGGTGGAGCGGGTGGTCAGCGGGCCGACGATGCCGTCGATGACGAGCGCGCGGTTGGTGCTGCGGGAGACCGGCGGCTGCGGAGTCGGGGTCGGCTTCGGCGTCGACACCGGGCCGCTGCCGTCGACGCGCACGGCGAGGCCGTTGGCGCGGGTGAGACCGGCATACTTCGAGCACACCGGCCACGCACCCGGGCCCTGCACGGCAAGGGTCTTCTGCGCGATCAGGATCTGCTGGTCGCGGGTGGCGTACTGCGCGCTGGACGCGTACTGACCGCCGCCGAAGCCGAGCCAGGTCTGCTGGGTGAACTGCAGCCCGCCGTAGAAGCCGTTGCCGGTGTTGATCGACCAGTTGTTGCCCGACTCGCACGTCGCGACACGGTCCCAGACGTTCCAGGGCGTGTCGGCCTTCGCGTGCGACGCGGTGGCGAGGCCGGTGCCGACCGTGGCGCTGGACGCCATCACGACACCCATCGCGCGACGACCCGCGGTGAACGGGCGCGCGACCTTGTGACGAGGTTGGTACGACAAGATCAAAGTCCTTTCTGACGAACGCCTGCGGGGTCAGCTGTCGGGTTCGGGCGCGTGAGCCGCCGGCCGGTGGTCGGCCGTGTCATCAGCTCTCCGCACCACGAGCAACGAGTCGTCGGTGCGGGTGCCCGGCCGGTAGGTGCCGGCTTCACCCCAAGGCGGGCAGGTGCCCGCCGTAGTTGGGTCCCCCGCCCTCTACGTCCGGCATTCGGGGTATGCCGGTCGTTGCGCCCACAAGGTTCGGCGTCCGGGCGCGCGGATGAAGCAGCGATGAAGCAAGCCATCTGCAGAGTGCGGTTGGTGATCCGATGTGCAGTTGTGATCCGACGAATCCGCCGGCTCCGGGCCGAAGCTCGAAGGCGGTAGCACGTTACGGGATTGACGGATGTGACACAAGGGACGAGTTGGAAAACTGTGGACAGCGCAAGTGGACACGCCGGGATGTGGATGATTTCTTCGGCCAGGTGTTCGATGGCGCAGTGTGACCGCGCAGCGTGACGTGGCGCTACCGCCGTCGCGCGCGCCGGCGGCGGATCGCCTGGCGGTCCAGCGGCGCGGACATCACGTCGCCCAGCACCACCCCGGTGCTGATGGCGAGCGCGACTGCCGCCGCGCCCATCATCGTGCTGATCGCCTGCGCCTGCGTGGCGACCGACGAGCTGACGATGCTGCCGGCGACCGCTTCGTACATGCCGCGGAAGATGCGCATGCCGGGCAGCAGCGGGGACACCGCCGGGACCACCATCACCAGCGCGGGCGCCCCGAGCCGCAGCCCGATCATCCGACCGAGCACGCCGATCGCCACGGCGGCGATCGCGATCGACGTGGTGGCACCGAGGCCACCGGAGGAGATGCCGAAGAGGTGGAACGACTTGGGCAGCCCATTGGCGAGGAACAGTCCCAGGCCGCCGAGGAGGCCGGCGGGCAGCAGGTGCTTGGGCAGCACCCGCATCGTCACCGCACCCGAGACGCCACCGATCGCGCCGCCGATCACCTGCAGCCACAACGACGCCGGAGCCGCGGTGAGTGAAAGTGCCTGGGGTGCGGTCAGTTTGAGGTCGAGCGCCTTGTCGATGCGCAACGTGAGCGACAGGCCGGCGGCCACGCCGACGATGATGCCCGACGTCTTCAGCAACACCGTGAGCAGGCGGCCGGCGCCGGTCACCGGATAGCCGGTCACCGCGTCCTCTACCGCGGAGACCATCGCCCGCCCGGGCAGCAGCACCACGATCCCGGCAGCGATGGCATATCCGAAATCGTTTGTGGTCATTTCCAATCCGATCCAGTGATGGACCGCGACGAGATAGCCGAGCCAAGCGAGCAGGACCGACACGGCCGCGCCGATCGTCGCCTCGTAGAAGGACGGCACCGCCCGCTTGCTGAGCCAGCGACCGATGCGATCGACGAGCAGTGTCGACACGATCGCGACGACGATCGCCATCGTGTGACCGCCGAGCAGCGCACAGACGGAGCCGGCCAGCCCGGCATACCCGAGCGAGACCAGCCACCTCGGGTAGAGCCGCGACGAACGCTGGATGCGGCGCAGCTTCTTGGTCGCCGCCTCGACGTCGTCGATGCCTCCGGAGACGAGCTCCTCCACCAGCCCGTGCACGGCGGTGAGGCGGGCGAAGTCCCGGGTGTTGGAGCGCACCACCCGCAGCAGCGTCACCGGCACGCCGGCCGGCGTCGGCGCCTGCACCAGCAACGACTGGTTGGTGATGTCGACCTCGACCCGCCGCAGACCGGCGGCCGCGGCGACGGCGACGACCGCCGCCTCCACGTCGCGCGTGCCCGCGCCGCACCGCAGCAGGAGTTCGCCGACGCGCACCGCGAGCTCGAGCGCGCTCCGCACGGACGCCTCCTGCTCGGGCGCCTCCATCGTCCGGGGATCCCGGTATGGCGTGTGCCGCAGCGAGTCCGCGATCGGCAGGGGTTCGGTGACGGGCTCACCTTGCAGAAATCGCAGCCGTCCCGAGATCGGCAAACCTGCGGGATCGGTCTCCTGCTGCTCCATCCGGACAGCGTATGACGATCGGGTGGCCGCCGGATATGACGCGCCTGAGGACGAACTGAACGCCTTATCTACCAGGCGGATTGGGCAACACGCCCTGCATCGGCACGCTGCTGTCGGTCTGGAACGGCCACCAGCTCACGTCCGACGAGAGATGGGTCAGCCCCCACAGACCGCACACGACGGCGACCGCGATCAGCAGCCCGACGATGATGCGGGTGACCGGCTGTCCACGCACGACACCGCGCACGATGCTGCGCGAACCTCGGCGCAACGGGATGCCGCCGGGCCCCCACCACATCACCAGCAGGGCGATCAGCATCCCGACCGCGAGCGGCGCCGGCCGCGCCAGATAGGCCGAACCGCCTTGCGTCATCGACCAGCCCAGCGCGACGACCGCCGCTGCGCAGGCTCCGACGAATGCCGGGATCAGCACGGTGAGCAAGGTGGCGAGCGCCGCGACCAGCCCGTGCCAGGGCGAGGTCACCGCGGCGACGAAGCCGTCGGAGCGGCGCCGCCCCGAGCTGAACCGCCGCAACACCATCGAGGTGACGGCCTTGTCGCACCACCGCGCGGCGATCGCCCACAGCAGCACGACCACGACGCCGAGGGTCGGCCAGAGCGCGGTGACGCCGACGGCCGCGGCAGCGAGCGCGGCCAGGGTGCCGGTGCGGGCCGGCTGGCCGATGCGCGGGTCCGGCGGTGGCACGAACCTGCCGGGCGGCAGCGCGGGCTCCGGGCGGTCGTTCGGCGGCTGCTGCTGCGGGCGGGACTGTCCTCGCGGCCCGAATCCGGCCGGGGAAGAACGTGGTTGGGCTGCTCGCTCGTAGGGCAGCCGCTCCGTCGCGGGCTTGGCGACCGGCGGAGGTGAGGTATGACGGGACGTCGCGGGCCGGGCGATGGCCTCGGTCGGCGGCTTGGCCGAGCGCAGCGGGATGTGCCCGGTCTGCCCGCCGGCGGCGAAGACGTCGAGTTCGGCCAGCACCTCCGGTGCGGAGGGGCGCGCCGCCGGGTCGGGGCTGAGCGCCGCCTGCAGCAACGGCCGCAGGCGTGGCTCGACTCCCGACAGGTCCGCCTGACCGCGGCTGACCCGGTCGAGCACGACGGTCATCGGCCCCCGCCCGAACGGCGGCTGGCCGGACGCGGCATACGCAAGCGTCGCCGCCCAGCCCCACCAGTCGGTGGCCTGACTGACGTCCGCCCCCTCGACGATCTCGGGCGAGAGGTAACCGGGTGTGCCCATCACCAGCCCGGTCGAGGTGAGTCGCGCGTCGTCGGCGACGTGCGCGATGCCGAAGTCGATCAGCACCGGGTCGTCACCGACGAGGAGCACGTTGCCGGGTTTGAGGTCGCGGTGCACGATCCCCGCCGCATGTATGGCGCCGAGGGCGTCCGCGAGGCCGCGGCCCAGCCGGGCCAACCGGGCCGCGCCGAAGGGGCCGTCGTCCTCGACGACCTCGTCGAGGGGTGCGCCCGGCACGAAACTGGTGACCAGATAAGGACGTTCGCCGTCGACCTCGGCGTCGAGGAACGACGCGACGTTGGGAGACTTGACCCGCACGAGGGTGCTGACCTCGCGGCGGAGGCGTTCGCGCGCTCCGGCGTCGTGGGCGATGTGGTCGCGCAGCACCTTCACCGCGACCGGGTCGCCGTGCACGTCGAGGCCCTTGTAGACCACGCCCATGCCGCCCTCGCCGAGGCGGCCGATCAGCCGGTAGTTGCCGAGCATGCGCTGAGTCGGCGGCAGCACGACGGTGGGGTCGCCGTAGTTGCCGTCGGGGCCCCCGTCATACGCGCCGTCATAGGCACCGGCACCGCGCCTCGGCAGCCGGTGCGTGCCGTCACCGGCACCCGGGCGGGCGGCAGCGGAGCGGTGGTCGGCGGTCATGTTGTCCACGGTAAGCGACAACGCCTGAGAACCCGCAGAGACGCCCCGGGCGCCCGGGCCTCACGTGGTGATGTAGGACTCCAGCTGGTCGCGCTCGTCCTGCAACTCCTGCAGCCGGAACTTCACGATGTCGCCGATGCTCACGATGCCGACCAGTTGGTCGTCCTGCACCACCGGCAGGTGCCGGATGCGGTGCTCGGTCATCAGGCCGGCGAGGCTGCGGATCTCGTCGTCCGGCCCGCAGGTGTGCACGGTGGTGGTCATCAGCTCGGACACCGGCCGCTCCAGCAGACCCTCCAAGTCCCCCGAGTCCCCCGAGCGCGCCGAGTGCTCTGACTGCTCGGGCAGCGCGCGCACGACGTCCCGCTCGCTGATGATGCCGCTGATCGCTCCGTCGTCCATCACCACGACCGCGCCGATGCCGTGGTCGGCGAGCGTCTGCACGAGTTGCCGCACGGTGGTGGTCGCGGGGACGGTCACGACCTCGGGTCCCTTGCCCTTGATCAACTCCTGGATGCGCATGACTCACGGTATCCCCGGGTAAGCCTCCGCGACCAGATCTGCCTCGACCCGGGCGGCGGCCGGGCCGGTGCGCCGATAGCCTGTGGTCACCGCGGGGGCCCCGGCCGGATGCGTTCGTCGAAGGAGTTGTGCTCGTTGCCGAAGGAAACGTTCGACCTGGTGATCGCGGCCAACCGGCTGCCCGTCGACCGGGTCGTGCACCCCGACGGCGAGGTCGAGTGGCGTCGCAGCCCGGGCGGTCTGGTGACCGCGATGGAGTCGGTGATGCGGGGCCGGGACGGCGCCTGGATCGGCTGGTCCGGCGACCCCGGTGAGGCGCCGGAGCCGTTCCGCGAGGACGACATGCAACTGCACCCGGTGCCGTTGTCCGCCGACGAGGTCAGCGACTACTACGAGGGTTTCAGCAACGGCTCGCTGTGGCCGCTCTACCACGACGTCATCGTGCAGCCGACGTTCAAGCGGCGCTGGCGGGCGGCCTACGAACGCATCAACAAGCGCTTCGCCGACGCCGCCGCCGACCTGGCGGCCGAGGGTGGCACGGTCTGGGTGCAGGACTACCAGCTGCAGGAGATGCCGGCGATGCTGCGCGCGCAGCGGCCGGACCTGCGCCTCGGCTGGTTCAACCACATCCCGTTCCCGCCGGTCGAGCTGTTCATGCAGTTGCCGGCGCGCGAGAGCCTGCTGCACGGCCTGCTGGGCGCGGATTTCCTTGGTTTCCAACGCAAAGCCGATGCCTACAACTTCCTCAACGCGTGCCGGCAGTTGCTCGCCGCGAGCGTCAAGGGCGACGTCGTGCGCCTGCCGGACGGGCACGCGACCCGCGCGGCGGCGGTGCCGATCTCGATCGACGCGCAGGCGATGGCCGACCTGGCGACGACGCCCGGGGTGAAGGCGCGCGCTGCGGAGATCCGCGAGCAACTCGGCAACCCCGAGCACCTGATGCTCGGCGTCGACCGGCTCGACTACACCAAGGGCATCCGGCACCGGCTCAAGGCGGTCGGCGAGCTCTACCAGGAGGGCGCGCTCGACCCGGCCACCACGAAGTTCATCCAGGTCGCCACCCCGAGCCGGGAGCGGCTGGAGGCCTACCAGCACATTCGCAGTCAGGTCGAGCGCACCGTCGGCCAGATCAACGGCGACCACTCCCCCATCGGCGCGCCCGCGGTGACCTACCTGCACCGCTCCTTCCCGCGCGAGGAGATGGCCGCGCTCTTCCTCGCAGCGGACGTCATGCTGGTGACTCCGTTGCGCGACGGGATGAACCTCGTGGCCAAGGAATACATCGCTGCCCACGACGGCACCGGGGCGCTCGTGCTGAGCGAATTCACCGGCGCCGCATCGGAACTCAAGCAGGCCTACCTCACCAACCCGCACGACATCAGCGCCCTCAAGCAGTCGATCATGAACGCCATCCAGGCGCCGCCCGACGTGCTCGCCCGACGGATGCGTGCCATGCGCCGGCAGGTGATGACCCACGACGTGCAGCGCTGGGCCGAGGACTTCCTGACCAATCTCGCCGCCGCTCCGGAGCGACCCCGCTGATGTCGGAAGCCACTCTCCCGCAAGCGCTTTCGGCGTATGCCGCGCGCAGCCCGATCCTGCTGGCCACCGACTTCGACGGCGTGCTCGCACCGCTGGTGCAGGATCCGTCGACGTCACGCCCGGTCGACGGGTCGATCGACGCACTGCGCGAACTTGCCCGCACACCAGGCGTTTTCGTTGCCATCGTGTCCGGCCGGGATCTCGCGGCGCTTCGACAGCTGACCGGCGTCACACCCGAGGAAGGCATCACCCTGATCGGCTCGCACGGCGCCGAACCCGACCGCGACCTGCCGCTGCGGGTCGACTTCGACGACGCGGCGCGGGAGCGGCTCGCGCGGGCCACCCAGGCACTGGAGCAGGTCGTCGCCGCACAGCCCGGCACGCGGCTGGAGCACAAACCGGCCGGCGTCGTGCTGCACACGCGCGGCCTGTCCCCCGAGGCCGCCGACGCCGCGGCGACGCAGGCGCTGGCGATCGACCTGCCGGGCGTGCACACGATGAGCGGCAAGCAGATCGTCGAGTTCAGCGTGCTGCCGGTCACCAAGGGCATCGCGCTGCAGGCGCTCGCCGCGCAGGACGGCACGGTCGCGACCTGCTACCTCGGCGACGACGTGACCGACGAGACCGCCTTCGCGGTGCTGCCCGCCGACGCCGGCAACGTGACGATCAAGGTCGGGCCGGGGCCGACCGGCGCGGAGTTTCGCATCGCCGGTCCACCGGAGGTCGTGGCGGTGTTCCAGACGGTGTTGCGGGCGGTGCCGCACGACCGCTGAGGCCGCCCACATCGGGACGTGACCAGCCCAACCACGCAAATGCGAACAATTTCGCACGTTTGCGCACAAGGGCCTGCGTCATACGCCAAGATGGTGCTGTGGTCGACGTCACATGCGGCGTCGCCACTTCCATTCACAACGGATCGTCCGGCACGTTCCTGCCGGTGAAGGAGATGCATCAGCATGGCTACTGTCACGTATGACGAGGCAACCCGTGTCTATCCCGGGGCCGACGTCGCATCGGTCGACAAGCTCAACATCGACATCCAGGACGGCGAGTTCCTGGTGCTCGTCGGACCGTCCGGGTCGGGCAAGTCGACCGCGTTGCGCATGCTCGCCGGCCTCGAAGAGGTCAACGAGGGCCGCATCCTGATCGGTGACCGCGACGTCACCAACCTCTCCCCCAAGGACCGCGACGTGGCCATGGTCTTCCAGAACTACGCGCTCTACCCGCACATGACGGTGGCCGACAACATGGGCTTCGCGCTCAAGATCGCCGGCGTGCCCAAGAGCGAGATCCGCAGCCGCGTCGTCGAGGCCGCCAAGATCCTCGACCTGGAGCCGTTCCTCGACCGCAAGCCGAAGGCGCTCTCGGGTGGTCAGCGGCAGCGTGTCGCGATGGGCCGCGCGATCGTCCGGTCGCCCCAGGTCTTCCTGATGGACGAGCCGCTGTCCAACCTCGACGCGAAGCTCCGGGTGCAGACGCGCACCCAGATCGCTTCTCTGCAAAGGCGATTGGGCGTCACGACCGTCTACGTCACGCACGACCAGGTCGAGGCGATGACGATGGGCGACCGGGTCGCGGTGCTCAAGGACGGCCTCCTGCAGCAGCTCGACACCCCGCGCCGCATGTACGACCACCCCAACAACGTCTTCGTCGCCGGCTTCATCGGCTCCCCCGCCATGAACCTCCTCGAGGTGCCGGTCGCCGAGGGCGGCGTGAAGCTCGGGTCGATTGTGCACCCGGTCAAGCGCGACCCGCTCACCAAGACCGGCAACACCGTCATCGTCGGCATCCGCCCCGAGGACCTGACGCCGGCCACCGAGGGCGGCATCCCGGTCGAGGTCGACGTCGTCGAGGAGCTCGGCGCCGACGCCTACGTCTACGGCCGCACCAACGTCGGCGGCGAGGAGGACAAGCAGATCGTCGCCCGCGTCGACGGCCGTCAGGTGCCGGACAAGGGCCAGATGATCCACTTCGTGCCGAAGGGCGAGGGCGACCACCTGCACCTGTTCGACCCGGAGTCCGGCGAGCGTTTGGGCGACTGAGTCCTTTCGGCTCGATCCCGCGCGTCGGGACCCGCTTGCTGCGCTGCGCGGGTCCCGGCTGTCATCTTCGCGGCTCCCCATCGGCTCGATCCCGCGAGCCACAGACCTCTCGGCGGCATACCTCAATGAGGAGGTATGCCGCCGAGTTGCGTCATACGGGAGCACGGGCGAGCACAATGGACGCGTGGCTCTCGACATCACCACCGCCCGACCGTGGCCGGCCCTGCTCGATCTGCCGTGGCGGCTGCCGTTGGAGGACTGGCCCGAGGAGCGGCTGGCCGCGCTGCCGCGGGGCATCTCCCGGCACGTGGTGCGCTTCGTGCGGCTCGAGGGGCGGGTCATCGCGATCAAGGAGATCAAGGCCGACATCGCGCGTCGCGAATACAACATGCTGCGGATGTTGCGGCGGCTCGGGCAGCCGGTGGTCGAGCCGGTCGGCGTGGTCGCGGGCCGGCTCACCAAGGACGGCGAGCCGCTCGATGCGTGCCTGCTGACCCGGCACCTGCAGTTCTCCCTGCCCTACCGGGCGATGCTCAGCCAGAACCTCCGGCCGGACACCGCCGCCCGGCTGATCGACGCGCTCGCCGTGCTCCTCGTGCGACTGCACCTGGTGGGTTTCTGGTGGGGCGACGTGTCGCTGTCCAACACGCTGTTCAAGCGCAGCGCGGGTGAGTTCGCGGCATACCTGGTCGACGCCGAGACCGGTGAGCTGCACGACAAGCTGACCAAGGGCCAGCGGGAGCACGACCTCGACATCGCCCGGGTCAACATCGCCGGCGAGATGATGGACCTGCAGGCCGGCGGCTTCGTCGGCGAGGACATCGACCCGATCGCGATCTCGGATCGCATCATCCAGCGCTACAACGTGCTGTGGCAGGAGCTGACCGCGGTCGAACGCTTCGACGCCGACCAGCGGTGGCGGGTCGACGAACGCATCCGCGTGCTCAACTCGCTCGGGTTCGACGTCGGCGAGCTCGACATCACCACCGACTTCGACGGCACGACGATCCAGATCCAGCCGAAAGTCGTTGATGCCGGCCATCATTCGCGCCGCCTGCTGCGCCTGACCGGGCTCGACGTGGAGGACAACCAGGCACGCAGGTTGCTCAACGACCTCGACGCGTTCCGCGCCGCGCACGAGCGGCAGAACGACGACGAGGAGCAGGTCGCGCACGACTGGCTGATGCAGGTCTACGAGCCGATCACCCGCAGCGCCCCGCCGGAGATGCGCCGCAAGATGGAGCCCGCCGAGCTCTTCCACGAGGTGCTCGAACACCGGTGGTACATGTCGGAGAAGGCCCAGCGCGACTTCACCATCGAGCAGGCCGTGCAGGACTACATCGACACGGTGCTGCCGGACAAGCCCGACGACAGCGCGGTGGTCGGGGTGGACACCGACGCGATACCGGTGCGCGCCAACCGCTGAGCGGTCGCCGCGCCGGCAGCGCAGAGGGCAAAGACAGCACCGACGGCACAGTCAGCGCCGTCAGGCGAGCGGGCGGCCCTCGGCGTCGTCGATCTTGCGCAGCAGCAACAGGATGAAGTCGACCAGCGACCAGATGCCGCAGGCGCCGAGCGTCACCAGCTTGAGCACGCCGAGCCCGACCTGGCCGAGGTAGAACCGGTCGACGCCGAGACCGCCGAGGAAGAACGACAGGAGGACGGCGGTCAGCCAGTCCTTGCTGGAGAAGACACCGGGCACCTGCTTGGCGGGGAAGTAACCGCCGCCGGCCGTGCTGCGCACCGCGGTGTCGCCCTTGATCGCGCCGGTCGAGGCCAACTGCTGCAGCCCGCCGTAGGACACCGGGCCCTGCTCCTGCCCCATGTTCATGATGAAGAAGGAGTCGTTCACCGGTGAACTCCAGCCCGGGCCGGGCTGCTGTGGATAGGCGTCGTTCGGGTGCGGCGCCCCGTCGTACTTGCTCATTGTCGTTCCCCCGTCGGGTGGATTTCGGGTCACCTTACGGGACGTCGCCATCGCGCTTGCGGTTTCATCACGGAACCGGGTGATCATCCCCGACGTCTGCACTGCCGAGCACGAAGCCTGCGAGGCTTCGGCACACCACTCGATCTTTACGACGGGTGCCCCATCGATGCAGGAGGAATCGACAGCATGTCCAACTACGGCAATGGCGGCGGGCAGGGACCGCAGGACCCCTACGGCGCGCCGAGCGGGGGCCAGCAGGGCGGGGCCGGTCAGGGGGCGCAGCCGAGCCTCGGTGGGCAGTATGGCGCGCAGCCCGACTCGGCCGGCCAAGCCAGCCAATACGGCCAGGCGAGCCAGTACGGGCAGTACGGCCAGGCGCCATACGGCGGCCAGCCATATGGCGGCGTCGCGTTCGGCGACCAGCTTCCGCCGGACACCTACGCCAGTTGGGGGCAGCGGGTCGGCGCCTACCTGATCGACCTGCTCGTCGTCCTGCCGGGCCTCATCGTCTACTCCATCGGCGCCTCCGCGCAGAACGTGCTGGTGCTGGTCATCGGCTTCCTGCTGGTGGTCGGCCTCCAGGGATGGAACCGTTGGTACAAGGCCGGCACCACCGGGCAGAGCATCGGCAAGGGCGTCATGCACGTGCGGCTGGTGAGCGCCGACTCCGGCCGGCCGATCGGTCCGCTGATGGCCTTCGTGCGCGATCTGTGCCACTTCGTCGACGGCGTGATCTGCTACATCGGCTACCTGTTCCCGCTGTGGGACCGCAAGCGGCAGACGCTGGCGGACAAGATCGTCGGCACCGTCGTGCCGCACGGTGACAAGTAGGACGCGCAGCGCACGTCGAAGCCGTCTCGCCGAACCGTCATGGGGCCCGGAAGCTGTCGCTTCCGGGCCTTCGGCGACTCCCGCGGCTCTAGCATCGAACTACCGGACAACCGTCGAGGGAGCGATGTCATGTCGAACTACGGTGAATATCCACCACCGGCTGCACTGACCGCGGCGAAAAGCCAAGAACGTCAAGACTTCTCGGCTCGCTGCCGGGCGACTTCGTAGAGCGTGACCGACGCCGCGATGCCGGCGTTGAGCGACTCGATGGTCGAGCTCATCGGCACCGACACGATCTGGTCGCAGGTCTCGCTCACCAGGCGGGACAGGCCCTTGCCCTCGGAGCCGACCACGATGACCAGTGGCTCGCCCGCCAGGTCCAGCGCGGGCAGCTCGACGTCACCGTCCATGTCGAGGCCGATGACGAAGAAGCCGGCCTTCTTGAAGTCGTTCAGCGTGCGAGTCAGGTTGCCCGCCAACGCAACCGGGATGCGGGCAGCAGCTCCGGCGGACGTCTTCCAGGCGGAGGCGGTCATGCCTGCCGACCGGCGTTCGGGCACGATCACGCCATGCCCGCCGAACGCCGCCACCGACCGGACGATCGCGCCGAGATTGCGCGGATCGGTGATCCCGTCGAGGGCGACGACGAGCGGGACACCCGGCGCCTCGGGATTGATCAGGTCGTCGGGGTGGGCATATTCGTATGCCGGCACCTGCAGCGCGAGCCCCTGGTGGGTCGCTCCGTCGGTCATCCGGTCCAGCTCGGTGCGCTGCGCCTCCATGATCGGAATCGTCTGGTCGGCAGCGATCTTCAGTGATTCCTTGACCCGGTCGTCGGAGTCGATGCGGCCTGCGACATACAGGGCGGTGGCGGGGACGCCGACGCGCAGCGCCTCCACGACGGAGTTGCGCCCGGCGATCACCTCACCGCTCTGCTTGGCCGACTTCCCGCCGGAGCGGGCGGGCGCCGATCGTTTGCCGGCTTCGGCCTTGCGGGCGGCCTTGTAGGCCTTGTGGTTCGGGCGGTCGCTCGCCTTCGGCGTGGGGCCCTTGCCCTCCAAGCCGCGGCGACGCTGGCCGCCGCTGCCGACGAGCGGGCCCTTGCGGGAGTTGCCCTTGCGGACTGCTCCTCGGCGGCTCGAATTGCCAGGCATCTCAGCCCTCCTCGTGGGTTGTGGTGTGGGGAGCGGTCACGGTCCACCGTGCGCCGTCGGCGGAGTCCTCGACGGTCACCCCGGCCGCGGTCAGCTGGTCGCGGATGCGGTCAGCGGTGTCGAAGTCGCGGGCCTTGCGGGCCTGGGCGCGTTGCTCGATGAGCCCGTCCACGAGCACCGCGAGCGCGTCCTGGGCGCCGGTGTCGGCCGCCGAATGCCAGTGCGGGTCACGGGGATTGACCCCGATCACGTCGGTCATCGCCACGACCTGGCGGGCGAGCTCGCGGGCTGCCGCCGCGTCTCGCTCGTCGAGCGCGACGTTGCCCTTGCGGATCGTGTCGAAGACCACCGCGAGCGCTCCAGACACCCCGAGATCGTCGTCCATCGCGGTCGCGAAGTCCTTGGGGATCTCCACCTCACCGGGGTCGACGACCTCCCCTGCCGGCAGTGCCCGGTCGAGGAAGCCCTCGATGCGGTCGACCGCGGCGGCGGCTTCGTCGAGCGACGTCTCCTGGTATTCGATCGTCGACCGGTAGTGCACCGTGCTGAGGTAGTAGCGCAGCACGAGCGGTCGCACGGTCTTGGTCAGCTCGAGCACGCCGAGGGTGTTGCCGAGCGACTTGCTCATCTTCTCGCCGCCCATGGTGACCCACCCGTTGTGCATCCAGTAGCGCGCGAATCCCAAGCCAGCAGCACGTGATTGGGCCTGCTCGTTCTCGTGGTGCGGGAAGCGCAGGTCGATGCCGCCGCCGTGGATGTCGAAGGTGTCGCCGAGCCACCGGCGGGCCATCGCCGAGCACTCCAGGTGCCACCCGGGCCGTCCGGCGCCCCACGGGGTCGGCCACGATGCGGTCTCCGGCTCGTCCGGCTTGTGGCCCTTCCACAGCGCGAAGTCGCGCGGGTCGCGCTTGCCGCGCGGGTCGGCGTCGGCGGCCGGCTCCATGTCGTCGATGCTCTGGTGGGTGAGCTCGCCGTACGCCGGCCACGAACGCACGTCGAAGTAGACGTCGCCCGAACCGTCCTGCGCCGGGTAGGCGTGCCCGGCGTCGATCAGCATGCGTATTAACTCGACCATGTCGGTGACGTGACCGGTGGCGCGAGGCTCGTAGGTCGGGCGCTGGACGCCGAGCAGATCGAGCGCGTCATTGGTCTGCCGCTCGAAGAAGTAGGACCAGGCGATCCAGTCGGCGCCGGCTTCGGCCGACTTGGTGAGGATCTTGTCGTCGATGTCGGTCACGTTGCGCACGAGGCGCACGTCATACCCGTGCCCGACGGTGAGCCAGCGCCGCAGGATGTCGAAGGCCACCGCGAAGCGAACGTGCCCGATGTGCGGGGCGCCCTGGGTGGTGAGACCACAGATGTAGAGGCCGACCTCGCCTTCCTGCAGCGGCTCGAACGGCCGCTTGCTGCGGGACTGGGTGTCGTAGATCTGCAGAGTCACCCGGCGAGTTTATCGGTGACGGCGGCTATTCCCGGCCACCGCTCAGTGGCCCCGGGCGATCCATTCGGCCAGGTGCGGTGCCTCGTCGCCGATCGTGGTGTCGTCACCGTGCCCGGTGTGCACCACGGTCTCCGGCGGCAGCGACAACAGCGAGCTGCGGATCGACTCCACGATCGTGCCGAAGTCGCTGAAGGACCGGCCGGTTGCGCCCGGGCCGCCCTGGAAGAGCGTGTCGCCGCTGAAGACGACGCCCTCGTCGGCGATGCGGAAACAGCAGGCGCCCGGGGAGTGACCGGGAGTGTGCAGCACGTCGAGCCGGGCGCCGCCGACGGTGATCTGCTGCCCGTCGGTGAGCGCGCCGGTCGGCGGCTGGTCCATGACGGCGTCCCAGAGCATGCGGTCGTCGGGGTGGATCGACACGGTCGCGTCCGGGTGCGCGGCGAGCACGTCGGTGACGGCACCGAGGTGATCGTCGTGTCCGTGGGTGCACAGGATCTGGGTGAGCGTCCGGTCACCGATCGCATCCAGGATCGGGCGGGCGTCGTGGGCCGCGTCGATGACGACGCACTCGCTGTCGTCGCCGACGATCCAGACGTTGTTGTCGACGTCCCAGGTGCCACCGTCGAGGCTGAACGTGCCTGACGTCACGACTTTTTCGATGCGTATGGCACTCACTGCGCGGCCTCCTCGTCGATCACGACGACCGACCGCAGCACGTCGCCGCGCTCCATCGCGTCGAAGGCGCTCTCGACCGCGTCGAGGCCGATCCGCTCACTGACGAACCCGTCGAGGTCGAACCTGCCCTGACGGTAGAGGTCGACCAGCATCGGGAAGTCGCGTGAGGGGAGGCAGTCGCCATACCAACTGGATTTGAGGGCACCGCCCCGGCCGAAGACGTCGATGAGGGGCAGCTCGACCGTCATGTCCGGGGTGGGCACGCCGACCAGCACGACGGTGCCGGCCAGGTCGCGGGCGTCGAATGCCTGACGGTAGGTCTCCGGCCGTCCGACGGCGTCGACGACGACGTCGGCGCCGTTGCCGCCGGTCAGCTTGCGGATCTGCTCGACCGGGTCGGCGTCCTTGGAGTTGATCGTGTGGGTCGCGCCGAATTCCCTTGCCTTCTCGAGCTTTCGCTCGTCGACGTCGACGGCGATGATCGTCGTCGCGCCGGCGACCGCGGCACCGGCGATCGCGGCGTCGCCGACGCCACCGCAGCCGATGACCGCGATGCTGTCGCCGCGACCGATGCCGCCGGTGTTGACTGCCGCACCGAATCCCGCCATCACTCCGCACCCGAGCAGGCCGGCCGCGACGGCCGAGGCCTCGGGGTCGACCTTGGTGCACTGGCCGGCCGCGACGAGGGTCTTCTCGGCGAATGCACCGATGCCGAGCGCGGGTGTCAGCTCGGTACCGTCGGCCAGCGTCATCTTCTGGGTGGCGTTGTGGGTGTTGAAGCAATACCAGGGTTTGCCCTTGGCGCAGGCGCGGCACTGACCGCAGACCGCGCGCCAGTTGAGGATCACGAAGTCACCGGGCGCGACGTCGGTGACGCCCTCGCCGACGGCCTCGACGGTGCCGGCAGCCTCGTGGCCGAGCAGGAACGGGAACTCGTCGTTGATGCCGCCCTCGCGGTAGTGCAGGTCGGTGTGGCAGACCCCGCACGCCTCGACGTTGACCACGGCCTCACCGGGCCCGGGGTCCGGTATGACGATGTCGACGAGCTCGACCGGCTCACCCTTGCTGCGGGCGATCACACCCTTGACGGTCGACGGCATGCCGGATCAGCTCCTTCGAGTGGACGCAGAGGTACACCGCCGACTCTAGGACGTGCCGCGTTGCGCGCCACAGCGACCGATGTGCGGTGGGCCCGTCAGTAGCGGGTGAGAACCAGGTTGGTCTTCAGGATGTCGGTGTGCAGCAACCAGCCGTGTGCGTCCGCGATCGCCATGGCGTCGGTGCGCAACTGGGCAGCCGTGTCGTAGTCGTCGGCCTTGAAGGACAGTTCGACGACGGTCTGCGCCGGTTGCCCGCCGGATGCCTTGATCGGCAGCACCTCGATCGCTGACTTGCTGCCCTCGAAGGTGCCCTTCCACTCGGTGGCGGTCACCGCACCGTGCACCCGCGATGCCTTCAGCGTGTTGGTGCCCCATCCCTTGGACTTCCAATCGGCAAGTTTCCCAGGCACTTTCGAGACCGCTATGCTGACGGCATCGCTGTTGGACGGCATGCCGATGCCGTCGACGTTGGTGCCCGGGTCCTTGTCGTTGCTGAAGCTGAGCGTCTGCTTGCTGTAGCCCCAGTCGACCTGTGCGCCGTAGTTGGTGTCGCTGGAGTCGAATCCGGCGGCGTTTGCCGTGTCGAGCGCGGCGTTGATGTCGCCGCCGGTCACCGGGAAGCGCTTCTTGTAGGTGAGTTCCAGCGGGTCGCCCTGCTGGTTGCGCAGCCGCACGCTCCAGCCCTCGTTGTTGAGGTCGAGCGCGTCGGTGTCGACATACTCGTAGCTGAGCTGACTGCCGCCACCGGTGATGCCGAACGCCGCCTGCACGGCTTCCGTCGGAGCGCCGCCGCTGAGCGCCGTCGGTCCGAGGTCGAGCTTGATCTCGTAGTTCGGGGTCGCATTGCTCGCGGCGGATGCGGCCGGTGCGCCGGCGATCGTCGCGACCGGTGCGACGGCCAGCGCGGTGAGCGTGGCGAGGTGACGAATGGCATTGCTATTGCTCATGAATCGCGAGTCTGCTGCAGGGCGGGTGAGCCATGAGCGGCGTGGACGTGAACTTCGCGTGACGGTCAGTGCGCTCGGCGCGCGACCTGGTCGAGGGGCACCGCCTGCCGGGTGCGACCGCGGAAGCCGGTCGTCGTGGTCGCCATGAACAGCGAGTTGAGCAGCGCCTCCTCGACCGCGTCCTGCGTCGCCCGGAAGATCGGGTCGAGCGCGGTGTCCGGCAGACCCGACGGTGCGGCCGCGGTGTCGAAAGCGATCGCGTAGTCGCCGCTCCCGCCCGCGTAGTCAGCCCCGACACGGCCCATCGCGAAGACGGCTCGTTTCGCCATACGGCCCAGTTGGCGACTGTCGACGCCTGCGTCGCACGCGACGATGATCATGCACGAGTTGCCTTGCGGTGCTTCGGTTTTCGGTGCCTTCACGGGGACACCGGCGACCGTGAGGGTGCCGCTGAAGTTGGACTGCACGAGCACACCGAGCGTGCAGCCACGACCGTCGGCGAGCGGCACGACGCGGGAGGACGTGCCGATGCCGCCCTTGAAGCCGAGAGCGACCGTGCCGGCTCCCGCGCCGACGCAGCCCTCGGCCACCGGGCCGGGCGCTGCGGAGCGGATGGCATCGCGCACGTGCTGCGCGGTGATCGGCCGGCGACGACCGTCGGACAGGTAGCCGTCGTTGGTCTCGCCGACGACAGGGTTGAGGCTGATGACGCTTTCGTTGCCGGGCAGGTCGAGCACGTAGGAGACCAGCGCATCGGCGACCCGGAAGGCGGAGAGCGTGCCGGTCAGCAGGATCGGTGTTTCGAGCTCCCCCAACTCGGCCAATTGCGTTGCGCCGACGAGCTTTCCGTAACCATTGCCGACGAAGAGTCCGGCGGGCAGACGGCCCCCTGCCCGGTCGAGCGCGTCCGGCACGATCGCGGTGACCCCGGTGTGCAGGTCCCCGTCGTCGAGGGTGGTGTGCCCGACCCGCACTCCCGGCACATCGGTGATCGCATTGTGCTCGCCGGTGCCGAGATCGCCTGGTGCGACTCCGAGGTCGCGTGCGCGGGCTCTGGACGGAGTGCTCATCCGGCCCGGACGACCAGTGCGGTCGCGATCGCCGCGACGCCTTCGCCGCGGCCGGTCAGGCCGAGGCCGTCCGTCGTCGTGCCGGAGAGTGACACCGGCGACCCGCCGAGCGCTGCGGACAGCACGGCCTGCGCCTCGTCGCGGCGCTTGCCGATCTTGGGACGGTTGCCGATCACCTGCACTGCGACGTTGCCGATCCGAAAACCGTTGTCGGTCAGGATCTTTCGCGCCTCGGCAAGCATGGAGACACCCGAGGCTCCCGCCATCTCCGGGCGATCGACGCCGAAGTGGACGCCGAGGTCGCCGAGGCCGGCAGCCGAGAAGAGCGCGTCACACAGCGCGTGCGCGGCGACGTCACCGTCGCTGTGCCCCTCGATGCCGCGCTCCCCCGGCCACTGCAGACCGGCCAGCCACAGGGGACGGTCGTCGGCGGCGTAGGCGTGCACGTCGACGCCGATGCCGGTGCGAGGGATCGTCATGACAACTCCTTGCGAATGCGGGTGACTGCGGCATCGACATCATCGACCGCGGTGTCGACCACCAGGTCGGCGGCCCACGGCTCGTAATGGCGCGCCTCGATCTGCGCCCAGCTCGGCTTGACCAGACCGGGCACGTCGATCGCGCGCGTGGTCGCCCGGCGCCGGTGCTGCTGCCGGTCGCCGCACGTCACCTCGACCTGCAGCGCGCGAGCACCGGCCGATGCCGCGACCTCCAGCCATCCCGCGCGAGACGCCGCGACCGGGTTGACCGAGTCGGCGACGACGCTGACTCCGCCGGCGAGGATGTCGCGGGCGGCGGCCATCGCCGCGGCATACGGGGCAACCTCGTCGGCGTCGAGAGCCCCGACGTCGGCGAGCGCCTGCTGAATCGAATCCACCCGCACGTGCGCGAAACCGGTTGATCGGCAAAGGCTTTCGGCGAGCGTCGTCTTGCCGGCACCCGGCAGGCCACCGAGTATGACGAGCGTCGCGTCAGCCATCGGCGAGCAGTCGGTCGACGGTTTCGAGATCGGCCGGGATCGTCACCTTGATCGCCCGCGGGTCGCCGTCGATGACCAGCACCCGGCCGCCCTGCCGCTCCACCAGCGCCGCGTCGTCGGTCGCGCCGACACCGTCGGCATGGGCCCGTGCCAGCGCCGCCCGGGTGAACCCCTGCGGCGTCTGGATGGCGCGCAGCGTCGCCCGGTCCGGGGTCGCGACGACGTGGCCGGACGCGTCGACCTGCTTGATGGTGTCGGTCACTGGCAGGCCCGGCACCACCGCGTCGGCGCCATCGGCGACCGCGGCCGCCACGGCCGCGAAGAGCGATGCCGGCGCGAGCGCGCGTGCCGCGTCGTGCACCAGCACGATGTCGACCTCGGCCGGCAGCGCCGCCAGGCCGGCCGCGACCGAGTCGGTGCGCTCCGCGCCGCCCGGGACGACGATCGCCTCCGGCGCCAGGGCGCGGAATTCGTCGAGATGGCTGGCGGGGGCGACGACCACGACGGCGTGCCGGGTGGCGGGTGGTCTCGATACGCCGACACCGGCCGGCTCGTCCCTCGCCGTCCGCTGCCGGTTACTCGACCAGCCCGGGTCACCGGAAGACGGTGGTCTCGATACGCCGGCGTCGGCCGGCTCGTCCCTCGCCGGCCGACCCCGGCTACTCGACCACCTAACGTCACCGCTCGACCAGGCCTGCGCGCGGGCGACCGCGTGCTCGACCAGGGTGCGACCACCGATGCGGACGAGGGCCTTCGGCATACCGGCTCCCAGGCGCGTGCCCAGGCCGGCCGCAACGACAACGATCCCGACGGAAACTCCGCCGGGATCGTTGGTCGTCAATGCATCGGTCAGGACGCGAGCACCTCGTCGAGCGTGGCCTCGGCCTTGTCCTCGTTGGTGTGCTCGGCGAGCGCCAGCTCGGAGACCAGGATCTGGCGGGCCTTGGCCAGCATGCGCTTCTCACCGGCGGACAGGCCGCGGTCCTGGTCGCGGCGCCAGAGGTCACGCACGACCTCGGCGACCTTGATCACGTCACCGGACGCGAGCTTCTCGAGGTTGGCCTTGTAGCGGCGCGACCAGTTGGTCGGCTCCTCGGTGTGATCGGCACGCAGCACCTCGAACACGCGGTCGAGGCCCTCCTTGCCGACGACGTCACGCACGCCCACGAGGTCGCAGTTTTCGGCCGGAACTTCGATCGTCAGATCGCCTTGCGCGACCTTCAGGACCAGGTACTGCTTGTCCTCTCCCTTGATCTTGCGGACTTTGATCTCTTCGATGAGGGCCGCTCCGTGATGCGGGTACACGACCGTCTCGCCGACCTTGAAAACCATATGTTGTTTGCCCCTTTCGCGACCTCCAGAATACCACGGGTTGCGCAGGTCACATAAACGTTTCCGCAGGTCAGCGCCCTGCGGAGGGTATGACGGCAGTCTTGACAAGTGCGCCACCACCGTGCAAGGCACGTGGTGCCGAGCCCCGCCGGTGCGCTCCGAAGCCGCTCCCGAGTCGCTCCGCAGCCACCCCGAAGCGACCCCGAAGCCACCCTGAAGCGGCTCCGGAGCCGCCCCGTCGCCCACGCCGGGAGCGGGCCGCTAGGCTGACGCGCGTGACGCAACGACTGCCCCTCAGCCACTCCAAGGCATCCCGTGCGGCGCTCGGTGCGCTGACACTGGCGACCGCGGCGACCACCCTCAGCGGGTGCATGTACCTCTCGCCGGACCAGACCACCAAGAGCTACATCGCCTCCGACGGCACCACCGCCAAGGTCGGCGACGTGCAGCTGCAGAACGTGCTGATCGTCACCAGCGACAAGGGTCAGCCGGGCACGTTGTCCGGCCTCGCGGTCAACAACTCGCAGGCACCGGTCAAACTGACCATCTCCTCCCCCGGCGCCGCCAAGCGCGAGATCACCATCGCCGGCTCGACCGCGGTGCGGCTGGACGGCAAGCCCAACGGCGACGACAAGGCCGCGGTCTCCCCCGCGGTGAGCATCTCCTCGGTCGCCTCCCAGCCGGGCCTCGCCCAGCAGGTGGTCTTCTCCACGCCCGGCTCCGGCCCCACCCAGGTGCAGGTGCCGATCATGCTCGACCAGCCGCCGTACGGCTCGGCCGAACCGTCGCACCCGACGTTCACCCCGCCGCCGACCACCGGCCACGGCGAGTGACCTGAGGGACCACACGCACAACCCACTGAACCCACTGGACCCACTGAATGCACTGAGCGCCGACCGCCCGAGCGGTCGGCGCTCAGTGCATCACTCGGTGGCTCACGGCGCCTCGAACTTGTAGCCCAGCCCCCGCACCGTCACGATGTAGCGCGGGCTCGCCGGGTCCGGCTCGACCTTGGCCCGCAGCCGTTTGATGTGCACGTCGAGCGTCTTGGTGTCGCCGACGTAGTCGCTGCCCCACACCCGGTCGATCAGCTGCCCGCGCGTCAGCACCCGGCCGGTGTTGCGCAGCAGCAACTCCAGCAGCTCGAACTCCTTCAGCGGCAACGCCGTCGGCTCCCCGTCGACGACCACCGTGTGCCGGTCGACGTCCATCCGCACCGGGCCGCTCTGCAGCGTCGCCGGCAGCAGCTCGTCGGCCTCCTGACCACGCCGCAGCACCGCCTTGATGCGGGCCAGCAGCTCACGCGAGGAGTAGGGCTTGGTCACGTAGTCGTCGGCGCCGAGCTCCAGCCCGACCACCTTGTCGACCTCGGAGTCCTTGGCGGTGAGCATGATCACCGGGACGTTCGACTTCTGGCGCAGCGCCCGGCATACGTCGACCCCCGACATACCCGGCAGCATCAGGTCCAGCAGCACCAGGTCCGCACCGCCCCGGTCGAACTCCACCAGAGCGTCCGGCCCGGTCTCGACGAGCGCGACGTCGTAGCCCTCCTTGCCGAGCAGGTAACCGAGCGGGTCGGAGATCGACTCTTCGTCTTCGACCACGAGGATGCGCGTCATGGGGTGACCTTCCTGGGAGTGTTGTGCTCAGGCGTTCGTTCTGCGGGTATGACGGGAGCCGCGGGCGCCGGGCGCGCGGCAGGCAGCCGGATCGTGAAGGTCGAGCCCTGGCCCTCCTCGGACCAGACGCTCACCTCGCCGCCGTGATTGGCGCTCACGTGCTTCACGATCGCCAGGCCGAGGCCGGTGCCGCCGGTGCGGCGCGAGCGCGCCGCGTCCACGCGGTAGAACCGCTCGAAGACGCGGTCGAGGTCGGCCGGCGGGATGCCACGCCCCTGATCCTTCACGACCAGCGTGATCAGGTCCGGCCCGGGCTGCACGGTGACCCCGACGCGGGTGCCGGAGTCGGAGTAGTTGAGGGCGTTCTCGACCAGGTTGCGGACCGCGGTGGTGATCAGGTTGCCGTCGCCGTAGATCAGCGCCGGCTCCGACGGGTCGCCGAGCGCGGTCGAGATCTCGATGTCGCGGTCGGCGGCGACGACCTGCAGGTGCTCGACCGCTTCGCGCACGCAGACTCGCACGTCGACCAGCACCGGCTCGTCGAGGGTGTCGGCGACCTGCAACCGCGAGAGTTCGATGATCTCCTGCACCAGCCGCGCCAGGCGTGAGGTCTCCACGCGCATCCGGCCGGCGAAGCGGTGCACCGCCTCCGGGTCGTCGCGGGCGTCGTCCATCGCCTCGGCGAGCAGGGTCAGGCCGCTCACCGGCGTCTTCAGCTCGTGCGAGACGTTGACCACGAAATCGCGGCGGGTCTCCTCGACCCGGCGGGAGTGGGTGCGGTCCTCGACGAGGACCAGCACGTGCTGCTGCGAGAGCGGCGCCACCCGCACACCGATCGTGAGCCGGCCCTGCCCGAGCGGGCCCCGCGCGACGTCGAGCTCGACCTCGCGCACGTCGGCGTCCCGGCGCACGTCGCGCACCAGCCCGCGCAGTTGCGCGTGCGACAGCTCGGCGTCGCGGACGAGGCCGAGCGCCTGCGCACTCGCGCTGGAGCGGACCACCCGGTCCGATGCGTCGATGACCATCGCCACCGAGCGCAACGCGTCGAGCACGTCGATCGCCGGCGAAGCCAGTGGGGAGAGCGGCTCCGGCGGCGTCATACGGGCTGCGGGGGCGGGGCCGGGGCGGCGGGCACGCAGCGCGTAACCGACGACGGCGCCCACGACCAGGGCCACCACCACGGCGACGACTGCGAGCAACACGGCGCCCAATGTACGCACTCGGCCGGGTCGCTCCGCACCGCCAGTGCGCCGTATGCCGCCGGTCTGCCCGTTGTTCACCTTGCGTCCCGACCGAGTTCACCACGTCCTGCCACGGTCGACCCCGTCAGGCGCTTCGCGCTGCCCGGATGTGGCGCGGGACGACTTTCGACATACAGTGCTTCGGCCAACGGCCCGACGAGCGAGGATCTGAGACCACCATGCGCGATGCATTCCACGACGATCTCGACCGGATCTCCGACGACCTGGTCGAGATGACCTCGATGGTCGACGCCGCGATGAAGCGCGCGACCAGCGCGCTGCTCGACACCGACCTGGCGACGGCCGAGAGCGTCATCGCCGCGGACGACGACATCGACCAGCTGCGCCGGGACGTCGACGACCGCGCGGTGGACCTGCTCGCGCGGCAGCAGCCGGTCGCGACCGACCTGCGCATGGTCGTCACCGCGATGCACATGGCGAGCGACATCGAGCGCATGGGCGACCTGGCCCGCCACGTCGCCAAGGTGGCCCGGATGCGCTACCCCGAGTCGGCGGTGCCGCAGCCGCTACGCGACACCATCGCGGAGATGGCCGTCGTCGCCGAGCGGCTCGCCGCCGCCACCGGCAAGGCGATCGCCGACAAGGACGTGCGCGGCGCCAACGAGATCGAGAAGATCGACGACGAGATGGACCAGCTGCACCGCAAGATCTTCGGCGAGCTGCTCAACCAGCACTGGGAGCACGGCACCGAGGCCGCGGTCGACGCGACCCTGATCAGCCGCTACTACGAGCGCTTCGGTGACCACGCGGTCGCCGTCGCCAACCGGATCGTCTACCTGGTGACCGGTCGCTACGGCACCGAGGACGAGGGCCTGCAGGACTGACGCCCGGCGCGGCCGCGGGCGATCTCGTAAGCGACGGTGACGCCAGCCGCACGCTTCGTCACCAGACGCGCCACCCCAGCGGTCCCGTAAGCGACGGTGACACCAGCCGCACGCTTCCTCACCAGACGCGCACCCCTCCCAGCGGTCCCGTAAGCGAAGGTGACGCCAGCCGCACGCTTCGTCACCAGACGCGCCACCCCAGCGGTCCCGTAAGCAACGGTGACACCAGCCGCACGCTGGCTTACGAGACGCGCGAGACGCCGGCGGCGCGCAGCCGGTATGCCGTGACAACCTGCTGCATGAACGCATCCTCCTGGATCCGCAGGCCCAGCAACGGGATCCGGAGCACGGTCTCACCTCCGACGACGACGGAGTTCTGCCGCAGCGCGTCAGCCAGGACGTTGGCCGGCTCCTGGTGGTGGGCGCCGTCGATCTCCACGAACAGCCGCACTCGGGGCCAACCGGCGTCGAGATAGATGCGGCCGTGCGGACCGCGGCGGATGACCTGCCGGGCCGGTGGTGGCAGACCGTGGCGACGGCAGGCCGCACCGAAGTCGAGCTCGCCAAGCGCCTGCGCACCGTCGATGACGTCGGCGACCACGGTGCGGATGAGCTTGCGGCGGCGATAGAGCCCCGCCTGCGGCAGCGTCCGTGCGAGCAGGTCGGTCGCCACCAGCCGCTGTTGCACCGCCATCGCGATGACGAGCGCCGCCGCCCGGTCGCTGATCGCCCACTGCGCAGCCCGCAGCACCGCCAACTCGCTGCGCACCCACGGAAGGTCTTCCGCGATCACCTGATCGGGGCCGTGCTCCCAGAGATCACCACGGATCGGCACCACGTGCCGGCTCACACCGGTCACGGCGATCGGGCTGCGCCCGTGCGGGACGGAGATGTGGACGGTCGGCTCGTGCCAGCCGGTCAGCCCGGCGTGCTGCAGCGCGCTGACACCGTCGAGCGCACTCACCCGGCCGCTCTCCCAGACGGCACGATGTCGCAACGCCACCTCGTCGAGCTGTGCGGCAGTGAGGCCGATCGTGCGCAGACCGTGCGCCCGCCATACACCGGCGGCGAGGAGTCGGCGCACCTGCCACCGGTCGACCCCGAGGGTCCGCAACTGCGCTCGGGACAGCACCCATCCCTGCTGCTCGGCAGCCGCATGCAGGCGGCGCAACGTCATGGCGTCCACCCGAGCCACGGTGGTCGCAGATCGGCAGCCCGTCATCGCGGGTCGCGAAAGTTGTGGACGGATGCGGCAATTCGCGGGAGATGTGGACGCGCACTAGCCGCGGATCCCGTAAGCGACAGTGCGCCTGACGTCACCCCCGCTTACGAGATGCGCGGGGCCTCGCCGATCCCGTAAGCAACAGTGCGCCCGGCGTCACCCCCGCTTACGAGATGCGCGCAACCGCACGCCCGCTTACGAGATGCGCGGGGGCTTGCCGATCCCGTAAGCAACAGTGCGCCTGACGTCACCCCCGCTTACGAGACGCGCGCAACCGCACGCGGCTTACGAGACGCGCGCGCGTCAGCGGCCCTGGTTGGCGACGGCTTCGGCGGCCGCCTTCGCCGCGACGGGGTCGAGGTATTCGCCGCCGGGGACGGTCGGCTTGAGGTCGTCGTCGAGGCGGTAGACCAGCGGCTGGCCGGTCGGGATGTTGAGGCCGACGATCTCCTCGTCGCCGATGCCGTCGAGGTGCTTGACCAGCGCGCGCAGCGAGTTGCCGTGCGCGGCGACCAGCACGACCTTGCCGTCCTTCAGGTCGGGCACGATCGACTCCTCCCAGTAGGGCAGGAAGCGCTCGATGACGTCCTTCAGGCACTCGGTGCGCGGCATGTCGTCGCCGAGGCCGGCGTAGCGGACGTCACCGTCCTGGCTGAACTCGCTGCCCGGCTCGATCGGCGGCGGCGGCACGTCGAACGACCGCCGCCAGGTCATGAACTGCTCCTCGCCGAACTCCTCCAGCGTGGCCTTCTTGTCCTTGCCCTGCAGCGCGCCGTAGTGCCGCTCGTTGAGCCGCCAGTTGCGCCGCACCGGGATCCAGTGCCGGTCGGCGGCGTCGAGGGCGAGGTTGGCGGTGGTGATCGCCCGGCGCAGCAGCGAGGTGTGCACCACGTCCGGCTGCACGCCGCCGTCCTTGATCAGCGAGCCGCCGTGCTCGGCCTCGGCGCGACCCTTGTCGCTGAGCGGCACGTCGACCCAGCCGGTGAAGAGGTTCTGGGCGTTCCACTCGGACTCGCCATGACGAAGCAGCACCAGGGTGTAGGTCATGGCGCCATCCTAGGAGCGGGCCTCGCCGCCGTCGCCACGGTCCAGCAGGTGGCGGAACGCCTCCAGGTTGCGCGTCGACTCGCCGCGGCTGATGCGCCAGTCCCACTCCCGCTGCATCGAACTGCGGAAGCCGAGCACCAGCAGGTCGTTGAACACCTCGTCGGACGCCTCCAGCACGGTGCCGAGCAACGTGTCGAGGTAGTCGTCGTCGACCGCCGCGACCGGCACCCGGGCCACCACGTAGACGTCGCCGTGCTCGTCGGTCGCGTAGGCGACGCCCGGACGGCGCAGGTTGCGGCGCAACAGGAACTGGGCAAACTCGGCGTGGTTCTCGTCAGGATGCCGTATGACGAAAGCGGTTGCGGTCAAAGCGGTTTCGCCGGCAACCAGGGACACCACGGTCTTCAGCTTGCGCTCCCCCGGGAGGCTGACCACAAACTCTCCGTCGCGGGCGCCGAGCTCCCACTCGACGTCCGTGTCGGTGAGGTAGCGCTCGACGATGTCGGTGGTCCGGGTCATTCAGATCGCTCTCTCGGTGCGGGGAAACTCGGAAATGCCGGTGACGACGCCAGACGCCTCACCGCGGGCACGTGCGTAGACGTGCAGCAGCTGGTCGGCCGTGGCGTCCCACCCGAAAGCTGCGGCGTGCCGGATCGCGTTGGCCGACAAGGCTGCCCGGCCCTCCGGGTCGTCGAGCATCTCGGCGATGGCCGCTGCCCACTCGCCGGGGTCGTGGCCGGCGACCAGGCGGCCGGCGTCGCCTACGGCCATCGGAAGGCCGCCCACGTCAGCGGCGACGACCGGTGTGCCGCACGCCTCCGCCTCGAGTGCGACGAGACCGAAGGACTCCGAATATGAAGGCACCGCAAGCAGATCCGCCGCGCGATACCACTGCGCCAATTCGGCTCGCGAGACCGGTGGCACAAACTGCACCACGTCGGCGATGCCCAGGTCGCGGGCGAGCTGCTGCAGCGCACGGGGCTTGTCGAGACCGCTCCCGCTCGGGCCGCCGAGCACGGCCACGACCAGCCGCGAGCGCCGGTCCGGATCCTGCTCCAGCAACCGGGCGGCCGACCGCAGGAGCACGTCGGGCGCCTTCAGCGGCTGGATGCGCCCGACGAACAGCACCACCTCCGCGTCGTCCGGCAGACAGACCGCGGCGCGGGCCGCCGACCGGTCACCGGGCGTGAAGGTCGCCAGATCGACTCCGGGAGAGACGATTTCGACGCGTGCGGGGTCTGCGTCATACAGCTCGATCAGCTCGCGCGCCTCCCGGCGGGTGTTGGCCACCAGCACGCTCGCGGCGCGCACGACCTGCTCCTCGCCGATCTCCCGGCCGGAGGGTTCGGGACGATCGCCGTCGGCGAGCGAGGAGTTCTTCACCTTCGCCATCGTGTGCATCGTGTGCACCAGCGGCACGTCCCAGCGGTCCGCCGCGAGCCAGCCGACCTGACCGCTCAACCAGTAGTGCGAGTGCACCAGGTCGTAATGACCCTCGGGGTGGCGCGCCACGTGCCGCATCACGCCCGCCGCGAAGGCGCACAACTGGCCGGGCAGGTCGTCCTTCGCCAGCCCCTCGTAGGGGCCGGCGTCGATGTGCCGCACCAACACGCCCGGGCACAGCTGCACCGTGTCGGCGAGCGCAGCCGAGGTGCGGCGGGTGAAGATCTCGACCGCCACTCCCCTGGCCGCCAGCCGCTTCGCGGTCTCCACGACGTAGACGTTGAGCCCACCCGCGTCGCCGGTGCCCGGCTGATCGAGCGGCGACGTGTGCACACTGATCATCGCCACCCGTCGCGCCGGCGCGGCAGCCTCGGTGTCCACAGTCACCCCACCAGTCTCGCACCGCCGCCGATTCGGGTCGCCGGCGCGCACGGCAGGCGAGATCGCCGGTGTCCGGGACCGCCCACGGGCGGTGATCTTCAGTACCTTGATCGACATGCGAGGGGCGAGCGCACACCTGCAGGTGCTGTGCGCGGTCCAGCTCCGCTGCGACACCGACCCGCTCCCCCTGAGCCAGCTGGAGCGGGCGCTGCTCGCACGCGTCGCGGTCGGCACCGGGGCCGCGGCCACCATCGACGCCCTCGTGCCCTGGATCTGGGGCGACGACCGGCCGTCGTCGGCCCGCAACCGGGTGCAGGCGCTCGTCTCCGGGCTGCGCCGCAAGTGCGACCGGCCGCTGCTCGAGACCACCAAGGTCGGCTACCGGCTGGCGGACGGCGTCAGCTGTGACCTCGCGTCCTGGCGCGCACTCGTCGGCGCAGACCCCGACCTCTCCCCGCAGCAACGCTGGCGCGCCCTGGACACAGCGCTGACGGTCTTCGCCGAAGAGCCGCTGCAGAACATCCCGCCCACCGGCGACGTGCGGCTCGCACAGGACGCGCTGCGCGCCGAGCGACTCGCGGTGCTCGAGGAGCGCGGCGACCTCGCGCTGCGGCTGGGCGAGCTGCGTGGTCTCACCACCGCGCTCACCGGGCTGGTGCAGGAGCACCCCTTCCACGAGACGTTCATCGCACAGCTGATGCGGGCACTCGCCGCGACCGGGCGGCAGGAGGAGGCGCTGCGGGTCTACCGGGACACCTACCGGCGGCTCAACGACGAGCTGGGTGTCGGACCGTCGGAGGTGCTGCGCGCTGCCCACCACGACGTGCTGCACGGCACCCCGTCCCACGGCAACCGGTCGCACGGCAACCCGTCGCACGCCACCGCGCTGGCGGCGGCACCCGTCGACGAGCCCGAAACCCTTGTGGCACCGAAACTTCCGGTCCCGCGGATGCTGCCCCGCAACCCGTCCAACTTCGTCGGCCGGGACGCCGACGTCGACCGCATCCGGCACGCCGCGACCGGGGCCCGCCGTGCGCCGACGGTCGTGCACCTCACCGGCACCACCGGCGTCGGCAAGAGCGCACTCGCCATACGGTGCGGACGCCTGGTGCAGGACTCCTTCCCCGACGGCACGCTGTATGCCGATCTCGGCAACCGCGAGGAGGCGCCCGCGCCGGCGGAGGTGCTGGGGTCCTTCCTGCGCCTGCTCGGTCTGCGGGGCGACGCGATACCCGACGACCTGGTGGCGAGGGTCGGGCTCTTCCGGTCGATCCTGGAGCAGCGGCGGGTGCTGATCGTGCTGGACAACGTCGCCGAGATGTCGGCGCAGGTCGCCTCGGCGCTCGAGCTCATGGTGCCGGTCACCGCCGGCTCCATGGCGATCGTCACCTCCCGCACCGTGCACCAGGAGCTGCCCGACGCACTGCCGATTCGCCTGCGGTCGTTGCAGATTGGCGATGCGACCGACCTGCTGTCTGCGATGCTCGGCGAGCAACGGGTGGCCGCGGACCCCGACGGTGCGATCGCGCTGCTCGACGCCACCGGGCGGTTGCCGCTCGCGATCCGCCTGGTCGCCGGCCGCCTGGTCAATCGCCCCGATCGCGGATTTCCCGACATGGCGCGGCGTCTCGTCGCGCCGTCACACCGCGACCGCGATCCCCTCGACAAGCTGCGCGAGAGCGTGCGGATGGTCTGGGAGCGTCGCTCGCCGGCGCAGCAGGACGCCATCGCACTGCTCGCCCGGCTGCCGGTCACCGGCTTCAGCGCGTGGCTGCCCGGGGCACTGCTCGGCGACGAGGACGCCGGCGACGAACTCCTCGAAACCCTCCTTGCCACCAACCTGATCGAACCGGTCACCAGCGACGACGGTATGACGCTCTACCGCCTCCACGACCTGGTCACGCACGTCGCCCGGGCCGCCCGCCCGCTCACCGACGCCGATGTCACCGACGCGACCATGCGGATCGGCCGCGCGCTGCTGCGCCGGGCGACCGCCTGCCACCTCGCCTTTCACCGCCGGCTCGTGCCCGCCCCGCCGGCGCTGGACGACGAGGAGGCACGGCCGGTCGGCGCGCTCGCGGCCGCCGACTTCTTCCGCACCGACGGCGCGGCGCTGCTGACCGTCGCTGACGCCCTCGCCGGCCGGGCGCCCGATCTCGCCTGGCGGCTGGTGCTCTCGGCCGCGAACGCACAGCACACCTTCGGCGGTCACCGCAGCTGGCTGGGTGTCGCGACCCGGGTGCGGGCCGCGCTCTCCGCGCCGAGCGCCGACCAGCAGCTCGGCCGGGCGCTGCTGCAGCTCGCGGAGGCGTGGCACCGGGAGGATCTGCGGTCGCAGTCACTGCGCGCCCTGCTGCTCGCCGAGGCCGCGCGCAAGGCGCTCACCCTCCTCGGCGAGGCGGACACCGCGGCCGCCGCCGACATCGTCGCCGCACGCGCCGCGGTGTCCCTCGGCCGGCGCACCACCGCCGAGCGGGCGCTCGACCGGGCCGAGAGCCTGCTCCGGCAGCACCCGGACGCGACCTATGCCGGGTGGGCCTGCGCGATACGCGGTCTGCTGCACAACGACTACGACGAACTCGATGCCGCCGAGCAGGAGCTGACCCGCGCCCGCGAGATCCTGGCCGACGACGGCGACCGCATCGCCTACGCGGCGGCGACGATCGAGCTGGCCCGCGTGACCTGGCGACAGCACAAGCTCGGCTCGGTGAATGTCCTTCTCAGCGAAGTGATTTCACTGCTGCAGCACTATGACGAGCAGCACCTGCTCTCCTACGCGCTCGATGCCCGCTCCGAGATGAGCTACCAGCTGGGCCGCGACGAGCAGGCACTCCACGAAGCCGATGTCGTATGGCGCAGGGCCGTCGACTCGGCCGACGACTTCCTCGCGGCGCGCGTGCGACGCACCCGCGCCCGCGCACTCGCAGCGCTCGACCGGCTGGACGACGCCGAGGCCGACCTGCGGGCCAGCATCGAGGAGTGCACCGCGCTGGACCGCCCGCTCAGCGTGGCGGCGGCGATGCACGACCTCTCGTCGGTGCTGAGCCGCCAGGGCAAGCACGTCGCGGCAGCCGAGTTGCTCCGGCAGGAGCGCGCCGCGCGTGCGTCGGCGGAGCTGGCGTGCCGCGAGGAGTTCGACGAGGCCTACGGCCGCGAGGTCGGCGACGACGCCGGACCCGTCCGGCGGTGAGTCGCGGGCGTCAGCCGCTCAGGCCGGTGGTGGCCAGGTAGAGCGTGCCCTGGCCCGACGCCTCCGCGTCCGCGACGGATGCGTCGAGGAAGCAGGACTCTCCGGGCGCGAGTTGGACTGTGCCGTCAGGGCATTCGACCCGCACGGTGCCGCCGAGTGCGAGGGCGATGCGCGGGCCACCGTGACCGGGCAGGCCGACGGGGGTGTCGTCCGGCTGCACCACGTGTAGCTGGAAGTGCGGCACGTCGACCGGGAAGGACTGCACCCGGCAGCCGGCTGCCTGCTCCGGCACCATCGCGCGGTGCACGTCGACGATCCGCAGCAGCTCCTCGACGTTGATCTGCTTCGGGGTCAGCCCGGCCCGCACGATGTTGTCGGAGTTGGCGAGGATCTCCACGCACGTGCCGCGCACGTAGGCGTGCAGCACCCCGGCCGGCACGAAGACGTAGTCACCGGGCTGCAGCACGCGGTGCACCATCATCGGCAGCACCACCAGCCCGATGTCGCCGGGGAACTGCTCGGCGATGCGCAGCACCGCCCCGATCGCATCGGCCGCCGGACCGTGATCCCCCACGCGGCACGCCCCCACCACCGAGTCCACGAGGCGGGCGCGTTCGGCGCCCTCGGTGCGGAGCACGGCCGCGAGAAGCGCTGCCATCGGCTCGGATTGGGCCGCTGCGCCGTCGACGAGCCGGGTCAGCTGCGCCACCCGCAGCGACCTCAGCAGCGCGGCCGCCTCGTCATACGGCCGGAGCCCGGCGAAGATCTCGTAGGGCGTGACGGCGACCAGCGCCTCGGGTTTGGGCCAGGCGTCGGCATAGGTGCCGGCTGGCGCGTCGAGCGCTTCCTGCGCGTTGGGATGGGTCTGGATCGACAGCGCGCGCTCCGGAGCAAGCACCTTGAGCAGGAACGGGAAGCGCCCGCCGAACCGCTCCACCACCGCGGCACCCATCGTGCCGACCGGGTCGTCGGCGACGAGCTTGTCGAGCGTGCTGCCGGCGATGCCGGACGGCGCCGCCTCGTGCGCGCCCATCCAGAGCTCGGCCTCGGGCTCGGGGGTCGGGGCGGGACGGCCGGTGAGTTCGGCGAGGACAGTGCGCGAACCCCAGGCGTATGCCTGGATCTGCGGGCTGAGCTTGCCGATCATCTACGGGCCTTTCGGGTGAGGAAGTCACCGATCAGCGACCTGACACGTGACCGGTGCGTCCATAGGATGCCACCCGGCGGGAGCACCTCGAGACGGGCGTCCGGCAGCAGGGCGGCGAGTTCCTCCGCCACGTGCACCGGGTGCGCCGGGTCGTCCTCCTGCGCCAGCACCAGCACCGGGGCGGTGACCTTCCGCAGTGCCTGCCGGTCGGTCATCGCCACCTCGTAGGGGATGGTGCGCAGCGCGCGCGACACGTCGGTGCGCACGATCGTCGCCGCCTGGTCGCGGCACCAGCCGACGACCTCCGGGCGGCCGCGCTGCTGCTCCGGCTGCTCGGCGAGGAGCAGCTCCGCGACACCGTCGACATCTCGCTCCTGCGCCAGCTCGCCCATCTCCACCAGCCGGTCGAGTGCGGCGTCCTGTCGGGGCAGGTCGAGGACGGCGGGTATGACGAGCACGATGCGCTCGAAGCGGTCCGGCTGCGACTCCAGCAGGTGGCACAGCGCGCCGGCGCCCATCGACACACCGAGCGCCTGGGTCGCGCCGACGTGGTCGGCGACCGCCGCGAGCTCACCGGCGAGCGCGGCGTAGGTCCAGGGCGTCTCGGGCGAGGAGGAGGCACCGTGCCCACGGAAGTGGAAGAACGCGCGACTGCCCGGCACGGAGCCGCCGAAGGGCCGGGTCGTGGCGATCGACCCGGCGAGACCGTGCGCGAAAACCGTTGTCGGGTCACCGGATCCGGTGACGAGATATTCGAGCGCGCCGTCCTTGGTGGGCAGCAGCGAGGTGCGCGCGGTGGAGCTGGGAAGGGCGTGCGCGCTCACCACGGGCCGTAGGGCCCGCTGTTGTTGCGCTTGGCGGTGCCGACCACCCGTTGCAGGGCCGGGCGCACGTCGGCGAGGTAGACCGCCGCGCCGACCACGGCGACGATGCCGAAGATGTTGAGCGGGTTGGTGATCACCAGGAAGCCGAGCACGGCGGCGACGGCGGTGATCGCCAGCCACGCGGGCTTGCTCAGCTTGCCGGCCGCGGTGAACGCGTCGGGGCGCCGCCGGATGCAGTCGGCCAGCGCAAAGACCTCCATGGCGAACAGCACGACGCCGAGCACCAGCGCCACGTATCCCTGCAGTTCGAAGAGGTTGCCCATGCCCTCAAGCCTAACCCGGGCGGTGCGCGCGGACGGTCAGACGCCGACCGCGGTGACCGCGCCGACCGGCTCGCCGTGGCCGAGCACGTCCATCCTGGCGAGCGCGTCGACCGCGGGTCCGTCGACGCCCGCGCGCCGCAGCAACGCCGCCATCACGACCGGTCGGGCGCGCTGCCCGCCGTCGGCGATCTTCACCGCGAGACCGCGGCCGTCGGCGAGACCGACCGCGTAGACCGCCTCCGCGCCGTCCTTGGCGATCAGGCCGTCGACGCCGCGGATCAGCGCGGTCACGTCGCGGCGGGTGCCGCCCAGGTATTCGGGGTGCGCGCGGATCGCGTCCCGCACGGTCGCCTCGTGGCTGCCCTCCTTCGCCGCGGCGATCACGCCGAATGCTCGCGCCAGCCCGGCCGGCGAGATCGCCATCACCGGTGCGCCGCAGCCGTCGACCGCGGTCGCGGCGACCTGCTCGCCGGCGAGCTCGCTGATCGTCGCCGCCATCGCCTGTTGGAGGGGGTGCGACGGGTCCCGGTAGGTCGCGGTGTCCCAGCCGTTCACCACGCAGGTGGCGAGCATCGCGGCGTGCTTGCCGGAGCAGTTCTGGGTGATCGAGGTGGGGCCGTTGCCGGCCCGGAGCCACTCGTCGCGGGCCGTCTCGTCATAGGGCAGATCGGGGGTGTTCTGCAGGTCGCCCTCGGTCAGTCCCGCCGCGGCGAGTATGGCGCGCACGCCCTCTAGGTGGAACGCCTCGCCGGAGTGGCTGGCCGCGGACAGGGCGACGAGGCGCGGCTCGGGCAGTGTCAGCCCGGAGCGCAGCATCGCGAGGGTCTGCATCGGCTTGTTCGACGACCGGGGAAAGTGCGGTGCGGTCGCGTCGCCGATCGCGAAGTCCACCTCGCCGCTCGGCGTTGTGATGACGGCCACCCCGCGGTGGACCGACTCGACGAAACCGCCGCGCTCGACCTGCGCGACGACGGGGGCTTCGGACAGTGCGGTGAACGATGCAGACACGACCTTGACGATAGGACCGCACCGTCATACAGCCACGAGCGGGCTGGCCCGGAACGCCGAAGGCGTTGCCCGGGAAGCAGTTTCGCTTTTCCGGGCAACGCCTACGGTAGGTCGCTCGAGGTCAGGCCTTCTTGGCCGGAGCCTTCTTCGCGGTGGTCTTCTTGGCGGTCGTCTTCTTGGCCGTGGTCTTCTTGGCCGGGGCCTTCGAAGCGGTGGTCTTGCGGGTCGTCGCCTTCTTGCTCACGGCGCGACGGGTCGGACGCTTCGCGGTCGGCTTGGCAGCGCCCTCCTTGGCGGCGTTGCTGCGCTGCGCGGTCTTGGCCTCGGCCTCGAGCTCGGCGGCCTCGTCGCCCACGCGGCCGGCAAGCTCGGCGACGCCCTTGGCGGCTTCCTTGCGGGCGGCGAACACGGCGCTCACCGCGGTGTCCTGGGTGTCGGAGACGGTCTTGCGCGCCTGGGCGACGGCAGCCTTGCCGCGGCCGGTCGCGTCCTCGACCTGCTCGGTCAGCTTCTTGGCGGCCGGCTGGTTGCGCAGCTCGCGGGTGACGTTCTCGCCGCGCTCGACCAGGCCGTCCCAGCTCTTGGTGAGCTCGTCGTAGGTGCGCTCGAAACCGTCGGTGACCGACTCGTAACGCTCGGTCGCGACCGAGGGCAGCGCCTCGACCTGCTCGCGAACACCGTTGACAGTGCTGACGATCCGGGTCTGGACGTTCTTCGGCGACAGCTCGGCGCGGAACGCGGCGGCGGCGCCGGCGGCGTTGTCGAGGGTCTCGCGGACGTTCTCGACGGCGTAGTCGGCGGCGCCGACCAGGGCGTAGAACGGAGCGGGGTCGAAGGTCTTCTTCAGGGTGTTGGCCATGAGATGCCTACCTTTCGGTGTTCGAATGCCGCGAAGCGGCGAGGGGTCTGATCAGTCGCCCACGAAGGATTCGTAGACGTCGAGCAGCGCCTTGCGCTGCCGGTCGGTCAGCCTGGGGTCGGCCTTGATCGCGCGACGCACGTCGAGCTCGGTCGCGCCGTCCGGGACGGCATCGAGGATGCCAGCCTGCACGTAGAGCTGCTCGGCCGAGATGCGCAGACCCTTGGCGATGGCCTGCAGGATCTCGGCACTGGGCCGCTTGAGCCCTCTCTCGATCTGCGAGAGATAGGGGTTGGAGATCCCGGTGCGCTCCGCGAGCTGCCGCAGAGAAAGCTCCGCCTGCTGGCGCTGCTCCTTGAGGTAGCTGCCCACATCGCTCACCGGGTTCGGACTCACGCCCCCATCATGCTAACTACAGTTAGCATTTTGCAAGCTGTAGTGAGCGTGAAGCACGTCACACGGGTTGCGAGCCGCGGCTACGGCGCGACGATCGGCGTCTGCGCGGCCGCGACCTCACCGGCATACAGCGCGGCGTCGACGGGGGTGTTGCGCTTCACCACGCCGAGCGCGATCGGACCGTCGTCGACGTGCCGGGCGACGGAGGTGATCCGGCCGACTGGGCGCTCCCCCGGCGCGGTGACGAGGTCGGCTCCCGCGTCCGGCAGCACGTGCCCGGAGCCGTCGAGGTGCAGGAAGACCAGCCGTCGCGGCGGACGGCCGAGGTTGTGCACGCGGGCGATCGTCTCCTGCCCGCGGTAGCAGCCCTTGTGCAGGTGGACGGCGGTGCGCAGCCAGTCGAGCTCGTGCGGGATCGTGCGGTGGTCGGTGTCGACGCCGAGACGCGGACGCCACGCCGCGACCCGCTCGGCCTCGGCGGCCCAGGTGCCGGCGAGCGGCCGGTCGCCGATCTCGGCCACCAGCCGGTCGCGCGGCACGATCAACTCCCGCCAGGCCCGACCGGTCGCCGGGTGCACCTCCACCTCGCTGTATGGCGCAGAGTCGGCGCCCAGCTCCGGCCACGGATCGCGCCAGGCGATCACGCCTCGCGAATCCAGCTCTGCGGGAAGGGATTCGGACCCGATCGGCTCGCCGAGCACCGCGTAGGCGTCGGTCACGTCGGCGACCTCGACGCGCAGCATGAAACGCATCTTGTCCAGCCACTCCACGAGCGCGGGAGCGGTGCCGGGCTCGACGCTCAGCCAGGTGGTGGTGCCGTCGTCGAGGACGTGCAGGGCGTGTTCGACGTGCCCGTGCGGGCTCAGCACGAGCGACTCGGTCGAGGTGTGCGGCGGGAGGTCGGTGAGCGACTGGGTGGTCATCGAGTGCAGCCAGCTGCGCCGGTCCGGCCCGGTGACGGTGACGACGCCGCGGTGGGAGAGGTCGACGGCGGCGAGCCCCTGCTCCAGCAGGCGCTGCTCGCGCATCGGGTCGCCGTAGTGGGCGGCGACGCCTGCGTCGAGTCCCTCGCCGGGCACCGCGCCGTGCCGGTCGAGCAGCGGGCTGTGGTTGGTCGTCGTGGTCACCACTCCAGCGTACGTCCGGCGCGGGTGACCGTCGGCGGCACACCGCCCACCTACACTTTGCGCCATGACTCGGGACGACCGCGGCGCATTCGACGACTTCTCGTTCGATGACGTGGCTGGCCAACGACGCCTACCCCAGCATGGCGAGCATGCCGCCGGCGCCCGCCGGGAGCCCGAGCAGCGGTCCGGGACACCGCGATCCACCGCGCAGGGATCCACCGCGCAGGCAACCGCCGAGACGACCGAACCCGATACGCGCCAGGAGCCCCAGCAGCCCCGGCAGCCGGCAAGCCCCGCCCCGTTCGCCGACGAGGACCTCAGCGCGCTGCCGGGCGCCGCACCGTCGGGTTCCGGCGGCTCCGACGGACCGGGCAGCTCCGGCAGTTCGGGAGGCGGCTCCGGTCGGGGTGGCGACGGCGGCTCCGGTGGCGCGGGCGGCTCCGGCCGCGGCCGCCGCGGCGGGAGGAAGACCAGAAAGAAAGCCGGCTGGCTGAAAGTCACCCTGCTCACCCTGCTGTCGATGGTGCTGGTGATCGCGCTCGCGCTCGGCGGCTTCCTGCTCTACCTCAACCACGTGCTGGGCTCCAACATCAAACACGGCGCCGCACTGCCGAGCAGCACGGTGAAACCCGCTGCGGACGCGGGAGATTCGCAGAACATCCTGCTCATGGGCAGCGACACCCGCTCCACCGACGTGAAGAACACCACCGACGGGCGCTCCGACGTCATACAGCTGGTGCACATCAGCAGCGGCAACAAGGCCGTGCAGGTCATCCACTTCCCCCGCGACATGTACGTCTCGATCCCGGGGCACGGCAAGAACAAGATCAACGCGGCCTACGCCTACGGCGGTCCGGCGCTGCTCGCGCAGACCATCTCGGATCTGCTCGGCGGGGTGGTGATCAACCGCTACGCGATGATCGACTTCAAGGGTTTCGCCGACCTGACCGACGACCTCGGCGGCGTGAACGTCTACGTCGCCCAGCCGTTCAACGAGAAGGGTTACGGCAACTTCAAGCAGGGCTACAACATGATGAACGGCGAGCAGGCGCTCGGCTTCGTGCGCGAGCGCCACCAGCTCGCCCAGGGCGACGTCGACCGCGGCCGCAACCAGCAGGCCTGGATCAGCGCGGTGGTCAAGAAGACGCTCTCGGCCGGCACCCTGCTCAACCCGGTCAAGCTGACCGACACGGTCAAGGACCTCACCAAGTACACGACCGTCGACCAGGGCACCTCGACCGCCGACATCCGCAACCTGGCCTTCGACCTGCGCAACCTGCGCTCGGGCGACATCACCTATTACACGGCGCCGCTCGACGCGAACAACCCGTTCGGCAACGACCCGGTCGCGGGCTCGATCGACAACGTCGACATGGCGCAGATCAAGCGGCTCGGGCAGGCGATCTACCACGACAAGATGACGTCCTACACCTCCGGCAGGAACGACATCCGCTGACGACCGGCTGACCGATCAGCGGCTGACTACGATGGGCCGGGTGCCGATCGAACTCGACCCGACCATGCATCCCGATCTCGCACCGCTCGCCTGGCTGCTCGGCCAGTGGGAGGGCACCGGCATCGCCGGCTACCCCGACCAGGAGGAGGTGCAGTTCGTTCAGCAGGTGAGCTGCACCCACGAGGGCGGGCCGTTCCTGCGCTGGGAGGCGCGTAGCTGGCGCCTCGGCGCCGACGGCGGGCGCGGCGAGCTCTTCGAGACCGAGCTGGGTTTCTGGCGCCCGCTGCCCGACTCCGAGGTCGAGCTGCTGCTCACGCACCCGACCGGCGTCGTCGAGCTCTACTACGGCAAGACCGAGCCGGCCAAGGCCGAGTTGCGCACCGACGGGGTGCTGCGCAGCCCGAGCGCGCGTGAATACACCGCGGGTCACCGTCTCTACGGCTACGTGCAGGGCGGACTGATGTGGGCGGCCGACATCGCCGCGATGGGTCACCCGCTGCAGAGTTACGCCTCCGCGCAGCTGCAGCGCGCCGCCGGGCCGGTCTTCACCGACGACGCGGGCGACGAGCCGCCGGCCGATGCCGGCGCGCCGGACGAGTCGCCCAAGGGCGAGGTATGACGCTCAGCGATTGATCGCCCACTGCGCGGCGTAGGCGACGACGCCCGTCGAGAGCACGGCGGCTGCGCCATACGCCAGGCGGGCGGCGGGCTCGGTCGCCGGCAGCCCCGACAGCACGCGGCGCACCGCGGTGGCGACCGCCGCGGCGACCAGGCCGGCGATGAGCAGGACGTTCCAGTGGCCGTCGGTGCCGATGCCGACCAGCACGCCGACGGCGGCACCGAGCAGCAGGCCCACCGGCAGCACCCACTCCGCGGACGCCCCGCGGCCGAGCAGCGCCTCGGCGACCAGGCCGAGCGCGCTCGCCCCGGCGACCACCGCGACCGCGTGGTCGCCGAAGGGATGGGACGCGGCACCGGCGTAGAAGGCACCGCTGGCGAGCAGCGCCAGCCCGAGTGCGCTGCCGGCGAGCGACACCACCAACTGGTGGCGTCCGTCGGTGCGCAGCAGTTCGTGCAGGAAGGCCAGCACCAGCGCGATCGCGAGCACCACGCTGAGTGCCCGCATGCCGTCCTCTCCGTCACCGGAGAAGGCCACGATGCCGGCCGCGCCGAGGGCGCCGACCGCGAGCACCGCACTGGTGCCGGGTGGTCGCGGCAGATCGAGCAGCACCGGCCAGCCCCAGGCCAGCACCAGGCCGGCGAGCAGTCCGGCATACGCGGTCACGTCGTGCCCGGTGTAGGCGCCGAGGATCAGCAGCGCGGCCGCGATCAGCCCGGCGACCACGCCGAGCGGGGCGGCGGTGAGACGGGCGGTTGACGCGGTCACGCTGGCGGATGGCACAGGGGGCATCCTCCCATCACCCGCCGGCGAACGGCGGCAGCACCTCGACGGTGCTCCCGGCCGCGAACGCCGCGCCGGGCTCGACCCGGCGGCCGTCCACCAGCAGCGAGGCGACCGCGAAGACCGGGGCAAGCTTGGGGTGCGCGGCCACGGCGGCGGCGCGCAGTTCGTCGGTGTTCGCGGCGTCGAGGGTCTCCTCGTGCACGCCGGCGGCCGCCTGGGCGCCGGCCCAATAGCGGACCGTGACCTGCTGCATGAAGGGCCTTTCTGCGTGTGCGGCGCGGTGTGGCGCCGGTCACCGCGGGGGCGAACCCGGTGAGCGACGCCGGCGGATTCTCTATTGTTGCAAGGTATGACGTCATCCCCGGACCACGGATAGCCGTCTCGTGGCCCGCCTCCTGCTGCTCACCGACTCGCCGGGCGCGAGTGTCGAGGTGCTGCCCGCGCTCGGCCTGCTGGGCCACCGGGTGCGCATCCTGCCGCCGGAGCCGCAGGCGCTCGTCGAGCCGCCGGACTGCGACGTGGTGCTGGTCGACGCCCGCCGCGACCTGGCCGGCGCCCGCGGCCTCAGCCGGCTACTGCGCACGAGCGGGCAGTCAGCGCCGCTGCTGGCGGTCTTTACCGAGGGCGGGCTGGCCGCACTCACCGCGGAGTGGCAGATCGACGACGTGATCCTCGAAACCGCGGGCCCGGCCGAGGTGGAGGCCCGCATCCGGCTGGCGACCAGCCGGGCCGCCCCCGAGGAGTCCGACGAACCGGCCCGCATCACCGCCGGCGAACTGACCATCGACGAGGAGGCGTATGCCGCGCGGATCCGCGGCCGCACGCTCGACCTGACCTACAAGGAGTTCGAGCTGCTCAAGCACCTCGCGGCCCACCCGGGGCGGGTCTTCACCCGGGCCCAGCTGCTGCAGGAGGTGTGGGGCTACGACTACTTCGGCGGCACCCGCACGGTCGACGTGCACGTGCGCCGCCTGCGCGCGAAGCTCGGCCCGGAACACGAGGCGCTGATCGGCACCGTCCGCAACGTCGGCTACCGCTTCGTCGGCTCGTCCGAGCAGCGGCAGCAGCAGGAGGCGCCGAGCAACGCGTGACCGGGCGGCGTCATACGCGTGCACAACCCGCGACGGTCGCGCCCTACGCACGCCCCACCACCCGAAACCGTGCACAACCCGCAACGGTCGCGCCCTACGCACGCCCCGCCACCCGAAACCGTGCACAACCCGCAACGGTCGCGACGTCTGCACGCCCCGGCACCCGCAACCGTGCACAACCCGCAACGGTCGCGACCTATGCACGCGCCGCCACCCGTGCGGCAGGATGATCCCGTGACTGCCGCACCCCCACCTGCCGCCGACGAACTCCTCGCCATCGCCGCCCGCGCCACCGCCGCCGACCGCGTCGAACCCTTTTCGGAGGCAACGCGATTGGCGTTGCGGCACACCGAGCCCCAGCACGTGATCCGCACCGACGGAGCCGTCACCGCCGGCGCGTATGTCGCGGACGACGGCTCGGCCGAGATCGTCGTCGACCCCGACCACCGCCGCCGCGGCCACGGCGAGCGCCTCGCCACCGAGGTGCTCGAGCAGCGGCCGGACGCCCGGCTGTGGGCGCACGGCGACCTGCTCGGCGCCCGGGCGATCGCGGACAAGCTCGGGCTGCAGGTGGTGCGCAACCTGTGGCAGATGCGCCGCGCGGTCGACGCCGACCCGCAGATCGCCGCGCCGCAGGTGCCGGAGGGCTTCACCGCGCGCACCTTCCGCCCCGGCGACGAGGATGCCTGGCTCGATCTCAACGCGCGCGCGTTCGTGCACCACCCCGAGCAGGGCCGTATGACGAGGGCCGACCTCGACGAACGGATGTCGGAGGAGTGGTGGGACCCGCAGGGCCTGATCCTGATCGTCGACGACACCACCGGCGACCCCGCCGCCTCGGCTCCTCCTCCAGCCGAAGCTCGCGGGCTCGCCCCGGCTGGCATCGTCGCCTCGCACTGGACCAAGATCGAGCCGGCCGACCCGGCCGAGGGCGAGGTCTACGTCGTCGCGGTCGACCCGGGCCGGCAGGGCCACGGCCTGGGAAAGGTCGTCACCGCGCTCGGCCTGCAGCACCTGAAAAGCCGTGGAGTGCAACGCATTTCCCTCTACGTGGAGGGCGACAACGAGCCGGCGGTCGCGACCTACACCCGGCTCGGTTTCGCCCGGAGCGCCGTCGACGTGATGTACGCGCGGCCTTAGGCTGCGGCCCCGCCCGAGCTTTGCAACGATAGGGACCATGGACGCCACGGAGCCGGCCACTTCTCCCGCCGTCGACCCGGCCACTCAGACGGCAGCCAGCGACGCGTCGCTGGTGCGACTGCAGACCCGCGCGGCCCAGCGCGCCCGCGGCGCGAACGGCCGCTTCATCCGGGTCGCCCCCGAGCTGGAGAAACCGGACGAGCACCTGCCCGACGACCGGTTCCTCGACCGCGAGATCTCGTGGCTGCAGTTCAACGAGCGCGTCCTGCAGCTGGCCGGCGACCCGCTGGTGCCGCTGCTCGAACGCGCCCGCTTCCTCGCGATCTTCGCCAGCAACCTCGACGAGTTCTTCATGGTGCGGGTCGCCGGCCTGAAGCGCCGCATCGCCACCGGCCTCGCCGTCCGCTCCGCATCGGGGCTCGAGCCGCGCGAGGTGCTCGACGAGATCAGCAACGCCGCTCACGAGCTGATGCAGGTGCACGCGCGGATGTTCCAGACCCACATCCGGCCCGCGCTGGCCGACGAGGGCATCCGCATCGTCCGCCCCGGCGAGTGGACCGAGGGCGACCGCGAGCACCTCAACACGCTGTTCCGCAACCAGATCTACCCGGTGCTGACCCCGCTCGCGGTCGACCCGGCCCACCCGTTCCCCTACATCTCCGGCCTGTCGCTCAACCTCGCGGTCGTGCTGATCAACCCCAAGACCGGCCGCGAGCACTTCGCCCGCGTCAAGGTGCCGCCGCTGCTCCCCCGGCTGATCAAACTGCCTGCGGGCGAGCAGGACGACAAGCTGTATGACGCGCGTTTCGTGGCGATCGAGGACGTCATGGCCGAGCACCTGCAATACCTCTTCCCCGGCATGGAGGTGCGCGAGCACTTCACCTTCCGGGTCACCCGCAACGAGGACCTCGAGGTCGAGGAGGACGACGCCGAAAACCTCCTCACCGCGCTGGAGAAGGAGCTCACCCGCCGGCGCTTCGGGCCACCGGTGCGCCTCGAGGTCGCCGACGACATGGACGACCACGTGATGGACCTGCTGGTGCGCGAGCTCGGCGTCCGCGACGACGAGGTCTACCGCCTGCCTGAGCCGCTCGACCTGCGGGGGCTGAACACCGTTGCCGATCTTGACCGTTCGGAGTTGCGCTGGCCACCGTTCGTCGCCAAGGCGCACCCCGACCTCGCACCGGTCGAGCGGTCCGCACAGTCCGACGTGATGGACGCGATGCGGGCCGGCGACATCCTGCTGCACCACCCCTACGACTCGTTCTCGACGTCGGTGCAGGCCTTCATCGAGCAGGCGGCTGCCGACCCGCACGTGCTCGCGATCAAGCAGACGCTCTACCGCACCAGCGGTGACTCGCCGATCATCGACGCCCTCATCGACGCCGCCGAGTCCGGCAAGCAGGTGCTCGCCGTGGTGGAGATCAAGGCCCGCTTCGACGAGGAGAACAACATCACCTGGGCCCGCAAGCTGGAGCGCGCGGGCGTGCACGTGGTCTACGGCATGGTCGGGCTGAAGACCCACGCCAAGCTGTGCCTCGTCGTGCGCGAGGAGGGCGGCGAGATGCGCCGCTACGCGCACGTCGGCACCGGCAACTACAACCCCAAAACCGCTCGCCTCTATGAGGATCTGGGTCTGCTGACCACCGACCGCGAGGTCGGCGAGGACCTGTCGCGGTTGTTCAACCAGCTGTCCGGCATGGCTCCGCGCAGCAAGTTCAAGCGGCTGCTGGTCGCGCCGCGCTCGGTGCGCACCGGCCTGATCGAGCAGATCGAGCGCACCATCGCCGCGGCGCGGGACGGCAAGCAGGCGCGGGTGCAGATCAAGGTCAACTCGATGGTCGACGAGGAGGTCATCGACGCCCTCTACCGCGCGTCGCAGGCCGGGGTCGACGTCGACATCTGGGTGCGCGGCATCTGCGCCATACGGCCCGGGGTGGAGGGACTGTCCGACCGCATCACCGTGCGGTCGATCCTCGGCCGGTTCCTGGAGCACTCGCGGGTGTTCCGCTTCGCGATCGAGGGCGAGGACGACGTCGTCTTCATCGGCAGCGCCGACATGATGCACCGCAACCTGGACCGCCGCGTCGAGGCGCTGGTGCGGCTGCAGTCGCCCAAGCACATCGAGACCCTCAGCCGGCTGCTGGACCAGGCGATGTCACCGGACACCTCCTCCTGGCACCTGCACGGCGACGGCCGCTGGGAGCGGCACCACCTCGACGGCGAGGGCAATCCGCTGCCCGACCTGCAGGCCGGGCTCGTCGAGAGCTACGCCAAACGCAAGCGCAAGGCCCGCCGCCGGTGACGGCGCGCACCGTCACCCGGCGCCCGACCACGGTGCCGGCAGCCGGAGCCGTGCTCTGGCGCCGCAAGAACGACCAGCTGCAGGTCGCGCTGGTCCACCGGCCGAAGTACGACGACTGGTCGTGGGCCAAGGGCAAGCTCGACCCGGGCGAGACCTGGGTGAGCGCGGCGGCGCGAGAAGTGTTGGAGGAGACCGGCTTCCGGCCGCGCATCGGCATCCCCCTGCCGCGCTCGGTCTACTCGATGCAACGCGGCCAGCTCAAGGAGATCCGCTACTGGGCCGCGGAGGTCATGGGCGGCAGCGGCGAGCTGGAGAACGAGATCGACGAGGTCGCGTGGCTGACCCCGGCGCAGGCGCAGACCCGTTTCAGCTACGTGCGCGACGCGCTGCAGCTGCAGGCGGTCGTCGACGCCGATCGCGGCAGGCTGCTGCAGACCTGGCCGCTCGTAGTGATCCGGCACGGCGACGCGGTGGCGCGCAAGGGCTGGTCCGGCGACGACTGGGACCGGCCGCTGGACGACCTCGGCAAGCGCCGCGCGCGGGCCCTCGTGCCGGTGCTTGCGGCATACGGCATCGAGCGGGTGGTGACCTCACCTTCCGCACGCTGTTACGCGACGGTGCAGCCGTATGCCGCAGCGGCCGGCCTGCGTCTGCGCACCAAGCGGGGGTTGTCCGAGGAGGGCTTCGCCGCCGAGCCGGCCAAGGCGACCCGGCACACCGACCGGGTGCTCGAGCACGGGGAGCCCGCGGCGATCTGCACCCACCGCCCGGTGCTGCCCGCCGTCCTCGCCGACCTGCGGCGACGCACGGCCCCGGGGTCCGCTGCCGCGCGGACCCTCGGCGAGGTGACCCGTGCCGGTATGGACAAGGGCGAGGCACTCGTCCTGCAGGTGGTCGGCACCGGCGCGACCGCCCGGGTGGTCAGCGTCGAGCGGCAGCGACCGGCAGGGGCGTTTCTTCCCACGTTGTAACGGCATTCACCCGTTGTTCACCAACTCGGCGGTAGTGCGTCACGCGGCGTCCCTACCGTCGGCGCGACGGGTCAATCGCTCGTCCTCGCTGACCTGGAATCCCTCGAAAGGCACCACTCGTGAAGATCACCCGTATCGGGCGCGCGTCCAGCGTCGCCGTTGTCGCGGCGCTCGCGCTCGCCGCCTGCGGTAGCTCCTCCAACAGCGACTCCTCCGGAAACTCGGCCGGGTCCGGTGGCTCGGGTTCGGGTGCGGCCGCTGGCTCGGCTACCGCTTCCGGCGCGGGGGACTGCTTCTCCGGCAGCCTGAACGCAGAGGGTTCGACCGCGCAGCAGAACGCGATCACCCAGGCGATCTCGAGCTACCAGACCAAGTGCAGCGGCGCCAAGGTGTCCTACAACGGCACCGGCTCGGGCGCGGGCATCACGTCCTTCATCGCCAAGCAGGTCGACTTCGCCGGCTCCGACTCGGCGCTCAACGCCGACAAGGGCGAGCCGGCCAAGGCCAAGGCCGCCTGCGGCTCGGACGCGCTCAACCTGCCGATGGTCACCGGCCCGATCGCGGTCGCCTTCAACGTCAAGGGTGTCGACAAGCTCAACCTCACGCCCGACCTGATCGCCAAGATCTTCTCCGGCAAGATCAAGAAGTGGAACGACCCGGCGATCGCCGCCGCCAACCAGGGCGCGAAGCTGCCCGACACCAACATCTCGGTGTTCTTCCGGTCGGACGAGTCGGGCACCACCGACAACTTCACCAACTACATGAACAAGACCGCCCCCACCGTGTGGACCGAGAAGAAGTCCAAGAAGTGGACCGGCACCGTCGGCCAGGGCAAGTCCAAGACCGCCGGCGTCGCCACCGCGGTCAAGGCCACCGACGGCGGCATCGGCTACATCGAGTGGGGCTACGCGGTCCAGAACAAGCTCCACTTCGCCTCGGTCAACGGCGTGGAGCTGACCGGCGCGTCGGCCGGCAACGCCGTCGAGGCCGCGAAGGTCGTCGGCACGGGCAAGGACCTGTCGCTGAAGCTGGACTACACGACCAAGGAGGCCGGCGCCTACCCGATCGTCCTGGTCACCTACGAGATCGTCTGCTCCAAGTACGCCGACGCCACCAAGGGCAAGAACGTCAAGGCGTTCCTTTCCTACATGGCCTCGCCGGACTTCCAGAAGACGCTCGAGGGCGTCGGCGCGGCCCCGCTGCCCGCCGCGATCCAGACCAAGGTCGTCGACTCGATCAACTCGATCAGCTGACGACCCGAGAGCATCACCTGCGGGGGTATCGCGAACCACGCGATACCCCCGCAGGCACGAGACCTGCATGATGAGAGCGAAACTCCCCGCCCCACGCACCATCAGCCGGCGATCAGGTATGACGCCGCCTGAGCACCTCACGGAGATCAGATGAGTTCATCCACCGGAGCCTCGCTCACGGACGGGCTGCCCGGCCCCGACGGGCAACCGCCACTGCGCGGCGACGACGCAAACACCGGCCGCGCCGGTGACAAGGTCTTCGGCGGCCTCGCCATCGGCAGCGGCATCCTCGTCATCGCAGCGGTCGTGCTCATCGCGCTCTTCCTGCTCTTCCAGGCGATCCCGGCGATCGGCGACGACAAGGTCAACTTCCTCACCAGCCGCGAGTGGAACGTCTCGGGTCGCCGTTTCGGCATCGCGCAGATGCTGTGGACCACCGTCGCGACCTCGATCGTCGCCCTGGTGATCGCGGTGCCGTTCGCCATCGCGATCGCGCTCTTCCTCACCCACTACGCGCCCCGGTGGCTCGCCGGACCGGCCGCCACGCTGATCGACCTGCTGGCCGCGGTGCCGTCGATCGTCTACGGCCTGTGGGGCGTCTTCGTCGTGGCGCCGAAGTACGAACCGGTGCAGAACTGGCTGAGCGACGCGTTCGGCTGGTTCCCGCTCTTCGCCAAGGTGCCCAGCGTCGGCGGCGGCACCACGATGTTCCTCGTCGGCATCGTGCTGGCGATCATGGTGTTGCCGATCGTCACCGCGCTGACCCGCGAGGTCTTCTCGCAGGCCCCGGCCGCCCACCAGGAGGCGGCGCTCGCGCTCGGCGCGACCAAGTGGGAGATGATCCGCACCGCGGTGCTGCCGTTCGGCAAGCCCGGCATCATCAGCGCCTCGATGCTCGGCCTCGGCCGCGCGCTCGGCGAGACGGTCGCCGTGCTCTACATCCTGTCCGCGCTGCCCGACGGGTCGAAGTGGACCTGGTCGCTGTTCAACGGCGGTGAGACCTTCGCCTCCAAGATCGCCAACAGCGCCTCGGAGTTCTCCGGCGGCACCTCGACCGGCGCCTACATCGCGGCGGGTCTGGTCCTCTTCATCCTGACCTTCGTGGTCAACGCGGTGGCGCGAGTCGTCATCGAGCGTAGGAAGGCATTCAGCGAATGAGCCTCGACGTGAAGGACATTCCCGCATCCGAGGCCGGCGACCTGGGCGGCATCGACCACGGCAAGTCCGGCATCCGGGTGCTGAAGAACAACATCGCCACCGTCGTCATCTGGGCGGCGTTCCTCATCGCGCTGATCCCGCTGGTGTGGATCCTCTGGACCGTGCTGTCCAAGGGCCTTTCGACGATGCTCTCGGTCACCTGGTGGCAGAAGGACCAGTCCGGTGTCGGCGCGCCCGGCTTCGACACCAACGTGCGCGGTGCCCGGCACGCGATCGTCGGCACGCTGGAGATCGCCGCGCTGACCTCGGTCATCGCGATCCCGGTCGCGGTGATGACCGCGATCTACCTGGTGGAGTACGGCCGCGGCACACTCGCCCGCGCGGTCAGCTTCATGGTCGACATCCTCTCCGGTGTCCCCTCGATCGTCGCCGGTCTGTTCCTCTACGCCGTGTGGGTGACGTTCTTCGGCTGGCAGCTCAACGCGTTCTGCAGCTCGCTCGCTCTCGTGCTGCTGATGGTGCCGGTCGTCTGTCGCTCGACCGAGGAGATGCTCAAGCTCGTCCCGAACGAGCTGCGGGAGGCGTCATACGCACTCGGGGTGCCGAAGTGGAAGACGATCGTCAAGGTCGTGCTGCCCACGTCGTTCTCCGGCATCGTCACCGGTTCGCTGCTCGGCTTCGCCCGCGTAGCCGGCGAGACCGCGCCGCTGCTGATCCTCGCGCAGTACACGCAGTTCCTCAACCAGAACCCGTTCTCCGGCAACATGGCCGCGCTGCCTACGCTGATCAACACCAACCTGTTGAACATGTCCAGCGACCAGGTCAGCGCCGACCGGGTCTGGGGCGCGGCCTGCACGCTGATCCTGATCGTCCTGGTCATCAACCTGCTCGGCCGGCTCATCGGCCGTCTCACCCGGGTCAAGAGCTGACCCTTCGGGCGACCGACACCCACCACTAGCAGCTAGGAAAGCAACGACATGGGCAAGCGCATCGACGTCAAGGACCTGAACGTCTTCTACGGCGACTTCAAGGCCGTCGAAGGTGTCTCGATGACGGTCGAGCCGCGTTCGGTGACCGCGTTCATCGGTCCGTCGGGCTGCGGGAAGTCGACCTTCCTGCGCACCCTCAACCGGATGCACGAGGTGATCCCCGGCGGTCACGTGCAGGGCAAGGTCATGCTCGACGACGAGGACCTCTACGCGCCGGGCGTCGACCCGGTGGCCGTGCGCCGCACCGTCGGGATGGTCTTCCAGCGCCCGAACCCCTTCCCCACCATGTCGATTCGCGACAACGTCGTCGCCGGGCTGCGGCTCAACGGGGTCAAGAACAAGAAGGTGCTCGACCAGAAGGTCGAGGAGTCGCTGCAGGGCGCGAACCTCTGGAACGAGGTCAAGGACCGGTTGAACAAGCCCGGCGCGGGCCTCTCCGGTGGTCAGCAGCAGCGCCTCTGCATCGCCCGCGCGATCGCGGTCGAGCCGCAGGTGCTGCTCATGGACGAGCCGTGCTCGGCGCTCGATCCGATCTCGACGCTCGCGATCGAGGATCTGATCGGCAAGCTCAAGGAGCAGTACACGATCGTCATCGTGACCCACAACATGCAGCAGGCCGCCCGCGTCTCGGACAAGACCGCGTTCTTCAACCTCGAGGCCACCGGCAAGCCGGGCAACCTGATCGAGATGGACGACACGCAGCAGATCTTCAACAACCCGACCAAGAAGGCCACCGAGGACTACATCTCCGGCCGCTTCGGCTGACCGACGGCACCCGCGGTGCCCGTATGACGTGAGCTTCGTCATACACATCGGATGTTTGGCGGGAACCGGTGACGCGCGCGCCCGCCGGTCCGGCATCATTGCAGGGTGGCCAAGGACAAGGAGTCCAGGCGCCCGAAGTTTCTCGCCCGCAAGGGCGACAAGCTGAAGGTCGCCGATTCCGCAGGGAAGAAACGCACCGCGCAGGTCGTCAGCCTCGACGACGACCTCACCAAGGAGCAGGGCAGCTTCGCCTTCGGCTACTGCAAGAGCTGCGACTGGACCGGGCGTGCCCGCCGGTCACGCGACAAGGCGCGCGACGACGCCCGCGACCATCGGGGCAGCTGCGACGGCAAGGGCAAGGTCGTGCTCGGCGTCACCGACCACCGCTGAAGCGGGCACGAGGTGCCGAGAACGAGCCGGGCCGAGGCCGGTGCCGGCACCGGCGTGGCATGAATCACCCAGTCGATCGGGATCGCCGCCCCCGCGGATGGAACAAACCACCGGGTGGATGCCGTTACGCTTGTCGTTGCGTCGGGCCGCGGCAGCCCCGGGTCCCAAAATTCGCCGCTACGAGCGGCCGTGCGCCGTGAGGCGCTCCCGGCCCGACGCAACCACTTCTTCCCTCGTGTCCAGGTCCTTCAGGCCGTGCTTCAGGTCAGGTCGCCTGCACGCCAGGCGGCCGCCGCCCGGTGCAGATCCTGGGCGGTGCTGAGCAGTTGCGCCGCGCTGCGGGTGGCACCGGACGCCGACTCCTCGTCATACCCGTCGTGCTCGTCGGCACGGTAGGCCCGGCCGATCGACACCACCCGGCAGAACGCCGAGGCGCGCTCCAGCGCCACCGCCAGATCCCCATCGAAGACCCCCGTCAGGATCGCGTCGACGAGCTCGCGCAACGCCTCGGGCGACGGCGGCTCGGCGGCGCCGGCGACCGCGTGCGACACGTCGGCGTGGTGCCGGCCGAGGTCGTAATCGATCGCCACGCCCACCCCGTCGCGGCGCACCCACTCACGGATCGCGTAGAGACGCCACAGCGCGCCCGGCAGGCTCACCGCAGGGCGCCCGGCCCACAACTGCGCGACCGTGGACATCCCGAGCTCGTCGACCAGACTGACCAGCCTCCTGGTCAGGTCCGGGTCGTCGGCGGCCCGTCCCGTGCCGACCAGCACCGCGGCCGTCTCATGGGCGACCTCGGAGACCTCCGCGGGATCGAGCCCGCTCTCCTGTGCGTCGAGGGCGCCGGGGCTGAACATCGCCGGCCGGCGCGGCTTGCGCGGCTCGTCGCCCTGGTCGGTCATGTCGCTCCTTCGCTGCGAGGGATTGATCCGACCGCACGAGCGTAGGCGATCGGCCTGGGAGCGGCGGCTCCGCTCCTCACCGGATCTCTGGGGTGCACTCAGTCCATGCGGTTGAGACCGAGCACGACGATCACCGCCTGACCGGCGGCGTTGCTGGCGGCCAGGTCCACCTCGGCGTCGATGCCCCAGTCCCGGTCGCCCTCGGGGTCGGAGACGACCTGGCGCACCTGCCACTTCTGCGCGCCCTCCTCGATCCGCAGGTAGGACGGGCCCCGCGCGTCCGCGTCGGTGCGCATCTCGTCGTGGTCGGCGAAGTATGCGGAAAGGTCGTCGTGCCAGGCGGATTCGTCCATGACCGTCTCGGTGGGCGGCTCGGTGGACGAGGCGACCGAGCGCTCCAGAGCAGCGAGCGCCACCACGTCCCGGCGAGCAGCAAGCTCCAGCCGGTGGAACATGCCCCGTCGCACCTGCACCCGGAAAGCCTTGGCGTTGGCGGTGATCGGTCGCGGCGTGAGGGGCACCTCGGCGGCGCGCTCCTCGTGCAGCGACGGGTTGGCCAGCTCCTCCCACTCGTCGAGCAGGCTGGAGTCGGTCTGCCGGATCACCTCGCCGAGCCACTCGATGAGGTCGTCGAGCTCGTCGTTCTTGCGCGCGTCGGGCACGGTCTGCCGCAGGGTGCGATAGGCGTCGGTCAGGTAGCGCAGCACGATGCCCTCGGACCGCGCGATGTCGTAGTGGCGCACGAGATCGCCGAAGCTCCAGGCGTTTTCGTACATCTCGCGCACGACGGACTTCGGGGACAGCTCGGTCTCCCTCACCCACGGCTGACTCGCGCGGTAGGTCTCGAAGGCGGCGTCGAGCAGCTCGGCGAGCGGCTGGGGCCAGGTGACGTCCTCCAGCAGCTCCATCCGCTCGTCATACTCGATGCCGTCGGCCTTCATCTGCGCGACGGCCTCGCCGCGCGCCTTGCGGCGCTGAGCCAGCAGCACCGGTCGCGGGTCCTCCAGGATCGACTCGATCACCGACACCACGTCGAGGGCGTCGACCTCACCGTCGGTGCCCTCGACCGCCGGGAGCACGTCGAGAGCGGCGAGCGCGAAGGGCGCGAGCGGCTGGTTGAGCGCGAAGCCGGACTGCAGGTCGGTCACCAGTTGCAGTCCGCGACCGTCGGGCAGCGGCTGCGGCAGGCGCTCCACGACACCGGCGGTGAGCAACTCCCGAGTGAGCGTGATCGCCCGACGGGCAAGGCGCCGGCGGCGCCGCTCGTCCTCGTGATTGCCGCGCACGAGGTCGCGCACCGCGGTATACGGATCGCCTTGTCGCGCAATGAGATTGAGCAGCATCGAGTGGGTGATGCGCATCCGCGACTGCAGCGGCTCCGGGTCGGCGCCGACGAGACGTTCGAAGGTCTCCTCGGTGTAGTTGACGAAGCCCTCGGGCGGCTTCTTGCGTTGCACCTTGCGCAGCTTCTTCGGGTCGTCGCCGGCCTTCGCCAGCGCACGCGCGTTCTCGATCTGATATTCCGGCGCCTGCACCACGACCGAGCCGCTCGTGTCGAAGCCGGCGCGCCCCGCCCGGCCGGCGATCTGGTGAAACTCCCGCGCCTTCAGCAGCCGCTGCCGGCTGCCGTCGAACTTGGTGAGGCCGGTGAAGACCACCGTGCGGATCGGCACGTTGATGCCGACCCCGAGGGTGTCGGTGCCGCAGATGACCTTGAGCAGGCCGTCCTGCGCGAGGGTCTCGACCAGCCGGCGATATTTCGGCAGCATCCCGGCGTGGTGCACCCCGATCCCGTGGCGCACCAGGCGATTGAGCGTGCGGCCGAAACCGGCCGAGAAACGAAAGCCGCCGATGATCTCGCCGATGCGGTCCTTCTCCTCCCGGCTCAGCATGTTGATGCTCATCAGCGCCTGGGCCTGCTCCAGCGCCGCGGCCTGGGTGAAGTGCACGACGTATGCCGGCGCCTCCTTGGCCTGCAGCAGGTCCTCGATCGTCTCGTGCAGCGGCGTCATCGCCCACCGGTAGGCGAGCGGCACGGGACGCTCGGTGGTGGCGACGGTCGCGGTCGGGCGGCCGGTGCGGGCCGTCAGCTCCTCCTCGAAGAGCGTCACGTCACCCAACGTGGCCGACATCAGCAGGAATTGCGCCTGCGGCAGCTCCAGCAGCGGCACCTGCCAGGCCCAGCCGCGTTCGGGCTCGGAGTAGAAGTGGAACTCGTCCATGATCACCAGGCCGACGTCGGCGCCGGCCCCCTCACGGAGCGCGATGTTGGCGAGCACCTCCGCCGTACAACAGATCACGGGGGCGTCCGGGTTGACCGAGGCGTCGCCGGTGAGCATCCCGACGTTGTCGGCGCCGAAGATCTCGCAGAGCGCGAAGAACTTCTCCGAGACCAGGGCCTTGATCGGCCCGGTGTAGAAGCTCACCCGGTCGCCGGCGAGCGCCGCGAAGTGCCCGGCGGTGGCGACCAGTGACTTCCCCGAGCCGGTGGGGGTGGCGAGGATGACGTTGGCGCCGGCGAGCAGCTCGATGATCGCCTCGTCCTGGTGCGGGTAGAGCCGGAGGCCACGATCGTTCGCCCAGGCGACGAAGCGCGCGTAGATCTCGTCGGCGTCGTCGGTCGCGGGCAGGTGGTCGGTGAGGTTCTTCTCGGTCATGGCGCGCCCATGATCGCAGGCGCGCCTCCCTCCGGGGCGTATGCACTGTGGGTGCGGGCCAGCCACTGCAGTGCGTCGGGTATGGCGGAGATCCACACACTCATCCGGTGACCGACCCGGCGCCACGTCATCGAGGTGACCGACATCGGCGGCCGGGCGTCGTGCGCGAAGCGCTGGCTGACCCGCCCCGAGACCGGGTCCTGCAGGGCGACCTGCACCCACGCGGTCAGTCGCGGCGGCGCCTCACGCTCCATGCGCAGCAGGTCGTAACGGGCCGGGAGTGACCTGCCGAAAGGCTTCCAGGAGTTGAAGATCGGCTTGAAGTAGCCGCCGAGCACGATCATCGAACCGAACCGGTCGGGGTGGTTCATCGCGGTCACCGCGGCGCACCAGCCGCCGGCGCTGTAGCCGAGCGTGGTCCACGACGCCGGGTCGGGGCGCACCCGCAGATTGCGGATCACCCACTGCGGCACGTCCTTGCTCAGCCAGGTGTTCATCGGCAGGCCCGGGGCGTCGACACACTCGGTGTCGAGCGCGCCGGGGGTGTAGTCCGGGGCGACGACGACCGTCGGCGCAATAAGGCGTTCGGCGACCAGCTCGGAGATGGTGGCGCCCAGCCCGATCGGCCGGCGCAGGTCACCGGGGCCGCCGGGGACGCCGTGGAAGGCCTCGATGACCGGGAAGGTCCGCGACGCCTGTGCGGGGTCGGTGTATGCCGCGGGCAGCCAGATCAGCAGGCGCGCCGGTTTGCCGGTCGGTCCCGGGATGCGCACCTTGACGTACTGCCCGCCGGCGCCGGGGTTCGGCCGCAGCCGGAGACTTCCTTCGGTGCGCTCGCGGCTCGCGGCATACGACGAACGGGCCTGCTCGTCCGCAGTCACAGCGGACGGCACCGGACCGAGCGGCGGAGGGCTCGCGCCGTGCGTTGCTTCGACCCCGTGCGGCGTCGCCTGCCCGAGCAGGTCGCCGCGCAGGTCACTCCAGTCGGCATACCAGCCGTTCTGCTCGTTCAGCGTCGCGCCGACGGCGAGCACGACCAATAACGTTGTCAGCGCTTGCATTCCGACACGGCCGGCGACGGCGCGCACGGTCCGCCCGGCAAGCTTCGGCCACAGCAGCACGACGCCGACGAAGGCGCCTGCGGCGAGCAGCCAGCAGATCAGCACCGTCCCGGTGCCATTGGGTTCCACGACGACAAATCCCCCGATTTCCGCCCACACCGTGGGCGCCCCGATGCGCCCAGCCTCCACATCATGCCTGGTCAGGCTGAACGTTTCACGAGGAGGCACCCTTGGCGGGCGCGAAGGACGGGAGCGTCCTGCCCAGCCAGTCGAGCCCGACGGGCAGCGCCGCCATGAAGACCGAGATCCGGTGGCCGACGCCGGGCTGGTTGAAGGTGGTGACCGACAAGGGTGGTCGCGCGACGCGCGCGAGCTGCGCCGACGCCTTGCCGGAGGTGGGGTCGTCGGCGGCCACTTGGAGCCAGAGGTTGGTGCGTGGCGCGTGGTCCGCGGCGAGTTGCAGCAGGTCGTAGCGCGCAGGGGGGCCGGCCGTGCCGAACGGGTTCCAGTTGGTGAGCTCCGGTGTGAAGTAGCCGCCGATGACGATGCTCGCGGCATACCGGTCGGGGTGCAGCAGGCCGGCCATGGCCGAGCACCAGCCGCCGGCGCTGTAGCCCATCGTCGCCCACGAGTCCGCGCTGGTGCGCACGCGGAAGTGCTCGGTGATCCACTGCGGCACCGTCCGGGTCAGCCAGGTCTCCATCTGCACGGCACCGCCGTTGAGGCATTCGGTGTCGACCGCGCCGGGCATGTAGTCGGGGAAGACGAGGATCGGCTCGCCGACCGACTTGTCGGCGACCGCCTTGGCGATCACGCCCTCGACGTGGTCGACGCGTGCCCAGTCCAGCGGCCCGCCGGGGGCGCCGTGGAAACCTTCGATGACCGGGTAGAGGCGATCCTGCTGCGTCGGGTCGGTGTATGACGCAGGCAGCCACACGATCACCCGCCCGAGGCGTTTGCTCTGCGGCAGTCCGGTCAGGCCCGGCACGGTCACCCGCACGTACTGCCCGGTCGCGCCGGGCTTCGGGGCGAGCCGGAGGTCGCGCTGGGTCGCGTCGCGCGTCGCGCGGTATTTGACGACCGCCGAATTGTCCTGCTGCTTCTCCTGTTTGGCGTCGATGCGCGGTTGCGCCTTCGCACCGGCGACCTTGGTCTCCCCCTTCGCCGCCGACGCCTGCACGCCGAACACCGCGTCGCGCACCTCGCCCCAGCCGACGTACCAGTCGTACTGGTGGTTGAGGGTCGCGGTGGCCGCGGCGAGCGCGCAGACGATGACCACCACCTGGCTGGCGATCCGGGCGGCGATGCCGCGGATGCTGCGCTCCCCGATGAAATGCCAGAACCAGACCGTCGCGCCGACCACGGCCGTGGTCAGCAGCCACAGCACGATCACGGTGCCCAGACCGTTGGGACCCACGACCCACCCACTTTCCCCCGCTACGCATCCGCCCGCGATCCTCATCGTCATCGGTCAAACTGGACGGACGGTGGCAGCCCCCTGCACGTAGGGCGCAGGCTACGTGACAGCCCGGGTGTGCGGTCGGGCGGATGTGACGGGCGCGCGGGCGCCGACTACGCTTGACCAGCGCACGCCGGGGCCTTTAGCTCAATTGGTAGAGCTGCGGACTTTTAATCCGTAGGTTGTGGGTTCGAGCCCCACAGGGCCCACCAGTCTCACGGCCAACCGATTCGTCCTAGTGTGGTCGGATGGTCAGTCCGCGCAACACGTCACCCAGATCTGCCTCACGAGGCGGGGCGAGAGCCGGTGGCGAGAGAGCTGCTGTCCTGGAGGCAGCCGCGAAACTCTTCGAGTCCCAAGGGTATTCGAGGACGACGATGGATGAGATCGCCCGTTCCGCGGGCGTCAGCGCGCAGGCGATCCGCGCCCACGGCCCGAAGGTGGCACTGCTCGGGGCGGCCTTCTTCGCTCGTTTCATGGGCCGGGAGCAGGAACGAGCACTCGCATCGTTCGAGATGGCACCCTTCGATTGCTTCGACGAGCCCTCCATCGCGCGCATCCTTCGTCCGCTGATCGACGGCATCGCGGCGTCCGTCGGCGTCTTCCGGGCGATCGAGGTCGCCGCTGCGAGCGATCCGGAGGTCGCCGCGCTGCTGACCGACCTCCGCTTCGCCCACCGCACCGACATGCTGCTCATGCTCGCGCAGCACCCGGCGCTGTCGGCCCGGCGCCGGCAAGGCGTCGCGGACGTGCTGATCCTGACGGTCTCGCACGCCGGCTACGACCACCTGGTGTTGCGCTGCGGGTGGTCCCGCGACCGCTTCCGCCGGTGGTCCGCCGCCCAGATCGTCACGTCCGTCGAGGCGGTGCTGCCGCAGCCGACAGTCAAGGACGGCCGCTGACCGCCGCGACGATGCTGTCGAGTCCGGGCGCTTCGGCTGCCTGCCGCTGCAAGCGGGCCGCGGCCTGACGATATGCCGGCTGCATCAGCAACCGGCCCAGTTCCCGCCCCGCACGAGCAGGCGGGATCCGGTTTCGCCGGATCCCGATGCCGAGACCGCTCCAGCGCACTCGTGCCGCGACCTCACCCTTGTCCTCGGACGCCCCGACCGAGAGCACCGGGACGCCGTGCCGGATCGCGAAGCCGACTCCGCCATACCCGCCGTTGGTGACGAACGCCGACAGCCGGGGAAACACAGCGTCATACGGAAGGAACGGGCTGCGGCGTGCGTATGACGGCAGCCGCCCGAGCTCCATGACATCCGGGGCCGAGACGACCAGATTGAGCGCCATTCCCTCGGCCGCCTCGACGACGGGCAGGATCAGGTTGTGCGGATCGGGGACGGCCGAGCCCTGCGTCACCAGCACGGTCGGCCGATTCGGATCGAGGCCCGCCCACCAGTCCGGCAGCGGATGGTCGCTGTCGCCGCTGCGCGAGAGCGGCCCGGCAAAGCGCACCGGCACCGTACTTTCCCGCGGGTACTCGAACCCGGGGACGGTCAGTTGCACGATCTCGTCGACCCACGACAGCCAGTCCATGACGGGCCCGGCAGTCGAACGCCTGCGCCGGCTGCTGCCTCACCCGCCGCCGACTGCAACGAACCGAGGACGAGGCGCTCGATCGCCCAGCGCGCCGCCGCGTTGCGGACTCGGCCGGCAACGCCGGTGGTAGGCGCCCACCCCGCGCCGACCGGCGGCACGCCGGCGGTGGGCAGGTTGAGTGGGTTGCAGCCGAGCACAACGTCGGGCAACCGTCTGAAAGACTGATCATCCACTGGCCACGACACGTGCAGGGGTGATGCGTCGCATGAGCGAAATGCAGTTCGGGATCTTCACAGTCGGGGACATCACCCGCGATCCGACCACCCTCAAGACGCCGAGCGAGCACGAGCGCATCAAGGCGACGGTGGCGATCGCCAAGAAGGCCGAGGAGGTCGGCCTCGACGTCTTCGCGACCGGCGAGCACCACAACCCGCCCTTCGTGCCGTCGTCGCCGACGACCCTGCTCGCCTACATCGCCGCGCAGACCGAACGCCTCCTGCTGTCGACCTCGACCACGCTGATCACCACCAACGACCCGGTGAAGATCGCCGAGGACTTCAGCGTGCTGCAACACCTCTGCGACGGCCGCACCGACGTCATGCTCGGGCGCGGCAACACCGGCCCGGTCTACCCGTGGTTCGGCAAGGACATCCGCGCCGCCATACCGCTGACGGTCGAGAACTACCAGCTGCTGCGCTCGGTCTGGGACGACGAGGTCGTCAACTGGAGCGGCAAGTTCCGCGCCGCACTCCAGGGCTTCACGCTCGCACCGCGCCCCCTGGACGACGTGCCGCCGTTCGTTTGGCACGCCTCGATCAGGTCACCCGAAATTGCAGAGTTGGCAGGCTATTTCGGCGACGGCTTCTTCGCCAACCACATCTTCTGGCCACCGTCGCACACCCAGCAGCAGGTCGAGCTCTACCGGCAACGGTTCTCCGACTACGGCCACGGCACGCCGCAGCAGGCGATCGTCGGACTCGGCGGCCAGGTGTTCATGCGGCCCAACAGCCAGGACGCGGTGCGCGAGTTCCGGCCCTACTTCAACGAGGCGCCGGTCTACGGCCACGGCCCGTCCCTGGAGGAGTTCACCCGCGAGACGCCGCTGACCGTGGGGTCGCCGCAGGAGGTCATCGAGCGCACGCTCGGCTTCCGCGACTATGTCGGCGACTACCAGCGGCAGCTCTTCCTGCTCGACCACGCCGGGCTGCCGTTGAAGACCGTGCTGGAGCAGCTCGACCTGCTCGGCGAGGAGGTCGTGCCGGTGTTGCGGGAGGAGTTTGCCAAGGGGCGCCCGGCGGACGTGCCCGACGCACCGACGCACGCGTCGCTGGTCGCGGCCAAGGAAGCCAAGGAAGCCAAGGAAGCAGCCGACGCGACCCCCGCGGCCGAAAAACCAGACACAGCAACAACATCGGAGGGTGACCAGGCATGACGACGATCGCGGTCGTGACCGCCGGGCTTCGCGAGCCGTCCAGCACGCGCCTGCTCGCCGACCGGCTCGCCGAGGCGGTCCGCAAGGACCTGCCGGCCGGCAGCGTCGAGCTCCCGATGATCGATCTGCGGCTCTACGGCAAGGCGCTGATGGACGCCACGCTCACCGGCTTCATCAGCCCGGAGCTGCAGGCGGCGTTCGACACCCTGACCTCGGCCGACGGGCTGATCGCCGTGACTCCCGCCTTCAACGCCTCCTACAGCGGGCTCTTCAAGTTGTTCTTCGACGTGCTGCCACTGCCCAGCCTCGACGGCATGCCGGTACTCATCGCCGCGACCGGCGGCACCGAGCGCCACTCTCTGGTGCTCGAGCACTCCCTGCGGCCGATGTTCTCCTACCTGCACGCGATCGTCGCGCCGACCGCCGTGTATGCCGCCACCGGTGACTTCGGCGGCGACGGCAACAGCGGGCTCAGCTCCCGGATCGACCGCGCCGCAGAGGGATTCGTCCGGTTGCTGACAGCCTGCGGGCCGCGCTCCGCACCGGCACCGTCCGGCGGCGACGAGCTCGACCAGATGCGGGCGCTGCTCGGCGGCATACCCAAAGGCAACAACCCCAACTGAACGGAGACCACCGATGAGCGACACCGAGACCTGGCCGGCCCTGGCGGTCGACAGTTGGACCGACACCCGCAAGACGCTGCACCTGTGGCTGCAGATCGTCGGCAAGATGGAGATGGTCTCCACCCCGCTGGTCAATCACTGGTGGAATGTCACCTTCCAGGTGAGCGCCCGCGGGTTCCGCACCGGGATGATGTTCTTCGAGGGTCATCCCTTCGACGCCGAGTTCGACTTCATCGACCACAAGTTCTACCTGCGCCGCGCCGACGGCCGGCAGGTCTCCATCGCGCTGGAGGCCAAGTCGGTCGCGACCTTCTACGACGAGGTGCAGGAGGCGCTGCAAGAGCTGCGCCTGCGCTGCGACATCGTGCCCAGCCCCAACGAGGTCGACCCGGCGGTGCCGTTCGCCGAGGACACCGAGGACCGCCCGTACGACGCGCAGGCGGTGCAGACGTTCTGGCGCCAATTGGTCGCTGTGCAAAGGAGTTTCATGATCTGGCGGGCCGGTTTCGCCGGCAAGGACAGCCCGATCCAGCTCTTCTGGGGGTCACTCGACCTGTCCTGCGTGCGGTTCTCGGGCCGGGGCGCGCCGAAGCCGCCGCCCGCGCTGCACGTGCCCAACCTGCCGTCGTGGGTGATGGACGAGGCGGAGAGCCGGGAGAACTTCGCGGCGGGCTTTTGGGCCGGGGGCTCGCCTGAGGGGTCGTTCTACTCCTACGCCTACCCCGAGCCCGACGGCTTCCGGAGCGGCAAGGTCAGCGTCGGCAGGTTCGACGACACGCTGGGCGAGTGGATCCTGCCCTACGACGAGGTGCGCACCAGCGACGACCCGGACACCATGGTGCTGACCTTCCTCAACGAAACCTATGGATTGGCAGCCGATCTCGCCAAGTGGGACCGCAAACTGCTCGACGTGGACCCCCACCGGCTCGACGCGGAGATCTATCACGGCGCCGACCGGTCGCCCCTCTACTGACCCACTCCCATTGACCCGTTCCCACTGAACCATTTCCTACTGACCTCTTACCCGGAAGGCGCCACCACCGATGCCCGACTGGACAGCCCGCATCGTGCAGGACGTCGACGACCTCGACGTCTCGGTGTTCGAGGCGTTGGCCACCACCGACAGCCCGCTGCTCGACCGCCTGATGCCCCGGCTCACCAATGCTGCCGACCACTCCAAGCTCTGGTTCGGCATCGCCGCCCTGCTCGGGGTGAGCCGCAAACGGCGCGCGCAACGTGCGGCGATGCGTGGTGTCGCGACCATCGCGGTGAGCAGCCTGATCACCAATCAGATTGCGAAACGGACCAATCGGCGCCCGCGGCCGTCGTTGCGCTCGGTGCCACTGAGCCGGATGTCGCGGCGACTGCCGACCTCGACCAGCTTCCCGAGTGGCCATGCCGCAAGTGCGGCCGCGTTCGTGACCGCGGTGAGTCTCGAGCTGCCGGCCCTCGCCTACCCGCTGCGCGCACTCGCCGGACTGGTCGGGGTGTCCCGGGTCGCGACCGGCGCGCACTACCCGTCGGACGTCGTCGCCGGCTGGTTCCTCGGCAGCACGGTGGCCCGCATCGGCGGCAAGCTCGTGCCACCGGCGGCGCCACCTGAGAAGCACCTGCACCACCGCGCTCCCCTGCAGCTCGGCGAGCGCCCCACCGGCCGCGGCGTCGTGCTCGTGGTCAACCCCGCGTCGCACAGCGGGCAGGGCGCCGACGTGCTGCGCAAGGTGCAACGCAAGCTGCCGGACGTGGAGGTCGTCGAGCTCCGCAAGGAGGACGACGTTGAGCAGGTGATGCGCCAATCCGCCTCTCGCGCACAGGTGCTCGGCGTCGCGGGCGGCGACGGCACCGTCCGCTCCGCGGCGTCGGCCGCGATCGCGGCCGACGTGCCGCTCGCGGTCTTCCCCGCCGGCACCTTCAACCACTTCGCCAAGGACGTCGGCGCGTTCGGCCTGGACGCCGCGATAACGGCAGTCAAACGAGGCACCGCGGACAAGGTCGACGCGGCATACCTCAACGACAAGATCTTCCTCAACACCGCGAGCATCGGCGCCTACACCGACTTCGTGCAGATCCGAGAGAAGTACGAGGGACGCGTCGGCAAGCCGCTCGCCGCGGTGTGGGCGGCGCTCGTCGTCAAGGACCGCACCCTGCGGGTGCGGGTGGACGACACCACCAGCGAGATCAACCTACTCTTCCTCGGCAACGGCAGGTATCAGCCGAGCGGCTTCGCGCCGGCCTTCCGGGAGCAGATGAGCGACGGCCTGGTCGACCTTCGCATGCTCGACGTCGCCGGACCGATCGGGCAGCTGAAAGTGTTGGCAGCGTTGCTGACCGGGCAGCTGGCGCGCAACAAGCGCTACCACGAACTCAGCGCGCCGGAGCTGCAGATCGACGTGCTGAGCGGGCCGGTCCGGGTCGCCCGCGACGGCGAGCTCGGCGAGACGACCGACGCGCTGCACGTGCGCGTCGACCGGCGCGCGCTCACGGTGTTCTGTCACGACGCGGCGTTCTGAGCGCGGCTCGTCTCGATAGGAGGCTGGGTCTCGATACGCCGTCCCCCGCTGCGCTCCTCCCGGCTACTCGACCAGCACAGCTTCGCTGATCGAGCGGCAGTCTTCGCTGATCGAGTAGCGGCGAGGAACGAGCCGCGTATCGAGATCAGCCCAGCAACGACCCCGCGAAAGCCGCCGGTGGTCTCGATACGCCGTCCCCCGCTGCGCTCCTCCCGGCTACTCGACCAACAAGACCCGGCTACTCGACCAGCGCAGAAGACTTGACTTGGTCCAGAAAACCCGAAAGGGTGATCACGTGCCGGGCCACTTCGAGGAGACGCTGCGCGGGGCCGGTCTGCGCGTGACGCAACCTCGCCTCGCGGTGCTGAGTGCCGTGCACGACCACCCGCACGCCGACAGCGCGGTGATCGCCGAGGCGGTCCGCGAGCAGTTGCCGGCCGTCTCCCGGCAGGCGATCTTCGACTGCCTCAACACCTTCGCCGACAGCCGGTTGGTGCGACGCATCCAGCCGGCCGGCTCCAGCGCGCGCTACGAGCTGCGTGTCGGTGACAACCACCATCATCTGGTCTGCCGCTCCTGCGGCGCGGTCGTCGACGTCGACTGCGCCGTGGGCGAGGCCCCGTGTCTGCACACCCCGGACGACCACGGCTTCCGCATCGACGAAGCCGAGGTCATCTACTGGGGGGTGTGTCCCGATTGCGCTGCCGCGCAACGAGTTTCGCCCACCCTTCAGCAGGACACCGAAAGGAAGTCATGAGCACCACCGACGAACAGCCTCTGGCTGAGATCAACGATGAGGATGCGGGCGGCAAATGCCCGGTCATGCACAACCTCATCCCGCCGACGCAAGGTGACGCCAACCAGCAGTGGTGGCCGGAGCGCCTCAACCTGAAGATCCTGGCCAAGAACCCCGCGGTCGCCAACCCGCTGGGCGAGGACTTCGACTACGCGGCCGCGTTCGAAAAGCTCGACCTCGCAGCGGTCAAGGCCGACATCAACACGATGCTCACCGACTCGCAGGAGTGGTGGCCGGCCGACTTCGGCAACTACGGCCCGCTGATGATCCGTATGGCGTGGCACAGCGCCGGCACCTACCGCGTCCAGGACGGCCGCGGCGGCGGTGGCACCGGTCAGCAGCGCTTCGCCCCGCTCAATTCCTGGCCGGACAACGTGCTGCTCGACCGCGCCCGCCGCCTGCTGTGGCCGGTCAAGAAGAAGTACGGCCAGGCGCTGTCCTGGGGTGACCTGATGATCCTGGCCGGCAACGTGGCGCTGGAGAACATGGGCTTCAAGACCTTCGGCTTCGCCGGCGGACGGCCCGAGGCCTGGGAGCCGGACGACGACGTCTACTGGGGCCCAGAGACCGAGTGGCTCGGCGACGAGCGCTACACCGGCGACCGCGACCTGGAAAACCCGTTGGCCGCAGTGCAGATGGGTCTGATCTACGTCAACCCCGAAGGCCCGGAGGGCGAGCCCGACCCGCTGAAGTCCGCGATCGACATCCGCGAGACCTTCAGCCGGATGGCGATGAACGACGAGGAGACCGTCGCCCTCATCGCCGGCGGCCACACCTTCGGCAAGACCCACGGCGCCGCCCCGGCCGACGAGGTCGGCCCCGAGCCCGAGGGCGCCCCGATCGAGCAGAACGGCATCGGCTGGAAGCAGCCCTTCCAGACCGGCAAGACCGTCGACGTCATCGGCTCCGGCCTGGAGGTCACCTGGACCTACCACCCGACCCGCTGGGACGACGAGTTCTTCCACATCCTGTTCGGCTACGAGTGGGAGCTCATGGACTCCCCCGCCGGCGCCAAGCAGTGGCGCCCGGTCAACAACGGCGGGGCCGACATGGTCCCGGAGGCGTCCGGTGACGGCAAGCGCGAGCCGCGCATGCTGACCTCCGACCTCGCGCTGCGCTTCGACCCGGCATACGAGAAGATCTCGCGCCGGTTCATGGAGCGCCCGGAAGAGTTCGCCGACGCGTTCGCGCGTGCGTGGTTCAAGCTGACCCACCGCGACATGGGCCCGAAGTCCCGCTACCTCGGACCGGAGGTGCCGGCCGAGGACCTCATCTGGCAGGACCCGGTGCCGGCGACCCAGGCACCGAGCCCGGAGGCGGTCGCCGCCGCCAAGCAGCAGATCGCCGACGCCGGCTTCTCGGTGTCCGACCTGGTCAAGACCGGCTGGGCGGCCGCTGCGTCATACCGCAACTCCGACAAGCGAGGCGGCGCCAACGGCGGCCGGCTGCGCCTGGAGCCGCAGAAGTCGTGGAAGGTCAACGACCCGGCGGCGATCGGCCCGGTGGTGGCCAAGCTGGAGCAAATCGCGCAGGACACCGGCATCTCCTTCGCCGACGCCACGGTGCTCGCCGGCAACGTCGGCGTCGAGCAGGCGGCCAAGGCCGCCGGGCACGAGGTCGAGGTGCCGTTCACGCCGGGTCGCGGTGACGCCACCCAGGAGCAGACCGAGGTCGAGTCGGTGGCCTACCTGGAGCCGCGCATCGACGCGTTCCGCAACTACACCGACTTCGAGCCGGTGGCCCCGCTGGAATACCACCTGATCGACCGGGCCAACCTGCTCAACGTGAGCGCCCCGGAGATGACGGTGCTGATCGGCGGTCTGCGGGTGCTCGGCGCCAACACCGGCGACAACAAGGACGGTGTCTTCACCGACCGCGTCGGCCAGCTGACCAACGACTTCTTCGTCAACCTGCTGGCGCTCACCACCGACTGGAAGCCCGGCGACACCAAGGGTTCGTATGTCGCCACCGGCCCGGACGGCCAGGCCTGGACCGGCAGCCGCGCCGACCTGGTCTTCAGCGCGAACTCCGAGCTGCGCGCGATCGCCGAGGTCTACGCCTCCGACGACGCCGCCGAGAAGTTCGTGCGGGACTTCGTCGCCGCGTGGGCGAAGGTCATGGACAACGACCGGTTCGACGTGAAGAAGAAGTAGTCGCACCACCTGCAACGGCGAAGGGTCCGCGGTATCCGCGGGCCCTTCGCTGTCTCCCCGCTGGTTTCCCGGCCCGTTCCCTCGCCCGTTGTCTGACCGCTTCCTCCCAACGGGTGGCGGCCGCGGCATATCGTCGGACGCATGACCGACAGGGGGAAATGTCAGCAGCCGCGCCGGCCCGGCGGTCCCGCATGGCGAGGCCAGTGCTGCGCGAGGGAGCCATGGCGGCGTCGGTCGTCGCCGGCGGCTTCGCCTGGGTGTCCGCGCGACGGATGCGCCCCAGGGCGGTGGACCTGCCGGGCGCGGTGCGCAGCGGCGTGATCGCGATCGTCATCCTGCTGATCGGCCCCAACACCCTCGGTGCAACACGATCGAGCTGCTCGCCCTGGTCGCGCTGGAGGTATGGCGCAGGCCGGCCGCGGAGTCCGCGACCGCCTGAAGCGCCGGGCGTCTACGCTGCGCCAAACCGCTGGGGGTCTACCGCTGGGCGCGGCCGTCGCGGTGCGCCACGTCGTACTCGTGCTGCTTCTCGGCTGCCCGGAAGAACAGCGCGCCGCCGCCGAAGCCGACGAAGAAGGTGGCGAGCGTCTGGCCGATCCACTGGGCGTCGCCCTGGAAGAACTCGCAGAGGATGACCAGCACCAGCACGACCCCGGGCACCACCCAGGACTGCACCTGCCAGCTGCGCGGCTTGACCAGCAGCGAGGCGATGATGCCGACCACGAAGCCGATCACCGGGCCGGTGAGCCAGGTCGGACCGGGCAGCGAGGACGTGTCCGGCTGGAAGATGAAGTTGAGGAAGAGCAGCAGGAGGAAGGAGCCGAGGGTGACGACTACCCAGAGGAGCCCCTCCTGCTTAGCGTTCAGGTCAGAGCCGGGCGCGGCCTTGACGGGCGAGCTGAAGATTCCCATGCGCACTCCTCGGACGGGGATCATCCCCCGTACTGATCGGTCACTTACCCGGAAGTTACCGCAGATCGGGCTGCTGTGGTGTGCCTTACACGTCCCGAGGCGGTAACGGCGCGCGTCGCGGGCGAGCAGTCCGGTCAGCCGGCCCGGTTACCATCGGCGGCCATGAGGGCACATTTCGGGGGAAGCCGCCGCGTGCTCGCGGCGGTCGCGGCCACCGGTCTGCTGGGGTTGACCGCCTGCAGCGGCGGCGGCTCCGGCGCGGGCGCACCGGCGTCGGCGTCGGGTGGCGGGGCGACGTCGCAGGGCGCCGCGGGCGGTCCTTCGACAGCTCCGGGTTCATCGGCGCCGGGTTCATCAGCTTCGGCGTCGTCGGGTTCGTCAGGTTCGGCAGAATCGTCAGGGCCTGCCCAGCCCGCTCCCCGGGTCACCGGCAAGCCCGCGTCGGTCACCGTCCTGGTGTCGGGCGACGAGTTGCCGCACCCGCAGCTCATCGCCGACGCGCGGCGCAACGCCGGCGGCAAGGGTTACGACTTCTCCCCGATGTTCGCGGGCGTGAAGGACACGGTGAGCGCGGCCGATGTGGCGATCTGCCAGATGGAGGCGCCGCTGACGCGGACCGACACCGATCTGTCCCACGGCATCAGCATCAACGGTCCGCACGAGTTCGCCACCGCGATCAAGGGCGCCGGGTATGACGGCTGCAGCACCGCCAACAACCACGCCTTCGACCGAGGACTGGCCGGGGCGCGGTCGACGCGGGAGATCATGCAGGAGGTCGGGCTGAAGGCGGCCGGGCCGGGGCCGGACGCCTCGACCCCGGGACAGCCGGTCTTCTACGAGGCCAAGGGGCTGAAGATCGCGCAGCTGTCCTACAGCTGGACGCTGGACAACACGATCGGCAACCAGACCAAGCTGCCCAACGGCGCTCCGTGGTTCGGCAAGAACCTTTACTTGGTCGTGGGGGTCGCGGGCATCGTCAACGATGCCAAGGCCGCCCGCGCGCAGGGCGCGGACCTGGTGCTGGTCTCGATGCACTGGGGCATCGAATACACACCGCAGGTCAGCCCCGAGCAACGGCAGTTCGCCACCGGCATCCTCAACTCCGGCCAGGTCGACTACATCATCGGCAACCACCCGCACGAGGTGCAGCCGTGCGAGAAGATCAACGGCAAGTTGGTCAACTACAGCCTCGGCAACGCCATCTCCTCGCAGGGTGCCGGCGTGCTGAGCCTGCCGGCCGCGACCCAGGACGGCGTGCTCATGAACGTCACCTTCAACCGGGACGCCGCCGGCAACGTCAGCATCAGCGAGAAGTTCCACCCGACCTACGTCGACCGTTTGCGCGGACACGTCATACAGCTCGTCACGCCCACCTCCAATCCGCAGTCGTGGCAGCGCACTACGTCGGTGCTGACCGCGAACGGCAACCCCTGCGGGGCGCAGGCGGTGCAGTAGCGGGGTAGTGCTGGGGCTGCTGGTTGCGCGGCGTCGCTGGTTGCGCTGGTTGCGCTGGTTTCGATACGCGCTCCTCCGCTTCGCTCCCCCGCGCTACTCAACCAGCGAGAGTGGTCGCTCCCCCGCGCTACTCGGGCCAGCGAGAGTGGTCGCTCCCCAGCGCTACTCGGGCCAGCGAGAGTGGTCGCTCCCCTGCGCTACTAGGGCCAGCGTCGGCGCTTCGGCATGATGGGCACATGGCTCGAGGAGTGACCGGCACCTACCGGCTGCAGCTGCACGCGGGGTTCACCTTCGCCGACGCGGCAGCGCAGGTGGACTATCTCGCCGACCTCGGCGTCTCGCACCTCTACCTGTCGCCGATCCTGCAGGCGGCGCCCGGCTCGATGCACGGGTATGACGTCGTCGACCACTCCCGCGTGAGCGACGAACTGGGTGGCCTCGCCGGCTTCGAGGCACTGGCCGCCGCGGCGCACGAGCGCGACCTCGGCATCGTCGTGGACGTGGTGCCCAACCACATGGCGTTCGTGGCCCCCGAGGTGCTCAACGGGCAGGTCTGGCAGGTGCTGCGCGACGGCCGCGACGCCGCGACCGCCGACTGGTTCGACATCGACTGGAAGGCCGGCGGCGGCCGCATCGGCCTGCCGGTGCTCGGCAAACCGCTCGACGAGGTGCTCGCCGACGGTGAGATCACCCTCGAGAAGGAGCCGGACGGCGACGAGCCGGTGTTGCGCTACTACGACCACGTGTGGCCGCTCGCGCTCGGCACCGACACCACGGACGACGTCGCCGAACTCCTGCAACGCCAGCACTATCGACTCACGTCGTGGCGCGACAAGGACGAGGTGCTCAACTACCGCCGGTTCTTCGAGGTGGACGGGCTGATCGCGGTCCGCGTCGAACTGCCGGAGGTCTTCGACCAGACCCACCGGCTCCTGCTGCAGCTGCACCATCGCGGGCTCATCGACGGCTTCCGCATCGACCATCCCGACGGGCTCGCCGACCCGACCGCTTATCTCGAACGCCTCACCGCGGCCTGCGCGAAGGGGACGCCGATCTGGGTCGAGAAGATCCTCGAGCCGGGCGAACGCCTGCCGTCGTCGTGGGCGTGCGCCGGCACCACCGGGTATGACGCGCTGCGCGTCGTCCAGGAGGCGCTCACCGACCCGGCCGACGCGTCCGTGCTCCGCGACACCTGGGTCGCCGCCGGTGGCGACCCCGACTACGCGCACGTGGTGGAAACCGCCAAACGTCAGGTGGTCGACAAGTCGCTCGGCCCCGAGGTGGACCGACTCACCCGGCGGGCTCGCGAGACGCTGCCGGACCTCGACCCGGAGCGCCTGCGGGAGGCGGTCGTCGAGCTGCTCGTGGCCGGCGAGGTCTACCGCGCATATGTGCGGCCCGACCATCGACTCTCGGCGACGGCGCGCGCCAGGCTGAGCGACGCCTTCACCGAGGCCGTCAGCCGCCGCCCGGACCTGCGACCCGAGCTCGATGCTCTCGTCCCCCTGACGACGTTGGCCGAAGACGAAGCATCCGCAACGGATTTCGGCGTCCGGCTGCAGCAGACCTGGGGTCCGGTGATGGCGAAGGGCATCGAGGACACCACGTTCTACCGCTGGCACGAGTTCATCGCCCTCAACGAGGTCGGCAGCGACCCGAGCCGCCTGCCGATCTCCTCGCCGGGAGCCCTGCACGACTGGGCACTGGACCAGCAGGAGCACTGGCCGCGCACGATGACGACCCTGTCCACCCACGACACCAAGCGCAGCGAGGACGTGCGCGCCCGGCTGCTGGCGGTGGGTGGCGATCCGCAATCGTGGCAGTCGATTTCGGCTGCCTCGCTGGCAGCTGCCGAGGCCGCGGGGGTGGACGGGCCGACCGCGCACTTCGTGTGGCAGACGCTGCTCGGCGTCGGGCCGATCGGCGAGGAGCGACTCTCGGCATACCTGGAGAAGGCGCTGCGTGAGGCGAAGCTGCACACCGCATGGGTCGACGGCGACCCCGAATATGAGCGCCGCGTCATCGATTTCGCGCTTGCCGCCGCGACCGGTGGACCGGTGCGGGAGGCGATCGACCGGGCGCTGGCGGCCAACGCCCGCGCGATCCGCGCCACGGTGCTCGGTGCCAAAATGCTGCAACTGACCATGCCGGGGATGGCCGACTCCTACCAGGGCGCCGAGCTGGTCGACCTCTCGCTGGTCGACCCGGACAACCGGCGACCGGTCGACTACGACCGGCGGCGCGAGTTGCTGGGCCGGCCCGGCGACGGATCGCTGGACGCGGAGAAGCTGCACGTGGTGACCACCGCGTTGCGTGCCCGCCGTGAGCATCCGCGCGTGTTCGGGGCCGAATCGTCATACCGACCGGTCGAATCCAGCTCCGAGCACCTGCTCGGCTTCAGTCGGTCGGCGCATGCCGGGCGGCTCGCCGAGGCCTTCGGGCGTGGCGGCCGCAAGACGTTCATGACGCTCGCGACGCGCGCTCCGGCACGGCTGTCACGCAGCGGCGGCTGGGCCAATGCGACCTTCCAGCTCGGCGCCGGCAGGTGGCGCGATCGCATCTCCGGCGTCACGCACGTCAGCGACGGGCATCTCGGCGTGGCCGATGTGCTCGGCACCTGGCCCGTCGCGCTGCTGGAGAACGAGGACTAGGACCGATGACCGCATTCGCAGTCTGGGCACCACTCGCCGAGCGTGGCGTCGATCTCGTGCTCGACGGCACGCGCGTCCCCATGGCGGGCGAGGACGGGTGGTGGCGCGCGAACGTCGAGGCGGCGCCCGGCGCGCGCTACGCGTTCAGCGTCGACGGAGGCGACGAGCGGCCCGACCCGCGGTCGCTGTCCCAGCCGGACGGACCGCACGCGTCGTCGGCTCTGGTCGACCTGGACGCTCATCGGTGGAGCGACACCGACTGGCCGGGCACTCCCCTGCAGGGCGCGGTCATCTACGAGTTGCACGTCGGCACGTTCACCGAGGGCGGCACGTTCGATGCCGCGATCGAGCGACTCGATCACCTTGTGCGGCTTGGCATTTCGATGGTCGAGCTGATGCCGGTGGTCGGCTTCCCGGGTGAGCGCGGCTGGGGTTATGACGGGGTGTCTCCCTACGCGGTGCACGAGGCGTATGGCGGAGCGGCGGGCCTGCAACGGTTCGTCGACGCCTGCCACGCCCGGGGACTCGGCGTGTGCCTGGACGTCGTCTACAACCACCTGGGACCGAGCGGCAACTACCTGCCGGTCTACGGCCCGTACTTCACCGACCGCTATCAGACGCCGTGGGGCTGGGCGGTCAATCTCGACGGACCCGAAAGTGACCAGGTCCGTGGCTATTTCATCGACAACGCCCTGATGTGGTTGCGCGACTTCCACCTGGACGCGCTGCGGCTCGACGCGGTGCACGCGCTCTTCGACGAGCGTGCGGTGCACTTCCTGGAGGAGCTCGCGGAGCGGGTCGACGACCTGTCGGCGGCGCTTCGCCGTCCGCTGTCGCTGATCGCCGAGTCCGATCGCAACGACCCGCGCACGGTGAGCCCGCGCGACGGCCACGGCGCCGGCCTCGGTCTGCACGGACAGTGGGCGGATGACGTGCACCACGGGCTGCATGTCGCCCTGACTGGCGAATCCCAGGGCTATTACGCGGATTTCGCGCACACCGACGCTCTGGCGAAGGTGCTCACGACGCCGTTCTTCCATGACGGCACCTGGTCAAGCTTCCGTGGACGACACCACGGCCGGCCGGTCGACCTGGCCACGGTCGCACCGTGGCGTTTCGTGGTCTCGCTGCAGACCCACGACCAGGTCGGCAACCGGGCGACCGGGGACCGGCTCTCCCAGCTGGTCGGCACCCGCCGCCTCGCCTGCGGTGCGGCGTTGCTGCTCACCAGCCCCTACACCCCGATGCTCTTCATGGGCGAGGAGTTCGGCGCGTCCACGCCGTGGCAATACTTCACCGACCACCAGGATCCAGAGCTCGCCGACGCGGTGTCCAAGGGCCGTCGCGCGGAGTTCAGTGAGCACGGCTGGTCGGCGGATGTGCCTGACCCGCAAGCACTTTCGACGTTTCAGGACTCCAAGCTCCGGTGGTCCGAAGCCGACGAGGGCGAGCACGCGCAGCTTTTTGCCTGGTATGCCGAACTCATCCGGTTGCGTCGCGAGATCCCGGCACTCGGCAGCGGACATCCGGGGCGTCCCGTTGCGTTGCCGGTCGTGCGCCTGGCCGGCAGCGGCGTCACCGTGCGCCGCGACGACTACCTCGTGGTGTGCAATCTGGGCGACTACGAGATGGCGTCCCCCGGTGACCTGGTCGCCGCTTTCGGCGACGTCGACGCGGCCGATGGTGCGGTGACGGTCGGCGCCGAGTCGGTCGCGATCGTGCGGCTATCCGACCACGCGAGTCCCGCGAGCGTGCAGTCCGACCACGCAAGTCCAGCGAGCGTGCCGTCACCCGGCACCGCCGATCCGGCCACGTGAGCGCGCAACTGCTGGTGCTGCACCACTCCCCGACGCCACTGCTGCGCGACCTGCTCGACGCGGTGCTCGCCGGGGCGACGCTCGATGAGATCGAGGGCGTCGACGTCCGCGTCGTCGAGGCGCTGTCGGTCACCATCGACGACTTCCTGGACGCCGACGGCTACCTGCTCGGGACGCCGGCCAACTTCGGCTACATGTCCGGCGCGATGAAGCACGCCTTCGACTCCACCTACGACGACACCCGCGGCAAGGTCTCGCGGCGGCCGTTCTCCTTCTGGATCCACGGCAGGTCGGACACCACCGGCGCCCGCCGCTCGCTGGAGTCGATCACCACCGGGCTGGAGTGGCGCCTCGCCGCCGAACCGGTCGAGATCCTGCGCGCACCCACCGACGCGCAACGCGAGGCACTGGTCGAACTCGGCGGCACCCTCGCCGCCCTCGTCGCGGCCGGCTGAGCGCTCTCCCACGCCGATCTCTCACCGGAGTCGGATACTTCTCGCCGCGATCCGCAACCTGGTTGCGCCGGCCGCAACCAGGTTGCCGATCGCGGCGAGGACTGCATCGTTCCGGCGGCCGCGCGGCCTGCTCGCGAACGCCGGGCCCTGTGGACAACCGATTTCGCCGGTCGCACCGGAGCACAATCGACGGGATGACCCACCACCCCGAGGGGCGAGGACCCGAGCTGCACAAGGCACCGGCGCTCGAGCCGATCACCGGGCCCGAGCCACTCCCCGGGCCGGCGCCGATCCCGATGCCAGAGGAGTTGCTGTCGCCGAACAAGCGATTCGTCATACCGGATGTCTGGGAGCACCTCGATCCGGCGGACCGGCGCGATGGCAATCTCGAAGAGCGGCCGACCCTGGACGACCTGCCCTTCTACCTGCGGGCGGCGCGGGACGCCCTGGACAACGCGATGCTGCAGGACGCCGCGACGTTCGTCGGCGCGGACGGCTCGACCTATGCGCAGCTGACGTTGTCCGATGTGCGCGTCATCGAGGCACTGGGCATCCGTAGCCGCGCCATCTCCGAACTCGCGCAGGGCTTGCGGGTCTCCCGGCAGGCGGCGGGCAAGCGCGTGGCACGCCTCGAAGAGTGGGGCTTGCTGTGGCGCAAGGAGTTCTACGTCGGCGCAGGCGACCGGATCGAGCTGACGCGGCAGGGTGACGCGCTGGCACGGCACCTTCGGCAGAAGCTGATCCGGCGCACTTCACTGGCGTGGAAGGCGCTGCCGATGGGTGCCGACCGGCTCGTGCTCGTCACGCTGGGACTGATCTCGGGGTGCGACTACCGCTGGGTGTCCGACTGACGCAGCGAGCCGGTGCGGCAGGATGCTCGGGTGAACCCTTCCACCGCGATAGCGACCGTGCTGCTCGACGAGTTGATCCGGCAGGGAGTCCGCGAGGTCGTCCTGGCTCCGGGCTCACGCTCGGCTCCGCTGGCGTATGCCGCGGAAGCCGCCGAGCGGGCCGGTCGGCTGCGGCTGCACGTCCGCGTGGACGAACGCTCGGCGGCGTTCCTCGCTCTCGGCCTCGGCAAGGCGACCCGCGTGCCGGTGCCGGTGATCACCACGAGCGGGACCGCGGTCGCCAACCTGCACCCGGCGGTGCTCGAGGCGGCACAGGGTTATGTCCCGATGATCCTGCTAACCGCCGACCGCCCGCAGGAGTTGCGCGGCACCGGCGCCAACCAGACCACCGACCAGGTGAAGCTCTTCGGCGGCGCGACCCGGTGGTTCCACGAGTTCGGCACCCCGGAGCGGCGCGACGGACAACAGGGCATCTGGCGGTCGGTCATCGGGCGCGCCATGGCCGAGTCGCAGGGGTATCCCTCCGGAGACCCGGGACCGGTGCACCTCAACGTGCCGCTGCGCGACCCGCTGGTGCCCGACGCCCTCGCCGATGTCGGCGACACCGAGCCCTCCGACTGGCCCGAGTCACTGAGCGGCCGGCCCCACGGCGAGGCCTGGCTCAGCCTGCGAAACCCGCACTCGCACAAGAAGTCCGCGGTCGAGGGACCGGGCATCGCGCCGGTGCCGCGGACCCTCGTGCTGCTCGGCGACCTGCCCGACCCGCAGGACGCGGCGGAGCTGGCCGAGCTCGCCGACGCGGCCGGCTGGCCGATGATGGCCGAGCCGTTCGGTGCCTACCGACGCGGCCGGGTCACCCCGCACGGTCCGCTGCTGTTGCGCGCACACGGCTGGGTCGAGCAGCAGCTGCCCGAGCGCGTGCTCGTCGGCGGCCGGGTCACGCTGGACCGTGCGGTCGTCGCGCTGCTGCGCAACCCGGCCGTCACCGTCGAGGCGGTCACCCCGCTGACGTCATGGTCCGACCCGGGTCACGTGGTGCGCCGGGTGCACGACTGGGACGACATCGAGCGCAGCCACGAGGCGGTGTCGTCGTGCGCCGACCGGGCGTGGGCGTCCGCGTGGCGCTCCGCCGGCCAGGTCGTCTCGGCCACGGCCGCGCCGCTGATCGAGGCGAGCTGGCCGAGCGGGCCGGCAGTCGCGCGCACCGTGGCGCGAAGCCTGCCGGAGCGCGCCGGCATCTACCTGGGCTCGTCCAACACGATCCGTGACCTGGATCTCGCACGGGACCCGCGCGAGATCGCCCGCGGCGTGGTCGCGGTCGCCAACCGCGGTCTGGCCGGCATCGACGGCGTCGTCTCGTCGGCGATCGGTTTCGCACTCGCCCGGGCGCCGCACCCGACCGTCGCCATGATGGGCGACCTGACCTTCCTGCACGACGGCAACGCGCTGCTGATCGGGCCCGACGAACCTCGCCCGGACCTGACGATCGTCGTCATCAACGACAACGGCGGCGGCATCTTCGGCACCCTCGAGTCCGGCAAGCCGGATCTCGCCGCCCCCTACGAGCGCATCTTCGGCACCCCGACCAACACCAGCATCGAGCAACTCTGCGCGGCGCACGGCGTGACCCATGAGGTCATCAGCGATCAGGAGACCATGAGCGAGCGGATCAGCAAGCCGGGCAAGGGGATTCGGGTGTGCGAGGTGCGCGTGCCGCGCACCGGGCAGCGCGAGTTCCGCGCGTTGCTCGGCGACGCCGTGGCCGCCGCGCTCAGCTGACGGCACCGGCCTGCACGCCCCATGCGGCCGACCAGGTCTGCCCCGGTTGAAGCACGATCAGCCCCTCACCGGTCGCGAAGGCACCCGCCGGGCAGGTCATCGGCTCCACCGCGACACCGGTATGCCGGGCACGCCCGGCCGGCAGGCTGTCTCCGGTGAAGACCTGCGCATAGCCGAAGTCGGCCGCGTCGGCCCACAGCGTGGTGCGCCACCGCTCGTCCGACACGCTGATCCGCCACCGCCCGTCGTCGCCGGCGGCCAGGCCGGTGAAGGCCGTGTCGATCACGGCTGCCCCGATCTGACGCGGCGACCGGAAGTCGACGTCACTTCCGGCGACCTCGGCCCGCCCGGTCGGCAACAGCCGGTCGTCCACGGTGAGATATTGCCCGGCCGGTAGCGAGAGGGTGAGCTCGTCCACCGACCCCTCGCCGACCGTCAGGTAGGGGTGCGCGCCGAAGCCGAACGGCGCCGGGCTCGTGCCGACATTGGTGGCCGACGGGGTGGCCGTCAACCCGTCGTCGCCGAGCTCGTAACGCACGGCCAGGTCCAGGATGCCGTCCCAGCCGGGGCTCGGCATTAGCCGGTGCGCGACGGTCAGCGCGGCATCGGTCTGCTCGACCAGCTGCCAGGTCGCCCACCGCACCAGACCGTGAGAGGCGTTGTGTTTGGCCGGTTCGGTCAGCGGCAGCTGCTGGTCCTTGCCACCGAAGGTGTAGCGCCCGTCGGCGATCCGGTTGGGCCAGGGCACCAGCAGCTGTCCGCGGCCGGCGTCCGCCTTCGCATCGGCCGGGTAGCCGAACAGTGCCGGGCGACCGGCCACGTCATACGAGCGGATGCCGCCTCCGACGCCGACCACCGTGAGCCGCTGGTCGCCGCGCTCGATGACCCACTGCTCCCCGGACGGCGAAACTGCTTGTGTGTCAGGCATTCCCGAGGATCTCCCTCGCCTGCTCGCGCATCTCCACCTTGCGGATCTTGCCGGTCACGGTCATCGGGAACGCGTCGGTGACGTGCACATACTTCGGGATCTTGTAGTGCGCGAGCTTGCCGTCGGCGAACTTCCGCACGGCATCGGCGTCGAGCGGCGGCTCGCCGGACCGCATGATGATCCAGGCCATCAGCTCCTCGCCGTACTTCGCGTCGGGCACCCCCACGACCTGCACGTCGGCGATCGCCGGGTGGGTATAGAGGAACTCCTCGATCTCGCGGGGGTAGATGTTCTCGCCGCCCCGGATCACCAGGTCCTTGATCCGGCCGACGATCGCGACGTAGCCGTCGTCGTCCATCGTGGCGAGGTCGCCGGTGTGCATCCAGCGAGCCTGGTCGATCGCCTCCGCGGTCTTGTCGGGCTGCTCCCAGTAGCCGAGCATCACGCTGTAGCCGCGGGTGCAGAACTCGCCGGTCGCGCCGCGCGGCACGGTCAGCCCGGTCGCCGGGTCCACCACCTTGACCTCGAGCATCGGCATCACCCGGCCGACGGTCTCGGTGCGGCGCGCGAGGTCGTCGTCGGTGCGGGTCATGGTCGACACCGGCGACGTCTCGGTCATGCCGTAACAGATCGCGACCTCACCCATGTTCATCTCGGCGATGACCCGCTTCATCACCTCGACCGGGCACGGCGAGCCGGCCATGATGCCGGTCCGCAGCGTGCTCAGGTCGTATGACGCCTCGCCCTTGTCCAGGAGCGCGAGCTCGGCGATGAACATCGTCGGCACACCGTAGAGCGACGTGCAGCTTTCTGCCGCAACGGCTTCCAGTGTTGCGGCCGGCTCGAACGACGGGGCCGGGATGACCATGCAGGAGCCGTGCGAGGTCGCCGCGAGGTTGCCCATCACCATGCCGAAGCAGTGGTAGAACGGCACCGGCAGACAGATGCGGTCCTGCTCGGTGTAGCCGACGAGCTCACCGACGAAATAGCCGTTGTTGAGGATGTTGTGGTGCGACAGCGTCGCGCCCTTGGGGAATCCGGTTGTGCCCGAGGTGTATTGGATGTTGATCGGGTCGTCGGCGGACAGGCCGGCGGACCGGGTCGCGAGGTCGTCGTCGGTCGTCGACGACGCCTTGGCCAGCAGCTCGTCCCAGCTCGGGTCGCCGATGTATACGACCTGCTTGAGGCCGCGCACGTCGGGGCGCACCTGCTCGACCATCGCGCGATAGTCGGAGGTCTTGTGCTGGGTGGCACTGACGAGCATCGACATGCCGGACTGCTTGACGACATAGGCCAATTCGTGTGATCGGTAGGCCGGGTTGACGTTGACCAGGACGGCACCGATGCGCGCGGTGGCATATTGCAGCAGGGTCCACTCGGGGCAGTTGGGCGACCAGATGCCGACGCGGTCGCCCTTGTCGATGCCTGCCGCCATGAGCGCCTTGGCGAGCTCGTCGACCGCCGCGTCGAACTCGGCGTAGGTCCAGCGACGACCACTGGGCAGATCGACGAGCGCGTCACGCCCGGAGTGCTTCTCGGCGGTGCGCCGCAGGTTGTCGGCGATCGTGTCGCCGAGCAGCGGGGTGTCGGAGATGCCGCTGCTGTAGGACGGCTGGGCGGTGGTGGACATGCTGACTGCTCCTCATGTGACCGGCGACACGTTCAGCTTAGGCGCGGTCGGCGGCATAGGCTTCCGGGGTGCCCCGATCCGCACGCAGCTTCGCCGACGACATCCGGGCGCGCAGTGACGACCAGCTGCGCGCCCTGCTGCGCGCACGCCGCGACCTGGCCCGGCCCGCACCGGCCGACCTGACCGCACTCGCCGCGCGGGCGGCAACCCGCGCCAGCGTGCAGCGCGCACTCGAGAGCCTCACCGCCGACCAGCTCCGGGTGCTCGAGGCACTCGTCGTCGGCGGCCCCGACGATGTCGCGAAGCTGCTGGACGCACCGGCCCGGTCCGTGCGCGCCACCCTCACCGCGCTCTGGGACCTCGCGCTCGTATGGCGCAGCCCGGAGGGCTTCCGCGCCGCGCGGGCGGTCCCGGAGATCCTCGGCGCGCCGGCCCGGCTCGGTCCGACCGCCCGTGAGCTCGGCGTGCGCGACCGGAGCGCCGACGCATCGGCTGCGGCCGAAAACCTTTCGCCTGCAGCCCGATCGGCGATCGACCGACTGCGCTGGAACCATCCGCGCGCGAGCTTCGACGGGGAGTCGGCCCGGGCCATCCGGGACGAACTCGTCCAGGCGGGTCTCGCGGCGCCGACCGACGACGGCATCGTCATACCCCGGGAAGTGGGCGTGGCCCTGCGCGGTGGGCGGCTCTACCGCGACGGGCTGACCCCGCCGACCGCGCCGGAAGCCGTGCTCGCACAAGCGGATGTCGATGCGGCGGCCGGCGCCGAGGCCCTCGAACTGCTCTGGCGCGTGGAGGCGCTGGCGCTGCGGTGGGAGGCCGAGCCACCGCGCGTGCTGCGCTCCGGCGGCCTCAGTGTGCGCGATCACCGGGCGGTCGCCACCGCGCTGGAGGCGACACCCGAACTCGCCGCATTCGTCATCGAGATCGCGTATGCCGCCGGCCTGCTCGGACCGGACGGCGACTTCGAGCCGAGCTGGCTGCCCACCCGGTCGTATGACGAATGGGCCGCGGCCGCCCCGGCCGAGCGCTGGGCGGCACTGGCGGAGGCGTGGCTGGACACCGCTCGCGCGCCGTCTCTGGCGGGCACCAGCTCGGCACAGGGCGGCGTGATCAATGTGCTGAGCACCGACGTCGGCTGGCCGATGATGCGCAACCGTCGCCTGGATGTGCTGCACATCCTCCACGACCTCGACGAAGGCACAGTCGCGGCAACGGAATTCACCGACGCGATGCTCCACTGGCGCAGGCCGCTCCGGCTGCCGGAGGGAGCGCCGACGCGCGCTCACGAGGTGTTGCGGGAGGCGGCCTGGCTCGGCGTCACCGGGCGTGGCGCGCTGTCGACCCCGGGTCGTGCGCTCATCGACGGCCGCGACGCCGCAGCTGCCATGGCTGCCGCGTTGCCGGTCGCGGTGGATCACGTGCTGTTGCAGGCCGACCTGACGGCGATCGCTCCCGGACCGCTCACCGAGGACCTGCGGCGGCTGATGCAACTTGCTGCCGATGTCGAATCCCGAGGTGGCGCAACGGTTTACCGCTTCACCGAGGGCAGTGTGCGGCGGGCACTCGACACGGGCCTGCCAGCCGCGGAGTTGATCGCCAAACTGACCGATGCGAGCCGCACCCCGGTGCCGCAGCCGTTGGAATATCTCGTGCTCGACGCCGGCCGCCGGCACGGTCAGACGCGCATCGGCGCGGCCGGCTGCTACCTGCGCAACGACGACGTGGCGGCACTCGACGCGGTCGTCGCCGACCGGCGACTCTCGCCATTGCAGCTGCACAAGATCGCGCCCACGGTGGTCGTCTCCCCTGCGCACCCCGGTACAGTGCTGGAAATGCTGCGCCAGCACGGATATTCGCCGGTCGCCGAGGGCGCGGACGGGCACGTCGTCCATGCCGGCCGGGACCACCCGCGCGCGCCGCAGCGGCGGGAGAGCGCGGCAGGCATCCGCCTGGACAGCGTCGACGACCGGGTGATCGACCAGTTGCTGACCCGGCTACGCCAGGGCGACGCCGTTGCGGCGCAGGCCGCGCAGAAGGAAGGTCCGCGCATCCCCTCGACCGACCCGACCGTGACGCTCACCCGCCTGCAGGACGCGGTGGCCGACCGGGCCCCGGTCTGGATCGGCTACGTCGACACCGACGGCGAACTGCGCCGCACACTCTTCCGGCCCGAGCGCGTCGAGGGTGGCCGGGCGACCGGGTCGGTCGGCGAGGGCAACGACCGGCGGACCTTCTCGATCCACCGCATCTCCGGCGTGGTGCCCGCCTAGCGCCTCCCCGCGCGGCCGGCCGTTCGCCACGGGTCAGCGACTGACGCCCTTCGCCGCCCACTGACGTCCGCGGCAACGAGTGACGTCGTTGCACGGACGTCACTCGTTGCGAACGACGTCACTCACCGGGCAGCCCTCAGAAGATGCGCACGCGCTGGTCCTCGGGCAGGGCCATGCCGTCGCCCTCACCGACGCCGAACGCCTCGTCGAACTCCGTCAGGTTGCGCGCGACGTTGGCGCGCGCGTCGATCGGCGAGTGCGGGTCGATCGTGAGCAGTCGCTTGGCCTCCGCCTCGCGCGCCTTGCCGCACCAGACCTGCGCCCAACCGACGAAGAACCGCTGCTCGGGGGTGAATCCGTCGAGCTCGGGCGACTTCTCGGCCTCCTGCGCGATCTGGAACGCCTTGTAGCCGATCGTCAGGCCGCCGAGGTCGCCGATGTTCTCGCCGACGGTGAGCGCGCCGTTGACGGTGTTGCCCGGTGCGTCCCGCGGCTCCACTCCGTTGAACTGCTCGATCAGCTTGCCCGCCAACGCATCGAAGCGCTCACGGTCGCCGGCGGTCCACCAGTCGGTGAGGTTGCCGTCGCCGTCATAGCGGGACCCCTGGTCGTCGAAGCCGTGGCCGATCTCGTGCCCGATCACGCCGCCGATGCCGCCGTAGTTGACCGCGTCCTCGGCGTCGACGTCGAAGAACGGCGGCTGCAGGATCGCGGCCGGGAAGACGATCTCGTTCATCACCGGCATGTAGTAGGCGTTGACCGTCTGCGGGGTCATGAACCACTCGCCGGAGTCGACGTCGTCCCCGACCCGGTCGACCATCCGGTCGACCTCCCAGGCGGTCGCGGCGGCGATGTTGCCGATCAGGTCGTCGGGGCGAATCTCTATGGAGGAGTAGTCCTTCCACTCCTGCGGGTAACCGATCTTCGGGGTGAACTTGGCGAGCTTCTCCAGCGCCTTGGCACGGGTCTCCTCGCCCATCCACGGCAGCGTCTCGAAGTCGCGCCGGTAGGCCTCGACGATGTTGGCGACCAGCTGCTCCATCCGCTCCTTGGCGTGCGGCGGGAAGTGCTTGTCGACATACAACTGTCCGGCGGCCTCGCCGATGAGCCCCTCGACCAGGGCGACGCCACGCTTCCAGCGCTCCCGATTTTCCGGGATGCCCGACAGGGTGCGTCCGGCGAAGTCGAACCGCTCGTCGACCATCGCCTGGTGCAGGTATGGCGCACGCTCCGACACCAGCCGCCAGGTCAGCCAGGCCTTCCACTTCTCCAACGGCTCGTCCCGCAATGCCTCGGCGAATCCCGTGAGATATGAGGGCTGTTCGACGTTGACCGGGTCGAGGATGCGTGCCTCGGCACCGACCCCGTCGAGCCAGGCGTCCCAGTCGACGCCCGGGCTGAGCTCGTCCAGCTCGGCCCGCGTGAGCTTGTTGTAGGTCTTCACCGCGTCACGCGAGGCGACCCGGTCCCAGTGCGCCTTCGCCAGCCGGGTCTCGAGCTCCATCACCTGATCGGCAAGCGACTCGTGGATGCCGGCCAGCCCGAGCAGCCGCCGCATGTGCGCGACATACTTGTCCCGCGTCTCGGAGTGCTGCTCCTCGCGGTAGTAGGACTCGTCGGGCAGGCCGATGCCGGCCTGCATGACGTAGAGGATGTAATGCGCCGAATCCTTCGCATCCGCAACGGAATAGAAGCCGACGAACCCGTCGACGCCGCGGCGGGTGAGCTGTCCGGAGACGCGCAACAGGTCGGAGGTGGACTGCACCTCGTCGATCAGCTCCAGCTCCTCGGCGATCGCGCCGGCACCGAGCTTCTCGATGCGCTCGGTGTCCATAAACGACGCGAAGAGGTCACCGACCTGCCGGCGCGGCGTGCCCGGCTCGGAGTTGCTCGCCGCAGCCTCCTCGATCAGCTCGTGCACCGCCTGCTCGGCATCCTCACGCAGCTTGTCGAAGGTGCCGTATCGCCCACGGTCGGAAGGGATTTCGTTGTTCGCGACCCACCCGCCGTTGACGAACCCGAAGAGGTCGTCCTGCGGGCGGACCGAACGGTCGAAATTCTCCAGGATCACGCCGGACTTCATCTGCTCACTCCTACTTCGAGGTATGACGAGGCACGCTGCTCGTTCAACCTACGTGGTCGGCTCGGGGTTCCGCAGCCGGTATCAGGTGGGGGCGGTGGTCAGCCCGCGAGCGCCTTGACCACTCGCGACGGCGAAGGCCGGCCGAGCTGCTGCGCCATCCAGGTAGAGGTCTGCACCAGCTTGTCCAGGTCGACGCCGGTTTCGACGCCGAGCCCGCGGCACATCCAGACCAAATCCTCGGTGGCGAGGTTGCCGGTGGCCGACTTGGCGTAGGGGCACCCGCCGAGTCCGCCGGTCGATGCGTCGACCACGGTGACTCCGTGGCCCATGGCAGTGACGGTGTTGGCGAGCGCCTGGCCGTAGGTGTCGTGGAAGTGGACGGCCGTGGACTGCGCCGGGATGCCCTGGGCGTCCAGCGCCGCGAGCAGCTCGGTGACATGCCCCGGCGTACCCACGCCGATCGTGTCGCCCAGGCTGAGCTGGTCGCAGCCGAGATCCATCATCCGCCGCGACACGTCGACGACCTGGTCGACCGGCACCGGGCCCTCCCACGGGTCGCCGAAACACATGGAGACATAGGCGCGCACCCACAGCCCCGCGTCCCGCGCCCGCTCGACCACCGGCGCGAACATCCGGATCGACTCCTCGACCGACCGGTTGAGGTTCTTGCGGGCGAAGGTCTCAGTCGCCGACCCGAAGATCGCGACCGCGCCGACCCCGGCCGCGAGCGCGCCGTCCAGACCCCGCTCGTTGGGCACCAGCACCGGCCGCTTAGGGCCGCGGCAGACCTCGCCGAGCTGCGCCAGCAGGTCGGACGCGTCGGCCAGTTGCGGGATCCACGAGGGCGGCACGAAGGAGGTGGTCTCGACCGTCTCCAGTCCTGCGTCGACCAGTCGTCGGACGAACTCCGCCTTCACGTCGGTCGGGACGACCGCCTTCTCGTTCTGCAGTCCGTCCCGCGGTCCGACCTCGTAGATCGTGATCGCCTCGGGCATCGTCGGCATTGACGCAACCTGTGGCAAGTCCATGTCGCCATGGTCGCACCACGTGCTCGACGTCACACCGGCGACGTCACAGCTGGGACGTCATGCCGGCGTCGCCGCAGCCGCCGTGCATCGGCGCGCACGTTGTCGGCGACGATCCGGCTGCCGAGCACGCAGGCGACGGTGCCGACGCCCGGCCACACCGAGTCGCCCACGAGATGCACGCCGCGGATCCCGAGGTGGTGCGGGATCGCACGCCGGTTGCTGTTCGCGGGTGACTGCCGCACTCCGCCGACGGCTCCGTCCGGGCGTCCCGCGAATCGGGCGAACGCCCGCGGCGTGGCGACGCTGAGCACGTCGGCATTGTCGCCGAGGCCCGGGTAGGCCCGCCGGGCCTGTGTCAGGAGCTCCTCGCCGATCCGCTTCTTGGCGAGGTGGTGATCGGACTCGCTCAGGCCGCGCCAGTCGTCGAGCTCGACATGGGTCGAGATCATCACGGCGCGCCGACCCTCCGGGGCGCTCACCCGGTCACCCGCAGCGGAGACCGAGACGAACATGTTGTTGCCGCTGCCGAGCGGTCTGTCGTAGCTGTGCATGAACTGGTGGTGGGTGAACTCCTGGTCGGCCACCTCCGCGTCGGGGACGCCCAGGAACAGCACCACGGCACCGCCGTACGAGCGCTCATCCCGTTGCAGGTATGACGAAAGTCGTTGCGCGACAAGCCCGCCGAAGATCCGCGAGGTCGTCTCCGCGGGCAGCGCCGAGACCACCTGGACGGCGTGGTGTTCCCCGCGTGAGGTCGCGACGACATACTCCCCAGGGCGTCCCGAGACCGCCTGCGCCACGGTTGCGACGCGCAGGTCGCCCCCGAGCGCCCGGTAACGAGCGACGAGACGTCGCCAGAAGCCGCGCATGCCGCCGGTGTGCCGGGTGAGCCCGGCTCCGCGGATGGTGATCCCGAGCGCGGCGTTGATCAGCGGTGCGTCCTCGACGGTGGTGTGCACCGTGTCCTCGACCATCATGCTGAGCAGACCGCGCAGCGGTCGGTCGGCCGATATCCCGTGCCGCCGCATCGAGTCGGCGAGCGTGCGCGGCAGGTGCCGCACCGCCAGCGGGTGGTAACCCACTGCTCGCGCATTACGCAGCACATCCAGCGGCGTGCGCATCGGCAGCCGCACACCGCGGCGGCTCGCCGACCAGAAGGTGTCGGCCACCGTGTCGAGGTGTGCCCAGAACGCACGATGGGCCGGGTCATCGCCGAACACCCGGAGCCGCTCGGCATGCCAGCGTTCCCGTTCCCGGTGCAACCGGACCTCCCGGTCGGGCAGCCAGGCGAGGTAGCCGGGGAGCAGCTCGCCCTCGACCGGGCCGACGCCCACCTCGTCCAGCAGGTCACCGCCGACACCGCCCGGTTCGAAGTCGACCAGGGTGGTCGCGCCCACGTCGAAGGAGTAGCCGCGATGCGACCAATAGCCCGAGCAGCCGCCGGCATGACCGTGCGCCTCGATCAGCACGGTGCGGTAGCCGTCGGCCTGGAGGCGGAGCGCGGTCGCCATACCTGCCAGTCCGGCACCCAGGATCGCCACGTCATACACCACGGTTGCCCTCCGGTTGCTCGTCGGCACGGACGGCCGCGGGCGGACGTCCGGTTCCACTCGGAAGGATTCCCGACTGCCGGTCGTTATGGCTAGGCGGCTTTCTTCGAAGGGATTCATCACGTGACCGACGGACCACTCATCGTCCAGAGCGACAAGACCGTCCTGCTGGAGGTCGACCACCCGCAGGCCACCGAGGCACGCCGGGCGATCGCCCCCTTCGCCGAGCTGGAACGCGCCCCCGAGCACATGCACACCTACCGGGTGACACCGCTCGGCCTGTGGAACGCCCGCGCCGCCGGGCACGACGCCGAGCAGGTCGTCGACGCGCTGATCCGTTACAGCCGCTACCCGGTGCCGAACGCGCTGCTGATCGACGTCGCCGAGACCATGGACCGCTACGGCCGGCTGCGGCTGACCAAGGACGACCAGGGCCGGCTCATCCTGACCTCGACCGACCAGGCCGTGCTGGCGGAAGTGTTGCGGCACAAGAAGATTGCGCCGATGGTCGGCGAGATGACCGGCGACTCGTCGGTGCTGGTGCACCCGTCGGAGCGCGGCGCGATCAAGCAGCAGCTGATCAAGGTCGGCTGGCCCGCCGAGGACGAGGCCGGTTACGTCGACGGCGAGGCGCACGCGATCGCGCTGCGCCAGAACGGCTGGTCGTTGCGGCCCTACCAGCAGCAGGCGGTCGACGGCTTCTGGCACGGCGGGTCCGGTGTCGTCGTACTCCCCTGCGGCGCCGGCAAGACCCTGGTGGGCGCGGGCGCGATGGCGCAGGCCCAGGCGACCACGCTGATCCTGGTCACGAACACCGTCTCGGCTCGGCAATGGCGCGACGAACTGCTCGCCCGCACCAGCCTCACCGAGGACGAGATCGGCGAATACTCCGGCGCCCGCAAGGAGATCCGGCCGGTCACGATCGCCACCTACCAGGTGCTGACCCACAAGCGGAAGGGCGTCTTTCCGCATCTCGAACTCCTCGACGCCCGCGACTGGGGCCTCATCCTGTATGACGAGGTGCACCTCCTGCCCGCACCGATCTTCCGGATGACCGCCGACCTGCAGGCCCGGCGCCGCCTCGGCCTCACCGCGACCCTGGTGCGCGAGGACGGCCGTGAGTCCGACGTCTTCTCGCTGATCGGGCCCAAGCGCTACGACGCGCCGTGGAAGGACATCGAGTCGCAGGGCTACATCGCGCCGGCCGACTGCGTCGAGGTCCGCGTCACGCTGGACGACAGCGACCGGATGGCCTACGCCACGACCGAGCCCGACGACCGCTACCGGTTCGCGTCCTGCGCCGGCGTGAAGGACTCGGTCGTCGAGCAGCTCGTGGCCCGCCACAAGGGCGAACCCACGCTCGTCATCGGGCAGTACCTCGACCAGCTAGAGACCCTCTCCGAGCGCCTCGGCGCGGAGTTGATCACCGGCGAGACCCGGGTCGCCCAGCGGCAGAAGCTGTTTCAGCAGTTCCGCGACGGTGAGATCAGCACCCTGGTCGTGAGCAAGGTGGCCAACTTCTCGATCGACCTGCCGGAGGCGAGTGTCGCGATCCAGGTGTCGGGCACCTTCGGCTCCCGGCAGGAGGAGGCGCAGCGCCTCGGCCGGGTGCTCCGCCCGAAGGGCGACGGCCGCGCCGCCCGCTTCTACACGGTCGTGACGCGCGACACCGTCGACGCCGAGTTCGCCGCCCACCGGCAGCGCTTCCTCGCCGAGCAGGGCTACGCCTACCGCATCGTGGACGCCGGCGACCTCGACAGCGCCCTCGCCTGACCCGGGCCCGGGGCCGTTCGGCTCACGGTCCGGACGCTTCTGTCTCATTTCGGCGCACGCCGACCCCGTCGTGTCCTAGGTTGACACCTGACCAGCGCCTGCTGGTCAGCGAATACCTCACGGAAGGGGTGGCGTATGTCTCCCGGTCACGGTCGGCACCGCGCCCGCACGGGTCTGCCGACAGCCATGAAGGCGCTGCTCGTCGGGGCCTGCGTCGTCGCTCTGGTGGCGGCCGGGCTGCTGATCACCCGCCCGTGGGAGGGCGGCTCGACCACGGCCGGGCCGTCCGGCTCGGGCCGGCCCGGCTCGGACCCGGCGGGCTCCGACACCCCGGTCGTCGCGGTCTGGACCGGCACCCCGAACGACCCCATGGTCACCAAGCTCGCGGCCAAGCTGGGCAGCTCGTCATACCACCTGGTCGCGGCGGGCTCGGAGTCCGACGCCGACCTGCTGCTGACCACCGGCACGACCGCCGGGCCGGCACAGGTGGCGACCACCCCGGTCGTCCTCGCGATGCCGCTGCCGATGCTGCAGGTCGCCGGGACGCCGACACCGCAAAATCTGCAGGCCTGGATGAACGGCAAGAAGACCTGGGCCAACCAGGGCAAGCCGGGCTGGGGCAGGTTCACGCTGACCGTGCCCGACCCGAAGTCGAACCCGCTCGGCGCCGTCGCCTATGGCGCATTCACCACGATGGTCAACGGCGGGCCGATCACCGGCCAGCCCAACCTGCTGCAGCCCAGCGACACCGAGCTCGCCGTGCTGCACGCCGGCCAGGTGATGAACCCGGTGGCGACCACCCAGGCGGCCGACGCGACCCTCAACGCCTCCTCCGTGGACGCCTTCGCCGCCAAGACCTCCGGTGTGCTCACCACCGAGCAGGCCGTGATGGCCCACAACGGGGCCCGCGGTGCGCTGCCGTTCGTCCCGGTGCCGCTGCTCGGCGGGGTGGCCGCGATGCCGGTCAACGCCGCGGTCGCGCCGAAGTCGGACAACCGGCAGACCGCCGCCGCGGTGCTGCGCGACCTGCGCTCGTCGGCGGGTGCCGCGGCGCTCAAGGCGGCCGGTTTCCGCGGGCCGAAGGGCGAAGCGCCCGACTCCCCCACGGCGCCGAAACTGACTGCGCCCCAATTCTTCTCGGACACCCAGCTCGCGTCCGCACGCAAGGGCTTCGCGCAGGCGCAGCGGCGCAACTCGATCCTCGCCGTGCTCGACCTGTCCGGCTCGATGAACGACGACTTCAGCAACAGCGGCAAGAGCAAGATCAGCCTGCTGAAGCAACTGACCGCCCTCTCCTACTCGGTCGCCTCCCCGAAGTCGGTGTCGAGCGTCTGGTTCTTCGCCAGCCGGGGCGGCAAGGACGAGGTGTATGACGAGGCGCCCCTCGCCGAGAACGACAAGGTGATCAACGGCAAGCCCCACGCCACCACGGTCATCGCGCAGACCCAGCAGCAGACGGCGGTCGGCGGCACACCGCTCTACCTGGCGATCGAGCGCGCCTACGACTACGCGGTGAAGCACTACACACCGGGCATGACCAACCAGGTGCTGGTGCTCAGCGACGGCGCCGACCAGGACAACTTCAACTCGTTGTCGGTCGACCAGACCGCGGCCTACGTCGCGCAGCGCTACGACCCCAAGAAGCCGGTCCAGCTCACCCTGCTGCTCACCAGCCCGAAGGAGAACGGCGCCGAGCTGTCCAAGATCGCCGCCGCCGGCCACGGCAGGGCGGTGCCGGTGACCTCCGTGGCCGACGTGCCGAAGATCTTCGCCGCGGCGTTGCAGAGCTGACGCGGGCGACTCGTCACGCCATACCCCGACTTGTCACGTCGTACCCCGACTTGTCACGTGAAAGCCGACTTGTCACGTCATACGGGGACTTGTCACGTGCTCTAGCACGTGACAAGTCCACCCAAGACGTGACAAGTCCACCCAACGTGTGACAAGTCCACCCAATACGTGACGAGTCCGCCGTGAGTGGTACCAGCCACGCATGCGCCGCTCAGCAGCTGCCGTCGCGTCAGAAGATGCTGTCGAGCACGTTCTGCACCGGGTCGATCGCGAAGTAGAGCACGAACAGCGCGGCGATCAGCCACATCAGCGGCGGCACCTGATTCACCCGGCCGCGCGCGATCTTGACCACCACGAACGCGATGCAGCCGGCGCCGATGCCGACGGTGATCGAGTAGCTGAAGGGCATCAGCACGATGGTGAGGAACGCCGGGATCGCGATGTCCCAGTCGCGCCAGTCGATGGCGCCGACCTGCTGCATCATCAGGAAGCCGACCAGCACCAGCGCGGGCGTCGCCGCCTCGTAGGGCACCATCTCCACGATCGGTGCGAGGAAGGTTGCCAGCAGGAAGAGCACCCCGGTGACGATCGCGGCGAGGCCGGTGCGCGCGCCCTCGCCGACGCCTGCGGTGGATTCGACATAGCCGGTGTTGGAGCTGACCGCGGCGGCGCCACCAGCAGCGGCCGCGACCGAGTCGACGATCAGGATCTTCTGCGCGTCGGGCGGGTTGCCGTCCTCGTCGAGCAGGTCGGCCTCGGCACCGATCGCGACCATCGTGCCCATCGTGTCGAAGAAGTCGGCGAGCACCAGCGAGAAGATCAGCAGCAGCGCGGTGATCACACTGATCTTGCTGAACGACCCGAACAGGCTGAAGTGCCCGATCAGACCGAAGTCCGGCGTGGCCACCCAGTTGTCCGGCACCTTGGGCACGTTGAGGCTCCAGCCGGTCTCGTTCTTGCCGTCCGGGGTGCGTGCGCCGAGGTTGCCGACCGCTTCGACGATCAGCGCGAGAACTGTGGTCGCCAGGATCGCAATCAGTATGGCGCCCTTGACTTTTCGCACGTAGAGCGCGATCACCAGGATCAGCCCGATCGCGAAGACGAGCACCGGCCAGCCGTTCAGCTGACCGCCGATGCCGAGCTGCACCGGGGTGCCGGCGCCGGCGCGCACGAAGCCGGCGTCGAACAGCGCGATGAAGGTGATGAACATGCCGATGCCCACGCTGATCGCGGTCTTCATCGGCGCCGGCAGCGCCTTGAACGCCGCCACCCGGAAGCCCGACACCACCAGCACGAGCATCACGATGCCCTCGAGCACGACCAGGCCCATCGCGTCGGCCCACGTCATACCGGGCAGGGCGGCGATCGAGAAGGTGACGAACGCGTTGAGGCCGAGGCCGGTCGCGATCGCCAGCGGGTAGTTGGCGATCGCGCCCATCGCGATCGTCATCACCCCGGCGACCAGACAGGTCGCGGCGGCGATCATCGCCAGGTGCGGAGTGCCGGTGCCGCCACCGAGAAGCTCGCCCTTGCCGCCGTTGTCGCGGACGGTGCCGATGATCAGCGGGTTGAGCACGATGATGTAGGCCATCGCGAAGAACGTCACCAGGCCGCCGCGGATCTCGCGGCCGATGGTCGAGCCACGGGCGCTGATCTTGAAGTAGCGGTCGACCTGGTTCAGGGCGGGGGCAGGCGCTGACACGGGCTAAAGATTAGGGCCCCAGTAGGCTGCTGCGTGTGACGGATCCGGAACCCGACGAGCTGCTGCCCGTCAAGGTGGACGTGCTGCGGGTGGTCGAGGTCGGCATCGCGCTGTGGGTCGTCGCGCTGATCGTGACCCTCGTCATACCGTCGCTGCACTCGGGTGACCGCGACTGGTGGCCGTGGACCTGCGCGACCGGCGCTGGGCTCGGGGCGCTCGGCTGGGCCTACGTGCGGCGCGGCCGCGGCAACGCCTCGGCGGCCTGACGGCGGGACGCGGGCTCAGCTGCCGCCGCCACCGATCAGCACGGCACGGCGCTTGCGCAGGGCGCGGTCGGCCGCCCTGTCCGCCTCCTCCGGCGTCTTGCCGGCAGCGATCGCCTTGTCGTAGGCCCGCTGCCGGATCCGGGCGATGCGCGCCTGCCGGCGCTCCTTGACACCACTGAGAAATCCCATGGCGTCCGACCCTACGCCCCGGCGGCATCGGCAGGACTTGCCCGGGCGCTCGCGGCGGGTGCCACAGTAGAGCCATGACGCAAGCGCCCACGACGCAGGAAACCTCCACCACCGTCGTGCTCTTCGGAGCCACCGGCGACCTCGCCCGCCGCAAGCTGTTGCCGGGGCTGTTCCGTCTCTTCGCGACGCATCTGCTCGGTGACCTGCGGGTCGTCGGCACGTCGATGGAGGACCTGACCCGGGACGAATTCATCGACTTGACGCGCAAGTCCATCGACGATTTCTCCAAGCATGCGGTCGACGAGAAGATCTGGGGCGCCTTCGCCAAACGCCTTTACTACGTGCCGAGTTCGGCCGGTCCGGCCGCGCTGGAGAAGACCGTGCGCGAGGCGGAGGAGGGTATGCCGGAGCCGATCCAGCTGCTGCACTACCTGAGCGTGCCGCCCAAGGCGGCGCTCGACGTCATCGGCACGTTGCGCGAGGCGGGCCTGGTCAAGGGCGCCCGGGTGATCATGGAGAAGCCGTTCGGCACCGACCTGGCGAGCGCGCGTGCGCTGAACGCCGCGGTGCACGAGGTCTTCGACGAGCAGCAGATCTTCCGGATCGACCACTTCCTCGGCAAGGAGGCGGCGCTGAACATCCTGGCGTTCCGCTTCGCGAACGGTCTGTTCGAGCCGATCTGGCATCGCAACTTCATCGAGCACGTGCAGATCGACGTCCCCGAGGAGCTCGGGCTCGAGGGCCGCGCCGGGTTCTACGAGGGCACCGGCGCGTTCCGCGACATGGTCGTCACCCACCTTTTCCAGGTGCTGGGGTTCACCGCGATGGAGCCGCCGACGTCGCTGGAGCCGGAGGCGATCACCGAGGAGAAGAACAAGGTCTTCCGGTCGATGCTGCCGCTGGAGCCGATGGACGTGGTGCGCGGGCAATATCAGGGTTACCGCGACGAGAAGGGCGTGCACCCGGAGTCGGAGACCGAGACGTTCGTCGCGCTGAAGTGCCGCATCGACAACTGGCGGTGGGCCGGCGTGCCGTTCTACCTGCGCACCGGCAAGAAGATGGCCGAGGGGCAGCGCATCATCTCGATCGCGTTCCGCGAACCGCCGAAGTCGATGTTCCCGCAGGGCTCCGGTGTCGGCCAGCACGGGCCGGACCACCTGACGTTCGACCTGGCCGACGAAGCGCGAATGTCGTTGTCGTTCTACGGAAAGCGTCCCGGGCCGGGCTTCCGGCTGGACAAGCTGTCGATGCAGTTCGCGGTGCACGACACCGACTGGGCGGGTTCGGTCCTGGAGGCCTACGAGCGGCTCATCTACGACGCCGTGCGCGGTGACCGCACCTTGTTCACCACGGCCGAGGGCATCGAGCGCCTGTGGGAGATCAGCCAGCCGCTGATCGACAACGAACCCCCGGTGCGCCCCTACGCGCCCGGGTCCTGGGGTCCCAACCAGATCCACCAGCTCGTCGCGCCGCGCACCTGGCGGTTGCCGTTCGAGCGGAAGTGGCGCGAGAAGCACTGAGCGGCGGGGTGGTTCGCGCGGCGCGGCGAGCCGTCATACCTCGCGACCGTCGCGACTTCTGCACGCCACCAGCGGCACCCGCGGCCGCCGGACATTTCTCGACCCTCGGCACTGCAACGCGCCGAGGGTCGGGAGTTTCTCGGCGCGTTGGTATGCCGAGGGTCGAGAAATGCTGGGGTGACCCCGGAAAAGCAGGGGTCACCCGAAAGGGCGGGGTCAGCTCGAGACGTCGACCGCGAACTCGTCGAGCACGGGCGCGTCGACCGGTTCGGGGGCGTGCTGGGGAGCGTCGCTCTCGCTGTGGGCGCCGCAGCCGTGGTCGAGGGAGACGACCCGGCCGTCGTCGGGCGACCACTCGTTGGCGCAGACGCCGAAGACACGGCGCAGCGCGCCGGGCATCGGCACGAAGAAACCGCAGGTGGTGCAGTGCATGCTGGCCTGCTCGGCGACGTCGGTGTGCGGGCCGGAGCTGCCGTCATACCAGCGCTGGGCGGCGGCGTCGCGGCCCTCGGCCGACAGCACCCGCGTCCGGCCGAGGCCGAGCTCGAAGAACGCCGTCTGGTCCACGTCCTCCTCACCGGTCGCCTCGAAACCCTGCTCCAGCAGCGGGTCGTCGGCGATGTAGGGGCGCTCGTCGCCGGCGCCGAGGTCACCGGGTGCGAGGCGCTCGACATAGGGCACCCAGTCCGGGGCGAGCACGGCGGCGTCGGTCGGCAGCAGGCTGGTCTCGCACACGGTCGCGAACTTCTGCCGCGGCGCACGCGCCACCGAGATCGCCCAGTGCCAGCCGACGTAGCCGCGGGACAGACAGGTGAAGTAGTGCATCGCGATGCGGTCGCCGAGCATCACCGAGCCGGCGTGGTCGCCGACGGTGCCCGGCTCGGCGATGTCGAGGGCAGCGTCACGGGCCAGCTCGACCGCCCCGAGCAGCACCTTGTCCGACTTGATCTTCTCCGCCTTGGCCATGGCCTCAGACCTCGAGGTCGTCCGCGACCGCGCGCAGCACGGCCACGATCTTGGCGCCGTGGCGCTTGTCGGGGTAGCGCCCGCGACGCAGGCCGTTGCCGAGGTCGTCGAGCAGCTTGATGAGGTCCTCGACGATGACCGCCATGTCGTCGGCTGGCTTGCGGTGACGGGCGGCGAGCGAGGGGCCCTGGTCGACCAGGGTCACGCTGAGCGCCTGCGCGCCGCGGCGGCCCTCGGCCACCGAGTATTCGACGCGGGTGCCGCTCTTGACCGCGGTCGTGCCGCTCGGCAGCGCGCTGGAGGGCAGGAAGACGTCCTGGCCGTCGTCACCGGAGACGAAGCCGAAACCCTTGTCGGCGTCGAAGAACTTGACCTTGCCGGAAGGCACCGTGCCACCTACTCGTGAATGTCGTCGGGAAAACGTTGTCGTCGGGCCGGACGCGCCGGCGCTCCCCCGTGCTGCTGGCCGGCGGTCGGCCGGCCGGGACGCTGCGCATGTCCAACCGCGCAAGATTAACGCGTCGGTGCGCCCACCCACGAATCCTTTGGCCGTATGCCGGTCACCCGGCGAGCTCGGCGACCCGCCCGGTGAGTTCGGTGAGCGAGCCCACGACCAGCTGCGCGCCGGCGTCCCGCAACGTCTCGGCGTCGTGCGGCCCGGTCGTGACACCGACCGCCAGCGCGCCGGCGGCGTGCGCCGCCTGCTGGTCACCCACGTGATCGCCGACGTATGCCGTGGCCGCGTGCTCCCGCAACGGCCCCGCCTTGTCGTGCGCGAACAGGTCGCCGACCACGACGTCGGGCCGGATGCCGACGTGCTCCAGCACCGCCTCCACCGCGACCGGGTGCTTGGCGCTGACGACGAGCACCGTGCCCCCGGCGGCGTGGATGGCGTCGACGAGTTCGACGGCGCCGGGCATCGCGACGGTGACCTCGACCGCGTGCTCCAGGTAGTGGGCGCGGTAGTCGGCGGCCGCCGATGCCACCTGGTCGGCGGGCAGGAAGTGCGCGAGGTTGTCCCGCAACGGCGCCCCCAGCAGCGGCCACAGCTGCGCGTCCGAGGCGTCGACCTCGCGCGCCCGCAGCACGTGCTGCATGCAGTCGAGGATGCCCCGGCTGGAGTCGACCAGAGTCATGTCGAGGTCGAAGCCTACGGTCAGGCTCACCGGTCGGCCCGCCTCGTGAGCCGGTCGCGTAATCTCCGGGGGTGCCGGATCGGGGCGGGTTCTGGGGCGGGCGTCACGCCGCGCACTCGGGTGCCGTGCATGCGGTCGATCATCGCCTCAGCGCACCAGGGGACGAGCGTCGGGTTGCGCAGCCAGGTCACGCCGAGCTGCCCGAACGAACGAATACGCCCGGGTATCAACCGGATCCCGCGACAGTGGGCGTCATACCCGAGGTCGATCGTGAAGCGCTCCGCGATGACGTCCGGTGAGATGCGCGGCCCGCGGATCGAGTTGGCGATATTGCTGCCGTGCACGATCTGCAGCCACATCGGCGGCGTGCGGACGCGCAGCTGCGGGCCGACGGTGCGCACGAAGGTGTGCTGCGGGTGGCCGAAGATCGTGTAGGGCAACCGACCGGGCTGGCGCCGCTCGATCAGCGACTGGAACGCCGCCGACGGCTGGTCGTGCAGGTAGACCGCGCCGGTGCGGTCTACCTGCACCTCGCGCGCGCCGGTGTGGACCCACGAGATGTTCCTTGCTGCCCTGCCGCGGGTGGTCGCAGCGGGCGACTGCGACATACCTGATCACGACGCGGGTCGACAGCGACGACGCGCTCGCGGTCGGCTTCGTCGAAACCGTGCAAACACAGTTCGATCGGCAGGATCGGCTGTATGTCGACTTCGGCGCGAAGACCGCGCTGAACCGCGCGACGACGACATGGTCGAAGTCGCCCGGCTCACCGGGCATACGGGTCATCGGGGTTGCCGGGGTTGCCCGGCTTCTGCGGCGGCTGCTGCCCGTGCTGTTCTGGGTAACCCTGCGGCGGGTAGTAGCCACCGGGGTAGTAGCCGCCGGCGGCCTGCTGCGCGAGGCGGCGCTCCTTGCCGGAGTTGGACAACTTGACGATGCCGACCACCAGCATGATCACGCCGGCGATGAAGCTCAGGGCGGCGGCGCCGATGCCGATCCCGAGGGGCACCAACACTTTTCGGCTGATGTCGTTGGCGAGCGTGGTCCGCACGACCTTGGCGGACTCGCCGCAGTCGATCCGGTAGTCGCCCTCGCCGCGCGGGGTGAAGACGGCCGCCTTGTGATAGGACGCGTCGCCCCACTCGACCGAGAGCTTGCCGGTGGGTTCGGCGACCGGCACCTGGCTGCCGTCCGGCGCCGTGACGCGGCAGGTGGGCAGCGGCGTCGGGGCCGCCTCGTCATACGACCCGGCCACGAGGATGGTGCGCTCGGCACTGTCGTCGACCCGGTAGGTGCTGCCCGGCGGCAGGTCGTCCTGGTTGTTGAGTTCGTCGACGCCGCCCGCGACCCCGCGCCAGATCCCGATCGCGAGCGCAGCAGGGGCGAGGATCACGATCAGCACGGCGCCGATCACGGTGAGCGCGACGCCGCGTCGCTTGGGCAGCTGCATGGTTCCCCCTCCGGTGGTGCGGTGCGGTCAGCAGATCACGCGGACTGGGCGCGCCACAACCTCGCGTAGGCACCGTCGGCGGCGAGCAGTTGCTCGTGCGTGCCGCGCTCGACGATGCGCCCCTGGTCGAGCACCACGATCAGGTCGGCGTCGCGCACGGTCGACAGCCGGTGCGCGATGGTCAGGGTGGTGCGTCCCCGGCTCACCTCGTCCAGGGCCAGCTGCACGGCGCGCTCGGTGGCGTTGTCGAGTGCGCTCGTCGCCTCGTCGAGCACCAGCACCGGCGGATCGCGCAGAATGGTGCGGGCCAGCGCTATACGTTGTTTCTCACCGCCGGAGAAGCGGTGGCCGCGGGCGCCGACGACGGTGTCGTAGCCGTCCGGCAGCTCCATGATCAGGTCGTGCACTTGGGCGGCGCGGGCGGCCCGCTCGATCTGCTCGTCGGTGGCGTCCGGCCGGGCGTAGCGCAGGTTGTCGCGGATGGTGGTGTGCAGCAGGTAGGTCTCCTGCGAGACGACGCCGACCAGGCCGGCGACGTTCTGGAGGGTCATCTCCCGCAGGTCGACGCCGTCGATGCGCACGGCGCCGGTCGCCGGGTCGTGCAGCCGCGAGACCAGCCCGGCGAGCGTCGACTTGCCCGACCCGGTGGCCCCGACGAGGGCGACCTGTGCGCCCGGCCGGATCGTCAGGTCGATGCCGGTGAGCGCGTCGCGGTCGGCGCCGTCGTAGCGGAAACCGACGCCGGTCATCGTCACTTCGCCGCGAGCCGTGGCGGTGTCGACCACGACCGGGTCGGCCGGGTCGTCGATGTCGACGGGCAGGTCGAGGTATTCGAAGATGCGGCTGAAGAGGGCCATCGAGGTGACCACCTCGGCACCGACGTTGAGCACCCCGAGCACCGGACGGAACAGCGCCGCCTGCAGGCCGGTGAACGCGACGAGCGTGCCGATCGTCATCCCGCCGCCGGTGGCGGGCAGGCCGGCGGCCAGGTAGATCAGCGCCGGGATGGCGGCGAAGATGATCGCCATCGTGCCCATCCGCCAGCGGCCGGCCAGCTGCGACTGCACCTCGAGTGCGGTGAGATCGGTGGAGGTTTCGCGAAATCGCCGTGCCAGCGCGGGCCCCGAGCCGACGGTCTTGGCGAGCGTGACGCCGCTGATCGACAGCGACTCCTCGATCTGGGTCTGCAGGTCGGCGAGCGCCCGCTGCGCCTTGTTCTGTATGGCGCGCCGCAGCCGCGCCACGCGACGGGTCAGGTAGATCGCCGGCGGCAGGATCAGCAGGCTGAGCAGCGACAGCCGCCAGGACAGCACGACCATTGCGACGGCGGTGCCGACCGCGGTGGTGACGTTGGTGGCGATCGACGTCGCAGTGTTGGTGACCACGCCCTGCATGGCGTTGACGTCGTTGGTCAGCCGTGACTGGAGTTCGCCGCCGCGGGTGCGGGTGAAGAAGCCGAGCGGCATGCGCTGCAGGTGGGTGAACAGGTCGGTCCGCAGTCCGTGCATGACGCGCTGACCGATGCCGGTCGCAAGGTAGGTCTGCACGATGCCGAGCGCCTGGGTGACTACGGTGACCGCGAGCATGGCGCCGACGAGGGTGAGCAGCAGCCGCACGTCCTGCTGGGGGATCGCGGTGTCGATCAGGTGCTTGGTGAGGAACGGCGTGACCAGCCCGACCAGCGAGCTGACCACGATGATCGCGGTGACGACGGCGAGCGGCACCCGGTGCGGCCCGAAGAGGCCGGCCACCCGGCGCAGGGAGACCGGGTGTTCGGTCAGTTGCTCGACGTCCTTGGGGTCCTTGCGGCGACTGGCGCGGGTGCCGGTCGGCGGGCCCGACCGCTCACCGGTCGCGCGGGACGCTGTCATGCCCGGCGAGCCGGGGAGTGTGGGCGTGGCCGTCATGCGGCATCACCTGCCCTTCGCAGTGTGTGGAAGTCAGTTAGTGAGGTTACCTCACATTGCTGCAACCGCCGCAATCGCCGTACTATTCCGGCATGACGTCCGGTATGACGCGAGACCTTGACGAGCCGGCCCGCAACGAGCTCGGCCAGCTCGTGCAGCGGACGGCCCGGATGCTGCGGCGGGCCAACCTCTCGGAGCTGGAGCCCTACGGGCTGTCCCCCCACCAGTCGCGGGCGCTCGGGGTCGTCAGCCGGCATGGTGCCGACGGCAGCCTGCGGCTGTCGACCGTGGCCGAGCACCTCGACATCGCACCGCGCTCGGCCACCGAGGTCATCGACGCGCTCGAGGAGCGCGGGCTGGTGCGGCGCACCCCGGACCCGGCCGACCGGCGGGCGGTGCTGATCTCCCTGACCGACGACGGCCGTGCCCTGCGGCGACGGCTCGACCGGGCGCGAGCGCGCCGCAGCGACGAGGTGTTCGGGGCGTTGACGACGAAGGAGCAGCAGGTGCTGCGGGACTTGCTAGTGCGCGTCCTCGACCACGGCCGAGTCGCCGGCGACTGACGCCGGCAGGCCGAAAACGAATGGTGCCCAGTCGGTTTCGCCCTCTCGCCCGAGCAGCTGCATCGCCAACGCCGCGTTGATCAGCATGCCGCGGGCGAGGAACGCGCTGAGCTCCTGGTCACCCGCGCCACCCTGCTCGCGCAGCAGCTGCACGATCTCGAGGAAGAGCCGCCGGGCCTCCTGCGCGATCCGCGGCTCGTCGGCCGCAGTGAACGCGTTGAAGATCATCAGGCTGAGCTCCGGCCGGCGCATCACCAGGTCGGTGTAGGTGCGGCCGACCGACTGCGCGTCGAAGGGTGGCCGCAGATTGGCGGCGAAGGCCTCCAGCATGAGGTCGCCCGCGTAGCGGTGCGCCTCGAGGAAGAGCTCGAGCTTGGTGCCGAACACCTGGATGATGCGCGGCTGACTCACGCCTGCGTATCGCGCGACCTCCGCCGTCGTCGCGCCGTGATAGCCGCCGCGGGCGAATGCCTGCACCGCCGCATCGAGCATGCGGCGGCGGCGAATGTCGGCGCCGGAATCGATTTCTCCGGCTCGGGGGCGACTGTGCATCGAGGCAGTGAAACACGTGGAGCCTGGAGTCGCATCATCGGCGGCGGGCGTGTTCCCGAGGCGCAGCGAACTCTTGACGGCTGGAAAGTCAGAAATACCAGGGGAATCCGGACCAGTCGGGGTCACGCTTCTCCAGGAAGGAGTCGCGGCCCTCGACGGCCTCGTCGGTCATGTAGGCGAGGCGGGTCGCCTCCCCGGCGAAGACCTGCTGCCCCATCAACCCGTCGTCGGTGAGGTTGAACGCAAACTTCAGCATCCGCTGCGCGGTCGGGCTCTTGCCGTTGATCTCGGCCGCCGCGACCAGCGCCTCGTGCTCCAGCTCCGCGTGGTCGGCCACGATGTTGACCGCACCCATCCGCTGCATGGTCTCGGCGTCATACGCCCGCCCGAGGAAGAAGATCTCGCGGGCGAATTTCTGGCCGACCTGCTTGGCGAGGTAGGCCGAGCCGTAGCCCGCGTCGAACGAACCCACGTCGGCGTCGGTCTGCTTGAAGCGGGCGTGCTCCCGCGAGGCGATCGTGAGGTCGCAGACCACGTGCAGCGAGTGGCCGCCGCCGGCCGCCCAGCCGTTCACGACCGCGATCACGATCTTCGGCATCGTGCGGATGAGCCGCTGCACCTCCAGGATGTGCAGCCGGCCGCCCTGCGCCTTCACGCGTGCCGCGTCGACGGTGTCGGCGGTCTCGCCCTCGGCGTACTGGTAGCCCGAGCGGCCGCGGATGCGCTGGTCGCCGCCGGAGCAGAACGCCCAGCCGCCGTCCTTGGCGCTCGGGCCGTTGCCGGTGAGCAGCACGCAGCCGACGTCGGGCGTCATGCGGGCGTGGTCGAGCGCGCGGTAGAGCTCGTCGACCGTGTGCGGCCGGAACGCGTTGCGCACCTCCGGGCGGTTGAACGCGATGCGCACGGTGCCCTTCTCGGGGCCCGGGCGCACGCACCGGTGGTAGGTGATGTCGGTGAAGTCGAAGCCCTCGACCGGCTCCCATGCCGTCGGGTCGAAGATCTCGCTGATCTGGTCACTCACGCCCTGGAGCTTATGACTACCGTCGTATGCCGTGAGCGACACTCCTGCCGACGGCCTTGCCGAGGGCCCGGTCGACCTCGACACCCTGTTGTCGACGATGCGCGTGGTGAGCATCCCGATGCGGGTGCGCTTCCGCGGCGTGCTGCATCGCGAAATCGCTGTGCTCCCAGGGCCGTCCGGGTGGGGTGAGTTCTCGCCGTTCCTGGAGTATGCCGCTCCCGAGGCGGCTCGCTGGCTCGGCGCAGCGATCGACGCCGCGTGGGGTTCCTGGCCGGTGCCGGTGCGCGAGTCGGTGCCGGTGAACGCCACGGTGCCGGCGGTGCCGGCCGCCGAGGTGCCCGCCGTGCTGGCCCGCTATGACGGCTGCACGACCGCGAAGGTCAAGGTCGCCGAGCGCGGGCAGTCGCTCGATGACGACCTCTCCCGGGTGGCGGCGGTGCGTGAGGTGATGGGTGCCGGCGGTCTCGTGCGGGTCGACGCGAACGGCGGCTGGTCGGTCGACGACGCGCTGGACGCCCTTGCGCGGCTCTCGTCATACGGCCTGGAATATGCGGAGCAGCCCTGCGCGACCGTGGACGAGCTGATCAGCCTGCGAAAAGCATTGGCACAGCGCGGGATCGACGTGCCGATCGCGGCTGACGAGTCGATCCGGAAGGCGGACGACCCGCTGCACGTCGCGCGCGTCGGCGCCGCGGACGTGGCGGTGGTGAAGGTCGCGCCGCTCGGCGGCGTGCGCGCCGCGCTCGAGATCGCGCAGGAGGCAGGGTTGCCGACGGTGGTGTCCAGCGCGATCGACTCCTCGGTCGGCATCGCCGCCGGGCTGGCCCTCGCCGCCGCCCTTCCCGACCTGCCGCACGCCTGCGGCCTTGGCACCCTGGGGCTGATGGACGGCGATGTGGTCACGGATTCGCTGGTGCCGCAAGCCGGTTCGCTGCGCGTGCGCCGGCCGGCACCGTCGCCCGAGCTGCTCGACCGATACGCCGCCGCGCCGGACCGGGTCTCCTGGTGGCGGCAGCGGGTGGCCGACTGCCACCCGCTGCTCTAACGCCGGGCGTCATTCGACCGGCAACGACGACTTCGCGGTCGGGTGCAACTGACGCATCGCGTCACTGCCGGGGAGCGCGTCACGCACGCGCGCGGAGACGTCGGGGTCGCCCGCGGAGATCAGCGGACCGGACACACTCGTGGGGTCGTAGAGCTGCCCGCTCGGGTAGGTCGTCACTCCCCCGGCCTCGGCGACGAGCAACGACCCAGGCGCGTGGTCCCAGGGCATCGCATTGCCGTAAAGCAAGTATTCGCAAGCGTTTTCGGCCAGCTTGGGGTAGTCGATGCCGCAACTCACCCAGGTCAGCTCCAGCGGCGGCAGGTCACCCAGCCGGGCACCGACCAACGACCGTCGCGAGGTGCGCCCGCGCGCCGCTGCCGCATCCCGCGGGGCCGCGCTCAGGCGTTCGTCGCCACGCCACGCGCCGGCGCCGCGCTCGGCGACATAGGCCAGCTCGTGCTCGGGCTGCCAGATCCAGCTGCGCACCACCTGCGGGCCGCGCAGCTCGGCGACCATCACCGCGTGGTCGGGTGAGCCGTGCACGAAGTTGCGGGTGCCGTCGACCGGGTCGACGGTGAACCAGTGGTCGGCGTCGGCCGCGGCCTCCAGGATCGCCCGGTCGGCGGCCACCGCCTCCTCCCCGACGATCAGCGCGTCCGGGTAGGCGTCCCGCAGCCGGCGGGTGATCTCGATCTCGGCCTCGCGGTCGGCGACGGTGACCAGGTCACCGGGGTTCTTCTCCATCACCTCGCCGTCGGCGAGCGACCGGAATCGCGGGGTGATGACGTCGGCGGCGACTTCTTGCAGCAGGGTCAGGACCTCGTCAGTCTGCACACCCTCACTATGCCCTGCCGCCGCGCGCGCCCGCGCACCCGTCTCAGTCCGTCGGCTCCCGGAAGACCTTGTGCGCCGCGGCCTGCGCCCGCGGACGGACCACCAGCTGATCGATGTTGACGTGCTCGGGCACCGTCGCGGCATACGCGATGCAGTCGGCGATGTCCTCCTGCGTCAACGGCTGCCGCACGCCCGCGTAGACCTGCTCGGCGCGCTCGCGGTCGCCGTGGAAGCGCACCAGGGAGAACTCATCGGACTTGACCATCCCCGGGTCGACCTCGCACACCCGCACCGGCTGGTCCCACAGCTCCAGACGCAGCGACTGCATCATCGAACGCACCGCGGCCTTCACCCCGCAGTAGCCCGCGCCGCCCTCGTATGCCGTGAGGGCCGCGACCGACCCCACGGTGACGATGACGCCGTGCGCGCGGGTGAGCGCCGGCAGCAGCGCCTGGATGCTCGCGGCGACCCCGATCACGTTGGTGTCGTACATCGTGCGCCACTCGGCGAAGTCCGCCTGCGCGACGTAGTCGGTGCCGAGCGCGCCGCCGGCGTTGGCGACCAGCACGTCGACCCGGTCGCCGGCGGCTTCGGCGAGCCGCGCGATGTCCTCGGGCCGGGTGACGTCGCAGGTCACGGCCCGGCCGCCGATCTCCCGCGCCAACTCCTCAATGCGGTCGGTGCGGCGCGCCGCACAGATCACCTCGAAACCGTCCTGCGCCAGCCGGCGCGCGGTCGCCCGCCCGATGCCGCTGCTCGCCCCGGTCACGACTGCGATGCGTGTGCTCATGGGGCACACGATAGAGACGTAACCTTGACCGGTGCCGACCCTGCTCCCCTACCTCGTGCGCCCCGGTGAGCTCGCTTCCTACCGCTCGGCACTCGCGGCGGCGCTCGACGGCACCGGCCCCCCGCTCAGCCCGTATGCCGAGCCGACCCCTCCCCCGGACGCGGCCGAAGTGCCCGACGACATCGCCCTGGTGGTCAGCACCTCGGGCTCGACCGGCACTCCGAAGCGCGCGATGCTCAGCCGGGCCGCGCTCGTCGCGAGCGCCGACGCCACCCACGAGCGCCTCGGCGGCCCCGGCCAATGGCTGCTGCCGATGCCGCCCCAGCACATCGCCGGCACCCAGGTGCTCATCCGCTCGCTGCGTGCCGGCGTGGCACCCATCACGCTGACGATGTTCGGCGTCGACGAATTCATATCCGCCACAAGGGCGCTCACGGGTGCACGGCGCTACACCTCACTGGTGCCGACCCAGCTGCGTCGGCTGCTCGACGCGGGTCCGGCAGCCCGGGAGGCCCTCGCCGCCTACGACGGGCTGCTGCTCGGCGGTGCCGCGTCGGCGCCGTCGCTGCTCACCGAGGCCGCGGACGCCGAGGTGCGGGTGCTGACGACCTACGGGATGAGCGAGACCTCCGGCGGCTGCGTCTATGACGGCGTCCCCCTCACCGGTACGAGCGTGCGACTCGACGACGACGGCCGGATCACCCTGTGCGGCAACACGATCGCCTCGGGCTACCTCGACGCGCCGGAGCTGACCGCCACGGTCTTCGGCGAGCTGCCCGACGGCACCCGCACCTTCCGCACCGACGACATCGGCAGCTGGGAGCAGGACCGCCTGCACGTGCTGGGCCGGGGCGACGACCTGATCAACACCGGCGGCCTGAAGGTCGCGCCACGCGTCGTCGAGGAGGCGGCGACCCAGCTGCCCGACGTGATCGAGGCGGTCGCCCTGGGCTTGCCGGACGACGAGTGGGGCGAGGCCGTCGCGATCGCGGTCCGGGCCCGGAAGCCGTTGGAGCTGGCCGAGATCCGCGCCGCGCTGCGGGAGCGACTCCCGTCATACGCACTCCCGAAGCGACTGCTGCTGGTCGAGGAGTTGCCGCTGCGCGGCCCCGGCAAGCCGGACCGTGCCGCGCTCGCGCAGTCGCCCGGGTGGCAGAATCTGCCTGCCCCCCGCTGAGGCGCACGCCGCAGCGTTCGCGCCTCCCGGAAGTTGTCGCACAGCACCATGGCCACGCTCAACGAATGGATCGGCGGATCCCGTCCGCGCACCCTGCCCGCTGCCGTCGCGCCCGTCGTGGCCGGCACCGGATCGGCCTACGCGATCGGCAAGGCCAACCTCGGCTACGCCCTGCTGGCGCTGCTGGTCTCGCTCGCGCTGCAGGTCGGGGTCAACTTCGCCAACGACTACTCCGACGGCATCCGCGGCACCGACGAGAAGCGGGTCGGCCCGGTGCGTCTGGTCGGCCAGGGCCTGGCCACCCCGGCCAGCGTCAAACTCGCGGCATTCGGCTGCTTCGCGTTCGCCGGGCTGTGCGGCCTCGCCCTGGTGGCACTGACCGGGAAGTTCTGGCTACTGCTGGTCGGCGTGGCCGCGATCATCGCCGCCTGGAAGTACACCGGCGGCGATAACCCTTACGGTTACTTGGGTCTCGGCGAGGTCTTCGTCTTCGTCTTCTTCGGCCTCGTCGCCACCCTGGGCACGACCTACACCCAGGCCGGCACGCTCGAGTCGTCCAGCTGGGCTGCGGCCGTCGGGGTGGGCGCGATCGCCTGCGCGATCCTGGTCGCCAACAATCTGCGCGACATCCCCGGCGACACCGTGTCCGGCAAGCGCACGCTCGCGGTGCGTCTGGGCGACCGGAAGACCCGCCTGCTCTACGCCGGCTTCGTGGTCGTCGCGCTGGTCATGGTCGGCCTCGCCGCGCTGCAGCACCCGTGGGCCGGCATCGCGGCGGTCGGCCTGCTGCCGGCCGTGCGCCCGGCCGTGCAGGTGCTGCGCGGCGCCCAGGGCCGCGACCTCATCCCGGTGCTCGCCGGCACCGGCATGACGATGCTCGCCTACGGCGTGCTCTTCGGGCTCGGGCTCTACCTGGCCCACCGCACCGCCTGAGCGAGCGAGCGAACTCAGCCGCGACGGGCCGCGACATCGGGAGCGGCGGCCGTCAGTTCTGCGGGCTGGTGCCGAGGGTGACCTTGGCGGTGTGTGCGGCACCGTTCGCGTCGACCCAGGTGACGCTGACGCTGTCGCCCGGATATTTGTCCTCGATCAGCGTGCCCAGCGCGTCGGCAGACGTGACCCGCTGACCGCCGATCGAGGTGATCGTCGCCCCCGCCGCGATGCCGGCGTTCGCCGCGGCACTGCCCTCGGTCACCCCGATCACCGACGCACCCGCGGTCGAGCCGCCGTAGCCGCTCCCGCTCGTGCTCGAGGACACCTGCACACCGAGTGCCGCCCGCGCGCCGATGTGCACCGACCCGGAGCGGGTGCCGGCCTCGATCTGCTGCGCGATCGACACCGCCGACGTGATCGGGATCGCGTAGCCGGTGATCGGTGTCGAGGACGACGCAGCGGTGTTGATGCCGATCACCTCCCCGTCGCTGTCGAGCAGCGCGCCACCGGAGTAACCCGGCACGATCTGCGCGTTGGTCTCGATCAGCCCGGTGAGCGACTCCGAGGAGCCGCCGTCCTCACCGCGGGCGGTGATCTGCCGGCCGGTGCCGGTGACGGTGCCGCCGGTCTGGTAGAGCGTGCCGCGGCCACCGCCCTGACCCACCGCGGTGACCTTCTCGCCGAGCACGGCACTGGCGGTGTCGAGCTTCGCCGTCGTCATCCCGCTCGCGCCCTCGAGCTTCAGCACCGCGATGTCGCGCTGCTCGTCGTGCCCGACGACCTTGGCGGTGTAGGTCTTGCCGCCGGCGGCGACGACCCGGATCTGGGTCGAGCCGTCGACCACGTGGTAGTTGGTGAGCACGGTCCCGTCGGAGGAGAGCACGACGCCCGTGCCCGCGCCCTCGCCGTTCATCAGCACGGTGTCGATCATCACCACGCCGGGCGAGGACGAGATCGGCGTGCCGGACACCGAGTTGCTGGCCTGCTGCGACCACGGATTGGCCTGCTGGCCGTCCGAGCCGCTCGATCCACCTGAGCCGTTCGACCCGCTCGACCCGTCCTGCCCACCGCCGTATGACGGGGCGTCGCTCGAGCCCGAGCCCGGGCTGAGGCCGGGGATCTGCGGCACGCTCGGGATGGTCACCGAGGGCGCGGAGGCGGAGAGCGAGATGCCGCCACGGGCCGCGAGGTCGGCCGCCACACCGGTGGGGACGAGCGCGACAGCGGTGATCGCCGCTGCGGCGAATGCGAGACGACGCGACATCAGGGACTCCTTCGAGGCAAGAAATGATCTACCCCGTAGTCAAGGAGTTCACCCCATGGCCGGACCCGGGGGACGTTGTGGGCCGGCTGTGGAGGCGCGCCGCCCTCAGTCGTCGAGGTCGTCGTCCTCGGCGCTGCGATAGGTCTCGGCGCGCTTCTGCCGCTCGGCGACCTTGCGCTCCAGCTGGCTGGCGAACTGCTCCCGCGGTCCGCGCAGCACGAAGAAGGACACCACCAGCGAGACCAGCGCGGCGAGGATGAGCAGCGGCCAGCCGCGCAGCGACACGGCATACAGCACCAGCACGACCGCGAAGAAGATCAGCAGCCGCATGATCGAGTAACGAACCATCACATACCTGAGTAGGAGTGCATGCCCACGATGAACATGTTGACCACGGTGAAGTTGAAGATGACGCAGACGAAGCCGGCGACCGAGATGTAGGCGGCCTTCTTGCCGCTCCACCCGGCCGTCGCGCGTGCGTGCAGGTAGGCCGCGTAGACGACCCAGATGACGAGCGTCCAGACCTCCTTGGGGTCCCAGCTCCAGTAGTGCCCCCAGGCGATCTGCGCCCAGATCGCGCCCGCGATGAGGGTGAACGTCCAGAGCGGGAAGGCGATGATCAGCAGCCCGTAGGTCGTGCGGTCCATCGTCGCCGAGTCGGGCACCGCGTCCATGAACTTGTACTTGGTGTCGCCGATGTCCTCGCGCCACTTCTGCACGAAGAACAGGATCGTGGTGGAGAAGGCGATGGTGAAGAAGGCGACCGACAGGATCGCGACCGTCACATGGATGGTCAGCCAGTAGTTCTTCAGCGACGGCAGCAGCTGGCTGGCGGCGGTGTAGAAGACGAGCGCGGCGAGCATCTCGGTCAGCAGGGTCGGGCCGACCACGAAGATGCCGAGCGAGCGCACGTCGCGGCGCAGACTCCAGATCAGGTAGGCCGTGATGACGAAGAACGAGCCGACGATGGAGAACTCGTACATGTTGCCCAGCGGCGGCCGGCCGACCGAGACCGCGCGCAGCACGACGCAGGCGCCGAGCAGCAGCGCACCCAGCCAGCTGAGCGACAGGCCGATGCCGGCCCACTGACGCTTCTCCGGCGGCACGTCCGCGACCGGCGCGGTGGTGCGCTCCAGCAGCGCCGTGCCGCCACCGTCGCCACCGGCTGCCGCCACGCCCTCGGCCGCCTTCGCCCGGCGGGCCGCGGCGCGTTCGGCGCGGGCCGGGTGTCCGGCGAGGTCGGCGGCGAAGGCGAGCATCGCCAGCGCCAGCACGACGGCCGAGGCGTAGAGGAAGTTGTTCGACGTGTTGGCCAGGCCGATGTTGGTGGCGTGCCCGCCGAGCGAGAGATCGCTGGTGAGGGAGTTCATTTACGAGCCTGCCTGCCTCGTGGTCGGGGGACTTGCCAGCCGCTGTCCGACTCCTTCGAGCAGGGAGTCGAGCGCGACCTGCAGGCGTGGGTCCTCGCCCTTGGCGAGTGCGCCCGCGGTGATCAGGGTACGCGGCGAGCCGGTGGAGCCCGGTGCCGCGTCGTCGTCGGGCTCGGTGCCGACCTTGACGAAGATCCGCCGGCGACGCAGCGTCATCGACATGATGAGGCCGGCCAGGCCGATGAGCGCGGCGACCAGCGCGGTCGTCTTGCCGGGGTCGTAGCGCGCGGAGAGCCCGGCCCAGCGCGGGATCTGCTTGTCGAGGCTGATCGTGGTGCCGTCGGGCAGCGTGGCGCTCTGCCCGGCATACACGACCGCCCTCCACGGCTGACTGCCGTTCATCACCTGCGTCATCTTGCGGGTGTTGAGTGTGTAGACCGACTGCGGCAGCGAGTCGGGGAAGAGGTCGCCCTGGTAGGCGCCGAGCACCAGCGCCGGCTTGTCCGGGGCCGGGAAGGTCGAGATCGGTCCCTGCTTCTCGTCGAAGGCCGCCGTCGGCAGGAACATCCCGAAGAAGCCGAGCTCCTTCGGGGAGGCGGCCGGCACCTTGATCGCGCCGACCGACTTGTAGGTGTTGCCCTGGGAGAGGAACGGCGTCGCCTGGTGGTAGAGCACCTTGCCCTTCGGGTCGCGCACGGTGACCATCGGCGCGTAGCCGTTGCCGAGCAGGTAGACCGAGGTGCCGCCGAGGTTGACCGCGCCGTTGACCGCGAGGGTCTGGTTGACCGGCTTGCTGCCGAGCGGGTCCTGGGTGGTCACGGACGCCACGAAGTCACGCGGCTGGCCGTACTGCGGGGAGTCCGGTGAGACGTTGCGCTCGAAGGTCACGTCGAGGCTCTTGACGTCGAGGCTCCACGGCTTGATGTCGCTCGAGTTGACCCACGGGCCGAGGTTGAGGGTGTTGTAGGCGCCGGCCGTGCTGACGAACGGCTGCCCGCCCTCCGGCACGATCACGTCGCCGCGCCAGCCCATCAGGTGGTCGGCGGCGACCGCGAGCACGACGACGATCAGGCAGGTGTGGAAGAGCAGGTTGCCGGTCTCCCGCAGCCGCCCGCCCTCGGCGACGATCGCCTGGGTGCCGTCGGCCGGCTCGTCGACGCGCACCCGGTAACCCTTGCGCCGCAGGACCGCCCTGGTCGCCTCGACGACGTCGGAAGGCGTTGCGGCAGAGACGCGTTCGGCCGACGCGGGCAGTCGGCCGAGGCGGCGCGGCACCCGGGGCAGCGGCGAACGCAGCGCCTTGAGGTGCACGCCGATGCGCGGCACCACACAGCCGATGATCGAGACCAGCAGCAGCAGGTAGATCGCCGCGAACCACGGCGCGCTGTAGACGTCGAACATGCTCAGCCGGTCCAGCCACGGCCCGACGGTCTTGTGGTCCTGCAGGTAGGTCGTCACGCGCGGCGCGTCGATGCTGCGCTGCGGGAAGATCGAACCCGGCACCGCGGCCACCGCGAGCAGCAGCAGGAGGAAGAGCGCGGTCCGCATCGAGGTCAGCTGCCGCCAGAGCCAGCGCAGCGTGCCGAGCAGGCCGAGCTTCGGCTGGTTGGTGGGCGTCGGACGCGCGGATCCGCCCTTATTGGCGGGCCTTTCACGCCCCGCGGCCGCGGTGGAGTCCTTCTCGGTTTCGGTCGACATAGCTCAGATCAGCTCAGATCACCGGTACGAAATTCTCGGAGCCGGTCAGTCGGGTCTGCACCCAGGTGATGAGGTCCAGCCACTGGCCGGAGATCATCACGACCCCGACCGCCAGCATGAGGGCACCGCCGACCAGTTGGATCGGGCGGTGGTGGTCGCGCAGCCACCGGGACGCCTTCTCCGCGCGCGACCAGCCTGCCGCGATGAGCAGGAAGGGGAGGCCGAGCCCGAGGCAGTAGAACGCCGCCAGCACGACGCCGCGGCTCGCGCTGCCCTGCCCGATCGGGTTGGCAAGGTTGAGGATTGCGCCATACACCGGGCCGACGCAGGGGCTCGCGCTCAGCCCGAAGACCGCGCCGAGCAGGGGCGCCCCGAGCAGCCCGGCCGACGGACGCCACCGCACCGGGATGCCGCGCTGCCCGATGAAGCCGAGGTAGACCAGCGCGAGCAGGACGACGATGACGCCGCTGATGCGGATCATCGCGTCCTGGTGCAGGTAGCGCAGGTTGGTCACCCAGCTGTATGCCGCGGCGACGCTCACCAGCACGACCGAGAAGCCGACCACGAACAGGAACGCACCGGTCACCAACCGGGTGCGGCGGCGCTCGTCGGTCAGTCCGGTGACATAGCCGAGAAAGCCTGGCACCAAAGGCAATACGCACGGCGACGCGAACGAGACGACTCCGGCGACCACCGCGAGCGCGACTGCGATCGGGAGGCTGCCGGAGGCGACCGTCTGGGCTGCGTCAGCTGTCACTGCGGGGCCTCCGGGAAGTATCGCGGAGGAGCGCAGCGGGGGAAGCGAGCTTCGTGGGGCATGCGTCAGCCCTTGCTCACGACGTCCTGGACCAGGCCGGTCAGGGTGGTCGTGGTGGTGGGGCCGCTGACACGCGCGGCGATGCGGTGCTGGGTGTCGAGCACGAGCGTCGACGGGGTTGCGGTCGCCTTGCCCTGCAACGCCACCAGCGCCGCTCCCCCGTCGTCCTGCAGCGACGGATAGGTGACCCCGGCGGTCTTGAGGTAGGCCGCGCCCGTCTCCGGGCTCTCCTGCCGGTCCACGCCGATCATCACGACATTGCCCTTGGGCTGGAAGGACTCCCACGCCTTCTGCAACGCGGGCATCTCCTCCTTGCACGGCGGGCACCAGGAACCCCAGACGTTGATCACGACGATCTTGCCGGCCGCGTCCTTGCCCGACGACCACGGTGTGCCGTCGAGCAGCTTGCCGGACAGCTGCACCGGCTTGCCGCGCTTGTCGGGCGCGAGCTGCTCGATGCCGCCGTCGCCGGAGATGTAGTTCTTGTCGTCGCCGGCCTTGGCCTGCTTGGCGATCGAGCTGTCGCCGCCGGAGCCGCACGCGCTCAGCCCGAGAGCGGCGGTGAGTGCGAGGGCGCCGCCGACGACGGCGCGACGGGACATCATGCTGACTTCCTTCCGGTCGCCGATCCGGCGGCCTCGGTGGCCTTGGGCAGCAAGTCGCGGGCCGGCTCGTGGTAGTCGACGCCGGCGAAGGAGTCACCCTCGAAGCGCAGGCTGGTCACGGACGCGAGCGTGCACTGGCGGCGCCGCGGGTCGTGCCACAGGCGCTTGCCCTCGAAGTGCTGACGGGCGATCCACACCGGCAGCTGGTGGCTGACGACGACCGCCTGGTGTCCCCTCGCCGCGGCGCGCGCGTCGGCGACGGCTGCCGACATACGGGCCGCGATCTCGGCGTAGGGCTCGCCCCAGCTGGGCTTGAGCGGGTTGGTGAGTTTGCCCCAGAAGCGTGGTTTCAGAAGCTGTTTGGGGTGTTTGCCGACCGTGAGGCCCTCGAAGTCGTTGCCGGCCTCGATGACGCGCTCGTCGACGGTGACCGACTGCCGCAGCGCCTCGGCGAGCGGCTCCATCGTCTCCTGCGCGCGCTCCAGCGGCGAGGACACCAGATAGGTCACGTCCTCGTCCTGCAGGTATGACGCGACGCGCTGCGCCATCTGGCGGCCCAGTGCGGACAGGTGGAAGCCCGGCATGCGCCCGTAGAGGACGCCGCCGGGATTGTCGACCTCGCCGTGTCGCACGAGGTGCACGACGGTGGTGGTCATGCCCGCATCACCGGCACGGAGTCCTTGCGCATTGGCGGAGTGTCGCATTTCAGTCTGTGTCGTCTCTCGGGGTGCCCGCTCAGCCGGCGGCGGCCGCCCGGGCGGCGGCGGGCAGCGCCTGCAGCACGTGGCCGATCGCGTCGTCGTCGTGCGACGCGCTGACGAACCAGGCCTCGAACGCACTCGGCGGCAGGTGCACGCCCTGGTCGAGCATCGAGTGGAAGAACCGGCCGTAAGCGGCGGTGTCCTGCGCCTTGGCGCCGTCGTAGTCGCGCACCTCGTCGCCGGTGAAGAACACCGAGAACATCGAGCCCGCCCACTGCACGGTGTGCGGCACACCCGCCTGCGCCAGCGCGACCGACGCGGCGTCGGCGATGGTGTGGGCGACGACGTCGAGGCGGTCGTAGACCTCGGGCGTGCAGTGCTGCAGCGTGGCAAGCCCCGCGGCGGTGGCGATCGGGTTACCGGCGAGCGTGCCGGCCTGGTAGACCGGGCCGTCCGGTGCGAGGCGGGCCATCAGGTCGGCCCGGCCGCCGAAGGCCGCCGCCGGGAAGCCGCCGCCCATGACCTTGCCGAAGGTGAACAGGTCCGGGGCGCCGCCGTCCGGCTCGCCCTCCAGGCCGTACCAGCCGGCCGGCGAGCAGCGGAACCCGGTCATCACCTCGTCGGTGATCAGCAGCGCCCCGTGCTCCCGGGTGATCCTGCGCAGCGCGCTCGTGAAGCCCTCGGCGGGCGGCACCACGCCCATGTTGCCCGGGGACGCCTCGGTGATCACGCAGGCGATCTCGTCGCCGTGCTCGGCGAAGGCGGCCTCCACGGCGGCGACGTCGTTGTAGGGCAGCACGATCGTCTCGTGCGCGCTCGAGGCGGGCACCCCGGCGGAGTCCGGCAGCGCGAACGTGGCCACGCCCGACCCGGCCGCGGCCAGCAGCGGGTCGACGTGCCCGTGGTAGCAGCCGGCGAACTTGACCACCTTGCTGCGGCCGGTCGCGCCGCGCGCGAGCCGCAGTGCGGACATGGTGGCCTCGGTGCCGCTGCTCACCAGCCGCACCTGCTCGACCGGGTCGACGCGGCGGACGATCTCCTCGGCGAGCGCGACCTCGTTCTCACTCGGCGTGCCGAAGCTGAACCCGCGCGCGGCAGCCTGCTGCACGGCGTCCATGACCGCGGGGTGCGCGTGGCCGAGGATCATCGGGCCCCACGAGCAGATCAGGTCGACGTAGCGGTTGCCGTCGACGTCGGTCAGCCAGGGGCCCTGCGCCGAGGCGATGAAGCGCGGCGTGCCGCCGACGGCACGGAAGGCCCGGACCGGGGAGTTGACGCCACCCGGGGTCACCGCGCGGGCGCGCTCGAGCAGCGCGGCGGAGCCGGTGGTCTCGGTGGAGGTGTCGGAGGGTGATGCCTGCGTCATACCTCTAGTTTCGCAGGCGGCCGGAGCGCCTTCTCCTACGGCCTGTAGTGGCCGTTGAGGTGCTCTCGCACCCGCGTCATCGCGACGCCGAGAGCGTGGAAGAGCATCGGGTCGAGTTGCCGCACCAGATGGTCCTGCACACCTTGCACGTGGATCAACGCCGCCGCCTCGACCGCCTCCAAACCCGCTGGGGTCAGGACGAGTTCGATGCCCCGGCCGTCGTGGGGCGCCGGGCGCCGCTGCACCCAGCCGCGACGCTCGAGCCGGGTCGCGGTGTGCGTGACGCGGCTGCGGGACTGGATGACGAGGTCGGCGAGCTGGCTCATCCGCATCGAGTGGGCGTCGGCCTCGGACAGCATCGACAACAGTTCGTACTCGGCGAGCGACATCCCGGCCTGTTGCAGCTCGGTGTCGAGGGTCAGCTCGAGCGCGCGACTGGCCCGCAGGTAGGCGCGCCACGACTTCTGCTCGTCGTCGGTGAGCCAGGCGAAATCGCCACCGGTCTCACGCCCGGAGGACGGCGGCGGTAGGGCAGGCTCGGATGCGGCAGGCATGACCCCTCAAGCATAAGTGGCGATCAGCCGCCGAATGGGGAATAATTGAAATATCAATGAAGTTGTGTCGTGCGGTCGCGTCGAGCGGCCACCCACGAACAGCATCAACCGATGACCTTTTTGACAAGGAGCGCCATGACCACGCTGCAGAACCTCACCCCCGGCACCTGGAACGTCGACCCGGCCCACAGCCAGGTCGGCTTCAGCGTCCGCCACCTCATGGTGAGCAAGGTGCGCGGCAAGTTCGAGGACTTCACCTCGACCCTGACCGTCGGCGAGAGCCTGGAGGAGTCGAGCGTCGAGGCGACCGTGCAGATGGCCTCGATCAACACCGGCGTCGCCGACCGCGACAACCACCTGCGCACCAACGACTTCTTCGAGGTCGACAAGTTCCCGACGATGACCTTCAAGTCCACGGGCATCACCTCCTCGACCCTGACCGGTGACCTCACCATCAAGGGCGTCACCCACCCGGTGAGCTTCGAGGTCGACTTCGGCGGCGTCGGCGGCGACCCGTGGGGCGGCACCCGCGCGGGCTTCGAGGCGACCACCGAGATCAACCGCAAGGAGTTCGGCGTCACGATCGACATGCCGCTCGAGGGCGGCGGCGCCGTCGTCGGCGACAAGGTGAAGATCATCCTCGAGCTGGAGTTCGTGAAGGCCTGACCCTCCCAGCGGCCAGGAGGACACGCGATGTTGTGCTCTCCGTGACCGTGCCGTAATCTCGGCAACCGACCCGCGAGCGGGACCTGCGCATACCCCCGAGTGTTCAGGTCCCGCTCGTGTTGTCTTCCGGCGGCTTTTTTCGCCGGCCCGGCGGCTTTTTCGCCGGCCCGGCCGGCCCCGTCTACCGGAACAATCCCATCGCGCGCGGCGTCCACCGCTGCCCGGTCGTGGTGCTGCAGACCGCGACGTTGACCGTCTGCCCGTTCACCTGCACGCACCGGCCGTCGATGCTGCTGGCGAGGCGCTGCGCGGCGTCATACGCGAACTGCTGGGCGACGGAGCCGTTGCAGCCGGCGGTGACCAGGCTGTAGTTGGTCCAGAGCCACATGCGCGCCTTGTTCACCTGCAGGCAGGTGCTGGTGCCGGCCAGCTTGATCGCCCCACCGGACGCCTCCCAGCGCTGGGTGGCCGCGTTCGGGTCGCACCCCGCGGTGACGAGCGACGATGTGAGGCACTGGCCGTTGGCCGCGCTGACGTACTGCGTCGCCGGCGGCAGCTTGGGCAACTGCGCGCTGCGCCAGGTCCACTTCTGGTTGTTCTGCGATCCGCAGGTCCAGATGATCAGTTGGGTGCCGGCGGGCCGACCGCCGGGCCAGTCGAGACATTTGCCGGACTGCGGGTTGCGCAGCGTGCGGTCCGGCTGGATGGTCCAGACCTGGGCGCCGGTGCCGTTGCAGCCCCACACCTGCACCGTGGTGCCGTTGGCGGTGCCGCTGCCGTTGACATCCAGGCACAAGGCGGGATTGGCCGTCGGTGACACCACCCCGTTGGTGTACTGCCAGACCTGCTCCCGGCCGCTGCTGCCGCACGTGCGCGACGACACCGGCACCCCGTTTGCGAGGGACGACGCCGTGAGACAGGTGCTCGGATCCTGTGCGCTGACAACCTGATTGGGGCCCGAAGGCATCGTGACGACCGGATCCGGTCCACCCGGATCGGTGGCCGCGGGCGTGATCTGCAGCGACGCGGTGCGGTTGTCGAAGCTGGTCACCACGCGGACGCCTGCGCCATACATCTGGCACGTGCCGGTGAGGCCGGGGCCGCTGCACAGCCGCACCTGCCAGCCGTTCGCGACGTCGATGCCGCTCAGCTGCCCGGCGCCGTCGATGCCGCTCAGGCCGCCGTCGGCGGCGTCCCAGACACCGGCCTCCATCGCCTGCGGCTGCGTGGCGAAGGCCGCGTCGGCATACGCCAGCACTGGGGAGCCGCCGGTGCGCGCGGACGCGACCCGCGCCGCGCCCGCCGTCGGCCGGACCACCTTGACGATCGGTGCGACGTTGGGCACGCCGTTCTTGTCGACCGCGAAGAGCATGTAGTAGCCGCCGGGCGCCTGCGCGGTGTTCGGCGGTGTGTGGACCGTGATCGAGGTGCCACTGACGGTGTACTTCAAGGCGATGTAGCGCTGCCCCTGGTCCTCGCTGTGGGTCGGTGCGCCGAGCCGGATCATCCCGATCTTGGCGATGTCGGCCGCCTGCGGGGAGGTGACGGTGAACGCCGAGTCGACCTGCACCTGGGCGGGTGTGCCGGTCAGCACCGGGCGCGGCGCGAGCCCGGTGCCGTCCTTCTTGTAGAGGTAGGGCGGCGTGAAGATCTCGAGGTTCTTGGCCAGATAGCCGGCGCTCACGCATGCGCCGCAGATGCCTCCTCCGCCGGTGAAGATGCGGCCGTCGGGCAGCAGCAGCGCGGTCGAGTGGTAGAACCGCTTGATCGCAGCCGGCTCGTAGGACGTCCAGGTGTTGGTGTCCGGGTCCCAGCGCTCGGGCTTGAGCGCGGGGTTGTTGAGGTCGAGCAGCCCCTGCGTGCCCCAGGTGGTCTGACCACCGGTCGCGAGCAACGAGCCGTCCGGCAGGATCGTCAGATTGTGCTGGCGGCGCGGCACCGACATCGGTGCGGCCGGCCGCACCATGGGGGTGGCGCCCCGGGTGTCGACGATCGCGGTGGAGGCCACCGGGGTGCCGCCGCCGGCGACCAGGGTCAGGCCGGGCCGGTATTGCGCGTAGCCGGCGTAGTCGCGGGTGAGGCCGTCGCGGTTGGCCAGCTGCGTCACCGAGCCACCGCCCTGCCAGGTGTAGCGCAGCAGCTCCGGCTCGGGGCCGACCGACAGCACCCGGCCGTCGGGCTGGCCCTGGATGAAGGGGTAGAGCCGCGACGTCGGCCGCTGGAACGCGAGGGTGCGGAGGGTGCCGTTCGGCTCGCGCACGTCGACGGCGCTCGCCCCGCCGCCGATGATGATCGCGTCGTCGTCCATCAGCGCCGCGACCGACGGATACCACCGCTCCCCCGACATGTTCGGGCCGCGCTTCCACGACATGGTGGTCCAGTCGAAGACGTGGGTGAGGTTGGTGCCGTTGAACTGCTGGTCCTTGTTTCCGCCCGCGACCAGCACCGTGCCGTCGGCGAGCTGCACGAAGCCGGCGCAGAAGATGTTCGACCCGGAGAGGTCGACCCGCTGCTGCGCGCCGGTGGCCGGGTCGTAGACCTCGACCCGGGTGGAGGTCTGGTCGGCGTAGGACTCGGTGGCGCCGTCGCCGACCGAGTCCCACATCAGCAGCTTGCCGTTGGGCAGCAGCGCGGTGAACACCGGCACGACCTGGGTGGCGACCGGCGCCGCCCAGCTGCCGCCGAGCTGCGGCGCGATGCCTGCCCTGGCCCGCTGCAGCGACGGCCGGTCGGCGCGGGCGGCTGCCGGGTTGGCCTTCTTCTCGATCTGGGACATCGGCACGCCCGCCAGGTCACGCTCGGCGTGCGCCTTCGGGTCCTCGGTACCGGAGCCGGTGTCGCCGTGCGCGGCCAGTCCGGCCGCACGGGCCGGACTGCCGATGACGACCGCCGGCACCACGGCGAGCAGGAGCGCGGCGCAGGCGACGAGCAGCGCGCGCAGACGGTGGAGGTGTGCAGTCATGACGTCCCCTTGGCGTGAACCACGAGCCGTCCTGACAATTGTCCGGCTGCGATGAGCTACAGCCTGACGACTGTCCAGTCGATGCGCAACCGATTAGCCATATTTCACGTGTCGCCACGTTCCACATTTCACGGGGTGGCCCGTGGCGGTGATGTCCCGCGGATGTCCCGCGCGGGTCAGCGTGCCTGCAGCAGGCGGGCGACCTGGACCGCGTAATAGGTCAGGATGATCTGCGCCCCGGCGCGGCGGATCGAGGTCAGCGCCTCGAGCATCATCGCGTCGTGGTCGATCCAGCCGTTGGCGGCGGCCGCCTCGATCATCGCCATCTCGCCGCTGATCTGGTAGGCGGCGACCGGCACGTCGACGGCCTCGCGGACGTCGCGCACGATGTCGAGATAGGGCAGCGCCGGCTTCACCATCACCATGTCGGCGCCCTCGGCGAGGTCGAGTTGCACCTCACGCAGCGCCTCCACCCGGTTGGCGCCGTCCTGCTGGTAGGTGCGTCGGTCGCCCTGCAGGGTCGACTCGACCGCCTCACGGAACGGGCCGTATGCCGCGGAGGCGTACTTCACCGCGTAGGCGAGGATCGCGATGTCGGGGTAGCCGGCCTCGTCCAGCGCGCGGCGGATGACGCCGACCTGGCCGTCCATCATCCCGGACGGCGCGACGATGTGCGCGCCGGCCTTCGCCTGCGCGACGGCCATGTCGGCATAGCGGGCGAGGGTGGCGTCGTTGTCGACCCGGCCCTGCTCGTCGAGCACACCGCAGTGCCCGTGCGAGGTGAACTCGTCCAGGCACAGGTCGGACATCAGCACGGTCTCGTCGCCGAGCTCGTCGCGCAGGCGACGGAGCGCGACGTTGAGGATGCCGTCCGGATCCGTTGCGCCGGAACCGGTTTCGTCCCGCTGCTCCGGCACGCCGAAGATCATCAGGCCACCGACTCCGGCGTCGACCGCGTCACGCGCGGCCTCGACCAGGGAGTCCAGCGTGTGCTGCACGACGCCGGGCATCGACTGCAGCGGCACCGGCTCGGCGGCGCCCTCCTTGACGAACATCGGCAGCACCAGCTCGGCCGGGTGCAGCCGGGTCTCGGCGACCAGCCGGCGCATCGCGGGCGTCGGCCGCAGCCGGCGCGGACGGATCGCGCCGGGCGCCAGGGACCAGTCGCGGATTGCCGGATCCGGGGTGGTGCTCACCGCGACGCCTTGGCCTTCCGGCGGGAGGACGCCTTGCGCTCGCTCGGGCGGCGGACCGGCTCACCGGCCTCCTGCGCGGCCAGCGCGAGACCCCGGCCGTAGTCGGCGAGCGCGTCGACGAGTGCCTCGGCGCTCGGCTCGGCGGCCAGCACGTCGACCCGCAGGCCGTGCTCCTCCGCGGTCTTCGCGGTCGCCGGGCCGATGCACGCCACGACCGTGGTCGCGTGCGGCTTGCCGGCGATGCCGACCAGGTTGCGGACGGTCGAGCTGGAGGTGAAGCAGACCGCGTCGAACTTGCCGGTCTTGATCGCCTCGCGCACCTCGGGCGCCGGCGGGGCGGCCCGCACGGTCCGGTAGGCCGTGACGTCGTCGACCTCCCAGCCCATCTCCTGCAGACCGGCGACGAGCGTGTCGGTCGCGATGTCGGCGCGCGGCAGGAAGACCCGGTTGATCGGGTCGAGCACCTCGTCATACTCCGGCCACTCCTCGAGCATGCCGTTGGCGGACTGCTCACCGGAAGGCACCAGGTCGGGCTCGATGCCCCACTCGCGCAGCGCGTTGGCGGTGACGCCGCCGACCGACGCGATCTTCAGACCGGCGAATGCCCTTGCATCCAAACCGAATTCGACGAACTTCTCGCGCACGGCGCGCACCGCGTTGGCCGAGGTGAAGCCGATCCACTCGTAACGACCGGTGACCAGCCCCTTGATCGCACGCTCCATCTGCTGCGGCGTGCGCGGCGGCTCGACGCTGATCGTCGGCACGACGTCGTTGGAGGCGCCGTATGACGCGAGCCGGTCGGTCATCGTGCCGGACTGCTCCTTGGTGCGCGGCACCAGGACGTTCCAGCCGAAGAGCGGCTTGGTCTCCCACCACGACAGCTGCTCGCGCAGTGCCACCACGGTGCCGACGATCGCGAGCGCCGGGCTGGTGAGGGGGTGCCCCTTCAGCGCCGCGGCGACACCGCCGAGCGTGGTCACCTGGGTGGTCTGGCGGATCGTGGTGCCGTCGGAGCTGAGCGCGACCGGGGTCTCCGCGTCGCGGCCGGCGGCCTGCAACTTGCCGAGGCCGGCCGGGAGGGTCTCGACGGTGCCGAGCACGACCACGGTGCTGTCGGCGGCGACCGCGCCGGACCAGTCAGCCTTGTCGTCGGTGGCGGAGAGGACGTGCACGGCACGAGAACCGTTGGCCACCAACGGGATCCCGGCATACGCGGGGACCGCCGAGACGGCGCTGACGCCCGGCACGATCTCGAAGCCGATGCCGGCCTTCTGCACGGCGATGGCTTCCTCGGCGAGGCCGTTGAAGGTCGCCGGGTCGCCGTCCATCAGGCGTACGACGAGACGCTCGCCCTCGGCGCTCGCGGCCGCCTTCGCGGTGCGGACGACGAGCTTGGCACGGGACGCCGTGGTCAGCGTCTGCCCGGTCTCGCCGTGGCCGGCGTCGACGATCTCGACGTCCTCGCGGGCGAACGACGCCACGAACTCCTCGCGGGCGATCCGGTCGATGATGACCACATCGGCCGCGCCGAGCAGCTTGCTCGCGCGCACGGTCATCAGCGCAGGGTCACCGGGACCGGAGCCGACGAACGCGACCCGGGGAAGTGTCTTGGTGGTCTTGCTTGTGCTCACTGTTCACGCTCCGCAGCGCTGGTGGGGTGGATTGGGGTGACGGTGGCGGTCGCGGGTAAGACTCCGCCGGGCGCTGGATCCGGTGGGTCGCCGTTCGGCGACTCGAACGCGTCTCGCGCTCCGTCTTCCAACAGCAACGCGGCGAGTTCGTCACCGAGTTGCGCGGCACGGTCGACGGGGCCGGTCACTGACCGGCGCAGGTCGAACGTGCCATCGGTGCGACCCACGAAGGCCCGCAACGAAATCTCCAGGCTGCCGTCGAGCTCCTCGGACACCTCGGCGAGCGCGCCGAGTGGTGCCGAGCAACCGGCCTCGAGCGCGGCCAGCACCGCACGTTCGGCCGTGACCGCGGCTCGCGTGTCGGCGTCGTCGAAGGCGGCAACCACGTCGTACAACGCCGCGTCGTCGGACCGTATTTCCAGGGCGAGCGCGCCCTGACCGGGTGCGGGCAGCATCTGCACCGGGTCGATGGCCTCGGTGATCTCCGCGGTGCGGCCGAGCCGCGAAAGTCCGGCCTTGGCGAGCACGACCGCGTCGAGTGCGCCGTCCCGGACGTAGCCGACGCGGGTGTCGACGTTGCCCCGGATCGGGCGGATGTCGAGACCCAGGCCGAGCGCCGCGAGCTGCGCCTCCCGGCGGGGTGAACCGGTGCCGACCTTGGCGCCTTCGGGCAGTTCGCCGAGGGTGAGGCCGTCGCGGGCGACGAGCACGTCGCGCGGGTCCTCACGAGGCGGGATGGCGGCGATCGTCAGGCCGGGTGCGGGCGCGGTCGGCAGGTCCTTCAGCGAGTGGACGGTCAGGTCGATCCGCCCGGCCAGCAACGCTTCCCGGATCGCGGTGGCGAAGACCCCGGTGCCACCCATCTGGGCCAGCGGGGCCCGGTTGGTGTCGCCCTCGGTGACGATCTCGACGAGCTCGACGTCGTGGCCGAGCGCGCGCAGCCGGTCGGCGATCTGCCCGGCCTGGGTGGTGGCCAGTGCGCTGCGGCGGGTGCCGATGCGGATGGTGCTCATGCGGGGTCCTCGCGAAGTATCCGGCGGAGCGAAGCGGGGGAAGAACTTCGTGGGGTACTCATGCGGGGTCCTCGCGAAGTATCCGGCGGAGCGAAGCGGGGGAAGAACTTCGTGGGGTACTCATGAAGCATCACCCCCGGCGCCGGGTCCGACCTGCGGGATCTGTGAGACGCGGGACTCGTGCGGGTCGAGGTCGAAGAGCGTGCGCAGCAGCGCGGCATAGTCCTGGCCGCCCTGCTCCTCGCCGGCGAGCTGCTTGATGCGCACCGTCGGCGTGTGCAGGATCTTCTCGACCACCCGGTGCACGGTCATCTGCACTTGCGCCGCGTCGGCCTCGGAGAGTTCGGTGCGCTGCCCGAGCCGGGTCAGCTCGGCGGCGACCACGTCGGCAGCGCGGGCGCGCAGCGCGGCGACGGTCGGCGCCACTGCGGCGGCCCGCCGATTGACCAGGAACTCCGCGACCTCGGCGGTCACCAGGTCGGCGGCCGCCTCGACCTGGGTCTTCTCCGCGTCGTCGGCGACGCCGGCGCTGAGGTCCTCGAGGCTGAGCAGGGTGATGCCGGCCAGGTCGCCGAGTTCGACCGCGACGTCGCGCGGGAGCGCCAGGTCGACCAGCACCTTGGCGTGCTCGGTCGCGCCGACGTTGGTCTCGTCGAGCACGTGACCGACGGCGCCGGTGCAGGAGATGACCAGGTCGGCGTCCGCGACCGCGCCGGCCAGGTCGGCCCAGTCGCGTGCGGTGCCGCCGGTGGCCTCGGCCAGCCGCTGCGCCTTGGCCGGGGTGCGGTTGATGATCGTGATCTCGCCGACGCCGGCCCTGGCCAGCGTGTGCGCGGCGAGCCCGCTCATGGCGCCGGCGCCGATGACCAGCGCGCGCTGGCTGCTCAGCTCACCGAACACCGACTGGGCGCGCACCAGCGAACGCTCGACGAGCGAGCGGCTGACCGAGTCGATGTCGGTCTCGGTGTGCACCCGCTTGCCGACCCGCAGCGCCTGCTGCATGAGCGCCGACAGCGCCGGGGCGAGATGGCCGCCCTCCTGCGCGGTGCGCAGCGCGTCACGCAACTGGCCGAGGATCTGCGCCTCGCCGACGGCCACCGAGTCGAGACCGGCCGCGACGTTGAAGGCGTGCGCGACGGCCCGGTCCTCGAAGTGGACGTAGAGGTGGTCGCGCAGCGTCTTGACTGGCAAACCTGTTGCGACAGAAAGGGATTCGGTGATGCCGTTGACGGCTCCGTGGAAGGTGTCGACCTCGGCATACACCTCGACGCGGTTGCACGTGGACACCACGACCGAGGCGTCGACGTGCTCGTTGCCGCCGAGGGTGGTCTCGAGTTGCTCGGCCTGGCCGCGGCCGAGCACGACCTGCTCGAGCAGGTCGACGCCGGTGGTGCGGTGCGACATACCGATCACGATGAGGCTCACCGAACAACCTCCTGCTCGTACTTCCCGCCCGGCTCAAGTTCCCCGCGCTGCTCGTATTTCCCGCGCTGCTCGTGGAACGCCAAGATCTGCAACTCCGTCGCCAGGTCCACCTTGCGCACCTCGACGCCCGGCGGCACCGCGAGCACGCCGGGTGCGAAGTTGAGGATCGAGCGGACACCGAGCGCGATGGCCTGGTCGGCCGCGGTCTGCGCGGCCTCCGGCGGGGTGGCGATCACCGCGATGATGCTGTCCGGCTCGTGCTTCTCGAGATCGGCGAAGGTGATCACCTTCAGGCCGGCGATCTCGGTGCCGACGATCGCCGGGTCCTCGTCGATCAGCCAGCGCACCTGGAAACCGCGGGTGGCGAACCCGCTGTATGCCGCGAGCGCGTGCCCCAGGTTGCCCATGCCGATGATCGCAACCGACCAGTCGTGGTGCAGGCCGAGTTCGCGGGAGATCTCGTCGGAGAGGCGGGCGACGTCATACCCGACGCCGCGCACACCGTAGGAGCCGAGGTGGGACAGGTCCTTGCGCAGCCCGGCCGAGCGGACACCGGCCGCTTCGGCGAGTTCTTCGGAGGAGACGACGTCGACGCCGCGGGCGCTGAGTGCGCGCAGAGCGCGGAGATACACCGGTAGCCGAGCCACGGTGGCTTCGGGAATCTCCCGACGTGCGGCCGATGCGGTGCTCACAGGCGCTCCGGCTCCTCTCGCGAATGGGCAGGCGTATACCAAACGCCGGCGCCAGAGGATGACTGACCCCCCGACTGTAGGTCTTTGTGAACGCAGGCACAAAGTCGCAAATTCCGCAGAAAAGTGCTACACACCGACGCGCCCCGGTCCGCGCGGTGCACATCGCGGCCCATTCCACGCGATGTGTATGACGGGAGCCCCGCGGCGAGGCTCAGCGCAGCGCCCGGCGCAGCCGCGCCTCGTCCACCCGCCAGTAGTCGTGCTGTTTGCCGTCGACCAGGGTGACCGGGATCTGCTCGGCGTAGCGCGCCATCAGGTCCGGCTCGTCGAGGATGTTGCGCTCCTGCCAGCCGGCACCGGTGTCGTCGGCGACGCGGCGGATCACCTCGCGCGCGTCGTCGCAGAGGTGACAGCCGGGCTTGCCGATGAGAGTGATGCGCGGAGTCGTCATACCAAACCTAGAAGAAGACCGAACGGCGTTGCAGGAGTAGCGAATACAGCGACTGCTGGATGGTTTCGCGGACCTGGTCGGTCAGGTCGAAGACCAGCATCGGGTCCTCGGCGGCGGCCGGACCGAAGGCCTCGGTCTCGACGGGGGTGCCGAACTCGATGATCCACTTGCTGGGCAGCGGGATCACCCCGGCGAGTCCGAGCAGCGGGAAGAACGGTGTGATCGGGAAGTAGGGGAAGCCGAGCAGCCGCGCCAGGCCCTTGACGTTGCCGAGCATCGGGTAGATCTCCTCGGCGCCGACGATCGCGCACGGGATGATCGGCACCCCGGCCCGCAGCGCCGCCGAGACGAAGCCGCCGCGGCCGAAACGCTGCAGCTTGTAGCGCTCGGAGAACGGCTTGCCGACGCCTTTGAAACCCTCCGGCCAGACCGCGGTGAGTTCGCCCGCCCCGAGCAGCCGCTCGACGTCCGGGTTGGAGGCGAGGGTGGTGCCCGCCTTGCGGCTCAGCTCGCCGATCAGCGGCGACTCGAAGACCAGGTCGGCGCCGAGCATCCGCACGTGCCGGTGCTTGGGGTGCGCGTCGTAGATCGCGACCTGCGTCATCAGCCCGTCGAGCGGCAGGGTGCCGGAGTGGTTGGCGACCACGAGCGCGGCGCCCTCGTCGGGGATGTTCTCGATGCCGCGCACCTCGACCCGGAACCACCGCTTGTAGAGCGGCCGCAGCATCGGCAGCCACACCTGCTCGGTGAACTCCTTGTCGAAACCGAAGTCGTCGATCTCGTAGTCGCCGGTCAGCCGGCGACGCAGGAACGCCAGCGCCTGCGCGACCTTGCGCTCGAGGTCGTCGCCGCGCAGGCCGATCATCGAACCGCCGGTACGCAGCGCGCTCACCAGCATGCCGACCACGCCCTCGAAGTCGTCGGCGCTCACCGCACTCACCGCAGACGGCGCCGGCGGCTCCGGCGGGTCGGGTACGACGCGCAGCGTGCGCTCGCGCTGCTCGTCCTGGTATGCCGCAGGCCGCGCGACGGCCGGCGCCGGCGACACCTGGGCGGCTGCCGCGATGCGCCGCCGCGACGGCCGCTCCGCGGGCGCGCTCTGTGGCGGCGGGGCGGTCTTCGCCGCTGGGGCGCTCTTAACCGGCGGCGGGCTCTGTGCCGGTGGGGCGCTCTCGACCGCGGGCACACTCTCGGCCGGCAGAGCGGGCTCGACCAGCGGGGCGCTCTCGACCGCCGAGGCGCTCTCGATCGTCGCACGCTGCCGCGCCGAACCGCTCTTGGCCGCCGCTCTCTTCGCGGGTTGCGCCGTCGCGGACTGCGTGGTCGCGGACGCCTTCTTGACGGGCTCCTTCTTCGCCGTCGCCTTCTTCGCGGTGGCCTTCGTGGCGGTGGCTTTCTTCGCCGTCATCTTCGCCGCGCTCACCTTCGTGGCGCTCGACTTCTTCGCCGTCGCCTTCACAGGAGCCTTCTTCGCCGCCGCCTTCTTCGGGGCCGCCGTCCCGGTTGCCTTCCCGGCCGGCTGCACGACCAGCCGGACGTCGTCGTCAGACACGGGAACCTCCGAGTGCGAGGAGCGGGTTGCGGGCACCGAACACGGCGGTGAACGCCTCACGAGTCGTGGCGGCCGGCTCGAAACCGAGCACGGTGCGCATGCGGGTGGTGTCGACCCCGCGGCCGAACTGCAGGAACTGCATCTGCTCGGCGTCGAACGCGCCGTTGCCGCCGAGCAGTCCGCCGAGTTGCTGCACCAGCCCACCGGCCTGCGGCAGCACCGGGACGGTCGGCTTGCCGGCGAGACGGGCCGCCTGACGCAGGGTGAGCATGCCGTCGCCGGCGACGTTGACGGTGCCGGCCGCGGGCGCGACGGTCGCCCGCTGCAGCACCCGGACCGCGTCGTCGATGTGCAGCACCTGGAAGCGGCCGTCGTAACCGAGCGGCACGGGAAGTGCCGGCATCGCGAAGTATTCGGAGAACGTGGTGCGCAGGCCCGGGCCGACCAGGTTGGCCATCCGCAGCATCGTCACCTCGATGTCCGGCCGGCGCCGCGCGAGCCCACGCACGTAAGTCTCGACCTCGACCGAGTCGCGCCCGAATCCGCCGGTCGGGTTGCGCCGCGCGCTCATGTCCTCGGTGAACATCGCGGGGTCGCGCGGCGAGGAGCCGTAGATCGACGACGACGACTTGACCACCAGCCGCTGCAGCGAGTCGGCCTTCTGGCACGCGGCGAGCAACTGCATCGTGCCGATGACGTTGATCTCCTTCTGCAGGGTGCGGCCCCCGGCCTGCTTCGGGGTCATGATCACCCCGAGGTGCAGCACGGTGTCGACGCGTTCCTGGCTGAGGATCTTGCCGATGATCGGGTTGCGGATGTCGGCGCGCACGAAGTCGGCGCGGCCGATCCCGTGCAGCGGCGGCACGGTGTCGACGGCGATGACGCGGTCGATCTCCGGGTCCGCGGCGAGCGCGCGCACCGTCATACCGCCGACGAGTCGGGACACGCCGGTGACCAGCACAACGCGGCTCATCTTCTCCTCCGTCGGGTATGGCGGGCAGCTGCCCCGCGATCGTAACGCCGCCACCCGGGAGCGCGCTTGCCAAGTCGCGCAGGGACGGCAAAGCCCCGGTCATCGCCAGTGGCGACCCGGGGCTGATGCGGTCGAGCTACCGCTTACTTCTTGTTGCGGCGCTGGTGACGCGTCTTGCGAAGCAACTTGCGGTGCTTCTTCTTGGCCATCCGCTTGCGGCGCTTCTTGACGACGGAACCCATGCGTAGTGCTCTTTCCTGACGAACTGATGGAACGACGAACTGATCGAACGACGACCGGTGGACTGCGAGCGCCCCGCCGGTCGCGAAGCCGAATCCGGCTGCTCACCCCGCGAGGGCGGCAGCGGTCCGGCCAAGGTTACGCCATGGCGGCGTCGCCATACCAATCGGCGGCCCTGGGGCCGCGATGACGGGGCGGTTCCCGACCCGGACGAGACCGGCTGCCGGACGGCTTCAGGCGGTGCCCATGTAGGACTGCTTGAGGTAGTCCGACACGGCGTCCTCGGGCACCCGGAAGGAGCGCCCGACGCGCACGGCCGGCAGCTCGCCGGAGTGCACGAGGCGGTAGACGGTCATCTTCGAGACCCGCATGATCGCCGCAACCTCGGCAACCGTCATGAAGGTGACGTCACCCGGCTGACCCTCTTTCGGCATGACGGTAGTCGCCCCTTCGTCGAACGTGCCTTACGGACGGGCGAGCAGGCTGGACGCCGCTCACCACTGTTACTGCTGGGACACGATAGGGGGTCCGGGCAGTCTGTGGAAAGTCTGAGAGTGACGATTGTCCACCCGACACGCCGACGAACTGCGGTCGACCTGCTCGATTTGTCGACTCTTGTCGACGCAATCGCTGTGTGAACCTCGCTCGAGGGGCATGCTGGGGAGATGACTCAGTGCCGAGTCGGGAAGAGGCGCAGACGACCATGACGAGCACGGCCCGCACCCACGAGAACAAGCCTGCGCCGGACGACGCCGACGACCCGATCGCCGCCGCCGCGGCACCGCTCGACCTGCTGCTCGCCGACGCGGCGCTCGGCCCGTGGCGCCGCTTCACACCGGGTATGGCGGGGGTCCGCGCCGTCGCCAACGCCGCCGCCAAACCGCTCTCGCTCGCCCACCATTCGACCGACCTGGCCGCCGAACTCGGCCGGATCCTCACCGGCCGCTCGGACCTGGCACCCCACCCGAAGGACCGCCGGTTCGCCGACGAGCAGTGGTCGAAGAACCCGCTGCTCAAGGCGACACTACAGGTCTACCTGGCGACCGGCCGGACGGCGAAGGATCTCTTCGACGACATCGAGCTCGGCTGGCGGGACCGCGAGCGCCTCGGCTTCCTGCTCGACAACGTGATCGAGGCGTCGGCGCCGAGCAACCTGCCGCTGGTCAATCCGGTCACCTGGCGGGCGGCCGCCTCCACCCAGGGCCGGAGCCTGCTCGCGGGGCTGAAGAACCTGCTCGGCGACATGATCACCGCCCCGCGGGTGCCGAGCATGGTCGACGCCACGGCGTTCTCGGTCGGCACCGACCTCGCGGTCAGCCCGGGGCAGGTGGTGCTGCGCACACCGGTCTTCGAGCTGATCCAGTACGCGCCGACCACGCCGACCGTGCGCCGCACCCCGCTGCTGATGGTGCCGCCGGTCATCAACAAGTACTACATCGTCGACCTCGCGCCGGGCCGCAGCATGGTCGAGTACCTCGTGAGCCAGGGCCAGCAGGTCTTCGTGATGTCGTGGCGCAATCCCGATGCCCGACACCGCAATTGGGGCTTCGACACCTACGGCGAGTCGATCGTGGAGGCGATCGACGCGGTCACCGCGATCACCCGCAGCAAGCAGACCCACCTGATGTCGATGTGCTCCGGCGGCATCCTCGCCGCGATGGTCGCCGCCCACCTCGCCGCGACCGGGGCGGCGGAGAAGGTGGCGACCTTCAACCTGGGTGTCACCGTGCTGGACCAGCAGGACGCCGGGTTGCCGGCGGCGGTGCTGGACAAGCGGGTCGCCCGGGCCGCGATCAGCGCCTCCGCCCGCAAGGGCTTCCTCGACGGCCGGTCGCTGGCGGAGATCTTCGCCTGGCTGCGGCCGTCGGACCTCATCTGGAGCTACTGGGTGAACAACTACCTGCAGGGCAAGAAGCCACCGGCGTTCGACGTGCTCTATTGGAATGCCGACACCACCCGCATGCCCGCGGCGCTGCACCGCGACTTCGTCGAGATGGCGGTCGACAACACCACGGCCCACCCGGGCGAGGGCGCAATGCTCGGCACGCCGGTCGATCTCGGTGACGTCGACGTCGAGTCCTACATCGTCGCCGGGATCGGCGACCACATCTGCCGGTGGCAAGCGTGCTATCGCAGCACCCAGCTGCTGGGCGGCAAGAACACCTTCATCCTGTCCACCGCGGGGCACATCGCCTCCCTGGTCAACCCGCCGACCAACCCCAAGAGCTCCTTCCGCACCGCCGACCACAACCCCGCCGACGCCGAGCAGTGGCTGGCCGAGGCGGACACCGAAAAGGGTTCGTGGTGGCCGCATTTCGCCGACTGGCTCGGGGTGCGCAGCGGCGGGGAGAAGCGTGCGCCGCGCACGCTGGGCAACAGCAAGTTCGAGCCGCTCGAGGCGGCTCCCGGCACCTACGTGTTCGACCGGTGAGCGCGCCGACCCGAGGCACCCCCCGGCGCGGGGATGTCGAACACACCCGCGTCGTGCGCGCCATCGGTCACGACATCCGGGTGCGGGTGCGGCCCGGCACCGGCGACGGCCCGGTGCTGTTGCTGTGCAACGGGATCGGCGCGAGTCTGGAGGTGTTGCAGCCGCTCGTCGACCACCTCGACCCGAGCATCACCGCGGCGCGGTTCGACGTGCCCGGCGTGGGCGGCTCCCCCGACGCCCGGCTTCCCTACACGATGCCGGTGCTGGCGCACGGCCTCGGCATACTCCTCGACAAGCTGGGTTACGAACGGGCTGACGTCTTCGGCATCTCCTGGGGCGGCGCGCTCGCGCAGCAGTTCGCCTTCCAGCACCCGCAGCGGTGCCGCCGGGCGGTCCTGGTCAGCACCGGCACCGGCTCGATCATGGTGCCGGCCGGACCGAAGGTGCTCGCCAGGATGGTGACGCCGCGGCGCTATCGCGACCCCGACTACGCCCGGCAGATCGCCGCCGACCTGTATGGCGGCAGCACCCGCGACAACCCGGACGCGGTGCGGACGCTCGTCGGCTCCCACACCCGCGCCGGTTCGCGCCGCGGCTACCGGCACCAGCTGCTCGCCGGGGCGGGCTGGTGCAGCCTGCCGTGGCTGCGGCTGATCCGGCAGCCGACGCTGCTGCTCTTCGGCGACGACGACCCGCTGATCCCGGTGGTCAACGGCCGCATCCTGCAACGCGGCCTGCCGCACGGCGAACTCGTCGTCTACCCCGGCGGTCACCTCGACGTGGTCGTGCAGGCGCAGACCTACGGCCCGGTGATCTCGGAGTTCCTGTTGCGCTGAGTTGCGCGTGCACAACCGGCGACCGTCGCGACTTGTGCACGCCCCGGGCCGGTTTCGCGTGCACACCCCGCAACCGTCGCGACTTGTGCACGGCCCAGGCCCATCCGCGTGCGCACCCCGCAACCGTCGCGACTTCTGCACGCCTCGGCCGGCTTCGCGTGCACACCCCGCAACCGTCGCGACTTCTGCACGCCCCGGGCCGGCTTCGCGTGCACACCCCGCAACCGTCGCGACTTCTGCACGCCGCACCGCCGGCCCGCTGTTTCGCGTGCACAACCGGCGACCGTAGCGACTTGTGCACGCCCCCAGCCGGTTTCGCGCGCACACCCCGCGACCGTCGCGACTTCTGCACGCCCCCCGGCCCGATCCGCGGTTTCGCGTGCACACCCCGCAACCGTCGCGACTTCTGCACGCGCAGGCGACGGCCGAGGCCACAAGTCCCGCGAGGAGTCGGAGCAATCAAGCTCAGCTCAGTCGAACCAGACGTCGAGGCCGTAGTAGGGGAAGACGGCCTCGCGGGTGGCGATGACGGCGCGGTCGACGGAGTTCTCGGGGTCGGCGCCGCCCGCCCAGGAGCGATACCAGACCTGGTCGTGCTCGGCTTGGCCGTCACCCATGCGCGCGGGGCCGGGGCGGCCGAAGGTGGCCTGCACGTGGTCGCGCCAGGTCTGCGGGATCGCGGTGTCGAGCGGGACCGGGCGGTGGGCGGCGATCGCGGTCAGGTGGGACCAGGCCCGCGGCACGACGTCGATGAGTTCGTAACCGCCGCCGCCGAGGGCGATCCACTTGCCGCCGGTCATCTGGTGGGCGAGGTCGTGCAGGGTTTGGTATGCCGAGCGCTGCGCGTCCACCGACAGCGCCATGTGCGCCAACGGGTCGGAGTAGTGGGAGTCGCAGCCCTGCTGGGTGACCAGCACCTGCGGGTCGAACGCCCGCACCAGTTGGGGCACGACGGCGTGGAGTGCGCGCAGCCAGGGCCCGTCCCGGGTGCCGGGCGGCAGAGCGATGTTGATCGCGCTGCCGAGTGCGTCCGGTCCGCCGATGTCGCCGGGGAAGCCGGTGCCCGGGAAGAGCACCCGCCCGGTCTCGTGGATCGAGATGGTCAGCACGCGGGGGTCGTTCCAGAAGATCCGCTCGACGCCGTCGCCGTGGTGGACGTCGACGTCGACGTAGGCGACGCGCTCGGCGCCGTTGTCCAGCAGCCACTGGATGCCGAGTGCCGCGTCGTTGTAGATGCAGAAGCCGGAGGCGTTGCCGCGCATCGCGTGGTGCAGCCCGCCGCCGAAGTTGACCCCGTGGTCGAGGGTGCCCCGCCATACGGCCTCAGCGAGTTGCACGGTGGAGCCGGCGATCAGCGAGGACGCCTCGTGCATGCCGGCGAAGGCGGGGTCGTCCTCGGTGCCGAGGCCGTAGGCCTGGTCCGCCCGGGCGGGGTCGGCCGACGCCCGCCGCACTGCGTCGACGTAGTCGGGGTTGTGCACCCAGGTCAGGAAGTCGTCGGTGCCGCCGGGCAGCGACGGCGGCACGACCTCCAGGCCGGGTGCGTCGAAGACCCCGAGCTCACGGCACAGCCGCGCCGTCAGGTCGAGACGGATCGGGTTCATCGGGTGTTCGGGCCCGAAGTTGTATGCCGCGAGGCCTTCGTCCCAGACGACCTGCACCCGCGGATCTGCAGCACCCGCAGGCGAATTCACTGCTAGCTCCCGACGTCGGGCCGGCGTCAGAGGACCGCGCTGGGCACGGCACCCGGGTCGTCGCCGAGCGGGTAGATCATCGCCATCTCGTCCTCGGGGTCCTCGCCCTCCGGAGGCGTCGACGTCATCGGCCGGCGTCCGTCGGTGGGCCGGAAGCCGAAGCTGCTGGCGAAGGCGACGGCCCGGCCGTTGTCGGTGCCGACCCAGTAGATGACGAAGTCGTACTTGTCCTCGCGCGCCTGCTTCACGCCCGCGTCGACGAGCTTCCAGGCCACGCCCTTGCCGCGCAGGTCGGGGCTCACCCAGAGGCCGAAGAGCTCGCTGATGCGTTCGTCGTCGGTGGGGCGCCGCCCGACCGAGACGACGCCGACCACCTGGTCACCGGACTCGGCGACCAGGCGACGGGACCGGCCCATGCGCTTGCGCCAGAAATCCTCGTCGTACTTCTCTTCCTGCGAGGCCGACGCCGCAAAGGCGTCCGGTGCCTCACGCAGTGCTGCGAGTCGAACGTCGCGGTAGACCTGCCAATCCTCTTCCCCGAGGGCCCGCACCGAGATGTCAGTCATGGGCACAACTGTCGCACGCATCGCCTCGCGATGGTCATCAAGGTGTGCCCAACTGCACACCTGACAATCGTCAGACGTGGCCGGAGGCCAGGTCGTGCGAGCGCTTGGCGGCGGCCTCCATGGCGGTGAGGAACGCCGCGCGCACCTTGTGGTCGTCGAGTTCGCGCAACGCCGCCATCGTCGTGCCGCCGGGGCTGGACACCTGCTCGCGCAGGACCGTCGGGTGTTCGCCGGTCTCCTTGAGCATGGTCGCGGCGCCATACAGCGTCTGCACGACGAGCTCGGTGGAGGTGCCGCGCGGCAGGCCGAGCAGCACACCGGCCTCGATCATCGCCTCGACCACGTAGAAGATGTATGCCGGTCCGCTGCCGCTGATCGCGGTCACCGCGTCCAGCTGGTCCTCCGACAGCGAGACGACCTTGCCGCAGCCGCGCATCAGGTCCTGCGCCTCCCACAGGTGGTGGGTCTCGCAGTGCGCGCCCGCGCTGACGGCGGTCATCCCCTCGTCGACGAGCGCAGGGGTGTTGGGCATCACGCGCGCGACTGGTGTGCCCTCGGGCAGGTGCTCCTCCAGGAACGCCGTGGTGATGCCTGCGGCGATCGACACCACCAGCGCGCCCGGCTTGAGGTGCTGGCCGACCTCGCGCAACAGCCCGGCCATGTCCTGCGGCTTGACCGCGATGACGACCGTCGTCGCGTCGGCAGCCGCCTCGGGCCCGGATCCGACTGACACCGAATACTTTTCGGCGATCGCCATCAGGCGCTCGGGACTGCGGTCGGCGACCACGATCTGCGAGGCGGGCCTGCCGGAGCGCAGCAGGCCCGACAGCAGCGCCTCGCCCATCACGCCTGCGCCGATCAGGGCGACGCGACGATCGGCGAATTCGCCTTGGCGTTCGGTGGTTTCGGCCATTGGTGTTACCCCTTCGTGGCGAGTGCTCGGAGGAAGAACATGGTGTTGGCGGGACGCTCCGCCATACGACGCATGAGGTAGCCGTACCACTCGTCGCCGTACGGCACGTAGACGCGCATCTGATTGCCGGCAGCGGCGATCCGGCGCTGCTCGTCGGGCCGGATGCCGAAAAGCATTTGGAATTCGTAGGATTCGGGCGCACGCAGCTGCTTGTCGGCGAGCGACCGGGCGATCTCGATGAGTCGCGGGTCGTGGCTGGCGGCCATCGGATAGCCGTCGCCCTCCATCAGCACCTTCAGGCATCGCACGTATGACGCGTCGACGTCGTGGCTTTCCTGGTAGGCCACGGACTCCGGCTCCTTGTAGGCGCCCTTGCAGAGCCGGATGCGGCTGCCCTGGCCGGCGAGATCCCGGCAGTCGGCCTCGGTGCGGTGCAGGTAGGCCTGCAGGACCGCGCCCACCCACGGGAAGTCGGCGCGCAGGTCGCGCACGATGCCGAGGGTCGAGTCGGTGGTGGTGTGGTCCTCCATGTCGATGGTGACCGTGGTGCCGGCCTTGGCGGCCGCCTCGCAGATCTGGCGGGCGTTGTCGAGCGCGATCTTCTCGCCGTCCTGCGGCAGGGCCTGCCCGACGGCGCTGAGCTTGACGCTCACCTCGGCGGCGCCGGCCTTGGTCAGGTCGCGGGTGTGCAACTCCTGCAGCAGCGTCAGGTAGGCGTCGCGGGTGCGGCTGGCCTGTGCGACGTCGAGGGTGTCCTCGCCGAGGAAGTCGATGGTCGCGAGGCGCCCGTCGCCGACCAGGTCGGCGACCGCCTGCACGCATTCGGCGGTGCCGTCGCCGGCGACGAAGCGACGCACGACGTCGCGGCTGACCGGCGCCTTCTCGATCACCTGGCGCACCGCTTTGCTGCGGCTGAGGCCGAGCAGTCCTTGTCGCAGTGCAGCGCTGGCGTCGATCACGGGGGGCTCCTTCTGGGATGCGTGCGCGCCCGGTCGGGAGTGTGACCTGGGCTACCGAGCAGCGTAGGCAGGCGGTCCGGCACGGCGTACATCGGCCGGTGAAATTCGCCTCGCGTGCGCGCCGTCCGTGCTCGCTGTCCGTGCGCGCCCTTCCTCGCCCGCGCCTTTCCTCGCACCGACCAACCCTGACGGTCGGATTCACGTTTGACGGTCGAATTCGACCGTCAAACGTCAATCGGACCGTCAGGGAACGCGCGGACCGCCGCCCAGCCAGCCGATCGTGTCGGTCCGGATCACCGGGTCGCCGGTCAGACTTCGCAGCGACCGCTCGACACCCGCGAGCGCACTGTCCCCGATCCGGCCGGCGATCTCGCGGTGGATCTCGTCGAAGGCGTCCGCCGACGCGGCGAGCAGATCGCGACCACGACGAGTGAGGGTCACCGTGCGACGCCGGCCGTCGCCCGGATCGACAGATCGCTGCAGGTAGCCGCGCTCCCCCAACTGCTCGAGCGTCTTGCCCGCGGCCTGCTTGCTGACCGCGAGAGCGCCCGCGAGCTCCACCGCCGACGAAGCACCCGCCGAAATCGCCTGCAAGGCATAGCCATCCGCAGGGCGCGCATCCGGGAACCCACGCTCGGCAAGCCGCCGGTGGAGCTCGTCGACGATCATCCGGTAGCCGGCGAAGAGCAGCATCGGCAGTTCATGCCCACGTCCGGGTTCGGTCATTCCCCCACGATAGACAATCGAGTTGTCTATATGGTCAACTGAGTTGTCTATTTACGTTGTGGAGGTGCCGCATGACCGACCCGTTCCGGCCGCTCGATCCCGCCGAGGCCGACCCACCCCTCTCCGAGACCTTGCGCGCAGTCGCGCTGCCGGGCGGCGGCCTGCCCGAGGCCGTCGCGCGAATGGCGCACTCACCCGTCACGCTGCAGACGTTCCTGGCCGCCAACGCGCGACTGCAGGAGTCGGTGCTCCCGCCATACGACCGTGAGGTGGTGATCCTGACGGTGGCGGTCCGCAACGGCTGCGAAGTCTGCATCACCATGCACAGCAACGCGTTTCGTCGACTCGGCGCCGACGACCACCAACTCCGCCAAGCGATCGGCGGCGCGGGCGTCGACAGCCGGATCGGCGCGCTCCGGAGCTTCACGCTCGCGATGATCGACCGCACCGGCGCCGTCACCGACGACGAGCGCGACGCGTTCCTGCGTGCCGGCTACTCGCCACGAGCCGCTCTGGAGGTGGCGCTGATCATCGGCACCTACACGATCTCGACGTTCGCCAACCGACTCACCCGCGCCTGACCTCAGTCGGCCGCGGCGGCGAAGTGCAGGCGGGCGAAGGCGAGCGCCTCGGCGAGGTCGAGCTCGCGTTGCTCCTGGGTGACTTTGCGGGTGCCGACCTCGAGCACGATGTCGCCGTCATAGCCGTCGCGGGCCAGCCGCTCGAGCACCTCGGCGCACGGCTGGCTGCCGCGACCCGGCACCAGGTGCTCGTCCTTGAACGACCCGGACCCGTCGGCGAGGTGGATGTGCGCCAGCCGGTCGCCGAGGGCCTCCTGCATCGCGAGCGCGTCGGAGCCGGCGGTCGCGGTGTGCGACAGGTCGAGCGTGACGTGGTCGTAGTCGATCTCGACGGGGTCCCAGCCGGGCAGGTAGGCCTGCATCTCGCGCTGGCGGGCCCGCCACGGGAACATGTTCTCGACCGCGATCCGCACGTCGGTCTCGGTGCCGCGCTGCTTGATCCCCTCGACGAAATCGGCGGCGTAGTCGCGCTGCCAGCGGAAGGGCGGGTGGACCACGACGGTGTCGGCCCCGACCTCCTCGGCGAGGTTGATGGAGTTGTCCACCTTCGGCCAGGGCTCGGTGCCCCAAATCCGTTGTGTCAGAAGAAGAGTCGGCGCATGGATCGAGACAACCGGTATGCCGTAGTGATCGACCAGCTTGCGCAGGGCGCCCGGCTCCTGGCTGACCGGGTCGGTCCAGACCATCACCTCGACGCCGTCGTAGCCGAGACGGTCGGCCATCGCGAACGCGTCGACGACGCCGAGGGGGTAGACCGAGGAGGTGGACAGCGCGATCCGCGCTTCCGGCACCTTCACCTTGGCGGCGTCCATCACGAATCCAGCCAGTCCAGCCGCCGCAGGATGACCCCCTCGCGCAGCGCCCACGGACACAGGTCGAGGCGCGGCACGTCGAAGATGTCCATGGCCGCGAGCACGACCATCGCGCCGGCGAGCAGTTGCCGGGACCGGCTCACCGAAACGCCTGGGAGCGTTGCGCGTTCGGCGGCAGTCATGGTCGCGAGGCGAGGCACCAGCTCGCGCAGCGCCTCCCGGTCGAGAGAGCGCTCGACATAGGGGCCCTCGCCGCTCGGCGCCGCCCCGGTGACGCGCGCCAGCGAGCGGATCGTCTTGCTGGTGCCGACGTAACGATCGGGGGTGCCGACCTTGGTGACGTCGCGGGCGACGCGGGCGATGTCGGAGCGGATCTGTTTGCGCAGCACCTTGAGGTCGGCGCGGTCCGGCGGGTCGCCGGGCAGGTCGCGGGTGAGCCGGCCCGCACCCAGCGGCAGGCTGAGCGCGACGTCCGGCTCCTCGTCGATGCCGGCCGCGAACTCCAGCGATCCGCCGCCGATGTCGACCACGAGCATTCGACCCGCCGACCAGCCGAACCAGCGGCGTACGGCGAGAAACGTCAGCCGCGACTCCTCCGGCCCGCTCAGCACCTGCAGATCCACGCCGGTGCGTTCGCGCACCGCGGCGAGCACCGCCTCGCCGTTCGGGGCCTCACGGATCGCGCTGGTGGCGAAGGCGAGCAGGTCCTCGATGCCCTGGTCCTCGGCGATCGTCAGGCACTCGCCGACAAAGCCGATCAGCCGCTCGACGCCCTCGCGGGCGATCGATCCGTCGGCGGTGGTGTGCTCCGACAGCCGCAGTTCGCGCTTGTGGGAGCTGGCCGGCAGCGGGTGCGCGCCACGGTGGGCGTCGACCACGAGCAGGTGCACCGTGTTGGAGCCAACGTCGATCACCCCGAGCCGCATGCCGCCAACGCTAGTGCACGCGGCCGCCGCGGCAGTGCAGTCGTCCGCGACCGCCCCGCAACACTGCGAGCAACACGGCGGGCAACCGTCGCGCCGTCGGCACGCTCGAACTCGCCACCTACCATGGCGCCCGTGGCCGAGACACCGCTGGAGATTGCCCGCACCTGGGTCGAGTTCGACAACCCCGACGACCCGGCGGAACGCTTCCGATGCGACCTGACCTGGCTCACCTCGTCGTGGACGTGCATCTTCGGCGCCGGCTGCCAGGGCATCTACGCCGACGCCCCTGACGTCGGCTGCTGCACCCTGGGCGCCCACTTCGCCGACAAGGACGACCTGAAGAACATCAAGAAGGTCGTCGCCGAACTCGGTGAGGACGAGTGGCAGTACTACGACGAGGGCCACAGCAAGGCCGGCTGGCGCGAGAAGGAGGACGGCGACTGGAAGACCCGCGTGGTCGACGGCGCCTGCATCTTCCACAACCGCCCCGGCTTCCCGGCCGGCACCGGCTGCGCGCTGCACCAGCACGCGATGCTCACCGGTGTGCCGCCGCACACGATCAAACCGGAGGTCTGCTGGCAGCTGCCGATCCGCCGCACCTTCCGCACCGTCGAGCTCAACGACGAGACGTCCTACCTCGAGATCTCGATCGGCGAGTACGACCGCCGCGGCTGGGGGCCGGGCGGACACGACCTCGACTGGTATTGCTCCGGCAATCCCGAGGCGCACGTGGGGGTTTCGCCGGTCTACGTGTCCAACGAGGGCGAGTTGCGTCACCTCATGGGCGATGCGGCGTATGACGAATTGGCGATCCGCTGCGAGGCGCATCTGCTGCAAGCCACCGCGCTGCGCGAGGCGGGCCGTGGCGCCCGCAAGCTGCTGCCGCTCTTCGTGCACCCGGCCACCCTGGCTGCTGAGGAGGCCGCCGACGCCGCGGCTGCCACCACGAAGAAGCCGCGGAAGAAGGCTCGATGACCCGGCCGCCGTCCTACGACCCGATCCCGTCGCCGAACATCTGGGAACACCCCGACACCTACGAGATCGAGAACCGTGGCGTCGACCCCGACGGCCTGCTCTGGGCGGCGATGCGCCAGGTGCGCGACTGGGCGGGGGCCGACGTGCTCGACATCGGCTGCGGGTCCGGCTATCACTTGCCCTACTTCGCACGCACCGCGCGCCGGGTGATCGGCGTCGAACCGCACGAGCCCCTCACCCGTGCCGCGCAGTCACGGGTGCGCGGTCTCGGCCTCGCCGAGGACCTCGTCGACGTGCGGCTCGGCGCGGCGGAGGCCCTTCCGGTGGAAGATGATTCGGTCGACGTGGCGCACGCCCGGTGGTCCTACTTCTTCGGCGGCGGGTGCGAACCGGGCCTGGCGGAGCTGCAGCGGGTGATGCGGCCGGGCGGCGTCGCGTTCGTGATCGACAACGACGCGTCGCGGTCGACATTCGGAGAGTGGTTCCGCGCGGAGCTGCCGGCATACGACCCGGTGGGTGTCGAACGCTTCTGGCAGCGGCAGGGGTTCACCTCGACGCCGGTGACGATGCGGTGGGCGTTCGACACCCGCGCCGACTTCGAGTCGGTGGTGCGCATCGAGTTCACCCCCGATCACGCAGACCGCATCCTCGCCGAACACGAAGGCACCGGAGTCGATTACGCGGTCTTCGTGCGGTCGAAGACCTACTGAGACAAGACCTACGAAGAGACCGGCAACGCGATCGCCCTCGTCGCGGCGTGCACGTCGCGCACCTCGATCACCCGCATGCCCGCCGGCGCACTCTCGGTGCCGAGCGACCCGGCCGGGATGATCGCGCGCTTGAAGCCGATGCGGGCCGCCTCGGCCAGTCGCCGCGGCACTCCCCCGACGCCGCGGACGTCACCGGCGAGGCCGACCTCGCCGACCGCGAGCAGGCCGGGCGGCAGCGGTCGGCCTTCCTTCGCCGACGCGAGCGCCAGCGCGATCGCCAGGTCCGCTGCCGGCTCGGACAGTTTGGCGCCGCCGACTGTCGAGACGTAGCAGTCGTCGTTGCGCAGTGCGACACCCGCGCGGCGGTCGAGCACGGCCAGGATCATCGCGGTGCGCGAGCTGTCCACCCCGTTCGTCGTACGCCGGGCCGACCCGCCGTTGCCCGGCACCAGCAGTGCCTGCACCTCCGTCACGAGCGGCCGGCGGCCCTCCAGCGTCACGCTCACGCAGGTGCCCGGCACCGGCTCATCCATGCGGGAGAGGAACAGCCCGCTCGGGTCCGGCAGACCGACGATGCCGAGCTCGGACAGGTCGAAACAACCGACCTCGTCGGTCGGGCCGTAGCGGTTCTTGACCGCGCGCACCAGCCGCAGCCGGGAGTGACGCTCCCCCTCGAACTGCACGACGACGTCGACCAGGTGCTCGAGCACCCGCGGTCCCGCGATCGAGCCGTCCTTGGTGACGTGCCCGACCAGCAGCGTCCCGATGCCGTGCCGCTTGGCGACCTGCAGGATCGCCGCGGCGACCTCGCGCACCTGGCTGACATTGCCGGGTGCGCCGTCGATCTCCGCCGAGGCGATCGTCTGCACCGAGTCGACGATCAGCGGCTCCGGCTCGACCCGGTCGATCTGGGCGAGCACGGTCGCCAGATCGGTCTCGCTCGCCAGATAGAGATCGCGAGCGAGAGCCTCGATGCGCTCACCCCGCAGCCGCACCTGCGCGGCCGACTCCTCGCCGCTGACGTAGAGCACGCGCTTGCCGGCGCGGGCGGCCCGCGCGGCGACGTCGAGCAGCAGCGTCGACTTGCCGATGCCCGGCTCCCCTGCCACCAGCACCACGCCACCGGGCACCAGCCCGCCGCCGAGGACGCGGTCGAACTCACCGACGCCGGTCGGCTGCGCCTCCGCGCGGGTCGCGTCGACCTCCCCGATCGGTCGGGCGGGGCGCTCGACGGTCGCCGCCGGGGCGGTGCGCACCCGGGTCTGGCCGACCTCCGTGACCGTCCCCCAGGCCTGGCACTCACCGCAGCGCCCGACCCACTTCACCGCCTGCCAGCCGCACTCGGTGCAGCGGTAGGTCGGGGCCGGTGCCTTCTTGCGCGCGGTGGTAGCCATGGAGGACAAGATATTTCGACGCACCGACAACACCGACAACGCCGAGCGGCGCGCCCCCGGCGACGGGATACCGGTCGCAACACTTCAATACACTGACCTGCGTGAACCGATCCGACGAGTCCGACGAGGACCTGCTGCGCGACACCCTGGCGGCTGTTGCGCCGGGCACCGACCTGCGCGACGCGCTCGAGCGCATCCTGCGCGGCCGCACCGGAGCGCTGATCGTGATCGGTCATGACCCGGTCGTCGAGCAGATGTCGACCGGCGGCTTCCCGATGGACATCGAGTTCTCGGCGACCCGGGTGCGCGAGCTCGCCAAGATGGACGGCGCGATCGTGCTCAACAACGACGGGACCCGCATCCTGCGCGCCGCGACCCAGTTGGTGCCCGATCCGTCCATCGAGACGCGCGAGTCCGGCACCCGCCACCGCACCGCCGAGCGGGTCGCGAAACAGACTGGCTTCCCGGTGGTTTCGGTGAGTCAGTCGATGCACATCAGCGCGCTCTATGTCGGCAACCTGCGGCACGTCATCGAGGGCTCCAACGCGATCATGTCGCGCGCCAACCAGGCCCTGCAGACGCTCGAGCGCTACAAGTCGCGGCTCGACGAGGTGACCGGCACGCTGTCGGCGCTCGAGATCGAGGACCTCGTGACTGTGCGCGACGTCGCCAGCGTGCTGCAGCGGCTGGAGATGGTGCGGCGCATCAGCGAGGAGATCAGCGAGTATGTCGTGGAGCTCGGCGTCGACGGCCGGCTCATCTCACTGCAGCTCGACGAACTCGTCGGCGGTCTCACCGACGACCGGGAGCTCGTGGTGCGCGACTACGTCGACGCCACCCGCTCCGAGCTGACCGTCGAGGAGACCCTCGAACGACTCGGCGCGATGAGCGCGACCGACCTGCTCGACCTCGCCGCCGGCGCGCGAGCGGCCGGCTTCAACGTGATCGGCGACGCGCTCGACATGTCGGTGAGCCCGCGCGGCTACCGGCTGCTCACGAAGGTGCCCCGCCTGCCCGCCACGATCGTCGACCGGCTGGTCGATCACTTCAGCACGCTGCAGAAGCTCCTGGCCGCCGACTTCGACGACCTGATGGCGGTCGACGGCGTCGGCGAGAGCCGCGCGCGAGCCGTCCGCGAGGGCCTCTCCCGCCTGGCGGAGAGCAGCATCCTCGAGCGATACGTCTGAGCCACAACACTTTTCGAGCCCCGATGAGCGACCTCAGCGCGCTGCACGACACCATCCTCACTTGGTATGCCGCACAAGCACGCGATCTGCCGTGGCGCCGGTCGCCGGAGGCCTGGCCCTGGCCGGAGGTCGACCGCCCGTGGGCGGTGCTGGTCTCGGAGGTGATGCTCCAGCAGACCCCGGTCGTGCGCGTGGAGCCGGTCTGGCACGAGTGGATGCGGCGCTGGCCGACGCCCGCGGCTCTCGCGGCGGCCGCGCCCGGCGACGCAGTGCGCGAGTGGGGGCGCCTCGGCTACCCCCGCAGGGCGCTGCGACTGCACGCCGCCGCGACCGCGATCGCGCAAGAGCACGGCGGCGTCATACCGGCCAATCTTGAGGATTTGCAGGCACTTCCGGGCATCGGCACCTACACGGCAGCGGCTGTCGGCGCGTTCGCCTTCGGCATCCGGTCGGCGGTCGTCGACGTCAACGTCCGCCGGGTGGAGGCGCGCCTGGTCACCGGTGCCGAGCATCCAGCTCCCAGCCTGAGCGCTGCCGAGACCCGGCTCGCGGAGGAGCTGCTGCCCGCCGGCGACCGCGAAGCCGCCACCTGGAACGTCGCGGTGATGGAGCTCGGCGCACTGGTCTGCAAGGCGAAAACGCCACAGTGCGAACGCTGCCCGGTCCTCGATGCATGCGCCTGGGTGCTCGCGGGACGGCCGGCGCACGACGGTCCGCGCAAGCGGGTGCAGAAGTGGGCCGGCACCGACCGGCAGGTGCGCGGCAAGCTGCTGCACGTGCTGCGCGACGCGAGCGGCCCGGTGCCACGCAGCAAGCTCGATGTGGTGTGGCCCGACGCTGCGCAACGCGACCGGTGCCTCGCCTCCCTCATCGAGGACGGACTGGTCGAACCCCTTGCGCGCGAACGGTTTCGGCTGCCTGCCTGAGCTCAGCCCTTGGGCAGCGGCTTGACCGCGGTCAGCCCGAGGCCGTCAAGCACCTCCTGGAGCACCTGCGCCGGGTTGCCCCGCGCCTCGACGACGACACCCGGCTCGCCGGCCTGCAACGGCTCGAGCGTGGCGAGTTGCGACGGCAGCAGCGACGGCGGCATGTAATGGCCGGTGCGCTGGGCGAGCCGCTCCTTCAGCACGTCCTCGGGGACGTCGACGTGGCAGAAGCGCACATTGGGTCGCCCCTCGCGCAACAGGTCGCGGTAGACCCGCTTCAGCGCCGAGCAGGTCACCACCGCGCTGCGGCCGTCGCTCTCGTGCTCGTCGATCCAGGTGCCGATCGCGCGCAGCCACGGCCAGCGGTCCTCGTCGGTCAGCGGGATGCCGGCGGCCATCTTGTCGACGTTGGCCTGCGGGTGGAAGTCGTCACCCTCGGCGAACAGCCAGTCCATGACCTGCGCGATGCCCTTGGCCACCGTTGTCTTGCCGGACCCGGACACGCCCATCACGATCACGAACTGCGAACTCGCCGTGGTTTCAGTCATGACGGCCACCATAATCCAGGCCGATCGTCGATCGGGTGTTGCCATCGGTCTTGCGAGCGGGTAAGTTCTCGCGTTTGTGCCCGTGGTCGCGCTCCACCCGTACATCCGTCTCCTGAAAGCCGGCTTCCGGCAGCAATCGGCATACCGTCTTGCCGCCTTCGGCGGGCTGGTCGCCAACCTCACCTTCGGCTTCCTCAAGGTCGCCATGCTCTTCGCCACCGTCCGCGCGGGCGGCGGCACCGTGCAGGGCTACGACATCGGCTCGATGAGCGCCTACATCTGGATCTCCCAGGGTCTGCTCGGGTCGATCAACCTCTCCGGCCGCATCGACCTGGCCGACCGCATCCGCACCGGCGACGTCGCCGTCGACTTCCTCCGGCCGCTCGACGTGCAAGTCGGCACGATCGTCACCGAGGTCGGCCGGGCGTTGTTCGCGCTGATCCCGCGGGGGTTGCCGAGCGTCGCCATCGGTGCGCTCACGGTCGGTATGACGATGCCCACGACTCCCGGGCCCTACCTGCTCGGCGCGGTGAGCCTGGTCACCGGCATCACCATCTCGTTCGCGACGGTCTACCTCGTCGCAGTCGCCGGCTTCTGGCTGATCGAGACCCGCGGCATCCAGATCCTCTACATGGTGCTGTCGGGGTTCTTCGCCGGGCTCTTCGTGCCGATCTCGCTCTTCCCCACCTGGCTGCTGGTCGTCGCCGAGGCGACGCCGTTTCCGTCGATGATGATGTATCCGATCGACATCCTGACCGGCCGCGTCACCGGATGGGCCTCTGCCGGCTTGTTTCTCGTGCAGCTCGGCTGGCTCGCGGCGATGCTGCTGGTGGGTCGCCTGCTGACGCTCGCCGGCCGGCGCAAGCTGGAGGTGCAGGGCGGATGAGCGGGAATCTCCACCAGACAAGTGATGCCTCCAAGACCTCCCGGGCCGACCAGGCACCGGGGCGCCTTGCGGCATACCGCGCGGTGCTCGCCTCGCGCATGCGGGCGCAGCGCAGCTATCGCAGCAACTTCGTGATCGACCTGATCAGCTCGGGTCTGGTCGGGCTCATCGAGCTGGCCGAGGTGTGGCTGCTCTTCCACCAGGTGGGGCTGCTCGGCGGCCTCACCTTCGAGCAGGTGCTGCTGGTCTTCGGCATCGGCGACCTGTGCTTCTCCCTGGCCGACCTTTTCGTCGGGCACCTCGACAACATCCCGACCTACATCCGCAAGGGCACGCTCGACGTCTTCTACCTGCGGCCGCAGCCGCTGCTGCTGCAACTGATGACGAGCGACATCTCGTTGCGGCGTCTCACCCGCGCCGCGATCGGCCTGGCCTCCATCGTGATTGCGTTGAGCATCAACCCGATTCAGTGGTCGCCGGCCAAGGTCGCGCTGCTCGCACTGACGATCGTCTGCGGGCTGGTCACCTACGCCTCGCTCTACGTGTGGGCGGCCGGCGTGCAGTTCTTCATGGTCAACGGAGCGGAGTTCACCAACGCGTTCGTGTATGGCGGGCGCTACGCCTCGACCCAGCCCGCGGCGGTCTGGTCGGCACCGCTGAAGGTGCTCTTCGGTTTCGTCTTCCCGGTGGCACTCGTGGCCTACGTGCCCACTCTGCGACTGCTCGACCTGCCCGGACCCGCCGGCTTCCCGACCTGGCTCGCGTGGTGCACCCCCCCTCGCGGCGCTGTGGATGGCGGGCTTCGGCCTGACGATGTGGCGCTTCGGCGTACGGCACTACCAAGGAGGGGGCGGCTGACATGGACTCGGTTGTCGAAACACACGGTCTGACAAGGGAATTCGTCCGCCGCGGTAAGGGCGCGAAGCTGCTGACCCGGTCCGCGCTGCGAGCGGTGGACGACCTCAGCATCACCATCGCACCGGGCGACTCCGTGGGCTACATCGGCGCGAACGGCGCCGGCAAGTCCACCACGATCAAGATGCTGGTCGGCATCCTGGTGCCGACCAGCGGCACGGTGCGCACCTGCGGCCTCGACCCGCTGAAGCAGCGTCGCGAGCTCGCCGCGCGCGTCGGCGTCGTCTTCGGCCAGCGGTCGCAGCTGTGGTGGGACCTGCCGGTGCGCGAGTCGTTCGAGATCCTCTCCGCGATCCACCGGTTGCCGCCGAGCCGCTCCCGCGCCCGCACCGACGAACTCGTCGACCGTCTCGAGCTCGGGGAGTTTCTCGCCACCCCGGTGCGACAGCTCTCGCTCGGCCAGCGGATGCGGGCCGAGGTCGCGGCCGCGCTGCTGCACCAGCCGCAGCTGGTGATCCTCGACGAGCCCACGATCGGCCTGGACGTGTTGTCCAAGCAGCGGTTGCGAGAGTTCCTGATCGGGGAGCGGCGGTCGCACGGGACGACGCTGCTGCTCACCACCCACGACATGGGCGACATCGAGCGTCTCTGCGACCGGGTGCTGGTGGTCGACCACGGGCGGGTGGTGCACGACGGCGACCTCGACGGGCTGGCCCGTGCGGCCGGCGCCGGCCGCACACTGGTGGTCGACCTGACCGGTGCGACGCCGGACCTGACCGGCATACCCCACACGACCCATGTGAGCAGTGAGGTCGACGGCGCCCGGCAGCGGCTGGGTTTCGACTCCGAGTCCACGACCGCCGCAGCCGTGCTGGCGGCGGTCAGCGAGCGCGCCGAAGTGCGGGACCTGTCGATCGAGGAACCGGACATCGAGGACGTCGTACGACGCATCTATCGCGCACGTCGCTGACCGCCAAAAGCCCCGCGATTGCAGCGTTTTCGCCGGCCTCATCCGATCGGGTGACCGGCTACTGATCGGTCGCTTAGTTCATCGATCAGCTAAACTCAATGGCCGCACGACGAGATCCACCACCGAAATCGAGGGTCTCTGGGAAGCGCCCGGCGGCCCCGATCTCACGGTTCCACGAGGTCAGAGCGAGGTTCGCGAGCAGGTCACCGGGCGGGCTCAGAGATCCTCGCCAACGATGTCTCGCGGCCCCGCCCTCAGGCGGAGCCGCGGGGCGAGGAGAACCGTGACCACGACTGTCGGCACTCGACCCGACCACGACGCGCCACTCACCCCGAAGGCGCGTCACTTCCTGCAACGACTGACGCTCGCCACCGGCGGCGGCATGTTCATCGACGGCTTCGTCTTCGCCACCTTCGCCTCGGCGATGGCCGGCAAGGCCAAGTCGGAGCTCGGCGTCAGCACGGTGTGGGAGAGCTGGATCTCCGCATCGGTGCTGATCGGCACCTTCTTCGGCGGCCTGCTGCTCGGCTACATCACCGACCGCATCGGCCGGAAGCCGATGTTCACCTTCGACCTGCTGCTGTTCAGCGTCTGCGCGCTGCTGCTGTTCTTCGTCACCGCGCCGTGGCAGGTGTTCGTGCTCGGCATACTCATGGGCCTGGCGGTGGGCGCCGACTACTCGATCGGCTCACCACTGCTCGGCGAGTTCGCCCAGCGCAAGACGCGCGGGCACTACCTGGGTTTGCTCGAGATCGGCTGGAACGTCGGCTACGTCATCGCCTACCTGATCGGTTACCTGATCAACACCTACGAGCCCGGCTGGTGGCGCATCATCCTCGGGATGAGCATCGTGCCGGCGGTGATCAGCCTGATCATCCGGCACGGCCTGCCGGAGTCGCCGCGCTGGCTGGTCAGCAAGGGCCGCACCGACGAGGCGGTGGCGATCTACCGCGACGAGCTCGACCTGCAAAACCCCGGCGACCTGCTCGACGAGCCGGAGCAGGAGACCCGCTGGACCGTGCTCTTCTCCAAGCAGTACATCCGGCGCACGCTCTTCGCGTCGTTGTCGTGGAGTGCGATCGTGATGCCCTACTTCGCGCTCACCTTCTTCGGGCCGGACATCCTCAAGTCACTCGGGATGGGCAGCGACTCCCTGCTCGGCGCGCTGCTCGGCACGATCATCGCGCTGATCGGCGCCGCCATCTCCTGGAAGCTGGTCGACCGGGTCGGGCGACGCATGGTCGTCATCTGGCCGATGTTCGGCTGCGCGATCGCGTTGTTCCTGGCCTCGATGTACATGCACCTGCCGATCATCTTCGGCATCGTCGCCTACTTCGGCTACCTGTTCTCCTACGGGATCATGAGCATCACCACCGGCATCTACCCGGAGGAGATCTTCCCCAGCTCGGTGCGCGCGTCCGGCGTCGGCCTCGCCAGCTCCATCAGCCGGATCGCCGCGGCGATCGGCACCTGGGGGCTGCCCTACGTGCGCGACGGCTTCGGGGTGTCGACGGTGCTGATCATCCTCGCGGTGGTGTCGGCGCTCGGTGGCGTGCTGTCCTACGCCTGGGCGCCGGAGACCAACGGCAAGGCGCTCACCGAGACCTCGCACGAGAACGACCCGCACACCTACCAGCGCAGGTCGCGCACCGCACAGCCGGCCTGACAGTCGTCCAACCAATGTGACGTTCGTCGCACCCGCCGGATCGACGATCCGCGTCGTGCGCTGAGTGCTGCGGCATACCCATCGGTAGCCGAAGCACGCCGCGCACGTCCGGCATTTTTAGGCCAGTTGACCAAGTGGTCACACGGGCACCTAGGCCTTTATGGTCGTTTCGTGGTCACCAGCCGGCCCCGCCGCCGTCCCGTTTCCCGCGCGCTCGCCGCCGGCAGCCTCGTGCTCGCCGCGGGCGGGCTGCTCAGCGGATGTGACATCGGCGACCGCGCCGAGGCGAAGACCCACTGGACCGAGGTCTCGACCCCTCCGGCCCCGACGACGACCACGGCGTCGACCAGCCCGCTGCGTGACCAGCCGGTCGATTCACCCGATGTCTGCGGGAGCGGCGCCGGCCTGCCCGTGCTGGTGATCAGTGGTTCGCTGACCTGTGCCGAGGCGCTGCGCGTGGTGCGTGAGAACGCCGGCCAGGTGCAGACGATGCAGCAGGAGCACCGGTCGGGCGGCGTCGGCGAGTGGCTGTGCGAACCGATCGGCCGGGCCGCGGTGGCCGCCTCGGCCAACCCGATCATCTGCTCGGCCCGCAACAGCACCGTGCAGATCGGCTGACGCACCACCTCCCCGAGACCGGGCGAGACCGGCCGGTCAGGCGGGGAAGGTCAGCAGCATGCGGTGGTTGCCGAGCGTGTTGGGCTTGACCCGATCGAGGTCGAGGAACTCCGCGACGCCCTCGTCATACGACTGCAGCATCTCGGCGTAGACGTCCGGGGTGACCGGGTCGCCGTCGATCTCGGCAAAGCCGTGCGCGGCGAAGAAGCCCACCTCGAAGGTGAGGCAGAAGACCCGCCGCACCGACAGGTCCCGCGCCCGCTCCAGCAGGGCGGCGAGCAGACTGCTGCCGATCCCCTGGCCCTTCTCGTCCGCGTCGACCGCGAGCGTGCGGACCTCCGCGACGTCCTCCCACATCACGTGCAGCGCCCCGCACCCGACGATGCGCCCGGCGCGCTCGACGACGAGGAACTCCTGCACACCCTCGTAATAGGCGACCACCGGCTTCGGCACGATCGCCCGCGCATCGACGTATGGCGCAACAAGCTCGCGGATGCCGCGCACGTCAGTGGCGCGGGCGGGCCGCATCGTCAGCTCCGGGTCCCTCACAATCGCGCAGCGTACTGAAGCCGCCGGCGACCCCATCCGGCCGCACCGATGACCGCACCGATGAGTTCGGCACGCGGGCACGGTCTACTTGGGCGCACCGCATCACCACCGACATCACATTCGACCTGGAGGGCACCATGAGCGACACCGGAATCCAGCAGTTCAGCCTCGTCTGCATCGTCACCCCCGAGCAGGACAAGGCGGTCGAGTTCTACGAGGGCCTCGGCTTCGAGAAGCGGGTCGACCAACCGTTCGGCGGCGGCTACCGCTGGATCGAGGTCTACCTGCCGGGCGGCGAGACCGGGGTGGCGCTCGCGCCGCCGCCGGAGGGGCACGAGTTCCAGCCGCAGAACACCGGCATCACGTTGACCACCAAGGACATCGACGCGACCTACGAGGCGATGAAGAAGCAGGGCGTCGACGTCGACGCCGAGATCATGCGCGGCGAGGGCCCGGTGCCGTCGCTGTTCTGGTTCCGCGACCCGTCCGGCCACACGCTGATGGTCGTGGAGTCCGAGTAGGGGCCCCGGCAAAAGTCGACCCTCGGCATACGAACACGCCGAGGATCACGGCTCACGCGGCGTGTTCGTATGCCGAGGGTCGAGAAACGCCGGTCGCAGGGCGGTCGAAACGCCGGTCGGAGAGCTGCCGACGGCGACCTAGAAGCGCCGGCATACGCAAAGGGTGGCCGGGCTGAAGAATCAGCCCGGCCACCCTTTCGTCGCGTATGCCGGTGGGACTTACTCCTTGCCGAGGTCCACGCCGCCGGCGGTCTCGACGGTCAGGCCGTCGGGCGCCTCCGGCTTGGGGCTACCGGTGAAGGTGAAGGTGGCTTCCTTGCCCTCGCCCTCGGTGTCGACCAGCACGATCTCGCCGGCACCCAGCTCGCCGTAGAGGATCTTCTCGGAGAGCGCGTCCTCGACCTCGCGCTGGATGGCGCGACGCAGCGGACGAGCTCCAAGGGCCGGGTCGTAACCGCGCTCGGCCAGCAGCTTCTTGGCCGCGGGCGTGAGCTCGATCGCCATGTCCTTGTCCTTGAGCCGGTTGTCCAGGTCGGCGATGCGCAGATCGACGATCTGCATGATCTCCTCCTGGGACAGCTGCGGGAAGACGATGGTGTCGTCGACGCGGTTGAGGAACTCAGGCCGGAAGTGCTGCTTGAGCTCGTCGTTGACCTTGGCCTTCATCTTCTCGTAGCCGGTCGCCGTGTCGTTGCCCGGCGCGAAGCCGAGCGTGACGCCCTTGGCGATGTCCCGGGTGCCGAGGTTGGTGGTCATGATGATCACGGTGTTCTTGAAGTCGACCACCCGGCCCTGGCTGTCGGTCAGGCGACCGTCCTCCAGGATCTGCAACAGCGAGTTGAAGATGTCCGGGTGCGCCTTCTCGACCTCGTCGAAGAGCACCACCGAGAACGGCTTGCGGCGCACCTTCTCGGTCAGCTGGCCACCCTCTTCGTAGCCGACATAACCGGGAGGCGAACCGAACAGCCGCGACACGGTGTGCTTCTCGGAGAACTCCGACATGTCGAGGGTGATCAGCGCGTCGTCGTCGCCGAAGAGGAACTCCGCGAGCGACTTGGCCAGCTCGGTCTTACCGACACCGGTGGGGCCGGCGAAGATGAACGAACCGCCCGGACGGCGCGGGTCCTTCAGCCCGGCGCGGGTGCGCCGGATCGCCTGGGACAGCGCCCTGATCGCGTCGTCGTTGCCGACGATGCGCTTGTGCAGCTCGTCCTCCATCCGCAGCAGGCGGCTGGACTCCTCCTCGGTCAGCTTGAAGACCGGGATGCCGGTGGACGCGGCGAGCACCTCGGCGATGAGCTCCTCGTCGACCTCGGCCACGACGTCGATGTCGCCGGCCTTCCACTCCTTCTCCCGTTGCGCCTTGGCGTTGATCAGCTTCTTCTCGTCGTCACGCAGCGAGGCGGCCTTCTCGAAGTCCTGCCCGTCGATCGCCGACTCCTTCTCGCGGCGGACGTGCGCGATCTTCTCGTCGAACTCGCGCAGGTCCGGCGGAGCGGTCATCCGGCGGATGCGCAGTCGCGCGCCCGCCTCGTCGATCAGGTCGATCGCCTTGTCCGGCAGGTGCCGGTCGTTGATGTAACGGTCGGCCATGTTGACCGCACCGACCAGAGCCGCGTCGGTGATCGTCACCCGGTGGTGCGCCTCGTAGCGGTCGCGCAGGCCCTTGAGGATCTCGATCGCGTGCGGGATCGTCGGCTCCTGCACCTGGATCGGCTGGAAGCGGCGCTCCAGCGCGGCGTCCTTCTCGATGTGCTTGCGGTATTCGTCGAGCGTGGTCGCACCGATCGTCTGCAGCTCGCCACGAGCCAGCATCGGCTTGAGGATCGACGCGGCGTCGATCGCGCCCTCGGCGGCACCCGCACCCACCAGGGTGTGGATCTCGTCGATGAACAGGATGATGTCGCCGCGGGTGCGGATCTCCTTGAGGACCTTGCGCAGCCGCTCCTCGAAGTCACCGCGGTAGCGGCTGCCCGCGACCAGCGAGCCGAGGTCGAGGGTGTAGAGCTGCTTGTCCTTCAGCGTCTCCGGCACCTCGCCGCGCACGATGTCCTGGGCCAGGCCCTCGACGACCGCGGTCTTGCCGACGCCGGGCTCACCGATCAGCACCGGGTTGTTCTTGGTGCGGCGGGAGAGCACCTGCATGACGCGCTCGATCTCCTGGTCGCGCATGATGACCGGGTCGAGCTTGCCCTCACGGGCGGCCTGGGTCAGGTTGCGGCCGAACTGGTCGAGCACCAGCGAGCCGGCGGGGGTGCCGCTCTCCTGGCCCGGCTGGCCGACGCCCGCGCCCTGGGGCTCCTTGCCCTGGTAGCCGGAGACCAACTGGATGACCTGCTGGCGGACCCGCGACAGGTCGGCGCCCATCTTGACCAGCACCTGCGCGGCGACGCCCTCACCCTCGCGGATCAGGCCGAGCAGGATGTGCTCGGTGCCGATGTAGCTGTGCCCCAGCTGCAGGCCCTCGCGCAGCGAGAGCTCCAGCACCTTCTTGGCGCGCGGGGTGAACGGGATGTGCCCCGACTGGGTCTGCTGGCTCGGGCCGATGATCTCCTGCACCTGCTCGCGCACCGCGTCGAGCGAGATGCCGAGGCTCTCCAGCGCCTTCGCGGCGACGCCCTCACCCTCGTGGATCAGGCCCAGGAGGATGTGCTCGGTGCCGATGTAGTTGTGGTTGAGCATGCGCGCCTCTTCCTGAGCGAGCACCACAACTCGCCGGGCGCGGTCTGTGAACCGTTCGAACATCTCAACTCCTGAAGGTAGCTGTCGCCACCATTGATGCTAATGCGCCGACCTGCAGGCGTTTGACGGCGCATGCGGGCCGGCGGGACTTGTCGGTCACAACGCCACCGGTGTCCAGCATGTTCCACCCGAGTAGGTCGCCGGAACCGGTGTTCGCGCACGGCGAACACGGGGCGTATGGCGACCGCGTCCGGTCGCCTCCGAGTCGCCTCACGAGTCGCCCAGGAGTCGCCTAAGATCCGGCCCATGACAGGGGACGTCCGCCTATCCGTGCTGGGCTCGGTCTTCTCGGTGCCCGGAGCGGCGGACGACCTGGCCCGCTGGCGGTCCCAGTGGTCGCGCTGCCTCGCCGCGGACGGGGCGACGCCGGTCGAGCGGGTCCGCCCCGCGGACCAGGAGGATCCCGACCGGCTGGACTACTCGCTCGCGAGCGCGCTCACGATGGCAGGCATCCAGCAGGCCGCCGGATCCCGCCTGATGCTGCACGCGTGCGGGGCGGCCGACCCGGCGACCGGCGACGTCGCCGTGCTCGTCGCCGCGTCCGGCACCGGCAAGACCACCGCGGCGCACCGGCTGTGCGGTGCGGCCGGGTTCGGTTACGTCACCGACGAGACCGTCTCGATCGGCGAAGGCCTCGACGTACTCCCCTATCCCAAGCCGCTGTCGGTGGTGATCGCCACCGACGACCCCGGTCACAAGTCGCAGCACGGGCCGGACGAGCTGGGCCTCGCCCCGTGCCCGCCCGACCCGCACGCGACCCGGTTCGTCCTGCTGCAGCGCGACGCCGCCGCCGGCGACCCGGTCACGCTCGAGCAGCTGCCGCTGCTCGACGGCCTGCTCGAACTCATCCCGCACACCTCCGCGCTGCCGGCGATGCCGCAGCCGCTGTGGACGCTGGCGTCGGCCGTCGCGGCCACCGGCGGCGTATGGCGGCTGCACTATCGCGAGATCGACGACGCGGCCGGCACGGTGCGCGAGGCGCTGCGCGCGCGACCGACCGAGCCGGCGCACCTGCAACACCACGGCGCGATGGGCGCCGACACGGTGCCGGACCGTTACTTTCGGCTGCCCGAGCCACCCGGCGACGAGCGCGACGACGAGACCGGCCGACTCGACGACCGCGAGACAGCGGAGTCACTGGAGACACCCGGCCTCGTGCGACGCACGCCGTACACCGACGCGGTGAGCATCGACGGCGAGGTGCTGCTGCTCGTCGGCGCCTCACCGGTGCGGCTCAGCGGTCTCGGGGCGACGATCTGGGTGCAGAGCGCCGAGGACACCCCGCTGGAGGAGCTGGTCGGGGCCTGTGTCGCCGAGCACGGCGACCACCCCGACGCCGCCGGGCTGGTGCGGGCCGCGGTGCGATCGATGCGCGACCACGGGGTGCTCGACGGCGCACCCGCGGGTGCCGTGACTCAGTCGGCCAGCCGCGGGACGAGCTCGTCCAGCAGACCGGCGATCTGACCCGCCACCTCGTGGGCCACCTCCGGGCTGCGGCGGTAGGGGTCGCGGATGTTGTCCTCGTCGCGGGCGCGGTGCCGGAACGCGCCGATCTGACCGAGCAGATCTGCGCCTTTGACCTCCGCCGGGTAGTCGCGGGCGATGCGGGCGAGCTGGCCGAGGGTGAAGGTGCGCCGCACGAGCGCCGGGAAGTCGTCGAGCACCACCGAGCGGTGGAAGGTCTCCATCGCCACGATGAGGTCGGCCTCGTTGATGACGTCCCGGGTGAGCGAGCGCGCCCGGAAGCCCTCGGGGTCGCCGCCGAGCGCGACGAGTTCGCGCGACATCTGGTCCTCCATGCCGGAGCCGACCATGGCGCCCACGCCGGCACTGGCGAAGTCCCAGTCCCCCAGGCCGGGGTGCTGCTGCGCGAGGTGGCGGGAGTAGCGCTCGGCGAACGGTGACCGGCAGATGTTTCCGGTGCAGACGAACAAGACAGTTGACATGGAGCGGGAGTCCTCGGGGCAGGCGGGGCGAGATGGGCAAATCCCCCAGATCCTCGCACGAGCGCCGGGTCCCGCGACCGCGTGCCCGCTGGACCGCATGCCATATACTCGGGGCGTTTTGTGACGTTGTTGGGGGCGGCGCTGCTCCCACCCGCGCCAGGGTTCGGCCTCCCCTCCGTGATCCTGGACCTCTAACCGGTCATGGAGAGCACGTTGACTCTGGAAGATCTCTGGAAACTCACCCGCAGGTATTGGATCCTGTTGCTCGCCTGCGCGTGCATCGGGCTGGCGCTCGCCGCGGCATACACCTGGACCCGCACCAAGCAGTACACCGCGACCTCGCAGGCGCTCGTCGCGGCGCCGAACTCCTCGGGCAACAGCTCCAGCGGCGCGGCATACAGCAGCGGTCTGGTCGCGCAGCAGCGCGCGGCGACCTGGGCCGACCTGGCGACCAGCCAGCAGGTCACCTCGCAGGTGATCGCCAAGGAGAAGCTGAAGCTCTCCAACAGCGAACTCGCCTCCAAGATCAGCGCGACCGTGCCGCAGGACAAGCCGATCATCACGATCGACGCCACCGCGAACACCGCCTCGCAGGCCAAGGCGATCGCCAACTCCGTGGTCAACGTGCTGACCACCTACGTGCAAAAGACCGACCCCAACACCGGCGTCGCGATCAAGAACACCTCGAGCGCCGCGCTGCCGCAGTCGCCCTCCTACCCCAAGCCGGCCCGCATCCTGCCGATCGGTCTGCTCGCCGGGCTGGTCATCGGCTACCTGCTCGCGCTGATCCAGCACCGCCGCGACACCCGCATCCGGTCGACCGAGGACGTCGAGGAGCACCTCGGTGCCAGCGTGCTCGGCGTCATCCCGGGCAACCGCACCCTCGCGGCCGCCGACCGCTCGCTCGGTGACCAGAAGGACTTCCAGACCCGCGAGGCGCTGCGCCAGCTGCGCACCAACCTGCGCTTCGTCGATGTCGACCACGACCCGCGCAGCATCGTGATCACCAGCGCCCGCATGGGTGAGGGCAAGTCGACCGTCGCCGCGTCGCTGGCCTGGGTGCTCGCCGACTCCGGCGACCAGGTCGTTCTGATCGACGCCGACCTGCGCCGCCCGACCGTCGCCGGCATCTACGACCTCGACTCCTCAGTGGGGCTCACCCAGGTGCTCGCCGGCACCGCGACGCTGAGCGACGCCCTGCAGCCCACCGACAAGGCCGGGCTCTACGTGCTGACCGCCGGCCAGATCCCGCCCAACCCGAGCGAGCTGCTCGGCTCGCAGCGCATGCACCAGCTGATCGAGAAGCTGACCGAGACCCACCGGGTGATCCTCGACGCCCCGCCGCTACTGCCGGTGACCGACGCGGCCCTGCTGTCGGCGAGCGCCGACGGCGCAGTGGTCGTCGTCGCCGCGTCCGACACCCGGGCCGAGCACCTGCAGCGCGCCGCGCACAACCTCAACGCGGTCGGCGGCCGGGTCCTCGGCGGCGTGCTCAACCGGGTGAACACCAAGCGCATCAACCGCATCATGTATGGCGATTCGCAGTACGGCTACGGCGCGTACGGCACCTATGCCGGTGAGAAGTACTACGGCGAGTCGCCGGCGAAGAGCGCCTCCTCCACCGAGACGGTCAACGGATCGGCCGAGCAGGTCGACGGCAGCACGCTGAACGGCAAGGTCCGCGACCACGGTCCCCGGGCGTCGCGGCGCCGCGAGCGCGCCCGCTGAGCACGGCACCGCCGCAGACGTAGAAAGAGAACCCGCCGCCCGATGGGGCGGCGGGTTCTTGTGTCTGCCGTTCGTGCGTCGCTCGGACGTGCGGGCGGCGTGCTCAGGCGGACTTCTTCGTCGCTTTCTTCGCCGTCGACTTTTTCGCCGTCGTCTTCTTCGCAGCCGACTTCTTGGTGGTGGCCTTCTTGGCGGCCGGCTTCTTGGCTGTGGTCTTCGCAGAGGCCTTGGCAGCCGCCTTCTTGGCGGTGGACTTCTTCGCCGGCGCCTTGGCGGTCTTCGTGCCGGAGTCAGAGTCGGAATCAGAGTCAGCGTCGGAGTCAGAGTTAGATTCGGAGTCGGACCCGCCCGCCGACGGCACGTCGTCGGCCGGTTCGCCACGGGCCGCCTTGGCTCGTGCCACGCTCTGCTGCAGGGCCGCGAGCAGGTCCAGCACCTCGCCGCCCTCGTCCTCGGGCTCCTCCGGGGTGGTGACCTCGCCGCCCTCCAGCTTGGCGCGGACGACCGCCTTGACGGCCTCCTCGTAGTCGTCGGTGTATTCGGCCGGGTCGTAGTCCCCGGACAGCGACTCGACCAGCATGTGCGCCATCGCCAGCTCGGCGGGCTTGGCCTCGTCGGCGGCGGCGTCGTCGAGCACCCCGAACTCCGCGGCCCGCACCTCGTCCGGCCACAGCAGGGTCTGCAGCACGATCACGTCGCCGCGCACGCGCAGCACCGCCACGGTGGTGCGGGTGCGCAGCGCGACGGTCACCAGCGCGACCCGGTCGGTCGACTCCAGCGCCTCCCGCAACAGCATGTAGGGCTTGACCGCGCCCTTGTCCGGCTCCAGGTAGTAGCACTTGTCGAGGTAGAGCGGGTCGATCTGATCGCTCGGCACGAACTTGTCGACCGCGATCTCCTTGCTGGTGCTGATCGGCAGGTCGGACAGGTCCTCGTCGGTGAGCACCACCAGCTGACCGTCGTCGGTCTCGAAGCCCTTGGCGATGTCGTCATACGACACCTGCTCGCCGTCGATCGAGCAGATCCGCTGATATTTGATGCGGCCGCCGTCCTCGCGGTGCACCTGACGGAACTGCACGTCGTGGTTCTCGGTCGCCGAATAGAGCCGGACCGGGACATTCACCAGCCCGAACGACACGGCACCTTTCCAGATTGCACGCACCAGGCAAGATTGCCTCATGAAGTTGGTTCTGCAAAGGAGCGGGTGAGCGGTGCGCCCGATGCTCGCCACCCCGGCCGAGACCGTGCCGGCCGGCGACGCGTGGATCCACGAGGTGAAATGGGACGGCATGCGACTGCTCGCGCAGGTGCAGGGCGAGCAGCTGCGGCTCTTCTCCCGCACCGAGCGTGAGGTCACCGTCGCGTTTCCGGAGCTGGCCGGGTCCGCCGCCGGCCTGACCGGGTATGACGACCTGCTCCTCGACGCCGAGGTCGTCGTGCTGCACGACGGGCGCCCGTCCTTCGCGGCCCTCGCCGAACGCTTCAACGTCGCCGACGCCGCGACCGCGGCCCGCCTGGCCGGTCAGTCACCGGTCACCCTCATGGTGTTCGACGTGTTGCGGGCGATGAACACCCCGACCATCGGTCTGCCGCTGCGGCAGCGCCGGCAGTTGCTCGAGGGTTTGGAGCTGCAGTCGCGCTACGTCCAGACACCCCCGGTGTTCGAGGACGGCGCCCAGTTGCTCGCGGCGACCGCCGACCAGGGCATCGAGGGCGTGGTGTCCAAGCGACTGGCTTCGCCATACCAGCCGGGCAGGCGGAGCCTCGACTGGCGCAAAACCGTTAACCGCAAAGCGGATTCGTTCGTCGTGTGCGGGTGGTTGCCGGAGCGCGAGAACGACGACCGGCTCGGCGCGGTGCTGCTCGCGACGCCCACACCGGACGGCCCGCTGCTCTATCGGGGCCGGGTCGGGTCGGGCCTTGCGGGGTCCACCGGGCAGGCGCTGCGGACCCGCCTGCAGGCGCTGGCCGTGCCGGCGTCGCCCCTGCCGCAGGGGCTGCCGCCGGAGGTGACTCGCGGGGTGCGCTGGGTGCGCCCCGAACTCGTGGCCGACGTCGAATACCTCGGCGTGACCGACGGCGGCCAGCTACGACAACCGTCCTGGCGCGGCCTGCGCGCCGACCTGACCGTGCCGGACCTGGTGCGCACCGAGGTGCCCGATGAGGTGACTGATGAGTGAGTCCGAGCAGCTGACCGTCGAGGTCGACGGGAAGCGGCTGAAACTGAGCAATCTGAGCAAGGTGCTCTACCCGGCGACCGAGACCACCAAGGGCGAGGTGCTGCACTACTACAGCCAGGTCGCAGGCCCGCTGCTCGCGGTGCTCGCCGGCCGGCCGGTGACCCGCATCCGGTGGCCGCACGGGGTCGCCGACCTGTCGTTCTTCGAGAAGAACCTCCCGCCGGGGGCGCCGGCCTGGCTGGACCGGGTCACCCTGCCGTCCAGCGGTTCTCGCGGGGGCGGCGACAGCGTCACCTATCCGCTGGTCGACGACCTCGCCGCGCTGACCTACCTGGCCAATCTGGCCGCGCTGGAATTCCACGTGCCCCAGTGGCGGCTGGCCGACGATCTGCCGGGATTGCCGGACCGCCTGGTGATCGACCTCGACCCCGGGGCGCCCGCGGGTCTCACCGAATGTGCGCGACTGGCATTACTGGTCCGCGACCGGCTGCACGAGGTCGGTATGACGCGCTGCGCGCCGGTCACGTCGGGCAGCAAGGGAATGCAGGTCTATGCGGCACTCGACGGCACCCGCACCAGCGATGAAGTGCGGGAATGGGCCCAGCAACTCGCACAGCAATTGACCAGGGAACACCCAGATCTGGTGGTGTGGAAGATGACCAAATCGATGCGACCGGGAAAGGTGTTGCTCGATTGGTCGCAGAACACCGCCGCCAAGACCACGATCGCGCCGTATTCGATGCGCGGCCGGGAACGGCCGATGGTGGCCGCCCCGCGCAGCTGGGAGGAGATCGAACGCGGCGCGGGGGAGGCCGGATGGCTACGCCAGCTGCCGTTCGACGAGGTCCTGGACCGGCTGGCCCGCGACGGTGATCTGTTCGCCCGGCAATTGTCGCCGGACGCCTGAGTGGGGCGGGTGGCTCAGCCGTTGGCCTTGGCGTAGGCGGCCTGGAGTTCGGCGGAGACGCGGCCTCGGTCGCTGACCTTGAAACCGTTGTCCCGGCCCCATTCGCGGACCTTGTTGAGGTCGCTGCGGCCGGTCGAGGGCTTTGCCGCGGCGCCGCGGGTGCGGCCCTTCACCTGACGGCCGTGACCGGTCCATTTGGCGAAGTCGTCCCGCAGACGAGCAGCGTTTGCGGCGGAAAGGTCAATCTCGTAGGACTTGCCGTCAAGGCCGAAAATAACGGTCTCGGAAGCCTCCGAACCGTCGATGTCGTCCTCGAGCAGGATTTGGACGCGCTGTGCCATTGGCTCTCCTGGGAAAAGGCGAAGAAGATGTAACGCCGAGAAGCTAACACAAGCGGGCCGAAATGTCGGCACCGCCTTACCGGCGGCTCTTACTTGCGATCTTCCCGATGCGTTACCGATGCTCTTGCCAGGGCTTAGTGGGACTTCCGGATCTCACGAATGTCTGACAGTTGTCACATTCGGGCGCATACGGCCGCGAGCTACGAATGCGAGCTTCCCTGTTGCCTTTTGCGGGCCAACTCTTCCTGCTCCTGCTCCCACTGCGCGTGCGCAATTCGCTCGCGCCGGTCGCCTTCCATCATGTGCTTGAGAATGACGTACAACAGGTAGAGCAACCCGATGGACGGCAGAAGAGTCTGGATGTAGGGCCACACGGCGTCCATGGTAAGCCCGGCCCGTCCGTGCCTCGCAGAGAGCGCGTCAGAAGAGCGCGGGCACCGCGCGCTCGAGCCCGAGCAACCACTGCTTGCGCTCGATGCCCCCGCCATACCCGGTCATGCTGCCGCCGGAGCCGATCACCCGGTGGCACGGGACCACGATCGAGATCGGGTTGCGGCCGTTGGCCAGACCGACCGCACGGCTGGCGCTGGGCCGGCCGATGTGGTGTGCGAGCTGTCCGTAACTCCAGGTCTGGCCGTAGGGAATCTCGCGCAGTGCCTGCCAGACGACTTGCTGGAATGCGGTGCCGTGCGACTTCAGGGGGAGGTCGAATTCGGTGCGTTCGCCGGCGAAGTACTCCTCCAATTGACGACGGGTCTCGAGCAGGAGCGGGTCGGACTGGACGCGCGGCCCGAAGTTGTCGATCTCCGGCTGGTGGCGGTGGGAGGCCATGTAGAGGCCGGTGAGGAAGTCGCCCTCCGCGACGAGGGTGAGCGGTCCGATCGGCGTCGGCTCCGTGATGAGGTGGCGGGTGGTCATGATGCGCTCCTGATGATTGCGGTGGTCGGTGCGGGGCCGGCGGCCGGTGCCGGCGGAAAGCGGTTGATCTCGTGGTCGCCGGTGGCCCAGAGGTGCTGCACGGCATACGCCCGCCAGGGGCGCCAGGGGACCGATGCGGTCATCGCCGCGGCGCCGCCATCGGGCAGGCCGAGTGAGGCCATCCCCTGACGAAGGCCGAGGTCGGTCGCCGGGAAGGCGTCGGGGTCGCCGAGGGCGCGCATCGCCACGCCCTCGACGGTCCAGGCGCCGATGCCGGGCAGCTCGCCGAGCAGCGCGCGGGCGTGCTCCCAGTCGGCTCCGGGCGAGAGGTCGATATCGCCCGCGGCGAGCAAGCTCGCCAGGCCACGCAGGGTCTGCCGGCGCCGCTCCGGCATGGCGAGCGTCTCATCGGCAGCGGTCGCGAGGGCCTCCGGGCGCGGGAAGACGTGGGTGAGCCCGCCCAGCGGGTCGTCCACCGGTTGTCCGTATGCCGTGACGAGACGCGCCGCGTGTGTGCGCGCCGCCTTGGTCGAAATCTGTTGTCCCAGAACGAGTCTCACCGCAAGCTCAGGCCCGTCGACGGTGCGGGGCACGCGACGCCCGGGGGCCGCGTCGACCAGCGGGCGCAGCCGCGGGTCGGTGCCGAGGTGCGCATCGATCGCGGCGGGGTCGGCGTCGAGGTCCAGCAACCAGCGGCACCGGCTGATCGCGACGGTCAGGTCACGCAGGTCGCTGAGCCAGAGCGCGGCGCTGATGTGCCCGTCGGCGGGACGCAGCGACACCAGGGCCGGCCCGTGTGGCAGGTCGAGGGTGCGGCGGTAGGCACCGTCGCGCCATTCCTCCACCCCCGGCACCGCGGTGGCCGCGAGATGCCCGAAGAGGTTGTCCGGGCAGAGCGGGGTGCGGTGCGGCAGGCGCACGGTGAGGAAGTGCCAGGCGTCCGGCGCCTCGCTCGTCCCGGCGACGCCGGCGGAGGTGCGCGCCCGCAGCTCGCGCGGGCTCAGCGCGAAGACCTCGCGCACGGTGTCGTTGAACGACCGGATGCTGCCGAAGCCCGCGGCGTGCGCGACCTCGGTCAGCGGGAGCGCGGTCGTCTCGATGAGCACCCGGGCGGTCTGGGCGCGTTGGGCGCGGGCCAGCGCGAGCGGCGAGGCGCCGAGTTCGGCGCGCACCTGACGCTCGATCTGCCGCACGCTGTAGCCGAGCCGTCTCGACAGGCCCGGCACGCCCTCGCGGTCGATGACCCCGTCGGCGATCAGCCGCATGGCACGGGCGACGAGGTCGGCACGGACGTTCCACTCCGGCGACCCCGGGCTGGTGTCCGGACGGCACCGCTTGCACGCGCGGAAACCCTGCGCCTGGGCCGCGGCCGCGCTCGGATAGAAAGTGATGTTGCGCGCCTTGGGCGGCGTCGCAGGACAACTGGGCCGGCAGTAGATGCCGGTGGTGCGCACGCCCGTCACGAACCAGCCGTCGAATCTCGCATCGCGCGACCGTACGGCGGTCAGACAGGTCTCTCGGTCGGTGAGCATGCGTCCAGTCTGCGCCCGCACACCGACAATGACTAGCAGAAAAACGACATGGCGATTTTCTGCCAGTCAGGCCGGCTCGGGGCCGATCTGCAGCGGCAGGTTGTCGATCAGGCGGGTGGTGCCGACCCGGGCGGCGACCGCGAGCAGCGCCGGGCCGCGATACCACTCGGGCACCTCTTCCAGCGTGTCCGGGTGCACCAGCACCAGGTAGTCGACGAGCGCGAGCGGCTCACGCACGAGCACGTCACGAGCGGCCCGCCGCACGGCCGCCGGACCGTGCAGCGACATCGCCTCACCCGCGTGCAGCGCGCGCGAAAGACTCTGTGCCACTTCGCGATCGGCGTCACTGAGGTAGGTGTTGCGCGAGCTCAGCGCGAGCCCGTCGGCTTCTCGGACGGTCGGCACGGCGATGATCTCGACCGGGAAGTCGAGATCCCTCGTCATACGCCTGATGAGGAGCAGCTGCTGGGCGTCCTTCTGCCCGAAGAGTGCGCTGTCCGGCCGCATCAGGTGCAGCAGCTTGGCGACCACGGTGAGCACACCGTCGAAGTGGCCAGGCCGCGAGGCGCCTTCGAGGACGTCGCCGAGTTTGCCCGCCGACACCCGCACCCCGGGCTCACCGTCGGGATAGACGACGTCCGGCGTCGGGGCGAAGATCAGCGAAACGCCTTCGCGGGCGCAGATTTTCACGTCGTCGTCCAGGGTGCGGGGGTAGCGCGAGAGGTCTTCGCCCTGCGCGAATTGCAGGGGATTGAGGAAGATCGTCACCGCGACGTGATCGGCGTGCCGCTTCGCCTGGCGGATGAGTTCGGCGTGCCCTTCGTGCAGCGCGCCCATCGTCATCACCACGGCCACCGTGCCGTCGAGACCGTCACGGGCCGGTCGCAGATCTTCGCGGGTGTGCACGAGCACGGGTTGGGCGGTCACGGTCGGCGTTCCCCTTCGGTCGGGTCGGTGGGGTCGAGCAGGTCGAGCAGCGGGCCGAGACTCTCGGCGGGCAGGGCGCGGCGGTTTCCCGCACGCTCGGCGGTCGCGGTCGCCATGGCGCGGTAAGCGATCCGGACGTCGGACGGCTGGTCCTCCAGCGCGGCCAGGTGGGCCGCGACCGTGCCGACGTCGCCCCGGACGACGGGCCCGGTCAGCGCCTTGTCGCCGCGCTCCAGCGTGTTGTCCAGCGCCGCTTCGAGCAGTGGCCGCAGCAGCCGGGACGGATCGTCGACGCCCACCTCGCGCAGCAGCTGCTGCGCCTGGGAGACCAGCGTCGTCAGGTGGTTTGCGCCGTGCGACAGCGCCGCGTGATAGAGCGGCCGGTCGGCGTCGGCGAGCCGGAAGGGTTCGCCGCCGAGGTCGAGGGCGAGCGCCTCGGCGACGAGGTCGGCGCCCATCGACGCGGTGATCGCGATCGGCGTGCCGGTGATGCGAGGCAGGTCGCGCTCGGTGCCGGTGAAGGTCATCACCGGGTGCAGCACGACCGCGTCCCCGCCGGCGTCGACCACCGGCTGCAGCGGCTCAAGACCGTGAAAACCACTGGTGTGTATGACGAGTCGGCCGCCCTCCCACGCGCCGCGCGCGTCGAGACCGGCGACCAGGGGTCCGATCGCATCGTCGGGCACCGCGAGCAGGATCACGTCGGCGGCCGCGACGACCTGGGGCACCTCGCGCACCGGCACCCCCGGGAGCAGACGGTCCGCACGTTCGCGCGACGCGTCGCTGACCGCACTCACCGCGACGACCTCATGGCCTGCCGCGCGCAGCGCCGCACCGAGCACGGCGCCGACCCGGCCCGCGCCGACCACACCGACGCGCAGGGTCGGACGCGTGAGGTCGCTCATCGGCGCATCCGCTCCGGGACCTGACCATTCACCCGCACGACGGTAATGCCCGCGTGACGGCACCGCCTCGCCACCCCGCTCGCACCGTCATACGAGCGTGGCACCCGGCACACCCCGCACGGACGGTGAAGGTGATGCTGACGTCGCTCAGTCGCGACCGGCGGCGTGGAGCAGGCCGAGGAAGTCGGCGATCGCCCGGTCGAAGAGCTCCCGTGCGGCGGGCACCGAACCCATCAGGTCGACCGCCCCGTGGGCCAGCGCCGGCTCGTCGAGGTGCGTGACCGGCACACCCGCGGCGGCCAGCCGCTGCGCGTAGTCGAAGTCCTCGTCCTGCAACGGGTCGTGTCCGACGCTCACGATGACCGCGGGCGCGACCCCGGACAGGTCGGGCGCCAGGATCGGCGACGCGAGCGCGTCGGTCACGTCGCCGGCCCCCTCGAGATAGAGCCGCGACGACAGCGCGATCGCCGGGAGGGTGAAAAACGGATGCTCGTCGCCGCGGGCCCGCGAGGGGTAGGGACCGGCACCCGGCCGGGCGTCCATCATCGGGTAGACGAGCAATTGGGCGGCCAGGGCCCCGCCTCGCCATTGAGGTTGCTGGGCGACCACGGCCGCAAGGTTGCCTCCGGCGCTGTCCCCGGCGACGCCGAGCGCGCTGCGGTCGGCCCCCAACTCTCCGATGTGGTCGGCCACCCAGCTCATCGCGTCGAGGCAGTCGTCGACCGCGGTCGGGAAGCGGTGCTCGGGAGCACGCCGGTAGTCGACAGCGACGACGACTGCACCGGCCGCCGCGAGTTCGCGGGCCGCCGGATCGGCGGTGTCGAGATCGCCGCTCACCCAGCCACCGCCGTGGATCCACAGCACGGTCGGCAACTGCCCTGCGCTTCCGGTCGCCGGTCGATAGATCCGGATCGGGATGGTCGCGCCGTCGCGGCCACGTCCCGCGCGATCCTCGCGATCGGCCGCCTGCCGGGTGCGCTCCGGGCTGTACTGCTCGACCTGCGCACTGTGATCGAGCCGCACCTGCTCGACCGTCGGCGCCGGCGCGTTCGGCGCGGCCGCCGGTCGCGCATCGACGATCCGCTGCAGTGCGAGGTCCATCGGGACTCCGCGGGCCGGTCGGTCCGTGGTGGGTTCGGGATCGCGCATCAGAATCGTGCCTCCGCGTTCATCAGCTCGCACCACCCACCATCCGTCGGGCCGCCAACCCTACGCTGAACGGCGTGAGTTGGCGGCCGTGGAGCGAGGTGTGGCAGGAGAGCCTGTATGGCGCAGCCGGCTTCTACCGCAGCGCCGCCGGACCGGCCGGGCATTTCGCGACGTCGGCGCAGGGCATCCCGGGCGGCGGGGCGATCCTCGCGAGCGCGGTCGAGGCGCTCGCCGCCCTGCACGGCTGCCGGGCGGTCGTCGACGTCGGCGCCGGCCGCGGGGAACTGCTCACCGAGCTGGCCGCACGCGGGTCACCGCGCACGCTCACCGGCGTCGACGTGGTCGACCGGCCCGCCGGGCTTCCGAGCGAGATCGACTGGCTGCGCTCCCCCGGCGGCAGCGCGCTGCCCGACGAGCTGGCCGGGCTGTCCGACGCGCTGGTGTTCGCCCACGAATGGCTCGACGTGGTCCCCTGCGAGATCGCGGAGTTCGACGGCACCCGGTGGCTCCGGGTCGAGGTCGCGGACGACGGCGGCGAACGCCTCGGCGACCCGCTCGACCCGGCGAATGCCGAGTGGCTGCAACGGCATTGGCCGACACCGACGGCCGCCGGCGAGCACGCCGAGGTCGGACACAGCCGCGACGTGGCGGCCGCCGGCCTGCGTGAGCGGATGTCGAGTGGCCTGCTGGTGATCGTCGACTACGGCCACCTGCGCGACGATCGCCCGCGTCACGGCACCCTCACCGGCTTCCGCGACGGGCGGGAGCAACCGCCGCGCCCGGACGGCTCGACCGACGTGACGGCGCACGTCGCCATGGACAGCTTGGGCGCGGATCGCCTTGTGTCCCAACGGGATCTGTTCGCCGAGCTGGGGATCGAGCCACCGAACCCGCCGATCAGCCTTGCCCGCAGCGATCCCCCGTCATACCTGAGGCAACTGGCCGAGCGGTCGGCCTACGGCCAGCTGACCGCGCGCGGCGGCCTCGGCGACTTCTGGTGGGCGCTGACGACCGTCAGCTAGCCGGGCGGAAGGTCGCGATGATCTTGTCGAGGTCGGCGGCCGGCAACTCCTTGCTCACTCCGAGCAGCCGGAAGGTGACCAGTTGCGCCGATTCGCCGCCGGTGGAGAAGGTCACCGTGCGGATCTCGTACTTCTTGCCCTTGCCGCACGCGTTGGGGTCGCCGATGTCGGTGGTGATCGTGTATTCGAGGGCCGGCAGCGTGCCCTGGTTGACCTTGACCTGCTTGGCGGGCGACAGCTTGCCCTGCGGTGCCTTCGTGCCGTCCTTCTTGGCCGCGAGGGTGTCGGCGAAGCGTTGCGCGATGTCGGGGCCGGCATCCGTGGGGTCCCGCTTGCCGATGTTCATCAGCGCGACCCAGGCGGCCTCCTGGTCCTTCTTGGCCGCGCAGAAGCCCTCGCCGTACCTCGCCGGCGCGACGGCGGTGATCGTCGTGTTGGTCTCGGGATTCGCATAGCCGGAGTAGGTGTCGGACGACGCGAGCTTCCAGCCCTCCGCCGGCACGTCGAACTGGCCGTTCGCGTAGGTGCTCGCGGTCTGCGACTGCCAGCCGGGTTGCAGCGCGCGGGCCCCCGCCGCCTGCGTGGGGTTGGTCCAGGTGGTGGCGGTCACCGGCGCGGTGTCGACCGACGCCGACCTGCGTGCCGCCGCGTCGTCGTCCGAGCCGCCGCGGCTGACGGCGAAGATCGCGGCCGCCGCGATCACCACGGCGAGCGCCGCCGCCAGGCCGGCGACAATCTTGCCTCTGCCCCGGCCGGGTTTCGGCTGCTGCGGCGCGGACACACCCTCGCCCGATGCCTGCGAGTAGCGGTTGTAGTAGGAGTCCTGCGGGTTGGCCATCGTCGGCCCGGTGTTCGGGCCGGTCGGCTGGTCGCCGGACAGGCCGAAGCCGCCCTGCTGGTCGCTCATGCGGACGGTGTCCCCCCTTGCTATCGCAGTATCCCGATATCGAGATATCGCGGTATCGCGCTCCGGCCGTGTGGCCCTGTGGCTGCGCGCCCGCTACCTCAGATCAGCTCTGCGGCCGAAGGGTTCCAATGATCTTGTCGGCGTCCGCGGCGGGCAGCTCCTTGGCCACCCCGAGACGGCGTATGACGACGAGCATCGCCGACTCGCCACTCGCGGAGTAGGTGGCGGTGCGCACTTCGTACTGCGCGCCCGGCTTGTCGCACTTGTCCGGGTCGCCGACCTGGATGGTCACGGTGTATTCGAGTGCGGGCAGCGCGCCCTGGTTGACCTTGATCTGCTTGGCGGCCGACAGCTTGCCCATGGGCGCCTTCGTGCCGTCCTTCTTCAGCGCGATCGCGTCGGCGAACCTCTGCGTGACGTCCGGTCCCGCGTCGGAGGGGTCCCGCTTGCCGATCTTGACCAGCCCGACCCACGCCGAGTCCGACTTCTTGTCCGCGGCGCAGAAACCCTCGGCATACCCGGACGGGGCGCGAGCGGTGATCAGCGGTTTGCCGTTGCTGTCCGCGTAGCCGCGGATGTCGCCCGGCTCCCCGAGCGTCCAGCCCGCGGTCGGCACGTCGTACTGGCCGCTCACGAAGGTGCTGCCGGACATCGACTGCCATCCCGCTTGCAGCGCTCGCCCGCCGGCCGCCTGCGTGGGATTGGTCCAGGTCGTCGCGGTCACCGGCGCCCGGTCGGGGGTCCGGCCGCCCGTCGATGAGCCGGCGGTCTGCGACGAGTCGTTGCCCCGGGTCAGCGCGAAGACCGCGACGGCGGCGACGACCACGGCGAGCACGACCGCGAGCGCGATCAGGGTCTTGCCGCGACTGCCCGTGCCGCCGGGGCCGCCGCCCGGCTTCGGGACGTCGATGCCCTCACCCGACTGCGCGGAGTAGCGGCTGTAATAGGACTCCTGCGGATTGGGCATCGTCGGGCCGGTGTTCGGTCCGGTCGGCTGGCCGCCGGTGTTCCACGGCTGCCCTCCCGACTGATGCGGTTGCCCGCCGGGCTGCTCCGGTGGCCCCTGCGGGCCGCCCCCTTGGTTGCTCACGGGCAGCAGGCTACCTGTCAGTCAGCGTTTCGCCCGGCGAGCGCGGTATGCCGCGACGTTCGCCCGGTTGCCGCAGCCCGCGTCGCAATAGCGCCGGGAGCGGTTCTTGGACAGGTCCACCAGCACGTTGTCGCAGTCGTCGGCGGCGCAGGTGCGCATCCGGCTGAGCTCGCCGGCCCGCACCAGGTCGACCATCGCCATCGCTGCGTCGAGCACCCACCGCGACGCGAGCGGTGCCTCGACCGGGGTGGCGTGCAGATGCCAGTCCCACTCGTCGTGCCGCACCAGCTGCGGCAGCGCGGCGTGCTCGCGCAGCATCGTGTTGACCCGGGCGACGATCTCCGCCTCGTCGCCGGACCACAGCTCGCGCAGGGCCGGCCGGATCGCCCGCACCCCGTCGCGTTCGGCCGCGTCGAAGCGCACCGGACCCGACCACTGCCACCGGGTGACGAAGTCGCGGAACGACGCCTCGTCGTCGAGCGGGTCGGGCCGCTCGCCGGCGGTGTTGACGAGCGCCGCGGCGGCGGCCAGCGACAACTCGGTGTCATAACCAAAAAGCACGTTGACTCCTGTCGGATGCCGCTTCTAGGATGACGGCATCGTCATACGTCATGACGCATTTTACTCATTACATCCCGGGAGGTGTGCATGTCGACGGTCGTGTCCGATGCCGAGGTCTTCGCGGTCGACGAGCGCCCCACCCACGAGTTCGGACCGGGCACCGTCGGCGTCGCGCTCGCCTCCGCAGCCGCGTTCGGCAGCTCGGGCAGCTGCGCCAAGGCCCTGATCGACGCGGGCTGGTCCCCCGGGGCGGCGGTGACCGCCCGCATCGCGATCGCCGCGCTGGTGCTGGCGATTCCGACCGTCGTCGCACTGCGCGGCCGGTGGCGGTTGCTGCGCGCGCGGGCGCTGCCGATCTGCCTCTACGGACTGACCGGCGTCGCCGGCTGCCAACTCGCCTATTTCTATGCGGTGGAACGACTTTCGGTCGGCGTGGCACTCATGCTGGAGTATCTCTCGCCGGTGCTGCTCGTGCTCGGTGCGTGGTTGTGGACCCGTCGCCGGCCCGCCGCGGCGACGCTCGCCGGCACGGTGGTGTGTCTCGCCGGGCTGGCCCTCGTGCTCGACGTCTTCGGCGACGCCCGCCTCTCGACCGCCGGTGTGCTGTGGGGCCTCGGCGCGGCCGTCTGCTCCGCCTGCTACTTCGTCATCGCAGGACGAGCCGACGACGACCTGCCGCCGATGGCCCTCGCCGGCAGCGGTATGGCGGTGGGCGCGCTCGCGCTGGGCGCCCTCGGAGCGGCCGGCCTGCTGCCGATGCACGCCACGGCAGCTGCGACGCAGTTTGCCGGGCGGCAGCTGCCCTTCTGGGTGCCGCTGATCGCGCTCGGTGTCATCGCCACCGCGCTCGCCTACTTCTCCGGGGTCATCGCGGCGCGCCGGCTCGGCCGCACCATCGCCTCCTTCATCGCGCTGTCCGAGGTGCTCTTCTCGGTGATCTTCGCCTGGCTGCTGCTCGGCCAGCTGCCGCTGCCGATCCAGCTGGCGGGCGGCGTGCTGATCGTCGGCGGGGTGGCGTTGGTGCGGCTCGGCGAGTTGCGCGGCCACTGACGGCGCCGACCGGCCGTCCGCGGCCCTCCTTCGGCCGGGCGGCATCCCGAGCGGTGGCGGCTGCCCGGCATACCGGCGCCGCTTTGGCAGACTGACCCGCATGCCTGAACGCGAGCTCACCGTCGGAGTCGGTGCGGGCGGCCTCGCGACCGCCGACATGGTGCTCAACATCGGCCCGCAGCACCCGGCCACCCACGGGGTGCTGCGGCTGCGGATCACCCTCGACGGCGAGCGCATCAAGATCGCCGAGCCGATCGTCGGCTACATGCACCGCGGCGCCGAGAAGCTCTTCGAGGTGCGCGACTACCGGCAGATCCTGGTGCTGGCCAACCGGCACGACTGGCTGTCGGCCTTCAGCAGCGAGATCGGTGCCGCGCTGATCGTCGAGCGCATGCTCGGCATGGACGTGCCCGAGCGCGCCACCTGGACCCGCACCCTGCTGGCCGAGCTCAACCGGGTGCTCAACCACCTGATGTTCCTCGGCTCCTACCCGCTCGAGCTCGGCGCGATCACGCCGATCTTCTACGCCTTCCGCGAGCGCGAGGAGCTCCAGGCGGTTATGGAGGAGGTCGCCGGGGGCCGGATGCACTACATGTTCGGGCGCATCGGCGGTCTGCGCGACGACCTGCCGATGGGCTGGACCGGTCGCGCGCAGGAGGCGATCGACGCCGTGCGCCGCCGGCTGCCGGACCTGGAGCACATGCTGGTCGGCAACGAGATCCTGCAGGCACGGACGCGCGGCGTCGGCATACTCGACCCCGAAACCATTACTGCGTATGGCGTTTCGGGCCCCATCGCCCGGGCGTCCGGAGTCGACGTCGACCTGCGTCGCGACCAGCCCTACCTCGCCTACGGCGAGCTCTTCGCGCCTGGGGGACCGGGCCGCGTCGTGACCCGGGAGGCCGGCGACTGCCTCGCCCGCCTGGAGGTGCTGCTGGAACAGGTGCACGTCTCCCTCGACCTAGCTGAGGCGTGCCTGGAGCGGATCGAGTCGCTCGGACCGGGACCGGTGAACGTCAAGCTGCCCAAGGTGCTCAAGGTGCCGGAGGGCGCGGACTACCTGGCGACCGAGAACCCGCTCGGCTTCAACGGCTACTACCTGGTCTCCCGCGGCGACAAGACGCCCTGGCGGCTGAAGCTGCGGTCGGCGTCGTTCAACAACGTGCAGGTGCTGAGCCACCTGCTGCCGGGGACCCTGCTCGCCGACATGGTGGCGATCCTCGGCTCGATGTTCTTCGTGGTCGGCGACGTCGACAAGTAGGCGGACAGGCAGAGATCGACACGTAAAATCTCTGGCAAGTCACTTGACAAACGACTCGATGAGCAGCGGTCCTAGCGATTTATTTATCGACCAATTTGCCGTGTGACCTTGACCACTCCCGCTTTTTACGGTGGAGTAACTACCGCCAAGTAACTTCCCAGGGAGGGTTCTTCCGTGCCTGCATTCACCCGCCGCCTCGCGGCCACCTGCGCCGCTGCCGGCGCCGTCACCCTCAGCGCGGGCGCGTTCGCCCTCGCCTCTGCGCCCAGCGCACACGCCGCCGAGATCAACAAGGACATGAGCTTCGGCTGCAACGCCTACCTCGGCACCGGCCCTTCGCCGTACCAGGTGTGGTACAAGCCCGGCGCTCCAGGGGCAGGTGCTGACAACCAGGCTCCGTTCCCGGTCTCGATCAGCGCGACCGCCCCCGACGCGATCTACGCCGGCCAGTCCTACAGCACGAGCATCGCGGCGAAGGTGTCGATCCCCGCCGGCCTGTCCAACGCGACGCGCGAGCTGCTGCAGGGCAAGAGCATCGCCGGCACCAGCACCGCGACCGTCATCGGCGTGGTCAACGGCACCGAGAAGCAGACCATCACCGGCAAGCTGAACATCCCGAGCACCCCGGTGCCGACGGCGAAGGACTCGCAGATCGTCACCACCGCGACCGGTTCCGCGTCGGGCCTGTCGGCCAAGACCTCCGGTGAGCTGGTCATCTCGGCGCCGGGCTTCACCGCCCAGACCGTCGTCACCAAGGCCGACGGCAGCACCTCGGACGTCTTCCTCGACTGCTCCGCGCAGGGCTCCGACGTGGTCGGCACGCTGACCGTGCTGCCCGCGCAGACCACCTCGCCGACGACCACGCCGACGAGCACCCCCACCACCACCAAGCCGACCACCACCCCGACCGGCACCGGCACCACGACGCCGACCGGCACCGGCACGACCACCCCGACGGGCACCGGCACCACGACGCCGACCGGCACCGGCACGGGTACGACGACGGCGACCGGCACCGGGACGACCACGGCGACCGGCACCGAGACTGCGACCGGCCCCGACACCACGACCGGCCCGCCGATCATCACCGACGGTGGCTCCGACGGCACCAACGCCAACACCTCGCTCATCGCGGGTGCGGGTGTTGCCGCCGCGGGTGTCGGCGTGCTCGCCTACGGCGCGCGTCGCCGACTGGGCAGCCGCCGCAAGTAGGACCACAGCGCAAAAGCCCCCGACGCACAGGCGTCGGGGGCTTTTGCGCTGTGCAAGAACGAGATTCAGGCGCCGCGCAGCAGCCGGTCGCCGTAGGCCGCCTCGAGCCCCTGGTTGCGTTCGTGACCGCCGGGCACATTCGCGGAGATGTAGACCGGCGGCTCACCGGAGCGCGCCAGCTCCTCGACCACCCCGAGCGTGAGCAACTGGGCGATGTAGGCGGCGGTGATCGACGACACGGCGCCCACGCCATACCCCTGGACCTCGAGGGTGGTGTCGCCGTATGGCGCGAGGTTGTCGATCACCACGTCGGCGATCTCGCTCAGGCGTTTGCCGCTCGGGTGCTTCGGCTCGACGGCCGCGGTGTGTTGCAGGCTCGTCACCGCGATCACCGGATGACCGGCCTCCTTGGCGGCGAGTGCGAAGCCGACGATCGAGCCGTTGACGCCCGAATTCGACGCAATGACAACGACATCCTGCGGCGACGCGGGCACCAGCGACCAGAGCTTGGCCGCGATGTCGGGGTCGCGTTCCAGCAGCCCGTCGCCGAGCATTGATCGATCCGCGCCGCCGCGCAGCACGAGATCGCGCAGCGCGATCTTGTTGGTCGGGATGAGGCCGCCGGCCCGTCCGGCGAGCTCCATCGCGAACGCCTCGGAGTGCCCGGTGCCGAACGTCTGGATGATGCCGCCGGCCGCGACGCAGCGAGCGAGCAGGCCGACCGCCTCGTCCAGACCGCCCTCCTGCGCGAGTCGTTCGATCCGGTCCAGGCGGCTGGTCACCTCGGTCAGCAGGTTGCCCGCGTGCTCGATCATGGTGCCGAGGCTACCGAGCACCGCCGGCAGCGATCAGCGCAACTCGACCTTGCGGATCTTGCCGGTCGCGGTCTTGGGCAGCGCCTCGACCTGCTCGAACGCCTTCGGCACCTTGAAGCCGGCGAGCCGCTCCTTGCAGTGTTCGCGGAGGGCGTCGGGGTCGATGGTCGCACCGTCGGCCGGCACGACGTATGCCGTGACCGCCTCCCCCCAGCGCTCGTCCGGCCGTCCGACGACCGCACACTCGGCGACCGACTCGTGGCCGAGCACGACGCGCTCGACCTCCACCGAGGAGACGTTTTCCCCGCCGGTCTTGACGATGTCCTTGGCGCGGTCGGTGAACCACACGACACCGTCCTCGTCGAGGTAACCGATGTCGCCCCCGTGGAACCAGCCGTGCGCGAAAGCCTCGGTGTTGGCGTCGGCGTTGTGCCAGTAACCCTCCATCAATTGCGGTGTGCGATAGACGATTTCGCCTTCTTCGCCACGGGGCAACAGGTCGCCGTGCGGCCCCATGATCTGCACCTCGGTCGCGGCGACCGCCGGACCCCACGAGTCGTCCTTGACCCCCTGATGACCGGACCACTGCACCTGGGAGGCCGGCGTGGTCTCGGTCTGCCCGGAGCCGAGGATGATCGCGGCGTTCGGGAAGCGCTCGCGGAGCGCGGCGAGCAGCGGCGCGGGCATCGGCGCCATCGCGTAGAGCCCGGTGACCAGGCTGTCGGTGTCGCCCTCGGCGAGCGCCGGTTGCGCCAGCAGGGCTGCCCACATCGCGGGCAGCATCGTCAGGTGGGTGATCGCATGCCTGCCGAAGTCGGCGGCGACCGCGGCGGGGTCGAATCCGCGGTGCAGGATCACCGTGCTGCCGGCGAGCAGTGCGGGCAGCAGCAGCGCGTCGAGTGCGGTCACGTGGAAGAGCGGCAGCACCAGCGGCGTCGCGCCGGGGTCGACGTCGGGCCGCAGTCCGAGTGCGACTGCCGCACTGAGCGCCGAGAGTTGCACTGCGACATGGCTGGTGAGCACGCCCTTGGGCAGTGAGGTGGTGCCCGAGGTGTAGAGGCAGTGCACGATGTCGCGGTCCTCGACGATGCTCTCGAAGCGGCTGCCGTCGCCCGCGGCGAGCGGCGCCCAGCCGGTCGCCGGCACGCCGCCGACGGCCTCCGGCGCAGTGCCGACGACCCACACCTGGCGCACCTCGTGGTCGGCCCCACGCAGCGCGGCCTCGGCCGCCGGCAGTAGCGCGTCCTCGGTGACCAGCGCCACCGACCCGCTGTCGGACAGCTGATAGGCGATGTCGGTCGGCGCGAGCGCCAGGTTGAGCGGGAGAGCGATCACGCCGAGCTTCGTGCAGGCGAGGAAGGTCACGACGTTCTGCCACCGGTTCTGCAGCTGTATGGCGAGCCGGTCCCCTCGCGTCAGGCCCGCCTCCTGCAGCCCGCGCGCGACCGAGTTGGCGAGTCGCTCCAGCTCGACGTAACTGACGGTCGTGTCGTCGTCGATCAGTGCGGGGCGCTCGCCATACGTGATCGAGGCGCGGGTGGGCAGATCGCCGATGCACACCCGGTGGGTGAGATTGACGGTCAGCGGGTCGACGCCGGACAGGTCGGGACGCATCGCTTCGGGCATGGCTGGCTCACTTCCGCGGAGTGTGACGTGATGCACACATCGTCGTCCGGGGCGCCATCGAAATCAAGATACAAACAACCTTGACTGTTTTTATGTTCGTCGGACATGCTGGCCGGGTGACCGTTCCCGCTCAGCGCACGCCGCAGCCCGAGCGCACCCGCGTCATGCGGGCGCGGCTGATGCAGGCCACGATCGACTGCCTGGTCGAGCGCGGATGGGCGGGGACCACGACGACGCTGGTGTCCGAACGGGCCGGTGTGTCCCGGGGCGCGCAACTGCACCACTTCCCCTCCAAGCGAGAGCTCGTGGTCGCCTCCGTGCAGCACCTGGCCGATCAGCTCAACGGCGACCTCCAGCGCCGGCATGACGAAGCCATCAACGGCCGCGGCCACAGCACCCGAAAGACGCTGGGCCTGCTCGCCGACCACTTCACCTCGGCGATCTTCGTCGCGTCGCTGGAGCTGTGGGTCGCCGCGCGCACCGATGCCGAGCTGCTCGAGATCGTGCAGCCGATGGAGCGCCGGTGGGGTCGCGAAGAACACCGGCTCGCCGTCGAGCTGCTCGGTGTCGACGACACGCACCCGCCGACGCGGGCGCTGGTGCAGGGCACGCTCGACATGATGCGCGGCTTCGGCCTGGCCAACACGCTGAGCGACGACAGTCGCCGCCGGGGTCGCATCCTCACCGAGTGGGCCGAACTGATCGACGCCAACGCCCGACCGGCCGCTCCTACCGGAAAGACAGGCTGATGCTCGACACCTTGCTGGACGATCTGCGGGCCGAGTCCGCCGCGGTGCGTGACCGGGTGGCCGGCGCGTCGTCGGCGACTCTGCACACCCCCACTCCGGCAGCGGGGTGGGATGTCGCGCACCAGATCGCCCACCTGACCTGGACCGACGAAATGGCAACCAGCGCAGTCGCTTCCGTCGTGGATGGCGTCGATGCACCACACGACTGGAACGCCGCGCTCGAAGCCGCCGCGAAGTCACCGGAGACCTTCGTCGACGACGGTGCCGACGAGCTGGCCGCACTCCCCGCCGACGAGCTGCTGGCCCGATGGGACGCGAGCCGCGAGGCACTCGCCGCCGCGCTTCGGGCGACCCCTGCCGACACCCGCATCCCGTGGTTCGGGCCCCCGATGAAGGCGACGTCGATGGCCACCGCACGCATCATGGAGACCTGGGCGCACGGGCTCGACGTCGCCGCGGCGCTCGGTGCCGAGCCCGAGCCGACCGACCGCATCCGGCACGTCTGCCACCTCGGCGTCGCCACGCGCGGTTTCGTGCACAGCGTGCGCGGCCTGCCTGCCCCCGAGACGCCGGTGTATGTCGAGCTCGTCGCGCCCAGCGGCGAGACCTGGACATGGGGCGACGCGGGTGCGAGTGACCGGATCACCGGGCCCGCCTGGGATTTCGCGCGCGTCGCCGTGCGCCGCCTGCATCCGGACGACACGACGCTGGTCGCCGAGGGCGCTGCGGCCACGGAGTGGCTCGGCATCGTGCAGGCCTTCGCCGGGCCTCCCGGCGACGACCCCGTGCGCCGCACGGCGGGCGACGGCAGAGTCGAGGCACAGGCATGAGTGACAAGGTGCTCCGGATCGCCAACGCGTCCGGCTTCTACGGCGACCGGCTGTCCGCCATGCGCGAGCAGCTCGAGGGCGGACCGGTCGACGTCGTCACCGGCGACTACCTGGCCGAGCTGACGATGCTCATCCTCGGCCGCGACCAGCTGAAGGACGCGTCCACCGGCTACGCCAAGACCTTCCTGCGCCAGCTCGCCGACTGCCTGTCGCTCGCCAAGGCGCAGGGCGTGCGGATCGTCAGCAATGCCGGCGGTCTCAACCCGGCCGGCCTGGCGGACGCCGTGCGCGCGCTCGCTGCCGACACGGGCATCGACATCACCGTCGCCCACGTCGAGGGCGACGACCTCCGCGCGCGGGCTGCGGAGTTCGGCTTCGGCGACGCCCTGACCGCCAACGCCTATCTCGGCGCCTTCGGCATCGCCGAGGCTCTCCGACGGGGTGCCGACATCGTGGTGACCGGTCGAGTGACCGACGCGTCGGTCACCATGGGTCCGGCGATCGCCGAATTCAATTGGGGCCGCGAAGATTTCGACCAGCTCGCCGGCGCACTTGTCGCCGGACACGTCATCGAGTGCGGCGCGCAGGCGACCGGCGGCAACTTCGCCGGCTTCGACACGGTCGGCGACCTGGCGCATCCCGGCTTCCCGATCGCGGAGATCGCCGCAGACGGCAGCAGCATCATCACCAAGCACGTCGGCACCGGCGGTGCGGTCACCGTCGACACCGTGACGGCACAACTGGTCTACGAGATCGGCGGCCCGAGCTATCTGAACCCCGACGTCGTCGCCCACCTCGACACCGTGCAGCTCGACCAGGAGAGCAAGGACCGCGTGCGCATCTCCGGAGTGCGCGGCAGCGCCCCGCCCGAGACCACCAAGGTCGCGCTCAATCGGCTCGGCGGCTTCCGCAACTCCGCCGACTTCGTGCTGACCGGGTTGCAGATCGAGCACAAGGCCGAACTGATCCGGTCCCAGCTGACCGCAGCGCTGGCGGCCGACCCGCCCGCAGAGGTCGTATGGCGACTCGACCGCGCCGACACTCCGGACCCGCAATCGCAATGGGCCGCAACGGCATTGCTGCGCTGCCAGGTGCGCGACAAGCGCGAGGAGCCGGTCGGCCGGGCTTTCAGTGGGGCAGCCGTCGAGCTGGCACTCGCGTCATACCCCGGGTTCACCACGACCGCACCGCCGGCGAAGGCGACGCCGTTCGGCGTCTACCGCCCCGACTACGTGCCGCAGGAGTCGGTGACCCACCAGGTCGTCATCGACGGTGACACAGTCGACATCCCGGTCCCACCCCGGATGACGCCGACATCCCAGGACCACCCCGCGGCCCTCCCGACCGCACCGGACGGCCCGACCGACCGTCTCCCCCTCGGCGCGGTCGCCTATGCCCGCAGCGGCGACAAGGGCGGCGACGCCAACGTCGGCGTGTGGATCCCGCAGAGCAGCCCCGACCCCGAGCGCGCCTATGCGTGGCTGGCCAATCTCCTGACCCCCGAGGCGATTCGGTGGCTGCTGCCCGAGGCGGCCGAGCTGCCGATCGACGTGTGGCCGCTGCCCAACCTGCGCGGGGTCAACATCGTCATCCACGGACTCCTCGGCGAAGGAGTCGCCGCGTCCACCCGTTTCGACCCCCAGGCCAAGGCACTCGGCGAGTGGCTGCGCGCACGGGTCGTCGACGTCCCCGAAGGGATCGCCCTGTGACCGACGTCTGGCTCACCCCCGAACGCGTCGCCCTGCGCGACGCGGTGACTCGCTTCACCACCAAGCACATCGCACCGCACCTGTCGCAGTGGGAGGACGACGGCGCCATACCGCGCGAGCTGCATCGCACCATGGCCGAATCCGGTTATCTCGGAGTCGGTTTCGCAGAAGAAGTCGGCGGCTCCGGCGGTGACATCATCGACGTCTCGATCGTCGCCGAGGCGATCATCCAGGCCGGCGGGTCCAGTGGGCTGATCGCCTGCCTCTTCACGCACGGCATCGCCATCCCGCACATCGTCGCATCCGGCAACACCGACCTCATCGACCGCTACGCGCGTCCCACCCTGGCCGGCGAGCTCATCGGCTCCCTCGGGGTCACCGAGCCCGGTGGTGGCTCCGACGTCGCGGCCGTGCGCACCCGTGCCGTGCGCGACGGTGACCACTACCTGGTCACCGGCTCGAAGATGTTCATCACCAGCGGTGTTCGCTCCGACTTCGTCACCACCCTCGTGCGCACCGGCGGCGACGGCCACGACGGGCTGAGCCTGCTGGTGATCGACAAGGGACTGCCCGGCTTCTCGGTCTCCCAGCCGCTGCGCAAGATGGGCTGGCACTGCTCCGACACCGCCGAGCTCACCTTCGACAACACCCCGGTGCCGGCGACCCAGCTGGTCGGCGGCGAAGGCGACGGATTCGTCGCTGTCATGCGGCAGTTCGTCAACGAACGCATCAATCTCGCAGTGCACGGGTATGCCGTCGCGCAACGCGCGCTCGACCTGGCCACCGACTACGCCCGCACGCGCGAGACCTTCGGCCGGCCGATCATCGACCGGCAGGCCATCCGGCACAAGCTGGTGAGGATGCACCGCCGGGTCGCCGAGGCGCGGGCGCTCACCCGCTCGGTGATCGAGCGTGCCGCGGCCGGTGAGGAACCCATCGCAGACGCCTGCCTCGCCAAGAACTCCGCCGTCGAGGCGTGCGACTACGTCGTCGACGAGGCGGTGCAGATCTTCGGGGGCGCCGGTTACCTGCGCGAGTCGGAGGTCGAGCGGCACTACCGCGACTCCCGCATCCTCGGCATCGGCGGTGGCACCAACGAGATTCTCGACGACCTGGCGGCCAAGCTGCTCGGTTACAGCTCAGGAGGCAAACGGTGACCGTCATACGGTCGACGATCGACCCTAATTCCCCTGCGTACCAAGCAAACCGGGAGGCAATGCTCGAGCGCGTCGCCGACCTCGGCGAGCAGCACGCCAAGGCTCTCGTCGGCGGCGGCGAGAAGTATGTCGAGCGGCACCGCAAGCGCGGCAAGCTGCTCGCCCGCGAGCGGATCGAGCTCCTGCTCGACCGGGACAGCGCATTCCTCGAGCTCTCCACGCTCGCCGCGTGGGGCAGCGACTTCCCGGTCGGCGGCAACGTCGTCACCGGCATCGGGGTGGTCGAGGGCACCGAGTGCATGATCGTCGCGAACGACCCGACCTCGCGCGGCGGCGCATCCAACCCGTCGACGCTGAAGAAGTCCGGGCGTGCCGCGCAGATCGCCGCGGAGAACAACCTGCCGACGATCAACCTGGTCGAGTCCGGGGGTGCAGACCTGCCGACGCAGAAGGAGATCTTCATCCCGGGCGGCGCGGGCTTCCGCAACCTGACTCGGGCAAGCGCGGCCCGACGGCCCACTGTTTCCTTGGTTTTCGGCAACTCGACCGCCGGCGGTGCCTACATCCCCGGCATGAGCGACTACACGGTCATGGTCAAGGGGGGCGCCAAGGTGTTCCTCGCCGGACCGCCCCTGGTCAAGATGGCCACCGGTGAGGACTCCGACGACGAGTCGCTCGGCGGCGCCGAGATGCACGCCCGGCAGTCCGGCCTGGCCGACTACCTGGCGGCCGACGAGCAGGATGCGATCCGGATCGGCCGGTCGATCATCCGCCGGCTCAACTGGCGCAAGCAGGGCCTGGTGCCCGTCCCCGACTACGCCGACCCGGTGCTCGACGCCGAGGACCTGCTCGGTCTGGTGCCTTCGGACCCGAAGGAGCCGTTCGACCCGCGCGAGGTCATCGGCCGGATCGTCGACGGGTCCGACTTCGACGAGTTCAAGCCGCTCTACGGGTCGAGCCTGGTCACCGGCTGGGCCAACCTGCACGGCCACCCGATCGGCATCCTCGCCAACGCCCAGGGTGTGCTCTTCAGCGAGGAAGCACAGAAGGCGGCGCAGTTCATCCAGCTCGCCAACCAGATCGACACCCCGCTCCTCTTCCTGCACAACACCACCGGCTACATGGTCGGCAAGGAATACGAGCAGCGCGGCATCATCAAACACGGCGCCCAGATGATCAACGCGGTCTCCAACTCGACCGTCCCACACCTCAGCGTGGTCATCGGATCGTCATACGGCGCAGGCAATTACGGCATGAGCGGCCGCGCCTACGACCCACGTTTCATGTTCAGCTGGGTCAACGCGAAGTCGGCCGTGATGGGCGCCGCGCAACTCGCCGGCGTCATCTCCATCGTCTCCCGCGCGTCCGCCGAGAAGAAGGGCGTGCCGTTCGACGAGGACGCCGACGCCCAGATGCGCGAGCTGGTCGAGAAGCAGATCGAGGCGGAGTCCACGTCATACGTCATCTCGGGGATGTTGTATGACGACGGCGTCATCGACCCGCGGGACACCCGCACCGTGCTCGGCATCTGCCTGTCCGCGATCAACACGACCGCCACCCGTGGCGCCGAGGGATTCGGAGTGTTCCGGCTGTGATTACCCCGAAGAGTCCTCGCTTCTCCATCACCCGGCAGCTTCCAGGGGTCCCACAATGACGATTCGACGACTGCTCGTTGCCAACCGCGGCGAGATCGCCCGCCGCGTGTTCGCCACCTGCCGCCAGCTCGGCATCGAGACCGTCGCCGTCCACTCGGACGCCGACGCCGACGCGCCCTTCGTGCGGGAGGCAGATTACGCCGTGCGGCTGCCGGGTGACGCCCCGTCCGACACCTACCTGCGCGGTGACCTGATCGTCGCCGCGGCGAAGTCGTCGGGCGCCGACGCCATTCACCCCGGCTACGGGTTCCTTTCCGAGAACGCCGAATTCGCCGGCCAGGTGATCGACGCAGGGGTGACCTGGGTCGGTCCCCGCCCGGAGACCATCGCGTCGATGGGTTCCAAGATCGAGGCGAAGTCGCTGATGCGCGCCGGCGGCGTGCCCACCCTCGACGTCGACGTCGACAACGTCGCCGACGACGCGTTCCCCCTGCTGGTGAAGGCGGCCTTCGGCGGCGGTGGCCGCGGCATGCGGGTGGTGCAGTCCCGCGACCGGCTCGCCGGCGAGCTGGAAGCGGCACGCGACGAAGCGAAGTCGGCATTCGGCGACGACACGGTCTTCGTCGAGCCCTATCTGCCCACCGCGCGTCACGTCGAGGTGCAGGTGCTCGCCGACGAGCACGGCACCTGCTGGGTCGTCGGCGAGCGCGACTGCTCGATCCAGCGGCGCCACCAGAAGGTCGTCGAGGAGGCACCGGCGCCCAATCTCTCTGAGAGCGTGCGTGATCGGTTGTTCGACGCCGCCCGCAAGGCGGTCGCCGCGGTCGACTACGTCGGCGCCGGCACCGTGGAGTTCCTGGTGCAGGGCGACTCGGTCTACTTCCTGGAGATGAACACCCGCCTGCAGGTGGAGCACCCGGTGACCGAGTGCGTCACCGGCACCGACCTGGTGGCCGGGCAGCTGACCGTCGCCGAGGGCGGCGCGCTGCCCGAGCGAGACTTCACCCCGAACGGCCACGCGATCGAGGTCCGGCTCTACGCCGAGGACCCGGCACACGGCTGGGCTCCACAGACCGGCGTCGTCGAGTCCTTCGAATTCCCAGCAGCGATAGCGGAGTTCGCCAAGCTCGACCGCCCCGGACTGCGCCTCGACTCGGCCGTCGAGAGTGGGTCGACGGTCAGCATCCACTACGACCCGATGCTCGCCAAGGTGATCGTCTGGGGCCCGACCCGCGAGGCGGCCACCCGGATGCTCTCCGATGCGCTGCGGCGCGGTCGGGTGCACGGTGTGCTGACCAACGCCGCGGTGCTGCGATCGATTATGACTGACGAGGAGTTCGTCGCCGGGCGCGTGCACACCTCGCTGCTCGACGAACGCATCGAGCAATGGATCGAGGCTGCCGGGGCACCGGACACGACTCAGGCGGTCACCGCGGCCGCTCTCGCCGACGCGACGGCCGCCCAGCGCAGCCGGCCTGTGCAGCAACGGATTCCGGCCGCCTGGCGCAACGTCCCCTCCCAAGACCAGACCCGCACCTACCTGCACGGGGACGACGAGGTCACGGTCGCCTACCGCAGCGTGGGAGGCCGGCTCACGCCAGCCGACCAGACGCTCGCCGCCGAGCAGGTCGACGCCGACGGCGTGCGGTTGCGGTCCGGCGAGGTCGTGTCGGCATACCGCGTCGACCGTGCGGAGGACGTGACCTTCGTCGACGGTCCGCACGGTGCCATCGACCTCACGCTGGAGCCACGCTTCGTGGATCCGCAGGAGGCGGTCGCCAGCGGCTCGCTGCTCGCACCGATGCCGGGCGTTGTCACGGCGGTCAGCGCGGCCGTCGGCGACTCCGTCACCGCCGGCGCACCCCTGCTCGTGCTCGAGGCGATGAAGATGCAGCACTCGATCACCGCTCCCGCCGACGGCGTGGTGAGCGAGCTCCCGGTCAGTGTCGGCACCCAGGTGACCGCCGGCGCCGTCCTCGCCGTCATCGACGAAAACGACTCTGCCGAATAATCATTGGAGACCCGCATGACCGATCAGATTCCGTTCACCGAGACCGAGGAGCGGCAGGCGCTGCGCAAGTCGGTCGCCGCCTTCGCCAGCAAGTACGGCGAGGACTACTGGCTGGAGCAGGCCCGCGCCGGCAAGAAGACCGACGAGCTGTGGGCCGACGCCGGCAAGCAGGGCTTCCTCGGCGTCGCCGTGCCCGAGGAGTATGGCGGCGGTGGCGGCGGCATCGGCGACCTGGCCGCGGTCTGCGAGGAACTCTCCGCCGCTGGTTGCCCGCTGCTGCTCATGGTCGTCTCGCCGGCCATCTGCGGGACCATCATCGCGTCATACGGGACGGACGAGCAGAAGCAGCGGTGGCTGCCCGGTTTCGCCGACGGCACCCGCAAGATGGCCTTCGCGATCACCGAGCCGGACGCCGGGTCCAACTCGCACAACATCACCACGACGGCCACCCGCACCGACGACGGCTGGACCCTCAACGGCGGCAAGGTCTACATCTCCGGGGTCGACGAGGTCAGCGACGTGCTCGTCGTCGGCCGGGTGGAGAGCGCCAAGACCGGCAAGCTGCGACCGGCGCTCTTCGTGGTGCCGACCGGCGTGGAAGGCTTCTCCTACAACCAGATCGAGATGGGCATCGTCGGCCCGGAGAAGCAGTTCGTGGTGCACATCGACAACGTCAAGCTGCCGTATGACGCGCTCGTCGGCAGCGAGGACGCCGGCATCGACCAGCTCTTCGCCGGGCTCAACCCGGAGCGCATCATGGCTGCGTCGTCGGCGACCGGCATGGCGCGGCGCGCGCTGGAGAAGGCCACGGCATACGCCAAGGAGCGCGAGGTGTGGGGGGTGCCGATCGGGCAGCACCAGGCCGTCGCACATCCGCTCGCGCAATCCTACGTCGAGATCAACATGGCGCGGCTGATGACCCAGCGTGCGGCCGCGCTCTACGAAGCCGGCGAATACCTGCTCGCTGGTGAGTCGGCGAACATGGCGAAATACGCTGCGGCAGAAGCGGCGTGCACCACCGTCGATCGCGCGGTCCAGGTGCACGGCGGCAACGGTCTGGCCGAGGAGTACGGCCTGGTGCACATGGTCGGCGCCTCCCGGCTGACCCGCATCGCGCCCGTGAGCCGGGAGATGGCGCTCAACTTCGTCGCGCAGTTCAGCCTGGGGTTGCCGAAGTCGTACTGAGCCCGCGGCGGGCGCGGTGTGGGCGCCGGCGGCGTGCGTAGCCCGCGACTGTCGCGACTTGTGCACGCCGCCGGCCGGTTTCGCGTGCACACCCCGCAACCGTCGCGACTTCTGCACGCCCCAGCCGGGTTTCGCGTGCACAGCCCGCAACCGTCGCGACTTGTGCACGCCCCCAGCCCATTCCGCGTGCGTACGGCGCAACCGTCGCGACTTGTGCACGCCCCAGCGCCCCTTCGCGTGCACAGACCGCAACCGTCGCGACTTGTGCACGCGCCGCCGCCACTCCCCTACTTCCGACGCTCCACCGTCGCGAGCACCTCGGGGTCGGCGCGGAAGTCGATGCGCCGCACCCGGCCGCCCGCGATGGTGAAGTCGAAGGCGACCTTGAACTCGCCGCGGTGCAGCCACGCCGCGCCGGGTCGACCTTCGACATACACCGGGAAGGCCGTCTGAGCGGCGCCGTTGAACATCGTCGCGACGTCCTTCGCGCCGGCGATGCGGGCGGGGGTGCCGAGCGCGACCGCCAGCTCGTCGCCGGCGATGACCGCGTCGGGCGCGAGGAGCTCCATCAGTCGGGCGAAGTCGCCGCCTCGCGCGGCGGCGAGGAACGCGTCGACGATGTCGGCGTCCGAGGCCGGCGAGCCGGCGGCGGGCAGGGCGACCTTCGCCCGCGCCCGGGACGCGAGTTTGCGAGCAGCCGCCGGCGAGCTGTCCAGGATCTGCGCGATCGTCCCGAACTCGACGCCGAACGTGTCGTGCAGCACGAACGCCACCCGCTCGGCCGGCGTGAGCCGGTCGAGCACCACCTGCAGTGCGATGCCGACAGTGTCGGCGAGCGCGACCTCGTCGGCCGGGTCGGGCACGGTGTCGTCCGGCTCGATCTCGGCCTCCGGCAACGGAGTTCGCGACCGGAGCCGGTCCAGGCAGAGCCGGGTGGTGACTGTCGTCAGCCAGCCGGGCAGGTTGTCGATCGCGACTTCGTTGCGGTCGAGCCGCAGCCAGGCGTTCTGGACGACGTCCTCGGCCTCGGCGTGGTCGCCGAGGATGCGCTCCGCCATACGCACCAGGCGAGGACGCTCGGCCAGGAAGACCGCGGTCTGGTCGATTTCGTTCATCGTGGTCACACTTTCATCGTTCGGCTCGTCAGGTGGGTGACGCGCACGAAGCGCGCATTGTGACCGATCAAGGAGAAGACATGACCAGTTTCCAGACCGTGCTCATCCCGGCCAAGGATCTCGCCGCCGCGCGCGAGCTCTACACCAAACTGCTCGGCACGGCGCCGTCCGCCGACTCGGACTACTACGTCGGGTATGACGTCGACGGGCAGCAACGTCCGGCCGAAGGACGGCAGTCAGACACAGATGCTGGGTCGGCGATGAGGAACGAATCGCCGACCCAGCACATTGGACTCGTGCCGGGAGACGGTGAGGTCACGGCATACCTGCACGTCGATGACCTCGACGGCACGATCGAGCAGATCACCGCGGCCGGCGGCGAGGTCGTCGAGGAGCCGAAGAGCGTCGGCGGTACACGCCGGGTCGCGGTCGTGACCGACCCGTCGGGCGGGCGCATCGGGCTGCTCAGCGACGCCGGCTGAGCGTGGCCGCCGAGCGACGGCTGGCGGACCAGCGCAGGTCGCGGTGCCACGACTCGGTCTTGTATGACGTGACCCACCCCATGGAGGAGTACAACCCGTCGGCACCGGTCGGCGAGTCGGCGTCGACCTCGAGGCCGACGCGGTTGCGATCGTGCTCGAGCGCGTCGCGAATCACGGTGTGCAGCAGCGCTTTTGCGACGCCCCGGCCTCGCGAGCGACGGTGCACGCCGATGTAGTCGATGTAGCTGCCGTAGGCGCCGGAGTCGTCCGGCGGCAGCACCGTCCCGACGACGGCCCCACCGGGGGCAGGCTCGCCGGCCTCGTCCTCGACCTCGGCCAGCCACCAGAGCGCCCACCGGTGCCCGGGGTCCTCCCGCAGCCGCTGCATGAACTCCGGGAAGCTCTCCCGATAGGAGTTGAAGTGGTCGGCGAAGGACTCCTCCAGCACCAGGTGCACCGCCTGCAGGTCGGCCGCGACCGGGGTGCCGTCCTCGTGGGTGGCAACCCGGCGCACGGTGACGCCGGCGCGCGGACCGGGCAGGTCGGCGTCCGCCGGGGTCACCGGCCGGGACATCTGCAGCCAGGTGCGCGCCTGCGAATAGCCGGCGTCGGCGAGCCACCGCCGCTGCCGGTCGTCGGCGGCGTAAGCCCCTGAGTCCAGCTGAGTTTCGGTCAGGCCGCGCGCGTGGGTGATGGTGCGGGCGACGTCCGCCGCCCAGTCGAACAACGCCTTGGCGACCTCGTCGGCGTGCTCCTCGTCGGGCCGGACGGTGACCTCGACGACGGTGCGTCCGGCTGCGCGGTCGTGCACCAGCCCCCACGCCGCGAGGGCGCCGTCCGGGTCGCGCACGATGACTTCCCGCCGGGTCCACGACCCGGTGCCGGCGACGTTGGACTCGACCATCTCCGGGTCGACCGAGCTGGAGCCGTGCGCGGCCCGTTGATGGGCGGCGAGCAGCGCGGCGATCTCGGGCACGTCCGGCAGGTCGGGCACACTCGCGCTCCAACCGGTCGGCACCTCGGGCATGGTCAGCTGTGCGGAAGTCACGGCATACAGTCAATCGCAGGCGCTTCAGGCGCGCACGGACCCGCCACCCTGTGGTTTGTCGTCGTCGTCCTTGTCGTCCGGGATCCGGCACCAGGCCTGCACGACGAGACCCACCGCAACCGCGCCGACCGACGCTACGAACAACACGATCGCCTGCACCATGCCGCTGAAAGCACTTGAGGCTTCTAGCCTTCCGGCCTCGACGAGCGCATAGCCCGCGAACCAGCCGGCCAGTGCCGCGCCGGCGAGGACACACGCCTGCGCCGCGACCAGTGCGCGCCGCGCCTTCTGCGGCGACGGGGGCCGGGTGGACTGGCCGCGCAGATAGGCGCGCACCTCCCAGCCGCCGGCGAGCACCGCGACCGTGAGCAGCACGATCGCGATGAGTGCGAACCACGAGTTGTGCGGCAGGGTGTTGCCGCGGGTCGAGCCGAGTTTGAGCGCCACGTAGGACAACACCAGCACGACGCCACCGACACCGGTGGCGTGCCGCCAGCTCACGCCGTTCTCGGTCACAACGGGCTCCAATCCGGCCCCGGCCGTATGCCGGAGCGATCGCTCGAGTCCAACAGGTCATGCACCGGCACGGCCGCTCCCCCGACCGACAGCGTCGCGGCCGGGTCGGCGTCGGCCCAGGGGGCGAGCACGAAGGCGCGTGCGGCAGCGCGCGGGTGCGGCAGGGTGAGCTCCGGGGTGTCGAAGCGCAGGTCGGTGCCCGCGGCGGGGTCGCCGACCTGCAGCAGGTCGAGGTCCAAAGTGCGCGCACCCCAACGGATCTCACGAGTGCGGCCCCGACCGGCCTCGATCTCGTGCAGCCGCTCCAGCAGCGTCCACGGCGCCAGGCGGGTGCTGCCGACCGCGACCGCGTTGAGGTAGTCGGGTTGCTCCGGGCCGCCCACCGGGTCGGTCTCGAAGAGGCGGCTGACCGCGATCAGCTCCAGCCCGGGCAGGCGGTCGAGCGACCGCACCGCGGAGCGCAGCGTGGCGACGCGGTCGCCCAGGTTGGCGCCGAGTGCGATGGCGACCGGGCGGTGCTGCTCACGGCGGATCGTCACCGACGGACCGGAGAGGCCGATGTCCGAAAACCGCACTCCCGCAGGCGCATCCGGCTTGTGCACGGTCACTTCGACGGCTTCGGCGGCCGGACGCTGCAGGACCGAGGCGGCCACCTGCTCGGCGAGCGTCTCGATCAGGTCGACTGGCGGCTGGGTCATGATCCGCTCGACATCCTGCGCGACCTCGGCGTAGCTGATCGTGGCGCCGAGGTCGTCGCTGTGGCCCGCCCCGGACAGGTCGCACTCGATCACGACGTCGACGAAAAACCGCTGCGGCTCGCGCTTTTCGTGGTCGAGCACGCCGTGCGGGGTGGTCACCGCGATGCCGGTCAGTGTGATCCGGTCGGTGCATCCTGCGGTGTTCATTCGGCTGCCCCGGCAGCTCGCAGCTTGGCGACGACGTCGCACGCCGCGAAGGTCGAGCGGACCTCGTGCACCCGGATCGCCCACACGTCCGCCTGGGCGAGCACGACGGACACCGCGGCGGTCGCGTAGTCGCGCTGGTCGGCCGGCACCGGCGGTGCTTGCCCTGCGCCTTCTCCTGAGCGCTGTCCTGAACCTGTCGAAGGGCCCGCCGCGGGGTCGCGGCTGCCGATCCGGGAGAGGAACGACTTGCGCGAGGCACCGACGAGCACCGGCAGCCCCAACTGCTCCAGGCTCGAAAGGTGCTGCAGCAAAAGCCAGTTCTGGTCAGCGGTCTTGGCAAACCCCAGGCCGGGGTCGATGACCAGCTGCGACGAGGCGACGCCGGCGTCGAGCGCGGCCTGCACCTGGGCGGACAGCTCGCGGCGGACTTCGTCGACGACGTCGGCATAGACCGCTCTGGTCTGCATGTCGTGGCTGTGACCGCGCCAGTGCATGACCACGAAGCCGGCGCCGGTGTCGGCCGCGACTCCCGTCATACCGGGATCGGCGAGGCCGCCGCTCACGTCGTTGACGATGCGTGCTCCGGCCGCGACTGCCGCCGCGGCGACCTCGGCGCGCATGGTGTCGATCGAGATCCAGGCTCCGGTGCCGGCCAGCCCCTCGATCACGGGTATGACGCGCCGCAGCTCCTCCTCGACACTCGGTCGCGAGGCGCCGGGCCGGGTCGATTCGCCGCCGATGTCGAGGATGTCCGCGCCCTGGGCGAGCAGTTCGCGACCGTGTGCGACGGCGGAATCGCAGTCGTACCAACGCCCCCCGTCGGAGAACGAGTCGGGCGTGACGTTGACGACGCCCATCACGAGGGGGCGTTCGGCGGGTCGGGCCGGCAGTGCCGCAGCCTGCGCAGCCATCGTCACCGTCGCGACTGTGCGTTGATCAGGCTCATCGCCTCGGCGCGGGTGGCCGGGTCGGTCAGCTGCCCGCGCACCGCCGAGGTGATCGTGAGTGCACCGGGTTTGCGCACGCCACGCATCGACATGCACAGGTGCTCACACTCCACGACGACCAGCACGCCCTGGGCGTGCAGGTGCTGCACGAGGGCGTCGGCGATCTGGGTGGTGAGCCGCTCCTGCACCTGCGGCCGCCGGGCGAACACCTCGACGAGCCGGGCGATCTTGGAAAGACCGGTGACCCGGCCGTCCGGCGCCGGGATGTAGCCGACGTGCGCGACGCCGTGGAAGGGCACCAGGTGGTGCTCGCAGGTGGAGTAGACCTCGATGTCGCGCACGATGACCAGCTCGGAGTGGTCGACGTCGAAGGTGCGGCTGAGCGCTTCCTCCGGGGTCTGCCACATGCCGGCGAAGGTCTCGGCATACGCACGGGCGACCCGGCCGGGGGTGTCCTTCAGACCCTCCCGGTCCGGGTCCTCACCGAGGGCGAGCAGCAGCTCGCGGACTGCGGCTGCTGCTCGCTCGAGATCAACTGTCGGCGGGGTCGACATACCCGCCGTCCGGGACCTCGATGACCGCCTCCGGCGGGTGCAATTCGGCCTGCTGCTTGTCCTCTTCCTTCTCCAGGTCGACGCCGTTGGCCTGCGCGCGCTGCTCGGCCGGGGTCAGCACCGGCGGGCGGTCGCTGACGAAGCGGCGGTCGCTGGACAGCCAGATCTTGCGCCGCGGGCGCTTGCGGACGTCCTTGAAGATCTCCTTGAGCTGCTCGACGTCGAGCGTCTCCTTCTCGAGGAGTTCGAGCACCAGGTTGTCGAGCACGTCGCGGTTGTCGTTGAGCGCGTGCCAGGCCTCGTCGTGCGCGGCCTCGATGAGTCGGCGGACCTCCTCGTCGACGACGCCCGCGAGCTCCTCGGAGTAGTCGCGCTCGTGGCCCATGTCGCGGCCGAGGAAGACCTCGGAGTTGCCCTGGCCGAGCTTGATCGCGCCGACGCGCTCCGACATACCGAACTGGGTGACCATCTTGCGGGCGAGGCCGGTGGCCTTCTCGATGTCGTTGGCCGCACCGGTGCTCGGGTCGTGGAAGACGATCTCCTCCGCGACCCGGCCGCCGAGCGCGTAGGCCAGCTGGTCGAGCAGCTCGTTGCGGGTGGTGGAGTATTTGTCGTCGACCGGCAGCACCATCGTGTAACCGAGGGCGCGGCCGCGCGGCAGGATGGTGATCTTGCTGACCGGGTCGGTGTGGTTGAGCGCCGCCGCGACCAGGGCGTGACCACCCTCGTGGTAGGCGGTGATCTTGCGCTCCTTGGCGCTCATCACGCGGGTGCGCTTCTGCGGACCGGCCATGACGCGGTCGATCGCCTCGTCGAGGGCGCGGTTGTCGATGATCTGCGCGTTGGAGCGGGCGGTGAGCAGCGCGGCCTCGTTGAGCACGTTGGCGAGGTCGGCGCCCGAGAAGCCCGGGGTACGGCGGGCCACCTGCAGCAGGTCGATGTCCTTGGCCATCGGCTTGCCCTTGGCGTGCACCTGCAGGATGTGGTGACGGCCGCCCATGTCGGGCGCCTCGACCGCGATCTGCCGGTCGAACCGGCCCGGGCGCAGCAGCGCCGGGTCGAGGATGTCGGGGCGGTTGGTCGCGGCGATCAGGATGACGTTGGTCTTGACGTCGAAGCCGTCCATCTCGACCAGCAGCTGGTTGAGGGTCTGCTCGCGCTCGTCGTGGCCGCCGCCGAGGCCCGCACCGCGGTGCCGGCCGACAGCGTCGATCTCGTCGACGAAGATGATGGCGGGCGCGTTGGCCTTGGCCTGCTCGAAGAGGTCGCGCACGCGGCTGGCGCCGACGCCGACGAACATCTCCACGAAGTCCGAGCCGGAGATCGAGTAGAACGGCACCCCGGCCTCGCCGGCGACCGCGCGTGCCAGCAGCGTCTTACCGGTGCCGGGCGGGCCGTAGAGCAGCACACCCTTGGGGATCTTGGCGCCCACGTCGAGGAACTTCTTCGGCGACTGCAGGAACTCCTTGATCTCGTGGAGCTCCTCAACGGCCTCGTCCGAGCCGGCGACGTCGGCGAAGGTGACCTTCGGCATGTCCTTGCTGGCCAGCTTGGCCCGCGACTTGCCGAACTGCATGACGCGCGAGCCGCCGCCCTGCATCTGGCTCATCAGGAACCAGAAGATCAGGATGAACAGCAGGAACGGCGCCAGGCTGATCAGGATCGACAGGAAGACGTTCTGCTTGTCGGGGTCGTCGGTGTAGCCACCGGGCGGCGGGTTCTTCGACAGCATCTCAACCAGGCTGTCGCCGCGCGGGCTGACGTAGTTGGCCGACACCTTGGTGGCGTCCTTGACGTCGCCGATGGTGGTCGGGTCCTTCAGCGTCAGGTTGATCGCATCGGGGGTCAGCTTGGCGGATTCGACCTGCTTGGAGGTGATCAGTCGCTCGGCCTGGGAGGTGTCGATGTTCTGGTAGCCGCCGACGTTGCCGAAGACGAACCAGAGGAAGCCGAGCAACACGACCAGGACGATCCACAGGCCGGGGCTCTTGATGACGCGCTTGAAGTTCATGTACGTGCGGGGCGTGCCCCGATCCTCCTGCTACGAGTTGGGCCGAGCCCGACAACAGACCAATAGACGGTACACCGACGAAACCGGGGAGATCTTCGGGTGTCCGGCCTGGTCAACGCATGGCAGGTGACCGATGTTCCGTATGACGTCCCGCAGCCCTTAGCTGCGACAGACTCGCGCAAGATTGCGGCGCCGGGTCCGCGCCGGGTATCGCCGAGCGTCGTTCGGCGCGCCGTCGAGCCGCGGCTCGGCGATACCTCGGGCGCAGCGAATCAGCCGATCAGGCCGGTGCTGCCGAAGATCGGCGACTGCGGGTAGCACCGAATCGCGTGCTGGTCGGCCGGATCGAGCTTGTTGAGCACGATCTGGGCGACGTTCTTGGAGTAGGGCAGGCTCAGGTGCTCGGACTGGTCGACTGCGCAGACGTTCTGAATGGTGATGTTGTCGACGCTGGAGTCGGGGCCCGGCTTGATGAACGCCCGCTCGTATGGCGTGACGACCTCGTCGTTCTTGGTCGCGATGACCGTGTAGTTGATGCCCGCGACGGTCTCACTGCCGCCATTGACCTGCTGGTAGAACGGCGCCTGCGGGTTCGGGCTCTGGTCGGCCTGCTGGGCGGCCGCGGGCATCCGGATCGCATTCAGCACCGTCATACCGGCGCCGAACAGGTTGAGCGTCTTGGCAAGTTCGGTGATGCCGGACAGCGTGGTCGGGTGGTTGGACGGCGCAAGCCCGATCACGTTGTCGACCGTGCCGGGGGTCGCGAGCTTGTTGGCGTAGTAACGGATCAGTGCACCGCCCTGCGAGTGCCCGATCAGGTCGACCTTGGCGGCACCGGTCTGCGACCGCACCTTGTCGACGAACGGGGTGATCTCGTTGGCCGACTTGATCATGTCGCCTGTGCCGTTGAGGAAGGGGACGCCGGTGGAATTGCCGTAGTTGAGCGCGTAGACGCAGTAGCCCTGGTCTTTGAGGATCGGTGCCAGACCGTTCCAGTTGTTGTAGGCGTTCTCCCAGGTGCCGTGGACCAGCACCACCGGGTTCGGGTGGGCGGCGGACGGCTTGCAGCTCCAGTCGTTGGCGCCGATCGGGTTGCGCGTCGGCGTCAGCGTCGACACCCCGAAGGCCCGCGGGAACGAGTTGTCCTCGGTGGGCGGCGAGATCCGGATCGGGCGGGGCGTCGGATCGGTCGCCGCCTCGGCGGGCATCCCGATCGCGACCAGGCATGAGGTCGCGGCGGCCGCGGCGATCGTCATACGAAACGTCTTGCGGGTCATCTCTACTCCTCGGATTAGGTGACGGGGGTCACATTTTACCGAGAAGTAAGTTCCTGCTGGGTAAGAAGACTGTCAAGAAGAGCCTGCGAGCGCGGCCGGAGGAGGAGTCGACGCCAAGAGGACAGGCGTACTCGTCGCCGACGAAGGAGGCTACGAGTACACGTGCGGGGCGAGCGTTCCGATGTCGCGCAGGTTGCGGAACTTCTCGTCGTAGTCCAGCCCGTAGCCGACGACGAATTCGTTGGGGATGTCGAAGCCGACGTACTTGCAGTCGATCTCGACCTTGGCGGCGTCGGGCTTGCGCAGCAGCGTGCAGATCTCGACCGACGCGGGCTCCCGGGAGCGCAGGTTGCTGGTGATCCAGTTGAGGGTCAGCCCGGAGTCGATGATGTCCTCGACGATCAGCACGTGGCGGCCGGAGATGTCGGTGTCGAGGTCCTTCAGGATGCGCACGACGCCGGAGCTCTTGGTGCCCGAGCCGTATGACGAGACCGCCATCCAGTCCATCGGCACCGAGCCGGGCAAGGCCCGCATCAGGTCGGCCATCACCAGGATCGCGCCCTTGAGCACGCCGACGAGCAGCACGTCCTTGTCCTGGTAGTCGCGCCAGATGTCGGCGGCGAGTTCGTCGAGGCGGGCGTGGATCTGCTCCTCGGTGAAGAGCACGTGGTCGAGGTCGTCTCCCATATGGCTGGAGTCCATGGGGCTATTCAACACGCCCGTGGTTCGAGGTGGATCAGCCCGTCGGCCCGACGCACCTGCAGCGCGCCCGGCACGTGGATCGGGCCCTGCCCGCGCCATTGCCCGACGAGGGCGTCGACGCCGTCGAGGTGCACCTTGCCGAGGGCGGCGCTCGGGCAGCCTCCGGTGGTGAGCAGGCTGCGCCATACGCGAGTGCGGAGGGCGGGGCTGAGGGTGCTCAATTCGTCGACGGGCCAAGGGGTTTCGCCGAGACGGGCGGCGATGGCGTCGGCCTGCTCGTCGAGCGTGTCGAGGTCGCGGCGGACGAGTGCGGCGCTGCGGGCGAGGCCGGCGACGACCCCGGGCCCGATCTGCCGCTCCAGGTCGACCAGCGCCTGCCGGGTGCGCACCCGCAGATAACGCGGGTCGCTGTTGTGCGGGTCCTGCCACGGCTCGATGCCGAGTGCGGCACACGCCGCGGCCGTCTCGGCGCGGGCGACGTCGAGCAGCGGCCGCATCCACCGGACGCCGCGGGAGTGCGCGACCTGCGGCATACCGGAGATGGCGCGGGGGCCGGAGCCGCGGGCGAGGCCGAGCAGCACGGTCTCGGCCTGGTCGTCCCGGGTGTGGCCGAGGAGCACGCCGGCAGCGGCCGCCTCACCGGCGGCGTCGGCGAGCGCCGTGTAGCGGACCTCGCGGGCGGCGGCCTCGGGGCCGTCGGCGCCGGCCGGCACGTGCACCGGTATGACGCGCGCCGCGAGCCCAAGGGCGTGGCACTGTTCGGCGGCGCGGGCGGCGACGGCGTCCGACCCGTCCTGCAGCCCGTGGTCGACCACGACCGCCTCGGCGGTCAGCCCCAGTTTCGGCGCCTCGAAGGCCAGCGCGGCCGCGAGCGCCAGGGAGTCGGCGCCGCCGGAGCAGGCGACGAGCACGGTGTCACCGGGTCCGATCGGGGCACGCAGCGCGCGCCGCACGGCCAGGCGGGTGGCCGCGACGGCCGGGTGCGGGCCCGCCATAGCGCCGATCCCCTAACCGTGGACGCGCTCGACCCAGGCGGCCGGCGTCTCGATCTCGGCGGCGGTCGGCAGCGTCTGCGGTGACGTCCACACCGCGTTGAAGCCGTCGACGCCGACCTTCTCCTGCACGGCCCGGCAGAACGCGGCGCCGTCGCGGTATTGCCGCATCTTGGCCTCGAGGCCGAGCAGCCGGCGCAGCATGCGGTCGACGCTGCCGGCGCCCTTGCGGCGCTCGTCGAACTTGGCGCGGATCTGGTCGACGGACGGCACGACCTGCGGGCCGACGTCGTCCATCACCACGTCGGCATGGCCTTCGAGCAGCGACATGATCGCGGTGATGTCGGCCAACTCGGCGCGTTGCGCAGGGTTGACGACGAGGTCGGTGAGGCCGCCCCCGCCGTCGCGCAGCGCACCGGGCAGCGCCTTGGCGACCGACTGCAGCCGCTGCTGGAGCGCTTCGGGGTCGGGCACGAGGTCGGTGATCAGCGTGCGCACCCGCCCGATCAGGTGCTCGCGCAGCCACGGCACCGCGGTGAACTGCACCCGGTGGGTCTCCTCGTGCAGGCACACCCAGAGCCGGAAGTCGGTCGGGTCGACGTGGAGTTCGCGCTCGGCGGCGACGATGTTGGGCGCGACGAGCAGCAGGCTCGGCTGTCCCTCGGGCGCGAGGTCGAACTGCCCGAGCACTTTGCTCGCCACGAAACCCATCAGCGCACCGGTCTCGGCGCCGCCGACCTTCGCGCCGACGGCGCGGGTGCGCGGGCCGGCCTTCTTCTTGGCGGTGAGCACGTCGATGACCGGCGCCAGCAGCGCGTCCATCGAGTCGACGTTGACGTCGATCCAGACGGTCCGGTCGACGATGTGCACGGGCGACTCCGCGCCGGTGCTCGCGTCCATCCGCGCGGTCTCGGCGACCGGCCCGTGCGCGCGCATCGCCGCGCCCCGCAGGTCCTCGACCGCGGCGGCCGCCTCACCCGGTGTCGTGCTCGGACCGTCCGCGACGAACCTGCGGGCGGTGCGCTTCGCCAGCGCCCAGTCGACATACGTCTGCGCCATGTCCACGAGGGTATGACGTGACGCCGCGCGCCGGCGCGGCCGTCATACCGAGCGCGCGCCGGGCCTGGTCGCCGCAGCCTGCTCGCCGAGTTGACGACCCGAAAGGTCACTTCCGCGGGACGGTCGCACCTTGTGGTGCCCACAAGTGACCGTTCGGTCGCACCTCAGCAGGGGAAATGCAGCCGCCACTGCGGATCCAGCCGGGGCGGCCGCATCCCGACTGAGCGCATCGCGGCCACCAGCCGGTCCAGGAACTGCTCGGGCCGCCGGTAGATGTCCGCCGAGACCGCGACCACGAAGCGCCAGCCACCACCTTCGACCGATTCGCGCCGCAGGAGGTCCTTCTCCCACTGTCCCTGCCGTTCGACATGGGCGCGGCCGTCGTACTCGATCGCCAACCGGAACCCTCCGTAGGCCAGGTCGAGGCGGTAGACCACGAACCCCTCGGCATCGAGCAACTCGACCTGAACGGTCGGCTCGGGCAGTCCGGCGAGAACGACGAGCAGCCGCAGACGACTCTCCTGCGGGGACTCGACCCGAGCCCGCACCAGCTTCGCGGCGCGGCGTGCATTGACCGCCCCGCGACCCCGCGCGTCGCCGGTGGCGGTCGGCAATCTCTCCGGGAACCCGACGTCGCTCCGGGCGAACGAATCGCCCAGCACGACGAGGTCGACCAGGCTCAGGCGAGCTGCCAGGTCGAGGAAGGTCTGCTCCTTCGAGGTCACCGGCATACCGCGCACGGTGACGATTTCGGGCGCGCGGGTGTAGCGATGGACGACCAGCCCCCGCACCCGCACCCGGCGCCCGGTCAGGGTGCCGACCTCAACCTCGCCCGTGGCGGGCACGACACCACCGTGCAACGCGGCCGCCGTGTGGTGACTGAGAAATGCGTCATCCGGCCCGCAGTTGAGACCGGCCTGCCAGAACTCCTCCAGCCGCAGCCGCGTGGTGTCCACTTTCCAGTGACCGCGCAGCAGCCGGAGGTGCTGGCGGCGCAGCTGATTGTCGTCGATACCCAGCGAATTCGCCGTCGCTCGACTCACCGGACCGTTGACCCGGCCGACGCTTCGCTTCATCGGTCGAGCGTGCCAGCCGTCGCCGACGGGCCACCGTAGTTATCCACAGGGGGCGCAGCTGGCTGCCGAGGCACCGGTGGCGAGAACTCGACCCGAGAGGTCAATGTCGGGCGGGTATGGCGGAGTAGCCCCGACGAAAGTGACCTCTCGGGTCAGTTGCAGCCGCAGCTCGCGAGGTCGGCCACGATGTTGTCGATCGCGTCGCGCGTGACGTATGGCGAGGCCTGCGGGCCGTTGCTGATCACAGCGAAGACCAGCAACCGGTTGTCCTTGGTCACCACCGTGCCGGCGAGGGACGCGACGCCGAGCAGGGAGCCGGTCTTGGCGCGCACCAGCCCCGCGGCCGAGGAGTTGGTCTTGGCCTCGAAGCGGTTGTGCAGGGTGCCGTTGAGCCCACCGACGCCGAGGCGGCTGACCGTCTCGGCATACGGCTTGTTCTTGCCGGTGGTGCCGGACAGGAGAACGTCGGCGAGCACGCGCGGTGGGATGGTCGTGCCGTCCGAAAGGCCGGACGTGTCAGCGAGTTTCACCCCGGCCAGGTTGAATCCGCCCTGTTTGAGCGTGTTTTCGACAAACTTCGTGACCTCCGCGGTCGAGCCGCCGATGCCCTTGCCGAAGGCCGCCTGGCGCGCGAGCGACTCGATCATCGCGTTGTCGCTCGCCTGCAGCGCGTCGCCGAGCACGTCGACCAGCGGCGCCGACTCGACCCGACCGAGCTCCTGGGCGTCCTTCGGGGCAGCCTTGCTCGCGCCCTTCTTGGCCGTGATCCCTTGTGCCGCAAGGGCTTTGACGAATGTCTGCTGGGTGCTGCCGACCGGGTCGGTGGGCGTCGGGGTCGCCGGGTCGGTGGCCCGCTCGGTCGACAGCCCGAGTTGCGCGATGCGGGCGGTGTAACCGGCGGCGACCACGCCCGGGTCCCAACGCGCGGCGGTCAGCGGGCCTGGCGCGTAGGAGGTGTCGACATCGACGGTCACCGAGGTCCGGCCGGCCCTCTTCAGGGCGCCCGCGACCTGCGCGGCGAGGTCGGCCAGCCCGGCGTGGCCGCTGACCGCGTTGGGGTCGCCCTTGCCGGGGTTGAGGGCGGTGTCGCCACCGGCGACGAGAGTGACCGCGTCCGGGGACGCACCACTGACCACCTTCGTGGTGAGCGGCTTGTCGAGGTCCATCGTGTTCGCGACGGCCCAGGCGGTGAGCAGCTTGGTGGTCGATGCGGGTGTGGTCGCGTCGTTCTGGGACTGCTCGGCGAGGACGGCCCCCGTCATACCGTCGCGCACGTCGATGGCGACCTTGGTCGACAGGTCCGGATCCTTCAGTGCCGCAGCGATTTTCGCCTTCACCTTGGCCGGGTCGGGTTGCGGTCCGGCGAGCGCGGGCAGGGCTGCGGGTGAGGCGGGTGCCGCCGGCGGTGCGACGGACGGACCGACGGCGGTCTTCCCGGGCTCCGGCACGGCCTCGCGGGCGGCGCTGTCGCGGGTGAGCGGACCGGGCACGACGTCGAACACGTCGAGCGTCTCGTAGCCGAGGGCGAGGACGAGCGCGCCGGCGGTGACGCCGATCGCCATACGTTTGCCCATGTGTCGCCCTCGATGTGAACGTCCGGGATCCCTCGGACCACCCGGACCCCTCGCACGGCGCTCCCGCGCACCGTGCGCCACACTAACCTGCAGCCAAACATTTCCGCGAAGGGACAGCCGCAATGGAGTTCGACGTCACCATCGAGGTGCCGCAGGGCAGCCGCAACAAGTACGAGATCGACCACGAGACCGGCCGCCTGCGCCTGGACCGCCGGCTGTTCACGTCGATGCAGTACCCGACCGACTACGGCTACATCGAGCACACCCTCGGCGAGGACGGCGACCCGCTCGACGCGATGCTGTTGATCACCGAGTCGGTCGTGCCGGGCACGGTCGTCGAGGCGCGTCCGATCGGCGTCTTCCGGATGGTCGACGAGGCCGGCGGCGACGACAAGATCCTCTGCGTGGTCGCGGGCGACCCGCGCACCGACGCCCTGCAGGACACCGGTGACGTCAACTCGTTCGTGCTCGACGAGATCGCCCACTTCTTCGAGAACTACAAGGCGCTCGAGCCGGGCAAGGGTGTCGAGCCCGGCGCGCGCTGGGAGACTCGCGCCGAGGCCGAGCGCATCGTCGGTGAGGCGCTGCAGCGCGCGAAGGACCAGGGCGTGGACACCGCGCGCTGGGCGATGCCGCAGCAGCAGCAGCACTGACCTGCCACTGACACTGACACTGCCACTGACTGACACCGGCCCTCCCGTCGAGAGGACCACTTACCGTCCAGAGGCCCACGTGTCAGGCCCAATTGCGGGCCTGACAAGTGGGCCTCTCGGCGATTAGTGGGCCTTTCGGCGGGACGGGGAGTGGCGGCCGATCGGCAGGCCGGTGCGCAGGTGGGCGTAGTCGTCGTCGGCGCGCACCAGGCGGCGGGTCTCGCGACGCAGCCGCACGATCTGCACGATGCCGAGCGCCCAGACGAAGTACTGCACGCACATCGCGACCCGGAAGGCCGACAGGTTGTAGTCGTTCGGACCGCCGGGCACCTGGTGGTCGAGCACGACACCGATCAGCAGCACCGAGATGAGGGTCGCGCTGAAACCGCCGACATTGACGATGCCCGACGCCGACCCGAGCCGGTGCTCGGGGTTGAAGGTGCGGGCCAGGTCGAAGCCGATCATCGAGCCGGGGCCGCCGACGGCGGTGATGACGACGAGGATGATCAGCATCCAGAGCGGCGCCCGCCCGGGCCAGAGCAGCACGATCGTCCAGGCGGCGATGATCGCGCCGACGGTGATCAGCACCAGGGTGGAGCGCGAGTAGGGGTAGCGCGCGGTGAAGACCCCGAAGACCGGGCTCGCCGCGATCGTCGCGACCACCATGATCTCCAGCAGCAGGCTCGCCGTGCCGGTGGACAGCCCCTCCCCCTTGGTGAGGAAGGGGAAGCCCCACATCAGCGAGAAGACGGTCGCGCTGAACTGTGACGTGAAGTGGCACCACAGGCCGAGGCGGGTGCCCGGCTCCTTCCACGCGACGCTCACCGCTCGCCCGACGGCGCGCAGCTTCACGTCGGTGCGCTGCTTGCTGCGGTATGGCGAATCACGCACAACCAGCACGAGAATCACGCCGAGCACCACACCCGTCAGCGACGCGATCAGGTAGGACTGCGTCCATCCGAGGTCGTGCAGCGCGACGGCGAGCGGGCCGGCGGCGAGAATGGCGCCGAGTTGCCCGAAGACGCCGCACAGCTGGGTCATCAGCGGCGTCCGCGCGGGCGGGAACCACAGCGCCACCAGCCGCAGCAGCGACACGAACACCATCGCGTCTCCCATGCCGACGAAGACGCGGGCGAGCACACCGAGCGCGAAGCTGTCGGCGAAGGCGAAGCCGAACTGCGCGATCGACATCGTCGTCACGCCGGCGACCAGCAGCACCTTGGAGCCGTACTTGTCGAGGAGTGCGCCGACCGGGACCTGCATGACGGCATACACCAGCAGTTGCACCATGACGAAGGTCGCCAGTTGCGCGGAGCTGATGTGGAAGCGGTCGGCGGCGATGACGCCGGCGACGCCGAGCGAGGTGCGGTGGAAGATCGCGAGGATGTAGATCGACAGCGCGGAGAGCCACACCGCCCAGGCGCGCTTGCCGCCGAGTGGCCAGTCGGCAGAGGGGGATTCGACGACTGATGGCAGCGAGTGGCTGCCTTCCTTGGTGGGCGGGGTCATCGGCTCACCGCCATGGTGCCGACGTAGCTGACGTGGTCGCGGCAGGCCCGCACGAAGGCGGCCTTGGTGCCGGCGTCGAGCAGGTCGAGCAGGTCGCGGTGCTGGGCGTATGACGCAGTCATCCGCTCGGCGTCGCCGCGCAGGTTGCCGGCCACGATCACGATCTGGCGGTCGCGCAGGTGGCGATACTGCCGGGCGATGACCGAGTTGCCGGCCGCCTCGACGATGACCTCGTGGAAGGCCCGGTCGGCGGCGCTGAAGGCGTCGGCATCGCCGGTCTTCATCGCGGCCGCCATGTCGGCGAGGCGGGCGCGCAGTCGTGGGACGGCGTCGGCGCGGCGGGGCCAGGCCTGGGACGCCGCCCACTCCTCGATGAGGGCGCGCGCCTCGAAGACCTCCCGGCCCTCCTGCGGGGTCGCCGGCACCACCAGCGCGCCCTTCTTGGGGTAGAGCTCGACCATCCCCTCGGTCTGCAGCCGCAGCAGCGCCTCCCGCACAGGGGTGCGCGAGATGCCGACCTCGGCCGCGACCTGCCCTTCGGTGAGGAAGCTGCTGGGCGCGAGCCGGCCGGTCAGGATGCCGTCCTTGACGTGTTCGTAGGCTCGATCACTTGCACTCATGTTGCATCCATCATAGATGCAACAGCGGACATGTCGCAGGCAGCGATCGCGTGACGTCGACCACCCGGGCGGACTACGTTCGTAGTCATGCAGACCTACACTCGCGATGGGCTGACCTTCGACGTCACCGACTCCGGACCCGCAGACGGCGAGGTCGTCGTGCTGCTGCACGGCTTCCCCGAGGACCGGCAGGCCTGGGACAAGCTGACCCCGAAGCTGGTCGAGGCCGGCTACCGGGTGCTCGCCCCGGATCAGCGCGGCTACTCCCCCGGCGCGACGCCGAAGGGGCGCACGTCCTACGGGCTGCACGAGCTGGGCAAGGACGTCGTGGCGCTGCTCGACGCGGCCGGCGTGGAGCAGGCGCACATCGTCGGGCACGACTGGGGTGGGGCGGTCGCCTGGCAGCTCGCCGGGCGGCACGCCGATCGGGTGCGCACGGTGACCGTGCTCTCGACGCCGCATCCGGCGGCGATGGCCTGGGCATTCGCGCACAGCGACCAGTGGCGCAAGAGCGGCTACATGGTCTTCTTCCAGCTGCCCTTCATGCCCGAACGCGCTGTGCTGCGGCAGATTCCGGGCCTCTACACCAAGACGGGCATGCCCGCGGAGGACGCCGCCAAGTATGCCGAGCGCTTCCGCACCCCGCAGTCGCTGACCGGCCCGCTCGGCTGGTATCGCTCGATGCCGGCGAGCGGCGCGATGCTGAAGGCGATGCGCGGCCGCGGCAAGTCCGCGTCCCCCCCATCCTCGGACGGCGCGCCGAGGCCGAGCCGGAAGGTGCAGGTGCCGACCACTTACATCTGGGGTAGCCGCGACTTCGCCCTCGGCCGCGCAGCGGCCGAGAAGACCGGTGAATTCATCGCTGGCGACTACGAATTCGTGGAGATCCCCGGTGCCGGGCACTGGCTGCCCGAGGCCAACGCCGACGAGGTGGCGGAGGCGCTGCTCAGGCGAGTGCGCGGCTGAGTCCGGTCGCCCACGCCGCGCGGACGGCATTGGTGGGAGCGGTGCCGCGACGCGGGTGCACGGCGTTGGACAGCAGGATCGCGACCGCGCTGCGGTCGAGGTCGACGACCAACGAGACGCCGGTGAAGCCGGTGTGCCCGATCGTGCGCGGCCCGCTGAGCTCTCCCATGTAGCGCGGCTGGTCGATCTCGAAACCGAGTCCGTGCGCGTCGTCCGGCAGATCGCCGTTGAGGTTGGTCGTCATGCGAACGACGCTCTCCTCGCTCAGGATTCGTGTCCCGTCGACCTCGCCGCCGCCGAGGAAGACGCGCGCAAACTGCAGGAGGTCGGCCGCGGTCGAGAAGACTCCGGCATGCCCGGCGACACCGCCCAGCGACCAGGAGTTCTCGTCGTGCACCTCGCCGCGGACCAGGCCGCGACCGGCGTCGTCCTCGATCTCGGTGGCGGCGAAGCGCTCCGGGTCGAGGTGACCCAGCTGGGTGACATAGCCGGTGTCGGACATCCCCAGCGGTGTGGTGACGTGGTCGCGGAGCAGCACGTCCAGCGGTGTGGCGCAACGGTTTTCGAGCAGCACGCCGAGGGTGATCAGATTGAGGTCGCTGTAGACGAACCGTCCGGCCGGTGACGCCTGCGGCCGGGTGAGCGCTGCGTGGATGCGCTCCCGCGGCGTCGGCCAGTCGCGCCACAGCGGGAGCCACGACTCCAATCCACTGGTGTGCGTGAGCAGTTGGGCGACCGTGATGTCCTGCTTGCCACCCGCTGCGAAGACCGGCAGGTAGTCGGCGACCGGGGCATCGAGATCGAGCAGCCCGGCTTCGGCCTGCTGCAGGGCGAGCGTGGCGGTGCAGAGTTTGGTCAGCGACGCGACGTCGAAGACGGTGTCGGCGCGGGTCGCTGATCGTGCGGGCTCGGGCAGGAGTGCGCCGGCCGCGTCATACAGCACGGCGGAGCCGGCGACGTGCTCGGCGATCACCCGCCCGTCGGCCCACATCACGCCGACGACGCCGGGCAGCAAGGGTGCCCCGGGCACGACCGGCGTATGACGGGCCGCCTCGACGGCCGCGATCGCGCTACTGACCGGACCGGCGACGCTCACGCCGTTCGTCGTCCTTGACCAGCAGCGGCAGTTGCGGCGCCTCGCGCGGGCCGCGGCGCTTGTCGCGCAGCTTGCCGACCCAGACGATCAGGAGGAAGAGGATGACCATGAACGCACAGATGCCGAAGAAGGCCACGCCCATGCCGATGGGGTGCCCGTTGTTCTGGTCGAGCTTGGCGGGCAAGGCAGCTGCAGCGGTCAACACGTCTCCATTGTGCCCCGACCGGCTCGATCCGGCGCCGGCCGCCTCCGTCGAGCGACCGAGTGCAGCCGCGCAGACGCTCCCGCGGCTCGATAGCCTGCCGGACGTGCCTGCCGACGAACCCACCATCCTCGCCACGTCCGGTGGCCTGCGGCCCGGAGAGCGGACCTTCTTCGAGTTCAGTGCGCTGACGCATTACGCGGTCGAACTCGCGGGGGTGACCGGCCGCGCGCCGCGACTCTGCACGGTCGCGACCGCTCTGGGCGACAACCCGCACGTGCTGCACGCGTTGGCTGAAGCGGCCCGCGTTGCGGGTTATGAGCATTCGCATCTGCAGCTCTTCCCCCAGCCCAACGTCGCGGATCCTGCCGAGCACCTGCTGGCCCAGGACGTGGTGTGGGTGATGGGCGGCTCGGTCGCCAACCTGCTGGCCGTATGGCGGGTGCACGCGCTCGACCGGGCGATGCGCGCGGCATGGGAGGCCGGCGTCGTGCTCACCGGGGTGAGTGCGGGGTCGATCTGCTGGCACGTCGGTGGCACCACCGACTCCTTCGGACCGGAGCTGCGGCCGGTGACCAACGGTCTGGCGTTGCTGCCCTACGGCAACGGCGTCCACTACGACGCCGAGGACCGGCGCCGGCCGCTCATGCAGCGACTGGTCGCCGACGGCACGCTGCCGGAGTCCTACTGCAGCGACGACGACGCAGGGCTGCTCTACCGCGGCACCCGGTTTGTCGAAGCCGTCGCCGAACGCGACGGCGCGCGTGGTTATCACCTTGTGCGGGAAGGGGATTCGGCGGTCGAGACGCCGTTGGACACGCGACTGCTCTGACCGCTGCGAGCGACCTGGCCGGCCGCGCGGCCTCAGTCGAGACAGAACTCGTTGCCCTCGGGGTCCTGCATGACGATGTGCCCGGCGTCCATCGCACCCGGGTCCTGGCGCCGGACCCGGGTCGCGCCGAGCGCGACGAGCCGGGCCGCGACCGACTCGAGTTGCGTCATACGAGCCTCACCTGCGGTGCCCGGAGCGGCGCGCAGGTCGAGATGCACCCGGTTCTTCGCCGCCTTCGCCTCCGGCACGCGCTGGAAGAACAACCGCGGGCCGTTGCCGGCCGGATCGACGACCGCTGAGCGGCTGTTCCACTCCTCCGGCGGGACGGCCCACGACTCGAGCGCCGCCTCCCAGGACTCGAAACCGGGCGGCGGGGCTTCGAGCTGGCCACCGGTCGCTTCGGCCCAAAAGGCAGCAAGGGCAGCGGGATCCGCGCAATCGAAGGTGACCTGAAACTCCAGAGCCATCAGCTCACCACACGATCCCGCGTGCGTTGAAGCGCGCCTTCACCGCGGCAGCCGCGGCCGCGCCGTCGCGGGCGAGCGCCTTGTCGTAGGTGGCCTTCGCGGCAGCGGCGAAGCTGGTGTCGGGGGCGTAGTCGAACTGACTGTCGACCAGCGTGGTGTCCCAGGCGCGGCTGCCGAGGCCGAGGGTCTCGTAGTCGGTGCGGATCTCCCAGAGCGCCTGCCCCCAGATCTGACCGTCGTGGTGCACCTCGCCGTTCGCGTCGGCGACGGTGAGACCGGTGTGGAAGCTGCGGATGCAGTGCGGGGCACGGGTGTAGGACGTGGAATCCCAGTCCATCGGGCACGACGGGTCGGCCTTGACCGGCCAGCCATACTGCTTCGCGGCGTCGAGTCCGACGGTCACCCCGAAGTAGTCGCCCCAGGCCTCCCCGATCGAGCCGGCCTGCACGCTTCCGCCATACCCGGGGACCTGCGACTGGTGCACCGCGTGGCCGTACTCGTGCACGATCACCTCGGCGTCCTCTGCGTCGTCGACGCCACCCTTGCCGTAACGCACCCGGTAGGGCTTGTCGGTCTGGTAGCTGTTGTCGCCGCCATACTGGTCGACCTTGACCGGGAACTGCTGCTTGAGCACCGGACGCAGCGTCGAGCCGAAGCCGAGCGACTGCAGGTATTCCTGCGCCTGGTTGACGAAGAAGTAGGCCATCACCTGCTCGAACTGGTCCTGGCTGCGGGTGAACATGAAGGTGTTGGTCTTGCTGAATGCCGGTGTGCCCGTTGCGGATTCGACACTGACCCACTTGCCGCGCAGATATCCCGAGCCGTCGAGGTTGCGCAGCTGCTCGACCGTGTATGCCGAGGCCGGCACCGCCGCGTCGGAGTCCTTCTGGTCGGTCAGCGACTGGTCGCCCGTGGACTGCACCGAGTTGACCATGAAGATCCGGGCCTGCCCGGTGGACGTGCCCGCGCCGGGCTTGTCGGCCTGGGCCGGAAGGGCGACCGCGCAGAGGGCCAGCGTGCTGGCGGCGGCCGCGGCGATGCGGGTGACGGGTGCGGACATGGCGTCTACTCCTCGTGTGACGGGTGGCGCCGGGGTGCGCGCCTCTCGTGAGGCTAACCAGGACCGGGTGCCGCCTGGGCTTATTCACGCAAAGTACCCGGTGTCGGAGTTCGGGCGTTGATGTCCGAGCCGTATCCCGACTGGCTTCTGAGTGACTTCGGTGTCAGCCGAATTTCGAGTCGATCATCGTCGAGCTTGGAGCGCGCCGACACATACCCTCTCACTTGCGGTCGATTGACCATGCCGCTGTTTATGCGGCTCTGACTACAAGGAGGCTTAGATGGTAGCGGAAAGATCCAGTTCCCACCTCGTGAGTGCATACGGTCTGTTTTGGGATCGAAGTCAGGTCGGCTGGCCATCGGGCAAGGGCAGAGCCTGGCAACTACTCGGCTATCGAGGAGCCAACACGGGAACCGTACGCGTGTGCGACTTCCGTCGTGCCCGTGGTCTCTACATCCTCTATAACGACTACGGTCCCAACTACGTCGGAATTGCGCGAGGCACACAAGGGATCGGCCAACGACTCCTCACTCACGACCGCGTGAGGACTGACCGTCATACCGCGTGGACCCGCTTCTCGTGGTTCTCATTCGACCATGTTGTCGATGTCGGATCCACCGGATGGGCGGCGTTACGACTTCGTGCAGCACTCAAAGAAGTCGACGCCGAGGCAGTCGTATTCGACATGGAAGCACTCATGATCAAGGTGTTGGGCACTGCTGTGCAGAGCGGCCAGAACGACATGAACTTCAACCGAGGTCGCGATGTGAAGCAATGGGAACAGGTTACGTCCGAGGACATCTATCCGGGTCGACCACTTCAGAAGGTCGACCCGACACAACTGACCGATTGGATGTTCCGTGACTACCTTGAACAACTGGAGGATCGTCCGCTGTGACGAACAACGCTGCCTGATCGCACTTCCGCGGTGCCCCATTGAAGGAGCATCAGCCGCTCACGCGCCTGACCCGTAGCGCGAGACCTAAACACGCGATGCACAGGACAAAGCAGATCCACGGGTTGACGTGAATTCCCGAACCCATCGTCTGACGAATTACCTCCTGCCGCGAGACGCCCCGCACTTGCTCCGGATACCACAGCTCCAGACTCGCCCGCGTGAGCGGATCGACGAACCGACTGACCGCGCTCACAACCGCCGATGGCAGAACCACGGAGATCACGTGACGCGAGATCGAAGGCCAATGATCCAGGAGCGCCAGCGCCGACCGAGCGGCAAGATAGACGGAAACGACCGAGACTGCGGCCACACCCAATCCGACCTGGCAAACCCCGAGCATTTTTGCGGCTGACAGCCCGCCGGCGACATCGGCCGAGGCCGCCTGGGAGTTTGTCGCGGAGAGAGTGATCGCGGCGGGAGCAGTTAAGAGAACGATCGCCGCAACTGCGCCGAGCGTCGTGGCGACGGAACGGAGCACCGCGATCGTCTCTTGACCAACCTTCATCACGCTGGTTGACCAGGACACCCCAGTCATTCCCTGCGCGAACATGCTCAATGGGAACGTTACTGCCAACGCCGCCGAGCCGCACGTGAGCAGCGCGCCCGCCAGCGAACCGAACAAAGGCACCAGCACGGCGGCGTCTGGGTGGCGCGTCATTGCCCAAGGCACGGTCAAAATCGACAAACCTAGAATGCTGGCACACAGCATGAGTGCGACCTTGAACCATGCCACGTAGCACCGAAAGAACAACACGATTGGGTCGCCGGCCTGAGCACGCCACCACGACCCCTCGGCCTTGAGCATTCTCGCGGCTTCCTCCATCCGGCGAAGCCAACCCACCTTGTTGGTAGCCATGGCGGCCATCGTGGCCCTGCACACTGACAACCGTCGCCGCAGCAACCGCTGTACGCAGACCGGCCCCTGCTGATCACGCCTGGTCGGCGACACGGTGGGACACGCGAAACGTCCCGGATCGTTGATCCGGGACGTTTCGGCTGAGCCGCCTGTCGGAATCGAACCGACGACCTATTCATTACGAGTGAATCGCTCTAGCCGACTGAGCTAAGGCGGCCTGGCCCGCGGGCGTGCCGTGGGCCGCGACGAGTATACGCAGCCCAACGCCGTCCCGCCGAATCGAGCGACTGCGGTGGTCGCCGCGAGGGCGGAGCGCCTCAGCCCCCGACGATCGTGAGGCCGTAGACGGTGATCAGGCCCAGGAAGAACGCCGCGGTCAGGACCGTCGTTTCGGACTCCTCGTGGGCCTCGACCAGGAGTTCCTCGACGGCCAGGTAGACCAGCGCCGCAGCCCCGAAGCCGAGGGTCGCCGCAATGGGTTTCGGTCCGGCGTCGCCGAGGGCGACCGCGGCCGTCAACGCACCGACCGCGGTGAGCAGGCCGAGGCCGCCACTTGCGCCGGCGGCCCGCCACCGGGTCATCCCGGCCTGGACGAGTTCGCCCTGCACAGACAGCGCGAGGAAGAGCACTTCGAGCGTGAGCGCGCCGACGAGGATCATCGCCTGGGTCGAGCTCAGCGTCGCGGCAAGCCCGACGAGAGCTCCGTCGATGAGCAGGTCGATGGCGACCGTGACCATGAGCCCGATGGGCAACGCCGACCGCGCCGCCCTGGCGGGGTCACTGGCTTCGCCGGCCTTGCCTCGGGCATCCAACCTGCGACCCCAGGCGGCCAGCGCGAGCACCACCACCACGCCGAGCGTGAAGCCCGCCACCGCCCACGACCACTGCGCTTCCTTGTCCAGGTCGGGCAGGATCTCACCCACCACGGCCGCGAGGACCACGCCGGCCGCGAAGTGTTGGACCGCGCTCATGACGACGCCGCTCGGTCGCCGGACGGCCGCAATCACCGCACCGAGCGCGGCGGCGCCGACGGGGAACGCCGTCAGCAGGGCCGCATTCGCAACATTCGCCATGTCAGGTGAAGATACCGCCGCTGCAGAAAAGAACGTGAGCGGCTCAGCAGGCCTTGCCCGCCGCCGGCACCGTGCCGTCCAGCAGGTAACCGTCGACCGAGTCGTCGACGCAGCCCGACCCCATCAGGTAGGCGGTGTGGCCGTCGCCGTCATACGTCAGCAGGTGGCCGTTCTGCAGCTGGTCGGCCAGTCGCTTCGACCATTCGTATGGCGTTGCCGGGTCCCGCGTGGTGCCGACCACCAGGATCGGGCCGGACCCGGCCGCGGTGATCCGCCCCGGCTTGCCGGTCGCCTTGATCGGCCACTCCCCGCACACCAGCGAACCCCACGCGAGCATCGGACCCCACGTCGGCGCCTGCTGCGCGAACGACTTCGCGTCGGCCCGGTAGGCGCCGAGGTCGGACGGCGCGGACCGGTCGAGACAGTTGACGGCATTGATCGCCTGCATGATGTTGCCGGAGTAGCTGCCGTTCGCATTGCGCTCGGCGTAACTGTTCGCGAGCTTCATCAGCTTGTTGCCGTCGCCCCCGAATGCCGCCTTCAACGCGTCGGTGAGGTCGGGCCAGTAGCTCTTCTCGTACATCGCCTGCGCGATGCCGATCGTCGCCCAGCCCTCGGTGAGCCCCTTGACATCGCCGTTGCCGCTGACCGGCAGTGGCTTGGCGTCAATATCCTTGAGGAACTTACGGATTCGCGCCATACCAGAGTCGACGCTGTCGCCGAGCGGGCAGCCGCCCTGCGCCACGCAGTCACGCACGTAGGACTGCGTCGCCTGCTCGAAACCCTTGGCCTGGCCGAGGTTCATCTCGGTGCTGGTGATGTCCGGCGGCACGACACCGTCGAGCACGAAGCGGCCGACCCGCTGCGGGAACAGGCCGGCGTAGGTCGAACCGATGAACGTGCCGTAGGACTTGCCGAGGTAGTTGAGCTTGTCCTCCCCCAGCGCGGCGCGCAGCACGTCGACGTCCTTGGCCACCTCGACCGTCGACACGTGCCCGACGAGCGGACCCCCCTTGGTCTGGCACGCCGTGCCGAAGTCACGGTTGGACGTCGCGGCCTGCTGCTCCTCGGCGGCCGTGTCGGGCGTCGGGTCGGACCCGATGAAGCCGTCGAGGGCCTTGTCGTCGACGCAGGTGATCGGCGCCGAGCGCTGCACCCCGCGCGGATCGAAACCCACCACGTCGTATGCCGAGGCGACCTTCTTGCTGACGACAAACCCCTCAGCGGTGTAGGCCGCGTAGTCGTAGCCCGAGGCCCCGGGCCCGCCGGGGTTGACCACGAGCGCGCCCTTGCGTTTCCCCGTCGCCTTGACCCGGTCGACCGCGAGCTGGATCGTCGCGCCGTCGGGCTTCGAATAATCAACGGGGACAGTCAGTTTCGCGCACTCGACCGGCCCGCAGTCCTTCCAGTCGAGCTTCTGCCCGTAGAACTTCGCCAGGGACGCCGGCGCACCAGCTGCGGATGCTCCGGCCGACGACGCAGCGGCCGCCCCGCCGGACGATGCGGATGCCGAACCGCCGGCCGAGTTGCTGCCCGCGCCGCCGGCTCCGTCACCCGAGCCGCTGCTGCACCCCGCCAGGGTGAGCGCGATTGCAGCGGCCGCCGCCGCACCGGTCGTGGCCAGTCGTCGCATGGCTGCACGCTACGTCATACGACGGGGTCGGTGACGCAGGGCAACTTGTACCGCAAAAGGTGGACTTGTCACGTGCTAGAGCACGTGACAAGTCGGGTGCGGACGTGACAAGTCGCCGAAAGCGTGACAAGTCGACCGCAAGCGGACGAGCGACGGCCGAGGCGTATGACGGGGCGGCGCGACTACGACGCGGCCGGAGCGCGCAGGCCGATCGCCATGGCCTCGAGCGCGAGCAACGGCGGCACGTTGGCCTCGATGCGTTCGCGCGCGGTGCCGATGGTGTCCATCGCGGTCAGCAGTTGCTCGCTGCTGCGGGCCCGCGCCAGCTGCTCGACCTCGGTCGCGAGGTCGGCGTTGATCAGCGGCACGGTGTTGCCGGCCCGCACCACCAGCGCGTCCCGGTAGAACGACAGCAGGTCGACCAACGACCGGTCGATCACGTCGCGGCCGAAGCGGGTGGCCCGGGTTTTCTGCTCCTTCTCCAGCGCCGCAAGCTGCGAGCGCACGTGCGGCGGCTGGGTGCGCGCGGCCGGGTCGGCGCCCAACTGCTCCATGAGCTTGACCTTCTCGGCGGCGTCCCGCTCGGCGCTGGACGCCGACGACTCCTCCCCCGCGATCGACGCGAGCTCGGCCGCCGCGGACATCGCGTCGCCCAAGGTGTGGATGCGGCCGGCGAGCAGCACCGTGCTGCGTCGGCGTTGCCGGGCGGCGTCGTCGGTCGCCAGGCGGCGGGCCAGCCCCACGTGTGACTGCGCCGCCCTCGCCGCGTACGACGCAAGCCGCTCCTCGATGCCGTCGCGCCGGACGAGCAGCGCCGCGACCGCCTCGACCGACGGCGTGCGCAGCCGCACGTGCCGCGAACGCGACCGGATGGTGACGATCACGTCCTCCAGGGACGGCGCGCAGAGCAGCCAGACCGTGCGCGGCACCGGCTCCTCGAGCGCCTTGAGCAGCGCGTCGGCCGCCCGCTCGGTGAGGCGATCGGCGTCCTCGATGATGATCACCCGCCACGGGCCGACCGCGGGCCGGCTCTGCGCCAGCTCGGCGAGGGCGCGGGCGTCCTTGACCTGGATCGACAGCCCCTCGGTCGCCATCACGGTCACGTCGGCGTGGCTGCCGTCGAGCACGGTGTGGCACTCGTGGCACTCGCCGCAGCCGCCGTGCGGGCACTCCAGTGCGGCAGCGAAAGACCTTGCCGCCATGGAGCGTCCGGAGCCGGGCGGCCCGGTGAGCAGCCAGGCGTGGGTCATGCGGGCCGGGTCCGCGACGGCGGAGGTCAGGGCGGCGACGGCGTCGTCCTGGCCGACGACGTCCCGCCATACGCCTCCGGGGGCGGTGTCCGTGGTCACGACTGCACCTCCTGCGCGACGAGCGCGGCGATCTGCTCGGCCGGCAGGGCGGCGTCGACCACCAGGTAGCGCCCGGGGTCGGTCGCCGCGAGCGCGAGGTAGTGCTCGCGGACCCGGGTGTGGAAGTCGTCGGCCTCGCGCTCGAGCCGGTCGTGCACCTCGCCGCGACGAGCGCGCCCGACCTCGGGGGTGACATCGAGCAGCACGGTCAGGTCGGGCAGCAGGTCTTCGGTCGCCCACAGCGAAAGCCGTTTGACCTCAGCAGGATCGAGCTCCCGGCCGGCCCCTTGGTAGGCGATCGAGGAGTCCATGTAGCGGTCCTGCAGCACGATCGCACCGCGCTCCAGCGCCGGCCGCACCACCGTCGCGACGTGATGGGCGCGATCGGCGGCGAAGAGCAGGGCCTCGGCGCGCGGGGCGACGTGGTCGCCGTGCAGCAGGACGTTGCGGATCTCCTGCCCGAGGGCCGTGCCGCCGGGCTCGCGGGTCACCACGACCTCCCGGCCGGCGGCGACCAGCCGGTCACGCAGCAACTGGATCTGGGTCGTCTTGCCCGCGCCGTCGCCGCCCTCGAACGCTATGAACACCCGGTCAGCCTAGGCGAATGCGCGGACAGCCGGTCGCGCGCCGCGGCTCAACGCCGGGCGAAGACCCCGACCGCGTCATACGCGATCCACGACCCGTGGTCCTTGACGACGTCGATGGTGTTCTCGCCGACCTGCAGGCAGCGGCGGTCGACCGTCCGCTCGATGTATGCCGGGCCGCCGCCGAGCCCCGGGACCGCGGCCGACGCGTCGGACGCCGGCGGCCGGTCGCGCGCCACCGGGTCGTCGAAGAAGATCGTCTGCTCGGTGTCGCCGTTGAGCACGAGCGTCGCCGAGCCGGCTCGCGTCGCGTGGCGGTCGACCAGCCAGAGCGCGAAGTCGAGGTCAGCGGCGGGCAGCCGGTCGAGGTCGAAGCGCAACCGGAAGCGGTGCCCCCGCCGCCCGGCCCAGGCATCGTCGGGGCCCGGCTGCAGGTAGCTCCAGGTGACGTCGGCGCGGTCGTAGCCGTAGCGGAAGTCGACGTCGCGCGGGAAGGTCGATCGGTAGTGCACGAAACCTGTTGGGGCCAGGGCAAGTTCGAGGCCGCTGCCGTCGAACGAGCCGACCGTCGCGACCGGCTCGCCCGTCACCGTGACCGAGGTCCTGGTCGACACCGTGACCGCGCCGAGCGGAGGGACCGGGTGGTCGAGGACCGGCACCACGGCATACGACCAGTTGACCGCGAGCGGGCCGAGACCGTCGTGCACGAAGCGGGGTTCGGCATGGGTGGCGAGCAGGTTGCGCTCGTCCGGCTCCCACGAGCCCGTCCGCGGCGTGGCGACCCCGTGCACCCGGTAGCCGCTCGCCCCGGGCACCTCGCGCCAGGTCAGCCGGACGCTGCCGACGTCGCCGACCGCTCGCAGCGGCCGCGGTTCGTCGACGTCGTGCACGGCCGGTCCGTGCGGTGCCAGCGCCATGTCGCACCTCCCTCGAGACCTGGGCGATGGGCCGATTCCAGCGATCGTCACGCACCGACACGTCCGCCAGGCGACCTCAACATGACGCGCGGGTGACGGATGTGACGTATGACGCAACGCATCGGCTTCGGCAGCAGCGGATTAGGTTTACTGCTATGACCTCCGAGCCGTCGGCACCGACCGAACAGACCACCCGATCGCTCTCCCGCATCGCGCGCACCGCCCAGCGCGACAGCCGCACACCGGCACTGGTCGCCGGCGTGGGGCGACACGGCTCGCTCCTCTGGTCCGAGGGCGTCGGCCGGGCCGACCTCGACGACCCGTCGGTGCCACTCGACGCGAACACCCAGTTTCTGGTCGCCTCCAACACCAAGACGTTCACCGCGGTCCTCACCATGCAGTTGCGCGACGAGGGCAAGCTGACCCTCGACGACACCGTCGACCAGCTGGTGCCCGGCACCACCCACCCGCACGTGACCGTCCGCGAACTCCTCTCGCACACCAGCGGCATGCAGCGCGAGCCGATCGGCGACGTCTGGGACACCCTGGAGTTCCCCGACCGTGACGGGCTGATCGAGGGCTGGAACGCCGCCGAGCGCATCCTGCGCCCGCACAACCGCTGGCACTACAGCAATCTCTGTTACGGCCTGCTCGGCGAGATCATCGCCCGGCTCGACGGCGGCGACTGGGCCGACTCACTGCGTCGCCGCCTGCTCCAGCCGCTCGAATTGCGCCGCACCACACTGCAACTCACCGCTCCGTATGCCGGGCTCTACTACCTCCCGCCGTTCACCGACGTGCCGGTGAACGAACCAACCCTCGACAAGGGCGCCGTCGCGTCGGCCGGCTCGATCTGCAGCACCCTGGCCGACATGGTCACCTGGCACGGCTTCCTGCTGGACCCCGACGAGTCGATCCTCTCCCCGGACACCGCGGAGGAGATGCGCCAACCGCAGATCGTGGTGGACCCGGGCTGGAATCAGGCCTGGGGCTTGGGTTTTCAGCTGGTGCGACGGGACGACCACATCTGGTTCGGGCACACGGGTGGGCTGCCCGGAGGCATCACCGGGTTCTTCTCGGAGCCGGAGTCGGGCACGACCGGCGCCGTGCTGATGAACAACAGCGGCGCCAACGACCCGGCCGGCATCGCCGTCACGCTGGGCGACCACCTGCTGGTGCACGACCCGGCGCCGGTCGAGCCGTGGCAGCCGGGCACCCATGCGCCGGATGAGCTGAAACCGCTTGTCGGGCAATGGTTTTCCGAGGGCACGGAGTTCACCTTCGCGATCGCCGACGGCAAGCTGACCGCGCGGCTCGCCCAGGTCAGCACAATCCAGCCGCCGTCGGTCTTCGAGCGTGAGGGCGACGACACCTACCGCACCGTGAGCGGCCGGGAGCGGGGCGAACGTCTCGTCATACGGCGTCGGGAGGATGGGTCGATCCGGCAATTGAACTGGGCCACTTACAGATTCACCCGTGAGCCGCTGTCGTTCGGCGAGCCCACCCCCTGACCGAGCAGCGAAGACCCCGGCACCGTCCGGTGCCGGGGTCTTCGTCATACGTCAGGACGTCACTTGGTCCAGACGATGTTGTGGTCGTAGTCGTTGTAGGTGACGCTGGTGATCGGTGCGCCCGGGATCTGGTAGATGTAGCAGCTGCTGCCCGACTCGCCGGCCTTCAGCTCCTTGGACTCGCTCTTGCACGCGTCGGTGTCGCCGTAGAGACGCTTGGCGTTCTTCACCGTGTCCGGCACGGCCGGGTGGAAGAACAGGCCGTTGACCGAGTTGGTGCCGAAGAACGTCGCGTTCGTCTTGATCGCGGTGATGTCGAACTTCAGGTAGTAGAGGGTGCCGTCGGTCTTCTTGCGGCGGGTCTCGTTGTATGCCGAGTCGGGCGCGACCTCGAGCGCCGTCGGCGTCAGCCGGAACGTGTCGTCGTCGTCCTTGATCACGGCCGGCTGACCGATCTTGAACTTGCCGTCGGGGTCACTCACCTCGGTGGGCCCGGAGACCGGCGTGCTCGCGCCGCCCGAGGCCGCCGACGAGGTGTCGCTCGTCGCCGGCGAGCTCTCGGTGGTCTCGCTGGTCGACGGAGCCTGACTCGACTCCGTGGTCGACGGCGTGGTCTCGGTGGTGGTGCTCGGGGCAGCGCTGCTCGTTGCCGACGGCGTGGTCACGCTCGCGGAGTCCGAGTTGTTGCAGGCGGCCAGGGTGAAAGCTCCGGCGACGGCCAGAGCGGCGGCAGCGCCGCGACGAACGGTGGTGCGAGACATGACTTCTCCTCCAGAAAGTGCCTCAGGGAATGTGCCTGCGTGTGACGGCGCAGGCGGAGAGTCGGTTCCCATCCCCGCAAAACCGCTCTCCGTGGTGGTCCGCATCCAACCGGCAACGGCCCCGCCGGTCAAACCGGTGGGGCCGTCGGTCGGTGGTGCACTCAGCTCTTCTTGGCCGCGCTCTTCTTCGCCGGGGCCTTCTTCGCCGTCTTCTTGGCGGCTTTCTTGGTCGTCTTCTTCGCCGTCCGCTTGCGCGTCGTCGGGCCCTTCGCGCGCTTCTCGGCGAGCAACTCGAAGCCACGCTCCGGGGTGATCGACGCCGGGTCGTCGCCGCGGCGCAGCGTCGCGTTGGTCTCACCGTCGGTGACGTAGGGGCCGAACCGGCCGTCCTTGACCACCACCGGCTTCTCCGACACCGGGTCGTTGCCGAGCTCCTTCAGCGGCGGCTGCGCTGCCCGGCCGCGGCGCTTGGGCTCGGCGTAGATCTTCAGCGCCTCCTCGAGGGTGATGTCGAAGAGTTGCTGCTCGGAGGTCAGCGAGCGGGAGTCGGTGCCCTTCTTCAGGTAGGGCCCGTAGCGGCCGTTCTGCGCGGTGATGTCGACGGTCTTGGCCTCGTCGCCCTCGCCCTCGGTGACGGTGCCGACCACGCGAGGCAGGCTGAGCAGCTTCAGCGCGGTGTCGATGTCGATCGTCGCCAGGTCCATGTCCTTGAAGAGACTGGCGGTGCGCGGCTTCGGCCCGGCGTTCTTCTTGGTGCGCTTGGGCTTCTCGCCGTCCGCCGGTGCCGGGGGCTCGGGCAGCACCTCGGTGACATAGGGCCCGTAGCGGCCCGCCTTGGCGATGATGTCGTGACCGGTCGCCGGGTCCTGGCCGAGCACCCGGCCGTCGTCGTCGGCCGCCTCGAGCAACTCGCGGGCCTTCGCCGGTGTCATCTCGTCGGGCGCGATGTCGTCGGTGATCGTGGCGCGTCGCGGGTCCTTCGGCGCCTCGTCGGCGGTGACCTCGCCGGTCGCGGCGTCGACCCCGGCCGGCACGACCTCCTCGACATACGGACCGTAACGGCCGACCCGCACGACGATGCCGTCGCCGATGTCGATCGTCGAGATCGCCCGGGCGTCGATGTCGGGCAGGTGCTCGACCATCTCCTGCAGGCCCTCGGCGGCGGTCGGCCCGACGTCGGGCAGGCCGACGCGGCCCTTGCTGTCCTCATCGCCGAAGTAGAAGCGGGTCAGCCACGCGACCCGTCCCTCGTCGCCGCGGGCGATGCGGTCCAGCCCCTCCTCCATGGAGGCGGTGAAGTCGTAGTCGACCAGCGACGGGAAGTGCTCCTCCAGCAGCCGGGTCACCGCGAACGCGGTCCAGGTCGGCACGAGGGCGTTGCCGCGCTTGCCGACGTAGCCGCGGTCCTGGATGGTGCCGACGGTCGCCGCGTAGGTCGACGGGCGGCCGATGCCCATCTCCTCCATGGCCTTGACCAGCGTCGCCTCGGTGTAGCGCGGCGGCGGGCTGGTCTGGTGACCGTCAGCCTCGGCCCGCAGCACGTCGGCGGGCGCACCCTCGCTGAGCTTGGGCAGCCGGCGCTCGGCATCGTCGTTGCTCGCGTTGCGCTCGACGTCGCGGCCTTCTTCGTATGCCGCGAGGAACCCGCGGAAGGTGATCACGGTGCCACTGGCGGTGAACTCCGCCGACTGCGCGACACCCGAATCAGCAACGGGGACAGCAAGTTTCACGGTCGCGGTGCTTCCGCGTGCGTCGGCCATCTGCGAGGCGACCGTGCGCTTCCAGATCAGCTCGTAGAGGGCGAACTCGTCGCCGCGCAGCTGCCCGGCGACCTGCGCCGGGGTGCGGAAGGAGTCACCCGCGGGACGGATCGCCTCGTGCGCCTCCTGGGCGTTTTTCACCTTGCCCTGGTAGCGGCGCGGCTGGTCGGGGACGTAGTCGGCGCCATACAGGTCACGGGCCTGGGTGCGCGCGGCGTTGATCGCCGACTCCGACAGCGTGATCGAGTCGGTGCGCATGTAGGTGATGTAGCCGTTCTCGTAGAGCCGCTGCGCGACTCCCATCGCGGCCTTGCTGCTCATCCGCAGCTTGCGGCCGGCCTCCTGCTGCAGCGTGCTCGTGGTGAACGGCGCGCTCGGCCGGCGGGTGTAAGGCTTCTCCTGCACGGAGCTGACCGTGGCGGCCCCAGCAGCGACCGACGTCGCGACCGAGGTCGCCTGCTGCTCGTTCAGGTGAAAAACGTTGTCGCTCTTGAGGTTTCCGCGGTCATCGAAGTCACGCCCGGTGGCGACGCGTCGCGCGTCGAGCGCGGAGAGCTTGGCGGTGAACGCCTCACCGGCACTGCCCTGCGGTGCGAACTCACCCTCGACGTCCCAGTAGGAGGCGGTGCGGAACGCCATACGCTCCCGCTCCCGCTCGACCACCATGCGCGTGGTCACCGACTGCACGCGGCCGGCCGACAGGCCACGGCGCACCTTGCGCCACAGCACCGGGCTGACCTCGTAGCCGTAGAGCCGGTCGAGCACCCGCCGGGTCTCCTGCGCGTCGACCATCTGCTGGTCGAGGTCGCGGGTGTTGTTGACCGCGCGTTGGATCGCTTCCTTGGTGATCTCGTGGAAGACCATGCGCTTGACCGGCACCTTGGGCTTCAGCACCTCGAGCAGGTGCCACGCGATGGCTTCGCCCTCGCGGTCCTCATCGGTGGCCAGGTAGAGCTCGTCGCTGTCCTTGAGCAGCCGCTTGAGCTCGGCGACCTTCTTCTTCTTGTCCGGCGCGACGACGTAGTAGGCGTCGAAGCCGTCGTCGACGTTGATCGCGAACTTGCCGTACGGACCCTTCTTCATGTCCGCCGGCAGCTCGGAGGGGTTGGGCAGGTCACGGATGTGGCCGACGCTCGCGTCGACCACGTAGTCGTCGCCGAGATAGCCGGCGATGTTCTTGACCTTGTTGGGCGACTCGACGATGACAAGTTTGCGCGCCATGGGTTTTTCTCACTTCCTGTCCGACGTGCAGCGGATTCGTCGCTGCCGATACGTGCGAACGGCGTGCAGTCTAAGCAGCCGGGCTGCGGTCTCCGTCCCGGAGGTCGGTTTCGTCATACGGAATGAAGTAGTTGAATATTTAACTTGTTTGTCGGATGAGGTTGCCGGATGATGGAGACATGACTGCCGACCAGCTGCCCGTCCTCTTCCTCAGCCACGGCGCGCCGCCGCTCGCGGACGACGCCGAGTGGACCGCGCAGCTGTCGCGCTGGAGCGCGCAGATCCCGCGGCCAGAGCGCATTCTCATGATCTCAGCTCACTCGGAGTCGGCGCCGATCGCGGTGAGCTCGACGACCGGCGCACCGCTCGTCTACGACTTCTGGGGCTTCCCGAGCAAGTACTACGACGTGCGGTATGACGCGCCGGCCGCGCCCGGCCTCGCCGGCGACGTGTCCACCCTGCTCGCTTCCCCCGGACGGTCGGTGCTGCGCGCGGAGGATCGCGGCCTGGACCACGGCGCCTACGTGCCGCTGGTCGAGATGTACCCGGACGCCGACATCCCCGTGCTGCAACTGTCGATGCCGACGCTGGAGCCGACCGAGCTGTACGAGCTGGGCCGCAAGCTCGCGCCGCTGCGGGAGGACGGCACGCTCATCGTCGGCTCGGGCTTCACCACCCACAACCTGTCGATGATGCAGCCCGACCCGGCGGCTGCCCCGTCGTCGGCGATGACCGAGTTCGACCACTGGGCCGCCGAGACGATGGAGCGGGGCGACCTCGACGCGCTGCTCGACTTCGGCAGCACCGCCCCGGCGGCGCAGCTGGCGCACCCGCGCACCGAGCACTGGGCGCCGCTGTATGTCGCACTCGGCGCGGCCGCGAGCGACGGCACGCGCTCGCACACCGCGATCGACGGCTTCTGGCACGGCCTGTCCAAGCGCAGCTGGCAGCTCGACGCCGCCTGAGGGGAAATACTCAGCGGCAGCGGGGTAGTTGCGCCGATCCGCCGTGACGGCCACGGCGCCATCGTCGTGGTCATGTCCTCGTTGTCCCGCGCGCTTTGCGCGGCCAGTGCCGGTCTGCTCGTCTTCTTCCTCGTGCGGCAGCAGGCGATGCCGTATGCCGATGACCTCCGTGCCGCACCGCCGTCGATCGCCACACTCGCGACGACCACGGCCTGTTGGGCAGCCCGGGATCTCCGTCGGCAGACGGCCCGGGCGGTGCAGCGCGAGTGGTTGACCGCGGCCGTGATGATCGGGCTGACCGTTGGCGCGGTCGGCCCGGCCCTGGGCGTCGCGGCACGGGCCGCTCTCTACGTCGCAGTGCTCTGCGGCTCGGTGACCGCGATGTCGGCTTCGATCGCCGTCGCAGCGGTCCGACCGGACCGGGCCGACCGAAGTGATGCCCCAGTCTCCCGCGTCATCTGCGCTTTGTCCGCCACGATCAGCGCGGCGGCGCTCCTGGCAGTGCCGATCGGCTTCCTCGTCGTCTGGGTCCGCGTCAACTGGACCGGTTGCTTTCTTGCTTGCGCCGAGCCCGACCGAAGCCTCGCGGTCCTTCTGGGTGGCATCGTCCTGGTGCTGCTCGCCGACGTGGTGGCGTTGGGCGTCGCTGGGTGGCGCCGCTTCCCGCGCTTCCTCACCACCGTCGCGCTGCTACCGCCGACCGCTTTGCTCGTGGCTACCCCGATGGTGCTGACCTGAGGCATCCATGCGTCGCTGGCTCGCCCACATCCGGTAGAGACACCAGGCGGCGACCGCGCACATCAGGTGCCAGAAGGCGTGACCCTGCAGCAGCGAATGCGGGCGGCAGAGCGGGCCGCCGTCCTTCGCCATACTCCAGACCGCGAATGCCGTTGCCAGCGCTGCCAATGCAGCGACGCCCCACCTCAGGTCGGTGCGCGGTCCCGGCCGGCGGTGCAGCGCCACCTCCCCCACGGCGGCGGCGAGCAGCAAGCCGCCGAACGCGACGTTGGCCCAGGTCATGAAGAGCGGCACCTCACCCGGGACACGCTCGGCGATCTCGCACAGCACCAGCCCGGCGACGAAGCACGCGATGAAGACAATGGCTCCCCCGCGCACCACCCGCAGCACCACGTATGACGCAGCGAAACTCGCGACGAGGAACATGCTGAAAACATCGAGTCTGCCTCCGGCCGCGGTCTGCGTCGCGTGCATCGCGGCGCTTCCAGGGCCGAGAAGCACCACGAGACAGGCAAATCCGGTCGCCAACCAGCGCGGCGGACGTCCGGCCGACGTGGCGCGCAGGGCGATCAACAGCCCGGCGACGACGAAGCCGAGGTTGCTCCAGGTGTTGGCCGGTTGCCGCACCAGGGCGTCACGTGCGGCCTCGCAGAAGCCGCCGCCGGCACCGACATCCATGCCGAGCCAGCCGCCCGCGACGGCAGCGGCGAGCAGACCGATCGAGACCACCGCCGTCGTGGCAGCCGCGACGAACGGCCACCGGTCACCATGCCCCCGCATCAAGCTCCCCTGCCTGGGCCGTGCCGTCAGCGCACCAGCAGCCCGTCGGCGACCAGGTCGCGCAGCACCGGCAGCGCGTCCGCGATCAGCGCGTCGGGCGACACCTCGAGCAGGGTCGCGATGGCGTCCAGCGCCTGGCGGACCGTGAGTTCGCCGTCCGCGACCGAGACGTAGGCCGCCACCGCCGTGTCGACCTGGAACGCGCGTCGCAGGCCGCCGCCCTGCCGGATCACGATCACGCTCGGATCGTCGGCACCCGGCCGGCCGTGCCGCTCCTCGGTGACGTCGTCGGCGACGCGCAGTCGGGCATCGAGCAGCCCGTCGTCACCGGCCTCCGCCAGCCAGGTCCGCGCCCGCAGACCGGCATCGATGGCCGGCCCCATCGGGCTCTGCACCGGCCCGGTGATCTCGACCAGGTCCAGCCACGGCTTTCGCGCGGTCTCCGGCCGCTGCACGGTGATCACGCCGAAACCGATCGTGCCGATGTCGCGACTCTTGAAGTCGGCGAGCCACGCGGCATACATCTCCTCGAAACCCGTTGCGCCTGCTCGGTGTCCGCCGTCGCCGGCCCAGAGCTCGGCATACTCGGCCGGGTCCTGGGTATCGCGCTGCACGACCCACGCGTCCAGGCCGGTGCCGGCGAACCAGTCGCCCACAACCTGCCGCCAGTCGCCTCCCGTCGGCACCTCCCAGTTGGCCAGCAGCTGGGCGACGCCGCCCGGCGCGAGGTGGTCGGGCAGCTGAGCGATGAGCGTCTGCACGATCCCGTGGCCGACGCGGCCGCCGTCGCGGTATTCGTAGGTCGGCACCCCCGCAACTCGCGGCGTGATCACGAACGGCGGGTTGCTGACGATCAGCTCGAAGCGCTCGTCGCCGACCGGCGCGAAGAGGTCGCCGCGGCGCAGGTCCCACCGGTCGCCGTTGAGCGCCGCGTTCCAGCCGGCGATCTCGAGCGCCCGCGCGGACGTGTCGGTCGCGACGATCTGCTCGGCGTGACCGGCCAAATGGAGCGACTGCACGCCGCAGCCGGTGCCGAGGTCCAGGGCGCGCCCCACCCGGCGGCGCGGGGTCCAGGAGGCAAGCGTCGTCGAGGCACCGCCGATGCCGAGCACGTGGTCGACCGGCAGCGGCTGCCCGGTCATCACCTCCGACAGGTCCGAGGCGACCCACCACTCGTGCTGCTCGTCGCCATAGGGCCGCAGGTCGTATGCCGCCGTCACCCGCGACCCGTCGACCCGCACCAGGCCCGCGGCCGCGAGCCTGCGAGTGTCCCAGCCGGCCAGTGCGCGGTCGAGCTGGCGGACCGTCACCGGCAGACCAAGTGCGAACAACCGCACCAGAGTGGCAATCGGCGAATCCGTCTCTCGCGTCACCAGATCCGCGGGCAAACGCTGCTCACGGTGCAAGGCCGCGGAGGGCAGCGGCCCGAGCAGCTCGGCGATGCCGTCGGTGGTGAATCCCGCCGCGACCAGCGCCCTGCGCAGCGCAGCCGGGTCGTCGGTCAGCGGCGGCGGGGCGGGCGAGGCGTCAGGCGGCATACGCACATCTTGGCGTCACCTTCGCCGAAAGGCCCAGTTATGCCCGAGAGGCCCACTTATCCGGGCCATGGAATGGCCGGATACGTGAGCCTGTCGGTGATAAATGAGCCTCTCGGCGGGCAGGGCCGGGTCAGTTGAAGAGACCGCCGAGGCCGCCGCCGCCCTGGCCGCCGCCCGCGACCGGGGTCCACTCGCTCGGCTGGACGACCACGAAACCCGGGCCGTGGAAGGCATATTGGAACGCCTCGCCCGAGCCACCGCGCAGCAGCGACTTCATGTTCATGCTGTTGACCACCTGCGGGGTGAGGTTGGCCGACCAAGCCACGCACGCCTGCACGTCGACATACGTCGGCTGCTGCGAGCAGTCGAGGATGACCGGCTGACCGACCGCGTGCATCGCGACGGTGCCCTGCCCCCGCAGGAAGACGTTGAACAGGCCGCCGGTCATCATCCCCGCGCCGCCGGTGCGCCGGATGTCCCAGGTGACGTTGGAGTCGAAGGCGAGCAGGTTGCGACCGTTGAGGCTGATCGCGTCACCCTGCAGGTCGATGAGGAAGACGTATCCGGCCTCACTAGCGAAGAACACGTCGCCCTCGCCGGCGACCCGCATCAGCGGCACGTCCTCGCTGGTCAGCACCTTCTTCATGAACTTGCCGACGGAGCCCGCGCCCTCGTGGTTGAAGGTGATGCTGCCCTGGTAGGCGACCATCGATCCCTTGGTGGCGAGGACGTCGCCGCCGAGGTGCACGCGCAGCAGCTGCGGGTTCTGCAACGCGAAGCGGTTGGTGGTCTGGACCTCGAGGTTCTTCTGATCGAACAGGGTGCTCTGCATGCTCTGACCGACGCTCGGGAAGCGACGGAAGTTCCGCCCCGGGCCGTATGCCGGGGCTCACTTCCCGGAGACGGCCTCCCGGACGCTGCCGTAGACGTTGAAGACCCGGTCCAGGCCGGTGATCCGCAGGTTGCGCATCAGGCGCTCGGACGGCACGACCAAGCCGAGATCGCCACCGCCCTGCCGCAGTTGCTTCAGCCGCGCCACCAGCACCCCGAGGCCGGTGGAGTCCAGGAACGGCACGTCGGTCAGGTCGACCAGCACCTTCTCGTCCGGCGCGGTGATGAGCCGGCCGAGACCGTCGCGGAGGCGCGCGGCCGCGGAGACGTCCACGTCACCGACGAGGCGGACGACGGTGAAGTCGCCCTCGTCGGTGCCGGTGATGTCGAGGTCGGTCACGGGTGGCCCTTTCGGGGTGAGGTCGGTCGCGTCGCCGGGGCAGTCTTTCATCCGCGGCGGCCCACGTCCGCAGGATGTCGCAGACCGGACTTACCGTGGTGTCGACATGATCCCTGTCCTGCCCGAAGCCGAAGCCACCGGCACCTTCGACGTCGACGCCGCCCTCGCCGCGCTCGACGGGGCCGGCACCGGCCGGCTGCTGCACGTGCGGCAGCTCCCGGGGCGAGCGGCGCGCCTCGCCGGCTGGCCCGACTGGGTCAACCCGCAGGTGAGCGCGGCGATCCGCGGCACGGGCATCGACGCGCTCTGGTCCCACCAGCGTGCGGTCGCCGACAGCGCGTGGGCCGGCCGGCACGTGGTGGTCAGCACGGGCACGGCCTCCGGCAAGAGCCTCGGCTATCTCCTGCCGATGCTCTCGTCCGTCGCCGACGGTGCGAGCGCACCGACCGGCAGAGGCGCCACCGCGATCTACCTGGCGCCCACCAAAGCTCTCGCCGCCGACCAGGAGGCGCGCATCCGGTCGTTCGCGGTGCCCGACGTGCGCGCCGCGGTGCTGGACGGTGACACTCCGACCGACGAACGCCGCTGGATCCGCGACCACGCGGCCCTGCTGCTCACCAACCCCGACCTGCTGCACCACACCCTCCTGCCCAGTCACGAGCGGTGGGCGTCGTTCTGCCGGGCGCTGCGTTACGTCGTGATCGACGAATGTCACGTCTACAAGGGCGTTTTCGGCTCACACGTGGCCGGGGTGCTTCGCCGGCTGCGCCGGATCGCGCGCAGGTATGGCGCCGAGCCGACCTTCGTGCTGGCATCGGCGACGATCGCCGCGCCGGGCCTGCACGCCGAAGAGCTCACCGGGCTGCCGGTGGAGGAAGTGACCGAGGACGGTTCGCCGCGCGCGCCGATGACCTTCGCGCTGTGGGAGCCGGGCGGCAAGCCGGGCGCCGATGACGCTGGCAGCGGCGCGGATGCGCGACGCAGCGCCGTCGCGGAGTCGGCCGACCTGATGAGTGCCCTGGTCCGGCAGGGGGTGCAGACCCTCACCTTCGCGCGGTCCCGCGTCGGGGTGGAGATCGTGGCCGAGATGGTGCGCTCCGATCTGCGGTATGCCGGGGCGGGCCTCGCCGAGTCGGTCGCGGCATACCGCGGCGGCTATCTGCCCGAGGAACGCCGCGAGCTCGAAAATGACCTGCGCACAGGCGTTTTGCGCGGCCTGGCTGCCACGTCGGCGCTCGAGCTCGGCATCGATGTCAGCGGCCTCGACGCCGTGCTGCTCGCGGGCTGGCCGGGCACGCATGCGTCGCTGTGGCAGCAGGCGGGTCGCGCGGGACGCAGTGGCCGCACCTCGCTGGTGGTGCTCGTCGCCGCCGACGATCCGCTCGACACCTTCCTGGTGCACCATCCGGAGGCGATCTTCGACCGGGCGATCGAGACCGCGACGATCGACCCGGCCAACCCGTTCGTGCTCGCGCCGCATGCCGCCGCGGCCGCGCACGAGTTGCCGGTGACCGAGGACGACGCTGCCTATTTCGGCACATCCCTTCGGGCCGTGCTGGATTCGCTGGTCGCCGGCGGCATCCTGCGGCGGCGTCCCAAGGGGTGGTTCTGGGCGCGCGAGGACCGGCCGGCCGACCATTTCTCACTGCGCGGAGGCAGCGACGACGACATCCGCATCGTCGAGACGCGCACCGCGCGCGTGCTCGGCACCGTCGATGCGGCGCGTTCGCATGCGGCGGTGCACACCGGTGCGGTCTACCTGCACCAAGGTCGTTCGCATGTCGTCACCGACCTCGACCTCTCGGCGACGACCGCGCACGTGGTGGTCGGGGATCCCGGCTGGTCGACGGTCGCCCGATCGGTGTCGACCTTCGACATACAGCAAGTGGAGCGCGAAAAGCGTTGGGGTGCAGTCGGTTTGCACTTCGGCACGATCCGGGTGCGCAGCCAGGTCACGTCCTTCCTGCGGATGCTGCCGTCCGGCGAGGTCATCGGCGAGCACCCGCTGGAGCTGCCCGAGCGTGCGCTCGTCACCCGCGGCGTCTGGTGGACGATCGATGAGGCGGAACTGCTCGACGTCGGCGTGACCGCGGCCGCCCTCCCCGGTGCGCTCCACGCGGCCGAGCACGCCTCGATCGGCATGCTCCCCCTGGTCGCACAGTCCGACCGCTGGGACGTCGGCGGCGTGTCGACCGTGCTGCACCCGGACACCGGTTTGCCGACCGTCGTCGTCTACGACGGTTACCCGGGCGGCGCGGGCTTCGCCGAGCGTGCCTATGACGAGGCCGCCTCCTGGCTGCTCGCGACGCGCACCGCGATCGCGTCCTGCGGCTGCACCGACGGATGTCCGTCGTGCGTGCAGTCGCCCAAGTGCGGCAACGGCAACAACCCGCTCGACAAGGCGGCCGCGGTCGTCGTGCTCGACCGGGTCCTGCGCGACCACAGCTGACCGCCGCACAAAAGAAGAGCGGTGCTCTTGCTTTGCCATGCTGTATCGCCGTACGCTCCAGGCATAACGAGAGCACCGCTCTCTAAAATCTAGCTGGAGGGGCCACGATGACGACGAAGAGCCTGCGAGACCTGGCGATGCCCGCCTTCACGAGCGGCGTGCTGATGGCGCTCTACCTGCTCGCCCGCCCCTACGGCGACCGCGGCAGCGATGCCGACCTCGCGGCCGCACTGTCGTCCGGCTGGTGGATGGTCGCCCACGTCGCCGGGATACTCGCGCTCGCGCAGTTCGCCCGCACCGCGCTCCGCCTGGCCGACGTCATCACCGGCGTCACGGCCAGGCTCGGGCGGTGGGCCGCACTGGCCGGACTCACGCTGGTGCTGCCCTACTACGGCGCCGAGGCGTTCGAGCTCCACGTCATCGCACAGCGCTCGAGCGTCGGCGGCGACTCGCTCGCGTTGGTCGACCAGGTGCGCACTCAGCCGGCGGCTATGACGATGTTCGGGCTCGGGCTGCTGTTGCTGGCCGTGGCGGCGGTCTGTGTCGCAGTCGCGTGGCAGCGCGCGACCGCCGGCCGGGGCCGCTGGGCGGCCTGGCCGCTCGCGGCGTTCGTCATACTCCTGCTGCCGCAGTTCTACCTGCCCGCTCCGGGCCGGATGGCGTATGGCGTGGGTTACGCACTGGCCGCGACCCTGTTGGCCGTCACCGCGTGGCATCGGCCGGCCACCGCCGAGCCGGGCGACGCCCACCAGGGCACCACCACGTCGGCCGCGGCAGCGCACGCGGGTTAATCCGGGTGCGCCGGGGGCGTGCGGACCGGCAGGATTGGCCGGGTGCCGAACACTGCCGAGCGTCTGCTCGCCGCCTACGACGAACAACTCCGATCCGACGCCGAGATGCGCTCGGCGGTCCGGGTCGAGCGCTTAGGGCCGCTGCTGCTCGGCACGTTCCGCGGTGGTCGCGGCTTCGTCAGCTACGCGCCGTTCGCGGCGACCGGCAACGGCATGCTGGGCGACCTGGTCGATGCGGCCGTCGCGCATTTTTCGGCCGACCCGGAGGTCACCGAGTTCGAGTGGAAGACGCGAGGCCACGACGAGTTGCCGGGGCTCGAGCAGTTGCTCACCGAGCGCGGGTTGGTGCCGGAGGAGCCGGAGTCGGTGATGGTCGGCGAGGCGGCGGCACTCGCGGTCGACGTGCCGTTGCCGGCCGGCGTCAGCTTGCAGCAGGTCACCGACCGCGCCGGGCTGGAGCTGATGTGCACGATGCAGGCCACGGTCTTCGGCGACCCACCGGAGTCGGTCGGGCCGCGCGTGGAGGACCACCTGCGGGAGTTCGCCGAGGACACCACCGGCATGGAGGCCTGGGTCGCCGTGGCCGATGGGAAGGTGATCAGCGCCGGCCGCGTCAATCCGGTCCCCGGCACCAACTTCGCCGGCATCTGGGGTGGCTCGACGCTGCCGGAGTGGCGCGGCAAGGGCATCTATCGCGCGCTCACCGCCGCCCGTGCGCGCGCCGCCCTGCGGGCCGGGAAGTCATTGATCAACAGCGACTCGACCGAATATTCGCGCCCGATCCTGGAGCGCTACGGCTTTGCGAAGGTGACCACCACGACGCCGTACATCTGGCGGCGCTGACCTGGCCGGGATCGGACGGCGTCCGTGGAGCCGGTCCGCGCAGTCGGCTGTGCCGGTCAGGCCCCGGTCGGGCCGGTCAGACGAACTGGTTGACGAACCGGGTCACGTCGCGCAGCACGTCGAGCTTGTTGATCTCGTTGAAGATCTCGTGCCGGGCGCCGGCATAGGTCTGCGCGTGGTCACCCTCGTCGGCGATCACCCGCCATCCCTCCAGGGTCGCGGCGTAGGGCACCAGCTGGTCGGCTTTGCCGTGCAACCAGAGCGCGGTGACGTCGTCCAGGTCCGGCCCCTTGTTGATGCGCTCGAGCTCGGTGTGGAAGGCCTGCAGCGTCGGTTGCTTGAACGGCCCGTGCCACACGAGCGGGTCGGCCTCGTATGCCGCGCCGACCGCCGGATCCCGCGAGAGCGTCGACGGGTCGAGCGGCGTCGGCTCGATGGTGCCGTCGAGCAGACCGTCGATGACGTCCCACCGGCCCAGCACCGGTGCGGACAGCACCAGGCAGGCGAGCTCGGCGCCGTGCAGGCTCCCGTAGCGCGCGGCGATCATCCCGCCCATGGAGTGACCGATGAGCACGACCGGCAGGTCGGGGTTTTCGGCCGCCGCGTGCTTGTGCAGCAACCGGAAGTCGTCGACCACCTTGTCGAAGTCGTCGATCAGCGCCCGCTCGCCCTCGCTGCGGCCGTGCCCGACGTGGTCGACGCCGTAGACGACCGCGCCGTCCGCGCGCAGCCGGTCGGCGACGAAGTCGTAGCGACCGATGTGCTCGCCGTAGCCGTGGCAGAGCAGCGCCACGTAGCGGGGCTGGTCGGGTGCGGGCCAGCGCTGGGCGTGCAACTTCCCGGCGTGACCGGCCAGCTCGAACGTCGTCGGTTCGCTCATTCGAGGCAACCTACTCCCTCGCTACTCCCCCGGAACGCTCGGTCCGCTCGGTCCGGCGGCGGCGTCGGCGCCCTCCGGACCGGCCCGGGCGCGGGCGGTCGCGTCGGGCAGGCCGGGCCAGGAGGTGGGCACCCGCACGGCGATGACGAGCTCGTCACCGTGGGTCGAGCAGCTCGCGACCCGGCCGTGGTTGCGAGCCACGACCGCGGCGGCCACGTCACACGCTGACCGCGCGTCGCCCGGGTCGAGCAGCACCCCCGCGCCGGCGAGGGCCGACAAGTCGGCCGCCGCCCGCGCCCGGTGGCTGGCCAGCACCGCCGACACCAGTGCCATGGCGCTCAGCAGACAGGCGATCACCACTCCGATCGCGGCGACTACCAGCACCGTCGCCGATCCGCGATCGCCCGCCCGGTGACCTGTCATGAGCCCGGCCCGCCCGGCGCATCCGGGGCGCCCGGCCCGGCCGGCCCGCCCGAACCGCCGGCGCCGCCCGAGCCGCCGGCGCCGTCGAAGGCGTCGGACCCGTCGGACTCGACCGGCGTCGTCGCGGTCGCGGAGAGGCTCCGGCCACCGGTCAGCCAGCCGAACGGCCCCGGCACCGGCGCGCGCACCGTCACCGTGACATCGCCACCGGCCGTGCCGACGCCTCCGTGCACCTGGACCCGCGCGCCTCCTGGGCCGGCCCGCGCACCGACCCGTTGCACCGCCGCCGCGGAGTCACCGCGAGCGGCGGCCCGGGCCGCGACCCGGGCCGCGTCCACGCAACGCACCTGGTTGACGCCGATGAGCACTGCGTTGAGGGCCACGATCAGCACGAAGATCAACGCGGGCAGGGTGGCCGCGAGCTCGGCGGTGACCATGCCGGCATCGCGGCCGGCGCCTCTCCGGCCGGCCCGTCGCGCGCGAACCCGCGGCCACCCGGCCATCAGGACGCGACGCTGAGCGCGCTCTGGATGATGCCGGTCAGTGCCGACTTCACCGCTCCGGACTTGACCACCGCCATCAGCACCGCCGCGAAGGCAACCGCGGCCAGCGTGCCGACGGCATACTCGGCCGTCGTCATGCCGGCCTCGCGCCCGCGGTGCGCGGCCGCAATCACCTCGAGCCACCGCCGTTGCAGCCGGCTGCCGAGACGTATCGTGCGTGTCGTCATCGATCTCCTCCTTGTTGAATCGCTCTCTGCGAGAGCGGTTTTCGCGCGCCACCGACGGTCGGTGGCACGTTTGGTTCACCGGGCACCGGCGAGCAGGTCGCCCGCCAGCACCGCGATGACGGGGACCACGGTCAGCAGGGCGAAGGCGGGCAGGAAGCACAACCCGAGCGGCACGACGACCAGCACCGACAGCCGGCCCGCGGCCTCCTCGATGCGCCGCTGCTCCGAGCGACGGAGGTCGGCCGCGGCGCGGCGCAGCAGGCCCGCAGGCGGCACCCCCGCCATCCCGGCGAGTGCGAGCGCCTGACCTGCGGGTCGCCAGCAGGCGGGCAGACCGTCCCACGCCTTGCCCTCCTCGACGCCCCAGCGCAGCGCGGCCACCACCTGGCTCAACTGGCCCCCGACGACCGGTCCGCACCGCTCGGCGACCACTTCGACCGCGGTGACCAGCGGCACACCGCTGCCGAGTGCGAGCGCGATGAGGTCGAGTGCGCCGGCCACGCTGAGCAGGTCCTCGGGCTGCGCGGCAGCCGCTCGCGGCGTCCGATCGCCTGACGGAGCAGGCGCCGCTTCGACGAGCGCTCTCGACCGGGAGCCGGACGACGCCACGGCGTGCGACCGCGGCCGCATGCCGCCGCCTGCCCTGGGCCCTGCCCTGAACCCCGGCCAGAGCAGCGGCACCAGCGCGACGAGCAACGCCGCCAGCCAGCCGAAACCGCCCGCGTTCATGCGATCTCCGCAGGCGCACAAGCCCGCCGGATCATCCGGCGCACCAGTCTCCGTCCGCCCAGGATGAGCAGCGCCCCGCAAACGAGCACGACCGCGCCGAGCGTGCCGGCATAGAGCCGCCATGGGCTCACGCCGATCAGCGCCGCGATGCCGACACCGGCCAGCGGCAGCAGCGTGAGCAGTTGCATGGTCGCGCGCGGCCCGGCGGTCACCACGTCGACCCGGCGGTCGCGGTCGACCTGCTCGCGCATCATCGCGCTCGCCGTCGCGAGCGACTCGGCGACGCCGCAGCCGAGCTGTTCGGACAACGCCCACGCCCGGGCGACACTCGCCAGCGCGGGCAGTCCGTGGGCCTGGTGCAGCTGCGCCCATACCGGCGCGAGTTCGGCGCCTGCCGCGGCCTCCCGCGCAAGGCGGCGCAGGTCGTCCCGCAGGCGGCCGTCATCGATCGCGGCAGCCGACAGCAGGGCCGAGGTCGCCACCGCCGTCGACGGCGCGACACCCGCGGCGATCGCGGGACCGATGCCTTCGAGCATCGAGGTCAGCCGGTCGACGTCGGCGTCCCGGCGCGAGCGGCGCCTGCGGAGTGACACCCTGCCGAGACCGCCCGTCGAAGCGACGGCCACACCCCCGCCCGATCGAGGTATGACGGAAGTCCCGCGCGCCGGCCAGCACCCCACCGCGAGGGCCGCGCACAGCGCCGCCAGGAGGATCACGACTGCCCGCCCGGGCCACGGCCGGTGGCGGCGGGCAGCAACTCGGCGAGTGCCGGCCACGCCTCATCCGGCGCCAGGTCACCGCCGCTGCGTCGCACCGCGGCCCGCACCCGCAGGCTCCGGGAGTCGCGCTCGATGAGGCCGATCTCGCCGACCGTGCGCCGGCCGCCGTCACGGCGCAGGTGCACCACGACCTGCACCGCCGAGGCCAGCTGCGAGCGCACCGCGTCGGTCGACATGCCGGCGAGTGCGCCGAGCGCGTCGAACCGGGCGAGCACGTCGGTGCTGGTGTTGGCGTGGACGGTGCCGCAGCCGCCCTCGTGGCCGGTGTTGAGCGCGCTGAGCAGCTCGCGGACCTCCGCGCCGCGCACCTCTCCGACGACCAGCCGGTCGGGCCGCATGCGCAGCGACTGACGCACCAAGGTGGTCAGCGAGATCTCGCCCCGACCCTCCACGTTGGCGGCCCGGCTCTCCAGCCGCACGACGTGCGGGTGGGCGATCTGCAGTTCGCGGACGTCCTCGACCACCACGATGCGCTCGGCGGGAGCCACCTCGCTGAGCATCGACGCCAGGAGTGTCGTCTTGCCGGTGCCGGTGCCGCCGCTGACCACGAACGCCACCCGGGCCGCGATCAGCTGCCGCAGCACGCGCAGCCCGAACGGCCCGACCGTGCCACCCATCGCGAGCTGGTCCAGGGTCGGCGGCTCGGGTCGCGGCACCCGCAGGCTGAGGTGCGCGGCGTCCTCGACCAGCGGCGGAAGCACCGCGTGCAATCGCACCCCGCCCGGCAGCAGCCCGTCGACACACGGACTGGTCTCGTCGAGCCGGCGCCCGGCGAGGGTCGCCAGTCGCACGGCGAGGCGGCGCACCGTGGCCGCGTCGCCGACGTCGACCGGCACCGGCTCCAGGCCCGTGCCGCGGTCGATCCAGACCCCTCGCGTGCCGTTGACCAGCACGTCGGTCACTCCGGGCAGCAGCAGCAACGGGTCGAGCACCCCGGCGCCGAAGACGTCCGCCTGCAGACGCTCGGTGAGCAGGCCCACGCTGTCGGCTCCGAGCAGTGCGGCGTCGACCTCCGCGAGGGCGCCGACGCTGTGCGCCGTCGGCGACCGGCCGTCCCGGATCTGCGCCCACATCGCGGCTCCGACCGGTGAGCTGGGCGGGTCCTGCCGGATGTCCTTCATGCCGCGGCCCGGCCGATCAGCAGGTCACGCAGGATCTCGTCGCACCGCCCGGCGAAATCGGATCGTTCCCGGGCACCGGGCGGCACCCCTCTCGCGGCATCGGCCTCCAGGCGGCGGTCGCTCGCGATCGCGGTGACGACGGGCACGCCCAGCGACTGCCCGACCTCCGCGGACAACCGGGCCGGCAGATCGCGGACCACCAGCTGCACCGGCACGCCGAGCCGGTCGACGGTCGCGCCGGCCGCGGCCAGGCCGGTGGCGGTCCCGCGGGCGACCAGGAGCACTGCCCGGCACCGGTCGAGCACCTCGGCAAGCTGCTCTTCGGGCAGCGAGCGGCCGACGTCGACCACGACGAGCTCGCTCACCTCGGCCAGCGCATCGAGCGCACCGGCGGTCAGCGCGCCCGGCATCGGCCGCCACTGCCGCCCGTGCGACAGCACGGCGAGGCCGTCACGGTCCGCGGGCAGCCGCTCGATCAGCCGCGCCCCGTCCAAGGCACCGGCCGCTCCCTGGAGCTCCGGCCAGCGCACGCCCTGCTCGGTCTCTATCCCGAGCGCCACGTCCAGACCGCCGCCCGCCGGGTCGGCGTCCACCGCGACCACCGTGCGCCGGGCGGCGTGCGCGCGCACCGCCAACCCACAGGCCAGCGTCGTCGCCCCCGCACCGCAGCCGCCACCGACGACCGCCACCGTCATACCTGCCGAGATCTCCATGACGCCGATCGTGCGGCGGACGGAACCGCCTGCACACTCCCGCCGTCGCTATCTGTGGATGCCGGCCGGTGCACCCGTCGGGGTGTGGATGAGGGGACCGATCGAGTGCGCCGGTCGGCATTCGGGGGATCGTTCGGGGGACATCACGACATATGAAGGCCCCCGCCGGGGGGGGTCAGCGGGGGCCTTCGATGTGATGACCTCAGGGGGGGTTGAGGTCTCACACCGGCGCTGCTACCTGGAAGGGAGCGCTTCGTGATCCAGTGTTGCCCCGGCGGCGAGCGGAACTCAATGGGAGCGCCGATTCCTATAACAAATCCTGACCTTTGTCGGACTTTCAACAATCGGTAAGGAAATGGGCCGCGCAAGGCTGAACGAAAGGGCGAGGGCCTCGCGCTGCACGCGCGAGGCCCTCTGGCCGCTGCCTACCTCCGGTGACCAGGCGTGCATCCTCAAGGTTTGTCGCCCGGGCGCAAGGCCCGGAACGAGCGGTCCATACGTGGACTGTCTCCGCGTGGGTGCCGGTCTCGGTAGCGGTTGTCGTCGGACTCCCGTCCGTCGTTCGTGCAACCAGGTTTACTCCGATGTGGCCCAGGTCACAAGTCTTGTATGTCGGGCCACAGCGGCGCACAATACGCGCCCGCTCACGGCCCGGGAGTCAACCGCCCGGCGAGCACCGCGTCGCAGATCCGGGCCGCCTCGGCCGCGCCGGCGACGACCGCCTCGGCGCTGTGCTCGAGCCAGAGCCGCACCCCCTCGCTCCCGCCCGAGCTGTATGCCGCGAGCGCCCCCTGGTAACCGGCCGCGGACTCCCGTGCGCGACCTGCCTCGATCACCACCGTGCCGGTGGGGTCGACGCCGGTCGATTGGAGCAGCAGACGCTCCAAAGCCCTTGCCACCAAAGCATTTCCGTGCACGAACGGCCGCGCGCTCGCGATCTCGGCGTGTGCGATCGCGGCGACCAGGACCCCGGGCGCGCCGGCCGACGACGCGATCAGGTCGACCACGCCGCGCATCCGGGCGGCGGCCTCCGCGGCGTCGGGCGCCGGTCCGAGCTCGGTGAGCTCGGCAACGCGCTCCCCCGCCATACGCGGCCGGCCGAGGGCATCGTCGGGCACCAGCCCCGCGGCCGCAGCGGTGTGCAGCCGGGCGAGCGCCTGCGCCGGCGCGGTGCGCACCACCGCCAGCAGGTGCTCGGTCTGCGCGGTCGCCTGGATCGCCCCCTGCAGGGCGCGGCCGCGGGCGTCGCCGCCCGGCACCTCGGCGGCGCCGCGCATCACGTCCCGGACCAGGTCGATCGGGAACTCCGCGCCCTCCAGCAACGCGCTCGCCCGCGCCCCACGCACCCGCGACTCGGCGGACGCCTCGGGAATGCGCCGGCGCAGGGCGTTGTGCCAGCGCAACTGGGTGCACGCCTCGCGTGCACGATCCACGGCGCTCGTGACACCGGGCAGGCCGGCGAGCGCGGCCAACGGGCCGGTCGAAGCGGAGGTCATTGATCCTGCAGCTCTCTCGATGAGGTGGTCGGGTCGCGATCGCTGTGCACGATCTCGGAGTTGATGGTGCTGCGCCAGCCGGACCGCGCATCGCCGTGACCGGTCATCACGTTGAGCAGCCGGGCGATCCGCCACACGATGCTCACGCCGACGAACATCAAGAAGGCGGCGAGCGGGATCTCCACGACGATCGCGGACACGATCGACAGTCGCACGTCGTCGGGGTCGGCGGTGGTGATGTCGAACCACGCGTCGGCGAGCAGCAGCACACCGGTCGCGAACGACGTCAGCACCACGAGCACCCGCCGCTTCCAGGCGAAGAACGCGGTCAGTCCGAGCATGATCACCAGCAGCACGTCGAAGCCGGTCCAGGTGAGCGCCCATGCCTGCGCGACGTATTGGTCGGGCAGCGTCACCGCGAGATAGACGACCCAGGGCAGCAGCAGCGCCGTGCACACCGCAGTGATCGTCAGCGCGATGGCGCGACGGCGGCGGGCTCGGCGCAGCTCGGTGCGGACCAGCGCCTCGACGACGCCCCCGACCTTGAGACGGCGCACGAGCTCGATCCGCTCGGCGGGTCCGAGCGCGGCGATCTCGTCATCGGTCAACGGCATGCGATCAATTTTGCGGCAATCTCGTGCAACGGTTGGCAGCGGAGTTGGTTTCGCGGTTGGGTGGAAGGCAGCCAACCGCCCGAATACAAGGAGGTATGCCGTGCCCGACGCTCCGAGCGAGGAGACCCTGGCCGCCCTGTCCCACGAAGACCGTGAGTTCCCGCCGGACCCGGCGTTCGCGGCCCAGGCCAACGGCACGAAGGAGCTGTTCGCCGAGGCCGACGCCGACCGGGACGCGTTCTGGGCGCAGCAGGCGCGCGACCGCATCACCTGGAGCAAGGACTTCGAGCAGGTGCTCGACTGGTCGGAGGCGCCCTTCGCCAAGTGGTTCGTCGGCGGCGAGCTCAATGCGGCATACAACTGCCTGGACCGGCACGTCGAGGCCGGCAACGGCGACCGCGTCGCGCTGCACTTCATCGGCGAGCCCGACGGCGACACCAAGGACTTCACGTATGCCGAGGCGCTCGACCAGGTCAAGCGCGCCGCCAACGTGCTCACCGACCTCGGCGTGGAGAAGGGCGACCGCGTCGCGATCTACCTGCCGATGATCCCCGAGGCGGTCTTCGCCATGCTCGCCTGCGCCCGCATCGGTGCGCCGCATTCGGTTGTCTTCGGCGGCTTTTCGGCCGACGCGCTGCGCTCGCGCATCGCCGACGCGGAGGCCAAGGTCGTCATCACCGCCGACGGCGGCTACCGCCGGGGCAAGCCGTCGGCGCTGAAACCCGCTGTGGACGAAGCAGTTTCGGGTGGCACCTCGGTCAACAAGGTGCTCGTCGTGCGACGCACCGGCCAGGACACCGCCTGGAACGACGACCTCGACCTGTGGTGGCACGAGGCGCTCGAGGCGGCGAGCGCCGAACACGAAGCAGTGCCAGTGGATTCCGAGCACCCGCTCTTCCTGCTCTACACCTCCGGCACGACGGGCAAGCCCAAGGGCATCCTGCACACGACCGGTGGCTACCTGACGCAGGCCGCCTACACCAACTCGGTGGTGCACGACGTGCACCCGGAGACCGACGTCTACTGGTGCACCGCCGACGTCGGCTGGGTCACCGGGCACACCTACATCGTCTACGGCCCGATGGCCAACGGCGCGACGCAGGTGCTCTACGAGGGCACCCCGGACACCCCGCACCAGGGCCGCTGGTGGGAGATCGTGCAGGACAAGAAGGTCTCGGTGCTCTACACCGCACCGACCGCGATCCGCACCTTCATGAAGTGGGGCAAGGAGACTCCCGCGAAGTACGACCTGTCGTCGCTGCGCGTGCTCGGGTCGGTCGGAGAGCCGATCAACCCCGAGGCGTGGGTCTGGTATCGCGAGATCATCGGCGGGGGCAAGACGCCGATCGTCGACACCTGGTGGCAGACCGAGACCGGCGCGATCATGGTGAGCGCGCTGCCCGGCGTCACCACCCTCAAGCCGGGTTCGGCGCAGGCCGCGATCCCCGGCATCAGCGTGGATGTCGTTGACGAGCAAGGCAATTCGGTCGAGAACGGCAAGGGTGGCTACCTCATCATCGACAAGCCGTGGCCGTCGATGCTGCGCGGCATCTGGGGCGACCCGGAGCGCTTCAAGGAGACCTACTGGTCGCGCTACCCCGGTGTCTACTTCGCCGGCGACGGAGCCAAGCGCGACGAGCAGGGCAACATCTGGGTGCTCGGCCGGGTCGACGACGTCATGAACGTCTCCGGCCACCGGCTGTCCACCACCGAGATCGAGTCGGCGCTGGTGTCCCACCCGAAGGTCGCCGAGGCGGCCGTCGTGGGTGCCACCGACGCGACCACCGGTCAGGCCGTCGTCGGCTTCGTCATCCTGCGCGGTGACGCGGCCGCAGAGGCCGAACAGGACGGTGACGCCCTGGTGGCCAACCTACGCAACCACGTCGCCAAGGAGATCGGCCCGATCGCCAAGCCCCGGCAGATCATGGTCGTCTCCGAGCTGCCGAAGACGCGGTCCGGCAAGATCATGCGCCGCCTGCTGCGCGACGTCGCCGAGAACCGCGAGGTGGGCGACGTGAGCACCCTCGCCGACTCCTCGGTGATGGACCTGATCAAGACCGGCATGTCCGACTCGGGCACCGACTCGACCAGCACCGACTCGACCAGCGGTTCGACCAGTAAGGGCTGAGCGGCCGGCTCGTCATACGGGCCGGGACCACGAGGGCGGACTCGTCCACGAAAAGGGGACTTGTCACACGAACGGCGACTGGTCCACGAAAAGGGGACTTGTCACGTGCTACTGCACGTGACAAGTCCCCCTTTTACGTGACAAGTCCCCACTGCACGTGACGAGTACGCCGTGACGGCCGCCCGAACGCGCTCACTCCGCGCCGCAGCAGGAACGCAATGCCCGCGTTGAGGATGCGGGTCACCCGCCCGATCTCGATGCGATGCGGTCCGAGTGACGTCCTTCCACGCCGAGTGACGACATACGCAACGACTGACGTCCGTGCAACGCCGTCATTCGTTGCGACGGACGTCAGTGAGCGAAGAAGGTCGTCACTCGGCGGGGGCCGCGGCGCGGATCGGCTGCGCCACCGGGTCCCAGCGCCGCCAGACGACGCCCGGCATCGGCACCAACCCGGCATCGCGCAGGATTCGCGCCAGCCCGTGCCCGGCGAACGCGTCCGCCCACACCCACCGGGCGACCGCCTGGGCGGTGCGCCGGACCCGGTCCTCGCGCTTCTTCTCCCGCCAGAGATCGTCCCCGGTGAGGTACTTGACCCGGCCGTCGAATTCACCGATCAGGCCCTCCCACCCGAAATCGGCATAACCGAAGACGCCGGCCGCATCGGCGAGCGGCACCTGCAGATCGGGTTGCGGCAATCCGAGCTCGAAGATGCGTGCCCGGCTCAGGGACTCGCCCGGCGACTCAGCGCGACCATCAGCAAGCCGTATGGCGAGCGCCGCGTGCCGGCAGCCGCGCGCTCCCGTCCGCAGCCGCGCCACCTGCGCGTCAAGTTCGGCCTGGGAGCACAGCCGCGCATGCAGCGCAGCGTCCGCGATGATCAGTCCCGCAGCGAGATCGCCGGTGCGCGCAAGGTCGACAACGGTGCGCGCAGCGGTGGTCACCAGCACGCCGGCAATCTGCACCGTCGGCGGCGGATCGAGGACACGATGCGCGCGGACCAGCCGGCTGCCTCCGCCGGAGGTGGCCTCGCGCAGCACGTCGACCGTGCTCGGCCACCGCCCCAGGATCGGCAGGCCCCAGAGCGCCGCGGCGGCGTAGTGGGACGCGACCGGCAGCGGTGGGCGCATCGCCCGGAAGGTCGCAAGTACGAGGGCGCGATGCCGCGTCATACCCGCGAACTCCGCCCATCGATCAGCGGGCACGTAGGCACCGCGGCGCACCCGATGCAGGTGCGGTCGCGGGCCACTCGCCATCAGCCAGCCATAGCGCCCGGCCCGCTGCAGGTCGTCGCTGCACAGCAACTCCTCGGGCCGGAACGGGGCTGGCGACTGCTCCATCGCGGCAGCGTGCCAGCCCTCGGACCACCCTCGCTCCGCGCCGGGCGCCCGGCTGTGGACAAGCTGCGGCGGCGAGTGACGTCCGTGCAACGCCGAGTGACGACATACGCAACGACTGACGTCTGTGCAACGCCGTCACTCGGTGCGGCGGACGTCAGTGAGCGAGGAAGGTCGTCACTCACCCCGGCCGCCCGGCTCGTGGACGGCGTAAAGATCGCGACAAGAAGTCGGTAGACTCGGGTGCAATTGGTGTGCCGGGAAGCCTGGTCGGCGTCGAACGATCCGCGACCGCTTCTCGACCCCGAAAGGGCCGATGCCATGACCTTGCCCGGAGCACCCCGCATCTTCACCCGCGGCGACTGGCCCGAGGCCAAACGCGTTGCCTCCCTGCTGCGCCACGAGACCGTCGGCGGCGCCCTGCTGCTGCTCGCCGCGGTCGCCGCGCTCATCTGGGCCAACAGCCCGTGGCGGGACGGCTACGGCGACCTGGCAAAGACCACGATCGGCCCGCCGTTCCTGCACCTGGACATGACCTTCGCGCACTGGGCGTCGGACGGCCTGCTGGTCGTCTTCTTCTTCCTGGCCGGGCTCGAGCTCAAGCACGAGTTCGCGCACGGCGAGTTGCGCGATCCGGCCAAAGCGGCCGTCCCCGTCGTCGCCGCGATCTGTGGCGTCGCGCTGCCCGCGGCGGTGTTCGCCGCCTACCAGCTCTTCGGCGACGGCAACCTCAAGGGTTGGGCCATCCCGACCGCGACCGACATCGCGTTCGCGCTCGCCGTCCTTGCGGTGATCGGCACCCATTTGCCGGCGGCGCTGCGGTCCTTCCTGCTGACGCTCGCGGTCGTCGACGACCTCATCGCGATCACGATCATCGCGCTGTTCTACTCGTCCTCGATCAACGTGCTGTGGCTGGCCGGCGCCGTCATACCGCTGGCCGCGTTCGGGCTGCTCATGCGTCGCGGGATCAACCACTGGTGGCTGCTCGTGCCGCTGGCGTTCCTTGCCTGGCTGTGCGTGCTCAACTCCGGCGTCCACGCCACGATCGCCGGCGTCATCCTCGGCATGCTCGTGCCGGTGACGGCGCGCGCGGGTGAGGAGGAGTCGGTCGGCGACCGGGTCGACCACCGGGTGCGGCCGCTGTCGGCGGGGTTCTGCGTGCCGGTCTTCGCCTTCTTCAGCGCGGGCGTCACCGTGGTCGGCGGCGGTTTCGGCGACGCGGTCTCCGACCCGGTCACGATCGGCATCGTGCTCGGACTGGTGCTCGGCAAGGCGGTCGGCGTCTTCGGCGGCACCTTCCTGACCGCGAAGTTCACCCGGGCGCGGCTCGACGACGACCTCGAATGGGCCGACGTCTTCGGCCTCAGCCTGCTCGCCGGCATCGGTTTCACCGTGTCGCTGCTCATCGGCGAACTCGCCTTCGGCAGCGGCTCGGTGACCGACGAGCACGTCAAGCTCGGCGTGCTGAGCGGGTCACTGCTCGCGGCCGTCCTCGCCGCGATCGTGCTGCGCGCCCGCAACGCGACCTACCGGCGGATCCACGAGTTCGAGTCCCGCGACGACGACGGCGACGGGGTGCCGGACTGCTACCAGGTTGAGCAGCCCGCGAGCAGTCGCTGACCGGCCGGCGGCGCGGCCCTCGCCAATTTCCCGTGTCAGGGGCTAGCCTGCGTGGCTGGACTTCCGCGAGAAGTCGCTAAGGTACTGATGAGTCAAGTCTTTTCAGCACGTGGAGCCGACACCATTCACGAGGAGTTTTCGATGGCCCAGACCACCAAGGGCACGGAGCGCACTCTCGGCCAGCTCGTCGCCGACGCCTCCACCGATCTGCAGGCGATCGTCAAGGACGAGATCGCCCTGGCCAAGGTGGAGATCAAGGCCGACGTCTCCAAGGGCGGCAAGGGCGCGGGCCTGCTCGCCGCGGCCGGACTGCTGGCGCTCTACATGCTCGGCTTCCTCCTGCTGACCCTCGCATGGGGTCTGCACGCCGCCGGTCTGTCGATCTGGCTGGGAATGCTGATCACCGCGGGCGTGCTGCTGGTGATCGTGCTGATCCTGGCGCTGCTCGGCATCAGTGCCCTGAAGAAGATCAAGGGCAAGCCGGAGCGCACGATCGCGGGCGCGCAGCAGACCGTGGCGGCGCTGAAGCCGCCGAAGGCGTGAGCGTCTCGTCATACGCATGAAGGGCCCGGCCGATCTCGGCCGGGCCCTTCATCGTCGGTATGCCGGGGGCCCTCAGCTGGAGAAGTAGCGCAGCGGCACCGGCCGGCGGTCGGCGCGGTCCCAGGGGCGCTCCAGTCCGGCCAGCCGGAGCGTGGCGTCGAGCAGGATCGCGGTGAACCCCCAGATGTAGAAGCCGTCGACGTCGAAGCCGGGCGCGTCGAACGACCGGCCCGGGACCACGGTCGTGAACCGGTTGGCCGGGTCGACCAGGTCGGCGACCGGCACCCGCGCCACCCGCGCGACCTCGGCGGTGTCGACGACGCCGATCGGGCCGGGCACCGCCCACCAGGCCGCGATCGGGGTGACCCGGAAGCCGGTCACGCTGAGCGGCAGCACCGGCAGGTCACCGACGACCTCGACGCCGGTCGCGTCGAGGCCGATCTCCTCGTGCGCCTCGCGCAGTGCGGTCGCGGCCGCGTCGGCGTCGGTCGGGTCGACGCCGCCCCCGGGGAACGACACCTGGCCGGCGTGTTTGCGCAACGTCGCGGCGCGCTCGGTGAACACCAGGTCCTGGCCGCCGCCGGCGTGCGGGCCGAAGAGCATGAGCACCGCGGACTGCCGGCCCTGCGCCTCGGGCAGACCGGGCACCATCGGTGCCGCGTGCGCCCGCGCCGTCAGCCCGGGCAGCCAGTCGGGCATCGGTGCGGGGACCGGGGCCGGATCGGCTGATACGGGGGTGTTCATGCGACGGCGACGGGCTCGGGGGTGCCGGGCGGACGCTCGGCGCCGGGGGCGAGCTCGTATTTCAGCAACGTGCGCGCCTTGTCCGGGTCGGTCTCGCCGATGCCGTATGACGGGCACCAGCGCGCAACCGGGCACACGCCGCACGCCGGGCGCTTGGCGTGGCACATGCGCCGGCCGTGGAAGATCACCACGTGGCTGAGCATTGTCCAGTCCTTGCGCGGGAACATCGCGCCGATCGCTTTCTCGACCTTGACCGGGTCCTCCTCGGTGGTCCAGCCCATGCGGCGCACCAGCCGGCCGAAGTGAGTGTCGACGGTGAGGCCGGGTTGCCCGAACGCGTTGCCGAGCACCACGAACGCGGTCTTGCGGCCGACGCCGGGCAGCGTGACCAGGTCCTTCAGCCGGGGCGGGACCTCGCCGCCGAAGCGCTCGACGAGGGCCTGGCCGAGGTTGATCAGCGAGCCCGCCTTGGCCCGGAAGAAGCCGGTCGGGCGGATCAGCTCCTCCAGCTCGGCACGGTCGGCTCCCGCGTATGCCGCGGCGTCCGGGTAGCGCGCGAACAGCGTGGGGGTCACCTTGTTGACGCCGACGTCGGTGGTCTGCGCGGACAGGATGGTCGCCACCAGCAGCTCGAGCGGCGTGCGGAAGTCGAGCTCGCAGTGCGCGTACGGGTACTGCTCGTGCAGCACGCGGTACATCTTGCGGGCCCGTCGGGTGCGGGCGACGGATGACTCCGCCGAGACGTCGAGACGCTTCACGACATACGAGACTAGTTGCGGTCACCGACAGCCCGCCGACATCCTTGCGATGACGCGGGTCCCGGGTGTGACGATCCCAACATGGTTCATGGCAGACTGCGGAGCGTGGATACCGAGGCCGTACGCAAAGCACCTCTCTTCGCTCCTCTCGACGACGCCGACGCCGAGGCGCTGCTGTCGACGATGACCCGCACCAAGATCGCGCGCGGGCAGGAGCTCTTCCACGAGGGAGAGCAGGGCGACACGCTCTACGTCATCACGGCCGGCAAGGTGAAGCTCGGCCGCCGCTCCCCCGACGGCCGCGAAAACCTGCTGGCGATCCTCGGCGAGGGCGAGATGCTCGGCGAGCTCAGCCTCTTCGACCCCGGCCCCCGCACCGCCACCGCGACGGCGGTGGCCGACACCGAGCTCGTCGGTCTCGCCCACGGCTCGATGACCGAATATCTCGGCACCCGGCCCGAGGTCGCGATGACCATGCTGACCGCGCTCGCGGCCCGGTTGCGCCGCACCAACGAGGCCCTCGGCGACCTGGTCTTCACCGACGTGCCCGGTCGCGTCGCCAAGGCGCTGCTCGACCTGTCCAACCGCTTCGGCCAGCCCGCCGAGGACGGCACGCTGGTCGCCCACGACCTCACCCAGGAGGAGCTGGCCCAGCTGGTCGGGGCCTCGCGGGAGACCGTCAACAAGGCGCTCGCCGACTTCTCCGCCCGCGGCTGGATCAAGCTCGAGGCCCGTGCGGTGACGCTCATCGACACCGAGCGGCTGCAGCGCCGGGCGCGCTGAGCGTCATACCGGACGGAACCGTCAGGATCGCGCCGCGCGTCTGCCTGACGTCGATCGGCAGGGCGTCAGCGAAAGACAGGGGAAGCACACGGTGGATCACGGGGAGTCCGCTCACGACGGGGCCGCACGCAACCATCTGCTGCTGACCCCGCAGCCGTGGGTCGCCGGCCTGACCGACATCGGTCGCCGGCACCACCGCAACGAGGACGCCCTCGCGCTCACCGCGTCCGCCGAGCCGGCCGCCCGGGCGGTGCTGGTGGCCTGCGACGGGGTCTCGACGGCCACCGACTCACACATCGCGTCGGCGGCGGCGTCGCAGGCGGTCGCCGAGCGACTGGCCCAGCCGATGCCGCGCGACGAGGCGGGCGAGGACGACTGGCTCGCCACGGTCAGCCGCGCGTTCACCGAGGCCGCGCAGGCCGGCAGCCGGGCCGCGGCGGCGACCGCCGCGGACGGCGACCCGTCGCCGCCGTCCTGCACGCTGGCCGCGGCCATCGTCGAGCAGGGGATGATCGTCGGCGGCAACGTCGGCGACAGCCGGGTCTACTGGCTGCCCGACGTCGGCCCGCAGCGGGCGGTGCAACTCGGCACCGACGACTCGATGGCCAACGAGCTCATCCGCCGCGGGATGGGCCGGGCGGAGGCCGAGGCCACGCCGACCGCGCACGCGATCACCCGGTGGCTGGGCCGTGACGCGCCGGAGGACCTGTCACCACATCTCGCGCATCTGCGGGTGGAGGAGCCGGGCTGGCTGCTGGTCTGCACCGACGGCCTGTGGAACTACTGCTCCGACCCCGCCGACGTCTGGGACCTGATGCAGCGGGCGGTGGCGCAGCGCGACGGCACACCCGGCAGCGTCGTCGAGGCACTGGTCGACTTCGCCAACGGCCAGGGCGGGGCCGACAACATCACCGCGATCGTCGCGCGGGTCGTCCCGTGGGACGTCGCGGGTCAGTCGGTGCCGGCCAGGTAGTCCAGCTGCGCCTGCACGCTCGCCTTCGCGGCGGGCCAGACGTCGCGGGGCACCTCGGCATACACCCGCTCGACGACGGCCTGCGCCACGTCGGGCGCGTCCGCGTCGCCGGCCGCGAGCGCGGCGCGCACCTGGTCGAGCCGTTCCCGCCGGTGCTCCCGGTAGAACGCGATCACCGGCGCTGCGTCGTCGTGGGTCGGACCGTGGGCCGGTGCGAGCCGGGTCGGTGCCGCGGCGGCGATCTCGTGCAGGCGGTCCAGCGAGGCGAGGTATGGCGCGAGCGCCCCGTCCGGGTGCGCGACCACGGTGGTGCCGCGGCCCAGCACGGTGTCGCCGGTGATCAGCACGCCCGCCTCCGGCAGGTGGAAGCTCACCGAGTCGGCGGTGTGACCGGGCGTCTGCACGACGCGAATGTCCAATGACCCCACGGCGATTCGCTCGCCGTCGCGTAGTCCGTCGCCATAGCCGCCGCCACGCACCGGCGAGTCGGTGAGCTCCACCCAGCGGGGCAGCGCCTCGGTGTGATCGTGGTGCCAGTGGGTGATGAGCGTCAGCGTGACCCGGGCACCTAGGTCCGCCACCTTGGCCAGCACCGCCTGCAGGTGGCCCTCGTCGAGCGGCCCCGGGTCGACCACCACCGCGACGTCGTCACCGGGTGCGTGCAGCACCCAGGTGTTGGTGCCGTCGAGGGTCATCGGTCCGGGATTGGGCGCGAGGATCGCGTGCGCCTGATCGCCCAATGAGCCGCCTTGCCACGGTGCGTCGTTGGTCACCCACCCACCGTAGTGCGCCAGCGTCGACGCCGAAACCCCAGTCCTGACAGTCGTATTGGCGGATTCGTGCTGTCGTCTTGGCGAAGTGTTGACCAAACGTTGGTAATCCATTTACGAAAGCGGCCGTAGCGTGTAAACCCCCGATACCGGCGCCCTCGGCTGAATCCCCGTATGCCGCAGGCGCTTTCGACAACCCCCGAGGTGACCATGAAGCGATCAGTCCTGTCCGCTGCCTGTGCCGTCGCCGGCACGCTCGCGCTGAGCCTGTCGGCCGCCACCGCCAGCGCGGCGCCGACCAAGCCCAATCCCAACCAGCCCGAGCCCACCAAGAACCTCCAGCGCGGCCAGGCGTATGCCGGCTGGTCGGTGCGCGCCGGGAAACAGGGGCCGGCCAAGACCGGCACCGGTGTGCAGGCCGCGCCGCTCGCCGCCGCCGCCCGCACCGCAGGCATCGACGTGTCGGGCTGGCAGGGCAACGTCGACTGGGCAGCGCAGTGGAACTCCGGCGTGCGCTGGGCCTACACCAAGGCGACCGAGGGCAACTACTACACCAACGACTACTTCGCCCAGCAGTACAACGGCAGCTACCGCCAGGGCATGGTGCGCGGGGCCTACCACTTCGCCATCCCGGACGGCGCGTCCGCGGTGTCGCAGGCGCAATACTTCGTGGCGCACGGCGGCGGCTGGTCGCGCGACGGCAAGACCCTGCCGGGCATGCTCGACATCGAGTTCAACCCCTACGGCTCCACCTGCTACGGCCTCTCGCAGTCGGCGATGGTGACCTGGATCCGCACCTGGCTCGGCGAGTACAAGCGGCTCACCGGCCGCGACGCGCCGATCTACACCACCAACAGCTGGTGGCGGCAGTGCACCGGCAACAGCACGGCCTTCAACCAGACCAACCCGCTGTGGATCGCCTACTACTCGAGCACCCCGGGCACGCTGCCCGGCGGCTGGCCCTACTACACGATGTGGCAGTACACCGCCACGCCGATCGACAAGGACTGGTTCAACGGCGACCTGAGCCGGGTCGTCGCGCTCGCCAACGGCTGAGCCCTCGCGTGACGTATGACGGGTGCGGTCCTCGAGCGGGCCGCACCCGTCATACGCACCCTCCGCGCCGACACATCGCAAATCGATTGATTGCCAGTCGTTTTCGGCCGTTGCCGGCAGTTGCGCGACGAGGCGACACGCACGCGTCCGATGCCCTATATTTCTCCTGGCCGACGCTCGTCGCGCCCATCACGTCCAGCCGATCGGCTGCTCTTCCAGGGGATTCCGTCATGCATGCTGCCCTGCGCGCGCTCGTCGCCGCCTCCGTCGTCTCCGGCCTCGGTGTCGCCACCGTCGCCCCGGCCGAGGCGGCCACTCCGCCGCTGAAGTTCGGTCGCTTCGTGTTCAACCCGGCGGGCACCGACCGCGCCGGGGACAACGCCCAGCTCAACCGCGAGACGATCGTGGTCACCAACACCACCGCCCGGGCGATCGCGGTCGCCGGCTACCGGATCAAGGACGCGCAGAACCACACCTACGTCTTCCCCAAGGGCTACACGATCGGCGCGCGCAAGTCGGTCACCGTGCACACCGGCAAGGGCCGCAACACCGCGACCGACGTCTACTGGAACCAGACCAACTACGTCTGGAACAACGACCGCCCGGGTGACACCGCGCGGCTGCAGAAGCCGACCGGCGCGGCCGTGACCAGCTGCGGCTACAGCACCGCCGCCCAGCTGCGCGCGGGTTACCGCTACTGCTGACCGGATGCCGGCTGCGCCGCCTACGCTGACCCCATGGCGCCGCAGCCCGGCACTCTGGAGCCCTCCCCCACGGCCCCGGAGATCTTCCGCACCGCCGACCTGCCCGCACCCGACCGGGTGCGCGGCTGGGAGCTGCACAACGCCGAGGCGCTGATCGGCCTCGCCTGCCGCCAGCTCGACGGGCCCGCACTCGACGCGACCGAGCAGGTGGTCGTGGCGGCCGACCTGCACCTCGCGCGGGTGACCGCCAACGGTCACTTCACCGAACGCGACGCCCGCATGGTGCGCCGCACCCCGCAGGAGGCGACCGTCGTCTTCTGCGCGATCGCCGGCGAATCCGTCTACTACAGCGACGGCGCGATGCGCTCGCTGCGGCCGGGCGAGTTGCTCGTCGTCGACGCCGACCGGCCCTGCGTGCGCGGCTTCTCGGCCGGCTTCGAGGAGATCGTGCTGACGGTGCCGAGGGCGGTCGGCGACTCGATCGCGCTGCACCGCACCGCTGACCAGGCGCGGGTGCTGCCCTTCCGCGGGAGGTCCGCGACACCGTGGGCAACCACCCTGGTGGGCAGGCTGCGCGCGTCGTTCAGCGACCACGGCGTCGCGGACGGACTGCTCGACCTGCTCGCCGGAGCGACCACGCCAGGCGCCCAATCCGCCTCCAGTGACTCGCATTTCGCGGCTGCTGCGTCATACGTCGAGGCGCGAGTGGGTGACCCCGCCCTCTCGGCGACCCGCATCGCGGCGGCCGTCGGGCTCAGCCCCAGGCAGCTGAGCCGGGTGTTCGCCGCGCGCGACCTGACCGTGCCCGGCTACGTCACGAGCCGCCGGCTGCAGCGTGCGCACCGGCTGCTGGCCGCCGGCAGCGAGCGGCCGGTCACCGAGATCGCGCACACCGTCGGCTTCGCCTCGCCGTCCCGCTTTGCCGCCGCGTTCCGCGAGCTGTATGGCGAGAGCCCCTCGGCGTTCCGCGCCCGGGTCCGCGCCGAGCGCTCCGCCTGAACCGCCCCGCATCGGACATCCGCGCCGGATTCGGCCGTCTTCCAGGGCGCGCCCTCGCCCACCACCGGTGTGACGCCCGACACTTCCAGCACAACGCGCCGCGACGGCGGCCGACCGCGAAGGAAGTGATCCCGATGCCGGCATTCGACGACGGACAGGAAGCCACCGTGCCGCCCACGACCCGGCGGGTGGAGACCGACGTGCTCATCGTGGGCTCCGGCCCCGCGGGCGCCGCTGCCGCGCTCTTCCTCGCCACCCTGGACGTGCCCACCATCATGATCACCAAATACCGGTGGACCGCGAACACGCCGCGAGCACACATCACCAACCAGCGGTCGATGGAGGTCTTCCGCGACCTCGGCATCGAGGAGCAGGTGCAGTCCGACGCGACGCCGCACGCGCTGATGGGCGACACGGTGTTCTGCACCTCGATCGCCGGCGAGGAGATCGGGCGGATCCGCACGTGGGGCACCGGCGCCGACCGCGAGGGCGACTACAAGGCGGCCTCGCCCTGTCTGCCGGTCGACATCCCGCAGACCTACCTCGAGCCGATCCTCGTGCGCAACGCGACGCAGCGCGGCACCCAGGCCCGCTTCTCCACCGAATACCTTTCGCACACACAGGATTCCGACGGCGTCACAGTCCAGGTGCTCGACCGGCTGACCGGCAGCGAGTATGAGATCCGGGCAAAGTATCTGATCGGTGCGGACGGCGCCCGCTCGAAGGTCGCCGCGGACATCGGTCTGCCCTTCGAGGGCGCGATGGACATCGCGGGCTCGATGAACATCACCTTCAAGGCCGACATCGCCGCCTACTGCGAGGGACGTCCCTCGGTGCTCTACTGGGTGATCCAGCCGGGGTCGAACATCGGCGGCATCGGTGCCGGGCTGGTGCGCATGGTCCGCCCGTGGAACGAATGGCTGATCGTCTGGGGCTACGACATCGAGCAGCCGCCGCCGGCGATCGACGACGACGCGGCCACCGAGATCGTCCGAAACCTGTTGGGAATGCCGGACATCGACGTCGAGATCACCGGCACCTCCCTCTGGGGGAACAACGAGATGTACGCGACGCGGCTGCAGTCCGGCAGGGTCTTCTGCGCCGGTGACGCCGTCCACCGGCACCCGCCGAGTAACGGTCTCGGCTCCAACACCTCGATCCAGGACTCCTACAACCTGGCGTGGAAGCTCGCCGCGGTGCTGCGCGGGCAGGCCGCCCCCTCGCTGCTGGAGACCTACACCGCCGAGCGTGCCCCGGTGGCGGAGCGGATCGTGCGGCGGGCCAACCGGTCGGCGCGCGAGTTCTCCCACCTCTTCGACGCGCTCGGCCTGACCGACGCCGAGACCGAGGAGCAGATGGCCGCCGCGATCGAGGAGCGGAAGGCGGCCACCCCCGCGGGCGCAGCCAAGCGCGCCGACCTGGTCACCGCGATGGAGCTGAAGAACTACGAATTCAACGCGCACGGAGTCGAACTCGGCCAGTTCTACGAGTCGGCCGCGGTCGTGAGCGATGGCGCAGGACGCCCCGAGCCGGTCCGCGACGCCGACCTCTTCCACCAGCCGTCGACGGTGCCGGGTGCGCACCTGCCGCACGCCTGGGTCGGTGACAACCGCACCACCCGGTCGACGCTGGACCTCTGCGGCTACGACCGTTTCACCCTGCTGACCGGCGTCGCCGGGGAGGCGTGGCAGGACGCCGCGGCCAAGGTCGCCGCCGAGTTCGGGGTGCCGCTCGACTGTGTGGTGATCGGCCCCGGACGGGACGTCACCGACCTCTACTACGACTGGGCGCGGCTGCGCGAGGTCGAGGAGTCCGGTGCACTACTCGTCCGGCCGGACAAGCACGTCGCCTGGCGCGCGCACTCGCTGCCCGCCGATCCGCAGGAGACACTGGAGGCGGCACTGGCCACCGTGCTCGGGAGGACGACCGGATGACGACGGGCTTCACTCACGAAACCCTCGGCCAGCGAGTCGTTTTCGCGCCTGCCGGGGCAGCCGGCGCGGTCGCTGCGGAGGTCGGGCGACGCGATGCGCGGCGGGTCATGCTGATCGCCGCCCCGGCCGAACGCCGGCTCGCGGAGCAGGTCGCCGGCGACGTGCCGGTGGTCGCCGTTCACGACGACGTGCGCATGCACGTGCCGGTCGAGCACGCCCAACGCGCCCGCGCCGCGGCCACCGAGGCCCGGGCCGACCTCGTGCTGAGCGTCGGCGGCGGCTCGACCACCGGACTGGCTAAGGCGGTGGCGCTCACCACCGGACTGCCGATCGTCGCGGTGCCCACGACATACGCCGGCTCCGAGGCGACCCCGGTCTGGGGACTGACCAGCGGGCACGAGAAGCAGACCGGCGTCGACCCGCGCGTCCTCCCCGCCTCGATCGTGTATGACGCAGCGCTCACCACCTCGCTGCCGGTCGACCTGAGCGTCGCCTCCGGGCTGAATGCGATGGCGCACTGCGTGGACGCGATGTGGGCACCGCACGCCGACCCGCTCGACATCGCGCTCGCCACCGAAGGAGCCCGGGCCCTCGCCACCGGCCTGCCCGAGGTGGTCGCCGACCCGGGCGGGCTCGACGGGCGGCAGGACACGTTGTTCGGCGCCTACCTCGCCGCGGTCGCGTTCGCCTCCGCCGGCTCCGGCCTGCACCACAAGCTCTGCCACGTGCTCGGCGGCCGTTACGACCTGCCGCACGCGCAGACGCACGCCGTCGTGCTCCCGCACGTGCTCGCACTCAACGCACCCCACGCGCCGGATGCCGACCGACGGCTCGCAGCGGCGTTCGGCTCGGACACCGCACTCGGTGGCCTCGAGGCGTTGCGCACCACGCTCGACGCACCCCGCGCGCTGCGCGACCTCGGCATGCGCGAGAGCGACCTGCCGGGCGCAGTCGCCGCGATCCTGCCGGTCGTGCCGCCGAGCAACCCGACCCCCGTGACCGAAGACACCATGACCGGGCTGCTGCGACGCGCCTGGGAAGGAGCCCCACCGCGATGAGCACCACCTCCGACGACCAGGCCCAGACGCAGCGCGAGCAGGCACTCACCGACAAGGTGGTCGCGTCGTTCGCCAACACCCCCGACGACCGGCTGCGCGAGATCCTGCAGGCCGCCACCCGGCACCTGCACGCCTTCGTGCGCGAGGTGCGGCTCACCGAGCAGGAGTGGGAGGCCGGCATCGCCTACCTGACGGCGGTGGGCGACATCACCGACGACAAGCGTCAGGAGTTCATCCTGCTGTCCGACACCTTCGGGGTGTCGATGCAGACCATCACGATGAACAACCAGGCGCGCGGGAATGCCACCGAGGCAACGGTTTTCGGCCCCTTCTTCGTGCAGGACTCCCCTGAGATCGACAACGGCGGCGACATCAGCGGCGCGGCCACCGGCATGCCGTGTTACGTCGAGGGCACCGTGCGGGGCACCGACGGGCAGCCCGTGCCGGGCGCCCGCATCGAGGCGTGGGAGGCCGACGACGACGGTCTCTACGACGTGCAGTATGACGACGGCCGCGTCGGCGGCCGGGCGCACCTCTTCAGCGACGAGCGGGGCGAATACCGCTTCTGGGCAGTGCAACCCACGCCATACCCGATCCCGTATGACGGGCCGGTCGGCCAGCTGCTCGCGGCCGCGGAGCGCACCCCGATGCGAGCCTCCCACCTGCACTTCATGGTCACCGCGGACGGCAAGCGACGCCTGGTGACCCACATCTTCGTGCGGGGCGACTCGCATCTGGAGACCGACAGCGTCTTCGGCGTGAAGGATTCGCTGGTGCTCGACTTCGACGAGCAACCCGCCGGCACACCGACGCCGGACGGCCGCCCGGTGGACGGTCCGTGGTCGCGGGTGCGCTTCGACATCGTGCTCGCGGACGACCTCGCTGGTTGAGTAGCCGACCTCGCTGGTTGAGTAGCCGGCACGGGCGAGCCACTCGCTGGTTGAGTAGCCGAGCCCGCTGGTTGAGTAGCCGGCACGGGCGAGCCTGCGAGCCCGTGCCGGCGTATCGAAACCAGCAGACCTATCGAAACCAGCGCTACCGCCCGCCCCTCAGTCGTTCAGCGTCGCCCGCAACACCATCGCGTCCCCGGCCTGCGCCGGCTCCGGCATCACCGCGACCAGGTCGGGCCGATTGACCATGGCCGCACCGATGTCGGCGAAGGCGCCCAGCCGGCGCAGCTGCACGATCGTCGGGGGCATCATGCGGGCCGCACCCGCACCGACCTGCTCCAGCGCCGCCGCCGGACGCACCCACTCGGTGCGGTCGGCCTCGGTGGTGCGGTCGTCGGCGGCCTGCCGCTCGGGCAGCCGGGCCGCGAAAAACCAGGTGTCGTAGCGCTTCGGCTCCATCTCCGGAGTGACCCAATGGTCCTGCAGCGCAAGCAGATCGGAGCGCAGCACCAGGCGTCGCCGGGTCAGCAGCTCAGCGAAGGACAGCGACCGGTCGAGCAGTGCCTCCCGGTCGGCATGCCAGTCGTCACCGCTGACGTCCGCGACGACCGTGTCCGCCGACGGCCCGGCGAGCAGGACCCCGCACTCCTCGAAGACCTCGCGCACGGCCGCGATGACGGTGGCGCGGGCGACCCCCTCGGACAGCCCGGTCAGCGCCGCCCACTGCGCGGGAGACGGCCCGGCCCAGGGGATGTCGCCGCCTTCGTCGCGGGGGTCGACACCGCCGCCGGGAAACACCCAGACCGACGGCGCGAACGCCATCGACGGCACGCGCCGGAGCATGAAAACCTCCGGACCAGAGGCTGATTCGCGCAACAGCATGACGGTCGCCGCCATACGGGGTGGCACGATCTGACGTTGCGCCGGAGCGGTTGCCAACCACCGCTGCGCGCCCTCGGCGAGCGGCGGCGGCACCGGGAAGTCGTGCTGGGACGTCACCACGACGTCACTGCACGGAGACGGTGATCTCGACCTCGACGGGGGCGTCCAGCGGGAGCGCGGCGACGCCGACGGCCGAGCGCGCGTGCGCACCGCGCTCACCGAACGCCTTCGACAGCAGCTCGCTGGCGCCGTTGATGACGGCCGGCTGACCGGTGAAGCTCGGGTCGCTGGCGACGAAGCCGACCACCTTGACGACCCGGGTGACCTGGTCGAGGTCGCCGATCTCCGACTTCACCGCGGCGATCGCGTTGAGCGCGCACGTCTCGGCGAGCTTGGCGGCCTCCTCCGCGGTGACCTCGGCACCGACCTTGCCGGTCGCGGCGAGCTTGCCATCGACCACCGGCAGCTGACCGGAGGTGAAGACGAGGCAGCCGTCGCGCACGACGGGCACGTAGGCCGCGACCGGGGCGGCGACCTCGGGGACGGTCAGACCGAGCTCGCTCAGCCGATCCTCAACTGATGACATGGTTTTCAGCTCTCCTTGGGGCGTTTCAGATAAGCGACGAGGCCGTTGCCGTCGGGTCCCGGCACGACCTGGACGAGCTCCCAGCCGTCCTCGCCCCACTGGTCGAGGATCTGCTTGGTCGCGTGGATCATCAGCGGCACGGTGGCGTATTCCCACTTGGTCATGCTGGTCACCCTAGTGCCGGGCCGGTATGACGGTTCAGGCGTCAGCGGGTCGGGTCGAAGGGCAGCAGCTCCGGCGGCGTGACGCCGGTGACCATCTGCTCGGCGAGCAGCTGGCCCGACAGCGGGCCGAGGGTGATGCCCCACATGCCGTGGCCGCCGTTGGTGAAGACCCGCGGCACCTTGGTCGCGCCGACGAGCGGCAGACCGTCGACGGTGACCGGGCGGCCGCCGACCCAGGTGTCCTGCCGGTCGTCCCAGTCGACGCCGGACAGCAGCGGGCGGCCGTTCTTGACGATCGCGTCGACCCGCTCCTCGTGCAGCGGCTCCTCGGTGCCCGCGAACTCCATCGTCCCGCCGACCCGCAACCGGTCGCCGAGCGGCGTGCACGCGACCCGCTCGTAGGGGAAGTAGACCGGGCACGGCACCGGACGCATCGAAGGGTCGGTGACCGTGACCGAGAAGCTGTAACCACGGCCGGCGCGCAGGGGCGTCCGCACTCCGCAGTCCCGGGCCAGCTCGGGCAGCCACGCGCCGGTGGCGAGCACGACGGCGTCGCCCGAGATCGGCTCGCCGCTCATCATCTCGACGGTGACGCCGCCCGGGCCGTGCCGCAGGGCACGGGCGTTGGACCCGATGACGAGCCGGCCGCCCCGGTCGGTGACGGCGTTCGCGAGCGCGTCGACATACTCGCCGGGGTTGATGAAGCGCTGGCCGCCGAGCCGGATCGCCTTCTCGACGTCGGGGCTCACGATCGGCAGCTCCGCGCGCAGCGTGGCGTTGTCGACCTCGGTGGCCTCCAGCTCCAGGCCGGCCTCGCGGATCAGCTCGACCTCGTGCTCCAGCCCGGCGGCGTCCTCGGCGCGCCGGAAGGCCGCCATGATCGGGGCGTCGTGGGAGGTCGCCCGCACGCCGTGCGACTCGAGGAACTCATAGGCCTCGATCGCGCGCCGGTTGACCGGCACGTACTTGTCCATCGTCCGCTTCCACTGACCCGGGGTGCAGCGCCGGGCGAAGCCGAGCAGGAAGGACGCCAGCTTCGGGTCCGGCTTCATCGGGATGTAGAGCGGCGAGTCCGGGTCGAGCAGCGCCTTCATGCCGTACTTGATGACCGACGGGTCGGAGAGCGGCACGCAGAGCCCGGGCGACACCCAGCCGGCGTTGCCCCAGGAGCTGCCGGCGGCGACCCCGGAACGCTCGACGACGGTCACCTCCACCCCGCGCTCCTGCAGGTGCCACGCGGTCGAGAGGCCGACCATGCCGGCTCCGACCACGACGACGTGCGGCGTGCGCTGCCCCTTCACAGCGCGCAACGGTTCCTGAGGCATTTCGGCTCCTTGATCTACGATATTCCCGCTCTCGCGACGGTAGCACCGCTGATTTCGTAGCGACAACCGGCGCAGATCGAACTAGTCGGTACTTGCCGGTAACTTGGGGGAACCCGCGGCGCCGTCGATAGAGTCGCGGCCGTGCCCGACTTCTCCGCGCCCGACCGGAAGCCCGACCTCACCCGCAGCTACGGCAGTCATCCCGATCAGGTGTATGACGTCCGCACGCCCACCGGGGATGCCCGCGACGCGACCGTGCTGCTGGTCCACGGCGGCTTCTGGCGCCCGGCCTACGACCGGCTGCACACCGGCCCGCAGGCAACTGCGTTGGCGGACAAGGGCTTTCACGTCGCGTCGCTCGAATACCGGCGCATCCCCGGCGACTGGGCGGCGATGGCGCACGACCTGCGGGCCGGTCTCGCGGCCGTGCGAGCCGACCCGGAGCTGCCGGATGACGTTGTGCTGGTGGGACATTCGGCCGGTGGGCACCTGGTGACCTGGGCCCTCCATCAGCCCGAGGCTGCCGGGGTCGCGGGTGCGGTCTCGCTCGCCGGCGCGGTCGACCTGCACCTGGCGCGGGACCTCGGGCTGGGCGACGGCGCGGCCAACGCCCTGATGGGCGACGCCGACGAATCCGTATGGCGCGCAGCCGATCCCGCACTTCTCGGCCCTCCCCCTGCGCCGGTGCGGCTGATCCACGGCACGGCCGACGACGTCGTGCCGGTCGAGGTGTCGGAGAGCTACCAGGCCGCGGCCGGCTCCGGCATACCGCTCACCGTGCTGACGGGAGCCACGCATCACGACCTGATCGACCCGGACTCGCCGCACTTCGCCGCGGCCGTGCGGGACCTGTCCGACCTCACGTCGTGATCACCCCTTCGGGCGCGGGTCCGCGCGGGATAACGTTTGCGGCATGACGAGCGACTGGGACGGAGTGCGGCTGCACATCGTGACCGGCAAGGGCGGCACCGGCAAGACGACCGTCGCCGCCGCGCTCGCGATGTCTCTCGCGACCGAGGGCAAGCGGGTGCTGCTCGCCGAGGTCGAGGGCCGGCAGGGCATCAGCGGTGTCCTCGACGTGCCACGGCTCGGCGAGGACGAGGTGCAGGTGGCGACCGGGTCCGCGGGCGGCCAGGTGATGGGCCTCGCCGTCGACCCGAAGGCCGCCCTGCTCGAATACCTGCAGATGTTCTACAAGCTCGGCATGGCCGGCGGCATGCTGGAGCGGTTCGGGGTCGTCGACTTCGCCACGACCGTCGCGCCCGGGCTGCGCGACGTGCTGCTGATCGGCAAGGTCTACGAGGCGGTCCGGCGCCGCCCCGGCCGTCGCGGCGTCCGTCAGGACCAGGTCTACGACGCCGTCGTGCTCGACGCGCCGCCGACCGGCCGGGTCGGCCAGTTCCTCGCGGTCAACCAGGCGATGTCGGGCCTTGCCAAGGTCGGTCCGGTGAAGAACCAGGCCGACTCGATCAACGAACTGCTCCAATCCGACCAGACCGCAGTGCATCTGGTCACCCTGCTGGAGGAGATGCCGGTGCAGGAGACCGTCGACGCGGTGGCCGAGCTGCGCTCGCTGTCCCTCCCACTTGGTGCGGTGATCATCAACCAGGAGCGCACCCCGCCGGCCGACGAGCACACCCGAAAGCTGCTGGCCGCAACCGATTTCGACACCACGCCGCTCGCCGACGACCTCGGGGAGCTGGGCCTGCGGGTCGGGCCGACGCTCGTCGGCGGCCTCGTGCAGACCGGGCGCGACCTGATCGACCGGCTGGAGCTGGAGCACCAGGAGCGGGAGACGATCGCCGGGCTGGGACTGCCGACATACCACCTGCCGTTGCTGCCCGATGGGCTCGACGCCGGCGGCCTGCTCCAGCTCGAGGCGGCACTGACCGAGCAGGAGGCGCGCGTATGACGCAGGCCCTCGACATCGACCGGCTGATCGCCGACGACTCGGTGCACACGATCGTGTGCTGCGGATCCGGCGGGGTCGGCAAGACGACAACCGCGGCGGCAGTGGCGATCCGCGCGGCCGAGCAGGGCCGCACGGTGGCCGTGCTGACCATCGACCCCGCGCGCCGGCTCGCGCAGGCGCTCGGCCTCGCGCACCTGGACAACGAGCCCGCGCCGGTGGAGTCGATCGACACCTCGGCCGGCGGCTCGCTCGACGCGATGATGCTGGACATGAAGCGCACCTTCGACGAGGTCGTGGTGCGGCACGCCGACCCGGGTCGGGCGCAGCAGATCCTGGAAAACCCCTTTTACCAGGCGGTTTCGAGCTCGTTCGCCGGCACGCAGGAGTACATGGCGATGGAGCGGCTCGGGCAGTTGCACGCCGAGCAGCGGGACGGCCGAGCCCGGTGGGACCTCATCGTGGTCGACACCCCGCCGTCCCGGTCGGCGCTGGACTTCCTCGACGCGCCGAAGCGGCTCGGGTCGTTTCTCGACGGCCGTTTCATCCGGCTGATGATGTCGCCGGCGAAGGCCGGTGGCCGCGCCTACCTCAAGGTGGTCTCGGTCGGCGTCAACTCGGTGACCGCGGTGATGTCCAAGATCGTCGGCGGACAGTTCCTCAAGGACGCGCAGACGTTCGTCGCCGCGCTGGACACGATGTTCGGTGGTTTCCGGGAGCGGGCCGAGCAGACCTACGCGCTGCTCGGTGACGCGTCGACGGCTTTCGTGGTGGTGGCGACCCCCGAGCGGGACGCGCTGCGCGAGGCGTCCTACTTCGCCGGCCGGCTCGGCGAGGAGGGCATGCCGCTCGCCGGCCTGGTGGTCAACCGCCTGCAGCGCACGCACGTGCCGTCGCTCAAGGCGGGACGCGCGGAGGTGGCGGCGGAGGCAGCCGACGAACTCCCCGCGCGGCGCGGCAAGGGCTGGCAGCCCACGGACACCGCGAGCCTGCTGAGCCTGCACGCCGACCTGGCGGCCACCGCGGCACGCCACGAGGCCGCCATCGGCCGCTTCACCGCCGCCCACCCGACGATCCCCCAGGTGCTGGTGGGCGCGGCCGCGCACGACGTCAACGACATCGCGCAGTTGCGCGAGATCGGCGACGAGCTCGCGGGATAGCGGTGGTCGAGTAGCGGCCTGCGGTGGTCGAGTAGCGGCGAGGAACGAGCCGCGTATCGAGACCACCGGTTGAGTTGGTCGAGTAGCGGCGAGGAACGAGCCGCGTATCGAGACCACCGGTTGAGTTGGTCGAGTAGCGGCGAGGAACGAGCCGCGTATCGAGACCACCACCGCAGGTTTCGATACGCTCCTCCGCTGCGCTCCCCCGCTACTCAACCAGCGAGAGGGCCCCCGCTACCCAACCAGTGGCAGTCATGGTGGTCGAGTAGCGGCGAGGAACGAGCCGCGTATCGAGACCACCACCGCAGGTTTCGATACGCTCCTCCGCTACTCAACCAGCGAGAGGGCCCCGCTACTCAACCAGCGGAGACGATCAACCAAGCTCGTCGGCGCGGGCGGTCTTGAAGAGCTGCTCCCAGGAGCGCACGTCGGGCCGGCGGCGCAGCAGGGCGCGACGCTCGCGCTCCGTCATACCGCCCCAGACCCCGTATTCGGTCTTGTTGTCGAGTGCGTCGGCGAGGCACTCGGCCACCACCGGGCAGCGCTGACAGATGACCTTGGCGGTCTGCTGTGCGGCACCCTTCGCAAAAAGCTCGTCCGGGGAGCTGCCGGTGCGGCATACGGCCCGCGCCGCCCAGTTGTCGTCCCAGATCACCTTGTCCGGCATCACTGCAGTCATAGTCGTTCGGCCTTCCCCACCACGCTGCTCAACAGGTCCCACGCCCCCGCGTGTGTCTGGGAGCACGTTATGTCTCCCGCCGTTCACCCGCTAGACCTATTGGGAACTATTTCGAAATAGCTCGTTCGGACTATACGTGCGGTCAGGCCACCAGCGCTAGAGTGCGCGGCCCGCGTCCTGCGCGGCGCGGACAGTTTCGGCGGTTACTCTGGCGCTCATGCGTCACGTGACCCGCTTCGGCACAGTGTTCAGCCTGCTCGGCGCGCTCATCGCGACAGCTATCGCGATGGGCCTGGTCGCCGCAGGGCTCGCGCTGCCCGCGATCGGTGCCGCCGGTCAGGCGACGAACGGCAGCATAAAGCTGTTCAACCAGATTCCGAGCAACATTGAGATGAATCCGTTGGCGCAGCAGTCCCGGATCCTCGCCGCGGACGGGTCGGTGCTCGCCACCCCGTTCAACCAGAACCGCATCGTGGTGCCGTTCGACAAGATCTCCCAGAACATGAAGAACGCCCAGGTGGCGATCGAGGACGAGCGGTTCTACCAGCACGGCGCGATCGACTCCAAGGGTCTCCTGCGGGCGATCAGCTCCAACGTGTTCAGCAACGGCACCCAGGGCGCGTCGACGCTGACCCAGCAGTACGTCAAGGTCATGCAGCAGAACCAGGCGATCAACACCGGCAACGAGGAGGCCGCCAACCGCGCCGTGACGCAGAGCGGCATGGAGGGTTACGTCCGCAAGCTGCAGCAGCTGAAGTACGCGGTCACGATCGAGCAGAAGTACACCAAGGATCAGATCCTGGACGGCTATCTCAACCTGGTCTACTACGGCGGTCAGGCGTATGGCGTGGAGGCCGCAGCCCGGCACTACTTCGGCATCCCGGCGGCCCAGCTCAACCTGCAGCAGTCGGCGATGCTCGCCGGGGTGGTCAACGAGCCGGGCCGGCTGGACCCGACGACCAACCCCGAGGGTGTGCTCGCCCGCCGCAACGTGGTGCTGGACAAGATGTACCAGCAGAAGCTGATCAGCTACACCCAGCTGGTCGACGCCAAGAAGTCGCCGCTCGGGCTGAAGCTGACCCAGGTCAACTCCAACTCGTGCGCCAACTCCAAGTACGCCTACTTCTGCTACTACGTGATGGGCTGGCTGCAGACGCAGCCGGCGCTCGGCAAGGACCCGAAGTCGCGGCTGGCGACGCTGCAGAGCGGCGGCCTGACGATCAAGACCAGCTTCGACCCCAAGCTCGCCGACACCATCGACAAGGAGATCCGCAAGAAGGTGCCGCAGGGCAACTCCGAGGGCATCGACTCCGCCGGCATCATCATCCAGCCGGGCACCGGCCTGGTGCTGGCCAGCGGTCAGAACACGCAGTATTCCAACGTGGCGGGCGCGGGCAAGAACGCGCAGAACTTCACCACCGACGGCGAGGGCTACGCCTATGGCTCGACGGCGAAGCTGTTCACCGTGGTCAACGCCCTCGAGGCGGGGTGGTCGCCCGACAAGAAGATCACCGTGCCGCCATACAACACCAAGAGCTCGGCGGACGCCCCGGCGCACGCGTTCACCAGCGCCAACTTCCCCGGCCGGTGCGGCCTGACGCCGGGTACGACGTGGCGGCTGCCCAACGACAAGCCGTATCCCCCGGCCGGGCAGCGGATGAGCCTGAAGGACGCGACCGCGCAGTCGGTCAACACGATCTTCGCGCAGATGGTGAGCGAGCTCGGCGCGTGCAACGTGCTGAAGACGACCAGCAAGTTCGGGGTGCAGAGCGGCACCGGTCAGCAGATCCAGTCGACGGCCGCGTCGATCACCCTGGGCACCTCGGACGTGACCCCGCTGGACCTCACCAACGCCTACGCGACGATCGCCGCCAACGGCAAGTACTGCCCGCCGCGGCCGGTCGTGGCGATCACCGACGGCAACGGCAAGAAGCTGCCGCTGTCGGGCACCGCGTGCAAGCAGCTGGTCAGCCCGAAGGTGGCGGCCGAGACGTCGGAGATCTTCCAGTCGGTGATCACCGACCCGGCGGGTACGACGCACGGCGACATCCTGCTCAACGGCAACCGGCCGGCCGCCGGTAAGACCGGCACCGAGGACGGCTCGAAGAACATCTGGTTCGTCGGTTACACCCCGCAGATGGCGACCGGAGTCTGGGTGGGCCACAACAAGGCGCCGGCGCCGATGAAGGACATCACGCTGGCCGGCCAGAAGTACAAGGACTACGTCTTCGCCGGGGACCTCGCGGCACCGATCTGGAAGAACGTGATGGACGCGGCGCTCAAGGGCAAGCCGATCGAATACTTCCAGAAGCCGGACGGCAGCACGCCCAAGTCGAAGCCCGCGCCGAAGGCGACCGCGTCGACCCCGCCGCCGCCCACGCCGGTCGGCCCGACCGGCAACTACTCGCCGCGCACCTACACTCCGCAGAACAACGGGACGGGTACGACGCAGGCGCCGGTGGTGCCGCGCGCGACCGCGCAGAAGGAGACCCCGAAGGCGACCGTCCGGCAGCAGCCGACGACCAAGCCGACGTCGACGGCTCAGCCGACGGCGAGCGGCAAGTAGGCGGTCAGCGACCGACCTTGAGCAACGGGCGGGCCCCGGTGCGGCGTAGGCCGCACCGGGGCCTGCCCCGTGTTCAGTGGGTGAGGTTCAGTGGGCGAGCGCCTGCTTCACCAGCGCCGCGACCTTGCCGCCGTCGGCGCGTCCGGCGATCTGCGGCTGCACGACCTTCATTACCGCACCCATGCCGGCCATGCTGTCGGCACCGGTCTGCGCGATCGCGTCCCGCACGATCGTCTGCAGCTCGTCGTCGGTGAGCTGCTTGGGCAGATACTCCTCCAGCACGGCGAGCTCGGCGCGTTCGTTCGCGGCCAGCTCGTCGCGGCCGGCTGCGTCATACGCCTCGGCGGCCTCGCGGCGCTTCTTGGCCTCCTTGGTGATCACCTGCTGCACGTCGGCGTCGGTGAGCTCCTTGTGCTCCTTGCCGGCGACCTCCGCGTTGGTGATGGCGGCGATCGTCATCCGCAGGGTGCCGGTGCGCACCTGGTCGCGGGCGCGCAATGCGGCGGTCAGGTCATCGCGCAGGGTCTGCTTGCTCGTCATGGAGCCAGTCTGACAGGCGGCACTCAGCGGCCTGCGCATAATTGACCGGTCATGCATGCACTCGCCAAGGCAACCACCGCCGTCGCAGCTGCCGGGGCCGGCACGCTCGCCTGGTCCTCCCTCGTCGAACGTCACCTCTACACGCTGCGCCGTTTCCGGCTGCCGGTGCTCGCGCCGGGCTCGCGGCCGCTGCGGGTGCTGCATCTCAGCGACCTGCACCTGGTGCCGCGGCAGCAGCGCCGCATCGACTGGGTGCGCGGTTTGGCAGCACTGGAGCCGGATTTCGTGATCAACACCGGCGACAACTGCTCCGACCTCGACGCGGTGCCGGCGGTGCTGCACGCGATGGAACCGCTGCTGGACTTCCCCGGCGCGTTCGTGCTCGGCTCGAACGACTACTACGCGCCGGCACCGAAGAACCCGCTGAAGTATGTCGGGATCGGCGCACCCCACAAGAAGGGCGCCGACCTGGAGGTGGCGTCGCTGCCGGTCGAGGAGCTGGTCGAGGGCTTCACCGCCGGTGGCTGGATCGACCTCGACAACGTGCGGCGGACTGTCGACATCAATGGCGAGCCAGTCGAATTCGTCGGGGTGAACGACCCGCACATCGAGCTGGACGACTACGCCGCGGTCGCCGGTCCTGCCGCCTCCGATGTCGCCTTGACGATGGGCGTGCTGCATGCGCCGTATGTGCGGGTGCTCGACGCGATGAGCGCCGACGCGGCGCGCCTGATGCTCGCCGGGCACACCCACGGCGGGCAGGTGTGCGTGCCGTACTACGGCGCGCTGACGACCAACTGCGACCTGGACAACGCTCGCGCCAAAGGGGTTTCGCGCTGGTGGCCCGGCGCGGCAACGGGCGTCGCGGCTCCGCCGGACGCCGCGTGGCTCGAGGTGTCGGCGGGCATCGGGCACAACAAGTACAACCCGGTGCGGCTCGCGTGCCGCCCGGAGGCGACGCTGCTGACGCTGGTGCCCGGGGCGTGACCGCGGGCGGTTTCGTCAAGCGGGTCGCCTCGGAGCGGGCGGGTGCGTGGGAGGCGGCCGGGTTGTCGTGGCTGCGGGTGCCGGGCGGCGCACCGGTCGTGGGCGTCGAGTCAGTGTCCCCGGATCAGCTTGTGCTGCAACGCCTTTCGCCGATCTCACCATCGGTCGCGCAGGTCGAGTCGTTCGGCCGGCAGCTCGCCGCGACCCATGCGACCGGTGCCTCGGGTTTCGGTGTCGGGCCGGACGGATGGACCCGCGACGGCCTGCAGGGGCCGGCGGACGACCTGATCCCGCTGCCACTCGGGCCCTATGACTCCTGGGGCGCGATGTATGCCGACCTGCGGGTCGAGCCGTTGGCGCGCCAGGCGGGGCTCCTGGGCGCGGCCGAGGGGCTGCTCGGGCGGCTGCGGGGCGGAGAGTTCGACGAGACGGTCGCCGCGCCGGCGCGACTGCACGGTGACCTGTGGGCCGGCAACGTGGTGTGGACCGCGGCCGGCGGGGTGCTGATCGACCCGGCCGCGCACGGTGGGCACCCGGAGTCCGACCTGGGCGCGCTCACGCTCTTCGGGGCGCCGCACCTGGAGCGGCTGCTTGCGTCATACATCGAGGTGGCGGGGGTGGCCGACGGCTGGCGCGAGCGCCTCCCCCTCATGCAGCTGCATCTGGTCCTGCTGCACGCGGTGCTCTTCGGCGGCGGGTATGTCGGGCAGGCAGCGTCCATCCTGCGCCGCTACGCCTAGCCCGATTGGGCGAATCCGCGGGTCAGCTTGTATCGTTGCTTCTCGCTGCGTGCGTCCCGCTGGGGCGCTCGCGGCATGCCACGGGGTGTGGCGCAGCTTGGTAGCGCGCTTCGTTCGGGACGAAGAGGTCGCAGGTTCAAATCCTGTCACCCCGACAGTGTGATGTCTTGAGGACATCGGAATGGCCCGGACCTGCATTGTGCAGGTTCGGGTCATTTTTGTGGGCGTGGGTTCGGGTGGTCGACCGCTGCACGGTTGAGACCGCAACGGTAAGCATGCCCGGACGATGGCGACGCAAGCCGATATTTGAGAGCCCTCCAGGCTGGCGCGAGATCGCAAACGTTCCGGGTAGTTCGCAGTAACCTGCGAGCATCATGAATGCGTCATCAGGGGACGAGGCTCGGGTTGCTGCCGAGGCACGGGCGCGTTTACTCATCGATCGCCAACTGACCGACGCAGGCTGGATGGTGCAGGACAAGAAGGCGCTCAACCTCTTCGCCGCGCAAGGCGTCGCGTGCCGCGAGGTCACCATGGCGTCCGGGCACGGTCGCGCGGACTATCTGCTGTATGTCGACCAGCGCGCCGTCGGTGTCATCGAGGCCAAGCCGCAGGGCACGACGCTGAGTGGTGTCGAGTGGCAGTCGGCGATGTATGCCGAGGGCCTCCCGTCCGACATACGGCTCAAGGCACTCACGACGGACGGACGGCTGCCGTTTATCTTCGAGGCGAGCGGCACCGAGACGCACTTCACCAACGGCTATGACCCGGACGCACGGTCGCGGCAGCTGTTCGCGTTTCCGCAGCCGGCGACGCTCGCCCGCATCATCCGCGATGCCGAAGCCGAGGATTCACCGACCTGGCGCGCGAAGGTGCGCCACCTCCCCGAGCTCGACATGACGAGCCTGCGGCCGGCGCAGATCACCGCGATCAACGGCGTGGAGCACTCACTCGCCGCGCAGCATTTCGACCGTTCACTGGTACAGATGGCAACCGGTGCCGGCAAGACCTACACCGCCGTCACGCTCGCCTTTCGGCTGCTGAAGTTTGGCGGCTTCAAGCGCATCCTCTTCCTCGTCGACCGCAACAACCTCGCCGAGCAGACGATCGCGGAGTTCCAGAACTACCGCACGCCCGGCGACGGCCGCCGCTTCACCGAGATCTACAACGTCGACAAGCTCACGCGCGCCGGCATGCTCGCCAGCAGCAACGTCGTGATCTCGACCATCCAGCGCGTTTACAAGGCGCTCCAGGGCGAGGAGGTGACCGCGGACGACGACCCGGGCCTGGACGACTTCGTCCCGGACTCCCCCGTGACCGTCGCCTACAGCGCCCAATTGCCGCCCGAGACGTTCGACCTGGTCGTCGTCGACGAGGCGCACCGCTCGATCTACGGCGTATGGCGCAGCGTCCTCGAATACTTCGACGCGCACGTCGTCGGCCTGACCGCGACACCCGGCAAGCAGACGTTCGCGTTCTTCCGGCAGAACCTGGTCTCCGAATACACCTACCCGCAGTCGGTCGCCGACCGCGTCAACGTCGACTTCGACCTCTACCGGATCCGCACCGAGATCTCCGAATGCGGCAACTCGATCGACGCCGGCACGATCGTCCCGAAGGTCGACCGCCGGACCCGTCAGCAGCGACTCGAAGCGCTCGAAGAGGACCTGGAATACACCCACAAGCAGCTCGACCGCGCGGTCACCGCCAAGTCGCAGATCCGCTTGGTGTTGGAGACGTTCCGGGACCGGCTGTTCACCGAGATCTTTCCCGGCCGTTCGACCGTCCCGAAGACGCTGATCTTCGCCAAGGACGACGCGCACGCCGAGGAGATCGTCACCGCGGTGCGCGAAGTGTTCGGCAAGGGCAACGACTTCGCCGCCAAGATCACCTACAACGCCCGCGACCCCAAGGGCCAGCTGCAGGCGTTCCGGACGTCCCCGAGTCTGCGCATCGCGGTCACCGTCGACATGATCGCCACCGGCACCGACGTGAAGCCGCTGGAGTGCGTCTTCTTCATGCGCGACGTGCGCTCGGCGCAGTACTTCGAGCAGATGAAGGGCCGCGGCGCCCGCACCATCACCCCGGCCGATTTTCAGTCGGTCACCCCGGACGCGGCGGGCAAGGACCGGTTCGTCATCGTCGACGCCGTCGGGGTCACCGAGCACGACTTCGTCGATCCGCCGCTGAACCGCGAGAAGGGCGTCTCGCTCAAGAAGCTGCTCGACAAAGCGGCGACGTTGTCGCTGACCGAGGACGAGACCGCCACTCTCGCCTCCCGATTGGCCAAGTTGGAGTTGGACCTCACCCCGGCCGAGCGCGAGGAGCTGGACGATGTCGCCGGTATGCCGGTCCGCGACATCGTCCGCGGACTGGTCGACGCGGTCGACCCGGACACCCAGGCTCGAGCGCTGGTTGAGCAGGGCGACGAAGGAGCCCGTGTCGAAACCATTCAGCAGTTGTTGGACCCCGCGACACGCCCGCTGGCCGCCAACCCCGAACTACGCAGCCGCATCCTGGAGCTACGCGCCACACACGACCGGATCATCGACGAGGTCAACGCCGACACCCTGATCGACGCCGGCGGCGTGGTCGACACCCGCCGGGCGCAGTCGGTGGTCGAGTCCTGGCAGGCCTACCTGAACGAGCACCGCGACGAGATCACCGCCATCCAGCTGCTCGGCGAAGCCCGCGTGCGACGCATCAACTTCGCCGACATCCAAGAACTCGCCGACCGCATCAGCCGGCCACCGCACAACTGGACCACCGACATCATCTGGCACGCCTACGAGACGCTGTATGTGGACAAGGTCCGCCACAGCGACCGGCACACCCTGACCGACCTGGTGTCCTTGCTGCGCTATACCGTCGGCGTCGATGACGAGCTGGTGCCGTTTGCCGACCGCGTGCGCGAGCGGTATGCCGCCTGGCTCGCCCAACAGGAGCAGTCGGGCACGAAATTCACGGAGACACAAAGGTGGTGGCTGGACCGGATGGTCGAAGTGATCGCGAACTCCGCCGGCATCACCGCCGAAGACCTCGACGAAGCACCCTTCACCGAACGCGGTGGGGTCGATGGTGCCCTGCGTGACCTCGGCGACCAAGCCGCCGACCTGCTGGAGAACCTCAACGCGGAGCTCACCGCGTGAAAGCACCGCTCGTCTCGCTCAGCCGACTCGGCGAACGCGGGCTCTTCCGGGACGGCGATTGGGTCGAGTCGAAGGATCAGGACGCGTCAGGAACCGTAAGGCTGACACAACTCGCCGACGTAGGGGTCGGAACGTTCAGGAATCGATCTGATCGCTGGATGCGCGAAGATCAAGCCGACCGGCTCGGCTGCACATTTCTTCAGCCAGCAGACATTCTGGTCGCACGAATGCCTGAGCCACTCGGGCGAGCCTGCCTAGCGCCAGAAGGCATCGGCCGTGCCGTGACCGCGGTCGACGTCGCCATCCTCCGTGTAGATCACTCCGCCGTGTCTCCTGCGTATGTGATGTGGATGATCAACGCCCCACAGTTCAACGCGGAGGTTGTCGCACGGCAAAGCGGCACCACCCGCAAGCGAATCTCGCGCAAGAACCTCGCTGCTCTTGCTGTGCCGCTGCCAGACCTTGCAGAGCAGCAGCGAATCGTCGAGATCCTCGAAGACCACCTCTCACACCTCGACGCAGCGGCGGATTATGCGTCCGCTGTGGAACGAAGACTTGCATCCCTCCGGCGTTCGACCCTTGAAGAGCTGTTCGGCCGAAGCAGCAAGCGGGTGCCACTCAAACAGCTGGTGGACCACATTGAAGCCGGCAAGTCTCTCGGTGGGGCGGCTGCAGCTGCCCGCGACCAGGAGTGGGGAATCATCAAAGTCTCCGCGATGACTTGGGGCAAATTCCTGCCAGAAGAGAACAAGGCGATTCCCGCCGACCGGGCGGATCCGAGATACGAGATCCACGCCGGCGATCTCCTGGTCAGTCGGGCGAACACTTCGGAATACGTCGGAGCGAGCGTCCTGGTCGATGATCCAGGTCGGCCGCGACTGCTATTGAGCGACAAGAGTCTTCGAGTCGTGCCGACCGCCGACACCAACCCGGCCTGGCTTTGGCGAGCGCTGCAGAGTCCCACGTCCCGCGCGCAGATCTCGGCACTGGCGACTGGGACCAAGGACTCAATGCGGAACATCTCGCAAAAGTCCCTGCTTCGCGTCCATGTGCCCGATGTCGGAACCGAGGAGCAGGAAGCCGCCGTGCAGCAGTTCACGGAGGCCGAGCAGAAGTGGGGGATTCTCGAGTCTGAGCTGTCCCGCTCGAGGGCCCGCGCCCAGTCATTACGCCGCGCGGTCCTGGCCGCAGCCTTCAGCGGGAAGTTGACCGGCCGTCACACCGACGACGAAGTGGTCGAGGAGATCGCAGGATGATTCCGGACTTCCAGACTCTCATGCGGCCAGTCCTGGCCCTCCTCGCCGACGGTGCCGTGCGCCGCTCACGTGACGTCAAGGATGCGATGGCTGAGGAGTTTGACCTGACAGAGGCGGAGCGCGCCGAGCTTCTTCCGAGTGGCCGGCAGCGAACCATCGACAACCGGATCGGCTGGTCGCTCACCTACCTCTCGCAGGCCGGGCTCGTCGCCCGTCCGAGTCGCGGGCACGTCGTCATCACCGACGACGGGCGCGCCGCTCTCAGGGCGAACCCGACCCGCATCGACATGAAGACCCTGGAGGCATATCCGGCATACCTCGACTTCCGGGATCGCACCCGGGAGAAAGCGGCGGCGACAGCGGTTACCACCGGCGACGACCGCAGGGAGGCCACCCCGAGCGACCTCGTCGAACAGGCGCTGTCGACGAACCGGGCAGCTGTCGAAGGCGAGGTGCTACAGGCCGCGCTCGCCCTGTCACCGACCGGGTTCGAAGATCTTGTGATTCGACTGCTCGAACGGATGGGATACGGCAAGGCCGGTTCGGTCGAGCGCACCAGCGCGTCCGGAGACGCCGGCGTCGACGGCATCATCAGCCAGGACCCACTCGGTCTCGATCGCATCTATGTGCAGGCGAAGCGGTATGCCGAAGATCGAACCATCGATCGTCCCCGCATCCATGAGTTCGCCGGCGCCCTGCTCGGAAAGCAAGGAGACAGAGGCGTTTTCATCACGACATCCCGCTTCTCCAACGGCGCCGTCCAAGAGGCCGAACGCATCAACGCACGGATCGAGCTGATCGACGGCCGTCGCCTGGCGGAACTCCTCGTCGCCTACGGCGTCGGTGTCCAATCGGATCAGACCGTCACTCTGTACCGGTTGGATGAAGACTTCTTCGACGGCTTGTAATATTGAGGGACCATATCCCCCGAGCCACTCAACGATGCGCAACCGGGGGATCTTCTCTTCAATGACCGCCTCACACGACCTCGTCGGTGGTCGTCAGTAGATTGACGAGATCCGGGATCGGCAGGAGGTGGCGACCATGACTCGTGAAATTGAGATCCGTTTGATCGGACACGAGAGCGCCGACGGGGAGCTGCTCGCTGCGGACGCCCTTGGCATCATCGGTTCATTCAAGGATCTCGCCTACCGGCTGACCCGGTCCGCGGCAAAACGAGACGGGCTCGGCCGGACCGATGCTGTCCTCGAACGACTGGCCACCGTACGGGTCGGGCTGCGTAAGGGCAGCACTCAGGTCGTTTTCGTCGTCGGCGACCAGAACGCCATCCTCGATCCGCTGGAGCCCCAGGTCGATGCCATGTTCTGGTCGATCATCGAGGGAGTCGGCACCAATGAGCGCCCGCCGGAGGTGTCCGACTCGGTCGCCGATGCGGTGGATCGGCTCGTCGTCGCCCTGGGCAAAGCCGCGCCGAAGGCAGAGGTGGCTGTTCCCGGTTACCCCCGGCGCATGCTGGACACGCACCTGCTGGATCGCCGGCCATGGCAGCGGCAGAACGGAGAGGAGGCCGGCGAGATGTCCGTGCATGGCGTGTTGGAAATGGTCGACCTGCACAGCAGGAGATTCAGGCTGCGCGATGCCGCCGGCAACGGCATCGATCTGGTCGAAGTCGAGGAGCCGGATGAAGCCGCCCGGCTCGTCGGTACTCGCGTGGTAGCGACGGGCGTGCTCGCCGTTGGGCAGGGCACACAACACCATCGGATGGAGGGTGCCCACATCTCGCCGGAACCGTCCGTGGCGGACTCGCTCGGCATACAGCGCTCCGCCGATCTCGAATCGCTGCGTCGTGGGGCAGAGGCCGCACCCGCCCCGCAACCACTCGACCTCTCCGATGACGAAATCGAGGACTTCCTGGCGGAGATTCGTGCCTGACGACTTCGTGCTGGTCGACACCGATGTGTGGAGCCACGTCATTCCGTCCGGACGCGATCGCGATCCGCGAGCCTCCTCGTGGCGTCGGCTGTTACTCGGCAAACAGGTGCTGATCGCTGCTCAGACCGAAGGTGAGCTCCGCTTCGGAGCACTGGCGAAACGCTGGGGCGCAACGAAGTTCGCCGCTCTCGAGGCGAACCTCACCAAGACACCAACAGTGCCCGTCACCAACGACGTGATCGAGTCGTTCGCCTCTGTGCGCGCAGCCTGCCGGCACGCCGGACACGCGTTGGCTGAGAAGATCCACGTAGGTGACGCGTGGATTGCCGCGACCGCTATCGCCTTCGACCTGCCGCTGTTGGCCGGTGACCGGATCTATCGCGGAGTCGAAGGTCTCCGCCTCGTGAAGGATGACGATGACTGACTCGCGCCGCCTGGTCGACAAGCTGTGGTCCTACTGCGACGTGCTGCGCGACGACGGCGTCGGTGTCATCGAATACACCGAGCAGCTGACCTACCTTCTCTTCCTGAAGATGGCGCACGAGCGTGCGACGCGGAAGCTGGCGCCGGAGCAGATCGTGCCCGAAAAGTACTCGTGGCAGCGACTACTCGACGCGCAAGGCGACAACCTCGAGATCGTCTACACCCAGATTCTCGTCGGCCTGTCGCGAGAGCCCGGCCTGATCGGCACGATCTTCCGCAAAGCTCAGAACCGCATCCAGGACCCGGCAAAACTGCGCCGGCTCATCGTCGACCTGATCGACAAGGAGCAGTGGTCGCAGTCCGGCACCGACATCAAGGGCGACGCCTACGAGGAGCTGCTGTCCCGAGGCGCGTCCGACAAAGGCTCCGGAGCCGGCCAGTACTTCACCCCACGCGCGCTCATCCAGGGAATCGTCGACGTCATACAGCCAACGGTCGCCGACACCGTGGTCGATCCCGCCTGTGGCACGGGCGGCTTCCTGCTGGTCGCCCACGAGCACGCGTCCGAGGGCGCGGCGTCGATGACGCCCACGCAGCGTAACCATCTCCGCGACACGTTTGCCACCGGCTACGAGCTCGTCGACGGCACCGCGCGTCTCGCGTCGATGAACCTGCTGCTGCACGGCATGGGCAGGTCCAACGGTCCATCACTCATCGAGGTGAAGGACTCGCTCATCGCCGACCTGGGCGATCGGTGGTCGGTGGTGCTTTCGAACCCGCCGTTCGGCCGGAAGTCGTCGCTCACGATGGTCGGTGCCGACGGACGCGAGGTGCGCGAAGACCGGGAGATCGAACGCCAGGACTTCGTCGCGACCACGAGCAACAAGCAGCTCAACTTCGTGCAGCACATCATGACGATCCTGGACACCAACGGACGCGCGGCCGTGGTCCTGCCCGACAACGTGCTCTTCGAGGGCGGCGCCGGCGAAACGATCCGCCGGAAGCTGCTGACCGACTTCGACCTGCACACCATGCTGCGTCTACCAACGGGCATCTTCTACGCCAACGGCGTCAAGGCGAACGTGCTGTTCTTCGACAAGAAGGTCGCCCGACCGGGGCAGCCGTGGACAGAGCGGCTGTGGGTCTACGACCTGCGCACCAACCAGCACTTCACGCTCAAACAGAACCCGCTCCGGCGAGCCGACCTCGATGACTTTGTCGCCTGCTACACCGCCGCAGACAGGGTCGAGTCCGAGCGCTGGAAGTCGTTCACGTACGACGAGATCATCGCCCGCGACAAGGCCAACCTGGACATCACTTGGCTCAAGGACGACTCACTCGAAGACCTCGACAACCTCCCGTCGCCCGACGTGATCGCCCGCGAGATCGTCGAGGACCTCACTGCCGCTCTTGCCGAGTTCGAAGCAGTAGCAACGGCTTTGGAGGAGCAGCTGCGCGGCTAACTTTCTCGGCTGTCAGCGATCCGCGTAATCCAGTCGGGCACCGGTTGCCCGCTCTTGGCGCTGGCCGCGATGTAGACGCGCGCTGCTGCGACCTTGCTCGCTCGGGACACGGCTGCGCGGGACATGGGCACCATGCATCGATTTGAGCGGGCCGTCATGCGTCCTCCCGGCGGTCGACGTCCACTCCATGAACCTCGTCCCCGAGTGTGACCGTCAGAGGCACGTTTTGACCCTTCGGGGGTGTATGAGTACCTCTTCAACACCCCGCCGCCAGTTCGAGTCCCTCGCCGACGCCGCCGAGCGCACCGGCCTCAGCGTCCGTGCGCTCCGCCGCAGAATCGCCGCCGGTCAGCTCCCCGCCTACCGCAGCGGCCCGCGCGTGCTCCGAGTGGATCCTGTCGACGTCGACCGACTTATGTTGCTCATCCCAACCGCATAGCCTCACATCTCGGGGAGCGTGCTCGTGACGCAGCGCATGACGGACAGCGCCTGACCTTTTGAACCTACCAAGGCGTCCAGCTTGGTCCACCTAGTCAGGACAGGCGGTCCATGAGCTTGCGGACGGTCGCTGCCCACCGTGCGCGAGTTGTCTCCACGGTGCCGTTCGCGACCTTACGGTTGTTCTCCGCGTGGGTCGTGATGAGCTTCCTGTCGGTGGGCTTTGCACCCGCGAGGGTGCACAGCAGGTAATCCGTACGTCCGGACCGAACGCCGCGATGACACGCAATGTGACCACCGTGCTCGTCAGTTCGCTGCCAGCGCCTGCCGACGATAGGCCGACCAATGCTGTTTGCGAACTCGATTGCAGTCGCTGGACGACTCTCAGGATCGACCGAGAGCGCTGCGTTGACGGCCCTCGCCAGAGAGTCGGGGACGTGGGGCGCTACGTCACGAATCTTTCTCGGTAGGGTCGTCGCCACATGCTTCAAATGATCGTCCTCCGCCAGTCCCACGAACTGATGAGGCGGTTCCCCTGTGAGTAAGTGAAACAGCGTTGCGGCGAGCGAATACACATCGCTTCGGCGGGTGGCGTACGGCGGTTCGCCAGCGACGACAGCCTGCGCAACCTCTGGCGCGACCGTTGCGGCCGTGCCTCCGTGGGCAATTCCGGCGCCGGTTGGATCGATCTGTCCTGCCATGCCGAAATCACCGACAAGGCAGTTGCCTCGGCCGTCCAGAAACAGATTGTCAGGCTTAATGTCGTTGTGCAGCAGGCCACAGTCGTGCCCTCGCTCGATTCCCTGGCAAGCCTGCTGGATCCATCGAACCGCTTGGGCGACATCGAACCCGACGCTGGGGATGCGCCCACCGATCGTCCCCTCCGTGGCGATAGCTGTCACAAGGAATGGTTGGCCCAGATGCGTGTCCGCATTCCTGATGGGGAGGATGTGGTCATCGACGAGATGGCGAAGGATCTGCGCTTCGCCCCAGACACCGAACGGGTGGTTGGTCGGGCGCAACAACTTCAGTGCCACGACATCCCGTTCGTGATGGTCAAAGACCTCCAGCACGTCCCCTTGACCGCCACTCCCGAGAAGGCCACGAACCTCGTATCGCCCATCGATCAAATCTCCGACCGCAAACACCTGCTAAACGATACTGTGCTGACCATGCGCGCAATGGGGCTGGCGGTGGAGATGAAGGCCGATCAAGCACGTTTGCGCGCTGTCATCGTCAATGACTCGTCCGGCACAGCGGTGCTCGAGCAGTCCTTTGAGATGAGCGGATTGGGGACGGACTTGGCGACGAGGCTGCGCGATACCGCAAAGGCCGTCGGAACAAAGATAAAGACGCTGGCCCCTGACACAGTGGTGATCAGGCGAGCCGACAACTCACCCGCCGCATCGAGGCGAGAGTCGACCAAAGTTCGACTGTTAGTGGAAGGGGCTATCACCGCAGCGGCATCCTCGGAGTGCGCAACCACCTTCGTCGTCACCCCGACAGAACTCGCCAGCTGGACTCCCCTCGATAAGAAAGCGCTCGACGCCGAAGGCAAGGCGTTAGCCACAGGAGCCGGGAAGACTCAGGCCTTCACAGAAGCGACTGCGGCCGCCATCGCCGCCTTGTCCTCCCCATGATCCCCGACGCTGCCGCTCACAATCGGCGAGCGATACTTCCAGCGGACCCGAAGCCCCAATATCCTCACAAGGAGGTCAGCATATGAGTGTGTTCGTTCCACATGCACCCATGCTGAATCGGCTGTTCGAGTTACAGCAGGCAGATGACGCAGCCATCGGTCATGAAAGCCTCGACCGAATCGCGCGACGCGTCCTTCAGCTTGCCGAGGCGTTCGAGAACCCTCTGGTGGTGCCGGTTGGCGACAGCGCTCAGCGCGTCCTCGGAGCAATCACTCTGATCTCACGGGGAACCGTCGAAGTGAGCACGTGGACGTGCCGAGTCGCCAGTCGAGAAGTCCTGCTCGTCGGCACAGTCGCCGCCACTACCATCGAGTTTGAAACAGTTGCAGGCATCCTACGAAGCCGAGGCGCCAGCGGTATCTACGCCTGCGCCCTGCATGTGGACACTCTTGATCCTTTGCGCGACGTGGACACCCTTGAGTTGATCGACTCCCCGATCCATAACCGACTCACGGTGGTTGACAGACGTGGCATGCGGCCAACTTGAGCACGCGAGCCGCGGCTTCGTTCATGTCGTGCAGTTGTCGTAGATCGCATCAATGGCCCGCCAGATCCGAGAGCTTTGCGGCGATCTCGGCGTCACGCCCACGTGCGACGTGCTGGTAGCGCATTGCTGCCTCGGCAGTGAGGTGCCCGAGTCTGTCCATAGTCTCCTTCGGAGTCGCGTCAGCAAGGGCCGCGAGAACCGCGCCAGTGTGCCGTAGATCGTGGATGCGCATGTCCGGCCGACCAGCGGCTGCCCTGGCCTTGAGCCAGTGGCGGCGGACGGTGTTGGAGTGAACCTGCCGTGTGCTGTCACCGACGGCTGTGAAGAGAAGCGCGTCGCTCCCCCGCTCGACGAAGCGCCCAAGGTGCGCACTCACGACATCGACGCTGTGGGGTGGCATCGACACGGAGCGTTGTTGGCCGTTCTTGGGCGTGCCGACGACTGGGGTGCTGTGATCCCAGGTGACGGCTCGCCGCACATGGATCAGCCCCGCCTTAACGTCGACGTCCGCTCGACGCAGCTCAGCAAGCTCACCAAAACGAAGCCCGCACCACGCCGCGATGAGCACGAATGCCCAGTAGCGGTCAGGCATTTCGTTCATCAGCGTCACGATCTCCTGCGGCGATGCCGGATCGATCGGGCGTTGCCGCTTGGCGATCCCGGCGCTTCGGATCGTGCACGGGTTCTTGGCCAGGATGTCGTCGCGGACGGCCTCGTTGAGGATCGCGCGCAGCAGGGAGTAGACGTGTGCTCGTTGGGTCGGCCGCGCCGGGTCGAGGCTCGTGTACCAAGTCCTCACAATAGGCGGCGTGATGTCCCGCAGCGACATCTCAGCGAACGCCGGAAGAATGAACCGATCCAACTGACGCCGGTACAGAGCGCGGGTGCGCTGCTTGAGTTCGCGCAGAGCGAGCCACGCCTCGGCATACGGCCCGAACGCCTCGGTCGCCCGTCGCACCTTCGCCCGCCGGGACTTCGCCGGTGACCACTCGTCGTTCTGGATGAGCCGGCGCTCGGCGGCGAGCCAGCCCTCTGCGTCGGACTTCGTCTGGAAGGTGGACGGCGCGCGGTGGAAGCCTTGGTCGGGGCCCATGTAGTAGGCCTGGTACCGACCGTTGCCTCGCTTCCGGATTGTCCCGAAGTCCCGCTTTGCCCGCGTCATGTCGTGCCGTTCGCGGACACGTTGGGACATAATCCGGGCATAATTTGAGGTTCGCCGTGTCCTCTTGTGCCCATTACTCTCACGCGCTAGAGTCTACATCTCTGCAGTTCAGACGCTTGCGGTGCAGATCAGAGTGTTAGCTGAAATTCGCGAGTGAACAGTTCAAATCCTGTCACCCCGACAAAATTTTCCGCCGGCTCTCCGGCGGATTTTTTGCATTCAGCGTGCCGCAAGATCCTCGGCGGTCACTGGGTGGATGAAGCGGGCGGCAGGCAGCGCGAGCCATTGCGTGACGCGCATGGCGAGCGCCATATCGGCCTCGCGGGCGGTGCGCAGGTTGGTCAGCCGGGCCGGGGTGCAGTCCAACTCGGCGGCGAGCTGCGCCCAGGTCAGCGCCTCATCCTGGCGACGGCGGTTAAGCGCGTCGTGCAGCTGCGGGAGATTCCATCGCAGGCGGGCGTCCGGGCCGGCGGCCGGCAGAGTCGGGTCACCTGTGGCGCTGCTCGCACCGGTCAGGAAGTCCTCCGGCGGCCGGTCCAGCCAGCGCATCATGTAGAGCGCGTACTGGCAGGAGGTCGCGCCACGCGCGCGCAGCCGGCCCACGGCGCCGCCACATAGCGGGTGCCCCGGGAGGACGGCGTTGAGGTCGGCCGACTACTGCCACAGGAGGTCGGCGACGTCGTACCAGTTGAGGTCGAGGCGAGCGCGCTCGGCGTCGAGTGCGTCGAGTGCGTCGAGTGCGTCGACGAACGCATCCATGTCCCACTCGGCGCGCGCTGCCATCGGTCAACACCTTCGTCAGGCCATCGGGGTGGCCAGGACTCACTCTGCCGTCTTCACGCTAGACCGACGTACTCTTGGCGGCACCCGCAACCTGGTTGCTGCGGGCGCAACCAGGTTGCCGAACGCGGCGCAGAATCACCCGCACTCGGGCGATCGATCCGCCGCGGGCTGCCGTCATACCTGATCGTCCGGGGCACGCTCGGCGAGCTTGAGCCACACCACGCCGGCGATGATGACCGCGAGCCAACCCGCCTTCGCCACAGACAGCGACTCGTCGAAGAACACCGGGCCCAACAGCGCCGCGCCGACGGCGCCGATGCCGGCCCACACGGCATACCCGATGCCGACCTCGATGGTGCGCAGGGCCCGGCTGAGCGCCCAGAGGGTGAGCAGGAAGAAGACCACTGCGACGAGTGACCAGGTCCAACGGGTGAAGCCGCGGCTGCCGCCGACCGAGAGGGCGTAGCCGACCTCGAAGGCGCCCGCCAGCAGCAGCGTCAGCCAGGCATTGCGTTGTGTCAGCCGGTCCATCACGCACCTCCGGTCAGCTGCAACCCGACGACCCCGCCGATGACCAGCGCGATGCCGGCGGCCTTGGCCCAGGTGAGGCGCTGCCCGAAGAGGACCGCACCGAGGACGGTGATGCCGACCCCGGCGAGCGACGTCCACAACGCGTAGCCGACGCCGACGTCGAAGGTGAGCAGCGCGCGGCTGAGGAAGTAGGTGCCGAGACCGCCGGTGACGAGCGTTGCGATCGTCCAGCCGCGGTGGGTGAAACCCTGTGCCTTGCCGGCGCTGATCGCGACCGCGATCTCGAACAGCACCGCGATTGCCAAATAGATCCATTCCATGCCGGCCACTGTCAGACCTCACACCGGTGTCAGATGCAAGACTTGAGGCGCACGCGACGGGAGGTCTTATGCGCATCGGTGAACTCGCACACGCCAGCGGCGTCAGCGCGCGCTCGCTGCGCTACTACGAGGAGCAGGGCCTGATCGGATCGGAGCGTACGCCGGGCGGCTGGCGCGACTTCGAGCCGGACACGGTCGAGCGGGTGGTGCTGATCCAGCACCTGCTCGCGGCCGGACTGTGCACCGTGACGATCGGCGAGTTGCTCCCCTGCCTCGAGGCTCCCGCGCACGAACGCACCGGGGCGATGGAGGAACTCCTCCGTCAGGAAGTCGATCGCCTCCAGGACAAGCGCCGCGAGATCGACCGCGAACTCGACGTACTCCAAGCCCTGCGTCGCGACGTGACGATCGCGCCACGGGCTGCCGGCTGAGCCGATCCGATCGGCCACCCGCCGCAGGCGGCCCTGGTGTCCGCCGCCCACCATCGGGTATGCCGAAAGGGTGACCACTCAACGACAACTCGTCAGCGACCTGCTGCGCGACCACGGCCGGACGTATGCCGCGGAGGCGTCGATCACCCTGCGCAACAAGCCTGCGCCGCTGTTCCAACTGCTGACGCTGAGCATGCTGTTCGCGGCACCGATCAACGCCTCGGTCGCCACCGCCTCGGCCCGCGAGCTCTGGGCAGCCGGGTGGCGCACCCCACAGCAGCTGCGCGACTCCACCTGGCAGCAGCGCGTCGACGCCCTCGGCCGCGGCGGCTATCGCCGGTATGACGAGAGCACCGCCCGTCACCTCGACGCCGCCGCCGAGCACCTGCTCGACGCCTACGCCGGCGACCTCCGCCGGCTGCGCGACTCCGCGGGAGGAGAGGTCGACGGCATACGGGAGAAGCTGCGGGAGTTTCCGCGCATCGGCCCCACGGCCGCGGACATCTTCTGCCGCGAGGTGCAGCAGGTGTGGCCGCAGGTGCGACCGTTCTTCGACAAGCGTGCCCTGACCGGCGCCGAAAAACTCGGCCTACCGGCCGACCCGGACCAGCTCGCGGCCCTCGTCGACGCCGACCAGCTGGCGGAGCTCGCGGCAGCCTTGGTGCGCGCGGACCTCGCGTAACCGCTAGGAGAGCGACGCGACGAAACGCTCCCGATCGACCGCGGCCCGCGTGATCCGGCCGGCGCCCACGACCGTGCCGTCCTGGTCCACCGCCTCGACGGTGAACTCCAAGCGTTTGCCGTCACGTTCGCGCTCGGTGACGTTCACCTCGACCGACCCACCGACCGCGGTCGGCGCACGGTGCTGGACCTCGATCGCGGTCCCGACCGACGTCTCACCGGCCTGCAGCAACTCGGCCGCGGCCTCCACCGTCGCCGCCTCCAACCAGGCGATCAGCCGGGGCGTGCCCAGCACCGGCACGTCCCCACTGCCGAGCGCGATCGCGGTGTCGGCCCCGGTCACCTCGTGTCGCATGCTTCGACGGTAGTCGGTTCCGGTGGGACGGCACAGAGGACGGCGCGGCGTCATACGCTGCACGTTCGAAGACCACCGCACCTGCTCAATAGCGGCGCGCGCTGACCAACGGCAGCACCACCCACGCCAGCACCGCCGCAACCAGCCCGGCCGCCGCGACCACGATCGCGGCGGCCGTGCTGACCACGACGGAAAAAACCAGCGCGGCGACCGCCAGCATCGCCGCGCCGAAGACCACCAGCCCGGCGCGCGCCATCGTGTGCGCGTTCTCGACCAGCGCCGCCTTCTCGTGCTTGCGGAACAGAATGCGGTGCGAACTCACCGGCGCCACCAGCAGCAGCGTCGCCAGCAACGACAGGCACAGCGAGACCAGGTAGAGCGCGCGCTGGTTGTCGCTCAACCGGTCGAACCGGGCGCTGAACGGCACCGTCAGCAAGAAGCCCGACATCACCTGGATGCCGGTCTGGGTGACCCGAAGCTCCTGGAGCAACTCGTTCCAGTTGCGGTCACTGCGCTGCGCGGGCGTCTCGTGTCGTTCCGGCGTCGGCATACCCCACCTCCGTCAACTGTATGGCGCATCGGCCCTCCCGACGCTACCCCGGCGGCCGGATACATTGCGCACCGGAAACCCGCACCGTCCACCCGCCGAAGGAGAGCACGTGCCCAGGTCGTGGCTTCGTGGTGTCTTCGACCCGCTGACGATCGCCGTCACCGTCGCGCTCGTCGTCGGGCTGCTGCTGCCCGCACCCGGGTCGTGGCTGCCCACCGTCATGGTCCTGGCGAAGATCGCGATCGGCTTTCTGTTCTTCCTCAACGGGATTCGCATCTCGACCAGCGACATCATCGCGGGCGTCAACCACTGGCGGATGCACCTGACGATCCTCGTGATCACCTTCGTGATCTTCCCGATCATCGGGTGGGTCATGCAGTTCCTCCCGTCGATCATGCTGCGGCCCGAGCTGCACGCCGGCGTCATCTTCATGTGCCTCGTGCCGTCCACGGTGCAGGCGTCGATCAGCTTCACCGCGATCGCCGGCGGCAACGTGCCCGCCGCGATCATCGGCGCTACCCTGTCCAATCTGGTCGGCGTCATCGCGACGCCGCTGCTGACCTACCTGTTGCTCTCCCCCGCCGGCGACGTCACGATCAACGCCGCGACCGCGCGTGACCTGGTGCTGTCACTGGTGTTGCCGTTCATCCTCGGGCAGCTGGTGCGCCCCCGGGTCAAGGCGTGGGTCGACAGCCACGAACCCACCCTGCGCAACGTCGGCCGCGAGTCGATCATGCTCGTGGTCTACGCCGCCTTCTCCACCGCACAGGACCAGCACTTCTGGAAGCGGCTGGACTGGTGGGAGATCCTGCAGATGCTCGCCATGTCGATCACCGTGCTCGTGGTGATCCTGCCGCTCAGCCGCTGGATCGCGGTCCGGCTCGGCTTCGACCGGGGCGACGCCATCGCCATACAGTTCTGCGGCAGCAAGAAGGCCCTCGCCACCGGCCTGCCGATCGCGACGATCCTCTTCTCCGGCAACGCACTCGGCCTGGTCATGGTGCCGCTGATCATCTTCCACCAAGTGCAGCTGGTCGGCTGCTCGTGGCTCGCCAATCACTATGCGCGCCAACTGCGTTCGGCGACGAGCTAACGCACGACCTCACGATGCGAGTTGTCGACCCGCCGGGTCCAACCGCGCGCGTCGAGATGCTCCAACAGAGGTACGGCGACGCGCCGCGTCGCCTGCAGTGCCTGCCGCGCCTCGCTGGTGGTGAAGAGCGCCGGGAGCTCAGCGAGTGCGCGCATGGCGAGAGCCGGGCCGTTCGGCAGCAGGATCACCCCGTCGCGTAGCCGCAGCAGCCGGCCGGCGCGCTCGGCAGCGGCAAGCTCGCGCGGGCCGAGACCGAGCTGCGCCAGGTCGTCCGCCTCCGGCGCGTCGAAGGGCCGGGCGCGCAGCCGCGTCTCGAGCTGCCGGACGGCATCCTCCGCGCCACCGAGGGCGGACTCGGCACCCGGCGCGCTGATCTCGCCGTCCCGCTGCTGCAACCCGGCCGCCTCGACCACCGCGGCGAGCAGGTCGAGCGAGGGCAGGCCGAGAAGGGAAGCGGCCGCCCCGCGAGAGAGCCCCGCGGCCAACGGATCACGCGCATGCAACTCCCGCACCGCCGTCTGCAGCGCCGACGCCCACTGCTCGAAACGCTGCTCGTCAACCCACCAGCCGCCGATCGGCCGCACCCCCTCGGGAGCGTCGCCGGACGCGCCCGCGATGCCGAGGCGGCGCAGGGTGGCGATCTGCACGGCGCCCCGACGGGCGACCTCCGCGGTCACGTCGCCACCCGGTGGCAGCGCCGACAGGGCATCTGCGCGACGGGCGCCGTCGCCTCTGCGCCGCAGCTCCGGCGGGTCGGCGTCGAGCACCTGCGCACCACCGAGGATCCGCCCGGACCCGCTGTCCCGCAACACGATCCGGTCGCTCACCGCCAGCGGCAGCCGCCGGTCGAAGGTCAGCCGCGCATGGTCGTCCTCGAACGGCCGCAGGCGCGCCGGCACCGCCGCCGTCCCGATGTGCGCGGTCACCTGGGCCGGGACCTCGGTGAGCGCCTCGCCACTCACCCGGCGCACGTCGACGGTGTCGACCAGCTGCCACGCGTCCGGGGTGAGGAGCGCGTCGCCCCGGTGGATGGCGGCCGCCTGGATGCCGCGCAGATTGACCGCGGTGCGACTCACCGGCTGCGCCACCTGCTCGGTGGTGCCGTGGTGCTGCAGGCCTCGCACCACGACGCGCTGGGTGCCCTCGGCGCCGGACAACTCGAGGGCGTCCTCGGCGCGGATCTGCCCCGCTGCGAGCGTGCCGGTCACCACCGCGCCGGCCCCCGTGATGGTGAACGCCCGGTCGACCCACAGCCGCACCCGGCCGTCCTGCACCGGCGCGGGCACCGTCGCCAGCACCTCGTCGAGCGTATGACGCAGCTCGTCCAGCCCGGCACCGGTGACCGCCGAGACCGCGACCGCCGGCGCACCGGCAAGTCCGGTGTCGCGCAACTGTTTTCGAGCCTGGGCGATGACGTCCTCGACCGCGTCGGGGGCCTTGTCGGCACGGGTCACCACGATCACGCCGTGCCGGATGCCGAGCGCGGCGACCGCGTCCCGGTGATCGGTCGACTGCTCCCGCCAGCCCTCGTCGGCGGCGACCACGAAACACACGACCGGCGCCGGACCCAGCCCGGCCAGCATGTTGCCGAGGAAACGCTCGTGACCCGGCACGTCGACGAAGGCGATCTCGCGGCCGGAAGGCGTTGTGGTCCAGGCAAACCCGAGGTCGATCGTGAGGCCGCGCCGCTTCTCCTCGGCCCACCGGTCCGGCTCGATCCCGGTCAGCGCACGCACGAGCGTGCTCTTGCCGTGATCGACGTGACCGGCCGTGGCGATCACGTGCACGCTCAGGCCTTCCGCTCGCCGGCGCCGACCGCGGCGCGGACGGCCTCGGTGAGACGGGCGTCCTCCGCCTCGGGCACGCACCGCAGGTCGATCAGACACGCACCGCCGTGCACCCTTGGCAGCACAGCGGGTTCGCCGGTGCGCAGCCGCGCGGCCACCTCTTCGGGCAGCGCCACCGCCCACCCGTGCAGCGGCACGCCCGGCGCTCCACCGCCGCCCACGCGACCGTCGTGCGCGACCACCTCGCCGCCGACCGCCTCGGCCAGGGCAGTGGCCCGACGCTTCAGGGCGCTCGGGTCGGCGTGCAGCGCCGCCACCACCGGGGCGTCGCCACCACGCAGGGTCGCCTCGAGAGCGGCCAGGAGCAGCTTGTCGGCGCGGACCGCTCTGGCGAGCGGGTGCTGCACCATACGGCCGACGATTGCGTTGTCCCCCAACACAATTCCGGCTTGCGGCCCGCCGAGCAGCTTGTCGCCACTGGCGGTGGTGATGCTGGCGCCGTCGGTCAGCGCGGTCGTCGCGTCGGGCTCGTCGGGCAGGGCCGGGTCGGGTTCGAGCAGTCCGCTGCCGAGGTCGACGACCAGCGGAAGGTCGTGCTCACGGGCGAGGCCGGCCAGCTGCGCGACCGACACCCCGGAGGTGAAGCCCTCGACGCGGAAGTTGCTCGGGTGCACCTTGAGCAGCAGGCCGGTGTCCGGGCCGATCGCGTCGGCGTAGTCGCGCAGGTGGGTGCGGTTGGTGGTGCCGACCTCGCGCAGTCGCGCACCGGTCGAGGCGATCAGGTCGGGCAACCGGAAGCCGGCGCCGATCTCGATCAATTCGCCTCTGCTGACGACGACTTCGCGCCCGGCGGCGAGCGCGGTGGTGGCGAGCACCAGTGCCGCGGCGCCGTTGTTGACGACCAGTGCGTCCTGCGCCGCCGGGCAGTGCGCGAGCAGCGCGGCCCGGGTCGCAACTCCACGCTTGGACCGCACACCGGTGGCGAGGTCGAGCTCGACGTCGACATACCCACTCGCGGCGAGCAGCGCCTCGACGGCAGCCGCCGACAGCGGAGCTCGCCCCAGGTTGGTGTGTATGACGACGCCGGTCGCGTTGAGCACCGGCCGCAGCGAGGCGACGGTCTGCCCGGCGAGCGCCGCCTCGAGCTCGGGCACGACCTGCTCCGGCGCGATCTGCCCGGACCGGGCGCGGGACTGCGCTGCGTCGATCGCGGAGCGAATAGCGTGCTCGCTCAACGTCGTTCGCGCATCTTGCACGGCCGGCAGCGCGAGCAGCGTGTCGGTGCGCGGGATGCGGCTGCGCGGGTCGGCGCTGGTCACCGGATCATCGGCCCTTCCTCGCGAGGAACGTGTGGCGGAGGCGGACGGGAATCGAACCCGCCAGACCGAGGTGCTCGATCTCACCGGTTTTGAAGACCGGGGGGCCCACCAGGAACCCTGACGCCTCCACGCGCAAACCTAGCTGCTGTGCGGCCACGGGCGGGCAGCGGCCGCGGATTAGCCTTGACCTTCGTGAGTGACATGACGGAGACGACCCGGCTGACCGGTTATGCACACGGGGGCGGTTGCGCCTGCAAGATCCCGCCGGGCGAGCTCGAGGACGCGGTCCGCGGGCTCACCGGTCAGGCGGCGCCCGGCGTGCTGGTCGGGCTCGACGACGGCGACGACGCTGCCGCGGTGCTGGTCCGCGACGACCTGGCCATCCTCTCCACCGCCGACTTCTTCACGCCGGTCGTCGACGACGCCTTCGACTGGGGCCGCATCGCGGCCGCCAACGCGCTCTCCGACGTCTACGCGATGGGCGGCCGGCCGGTGGTCGCGATCAACCTGGTCGGCTGGCCGCGCGGCGTGCTGCCGATGGAGCTGATGACCGAGGTGCTGCGCGGCGGCCTGACCGTCGCCGGCGAGGCCGGCTGCCCGGTGATCGGCGGCCACACGATCGACGACCCCGAACCCAAATACGGTATGGCGGTCACCGGTATCGCCGACCCGAATCGTCTGCTGCGCAACGACTCCGCAGAGGCCGGTCTGCCGATCACACTCACCAAGCCGATCGGCGTCGGGCTGCTCAACAACCGGCACAAGCAGACCGGCGAGGTGTCCGAGGCGGTGATCGCGACGATGACCGCGCTCAACCGCGAGGCGTCCGAGGCGGCGCTGGCGGCGGGTGCCACGGCGGCCACGGACGTGACCGGCTTCGGGTTGCTCGGCCATCTGCACAAGCTGCTGCGCGCCTCCGGCGTCAGTGCCGTGCTCGAACGCTCCGCCATACCCACGGTCGAGGGGGCGCGCGAAGCGTTGCGCGACGGCTATGTGTCCGGTGGCACCCGCCGCAACCTGGACTGGGTGCGGCCGCACCTGACACCGGCGGCGGACGTCACCGAGGACGACCTCCTGCTGCTGGCCGATGCGCAGACGTCCGGCGGCCTGCTGGTCGTCGGCGAGGTGCCCGGCTACCCGGTGATCGGCCGCACGGTCGCAGGCTCCGGCATCGAGATCGTCTGAGCGCGACTGCCCGACGCGATCAGGAGTGGCTGGGCCAGTGCGGCGCGGCGGTCGTGATCGAGTCGTCGGTGATGCCGGCGGCGCGGCGCTCGGCGAGCCGGTGCAGCTGCGGCTCGACGGTGTAGCGCGGGTCCATGGCCGAGTGCAGGCCGGCCTCGAACACCCCGAAGCGGGTGAACGCCGACGCGGTCATCAGCGCCAGCCCGGAGGCGGCCGCGACCGCCCGGTGCCGTCCGCCGAGCAGCGCGCCCAGCCCGCCCGCGACCGCGAGCCGCTCGCTCCAGCGGAGTAGCTGGCCGGGCGTGCCGTGGTGGAGGGGTTCGGCGGCGACCGGGTCCATCCGGCGCTCCATGTATTTCATCGCCGCGATGTCGCCGATCACGCCCATCACCGCGAGCGCCCGGGCTGGGCCGGTCTCGCGGGTCGGCGTGGTCACCATCGCCAGGCCGCCCGAGGCGAGGCTCGCCGAGCTGACGAAGACGAACGGCAGGTCGCGGTGCGCGGCGTTCCAGGTCGGGTTGGCGGTGTCGGAGAGCAGCACCGCGGTGTAGACCGCGAGCGGGCCGGCGAAGAGCGCCGCCTCGGCACCGGCCGGCGCCTCGACCGCCCGGAGCACCTTGCGCAGCGGCCCGAGCGGCAGGCGGTTGCCGAGCAGCCGGTCGACCTCGTTGGCGACGGCCACCCCGGTGCCGGCGCTGAACGCACCGAGGATCCACGACCCGATGCTCATCGGCGAGGTGAGCTTCAGGGTGCGGAACATGTTGTAGAACCGCTCCGGGCGGCCGAGGTCGGCGATCAGCGCGACGCCGCCCACGCTCGCCGCGGCCATCGCGCCGAGCCGGGCGTTGCGCCGCAGCACGGCGCGACCGGTCAGCTGCGCGCCGAAGCCGAGCAGACCGGAGCCGCCGGCCACCCCACCGAGAAACAGGTATGCCGCGACCGGCCATTCCCACGGCGGCGGCTTGACGATGTTGTGGCCGTAGTAGGACTCGAACTCGACGTCCGGCACCATCAGCATCTCGGCCGAGCCGTCGGTGCGGCCCGGGCCGGGGCGCTTCTTGCGGCGCAGCTTGCCCAAACGCCGACCGCGCCGCTCCGGCTCCGGCGGTCGGAACTGGTCGAAGGCGGAGGTCGTCACCGGGCCCCCAAGAATGCGATCGCGGCCGCAGTGACCATGCCGGCCACCGCCATACCGGCCCGCTTGGCCATCACCGGCAGGTCGGCCGTCGGCACCCGCGGGTCCGGGGGCAGCCCGTAGACCTGCGGCTCGTCGAGCAGCAGGAACATCGCGCCGGTGCCGCCGACACCGTCGAGCTCGTTGGCGCCGTAGAGCCGCGCCTCGGTCAGGCCCTGCTCGTGCAACTGCGCGACGCGGTCGCGCGCGATGTCGACCAGGTCGGTGTGGTCGCCGTACTTGATCGACGTCGTCGGGCAGGTCTTCGCGCAGGCCGGCGTCTCGTCGTCGAGCAGCCGGTCGTAGCAGAGGGTGCACTTCTGGGCGATGCCCTTCTTCTCCACCTCGGGCTGCTGGCCCTTCTGCTCGCCGCGGCCGGTGGTCGGCTCCACGGTGCCGTCACTGCGCCGTTGGATGACGCCGAACGGGCAGCCCGCCACGCACGTGCCGCACCCGTTGCAGACATCCGGCTGCACGACGACCGTGCTGAACTCGGTGCGGAAGAGCGCACCGGTCGGGCACACGTCGAGGCAGCCCGCGTGCGTGCAGTGCTTGCACACGTCGGACGCCATCAGCCACCGAAACTCCGGGGTGTCCGGCGCACTCGTGTCGGCCCCTGCCGCGATCGCCGAATCCGTCGCAGCCTCAGGCGTTTTCGCCGGCGGACCCACCGTCGGCATGCCGAGACTGACCAGCTGCCGGCCGGACTCACGCGCCTCTTCGATGCGCTCGCGGTCCTGCTCGATGAAGGCGACGTGCCGCCACGTGCTCGCGCCGAGCGCCTGGGTGTTGTCGTAGGACCAGCCGGTCAGCTCGAGGTCACCGTCGCGCGGGTTGCGGTTCCACTCCTTGCACGCGACCTCGCACGCCTTGCAGCCGATGCAGATCGAGGTGTCGGTGAAGAAACCCTTGCGCGACTTGTGCACCTGCCAGTGCGCGTCGGCCGCGGGATCGGTCGGCCCATGGAGCTGGTGGCCGAGGAGGCTGTGCTCGTCAATGCTCAAAACTGGCTCCAGCCTTCCTTGTCACGGTTCGGATCGTCTTTAGGCGCAGGGTCTTTCAGCTCCGCCTCCGGATCGGTGATCCGGATGTTGTCGGTCTCGGTGGTGACCCCCGCGCGCTCGTTGTATGACGAGAGCAGCGCGAGCGCCTCGGCGCCCCGTGGCCGGCGACCGGCGATCACGTCGCACGAGCCGACCTTGGACTCCTGGATCTGCGTGTTGGGGTCGAGCGTGATGCCGATGAGGTCGTTGGCGGCGTCGCCGCTGACGATCGCATCGGTGCCGCCGACGCCCCAGTGGTAGGGCAGGCCGACCTGGTGGACGGTCTTGCCGGCCACGGTGAGCGGCGTCATGCGGTCGGTCACCAGCACCTTGGCCTCGATGACCGCGCGCGGCGACACGATCGTCGCCCAGCCGTCGTTGACCAGACCACGCTCCTCCGCGAGCGCCGGCGACACCTCGCAGAACATCTCCGGCTGCAGCTCGGACAGGTAGGGCAGCCAGCGGCTCATCCCGCCTGCGGTGTGGTGCTCGGTCAGCCGGTAGGTGGTGAAGACGTAGGGATAGACCTCGACCCCCGCCATACCCGCGCTCGGTGCGTCCAGGTTGTCCTCGCGCGCGAAGATCATGCGCGCCGGGTTCTGCTGCTGCACGTAGAGCGGGTTGCGGACCGGGGACTCCTGCGCCTCGTAGTGCACCGGCAGCGGCCCGTCGACCAGGCCCTTGGGTGCGTAGAGCCAGCCCTTGCCGTCGGCCTGCATGATGAACGGGTCGTCACCGGTGAGGGCCGCCGGCCCACCGAGCTCGGGGTCGGGGCGGCTGTGCGGCGCCCGGTCGACCGGGAAGTCGGGCACGTCGTCGCCGACCCATTTGCCCTGCTCCTCGTCCCACCAGATGTACTTCTTGCGCTCGCTCCATGGCTTGCCGTCGGGGTCGGCCGACGCCCGGTTGTAGAGGATGCGCCGGTCGGCCGGCCACGCCCAGCCCCATTCGTTCTGGGCCGGGTTGGGGCCGCCGCGCGGCACGCGCCGGGCGGACATGTTCTCCCCGCCGGCGAACACGCCGCTGTAGATCCAGCAACCGCACGACGTCGAGCCGTCGGCCTTCAATTCGGGGTAACCAGAGAGGAGTTCGCGCTCGCCCTGCTCATTGGTGCGATAGCCGTTGATCTCCTGCAGCACCGACTCGGGCACCGGGTCACCGTGCTCGTCGAGCGGGTAGTCCCAGGTGACCGCCTGCAGCGGCGCGTCGACCTCGTCGGTGGAGTCGGCGACCAATTCCTTGATCCGCGCGCCGAGCTGGTAGAAGAAGTCCATGTCGCTCTGGCACTCGCCCGGCGGACGGATCGCCTGGTGACGCCACTGCAGCATGCGCTGGGTCTGGGTGAACGTGCCGGCCTTCTCGACGTGGGTCGCGGCGGGCATGAAGAACACCTCGGTGTCGATGTCCTCGGTGCGCAGCTCCCCGGAGTCGATCTCCGGCGACTGCTTCCACCAGGTCGCCGACTCGATGAGGTTGAGGTCGCGCACGACCAGCCACTTCAGCTTGGACATCGCGAGCCGCTGCATGCGGCCGTTCGCCGACCCGACGGCCGGGTTCTGCCCGAGCACGAAGTAGCCCTCGACGTCGCCGGCGAGCATGCCGACCGTCGTCTGGTAGGTGCCGTGCGGCCCAGACAACCTCGGCAGGTAGTCGTAGGCCCAGTTGTTGTCGGCCTGCGCGGCGTCCCCGAAGTAGGCCTTCATCAGGCTGATGAAGTAGCGGTCGGCGTCGGCCCAGAAGCCCTTCTGCTTCTTGGACGCGATCGCGTCGAGATACTCCGGCAGCGTGTCGTGCAGTCCGACCGTCGGCATCGGCAGGTAGCCGGGCAGCAGGTTGAACAGCGTGGGGATGTCGGTCGACCCCTGGATGCTGGCGTGTCCGCGCAGCGCCATGATGCCGCCGCCGGGACGGCCGACGTTGCCGAGCAGCAACTGCAGGATCGCCGCGGTGCGGATGAACTGCGCACCGAGCGTGTGCTGGGTCCAGCCGGTCGCGTAGCCCCAGCAGGTGGTGCGGTCGCGGCCGGAGTTCTCGGTGATCGCCTCGGCGAGGTAGGTGAAGTCGTCGGCGGGGATGCCGCAGACCTCCTGCACCATCTCCGGGGTGTAGCGGGCGTAGTGCCGCTTCAGGATCTGGAAGACCGTGCGCGGGTCCTGCAGGGTCTCGTCGCGCTGCACACCCGAGTGCTCCAGTGGCGCACCACCACTACCGGCCATCTCACCGGAGGCGGTGCCCGACTTGTTGTGCCCCTCCTCGTCACCGGTGCCACCGACGTTGGCGCCGCCGGCATCGGCATACGACCACGAGCTGGGGTCGTACTTGCCGGTGGTGGGGTCGAAGCCGGAGAACAGGCCGCCGAGGTCCTCGGTGTCGCGGAACTCGTCGCTGACGATCGTCGCCGCATTGGTGTAGGCGACGACGTACTCCTTGAACCACAGGTCGTGGGTGAGCACGTAGTTGATCAGCGCGCCGAGCAGTGCGACGTCCGAACCGACCCGGATCGGGATGTGCTTGTCAGCGACCGCCGAGGTGCGCGTGAAGCGCGGGTCGACGTGAATCACCTTGGCACCACGGGCTTTTGCCTCGGAGACCCATTGGAATCCGACCGGGTGTGCCTCGGCCATGTTGCCGCCTTGCAGCACGATGCAGTCGGCGTTGGCCATGTCCTGCAGCGATTGGGTGGCGCCGCCGCGCCCGTAAGAGGCTCCCAGACCGGGAACCGTGGCGGAGTGTCAAATGCGCGCCTGGTTCTCGATCTGTATGGCGCCGGCCGCGGTGAAGAGCTTCTTGATCAGGTAGTTCTCTTCGTTGTCCAGCGTGGCGCCGCCGAGCGAGGCGATGCCCATCGTGCGGCGCAGCAGCCGGCCCTTGTCGTCGCGCTCCTGCCAGCCGTTGCGGCGGGACTCCACGAAGCGCTGGGCGATCATCTCGATCGCGGTGTCGCGGTCGAGGTGCTGCCACTCCGTGGATTTCGGCGCACGGTAGAGCACCTGGTACTGCCGGCCGGGTGCGTTGACCAGCTGCTCGCTGGCCGACCCCTTGGGGCACAGCCGCCCGCGCGAGACCGGCGAGTCGGTGTCGCCCTCGATCTGGATGACCTTCTCGTCCTTGACGTAGACCCGCTGCCCGCAGCCGACGGCGCAGTAGGGGCAGACGCTCTGCACGACCCGGTCGGCGGTCTCGTTGCGAGAGGTCAGGTTGCGGGTGCGCGCGGACTCCACCGCCGGCCCGCGGCCGAGGTAGTCACCGGACCGGAACTGTCGCAGAACCGGCCACTCCAGCATGCTGAAACGTCCCACGGACGCGACCTTACCCCGTTGCCGTCGGTCAGAGGTACAGGGCGGCCGAAAGCCTTTGCCGACATACGCAATTGGGCTGTATGACGGCAGCCGCGACCGGGTCGCGACCGGCCCGCCGGCGGCGCTCAGCCGTGCGCGTCGTACGCCCGGAGTCGCAGCTCCTCGAGGTCCAGCGTCGACTGGATGGTGCGCAGCACGGTGTCGTCGATGGTGCGCTCGTCGCGCAGGCGCAGGATGGTGGCCCGCTTGGTGCCGATGAGCGCGAGCCGCAGCCGCAGATATTCCTGCCGGCCGGTGAGCGGTCCCTCGGTGTCGGGTTCGGTCAGGTGCAGCAGGTGCTGCTCGATCTCGAGGCGCACCTGCTCGCCGACGGCCGGGTCGATGTGCTGTTCGTCGACGAACTGCGGCAGCGCGTCGAGCGCAGCCTCCTCGGCGGCGGTCTCGGCGAGGCGGCGTTGTTTGCTCAGTCCGGTGTCCGGCGCGAAGCCGGCCCAGCGCACCACCCGCGGCAGGATCAGCCCCTGCGCGAGCGTGACCACGATGACGCCGGCGGTGACGAAGATGACGGTGTCGCGGTAGGGCAACGGCGCTCCGGCGTCGGTGAACTCGGGCACCGACAGGGCGATCGCCAGGCTGATCGCGCCCCGGAAGCCGGCGAGGCCGCTGACCAGGCGGTAGCGGCCGCTCGCGAGCTGCCCCTCGCCGTGCCGGCGCCGGTCGGCCGCGGCGATCAGCCACGACGAGGCGAAGACGAAGGCGATGCGGACGACGAGCAGCACCGCCACGACCGCGAGCACGATCAGCAGCGCGTGGCCGACCCGGTTGCTCGACAGGCCGTCGACGACCGACGGCAGCCGCACCCCGACCAGCACGAACAGCGCGGCGTTGAGCCAGAAGGTCACCAGCGTCCAGAACGTCTCCGACTGGTGTCTGGTCGCCGAGCGCCCGATCCGCGGGGCGGCCTGGCCGAGCACGATGCCGGCGGCGACGACCGCGAGCACGCCCGACCCGTGCAACTCCTCGGCGACCAGGTAGGCCACGAACGGCACGAGCACGGTCGCGGTGTTGCCGAGCAGCGGATCGGCGAGCGTGCGCCGCAGCACGAACCCGGCATAGGCCACCGCGAGGCCGACGGCGATGCCGACGACGTAGCTCGCGACGAACTGGCCGGCGATGCTCAGCGCGCCGGGCCGGGTGCTGACGGTCGCGGTGACCGCGACCGAATAGAGGACGAGTGCCGTGCCGTCGTTGACCAGGCTCTCCGCGCGCAGCGCCGTCATACGGCGGAAGGGCAGGAGGCGGCCGAGCACCGCGACGGCGGTCGCGTCGGTCGGGGCGACGGCCGCGCCGAGGATCCAGGCCGGGCCCCACGGCAGCCCGAAGGCGTGCGCCACCAGCGCGACTGCGCCTGCCGACAGCACGACGAGGACGGTGCCGGCCAGCGCGATCCCGCGGTAGTTCTGCCGCACCTGTTGCAGCGAGATCGTGAGACTCTCCCAGAAGAGCAGCGCCGGCAGGAAGATCAGCAGCACCACGTCCGGCGGCAGCTGGACGTCGCCGATCGTCGGCAGCAGCCCGATGAGCACGCCGCAGGCGAGCAGCACGACCGGTGGCGAGATGTGCAGGCGGCGGCCGATCACGGTGCCGACGAGCACGACCGCCGCCACCGCGACCAGCAGCTCGAGGCCGATCATGCCGCTACAGCCCGTGGTCGGTCAGCCAGGCCTGGTTGCGCCAGGTCTCGGCGTAGCGGTCGCCGGAGTCGGCGAGCAGCGCGCAGACCGTGGCGCCCGGGTGGTCCCGCAGGTAGGCGAGTGCCGCACCGACCGTCGTGCCCGACGAACTGCCGACGTCGATGGCGGCCGCGGCGAGGGTGCGCAGGTGCGCGGCGGCCTCGGCGTCGTCGACCTGGTAGGCCGTGTCGAGCACGCCGAAGTCGAGCAGCGGCGGCAGGAAGTCGCCGCCGATGCCTTCCACCAGGTATGGCGCAGGCTCCGTCTCCTCACCGCGCAGGTGGGGGCCGAGCGTGCTGCCCGCGGGGTCGGCGAGCACCACGTCGATGCCGGGGTTGCGCTCCTTGAGCGCCCGGCCGGCTCCGGTGAGCGTGCCGCCGGTGCCGGCACCGGCGACGAAGGCGTCGAGGTCACGGACCTGCTCGAGCAGCTCCGGCCCGGTCGTCTCGTAGTGCGCCTCGACGTTGGCCGGATTGTTGAATTGATCGACGTACCAATGCCCTTCGGCCTCGCCGAGCTGCCGGGCGACGTTGATGAAGTTGGCCGGCGAGTCCAGCCCGACCAGCGGGCAGAGGATCACCTCGGCGCCGGCCTCCTCCATCTGGCGCACCTTGCCCGGGCTCATCTTGCGGCTCATCGTGACGATGACCCGCTTGCCTAGCATGCTACCGGCGACCGCGAGCGAGATGCCGGTGTTGCCGCCGGTCGCCTCCACCAGAGTGTGCGCGCCGGCCACGCGCGGGTCGCGCAGCATGCGCTCGACCGGGCGGTCCTTCACCGAGCCGGTGTGGTTGGCGGTCTCGAGTTTGCCGAGCAGCCGTCCGGGTGCGTCGCCGCGCCCGGACAGCCCGAACAGTTCGGTCAGGTCGATGATCGGTGTGCTCACGGTGCCGCCCGGGGGTCGTTGCCTGCATCGGTCAGCGCAGACTATCGACCCGCTCCCCCTGCACCGGACCGTCGGTGTTGGGTCGCCAGCCGAGGGCCGGTGCGACGTGTTCGGCGAAGGCCTGCAGCACGTGCAGGTTGCAGTCGACCCCGAGCTGGTTGGGGATGGTGAGCATCAGCGTGTCGGCGGACATCACCGCCGGGTCCTGCCGCAGCTGCTCGATCAGCTTGTCGGGTTCGTCGGCGTAGGTCTTGCCGAAGGTCGACCGGTAGCCGTCGATGATGCCGACCTGGTCGACGTCCTCCCGGCCGCCGAAGTAGGCCGCGTCGCGCTCGTCCATGATCGGGAAGATGCTGCGCGACACCGAGACGCGCGGCGACCCGGTGTGACCGGCCGCGGCATACGCCTGCCGGAAGCGGTCGATCTGTTCGTTCTGCAGGTCGGCGAACGACGCGCCGTTGGCCTCGGTGAGCAGGGTGGACGACATCAGGTTGAGTCCGAGTTTGCCTGTCCACTCTGCGGTTTCGCGGGTCGCAGATCCCCACCAGATGCGGTCGCGCAGTCCCGGCGCCTGCGGCTGGACGACGAGCCGGGTGCCCGGGCGGGTGCGCTGCGGGTCCGCGTCGACCATCCCTTCGCCGCTGATCGCGTCGAGGAAGGTCGCAAACTTGTCGCGCGCGATGTCGGCGCCGCGGGGGTCCTTCGTGCCGGTGTAGCCGAACGCCTCGTAGCCACGCAGGGCCGTCTCGGGCGAGCCGCGGGAGATGCCGATCGCGATGCGCTGATCACTGAGCAGATCGAGCGAGGCAAGCTCCTCGGCCAGTTGCAGCGGGTTCTCGTAGCGCATGTCGATCACGCCGGTGCCGGCCTCGATGCGCTGGGTGCGGGCGGCGATCGCCGAGAGGAGCGGGACCGGCGACGACTGCTGGCGCTCGAAGTGGTGCACCCGGAAGTAGGCGCCGTTGACGCCGATCTCGTCGGCGGCGACCGACAGGTCCACCGCCTGCTTGAGGGCGCTCGCCGCGTCAGGTGTCTGCGATCCGGGGACTGCGCCGTAGTGCCCGAAACTCAAGAATCCGAAAGCCTTCACGTCCTCTACGAACATCCGGCGGGCGTCCGGTGTTCCTGACCGAGAGGCACACCAACACACCGAGAGGCCCACCAATTTCCCTGGAATTCGTGGGCCGCTCACGACGGATGTGTGCCTCTCGGTGCAGCGGCTACCAGAGGTCGAGCGGCGTCAGCCCCCACCGGTCGAGTTCGCCGGTCACCAGTGCCGCCAACGCGTCGCGGTCGGGGATCCGGTCGGGGTCGAGAGCCTCGACGGTCAGGGTCACGCGGTCGCCAAACTCCTGCAGCCACGTCGTGACACCGCCGCCGGCCGCGCGCAGGAGGTCGGGGGTGATGTTGCGGTGCACCCCGCGGCACATCATCGAGGTGGCCGTCGGGCCGCCGAGCCCGCTGCCCTCCGGGGTGATCCGGCCGACGTTGGACACCGAGACGAGCGACGCTGGCATGCGCTCGACGATCTTGCGCAGCACGGGTTTCGGCAGCAGGCGCACGACCGGCTCGAGCCGGTCCATCACCGACGCGGAGTCCGGATCGGTGGCGCGGGTCAACTCCTTCTTGGTGGCGGCCCGCACGCGGCGCAAGTCGCGATAGCGGTCGGGGCCGACCTGCACCGGCACCGACGCGCCGCCGAGCACGTTGGAGCGATAGTCACCGTCGCCGCGCAGCCGCACCGGCATGGCGACCCCGATCGTGTCGCCCTCCTGCGCCAGTCCGGCCGCCACGACCAGTCCGGCCGACAACATCAGCAGCAGGCTGTTGCCGGTGCCGCCCCGCGCGGCCGCCGCGTCGCGCCATGCGGCGGCGGACAGGTCGACCGCCACGAACGCCGGCACGTATGACGATGCGCGGTCCGCACGCAGCGGCATGCTCGCGCGTTGTTGCGGCACCGACGCGCGTGCCGGACGCTCGCCGTCGCCGTCACTCCGCGCCGCCCGGGCCGCACGGGCCGCTCGCACCGCACCGACGAGCCCGCGGCCAGCGGCCCGCAGCTGACGGCCGGCGTCGCGCGCGTCGTCCCGCAACCGCACCACCTCGTCGTGCGGGCCGGGGACGCGGGGCAGCGTCGCACCGGTGACCGCCGCGTCGATCGCCTGCAGGATCAGGCCGCCGTCACCGATCGTGTGGTGGGTGACGAAGGAGACCAGCTGCCCTCCGTCGGTGATCGGGGTCGCGGAGAGCCACCAGGCAGGCCCGTGCAGCGGGTCGATCGGCGCGGCCAATCGCTCGTCGCACCAGCGCATCAACGCATCCGGGGGCACCGCGTGCTCGTCGATCGTGAGGCGGGTGCCGGCCGGCGCGGGCACCCAGCGGTGACGCGCGGCCGGCACCCCGGCCGGGACCGCGAGCCGGCTGAGCGGACCCCGGGTCAGGTTGTCGTGGAGAGCCGCGAGCGCTCCGGCGGGCAGCGGCTGCGGCAGCCGCCAGGTGTGCTGCGACGCGACCGGGATGCCGAGCGCCGAGCCGCTGAGGAAGTAGGCCTCGTCGCCGAAGGTGAACCTGTTGTCGTGCACGTCACTCATCGATCGACACTCACCAGAACGTAGGTTGCAGAGACCATTTCGCGCTTTCCTGCGAGATCGCGCGCTGGAGGGCAGGGCGGTCCGGCCAGAGGTCTGGATCCATAGCGAGCACACTGAGTGTCGCCTTCCCGGCGGAGGCCGACAGCCAGACGGTGAGTCCACCACGCGCGCGGCGCAGCTGCTCGACCGTCGCGTTCTGCACCGCCATCCGCACGGTGACCGTGCCGACGGCATCACCGCCCAGGGAGGCGACCTCGGTCGGCACCGCACCGACGTTGGAGCACGTCAACACGGCCGCCGGCTGACGAAGTGCCATGGTGCGCAACACTTTTCGAGGGAGCAACCGAAGGACCGGGGTCACCAGGCGCAGAACGTCCTGGCGGTCGCGCTCCGGGTCCGTCGCGCGAGCGAGCGCTTCGCGGGCCGCCTTGCGCAAGGGGCGCAAGTCGTCATACCCGGTCGCGTCGACGGTCATCGGCATCGTGGCCCCTATCGTCGCGATCGCTCGCCGGTCACCGGGCCGGCGCACGGCCACCGGGATCGACACGGGGATGCGGCTGCCCGTGGCAACCCGGCCGGACGACCCCAGCAACCCGGCGCTGAAGGCGATGAGCAGCGAGTTGCTCGACCCGCCGCGACGCTCGGCGGCCGCCTGCCATTCCGCTTCATCGAAGTCCGCCACGGCGTATGCCGAGGGCTGAGCCGCAGGGTGAGCAGGCACGTCCGGACGCGGCGGTTGCGCGGGTGGCCTGTCCCCGGGCCCCGTCGGCGACTGCTTCCGCCGACGCAGCGCGAGCCGCGCCAGCCTGCCGATCCCGAAGGCCGCGGCCGCGAGCTGTCTCCCGGCGTCCCTCACGTCGTCCCAACGGGTCGGGGTGCGGGCGCCGTCGTCGGGCAACCTACCGATGTCCTGGCCGACAGCGGCCGCGGCCAATGCCGCGTACCCTCCGCTGCCGTCGGAGAGCGAGTGCGGCGCTGTTATCACAATGGCGTGCCCACCGTCGGTGAATGGCGCGACCGACATCACCCACGGGACACCGCGATCGGAGTAGAACGGCCGGTCGAGGTCGCGGTCCGCCCACCCGACGAGATCGCTGCGGTCGATCGGCGCGGCGCGCCGCACCAGCGGCACCGGCGCCGGCGCCGCCGTCCAGCTCGCCCTCGCGAAAGGTGCCCGCGCTCTGCGCAGACGGCGGGTCAGCGGCCCGCGAGCCAACTGGATCGCCAGCCGTTCGAGACGGTCCTGGTCGAGCGGTGCATCGAATCGCCAGATCATCTGGTTGACGATCGGCAGCTCGAGCACTTGCTCGGCCATCACGAACGCTTCCTCGGCCGGGCTCAGCCGATTGGCCTGCGACATGCGACGACTCACGCCTTCCGGATGTAGGCGCGCACCGCGATCGGTGCCATGACGAGCATGATCAGCGTGGCCCCGACGAGCGACCAGATGATGTCCATGCCCACCGACCCCTGGTTGGCCAGTTGCCGCACGGCGGTCACCAGGTGCGACACCGGGTTGATGTCGGCCAGCCACTTGATCCAGGACGGCATGTTGGTCGTCGGCACCAGCGCGTTCGAGATGAACGTCATCGGCATCAGCACGAACATCGAAGCGCCTTGCACCGCAGGCGCACTCGGCATTCGGACCCCGAGGAAGGCAAACACCCAGCTCAGCGCGAACGCGGTGTAGATCACCAGCAAGCAACCCAGCAGCAGCCCCGGCCAACTGTGCGGCGTGTAACCCATCAGAGTGCCGACGAGGACGACCATCGCCGCGGCGACGATGTAGCGCACGACGTCGGCGGTCAGTGCACCGATCAACGGCGCGATGCGGGCGATCGGCATCGACCGGAACCGGTCGAACACTCCCTGGTCGACGTCCTCACACAGTTGCACGCCGGTGTTGACGGCCGCGGTCACCGCAACCTGCACCAGCACGCCCGGCACCAAGTTGGGCAGGTAGTTGCTGACGCTGCCGGCGATCGCACCGCCGAAGATCCCCGCGAACATCGCGGTCGAGACGATTGGCAGAGCGACGACGTCGAACAACCGGAACGGGTTGTGCCGGATCTTCAGCAGGCCGCGCGCAGCCAACGTCAACGACGTCGCCGCGGTGCTTGCGACACTGGGCCGACGGGTCAGGTTGTCCCGCTGTCGACGTTGTGCCCGTGACTGGGCAGTCGCCGCGGTCATGTGCTCTCCTTTCGCGGGTTACCGGTGATCTGGAAGAACACCTCGTCGAGAGTCGGCTTGTGCACCCCGACCTCGGAAACCTCAATCCCCTTGTCGCGCAAGGCAATCAACACATCCGTGACCAGTGAAGCACCGGCGACCGGCACGACCAGTGTGCGGTCGGCTTCGGTGTCGACCGAGTGGCCGGCGATCTGCTCCATCACCTGGCTGGCGGTCGGGAGATCACCGTCGTCGACCAGCGACAGCCGGAGACGACTCGAGCCGACCGAGGACTTCAGCTCGTCCGCGCTACCCTCGGCGACCACCTTGCCGTGATCGATCACGACGATGTTGTCGGCGAGCTGGTCGGCCTCTTCGAGGTATTGGGTGGTGAGCACGACGGTGGACCCACCCCGCACGAGCCGTCGGATCGTCTCCCACATCTGTTGCCGGGTGCGCGGGTCGAGCCCCGTGGTCGGCTCGTCGAGGAAGATCAGCGGCGGCTCGGCGAGGAGGCTGGTCGCGAGGTCCAGCCGACGCCGCATGCCGCCGGAGAAGTGCTTGAGCGAGCGGTTCGCCGCGTCGGTGAGCGAGAACTCCTCGAGCAGTTCGGCGGTCCTGCGACGGGCGCCGGCCCGCGAGAAGCGCAACAGGCGCGCGAAGACCATCAGATTTTCGCGCGCGGTCAACTCCTCGTCGACCGATGCATACTGCCCGGTCAGCCCGACGAGCGAACGCACCCGGTGCGCGTCGTGCTGCACGTCGTGTCCGAAGATGCTCGCGCTGCCACCGGACGCAGGCAGCAGGGTCGCAAGCACCCGGACCGTCGTCGTCTTGCCCGCGCCATTGGGACCCAGCAGGCCGAGCACGCTGCCGGTCGGGACGCTGAAACTGACACCGTCGACCGCGACGAAATCGTCGAACCGCACCGTCAGATCTCGCACGTCAACCGCGAGCTCCGGTGGCGCAGCGGGGCTGGAAACCATGCCGGCCATGGTGCCCTATCAGACTACGCCGCGGTAACCCCGTCGATTGACCAGTTATGCGATACGGATCACGTTACGGCGCAACCCTTCGCGCAGCACGCCCGGCCCGATCCGTGATTCCCTTACCTGCCATGCGGATCCTCATGCCGTTCCTCGGCAGTCGCGGCGATGTGCAGCCTGGCATAGCGCTCGCTCTCGAGCTACGCGGCCGCGGCCACGACGTGCAACTCGGTGTGCCGCCCAACTTGCGCGATCTCGCGCAGCGGGCTGGGATCGAAGCGATCACGACCGGTCCAGATTCGGCGGCGCTGCTGGAGTCCGACCTGGTGCAACGCCGGATCAAGTCAGCCGACCCGCGGGTGCGCTGGCGCGGGCTGTCCGAACTGGGCACCATCGGCTGGTCGCAGCTGGCCCGTGACCTCGATGAGCAGGCAGCCAGGTCCGACGTCGTCGTCAGTTGCTTCCTCGGCCAGGAGGTGGCCCGGGCCCTCGCCGAGAAGCACGGCATCGCACAAGCCGCCCTGCACTACTACCCCATCCGTCGTTCGGAGTCCGTGCGTCTGCTGCCGGACCCGCCGGTCGCGGCGGACCTTGCGCATCGGGCGACGTGGTGGCTCGCCGACCGATCGTGGCGCCTGATGACGCGACGAGGCGAGGACGCCATGCGTGCCCAGTTGGGTCTTGCGCCCTCGCGGGTGTCCGTGGCCGAGCGTATGGCGAGCAGCGGGTCGCTCGAGATGCAGGCGATCGATCCGCTGCTGTTCCCCGAGCTCGCGGCCGAGTGGGGCGATCTGCGTCCCCTGGTCGGGTTCCTCGACCTCCCGCCGCAGGCCCGGGCAGCTCTCGACCCGGGAACCGACACCGAACTCGATGCGTGGCTGTCTGAAAAGCCAACTGTTTACTGGGGATTCGGCAGTATGCCGGTGCGCGACCCACAGGCGACGGTCGCGCTGGTGCGTGAGGTGTCGCACCGCCTTTCGTGCCGCGCCCTCGTGACCGCGGGCTGGTCCAGCTTCGACGTCGCCGTCGACGACGACGTGCGCATCGTGCCGAGCGTCGATCATCACCGGGTGCTGCCGCGCTGTGTCGCGGCCGTACACCACGGCGGCGCCGGCACCACCGCGGCAGCGCTGCGTGCCGGCATACCGGCTCTGGTCGCCTGGTTCAACGCGGACCAGCCGCTGTGGGGTCGACGGCTCGCAGCCCTCGGAGTGGGCGATCTCACACGGTTCCGCGACCTCACCGCCGCCGGGTGCGCGGCATCGCTGTCTGTGCTGGTCAGCGACCCGGTTCGTGGTCGCGCGACCGAGCTGGCGAACCGCATGATCCCCCCCTTGACGGCTGTACAACGAGCCGCGGATCTGGTGGAATTGCAAGGATTTACCCACTCTTGACCATCCCAGGTGTAGAACGGTGGCGGGTCCCTTACTCTGCCGTAGCAGTGCCGCTGCGCGCCCACTCCCCCACCCCGCACACGAGGAAGGAGCTGCGCCGTGGAATACACCGAGCTCGCCGACTACGAGGTCTACGCCGGCGCGGTCACTTTCTGGCGGGCCAGGTCATCGACACCGTGCGCCGACGCCGTCGACGGACGCCCACTCTCACCCCAGCACGAAAAGCACGTCACCCGCGCACCCGACCCGGACGAACCGTCGTGGATCGGCACCGTCTTCGAGATCCAGCACGAGTTCGACGCGGAGGCCGTACGCCGCACGCTGCTTGCCTGGCACGCCAAGCACGAGTCGTTCCGCACCCTCGTGACGCGGGACGACTCCGGCCTGCACCGCGCGACCTACCGGCCCGAGAATCTCCACCTGGCCGCTCGGGACGCCGGCAGCTACGACACCGTCGAGCGCGTCTACGACGTGGTCTCCCGCTACTTCGACCGCACCGTCCGACCCGACAGCTGGCCGCACCTGGTCGCCGCGACGGTGGTGCCCACCAACCAGGAGGACGGTCCGCGTTTCCTGCTGGCCTTCGCGGCGGATCACTCGGTGATGGACGCCTACTCGCAGGTGATCGCAGTGTCGGAACTCGACCAGCTCTACACAGCCGCGCTAGCCGGGGAGCCGCTCGTCACCGAACCCGCCGCCAGCTACGTCGATTTCAGCGTTGCCGAACGCGCCCACGCCGCAGTCGCCGACCACGGACACGAAACCACCCGTCGCTGGCTGGACTTCCTGGAGCCCGATGAGCCGCGTTTCCCGGCCGCACCGTTTCCCAATGAGGAACCCGCCGACCTGACCTTGCCGCAGCGCAGCATCTCCCGCTGGTTGGTCGGTCCCGAGGTCAGCGACCAGATCCACCAGCACGCCCGGTCGCTCGGGTTCGGGATGCAGCCGGCGGTTCTGGTTGCGCTCGCGGAGGCGATGTCGACCGCGACCGGCACTGCCGACCCGTTCAAGTTCGTCATGCCGATGCATACCCGGACCCCCGAATACACCGCATCCATGGGTTGGTTCGTCGGCATCAGCCCGTTCACCCTGCAACTCGCCGGTGCTTCCGGGCTGCCGGAGAAACTGCGACGCGCGGCCGAGGCGTCCGCGCACATCCGCAGTGATGCCCAGATCCCGTTCGCCACGATCGCCGACCTGCTCGGCATCGACTCCTCTCCCCGCTTCGTGGTCTCCTACGTCGACCTGCGGCACCTGCCCGGCGCGGCGCAGTTCGATGCGGTCCGCGCCCGCGCGCTGCGCAGCATCCGCTACTCCGACGACGAGTTCTACTTCTGGGTGGTGCGCGCACGCGGCGGCATCAACGTCTCCGTGCGGCACCCCAACAACGCCACCGCGACGGCCGGGGTGGAGCGCTACCTGCAGGCATTCACCACCGTCCTGCAGGAGTTGGCGACTCAGCCGGAGCCAGCGCTCGTCTGATGCTGCTGACGACCGCGGACCGGCTCGAGCTGCCCGCCGGCCGGCTGGTGCGGTGCATCCCCACACCGCCCGGGCCACCGGGCGGCGCCCGCGTCATCGACGTCGTGGCGGACGCACCGCCGTCCTTCAACCAGGTCAACCATGCCCTCGCCGCGGGGGCCACCGGCGGCTGGCTCTGCCTGACGCTCACCCTCCCGGAGCCACTCGACCGGCCGTCGTTCGCCGCTGCCTGCGCGGCGCTGATGGCCCGGCACGAGGTGCTGCGCACCACGACGTCCTTCCGGGACGGCGCACCCGTCACTCTCTCCTTCGGCGACGAATTCGACTGGGAGATCGTCGAATCCGACTGCGAAGGCCCACTCGCCGACCGCCGCCGCCAGCTGCGGACCCTCGTCGACGACGCCACCCACACCGTGGACGGGCCGAAGATCTGCTTCGCCGCTATCGACACCGGCGAGCGATCGACCGTCGTCATCGCCCTCGACCACGGACTCACCGACGCCGTCTCGATGGCGGTGCTCGGCCGCGACGTCGTCCAGCTGTATGCCGCAGCTCGCGATCACGACCGCGCCGTCCTGCCGCCGGTCGGCTCCTTCCTCGACGCCTGCCGCGCCGAGGCTGCGACCGGCGGACCCGACGCAGCGGCGGCGGCCGCCGCAGGCCCGGACCTCGCGGCGGAAACCGCCGGCGAGGGCTTCGCGGACTGGCACGCCTTCTTCGACCGCAATCAGGGCGGGCTGCCTCGCTTCCCGCTGCCCGATGCCGCCCGCGCGGGCAGCGGCCCGGCGGCGATCGACCTGCGGACGGTGCTCACCGCCGACCGCACCGCGACCCTCGACCGCTTCGCCCGCGACCGCGGCGCACGCCTGCCCGCCTGCCTGCTCGCGGTCTGCGCGTCCGCGGCGCACGCGCAGGGTCTGGCCGACGAGTTCGGCACGCTCCTGCCGGTCGGCACCCGCAGCCGCGACGAGTGGCGCGAGGCGGTCGGCTGGTTCGTCAGCAACGGCCCCGTCGAGCTGGCCGCCGGTGAGCCGCTCGACCGGCTCCTCGTGCGGGCCCAGCAGCAGGTGGAGCGCGCGCAACGCCTCGCGACGCTGCCGTTGAGTGACGTACTCGCGTCATACGCAAGAGGATTCGCGCACGAGGGGGACGTCGGGATGATCTCCTACGTCGACTACCGGCGGGTGCCCGGCCACGAGCTGCACGAGCGCCACGCGGTCACCCAGGCGAGCCCGGACGCACCGACGACCGACGTGCAGCTGTGGTGGGTGCGCGACGACTCCGGTCTCGCGCTGCGCGCCCGGCTGCCCGACACGGCGCAGGCGCGCAGCATCGTCGGCGGCTGGCTCGACGAGGTCGAGCGCACCCTGCGCGCGCTGACGGAGTGACGCCTCAGGCGTCGGCCGCCATCGGCAATTGCATTGCGGCCAGGGCGGTTTCGACCGTCACGTCCTCGCCCGCCGCGGCGGCGCGGATGAGCTCGGTGATCGCCCGGAAGTAGCGGTCGATGCTCACCGCGGCCTCCGGGGTGTCCGGGTAGCTCATCAGCGCGTAGGTGCGATCGCTGCCTCGGTTGATCCACATCGACACGTCACCGGTGGTGCCGGGTCCGCCGAGCGCGTGCACGTCGTCGACTCCGGGCAACTCGGCCCCCGGGATCCGACGCAGGTCGATGTAGGAGACGATCGGCGGCACCGCCGTGGCACCGACCTTCACCCCGCCGAATTTCGCCGCGTAGTCGACGATCGAGCGGGCCGGCGTATCCGTGGCGGCGCGGGATCGACGCAGCGCCTTCTGCGCCTTACCGACCAGGTCGTCGAAGGAAGCTCCCTGCGCGACCCGGAACGCGACCGGGACAAGGTTGATGAACCAGCCTTGTGCCATCAGGTATTGGGGTTCCGACCGGGTGGCAACGGCATTGAGCGCGAGGTAACTTCGCCGTCCGGTGAGCGCGGCGTCGATCAACGCCAGCACTGTGAAGAGACCGGCGCCAACGCCACCTTCGTGTGCCTTGCAGCGGGCCTCGAATGCTTTCATCGTCTCGGCGTCCGCGAGGGTCCGGTTCATCCGGGTCGAGGGCGCCGTCTGCCCGGGCTGCACGCCGATGTCCAGCGGGGTGCTGGGCAGCTTGTTGCGCACCGACAGCAGCGCGAGAGCCCAGACCCGCAGCGCCGGATCGCGCCAGGTGAGCTGCTCCGAGCGGGCCCGCTCCTGCTCGCTGAAGTCGACATAGCTGCCGACCGGCGGCACTTCCTCCTGCGACCCGTGCGCCTCGATCTGATAGAGCCGGAAGAGATCATCGACGCCGAGGGCAAGTGAGACGCCGTCGCTGAACGAGTGATCGACGCCGTAGTAGACGGTGAAGCCGTCGTCGCCGTGGTCGATCGCGCCGGCCGCGAACGAGGGCCACTCCAGCGGACTGGTGCTGCCGGCGAAGCGCTCGGTGACTGCATCGCGAGCGGTGTCGACGTCCGCCGCCAGGCCGGCGCTGCGCACCTCAAGCTCGACCTGCTCCACGGGCAACGCCCGTCGGGTGAAAGTCGTGCTCTCGTCGATGGTTTCGGCATCGGGCTCGAACCAGCTGAGCAATGCCCCGTGGCGGGTGACGAAGCGCTGCACAGCACGGCGCAGCGCCTCCCGGTCCAGCCGCTGCGGGACGTGGAAGGCGAAGGCGATCCACGGCGACCACGGCACACCCTTGGCCCGCCGGTCGGCCGCGGTGCGGATGTGCGACTCCTGCAGCAGCGACGGCCGCGCGGACGACGCCGGCGCGGCCGCCACGGCGGCCATCGTGGCGTCGGTCGGCACGATCTGCAGCACCTCACCGGCCCTCGGCGTCCACTGCTCGATCGGGGTCATCTCCATGTCATCACGCTCCGGTGCTCTTGCAGTCGAGGGGTTGCTTGTTCTTCGGCAGGGTGGTCGGCGCCCCCCGGAAGCTGGCGACCAGCCCGGCGCCGGTGACCTCCACAGACGTCGCCTTCAGCCCGAGCGGAAGCTGCGTCATACCGCTGCCTCTGGAGGAGCCGCCGAGCATCATCTGCGCCTGGTCCGCGGGCACGTCACGCCCCGCCAACGACGCCTTGGTGATCGTGAAGTCGAGCTGACCGCCTTTGACCGACGGTCGCACCCAGATCTGCGCGAGGCCACCGAAACCGCTGAGTTGGACTGTGCCCGAAGCAGGTTCGGGCGTCGCGGTGACCCCTTGAGCCTGGCCCGAGCCCGCCACCAGGTCGGCCATCGCCTGACCGCTCAGCGTCAGGGCCAGGTTGGATTCGCCGATCCGCCCGCCGGACGGGGACGTCGACACATCCCGCACGTCGGCGTTGATCGAGACGTCCCGGACCTGACAGATGGTGGCGTTCTGCGCGTTCAGGGTGACCTTGTCGATGCTGCCGCGGCCGAGGTCGAGCAGCGCCGGGGTCGAGCCGATGCCCACGTCGACCGAGGAGGTGCGCAGCCCGTTCTCCATAGCGTTCGAGACGCTGCTGCGCAGTTGGTGACGCACCAGGAACTCCGCGCCGACCACAAGCGCGAGGACGGCGAGTATGGCGACAGCGGCGATCAGGGGTGCTCGTCGGCGGCGGCGCGGCTGCTCGGTCATCGGTCGTCACTTCCGGATCATGATCGAGGTCAGGGCGGGCCCACCGTACCTACCCACGGGTAAAGATCGGCCCTCCGGCAATTATGCGTTTGCCCACACGCCTTTGGTCAGCCGACCGACAGGCGCAGGTTGTCGCGGCTGAGCTCGCCCACCGACGCGACCCCGGAGAGGGCCATCGTGAGGTCGAGTTCGGCGATGAGTCGCTCCATCACGGCCTCGGCGCCGGCCGCACCGTCGAGGGCGAGACCGTAGAGCCAGGGTCGCCCGATCATCACCGCGGACGCGCCGAGCGCGAGCGCCTTGACGATGTCGGCGCCGCTGCGGATGCCGCTGTCGAAGAGCAACGGCACCCGCCCGCCGACCGCGGCGCTGATCTCGGCGAGCGCGTCGAGGGACGCGATGGCCCCGTCGACCTGACGGCCGCCGTGGTTGGACACCTGGATGCCGTCGACCCCGCGGTCGATCGCCTCGCGGGCGTCGTCGACCGACTGGATGCCCTTGAGCACGATCGGCAACGAGGTGATGCCACGCAGGAAGTCCAGGTCGTCCCAGGTGAGCGCCGGGCAGGGGAAGACGTCGAGGAAGGTCTCGACCGCCGCACGCGGCAGCGGCGAGCGCAGGTTGTCGAGGAAGCGTCCCGGATAGTGCCGGGTGATCGACATGAGGGTGCGGACTGCGGCCAGCGTCGGCCGCTGGTTGACCGCGGCCTCCCCGGCCACACCACTCGCCGCCCGCCGGCGCACCAGGTCGGTGAAGACGGGGTCGGTGAGATATTGGGCAATGCCCTCGGCGCGCGCGAACGGCAGGTAGCCGAGGTCGAGGTCCCGGGTGCGCCAGCCGAGCAGGTGGGTGTCGAGGGTGACGACGAGCGCCTGCGCACCGGCGGTCTCCGCGCGGCGCACCAGCGACTCCGCGAGCTCGTTGTTGTTGCTCCAATACAGCTGGTACCACATGGGATTGGCGCCCAGCTCGGCCACGGTGCGCTCCATCGGGACCGAGCCCTGCGTCGACAGCACCATCGGCAGGCCAAGCGCCGACGCCGCGCGGGCGACGGCCAGCTCCGCGTCGGGGTGCGCCATCTCAAGCACGCCGATCGGCGCGAAGAGCAGCGGCGCGGGCAGCGTGTAACCGAAGAGCTGGACCGCGAGCGACCGCTCGGAGACGTCGCGCAGCATCCGCGGCACGATCGGATAGCGCTGGAATGCCTGCTGATTGGCCTCGTCGGTGCGTTGCATGCCCGCGCTGCCCGCGACGTAGGACCACGCCTGCGGGCTCATCCGGCGATGCGCGGCGGCATACAGGGCGGAGGGCTCGACCGGCACCTTCGGCCGGCGTCCGTAGGCGCCGGCGGAGTAGATCGCGCCCTGGACCGCGCGCCCGATGTTGCCGAAGTCCCTCACTAGTTGACCTGCCGGTCGGTGCCCTCCCAGAAGGGCTGCCGGAGCTTGAACTTCTGCAGCTTGCCGGTCGCCGTGCGTGCCAGCTCGTCGCGGAACTCGATGCGCTTGGGCACCTTGTAGCCGGCGAGCGACTTGCGGCTGTGCGCGATCAGTTCGTCGGCGTCGACGTCACCGTCGACCACGACCAGCGCGGTGATCAGCTCGCCCCACTTCTCGTCGGGGATGCCGATGACCGCGACCTCGCGCACCTGCGGGTGCGACATCAGCACGTCCTCGACCTCGATCGACGAGACGTTCTCGCCGCCGGAGATGATGACGTCCTTCTTGCGGTCGGAAATGGTGAGCACGCCGTCCTCGAAGGCGCCGCCGTCGCCGGTGTGGAACCAGTCGCCGGCCTGCGCGACGGCGGTGGCCTCCGGGTTGTCCCAGTAGGACGCGAGGTTGTGGTTGGACTGCGCGAGCACCTCACCGCTCTCGTCGACGCTGATGCGCACTCCGACCGCGGGATAGCCGGCCCGGCCCAGGTTGCGCGCCTGCTCGGTCGGGGACAGGTCGTCCCACTCGGCACGCATCCGGCTCATCGTGAGCAGCGGCGAGGTCTCGGTCAGGCCGTAGATCTGGATGAACTCCCAGCCGAGTTCCTCGCGCACCCGCTCGATCGTGCGGGTGGGTGGCGGGGCGCCGGCGACGACGATGCGGGTGCGGTCGCGGCCGGGGATCGGGCCGTCCCAGGTCTGCGCGGCGTCGAGCGCGGCCGCCACGACCGCCGGCGCGGCGCACATCAGCGTGACGCCGTGCTCGTCGACGCGGCGCAGGATCTCCGGGCCGTCGACCTTGCGCAGGACGACGTGCTTGCCGCCCATGCCGGTCACCGTGAACGGCATGCCCCAGCCGTTGGCGTGGAACATCGGCAGCGTGTGCAGATAGACGTCGCGGTCGGAAACGCCTGTCTGCCAACCGAAGACGCTCGCGTTGAGCCAGTTGTTGCGGTGGGTCAGCTGCACGCCCTTCGGCCGTGCCGTCGTGCCCGACGTGTAGTTGATCGTCGCGGTCGCGTGCTCGTCGCCCGCCCACGGCCGCGGTTCGTCGGTCGAGCCCCACAGCTCGTCGTCGGACTCCCCCAGCACGAACTTCCGCTCGCACGGCACGTCGTCGATCAGGTGCGTGAGCTCGGGGTCGATCATCAGCACCTCGGCGCCGGAGTGCTCGACGATGTATTGCACCTCGGGCACCGAAAGCCGGAAGTTGACCGGCACCAGCACCCGGCCCCAGCCGCTCACGCCGTAGAACGAGGTGAGCAGGCGCGCGCTGTTCTGCGAGACGACCGCGACCCGGCCACCGACCGGCACCCCCATCGCGTCCAGCCCCGCGGCCTGCGCCCGGGCGCGCTTGGCCAGCTCCCGGTAGGTCAGCTCGCCCCCGCCGAATCCCGGTGCGGGCTGGTTGGGTTCGTCCACCACGGCCACGCGGTCCGGGTAGGCCGTCTCGGCCCGATCCAGGAAGTCACGAACGATGAGCGGGTATTCCACGAGCTACCTCCAGGGGGATGTGGTGGCCTCATTGTGGCAACGGTCACACGATGCCGCTACGCATCCCCCACGTTCGTTCGTATGGCGAGAGCCTCGCCGCCGCGGTAGTGCGCGAGCCGGGTCACCCGCGTCGACGGCGGCACGTCGCGCAACTGCGGGTCGTCGACGAACCGCGCGAGCACACCGGCGGTCTCGTCGCTGATCCAGATGCCCTCGGCGTGCCGCGCCCGCATGAGCTGGTCCATCCGCTCCGGGTCGTCGACGCCGCACAGGAAAGACACGCCGAAAACCACTGGCAACCGGCCGAATCCGAAGCCTTCCTTGCTGACGGCGTCGAAGGCGTCCTGCCGGGAGACGACGATGTCCTGCTCGGCGACGAGCCGTGCCGCGCGCTGCACGCGGTCCTGCGCGGCGACGTCCTCCGGCTCGAGCAGTGCGAGCATCTCGTCGCGCACCTGCGGGTCGCGGGTGTCGAGCGGGTCGAGGTCGACACCGCGGCGGCGCACGATGTGCTGCCCGTCGAGCAGCCCCGGCTGGAAACCGTCGGCCACGAGCTCGAGACCACCGGCGGCCCCCACCGCGAGCAGCTCGAGGACGACCGGCTCGGCATACGTCTGGGTGAGGTGGCTGTGCAGCAGCCGCATGATCCGCAGGCCCGCGATCGGGTCGTTCAGCGGCACCGACGGCTCCTGCAGCCGTCTGCCGATCGGCCCGCGGCGGTCGCGCAGCAGCTCGGTCCACAGTTGATAGGAGCGGCCGTCCGGGGGCAACGTGCCGCCGAGCACCGGGAAGTAGTCGGCGAGCGGGTGGTCGCGGCCGGCGCGGCGCAGCTCCAGGCTGGTGACCCGCAACAGCCGCTGCGCGGCCCGCCAGTCGCCGAAGTCGAGGCCGTAGCTCCCGAACGCGGTGAAGGTGCGGTCGTCGCGGCCGGTCTCGGCCGCCATGGTGCGACACCAGTGCCGGTAGAGGGGCCCGTCGAACGCGTCGGCGGCCGCGGCGAACGCGGCTCGGGCCTGGGCGACGTCGACTGCAGACATGGTGCGTGTCACCTTAAAAGGTCGCCGGGCATGATGGAGGGGTGAGTGCACCGAACCCGGCCCTGACCAAGCTCCTCGCCACCGACGGCCTGCTGGAGGAGGACGAGCGCGACCTCGCTGCCGTCGTACGACGATTCGGCGACGAGAAATTGCGCCCGCACCTGGCCGAGTGGTTCGAGGCCGGCACGGTGCCGGCCCGCGAACTCGCGCCCGAGCTGGGCAAACTCGGCCTGCTCGGGATGCACCTGGACGGTTACGGCTGCGCGGGCTCGACGGCCACGCAGTACGGCCTGGCCTGCCTGGAGCTGGAGGCGGCCGACTCCGGCATCCGCTCGCTGATGTCGGTGCAGGGGTCGCTCGCGATGACCGCGATCCACAAGTTCGGCAGCGAGGAGCAGAAGCAGGAGTGGCTGCCGCGGATGGCGGCCGGCGAGGCGCTCGGCTGCTTCGGGCTGACCGAGCCCGACTTCGGCTCCGACCCGGCCGGCATGCGCACCCGCGCCCGTCGCGACGGCGACGACTGGGTGCTCAACGGCTCCAAGATGTGGATCACCAACGGCCCCGTCGCCGACGTCGCGGTCGTGTGGGCGCAGACCGACGACCCTTCGACAAGCTCAGGACGAGGCAAGATCCGCGGCTTCGTGGTGCCGACCGACACCCCCGGCTTCGAGGCGACCGAGATCGAGCACAAGCTGTCGCTGCGTGCCTCGATCACCGGCTCGCTGGCATTCACCGACCTGCGGCTGCCGGGCGACGCGGTGCTGCCCGAGGTGGCCGGTCTGCGCGGTCCGCTGTCGTGCCTGTCCGAGGCGCGCTTCGGCATCCTCTTCGGGGCGATGGGCGCTGCGCGGGAGTGCCTGGAGACCGCGCTGGCGTATGCCGAGAGCCGCAAGGTCTTCGACAAGTCGCTGTCGGGCTACCAGATCACCCAGACCAAGCTCGCGGACATGGCCGTGGAGCTGATGAAGGGGACGCTGCTCGCCATACATCTGGGACGGCTGAAGGACGCCGGCGCGATCACCAATGAGCAGGTCAGTGTCGGAAAACTGAACAACTGCCGCGAGGCGATCAAGATCGCCCGCGAGTGCCGCACGATCCTCGCCGCCAACGGCATCACCCTCGACTACCCGGTGATGCGGCACGCCAACAACCTGGAGTCGGTGATGACCTACGAGGGCACCTCCGAGGTGCACCAGCTCATCATCGGCCAGGCGCTGACCGGCGAATCTGCTTTCCGCTGAGCGGGATTCGGACGGGGCGTCACGCCTCCAGCAGGCGCTGCAGGAAGGTGCGGGTGCGTTCCTTGGTGGGGTGCTCGAGCACCTGCTCGGGCGTGCCGCGTTCGACGACCAGCCCCTCGTCGATGAAGAGCACCTGATCGGCGACCTGCCGCGCGAAGCGGATCTCGTGGGTGACGATCACCATCGTGCGGCCCTCCTGCGCGAGATCCCGTATGACGGCAAGCACCCCACCGACCAGCTCCGGGTCGAGGGCCGACGTCGGCTCGTCGAGCAGGAGCAGCTCCGGCTCGAGCGCCAGCGCCCGGGCAATGCCGACGCGCTGCTGCTGACCGCCGGACAGTTGGTAGGGGTACTTGTCGACGTGTCCGGTCAGCCCCACCTTCTCCAGGAGCTTGCGCGCCTGGTCGTCGGCTTCGGCGGCCGGGCGGTGCTGCACCAGGATCGGGCCCTCGGTGACGTTCTGCAACGCGGTGCGGTGCGGGAAGAGGTTGTGGCTCTGGAAGACCATGCCGCTCTGCGCGCGGTAGCGCCGCACCAGCTCGCGGTCGGGCTTGGCGAGCCGGCCGCCGCGGCCGGGATGGATCCGCCCGAAGTCGACGTCGATGTCGCCGATGCGCACCTCACCGCTGTCGGGCAGTTCCAGCGCGTTGAGCCCGCGCAGCAGGGTGGTCTTGCCCGACCCGGACGGCCCGATGACGACGGTCACGGTGCCCTTGCCGACCTCGAACGAGACGTCCTTGATGACCTCGTGAGCGCCGAATCGCTTTGCCACCGAAGTGACGTCGACCAGTGGGGTGAGCGGAGAACTGTGTGGGATGGTCATCGGGGCCCCCGCAAAGTATCGGAGCGACGAAGGAGCGGAGAACTTTGTGGGGTATTCATCTGACTACGTACCTGTTCAGTCGTTTCTCGAGGCGACCCTGCAGCGCGTTGAGCACGAAGCAGATCACCCAGTAGTAGGCGGCCGCGGCGGTGTAGAGACCCATGTATTCGAAGGTCGGTGCGGCCGCGTTCTGCGCCTTCTGGAAGAGGTCGGCGACCAGGATCACCGAGGTGAGCGAGGTGTCCTTCACCAGCGACACCAGGGTGTTGCCGAGCGGCGGCACCGCGATGCGCGCCGCCTGCGGCAGCACCACCCGTCGCAGGGTCGTGCGGTAGTCCATGCCGATGGTCTCGGCGGCCTCCCATTGACCCTGCGGCACGGCCGCGATCGCCGACCGGATGACCTCTGCGGCATACCCGCCGACGTTGAGACTGAGCGCGAGGATCGCCGCCCCGAACGGGCTGAATTTCAAACCCAGCTGCGGCAATCCGTAGAACACGATGAACAACTGCACCAGCAGCGGCGTGCCGCGGATGATCGAGATGTAGGCGCGGGCGAGCCAGGACACGATCGCGATCGTCGAGCGCCGCATCAGCGCGATCAGCAGGGCGATGGCCAGTCCGAGCACGAAGCTGATCGCGGTCAGCGGGATCGTCGTCCGCAGGGTCGCCAGCAGCATCGGCCACAGGTTGTCGCGCACGATCTGCCAGCTGCTGCGGCTGCCCGCCTGCTTCTCCTGTTGCTGCGCCTTGCTGCCGAAGTATTTGTCGTAGAGCTGTTGCAGCGCGCCGTCGTTGCGCATGGCGGCGATCTGCGCGTTGATCTGCGGCATATAGCCGCTGCCCTTGCGCGCGGCGAACACCGAGTCGGTCTTGTCGTCGGTCGTGGAGACGATCTTGACCTGCTTGTTGCCGGTGGTGTTGAGGTAGTTGCGCACTGCCAGCTCGTCGTTGACGACCACCTGCACGCGGTTCTGCGCCAGGGCGGTCATCGCCTTGTCCATGTCCTGGATCGGCACGATCGTCGCGCCGGCCTTCTTGGCGACCTGCGACCAGTTGCTGGTCAGACTCTGCCCGGCGCGCTTGCCCTTGATGTCGGCGAGCGACCTGATGTCCTTGTTGCCGGCGCCGACGACGACCACACCCGTCGTCGAGATGTAGGGCGCGGACAGGTCGTATTTCGCCTGGCGCTCCGGCGTCGGCGAGATCTCGTTGGCCACCAGGTCGATGCGGCCCGACTCCAGCGCCGCGAAGATCGAGTCGAACGGCGTCTGGACGAACTGCACCTGCACGCCGAGCCGCTTGCCGATCTGCTGGATGAGCTCGACGTCGTAGCCGGTGAGGCTGCCGTTGGCGGCGTGATAGCTGAACGGCGGGTAGACGCCCTCGGTGCCGACCCGCAGCACCTTCGGCACGGCCGCCGCCGGCGCGGCATGCGCCGGCTCCGGAGCGGCTGCCCGGGCGACACCCGCCGGCCCGGCGAGCGCCAACAGCACCGCGACGACCGCGAGGACTACCCGCGCGGCAAGTAAGCGAACGTTATGCACCACGTGAGGCTAGTGCATCCATCGGCCGGCTCCGCCGGCCGATGTCTTCGCCGGCGCCGGTGTCCTCGGTGGGCGGCGGTGTCCCGGTAGGCGCCAGTCCCCCACAGCGCCGCCGATGTCCGCGCGGGCGTCGTCGGAGCGGGCGTCGTCGGAGCGGGCGTCGTCGGAGTCGGATAGTCCTCGCCGCGATCCGCAACCTGGTTGCGCCGGACGCAACCAGGTTGCGCATCGCCGCGCAGACTGCATCGCTCCGACGGACCATCGCGCGAGCAGGGCCCGTGGCCGGTGGAGGTCACCGGCGGGGGCACCGGTCACGGGCTCAGCTGACCGTGAGCTCCGCGATCTGCAGCAGGTTGAGCGCCGAGCCCTTGCGCAGGTTGTCGGCGCAGATGAACAACTCGATCGCCTTCGGGAAGCCGTCGAGCCGGCGCACGCGGCCCGCGAAGACCGGATCGGCGCCGACCACGTCGACCGGCGTCGGCCACGCGTCATCCAGCGACTCCGCCGAATCATCAAGCACCACAACCGAATTGGACGACTCGGTGAGCACCCGCACTGCGTCGTCGCGGTCGACGTCGGTCGCAAACGTCGCGTGCACCGACACCGAGTGGGTGCGCACGACCGGCACCTGCACACAGGTGACGGCGACCGGCAGGTGCGGCACCCGCATCAGCGACCGCAGCTCGTCGCGGACGTGGGTCTCGGAGTCGGTCGCGCCGGCCTCGGCGGGGTCGCCGACCCACGGGATGAGGTTGAACGCGACCGGTGCCGGGAAGGGCGAGGTGCCGAGATCGGAGAGCATCCGGCGCACGTCCCCGGGGGACTGGCCGACGCCCTGGTTGCCGGCGAGCTCCATCGTCTCGTCATACAGCCGCAATGCGCCGGCGACACCCGCGTCGGTGACCGCCTGCATGGTCGTGGCGACCACCGACGTCAGCTGCCACGCACTGTGCAGCGACCACAGCGCGCCGACCATCATCAGCGTCGGCCCGCTCGGGCTGGCGACGATGCCCTGCGGGTGGTAGCGCGCGGCATCCGGGTTGATCTCCGGCACCACCAGCGGCACGTCCTCGCGGCCGGTGAACTCGCCGGAGCTGTCGATCACGACCGCACCGGCGGCGACCGCGACCGGCACCCACCGGGCGGCGACCTCCGCGGGCACCGCCATGACGACGACGTCGACCCCCTCGAAGGCGTTGTCGTCGAGCTCGCGCACGACGACGTCCTGCCCGAGGATCGTCATACGCCGGCCGACCGAGCGGCCGGACGCGATCGGGCGGATCTCACCCCAGATGTCGTCGCGGGTCGGCAACAACGAGAGCAGTGAGAGCCCGACGACGCCGGTGGCGCCCACGAGTGCGAGGGTCGGCTTGTCCCCGATCATCAAGTTACGACCGCGCTGCCGCGATGGCCTCCGCAATCTGAATCGTGTTGAGCGCGGCGCCCTTTCGCAGGTTGTCACCGGCGACGAAAAGCACCAGCCCCTTGCCGTCGGGCACCGACTGGTCCTGCCGGATCCGCCCGACGTATGACGGGTCGGTGCCGGCCGCCTCGAGCGGCGTCGGGACGTCGACGACCACGACGCCGGGGGCGTTCTCGAGCAGCTCCGTGGCCTGCGCCGGAGTGATCGCCTGGTCGAACTCGGCGTGGATCGCCAGCGAGTGTCCGGTGAAGACCGGCACGCGCACGCAGGTGCCGGCCACCGCGAGATCGGGCAGCCCGAGGATCTTGCGCGACTCGTTGCGCAGCTTCTGCTCCTCGTCGGTCTCCTCGCTGCCGTCACCGACGATCGAGCCGGCCATCGGCAGCACGTTGTAGGCGATCGGTGCGACGTACTTCTTGGCCGGCCCGAGCTCGACGGCCGAACCGTCGTGGGTCAGCGCCTCGAGGTTGCTCTCGACACCCTGGCGGATCTCACCGGCGAGCTCCTCGACCCCGGCGAGGCCGGAGCCCGAAACGGCCTGGTAGCTGGCGACCACGAGCCGGCGCAGACCGGCCGCCTCGGCGAGCGGCTTGAGCACCGGCATCGCGGCCATCGTGGTGCAGTTGGGGTTGGCGATGATGCCCTTCGTGGCCTGCGAGATCTGCTCCGGGTTGACCTCGGAGACGACCAGCGGCACCTCGTCGTCCATCCGCCAGGCCGACGAGTTGTCGATGACCGTCACGCCCGCGGCGGCGAAGCGGGGCGCCTGCTCACGGGAGGTGCTGCCACCGGCCGAGAAGATCGCGATGTCGAGACCGGTCGGGTCCGCGGTCGTGGCGTCCTCGACCACCAATCGCTTGCCCTGCCAGTCGATTTCGCGCCCGGCCGAACGCGGCGAGGCAAACAGGCGCAGCTCGCCCAGCGGGAAGTTGCGCTCTGCGAGCAGGCGCAGCACGACGCCGCCGACCTGTCCGGTGGCGCCGACGACGCCGACGTTCACGGGCTTGACGTTGTCGCGCTTGACGTTCTCGTGCTTGACGTTCTCGCTGGAGCTCATCGTCCGGTGCCTCCGTAGACCACTGCTTCGCCGTCGGAGGAGTCGAGCCCGAACGCGGTGTGCACCGCGCGGACCGCGTCGTCCAGCTGGTCGTCCTTGGTGACGACCGAGACCCGGATCTCCGAGGTCGAGATCATCTCGATGTTGATGCCGTTGTCGGCGAGTGCCTGGAAGAGAGTGGCGGAAACGCCCGGGTTGCTGCGCATGCCCGAGCCGACCAGAGAGAGTTTGCCGATCTGGTCGTCATACTGCAGTGACTCGAAGCCGAGCTGGTCCTTGATCGCCTGCAGCACCTGCACGCCGCGCTGCCCGTCGGTCTTGGGCAGCGTAAACGAGACATCGGTCTTGCCCGTGGAGACGGCCGAGACGTTCTGCACGATCATGTCGATGTTGATGCCGCCCTCGGCGATCGCCTTGAAGATCGAGGCGGCCTGGCCCGGCGAGTCGTCGACCCCGACGACGGTGATCTTGGCCTCGCTGCGGTCGTGCGCGACGCCGGCGATGATCGGTGCCTCCACGTCGTCGTCCTCTCCTTGTGGTTGGTAGACCCAGGTGCCCTCGCGGTGACTGAACGACGAGCGCACGTGGATCGGCAGGTTGAAGCGGCGGGCGTATTCGACGCAGCGCAGCATCAGCACCTTCGCGCCGGACGCCGCCATCTCCTGCATCTCCTCGTTGGCGATGCGGTCGACCTTGCGCGCGGTCGGCACGATGCGCGGGTCGGCGGTGAAGATGCCGTCGACGTCGGTGTAGATCTCGCACACGTCGGCGTTGAGCGCGGCGGCGAGCGCGACGGCGGTGGTGTCGGAGCCGCCACGGCCGAGCGTGGTGATCTCCTTGGTGTTCTGACTGACGCCCTGGAAGCCGGCGACGATCACGATGTGCCCGGCGCCGAGCGCCTCGGTGATGCGGCCCGGGGTGACATCGATGATGCGCGCCTTGCCGTGCACGTCGTCGGTGATGACGCCGGCCTGCGAGCCGGTGAACGACCGGGCGGAGTCGCCCAGGTTGGCGATCGCCATGGACACCAGCGCCATCGACATGCGCTCGCCCGCGGTCAGCAGCATGTCGAGCTCACGCTCGGGCGGCGCCGGCGAGACGGCGTCGGCGAGGTCGAGCAGCTCGTCGGTCGTGTCGCCCATCGCGGAGACCACCACGCACACCTGGTTGCCGGCCTTGCGGGTGTCGACGATGCGGCGCGCGACCCGCTTGATGCTGTCGGCGTCGGCCAGCGACGAGCCGCCGTATTTCTGGACCACGAGAGGCACGTGCGTTCAGGCCTTTCCGGACGGGTCGGTGGCGGAGCCTCGATTCTAACGAGGGGTCCACATACCGACTGCGGTGGCCGTATGCCGGACGCGCGGGCGCCCGTGCTTCGGCGTGACCTGCGTCATACATCTCGCGCGCGTACCCGAAAAAACACACCAGTATGCAGGTTGATTTCAACCTTTGGGTGAACTAATGAGAAGCTGTCAGGGTGTCGATCCGCTCGGAGGGGGTTGGCGACCTGACAGCCGCGACGCGTCGGACCGAATCTGGCCCGGCGCTCCTTCCCCTGCGCTGGCGTGCCTACCGAGCCCCCCGCTGGTGGTTCGAGCTCACCGTCCTGGTCGTGCTCGACCTGGTCTACGAGCAGTTGCGCAACCTGGTGCCGACGCACAAGCAGGAGGCGATCAACCGCGGCTGGCGGCTGCTGGAGTTCACCCAGGACCTGCACCTCGACATCGAGCTGACGCTCAACCAGTTCCTGGTGCGGCACGAGTGGCTGGCCCAGATCGCCAACTACGACTACTCGTTCCTGCACCTGCCGGTGACCGGCGGCACCCTGATCTGGCTGTTCTGGAAGCACCGCCGCGTCTACAAGACCGCCCGCACCGTGCTGGTCTTCACCACCATCCTCGGGCTGATCGGCTTCTGGATCGTGCCGATGGCGCCGCCGCGGCTGCTGCCGGGCGCCGGCTTCGTCGACACGGTCGTCTACTTCAAGACGTTCGGGTCATGGGCCACGCCGACGGTCGCGGACAACTCCAACCTGTATGCCGCGATGCCGAGCCTGCACTGCGCCTGGGCGCTCTGGGTGGGGCTGTGCGTGTTCTTTGTCGCCCGCAACCGGGTGGTCCGCACGATCGCGGTGCTCTACCCGGTCTGGACGGTGTTCGTGGTGATGGCGACCGCCAACCACTTCGTCTTCGACGCGGTCGCCGGCTGGGCGTGCATCGCGATCTCGACCGCGGCCGTGTGGGCGCTGTTCGGACACAACCCGTGGCACCCGGCGATGACCAAGGAAGAGCTCACGCTCACCCGTGAGCCGGCCGATCAGCGGCCGTCCGAGCTGGTCGAGTAGCCGAGCCTCCCTCTGTGCTGGTCGAGTAGCCGAGCCGCTAGGCGAGGCGTATCGAGACCAGCCCCCCGTCGCTGGTCGAGTAGCCGAGCCGGCCCCCTCGCTGGTCGAGTAGCCGAGCCGTATCGAGACCAGCGCTCTCCCGACACCAGCACCCCTCACGGGTGCAGCGCCTCGAACTCCGCGTCCGCCACCGTCTCGTCGTCGGCGTCCAATCGCAGGTGCGCGAGGATCGTCTGCACGACGCGCAGCGCCGCCGAACCCCGCACGCCCCACTGCGACAGGTAGCTGAACTGCCACCACCACAGCGCCTCGACGATGCGGCCCCGGTCGTAGTGGGCGAGGCCGTGCTCGAGCGCGCCGACGATGTCGGTGAGGTCGTCCGACAGCGCGCCGCGGGCCGGCTCGACCGAGGTCAGCGGGTCGACCACGTCGGCGTAGTCGTCGATGCCGTCGAGCAGATTGGCCAGGCCCATGCGCAGCGCGTCGAGGTTGCTCTCCGGGCCGGGGTCGGCCTCGAAGCGTTCCTCGGGCACGACGTCCTGGATCGCGCCCAGCCGGGCACCGGACACCTGCAGTTGCGCGAGCATGAGCAACAGGAGCGGGATCGCCTGGTCCGGGGCGGAGCCGGCGGCGAGTTCGCGGATCGCCATACAGAACGAGCGGGCGTCGGTGGCCGTCTCGTGGGCGAGGGCGCCCACCTCGAGCGGGTCGTTGGCGGGCGGCTGACTCTCAGGCATCGACGACTCTCCGTCCCTCGAAGGCCCGACCGAGGGTGACCTCGTCGGCGTACTCCAAGTCTCCACCGACCGGGAGGCCGGACGCCAGCCTCGTCACCCGCAGGCCCATCGTGCGCAGCAACCGGGACAGGTAGGTGGCGGTCGCTTCGCCGTTGAGGTTGGGGTTGGTCGCGAGGATGACCTCCTGGATCGGCTCGTCGCCGAGCCGTCGCACCAGTTCGGTGATCTTCAGGTCGTCGGGGCCGATGCCGTCGATCGGGCTGATCGCGCCGCCAAGCACGTGATAGCGGCCGCGGAACTCCCGGGTGCGCTCGATCGCGACGACGTCCTTCGGCTCCTCGACCACGCAGAGGAAGCTCTGGTCCCGCTTCACGTCGAGGCAGATGCGGCACTCGGTGTCCTCGGCGACGTTGAAGCAGCGCTCGCAGAAGCGCACCTTCTCGCGCACGACCGTGAGCACCTCGGTCAGCCGGCGCACGTCCGCCGGGTCGGCCTGCAACAGGTGGAACGCGATGCGCTGGGCCGACTTCGGACCCACGCCCGGCAGCCGGCCGAGCTCGTCGATCAGGTCCTGGACCACGCCTTCGTACACGAGAGTCGAGCCTAGACTCCGGGCCTGACATGCGGGCCACCGCCGCCGAGGTAGCAGTGGCGGTCATTATGGCGCGCCCATAACGACCGCCACTGCTACCTCGACGCTCCTAAGGGGAGGAGGGCAGCTCAGGGGTGGAGGGTCGCCGGTAGACCACGAGCGCCAGCTGAGCGAGCTGCCGGTAGGGGTCCATCGAGCCCAGGCGCTCCTCGACGTCCAGCAGGGCCGCGAGTTCGGCCGGGTCCGATGGTGGCGCGGCGTCGAGTTCGGCGGAGTCGACGGCGAGGCGCACGCCATACCACTGCTCGAGCCGCAGGCCTGCCCGTTCGGCGGTCGCCGCCAACCGGTCGAGGTTGTCCGCACGAGCCGGCGCGCCGATCTCGTTGGTGTAGCGCACATCTCGACCTTCCGCTCGTGCCGCGTCCCACTCGGCGAGCGCGTCCAGCGTGGCCTTCCAGTCCTGACGCGCGGCCGGTCGCCAGGCGACCGAACTCTCCGAGCGCACCGCTATCGCGAGGACCCCGCCCGGTGCGACGTATGACGCGAGCGCCGCGAGCGGCGCCTGGCCTTCCGGGAGATACATGAACACCCCGAGCGCGAGCACCGCGTCATACGACGCGTCACCGAGGACTGCGTCGAGTCGCCCGATCTGCCCGTCCCGCAAGGTGATGCGCGCACGAACCTCATCCGGCAGCGCGCTCTCCGCGTCCGCGAACGCTGTGCGCATCGCGGGATCCGGTTCGACGGCAGTGACCCGGTGACCGAGCCCGGCCAGCCGCAATGCCTGCGTCCCCTGCCCGGCGCCGACGTCGAGCACCGTGCTCGGCGGGGCGCTCAGGTGGTGGGCCAGGTAGCGCGCCACCATCTCCTGCCGGACCACGTTGCGCACCGCGCCGAGTCGCCGCATCCACAGCGCCCGCCCGGAGTCGAAGGTGCCGAACGAATCACCAGCAGGGTCAGTCGAATTCACATTTTCTCCACGGTCCTGCCGATCTCAGGTCGCGGGCGGGCGCTCGTTGTAGCCGGGTGCGCGCTCCTGGCCGGAAAGCGCGGCGATCGCGTCCATGATCTCGTCGGTCGCCTGACGCCGTGCCTTGCCCGCCGGCATCGCTTTGTATGACGACCCGAACGTCAGCGGCTCGCCGAACTTCACGCTCACCTTCGCCAGCCGCGGCAGGTTGGACCCGATCGGCTGCACGTCCGGCGTGCCGGACAGCCCGACCGGCACCACCGGCACGCCCGCCTGCATCGCCAGGTGCGCCGCGCCGACGTGGCCGCGGTAGAGCCGGCCGTCACGCGACCGGGTGCCTTCGGGGTAGATGCCGAACGCCTCGCCGGCCTCCAGCACCTCGAGCGCCTGCTCCAGCGAGTGCGCGGCGGCCTTGGGGTCGTCCCGCTCCACCGGCAGCATTCCCATCGCGTTGAACCACACTCGTGAGGCGAAGCCCTTCGGGCCGGTGCCGGTGAAGTATTCGGCCTTGGCCAGGAAGAACACCTTGCGTGGCGAGCACAGCGGGATGACGACGCTGTCGACGAATGACAGGTGATTGCTCGCGATCAGCACCCCGCCACGGCGCGGCACGTTGCGGGCGCCCTCGACGTGCGGGCGCCAGATGGCACGCAGCAGCGGTGCGACGGTGAGTCGTGAGCCGAGGTAGAGGCCACTCATTGCCGAACCTCCTCATGGTGCGTCCGCCGGGCTGCCCCGCAGTATTCGGGGCAGCGCAGCCGCGGGGCAACCTCAAGCGGCGACATCAGTCGACCTGCTCGTCGATCACCGTGGCACCGAGGACCGCCTGCATCACCGGCAGGCCGACCTCACCCGGGTCCTCGACGTCCTCGTCGTCCATCGACTCGTTGGAGCCGTCGTCCTCGACCTCCTTGACCGGCTCGTCGACCGGCTTCGGCGGGGCCGCCGGGTTTTCGGCCGTCGCCCACTCGGGCGGCGGTGCGTTGACCGACCCCCAGCCGCCTCCGCCGTCCGTCGCGCCGGACCCGGCCGACAGGCCGGCCTGCGCCAGGGCCTCGGCGGCGCGATTGCGCCGGGGTGCCGGCTCGGCCGCGGGCTGCGGGGACGGTGCCACGGGCGTCGGCGGCTCGGGTGGGGCCTGGCCCGTCGCCGCAGCAGACGGGCCCTGCTCAGGGTTTGCGGATGCCGCTCCCCCGCCATCGGGCGACGCATCGCCGTGCGAACCATCGCCATGAACAACCTCGTTGTTCGGCTGCGGCGGCGCCTCGGGCGGCAGGTTGGGCGCCGGTGCGCTGGCATCGGCCCGCGCCCGCACCTGCACCCCGATGCCGAGGGAGTCGCGCAGCGCGGCAGCGACCACGTCGGGATGGGGCGGCCGCTCCACCGCAGCCGCCAGGCCGGGGCTGCTGGTGCCGAGCACCAGTGTGCTGCCGTCGAACTCGGCGACGTGTGCGTGCTGGCTGAGCAGCGTCCAGGTGACCCGCTTGGCGCGGGCGATGCGGTCGAGCACGAACGGCCAGGCACGGCGTACGTCGTCGATGCCGATCGCGCCGGCCGGCTGAGCGGGGGCAGCGGGGGCAACGGGGGCTGGGTCTCGATACGCTCCCCCGCTGCGCTCCTCCGCTACTCGACCAGCATCGGGTGCCTCCGCTACTCGACCAGCATCGGGCGCGGGGGCGCCGTCGCGCGCTTCCTCGCTGCGCTCCTCCGCTACTCGACCAGCATCGGGCGCGGGGGGTTGGTCGCGCACTTCCTCGCTGCGCTGATCTCGATACGGCGGCTCGTTCCTCGCCGCCACTCGATCAGCGTCGGGTGCCTCCGCTACTCGATCAGCGCCGGGGGTCTCTGCTACTCGACCAGCGGCGATCTCCATCCGGCGCTCGATGCGGTCGAGACGCGCGGCATACCCCTGCTCGCCGGAGACGGCGGGCAGCAGCACCCGGGCGCAGATGAGCTCCAGCTGCAGCCGCGGGCCGGTCGCGCCGGTCATCTCGGTGAGCCCGGTGTTGACGATGTCGGCCGCGCGGGACAACTCGCCCGGACCGAACGACGCCGCCTGCTGCCGCATCCGCTCCAACTGGTCGTCCGGCACCCCACGCAGCACCTGCGCCGCACCGTCGGGGACCGCCGCGATCACGATCAGGTCGCGCAGCCGCTCCAGCAGGTCCTCGACGAATCGCCTTGGATCGTGGCCGGATTCGACGACGCGGTCGATCTGCCGGAAGACCGCGCCACTGTCGCGAGCGCCCAGCGCGTCGATCGTGGCGTCGAGCAGCTCGCCGTCGGTGAAACCGAGGAGAGCAGCGGCCCCGGCATAGGTCAGGCCGTCGTCGCCGGACCCGGCGATCAGCTGGTCGAGCACCGACAGCGAGTCACGCACCGACCCGCCACCGGCGCGCGTCACGAAGGACAGCACGCCCGGCTCGACCGCGACCCCCTCGGCGTCGCACAGCTGCTGCAGGTAATCGGTGAGCCGCTGCGGCGGCACCAGCCGGAACGGGTAGTGGTGGGTGCGCGACCGGATCGTGCCGATGACCTTCTCCGGCTCGGTGGTCGCGAAGACGAACTTCACGTGCTCCGGCGGCTCCTCGACGATCTTCAGCAACGCGTTGAAGCCCTGCGGCGTCACCATGTGCGCCTCGTCGATGATGTAGATCTTGTAGCGCCCCTGCGCCGGACCGTATGACGCCCGCTCGCGCAGGTCGCGCGCGTCGTCGACACCGCCGTGACTGGCCGCGTCGATCTCGATCACGTCGACCGTGCCGGCGCCTCCGCGGGCGAGCGCGACGCACGACTCGCACTCCCCGCACGGGGTCGGGGTGGGGCCCTGCTCGCAGTTGAGGCACCGCGCGAGGATGCGCGCCGACGTCGTCTTGCCGCAGCCACGCGGTCCGCTGAAGAGATAGGCGTGGTTGACCCGGCCGGTGCGCAGTGCCTGCATCAACGGCTCGGTGACGTGCTCCTGGCCGATCACGTCGGCGAACGTCTCGGGCCGGTAGCGGCGGTACAGCGCGGTGCTCACGAGGACGACTCTATGCGTCCGGGCGGACAGCGCGACGGCCGATCCGGCCGCCTGGGGAGGAAGATATTCGAAAAGCAAGTAGTCGGGATCGGCAGGTACCGTGGAAGTCATGCTCACGTCCCGCCGGCTTCGCTCACCGGCGACGTTGGCGACGATCTGTGCGGTTGCCTTCGCGCTCCTCTACATCTTCTGGACGCCGCAGGCACCCGACCTGGCCGCGCAGGTCGCGCGCGCCAACGTCGCGCGGGTCGGCGGTGCCCCAGTGTGGTGGGGCGGCTGGTTCGGCGGCATCACCCTGCCCAACTACAGCGCGATCGTGCCGTTCTCGATGGCAACCTTCGGCATCCGGGTCACCGGCGTCGTGGCCGTCGTCGCCAGTGCGTATGGCGGGGCGTTGCTCGTGCGCGGCGCCATCCGCCCACGGGCGGGCGCGATCGCGATCGCGGTCGCCCAGGCCGCCGACCTGCTCAACGGCCGGGTCACCTTCACGGTGGGCGCGGCGATCGGCATCTGGGCGCTGGTCGCGTTGCGCGCGCGGCGCGAGAAGACTGCCGCGCTCCTCGCCGTGCTGGCCTTCCTCGGGTCCCCGCTCGCTGGCTTCTTCGTCGGCATGGTCGCGGCCGTGGTAGCGGTGCTGCGGCCCGACTACCGCCGACCGGCGGCGATCAGCGCGGTGGTGCTGTTCCTCTCGGGGATCGCGATGGCGTTCCTCTTTCCAGGCACCGGCAAGATGCCCTTCCCGATCAGCGACGCGGCCCCGGCGATGCTGTCCTGCATGGCGGTGATCGGCGTCGTCCGCAACCGGCTGATCCGGGCGACCGCCGCCCTGCTCGCGCTGTCGTTCATCCCGCTGCTCATCGTGCCGCTGGCCATCGGCAGCAACGCCACCCGGCTCGCCTGGCTGGCGGCGGTGCCGGTGGTGATCGCCTACGCCGACGTGCGCAAGGCGGTCGTGTGGTTCACCGCGGCCGTGGTCGCGGTGTGGCCGCTCAGCGATCTGGCCAACCAGCTGCAGCTCGCGCACCAGCCGTCGAGCAACTACACGTTCTACGAGCCGCTCGCGGACGCACTGAAGAAGGACCAGAAGGCCCTCGGCGCGGCCGCGGTCGGCCGACGCGTCGAGGTCGTCGACACCAAGAACCACTGGGGTTCGGTCTATCTCGCGTCGTTCTCGCTCGCCCGCGGCTGGGACCGGCAGGCCGACCAGGCCGACAACTCGCTGTTCTACCGGCGCGACCAGCTCAACCCGGTGAGCTACCGGCAGTGGCTGGACTCGCTCGCGGTGGGCTGGGTCGCGGTGCCACGGGCGCCGATCGACTACGCGTCCAAGGACGAGTCCGACCTGGTGCTCGGCGGCCTGCCCTACCTGCGACTGACCTGGACCAACGACGACTGGCGACTCTACCGGGTGCTGTCGCCGGCGCCGCTCGCGGACGGGGCACCGGTCACCAAGATCGACTCGCACGGGGTGACGCTTGCCGCGACGGCCGGCAAGCCGATCAACCTGAAGGTGCGCTATTCGTCATACATCGGCGCCGCCGACCCGGTGACCAAGGCGCCGGTCGCCGCCTGCATCGTCAACGACAACGGCTGGCTGCGGGTGACGATGCCGGTGGACGGCCCGGTGCGGCTGAGCAGCGACTTCGCGCCGGTGCGCGGCAAGCCGCCGGGGTGCATCTCGCCGGACGAGGAGCGCAGTCAGTCACCGCAGCCGGTCTCCGGCCGGTAGCGGGCACAAGTGAACCCCTCGCACACCTGGAAGAGCTCTCCTACCCTTGCTGCATTCCTGCCCTGGGGGAGTTCGGAGAGGTACCACCGCACGAGGGGTCCGGCGACAACTGTAGGTCATCGCACCCGCGTCAACCCAATCGCCCGGCCCTGATCGACGCCGGGTGACGCCGATTCGTCGTGGCGGTGACGAACAGGTATTCTCCTCCGCGGAGGATTCGCATAGTGGCCTAGTGCGCACGCTTGGAAAGCGTGTTGAGTGAAAGCTCTCAGGGGTTCGAATCCCCTATCCTCCGCCATACGCCACCGGCCCACGGGCTCGCGGGCGCCCGGTACCGATGCCGTAACGACCCGGCCGGGTCGATGCGGGCGATCGGCCCGACTCGGGGCAAACTAGGATGCCAGTTGAGGTCATCGGGCATTTGGGGAGCCATGGGACATAGCACACGGCGCGCGGCAGTGGCCGCCACCGCGATTGCGATCGCCCTCCCGACGTTCGCCGCGTGCGGGGGCAGCGGCGGCAACGACAAGAAGGCCGAGGCGCCGTCGACCTGCGTGCCCTCGCCGACCCCGACGATGAAGATCGGGCTGGGCACCATCTACGTCAACGTCTGGAACGCCGGCGGCAAGGACGGCCTCGCCGCCACCGTCGCCCAGCAGCTGGGTTGGCGCGGCCTGCACGTCATCGACACCGGCAACGACCCGGAGGCCGGCAGCGCCAAACCCCCGACCACCGCGCAGATCCGCTTCGGGCCCGGCGGCCGGCAGATCGCGCTCACCCTGGCCACCCAGGTCAAGGACGCCCAGCTCGTGCAGGACAACCGCACCAACCCGACCGTCGACCTGGTGCTGGGCAACAAGTTCGCGCTGATCCCGATGCCGCCGACCGCGGCGAGCGCGGTCACCGTCAACGTCTACAACGCCTACGTGCTGCCCGGCACGGCCGGCACGCTCGCGGCGGAGATGCGCAAGCGCGGCTTCAAGGTCGGCCAGGTCGGCAACGACCCCAAGAGCGGGTTCTACCCCGACAACGCGACCGCGATCCGTTACGGCTCCCAGGGCGAGCCGGACGCGCGGCGGGTGAAGCTGCAGGTCAAGGACGCCAAGATGATCAACGACGGCCGCAAGGGCACCACCGTCGACCTGGTCATCGGCAGCAAGTGGAAGGACGACACGGTCGTGCCCGTCGCCCAGGCCACCGTGCCGCCCACTCCCTCGCCGACCTCGTCCCCCGGCTGTTAGCACCGGGGCACGCGGCCGCGCGCACGCGAGTCGCCGTCAGCGCCGCCGCGCGGTGCCGAAGATGCTGCGGGTGATCTCCCGGCCGAGCACGGTGCCGGCCGAGCGCACCATCGACTTGAACGCGCTCGACTTCACCACCTGCTCGACCATGCTCGGGTCGTCCTTCTTCTCCTTGGCCTGAGCGGGCGGCTGCGCCGACTGCGGCGGGGCCGGCTCGCCGTCGGCGGGCGGGGTGTCGGCGAGCTTCTTGTTCAACATCTCGTATGCCGATTCGCGGTCGACCGCCTCGGCATACTTGGGCTTCAACGGCGACGCGTCGACCACCTGGTCGATGGTCGCGTCCGGCGACGGCCCCATCAGCGACTGCGGCGCGAGCATCCGGGTCCAGGCCACCGGGGTCGGTGCGCCGGTCTCGGACAGCACGGTCACCACGGCCTCACCGGTGCCGAGCGAGGTCAGCAGCTTCTCCAGGTCGTAGCCGCTGGTCGGGAAGGTCTGCACGGTCGCCTTGAGCGCCTTGGCGTCGTCCGGGGTGAACGCGCGCAGCGCGTGCTGCACCCGGTTGCCGAGCTGGGCGAGCACGTCGTTGGGGACGTCCTTCGGCGTCTGGGTGACGAAGAAGATGCCGACTCCCTTGGAGCGGATCAGCTTCACGGTCTGCTCGATCGCCTGCAGGAACGCCGGCGACGCGTCGTTGAAGAGCAGGTGCGCCTCGTCGAAGAAGAACACCAGCTTGGGCTTGTCGGCGTCGCCGACCTCGGGCAGGTCGTGGAAGAGGTCGGCGAGCAGCCACATCAAGAAGGTGGAGAAGAGCGCCGGCTTGTCCTGCACACCCGGGAGTTCGAGGCAGGTGATGACGCCCTTGCCGTCGCCGGTGGTGCGCAGCAGGTCCTTGGTGTCGAACTCCGGCTCGCCGAAGAACACGTCGGCGCCCTGGTCGGAGAAGGAGATCAGGTTGCGCAGGATGACGCCGGCGGTCGAGGCGGACAACCCGCCGAGGCCCTTGAGGTCGGCCTTGCCCTCGTCGGAGGTGAGGAACTGGATGACCGCGGTGAGGTCCTTCAGGTCGAGCAGGCTGAGGCCGCGCTGGTCGGCGTAGTGGAAGACCAGGCCGAGCGACGACTCCTGAGTGTCGTTGAGCCCCAACACTTTCGACAGCAGCGTCGGCCCGAACGAGGTGACGGTCGCGCGCACCGGCACACCCTTGCCCTGGCCGCCGAGCGACAGGAACTCCGTCGGGTATGCCGTGGGCTTCCAATCCTGCCCGACGTCCTTGGCGCGGGCCGCGACCTTGTCATTGGACTCACCCGGCGAGGCGACGCCCGAGACGTCGCCCTTGATGTCGGCCAGGAAGACCGGCACGCCGGAGGCGGACAGCTGCTCGGCCATCAGCTGCAGGGTCTTGGTCTTGCCGGTGCCGGTCGCACCGGCGACCAGGCCGTGGCGGTTCATCATCGACAGCGGCAGTCGCACCGGCACGTCCGGGCTGGCGGCGTTGTCGACGACTGCGGCGCCGAGCTCGAGCGCGCCGCCCTCGAAGGAGTAGCCGGCCTTGATCTGCTCGAGTTGGGGGTTGCCTGCGGAACCTGCGGATCCTGTGGATTCAGTCACGTTGCCTGAGAATAGCCGTCTCCCCCGCCATACCGACAAGGATCGCGCGGCAAGCCCTATTAAGCTGACGCAGTGATTTTCAAGGCGGTGGGCGACGGGCGTCCCTACCCCGATCACGGCCTGGTGAGCCCGCGCGACTGGAGCTCGGTCACACCGCGCATGGTGCGCCTCGACGAACTCGTCACGATCAAGCGCACGCTCGACCTCGACGCGCTCCTGTCGGAGGACTCGACGTTCTACGGCGACCTCTTCGCGCACGTCGTCTCGTGGCAGGGCAATCTCTACCTGGAGGACGGCCTGCACCGCGCGTTGCGGGCCGCGTTGCAGCAACGGCCGGTGCTTCATGCGAGGGTGCTGGTGTTGTGACCACGCAGAGGGGACTGCCTTAGATGAGCTACGTCCGCGATAACGGACTCGCCCGCGCCCGCAAGCGGCGCCAGCGCCGGTCGATCGCCATCGTGATCGTGGCCGCGGTGCTGGTCACCGTCGGGTTCGTCTACGCGATCGCCTACATGAACCGCTCGAAGCCGGTCGACCCGACCGCAGCGTCGTGCGTGCTGCCGACGTCGCAGGCGCCGGCTCAGGCGTCGTTCGTGCTCAACGTCTACAACGCCTCGACCGACACCGGCCGCGCGAAGACCTCCGGTGCGGCGATGAAGTCGCAGGGCTTCAACGTCGGCGTGATCAGCAACGACCCCTACAAGCTGTCGCTGAAGGGCATCGGCCAGATCCGCTTCGGCCCGAAGGGCAAGTCCAACGCCGAGGAGTTCGTCAGCAAGATGCTGCCCGGCGCCGAACTCATGCAGGACGGACGCACCGACGACTCGGTGGACCTGGTGCTCGGCAACCAGGCGCCGACGATCCCGTCCCAGGCCGCGTCGCCGGTCAGCCTGCCACCGGGCTGCTGATGTATGACGGTCGGCGCGTCGTCTCGCTGCTGCCGTCGGCGACCGAGATCCTCTTCGCGATCGGCGCCGGTGACGACGTCGTCGGGGTGACGTTCGAGTGCGACGAACCGGCACACGCGCGCACGGTGGCGCGCGTGGTGTCCAATTCGGCTCTGCCCGAAGGTCTTTCGCCCTCCCAGATCGACGCGTTCGTCGCCGCCCGCATGGCGGCCGGTGAGGACATCTACCACCTCGACCGGGCCGCGCTCGCCGGTCTCGACGCGACGCTGGTGGTGACCCAGGACCTGTGCGCGGTGTGCGCGGTGGACGTCTCCGAGGTGCACGACGCGCTCGACTTCCTGCAGTGCAAGGCGCAGGTGCTGACCACCGACCCGCACACACTGGAGGAGGTGTGGGCGTCGATCGAGGCGATCGGCGCGGCGACCGGGCGCTCCGCGGCTGCCGAGCGGTTGGCGTCGTCGCTGCGCGGGCGCGTCGGGGCCGTGCGCTCCTCCGTGGCCGGCATGGGGACGCCGCGCTGCGCCATACTCGAGTGGACCGATCCGGCGTTCAGCCCGGGTCACTGGGTGCCGGAGATGATCGAGACCGCGGGCGGCCTGAGCGTGCTCGGCGACGCCGGGGAGAAGTCGCGCCGGCTCTCCTGGGACGAGGTCGCCGGGTCGCGTCCGGACGTCGTGGTGGTCGCGCCCTGCGGCTTCGGCCTGGCCGAGTCCGCCCGCCTCGCGTCAGAGGTCGTCGCCGCCGGAGTGCTGCCGCCGGATGTGCCGGTGTGGGCGGTCGACGCCAACGCCTCCTTTGCCCGCCCCGGCCCGCGCCTCGCCGACGGGGTGGAGGCGCTCGCCCGCATCCTGCACCCGTCGCTCGGCTCCCCCGACCCGGCGATGGCCCGGCCGGCGCGCGCCTGATCGACCCGGTGTGGTCGCGCCTCTGCCGACTGACGTCCGTCACAACGAGTGACGGCGCTGCAAGGACGTCACTCGTTGCGTGGGTCGTCAGTCGGCGCCCGACTGACACGCGGGTGACTCGTTTTGGAACACCGGCAGGCCGTCAGGTAGCCTCTTCGGCGGTGGCGTGTCCGAGCGGCCGAAGGTGCAACACTCGAAATGTTGTGTGGGGGCAACTCCACCGTGGGTTCAAATCCCACCGCCACCGCTCCTGTGATGTCTCACGACATCCGCAAGGACCGAACCCTCAGGGAGGGTTCGGTCCTTGTTTATTTTTGGGGTTGGTAGTCAAGGGTGAGTTGGCGGATCACTTCCATGAAGCAGCGGTCCTTCGCGGGACGACCGATCAATCACCATAAACGCGACAGTCACCGGACGTCCGGGCCGACACCGATCACATCGACGGCCCAACTCGTCAGCAAGAGCGACGAACGTCCCAAATTCTGTTGGAAGGCTGGCATCGCATTCGTCGTGATGCCAGCCTCTCGGCGTTCTGCGCTGCCGTCGGCGCAGGATCCTGAAGTAGGGCGGACAGGTCGGGCATGGCGCGAGAAGCGCCCACCGAGGGCGCATTCCGGGTACCGTCCGTTCCAGATGTTCACATCTCGATCGCCCCCCATCGTGCAGCCCCCTCAAGGAGCTGGACATCAACGAAACCATTGCGAAGTCGGGGCAGGAAGCGAGCAGCCCCGAGGATGAACGACACGACAGGCGGCGTGGCCACCGCCGCGGGCCTGCACTTCCAATACCTCGCAACCGTCGATGCGATTCTGGACTGGCTCGAGGATACTCGCGACTTCATCATCACCACCGAGGATCCTGTCGACGACGCGATCGACTTCTCGGTTCAGGTGGATGATTCATCGATCCTGCTCGCACAAGCGAAGGCATCGGTCGATAGCGAACGCCACGCTCCCCTGACCGCGGGTGAGATTGTCGATCACGGCATTCGCCTCTGCAAGAGCCCGTCCGAGAGCTACCTACTACGCACGAATCGCGAGCTTTCGACTAGCGCGGAGTCGCTCATCCAAGTGCTCACCGCCGGCTCAGATGTGCCCGGCGAGGAATTGCGTGACCGTCTACGCGCGACTCTGACAGCACCGACATATCGGAAGATCGCCGCAATTGACGAGGTGCTGCTCCAGCGGCTGACCAGACTCAGAGTCACGTCCACAGCACAAAGCCTTGACGACTTTGCAGACAAGGTCGCTCGCCGGATACTTCGACTACGCCGACACGAGGCGCGCGGCGGCGGCCGCGCTTCGGCTGATGCGCTCCTCCACTACTGCGTTGCGGCTGTTCTGCGTCGATCAGCGCAGCGAACCGGACGAGGAATGACCCGGGACGACGTCCACGCCATGCTGGGCCTCTCCGCCCGCACTCTGGCGCATGCCATCGGCGAATACGACTGGGGTGTCACGACAGGAGCATTTCCCAGGATTCGCTCAGCCGTGGATCGTCCCAGCCTGATTGACCAGATGCTTGCCCGCCTCGGATCTGCATCTGAGACACGGAGACTGCGGACCATGGTCCTCACCGGGCCGTCAGGGGCAGGCAAGAGCGCACTCGCTGCCGCCTTCTGCGACCTCGTGGCGCAGCGCTACGACAGCCTGCATTGGATCGACGCTAGCACCGACACCACGTTGCGAAGCCAGTTCAACACGCTCGCTGCGGAAGACCTCTCTGCCCTAACTGACGCAGAAGCCGCGGCTGTCGTGCGAGCGTCTCTGGAGCGCGACCCGGCCGCTCGCCTTATCGTGTTCGACAACGCACCCAGCCAGTCGAGCGTAATGGAGTGGCTCCCTGCGCACGGCCACGTGGATGCCGTGGCAACATCTACCAACGCCAACGGTTGGAGCCACTGGAGTTCGCTCCATGTCGGCGCAATGACCGAACTCGAAGCGCTCTCCCTTGTCCGTTCCAGGCTGCAACCGGATTCGTCGTGCACTTATGACGACGCCCGGGCGGTCGCGCTCGTTCGCCGCCTCGACGGATGGCCATTGGCGATAGAACTCGCCTGCGCACATCTAGGGCGGAGTGGCCGCGGCCTGGCCTTCGCGGAGGAGTATCTAGAGCAACTCGCCAGTCGCGTCATCGATAATGAATCGCTGGTACCAAGTGACTATCACTCCCACCCCACGCTCCTACAAGCGATCCTCGTCGCACTCGACCTCCTGCAGGAGGTCGATCACGCGGCCCACGGTCTCTGGGGAACGATGCTGCTTCAGACCCTCTCTTACTTGCCTCCGCGGGCTGGCCTCCTTGAGGTCGCCGGCCCCGTCTCCATTGCGACTCAACTGGAAACACACCCCCGCAGCATTCCAAGGCCGGAAAGCCCGGCAGCCATCGCCATACTGGCCGATGAAGCTCTCACCCGCTTGGGAGAGGCATCAATTGTCGAGCGCTACCGCATCGCTGGCGAGTCTTCCGACCGCGTTCGCACCAACGCGGTTGTGCTTGAAGTCGTTAGACAACTAGACGGGGGTCATCCCCAAGAACTGCGTATCTCCTATTTGCACGTCTGGCTCGAACGTGAAATTCGGAGGGCCTACGATGACGAACAGTTTTCCCGTGTTAGCGCGCTCGAGCCAAGCGCGACTACTGCGGTGGAGCACGCCCTCTCCCTCGGATTCATTATCCCCTTCGCGATTCCGACTCTGGGCAATCTCGCTCAGTTTTGGCAGTTACGGGGCGAATACGCGCACGCACGCTCAATGCTCAGAAAAGAACTCGCGATGCTCGATGCTGCAGACCAGTACGCCCCAGCATTGCGCGCCAAGATCTATGCTGCCATGGCCTACAGCATGTTGCATCTGCCAGTAACGCAAGCCGAGATCTCGGATGCCATCGAGGGCGCGATAAATCATGCTGAATATGCCGTGCAAAGTCCCCAACATTCCGGTGACATGGCGACCGTCGGCGCGCAGGTCTTGCACATCCTACAGGTACTCGAGCGGTCAACCGAATACAACGACTCAACCCGGTTGCGGAGATGGCGACGACGCCTCGAAGAGCTGACTCCCGTCGAGGACGCTCGCGCGCGTGTGGCCAACGAGATCAACCGAAGCATGACAGACCCGGGCACTGACCTAGCGGATGTGATCCGCCTCGTCGACAAGTCGCTTGAGTCCGAGCAAAGCCCGTACTGGAAGGTCAACTTTCTGTTCTCCAAAGCCGAAGCACACGCGGCAATGTACGACTTTGGATTGGCATCCGCTGTATTCTCGGAGGCAGCGGACCAGTCTCGGCAGATCTCATTGGGACTCAGCCCGGGCTGGACATCTATCCTCAACGCATGGCAAGCGGCTGCATTTGGCCTACTATCCGCCTTTCCTCCCGACGGCGTACGGCACTTCTTTCAGGAGCTTAGTCAAATTGTCGGAGATGAGGCACCTACCACACCAGAGGACCGCGCGAGCCTCGCAGTCTGCCGCGCAGCATCCGCGGCCATCCTCGACCCGGTCCGGGAAGCTTCCCGCCTCTTGGACGCGGTGCCGAACCATAGGGCAACCACATACACGGCAGGACCGGTCGACCTCACGACCCACCTAGTAAGCGCAAGCGCAATCGTCTTGCGGATTCGGAATCAGCTGGCTCCACAGGAAATTTGCATCGCCAAGGGCTGGCGTCGCATCCAGGTCGGCGACGACATTTCGTACGTCCTTCGCGTCGATTCGACGACCTGCTCCTACATCCGCGCCGCTGCGCTGCCACCCACTCCGGCCACTCCGGCCCGTTGGATTCTGAGCGAACCTGGAATTGGCCTCATTATGAACGGACCAGTCGCGACACTCGTATGGTTCTTCACCCGAGAGACGGGCTGGGTCCGCGTTCCGGGTGCGCCGTCGATCCCTGCCACAAGAGAACTACGACAACGCCTCAAACAAGACCAATTTCCTAAGGCGCGGGTGGCGATTCATATCACGGACCTTGACCTCGACTCCGACCTGGTGGACATATATGCGAGCTCAACGCTCCTTGCAGCGCCCAGTACTCCGTTGCATCTCTGAGAGTCTCTCGACCGAGAGGCCCGCACACTGATCGTTGCGCCCGTTCAGACTCGATGACCCAGGGTCGAGATGGAGCGCGCACGCAGAATGCACGCAGACCCATTTCTGACTGGTTCGCCAGGTCAGGGCACTTGTTACGGCAGCCCACTCCGAAAGAGTGGACCGAGCGAACCACCCCCCGTTAAAAGCTAGGTCCCCGACGAGGATTCGTCGGGCACCTACCTTTTTGCTTCTGCGCCGGCGCCCCTCACCTCCGCAGCAGCCGTATGGCGCTGTGCACGAGCCCCACGACCGCGCCCAGCACCGCGCCGACGAACGCCGAGGGCAGGGCGAGCTCGATCGCGGCGGCCCAGGAGGTGGGCGCGTAAGTGCGCAGGCCGATCACCAGACCGACGACGGCACCGATGACCCCGAGGAGGACGCCGCCGACGAGGCCGTAGCGGATCGGCAGGGGCAGCTCGCGCAGCTGCTCCCTGACGTTGTCCGCCGCGCCCATCGCCGGTGCTCCGGCTCTGCTAACTCTGCGGGCCGCGGCGCTGCACCAGGCCGCGCAGGTAGCCGATCTGCCCGAGGTGCTGGGTGGTGTCGTTGATCACCGACACCAGCCGCGCGGCCGCGGTCACCGGCGGGTCCCACCGCCGGTCGACGATGCGCTCGTAGTCGGCGTCGGAGGTGAGCCCGTCGAGCACCTGCATCGTGAGCTGGTGGACGGCGTCGTGGTAGCCGAGCAGCACGGAGGTGTCGGTGACGTCGAACGCCCCGACCTCGTCGCTGGACTGGCCGTAGCCGATGGCGCCGTCGTCATACGGCAGCGCGAAGCGGGTCGACCAGCCGCCGGTCACCCAGACCTGGTCGATGCCGCCGAGGTCGGCCAGGTGGTCGTCCTGCACCCGGCTCAGGTGCCAGGTGAGCCAGCCGATCGGGTTGGCGTCCTCGTCAGCGCGCCAGAGCAGCTGCTCGCCGGTCAATCCGTCGAGCTCAGAAGGCAATTGGTCGTGGACGCGATCGAAGCCGTCGCGCAGGATCAGGGACGTGGTGTCGGCCATGACACCACTCAAGCACGTGCGCGGAGGGTTTGCGCTCCGAACTCAGCGGCGGGTGGCCACCAGGGTGACCTCGTGCCGGTTGTGCTGCAGCTGCCGCATGAAGCTCGGATCGTATGACGCAGCAAGCATTCCCAGCGCGTCGTCGATCTGCTTCACCGGGTTGTTGGTGCCCAGCTTCAGGGTGATCACCGCCTGACCACCGGGCCGCAGCAGGCGGGCCGCCTCGACCATGGTGTGCGCGGTCAGCTGCGGGACCATCCGCATGTCGTTGACGATGAGGTCGACCGGCTCGCCGTCCCAGTCCTTCACGAAGTCGCCGGCGGTCTGCTGGTGGTGCTGCACGCCGGGCAGGTCGAGCACGCGCTGGTCGAGTTCGGCAGGGTCCACCGCGTGGATGGTCGCAAAGCCGCGGTCGGCGAGGATGCGGGTCCAGCCGCCCGGGCTCGCACCCAGGTCGACCGCGGTCGACCCGACCGGCTCGCCGACGAAGCCGAAGAGCTCCTCGAGCTTGAACTCCGCCCGCGACACCTGCTCGGGCCGGGTTGCGAAGCGGATGCGGCCGCCCGCCCAGTCGACCAGCGACACGTCGGTCGGGTTGACGCCGGCGACCACTCGCTCGGCTCCGATGCACACGCTCCCCACCCGGGAAGCACCACTGGTGACCACGCGAATCCCGTTGTCCAGCAACAGTTCCAGCAGTGGCCGCCGCACCTTCCCCGGCCGGAACTCCGCCTCGCCGCTGTCCCACGTGTGCAGGCTGATCGTGTCGCCGGTCTGCAGGGATGCCATGAGCACGCTGGCGGCCCACTCGGCGAGCTCGTCGGGCCGCTCGAAACCGCCGGCGCCGCGCACCCCGTCGGCCTGCGCCAGGTGCCGGATCAGCGGCAGCTCCCCGCCGAGGCACGCGTCGGCGACCTCGGCGATGCCACCCGCGCCGAGCGAGACCACGCCGGCGTCGGGTCCGACCCGCTGCACCTTGGTGACGTCGAGGGCGTGCCGGAGTTCGGCGACCGCAAACCGGTAGTAGTCGGGCGCGACGGAGAAGAGCACGGGCGGTTCCACGGGGGCCATGTTCTCACCGCGGCTGCCGTCATACGGCGGCCGCACGGCATACCTCAGCGACACCGGCCGGGGCGTGGACGAACTCCGCGAGCGGGTCGGCGCCCCCGTCTGAGCCCGAAACGAGCAGAAGGGCCCCGCGATACGACCGGATCGCGGGGCCTTTCACCGTGTGACGCGATAGCGCACGAACACCGGTATGGCGGTGCTCGCCGCCAGCACCAGCACGATCACCAGGGCTCCACCACCCGCGGCCGCCACGGCGGTGCCGGCGACGGCTGCCGCGCCGCCGTGCACCACGTCCGCGATGCGCGGGCCGCCCGCGACCACCACGATGAAGACGCCCTGCAACCGGCCGCGCACCTCGTCGGTCGCCGACTCCTGCAGCATCGTCGAGCGAAATGCCGCCGACGCCATGTCGGCCGCGCCGCCGATGACCAGCCCGGCGAGCGCGATCACCAGGAAGACGCCCGCTCGGCCGCCGGCGGCACCGACTGCCAGCCCGAAGACGACCATCGACGCACCCCACACGACGATCGCGAAAACCACTGCCAACCCTTGGCGTTCGACCCGCGACACCCACCCGGAGAAGATGCCGCCGAGCACGGCTCCCGCCGGGATCGCCGCGAAGAGCAGCGCGAAGGCCAGGCCGCCGTCGGTCGGGCCGCCGAAGCTCTCGTGCGCGACCTGCGGGAAGAGCGCCCGCGGCATGCCGAAGACCATCGCGATGATGTCGACCAGGAACGACATCAGCAGCACCTTGTGACCGCGCAGATAGACGAATCCGTCGAGCACGGAACGCAATCCGGCGCGTGCGGCCGCCTCGGCACCCGGCGGCATGGCCGGCAGCCCGACGACCGCCCAGAGCGTCGCGAAGAGCGTGATGGTGTCGGTCAGGTAGAGCCAGGAGTAGCCGAGCACGGGGATCAGCGCGCCACCGACCATCGGTCCGGCGATCGCGCCGAACTGCATGACCGTCATGTTGAGCGAGTTCGCGGCCGGCAGTTGCTCGCGCGGGATCAGCCGCGGCAGCAGCGCACTGCGGGTCGGCTGGTTGACCGCGAAGAACGCCTGCTGCACCGCGAAGAGCACCAGGATCAGCCAGACGTTGTGCAGGCCGAGCGCCGCCTGCAGCCAGAAGAGCGCGCTGCTCGCGATGAGGCCGACCGTGGAGATCATCAGCAGCCGGCGGCGGTCCATCACGTCGGCGAGCGCCCCGCCATACAGCCCGAAGACGACGAGTGGCACCAGCCCGAAGATGCCGGTCAGACCGACGTAGGCCGAGCTGCCCGTCTCGGCGTAGATCTGCGCGGGCACCGCGACGACGGTCAGCTGCGCGCCGATCACCGTGACGATGTTGGCGGTCCAGAGCCGCCGGAAGGCGGGGGCCTGCAGGGGGCGCGTGTTGGCGAACATGCCGCGCAGGCTGCTCACCGCGTGCTCCTTCGGGTCGTGGCAAATGTCGGCCATCAATGTATGCCGGGCGCGACCGGCCCGGGAACGCGAGCCCGCCTGACGAACGTCGATAGGGTTTGCGCGGGAGCACGGGCGACGAGGGGTGAGCATGCAGCGGACGGGCGGCACGGTCGTCGGCGGCCGCTACCAGCTGACCTCCCGCATCGCCGGCGGCGGCATGGGCGAGGTATGGCGCGCCACCGACCGGGTGCTGGAGCGGCCCGTGGCGGTGAAGCTGCTGCGGGCGACGCTGACCGACGACCCGGCGTTCCTTGCGCGCTTCCGGGTCGAGGCACGCAACGCCGCCAAGCTCAGTCACGGCAACATCGCGCAGGTCCACGACTACGGGGAGGACGGCGGCACCGCGTTCCTGGTGCTGGAGCTGGTCGACGGCCGGCCGCTGTCACAGCTCATCGCGGCTGAGGCCCCACTCGCCGAGGCCGACGCGGTGCACCTGCTGGTGCAGGCGGCGACCGCGCTGCACGCGGCGCACGCCAAGGGCATCGTGCATCGCGACGTGAAGCCGGCCAACATCGTGGTGGACGACGAATCCACCGCCAAACTCACCGATTTCGGCATTGCCCGGGCACTGGACGCCTCCTCGATGACCCGCGCCGGCGAGGTGATGGGCACCCCGCAATACCTCGCACCGGAGGCGGCGACCGGCAAGGAGGCGACCGCGCAGTCGGACGTCTACTCACTCGGCGTCGTCGCCTACGAACTGCTCGTCGGACGGCTGCCCTACTCCTCCGACACCGCGGTCGGTTTCGCACTCGCGCACGTCAACGAGCCGGTGCCGGCGCTGCCGCCCACGGTGCACCCGGCGCTGCGCGAGGTCGTGCAGGCGGCGATGTCCAAGCACCCGGACGAGCGGCCGCGCGGCGGCAGTGACTTCGCCCGGCGGCTGCAGGAGTCGCTCGCCGCGACCCCGGTCTCGAACGTCGGGCCGGTGCGAGTGGCGCACCTGCCGCCGGTCGGCCGGTCCGCGGAGACGACCAGCGTTGTGGCCGGCGCACCCGGCGTGACCGGCGTGGACGAGGCAGACGAGGCGGTTGAGGCGGGCGGCGTGACCGGCGAGGGCGCCGCGGACGGCGCCCCGGACGACAGGTCCGGCGGCCTCCCGGCGTCCACCGACACCCCGCAGCCGGCCCGGACGCTCGCCCGCGGCCAGAACTCCGTGCTGTCTACCCACCGGCTGACCGTGCAGGTCGAGGCGGCCGGCGACCCCCGGGTCGACCTGATCGCCTGCGAGCTCGACGAGCGCGGGCGCGCACCCGGCGACGACGCCCTGGTCTTCTACAACCAGCCCGTCTCCGGTGACGGCGTCGTGCGCCTCGCCGCGGGCGGCCGGATCGAGTTCGACACCGCGGTGCTCCCGGAGGCGGTGCACTCGGTCGCGGTCGGCGTCGCCATCGACCCGCCGGAGACGCTCGGCGCACTCGCGGGCCTGCGGGCGACCGTCGCCGGCACGGGCCCCGAGCAGCCCGAGACCTTCCACCTAGCGGCCGAGCTCGGCGACGAGCGCCGCCCTGCTCCTGCAGGTCTACCGGCGCGGCGACGGGTGGAAGGTGCGCAACGTGGCGGCGGGCTGGCAGGCGGGTCTCGCGGCGCTGATCGGCGCCTTCGGTCTCGAGGTCGAATCCCCGAGTTCGTGACGTACTCTGTGCACCCGTGAGCACGATTTCAGGGGGTGCCGCGGTCCCGGACGGGCCCGGCAGTGCGACCGGCGGCGCAGCCGCCATGACCCGCGCACGGCCCCTGTGGTGGATCGCCGGCATCCTGCCGTTCCTCACCGCCTTCCTGGTCACCGCCCGGGTGCGGCTCAACGGAGACGTCGACTACGCACTCGGCACCATGGAGACCGCCGGCCGCGGCGGCGTCGGCGTGGGTGAGGTCTTCGCCGCCCGCCCCTACGCCTACCGGCTGTTCATGGACGTGCTCGACCGCGGACGGCGGCTGATCAGCGACGCACCCGGCTCGACACTCACCGACGACGTCATCATCCGGTGCGAGACCGTCGCCTTCGTGGTGCTCGTCGGTGTGGTGCTGTATGCCGGCCTGCGCCGTCGCCTGCCGGGCGCGCCGGCCGGGGTCATCAGCCTCGTGGTCACCGGCAGCCTCGCGATCGCGCCCCCGTGGCATTTCCTTGAACCCGACTGGGTCGGAGTGCTTTTCGCGGTGCTGGGCGTCGGCACCTGCCTGCTGCCCCGCAACGTCTGGCTCGGTGCGGTCGCCGGCGGCATACCCCTGCTCATCACGGTCGCGATGAAGACCGCCACCTTCCCCTGGGCCCTCATCGCCCTGATCGCGATCGGGGTGCTCTCGCGTCGCCGGGCGATCTACACCGCGATCGCCTGGCTGCTGCTGGTGGTGGCGTGGCTGATCGTCACCCGCTACGTCCAGCACTGGGAGTGGCGCTGGCTGCAGGATCAGGCCAAGCTCGTGCACACCTCCCCGATCCACAACGGCATCCGCCTCGAGGACCTCAAGCTGCTCCTGCAGGCCGCCGCCAACGTGGTGATCGTCAGCCCGATCCTGGTCGCCTACCCGGTCGCCGCGGCGGTGCTGGTGCAGCGCCGGACCGGCCGGGCACGCTGGGTGACGCTGGCCGTGCTCGTCGTGGTCGCCGGCCTGTGTCTCGCGTCCGGCTACGGACAAGGCGAGTTCTTCATGTACCACTTCGCCGGTATGCCGGTCGTGGGCGCCGCGGTCTGGGCGGTGGCCGTGGCCCGGCCGTCGGCCGCTCGGCTCCCGCTGGTCGTCGCCCCGGTCCTCGGCGCGATCGCGAGCGCGGTGCTCATGGCACAGCCGCTGGCCTGGCGGCGCGACCACCTCTGGTGGGCGATCGGCATCGAGCTGCTCATCGCCGCCGCGGCGACCGGCTGGGCGCTGATCGCCATGCGCCGCCGGGTGCCCTCCACGGACCGTCCGTGGTGGGTGCCGGCGATCGGGGTCGCCGCGGCCGCCGCGCTCGTGACGCCGCTGCTGCCGCGGTCGACCTATTCGTTCGACCTCTTCGACGACTCCGTCGTCGTGGGCCCGAACATCGCGTCGATACGGGCCGCCGACCGCCAGTACGACGCGCTGCGCGCCCGGATCGGCGCGGACACCCGCGTCACCTACTTCACGTATGGCGCCTACAACCGCGCCCTCGGCAACCCGACGACCTGCCGCTACCCGTCGCCGCAGTGGCTCCAGCGCTCCGTGCGGTTGTCCTCTGTGCGCAACTACCCGAGCTACATCGACAACCTGCGCTGCCTGACGTCCGACGGCGGGGCCAAATACCTGGTCTGGGAGCCGAGCTGGTTCTCGCTGAAGGGCGCGGCACCGCAGATCCGGGAGTATGCCGCGAAGTTCGACTGCAGCAAGAGCGGCCGGGTGCCGGCACCACGCGCCCTCGTCGTCTGCCCCCGCAAGCCGCTGCCCTGAGCGACAATGGGTGACATGGTCACCCCAGGTCACCACGAGTCAACGGATCCGACGGCCGATCGCAACAGGGCGGCCGCCGAGATCGACACCGATCACGACGTCGACATCCTGCCCGGTGCGGCGCAGGACGAAGGCCCGATGCCGCCACTGCACGACTCGGTCTTCCATCCGCCGAAGGTCGGCGACGGCCTGGACGAAGAACAGCTGGAAGCCGACCTGCGGGACGAGTGACCCACTCACCGAGCCAGCGGGTCAGCGGGTCACCGGGTCACCGCGTCGGCGCAAAACGCCGCAACCGCAACGAGTTGAGCACCACGAACACCGACGACAACGCCATCGCGAAGCCGGCCGCCATCGGCCCGAGCCGCCCACTCATCGCCAGCGGGATCGCGGCGACGTTGTAGCCGAACGCCCACACCAGGTTGGACTTGATCGTCCGCAAGGTGCTGCGGGACAACCGGATCGCGTCGGCCGCACCGACGAGGTCACCGCGCACGATGGTCAGGTCGCTCGCCTCGATGGCGACATCCGTGCCGGTGCCCATCGCGATGCCGAGGTCGGCCTGCGCCAGCGCGGCCGCGTCGTTGACGCCGTCACCGACCATCGCCACGACCCGGCCCTGCTCCTGCAGTCGCCGCACCACCGCCGCCTTGTCGGCGGGCAGCACGCCGGCGATCACCTCGTCGATGCCGACCCGGTCCGCGACCGCCCGGGCGACGGTCTCGTTGTCACCGGTCAGCAGCACCGGTCGCAGCCCGAGTGACCGCAGCCTGCGGACCGCCTCGGCCGAGGTCGGCTTGATGCGGTCCTCGACCGCGACCAGCCCGCGAGCGGCTCCGTCCCAGCCGACCGCGACGACCGTCGCGCCCGCACGCTCTGCGTCATACATCTGACGAAGGAGGGTGTCGGGCAGGTGAATCCCCCAGTCCTGCAACAGTTTCGGGCGACCGACGACGACCGCGTGCCCGTCGACGACCCCACTGACGCCGAGACCGGCGGCGTCCTCGAACGACTCGACCGGAGCGAGCGGGCCGGCCTCCTCGGCCGCGGTGGCGATCGCCTGCGCGATCGGGTGGGCCGACGCGTGCTCCAGCGCACCGGCGAGCGCCAGCACCTGGTCGCGACTCTCCCCGGCAGCGGGTATGACGTCGGCCACGCCCATGCGGCCGGTCGTGACGGTGCCGGTCTTGTCGAGCAGGACGGTGTCGACGGTGCGGGTGTTCTCGAGCACCTCCGGGCCCTTGATCAGCAGGCCGAGCTGCGCGCCCCGACCGCTGCCGACCAGCAAGGCCGTCGGGGTCGCGAGACCGAGCGCGCACGGGCAGGCGATCACCAGCACCGCGACCGCGGCGGTGAACGCGGTGACGGTCGACCCGCCGAGCACCAGCCAGCCGGCGAAGGTGAGCGCGGCGAGCCCGAGCACGACGGGCACGAAGACCGCCGACACCCGGTCGGCGAGCCGCTGCACCTGCGCCTTGCCGGCCTGCGCCTGCTCGACCAGCCGGCCGAGCTGGGCGAGCGCGGTGTCGGCCCCGACCCGCGTGGCCCGTATGACGAGGCGCCCGCCCGCGTTGACCGCGCCGCCGGTGACCGGCGACCCGGGCTGCACCTCCGCGGGCACCGACTCGCCGGTCATCGCGGAGTTGTCGACCGCCGAAGTGCCCTGCTCGACCTCGCCGTCGGCCGCGATCTTCTCGCCGGGCCGCACGACGAAAAGGTCGCCGACTGCCACGTCCTGCACCGGGATTCGCGTCTCACGACCGTCGCGCAGGACCGCGACGTCCTTGGCGCCGAGCTCGAGCAGCGCGCGCAGCGCGGCCCCGGCGGTGCGCTTGGACCGGGCCTCCAGGTAGCGGCCGGTCAGCAGGAAGGCGGTGACGCCGGCGGCGGCCTCGAGGTAGATCGTGCTGGAGCCCTCGCCCGGCGCGGTGGTCAGCGAGAAGTCGTGCCGCATCCCGGGCATGCCGGCGTCGCCGACGAAGAGGGCGTAGAGCGACCAGCCGAACGCGGCGAGCGTGCCGAGACTGACGAGCGTGTCCATCGTCGTCGCCCGGTGCCGCAGGTTGGTCCACGCGGCCTTGTGGAAGGGCCAGCCGCCCCAGACGACGACGGGAGCGGCGAGCACGAGCGACAGCCACTGCCAATTGCGGAACTGCCAGGCGGGCACCATCGCCAGCACGATCACCGGCGCGGCGAGCAGCCAGCTGGTCAGCACCCGCTGCCGCAGTGGCGCGGTCTCGTCCGTCGTGGCCGCACCGCCGGCGTCGTCCGCCGCCGGCGCGGTCGCGGGGCGGTGGACGCTCGCGTCATACCCGGCGGCGCGGACGGCCTGGAGCAGGTCGTCGGTCGAGACGGCGTCGGGGTGTGCGACGGTGGCGCGCTCGGTCGCGAAGTTGACGCTGGCGTCGACGCCGTCGAGCTTGCGCAGCTTCTTCTCGACGCGCGCTGCGCAGGACGCGCAGGTCATGCCCGTGACGTCCAGCAGGGTCTCGCGGCTCTCCGGGCGGGTTTCGATTGTGTCCATGGGCGGCCACCTCCGTTCGGCGCCAACTATACCCCCCATGGGTATATTCCGGCGGGGTCGCTCGTTTCTTGTCTACGCTGGAACCCATGTCCCAGGCCGAGCAGATCCTGTCCGCCCTCGGCGGAGCCGACAACATCGCCGACGTGCAGGCGTGCGTCACCCGTGTCCGCGCCGAGGTCGGGGACCCCGCCAAGGTCGACGACCTGGCGCTCACCGAGGCCGGCGCGATCAGCGTGATCACCCAGGGCCAGGTCGTGCACGTCGTCGTCGGCGCGGACGCCGATGCGCTCGCCGACGACATCGAAGACCTCATGTGACCACACCCCCGCTCCTCTGCCCGTATGACGGGAGCACCGTCCCCCTCGCCGACGTCCCGGACCCGGTGCTCGCACAGGGCATCCTCGGCGGCTCGGTCGCACTGGAGCCGGAGCGGCATCCCGGCGTCGCGCTCGCGCCGGTCGGCGGCCGGGTGCACACCCGCCACCCGCACGCGCTGATCATCCGCCCCGCCGATGCCCCTGCGACACTGCTGCACCTCGGCGTCGACACCGTGCACCTGCAGGGCGACGGCTTCCGCTCCCTGGCCGAGGTCGGCGACGTCGTCGCGGCCGGCGACCCGGTGGTCGAGTGGGACCCGGGTTTCGTGATCGAGCACGGCCTCTCGCCGGTGGTCGTGGTCGCGCTGCTCGACACCCCGCCGGGCGCCCTCGCGGTGCGCCCGGGCCGCTATCGGGCCGGCGACCCGCTGGTCGTCAGCGAGCCGGGCGCCTCATAGGCTGCGACCCGTGACCGACGCGAGCACCACCCCGGACGCCTACTACCTGCCGATCTCCCCCGGCGTCTACCAGCCCACGATCCACGTGCAGGGCGCATGGCAGGCCACCGAGCAGCACATGGCGCCGATCAGCGGGCTGATCACCCACGAGCTCGCGACCCACGAGGCGCGCGACGACATGCAGATCGGGCGGCTGACCTTCGAGATCCTCGGGATGATCCCGTTGCAGGAGAGCACGATCCGGGTCGAGACCATCCGTCCAGGGCGCACCATCGAGCTGCTCGAGGCGACGCTCGTCATCGGCGACCGGCCGATCATCCGGGCCCGCGCCTGGCGTCTCGCAAAGAGCGACATGAGCGAGCTCGCGGGCTCGGAGCTGCCCGCGATGCCGGGCCCGCAGGAGTGCGCTCCGCTCGACGGCACGCAGGAGTGGCCGGGCGGCTACATCGCGTCCCTGCGGATCGACGCGGCGCCGGGCGGCCGGGAGGGCAGGCGGCAGGCGTGGGTCGGCACGGACTGCCGCCTCATCGAGGGCGTCGAGGCGCACCCGCTGGCGTCATACGTGATGCTGGTCGACACCGCCAACGGCATCGCGACCCGGGTCCGGCCGACCGAGCTGATGTTCCCCAACGTCGACCTGTCCCTGCACCTCCTGCGCGAGCCCGACCCCACGCTCGTCGGGCTGGACACGTCCGTCAGCTTCGGCCCGGACGGCCTCGGCCTCACCTCGACCGTGCTGAACGACGTCCACGGCCCGCTCGGGCGTGCCGAGCAGTGCCTCACCGTCCGCCACTTCCCGGCGACGTGACCGCCGGCGGAGCAACCGCCAGGCGGTGAGCAGCACCGCGGCGTAGAGCACCCCGACGATCTCGTCGGTGACGTAGTGCTCGCCGGAGTAGACCAGCGTGAACGCCATCAGCGCCGGGTAGAGCAGCAGCAGCGGCCGCACCCACCGGCGCACGCCGAACCAGAAGAACCCGGCGACGAGCGTCGCGGTCGCCATGTGCAGCGACGGCATCGCGGCGACCGGATTGGAGCGGGCCTGGCCGTCGCTCAGCACCTGGCCGGCGCCGTGGAAGCCGAGCCAGGCCCAGCCCTGCCCGGAGATCCGCAGCACGTCGGCGCCCGGGATGTAGCCCTGCGCGGACGCCAGCCACGGCGGGCTCATCGGGAAGAGGAAGTAGGTGGTGATGCCGGCGACCGCGAGCGCGATCAGCAGCTTCACCCAGACCCGGAACTTGTCGCGGGCCCAGATCCAGAGGGCCGCCGCGACGACCGGTGAAACCACGAAATGGCTGACGTAGCAAAGGGTTACGAAGACCGACCACCACGGCGACGTCTGCAGGTTGGCGTGTAGGTGCTCCTGCAACCACTGACTCGGCAGCTGCCCGCCGAACAACCACTTGTCGACGTCGACCGGCAGGGTGACGTGCAGCGGCATACCGAGTTCGTTGCGGGCGCCCTCGGCGGGGAAGCCGGCCCGCTGCGGGCCGTCGAAGTGCGACGCCGCGCCGTAGCTGTAGTCGTAGGCGAGCAGGATCCCCTGGAACGGCAGCCAGTCGAGCATCATCCGGCCCCACGCGCGCCAGCCCTTGCCGATGCACAGCACGCTCAGCCCGACGACGATCCAGATGGTCAGGCCGACCCGGTCCAGCGGCACGCCGACGAGGACGACGTAGGAAAGGAGCACGAGCAGGTATGCCGTGACGGCCCCGCGCCGGACGGTCACCCAGGGCACACCGGCAACACCGGCCACTGCGACCGGTGCCGCGCGACGTTCCCCCGAGGCGACCATTCGGTTAATAGTAGGCAACGAAAGGGTGAGGCGGAGGGGCGCATCCGGATTTGCCCCAGCGACGCGCCGGCGGGACGCCCGGGCACGGGAACTGCGCCGGCCGCGCCGCACGGCACCGTCGTGGCACGCTCAGGGGCGGCTCGGGTACTACCGTGTAGTCAGCTTTGTGGTCAGCAGATCACCTGCGCCGTGCGGCGCGGGTGCGGACGGACGGAGAGATCAGCAGATGGGTTCGATCGCCTGGAAGGTGCTCGCGACGGTGACCGGCATTGCGGCCGGCCGCGTCGCGACCAAGCTCACGACGTCGGGCTGGAAGGCCGCCACCGGAGGCAAGCCGCCGACCGGCCGGCACGACCCCGACCACAGCGCCGCCCGGATCGCCGTCTTCACGCTGGTGTCGACCGCCGTCACCACCACCCTGAAGGCGTATGCCGAGCGCAAGGCCGCCGACTACTACACCCGGTCGTCGGGTCAGCTGCCGCCGCCGGTCGCCAAGCAGCAGCAGAAGGCCGCGGCCAAGGCGGCCAAGAAGGGCTGAGCGTGCACTGAGCGCTCCCGGCCGGGATTCGCCGGTCACGACTCGCCAGTATCTCCGGCCAGCAGTTAGGCTCGCCTTATGAACGAAGCGACGCCCACCGGATCCGCGGTGCGTGGCGCGTCGAAGGACGCCGAGGCCTGCACCGACAGTGCACGCGACGGCGACGTGCAGCGCCTCACGACGTATGTCGATGCCGGGGTGCCGGTCGACCAGACCGACGCGTGCGGCAACACGCTGCTGATGCTCGCGGCATACCACGGGCATGCGGGCGCGGTGAAGGCGCTGCTCGAGCGCGGCGCCGACGCCAACCGGCTCAACGACCGTGGTCAGTCGCCGCTCGCCGGGGCGGTCTTCAAGGGTGAGGACACCATCGTCTGGCTGCTGCTCGACGCGGGCGCCGACGTCGACGCCGGGTCGCCCTCGGCCGCCGCGACGGCGGAGATGTTCGGCCGCGGCGACCTTCTGCGCTGAGGGAGACGGGTCGCTTCACGTCGGCCAGGGCGTGCCCGCACCGTCGATCTCGTCGAACGCCAGCCAGGTGCGGGTGCCGATCACGCCCGGGATCGCCTGGATCCGCTCGAGCACGAGCGTGCGCAGCGCGACGTTGTCCGGGGCGTGCGCCCGCAGGATCACGTCGAACTCGGCGCCGAGCAGGGCGATCGTGTCGACATAGTCCAGGTGCGCCAGCGCCGCGGAGACCTGTCGCCAGGTGTTCTGCTCGATGTTCAGCGCGATGTACGCCGTGGTGTCCAGCCCCGCGCGATGCGGCACCACCCGGGTCGTATAGCCGGCGATCACGCCGTCCTCGGTGAGCCGCTGCAGCCGCGCGTAGGCGCCGGCCCGGGACAGGTGGAGCCGCTCGGAGAGCGCCCGCACCGAGAGCCGCGCGTCGCGCACCAGTGCACCGAGGATGCGCCGGTCGGTCTCGTCGAGCCGGCGGGGCGGCACCGACTGTCCATCGAAGGCTTGCGCCCCGGACCGTTTGCTGGACTCTTGGCTTGGCATCATTCCATCATCGCACCAATCATCCAATCTTGTCCGGTTGAAGTGAGCAACTTGGCTGGGTGACGGGACACTGGTGTGATGGAGACCACAGCTCACGCCGCGACCGAATCGCTGCTGCCGTCGGCCCATCCGGTGCAGTTGCTCGACCCGACCGGTGCGGAGGTGCCGCAGACCGGCACCGCCCGCGACTACGCGATGCCGAGTGCCGCACGGCTGCGTGCGGTCTGGCACGCGATGGTGATCGGCCGGCGCTTCGACATCCAGGCGACCGCGCTGACCAAGCAGGGGCGGCTCGCGGTCTACCCGAGCTCCCGCGGCCAGGAGGCCTGCCAGGTCGGGGCGACCCTGGCGATCCGGCCGACCGACTGGATGTTCCCGACCTACCGCGAGTCGATGGCGCTGGTCACCCGCGGCATCGACCCGGTGGAGGTGCTGTCCCTGCTCCGCGGCGACAGCCACTGCGGCTACGACCCGATCGCGACCCACACGGCGGCGCAGTGCACTCCGCTGTCGACGCAGCTGGTGCACGCGGCCGGTGCGGCATACGGCGAGAAGCGGCGCGGCCGCGACAGCGTGGCGCTGGCCTTCATCGGCGACGGCGCGACGAGCGAGGGCGACTTCCACGAGGCGCTCAACTTCGCTGCGGTCTTCGAGTCGCCGACGATCTTCTTCGTGCAGAACAACAAGTATGCGATCAGCGTGCCGCTCTCCAAGCAGACCAAGGCTCCGTCGTTGGCATACAAGGGGATTGGCTACGGCGTGCCCGCCGAGCAGGTCGACGGCAACGACCCGGCCGCGGTGCTCGCGGTGATGGACGTCGCGCTCGAGCACGCCCGCTCCGGCAAGGGGCCGTTCCTCATCGAGGCGCACACCTACCGGCTGGACGCGCACACCAACGCCGACGACGCGACGCGCTACCGGTCCTCGGACGAGGTGACCGCCTGGCTCGACCGCGACCCGATCGCCCGCGTGGAGGCGTGGCTCAAGGCGCGCGGCGAACTCAACGACGACATCGTCGCCGCCACCAACGCCGAGGCGGAGGCGCGTGCGTCGGAGCTGCGTGACCGGATGAACGCCGAGCCGACGGTCGAGCCGATGTCGTTGTTCGACAACGTTTTTGCCGAGCCGACGGCACAACTGGAAGAGGCTCGCGCAATGGTGCAGGCCGAGCTCGAGGCGGAGGCCACGGCATGAGCAGCGCACGGCCGGTGACGATGGGGTCCGCGCTCAACACCGCACTCCGCGACAGCCTGCGTGACGATGACGACGTGCTCGTCTTCGGCGAGGACGTCGGCACGCTCGGCGGCGTCTTCCGCATCACCGACGGTCTCGCGGCCAACTTCGGCGAGGACCGCTGCTTCGACACCCCGCTCGCCGAGGCCGGCATCGTGGGCTTCGCAATCGGCATGTGCCTCACCGGTTTTCGCCCCGTCGTGGAGATGCAGTTCGACGCGTTCGCCTACCCGGCGTTCGAGCAGATCACCTCGCACGTCGCGAAGATGCGCAACCGCACCTCCGGCCGGGTCGGGCTGCCGATGGTGATCCGCGTGCCCTACGCCGGTGGCATCGGCGGCGTCGAGCACCACTGCGACTCCAGCGAGGGCTACTACGCGCACACCCCCGGCCTCAAGGTCGTCACCCCGTCCGACGCGGCGGACGCCTACAGCCTCCTGCGGGAGGCGATCGACGACCCGGACCCGGTGATCTTCATGGAACCCAAGGCGCTCTACTGGTCCAAGCAGGAGATCGAACTCCCTTCCCGCCAGCCGGCTTTCGGCAAGGCCGTCGTCCGGCGCAAGGGCACCGACGTCACGCTGGTGACCTACGGGCCGTCGGTGCCGATGGCGCTCAAGGCGGCCGAGGCCGCGGCCGATGAGGGCTGGAGCGTCGAGGTGGTCGACCTGCGCACGATCGTGCCGTTCGACGACGAGACCGTGGTGGAGTCGGTGCGCCGCACCGGCCGCTGCATCGTGGTGTCCGAGGCGCAGGGCTTCGCCGGTGTCTCCGGTGAGGTCGCGGCACGGGTGAGCGAGCGTTGCTTCCACTCGCTGCAGGCGCCGGTGCTGCGGGTCAGCGGACTCGAGATCCCTTATCCCGCACCGATGTTGGAGAAGATCCACCTGCCCGGCGTCGAGCGCGTGCTCGACGCGATCTCGCGACTGCAGTGGGACGACCAGCCCGACCTGACCTTCGCAGGAGGGGCCGTCTGATGGCCGAGCAGACCTTCAACCTGCCCGACCTCGGCGAGGGACTGACCGAGGCCGAGGTCGTCGAATGGCTCGTCGCCGACGGCGACGACGTGCTCGTCGACCAGCACGTGGTCGTGGTCGAGACCGCGAAGGCGACCGTCGAGGTGCCCTGCCCGTATGCCGGGAAGGTCAGCCGCCGCCACGGCTCCGAGGGCGAGGTGGTCGCCGTCGGCGCGCCGCTCGTCACCGTCACCCAGGGTGTGTCGGGCGATGCTTCCGGCGACTCGGCGGCGGGCGGTTCACCGGCCGGCGACGGTTCGGCTGCTGCACCCGGTGCCGCACCTGACGGCGCCGCATCGGGCGATGCCTCCGGCGACTCGGGGTCGGGCGACTCGGGGTCCGGCGCGGTGCTGATCGGTTACGGCACCGCGGCCGACAGCGCCGCCCCCTCCGGTGGCCGCCGGGCCGCCCGTGCCGCGCGCCGCACCGCGCGCGGGACCGCCACCCGGCCACCCTCCCCCGCCCCCGCGCCGCCCGCACCCGCCCCCGGCGGACCCGCACCCGCACCCGCGCCCGAGCAGCCGCCAGTGACGGCTCCCTCGGCGACTGACGCCCCGATCGCACCGTCACTCGGCGAGGAAGCCGTCAGTCGCGGGAAGGATGCGGGCGCAGGCGTCGACTGGGGCGCAGGCGTCGATACGGGCACGGGCGCCGGTGGGGCTGCGGCGTCGCCGAAGGTGATCTCGCCGATCGTGCGCAAGCTCGCCGCGGACCGCGGGATCGACCTGCGGTCGGTGCGGCCCGGCCCTGGCGGGGTGATCCGCCGGGCGGACGTCGACGCGGTGGACCCAGTGGACGCGGCGGACGCGCGTGGCGTGAATGCGGCGAGCGCGCCTGCCGCGGGCGGCGTGAACGCAGCCGGTGTGGACGCGAGTAGCGTGCACGCGGCCGGCGCAACCTCCCTCGCGGCCGCGGCAGGAGCGGCCCCCGTCATACCGGCGGAGGGTGACGAGCGGGTGCCGCTGACCGGCATCCGGCGGATCGTCGCCGAGAAGCTCAGTCAGTCGCGGCGTGAGATCCCGGACGCGACCACGTGGGTCGACGTCGACGCCACCGGTCTCGTCGGGGCGCGCCGGGCGATCGGCCTCGAACGCGCCGGCATCCTCGCCCTGCTCGGCCGCATCTGCGTCGCGGCGCTGCACCGTTTCCCCGAGCTCAACTCCTCGGTCGACACCGAGCGGGGCGAGATCGTGCGGCACCGGGCGGTGCACCTCGGCTTCGCGGCGGACTCGCCGCGGGGGCTGGTGGTGCCCGTCATACATGACACGGATCGGCTCACGACCCGCGAACTCGCTTCTCGCATGGTCGAACTCATCGACAGTGCGCGCGAGGGCACCCTCAAGCCGGCCGACCTGACCGGCGGCACGTTCACGCTGAACAACTACGGCGTCTTCGGCGTCGACGGCAGCACCCCGATCATCAACCACCCCGAGGCCGCGATGCTCGGCGTCGGCCGCATCATCGACCGCCCGTGGGTCGTCGACGGGGAGCTCACCGTGCGCAAGGTCGCCCAGCTCGGGCTGAGCTTCGACCACCGGGTGTGCGACGGCGGCGTGGCGGGCGGCTTCCTGCGCTTCGTCGCCGATGCGGTCGAGCAACCGCTGCAGCTGCTCGGTGATGTCTGAAGGGCCCGGCACGTAAACTGCGCTCCGTGAACTTTCGGGCACGGGAGGCAGGATGAAGCTGGGGATGCGCCGCAGCGCTGCGGGGCTCGCGGTGGGTGCCGTCATCGTGACGTCCGTCGCCGGCTGCGGCGACCGGGTGGTCAAGAAGAGCGACCTGCAGAGCCAGGTCAAGGAGAAGGTCGTCATCGTGTCGCCCGGGCAGCAGGTCGGCGCCGTCACGTGCAAGGACGACCTCAAGGCGAAGGTGAAGGCCACCACCAGCTGCACCGTGGACGTGGCGGGCACCGAGCGCAAGGTGACGGTGACGGTCAACCAGGTCGACGGCAACACCGTGCGCTACAACATCGCCAAGGACGGCTGGTGACCTGCCAGGTCCAGACCAAGGTATGGCGCGGTGGGGCGCTCGCGGAGTCCGGTCTCCCGCTCGACCGGGTGAGCGAGCTTCTCGAGGAGCCCGACGCGTTCACCTGGGTCGACCTGCTCGACCCCGAGGGCGATGATCTGCGCAGGCTCGCCGACGAGATCGGCCTGGACCCGCACACCGTCGAGGACGCGCTGACCCGCAACGAGCGCCCCAAGGCGGTCCGCTTCAAGTCCTACTTCTTCATCACCGCCTTCACCGTCACCGGGATGGCCGAAGACGACCACGTGCACCGGATCTCGATCATCGTGCTGCCGCACGGCCTGGTCACCGTTCGGCTCGGGGGCGCGTTCCCGGTCGACGAGGTCGTGCAAAACCTCGAAGACGACTCGGATCTCATGCAATTGGGGCCGAAGGCACTGCTGCACGGGTTGCTCGACGCGATCGTGGACGGCTACTTCGACGCGATATCCACGATCGACGACAAGGTCGACGCGCTGGAGAGCGGCCTGTTCGACGAAAACCACGCGGGCAAGGACGTCGCCCGCAAGGCATTCCTGCTGCACAAGGACGTCGGCCGACTACGCCGCATCGTGCTGCCGATGCGCGAGGTCGTCGGCGTGGTTCTGCGGAAGGTGACGACCACGCCTGGGGAGCAGGCGCTGACTCCCTACTACGAGGACCTCTACGACCACACGATGCGGGTCGCCGAATGGTCGGACTCGCTGCGCGACACCGTGGAGTCGATCCAGGACACCAACCTGGCGCTGGGCGACGCGGCGCTCAACAACATCATGAAGAAGCTCACCGCGTGGGCGGCGATCATCGCGGTGCCGACCGCGATCACCGGCTTCTACGGCCAGAACGTCCCCTATCCCGGCTTCTCCAAGGAGTGGGGATTCGTCGTCAGCATCAGCTTGATCATCGTGATCTCCGGCGCGCTCTTCGTCTCCTTCAAGCGCCGAAACTGGCTCTAACCCAAGTCGATTCGGCGGGCGATCGGCACACCGGGCCGATAGGCCAGGTGCAGGTATGACGGCGCGTCCAGCACCGTCAGCTCCGCTCGAGCGCCCGGCCGCAGCACACCGATGTCGTCGCGACGCAGCGACTGCGCCGCGCCCGCGGTGGCCGCGTGCAGCGCCTGCGCGGGTGTCATGCCCATGTCACGCACGGCCACCGCGATCGCGAACGGCATCGAGCTGGAGTAGCACGTGCCGGGGTTGCAGTCGCTCGCAAGGGCGACCGTCACTCCCGCGTCGAGCAGGCGGCGCGCGTCCGGGTAGGGCGATCTGGTCGAAAACTCCACGCCGGGCAACAGCGTTGCCACCGTTGACGATCCGGCAAGCGAGGCGATGTCCTCGTCGGTCAGGTAGGTGCAGTGGTCGACGCTTGCCGCGCCCAGCCGGGCCGCGAGCTGCACGCCGGGACCGGCGCCGAGCTGGTTGCCGTGCACCCGCAACTCAAGACCAGCCTCCTTACCGGCGGTGAGAATCTGCCCGGATTCGTCTGCGGTGAAAGCAAATTCGCTGTGCGGCTCGCAGAAGACGTCGATCCACCGCGCATGTGGCGCGCACGCCTGCAGCATTTCCCCGCACACCAGCGCGACGTATGACGCCCGGGACGCGTCGTCCGACCGGAATTCAGGAGGCACGACGTGCGCACCGAGAAACGTTGTCTCATCGGTGAATTCGCGGGCGATGCGCAGTGCGCGCGCCTCGTCCGCGACGCTCAGCCCGTAGCCGCTCTTGATCTCGACGACACCGGTGCCCTGGGCGCGCATCTCCGCGACCCGGCGCCCGACCAGGGCACGGAGCTCATCGTCCGAGGCAGCTCTCGTCGCTGCCATCGACACGGCGATGCCGCCCCCGTCATACGGTGTGCCGGTCATGCGGGCCGCGAACTCCGCGGATCGGTCGCCGGCAAAGACCAGGTGGCTGTGGCTGTCGACGAAGGCCGGGACCAGCGCACGGCCGTCGAGGTCGTCACGCTCGTCGGCGTCGGGAGCGTCCTGCGCGCGTCCGACCCAGGCGATGCGGTCGCCCTCGGTCACGACGGCTGCGTGCTCGATGACCCCGAGCGGTGAGCCGTCGCCGTCGGGGTGGGTCGGGTCGTTGGTGACGAGTTCGGCGATGCCGGTGACGAGGGTGGTGCTCATCGGGGCCCCCGCGAAGTATCGGAGCGAGGCACGAGCGTAGAACTTCGTGGGGTGGTGCTCATCGGGGCCCCCGCGAAGTATCGGAGCGAGGCACGAGCGTAGAACTTCGTGGGGTGGTGCTCATTGGTCCTCCCAGAGGTTGTCGATCGCGTCGGTCAGCAGCACGCTCACGTCGCCGAGCCGGTGCCGCCCGTCGGCGACGATGACCTCGCCGTCGCGGATCACGTCGGTCACGTCAGCGGCGGTGGCCACGGTGATGACGAATTGCGCTGGCACTCCTGCAAGTCGGGGTGAGTCGAGGGAGATCGCGACCAGGTCGGCCCGGGCACCTGGGCGAAGAGCGCCGGCGTCGTCCCAGCCGATCGTGTGGTGGGCGGTCGCGGCCGTCAGCAGCTGGTCGGTGCTGATCCGGCCGCGGACATGGGTGCGGAGCCGCTCGTGGGACTCCAGGCCGCGGATCTCCTCGAACGGGTCGATGACCGCGTGCTGGTCGGAGCCGAGACTGAGGGTGGCCCCGCCGTCGAGCAGCTCGCGGCTGGGGCCGAGGCCGTCGGCGAGGTCGCGCTCGGTGGTCGGGCAGAAGCATGCGGTGCTGCGGGCGGTGCCGAGCAGCCGCACGTCGCGGTCGGTCAGGTGGGTCGCGTGCACGGCGGTGAAACCCGAGTCGAGCAGCTCGGCCTCGGCGAGCAGCTCGGTGGGCGACCGGCCGTAAAAGGCGTGGCATGCTTCGTTTTCCGCCGGTTGCTCCGACACGTGCGCGTGCCGGATCGGCCGGTGCCGCCCGAAGCGGGAGTGCTGGGCGAACTCCTCGAGTTGCGGCCGCGGCACGGCACGCACCGAGTGGACGGCGGTGCCGACGCGGTTGCCGTCGTCCTCCCGCAACGACGAGGCCCGCTCCGCCCAGCGCGACACGTCGTGGTCGCCGAAGCGCCGCTGTTCCGGCGCGAGCGGGAGGTGCCCACCGCCGGTGAGTCCACCGGCCAGATAACAGGTGTCAAGCAGCGTCAGTCGCACTCCCGCGTCCCGGGCCGCCTGCTGCAGGGCGACGCCCATCGCGTTCGGGTCGTCATAGGGCGTCCCGTCGGGATTGTGGTGCACGTAATGGAATTCGCCGACCGAGGTGATCCCGGAGAGCGCCATCTCTGCGTAGGTCGCTCGGGCGAGCGCCAGGTAGTTGTCCGGGTCGAGGCGTTGCGCCGCGTCATACATGACCGTGCGCCAGGTCCAGAATGTGCCCCCGCCGGCGTGGGTGCGCCCGCGCAGGGCCCGGTGGAACGCGTGGCTGTGGCAGTTGGCGAAGCCCGGCAGCACGACTCCACCGAGGCGGTGCGCGTCTCCTTGCGGCGAGTCCGGCGTCACTGACCGGAAGTAGCCACCCTCGATCTCGAACCGGACATTGCGCGCCAAACCGTCTGGCAGCAGCGCAGATTCGGCCCAGTATGACGTCACGACGTCAACTCTCGCACGACGGTGGTGAGCGCGCCGACGCCGCGCAGGCAGTCGTCCCGCTCGGCGAACTCCTCGGGCGAGTGGGACACCCCGGTCGGGTTGCGCACGAAGAGCATCGCGCTCGGGATGCCCGCGGTGGCAAGGACCCCCGCGTCGTGGCCGGCGCCGGTGCCGAGCATCGGCGTCCGCGGGCCGAGGATGTCCCGCAGCCGGAGCGCCAGGTCGCCGTCGAAGCGGGTGGTGCCGGTCCAGGACTCCTCGGTCAGGGTGCCACCCACACGCTCCGCTTCGCGGCGCACCGCGTCGACGGTTGCCCGCACGGCTGATTCGTCGGCGCCGCGCGCATCCAGCCACACCCGCACGTGGGACGGGATGGCGTTGACACCGCCGGGTTCGACCTCCAGCTTGCCGGTCGTCGCGACGCAGCCGTTCGCGGTGGCGGCGGCACGCGCGCTGAGCACGACGTGGGCGGCGGACAGCATGGCGTCGCTGCGATCAGCCAGCGCCGTCGTCCCGGCGTGGTTGGCGACCCCTGGCAGGTCGATCCGCCACCGCCCGTGCGGCCAGATGTCGGTGCCGACCGCGACGGCCGACGTCGCCGGCTCGAGGTCGGCCAGCACCCGTCCCTGCTCGACGTGCAGCTCGACGAAACTGCCCACCCGACGCAGGGTTTCGTCGTCCCGGCCGATCCGCGACGGGTCCCGCCCGGCCGCGCGCAGCGCTTCCGCCATCGAGACGCCGTCGGCGTCGGTCAGCGACAGGGCCCGGTCCGCGGTCATCGCGCCGGTGATCACCCGCGAGCCGGCGCAGGCCACCCCGAAGCGGGCGCCCTCCTCGTCACCGAAGTTGACGACGGCGATCGGCCGCGCCGGCCGAAAGCCACTGTCCCGCAAGGCATCCACCGCCGCGAGCGACGACACCACGCCGAGCGGCCCGTCATAGGCACCACCGTCCGGGACCGAGTCCAGGTGGGACCCGATCGCAAGGCCCGGTCCGTCGGCGTCCGGGTCGCCCCACCACGCCCACTGGTTGCCCATCCGGTCCTCGACCAGGTCGAGGCCGCGTGCCGCGCACTCGCCCGCGAACCACTCCCGCAGGGTGTGGTCCTCGGCGGTCCAGGCGAAGCGGCGGTAGCCGCCGCTGGCGACCCGGCCGACGGGGTCGAGCGCGTCCCACATCCGGTCGAATGCGCTACTCACCGGCCGCTCAGCCTTCGCGCATCGGCACGCGCACGTCCCGCTCCCGCGCGATCTCGTCGGCGCGGTCGTAGCCGGCGTCGACGTGCCGGATCACGCCCATCCCCGGGTCGTTGGTGAGCACCCGCGCGAGCTTCCGCGCCGCGAGGTCGGTGCCGTCGGCGAGGGACACCTGACCCGCGTGGATGGATCGTCCGATCCCGACGCCGCCGCCGTGGTGGATCGAGACCCAGCTCGCGCCGGAGCTCGTGTTGACCAGCGCGTTGAGCAGCGGCCAGTCGGCGATCGCGTCGGATCCGTCTGCCATCGCTTCGGTTTCACGGTATGGCGACGCGACCGATCCGCAGTCGAGGTGGTCTCGGCCGATGACGATCGGGGCGCTGACCTCGCCGCGGGCGACCAGGTCGTTGAAGGCCAGCCCGGCCTTGTCCCGCCCGCCGTAGCCGAGCCAGCAGATGCGTGCGGGGAGCCCCTGGAAGGCAATCTTCTCGCGCGCGCCGCGCATCCACTTCTGCAGACGGTCGTTGTCCGGGAAGAGCTTCATCACGGCCTCGTCGGTCGCGTGAATGTCCTTCGGGTCGCCCGAGAGAGCCGCCCAGCGGAACGGGCCCTTGCCCTCGCAGAACAACGGACGGATGTATGCCGGCACGAACCCCGGGAAGTCGAACGCCCGGTCGCAGCCACCGAGGCGCGCCTCGTCGCGGATCGAGTTGCCGTAGTCGAAGACCTCGGCACCGGCATCCTTGAAGTCGACCATGGCCTCGACGTGCTTGGCCATCGAAGCACGGGCCCGGTCGGTGAACTCCTCGGGCTTCTTGTCGGCGTAGTCGTGCCAGTCGCCGAGCGAAATGCCCTCCGGCAGATAGGAAAGCGGGTCGTGCGCGCTGGTCTGGTCGGTGACGATGTCTATCGGCACCCCACGCCGAAGCAGCTCGGGGAAGATCTCGGCGGCGTTGCCGACGACCCCGACCGACCAGGCGCGGCGCTCGTTCTTGGCGGCGACTGCCTTCTCGATCGCGTCGTCCAGCGAGTCGGCCACTTCGTCCAGGTAGCGGTGCTCGACCCTGCGACGCAGGCGCGCCTCGTCGACGTCGACGATGAGGCAGGCGCCGTCGTTGAGGGTCACCGCGAGCGGCTGGGCGCCACCCATGCCGCCACAGCCCGCGGTGAGCGTCAGGGTGCCGGCGAGAGTGCCGCCGAAGCGCTTCTCGGCGACCGCGGCGAACGTCTCGTAGGTGCCCTGCACGATGCCCTGGGTGCCGATGTAGATCCAGGACCCAGCGGTCATCTGGCCGTACATCGTCAGGCCCTGCTGCTCCAGCCGGCGGAACTCCGGCCAATTTGCCCAGTCCGGCACCAGATTGGAGTTGGCGATCAGCACGCGCGGCGCCCACTCGTGGGTCTGCATGACGCCGACCGGCCGACCGGACTGCACGAGCAGCGTCTCGTCGGCCTCCATCCCCTGCAGGGTGCGGACGATCGCGTCGAACGACCGCCAGTCGCGTGCCGCGCGACCGGTGCCGCCGTAGACGACCAGGTCGTCGGGCCGTTCGGCAACCTCGGGGTCGAGGTTGTTCATGAGCATGCGCATGGGGGCCTCGGTCGCCCAGGACTTCGCACTCAGCGTCGTGCCGCGCGGGGCGCGGACGGGACGTGCACCTTCCATGATCGATCTCCTTGATCTACAGCAGTTTTCGTATGACGAATCAGTGGAGCGGCCCGGTCACACTCTGTGCGGCGGCGACGGCCGCACCGGAGGCGACGAAGTCGACCGCGCTCTCGATCTCCGGCGACAGGTGACGGTCCGGGCCCGGCATACCGATCGAAGGCAGCGCTGCAATGACGGCCGCGGACGCCGGCCCAGGGCGCAGCGGCGCGCGCAACTGGATGCCCCGCGCCGCGGTCAGCAGCTCGATCGCCAGCACCCGGCGCAGGCCGTCGACGGAGCGCCGGAGCTTGCGCGCCGCAGACCACCCCATCGAGACGTGATCCTCCTGCATCGCGCTCGAGGGGATCGAGTCGACGGAGGCCGGTGATGCGAGCCGCTTCAGCTCGGAAACGATTGCTGCCTGGGTGTATTGCGCGATCATGTGCCCCGAGTCGACGCCGGGGTCGTCGGCGAGGAAGGGCGGCAACCCGTTGCTGCGGGACACGTCGAGGAAGCGATCGGTGCGGCGCTCGGCGATGCTGGCGAGGTCGGCGGCGACGATCGCGAGGAAGTCGAGCACGTAGGCGACCGGAGCGCCGTGGAAGTTGCCGTTGGACTCCACCCGCCCGTCCGGCGTGACGACCGGGTTGTCGACGGCCGCGGCGAGCTCGGCCCCGGCGACCGACGTCGCGTGCGCGATCGTGTCCCGGGCGCCGCCCGCGACCTGCGGGGAGCACCGCAGCGAGTAGGCGTCCTGCACCCGGGTGCAGGCCGACGGATCGCGATGACTCTCCCGGATCTCGCTGTCCTGCAACAGCTTCCGCAAGTTTTCGGCACTGAGCGCCTGTCCGCGCTGCGGACGCAGCTGCTGCAGGTCGGCGGCGAAGACGTCGTCGGTGCCGAGCAGACCCTCGACCGACATCGACGCGGTCAGATCGGCGACCGTCACCAGCTGCTGCAGGTCGGCGATCGCCAGGCACAGCATCCCGAGCATGCCGTCGGTGCCGTTGATCAGCGCGAGGCCCTCCTTCTCGCGCAGCTCGACCGGGGTCAGCCCGGCGGCGGCAAGGGCGTCCGCGGCGGACCGCAGCTGTCCGTCGGCGTCGCGGACCTCGCCCTCACCCATCAGCGCGAGCGCGCAGTGCGACAGCGGGGCGAGGTCGCCGGAGCAGCCGAGCGAGCCGAACTCCCGCACCACCGGGGTGATTCCGGCGTTGAGCATGCCGACATACGTCTCCAGCGTCTCCGGCCGGATGCCGGTGCGGCCGGTCGCGAGCGTGCTGATCCGCAGCAGCATGAGGGCCCGCACGACCTCGCGCTCGACCTCGCGGCCGGACCCGGCCGCGTGCGACCGCACGAGGCTGCGCTGCAGCTGGGCGCGCTGCTCGACCGGGATGTGCTTGGTCGCGAGCGCACCGAAGCCGGTGGAGACCCCGTAGTGCGGGATCGGGTCGTCGGCCAGCTTCTCGATGATCGCGCGGCTGCGGGCGACCTCGGCGATCGACTCGGGCGAGAGTGCGACGGTGGCGCCGTGGCGTGCGACGGCGACGACCTCGTCGACGGTCAGCGGCCCGGTCCCCACGGTGATCGTGTTGCTCATGGATCCATTGCAGCGCCGGCGGGCGTGCGGCATCGCGCCGCGGGACCGCATTGTGTCTCGGATATGAGACAGTGAGACCGGTATGCCGAACGCCCCCGCCGCCGCCCAGGCGCTCTCCTTGCTGCAACTGCTCGCGCACCACGCGGAGCCGATGCCGGCCGCGGCGATCGCGCGCGAGCTCGGCCTGCCGCGTTCGTCGACCTATCACCTGCTGGCGGTGCTGAAGGAGTCCGGCTTCGTGACCCATCTCGCCGACGACCGTCGGTGGGGCCTGGGGGTGGCGGCGTTCGAGCTCGGCTCGGCATACGTGCGGCAGGCGCCGCTGCAGCGCATCGCCCGGCCGGTGCTGACCCGGCTGGTGGAGGCGACCACGCACAACGCCCACCTCGCGGTGCTGCACGGCCGGGACGTCTTCTACGTGATCGAGGAGCGTGCGCCCCGGCGGCCGTCGCTGGTGACCGATGTCGGGGTCCGGCTGCCCGCCGCGCTGACCGCTTCCGGCCTCGCGATGCTGGCAGCGCTCCCGCCGCAGCAGGTGCGTGCCCTCTATCCGGCGCGTGACGTCTTCGTGCAGCGCAACGGCCGCGGCCCCACCTCGCTGACCGCACTCACCTCCGAGCTGGCGCAGGTACGACGCAGGGGATACGCGGTCGAAAGTGACTCGGTGACAGCAGGTTTCGCGTCGGTCGCTGCCGTCGTACTCGACCACAACGGCAATGCGGCCGCCGGCCTCGCGGTGACCTACCCGCAACACGACCCACCCGAGCGGGACCTGCTGATCACCGCGGTGCAGCGCGCGGCCGGCGAGCTCAGCCGGCGGCTCGGCCACCGCGCCGAGCAGGGACGGTGACTGAGGCGTCCGTGATCCGATTTGCGAGACTGGACCGCATGCAGACCACCACAGTGGTGCTGGCGGGGGGCCGGTCGTCTCGCTTCGGGCAGGACAAGACGCGCGCGCTGCTCGGCGACACCACGCTGCTCGACCGGGTGCTCGACGCGTTGCCCGACGATGCCGACGTGATCGTCGTCGGCGAGCAGAGACCGACGACGCGGACTGTGCGCTGGGTCCGCGAAACCCCAGTGTTTGCAGGCCCGTTGGCGGGTCTCGGCGCGGCGCTGCCGTTGATCGGTGCCGACGCGTTCACTCTGATCGGCGGCGACATGCCACTCGGCGCGCCCGCGCTGGCCCAGCTGGCCGACCTGCTGCGGACCACCCCGGTCGACGCGGTGGTCGCCACCGACCTCAACGGTCATCGTCAGCCGTTGCTGGCGGCCTATCGCACCGCCGCCGTGCGCGCGGCGATGCCGGCCGACCCGGCCGATCGCTCGATGCGCGCACTGCTGCACGACCTCGACGTGACCACGGTGCCGGTCGAGGAACAGTTCGTCACCGACATCGACACCCCGGAGGACCTGGCCCGCATGAGCAGCACGTATGACGGCACGCCCGCCCGCGCCGCCCGCGAGGCCGACCTGGTCACCTACTACGACAACGAGGCCGCCGACCGGCAGGACAATCCGTTGCCCGAGGCTCGGGTGGCGCACCGGGACGAGTTCGTCGCCCAGCTGAAGGCGGAGGGTCGCAGCCGCCTGCTCGAGGTCGGCACCGGCCCCGGCCGGGACGCGCTGGCTTTTCAGCAGGCCGGCCTGACGGTGAGCGGCGTCGACCTGGCACCGGCAAGCGTCGAGCTGTGCCAGCAGGCCGGACTGGACGTCCGTGTGGGCTCGGCGCTCGGGCTTCCTTTCGGGGACGGGGAGTTCGACGCGGCATACACGGCCAGCACGCTGCTCCATGTCGCCGACGAGGACCTCGACACGGCGCTGGCGGAGTTGGTGCGCGTGGTGCGGCCGGGGGCACCGATCGCGATCGGCCTGTGGGGAGCGCAGAAGTCCCGGCAGGAACGGTGGGGCAGGCAAAGCTACGGCCCACCGCGCTTCTTCGCCCTGCGCAGCGACGCCGACCTGACGACGACGCTCGTCGCGCACGGCGTGATCGAGCGGTTCGAGACCTGGCCGAGCAGTGACGGCGACGAACTGCACTACCAATGGGTGGTGCTGCGGACCCCCGATCGCGCCTAGATTGGTCACATGCGTGCGATCACCCTGCCGTCCTTCGGCGACGAGTCCGTCTTGACGCTGTCCGAGGAACCGACTCCGCACATCGGCGACGACGAGGTGCTGGTCGACGTCGCGGCCGCCGGGGTCAACCGGGCGGATCTGATGCAACGCCAAGGGCTTTACCCGCCGCCGAAGGGTGAGTCGGAGATCCCCGGTCTGGAGATCAGCGGCACCATCGCCGCCGTCGGCTCGAAGGTCTCCGACTGGTCGGTCGGCGACCGGGTGTGTGCGCTGCTGGCGGGTGGCGGGTATGCCGAGCAGGTGGCCGTCCCGGCCGGTCAGTTGCTCCCCGTGCCCGCCGGCATGGACCTGGTCGAGGCCGCCGCCCTGCCGGAGGTGGTCTGCACCGTCTGGTCGAACATCTTCATGTCGGCCCACCTGCAGCCGGGCGAGTTGCTGCTGGTCCACGGCGGTGGCAGCGGCATCGGCACCATGGCGATCCAGCTCGGCAGCGCCTTCGGGGCGCGGGTCGCGGTGACGGCCGGTTCGGCCGAAAAGCTCGAGCGTTGCAAGGAACTTGGCGCCGAGATCCTGATCAACTACCGCGACGAGGACTTCGTCGAGGTGATCAACGAGGCGGGCGGCGCCAACGTCATACTCGACGTGATCGGGGCGAAGTATCTCGCGCGCAACATCGACGCGCTCGCTCTCGACGGGCGCCTCGACATCATCGGCATGCAGGGCGGGGTAAAGGCCGAGCTCGACATCAGCACGCTGATGGCCAAGCGTGGCGCGATCATGGCGATGGGTCTGCGCGCCCGGGACAGGGCCAACAAGGCGGCAGTCGTCGCCGACGTACGACGGCACGTGTGGCCGCTCATCGAGTCCGGCGCCGTGCGGCCGATCATCGATCGGAAGCTGCCGCTGGCGCAGGCCGGCGAGGCGCACCGGACGCTCGCCGACTCGCAGCACGTCGGCAAGGTGCTGCTGACCACGTGATCGCCGGAGCCGGCCGTGACCGATGAGGCAGGATGAGAGGTATGACGCCCGAATCGGACAACCCGAAGAACGCCGACGAGCAGCGGATCGTGGTCGTGACGCAGGACGGCATGGGGGTGGCAGGCACGCCCACCGGCGACGACTCCGGGACCGGCGACAGTCAGGACGAGAAGCAGGGTGAGAACCCGGCCGACCTGGTCGAGCAGCCGGCGAAGGTGATACGCATCGGCTCGATGATCAAGCAGTTGCTGGAGGAGGTGCGCAACGCGCCGCTCGACGATGCCGGTCGCCGCCGCCTCGCCGAGATCCACAAGCGGTCGATCGGTGAGTTGAAGGAGGGCCTCTCGCCGGAGCTGGTCGAGGAGCTCGACCGCATCGCGCTGCCCTTCAGCGAGGACGCACCGAGCGACGCCGAACTGCGCATCGCGCAGGCGCAGCTGGTCGGCTGGCTCGAGGGTCTCTTCCACGGCATCCAGACCGCGATCGTCGCCCAGCAGATGGCTGCCCAGGCGCAGCTGCAGGCGATGCGGCGCGGGCTGCCCGTGGGTCACGCCGACCTGCCGCAGCAGTCGGCGGGTGACGGACCTCCTTCGCCGACGGGCCAGTACCTCTGAGCACCATCACCCGATCCGGCACCGCCCCTGACCGCGGCCGTGCCGCGATCGAGCATCCCTGGCTGGCCGGCATCGGCGTCTTCGTGCCGATCCGGGCGATCGGCCTGTTCTGGCTGGCCTACGTCGGGCACCGTCAGAACAAGGACGTGCGGGACATGCTCTCGGCGTGGGACGGCGAGTGGATGCTCGCGCTCGCCCAGCATGGCTATGACGGTGTGCCGCAGCGCCTCGTCGATGCGCACGGAATGCATTCCGCCGACACGGCATACGCGTTTTTCCCGGGTTATCCGATGCTGGTGCGGGCGGTCGCGGTGCTGCCCGGCGTCTCGGTGTATGCCGCAGCGATCCTGACCAGCGTGGTCGCGGGTGCGGTGGCGACCGTCGCGGCATACCGCATCGGCGAGTGGTGCATGCTGCGTGCCCGCCCCGACGACGCCGGTATGGCGCGGCGCGTCGGACTGCTGGCGGCGGTCCTCTTCGCTGCGGCCCCCATGAGCATCGTGCTGACGATGGCCTACACCGAGGCGCTCTACTGCGCACTCGCCGGCTGGGCGCTTGTGATGGTGCTCGAAAAGCGTTGGATTGCAGCGGGTTTGCTGACCATCGCGGCCGGTCTCACCCGCACGACGGTCGTGGCGCTGATCGCGGTGGTGGTGCTGGCTGCGCTGCTGCACTGGCGGGACGGCTGGCGGCCGTGGGCGGGCATCGTGCTCGCCCCGCTGGGCTGGCTGGCCTGGCTGGTCGTGGTCGCGGTTCATGCCGGATCGCCGTTGGCATGGTTCCGCATCCAGAGCGACGGGTGGGACACCGGTTTCGACGCGGGCCAGGCGACCTGGCACTACCTGCGCGAGACGCTCGCGACGAACAACTCCGCCGGTGACGTGTTCACTGCCTGGGTGATCCTTGCGACGCTGGTGCTCGTCGTGCTCGCGTTCGTCACCCGATTGCCTTGGCAGGTCAGCGTTTACGGTGCGCTCGTGGTGGCGACGGTGCTGCTCACGGACGGATTGATGAACTCCCGGGTGCGGTTGTTGCTCCCGGCATACGTCTTGCTGGTGCCGGTGGCGATCGGCCTCGCGCACCGGTCCCGCACGACTCAGGTGACCGTCGGGGTGGCGGCCACCGCGGTCAGTGCGTGGTTCGGCGCCTACATGCTTGGGGTCTACCCGTATGCGATCTGAGCCGGGCGATCCGGGCCTGCTGATGTCTCACTATTCGTAGAGCACGTACTCCGGCTGAGGCGTGAGGGCGAGCACCTGGTCCGGCGTCATGAGCGGTCCGTAGCGCCCGTCCTCCTGGAAGAACAGTTTGAATCCGGGGTGGATGTGCGGCGGGGTGCCGGCCATCACCGCGTTGTAGGCCTTGACCTTGTCGTGCATCGGCCCGATCCCGTCGACCGACTTGACCAGCGCGACGCCGGGGTGCGGGCGCAGGGCCGATTCGTCACTGACGATGTCGCGACGAAGCACATGGATCACCATCGGCTTCTCCGGCAGCTTGTGCTCGGTGACCAGGCCCGAGACGTATGACGCGACGTCGTCGAGCACCTGGCCGGTGGTGTGTCCGAACACCTTGCCGGGCGTCTGCCCTGGCCCGACGGACCACTCGGGGTCCAGGGCGAGACCGACGTCGGGCTCACGCAGCCACCGCTCGACCGCCTTGACCTCGTCGAGGAAGGTCGCTCGTCCTGGCTGAATGTTCAGCAGCAGCAGTGCTTTGTGTTGCCGGGCGACGTCGAGCCACTGCCGGATGGTGTCGTCGCCGAGGCGGATGCGGTATTGCCCGTCGGCGCCGGGCGCGCTTTGCACGATGCAGGAGATGAGCTCCATCACCGGCTGCACGCGGCGTCCGCCGTCCCATGCGGTGACCTTGCCCATCATCTGCTCCGCCTCGTCGGCGAGGTCGCCGACACCGAGCTGGCCGAGCGCTGCTCCGGCCGGGGATCCGCAATAGCCGAAGAGGCGGTAGGCCGGAAAGATCTCGCGACCGCCGTTCGGCAGCTGGATGGGCGTCGGCAATCCCGAACTGGATGCGGCGTCGCCGCCGCCTGCCTCGCGCGGGCTCGATCCCTTCGAGCCACTCGAGGAGCAGCCGGCGAGTGCGCCGACCGAGCCGGCTCCGGCGATGGTGAGCAACGAACGACGTGTCAGATTTCCCCCGTAAAACATCGCCTCCCACGGTAACTCCCGGGCGAATGCGGTGTCGGCGGCGTTGACGCTTCCGTGAATGCTGATCGAGTAGGCCGAGCCACTTCCCCACGCGGATCGAGTAGGCCGAGCCGCTAGGCGAGGCCGTATCGAGATCAGCAGTCCTTCAGTCGGCGGGTCGAGTCGCTGATCGAGTAGGCCGAGCCGCTTCCCCACGCGGATCGAGTAGGCCGAGCCGCTAGGCGAGGCCGTATCGAGATCAGCAGTCCTTCAGTCGGCGGGTTGGGTGCTGATCGAGTAGGCCGAGCCGCTAGGCGAGGCCGTATCGAGATCAGCGGTCCTTAGTCGGCGGGTTGGGTGGTGTAGACGTGTCCGGCGGGGCTGGTCCAGGTGCAGGTGCCGTCGGCGCTCATGGTGACGGTCCAGCCGGCTTCGTGCTTGGCGCGGTGGTGGTGCCGGCACAGGCACTGCAGATTGTGGGCCGCGGTCGGACCGTCCGGATACGGGGTGACGTGGTCGAGGTCGGTGAGCCTCGCGGGTCGGGTACAGCCGGGGAACCGGCAGTGTTGGTCGCGGGCTCGCACGAACCTCGCCAACTGCGCACCGGGGGCGTAGGACTGGGTGCCGGTTTCGGCGACGGTCCCGGTCTCGGCATCCACCAGGGCGCGGGTGAACTTCACCCCGAGGAGGCCGGACAGTTCGCGGATCACGGTGGCTGGGATGACGCCGACACCGGGGACTTGGACGTCGCCGAGTCGGTAACGCACCGGGTCCGCGGCGGGAGCGGGATCTTCACTGGGTGTGAACTGCTGGGAGCGGATCTGCTCGGGCGGTGGTCGGGTGCCAGTGCGGAGTGCGGCTTCGTACAACATCGCTTCGAGTTGGCGTTCGGCCTCGCTGATCGGTCGGTAGCTGCCGAGGTCGAGGACCCTCCGGTTGACGGGGAGGATGACCTTCGGCGGACCGGGCGGTCGCACCTTCGCCGTCCACGCGCCGACGGCCCCGGGTGCCGCGCCGTTCGCTGCTGGGTCGTCGATGGTGCTCGGCCGGTCGAGCACGCCGACCCCACCGCCCACGCCTGTCGCATCACCCCTGCCGGTCATGTCCCCCGTGCTCGTCGCGTCGCCTGTGTCCGTCGCCCCGTGGCGGCGGTGCGCTCCGGTCCCGCCGACACCAGTGCCGTTCCCCCGAGGCGTGTTTGTGGACGAGGCGGTGTCGGTGTGGAAGGGGACGTGCAGGACCAGTTCGGTGGTCACGCGCGCGTTCGACAGGAGCAGGTCCGTCAGGGCGTCGATGCGGCATTCGCCGAGGGTCTTAGCGGTGGTGGTTGCTTGGTGCAGCTGGCGGGCGTGGGTGTTGACCGCGGCCATGAGTTTCGCCGCATCCAACGACGGCAGGACGGCAGTGAGCATGGACATGCCCGGCTCCCAGTGCGGTTCGACGGTCACGTTCGTACAGTCCCGCCGCCGCGCAACCGAGGCTTGATCGGCGGCGACGGGTGCGTGCTGCACCAACAGGCGTTGGGTGCGCCGCCGCAGTTTCGTCGAGGTGGATGTCTCCGGGGCACTGGCCAGGATCTCGGCCTCGACGGTTGCGGCGAGGTCGGCCGGACAATCAGATGTGTCCGATGCCTCCAGCGCATCGGACGCGCCGGTTGCGGGGATTGCGTCGGCGAGGGCGTCGCTGACCGCCACCAGCTTCCGCGACTCCAGCTCGCCGGTGCCGGCGTGGTCGAGCAGCAGCGGCGTGTAGCGGACACTGTCGACTGCTTGGCTCAGCCGGGCGCTGGTTTGCCGGTCGGTCCACCCCAGGCGGGCACCGACTTCCAACGGTGTCCAGGTGTCCGGGCTTTCCGGGTGCTTGTCGTATTCACGCTGCGCGAGTTGCTCCAGCCGCAGGGTTTGGGTGGCCCAGGCGGAGTTCTGCACCCGCTGCGTGGCCAGCACCTGGTCGAGGAGTTGGTCGTCTGAGAGACCCGACGCATCACCTCGTGCGCTGGCGGTGTCGTCGCGGGCCTTGTCGAACGCGGCGCGCAGCAGCGTCTGCGCTGCCTCCAGGAGTTCTCTCGTGGTGGCAGCGGCGATCACCTGATCGGTGAGTGCTCGCTGCAGGTGCGACATACCAATACCATACACCTGTTCGAATGAACTGGGAAGGGTTCAAGGTGCCGAATGTTCAGTGTTTTCAGTGTGATTCGTGGGATTCGGCAGGTTGTCAGGGTGGGTGGGATGGTGTTGCGTGGCGGGGTGGGTGGTCTCGATACGGGCTCCCCCGCTTCGCTCCTCCGCCCTACTCGACCACCGAAAGGGACTTCGCTGCTTTGCCCTACTCGACCAGCGTCAGGGGGCTGTATCTGTTCGGTCACAGTCGGCACGATCAGGTGAGCAGCAAGATCACCGAGCGGGGCGAGGGGCCGCGTGAGCGGCCCTATGAAGCGAAGCGGAGCGCTAGCGGAGCGAAGCGGAGTGAGGCCGCGAGGGCGGTCCCTCGTCCCGCGGTCCCACCCGGGGTCGCACAGCACAATCAGGTGCGTGGCGCCATCACCGAGCGGGACGACCCGGGGTGGTCTCGATACGGGCTCCCCCGCTTCGCTCCTCCGCCCTACTCGACCAGCAACAACCAACCTCAACAGCTTCGCTCCTCCGCCCCTACTCGACCACCACAAAAGGGCTTCGATGCTTTGCCCTACTCGACCAGCCTGGGGACTGCACCTGTTCGGTCGCAGTCGGCACGATCAGGTGAGTGGCGAGATCACCGAGCGGGGCGAGGGGCCGCGTGAGCGGCCCTATGAAGCGAAGCGGAGCGCTAGCGGAGCAAAGCGGAGTGAGGCCGCGAGGGCGGTCCCTCGTCCCGCGGTCCCACCCGGGGTCGCACAGCACAATCAGGTGCGTGGCGCCATCACCGAGCGGGACGACCCGGGGTGGTCTCGATACGGGCTCCCCCGCTTCGCTCCTCCGCCCTACTCGACCAGCAACAACCAACCTCAACGACTTCGCTCCTCCGCCCTACTCGACCAGCGCAAAGGGACTTCGCCGTAGTCGACCACCATCAGGGGCTGTATCTGTTCGATCGCGAACCAGCTGTCGCTCCTCAGCCTTCGCGCCGAAACCCACCCGATCTCAGTGCATTTCGATGTCCCTCCAGCTCAGGCCCTGAGCACCCGTCCCGGCCCGGGCGTATGACGAGCCGCCCGCACGGCGGCGAGGATCCGGGCGGTTGCGGAGTCGATGTCCCACCACTCGTCGAGCGGCAACCACTCATGGTCGGTCGCCTCGCTCGCCACCCGGATGTCGGGCTCGCGATCGCACAGCACGCGGAAGATGACGTCGATGTGCCGCAGCTTCGGCTCGAAGACGGTCGCGAAGGCATCGCCCGGGTCGATGCGTAATCCGGTCTCCTCCAACACTTCTCGGGCAACGGCCTGCTCCGGACGTTCGCCGCGCTCGATCAGGCCGCCGGGCAGACTGACGCCGCGACGGTGCGTCTGCCGAAGGGCGAGCAACGCGCCGTCGTGCTCGATCAGGGCGATCGCCCCGACGCTGAACGTCGGCGTGGTGAGCCGGACCAGTCGATAGCTCGGCCCGGTCGGCAGCCAGCGGAAGAGGGTGAGGCCGAGGCGTCGCAGCGGACCGGGACGAGCGTGCGACATCAGCCCGCCTGGGCGGCGGCCGCCCGGCCCGCGGATCGGCCCGAGAAGATGCAGCCACCGAGGAAGGTCCCCTCGAGCGAGTTGTAACCGTGCACCCCGCCACCGCCGAAGCCGGCCGCCTCGCCGGCCGCGAAGAGTCCTTCGACCGGTGCACCGGACGCATCCAGCACCCGCGACTGGAGGTCGGTTTGCAAGCCTCCCAACGACTTTCGGGTCAGCACGTGCAGCTTGACCCCGATCAGCGGACCGGCGGCCGGGTCGAGGATCTTGTGCGGCTTCGCGACCCGCACCAGCCGGTCGCCGCGGTAGCGGCGCGCGCCGCGCAGCGCCGTCACCTGGGCGTCCTTGGTGAAGGGGTTGTCCAGCTCGCGATCGCGCGCCACGATCTGGCGTTCGATCTCCGCTGCGTCGAGCAACGGCTCGTCGGTGAGTGCGTTCATCTTCGCGACGAGGTCCGAAATATCCTCTGCGACAACGAAGTCCGCGCCGTGCTCCTTGAACGCCTCGACCGGGCCGGGTGCTCCCTTGCGCAACCGCGAGGCGAGCAGCTTGAGATCCTTGTTGGTGATGTCCGGGTTCTGCTCCGACCCGGAGAGTGCGAATTCCTTCTCGATGATCTTCTGTGTCAGGACGAACCACGAGTGGTCGTGCGGCGCGAGTTCCGGTGTGGTGCGCAGATATCGGAGCGTCCCGAGAGTGTCGAAACCGGGCAGGTAAGGGTGCGGCAGCCGTCGGCCGAGCGCGTCGAACCACATCGACGACGGCCCGGGCAGGATGCGGATCGCGTGCTGCGGCCACACCGGGTCCCAGTTGCGGATGCCCTCGACGTAGTGCCACATGCGGTCCCGGTTGACCGTGCGCCCGCCGGCGCGCTCGGCGATCTCGATCATCCGGCCGTCGACGTATGCCGGCACTCCCGTGATCATCTGCTGCGGCGCCGCACCGAGACGCGACGGCCACCACTTGCGCACGAGCTCGTGGTTGCCACCGATCCCGCCGCTGGTAACCACCACCGCCTGCGCGGTGACTTCGAAATCCCCGACTTCGTCGCGGTTGCTGGCAACCCCGCGAGGAGCGTTGTCCTCCTTGAGGATTCGTCCCCTCACGCCCACGACTGCACCTTCGGAGGTGACGAGCTCGTCAACCCGGTGCCGGTGCAGGAAGCGCACGTGCCCCGTCTCGACCGCGGCGAGCGCGGCCTCGGCGAACGGCTTGACCACGCCCGTGCCGGTGCCCCAGGAGATGTGGAAGCGCGGCACCGAGTTGCCGTGGCCGTCGGCGCGGCCGTCTCCGCGCTCGGCCCACCCGACGACGCCGAGCCAGCCCATGCCGCGCTCCTTCAGCCAGGCGCGCTTCTCGCCGGCCGCGAACTCGACATACGCCCGCGCCCACCGCTGCGCCCACGAGTCCTCGTCGTCGAGCCGGTCGAAGGCGGCGCTGCCCTGCCAGTCCTGCCAGGCGAGTTCGACCGAGTCCTTGATGCCGAGGCGGCGCTGCTCGGGCGAGTTCACGAAGAACAACCCACCGAGCGACCACCACGCCTGACCGCCGAGATTGGCCGCGCTCTCCTGGTCGACGATGACGACCCGCTTGCCCGCCGCGACGAGTTCGCCGGCCGCGACCAAACCGGCCAGGCCCGCGCCGACGACGATGACGTCTGCGTCCATCTGGTGCAACCTCCGTGGGATCGGGGGTTCCAACCTAACCTGGTCGTATGGCGACCGAACGCTTCGACCAGATTGTCGATCGGCTGTATGGCGAGCCGCCCGCCAACTTCGTAGCCGAGCGCGACGCCGCCGCCAAGCAGGCTCGCGAGGCCGGCGACAAGGAGCTGGCGACCAGGTTGAAGGCCCTCCGTCGCCCCGCGGCATCCGCCGCACTCGTCAACCGGCTGGTGCGCAGCGCGGCCGAACCCGGCATACCCCAGCTGCTCGACCTCGGTGCACGACTGCGCGAGGCGCAGAGCAATCTCAACGGCGCAGCGATGAAAACGCTGGGCGCAGAACGCAATCGGCTGGTCGCCGGGCTGCTCGAATCGGTCGCCGGCCTCACCGACGAACCGCTCACCGCGAGCGCGAAGGACCAGCTCGCCGCCACCTTCACGGCGGCGATCGCCGATCCGGCCGCGGAGTCGGCGGTGAGCAGCGGCCGGCTGGTCAACCCGATCAGCTACAGCGGCTTCGGCGAGGTGGACGTCAGTGACGCCGTCGCCACCCCGCTGCCGGCGACGCGCGCGACCCCCAAGTATGACGACAGCTCCGACGACACCGACGACACCGCCGCCGAGAGCACTGACGACACCGACACCGAGACCGACACCGACGACAAGGCCGCCAACGCGACCAGGGAGGCCGAAGAGCGCGCCGCCGCCGCGAAGCGGATGCTCCAGTGCGCCCAGCAGTCACTGCAGGACGCGCAGGCCGCCGAGGCGTCGGCGCAGGCCGCGCTGGAGCTGGCCGAGCGGACGCTCGCGTCGGCTCGGCATACCCACGACAACGCCGCGGAGCGCGCCCGCAAGGCCACCGCCGCCCGCGAACTCGCCGAGCAGGCGGTCGCCGACGCGGCCGCGGTCGCGGACGGGGCTACTTCGTGATGAGGGCCTGGCAGTAGGTGCGCAGGGCCGCGTTGTCGGCGTTGAACTTGGTGGTGCTGACGGTCTGCCGGTCGGTGCGCGACTTCGCCATCGACTCCATGTCGCTCGCAACCGTGCCGACCTTCGCGACGAAGCCGGAGTCGCCGGCCTGCGGGCCGAGCTTGCGCAGCTCGGTGGCAGTCTTGCGGAAGTTCGCGGCAGCCGAGTCGAGCTGACTCGACACCTGCGTCTCGACAGCCTTGTTCCACGTGGTCGCGGCGGAGTTGCTCTTGTTGAGCGCGGTCGTGCAGGCGCCGACCGGGTCGATCTTCACCGACGGGGAGGAGTTGCTCGCCGAGGCCGAGCCGCTCGCGGAGCCGCTGCCGGACGCGGCCGACGACGAGCCGGCCGAGCCGCTCGCTGCAGCCGAACTCGTCGACGGCGCAGCCGCGCTCGTGGTCGCGGAGGAGCTGGTGGCGGTGGGCAGGGTGCTGCTGGACGCCGCGTCGTTCGAGCCGCTGCTGGAGCAGGCGGTCAGCGCGGCGACGCCGCAAGCGGCGGCCGCGAGGGCGGTCAGCCGCTTCACGTTATGGGTTGTGCTCATGTGACCACCATGCATGGCGGGCGTGTCGCTCTCCAAATCGCGTGATCCGCGTCACGCCGCGGATCTCAGCCGCCTGCGGACGGCGCCTCGGTGGGCGTGGCGGCGGGCGAGGCCGTGGGCGTGGCGGCCGGCCCCGCCGTCGACGGCGCACTGGCCCGACGCGCCATCTCGGGGTGCTGATCGAGCCAGCGCAGCATGTTGTCCGCGACCCACTCGGGGTAGTCGAGCATCGGCGTGTGCCCCTGGGCGGCGCCCTCGACATACGTCCACTGCGGGTGCGCTGCGGCCAGCCCCTGCGCGGCACGCACGCTCACCAGCTTGTCGCGCGCACCGTGCAACAGCAGCACCGGCTGGAGGATCTTGTTCATGGTGGCGGCGTACTTGCCGCGGCGGGTGATCTCCCACAGCACCGACTTGGCCGCCGCGAGGAACTGCGCGTCCCCGTCCGGGACCTCCTCACGCCGCTGCGCGGCGCCGTCGAGGTGGAGCTTGAACAGCTCGGGACTGACCCGCTTGATGTCGCTGGTGACCAGCTTCAGCACGCCCCGCACCTGCTGCTCCAGCGACGCGCGCTTGGCCTGGTCGGCGAGGAAGCGCGGCCCGAGACCGGGCGTGGCGTAGATGCCGAAACCCACTGCCACCAACGGATGCGGCCGTTTCGTGGGACTGATCGGGATCGCCGGGTCGATGAGTACGGCGCCGGCCACGGCCCGCTTGTCGGCGGCCGCGAGCTTGGCGGTGAGCAGCCCGCCCATCGAGTTGCCGGCGACGATCGCCGGGCGGTCGCAGACGGTCTGCACGAAGCGCTGCAGCAGCCGCAGGTTGGCCGGCACCTTCGCCAGGGCCGGCGCGACCCGCGTCATACCGTGCCCGCCGAGGTCGAGCGCGATCACCCGGCCACGCTCCGCCAGCAGGGGCATCACGTCGGCCCAGTTGGCCCAGGAGCCGCCGAGCCCGTGCACCAGCACGAACGTCGGCCCGTCCTCCGGGCCGGCGACGGTCACGTAGTGCACACGGGTGCCGTCAAGCTCGACGAACCGGTCTCGGGGCTGCGCAGTGGTCACGGTCGCCCAACATAGTTGGGAAAACCAACTCGTGGGTAACAAAACCCTGCCCGTATGTCGGGCGACCGTGCCGCTCAGGCCCGCGAGAGGTTGGCGGCCGCCTGCCGGTCGAGCTGCTTCAGCCGCTTCATCGCCGCCTTCTGCCGCGCGCCGTCACCGGAGTGCAGGTCGGTGTTCAGCGCCTTGATCTCGGCCGGGTTGAGCCCGGCCCGCTTCGCACCCCGCAGGCTCTCCGGGGATGCCAGATCGATGTTCGGCACCGCGACCGCACCGGGCAGCGTCCGGCTCGTCGATCCCGACGAGGCGATGCTCGGCATCGGCATCGAGCTGCCGACCAGCGACGGGCTGATGACCGCCGCGAGCGCCTTGTTGCCCGAGGTGTTGGGGTGGTAGGACTCCTCGACCGGGTTGGACAGCCCGTTGATCCACTCGCCCTTGGTGCCGCAGACCTCGTGGCCGGTGAACGGCGCCCGCGGGTCGACCCACGTCATGCTGTGCGCGCCGGCCTTGGTGCGCTCCAGGCTGTTGAGGTCGTCGGTGGCCGAGTTGAGCGACGCTTCCTCGTCCGGGGAGAAGAACGTCAGCGCGTTGCAGTCTTCCCCGTTGAAGATGTGCGGGTAGCCGCTGATCACGATCTTGGCGTTGGGTGCCTTGCTGCGCACCGACGCGAAGAGCGAGTCGTAGCGACCGGGCAGGCTGCCGGTCAGCACGGCGCGGCCGCCGGCGATGGCGCCGTTGCAGTCGCTCATCCAGCCCGGCTTCGCGCACTCGGTGAGCACGCTGGAGAAGCCGACGTCGTTGCCGCCGATCGTCATCGTCACGTATCTCGTGCCGGTGCCGAGCGTGCCGAGCTGGTTCGCCGACACGTCCGCGGTCTTCGCCCCACTGCACGCCTGGTAGCTGAGCGCCAGGCCCTTCGCCGAGGCGATCAGCGGCGCGTAGCCGAGTGGCGACTGGTAGCAGGAGTTCTGCGAGGACCGCGTGCCGACGCCCGCGGAGTAGGAGTCGCCCAGGGCGACGTAGGTCGTGCCGGCCGCGTCGGCCGACGGCATCACAAGAGCTGCGGCCGCGAGGCCTGCGGTCGCGGACAGCACCGCTCCGATCCGTTTCATAGGGATCAACCTGGCCTGCCCGGGCGACGTGTGGGGGTACGGGAGCCGAAAATTTCTCCGCGCCAAGGTCAGAACTTGGTAAAGACCACCGTGGTGCAGACCACCGCGATCACGGCGGGGCTCAGCGGCGGCGGCTCAGCGGCGGCGGCTCCGCACCTGCCGGTCCAGCTCCCGCAGCCGCGCGTGCGCGGCCGGGTCGTCGCGCTCGGCACCCAGCGCCGCGACCTCGTCGGGGTCGAGACCGTGCCGCTCCGCGCCCTCGCGGCTCGCCCGCCCGGTCAGGTCCGGGATCTGGAAAACCGGTGCGGGAGTGGGGAGTTCGGCACCCTGCGCGACGTTGGACCGCCACAGGTCGAGCGCCGGCCTCGGCAGCACCGTCTCGGCCACCCCGAAAGCCCTGCCGACCGCCGACGTGTAGGCGCCGTGGCCGTCCGCCGTCGGGTGGAACGACTCCTGGATCGGCAGCACCACGTCGTGGATCCACGCCTGCGGGTCACAGACCGCGTGACCGGCGAAAGCGTCTCGCACGTCGACGAATTCGAAGCCGGCAGCATCCGCCGCGCCGCCGATCACCTGGGCGAGTTCGTCGGCCGCGTCGTTGAGGCGGGTCATCTCCTGCGTCGTGAAGAAGGTGACCAGGCTGCAGTCGACACCGTTGAACAGGCGTGGGTAGCCGGCCACCACCACGCGTGCCTTCGGTGCTCGCGCGCGGATTGCGTCGTACACGGTGGAGAGGCGGGTGGGCAGTTGCTCACGCAGGACCGTGAGCGCCGCATCGATCACGGGGCCGGAGTCGCCCATCCAGGCGGGCTTGGCGCACTCGGTGAGCACGTGGGTGAAGCCGATGTCGTTGCCACCCACCGTCACCGAGACGTATGACGCAGCCTCCGGCACCGACGCGAGCTGGGTGCCGGTCACGTCCGCGACGGTCGCCCCGATGCACGCCTGCAGATCGACCTGCACCCCGAGACCGGCCGCCACCTGCACCGGGTAGGCGGCCGCGGTCTGCCAGCACGAGGTCTGCGGATCCCCAGCGCCGACGCCGGCGGCGTAGGAGTCGCCGAGGGCGACGTAGGCGGGTTCTGCGGTGGCCACGCACCCATCCCAGCAGAAACCGGTCAGTCGGTGGGCGGTCGACGCCCGGCACGCAGGACGAGCTCCAGCTCGAACCGGCGGTCGGGGTCGTCGAGTTCGTCGCCGAAGACGTCGCGCAGCTGCGCCAACCGGTAACCGACCGTCTGCGGGTGCACGTGCAGGTCCTCGGCGATGCGGGCCCGCTCGCCGCGGTGCCGCAGCCAGGCGAGCAGGGTCTCGGCGAGCCGTTCGCGTTGCGCGGGCCGCAGGTCGAGCATCGGCTCGAAGCACACGGTGGCCAGGTCCTCCATCAGCAACGGATCGGCTTGCAGCGCAATGGCCGACAGATGGTCGTCGACGAAGCGCGGCTCCTCGCTGTCGTCGGCGAACGCCGGCGTCGCGGCGGCCATCGCGGCCGCGCGGTGCGACTCGCCGGCACCCTCCCACGGCCGGACCGGCCCGATCCACGCACGCCGCCCGCGGAGCGCCGACGCCAGCTCGGACCGCGCCTTGGCCGTCTCGGCGGCGGCCACCAGCGCCACGACCTCACCGGTGCGGCCGCTGATCAGCGCCTGGTCGCCGAGCAGCGCCCGCAGCCCCTCGGCGTGCTCCGGCGGCAGCACGATCGCGCGCACCCGCGGCGGGATCGTCCAGCCCGCGCCGCCGGCAAGGCGCCGCGCCTCCACCTCGGGCAGATTGCCACCGAGCAACCGCCGCAGCAGCGACTCGCGGCGCCGGTCGCGCTCACCGACCTGACGGGACTGCTCCTCGGTGAAGCCCTCGACGCTCGCGGCGGACATCTCGTCGATGTAGACGAAGATCGACTCACCGAGCGGCAGCATCAGCCGGGGCTCGATGCCGGCCCGCTCGGCGACGCCCGACGCCGCCCGGAAGGTGACGCGAGCGCCGAGCCGGTATGCCGACAGCAGCGCCTCGAGCGACCGGCCGCTGCGTGCCTCACCGATGCCGATCTGCCGGTAGACAGCGCGGGTCTCGGGCTTGAGCGCCGGCTCGTCGCGACCGGGCAGATCGATGAACAGCCGGCCGAGCGCGATCTCGACACCGCGCCGCACTGCCGCCCCGAACTCGCCCTCCAGCGGCCGCGAATACTCCGGCACCTCCTGCGGGATGCGGCCGATGATCTCCTCGACGAGCTCCGGCACCGCGTCGGCGAGGATCTCGCTGAGCTCGCGGGGCAGGGTCGACCAGGGCTGTTCGGCGCCGATCGGTCCGGCGGCCGAAGCGGGCTTCGACGCGGGCTTCGATGCAGGCCCCGATGCTGGCCTCGATGTCGGCCCGGATGCAGGCCCTGTGGGGGAACCTTTCCCGGAGCCTCCTTCGAGCTGCCTCCCAGGTGCCTCCGGGGTCGATGTGCTGGAAGGGACGACCGTCATCGCCATACACCTCGAATTTATTGCGTCACGCTAGTTTTACCGGGCTCATTGTAGGCCCGGGGTGGATGAACGAGCGCGCCATGCCAATTACAGTAGGGGTCATGGGTATGAAATCGGTCGCGCTGCGTGCTGCCTCGGTATTCACCCACCCCGCTCCCCCGCACGACTTCCTGGCGCTGTTCAACCCGCTGTCCTCCGCGCGGCAACTGCGCGGTGTCGTCACCGCCGTGCGACCGGAGACCCCGCAGTCGACCACGATCGCATTCCGGCCGGGCAACGGCTGGTCACCGCACGACGCCGGCCAGTGGGCCCGCATCGGTGTGGAGATCGACGGCGTGCGGCAGTGGCGCTCCTACTCGTTGTCCGCGCCGGCGGGCAGCGACCCGGAGATCACCGTGACCGCCTGCGGCAAGGTGTCGGCGCATCTGGCGCACGAGACCCGCGTCGGCGACATCTTCTTCCTGGCGCCGCCGCAGGGCGACTTCGTGCTGCCGACCGGCCCGCGCCCCCTGCTGATGCTCACCGCCGGCAGCGGCATCACCCCGGTGATGTCGATGATCCGCACCCTCGTCCCGCGTCGCCCCGACGCCGACGTCGTGCTGATCCACTCCGCACGCGACCGCGAATCCACCTTGTTCGCAACCGAACTCGCCGAGCTCTCCGAGCAGTATGACGGCCTGCACGTCATACATCGCTTCACCGGTGAGGACGGGCGCATCGACTTCTCCGACGCGGCCGACCTCGACGCGCTGTGCCCCGACTGGCGCAGCCGCAAGACCTACGTGTGCGGTCCGAGCGAGATGCTCGACGCCGCCGAGTCGCTGTGGACCAATGCGAACCTTCCCGACACACTGACCGTTGAACGCTTCGCGACGGCGACCTACGCCGAGGTCGACGGAGCGACCGGGGGCACGGTCACGTTCGAGAAGTCCGACCGTGAGATCGAAGCGGACGGCACGACGCCGCTGCTCGAAGTCGGCGAGGAGGCTGGTGTGCTGATGCCGAGCGGTTGCCGCATGGGCATCTGCCGCACCTGCCTGACCCCGCTGCTGTCCGGCCAGGTGCGCGACCTGCGCACCGGCGAAATCAACGCAACCGAAGGCGATCTCATCCAGACCTGCATCTCGGCTGCCGCCGGCAACTGCCACCTCGACGTCTGATTAGGAGCACCCTCCCCATGACGCTCACCACCGAAGAGACCACCACCGACGTGCGGGTCGCGCTGCCGCCGACCACCAAGCGCACCGGCGTGCTGCCGACCACCGGCGCGCCGCTGGAGCGGCCGACCGCGGCCGCCCACCTCAGCGACGAGCAGGTGCAGCAGCTCGGCGCCGAGCTCGACGCGATCCGCGACGAGGTGCTCGCCGCCCGCGGCGCCGACGACGCGGCCTACATCCGCAACATGATCCGGCTCGCCCGCACGCTCGACATCGGCGGCCGCATCGCCCTCGCCTTCAGCAAGACCCGCGTCGGCTGGGCCGTCGGCACCGGCTCGCTCGCGCTCGGCAAGGTGCTGGAGAACATGGAGATCGGGCACAACGTGCTGCACGGCCAGTGGGACTGGATGCGCGACCCGGACATCCACTCCACCACCTGGGAGTGGGACTTCGTCGCCCCGGCCCGCGGCTGGCAGCATACCCACAACGACATCCACCACACGTGGACCAACGTGCTCGGCAAGGACCGCGACGTGGGCTACAACATCCTGCGTGTCAGCGACGAGCAGCCGTGGAAGCCGCGCGACGTGTTCAACCCGGTCGTCAACCTCTTCCTGGCGCCGGCCTTCGAGTGGGGCATTGCGTCATACGACCTCGAATGGGACATGGTCAAGGCCGGCGTCAAGAGCAAGGAGGAGTTCAACTCCGACCTCAACGCCTTGAAGCAGAAGGCGATTCGCCAGGTCCTCAAGGACTACATCGCCACCCCGGCGGCCGGGCTGCTGGCCGGCAACTCCTTCAAGCGCGGCCTCGCCGGCACCGTCGCGGCCAACATGATCCGCAACGTATGGTCGCACGCGGTCATCTTCTGCGGTCACTTCCCCGACGGCGTCGACGTCTTCACCGAGGAGATGATCGACGGCGAGACCCGCGGCGACTGGTACATCCGGCAGATGCTCGGCTCGGCGAACCTGTCCGGTCCGAAGGTCTTCCACATCCTCACCGGCAACCTGTCGCACCAGATCGAGCACCACTGCTTCCCGGACCTGCCGTCCAACCGCTACCTCGAGGTCGCACCGCGGCTGCGGGAGACCTGCGAGCGCTACGGCTTGCCCTACGTCACCGGCCCGCTGCACACCCAGCTGTTCCAGACCTGGCGCAAGATCTGCCAGCTGGCACTGCCCGACGAGAACAAGGCCGAGACGCTCAAGGAGACGTTCCTGCCCAAGTGGATGCGTCGTCGCAAGGCGGCCGTCGCCACGGCCTGAACCATCCCGGCGTCACACGAGGCGCACAGACGGGCCAAAGTCCGGAGCGGTTGGCTCGGAGCCATGACCGCTCACGGATCCAACCCAGGCCCACTTCGCCGCGTCGCCCGAGGCATCCTCGGGGGCGCGGCGATCCTCATTGTCGGCGTCGGCGCCCTGCCGGCCGCCGACGCGTCCGCGGCGGGGGTGTCGACCGGGCTGAAGAACGTCTCGGCCGCGCACTCCGCGACCGGCGGCGTCAGCCCGACCCAGTTGCCGGCCGAAAGTCGTGCAGTGGCAGCCCGGTTCGCCGTCGACGGGGACGGGAAGCTCGTCCGGCTCCACCCCCAGTAGTCCTGCGGCAGACCGCCGACGCGCCCTGTAGCGCTCGGCGAGCGCACGCCCCAGATCACCGTTCACCCGGGATAGGTTGACCCCATGACCCGATCTGTGCTGCTGGTGCGCCACGGGCAGGCGTCATTCGGCAAAAGCGACTACGACCAGCTGAGCGACCTCGGGCACACCCAGTCGCGGTTGCTCGGGCAGTTCCTCGGCACCCGCGAGTGGAAGCCGGACCGCATCATCACCGGCAGCCTGCGCCGTCATCGGCAGACCGCAGCCGAGATCTGCGTCGCGGCCGGCTGGGCGACGCCCGCCGACACCGACCCGGTCTGGAACGAGCTGGACCACGTCGAGATCATCAACACCTTCCGCCCGGCATACAAGAACATGCTGGTGCTCAAGGCCGACATGGTGCGCACCTTCCGGCCGCGCGCGGCGTTCGAGGACATGTTCACCGCGGCGATCGAGCGGTGGGCCGCCGGCGAGCACGACGACGAATACACCGAGACCTTCACCGATTTCGACAACCGGGTGCGCGCTGCGTTCCAGGGCCTGCTCGCGGGCGACGCCGAGCGCACGCTCGTGGTCTCCAGCGTCGGCGTGATCTCCTGGATCGCGGCGAGACTGCTCGTCGGCGAGCCGTGGGACCGCGGCGTGCGTGACCCCGAACGCGAGACGGCCAACGACGCCGCCCTCGAGAACGTATGGCGCATGGCGTCCCTCACCGGCCACAACACCGGCGTGACCCGGCTGCAGCTGGACAAGGAGAAGCCGCCCCAGCTGGTCACCTACAACGAGACCGCGCACCTGCCGGAGGCGCGGCTGGTCACCGGCCGCTGAGCCGGCGCAGGGGCGGGCCATTCACCGCACTGAGCCGACGCTCCCACCCGCACTCTGACGGCGCAATTCACGTTTGACGGTCGAATTCGGCCGTCAGACGTGAATCCGACCGTCAGGGTTGGCTGCTCCGGTTCGCTGGTCCGAGTTCGCTGCTTTCGGGGTGCTGCTCCGGCGCTACAGCCGCGGGTACTTCGCGGCCGCGACCTCCTCGGCATACCCGTCGTAGACCGGGACGTAGCCGCGCTCGGCGTCGGTGAGCACGTAGACCTGCCCGTCGCGCGCCTTGTCGAAGCTCTCGTCGCGCAACTCGACCTTGCGGCTCTTGAAGGTCGAGGTGTGCTCCAGCGAGAAGACCGTGCGCACGAAGAGCGGCACGGCGTATGACGGCAGCGCCGACGCCAGGTGCTTGGCGAGCTGCTGCCCGTCGAAGGCCGCGCCGTCGCGCAGGACGACCGCCGCCATACCGGCCTTGCCGTCGGTGCCGGGGACCTCGACGCCGTAGACGGTGACGTCCTCGATCTCGTCGAGGTGACCGAGCGCGGCCTCGACCTCGGTGGTCGCGACGTTCTCACCCTTCCAGCGGAAGGTGTCGCCCAGCCGGTCGACGAACGACACGTGGGTCAGGCCCTGGTTGCGCACCAGGTCGCCGGTGTTGAACCAGACGTCGCCGTCCTTGAAGCCGTTGCGCAGCAGCTTGGCCTCGGTGGCACCGGCGTCGGTGTAGCCGTCGAACGGTGCGCGGTCGGTGACCTTGGCCAGCAGCAGGCCGACGTCGCCGACCTTGACCTTGGACAGGCGGCCCTTCGGGGTGCGCACCGCCTCGCCGGTTTCGGGGTCGTAGGCCACGACCTTGTAGGGCAGCGGGCACGTGCCGGCGGTCTGGTCGACGTTGTAGGCGTTGATGAAGGCGATGTTGCACTCGCTCGCGCCGTAGAACTCGGCGATCCGCTCGATGCCGAAGCGCTCCTGGAACTCCTGCCAGATGTCCGGGCGCAACCCGTTGCCGACGATCACCCGCACCTTGTGCTGCCGGTCGACCGGTTTGGCCGGCTGGCCGAGCAGGTAGCGGCACAGCTCACCGATGTAGATGAAAGCCGTTGCGTCGTAGCGGATGCAGTCGTCCCAGAACTTGCTGGCCGAAAACTTCGGCGCGATCGCCATGGAGGCTCCCGCGACCAGCACGGAGCCGAGCGCGACCGTCACCACGTTGTTGTGATAGAGCGGTAGCGAGCAGTACATCGTGTCGGTGCTCTTCAGCCGCACACCCAGGGCGCCGAGTCCGGAGTATGACTTCAGCCAGCGGAAGTGGCTCATGACCGAAGCCTTCGGCATACCCGTGGTGCCGGAGGTGAAGATGTAGAACGCCTTCTCTTTGGCGAGGGTTTGGGCGGTAGCAGAAGGGTTTTCGTCGCTCTCGGCCTCGGCGGCCTCGTTGAGGTCGCTGAAGGTCATCACGTGTTGCTGGGCGGCTGCGTCGCCGGCCGTCGCAAAACCTTCCTGACAGTCGTCCTCGACCAGCACCACCCGGGCGTCCAGGATGCCCAGGCTGTGCGCGAGCACGTCACCACGTTGGTTGTAGTTGAGCAGACCGGCGATCGCACCGAGCTTGACTGCGGCGATGATCGTCAGCAGGTTGTCGATGTCGTTGTGCGCCATGATGCCGACGACGTCGCCACGCTTGACGCCTTGCGACTGCAGCACGTGCGCGAAGCGGTTGACCTGGGCGTTGGCCTCGCCATACCTCAACGTGCGGACGCTGCCGTCCGGGTTCTCGCCCTTGAGGAAGACGCGCTCGGGGTGCTTGGCCGCGGCGTTCTGGAAGATCAGCCCCAAGGAGTTCTTGTCGGTGGGCTTGCGCAGCAGCAGGCCCGGACCCTCCTTGGCCAGCAGCGGTAGGTCTCCGATCATGCCGGCAAGGCCCTTGCCGACGTCGAGCAGGGTGACGCGCTGACGGGTTTGCGCACTCATGCGTACTTCCTTCGCTGTTCCATCGAGACGTTGGAGGCTCCGAGAGTTGTGCGGATCACAATACCCGCGGGTAACTCCCCCGTAACCGGCGAACCACAGCTTGGTCGCAATTTGCGGTTGTACGCCGCGCGCCGCGGCTGCCATGCTGGCGCCGTCATGAAGCACTGAGTCCGCCCATCGCTCGCGCCCGCGGCCACCTGGCCCGGCGAGCGTCCGCCGTCTGCGCGAACGGACTCCTTCCATGGCTATCACCTGCACCGACCTCACCTTTTCGTATGCCGACCGCCGCGTCCTCTCCGGCGTGGACCTCGTCGTACCGCCCGGCGCCCGGGTCGGGCTGGTCGGCGAGAACGGCTCCGGCAAGTCGACGCTGCTGCGCCTACTCGCGGGCGCGGACCTGCCCGAGTCCGGCCGCGTCCAGGTGCCCGCCGACACCGGCTACTACGCGCAGGACTCCGGGCTCGATCTCGCCGCCGACGTCGCGACCGTGCTGCGCGACGCCCTCGCACCATTGCACGACGCGGTCACCCGGCTCGAGGAGCTGGCCGCGCGGCTCAACGACGACGAGTCGGCGGCGAGCGACTACGCGGCCCTGCTGGAGTGGGCGACCCTGCACGACGCCTGGGATGCCGACCGTCGCGCCGAGGTGGCCGCGCACCGGCTGGGGCTTGCCGCCATACCTGGTGATCGGCGGGTGGCACAGCTGTCGGGTGGCGAGCGGTCGCGGCTCGCGCTCGCGGCGTTGCTGACCCGCCGGCCCGAGGCGTTCCTGCTGGACGAGCCGACCAACCACCTCGACGACGACGGCCTCGACTTCCTGCAGGCCGAGCTCGCCGAGCAGGCCGGCGCGGTGCTGGTCGCGTCGCACGACCGGGTCTTCCTCGACGCGGTCTGCACCGGGATCGTCGATCTCGACCCGTCGCACTTCGGCACCGACGGTCGCGGCGGGCGCGCCTTCACCGGCAACTACAGCGACTACCTGCAGGCCAAGCGCACCTCGCGGAGGCGCTGGGAGGAGGAGTTCGCGGCCCAGCAGGACGAGTTGACCGAGCTGCGGGTCGCCGCGCGCACCGGCGAGCGCGACATCGCCCATGACCGGCCGCCGCGCGACAACGACAAGTTCATCTACGGCTTCAAGGGCCAGCGAGTGCAGGCGACCGTGAGTCGGCGCCGGCGCAACGCGGAGCAGCGGATTGCCGCACTGGAGCGTGAGCGCATCCCGAAACCCCCTGCCGCCATGAGGTTTTCGGGTGCCTTCGAACGGCAACCGATCGCCTCGGTGCAGCTGCGGGACGTGCGGGTGCCGGGCCGGTTGCGGTGCGAGCGGCTCGACGTCACACCCGGTGAGCAACTGCTGGTGACCGGCGCCAACGGCTCCGGCAAGTCGACGCTGCTCGGGGTGATCGCCGGCCGGCTCTCGCCCGCCGAGGGTGCCGTCGAGGTGCGCGCACGAGAGATCGGGCTGCTTGCCCAGGAGGTCGGGATCGAGGATCCGACCCGCTCCCCCGCCCAGCTGTATGACGCAGCTCGTCCTCGAACACCGTTGTCCTCGCTGGGATTGCTGCATCCCCGCGATCACGGACGGCCCGTCGGCGAGCTCAGTCTCGGACAGCAGCGGCGGGTCGAGCTCGCCCTGCTGCTGGCCCGCCAGCCGGACCTGCTGCTACTCGACGAGCCGACCAACCACCTGTCGCTCGCGCTGGTCGACGAGTTGGAGGAAGCCTTGCTGGCGTCCCCGGTCACGGTCGTGGTGGCCAGCCATGATCGGTGGATCCGGAGGCGCTGGAAGGGTGTTCAGCTGGCGCTGGACCCTCCGGCATCGACGCGCAGCGCGCCACGGGCGGAGGGTCAGACCAGGCGTGCGTAGACCACGGTGTTGTCGCGGAAGTGCCCGGTCGAGGCGTCGAAGGTGCCGCCGCAGGTGATCACCCGCAGCTCCGGGCCGGGGGTGTTGCCGTAGACCACGCCGGTCGGGAACTGGTTCTTGGGATAGCGCTCGGTCTTGTAGACCCGGAAGGTCAGCGTCCTGCCGCCCGCCTGGGTCACCCGCACGTCGTCGCCGACGCGGATCGAGCCGAGCTTGTAGAACACGCCAGGGCCCTTGGGACCGGTTACGTGGCCCTCGATGACCGCCGGACCGTCCGCACCCGGAGCCGGCGACCCGGTGAACCACGCCGCCTTCATCACGTCGGCGAAGCTCGGCACGGCGACCGTGCCGTCCTTCTGGAGGCCGAGGTGGAGCAGCTCCGACGACACCCCGATCGACGGCAGTTGCACCGAAACCGGTTTGGCAACAGTGGTTTTGGCAGCTGGGGTTTTGGCGGCTGGGGATCCCGCCGGGCCGCTCCCTGAACGGCTCGGCGGGAAGCCTTCGGTGGCGGCGCTCGGCCCTGCGGAGGGCCCCGTCGAGTCCGGTGGGCTCGTCGAGCCCGCCGCGGGGCTGGCCGCCGAGCTCGGCGCGGGCGGCGTCGCACTCTCCTGGTAGCGGTGCTTCACCGCCCACAGGCAGGCGACGATGCCGGCCACCACGAGCAGCACGCACACCGCCAGACCGATCGTCCGACGGTGTGCGTGGGTCTGCTGCGTCATACCGATGAGGTGATCAGCGGTTGGCGCGGTTCTTGCGACGCATGCCGAGGAATCCAGCACCGCCGAGCAGGACGGCAGCCGCCCCGCCGGCGAACGCGATCGGCGCGACGGGGTTGTCCGAGCCGCCGCCGGTCTGCACGCCACCCTCCGGCATGGAGTTCATCTGGCTGACCTCGAGGACACCGCAGGTGGCCGGATCGGTAGCTTCCTCAGGCAGTTTCGGGTCGAGCTCGGACTTCGAGTCACCGTCGTACTTGCCGTTGCCGTTGTAGTCGACACCGTGCTGGACCACGACACCCTCGCCGTTGCGCAGCGACTTCGCGACCGAGTCCGAGACGGTCAGCGTGCGCTCGTAGGTCTCGTTGCCGGTCGGGAAGCGGTCGACCGCGAGGCCGCTGTTCGGCGACGAGTCACCGGTCTTGGTAAGCGACACCGCGATCATGCCGTAGCTCTTCATGCCGTCCGCGACCCGCAGGTGTCCGTCGACACCGGTGCCCTTCGCGTCGGGCGCCGGGCACTGGTTGCTGCCACCGATGTGGATGTGCTGAGCGTGCGGCGCGTTGGCGAGCAGCCCGGTCGACACCATCTTGATGCGCAGCTGGTTGCCCGTCAGCCAGGCGGTCACCGTCGAGGACGCGCCGCTGTCGTTCAGCGGGGTCGCCTTCGCCCACAAGGTGGTCGTGCCGCCGCCCTCGGCGGCGCTGGCGCTGCCCATCGACATGGCCATCGGCGCCGCGGCCAGGGCCAAGGTGGCGCCGGCGATGGCGGTTTTGCGAAGAAGCATGACGTATCCCTTCACTCGTGAAACTCGCTCGGCGGCGAGCGTGCATCAGTGGTTCGGGACCGTCCGGCAACCGGATGGGTGGCTGTGCGGAAAATGTGTGAACGGGGTCACTCCACCGTGACCGACTTGGCCAGGTTGCGCGGCCGGTCGATGTCCCGGCCCAGCGCGGTCGCGAGGTGATAGGCCAGCAACTGCAGCGGGATGGTCAGCAGGATCGGGTCGAGCTCGACCTCGCTGCGCGGCACGTCGATGCGGGTCACCGGCAGGTCACCGAAGTCGACGGTGTCGTGGGTGATCGCCACGATCGTGCCGCCGCGCGCGGCGATCTCGTGGAGCGCACCGACGTTGCGCTCGGTCAGGTCGTCGTCGGGCACGATCGCCACCGTCGGCATCTGCGGCGAGATCAGCGCCAGCGGCCCGTGCTTGAGTTCGCTCGCCTGATAGGCCTCCGCGTGCTGATAGCTGATCTCCTTCAGCTTCTGCGCGCCTTCGCGGGCGACCGGGAAGCCGCGCACCCGACCGATGTAGAAGAGGTTGTCGGCGTCGACGAGCTCCTTGGCCACGACGCCGATGGCCTCCTCGGCGTCGACGATCTGCTGCAGCTGACCGGGCAGCGCCTGCAGCGCGTCGACGATGCGGGTGCCGTCGGCGTGCGACAGGTCGCGCACCCGGCCGAGAGTGACTGCCAGCAAAGCGAATCCGACGGCCATGTGGGTCAGCGCCTTCGTCGAGCAGACGCTGATCTCAGGCCCGGCGTGCAGGTAGATGCCGCCGTCGCACTCGCGGGCGATCGACGACCCGACGACGTTGACCAGGCCGACCACGCGGCCGCCCTTGCGCTGGATCTCGCGCACCGCGAAGAGGGTGTCCGCGGTCTCGCCCGACTGGCTGACCGCGACGTACAAGGTGTCGGGTTCGATGATCGGGTTGCGGTAGCGGAACTCCGACGCCGCCTCCGCGTCGGCCGGGATGCGGGCGAGATCCTCGATCATCGCCGCGCCCATCTGGCCGACATAGTATGCCGAGCCGCAGCCGATCGCCTTGACCCGCTTGAACATTCGCAGCTCTCGCGCATCGATGCCCAGGCCGTCGAGGCGCGCGGTACCGAAGCGCGGGTCGAGGCGGCCGGTGAGCATCCGCTGCACGGAGGCCGGCTGCTCGAGCATCTCCTTGTGCATGAACGTGCCGTGCCCGTCCATCTCGAGCTCGGCGACGTCCAGCTCGATCTGCTCCGGCTGCTTGCCGGTGTCGGTCTGGTCGGCGGTGAACGTGCGGAAGCTGTCCGCGGTCACGACCGCGAGTTCGCCGTCGTCGAGGTGCACGACCGAGGAGGTATGCCGCACCAACGCCGCGGCGTCCGAGGCCACGAACATCTCGCGGTCCCCCACACCGAGGATCAGCGGCGAGCCCTGCCGCGCGACCACGATCTCGCCGGGTCGGTCGGCGTCCACCACGGCGATCGCGTAGGTGCCGGTGATCTGTCCGAGCGCGTCGATCACCTTGTCCGACAACGATTCCGCGTCGGACGCGACGATCAGGTGCGCCAGCACCTCGGTGTCGGTGTCCGAGTGGAGGTCGACCCCGTCAGCGGTGAGCCGGCCGCGCAGGGTGGCGGCGTTGTCGATGATGCCGTTGTGCACGACCAGGATGCGCCCGGTGGCGTCGCTGTGCGGGTGGGCGTTGGCCTCGGTCGCCGGGCCGTGGGTCGCCCACCGGGTGTGACCGATGCCGACCTTGCCGGTCAGCCGTGACGGCAGCGTCGCCGTCAGGTCACGCACGCGTCCGACCGCGCGGAACACCTTCGGCCCGCGCGAGGTCAGCACTCCGATGCCGGCCGAGTCGTACCCGCGATACTCGAGCTGGGTCAGCCCTTCGATCAGCACCGGCACCGCGTTGGCGCGCCCGACATACCCGACGATCCCGCACATGTGTTGCTCCTTCTCCTCGCGGGGTCTGGCCGCTACCCGTAGACGATCCGCCGCAACTGGCGCGGCGAGAGCTCCGGGGCGGCGAAAGCCCGCTCGGCAAGTTCGGCAGCGATCAACGTGAAGATCTCGTCGTTGCGCTTGCCATAGGTCTGGTGGTGCGCGTGCCGCCGGCGGACGAAGTCCTCGACGGTCTCGCGGTGCCAGGCGAGCACGTCGTCGATCACCCGGGTGGCCTCGGCCGGGGACAACCCGGTCGTGGCGGCGACGCGATCGACGAGCTCTGCATCCGGCACGGGAGAGATCATGCAGCGTGATGTGAATGAAATCCAAACTTCTGCCCGTTTTCGGGCAGATGGCGGGCCATTGAGCGCTGCATCACTTCGTCACGCAGTGTTCACCGGGCCACGGCCCCGCCCGAGGCGGCCACCGCCATACGTTGGGCGACGGATCAGCAGCTCGAGGAGGACACGATGGCGCCTGGGATCAGTCGACGCACGATGCTGCGCGCGGGAGGTGCGGGAGCCGTCGTCGCGGCGTCCAACCTGCTGCCCGGCGTGGCCTTCGCCGCAGCGCCCGCCGGGAGCGGGCCGACCAGCAAGACCGTGACCGGTCACTTCGGGCCGGGCAACCCGGACTTCTACTACCTGCCGGTCGAGGTGCCGCGCGGCGTCAACCGCATCGACGTCTCCTACACCTATGACAAACCGGCGGTGCCGGACGGCCGACACGGAAACGCTTGTGACATAGGCATGTTCGGACCAGAAGGCACCCAGATCGGCAACCGCAAGGGCTTCCGCGGCTGGTCGGGCGGCTTCCGCAAGGAATTCTTCATCACCGCCGGCGACGCGACCCCCGGCTACCTCGCGGGTCCGATCAAGCCGGGCACCTGGCACGTCATCCTCGGGCCCTACACCGTGGCGCCGCAGGGCATGGACTACAGCGTCACGATCACGCTGTCGTATGGCGCCGCCGGCCCCTCCTTCACGGCGACGCCGGCCCCGACGAGCGCACCCCGCAGGCAGCGCGGCGCGTCCTGGTATCGCGGCGACGGCCACCTGCACACGGTGCACAGCGACGGGCGCCGCACCCCCGAGCAACTGGTCGCCGACGCCCGGACCGCCGGTCTCGACTTCGTCGTCTCGACCGAACACAACACGCCCAGTGCGCAATTGGTGTGGGGCAAGTATGCGACCGACGACCTGCTGATCCTCAACGGCGAGGAGGTGACCACCCGGTCCGGCCACTGGCCGGCGATCGGGCTGCCCGCCGACACCTGGCTCGACTGGCGCTACCGGGCCGGCGACGGCCGGGACTTCGAGCGGTTCGTGGACCAGACCCACAAGGCCGGCGGCCTGGTCACCGCGGCCCATCCCTTCGCAAACTGCTTCGCGTGCAGCTTCGAATTCCCTTACGAGCGAGCCGATCTCGTCGAGGTGTGGAACGGTCCGTGGTCAGCCGAGGACGACGCCGCGGTCACACACTGGGACGGACTGCTGCGCAGCGGCACGTTCATCCCGGCGATCGGCGACTCCGACGCGCACAGTCCCGGCGACACGATCGGCCTGCCGCAGACCGTCGTCCGGGCCGACAGCCTCGAGCGACGGGCGCTGCTGCGCGGGCTCGCGGCCGGACGCTCCTACCTGGTCGCCGACCAGCACAAGACCCTCGACTTCCGCGCGGCCGCGGGCCGGTCGCGCGCCGGCATCGGCGAGACGGTCTCGTCGACCTGGGGCGACGCGGTGACCGTCACCTGCACGGCAACCGGGTTCAGCCCCGGGACCACCCTGACCGTCTTCGACCAGCTCGGCCCGCAGACGTCGATCCCGCTGGCGTCCGGCACGGGCACGCTCACCTGGACCACCGACTCCCGCTACTCCACGTGGGCACGTGTCGAAGTGCGCCGCGCCGACCGCACGATGGAGGGAATGTCGAACCCGATCTTCGTCACCGGCAAGCCCGCCCGCTGACTCCCGGCAGCGCCCTCGTCACTGCGACGGACGGCCGCCGGACGACGGACAGCCGCTAGGTTGAGCACATGCCAGCCAAGGGCACGTCACCGGCGACCGAGGTGAGCGCGGGCGAGCGCACGATCCGGATCTCCAACCCGGACCGGGTCTACTTCCCGGCCCGCGGCGAGACCAAGCTCGACCTCGCCAACTACTACCTGTCGGTCGGCGACGGCGTCGTGCGCGCGTTGCGCGACCGGCCGACGATGCTGCACCGCTACCCGACCGGCGTCACCGGCGAGAAGGTGCATCAGAAGCGGCTGCCCAAGGGCGCGCCGGATTGGCTGGAAACAGTCAACATTCACTTCCCGCGGTGGAACCGCACCGCCGACGAACTCTGCGTGACCGAGATCGGCAGCGTGATCTGGGCGGTGCAGATGTCGACGGTCGAGTTCCATCCGTGGAACTCGCGCCGGACCGACGTCGAGCGCCCCGACGAGTGGCGCATCGACCTCGACCCGATGCCGGAGGCGGGTTTCGACCGGGTGCGCCGCACCGCGCACGTGGCGCACGAAGTCCTCGACGAGCTCGGCATCACCGGCTACCCGAAGACCTCCGGCGGGTCGGGCCTGCACATCTACGTGCGCATCGAGCCGGAGTGGGGCTTCGCCGACGTACGACGAGCGGCGCTCGCCTTCGCCCGGGAGGTCGAACGCCGCTCCCCGCAGGACGTGACGACCACCTGGTGGCGCAAGGACCGAGACCCCGCAACGGTTTTCGTCGACTACAACCAGAACGCCCGCGACCACACCATCGCGGCCGCCTACTCGGTGCGCGGCAATCCCGAGGCCACCGTGTCCACCCCGATCGACTGGTCCGAGCTCGACGACGTCGACCCGCGCGACTGCACGATCGCGACCGTGCCCGCCCGGTTCGCCGAGCGCGGCGACCTGCACGCCGGCATCGACGACCAGGCATTCCGGCTCGATCAGCTCCTGGACTGGGCCGACCGCGACGCACGCGAGGGCGCCGACGAGCCGCCCGAGCCGGACTGAGGGAAGGCCGGAGCCGCGAGGATTCCGTTGCGTCCCAGGCGGTTTCGGACACCCGCCAGCTCGTATGCCGCAGCTCGTCGCGTCCGGCGAAGCCGCCATACGCCGCGCAGGTCGTCACATGCCGTTCGCGCGATCTGCACCCGGCTGTCCGGGTCGTCATACCAGTCGACCGGCACCTCGTGGATCCGCAAACCCGCACGTTCGGCGAGCACCAGCAGCTCGGTGTCGAAGAACCAGCTGTCGTCGACGATCAACGGCAGCAAGCAACCCGCGACGTCCGCCCGGATCGCCTTGAAACCGCACTGCGCGTCGCTGAACCGGGCGCGCAGCGCCGAGTGCACGATGAAGTTGTAGCCGCGAGAGATGACTTCGCGCTTCAGGCCGCGCACCACGTGCGACCCGTGCGCGCGGCGAGAGCCGATCGCGACGTCCGAGTGTCCGGACATCAGCGGCGCCACCAGAGGCGCGAGCGCGTCGAGATCGGTCGACAGGTCGACGTCCAGGTAGGCCAGGATCATCGCGTCCGACGCCGACCAGGCTCGCTTCAGCGCGAGACCACGACCCTTCTGGGCCACCAGATGCAGGTGCACACAAGGCAATTCGCGCACGAGGCGGCGGGCCACCATCGCTGTGCCGTCGGTCGATCCGCTGTCGGCGACCGTGATCCGGAACGGATAGGGGAACGTCTCGGTGAGCATGCGGTGCACGGTGCGCACACTCGCCGCGACGACCCGTTCCTCGTTGTGCACCGGGATCACCAGGTCGAGCACCGTCGTCGTCGGGGTGTTCACGAGCCGGCCCCTGCCCCGCCGGCGAGCGGCTGCGTGAGGTCGTAGAACGTCTGGCCGCCGATGGTGACGCTCGTGAAGTTGGCCGACACCCAGGCGGTGATCTGCTGGGCCGCGCCCGATCCGCCGGCCTGGTCCGGGCCGTTGCCTCCGGCGAGGAAGTAGTGGATCTTGCCTTGGGCCACATAGGTTTTGAACTGCGCCAGGGTCGGCGACGGGTCGCTGCCGTTGAAGCCGCCGACCGGCATCACCGGCAGGCCGGTCCCGAGCTGCAGACCGGCGGCGTTGTTGCTGCCGATCGCCGCGGCCACCCAGGTGTAGCGTTCGGCGTCCTTCTCCAGCGCTGAGACCACGGCGGTGCTCGGGCTGTTCGCGTCGAGCAGACCGCCCATCCCGCCGGGCGGTCGGGTGCCGGTCGGCTGCCCGCCACCCGGCTGGGTGCCGGGCCGGATGCCCGGTGGGGTGCCGGCCTGCTGGTTGCGGGCCGCGCCGGGCGGGGCTCCCGGCATACCTCCGCCAGAGCGGCCGCCGCCGAACCCACCTGCCCCGGCCGGTCCGGCCGTCGGGATCGATCCGGTGTGCGCCTCCCGCACGGTGGTGACCGTGTATGCCGTCGGCCCGGCCAGGCCCGCCAGGATCGCGCCGGCCACCAGCAGCGGGATTGCCTTGGTGGGCAACCATTTCAGCCCGAGCAGCAGGAAGGCGGCGGCCAGGCCGACCACGAGGATCGAGACTCGCAACCAGTCGCCATAGGCAGTCGTGCGGCTGAGCAGGATGAAGGACCAGATCGCGGCAGCCGCCGTCGCCGCGGCCAGCCCGATCGATCCGACCGGCGTATGACGACGGCGCCACGCCTCGGTCGCGCCCATGCCGACGAGCGCGCCGATCGCCGGTGCGAGCGCGACCGTGTAGTACTGGTGGAAGATGCCGGCCATCAGCGAGAAGGTCAGCCCGGTGACCACCAGCCAGCCGCCCCACACCAGGTAGGCGGCCCGGCGCAGGTCGGTCCGCGGCGCACGGCCGCGCAGCCAGAGTCCGACGCCGAGCAGGATGAGTGCGGTCGGCAACAGCCAGGAGATCTGGCCCCCGACCTCGGCACCGAACATCCGGGTGAGCCCGGTCGAACCCCACTGGCCGCCGGCTCCGCCTGGTCCGCCGCCGCCGACCGAGCCGGCCTCGTTGCCGCTGATCCGGCCGAACCCGTTGTAGCCGAACGTCAGATTCCAGAACGAATTGTCTTGACTACCACCGATATACGGTCGCGCTCCGGCCGGGACGAGCTGCACGACCGCGACCCACCAGCCACCGGCGACGACCATTGCACCGGTCGCGACGAGCAGCCCGGCGATGCGCCGGCGCAGCGGTGAGTTTGCGGCGATCAGGAACGCGGCCGCGAAGAACGGCACGACCAGGAAGACCTGCAGGGTCTTGGTCAGGAAGCCGAGGCCGAGGAACACCCCGACCAGCGCCGCCCACCGCATCGATCCATGCTCGAGCGCCCGCATGGTCGCCCAGGCGCCGAGGGTCATCAAGAGGACGAGCAGGGCGTCTGGGTTGTTGAAGCGGAACATCAGCGCCGCGACCGGGGTGAGCGCGAGCGTTGCCCCAGCCAGCAGACCCGCCGCGGCGCCGAAGTGCCGTCGCACGGTCGCATAGAGCGCGCCGACGGTCGCGACTCCCATCAGCGCCTGCGGCATCAGGATCGCGAACGAATTGAGTCCGAGCACCCGCACCGACAGCGCCATGACCCAGAGGGATGCCGGTGGCTTGTCGACCGTGATCGAGTTGGCCGCGTCGGAGGAGCCGAAGAAGAAGGCCTCCCAGTTGACCGAACCCGCTTGTGCCGCAGCGGAATAGAACGAGTTTGCCCATCCGCTGGACGTGAGGTCGTAGAAGTAGAGGATGCCGGTCGCGACGAGCAGCACCAGCAACGCCGGTCGTGCCCAGCCCGGATCGTCAGGGTGTCCGTGCCACAGCCGGTGCAGCCGGCTGGTGCGGGAGCCGGTGCTGGTGCGGTGCTCAACTCCGGCGGAGTCGCCGCTGCGGGGTGTCTGATCGAAGGTCCGCAGCTGCGCGGTCACGTTGTCCATGAGTGATGAGAGTGCTCACCGACAATATGGCGGCGCTGTGGTCACGACCGGGTGCTGCCATGAGCGCCGGCGCGCCCGTCGCTCAGGCACCGAGAGGCCCACTTATCGTCGACAGGACCACTTATCCGGCCGGATCGGTGGCCGGACAAGTGGTCCACTCAGTGATAAGTGAGCCTCTCGGTGAGGGGTTGGGCGTGCGCTAGAGCTGCGCTAGAGCTGGTCGATCGCTTCGGCGATCGGCGTCGGTCCGTTGTTGAACTGCACCATCGTGCCGACCGACTGGGGCGCCTGCAGCAGCGCGGCGATCACCGCGGCCACGTCGCCGCGGGTCACCTCGCCGGCGGAGACCTCCGCACCGTCGACACCGTTGATCTCGATCCGGCCGGTGGGTTCGTCGGAGGTGAGGCGGCTCGGCGCGGCGATCGTCCACTCCAGGCCGGTGCCACGGAGGTACTCGTCGGCGGCGGCCTTCGCCTCGGCATACGCGAAGAACGAATTGTCTTCCGGCACACCGTGATCCACCGATGCGCCGAAGTAGGACACCATGACGTAACGCTGCACGCCGGCGGTGGTCGCGGCGTTCATGCTGCGGATGGCGGCGTCGCGGTCGACCGCATAGGTGCGCGACGGGCTGCCGCCACCCGCGCCGGCCGACCAGACGACGGCGTCCGCACCGGTCAGGTGCTCGGCCATGGCCGGCACGTCGAGGTGCTCGACGTCGGCGACGACCGGGGTCGCACCGGTGGCCGCCACCTCCGCCACGTGCTCGTCGTTGCGGATGATCGCCAGCACGTTGTGCCCGCTCGCGCTCAGCAGCTGCTCGAGCAGCAGCGCAACCTTGCCATGTCCACCGATGATCGCGATTGTGCTCATGGCTCCACCGTACGTCGGCGGGGGTATGGCGTGGGGCCCGACTACTTGTCCCGTCGGGATCGGGCGCCGAGCGACTGCAGCTTGTCCAGGGCGGCGGGCGTGGGTGACTTCCCGGCCGCGACCCGCTTGCCGGCCGAACGCATCGCCGCGTCATACACGGGACGCACGAATCGCTTGGCGCCATACGCGATCTGGCCGTCCTGATCGGTGAGGATGATCAGCTTCTCCGCCTTCATGCCGGCGTAGGCGACCCGCGCGACCTGGTCGGCGGAGCGCGGCGCCTTGTTGATCAGGTCGGTGCCGCTGTGCTCCATGTCGACATCCTTGCCCTGGAACGACGAGGCGAGGTTGGTGCGGAAGAACGCGGGACAGATCGCCGACACCGCGATGTGGTCGGGCGCCAGCTCGGCGCGCAGCGTCTCGCTGATCGCCACGACCCCCGCCTTCACCGCGTTGTATGACGACATCGCCGGCGCATGCACCAGCCCCGCGAGGGAGGCGGTGTTGACGATCTGTCCACCGCCCTGCTGCTTCATCATCGGCACGAACGCGCGGCAGCCGCGCACGACGCCGAGCAGGTTGATGTCGATGATGCGTTCCCACTCCTGCATGTCGGCCACGTCGATGCGGCCGCCGGCCGCGATGCCGGCGTTGTTGACCAGCAGGTCGAGGCCGCCGTAGTGGGCCTCGACCCAGTTGCGCGCGGCGTTCCAGTCGTCCTCGCTGCGCACGTCGAGCCGCAGGTAGTCCACGCCCTCGGGCAGCGAGCCGGCCGGTGCCTGCTCGTGCACGTCGCCGACCACCACGCGGGCGCCGTCGCGCACGAGCAGCTTGACCAGGGCCTGACCGAGGCCCGAACAGCCGCCGGTGACCAGGGCGCGGGCACCGGCATACGAACGCGGTTGTCTTGCGAACGGGAGTTTCATGGTCAGTCAGCGTAGACGAAGTTACTTGGGGGTAACCAGATTTCCGCCGATGAAAACGGCCGGCCCCGTGGGGTAGGGCCGGCCGTTCTCATCCGAAGCTGTCCGCGGACGTCAGTTGACGTTGACGGCGCTCCAGGCCTTGCCGACCGCGGTGTATTGCGCGGAGGTCGCGCCATACAGGTCCTTGGCGGCGTTGAGGGTGGCGGTGCGGGCACCGGCGTAGTTGGTGCTGCTGGTCATGTAGACCGTCAACGCCCGGTACCAGATCTGCTGGGCATCACTGCGGCCGATCCCAGCCACGCTGCTGCCGTCACAGGTCGGGGAGTTGTGCGCGACACCGTTGATCGTCTTGGCACCCGAGCCCTCGGCCAGCAGGTAGTAGAAGTGGTTACCCACCCCCGACGAGTAATGCACATTCAGGCTGCCCACGCTCGAACTCCAGCAGTTGGCGCTCTTGCCGTCGGCGGCCGGGTTGTCCATCCGCCGCAGACCCTTACCGGTCTTGTCGAACATCTCCCCGATCAGGTAGTCCCCGGTGTCCTTGGCATTGGCCGAGAAGAACTCCACCATCGTGCCGAAGATGTCACTGGTCGACTCGTTCAACCCACCCGACTCTCCGCTGTAGGTCAGGTTCGCCGAGTTCTCCGTCACCCCGTGACTCATCTCGTGCCCGGCCACGTCCAACGACGTCAACGGCCCGTAGTTGGCGCCGTCCCCGTCGCCATAGGTCATCTTCGTGCCGTCCCAGAACGCATTCACATAGCCCTGCCCGTAATGCACCCGGTTGTACGACCCCTTCCCGGTGTTGAAGATCCCGTTGCGGCCGAAGTTGGTCTTGTAGTAATCCCACGTCTCGTCCGTGCCGAACTGCGCATCCACACCCGCAGACTCCCGACTCGACGTCGTGCCATTGCCGAAGCTGGTGTCCGGACCGGAGAAGACCGGACCGGTGGCGCAGTTGGACCCGAAGTACTGGCAGATGACCGAGTCGGTCTGGTTGTTGACGTCGATCGTGTAGGTGTTGCCGCGGGTCGGGTCCTTCATCAGGTAGTTGGCACCACTCTGGGTCAGCTCCAGCGGCACCGTCCCGCCATACAACGAATTGCCCTGCCCACCCACGGTCATCACCCGCTCCTCCGAGCGAATCACCACACCGGTCTTCGCATCGGTGTAGACCAACTTCCGGCTCGGCGTCCCGTCCGCCTGCACACCGGTGACGGTCGTCTCCCAGGCGAGCTTCGGCGCGCCCTTCACCGTGTCGACGACGAGACGCGAATTGCCTTGTGCGCCCTTCATCTTCGGCGCCGCGGCAGCGCTCTTGGTGTCGAGCGAGAGAGGTTTGCCGAGGGTGCGCGAGATCGTGACCGCGCCACCGGTGGTCTGGTGGATCACCAGGTCGCCGCCGATCACCGGCAGCCCCTTGTAGGTCTGCTGCGCGCGCACGTGCGTGGTGCCGTTGTCGTCGGTGAGCGCCGACTTCCTGGTGAGCTTCTGATCGGCCGACAGGCCGTAACGGCCGCGGTTGTCGTCCACTGCCTTCACCGCCCGGTCGACCTTGGGCGAGCCGACCGAGACCGCATTGGTCGAGCGCACGCGATCGTTGCCGCCGGGGGCGGCGTTCGCGGCACCGGCGACCGCGGTGGCTGCGGTGACGGCGCAGCACGCGGTGAGGACGAAGAAACGCTGACGGGGAGTTGCCATTGGATCGTGTTCCCTTCTGATGGACCTCGGGATGGCCGAGGTTCATCAGATGGTGTCCCCGGCCGCGTAAGGGCCGGGTGATGAAGCGGTAAAGGTTTCGTCAGCTTTGCGGTTGCGGCCGGACCGGCATCACTGGAGCAGGCCGCGGATGTCGTCCGGCGTGATCGCGCCGCCGAGCACCCCGCCCCCGTCGACCACCTGCTCGAACAGCGCCCGCTTGCGCTCCTGCAGGGCCACGACCTTCTCCTCGATGGTGCCCGCGCTCACCAGCCGGTAGACCATCACCGGCTTGTCCTGCCCGATGCGGTGCGCGCGGTCGATCGCCTGCGCCTCGGTCGCCGGGTTCCACCACGGGTCGAGCACGAAGACGTAGTCGGCCTCGGTGAGCGTGAGACCGACGCCGCCGGCCTTCAGCGAGATCAGGAAGGCGGCCTGGTCACCCTGCTTGAAGTCGTCGATCACCTTCTGCCGGCTCCGCGTGCGGCCGTCGAGGTATGACGTGGTCAGCCCCGCCTCGGCCAGTGCGTCCCGGGCGAGCGCGAGGTAGGAGGTGAACTGGCTGAAGACCAGCGCACGGTGGCCCTCCTGCGCCAGCTCCACGAGCTGCTCGACCAGGACCGCGAGCTTCGCCGAGGTCTCGGCCGCGGCGGTCTCGGGGTCGACCAGGCGGGGGTCGAGCGCCAGCTGTCGCAGCCGGGTCAGCGAGGCGAGGATCTCCACCCGGTTAGCGTCGGGGTCGTCGAGCAGGCCGAGGATGCGCTGCCGCTCGCGCTGCAGCTGGCGATCGTAGGTCTGCCGGTGCCGCGGGGTGAGCGTCACCGAGAGCGTCTGCTCCTGCTTCGGCGGCAGATCGGAGGCGACCTGGTCCTTGGTGCGACGCAACATCAGCGGCCGGATGCGTTGCCGCAGCTGGTCGAGCAGCTCGGGCGCCTCGCCGCGCTCGATCGGCTTGCGGTAGCGCTGGGTGAAGGCGTCGGGCCGGGGATAGAGCCCCGGCGCGGCGAGCGCGAGCATCGACCAGAGATCCATCAGGGAGTTTTCGAGCGGGGTGCCGGTGATCGCCAGCGTGAACGGCGCGCCGACCCGCTTGGCGGCCTGGAAGGTCTTGGACTGGTGGTTCTTGACCGACTGCGCCTCGTCGAGCACCAAGCCGTTCCAATCGGTTTCGGCGAACTGCTCGGCGTCCAGCCGCAGCACTGCGTATGACGTGACGACCACTTCGGCCCCGGCGATCGCCTCGGCGACGGTCGTGCCCCGCCGCTTGCTGGTCTCGGCGAGCGCCACCACCCGCAGGTCGGGCGCGAACCGGCCGGCCTCACTGACCCACGTGCCGACGACCGAGCTGGGCGCCACGACCAGCACCGGGATGTGCAGCTCTCCCTCCTCGCGGGCGCGGGCGAGGAGCGCGAGGGTCTGCAGTGTCTTGCCGAGCCCCATGTCGTCGGCGAGCACGCCACCGAGCGCACAGTCCCAGAGAGCGGCGAGCCAGGTGAAGCCGTCGAGTTGGTAGGGCCGCAGGGTTGCCTTGAGTCCGTCGGGCACGGTCGGCCGGGTGAACTCGTCGAGTCCGCGGATGCGCTCGATCTGCTGCGCCCAGCGGCTGCTCTGCTGGTCGACGACGCCGATGGACTCGAGCTCCTCCCACAGGCCGAGCTGAAACCTGTTGATCGACAAGCCTTCTCGCTGTCTATCGGACAGCTCGCGGGCCTCGGCGATGAGCCGCTCGAGCTGCTGCAGCTCGGGGTGGTCGAGGGTGAACCACGTGCCGGAGTCGAGCAGCATCGCCTCGTCACCGCGGGCCAGGGCGGCGAAGAGCGGGGTGAAGGGGACCTCCTCGCCGTCGATGGTGACGCTGACGCGCAGGTCGAGCCAGTCGTTGTCCTCGGAGTCGGTGGCACCGACGCTGATCTGCGGCGTGCTGGTCGACTCCTCGAAGACGGGCAGGTCACCGTCGACGACGAGGTCGATGTCGTCGTGCTCGGCAAGAGTGTCGAGGCGCTCGGCGAGGCGCACCGCACGCCAGCCCTCCAGCCGGGACCGCTCCATCGGCCACCAGCCGAGCCCGCCGATCGCATGCATGAGGCCGACGGCGCGCAGGTCCGGCTCCAGTCGCTGCACCAGCTCGTGCTCGGCCTTGCGGTCGCGGGTGCGGTCGTAGAGGTCGGGGGCGACAGCCTTGAGATGCCTTCCGGCATAGACCAACTGGGCGGTGATCTCGATGGCCTGCGGCTCCGGCGACGTCACCGTGAGCCGCAGCCGCAACGGCTCGGGAGGGCCGTCGAGATCGGCCACCGCGTGCAGGCGGCGGGCCAGCCGCGGCAGGTAGAGGTCGACGAACTCGTCGGCGTCCTGCGCGGGCACCTCGACCGGCCCGTCGAGCAGCATGGCGAGCGCTGGACCGGTGACCGGGCGGTCGGTGGCGGCGAGGGTGAGGTTGTGGTCGAAGCCGCGCAGCACGACCCCGTGCGGCGGGTCGCCGACGAGCAGCAGCTCGCCGTCGTCGTCGGGCAGACCGACGACATCGGCCCGGCCAACCACCGAACCGTCCTGCTGGCGCTGGAAATCGGCGGCGACCCGCACCGGATCGGGCACGAGGCTCACCCCATAGTCACTGCCGTATGACGGGAGCAGCTCCACGCCCCCGTCGACGATGTCGTGCAGCGCGCCCCACACCGCCGGACCGCACTCATCGAGGAAGATGCCGGCACCGGAGTAGAACACCGCGTGCGCCCCGCCGCGAGCGAGCTGGCGGAGACGCGAAAGTGCTTGTGCTTGCTCGGCATTGAAGCGCCGGATCAACTGGTTGGCAGCCACGTCGTCCCACGAGGTCTGCTTGGACCAGCGGCCGGTCTTGGTGAGATGGCTGGGCGCCAGCGCCACCCGCAACGCCGGCCGGCCGTGCAGCAGCTGTCGCGAGGTGCCGATGCGCAGCCCGAGCCGGACGCCGTCGTCGGCGGCCGCGCGCTGCTCGGTGTCGTCGAGTTGCTGCTGCACGAAGCGGCGCCACGCGGGGATCGGGTCGGCGCGGCCGCCGACGGCGTCGCGCGCGGTGAGCAGGGTGGCGGCGACGTGTTTGCACTCGGTCGCTACCGGGCAGGAGCAGCGGGACATCCAGTCCGGGTCGCCGCCGGCGGTGTCGAGACGGGTGATCATCACCGTGTAGGGACGGTCGCGGCTGCCGTCGACGGTGGAAAGCAGCAACCGGCCGCGGTCGCCGGTGTTGATGGTCAGCACCCGCTCGGAGTCGACGTAGACCAGCGCGCGCTCGTAGGACAACTCCCCTACGTGCTGCACGATCTGCTCGTCGGTCACCTGGCGCACCCAGTCGGCGCCGTGCACCTCGAAGTCCGGGCTGTGGCTCACCACTCGACGGTAGCCCGGGGCACCGACATACCGCGGAGGTTGTTCACAGGAGCTGGCGGAAGTTGGTCGAGGCCAGGTCGAGCAGCTCGTCGCCGCGCCCCGACAGCACGGTGCGGATCGCGTAGAGGGTGAACCCGCGCGCCTGCTCGAGCGTCACGGCCGGAGGCATCGACAGCTCCTGCCGGTTGGTGCGCACCGAGACCAGGGCCGGCCCGTCATGGGCCAGCGCGTCACGCAGTGCCGGCTCGAGCTGGTCGGAACTGTCGACCCGAAAACCCTTGAGGCCAACGGCATCCGCGACCGCGGCGAAGTCCGGGTTCTGCAGATCGGTGCCGTAGGTGACGAAGCCGGCGGCCTTCATCTCCAGCTCCACGAAGTTGAGCGAGGAGTTGTCGAAGACCACGATCTTGACCGGCAGGCGGTTCTGCACCAACGTCACCAGCTCGCCCAGCAGCATGGTGAGACCGCCGTCGCCGGCCATCGCGATGATCTGCCGATTGCGGTATGCCGCCTGGCCCCCGATCGCCTGGGGCAGCGCGTTGGCCATGCTGCCGTGCACGAAGGAGCCGAGCATCCGGCGCGTGCCGTTCATCGTGATGTAGCGCGCGGCCCACACCACCGGCGACCCGACGTCGGGGATGAACACCGCGTCGTCCGCGGCGAGCCGGTCGAGAGTGCGCGCGACGAACTGCGGGTGCAGCGCCTTGTCGGCCGGCGCGGGCGTCGCGAGCTCGTCGAGTTTGGCGCGGGTCTTGCGGTAGTGGTCGCGCGCGTCGCGCAGGTGCTTGTCGTCGGTGCGCGGGGCGAGGCGGCCCGCCAGCGCGGGCACGGTCTCCTTGACGGTGCCGACCAGGCCGACGTCGACCGGGTGGCGTCTGCCGAGTTGCTCGCCGCGCACGTCGACCTGCACGTACTTCGCGTTCGCGGGCAGGAACTGCTGGTAGGGGAAATCCGTGCCGAGCATGAGCACCGCGTCGGAGCCGGCCATCGCGCGATAGCCCGACGCGAAGCCGAGGAGTCCCGTCATACCGACGTCGTAGGGGTTGTCCCATTCCAGGTGTTCCTTGCCGCGCAGCGCGTGCACGATCGGAGCGTTCAGCTTGCCGGCGAGGGCGACGACCTCGTCGTGCGCGCCTGCGGTGCCGGCACCGGCGAGGATCGTGATGCGCTGCGCGCCGTTGAGCAGCTGCGCCGCTGCCTCGAGCTCGTCCTCGGACGGCAGCACGGCCGACCGCGTCGGCCGGATGCGCACCACCCGATCGCTCTTGGCCTCGGCGAGCGCGACATCGCCGGGTATGACGAGGACCGCGACACCGCGCTTCTCGATCGCGGTGCGGGTCGCGATCTCCAGCAGGCGCGGCATCTGCGAGGGGTCGGCGACGTATTCGGCGTAGACCGAGCACTCGCGGAAGAGCTCCTGCGGGTGGGTCTCCTGGAAGTAGCCGGAGCCGATCTCGGCGGTGGGGATGTGGGCGGCGATCGCGAGCACCGGGACGCGGCTGCGGTTGGCGTCATACAGGCCGTTGATGAGGTGCAGGTTGCCGGGGCCGCAGCTGCCGGCGCAGACCGCGAGATCGCCGGTGAGCTCGGCATCGGCCGCGGCCGCGAACGCCGCCGCCTCCTCGTGCCGCACATGCACCCAGGTGATGTCGCCCTGCTTGCGCAGCGCGTCGGTGAAGCCGTTGAGCGAGTCGCCGGGGATGCCGTAGACCCGCCGGATGCCGTGTGCGTGCAGGTTCTTGACCAGGTTCTCGGCGACCGTTGCCATCGGCGACTCCTCGGGGTCGGTATGACGGTGCGGGCGGGCTCGCCCCGCAGCCGTCTCCAGGTATAGCCCAGGGTCGCGGGTGACGTGCGTCGCACCCCGATGCGTGATCGTGACCTCCGCCCGGAACGCGCTCGCTATCTTGGGACGTCAAGGGGGCACCATGAGCGCAACGTTCGGATCGACCGGCGACGTCACCGCCGGCCTCACTCACGGACTCACCGCCGGTCTCACCGGCACCGCCGTCGCGTGGCGGCCGGCGGTGGCCGACCTCGTCGCCGAGCTGGCCGATGGCGGCCACCTGCACTTCACCGAGGTGGTCGCCGAGAATGTCCACCTGCCGGCGGTCGATCCGCGACTGGTGGCGCTCGCTGCGCGCGGCACCGTCGTGGTGCCGCACGGGGTGTCGCTCGGGCTGGCCGGCGCCGGGCGACCCGATCCAGCGCGATTGCGTCGATTGGCAGAGCTGGCAACGCATTTCGGCTCGCCGCTGGTGAGTGAGCATGTGGCGTTCGTGCGCGCGGCGGACAGCCCCGACACGATGCACGGGGACGTGCTGGAGGCGGAGCACCTGCTGCCACCGCCGCGCACACGGGACAGTCTCGCGGTGCTGGCCGACAACATCGCGATCGCGCGCGACCAGTTGCCGGTGCCGCTCGCGGTCGAGAACATCGCGGCCGTCATGTCGTGGCCGGAAGATGAGCTGTCGGAGCCCGAATTCCTCACCGAACTGGTCGAACTCACCGACGTGGGCATCGTGCTCGACGTGGCCAACCTCTATGCCAGCGCGACCGCGCGCGGCTCCGACCCGCACGCGGACCTGCACCGTTTCCCGCTCCACCGGATCGCCTACGTGCACGTCGCGGGCGGCCGGTGGGACTCCGGCTTCTATCTCGACACCCACGCCGACCCGGTGCTGCGCGCGGTCGCGGACCTGCTCACCGACCTGGCGGAAACCGTTGCGCCGCAAGCGCCGGGGGTGCTGTTGGAGCGCGACGACAACCTGAGCGCCGAGGCGGTCCGGGCCGATCTCGCGGTCGTGAACGGGGCGCTCGTATGACGGCGCTCGCGCGCGAGGCGGCCCCCGAGGTCGACGCCGCTCGGGAGCAGCTCGCGGCGCGGCAGTCGGCGGTGGTGGCGGAACTGCTCGCCGGCCGGGCGCCGGCGGGTTTCGACCCGGATGCGGCGAGGCTCACGGCGCGGATCCTGCTGCGCAAGCGGGCGTCGGCTGCGTCATACGCCTGCCCGGAGGTGGAGTTGCTGCCCCGCTGGCGGGAGATGTTCGCCGAATATGCCTGGCAGTGCGTCGAATACGGCTGCGCGCACGACGACGTCGCGGGCTTCCGGCGGTGGTTGCAGGGCCGGCCGGTGACACCTGTCGTCGGTGCATGGTTGCGGCTGGCGGCGGTCTATGCGGGTGAGCGCCGCGGGTGTCTCGCCATCCGCGCCGGCTGCTGGTCGTTGAACATCGGTGTCGGCGACACGGTCTGGCACCTGAAGCTCACGCGGGCGCGCGGCCCGCGGCTCGGGAGGGGAGCACAGTCATGATCCTTGCGATCGTCCTCATCACCATCACTGTCGTCGGAGCGGGCTTCCTGCTCCGCAACAGCGGAGTCGATGCCGGCCGGCGCAGGCGGGTGAAGCGGTCGGGTGCCGGTGGGGGCACCGGTGCGGGCGTCTACGGCTACGACGGTGGACCGTTCGACGGCGGCGGCTCGCACCACGGTGGCGGTTCGCATCACAGCTGCGGGTCGAGCGGCTGCAGCTCGAGCAGTTGTGGTGGGGGCAGCAGCTGTGGCGGCGGGGGTGGCTGCAGCTCGAGCTGAGTTGCCTGCCTGCAGGGTGCTGCCGATTGGCATCAGGCTGCCGCGTGGGCGTGGCCGGGCATGCGGCCGGGGGTGAGGTCCCAGGTCACGCCGTCGGGGCCGACTTGTGCCATGAACCCGTGTCGGTGGACTTCCTGGTGATGTCGGCAGCAGAGCATCGCGGAGTTGGGGAGGCTGGTTTCACCACCGGCCCACCACGGGATCACATGATGAACTTCGCAGAAACCCGGCGGTCGATCACAACCAGGGAACGTGCACCCACCATCCCGTATGACGACAGCCGCGCGTAAACCCTTGGTGACCAGGCGTTCTCGCCGGCCCACATCCATCGGTTGGCTGGGTCCGCCGAGGACAGCGGGGATCAGGTCCGCGTCACAGGCGGCGCGGCGGGCGGCTCCGGCATCGAGCACGTCACCGCCCGGGGTGGTCGCCCCGCCGATGCCGTCGGTCAGCGACGTGAAGTCCATGGTCAGCAGGATCGTTGCCGCCGACCCGACCGGTGCCACCTCACCGGCGGCCACTTTCGCGCCCGCAGTGACCAGCTCCATCAACGCATCCGCGCGGCGTTTGCCCGGAGTGCGTTCATCACGGACGGTTTCGCCGGTGCCGGTGCCGGTGCCGACGCCGACGCTGCCGCCGGTGTCGTTGCCGGCCGCCAGGGTCGGCTCTCCAGTGCCAGGGTCCTCTACCGCAGCGCCTGAGCCGTTCGCTGTCGCGCCTTCGGCATCGGACCACGCTGGCGCGGCAGCTGGCCGCGGTGCGGACCCGGCCGTGATCGCCGCCTTCAACACCGCAGCATTCGCGGGCGCCAGCTCGGCGACCAACCTGGTCATCCCGGTAGCGGTCGTGCCCCACGTCAGCGTTTCGACCTGTTCGAGTTTCGCGTCCTGCGCGGAGAGTGCTTCGGTGGCGTAAGTGGCGAGGATCTTCCGGGTCAACGCCTGCACACCCTTGACCCCGAGCGCAGGGTCCAACTGCAGGAACCACGCCAGCACCTCACCCCGGTCGGCGGTCGGGATCACCGGCGTCACCTTGTCGGCATTGGTCAACGCGGCCCTTGCGGTCGAGACTGTGCACGACCCTCGTGCGACTGCTGTGGCGATGACCGCGTTCTTCCGCTCCCGGCACGCCTCCGCGACAATCGCGATCGACTTCGCCTCGACCGGTTCGATCGGCACCCCGGATGCTTCGGCGTGACGACATACCCATTGGGTGGTGTTCGCAGCGGTCGAGTCCGCGACCGTCCCACGGTCCACCGCATCAGCGGTGACCACCGCAGCCACCTGCGCCGACCGCCCGTGCAGGCGCAATAGCACCTGCGTCAGTGACTCCACCTGTCCGTCGCCGAGTTGGTGCACCACCTCCGGCACCTCATCCAGCAACACCGCGACCGCCTGCAACTGCTCCAGCACCTCCGGCCCGCGCCCCGGCTCAACCGGCACCCGCACCGCCCCAGCAGGCATATCCGGACGCCCGGGTAACGGCACAGCAGAATCGAGAGACATGGGCACGAATCTCCTTCCGCTGCAGTGGCTTTCGTCGTACATCGATCATACCTTCGATGCCTGACAGGTGGAAGGGATTTCGAACAGATTTTCGAGAAAGCTGCAGGCTCTCCGGGCCGTCCCTCAGCAATCCGAGAGCGCAGCGCGGCGCCGTGCGCGGAGCCGCGCGAAGCTCCCAGGGAGAGGGCCAGCCAGCCCACGGTGCGAAGCGCTACGCGCTACCCCACCGAGGACGGCGAGCGCAGCACACTCACCGTGGCACCTTCTCCAGGTCCGCGAGCCACACCGTGGCGTTGCCGTCACCCGGCGCGCGCCAGTCACCGCGGGGCGACAGCGAACCACCGGCGACGACCTTCGGCCCGTTCGGCATCGCCGACCGCTTGAACTGGCTGAAGCCGAAGAACCGTTTGATGAAAACCTCCAGCCACGAACGGATTTCGGCCAGGTCGTAGGCGACGTGTTCGTCGTCGGGGTAACCCGGCGGCCACTCACCGGCTGCCGCGTCGCTCCACGCGTGCTCGGCCAGGAAGGCGATCTTGCTGGGCCGCATGCCGTAGCGCAGCGTGTGGAAGAGGTTGAAGTCCTGGAGCGCGTAGGGCCCGATGCTGGCCTCGGTCGACTGCGGCTTCTCGTCCTCGCCGGCCGGCACCAGCTCGGGACTGATCTCGGCGTCGAGGATGGTCTGGAGCGTCGAGGACGCCTCGGCCGGGAAAAGCTTCGCGGCGATCACCCACCGGATCAGGTGCTGGATCATCGTCTTCGGGATGCCGGAGTTGACGCCGTAGTGCGACATCTGGTCACCGACGCCGTAGGTGTTCCAGCCGAGCGCGATCTCGGACAGGTCACCCGTGCCGAGCACGATGCCGCCGTCCTTGTTCGCGATCCGGAAGAGGTAGTCGTAACGCAGCCCGGCCTGGACGTTCTCGAAGGTCACGTCGTAGACCGGCTCCCCATCACCCGCAGGGTGCCCCATGTCCTTCAACATCTGGGTCGCGGCGGGCCGAATGTCCAACTCGTGGAAGGTGACTCCCATGTCGGCGGCGAGTTTGGTCGCCGCCGACTTGCTCGCGTCGCCGGTGGCGAAACCCGGCATCGTGTAGGCCAGGATGTCGGTGCGCGGCCGGCCCAGCTCGTCCATCGCGCGGGCTGCCACGAGCAGGGCGTGGGTCGAGTCGAGCCCGCCGGAAAGACCGAGCACGATCTTGGGCTGGCCGATAGCCCGCAGCCGCTGCTTGAGGGCGGACACCTGGATGTTGTAGGCCTCGTAACAGTCTTGCGCGAGGTGCTCCGGGTCGTCCGGGACGAACGGGAAACGGTCGATCTTGCGCATCAGCCCGATGTCGGTGCGCGGCGGATCGAGCGTGAAATTGACTGTGCGGAACTGGGTTTCGCCGGCAAACGTGCGCTCGTTGTCCGCGATCGACCCGTCCCGCAGGCGCTCCTGACGGATCCGGTCGAGGTCGACGTCGACCGTCGTGCGCTGCGCGGTGTCGGGGAAGCGCTCGGTCTGGCCGAGCAGCCCGCCGCACTCGTAGACCATCGTCATACCGTCCCAGGACAGGTCGGTGGTCGACTCGCCCTGACCCGCCGCCGAATAGACGTATGCCGCAAGGCATCTCGCGCTCTGGGCCTGCGCGAGCAGGTGCCGGTCGGCGGCTCGGCCGACCGTGATCGGACTGCCGGAGATGTTCACCAGCACGTTGGCACCGGCCAGGGCGGCGAGCGACGACGGCGGGATCGGCACCCACATGTCCTCGCAGATCTCCGCGTGCACGGTGAGGTCCGGCAGATCGTCGGCCCGGAAGATCAGGTCCGGACCAAACGGAATCTCGTTGCCGCCCAAGGTGATCGACTCACCATGCTGGTCGTCGCCCGGCGCGAAGTAGCGCTTGTCGTAGAACTCCCGGTAGTTGGGCAGGTAACTCTTCGGGGCGACGCCGATGACCTCGCCGCCGTGGATCGCGACCGCACAGTTGTAGAGGCGCAGGCCCTTGCGCAACGGCGCGCCGACGATCACCAACGGCAGCAGGTCGGTCGTGGCACGGGCGATGTCGGCGATACCGGCCTCCACCGCGTCGAGCAGCGCGTCCTGCATCACCAGGTCGTCGATCGCGTAACCGGTCAGGCTCATCTCGGGGAAGACCGCGAGCGCGACCGCGTCCTCGTGGCACTCCCGCACTTGGCGCACGATCGTCGCGGCATTGGTCGCCGGATCGGCGATCGCGGTCGGGAGCGTGCACGCCGCAACCCGGGCGAACCCCTGGTCGTAGGCCGAGTGGAAATTCATGCCGTCATACTCTCAGCACGCACTCCCACCCGGCCGGAGGTCTAGCCCTCGACCGCCTTGACCAGGGCTTCGTCGAAGGCCTGCAGGTCGTCCGGCTTGCGGCTGGTGATCAGGTTGCCGTCGACGACGACCTGCTCGTCGACCCAGTCGCCGCCGGCGTTGCGGATGTCGGTCTGCAGGCTCGGCCAGGAGGTGAGCCGCTTGTCACGCAGGACGTCGGCCTCGATCAGCGTCCACGGCGCGTGACAGATCGCGGCCACCGGCTTGCCGGAGTCGACGAACGTCTTGACGAAGAACACCGCGTCCTTGTCGGTGCGCAGCGCGTCGGGGTTGGCGACGCCGCCCGGCAGCACGAGCGCCGCGAAGTCGTCGACGGACGCGTCCTTGACCTGCTCGTCGACCTTCTGCGTGGTGGATTTGTCGAGGTGATCGAAGGTCTGCACCTCACCGGACTCGGGGCTGAGCAGGACCGGCTCGAAGCCCGCGTCCTGCACCGCCTTCCACGGCTCGGTGAGTTCGACGCGCTCGATGCCTTCGCCTGCGGTCAGAAAGGCGATCTTCTTGCTGTCGGCCATGGTTGTTCCCTACCTTCTCGCGATGGGCGGGCGCCGCGCACGGGCGGCTTCGTCCCTCCACGTATAGCTCCGGCGGGCCACTCGCGTCGAGTCAGATCGCCTGACAATGCGGCAAGTTCACCCGTTCGAGTGAGGCCGGCCGGCTGTCCTGCTCGTCGGTGCCGCCGGTGCCGTCGATGTCGCCGATGTCGCCAATGTCGCCGGAGCTTCAGGTGCGACCCGTGCCCTCGGCGCCCGTCTCATCGGCAGCTCCGCCCGTCTCCGGGCACAGCCCGGCGGCGATCTTGCCCATCGCCCGCCGCAGCGCGCGCTGCTCGGCCTCGGTCAGGTTGTCGAAGACCAGCTCCCGCACCCGCTCGACATGGCCAGGCGCTGCGTCGACGAGCGCGTCGTACCCGGCGTCGGTGAGCACCGCCCGCATCACCCGGCCGTCGTCCGGATCGCGCCTGCGTCGTACCAACCCGCGCGCCTCAAGGCGGCGCATCAGGTGTGACAGCCGGGACTGCTCCGAGTTGGCGAACGCGGCGAGGTCGCCCATGCGCATGGTGCGGTCCGGCCGGTCGGCGAGACCGGCCAGCACGTAGTACTCCAGGAAGCTCAGACCGGAGTCGGACTGCAGTTGCCGCCCGAGTGCACCGGGCAGGGTGGCGAGCACCAGGTGGAGGGACCACCAGGTCTGCAGTTCCTCCGGGCTGAGCCAGCGCGGCGGATCGGCGGGGGACGGTGCGGGCATACCACGAGCATACCCATTGTTTGAAAGTTCATATATAGTCGCATGAACATTCAACTGATTGGACGGAGAATCTCGTGAACCTCGCAGTGTGGATCGTGAGCGGCGTGCTCGCAGCGGTCTTCCTGATGGCCGGGGCGGCGAAGCTGCCGGTGACCGCGCAGAAGCTGGCCACCGACCCCAAGCTCGCGTGGGCGACCGGCAAACCCGTGGCCCTGGTCCGCTTCATCGGCCTCGCCGAGGTCGCCGGCGCCCTGGGTCTCATCCTGCCCGGCGCCTTCGACATCGCCACCTGGCTCGTGCCGGTCGCCGCCGTCGGGCTGGCCGTGGTGATGGTCGGCGCGATCGTGACCCACGCGCAACGCAAGGAATGGCCCAACGTCGCGGTCAACCTGGTGCTGCTCGCGATGGCGGTCTTCGTGGCGATCGAACGCTTCGGGCCGCAGAGCTTCTGAGCCGCATATCGACAACTGCCCCGGCACACTTCGGCCGGGGCAGAACCGTCTTGCTGACATGCTGGCGGCATGCGCCTGCAACCGTGGATGAGAGTGAGTCTCGCGCTCTTCGTCGTCGGCTGGGGGGCCAACGAGTTCGCACCACTGCTGATCGTCTACCGACGCACCGACCACCTGTCGGAGACGCTGGTGACGGCGATGTTCGCCGCCTACGTGCTCGGCCTCGTGCCCGCACTGATCGTCGCGGCCCGGCTCGCCGGGCGCTTCGGGCACCGCGCGGTCATGCGGCCGGTGATGGTCACCGCCGGGCTGTCCTCGCTGCTCCTCGCCGTCGGTGAGTCGTCGCCGCCCCTGCTCTTCGCCGGCCGGGTCCTGTATGGCGTGTGCACCGGCGCCGCGATGGCTCCGGGCACGACCTGGGTGAAGGAACTATCGGCCGGAGCCCCCACCGGCACCGGCGCGCGACGGGCCGCGATGTCGCTGTCCGCCGGCTTCGGCGGCGGACCGCTCGTCACCGGCTTCCTCGCCCAATGGCTGCCCGCACCGAAGGTGCTGCCCTACCTGGTGCACATCGGCCTGACGATCGTCGCGGGCGCCCTGGTATGGCGCGCCCCGCAGACGGCGACCGTCGAGGAGGAGCACGTCGTCTCGTCCGGAGAGCCGTCGGTGGTGCCGGCCGCGCCGGTGCGCGGCTCCCGTCATACGGCTTTGAGGGGGCACTTCTGGTCGCGGGTCGCGCCGATGGCTCCATGGGTATTCACCTGCGCCACAGTCGGTTTGGTCATCCTGCCCAGTCTCATGCAGACCTCGATCGCAGGGTTTGCGGTGGCGTTCACCGGGATCATGGCCGGCATCACCCTCGGCGTCGGCGTGGTCGTGCAACAGCCGGCCCGCGGGATCGAGGCGGCGCACCCCGGTCTGGTCAGCGTGCTCGGCATGGCGTGCGCGGTGGCAGGAGTGCTGCTCACCGTCGTCGTGGTCGACCACCGGTCGGTGCCACTGGTGATCGTCGCCGGCGTGGTCCTCGGCTGCGGCTACGGCATGACGCTCGTCGGGGGCCTCACTCGCATCGAACACCTCACTCCCGCAAGCGATCTCGCGATGACCAACGCGGTGTTCTACTCCCTCACCTACCTCGGCTTCTTCGTGCCCACGATCGTGTCGATGCTGGTCGAGCGGTGGCCCGAGCAATGGGTGCTGCTCGGGCTCGCCGGCCTCGGCGTGCTCTCGCTCGCCGCCGCCGCGCTCGCCCAGCGCGCCGCGCGGCCGGCACCGACACGTGCGGCCGAGCTAGTCGAGTAGGCCGGAGCCACGCTGGTCGAGTTGAATGCTGGTCGAGTAGGCCGAGCCCCAGGGGCGAGGCCGTATCGAGACCAGCCCACCGGCGCTGGTTTCGATACGCGCTCCCCCGCTTCGCTCCTCCGCGCTACTCAACCAGCATGCGTTCGCTACGCACGCCACACCCGCTGGTCGAGTAGGCCGAGCCCCCAGGGGCGAGGCCGTATCGAGACCAGCGCCACCGATACGCTCGATCCATGGAGGAGCACCTCACCCACCCCGACGGGATCGTCGTGACCCCGCAGAAGCATTGCGGCACAGGGGTGCTCACGCTCGGCGGATCCAGCGGGCGCATCGACGACGGACGCGCGCGGGTCTTCGCCGAGCACGGCGCGCTGGCGATGTCGATCCGGTGGTTCGGCGGCGAGGGTCAACCGCAGGGCCCGCGCCTCATCCCGCTCGAGACCTTCACCACGGCGCTCGACCGACTCGCCCCGCACTGCGACCGGCTCGTCGTCGCGGGCACGTCATTCGGCGCGGAGGCAGCCCTCCTCACTGCTGCGTATGACGAAAGGGTCTCCGCCGCAATCGGTTTCGCACCGAGCAATGTGGCCTGGTCCTACATCGACCCGGACGACACGCAGGTGTCGCACTGGACCTGGGACGACGAGCCGGTGCCCGCGGCGCCCTTCGACACCTCCTGGCAGCCGGACACCGACCCGCCGGCATTCGTCGGCGGCTATCGGCGCAGCCTGGCGGCGGCCGACCCGGAAACCGTTGCGGCAGCGACGATCCCGGTCGAGCACATCGACGACGTGCTGCTGGTCGCAGGCGGGGACGACCACGTCTGGCCGGCGGTCGACTTCTCCGCCGCGATCGCCGAACGACGTCGAGCACACGGCCGCGACACCACGGTCGTCACGCTCCCCGCGGCCGGACACCGGACCGTCCTGCCGGGAGAGTCGGTGATCAACGCCGGCATGGCCCTCCAGCGCGGCGGCACCGAGCAGGCCGACCGCGCACTCGGCGAACAGGCGTGGCCGGCCGTGCGCGACATCCTGCGGCTGCCGGCGCGCGGCTGACGCTGCGACTGGCGGCGGCCGCCCGGCTGACCGACCGCCTCAGCGCGACCGAGGCGCGAAAACCGGCTGTTCGCGCTGCAATCCGGCCTTCCGGGCGATCTTGGCATTGCGACCCATGAGCAGCTTGGTCTGCTCCCAGCGCTCCTTGGCGAAGGTGCGACGAGGGGAAGAACCCCACCGGCTGTCGAAGAGCTTCTTGGCGGCCGCGAGTGCGTCCGGCGACCGCTGCGCGAGTTGCCCGGCCAGATCGCGAGCTGCGGCATACGGCTCGGGGTCGACCTGGCCGACCAGCCCGAGTCGCGCGGCTTCCTCGCCGCTGATGATCTCAGCGGTCATCGTCAGTCGCTTCGCGGTCTCGATGCCGACGAGTTCGGCGAGTGCACGGACCCCGGTCATGTCCGGGATCAGACCCCACTTGCCTTCCAGCACAGACCATTTCGCGTCCGGGGCGGTGACGCGCAGGTCCGCGCCGAGAGCGATCTGCACACCGCCGCCATAGCAGTGGCCATGCACGGCGGCGATCACCGGCACCGGCACCCGGCGCCAGGCCCAGCACGCCTCCTGGAAGACGTTGGTGCCGCGCCACGGCCGGGGCACCATGCCGAGCGGCAGCTGCTTGGGGTCGGCGCTCACCGTCTTGAAGTCCAGCCCCGCACAGAACGAGTCGCCCGTCCCGGACAGGATCACCGCGCGCAGCGACCGATCCGCACGCAGCCGGTGCGCCGCCGACGCGAGGCCGCGCAGCATCGGCATCGTGAGGCCGTTGAGCTTGTCGGGCCGGTCCAGCCGTACGTCCGCGGTGCCGTCACTGACCGCGACGTCGATGTGTGCACTCATGGCCCCGATAGTAGGGCCGTGGCTCACGAGGCCTCGTCGACCATGCGCTGCAGCATGCGCGCCTGATGCCGGTAGGCACCGAGTTCGTGACTGACGACGGTCACGAACGGCGCCAGCATGATGAGGATCAGGCTGACCGCGAGCGGCATGCCCGCCATCGCCACGACCACTGCCGCCACCAGGAAGAGAGCAGTCACCCCCAGCTGCAGGAAGTGCAGGGCGTCACCGGCGCTCAGCAGCGCGTCGTGCAGCACGAAGACCATGCCGAGGTAGACCGCGACGGGCACCGCGAGCAGCAGCGTCGTGGTGACGTGCCCGATCTTCGCGTGGTGTTCGAGGTAGAGACCCGCCACGTGCAGCCCCGCCCCGGTCGCGGCGATCGCGATGAAGATCGGGATGTGCCCGTAGCCGAAGAGGTAACCGCGCCGCGGCCGGTACTGCAGGATCGTGCCGAACGGGGTGATGAAGTAGACCCACCAGATGCCGAAAGGTGAGCCCGACCCCGGCGACCACGACCGCGACCGCGTTGCCGCTCCACTGAGCGCCGGACTCGCCGCCGAGCAGCCCCTGCGACGAGGCGACCGTGCCGACGACCCCCTCGCCGAGGGTGATGATCGCAAAGAGGCTGTAGCGCTCGGCGATGTGGTGCGGGTGCCACGGCGTGCCGTTGGCCTGCCCCTGGGACAGCACCGGCAGGAGCAGTTCGACGATGCCGAGCACGAGCGCGCACACGAAGGTGACGGGCAGCGACATCGGCGACCAGGCGACGATCACCCAGCCGACCTGCGCGACCAGCACCCACCGGATGTGCCGCATCGCGACCCCGCTGTATGACGACTGGCGCGCCGCCCGCCACCACTGCGCGGCCATCGCGACGCGCATCACGATGTAGCCGATCACCATCAGCCGGTTGTCGAGGTGCTGCCCCTCCGCGACCGAGTTGAACATCGGTGGCAGACCGAGTGCGAAGACGACGACGCCGACCATCGACACCATCGTCAGGGCCCGGTAGAGCCAGTCGTCGGTGTCGAAAGCCGACGCGAACCAGGTGAAGTTGATCCAGGCGACGCAGATCGCGAACATCGCGAACAGGAAGGCCAGCAGGGCATTTGCGATGTGCCCCTCGGCACTGAGCTCGGCGAAGTGCGACGCCGCCGTGCCGACGGCGACCACGAAGGTGAGGTCGAGGAGCAACTCCAGCGGCGTCGACGCGCGATCGCCCTCGTCGGGGTCCCGGCCCCGCATCGGCGTCAGCCGGTGCACCAGGTCGGTCGGCGACTGGGGATTGCTCATACCCCGGATCCTTCCAAACGGTGTCCCGTCAGGTGGCGCTTCGCTGCGGCCGATCGCGTCAGGCGGGTTTCACCGCGACCGGCTTGCCGTCGACCCATTCGTAGGGCGTCATCTCGGTCAGGCCCGGTGAGTAGGCGTGGATCGTCACCGCGTAGTCGTCGCCGAGGTTGGTGACGTTGTGGAGCTGCCCGGCTGCGATCACGTGCTCGTCGCCGGGTGCGAGATCGCGCACCTGCACCGAGCCGCCCTTCCAGAGCTCGTCGCCGAGGTCGCCCTCGACGACGACCATCGCGCCGCTCGCGTCGCCGTGGTCGTGCCACCCCGTCGTGCTACCGGGCGGCCAGGTCATCACCCACACCTCCAGGTGCGGGGTCTGCGCCAGCGGGTGCCTCGTGCGCTCGTCGCCGGACCGGTCGACTGCGCTGGCGGCGCCGGAGTCACCGGCGAAAAGCTTTGCGACCCGGAGCAATTGGGCTCGGGTGAAATTGCGAACACCGGGAGAGGTGGTGGTCATCGAGGTCTCCGTAGGGAAGTGGCGCGCCATGCGGCGTCGGTGGTCTGTTGCGGGTGAGCGGGTTGGGCTCAATAGCGACAGACATGCCACGTGACGGGTCGCCGGTCGGCGATCCGCGTCTGCTGCGTGGCAATCGAAGACATGCCCCCAGCAGAACACGGCCGACGACCGATCTCCAAGCGGATTACCCGCAGTCTTGTCATCCGAAACGATCGTCCCGAAAGGTGGACCACCATCGCCGGCGTATGACGGCAGTCCCGCCTGCCGCGGCTGCGTCGCCCCCGGCCGGCGGCTCCCGCTCCGTCTACTCGGGCAGCTCCAGACGCAGCGGATCGCCGAACTGCCCGGCGAAGGCGAGCCGGTCGAGCGGCCGGCGCTTGCGGGGTCGCTCCTCGCGCTCGACGTTCGCCGGGTCGACGTCGGTGCGTTCGGCGGGCGGCAGCCAGCGGCCGACGGCGATGCCGCTCAGCACCTGCCACTCGGCGGGCACCGCGAAGCTGGCGGCGACGGCGTCGTGGTCGAAACCGCCGAACTGGTGCACCGACAGGCCCATGCTGACCGCCTGCACGCACAGGTGCGCGGCGGACTGGCCGAGGTCGTAGGCGGTGTAGTCGTAGGTGCGCAGACCGCCCTTGGGGTCGTCCGGTTCGGCACCGACCTGCCGCAGGCCGATCAGGATCGCGCTGGCGGCCGGCACCCACTGGGCATTGCCCCGGCTGAGCGCTGCCACGATCCGCTGGTGAGTGGCGTCCCCGCGCCGGCCGACCAGAAACCGCCACGGCTGGGTGTTGCCCCACGACGGCGACCAGCGTGCCGCCTCGAGCAGCGCAGCGAGGGCGGCGTCGTCGAGTGTGTGCGCCGGGTCGAAGACCGACGGCGAACGCCGGTCGCGCAGCAACGGATCGATCTGCGGGATCGTCATCTGCGCCATTCAACTCCTCGTCCCGGAAGGATCGGCACCCGCCATACGTTGCGGAAGATGACAACGGCGGGCGGGACCTCGCTCGCCACCCTTCCTAGGAGCTGACTCACGTGGCCACCACGACTTTGACGACCGACACCTTCACCCAGGGAGTGACCGGCGACGACATCGTGCTCGTCGACTTCTGGGCCGACTGGTGCGGTCCGTGCAAGATGTTCGCCCCCGTCTTCGAGGAGGCGTCCGAGCAGCACCCGGACATCACCTTCGCGAAGGTCGACACCGACGCCGAGCCCGCGCTCGGCCAGGCGCTCAACATCACCTCGATCCCGACGCTCATGGCCTTCCGCGAGGGCATCCTCGTCTTCGCCCAGCCCGGCGCCCTCCCGGCGCGCGAGTTGAACTCGCTCATCGACCAGGTGCGCCAGCTGCCGATGGACGAGGTGCGGGCCAAGCTCGCCGAGGCCGAGAAGGAAGACGGCGCGAGCCCCGACCCGCAGTGATCCCAGGCTGACGATCCGGGCGGTCAGACCTCCGGGCCGCCCGGGTTGCACCTAGTCTCATAGAGCGTCCGGCCCGGGACGACCGGACGCCACGGCTCGAGATTCCAACTCGTCTTCGCCGGTTCGGCGACCCGCGCCAACTCCCAGTGGCAGTCGAATTGTGCTCGCATCCCTGGAGTTTCGGCATCCGGAGCCATCCGCACGACCTCGGCCCAGGCGGCGTCCTCGGCTGCTGCCCCGCTCGTCGCCCGGCGGCCGCTCGGTGTCGGGTGCACCTGCAGGCTCCGCCCGCTCGGCAGGCTGACCCACACCACCTTCCCGATGTATGGCGGGGGCGCGTCCTCCGGCGCGCTTCCGGTGCCGGCTGGGCTACTCACCGCCGGACTGCTCACCGTCGGGGCCCCGTCCGACCCAGCGCGATGCCGCTGAGACGGGCCCGCTCGGCGATGTGTGCCGAGCCGTCCCGCACCCCGCGGTCGCCAGCACCAGCACCGCGACCCCGATCCCCCGCATGCCCGTCATTGTCCGGCACCTGATGTCCGGCACCTGGCGTCGGGCTCCCGCGTCCGGCACCCATGCGGGAGAATGCCGGCAAGTCGCCAAGTTTCGGGGAAGGAACAGCCCGTCGTGACCCTGCTCCGGGGGCCGGACGCCCCAGCCGCACGCACGTTGGTGGACATCTTCACCGAGACCGTCGAGGAGTGCCCCGACGCGCCCGCGATCGACAGCGGCCAGACGGTGCTGACCTACTCCGAGTTGCACGAGGAGGCGCTGGAGGTCGCCACCGAACTCGCCGGCCTCGGCATCGGGCCGGGCCACAAGGTCGGGGTCCGGATCAACTCGGGCACCACTGACCTCTATGTCGCGATCCTCGGCACTCTGCTCGCCGGCGCGGCATACGTGCCGGTCGACGCCGACGACCCCGACGAGCGCGCCCGCACCGTCTTCGGCGAGGCACACGTCTCCGCTGTGATCACCGGTGACCTGGACATCAAGCAACCAGCGGGCTTTTCGGCGACCGACGCCGAAACCGAGGGTGCCGAGCCCACTGCGCCGGAGGTGACCGACGACGCGTGGGTGATCTTCACCAGCGGCTCCACCGGCAAGCCGAAGGGCGTCGCGGTCACCCACCGCAACGCGGCCGCGTTCGTCGACGCGGAGTCGCGGCTCTTCCTGCAGAGTGACCCGATCGGCCCCGACGACCGGGTGATGGCCGGTCTCTCGGTGGCGTTCGACGCCAGCTGCGAGGAGATGTGGCTGGCCTGGCGCTACGGCGCGTGCCTCGTGCCGGCGCCGCGGTCGCTGGTCAAGAGCGGCATGGACCTCGGGCCCTGGTTGGTTGCCAACGACATCACGGTCGTTTCGACCGTGCCGACGCTGCTCGGCATGTGGCCGGCCGACGCCCTCGCCAAGGTGCGCCTCCTGATCCTCGGCGGCGAGGCCTGCCCGCCGGAGGTCGGCGTGCGCTACGCGACCGACACCCGGGAGGTCTGGAACACCTACGGACCGACCGAGGCCACGGTCGTCGCGTGTGCGGCGCGACTGGACGGCAGCGACCCGGTGCGCATCGGGCTGCCCCTCCCCGGCTGGGACCTGGAGGTGGTCGACACGGAGGGGCGACCGGTGCCCGAAGGCGCCTCCGGCGAGCTCATCATCGGCGGCGTCGGGCTCGCGCGTTATCTCGACCCGGAGAAGGACGCCGAGAAGTACGCCCCGATGCCGACGCTCGGTTGGACGCGCGCCTACCGGTCCGGCGATGTCGTGGTGAAGGACGAGGTGGGCCTGATCTTCGCCGGCCGGGCCGACGAGCAGATCAAACTCGGCGGCCGCCGCATCGAGCTCGGCGAGATCGACGCCGCGCTCAGTGCGCTGCCGGCGGTGTCGGGTGGTGCGGCCGCCATCCGGGCGACCGGTGCGGGCAACAAGATCCTGGTCGGATATCTGCTGACCGAGCCGGGATTCGAGCTCGAACCCGCCCTCCAGCAGCTGCGCGACGAGCTGCCCGCCACGATGGTGCCCCGACTCGCCGCGGTCGACCACCTGCCCACGCGCACCTCCGGCAAGATCGACCGGGACGCCCTGCCCTGGCCGATCGCGACTCTCCGCGCGGGCGGGCCCGACACCGCCGACCCGCTCACCGGCACCGCCGCACACGTCGCGGAGCTCTGGCTCGACCTGCTCGGCGCGGTCGTCACCTCCTGCAAGGACAACTTCTTCGACCTCGGCGGCGGCAGCCTCACCGCGGCACAACTGGTCTCGCGGCTGCGCGAGACCCAGCCCGAGGTGACCGTCGCGGATGTCTACGAGTTTCCGACCGTCGAAGGCCTTGCGGCACAACTCGATTCGATGTCAAGCCCGGCCAACCTGCGCGAACGCGACGTGCCGCCGACGCCGCTCAAGACTCAGTTCGCCCAGCACGCCGGCCTGATCGGCACCCGCTGGCTCGCCGGATTGCGTTGGGGCACGTGGCTGCTCATCGGACTGCGCCTGGCCGACCCCTTCACCTCGCGCGATCTTCCGGTCGCGCCGTGGTGGGTGCTCGGCCTGCTGTGGCTGGTCTTCCTGACCCCGCCGGGCCGCATCCTGCTCTCGGCAGCTCTGGTGCGCGTGGTCCTCGCGGGGCTCCGACCGGGCAACTACCCGCGGGGCGGCAAGGTGCACCTGCGGCTCTGGCTCGCCGAGCGCATCGTCGACGAGGTCGGCGCCACCCGGCTCAGCGCAGCGCCCTGGATGCGGCTCTACGCCCGCCTGCTCGGCGCCCGCATCGGGCGGGACGCCGACCTGCATACGATCCCGCCGGTGACCGGCATGCTGCGGGTCGGGGCCGCCGCGTCGATCGAGCCCGAGGTCGACCTTGCCGGCCACTGGCTCGACGGCGACCGGCTGCTCGTCGGGCCCATCGTCGTGCGTGGTGGGGCACGCGTCGGCACGCGTTCGATGCTGACACCCGGCGCGGTTGTCGGCCGGCGCAGCGAAATCTCTCCCGGGTCAGCGGTTTTCGGGGAGGTGCCCGACGACCAGGCCTGGAGCGGCGCGCCCGCGGCGAGGGTGCGCAAGGCGCGCGGGCCGTGGTCCGACACCCGCCCGCCGCACCGGCCTGCCTTCTCGTTCCTGTATGGCGCGACAGCCGTCTCGATCACGCTGCTGCCGGTGATCGCCACCGCCGCCGCGGTGGCCGTGGCTCTCGCCATACTCGGTGATCGAAGCCTTGCGCTGATGGCCGTGCCGATGGTGGTCGCGGGAGGTCTGACCGGCATCCTCGTGCTCGCCCTGCTCATCTGGATCCTGGTCCGGTTGCTGGCGATCGGCCTGACTCCCGGGCATCACCCGGTGCACAGCAGGCCCGCGCTGCAGGCGTGGGGCACGCTCCGCGCGCTGGACGAGGCGCGCGGCTGGCTCTTCCCGCTCTACTCCAGCGCGCTCACCCCCGCATGGCTGCGCAGCCTCGGCGCCAAGATCGGCAAGGACGTCGAGGCGTCGACCGTGCTGATGATCCCGGCGCTGGTCAACGTCGGCGACGGCGCCTTCCTTGCCGATGACACCCTCGTCGGCCCCTACGAACTCGGCGGCGGCTGGTTGCGCGTCGAGCGGTCGAAGGTCGGCAAACGCGCCTTCGTCGGCAACTCCGGCATGACCGCCCCCGGCCGCAAGGTGCCGAAACGTGGTCTGGTGGCTGTGCTTTCGGCTGCGCCAGGCCGCACCGACAAGGCGAAGTCCGGCACCTCCTGGCTCGGCAGTCCGCCGGTCAAGCTGCGCCGGCAGTCGAGCAAGAGCGACACCAGCCGCACCTACCAGCCACCGCGCAAGCTCAAGGTCGCGCGTGGCCTGGTCGAGGTGTGCCGGCTCATCCCCTGGCTTGCCGGGTTCGCACTCGCCGGCGGCGCTGCCGCCGCGCTCATCGCGATCGGCAATGCGTGGGGCTGGTGGGCGATCCTGGTCCTCACCGGCCCGGTGCTGCTCGCCGGTGGCGCCGTCGCAGCCGCAGCGGCCACCCTCGCGAAATGGTTGCTGATAGGCAGGATTCGCGACGGCGAGCACCCGCTGTGGAGCTCCTTCGTATGGCGCAACGAACTCGCCGACACGTTCGTGGAGATGCTGGCCGCCCCGTGGCTGGCCCGGCCCGCACTCGGGAGCCCGGTGCTCGTCTGGTGGCTGCGGTCGATGGGCGCCCGCATCGGCAAGGGTGTCTGGTGCGAGACCTACTGGCTGCCCGAGGCTGATCTGATCGAGCTCCAGGACGGTGCGACGGTCGGCCGCGGCTGCGTCGTGCAGACACACCTCTTCCACGATCGTGTGCTTTCGATGGACACTGTGCGACTGTTGCGCGGTGCCACCATCGGCCCCCACGGGGTCATCCTGCCGGCCGCGACCATCGGCCGGCACGCCACCGTCGGACCGGTATCGCTTGTGATGAGAGGAGAATTCGTGCCCGACAAGACGCGCTGGATCGGCAACCCGATCGGCCCGTGGGTCGAGGACGAGACCAGCGAAGTGGGTGCGGGGTGAGCGTCGCGACCGGTGTCACCGCAGACCCCTATCTGCCCGGGCACGGTGACCCGTCATACACGGTCCGGCACTACGACCTCGACCTCGACTACGCCCTGGAGAGCAACTCGCTCAAGGGGCGCGCCCAGCTCACGATCGAGGCGCTCCAACCGATCCGGCAGCTCACCCTCGACCTGCACGCCCTCAACGTCGTCAAGGTCACCGGCCCCGCCGTTGGTCGCCACAACCATCGCGCTGGCCGGCTGAACATCCAACTCAGACAAGAGCTTTCGCCGGGTGAGCTGACGACCATCACGGTCGCCTACCGCGGCGTCCCGCGGACCGTGCCCGACAAGATCGGGGACGCCGGCTGGGAGGAGCTCACCGACGGCGTCATCGTGGCCTCCCAACCGGGCGGCGCGCCGAGCTGGTTCCCGTGCAACGACCGCCCCGACGCGAAGTCGACCTACCGGCTGACGGTCACGGTCGCCAACGACTACCTCGTCGTCGCCGGAGGCGAGCGCACCGGCATGCGGCGACGAGCCGGCCGCACCACCTGGACCTACGAGCAGCGCAGCCCGATGGCCACCTACCTGGCGACCGTCCAGATCGGTCGGTATGACGAGATCCCGCTGCCGGGCCCGGTCCCGCTGACGGCGGCGGTGCCGCCCGCCCGGCGGACGGCGTTCGAGGTGGCGTTCGCCGACCAGGCGGCGATGGTCGACTTCTTCAGCCGCTGCTTCGGGCCCTACCCCTTCGACAGCTATCGAGTCGTCATCACCGACGACGCGCTCGAGATCCCGCTCGAGGCGGGCGGACTGTCGATCTTCGGCAGCAATCTGCTGAGCCGGTCGTGGGACGCCCAGCGGCTCATCGCCCACGAGCTGGCGCATCAGTGGTTCGGCAATGCGGTCACGCTGCGCCAGTTGCACGACATCTGGCTGCACGAGGGTTTCGCCTGCTACAGCGAGTGGCTGTGGTCGGAGGAGATCGGTGGGCCGACCGCCGACGCCCGCGCCCGCGAACACTGGTCGCGACTCATCGGCCGCCGCTTCACCCGCACACTGGCAGATCCGGGCATCGCGCAGGTCTTCGACGACTGGGTCTACAAGCGAGGCGCGCTCACCCTGCACGCCATCCGCCGCGCGATCGGAGACGGCCCGTTCTTCGAACTGCTGCAGACCTGGGTGGCCCGCAACCGGGGCGGCAATGTCACCACGGCCGAATTCGTCGCGTTGGCAGCCGAACTCGGGCATCTGCAGGTCGAGGCGATCGTCGACACCTGGGTGTACGAGCGCGCCCTGCCGGCACTCGCCTGAGCCGTCGGGCCGGTGGCGGGCCGCTCAGTCCCACGGGGTGTCCGTCCACAGCGCCCACGCGGACCGCAGACCGGTCGCCCGGTGCGCGATTAGGCTTGAGCGCATGCGCCCCGTCATACGTCTGACAGCTGCGGCCGGTGGGCTGCTGCTCGCCGGCTCACTGGCCGCCTGTGGCAGCTCGCCGACGGTCAGCGTGACGTCGGTCAGCGCCGGTGCGACGCGGCCGAGCTCGGCGGCCTCGAGCGAGGCGGCTTCGAGCCAGGCGACGGCGGCGCCGACCGCGAAAACCGTGGTGCACCAAGCGCGTTCGTCAGCGGCGACCGCCACCTCGGCGCACCTGCACGCGGTCATCGCGGTCGAGACCGGCGACGAGACGGTCGATCTCAAGGGCACGATGGACGGCTCCAACCAGGAGTTGACGATCACCTACCCGCGCGAAGGCACCGCCACCGTGCGCACCGTCGACGGCAAGTACTACATCAAGGGTGACCGCACCTTCTGGCGCACGGCCGCGGCCGCCGACGCCACGTCCGCGGCCCGCATCGCCGGCAAGTGGGTGCAGACGCCGGCCGAGACCGCCCGCCGGCTCAACGGCCTGACGCTGCGCAGTTTCATCGACGAACTCATCGGGCCGCAGACGATCAGCGAGAGCGACCTGGAGCAGGCGACGACCACGCGCTCCAGCGGCGGGAGCACCCCGGCCTGGCTGGTCGACTCCGGCCAGGGCGACACGCTCAAGGTCAGCGCGGACAGTGCGCATCACCTGCTGGAGGCGGCCGGGCCGACCGACGGTGGTCGCGGCACGGCGACCATCGACGGCTGGGACTCCCAGCCCCGGATCACCGCGCCGGCCGGAGCCATCACGCTGCCGGGGGTCGGCGGCGGGGGCGGGGGAGGCAGCGGCAAGGGCGGCTCCGACACCAGCACCGAGGACGGCCGCACCACCTGACCCGTCCCCGCTCCCGACCCCGCCCGACCCCGCCCGGATCGAGCGGCACAACAACGCACTGACAGGCCCACGAAATCGGGGTGATTTCGTGGGCCTGTCAGTGCGGTTGTGTGCCTGTCGGTCAGACGCCGGCGAGCACCGGGTCGTCCTTGTCGCCACCGTCGCCGTCACCGTCGCTGCCGCTGTCGGCGGCTGCGTGCCGGCCCCGGCCGGGACCGGAGGCCAGGCCCTCGCCCTCGACGTCGACCTTCGGCAGGATCTTGTCCAGCCACTTCGGCAGCCACCAGGCCTTGTCACCGAGCAGGTACATGACGGCGGGGATCAGCGTCATACGCACGATGAAGGCGTCGAAGAAGACCGCTGCGGCGAGCGCGAAGCCCATCGACTGGATCAGCGCGTTGTCCTGCAGCATGAACGCGGCGAACACCGAGATCATGATCGTCGCCGCGGCGGCGACCACGCGTGCTCCGTGCCGGAACCCGTCGATGATCGACTCCCGCGCGTCGGCGCCGTGGACGTAGGCCTCGCGCATCCGGGTGACCAGGAAGACCTGGTAGTCCATCGCGAGCCCGAAGACGATCCCGATCAGGATCACCGGCATGAAGCTGACGATCGGTTGTCCCTCGACGATCCCGAACATGCCGTTCTGGAAGACCGCGACCGTCGCGCCGAGAGTCGCCAGCACCGACAGCAGGAAGCCCAGGGTCGCGGTGAGCGGCACCAGCACCGAGCGGAACACGATCATCAGCAGGATGAACGCCAGCCCGATCACGATCGCCAGGTATGGCGGGAGCGCGTCGGTCAGCCGCTGCGACACGTCGGTCTGGATCGCGGTCTGACCGGTGACCCCGACCGTGGTGTTGGTGCGCTTCTCTATGGTCGACTGCCCGTCGCGCAGCGCGTTCAGCAGGTCGACGGTCGACGTGTCGTCGGCACCGCCCTTGGGCGTGACGAGGATCTGCGCACCGGTCTGGTCCTTGTTCATCCCGACGATCTGGGCGTTGGCGACATTCTTCTGCGCGCCGGCCCACTGCAGCACCGAGCCGAACGCGGCCGGACGCTGCTTGGCGTCGGTGATGTCGGAGGCGTCGGCCACGATGAGCAGCGGGGCCTGGCGGCCGGCGCCGAACGCCTCGGTCACCAGGTCGGCGGCCTTGCGCTGGGTGGTCGACGTTGCCGCGGTGGAGTCGCTCGGCAGCGCCAGCTGCATGTCCTTGATCGGCCCGGAGAGAGCGCCGAGCAGCACGACGACGAGCGCGACGACGATTGCCGGCTTCTTGCCGATGAGGCGGGCCCAGCGGACGCCGTTGTTGGTGGTGCGGCCGTCCTCGGCCAGCTTGTCCTGACGCTTGCGCAGCTGACCACCGAACGCCTTCGACTTCAGCAGGCCGAGTATGGCGGGAAGCAGGGTCAGCGCGACCAGGACCGCGAAGGCGACGCTGCCGGCGGCGGCCAGACCCATCGAGGTCAGGAAGGGAATGCCGACCACCGAGAGGGCGCAGAGCGCGATGAGCACGGTCAGGCCGGCGAAAACGACTGCGCTTCCTGCCTTTCCGACGGCAAGACCGGCGGCGTGCGCCCTGTCGTCGGACTCCTGCAACTCGGTGCGATAGCGCGCGAGGATGAAGAGCGTGTAGTCGATGCCGACCGCCAGGCCGATCATCGTGGCGAGGATCGGGGTCGTGGTGCCGATGGTGGTGAAGCCGGTCGCGAACTGGATCGCCAGCTCGCCCATGCCGACGCCGATGAGGGCGGTGACGATCGGCATACCGGCGGCGACCAGCGAGCCGAAGGTGAGGAACAGCACGAACGCCGCGACGATGATGCCGAGCAGTTCACTGCTGCCGCCCGGTGGCTCGACCGCCTGCATGCCGGAGCCGTTGACCTCCGCCTTCAGGCCGGCGCTGCGTGCGCCGTCCAGCGCCGAGAGCACGTCCTGCTGGGTGGATTTCTCCACGTCGGCGACGGTCTTGACGTCGAACTTCCACGAGATCGTGCCGGTGCGTCCGTCGGCCGACAGCGGCGAGACCGCCTGGGCGTTCTTCTTGGCGGCCGCCTGCTCGGCGGCGCTCGGACCGGCCGCCTTCATCACCTGCTGCTCCTGCGCCTGCGCCGCGATCACCGGGTTGACCGGCTTGTTCCGGGCGTCGGTCGGCATCTGCGGCAGCTTGTCGAGGCGGGCGATCAGCTGATTGACCGCGCCGGAATATTTGGCGTCGGTCAGCTTGCTCCCGCTCGGCGCCTGCACGACGACGGTCGCCGTCGCCTCGTCCTGGGCGTCGCCGGTGCCCGGGAAGAGCTTCTGCTGCATGTCCTGCGCCTTGAGCGACGGGATGCCCGGGATCGAGAACGTGTCGACCATCGGCTTGCTGACGCCGATCGCGAGTGAGCCGAAGCCGACCAGCACGATCAGCCAGCCGACGAGGAAGAGCGGCCAGCGCCGGTAGGCGGTGTGCCCGAGCCGGTAGAGCAGGGTTGCCATGAAGGATCCTTTGGGTGTGACTTGCGTGGGTATGACGATGCGTCGCGAAAATGCTTGGTAAAGCTGGTGATTCGGTCTACTTCAGGAGCTTCCGAGCGATCTTCAGGTTGTCGAGGTAGATGTCGGCGAGCTCGCGCTCATCGCCCTCGCCGAAGTAGTGCAGCGAGACCTCGAAGACGCTCGCCAGCATCGCGAGGAGCAGGTGCGACCGTGGGTCGTCGGGCCTGATGCCCTCGCGCTGCTGGATCAGGCCCTGCAGACCCCCGATGAAGTCCTGGAAGAGGTCGGCCGTGGCGATCAGCAGCTTCGGGTTGCGCTCGAAGCACTGTCGCGTCATGCGCAGGTCTTCCCGGGTGAACTCGTCACCGGCGGAGGCCCGCAGCGTGGCCAGCACCAACTCCGCCAGGTCGGCTACGGACTCCCCCGTGGGTCCGCCGGCGAGATAGACGTCGATGTCGTGCTGGTCCAACCACGGGCCTGCGCCGATGGTGGCCTCGAGCTTGCTGTCGTAGTAGTTGAAAAGAGTCCGGCGCGACACCTCGGCGCGCTCCGCGAGCTCGTCGAGAGTGAAGTCGTCGTAACCCTTTTCGACCGCGAGCCGCTGGGCCGCCCGGGTGATGCGATATGCGGTCCGCAGCCGCTTGTCCGTCATCTTCGCCGCGACGAGGTGTCGCGGGTCGGTGTCGGTGGAGCCGCGGAATCGCATGGCCATCATGTTGCACTTTGATATGCCAAAGTGCAAATTCATTGGAGTGTGACGTCCGCCTCATCTCGCCGGACGGGCGAGCGGCGCCCGCCGGCGCGAGTGGACTCCGTCGGCGCGTCCCGGTTGGATCGGGTGGACAGTTGGGACACCATCGATGAGGCGCGCGCACCTGCGCCGCCGGAGTCAAGGAGGGACACATGTCTACGCCCACGGGTGGATCGTGGAACGACGACAAGTCGTGGAACGACGACAAGCAGGGCCAGGGCGAGGGCAGCCGCGCGCCGTACGGTCAGCAGGGTCAGCAGCCGGGCCAGCAGAGTCAGCAGAGTCAACCGGGTCAGCCGGGCCAGCCGGGTTACGGCGTGCCCCAGGGGCAGAGCCTCGGTCAGGGGTTCGGCCAGCAGTCGGGTTATGACCGGCCGACGCAGCAGCAGCCGGCCCCGGCATACGGGCAGAGCCAGCAGGCCGGGCAGCAGCAGGCGAGCGAGCACCAGGCCGGCCAGCAGGCACACCAGGGCAGCCACGGCCGTGGCTTCGGTCAGCAGGCCCAGCAGGTCGGTTCGCAGTTCGCCTCCGACGCCGGGCAGGTCGCGGCGGGCGCCGGCGACGGCATCGGGGCGCTGTTCTCGGACCTGCAGTTCAAGAAGTCGCTCACCGAGAAGATCGCCGGGCTGACCTTCCTCGGCGTGATCATCTGGGCGGTGCTGAACTTCCTCAGCAACCTGTTCTACAACTTCGGCAGCCAGGACTTCGGCGGCCAGTCGGTGAAGAACATGAGCACCGGCTCGGCGCTGATGCACACCCTGGCCGACCTCGTCTGGCTGATCATCGTCGTCGCGATCGTGCGACTGCTGCTCGAGGTGGCGATCAACATCGCGCGCATCGCGCAGCGCAGCAGGAGCTGACAGCTCCCCCCAGCGGCCGGTCCCGAGTTTTTCGGGGCCGGCCGTTTCGCATCCGCCGGGCGCGTCACCGCCTCCGTGTGATACAACATATCCGAACATTTTCGAACGTTGATCCGTGGAGACCCGCATGGAGCGCACGACAGGTCGGCTCGCCGACGGCCGCGAGATCATCTGGTATGACGCCGACGGCACCGGCCGGGTCGCCGCCGCCGACCAGCGCGACCTGCCCGCTGCGGTCACCAACTCCCAGCTGCGGCGGGACCCGCTGACCGGTGAGTGGATCGCGATCGCGTCGCACCGGCAGAGCCGCACCTACATGCCGCCGGCGAACGAGTGTCCGCTGTGCCCGTCGCGCGACCACCTGTCCGAGGTGCCGTCGACCGAATATCAGGTGGTGGCCTTCGAAAACCGTTTCCCGTCATACAGTTTGGCGGCGGAGGGTGGCGAGACGGTCGAGACCGGCCTGGAGCAGACGCGGCCTGGGCACGGCCGGTGCGAGGTCGTCTGCTTCACCAGCGACCACAACTCGACGTTCGCGGCTCTGCCGCCGCAGCAGGCACGGCTGGTGGTCGACACCTGGGCGGACCGGACGACCGCGCTGTCGGCGATGCCCGGCATCGAGCACGTCTTCCCGTTCGAAAACCGCGGCAAGGAGATCGGTGTCACCCTGCAGCACCCGCACGGGCAGATCTACGCCTATCCGTTCGTGCCGCCGCGCGCGTTGCAGGAGCTGACGCAGGCCGAGGACTACCGCGCGCGGACCGGGCGGTCGCTCTTCGGGGACGTCATCGAGCGCGAAATCGCTGACGGCGCAAGGGTGGTCGCGAGCAACGACGAGTGGGTTGCGTTCGTGCCCTATGCCGCACGCTGGCCGATCGAGGTGCATTTCTACCCGCGCCGGCAGGTGCCCGACCTCCCAGCACTGGACGACGCCGCACGCGACGGGTTCGTGCCGATCTACCTGGACGTGCTGCGGCGCTTCGACCGCCTCTACTCCGAGCCGACGCCCTACATCGCGGCCTGGCAGCAGGCGCCGGTGCGCGCGCACCGCGACGAGGCGTGGCTGCACCTGGAGCTCTACTCGATCCGTCGCGCCGAGGGCAAGGTGAAGTTCCTCGCCGGATCCGAGTCCGGGCAGGGCGCTTTCGTCAACGACGGGCTGCCGGAGGCGCTGGCCGATCGGCTGCGGGAGGTTGCTTCATGAGCGTCGTGCGCACCCCTGCCGAGATCGATGTCGACGCGCTGGTCGCGCGCTTCGCGCAGCTGTATGACGGGGCGCCCGCCGGCGTCTGGGCCGCGCCGGGGCGGGTGAACATCATTGGCGAGCACACCGACTACAACGGCGGCTTCGTGCTGCCGATCGCGTTGGCACAGCACACGATTGCCGCGGTCCGGCAGCGCGATGACGAGAGGGTGCGGGTCGCGTCCGCGTCGATGGACGGCGGCGCACCGGTGGAGTTCGAGCTGTCCGACATGGCTCCGGGCGGCGAATACGGTTGGGCGTCATACGTCGTCGGCGTGGGGTGGGCGGCGCGACAGCGCAGGCTGCCGGTGACCGGCATCGACATTGCCCTGGACTCGAATGTTCCTCTCGGCGCTGGGCTTTCGTCGTCGGCGGCACTCTCCTGTGTGACCGCACGGGCCTGGTCGGACCTGCTCGGCTGGGGCATCGACGACGAGACCGTGGCCGACCTCGGGCGCGACGCCGAGAACCACATCGCCGGCGCGCCCACCGGCTTGATGGATCAGCTCGCGTCGGTGTGCGGCTGGGCGGCGCACGCGATGCAGATCGACACCCGAGCAGTCACCGTCAACCAAATCCCTTTCGATCTGGGCAGATTCGGGCTCTCGCTCCTCGTGGTCGACTCGCACACCGAGCACTCGCACGCCGGAGGCGAATACGCCGAGCGTCGCCGGTCCACCCAGGAGGCCGCCCTCCGGCTCGGCGTCGCCGAGTTGCGCGACGTGCCGTTGGAGAGTCTCGCCACCACGCTCGACAAGCTGCCGGACCTCCTGCGCCGGCGCGCACGGCACGTGATCACCGACTCCGCGCGGGTCGAGCAGGTCGCGGCGGCACTCGCCGCCGGTGACGACCCGCGCCGCATCGGCTCCCTGCTCAACGACTCACACGCGTCGATGCGGGACGACTTCGAGATCACCGTGCCGTCGGTCGACACGATCCAGGCCGCCGCGGTGGCCGCCGGTGCCTACGGCGCCCGGATGACCGGCGGCGGCTTCGGCGGTTGCGTGATCGCGCTGGTCGACGGCGACGCCGCCGAAACGGTGGCGCAGGCGTGTGCTGCCGCCGCCGAGCGTGGCGGCTTCCCGGCGCCGACGGCCTTCGAGGCAGTCCCGAGCACCGGCGCGACCCGCCTGCGCTGACCCCCCCTCTTCGCCGAGAGGCCCACTTATCGCCGAGGGGACCACTTATCCGGGCGGTTCACCGGGGGGATATGTGGTCCTGTCGCCGGTAAGTGGGCCTCTCGGCGAGGGGTGGCAGAGGGCGGTCACGTAGGGTCCATCGGGTGACCTACGCCGTGTGTTTCGTGTGTTCGGGCAACATCTGCCGGTCGCCGATGGGGGAGGTCATCCTCCGGTCGATGCTGGAGGACGCCGGGCTCGGCGACGAGGTGACCGTCGACTCCGCAGGCGTCGGGGGCTGGCACGTCGGCGAACCCGCCGACCCACGCACCGTCGCCGCCCTGCGACGCGGAGGCTACGACGGCAGCACGCACCGGGCCAAGCAGATCGACGCGTCATACCTGACCGAACGCGACCTGATCCTCGGCGCCGACCGCGGCCACGTGCGGGAGATCCTGCACCTCGCCGGCCAGGGCACGGCCGACGCGGACGTGCGCCTGGTGCGCGAATTCGACCCGGTGGCAATGCAATCCGGCGATCTCGAACTCGACGACCCCTACTACGGCAACGCCGCCGACTTCGACAGGTGCCGCGACGAGGTCGAGGCCGCGTGCCGCGGGCTGGTCGACGAGATCACCCGACAGCTGCGCTGACGCTGCGGCATACCGGCTGCGTCATACCAACGGCAGGTCGCCGCGCGCGACGTCGCTCGCCCATTGCAGGACGAGCAGGTCGTCGAGGTGGCCGGTCGGCAGCCAGTCGGGCACGACGTCACGTTCGGTCACCAGGTAGTGCAGCGCGGCGATCACCACCCGGGGGCGCGGGTCGGAGGTCAGCACCGCCCGCCGCTCGGCCGTCAGGCCCGGCTCGGTCAGCTCCTCCAGGTGGGCCTCCACCATCGCCCCGGCGATGTCCACGTGCACCCCGCGGGGCGAGCTGGTGAGTGACCCGACCGCGAAGACCTTGCGCTCGACGTCGGCGAGCAGCTGCCGCAGCCCCGCGGCGTCGCCGGCCAGCTGCGCCGCGACCTCGCGCGACCGCCGGAACGACGCCGACGCGAGCAGCCGAGCGAGCCCTATCCCCTCGATTGCATCGCCCATCGATTCTCCTCCCACCTCGCCACCGTAGGCCGGACCGGCGGCCGAGTAACCGATTTCACCCACATTGGACGAACACCGGGCCGCCGGGCGACCTGCGGCCGCCGGACGATCGGCCCCGCGCAGCCCGGGTATGCCGCGCGGGCGCCTAAGCTTCGACGCATGGCAACCCGGAACACTCCCTGGCCCGCGGGCACACCGTGCTGGATCGACTGCGCATTCGAGCCCGAGCACCGCGGCATGCACCACGCGCGCGACTTCTACAGCAAGCTCTTCGGCTGGCGGATGGAGGAGGGCCCGAAGGAGACCGGGGGTTACACCACCTGTTTCAAGGACGACGAGCCGGCCGCGGCGATCATGCCCAAGACGGACGAGCAGCAGCCGACCGCGTGGGTGACCTACCTGGCCACCGACGATGTCGACGCGACCGTCGCCAGGGTGCGCGCGGCGGGCGGTCAGGTGGTCGTGGAGCCGCAGGACGTGCTCACCGCCGGGCGCATGGCGTTCTGCGTGGATCCGACCGGCGCGTTCTTCGGCCTGTGGCAGGCGGGCGACCACATCGGCTTCGGCATCGTCAACGAGCCCGACACCGTCACCTGGAACGACCTGATGACGCGCGACCTGCCGGCGGCGAAGGCGTTCTACGCGAGCGTCTTCGGCTACACGTATGACGAGCGTGGCGACGCGTATGCCGTCATACAGCTGCCGGACGGCACGGTCGTCGGCGGCATGCACCAGGCCGACCAGCTGGACGCCGACACCCCGGCCAGCTGGCTGGTGCACTTCGCGGTCGCCGACCGGGACTCCTCGGCGCAGATCGCGCAGGAGCTCGGCGCCGCGATCCTGATGACCTACGACACGCCGTTCGGACCCGAGGCACTGCTGCAGGGCAAGCACGGCGAGGTCTTCACGGTCTTCTCGCCCGCGGCGGACGCGCCCGCGCAGTAGCGCGGCCGCCGGCGCCGACCCGGCCGCCCGGCGCGTGGGCAGGTGCCGATGGCGTTCTGGGAGACTTTGCCCATGCGTTCGCTTGCTGACTCCACCCCGCCCATCGCGCTCGGGGCGCTGGACGGTCGTTACCGTGCCGCCGTCGCCCCGCTGGTCGACCACCTGTCGGAGGCCGCGCTCAACCGGCAGCGGGTCAACGTCGAGGTCGAGTGGCTGATCCACCTGACCACGGCCGGCGCGGTGCCGGGCGTCCGCACGCTCACCGACGCCGAGACCGCCGCGCTGCGCGACATCCCGGCGCAGTTCGACACCGCCGATGTCGCCGAGCTCGCCGACATCGAGCGCGAGACCGTGCACGACGTCAAGGCGGTCGAGTACTACCTCAAGCGGCGACTGCCGCAGATCGTCGGCGCCGACGACGCGGTCGGGCTCTCCGAGCTGGTGCACTTCGGCTGCACCAGCGAGGACATCAACAACCTGTCCTACGCGCTGATGGTGCAGGGCGCGACGCGTCAGGTCTGGCTGCCGCGGGCGAAGGCCCTGGTCGATCAGATCGCAGCAATGGCAAAGGAACTCGCCGATGTGCCGCTGCTCGCGCACACCCACGGGCAGCCGGCGACGCCGACCACGATGGGCAAGGAGCTGGCCGTGCTCGCGCACCGGCTCCGCCGGCAGCTGCGCCGCATCGAGGGCGCCGAATATCTCGGCAAGATCAACGGCGCGACCGGCACCTATGGCGCACACGTCGAGGCCGTGCCGGACACCGACTGGATCGAGACGTCCCGCACGTTCGTGGAATCCCTTGGCCTGCAGTGGAATCCGCTGACCACCCAGATCGAGAGTCACGACTGGCAGGCCGAGCTCTACAGCGACATCGCCCGCTTCAACGCGATCCTGCACAACCTCGCGACCGACGTGTGGACCTACATCTCGATGGGTTACTTCGCCCAGTCCCGCGGTCAGGGCACGGTCGGGTCGAGCACGATGCCGCACAAGGTCAACCCGATCCGCTTCGAGAACGCCGAGGCCAACCTCGAGGTCAGCAACGGCCTGCTCGACGTGCTCGGCCGCACGCTGGTGACCTCGCGGTTGCAGCGCGACCTCACCGACTCGTCGATGCAGCGCAACATCGGCACGGCATACGGGCACTCATTGCTGGCGATCGACAACGTCGGCCGTGGCCTCTCCGGCCTCGACGCGGTGCCGGCGGCAATGGCGGCCGACCTCGACGCCAACTGGGAAGTGCTCGGCGAGCCGATCCAGTCGGCGATGAGAGCCCTTGGCGCACAAGGGGTTCCGGGCATGGAGCAGCCCTACGAGCGACTGAAGGAGCTCACCCGCGGGCGGCGCATCACCGAGGCCGACCTGCGCGACTTCGTGAAGGGTCTCGGCCTGCCTGCCGAGGTCGAGGAGCGCTTCCTCGCCCTCACCCCGGCGACGTATGTCGGGCTCGCCCCGCAGCTGGTGCGCTACCTCGACGCCTGAGCGCGTCTGCCCCGCCGGCCGAGTCTGACGATCCGATTCACGTCTGACGGCCGAATTCGACCGTCAGACGTGAATCCGGCCGTCAGGGTCCGGCCCATCATGGCTGGTCGCTGACCAAACATTGACTCGCTCTTGACCGAGCGATCACCCGATCGTCGATTCGGCACGGCAGGCTCGTGCGCATGAAGACACTTCTGCCCCGTCTCGGTTACACCATCGCCGCCGCCTCGCTGGTCGCCGGAGTCGGCATCGCCGGCGCCGAGGCGCCCGCCCGCGCCGCCGGCACCCTCCCGTCCTGTGCGCTGTCGTCCCTGCCGCCGGAGGCGACGACCACCGCCAACCTGATCAAGCAGGGCGGCCCGTTCCCCTACCCGAACAACGACGGCGTCGTCTTCCAGAATCGCGAGGGCATCCTGCCCCAGCAGGCGGCGAGCTACTACCACGAGTACACCGTCAAGACCCCGAACTCCACCACCCGCGGCGCCCGTCGCATCGTCACCGGCGGCACCCCGCTGACCAGCCCGCCGAACTGGTACTACACCGGCGACCACTACGCGTCCTTCTGCAAGATCACCGGCGTCTGACCGAGCCGCTCCCGCGTCCGGTCCGACGGCCCACCTGCTCACGCGGGTGGGCCGTCGTCGCGTCGCGGCGGGTTCGCGACTCCCGACATACCCCCTCAGGGTATAGTCGTGGTGCATCGATTCGGACCGAACGGCAGGAACGGCAATGGCGGGTTACACCGGCACCAAGGACGACTACCTCAAGCGGCTGCGCCGCATCGAGGGCCAGGTCCGCGGCATCCAGCGGATGGTCGAGGAAGACACCTACTGCATCGACGTGCTGACCCAGGTCAGCGCGGTCACCAAGGCCCTGCAGACCGTGAGCCTCGGCCTGCTCGAGGACCACGTCGGTCACTGCGTGGTCGACGCGGCCCGCGACTCCGACGAGGCCGCCCAGGTGAAGGTGCGCGAGGCGTCCGACGCGATCGCGCGACTCGTCCGCAGCTGACGCTTCCCCATCGCGTATGACGGGAGTCCCGGCATACGCGCCATTCCACGAGAACGGAAGGCACCACCATGACCCAGACCGACATCACCGTGCAGGGGATGACCTGCGGCCACTGCGTCAACGCGGTCACCGAGGAGCTCAAGACCATCGACGGCGTGCGCGACGTCAGCGTCGAACTCAACGCCGGCGGTGACTCGCCGGTGCGCATCACCAGCGACGGCGACCTCGACCCGCAGGCGATCGCGGCCGCGGTCGACGAGGCGGGCTACCAGATGGCCGGCTGAGGCACGGCATACAGGTATACGAGAACGCTGCGGCCCGTGTCAGGGCCGCGGCGTTTTGTGGTCTCGATACGCGGCGGTGGTCTCGATACGCGGCTCGTTCCTCGCCGCTACTCGACCAGCGAGTGTGTCAGAGGACGACGGTCTCGCCGTCGCAGCGGAACGACACCGACATCAGGCCGGGCGTGCCCATCGGGGCGATGAAGTCGAAGGTGATCTCCGGCTCCCAGTCGTCGCGGTCGACGCCGGGCTCACCGACGAGGCCGAGCCATTCGCGCACCCGCTCGGGCGAGCCGGCAATCTGCAGGGACTCCAGCGCCGCGTCGGTGGCACCGTCCTGCGACGGGTGCTGCTGACCGGGGGTCCACTCGATGAAGAACGGCACCTGCGGGTCGGACATCGTGCCGCGCACCCCGAGCTGCTTCCAGGTGACCTCGACGCCGTCGGGCCGGTGCCGGTTGCCGGGCACCGCGGGACGGCCCACGAGCTGCTCGGCGATCGAGATGTCCTCGACCTCGACCACCCAGCCGAGCCAGCCGCCGCCGGCCTCGGAACGGGCCCGCACGGCCTGTCCGAACGGCGCCTTGTCGGACGCCGGGTGGTCCAGCACCTCGACGACCTCGAGGAAGCGGTGGTCCAGCAACGGGACGATGGAATTGCGCGTGCCGAAGCGCGGGTGCAGCCCGCCGTCGATCGGCTCGACACCCAACATGTCACCGAGCCGCTTCGCAGTCGCGACCAGTCCGTCAGGCTCTGCGGCAAAGACCAGGTGATCAACTCGCATGTCAAGCATCGTGCCACCATCGCGCGAGGCGACTAAACGCGGGTCGCCCGCTGGCGCACCGCCTCATACAGCACAATCGCCGCCGATGTGGCCACATTCAGCGAATTTGCCTTGCCCACCATGGGGATTCGCACTGTGACGTCTGCCCGATCGAGCACTTCGGGGGTCAGTCCCTCCTTCTCGGTGCCGACCGCGACGGCGATCGGCCCGGTCAGGTCCGCATCGGTGTGTGCGATGTCGGTGTCGGGCGTCGCGGCCACCACCCGGATGCCGCGCGCCCGGGCCCAGTCGAGGGTCTCGGTGGTCGTCGCCGACGCCACCGGCACCGAGAAGACGGTGCCCTTGGAGCCGCGCACGACGTTGGGGTTGCCCCAGTCGGTCACCGGGTCGGCGGCGATCACCGCGTCGACGCCCGCGGCGTCCGCGGTGCGCAGCATCGCGCCGAGATTGCCCGGCTTCTCCACGCCCTCGGCGACCAGCAGGAACGGGTCGTCCGGCAGCGACAGCCCGTCGAGGGTCGTCCCCACCGCGGGCACCACGGCGAGGAAGCCGTCGGCGCCCTCCCGATAGGCGACCTTCTCGAACGCCGTGCGGCTCAGCTGTATGACGCTCGCCCCCGCCCCGCGGGCGGCCTCGACGACGTCCCGCTGCGCGGCCGGGTCGAGCATCAGCTCCGGGCAGTAGAAGAGTTCGCGCGGTCGCACGCCGGCGTCGAGTGCGAGACCGAGTTCGTCATACCCCTCGAGAAGGGTGAGGCCGGCCTGCTCCCGCCCGCGTCGCCGGCGCAGCGTCTGCAGCGCCTTGAGTCGCGGGTTGGCCGGCGAGGTGATGATCGGGTCGGACATCTCAGACCAGCTGCCGGAGTATGACGGCAGCCCCGTCCTCCTCGACCGGTGCGGTGACCTCGTCGGCGACCGCCTTGACCTCGTCGGGTGCCTGCCCCATCGCGACGCCGCGCGCCGCCCAGGCCAGCATCTCCAGGTCGTTGCGGTGGTCGCCGATCGCGATGGTGTCGCCCGGCTCGACCTGCAGCTTGCGCCGCACCTGCTCCAGCGCCGATGCCTTGGAGACGCCCTCGGGGTTGATGTCCAGCCACGCGGTGTAGCCGACGGCGTAGTTGACCCCGTGCAACCCGAGGCGCTCGACCAGCTCGACGAAGTCCTCCGCGGTGCCGCTCGGGGAACGGAAGGTGAGGCGGGTGGTCGGTTCGGCACCGAGCTCCTGCCACGACACGACCTTCACCGGACCCATCAGCTCGCCGTCGGGGAAGTCGGCGCTCACCTTGGTGCCGACGCCCGGCTCCTCGATGCCGACGACCGCGTCCGGCCAGGCGTTCTCCAGCACGTCGAGCACCGGCGCAGGGTCGAAGGTGACCGTGTCGATGACTTCCCAGTCGCTCCCATGGACCCGGGCGAGCACCGCGCCATTGGACGTGACCGCGAATCCCCTTGGCAACTGCAGAGTTTCGAGCACCGGCACGATACCGAGCACGCTGCGTCCGGTCGCGATCACGACATGGTGCCCGGCGCGCGCGACCGCCTGCACGGCGTCGCGCACTTCGTCGGACATCCGCCCGTCGTGATGCAGCAGGGTGCCGTCGATGTCGAGTGCGACGAGCTTCTTGGTGATCACGCCCCAACCTTAGGGGTCGGCTGGTTGGGGTCGGCTGGTTCCGGCCGGGTGTGCGTCGGGGTGGGGCCGGGCGGGTGGGGGCCGGGCGGGTGTGCGTATGCCGCGACCGTCGCGACTTCTGCACGCCCCGCCCCATTTCGCGTGCGTACGACGCAACCGTCGCGACTTCTGCACGCGGCCAGCCCCGATCCCGTGCGCAGCCCGCGACCGTCGCGACTTCTGCACGCCGCCGCACCATCTCGCGTGCGTACGACGCGACCGTCGCGACTTCTGCACGCCCCCGCCACATTTCGCGTGCACAGCCCGCAACTGTCGCGACTTGTGCACGCCGTACCGGCTCACCCCGTGCACACCCCGCGACCGTCGCGACTTCTGCACGCGCCCAGCCCCGATCCCGTGCACACCCCGCAACCGTCGCGACTTCTGCACGCGCCCAGCCCCGATCCCGTGCACACCCCGCAACCGTCGCGACTTCTGCACGCGCCACCGGCCGACCCCGCCCGCACCCTCGACCCTTGCCGCCGGTCAGTCGCGCTCGGTGAGCGCCTGCCGGAAGCTGACCTTGTGGCTGGTCTGCATGAGCGACGAGCGATACATCCGCTCCGCGGTGCGCAGGATGAAGTAGGCGCCGACTGCGGCAATCCCGAGCGATGCCAACGGCTCCCACCAGGCGGCGTCGCCGGAGACGACCCGGGCCGGCATCGCGATGGTGGAGAAGAGCGGTACGAAGGACAGGAGCTTCAGCAGGCCGCCGGTGGCGAGGATGCCGCCGAGGAAGATCGCCATCACCAGCGTCGTCATCGGTGCGGACGTGGACTGCACGTCCTCCATGCGCGTCGCGAGCGCGCCGACCACCGCCCAGAGGCTCGCGAGGGCGAGGAAGCCGATGAGGAAGAAGGGCAGGAACCAGCCGATGCCTCCGGCGAGCGTGCCGAGCAGCGCGGTGTTGTCGGTCACGATCAGCCCGCCGACCGCGACGGCCGAGAGCAGCGCGACCTGCACGATGGCGAGCACCGTGTTGCCGACCACCTTGCCGATCAGCAACTGCCGCAACGGGATTGCCGAGGCGATGATCTCGACGATGCGGTTCTGCTTCTCCTCCACGACGCTGTTGGCGATCGCCATGCCGAAAAGCAGCGCGGCCAGGTAGAACAGGAAACCGAACGCGACCGCGGAGACGCGTGCCTCGGTGGTGTTGTCGTCGCCCTTCGGTTGCAACAGGTCGTAGGGCAGGGTCGCGCCGCGCTGCAGTGCCTGCAGGCTGGTGCCGGCGGCGGCCGCGTTGCGGGCGATCGCGTCGGTGCTCACCGTCTGCCCGATGTAGGTCGCCAGCTCCGCGTTGCGGCTCGACTTGCCGACCAGCCGCCAGCCGTCCCCCTGGGGCACCAGTCCCGCGTCGACGTCGCCGTCCTTGACCGCCTGCTCCACGGCCCGGGCGGAGGGCAGCGACTTCGCCTTCAGTTCCAGGTCCGACCCCGCCGCGTCGGCGGCCTTGCCGGACTGTGCGACGAGGGCCGACCCGGCCGGCGATGTCACCGCGACCGTCTTGGCCGACGACTTGCCACCGACGAAGACCTGTATGCCGAGACCCACGACGATCAGCACCAGCATCAGGCCGGTGGAGACCAGGAAGTTGCGGTCGCGCAGCTTCACCGCAATCTCGCGAGCGGCGACGATGCGCCATACGGAACGCAGCTGCGCGGATGCCGTCGTCATGCGGTGACCTCCCGGTAGATGTCGGCGACGCTCGGGACCAGCTCGGCGAGCTCGCGCACCGAGCCGCGGCGCATCGCCTCGGTGAGCAGCCGGTCGGTGTCCTGCGGCGATGCGAGTTGCACGATCGCCCGGTCGCCGGCGACGTCCACCACCTGCAACCAGCCGAGGTCGCGCACCCACCCGGCGTCTCCCCCGGTCACCAGCCGGTGCCGGACCGGACCACTTCTCCGTAGCTCGTCCGCGGCGCCGTCGGCGACGACCCGCCCGCGCGACAGGATCACGATGCGGTCGCACAGCCGCTCCACCAGGTCGAGCTGGTGGGAGGAGAAGAGCACCGGCACGCCGTCGCGGGTGAACTCGCGCAGCAGCTCGACCATGTCGTCGACCGCCCGCGGGTCGAGCCCGGAGAAGGGCTCGTCCAGCACCAGCAGTCGCGGGCGGGCGATCACCGCGGCGATCACCTGCACCCGCTGCTGGTTGCCCAGCGAGAGCGACTCGAGCTTGTCCTTGGCGCGCGCGGCGAGACCGAAGCGCTCCAGCAGCAGCTGCGCGCTGGCACGGGCGTCACCGGCCGAAAGTCCTTGCAGCTGACCGAGATAGACCAGCTGGTCGACCACCGGCTGCTTCGGGTAGAGACCGCGCTCCTCCGGCATGTAGCCGAACATGCGGCGTTCGGCGGCGGTGACAGGGGCGTCGTTCCACCGCACGTCACCGTCGCTGATGCCGAGCACGCCCATGATCATCCGCATGGTCGTGGTCTTGCCCGCGCCGTTGCCGCCGACGAAGCCGACGAGCAACCCGTCGGGCACCGCGAACGACACGTGGTCGACCGCGGTCACCTCCCCGAATCGCCGGGTCAACCGATCCACCTGCAGCATCGTTCGCCTCTCCTCCGCCTGGCGGCCTGAGTCAGAAAATTGGGGCCGATGCCCTCGACGCTAGAGCTGACGGAGGTATGACGGATCACCCGCGCGGCGGAGATGCGGCGACCCGTCAGTCCCCCGGACGGAGGAGCCCGGCCTCGTAGGCGAAGACCACCGCCTGCACCCGGTCGCGCAGGTGCAGCTTCGAAAGGCAGCTGGACACATGGGTTTTCACGGTCGCCTCCCCGAGGAACAAGCGGCCGGCGATCTCACCGTTGGACAGGCCGCGGCCGACGAGCTCGAGCACTTCGAGCTCGCGTGGGGTGAGCCGGGAGAGCGCGCCCGCCCGTGCGGGGTCGGACTCGGCCGACGAGCCCGCTGCCGTCATACGCTCGATGACGCGGCGGGTGACCTCGGGGGCGAGCAGCGCGTGGCCGTGCGCGACCGCGCGGATGGCGTCGACCAGGTCGTCCGGGTCGGTGTTCTTCAGCAGGAACCCACTGGCGCCGGCCTGCAGCCCGTCGAAGAGGTAGTCGTCGCGGTCGAAGGTTGTGAGCAGCACGACCTGCCCGGTGCCCTCGGCGACGATGCGCTCGGTCGCCGCGATGCCGTCGAGCACCGGCATCTGCACGTCCATCAGCACCAGGTCGGGCCGCAGTTTGCGTGCCAACTCTACGGATTCGGCACCATTGGCAGCCTCGCCCACGACCTCGATGTCGTCCTCGACGGACAGCATCATCGCAAAGCCGCTGCGCACCAGCCGCTGGTCGTCGACGACGAGCACCCGCAGCGGCGCCGCGTGCGGCTGCTGCTGGCTCACCGCCGCTTGACGGTGCCGCCGACGCCGGCGGCGAGCATCGCGACGCCCATCACCAGCACCAGCCAGAGCCCCCAACCGGAGGTCAGGGAGGTCTCGAAGCCGGTCGGCATGCCGGACGTCTTCATCGCGTCGGCGAAGTCACCGCTCTTGTTGCCGATCCAGATCAGGCGGTAGACCGCCAGGCCGATGATGACGAGACCACCGACGGCCGCGGTGATTGCGGCGGGCAACGCTGCCACCCGGCGACCGAGCCCACGGATCACGCCGAGACCCGCGACGAGCAGCGCGACCAGCGAGACAACCCAGCCCTCCCAGAGGCTGTCGCCGTCGTTGCCGGTCGCCGACGGTGAGGCGTCGCCCGAACTGCCGGAGCTGTCGGAGCCGCTGCCCTGCTCATCGCAGGCACCCGCGCCGGCGCCGGTGCCCTTGCACGACTGGTGGTCGAACGCGTTGACCGACGAACTGATCGACAGGTTCGTGCCCAGGTAGGACCCGCTGACCTTCGCGGTCGCCCAGGTGCCGAAGCAGCCGATGAAGGCGAGGATCGCGATCGCGACCGGGATCCAGCCGAGCAGCCGGGCCGGCTGGGAGAGCGTGGTCGGCGCGAGCGGGAAGCACGGCTGCGCGCCCGGCGGGAAGTAGGGCTGCTGCGGCTGCTGAGCGCCGGGCTGCTGAGCCGGCTGTCCCGGCTGGGCCTGCTGACCCGGCTGACCCGGCTGACCGAACTGGCCCGCCTGGCCATACTGACCCGTCTGGCCGTACTGGCCCGGCTGCCCGAACTGCTGCTGATGCTGGGGTGGCGGCGCCTCCGGCCCGCTCCCCGGCCCGTACTGCGGCTGCTGGGGCTGGAGCGGCGGCTGGTATCCGCCCTGCTGGCCGGCGCCCTGACCGAACCCCTGACCGCTGCCCTGGCCAAAACCCTGCCCGAGTGACTGCGGCGGCGCGGGCGGCCCGGCATACGGCTGCTGGCGTTGTTGCTGCGGAGACTGTTGTTGGTGCGGTTGCTGCTCCTGTTGCACTGGCCGTCCGTCGGGGCCGATCACCGGCTGCTGGGTGGTCTCCTGCTCGGCGCGGCGCCGACGTTCGTCGTCGGGCGCTCCCGGGGCGCCCGGGGAATGGTGGGACATGCCTTCCTCCCGCTCTGGTATGTCGCTCGGCTCACTCTAATCGCACGGCCGGGCGCTGCCCGGCCGCGAACGGCAGGCGCACCCGCACCCGATAGCCCGCCGTCGGGCGCGGGCCGATCTCGGCCTCGCCGCCGTGCGCCGCCACCCGCTCCCGCATGCCGGTCAGGCCGAGCCCGGTGCCGCCGGAGCCGGGCACCGGGAGGCCGCCGTCGAGGACCTCGATCTCGGCATACGGCTCGCCGTCCCGTCGGTCGAGACGGGCCACGACCTGGGCACTGCGCGCGGTCGAGTGCCGCCGCACGTTGGCCAGCGCCTCCTGCGCGGTGCGATAGATGCTGAGACCGATCGCCGGCGGCAGGTCCCCGGCGAGCGGCGGGTCGGCGTCGACGAGCCGGAAGTCGACGTCCAGCCCGGCCGCGCGGTATTCCTCGACGAGGCGCTCCAGATCGGCGAAACCCGGTGCCGGTGCCCGGGTTTCGTCACCGTCGGCACGCAGCGTGCCGAGCAGCGCCCGCATCTCGGTGACCGCCGAACGCGAGGACTCCTCGATGCCCGCCATCGCGGTGCGCGCAGCGTCCGGCCGTTTGTCGAAGACGCGCCGCGCCGCACCCGCCTGCACCCCGATCAGCGAGACGTGGTGGGCGACCACGTCGTGCAATTCGCGGGCGATGCGGAGGCGTTCGGCGACGACCGCCTGCTCGCGCAGGGCCCGCGCCTGCTCGTCGATGGTCCGGGCCTGCGCCTCGAGCGCTACGCGGCGGCGGACGTTGCGCCATTCCAGCAGCCCGAGCAGCACCGAACCACCGATGTAGAGGCTGTTGGCGAGGATGTTGATGACGATCCGGCCGGCCATCGGCGACAGCAGTCCGGCGAGGTGCCGATCGGGCAGCTCGGCGTGCACCAGCGTCCACACCACCCAGACCGCGAGCGCGGCGAGGCAGAGCCCGATGACCAGCACGCCGCGCCGGCGGTCGCGGCACCAGGCGGTGGCCGAGTAGATGCTGAAGAAGTAGACGAACTGCACCCCGAGGGTCATGGTCACCAGGCCGCCGACCTCGCCGAACAGCACCCACGAGCCGACGGTGACCACCACCGAGCACAGCGGGAAGCGCCGCCGCCAGATCACCGCGACGCACGGCACGGCGAGCCCGGCATACTCCACCCACGTCGGCGCGGTGTCTCCCCGCAGCATGCCCACCGAGCGGCTGGCCTCGAAGGTCAGCGCCGCGACGCAGAACCACAGCGCCGCGATGGGCAGGTCCGTGCGCAGCCAGCGCTTCGGCAGCGGGCGCACCCACGGGTCGCCCACACCGAAGAACTGCATCACCCGGGTCATCACCGGGCCACTGTATGGCGGCAGCCGCGCCCGCCGGATCCGTCGCGAGACGGAGGGGTCGCGCCGCAGCGGCGCCGTCGCCCTCGCGTTACAGCGGCTTGAGCACGTCGGTGCCGAGGAACGGCTGCAGCGCGGCCGGCACCTTCACCGAACCGTCGGCCTGCTGGTGGTTCTCCAGGATCGCGACCAGCCAGCGGGTGGTGGCGAGCGTGCCGTTGAGGGTGGCGACCGGCTCGGTGCGGCCCTCGGGCGTGCGGTAACGGATGCCGAGGCGGCGCGCCTGGTAGGTGGTGCAGTTGGAGGTCGAGGTCAGCTCGCGGTAGCGCCCCTGCGTCGGCACCCACGCCTCGCTGTCGTACTTGCGGGCCGCCGAGCCGCCGAGGTCGCCGGCGGCGGTGTCGATGACCCGGTAGGGCAGTTCGACCTTGGCGAGCATCTCCTTCTCCCAGTCGAGCAGCCGCTGGTGCTCGGCCTGCGCGTCTACCGGGTCGCAGTAGACGAACATCTCGACCTTGTTGAACTGGTGGACCCGGATGATGCCGCGGGTGTCCTTGCCGTGCGAGCCGGCCTCGCGGCGGTAGCAGGACGACCAGCCGGCGTAGCGCTTCGGGCCGCCGGAGATGTCGATGATCTCGCCCTGGTGGTAGCCGGCGAGCGCCACCTCGGAGGTGCCGGTGAGGTAGAGGTCGTCGGCCGGCAGGTGGTAGACGTCCTCGTGGGCGTCGAGGTAGCCGGTGCCGTCCATGATCTCCGGCCGCACCAGCGTCGGGGTGATCATCGGGATGAAGCCCTGCTCGACCGCCTGGTTCATCGCCAGGTTGAGCAGCGCCAGCTCGAGGCGGGCGCCGACGCCGGTGAGGAAGTAGAACCGGGCACCGCCGACCTTCGCGCCGCGCTCCATGTCGATCGCGCCGAGCTTCTCGCCGAGCGCGAGGTGGTCGAGCGGCTCGAAGTCGAACGTCGGGGGTTCGCCGACGTGTTCGAGTACGACGTAGTCGTCCTCACCGCCGGCCGGCACGCCGTCGAGCACGATGTTGTCGAGCTTCTTCAGCAGCCCGGTGAACTCCGCGCCCTCGTCGTCGGCGGCGGCCTCGCGGCGCTTCACCTCGGCGGCGAGCTCGGTCGCCTTGGCACGCGCCTCGTCCGCCTCCGCCTGTATGGCGCTGACGTCGCCGCCCTGCTTCTTGGCGGCGCCGAGCTTGCCCATGATCGCGCCGACCGACTTGCTGACCGACTTCTGCTGCGCCCGCAGGCTCTCGAACTCCGACAGGGACGCCCGCCGCTTCTCGTCGGCGTCCAGCACCTGGTCGACGAGGCTCTCGTCGGCGCCGCGGGCGCGCTGGCTGGCGCGGACCAGGTCGGGGTTGTCACGCAGAAACTTAATGTCGATCACGAGGGGCAAGGCTACGCGGCGCGACGGCCGGGACCGCAACCCGATAACGTCACCTCGAACCGACCGGTAACGTCTGGTGATCGTGAGGAGTGCTGCCGTGCGTCGAGGTGCGGTCATCGTCAACCCCACGAAGGTCGCCGACACCGCCCAACTCCGGGCCGAGCTCGCCGCGATCTTCCGGGAGCACGGCTGGGCCGACCCGCTCTGGTGGGAGACCACCGTCGAGGAGCCCGGGCGGCGACAGGCGCTCGAAGCCGTCGACGCGGGCGTGGACCTCGTCGCGGCGCTGGGTGGCGACGGCACGGTGCGCTGTGTGGCCGCGGGGGTGCTGCCGTCGCGGACGCCGGTCGCCGTGCTCGCGTCGGGCACCGGCAACCTGCTCGCCCGCCAGCTGAAGCTCCCGGTCGGTCACTTCGAGCGGGCGCTCCGCGTTGCGCTCGGCGGCGTCGACCACGAGATCGATGTCATGCGGATCTCGTTGGACGAGAACGGTTCCGGCCAGTTCGACGCGGAGGAGATCGGGCTCGTGATGTCCGGCATCGGCGTCGACGCCGACATCATGGCCGCGACGACCGAGGAGCTGAAGGGCCGGATCGGCTGGCTGGCCTATCCCGCGGCCGGCCTGCGTCAGGTGGTCCACGACCTGGTGCCCGCGACGATCTGCTTCGACGACGGCGTGAAGCTCGAACGCGATGTCACCAGCGTGCTGGTCGGCAACTGCGGCATGTTGCAGGGCGGGATGAAGCTGATGCCCGACGCGGTCGTGGACGACGGTCTGCTCAACGCGGTGGTGGTGCGGGGCAGCGGGCTGCGCTGGCTGCCGGTGATCGCCAAGGTGCTCACCCGGTCCCGGCGCAACTCCGTCGCGCTCACCCGCCACCTGTGCCGCGAGGCGGTCGTGTCCGTGGACCGGCCGGCCGGGGTCGAGGTCGACGGCGACGTGATCGGCACCGCGCGGGCCGTCCGGTTCGCGGTCGACCCGGGCGCGCTGGTGCTGCGCCTGCCCCAGTGACCGGCCGGCACTTCCGCTTCGCCAGCACCCACCGGGTGGCTGCGCCGCGGGACGACGTCTTCGCCATACTCGCCGAGAGCGAGACGTGGGATCGGTGGTGGCCGCAGATCCGCTCCATCACCGCGTATGACGAGACCCGCGGCGCGGTGCACATCCGCAGCGTGCTGCCGCTGACCCTCCGGCTGGAGCTCACCTCCGAGGTCGCCGACCGCGAATCCGGTGTGTTGCGAGCGTCTTTGGCCGGCGACCTGATCGGCTGGTCGCAGTTCGTGCTGACCGCCGACGGCCCGGCGGCGACGCTGCTCGCCTACACCCAGGAGGTCGACCTCATGGTCGACGGCCTGCTCGGGCGGGTGTCGACGTGGCGTGCGATGCGGCCACTGCTGATCGCCAACCACGCGGCGATGATGCGCTCCGGGATGCGCGGGCTCGAGCGCGCGGCCGCTCACCCCGGTCAGTTCCGGGGCTGAGCGAGAGCCGGGCCGGCGTCGCCCGAGGTCTCGCGACATCGAGGTAGCACTCGCGGTCGTCATGGCGGCGGCCGAAACGACAACGAGTGCTACCTCGGCGCCGCGCAGGTCGTATGACGGGAGCCGCGATCGGGCCAACCCCTCGGGCCGCGCTCAGGAGACGGGCTTGGCGTCGCCCCACTGGTCGTCGAGGCCCAGCACCACGCTCGCGATCCAGGCGATGCCGGCGGCGGTCTCCTCGGGGGTGCCCGAGGGGTGGATGACGTGGCTGAGCACGGTGCGCACCACGACGTCGACGCCGACGTCGAGCTGGGCGCGGGTGAGCCGCAGGTCGAAGCGGAGCATGCCCTCGGTGATGGCTTCCTTGGCGAGGGTCAGCAGCGCCTCGCTGTCGGTGGTCAGCAGCGGCAGCAGCTCCGACTCGGCGCCGTGCGAGCCGGCGATCACCGCGTGCAGCAGGGGGTTTTCCAGGCTGAGCCGCAGGACGTTGAGCGCGGCGTCGTGGATCGCGCCGACCGGGTCACCGGGGTTGGCCGTGAAGCCGTCGAAGACCCGGCCCAGGAAGACCTGCAACTCGCCGAGCACCAGCTGCTGGGCGAGGGCGGGCTTGCTGCCGAACTCGTTGTAGACCGTCTGCCGGGAGACGCCGACGTCGTCGGCGAGACGCGACATGGTGACCTTCGACCAGCCCTCGCTGATCGTGAGCCGGGAGGCCGCCGCGAGCAGTTGCGAGCGCAGGGTCGCGAGGTCGGAGCGGGCGGGGGCGGTCACGCGCACCAGTCTAGGCGCGGCGCTGGTCTCGGTCTCGGCCTCCTCGACCGGCTGGGCGCTCACGCGACGACCGTCTCGGCTGCCGCCGCCTCGGCGAGCGCGTCCTCAAAAGGCGCCTGCCCGACGATGTGCCGGCGGTAGCGCATGATCTCGCGCTGCCCGTTGATCGTGAACGCGCCGACCACCCGGTCGCCGCGCCGGTAGAGCGCGAGGAACCGCTCCACCTCCGGCCGTATGACGCGCACCTCGTCCGCGGTCGGCACCCCGACGAACTGCAGCCGGTGCCCGTGCCAGTCGGACCAGAAGTAGGGGACGGTCTGCAACGGGCGGGCGGCCGACGGGTCGAGCAGGTGCCGCGCCGCGGCGGCGCCCTGCTCGGCGGCGCTCGTCCAGTGCTCCAGCCGCAGCACGTCGTCGCCGAAGACGGCGTGCGGTGAGTGCGCGACGTCGCCCGCGGCATACACCCCGGGCGCGCCGGTGGCGAGGGTGGCGTCGACCAGCACCCCGCCGTCGGCGTGCAGCGGCAGCCCGGAGTCGCGCAGCCAGGCGGTGGCCGGGCGGGCGCCGATGCCGAGCACGACGAGGTCGGCCGGCACGTGACTGCCGTCGCTGAGCGTCAAACCGGTGACGCCGCAATCGGATTGGTGCACCGCGGTGACCTGTGTGCCGACCCGCAGGTCGACACCGGCGGTGCGGTGCAGCGTGGTGAGCACCTCCGCGACGGCACCGCCGACGGAGCGGGTCAGCGGCTGCGGCGCGGCCTCGATCACCGTGACCGGCAGGTCCCGCGCACGAGCCGCCGACGCGACCTCGGAGCCGATGAAGCCGGCCCCGATGACCGCGACCCGCGCGCCGGCGTCGAGCGCGGCCCGGATCGCGAGCGCGTCCTGCGCCGTGCGCAGCGGGTGCACCCCCGCGACGCCCGCGCCCATCGGCCAGTGGTTGGCCGTGGCGCCGGTGGCGATGATCAGGCCGTCATAGCCGATGCGCTCCCCGCCGACGATCACCTCGCGGCGGTCGACATCGAGGCCGGTCGCCGGAGTGCCGAGCCGCAGCTCGACGCCGAGTTCGTCCCGCAGGTGCTCCTCGGCGTGAAAGGGCAGCACCTGCGCCGGGTTGTCCGCGCACAGCAGGGCCTTGGACAGCGGCGGCCGGTCGTATGGCGCCGAGTGCTCCGCCCCGATCAGCGTGATCGGGTCGGTGCAGCCCGCCCGTCGGGCGGCCTCGACGGCACGCAACCCGGCGAGCGATGCTCCCACTACGACCAGTCGCACGGCGGATCAGTCCTGCAGGGTGAGCGCGAGCACGGGGCACGCGTCGACGGCGGCCTGCAGGTCCTGGCGGCGCGACTCGTCCGGTGACGGGTCGTGGATCACGACGTGACCCTCGGGCCCGACCTCGAAGATGTCCGGGGCCATCGCCTCGCACATCCCGAGGCCCTCGCACTGGGCGAGATCGGCAACGATCTGCATCACGCCACCTCGGTCTTGGACACCGGCACGAAGTCGAGCTTCTCGCGGACACCGCAGTCGGGGCAGCACCAGGTGTCGGGGATCTGGTCCCACGGGGTGCCGGCCGGGAAGCCTTCGCGCGGGGCGCCGACGGCCTCGTCGTAGACGTAGCCGCAGCCGGGGCAGCGGCCGCCGTGGCTGCCGCTCTGGTCGTGGGCGGACGCGTCGACGCGCAGCGACTCGGTGGTGCGCGGCGTCGGGTCGACGACCTTGCCGTACTTGGCGAGCACCTTGTCGCGCTTGCGCGGCGAGATGTTGGCCTGCGAGATGTCGCCGTCGAAGTGCGCGAGCACCCGCGGGTCCATCACGCGTCGCCAGACGGCGGGCACGATCGCGAGCACGATCATCCCGGCATACCCGGTCGGCAGCACCGGCGACTCCTTGTAGTCGCGCAGCGCCTGGTAGCGCCGGGTCGGGTTGGCGTGGTGGTCGCTGTGCCGCTGCAGGTGGTAGAGCAGCACGTTGGTCGCGATGTTGTTGGAGTTCCAGCTGTGGCTGGGGTCGACCCGCTCGTAGCGCTCCTTGCCGGCCGGGCCGACCTTCTTGCGCAGCATGCCGTAGTGCTCCATGTAGTTGACGACCTCGAGCAGCGAGAAGCCGACGACGGCCTGGATCACCAGGTAGGGGAAGATGCCGACCCCGAGGAAGGCCATCAGCACGCCCCACAGCACGGCGGTCATCAGCCAGGCGTTGAGCACGTCGTTGCCGATGTGGAACGGGTGGGTGTTACGCCGTGCGTAACGCTTCTTCTCGAGGTTCCAGGCGCTCTTCAGCGAGCCGCTGACGGTGCGCGGCCAGAACTGGTAGAAGTTCTCGCCGACGCGGCTGCTCGCCGGGTCCTCCTGGGTGGCGACCCGCACGTGGTGGCCGCGGTTGTGCTCGATGTAGAAGTGGCCGTAGGCGCTCTGCGCCAGGGCGATCTTGGACAGCCAGCGCTCGTGGCTCTCCTTCTTGTGGCCGAGCTCGTGGGCGGTGTTGATGCCGATGCCGCCGACGCAGCCGATCGAGATGGAGACCGCGATCTTGTCGATCACGCTGAGGTCCCACGGCTGGACGAACCGCTCGCCGAGATGCGTGGAGACCCAGTCGGAGCCGCCGGTCAGGCTGAGGATGTCACCGACCGGGTTGTGGCCCGCGACGAGCATCATCACGCCGATCAGACCGAGGTACTGCAGCGGCAGGTACATGTAGACGACCCACCGGTAGTAGCGGTCGTTCTCCAGCGCCTCGATCACGTCGTCCGGTGGGTTGTCCTGGTCCAGACCCGCGACGAGGTCGATCGCCGGCACGATGCCGAGGATCAGGATCGGCCCGGTCCACAGCAGCACCGACCAGCCGGTGAGCGCGTAGAGCACGTAGATCGCCACGAACGCCGACGGGATCACCAGGCCGATGAGCCAGAGGTAACGCTTCTTGTCCTTCCACCCTTCGGTGGAACCGTCCGGCACGGTGCCGGATGCATCCAATATCGCCATGGTGTGACTCCCATCACGTTTGCGGTTTACAAAAGAGTGCCGTTTGTAAACCGGGGGTGTCAAGGGGTATGCCGCAGGCAATCTGCGACGCCCTACGTTCACGTAACCCACAGGTTCGACGTGCAGCGTTCCGGTCGCGCCGGGGAGTCCGGCCGTTCATAATCGAAAGCCAGGGCGCGCCCCGCCGGGGGCCGGGCGCGAAGCGCAAGAGATCAAAAAGATCGACAGATCGAAGTCAACAAATCGAAGAGCAGAGGACCGATGAGCTACCAAGGCGGCGCGCACCGCGCCCCCCGACCGAAGGGCATGACCGCGATCGTCGCGGGCTGCCTCATCGCGGCCGGCGGCGTGGGGGCCGCAGCCTGGAGCATGCGGCCGGGCACCTCCGACAACGCGGCGACCTCGTCGTCGATCAGCGCCGACGCCCCGGGCGACAGCGGTGCGGCGACCGGCTCGTCAGCTTCCTCAGGATCCTCAGGGTCCTCAGGGTCGGCCTCGGGCTCCTCCGCGTCGGGCTCGCGCGGAGGATCGTCCGCCGCGACCAGCTCCTCCGGATCTGGCGGGTCGTCCGCGCAGAAGTCCGGCGGCTCGTCCACGCGCGGGTCGTCGCAGTCGAAGGCCACGGTGGTGCCCAACCCGACCGGGGAGAGCAAGCGCGAGTCGGTCGCGAATCCCGCTGGCGCGACGTGCATTCCGTCCAGTCTGACGGTGTCCTCGGTCGGCATCGCCGGCGAGAACGTCGTGCCGATGGGCACCAACTCCCAGGGCCAGATCTACCCGCCGGCGCGCACCACGATGTGGTACAACCGCTCGGCCCAGCCCGGCCAGAACGGCATCGCCGTGATCGCCGGTCACGTCACCTATGACGGCCCGGACAACTTCTACAACCTGCGCAACGTCGGGGTGGGGTCCGCGGTGTCGGTGACCTGCACCAACGGCAAGACCGTCGACCTGCGGGTGACCGGCAAGGAGTCGGTGCCGAAGACGAAACTGACCACGGACCAACGGGTTTGGGGCGGCAGCGCCACTCCGGTGGTCACGCTGGTCACCTGCGACAACACCTCGCGGATGATCAACGGGCACTACCTCAACAACTACGTCGTCTGGACCCGCCCGGCCTGAGCCGGCGTATGACGGCGGCGGCGCCGACGCACGGCCCCGGCCCCGCGCTGCCGGGTCAGCCGCGCAGCCGGTCCAGCCAGTCCCGGGCGTCCGAGAACGCTTCATTGGCAGCGGTTTCCGGCACCGACGCCATCTTGCCGTCGGCACGCGGGTAGGAGCCGAGGAAGCGCACGTCCTTGGTGACCCGCCGCAGTCCCATCAGCGCCTCCCCGACCCGGTCGTCGCGGACGTGCCCCTCGAAGTCGATCGAGAAGCAGTAGCTGCCCATCGCCTCACCGGTCGGGCGCGACTCCAGCCTGGTCATGTTGATGCCGCGGGCCGCGAAGTGCTCGAGCAGCTCGAGGAGGCCACCCGGGTGGTCGCTGCTCTGGAAGAGCACCACGGTCGTCTTGTCGGCACCGGTCGGTGCCGGGCTGAGACCGGGGCGCGAGACCAGCACGAAGCGGGTGACGGCCGCGGCACGGTCGCCGATGTTCTCGGCGAGGACGGCCAGGCCGTGCGCCGCGACCGGGGCGCAGACGGCTGCGTCATACGACGGAGGGTCGGAAGTGGTTGCGGCAGAACGTAATTCGGCTGCGGCGCCGGCAGTCGAGAGGGTCGGCACGTAGACCGCGTCCGGCAGGTTGGCCGCCATCCAGCCGCGCACCTGCGCCCAACCGTGCGGGTGGGTGCCGACGGCGCGGACCTGATCGATGCCGACGCCCTCCGGCGCGACGAGCACGAAGGTGATCGGCACCAGCACCTCGCCGATCACCTGCAGCGGTTCGCCGACCGACAGGGCGTCGAGGGTGGCCGTGACGCCGCCCTCGACGGAGTTCTCGATCGGCACCATGGCGGCGTCGAGCTCGCCGGAGCGGACCGCGGCGAGCGCGAGGTCGACCGACGGGCAGGCGACCTGCTCGGCGGTGGCGGCCGGCTCCCAGGCGAGCAGCGCTGCCTGGGTGAAGGTGCCGTCAGGTCCGAGATATCCGTACTTCATCGGGTTCATTCAAGCTCACGCGTCCGGGCGGTGAGATCGGCCGTCCGGACCGTGGAACCGGCGAGGACGGAGCTACCGGCCGAAGCGCTGATACGCGGCCTGCTTCGTGACTCCGAGTGCCGCGCCGATCACTGTCCAGGAGTCCCCCGCCGCGCGCGCTGTCGCCACCGCCTCACGCAACTCGCGCTCCGCCGCCTCGACACCCTCCGCGGCGGCCACGATGCGACGGAAATGTGTGGCATCGCGAGCCGGGTTGCCCGCCGGTTCGAGTTGGTCAAGTCCGGTGTCGTCGTGCTTTTGCTGGACAGCCATGTCGTCACCTCAAGTAGTCGTAGAACCTGGTCCGCAATCCGTCCGCGTGAATGATCCGGGTCGGACCGTCGACCGGGACAGCCAGTTCCAACAGTCGTCCGCTGGCGTCCGGGCCGATCACGAGCAACCGCTCCTCTCCCTGGTAGTCGAACTCGATCAGGCGCAGTGCGTTTGCCCATGCGTGTCGGATGTCGACGTCAGGGATCCCGTGCTTTCGGGCGGACGCGGATATCTCCACCGGGTAAAGATACTCTTTACCCATACCGATCGTCAAGATTTCATTTACGATGCGGTGAGATTGGCCGTCCGGACCGTGGAACCGGCGAGGACCGCACAGGACACCGCGAAGGCGCCCGCGGCGACGGCGAGGGTGTCGCGCTCGCCGACCTGCGTGGCGAGCAGACCGGCGAGCGGCGCGGCCACCACGATCACCGCCCGGTTGACGGCGCGGCCGGTGGTGTTGGTGCGCGCCTGCTGCTCGTCGGGCGTCACGGTCTGACGTAGGTCCCGAACGACGAGACGGTCTCGCCGATCCAGAAGCGGGTGAAGGCGGCCGGCAGCGGCGCGGCCCCGGCGGCGCGCTGCGTCATACCGGCCCTCAGGCGTCCGCGCGATCGGAGCGTGCCGAGGCGAGCGCCTGCTGCTCCTCCGGGGTCAGGGTGATCTCGGACCGCCCGGCGACCACGCCCTTGGCGTAGGTGCGCGACTCGCCGCGGGCGTGGATCGACGACAGCACCAGCCCGTCGCCGGCGTCGTCGACGATCGCCGCCGAGAAGGACAGCCGGCCGCCCATGTCGCCGAACGCGTCGTAGCGCACGACCGCCACGTGCCGCAGCCCGGCCGCGACGTGCTCGCCGATGCCGTCGACCCGGCCGTCGAGGCGGGTGACCCGGTCGTCGAGGGCGTCGATGCGGCCGATGTGCATCCGCATGGTCGCGGCCGCGTCCCGCTGCGGGCCCTCTCCCCAGAGCACCCGGAACTGTCGCTGCACCGCCCGCAACCGCAACCAGGCCGCGGCCGCACCGGCGAGCGCCAGCACCGCGAGGATCAGGGCCGGCACGGCAACGGTCGTCGTGGTCACCCGCCCGAGGTTAGCTCCCTGAGGGAGTGACGAATCGCACGATGTGGCGCACAGCAGGTGGCGCACAGCAAGAGCGCGGCGGGCGTAGCGCAGAATGGGCCTTCATGTTCCGACGATGGCTGGCCTGGGTGCTGGGCTGCGCCATTGCCGGAGTCGCGATCTCCTATCTGATCTCGTGGATCGTCGCCTGGCCCGCCGCCAAGCCGGTCAGCCAGCCCGGGCCGCTGATCGTCGTCTCGCAGCCCACGCTCTCGTGGGATCAGGTGAGCCCGACCCGCACACCGACGCTGTGGAGACTCGCCACCGAAGGAGCCGCCGGGTCGCTCGCAACGCGCACGCTGACCCCGCACAGCTGCTCCAGCCAGGCGTGGCTGACCTTCGCCGCGGGCACGCGCACCACCTACGGGCCGGCGGTGCCGATGACGCCGCCCGGGCAGAAACCGCTGCGCTGCCCGTCGCTGCCCGCGCCGACCCCGTCGACGACCGGGTTCACCACGAGCGGGGCGACGCCGACCCAGTCCTCGCCGGCGGTTGCCGGGACGGGGCCTGCGGCATACGACCAGAGCGCGTGGACCCGGTGGCGCTCCCTCGCGCTGAAGCGTCCGGTGCCGGCCGACATCGCGTCGATGGGCACCCGGCTGCCGCGCGCCGGCCAGTGCATCACCGCCGCCGGCCGCTATGCCGGGCTCGCCGCGGCCGACCAGACCGGCCGCATCGCGCACTACTCGCCGAGCGCCGTCGGCGTCGACCCGACCGCCTGCCCGGTCACGCTGGTCGACCTGCCAGCGCCCAACGACACCGAGCTCGGCAAGCTGCTCGCCCGCGCTCCAGCCAACGCCACCGTCGTGGTCGCCGGCCTGGCCGACGACACCGGACCGGAGGTGCTGCACACCGTGGTCATCTCCGGGCCCGGTGTGCCGCACGGCCTGCTCACCTCGGTGTCCACCCAGCAGCCGGGCATCCTGCAGACGACCGACCTGTCCGCGCTGGTGCTGGACCGGCTCGGCGCCGCCGCCCCGCACCTGCCCGAGGGCCGCCCGCCGATGGTGCAGCCACGCGCCGCCGGCACCAGCGCGATCACCGACGCGCGCACGATCGCGCTGCAACTGCGCATCGAGCACGGGCTCACCGGCGACTTCATCGTGCGGTTCGTCGCGGCGATGGTGACGTTGTTCGCGGTCGGGGTGGTGTGGTGGCTGATCCGCCGCTACCGGGCCCGCCGCCGCGGCGTCCCGGCCGAGCGCAGCCGGCTGCTGCGTGGCTGGTTCGCCGGGGTCGGCGCGCTCACCGCGTCGATGCCGGTGGCGACCTGGCTGGTCGGGCTGGTCCCGTGGTGGCAGGCGTCCGAACCGCGCACCGCGCTCGGCTGGAGCATCGTCGGCATCGCCATGGTCATCGGGCTGCTCGCGCTCGCCGGGCCCTGGCGCCGGCACCCGCTCGGACCGCCGCTCTTCATCGCGGCGGTCACCGGATCGGTGCTGCTGCTCGACGCCGTGCACGGCACTCCCTTGCAGCTGACCTCGATCATGGGCCTCCAACCGGTGTATGGCGGGCGCTTCTATGGCATGGGCAACGTGGGCGGGGCGCTGCTTTCCACCTCGGGGCTGCTGATCGCCGCGTGCCTGGCGGGCGTGCTGCAGTCCCGCGGGCACCAGCGCCTCGCGGCGGCCACCGTCATACTCATCGCGCTGGTGACGCTGCTGATCGACGGCACGCCGATCTGGGGCGCGGACGGGGCGGGGCCGCTCACGATGTTCCCGGCGTTCGCCTACCTCGCGCTCAACGCCGCGGGGATCGCACTGACCTGGCGGCGGGCAGCGCTGATCATCGGCAGCGCGGTCGTGATCGTCGGCATCGTCGGAGTGCTCGATTACCTGCGGCCGCCCGAATACCGCACGCACCTGGGCGATTTCGTCTCCCAGGTGCGCAACCACGGGCAGTTCACCGGCGTCGAGCGCATCGTCAAGGCAAACTGGACGATGCTCACCAGCACCTGGTACACCGCGCTGGTGCCGCTGATCCTGGTGCTGGCGGTCGTGGCGCTGCTGGCACCGTCGCGGCGGCCCGGCAGCCTGATCGCCGACCTGGTCGACCGGGTGCCGATGCTCGGCCAGGGTCTCGCCGCGATCACCGTCTGCTGGCTGCTCGGCTTCGTCGCCAACGACTCCGGGGTGTCGATCCCGCCGACCGGCATGCTGCTGCTCGCGCCCCTGCTGATCCTGCTGGCGGCGCGGATGAGCTCGGAGACGCACGCCCGGCGCCGGCTCACTGGCACGCTCGCGCATCGCCGCCCGTCCCCGGAGCAGGCGGACGAGTCTCAGGTGGACGAGCCGGGTGCGGCGGCGTCCGACGCACCCTCGGCCTGAAACCTCATCCGTGCAGCGCGACGTATGGCGCGACGACCAGCAGCGCCGCGACCAGGCCGAGGCGCAGCGACCGCACGGGCAGGGCGCGGGCGATCCGCCAGCCGAGGAACACCCCCGCGAGCTCGGGGATGCCGACCAGGGCGGCCAGCGGCCAGTCGATCGAGCCCTGCAACGCGTAGCCGACCGAGCCGACGCCAGCGATCAGGACCGACTGGGCCTGTGCGGCCGCGAGCGCTTCGAGCATGTCGACGCCGGCCGCGACGAGCAGCGGCACGGTCAGCATCGGGCCGCCGATGCCGACCACTCCCGCCGCGACGGCGACCGCTCCCCCGACCCCGCCGACAACCCAGGCCGACGGGTGCGGGCGGACGTCGGTCATGCGGGCCGGGTGACCGGCGACGCTCACCCGCTCGCGCATCAGGACGAGCCCGGCGACCGTCGCCATCAGCGCGGCGAGCGCGAGGTTGAACCAGTGTGGCGACATCAGCGAGTTGACCAGGATGCCGAGCGGCGTGCCGAAAACCGCTGTGCCGCAGAGCAGCTGGGCGGTGCGGCGCACCTGCGGGCGACGCAGCTCGCCCGAGCGGAGATAGGCGCCGGTGCCCGCACAACCGGTGGCGACATGGGTGACGAGTGCGGTGCCGGCGACCTGGGCCGGTGTCAGCGCGGTCAGCGTCGCGAGGCCGATGGTCGGCAGCACGCCGCCAGGACCGATGGCACTGATGCCGATGCCGCCGAGCAGACCGAAGAGCGCGAGCAGGGTCGCGGTGAGCGCGGACATCAGCGGTCCCGCTCGATCGTCGCCTCCAGCGCGATGCGGTCGGCGCGCACGAGCAGTTGCTCGGCGTCGACCGGCCGGCCGCCGGGCAGCCGGGTCAGCCGGTCGATGCGGAAGACCGGGTCGCCCACGCCGATTTCCAGCAGCGTCGCGAGCTCGGCGTCGGCGACATCGGCGTGCACGACGAGCTGCGCGCTGCCGAGCCGGGTGCCGAGGGACTCCTCGAGCAGCTCGAAGACGTCGGTGCCGGCCAGGTCGGCGGAGAGCAGGGACGCGCCGACGTCGGCCGGGAAGTAGCTGACGTCGAGCGACAGGGGCTCGGTCTGCAGTGAGCGCAGCCGGCGAATGCGGACACCGCCGTCCTCGGGCGCCTGGTCGAGCCGGGCGGCGACATCCTTCGGCAGCCGGCGCAACCGGCGCGCCTCGAGCGCCTCGTTGCGGACCTCGCCCTGCTCCAGCAGCGTCTCCCCCAGGCCGGCGAGGCGGTCGAGGCCGTGCCCGAGCTTGGGCGTGCCGACCCGGGTGCCCACGCCGCGCTTGCGCTCCACCAGCCCGTCGGCGACGAGCAGGTCGAGCGCCTCGCGGACGCTGTTGCGGGAGGCGGTGTATGCCGCCCCTAACTCGCTCTCCTCGAGCCGGTCGCCCGGGCGCAGGTCGCCCGCGGCGATCCGCTCGCGGAGCGCCTCGGCGATCGGTTGTGCGCGGTCGCGGCGTGGGTCGGCGGAAGTCCAACGGGCAGTCGGCATCCGGTCAGACTAGACGTTCCGCCACACCTCCGCCAGCGTTGCGCCGGAGTTACGCCAGGATGTGGCGGCGCGCTAACGGATGGTGATCTGGCGCGACACCAGGCCGGCGCGGGCCCGACGTTCGGCGTCGTCCAGCGGCCGGTCGGCGACCGAGGAGAGCGCCTCCTCGAAGCGGGCGCGGAGCGCGGCGAGCGGCTCGTCATACGAGAGCGGCTCGGCGGTGGCGTCGACCTCCCAGACCGGCACCAGCAGCCCGCTCGTGCGGAACGCGCCGAGCAGCCGCCCGTCGCCGAGCGCGCTGTCCCCGGCGGCGTGCAGCCGGGCGAGCGCCGACGTGGCGGCATCCTCGTCGTGCGGCAAAACCCAACGGACATAGGTGCGTTCGCCGATGCGGCACCAGTAGGCGGTGTCGGCCGCGGGAAGCGCGACGGTCGGCGCGACCGCCTCGTTGGCCTGCTGGAGGGCGGCCGAGGTCGCGTCGTCGAGCTCGTCGGCAGCAACCCAGAAGTCGAAGCCGTCGTGCAGCTCGAGCTCGAACGGCCCGTCGACCAGCAGGTCCTGCAGCCGCGGCGTGTCGGCGGTGACCGGGGGCGTGCTGGCGATCGACGCGCCGGGCTCGGCGTCCGCGGCGGCGAGGAGCGCGGCGGCGAGGTCGCGACTCAGGTCGCCCGAGCCACCGCCGATCTGGGTGGCGACGAAGAGCTCGCCGTCGTCGCGGTGCAGCGCCGCCCACGCCATCGGCAGCACGGTCGCGATCGTTGCCGACCGCTCGCCGTCCGGCCCCCGGAAGCGCACCGGCACCGTCGCCGCGGGCAGGATCTCCCGCATCGCGACCAGCTCGGTCTCACCGGTCAGGTCCGCAAAAGGCCTGGCAACAAACGGGACTCGTGCTGCACGTGCGGCCTTCTTGTCCGCGCCCTTGCGACGCGATGCCTTACCCATGAGGCATCACCCTAATCGCCGCCCGTGGCACCCTCGGCGGCCGCACGGATCGCGTCGGTAACCGCCGCGAGCGCGAGCAGCCGCACCACGTCCACATGCGCAGGTATGACGCCGGTCGCGGCGGCGACGAACGCGTCCCCGTCGAAACGGGTGTGCGGCGGCGTCAGCGACCGGGCCAGCCCGTCGTGCGCGCCCTGCGCGACGATGTGACAGCCGACCTTGTCCAGTCGCGCGTTGGTGACGACCACCCCGATGGTCGTGTGCGTGCGATCCCCTGCGGCCACGGCGGCGGCGCCGTCGGTCCCGCCGCCGTCCGTCCCGCCGCCGTCCGCCCCGCCGAACCCGAACGGCTCCTGCAGCCGGGCCACCGCCTCGGTCGAGACCGGTGCGTCGCCGAGGTCGATGTCGCCATAGGCGTTGACGGCGACGAGCGCCCAGACGACGACGTCGCCCATGCGTCGCTCGGCGGCGCTCAGGCCGCCGGGCCGGGCGCCGTCCGGGCCGCGCCAGTGGCTGGTGTAGGCACCGGTGCCGGCGCCGAGCTGTCCGGTCAGCGGGGCGTCCGTCGAGACGGAGGCGGCCGCGGCATACCCCTGCTCGGGACCGGGGCGCACGGTGGCATCGCCGACGGCGAGGTCGAAGAGGCCGAGCGCCGACACGATCGGCACGGGGCCCGCGGGGGTCGGCACCCCGCGGCCGGTCTCCTCCATCCGGCGCATCACGCCGTCGGCGGCCGCCAGCCCGAAGGCCGACCCGCCGGTCAGCAGCAGCGCGTCGATGGTGGTGACCGACTTGTCCGGCTCGAGGAGGGTCAGCTCGCGGGCGGCCGGTGCGCCGCCGCGGCACTCGTAGGACGCAACGGTGCCTTCGGGCAACTCCACGACCGTGCAGCCCGTGCGCGCGTGCTCGTCGGTCCAGTGCCCGACGCGCACCCCGTCGATCGGGATCGGCATCTCAGACCCGTCGCCGCGAGGCGCCGCCGAGCGCGACCCACACCATCGTGTGGCCGTCGTCGTCGCTCACGCCCCACTCGTAGGCGAGCGACCGCACGATGCGCAGCCCGCGGCCGCTCGGCGCCCAGTCGGCCTGGGGTTTGGGGTGCGGGCGTTTGCCGGACCCGCCGTCGGTGACCTCGATCTCGACCCGCGGGGGGCGCGCGCGCCAGCGCACCCGCACGTTGCCGTCGGGCATCGGCCGGCCGTGCAGGATCGCATTGGCGACGAGCTCGGCGACGACGGTCTCGGCCTCTTCGGTCACCTGCTCCGGCATGCCGCCGGCGGCGAGGTCACGAGTGATGTCGGCCCGCACCTGCGGCACGGAGTCGGTGGTCCAGGGCAGCCGCACCGTGCGCACCCAGGGCTCGGTGCCGTGCTTGTCAGTCACGCGTCGGCCTCTCTTGTCGTAGGGCGCCAGGCCTCAACCCTATGCATCTACAGCGCGTATGCCGCATCGACCATCTCGCGCACCAGTCCCGGTTTGTTGCTGATGATCGCGTCGACGCCCAGGCGCAGGCACAGCTCGATGTCGGCCTCTGCGTCGACGGTCCACACGTGCACCTGGTGACCGTAATGGTGTTGTCGCGCAACGAATTCCGGGTTGCGACGCACGATGCCCATCCGTGGTCCGGCGATCGCGACATTGGCGGGGAGCCCGTCGCGGAAGAACGGCGACGTGCCGACCTCGATCAGCTGCACGCGCTGCACGTGGGGCGCGAGCTTCGCCATACGCTGAATTGCCTTGGAGGAGAAGGACATCATCCGCACGGTCGGCTTGTCGGGCGCCGGCCGCAGGAGGTCGAACTCGGCGAGCACGGCGGCCAGCCGCCGCTCGACCTCCCCGGCATAGCGGGTCGGATGCTTGGTCTCGATGACGAGGTCGGGCCGGCGGTCGCTCGCCAGCACAGTGCGGATCAGCTGCCGCAGGGTGAGGATCTGCGCGTGGTGCCGGTCGGGGATCTCGTCCTCGTCCCCGTGCGCCTTCTTCCAGCTGCCCCAGTCGAGGCCCTCGAGCTGGGCGAGTTCGAGCGCCGACACCGCGCCGCGACCGTCCGAGGTGCGGTTGACCCGGCGGTCGTGCACCAGCACCAGGTGGCGGTCGGCGGTGAGTCGCACGTCGCACTCGACACCGTCGGCGCCCTCGTCGATCGCCCGCAGGTAGGCGCCGAGCGTGTGCTCGGGTTCGGAGAAACTGGATCCGCGGTGGGCGATGACCTTCGGTGGGCCGCCCCCGAGCGGTGAGCCGACGTTGCGCACGGTCCCATCGTCGCAAAACTAGCCGGGCGTGCGTCGGCGGCCCGCTGGCGAGAAGGCCTGGCACGAGGACGCTTGCCTTGGAGCGCGCTCAAAGCTCTAGCGTCGTCGGCATGGCCACCGAAGAGCTGTTGCAGAAGGCCCTCGACGCGATCGGCGAACCCGACAGTCCGCTGATCAAGGAGGTCTTCGACCGCCTCGTCACCGCCGACCTGCCGGACCGCCCGATGAGCGTGCAGGAGGTCGCCGACCTGCTCGACGCCTCACCGCACACGTTGCGCTACTACGAGCGGATCGGGCTCGTCGAGGTCGACCGTGACGCGTCCGGCTACCGCACCTACGACGCCGACGCCGTGCGGCGCCTCGTCTTCCTCACCCGAATGCGGTTGTCCGGTATGCCGATTCGCGACCTGCAGCACTACGTGTCACTGGTCGACCAGGGTGACGACACCGTGCCCGAACGGCTGGAGATGCTCCTCGAACACCGCGACACCATCCGCCGGCAGATCCGTCAGCTGACGCTGTCGCTGGCCGCCACCGAATACAAGATCGCCACCTATGGAGGACAGACCGCACCATGAGCACCTCATCGCACTCTGACGCCACCTCGATCCCCCGCCGCCGCATCGCCGATCTCGACGTGTCCGCCGTCGGGCTCGGCTGCATGGGCATGAACTTCGCCTACGGCGCGACCGCCGACGACGAGAGCGAGGCGATCGCCACCCTCCACGAGGCGCTGGACCTCGGCGTGAACTTCCTCGACACCGCCGACATGTATGCCGCGGGCGCCAACGAGCAACTGCTCGCGAAAGTGCTGGCCGACCGGCGCGAGGAGGTGGTGCTGGCGACGAAGTTCGGGATCACCACGGGTCCCGACGGGATGCCGAACGGCACGAACGGCTCTGCGTCATACGTGAAGGAGAGTGCGGAGGGGTCGCTGCGACGCCTGGGCGTCGACACGATCGACCTCTACTACCTGCACCGGGTCGACCCGCAGGTGCCGATCGAGGAGACGGTCGGTGCGATGGCGGAGCTGGTGACCGCCGGAAAGGTGCGCCACCTGGGCCTTTCCGAGGCGTCGGCGGAGTCCTTGCGCCGGGCGAGCGCGGTGCACCCGATCGCGGCGCTCCAGTCGGAGTGGTCGATCTTCAGCCGCGACATCGAGGCCGAGGACGTGCCGGCCGCGCGTGAGCTGGGGGTCGCGATCGTGCCCTACAGCCCGCTCGGCCGCGGCCTGCTGACCGGCTCCGCGGCGGCGGCGACACCGGGCAGTGGCGACTTCCGCAGCACTCTGCCCCGCTGGCAGGGCGACAACCTGACCGCGAATCTCGCTCTGGTGGCACGCATTCGGCAGATCGCGGACGACCTGGACGCCACCCCCGGGCAGGTCGCGCTGGCCTGGCTGCTCGCCCAGGGCGACGACGTCGTGCCGATCCCGGGCACCAAGCGCCGCACCTACCTGCGCGAGAACGCCGCCGCCACCACGCTCGCCCTGCCGGCCGACGTGATCGCCGAGTTGTCGGCGATGCAGGCAACCGGCGACCGCTACCCCGACATGTCCTGGGTCGCCGGCGACTCCGCGCGCGCCTGAGACGCGCCTGAGACTCCGCGCGCCTGAGCGCTGCACTCCCGCGCCTCTCACCGAGAGGCACACTCCCGCATCGAGGGGTACACACATTTCGGCCCAGCGTCTGTACCTCTCGATGCGCGGGTGGGCCTGTCGGCGCATCGCCTTCGCCGGGCAGCGCCGGCAGCCGCGTCGACCCGAGTGATGCTCAGGCCTGCAGCAACTCGGTGACCACGGTGACGTCGTGGAACGGCACGTCCCCGGTCGGCAGGTGCTGCACGCGCTCGTGGCCCTTGCCGGCGACCACGACGACATCACCCGGGCGTGCCTCGGCGAGCGCGGCGGCGATGGCGGCGCGACGGTCGAGCACGACCTGGGTGTTCGCGGGGTCGGCGCCGGCGAAGACCTCGTCGGCGATCTGCTGCGGGTCCTCGTGGTAGGCGTCGTCGGTGGTGACGATCGCGGAGTCGGCGAGTTCCGAGGCGACCGCGCCCATCTTGGGTCGCTTGGCGGCGTCGCGGGCGCCGGCTGCGCCATACACACAGATGAGGCGGCCGCCGGCAGCCACTTCCCGGGCCACCTCGAGCACCAGCCGCAGGCCGACGTCGGTGTGCGCGTAGTCGACGACGACCTCGAAGCCACGGTCGACGGCCGCGGGCACACGCTCGAATCGCCCTGGCACCTGGGCCATTTCGCGCACCGCACTCACAAGAGTCTCGGGCGGCATGCCCATCTCGAGGGCGATGCCTGCCGCACCGGCCACGTTGTGCACGTTGTAGTCACCGAGCAGCGGGATGGTCAGCGTGAGGCGACCGTGGCCGGGAGTGTCCAGCTCGAAGACCGTGCTCGTGCCCTCGGTGCGCTCCCCGCTGATCCGGTATGCCGCGTCGTCCGCGGTCCCGAAGCCGAGGCTGCCCTCGATCTCCCCCACCAGCCGGCGGCCCCAGTCGTCGTCGACGTTGGCGAGCTTGGGCCCGGCGGTCCATTCGAAGAGCCTGCGCTTGGTGAGGTAGTAGTCCTCCATCGTGCCGTGCAGGTCGAGGTGATCGCGCGTTAGGTTGGTGAAAAGCGCTGCGGCATAACGGGTTCCGTCAACACGATGCAGGTGTATGCCGTGGGAGCTCGTCTCGAGCACCACGTGCTGCACCCCCGCGTCCCGCATCCGCGCGAGGTTGGCCTGCACCTGGGTCGCCTCGCCCGTGGTGCGGATCGCCGCCTCATGCTCGGAGCCGACGATGATCTCCGCCGTGGTCATCAGACCCGTGGCCTGTTCGCCATACGCAGCGCTCAGGATCGCGTGCAGCACATAGGAACTCGTGGTCTTGCCGTTGGTGCCGGTGATCCCGTAGACGGTCAGGTCGTGCGACGGATGCCCGGCGAGCTCGGTCGCGAGCGCCGCTAGCGCCACCCGGTCGCTCGGCACGACCGCGGTCGGCGCACCGTCGGCCGGCTCCTCGGCGACGATCAGCGCCGCCCCCTTCTCGAGCGCCTGGGGCACGAAGTCGGCGCCGCGGGAGGTGAAGCCGTTGATCGCCACGAACGCGCCGCCGGGCACGACCGCCCGGGAGTCGTGGGTGACCGCGACGATCGGTGCGGGCAGCGGCGGGACGTCGACGCCGAGCACACGGGCGACGGTTTGCTGGTCCAGGGGCACCGCAGGAGCGTACCCGCGCGCGACGCGATCCACGCGCCGGGGCACGCCGCTCGATGACCCCTACGATGACCCCTTCTATCGATATCTAACACCAACCACATACATCGTTAGAAGCGCCGATCGACGATGAGCGACCAGACTGTCGGGCGTGCCCACTCCCGCCATCCTCTGGCTGCGCCGCGACCTGCGTCGCCACGACCATCCCGCCCTCGGGGCAGCAACCGCCGCCGCGGGCCGCGCCGGCGTGCTGCCCGTCTTCGTGATCGACCCGACCCTGTGGGAGGGCTGCGGCCCGGTGCGCCGGCGCTGGCTCGCCGACACCCTCCGCGTCACCTCCGCCCTGTATGACGACAAGCTCGCGATCCGGGTCGGCGACCCCCGGGACGTGTTGCCCGCGCTCGCGGCCGAGACCGGCGCCGGCAGCGTGCACGTCACCCGGGAGACCACTCCCTTCGGCGCGCGGCGGGACGCCGAGGTGGCCGAGCGGCTGCGCTCGGCGGGCGTCGACTTCACCGCGACCGGCACGCCCTATGCGATCGGCCCGGGCATCGTGCGCACCCAGGGCGGCACCCCCTTCCAGGTCTTCACGCCCTTCAGCCGCGCCTGGCGCGACCACGGCCGGCCGGCACCCGCGCAGGACCCGAAGCCCACCCTGCACGATGCCGGCAGCCACCCCCACGCCGACGAACTCCTCTCTGCCGCAACGGAGTTCGAGCTCGCCGAGCCGCTCCCCGATGCCGGGGAGCCGGGCGCGCTGGCCAGGTGGTCGGACTTCCTCGAACGACTCGACGACTACGACACCGACCGCGACCGGCCGGACCTGGACGGCACGTCGCGACTCTCGCCATACCTCAAACTGGGCGCGATCCACCCGCGCACACTGCTGGCCGACCTCGCCGGGAGGCAGGGGCCCGGCGCGGAGAAGTTCGAGACGGAGCTGGCCTGGCGGGAGTTCTACGCCGACGTGCTGCACCACCACCCGCGGTCGGCCTGGCACGACCTGCGCGACGGCCTCGCCGTGCTCGCCTACGACGATCCGGGCGAGCAGGTCGACGCGTGGCGGGCCGGGCGCACCGGCTTCCCGATCGTCGACGCAGGCATGCGCCAACTGGCCCGCACCGGCTGGATGGCCGGGCGGGTGCGGATGATCACCGCGAGCTTCCTCACCAAGGACCTGCACGTGTGGTGGCCGGTCGGCGCACGGCACTTCCTGGACCACCTGATCGACGGGGACCTCGCCTCCAACAACCACGGCTGGCAATGGGTCGCCGGCACCGGCACGGACGCCGCGCCCTACTTCCGGGTCTTCAACCCGATCACCCAGGGCATCCGCTTCGACCCCGACGGCGCCTACGTGCGGCGCTGGGTGCCCGAGCTCGCGCACCTGCCGGGCCGCGCCGCACACGAGCCGTGGAAGCACGACGACGGCTACGACCACGGCTATCCGGAGCCGATCGTCGACCACGCCGCCGAACGCCGCGAGGCGCTCGCCCGGTATGACGCGGCGAAGCGCTCGCCTCAGCCGCGCAACCCCAGATAGTCCGTCATCAGCAGCAACTGCTGCCGCCACAGGTCGTCCTTGTGCTCGAACGCGCCCTGGAACCGCCCGAACAGGTCGAAACTCAGCGCCCCGAAGAGCTGCTCCCAGGCGATCAGGCCACGCAACAGCAGCGCCTCCGGCACGTCGTCTGAGCCGAGCGCGGCGAGCACCCCCCGCAGCTCGACGGCTACCGGCCCACCGATCTCGACGTCGGGCACGGAGCGCCCGGCGGCCACCGCGTCGCCGAGGATCGTCACCATCGTGACCACCGGCCGGCTCGCCGGCTCGATCGTCGCGGGCGGTGCGGCATACCCGGGGACGGGACTGCCGTAGAGCAGTGCGTACTCGTGCGGGTGCGCCACGGCCCAGCCGCGGATGCCGTCGGCGAGCGCGATCCAGCGCCCGGCGAAGTCGTCCCGCGGGGCGGTCGCCTCGGCAGCGTCCGCGGCGTCGGCGAGCGCCTCGTAGGCGTCCACGATCAGCGCGGTGAGCAGCGCGTCGCGGCTGTCGAAGTAGCGGTAGACCGCGGAGGACACCATGCCCACGTCGCGGGCGACCGCGCGCAGCGACAGGTCGGCACCGTGCTCGGCGAGGTGCCGGCGGGCGACGTCCTTGATGCGCGCCGTCGTCTCGACACGGGCCCGGGCACGGATCCCGGTGGCTCGTGCGTTCGTCATACGCGACACCGTGCCACAGCACTGGCTGAGCACGCCGCCCAGCTGGCGACCGTTTATCTCAAGTCGGTAGCGATGACGGAGATCCGACGAAACGCGCCGTACTCTGGCGGGCGGCAGTTCACCAGTGCTCGGACAGCGCCGTCCGGCCGGTGAGCCCGACCACGCAAGCCCGACCACGGAAGCACGATGACGAACGATGAGATGGCCGCCCGCGGCGTGCCGGCGCAGCCGACCTATGTGCTGAGCGTCCGCAGCGACGCCGACGGCACCGAGTCGGGCTGGCTGGACGGCGAACGCGTCATGGTGCCGCCCGGCGTCGGCCTCCACCGCGCGCTGATCCAGGCCGCACGCCGGCGCGCCGACGTCGACCTGCCCGGACAGACCGTGCGCGTGGTCGGCACCACGCCGGACGGCCGCAGCTTCCACATGGCCATCGACCCGGACGGACGCGCCTTCGAGGTGCCCGCGCCGCAGCAGCCGTATGCCGAGCCGGGTCCCTCCCAACCGGGTCTCTCCCAGCCGAAACCCTCCCGGCCTGTGGCCGCCGAACCCGAGTCCGCACCCGAGCCGGAACCCGACCCCGACGCCCGCCCCGGCCGGCCACCGGCCGCCACACCACGTCCTGGTGCGGTCTCGGCGTTCACGCCGATGCAGCCCGAGGCCGAGCAGCCGGTCCCCGACGATGTGTCCCACGTCGCCGAACTGCGCGAGATCGACGGCAAACTGGTCGGCGTCGTCGACGACGACCGCCTCACGCTGATGCCCGGCGACGACCCCTACGAGCAGTTGCTGCGCGCGGCCCGGCGCAAGGCCGACACCCACGCCGCCGGCGAGACCGTGCGGGTGGTCGGCCGCACCCCCGACGGCCGGGTCTGGCACATCGCGCTCGCGCCGGACGGGACGCCGCGCATCGTGCCGCCGATCGGCGGGCAGCCGGCGCCGACGACATCGGCGCCCGTGACACCAGCGAGCCCGACACCAACGACCCCGACGCCAACGACCCCGACGCCAACGAGCCCGGCAGCACCGACCCCCACAGCAGCAACCCCGGCAGCCGCGACCACGCCACTGCCGGCCACGGCGGCACTGACGCCGGCCGAGCAGGAGCCGCTGACCGACGAGGCCGGCCGCGTCATACCGACCACCACGACGCACGCCTCGACCGCGCACGACTACCGCCCGGACACCACCGAGTCGATCCCCCGCGAGCCGGACGAGAACACCGCGCAACCCGCCTCGGCAGAAGCTGATGCCCGAGTCTCCCGTCGCGGCCTGCTCGTCGGCGGGGCCGGCGCCGGGGTGCTGGTGCTCGGCGGCGTCGCGGCCTTCCTCGCCACCCGCGGCGACGACAAGCCCAAGCCGACGCCGGCCCCGACCGGCACGGCCATGCCCGCGGGGGTCAACGCCCCCGCGGGCCTGCCCAACAGCTATCTCTGGTCGGTCGTCGGCATGTCCGACGTCGCGCCGGAGATCGTGGTCAACGGCAACCAGCTCGTCTGCACCACCAATAACGACGCGACCGGCGGCATACAGCTGGTGTCTCTCGAGGCCGCGACCGGCAAACAGCAGTGGAAGTCGGACCTGCCGGTGGACGCGGTCGTCACCCGCGGCCCGGCGCAGGCCACGATCGACGGGGTGCAGTCGGTCGTCGTCGTCACCCAGTCGCAGATCCTCGCCTGGCCGATGACCGGCGGCAACCCCAAGACCTGGCCGGTCGAACAGAACTGGAGCACGTCGATCCTGCGCAGCGGCGTCATCCTGACCAAGCCGAGCGACAAGGCGAGCGCCTTCGTGCTGCACGGCGGCCAGATCACCCAGCGCGCGCTGCCCGACACCGCCAACCCGGTGGCGCTGCTGCCGGACGGCACGATGGTCGCCACCAACGCCCGGGGCCAGGTATGGCGGGTCACCGACGCCAGGACCGCCCCGAAGCCGACCACCCTGGCCGCTCCCGCGGGCAGCAGCCCCGGCACGTTCGTGGCGGCGACGGCGAGCCAGCTGATCACCGCGTTCGTGCCGACTGACGACCCGCAGGCGTCGATGCTGCGGTCGTTCGCGTTGCCGACCCTGCAGCCGCGGATCACCACCAGGCCGTTCCGGCCGGCGATCTTCCCGACCAACTTCATGCTCGCGCCCGATCAGAGCTGGGCGGTCGCCGGCAACGCCTGGGTGGACATGACCAACGGCCAGTCCCACGTCATCGCCGCGCAGTGGTCGCCGATCGCGGTCTCGCAGTACAACTCCTGGAGCAAATCCGGCGACAACGTGCTGACCGCGGACAGCAAGGGCAAGTCGCTCGGCGCGGCCGTCGAGCGCGGCGGCCAGGTGGCGCTGCCGCACGGCGGCACCGACAAGCTCGCCTACTGCGTCGCGTCGGTCGGCAGTGACACCACGATGTATGCCGTGCCGCTCACCCGCTGACGCAGACGCGCTGACCCGCTGACCCGCTGACCACCGTCCTCCCACCCCCGGCGAGTGACGGCTCCCTCGCCGACTGACCCCGCGATCGGACCGTCACTCGTCGAGGGAGCCGTCAGTCGACGAGAGGGCGCCCGGGACAATGGCCGGGTGCTGACCGTCCTGCTGCTGGTGGTCGCGGTGCTGCTCACCTGGCCGGTGCCGCGGCTGCTGCCTCGGCTGCACGCGCTGGAGCGGGTGCCGGGGCCGGCTCTCGTGCTGTGGCAGGCGGTTTCGCTCTCGGCGGTGTTCGCCGCGATCTGCCTCGCCCCGCTCGCCGTGCTGCAGGTGGTGCGCGACGGGCCGGCGATCCCGCACCCGGCCGCCAACCTGCCGATGCTCGTGCTCGGCCTCGCGATCTCCGGGCTCGTGCTCGGCCGGCTCCTCGTGCAGGGCCACCGCATCGGCCGCAACCTGCGCACCGCACGCCGCGAACACGCCGAGCTCGTCGACGTGCTCGGTGAGCCCGCCCTCCCGGTCGCCGCGGGCGGGCACGGACCGCTCACCGTGCTGGCCCACCCGACGCCGACCGCCTATTGCATCCCGGGCCGCCGCACCCGGGTAGTGCTCACCGACGGCACGATCCGGGCGCTGCCGGACGACGAACTCGCGGCCGTCCTCGCCCACGAACGCGCCCACCTGCGGCACCGGCACGATCTGGTGCTGGAGTTCTTCACCGTCCTGCACACGGCAGTGCCGCGCGCGGTGCGCAGCGACCGCGGGCTCGTCGAGGTCCGGTTGCTGATCGAGCTACTCGCCGACCGTATGGCGGCGCGCGCGGTCGGCCCGGTGCCGGTCGCGCGAGCGCTGGTCGAGCTGGCCGGTGGTGCTCACCCGGACGCGACGCTCGGCGTGGGTGGCGGCGCCGGCGGCGTCAGCACGGCAGGCCGCCGCCTGGAGTTGCTGGCCGATCCCCGCCCGCACCGGTTGCTCGCCGCGGCGACACTCGCGGCCGCGGCGCTCGTCATCGTCATACCCGGTGCGCTGGCGTGGGGCGCGCTGTTGGGTGCCGGCTGACCGACGCCGGCGATCAGGCCCAGATCGAGCACAGATCAGGCACAGCTCAAGCGCGGTTGCGCCGCTCGACCTCGTCGAGCCCCGCGCGCAGCGCGTCACGGTCCTCGGCCGAGGCGTCCTCCAGGAAGTGCAGCAGCACCGCGCGGCGGTCGTCCGGGGTGAGGGAGTCCAGCCCTGCATGCAGGGTGTCGGCGGTCAGCTGTTCGCGGGAGGCCGCCGGCCGGTAGTGCCAGGCGCGGCCCACGCGCTCACGACTCACCAGCTGCTTCTTGGAGAGCCGATCGAGCACGGTCATCACCGTCGTGTAGGCGAGGTCGCGGCCGGCGAGTCGCTCCTGCACCTCGCGCACGGACAGCGAGCCGTCGGTCGGCAGCTGCCACAACTGATCCATCACGGCGCTCTCCAGCTCGCCCAGCGAGGGCATCGGTCGCCGCTTCACGACGTCACCGTAGCCGGTGTCATTGCGGCGCCCGCGGGCTGGATGGCGACGACTCGGTCAGCGCCGAATTCGCCTGTCGCCTGGTGTGTTACGGCGATCACAGTCGCGCCTTCGGTCGCTGCGTGCAGGTCGCGCATGACCGCGCGGGCAGTGGGCGAGTCCAGGTGCGCGACCGGCTCGTCGAGCAACACCACCGGGCGGCCGGAGACGATCGCGCGGGCGATCGCGAACCGGGCACGCTCGCCACCGCTCAGGCTGCGCTCCGGCCCGACCTCGGTGTCGAGGCCCACGGGCAGCCCGGCCAGCCACCGGCCGAGCCCGGCGTCGACCAGAGCGGTGCCGAGCTGCGCGTCCGTCGCGTCCGGCCGCGCGAGCAGCAGGTTGGCGCGGACGGTGCCGGTGAAGACGTGTGGCTCGTCGTCGACGAGCGCGATGGCCGAGCGCACCGGGGTGAGACCGAGCAGGCGCACGTCCTCGGTGCCGAAGCGGTAGCTGCCGCCGGTCGGGTCGAGGTGCCGGGCGAGCACCGCCAACAGGGTCGACTTGCCGGCGCCGTTCGGTCCGGTGACCGCGACTCGCTCCCCCGGGTCGACCCGCAGCTCGTCAACCCGCAGATCCTCGGCATCGCCGTCCCATGACGCCCGAATCCCCTTCAGTGCCAACGCCGGTCGTGCCGGTATGACGTCGGCGTCCGCCGCGGACGGCAGCGGGTGCACCGCCGGCTCCTGGTCCGTCAGCGCCTCCAGCCTGGCCCGCGCGTGCCGGCCGCGAGCCGCCGCACCGACCGCGTCCGGCAGGGTGCCGAGCAGGTCGGCGAGCGCGAGCGGACCGAGCACGAGCAGCGCGGCGACGGGCGCGTTGATACGCCCCGCGTCATACGCGACTGCGGCGACGACGGCCATCACGACCGCGGCGGCGCCGGTCAGCAGGGTGCTCAGCCCGATGCCGACAGCCCGGCCCCGAGCCTGGCGTCCGGCGGCGGAAATTGCCGCGCCTTCGGCGTCGCCGAGCTCTCGCAGGTAGCCACCCTCGGCCGAAATCGCTTGTATGGCAGGCAGGTTCGACACGATCAGCTGCGTCGCGCGGTTGACGTCGCCGCGGGCCCGCAGGGCGCGGCGCTGCCCGTCATACTCCAGGCGGTGATCGAGCAGGGCGATGGCACACCCGGCCGCCACGACCGCGGCGAGCACGAGACCGCCGACCGGCAGCAGCGCGGTGGCGACGCCGACGGCGAGCAGTGAGGTCAGCGCGGCGCCGAGCAGCGGCACGATCGCGCGCACCTGCACGTCGACCTCGTCGTCCAGGTCGCCCACCGCACCGGTCAGCACGTCGGCCCGGCGGCGCCGGCCCAGCCGGGCCGGAGTGAGCGGGATAAGGCGGGCGAAGAGCGCGGCCCGGCGCCGTGTGAGGTCGCCGAGTGCGGCGTCGTGCGACCGGATGCGTTCGTAGTAGCGCAGGACCGGCCGGCCGATGCCGAAGGCCCGCACGCAAACGATCGCGACGAGCAGGCTGAGCACCGGGGGCCGGGTGCTCGCCTGCACGATCAGCCAGCCGGAGGTCGCGGTGAGCGCGACCCCGCAGGTGGAGGCGAGCGCACCAACGACGGCCGCGCGCAGCACGCCCGGCGCGGGGCGCCACAGCGATCCGCGCGCGGTCTGCGGTTGCGCTCCGTCCGGTTGCGTGACGGCGGTGACGGCCGGGGGCGCGGCGGGCGATGTCGGGGCCGGCAGTGCGGCGGTGGCCAGCACGTCGCGCGGCGACAACTCCACGACGTCGGTCGCGAGCGCCTGCAACGACTCGCTGTGCGTCGCGACCACGACGATGCGATCGGCGGCCAGGCGCGTGATCAGCTCGTGCGCCGCGGCCGTGGACGCCGCGTCCAGGTGCGCCGTCGGCTCGTCGAGCAGTATGACGGGGGCCCCGGCCAGCTCGGCCCGCACGAGCGCGAGCAGCGCCCGCTGACCGGCCGACAGCCCGAATCCGTCGTCACCGAGCGGGGTTTCGAGCCCGAGCGGCAACTCCCGCAACGGCGCCGGCAGCCAGCCAGTGCCGGCCGGGACGTCACCCACGCCTTCGGCGGCGGTCAGGTTGTCGCGCAGCGTGCCCGGTGCGACGAAGGGACGCTGGGTGACGTAATGGACTCGCCCGGGACGGGAGACGGTGCCGTCCGTCGGGCGGCGGGTGCCGGCGAGCAGCTCCAGCAGGGTGGTCTTGCCGGCACCGGACGGGCCGCGCAACACCGTGAGCCCGGTGCCGAACCGGTGAGTCAGGTCGTCGATGACCGGCGTCGTGGCGCCCGGGTAGCGGTAACCGGCGGCGGTCAGCTGCAGCGCCCGCCGGCCAGTGTCCGCGGCTGCTGAGTGTGCAGCTGCTGGGTCGGCTGCTGCTGCGTCAGCGGGTGCTGGGTCGGCTGCTGCGCCACCGGATCCGACCAGCAGGTCATCGAGCGCCTGCGCCCCGTCGGCCGCCGAGTGAAACTCCTGACCGACCCGGCGGATCGGCCAATACGCCTCCGGTGCAAGCAAGATCGCGACCAGCCCGACCTGCAGGTCGATGCCGCCGTGTACCAGCCGCAGGCCGACCGCGACCGCGACGATCGCCACCGAGATGGTGGCGAGCAGCTCGAGCGCGGCCGAGCTGAGAAATGCGGTGCGCAGCGTGCGCACGGTCGCCCGCCGGTGCCGCTCCCCCACCGCGCGCACCACGCCGACCTGGTGCTCGGCCCGCTGGTAGCCGACCAGCGTCGGCAGCCCACGCATGACGTCGAGGAAATGCCCTGTCAGCCGGTCGGATTCGTGCTGCTTGCGAGCGGTCTCGTCCTGCGTGTGCTGCCCGATCAGCGCGGCGAAGAGCGGCAGCAACGGCAGGGTGAGCAGCACGATCAGCGCGCTGACCCAGTCGGTCACGGCCAGCGCGATCAGCGCGAGCACTGGCACCACCGACGCCGACACGAGTGTCGGCAGGTAGCGGGACACGTAGGGTTCGACCGCCGCCGCGCCGCCGGTCGCCCGGGCGAGCATCTGCTGCTCGGCGGGCCGGTCGTCCGCCGGAGCGCGCAGCCAGGCGGTCACGGCGCGCCGCCGGAGCAGTGCCGCAACCCGCGAAGCCGCCCAGGCGGCAACGCGTTCCGCCATACCGGCCGCGAGGCCGCGCGCACCGAAGAGCGCGACGACCGCAACCGCGGGCGCGACGAGCGACTCGTGCCGCACCACCGCGACGACCAGGGCGGCCACCGCGAAGGCCTGCGCGACGGCGAGGGCCCCCTGGACGACCCCCAGCGCGCCGAGCACGGCCAGCGGCCGCCGCGCGCCGGGTTCGGCGCGCAGCAGCCGCGGATCGAACGGCCTCATGCGTGCTGCTGTGCCTCGACCGGGCCCAGCGGGTCGCCCTGCGGCTCGATGTTGGCTGGCGACAGGCGCTTCCGGAAAACCCAGTAGTTCCAGGCGCTGTAGAGGAGCGTGATCGGCAGGAACACCACGGCCGCCCCGGTCATGATCTGCAGCGTCAGGTGGGTGCTGGCCGCCTCGTGCACCGACAGGCTGTATGCCGGGTTGGTGGTGCTCGGCATGACATCCGGGTAGACGGCCAGGAAGTAGGTCGCCGCGGTCAGCCCGATGGCGAAGAACGTGCCGAGGAAGGCCCAGCCGTCCCGGCCGGCGCGGTCGGCAATGGCCGACGAGCCGAGCGCGACCAGCGCGACCACCGAGGCCGCCCAGGACCAGGCGGTGCCGGTGTGCACGTTGGTCCAGATGAGCAGCACGGCCAGCAGCACCCACGCGATCGCCCCGAAGCGACCGGCGAATTTCCTTGCCGCTTCCCGGATCTCACCGGTCGTCTTGAGCGCGAGGAAGAACGCGCCGTGGGTGAGCGACATTGCGACGAACGTGATGCCGCCCAGGATGCTCATCGGGTTGAGCAGGCTGAAGAAGTTGCCGGTGAAGTCGCCCTGGGCGTTGATCGGGACGCCGTGCACCAGGTTGGTGAGGGCGATGCCGACCAGCAGCGGCGCGAGCAGCGAGCCGCCGATGATCGCCGCGTCCCACGAGCCGCGCCACCGGGCGCTGTCCCGCTTGTAGCGGTATTCGAGGCCCATGTTGCGCAGGATCAGCACGACCAGCAACACCAGCATCGCCAGGTAGAAGCCGCTGAACATCGTTGCGTACCAAGCCGGGAAGGCCGCGAACATCGCACCGGCAGCGGTGATCAGCCACACCTCGTTGCCGTCCCAGAACGGTCCGATGGTGGTCAGCATGAGCCGGCGCTTGTCATTGGTCTCGGCCTCGGTCTCGCCGCGGCCGATCACCGCGAGCAACATGCCGACACCGAAGTCGAAGCCCTCCAGGATCAGGTACCCCGACCAGAGGAAGGCGATCGCGATGAACCAGAGCGTCTCAAGAGACATGGTGAATCTCCTGGTTTCTCAGTAGGAGAAGGCCAACGGCTCGTCCTCGGCCGTCTGCTTCGTCGGGTGGTAGGAGTCGGCGCCGCGGCGCGTGTAGTCGAGGAAGAGCTTGACCTCGACGACGGCCAGCGCGGCATACAGCACGGTGAAGACGACCATGGAGGTGAGCACCGCGCCGGCGGAGTTGCCGGACACTCCGGTGGCGGTCGTCATGACGCCGTAGACCAGCCACGGCTGCCGTCCCGTCTCGGTGAAGATCCAGCCGAAACTGTTGCCCAGCAACGGAAGGAACGGGGTGGCGATCGCCGCCCAGACCATCCAGCGCGGGATCGTGTCGCGGCCCTTGCGGGTGAACCAGAGGGCGAGGACCGCGACGCCGCAGGCGGCCATGCCGACGCCGATCATCAGCCGGAACGACCAGTAGGCGAGCGGGATGTTCGGGGTGAACACCGCGTCCGGCGGCTGCACGTAGCGCAGCGGCTCCTGCCTGGCCTGCGCCTCCTGGGTGATCTGCGCGGGCAACTCACGTTTGAGGTCGTTGATGCCCTCGACCTTGCCCTGGAACGAGCCGGTGCCGAGGAAGCTCAGCAGACACGGGACGGTGATCGCGTAGCGCTCCTGCTCACCGTTGAGCGACCCGATGGTGAAGATCGAGAACTCCGCGCAGCTGTCGCGGGTGGTGTAAAGCGCTTCTGCCGCAGCCATTTTCATCGGCTGCACCTCGGTCATCACCTTGCCCTGCGCGTCGCCGGTGATCGCGACGCCGGCACCGGCGATCAGGGTGACGACCGCACCGACCCGCGCGGCCTTGCGATACATCCCGCGGTCATGCGGGTGCTTGCGCATCAGCCACAGGCCGATGCCGAGCACCACCGCGCCGCCGACCAGGTAGGCCGAGGTCAGCACGTGCGGGAAGGCGACCATCTGCACCTTGTTGGTCAGCACCGCCATGAAGTCGGTGAGCTCCGCGCGGCCGGACTGCGGGTTGTAGCGCCAGCCGACCGGGTGCTGCATGAAGGAGTTGGCCGCGAGGATGAAGTATGCCGAGAGCACCGTGCCGATGTGCACGATCCAGATGCAGGCGACGTGGATCTTCTCGGGCAGCCGGCCCCAGCCGAAGAGCCAGAGGCCGAGGAAGGTCGACTCCAGGAAGAAGGCGAGCAGCGCCTCGAAGGCCAGCGGCGCGCCGAAGATGTCTCCGACGAACTTGCTGTATGCCGACCAGTTCATCCCGAACTGGAACTCCTGCACGATGCCGGTGACCAGGCCGAGCGCGAAGTTGATCGTGAACAACTTGCCGAAAAACTTTGCCAGCCGGAGTAATTCGGGCGTGCGCTTGACGAGGTACCACGTGTGCAGTCCGGCGACGATCGCCGACAGCCCGATGGTGATCGGCACGAACAGGAAGTGGTACACGGTCGTGATGGCGAACTGCCATCGCGCCAGATCCAAGGCGTCCACGCTGGCTCCTTTCATCTACTACTGGTCGTCGTAGTAGATGCTACTACCCGCAGTAGTAGTGCGGGTGCGCACGGGCCTGAAATGGTTCGCGAACGCGCGGCGCGCCCGGGCCGGCGGGCGGCCCGGGCACGCTGCGAAGGTGAGCCGGGGCGCGGCTCCCGTCATACGGCTCTAGAGCACGTCGTGCCCCGGGTGCGGCTCGGACGGGACGGTGCCGAGCTTGCCGGCCTGGAAGTCCTCGAACGCCTGCACCAGCTCGTCGCGGGTGTTCATCACGAACGGCCCGTATGCCGCAACCGGCTCGCGGATCGGCCGGCCGCCCATGATGTAGAGCTCGAGACTCGGGCTGCGCGACTCCTGGTTGTCGTCGGCGGCGAACTCGATGACGTCGCCGGCGCCGAAGACCGCGAGCTGACCGGACTCGATCGGGCGTCGCTCGGCGCCGACGCTGCCGCGGCCGGCGAGCGCGTAGACGAGTGCGTTGAAGTCCTTGCGCCAGGGCAGCTGCACCCGCGCGCCGGGCGCGACGGTCGCGTGGAGCACCGAGATCGGCGTGTGGGTGATGCCGGGTCCGGCGTGGCCGTCGACCTCACCGGCGATGACGCGCAGCAGGGCGCCGCCGTCGGTGCTCGACAGCAGGGACACCTCGCGGCCGCGGATGTCCTGGTAGCGCGGGTCGGACATCTTCTGGGTGCTCGGGAGGTTGACCCACAGCTGAAGTCCGTGGAAGAGACCGCCGGACATGACCAGCTGCTCCGGCGGCTTCTCGATGTGCAGCAGCCCGGAGCCGGCGGTCATCCACTGGGTGTCGCCGTCGGTGATGCTGCCACCGCCGCCGTGGCTGTCCTGGTGCTCGAAGACGCCGTCGATCATGTAGGTGACGGTCTCGAAGCCGCGGTGCGGGTGCCAGGGAGTGCCCTTGGGCTCGCCCGGGGCGTACTCGACCTCACCCATCTGGTCCATGTGGATGAACGGGTCGAGGTCGGCCATCGAAACACCGGCGAAGGCACGCCGCACGGGGAAGCCCTCGCCCTCGAAACCCTTGGGGGCGGTGGTGATCGAGCGCACGCGCCGATCGACTGCGGTCAGCGCGGGCGTCGACACGCGGGGCAGGGTCAGGATGTTCTCGACTGTGACAGCAGGCATGTCCGTCCCAACTTCTTTCAGATTTTAATTATTCCCGAAGCTCCCCGAGCAATCGCGTGAAGACGCGGTCCAGGACCGCCAGCTCGTCGTCGGACAGGTCGTCGAGGAAGAGGCTGCGCACCAGCGCCAGGTGCGGGCGGCCGGCCTTCTGGAACGCCCGGTGCCCCTCCGCGGTGATACACGCCCAGTTGACCCGGGCATCGTGCTCGTCGCGCTGCCGGCTCACCCAGCCGCGCCGCTCCAGCACGCCCACCTGGTACGTGAGTCGGCTGCTGGAGAAAACCATGGCCCGGGCCAGGTCGCCCATCCGCATCCGGCCATCGGCCTGCACGAGGAGTAGCAGCAGGTGGTATTCGAACAACGACATCCCCGCGTCGGCGCGCAACTCGTCGTCCAGCCGGGTCTGCAGCAGGATGCTGGACTCGAAGTACGACCGCCAGGTGCGGGTGCGCGACTGTGCCATCGGACACCAGCCTAACTTCAAATTTGAGGGTTAACCTGTATGTCGTGACGTCTCTCGAGCGCCTGGAAGCGCGCGAGGTGCCGCTCGGCGGCCTTCGCGCGATCTTCGTGCAGCGGACCCTGCCGCACCGCGACCGCACACTCGTCGGCGCGTGGTGCTTCGCCGATCACTTCGGCCCGTCGACGACCCCGATGGACGTGCCACCGCACCCACACTGCGGATTGCAAACGGTGACCTGGCTTTTCGAGGGCGAGGTCGAGCACCGCGACAGTGCGGGCAACACGCAGATCGTGCGTCCGGGCGAGGTCAACCTGATGACCGCGGGCAACGGCATCAGCCACTCGGAGGTGTCGCGCGCGGAGTCGCTACGCGGCGTGCAGCTGTGGGTGGCCCAGCCGGATGCGAGCCGCGAGGCCGACAACGGCTTCGACCATTTCGTCACCGCGGCCACCGAGTTGCCGGTGCTGGCCGGCGGGGCGACGGCCCGCGTGTTCGTGGGATCGCTCTGCGGTGCGTCGTCGCCGGTGCGCACGTTCAGCCCGCTCGTCGCCGCGGAGTTGCAGCTCGACCCCCGCACCGTGCTCGACCTGGAGGTCGACCCGGATTTCGAGCACGGCGTGATCGTCGACGACGGCGAGGTCACGCTCGCGCCGGGTGATGCGAGCGAGGACGAGGCGCTGCTGCTGGAGCGGACCGAGCTCGGCGTGGTCGAGACCGGTCAGACGCTGCTGCGGCTGACCTCGGGCGACGACAGTGCCCGGGTGATCCTGATCGGCGGCACGCCGCTCGACGAGGACATCATGATGTGGTGGAGCTTCGTGGCTCGCACGCACGAGGAGATCGTCGCTGCTCGTGACGAATGGCAAGCAGACACAGGGCGTTTCGGCACGGTCGAGGGGTATGTCGGCGAGGTCGCCCGCATCCCCGCACCCGACCTGCCCGCGGTGCGCCTGAAGCCGCGCAAGGGCCGCCGGCGTTCGGCGTGATCTCGATACGGCCAGCCCCGTTGTGCTGGTCGAGTAGCCGGCCGCCGGCGAGCCTGCGAGCCGACGGCCGCCGCTGCGCTGGTCGAGTAGCCGGGCGCCGGCGAGCCTGCGAGCCGACGGCCGGCGTATCGAGACCCCCGCCATACCTCCCAAGCCAGCCGGCCACCGGGATTCGGCTGATCTCGATACGGCCAGCCCGGCTCGCACGCTCGCCGCGCTGCCCTACTCGATCAGCATCGGGAACGGCCGAGCAGCTGACAGGCGCCGTTGCGCTGGTCGAGTAGCTGACAGGCGCCCGTTGCGCTGGTCGAGTAGCCGGCCGCCGGCGAGCCTGCGAGCCGACGGCCGGCGTATCGAGACCCCCGCCATACGTCTCAGGTCAGCCGGTGCTCCGGCGACTTGGTTTGCTCCGGGTCGCGTTGTGCGAGGCCACCGATCGCGTCGTCGATGCGGCGCATGGTCTCCTCGTCCAGTTTCACGCCCGAGGCCTTGACGTTGTCGGTGACCTGCTCGGGGCGGGAGGCGCCGATGATCGCGCTGGCGACGTTCTTGTTCTGCAGGACCCACGCGACCGCGAGCTGGGCCATCGTGAGGCCGAGGTCCTGCGCGATCGGCGCGAGTTTCTGCACGCCGGTGAGGGTTTCGTCGCTCATGAAGCGGGAGATCATGTCGGCGCCACCCTTCTCGTCCGTGGCGCGGCTCCCGGCGGGCGGCTGCTCGCCCGGCTTGTACTTCCCGGTCAGGATGCCCTGGGCGACCGGTGACCAGACGATCTGGGAAATGCCGAGCTCCTCACTGGTCGGCACGACCTTCTCCTCGATGACCCGCCAGAGCATCGAGTACTGCGGCTGGTTCGAGATCAGCTGGAAACCAAGGTCTTTCGCCAGCGCGTGCCCGGCCTTGAGCTGATCGGCGGTCCACTCGCTGACCCCGACATACAGCACCTTGCCCTGCCTGACGAGGTCGGCGAAGGCCTGCATCGTCTCCTCGAGCGGGGTCTCGTAGTCGTAGCGGTGCGCCTGGTAGAGGTCGACGTGGTCGGTGCGCAACCTGCGAAGGGAGCCTTCGATCGACTCCATGATGTGTTTGCGGGACAGGCCGGTGTCGTTGGGGCCCTTGGGGCCGGTCGGGAAGTAGACCTTGGTGAAGATCTCCACGCTCTCCCGCCGCTCGCCGGCGAGTGCGCCGCCGAGCACGGTCTCGGCGGCGGTGTTGGCGTAGACATCGGCGGTGTCGAAGGTGGTGATGCCGGCGTCGAGCGCTGCGCGCACCGAGCGCACCGCCTGCTCGTTCTCCACCTGCGACCCGTGGGTCAGCCAGTTGCCGTAGGTGATCTCAGAGATTTTCAGACCTGAGTTGCCGAGGTATCGAAAGTCCATGCGTCGCACGTTACGCCGACGAGTGCGTCGATCGATCGTTGGCGTCCGCCGCTTCAGCGGTGGGCGGTCACAAATCGCACGTCTGCGTTGAACCGCGCTGTCAATGGGTCGAATTCGTGGCCGTATCCGTCCGCGACCGCAGTCGCCGACTGCGCCTCGGGTCGCCATCCGTGGTCGGCGAGCCACTTCGCAGGGTCGATGCGTTGACCCGTCGCGACCAACCGTCCGAGGTCGACGCCGACCGCCTCGCTCAGGTGAGTGAGTGCGGGGTCGCGCAGCTGGGCGCCGAGGTCAGCGAAGTCTTCGATCGCAAGGTGGGAGGAGCCCGGTGCCGCGAAGGTGTCGACCGACTCCAGCAGGGCACGCTGAGTGTCGGTCGGCAGGTAGGCGAGCGGGCCCTCGGCGAGCCAGGCTGACGGGAGCCGTGGGTCGAAACCGGCCGCCAGCAGTGCGCTCGGCCAGTCGTCGCGCAGGTCGGCCGGCACCGGGCGGCGCTCGCTGGCGGGCGTTGCGGCATACCGGTCGAAGACGAGGTCCTTGAAGTCCAGGACGCGGGGCAGGTCGATTTCGTACACCGTCGTGCCGCGCGGCCAGCGCAGTCGGTGGGCGCGGCTATCGAGTCCGGCAGCAACGATCACCACGTGGCGGATGCCGGTGTCGGCGGCGGCCAGCAGGACTTGGTCGAAGAATCGGGTCCGCACTCCGTGGTAGGCGGCCATCATCTGCCAGGTCGCGGCGAGGGAGGCGGCGCGTGAAGCGTCGGGCGGGGCGGCTGTTTCGGGCGCGGCCAGTGGTCTGGTCGGCAGCGGTTTCGGTGCTCGCGCCGCCTGCACGAACCGCTCCGCCCACGGGTCGTCGATGAGCCGGTCCGGACGATGCGACGCGATGGCTCGCGCTGCGGCCACGGCGAGTGCGGTGATGCCGACTCCGCTGACGATGTCCCACTCGTCGGGCTCGCTCCGCGTCATAGCTCGATGGTGCCGCGCTCAGCTATGCGGCGGCGTGGGTGTGGCTGGGCATGCGGCCGGGGGTGAGCTCCCAGGTGACGCCGTCGGGGCCGACTCGTGCCATGAACCCGCGGCGATGCACTTCCTGGTGATGCCGGCAGCACAGCATCGCCGAATTGGTCAGGCTGGTTTCTCCGCCGGCCCACCACGGGATCACATGATGGACCTCGCAGAAACCTGGTGGTCGATCACACCCGGGGAACGTGCACCCGCCATCGCGTATGAGCACAGCCGCGCGTAAACCCTTGGTGACCAGGCGTTCTCGCCGGCCCACATCCATCGGCTGACTCGGCCCACCGAGGACCGCGGGGATCAGATCGGCATCGCAGGCTGCCCTTCGGGCGGCTCCGGCGTCGAGGACGTCCCCGCCCGGGGTGGTCGCCGCGCCGATGCCGTCGGTCAGCGACGTGAGGTCCATGGTCAGCAGGATGGTGGCCGCCGACCCGACGGGTGCGACCTCACCGGCGGCAACCTTCGCGCCTGCAGTAATCAGCTCCATCAGCGCGTCCGCCCGGCGCTTGCCCGGAGTGCGTTCATCCCGCAAGGATTTGCCAGTGCCTTTGCCGCCCGACTCGCTGGCCCCGGTCGCGCCGCCCGCGTCGCCCGATCCGGCGAGACTGGAACCGCCGGCCTCGGCGGTGGCAGGCCGTGGTGCGGATCCTGCGGTGATCGCCGCCTTGAGCACGGCAGCATTGGCGGGCGCGAGTTCGGCCACGAGCCGGGTCATCCCGGTGGCAGTCGTACCCCACGTCAGCGTTTCGACCTGTTCGAGTTTCGCGTCCTGCACGGAGAGTGCTTCGGTGGCGTAAGTGGCGAGGATCTTCCGGGTCAATGCCTGCACACCCTTGGCGCCGAGTGCCGGGTCGAGTTGCAGGAACCACGCCAGCACTTCACCCCGGTCCGCCGAAGGGATGACCGGCGCGACCTTGTCCGCGTTGGTCAACGCGGCCCGCGCGGTCGACACCGTGCACGATCCACGTGCGACCGCGGCGGCGATGACCGCGTTCTTCCGCTCCCGGCACGCCTCGGCCACCACCGCGATCGACTTCGCCTCGCCCGGTTCGATCGGCACCCCGGACGCTTCGGCGTGACGGCATACCCACTGCGTCGTGTTTGCGGCCGTCGAGCCCGCGACCGTGCCCCGGTCCACCGCATCCGCAGTGACCACCGCAGCCACCTGCGCCGACCGCCCATGCAACCGCAGCAGCACCTGCGTCAACGACTCCACCTGCGCATCCCCGAGTTGATGGATCAGGGCAGGCAGCTCGTCAACGACCGCTACCAATGCCTCCAACTCCTGCAGAGCAGCTTGCCCACGACCCGGCTCAACCGGCACCAATGCCGCCCCGGCAGGCGCGCCCGGACACTCCGGCAACGGCACCGCAGAATCGAGAGACATGGCCCGAATCTCCTTCCGCCGCGGTGGTTTTCGTCGTGCTATCAGAATACCGCCAATCACCCCGGCTGTACATATGTTCGACACAAATACCTAGGCGTCACTTTGTCGCACGACATCGGAATGGCCCGCGGGCACAGCTACCCGGCGCACGTCGCCGCGGCCGGGGAAGGATCCTCGGGAGCACAGCCGTCCGCCTCGGCCAGCTCCTTGCGTCACCGCGCCACGAATTTGACGCCACCGGGCGCGGCCGGTCGCGAAGACGACTCTCAGGACGCCTGCGCGTCGGCGAACTCCAGGATCGGGTCGTGGTGATTGTGCTCGTACGCCTTGGCTTTCGTCTTCGCTGTCAGCGCGGCCCACTGCGCGGGAATGGTGTCGAAGCCGAACTTCCCGCGGGCTTCCGCCGGGGTGTAGACGACCTTCTCGACCGGGTCGATGTCGCGGAAGACGGGCGTCAGCACCGGACGCGTGCGGGGTGACAGGAAACCGATGACGGCGAGCTTCACGCGCGGGCTCCAGTTGGCCACGCGCACAACGGGTTTCGTCGCCGCGGTGACCACCGCATCGGTGACTCGGCTCTGCGGAGTGCCGCCGAGATCACGCGTCCAGCGCGGGAAGGTCGAGATGACCGCGCGGCTGATGAAGGCGTTGATCGTCCAGCGGATCGCGTAGGGCACGGAGTGCGGGATCGAGTGCAGCTCCATATTGGCGAGGAACTGGAACATGTCGCGCGCCAGCTCGGATCCGACCAGCTGCGGGCGGTAGTCCTCGAAGTATTGCGGGACGCCTTCCCGACTGCGCGGCACGCGCTCGGGGTCGATGGTCTGGAACTCGGCAGCGATCGCACACTCCCGCCAGTAGCGCGACTCCTCCTCGGCGGACAGCTTGCCCGGGCCGAAGCGCTCGTAGGTGTAAAGGATCGAGTGCCACGCGGTCAGGTGGATCCACAGCTGCGACTCGGGATCGTTGGCGTCATACCGCCTCCCGGTCACCGGGTCGGTGCCGATCGCCCGGGAGTGCACCTTGACGAGGATCTCAGACGCCTTGAGCACCGACTCCGCATCGCCGAAGATCACCGTCGCGAAGTACTGCAGGGTGCGGTCGTAACGGAGCGGGGTGCGCTGCTTGATCTGGCCGCTCTCCTGCACCGAGGCGACAGGCAGCGGGTCGAGCTCCTCGATCGTCACCGCACGGGAGAAGCCCAGCCAGAACGACGTCGGATAGGACCACACCTTCCCAGGACGCCGAGTCCGGCCCGAAGAAGTCCCAATCCTGCTGCTGCGCAGGTTTTTTCGCGTGCCGGGGGCGGCGCAGTCGGTGGGCGAGCGCGACGGGTCGTCGCATGATGATCTCCAGGGGTCGGCGCATCCAGCGTGACGCACCTTACACCGCCTGCTTTACAAAATGAAGGTGTTTGTAAAGTGACTCGGGCCCAAGCCGGTCAGCGCACCCGCGCCGGCAGGCTTTCCCAACCGCGCAACACCCGGGTCGGCCGCCGGTGCGCACCGGGCAGCAACTCGACTTCCGCAATCCGGTCATAGAGCGCCCGCAGACCGACCTCGCCCTCCATGCGCGCGAGCGCGGCACCGAGGCAGAAGTGGCGTCCGGCGGAGAACGACACGTGGTCACGCGCATTCTCCCGTCGTACGTCGAAGCGATCCGGCTCGGCAAAGACCTTCGGATCGCGGTTGGCCCCGGCGAGGACGGTCATGATCACCTGCTGGTCCTTGACCGGGACGCCGGCGATCGTGGAGTCCCGCACGACCTGCCGTCCGGTGAGCAGCACCGGCGGCGCGATGCGCAGCACCTCGTCGACGGCATTCGGCCAGAGCTGCGGCTCCGCACGCAGCGTCGCCAACTGCTCGGGATGCTCGTCGAAAAGCCGAATCGCGTTGCCCAGCAAGTTGACCGTCGTCTCGAAGCCGGCCGCGAGGACCAGCCCGGCCGTCGACTTCAGCTCCTTCTCGGTGAGCTGCTGGCCCTCGTCACTGGCCCGCACCAACTGGCTGAAGAGATCGTCACCGGGCTCGCGCCGCAGCCGCCCGAGATGTTCACCGAGCCAAGCGTCGAAGTCGTCCAACGCCGTTTCGACAGTGCGTAATTCGCGCCAGCCGAGTCCCATGTCGAGACTCGCGGCCGCGGCGGTGCCCATCTCGAGCACGTGCTGCCGATCGCTCTCCGGCACTCCGAGGATCTCGGCGATGACCTGCACCGGCAGCTGCGCGCAATAGGCCTCGACCAGGTCGACCTCACGGCCGGCCGGGATCGCGTCGAGCAACTCGGCGGCGAGCTTCTCGGTGCGGTCGCGCAACTGGTCCACCGCGCGCACCGTGAAGACCTTGGTCACCAGTTTGCGGTAGCGCGTGTGGTCCGGGGGCTCGGTCGCCAGCATCGACGGCGGTTCCACCGGATGTATGCCGGCACGCGCCGCCCAGTTGAGCGCGCGGGTCAGCATGCTCTCGTCGCCCAGGCCGATGCCCGCGCGAACGTCGTTGCTGGACAACACTTCTCGCACTGCAGCGTGATCGACCGTGGCATAGCCGATCCGGGATCGGGCCATCGGTCCCTCGGCCCGGATCTCCTCGAAGAGCGGGACGAGCTCGTCGGTGGAGTGCGTCTTGGCGCGCGTGGCCAGTTGCCCCTGCAGGTCGCCGCGTCGCGCCCCGAGCCGCATGAGCGTGCCGGGCAGGGCGTGCCCGATGCCCCAGCGAACGCTGCGGCGTACCTCGTCGATCGCGGTCATCAGATCTCCCAGCTTTACGACAGGTGTAGTTACCCGATTCAGGTTAGGTGATCTGGGTCACGACCGCCAGAGGGATCAGGATCCGGCGGCCCTCAGCTCGTCCTGCACGACCCACTTGTGGTTCTTCATCGTCATGCCGTTCATGTCGTAATCGACGACATACACCGGCTCGGTGGTGGACCCGGCGATTGTTGCCTTCGCGCCGTCCATGCCGGGCATGTGATCGGTGGCGAGGGTGACCTGCGTGCCGTCGGCGAGACGCTTGCCGCCGGCACCCTTGACCTCCTGCTGCACGACCCACTTGTGGTCCTTGACCGGCGCGCCACCGGTCGTGGGCGTGTAGTTCACGGCATAGGTCGTCGTCGCGTAGACGCCGACGACCTTGGCCTTGGCGTTCTTCATGCCCGGCATGTGGTCGGCGGTGAGCACGACCTCGCTGCCCACCGGAAACTCAGGATTGACAGCGGCTTTCATCCCGGCGGGCGCAGGCCCACCGTCCATCTCGTGGTGCATCCCTGACATCCCAGATTTCCCGGTCATGCCCGCCGCCGACGACGCGGACGTCGGTGCCGAGGCCGCGCCACCACCTCCGTCGCTCGAACATCCCGCGACGGCCAGCACCCCGGCAACACTCGCGATCGCACCAAACTTCGACCAGGTGGTCCTACGCACAGCAACTCCTCGGATCGTCGGACGGACCATCCGTGTATACCACTTACCCCTATGGGGTATGCCGGGAGCCGCTCGCATCCGGATGAGCGCCCGCGCCATACCCCGTGGGGCCGACGCTTCAGGCGCGACGACGGCCCGCGGTCGCGATGTCGGCGAGTCCGACCAGCAGCGACGCGCCGACGAAGGCGGCGACACTGATCAGCCCGTGCACGAGAGCGGTGGAGAAATCGGGCCGGCCGCCGGCCGCGAGGACGCCGTAGAAGACGCTTCCGGTGATCGCGATGCCGGCCGCCGAGCCGATGCGCTGACCCGTCTGCAGCACGCCACCGGCGACGCCGGCCTGCCGGACCGGCACCTCGGAGACAGTGAGCGTGAGGTTGGGGCTGATCACCAGGCCGCTGCTGAGACCGCCGATCAGCATCGGCAGCGCGCCCGCCCAGCCGAGGTCGCTGCCGTGCACCTGGTGCGCGACGATCGCGAGGGCGATCGTGCCGACGAGGATGCCGACCAGACCGACGACCACGAGCGGCCGCCCATACCTGGTCACCAGGCGGCCGCCGAGGGCCGCGGCGACTGCCGACCCGACCGCGAACGGCGTTGCCGCAAGCCCGGATTCGAGCGCGCTGTAGCCGAGCCCCTCCTGCAAGGTCTGCGCGTAGATGAAGAAGATCCCGGTGAAACCGGCGAAGTAGAGCGTGCCGAGCGCGACACCCATCGAGAAGCTCGAGCGTGTGAAGAGACGGAAGTCGACCACCGGCACGTGACCGGCGGCGGCATGGCGCCGCTCCCACCAGATGAAGGCACCGAGCATCAGCGCGGCCGCCGGGAAGAGCAGCAGGCGCAGGTTGGATTGCCACGACTCCTGCTCGATGAACGGCAGGATCACCAGCAGCACGGCCAGACCGAGCAGCACGACGCCGACCGGGTCGAGGTCGTCACGGGAGGCCTCGCCGCGCAGCCTCTTGTGGTGCGGCACCCAGCGCAGGGCCAGCAGGATCGCGAGCGCACCGATCGGCAGGTTGACGAAAAACACCGAACGCCAACCGTTCTCGGTGCCGAACACCTGGATCAGCACACCGCCCGCCAGCGGACCGATCGCCGTGGAGATGCCGACCGTCGCCCCGAAGAGACCGAACGCCTTGGCCCGCTCGGCGCCCTGGAACATCGACTGGATCAGTCCGCTGATCGTCGGGCTGACCAGTCCCCCACCCAGGCCCTGTATGACGCGGCCCGCGACCAAAAGGGTTGCGTTGGGGGCAAACCCGCACGCCGCGCTGGCCAGGGTGAAGACCGCCAGCCCGATGATCAGCGTCGGCCGCCGGCCGCGCGCGTCGCCGATGCGGCCGGCCGGCACGAGCAGCAACCCGAAGGCCAGCGCGTAGCCGGACACCACCCAGGAGAGGGCGTTCGGCCCGGCGCCGAGTCCTGCACGGATGCTCGGCAGCGCGACGTTGACGATGCTCACGTCGAGCAGGGTCATGAACCCGGCGACGAGGCAGACGGCGAGCGCCCGCCAGCGGTTGGGATCGGCGTGCCCGGTCGGTGTTCCCTGCGCGATGGTCATCGATCGACAGCCTATGACGGGCCGTCGCGCGGGGATCGCGCTCCTGCCGAAGCCCTGCCGGGCGACTGGCCCGGCCGGCGGTCAGCGCAGCTTGCGCACCCGGTGCTTCAGCTGCAGCACCCGCAGGTAGCCGGGGATCGCCACGAGCAGCACACCGGCGAGGAACGCCGCGACCAGCGCGACCGCGAGGGAGACGGTGCCCTCCCAGCCGAAGAAGCTGATCGTCGTGCTCGCGGAGTTCTGCGCCACGAAGATCAGCACGACGATCAGCAGGATGGCCGCGATCGCCAGGCCGGCGACGAAACCGCCGTGACCGCCGCGCTCGACCGGGCGCTCGTCGCGGACATCGCGGGTGTCACGCACATCGCGGGTGTCGCGGACGTCGCGGGTGTCGCGGCCGGCCAGGCGCTCGTCGGCACGGACGCGGTCGGCGTGCTGGGGATCGTTGTCGTAAGGGGCGGACATTGCCGAATTCCTTTCGTGTGCAACGCGGGTCAGATCTTTGGGGGCACCTTAACCAGGGATGCTCAGCGGTCGCGGGAACCGGCCCAATCGGGGTCGGTCGGGCGTGGCGCGAGCGGGTCGTCCGTCTGCTCAGGGTCACCGGTGCCGCCGGCGTCACCCCTGGCCCGGCGCAGCGCGTCGTCGAGCGTGGTGAGTGCGTGCCCCTCCGGCAGCAGGTCGGTGAGGAAGTCGTCCTCGTGGACGACCATGTCGTGGTGCAGGCTCTCCACCAGGGCCTCGACCGTCGGCGCGGGCACGTCGGTGATCAGGCCGGTGAGTTTGCCGACGACCGCGGTAGGCACCAGCGGCACCTTCAGCTGTTTGCGGTCGATGCCGGCGACGGCGGCAAACCGGTCGAGCAACTGGGCGTAGGTGAGCACCTCCGGACCGCCGATGTCGTAGGAGCGCGAATTGCCCTCGACCGACAGCGCGCCCACCAGTGCCCCGAGCGCGTCGTCGACGGCGATCGGCTGCACCCGGGAGTCCATCCACGTCGGAATCGCTTGCACGGGAAGGCGTTCGGAGACCTGCCGGACGATCTCGTATGACGTGGAAGCACTCCCCAACAGGATCGCGGCGCGGAGCGCGACGGTGTGGATCCCGGAGTCGGTCAGGATCTGTTCCACCTCACGACGCGAGGTGATGTGGTCGGACAGCTCGTCGGGGTCGTCGACGTCGGGGACGATGCCCGACAGGTAGATCAGCCGCTCGACCCCGGCAGCCCGCGCCGCCTGCGCCATGATCTGCGCGCTCTGCCGGTCCTTGGCGACGAAGTCGTCGCCGCCCATTCCGTGGATCAGGTAGTAGACGGCGCCGACGCCGTCGATGGCAGCGGCGACCGAGTCGGGGTCGAGGGCGTCCATCCGGACGATCTCGACCTGGTCGGACCACGGGAAGCGCTCGGCGTCCTCGTCGGGCAGGAAGGCGGCGCGCACCTGGTGGCCCTGCTCGAGCAGGTAGGGGATGAGTCGTCCACCCACATAGCCGCTCGCACCGGTCACCAGCACGCGCTGACGCGTCGGGGTAGTCACATCGAGCAAGCTACGGCACGGCGACAGCTCATGCCTCACCCGAACGGATGGCGTCGGACCCGTTGGCGGTGTGCCACAGTGACCGCGTGGCTCCGTTGGTCGAATCCGTGGCTCGCTGGGCGCTCCGTGCCCGCCCGGCGGCACACCTGCGCCGGGCGCGCTGGGCCAGCGCGGCAACCATCGCCGTCGGGACGCCGGTGCTGCGCACTGCGATCACCAGCCCCGCCGGTGGCCCGAAATTCCGGCGCTGGTCGCTCGTGCTCGCCGCGACCTGGTCGGCGGGCGCCGTCGCCGGGTCTCCCCGCCTGCTGTCGCGCCTGATCCGGCCGAACAGCCTGACCACGTCGGTCGTGCAGCCTGCCCTCATCGGCGCCGGCGCTGTCGCCGTCTTCTCCACCGGCGCAGTCGTGACCACCCGGATTCCGTTGCTACGAGACGAGATTCGAGCCGTTGTCGACCATGCGCGCCACGGCTCTCTCCCCGTGGTCATCGGGCTGGCACTGATCACCGGCGCCACCGAGGAGCTCTTCTTCCGTGGCCCCCTCTATGACGCGGTCGACGTGCGCGGTCTGCACCCGGTGGCCACGAGCACCGCGATCTACACGCTCGTCACCTGTGCCACCGGCAACCCGATGCTGGTCTTCGCCGCGTCGGTGCTCGGCACGATCACCGCTCTCGACCGCCGCGCGACCGGCGACGTCGTGGGCCCGGTCGTCATACATCTCACCTGGACGACGGGGATGTTGCTGGTGCTGCCGCCCATGGTGCATCGCTTCGATCGGTCGCCGGGCCGGCACCGGCCCGGGCATGCGGCACCACCATCGGGGTCCCCGTCTCCGGATCCGGTATGACGGTGCTCGCGAGCTCGAACACCTCCTGCACGAGGCCCGCGGTGAGCACCTCGCCCGGAGCGCCCTGCGCGACGACCTCCCCGGCCCTCATCACGACCAGCTGATCGGCGTAGCGCGCAGCCTGGTTGAGGTCGTGCAGCACCGCGACCACGGTGATGCCCAGGTCGCGCAGGTCACGGCACAGGTCGAGCACCTCATATTGGTGCGCGACGTCGAGGTAGGTCGTCGGTTCGTCGAGCAGCAGCACCGGGGTGCGCTGGGCGACCACCATGGCGAGCCACACGCGCTGCCGCTGCCCTCCGGACAGCTCGGCGACCGGACGCGCCGCGAGGCCCGCGACGCCGGCCCGTTCCATCGCGCCGTGCACCGCCTCGTCGTCGTCGGGCGACCACTGCCGCAGCAGCGAGTGATAGGGAAAACGCCCACGCCCCACCAGATCTCGCACGGTGATCTGCTCCGGGACGACCGGCGTCTGCGGCAGCATCGCGACGATCCGCGCCGCCTCCTTCGTCTTGTATGACGATGCCGGCCGCCCGCCCAGCAGCACCTGCCCGGAGGTCGGGGTCAGCACGCGGCCGAGCGCCTTGAGCAGCGTCGACTTGCCACAGCCGTTGGGGCCGATCACGGCGGTCACGGCAGCGTCCGGCAGGTCGATGGTCAAGTCGCGGCACACCACCCGGTTGCCGTAGGAGAGCGTGAGGTCCCGCGCGGCCAGCCTGTTCATGCGCTTCCCTTCTTCCATTCCTTCACGAGCAGGGCACCGAGGTAGACGCCGCCGAGCGCGGCGGTGAGGATGCCGACGGGCAGGTCGCCGAGCCAGCCCGCCTGCTGCACCCACAGGTCGGCTCCGGCGAGGATCACCGCGCCGGTCAGCGCCGAAATCACTACTGCGCCTTGTGGTCCGCCGACCAGCCGGCGGGCGATCTGCGGCGCGGTGAGCGCGACGAAAGCGATCGGCCCGGCGGCGCTGACCGCTGCGGCGCACAGCGCGACCGCGATCAGGATGGCGAGACTGCGCGTCGCGCCCGCGCGCGCTCCGAGCGAGTCGGTCATGGCGTCGCCGAGCTCCATGAGCCGCAGACGCGGGCCGAGCGCGAGCGCGCACGGCAGCAGCACGAGGCATGCCCACCCGACGAACTGCGCCTGCCCCCAGGTGCGCGCGGAGAGCGTGCCGGCGAGATAGCCTGCCAGCGAAAGGGATTCGTCCTGGTCCTTGATCATGACGACGTATTGGATGAAGGCCGTCGCCATCGCCGAGACGCCGACCCCCGCCAGGATGATGCGGCTGGGCACCGCGAAGCCGCTGCCGGTCGACAGATAGACCAGGCCCGCGGCGGCCGCAGCTCCGGCGAATGCGCCGACTCCCAGCGGTAGCAACGGGATCCATAGCGTTGCCACGACGGCTCCTGCGCCGGCGCCCGCCGTCATACCGACGACATCGGGGCTGGCCAGTGGGTTGCGGGTGCCGGACTGGAAGAGCAGGCCGGAGACGCCGAGCGCCGCGCCGGCGCCGATCGCCACGGACAGGCGCGGCCCGCGCAGCTCCTCAAAGACGAACTTCTCCTTGCCGTCGGCATGCCCGCTGAGCGCAGTCCACAACTCCCCCAACGGTATGCCGAGCCGACCCATCGTCAGGCTGAGCACTGCCAGGACGAGCAGCAGCGCCAGCGTGCACACGCCGACCAGGACGGCACGCGGGCGCACGTGCAGGACGAGCCGGCCCGGCATACCGACGCGACGGGTGGACAGCCCGTTGGCGGCGCTCACGACGACTCACCCGCCGTGCGGCGCACCAGCCACAGCAACACGGGCGCTCCGACGAAGGCCGTGACCACCCCGACCTGCAGCTCCTGCGGACGCAGCAGCAGGCGACCGGCGACGTCGGCCACCAGGAGCAGGCTCGGCCCGATGAGCAGTGCCGCGGGCAGCTGCCACCGGTGATCCGGGCCCACGACGGCCCGGGCCAGATGCGGCACGGCAAGACCGACGAAGGCGATCGGGCCGGCGGCGGAGGTGGCGGCCGCGGACAGCACCGTGGCCGCGGCGATGCCCGCCCAGCGGGTCACCGCCGGATTGGAGCCGAGCGACATCGCCATCTCCTCGCCCAGCGCGAGCGCGTTGAGCGACGTGGCGAGCAGGCCCGCGACCACCAGTCCGACGACCGCCCAGGGCAGGATCTCGACGACGTCTGCACCACCGCCGGCGAGCGAGCCGACGGCCCAATAGCGATAGTCGTCAAAGGCATTCGGGTGCGTGAGGGTGATCGCCTGGATGACCGCCGTCAGCACAGCGGTCACCACCGCGCCGGAGAGCACGAGCCGCACCGGCACCACCCCGCGGCGCCCGGACCCCATCGTGGTCATGATCAGCATGGCCAGGAACGCGCCGGGCAGCGCCGCCCAGGTGGGGCTGCCCGGCAGGTGCAGGAAGGCCGTCGAGACGACGATGCCGGTGGCGGCACCGGCGTTGACACCGAGCAGCCCCGGGTCGCCGAGGGGGTTGCGGGACAGACCCTGCATCACCACGCCGGCGACGGCCAGGCATGCGCCGACCAGGAGCCCGAGGACGGTGCGTGGGACGCGGCTGCCGAGCACGTCGCGCACGTGCTCGGGTCCGCCGCCACCGGCCGCGGTCCAGATCTGCCCGAACGACAAGGCTTTCGAGCCGACGGCGAGGCTGAGCAGCACCGCGACGAACAGCAGCCCGAGGAGTGCGGTGAGTGCGACGGGGGCGGGCACGCGCCACGGCAGGAAGCCCGTGGCCGGGGCTTCCTGCCGGGTGAGCGTGCGGGTGTCAGCCAACCTTCGCGATGGCCGCGTCGATCATCGGCGGGTAACGCTTGATCACCCACGGCACGGTGAGGGGGTTGATCATCGAGGAAGCCGTGACGAATGACGGGTCGTCGCTGGTCACCACCGAGCCCCGTTTGACGGCAGGGATTTTCGCGTAGAGCGGCTGCGCCTCGATGCTCTTCTTGGTCTTGGCGTCGGAGTAGAAGGTGAACATCAGGTCGGCGCTCGAGATCTTGTCGGCGTTCTCCAGGCCGATGACGGCGGAGTCGGTGCCGTCCTTCTCCTTCAAGGTCTTCACGACCGGGTCGACCTTGAGTCCCATCTTCGACAGCATCGCCGAGCGCTGCTCGGTCGGCAGGAAGACGCCGAGCGTGCCCGGTCCGTCGGTGTAGGTGTAGACGAAGCTGGTGTCGGCATACTTCGGGTGCTGCTTGGCGACGCCGGCGAGTTGGCTGTCGATCGTGCCGATCAGGCTCTTGGCCTTCTCCGGCTCACCGAGCGCCTTGCCGATGGTGGTGATCTGCTGATCCCAGTCGGTGCTCCACGCCTTGTCGGGGTAGGCCACCGTCGGCGCGATGTCCTTGAGCTTGTCGTATTGCGCCTGGGTGATGCCCGACCACGGGGCGAGGATCACGTCGGGGTCGAGCTCGAGGATCGACTCGATGTCGAGCTCGGTGCCGCCGGTGAACTGCTTCGGCAGCGTGCCGTTCTTCGCCTTGACCGCGTCGTAGATCCAGGGCAGGTAGCCGGTCTTCGGGTCGCTGCCCCACGGGTAGGACTCGATGCCGACCGGCGTCACGCCGAGCGCGATCGCGGTCTCGGCCGAGCCCTGCCCGAGGGTGACCACCCGCTTCGGCTTCGCTGCGATCGTGGCGTCGCCGAGCGCGCTCTTGATCGTGACGGGCGTGAACGACGCGCCGTTGCCGGCGGATCCGGCGGCCGATGCGCCGGCGCTCCCCCCGGATGACGAGCCGCAGGCGGTGAGTCCGCAGGCGATGAGCGCGGCGGTGCCGGCGAGGAGGGCGCGACGAGATGTACGAGCATGCAGCGGTGACATGTAGGTAAGGCTAACCTCACACGTCGCCCTCGCGGAAGCGGGTGCCCGTCAGGCGTCCTGCGGCCAGGTCTTTGCGACGAGGGTGAGCACGTCATACGTCGCTACGGGGTCACCGTCGGCGTTGCTCACGACCGCGTCCCACCGCACCTCGCCGTAGTCGGCACTGAGCCGCGGGGTGATCTGCTTGACCGACAGCGTCACCGCGATGCTGTCGCCGGCCTTCACCGGGGTGAGGAAGCGCAGGTTGTCGACGCCGAAGTTGGCGAGCACGGGTCCCGGGTGCGGCTCGACGAAGAGGCCTGCGGCGAGCGAGACGACGAGGTAGCCGTGGGCGACGATGCCACCGAAGAGCGGGTTGGCGGCGGCTGCCTCGGGGTCGGTGTGCGCATAGAAGGTGTCGCCGGTGAAGTCGGCGAAGGTGGCGATGTCCTCCCGCGTCACCTCTCGGGCGTCGCTGCTGATCGTGTCGCCGATCTTCAACTCCGCCAGGCTCTTTCGGAAGGGATGTATGCCGTCTTCGCGCCGCTGAGCACCGGTGGTCCAGCGACCGCCGATCGCGGTGACCATGTCGGGCGACCCCTGGATCGCGGTGCGCTGCATGTGGTGCAGCACCCCGCGGATGCCGCCGAGCTCCTCGCCGCCGCCCGCGCGACCGGGGCCGCCGTGCACCAGCATCGGCAACGGCGACCCGTGCCCGGTCGATTCGCCGGCGTCGTCCCGGTCGAGCACCAGGATGCGGCCGTGCCACGGGGTGAGGCCGAGCACGATCGTGCGCGCGACCTCCGGGTCGTGGGTGATCACCGACCCGGCGAGGCTGCCCTTGCCGCGAGCCGCGAGATCGATTGCCTCGTCAAGGGTTTCGTAACTGATGACGGTGCTGACCGGGCCGAACGGCTCGACGTCGTGCACCTCGCGGGCGCCCTCGTGCGCGCGGAGCAGCACCGGCGAGATGAACGCGCCGGACTCGGCGTCGGCGCCGACCACGTCGACCCGGTCGGGGTCGCCGAAGACGATGTCGGCGGACGTGCGCAGTGCCTCGACGGCCTTGCGCACCTCGTCGCGCTGGGCGAGCGAGGCGAGCGCGCCCATGCGCACGCCGTCGGCGTCCGGCTTGCCGACCGTGACCTTCGCGAGGCGGTCGCTGATCGCGGCGACGACGTCGTCGGCGATCGCGGCCGGCACGATCGCCCGTCGTATGGCGGTGCACTTCTGCCCGGCCTTGACGGTCATCTCGGTGACGACGCCCTTCACGAACAGCTCGAACTCGGGGTCGTCCACGGACACGTCGGTGCCGAGCACCGAGCAGTTGAGCGAGTCGGCCTCGACACCGAGCCGCACTCCCCCGTGCAGCACCGACGGGTGCTGCCGCAGGATGTCGGCGGTGTGCGCGGAGCCGGTGAAGGCGACCGAGTCCTGCGGCCCGAGGTGGTCGAGCAGGTTGCCGGCCGAGCCACTGACCAACTGCAGAGACCCTGCCGGCAGCAGACCGAAGTCGATGATCTGCCGCACGACGGCCTCGGTGAGGTAGGCGGTCTGGCTCGCGGGCTTGACGATGGACGGCAGTCCGGCGAGGAAGGCCGGCGCGAGCTTCTCGAGCATCCCCCAGACGGGAAAGTTGAAGGCGTTGATCTGCACGGCCACTCCGGGTCGCGACACGAAGACGTGCTGACCGACGAAACTGCCTCCCTTTCCTAGAGGTTCGACCGGACCGTCGAGCACGACCTTGCCGTCGGGCAGCTCCCGCGTGCCCTTGCTGGCATAGGCGAACAAGGTGCCGATGCCACCGTCGATGTCGACCATCGAGTCGCGCTGCGTGGCGCCGGTCCGGAAGGACAGATCGTAGAAGGCGTCCTTGACGGCTCGCTCCGAGAGCGCCTTGGCGAGCGCCTTGAGTCGCGCTGCGCGCTCGTGGAAGGTGAGCGCCCGGATCGCCGGTCCCCCGATCTGACGCGCGTAGTCGACCATCGCAGCGAAGTCGAGGCCGGAGCTGGAGACGCGCACGATCTCCTCGCCGGTGCTCGCGTCGAGGAGCGGCACGCCGTCGTCGGGTGCGAACCAACGGCCCGCGACGTAACTCGGCAGGACTGCACTCATGGGAGATCTCCGTTGCGGGTCGGGTGCCTGGCCCGCCATACGGTAATACAGACCGCTCGGTCAGTAAATAGCCAGCTCAGCGCTTGTAGAGCAGGTACTGCCGTCGGGTGCGATCGAACGCGCGCAGTTCGGGCTGCCACGCGGCGACGATCTGAGCCGCGCTGTCGCCGGCGGCGAACATCCGCAGGAAGCGGACCGATCCGGTGAGCAGGTTGATCCAGCGGCCGGCGTCACCGCGCCAATCGAACTCGGCGTAGAGGTCGCGCAAGGTCGTCATCATCGTCGTCGCGGTGCGTATGGCGTCGACCCGCTGCGGATCAGCGATGTGCACCTGAACACCGCCACACACCTTGCCCTCGTTCTTGGAGAACGTCGGATTGAAGTAGGCCTCCCGGAACTCAACCCCCGGCAGTTGCTCGCCCGAAAGTCGTTGCGCCCAGCGGTAATCCACGTATGGCGCACCAATCAACTCGAACGGCCTGGTGGTGCCGCGGCCCTCCGACAGATTGGTCGCCTCGAACATGCCAAGTCCCGGATAGAGCAGGGCAGTGTCCGGCGTCGGCAGGTTGGGTGACGGCATGATCCACGGTGCACCGGTGTCGGCGAACAACTCGCCCGGCGACCAACCCTGCACCTGCACCACGGCCAGGTCCTGCACGGGACGGCCGGCAACCCGCGGCATGAACTCACCGTTGTAGAAGCGGGCCAGCTCACCCGCAGTCATCCCGTGCTGCTGGGCGATCTTGTCCAGGCCGACGCCCGAGGTGAAACCGTCCTTGTCTTCGGCCTCGCCGGCCTGCGCGGTGCCACGGAAACCGTGCTCCGGGCCGAAAACGCCTCCTATCTCGACCTTTCCGGACTCGACCATCACATCGACGATGCTGCGCAGTCCGTCCCGGACCACCCAGGTCGGGTTGGTGATCACGCCAATGCGCTGGCCGGAGAAGACCTTCCAGCCTCCGCCGCGGCGACATCGGCACCGTATCGGAAGCGGCCGCCGTGATCCTTCGTCGCCGGTGCCGCCGTCGCGGGCTGCGTCATACCTCCGATCGAGAGTGCTCCCGCACCGATCGCGGCCGCCCCGAGGAAGCCCCGTCGGCCAAGTCGTCCGTCCCTCTGCTCACTGGAGTTGTCCATGCGCGCGAGCCTGCCGCAGACGGAGACCGAATGGGCCCCTCGCTATCCCTAGACTTAGGGGCCTCGACAACCATTCGGAGGTGCGATGAGTGACGACTTCCGCGTGGGCGACCACGTGCGGTGGAACTCCGAGGCCGGTGAGGTCAGCGGGGTGATCATCGAAAAGCACACACATGACACGGAATACAAGGGTCATCTGCGCCGCTGCAGCCCGGATAACCCACAGTATTCGATCCAGAGCGACAAGACCGATCACATCGCGATGCACAAGGGCAGCGCGTTGCACCGGATCGACTGACCCGCTCCGTATGACGTGAGCTGCTCACACATCTGGACGATCGGGCACTGGACTCAGCCGATCCCCGCCTTCCTCGCGACGCTGCGCCGGCACGACATCGACCTTGTCGCGGACGTGCGCGCCCAGGCGGGCTCGCGGCGCAGCCCACAGTTCGACAGCGACACCATGGCACAGTGGCTTGCCGATGCCGGCATCGGTTACCTACATCTGCCGACCCTCGGCGGACGACGGCCCCGCCAGGACGTCGACCCCGAAATCAACGCCGGCTGGCAGAACCCCAGCTTCAAGAACTACGCCGACTACACGCTGAGCGACGAATATGCCTCAGGCATAGCAGAACTCATCGACCTGGCGAGCACTCATCGGGTCGCGATCATGTGCGGCGAACCCATGCCGTGGCGTTGTCATCGGTCCCTGATCGCGAATACGCTCGCCGCCGCCGGCTGGACCGTGCACGACCTGATGCCCGACGGCTCGAGTCGTGACCACGAGCTCGGCGCCTGGGGTGCGACGCCGGTCGTCGGCGCGGACGGACGGATCACCTATCCGGCGTAGCCACGCTCAATCGACCACCGGCACGGTGAGCTTCGAGCCGAGCACGTGGAGCACATGATGTGAAGTGCGCGCAGTCTCGGACGTGCCGACCGGCTCGCCGGTGCCGAGGTTGCGAGCGACGATGGGGTGGGCGCCGCTGCTGACCTGAAGCCGGATCGCGTGTCCGGCGCGGAAGCAGTGCGCGGTGGGCGCCAGCGTCAACCGGATGGTTGCGGCGCCGTCCCCTTCGTCCAGCGGACTGCTCGGACAGCGCCGGATGAGGCCGTCGGTGATGTTCCGCGATCTACCTCGCGGCGACACGTCGCACAACCGAACGAAGTAGTCGACGTCCGCGAGGTCGGAGGCGATTCGCAACTCGACCTCGACGGTGCCGATGACCGTGTGATCGCTGGTCATGGGTGGGCTTGTCCAGATCAGCACATCGTCACGTTGCTCGCGTATGCGCTGGTCCTTCGCGGCTCCGTTGAACGAATTCAGGGTCCTGCCACCGCAATTGGGCGTCGGGTCCAGCGGGTTGTAGTCGTAGGTGGTCGTGGCATCGTGCGACGGTGGCTGCAACCGCAGCCTTTCGTCCCCGTGCAGGAACCACGTCTGACCCGCGAACGGTGGCGGCCACTGTGAGTACTCCCGACGTTCGCCAGAGCCCATCACTTGCACGGTGAAACACGTCTCCGGCTCGGGTGCTGGCTCCGAACCCAGTCTCGCCCGTGCGAAGTCGAGCCACTGCCTGATCGTCTCGGCAGCCAGCCCAGGGCTGCTGTGCTGCCAGGGTCCGACCGCCATCCGCACCGGGACTCCGGCTGCCTGCAACGCAACGACGTCCCGCAGCTGTGCCTCGAGGAAGAGGTCATACCAGCCGGAGGTCATCACCAGTGGGCGCATTCCCTCAAGCGCCGGGGTGAAATCCAACGGCCGCCACCACGGATCGTCGGCATCGGGGTGCGCCAACCAGTCCTGATAGCAGTCGATTTGGTGACCCACCAACTTGCGGTCAGCCCCGCCGATCGGCAGGACGGAAGCTGCCCGTCGGACGAGCGGCGCGGTGATCGTGAAGCCGCGCGCCAGCCGCAGCCAACGGTTGGTCTCCTGATGCTCGATGCCGTAGAGCCAGGTCAGCGCGGTGTCGAGACTGAACGCGCCGCGCGGATAGATCACTCCGTCATACATGCTGCGGGTGGTGACCGCCATGCAGTAGCCCACGACCCACTCCGGCGCGTCAGACGCGACTGCCCACTGCGTGATCCCGGAGTAGCTGGCGCCGGCGAGCACCGCGGCGCCGGGGAACCATGGCTGTTGCTCGATCCAGCCAAGGGTGTCCCGCCCGTCACCTGCCTCGTCGACGAAGGGCGCCCAGGTGCCTTCGGAGCCGAATGTGCCGCGACAGCTGACGACGAGCATCTGCATGCCGCGTTCGGCGAAGAGGGCGGCCTCGCGCGGCTCGGGATAGCGGCCGTATGGCGTGCGGCAGATCACCAGCGGTGCTCGCTCATCATCGACCGGATACCAGCGATCGGCGAGCAGGACGGCGCCGTCGCGCATCGGGATGCGTAGGTCACGCTCGGTGCGGATCGCATTCTCGGCCGCCGGCAGACCCAACCGGCTTGCGAATCGGTCCCTCAGCCACGACATGCGCACATCATGCGCCCGCCGATCCACTTTGCAAAGTGCTTTAGGTGAAACTCTTGACACGCCGCCGCCGGGCGCGTCACATTGGGGGCACTGTGGCCCCGGTCACATCCTTCAGAGCAGCAGGGAGGTCGGCAGATGTCGACACGACTCGTTCACCGCCGGACAGTGTTGGTCGCCGCTGCCGGCCTCGCGGCATCCATGACAGTCGCCGCTTGCACGAGCAGCGGCAGCACCTCGGGGGGCGCGAGCGGGAGCGGTGCCGGCAAGGTTGGCGACACTCTCACCGTCGCGGTCCAGGCTCCGGCCACCGGGATGAACCCGGCCACCGTGGACACCGCGTTCGTCACCTATACGACGCTCGCCTACGAACCGCTCATCTATCGGGACTCCTCCGGCAAGCTGCAACCGGCGCTGGCTTCGGAGTGGAAGCTGGCCGACGGCAACACCACGATGAACATCACCCTGCGCTCGGGCGTCAAGTTCGCCGACGGCGACCCGGTGACTGCCGACGCGGTCAAGAAGTCACTGGAATACATCAAGGGCGCCAAGTCCAACCAGGCGCAGTATCTCGCGACGGTCTCGTCGATCACTGTCACCGATCCGACCCACCTGACGATCAAACTGAGCGCACCGAACCCAATGCTGCCGAACATGCTCACCCAGGACTACGGCGTCGGCGAGATCATCAGCCCAAAGGGCCTGTCGAAGATCGGCTCCCTGACCACGGGAAGCCAGAGTGCCGGTGCGGGCGCGTATATCTACGACCCGAAGGCCAGTGTGCCTGGTGACCACTACGCATACACCGCCAATCCGAACTACTACGCCAAATCTGAGCGACAGCACTACAAAAAGATCGTCGTCAAGGTGATGACGAACCCGCAGGCAGCGTTGAACGCGTTGAAAACAAAGCAGGTTCAGGTTGCGGCAGGCGACTTCAGCACGGCCAAGCAGGCCAAGGCGGCAAGCCTCGACGTCAGCTGGGTGCCATTCGTCTGGGCCGGGCTGAACCTGATCGATCGCGGTGGCCAGGTGAGCAAGCCGCTCGGCGACGTCCGGGTCCGGCAAGCCATCAACTACGCGATCGACCGCAAGTCGATCACCTCCGCGCTACTCGGTGACTACGGGATCCCGACGGACCAGCCCTCGGTCAAGGGCATGGACGGATACTCCGAAAAGGCTGCAGGACGCTACCCGTTCGACCCCGCCAAGGCCAAGCAATTGCTTGCCCAGGCCGGCTATCCGAACGGTTTCGACCTGCCGGTGCTGTCGGTCCACTTCGCCGGAATCGACTCGCTGACCGAGGCACTGGTGCCCCAACTTGCCAAGGTGGGCATCCGGCTCAAGCCCAACTACGTCTCCGACTCTCAGTCGTACATCACCGGGGCAACCAACAAGAAGTGGCCGGCGGTCGCTGTCGGATACGGCTCCCAGCCGATGTACATCATGGGGCAGGGCCTCTTCCTGCCGCAGGCCAAGGTGTTCAACGGTTTCGCAACCAAGTCCCCGGAGCTGATTTCGCTCTACGACAAGGCAGCGGCCGCTGCTCCCGCCGACCGCGGCAAGCTCAACGTGCAGATGGAGGACTGGCTGGTCGAGAACGCCTGGTTCGCGCCGGTCGCGCACACCCCGGTCTTCTATTACTCACAGCCGACGATCGGCGGTGTGCAGGTGAGTGGAGCGTCCCCAGTGGCGACGGTGCTCGACTGGTACGACAAGTAGTTCACGATCAATGCGACGTTTGCTCCTGCGTTGGCTGTTGACCTCCATACCTCTGGTGCTCGCGGTGTCGATGCTGACCTTTGCGCTGACCGCGTTCGTACCCGGTGACGCCGCGCGCAGCATCCTGGGTCCGAATGCGACACCTGAGCTCGTGGCGCAGCTTCGTGCGCAGCTCGGCCTCGACCAGCCGCTGTGGAAGCAGTATTGGAACTGGCTCACCGGAGCCGTCCACGGCGACTTCGGCACGTCGATCGCGTCCGGGTCGAGCGTCGCGTCCGACCTCGGCAGCCGGTTGCCGGTGACGCTCAGCCTGATGATCGGCGCAGTGCTCGTCGCCGGGTTGGTCGGTGTGGGACTCGGTGTGCTCGGTGCGCTACGCGGCGGGTGGTTGGGGAAGGTCGTCGACATCGTGTCACTTGTCGGCGCTGCCGTCCCGAGCTTCTGGTTCGGGCTGATCCTGGTCACCCTGTTCGCGGTTCAGTTCAAGGTCTTTCCAGCGACCGGCTATGTCTCATTCGGAGACGATCCGCGAATGTGGCTGTCGTCATTGGTTCTTCCCGTGCTGACCCTCGGACTGACCAGTAGCGCACCGGTCGCCAAACAGACCCGTGACGGAGTGCGCGGGGAGTTGGAGCGCGACTACGTGATGATGCTGCGTGCACGCGGCACCTCCGAGCGGTCGATCATCTTCCGGCATGTGCTGCGCAACGCAGCAGCGCCAGTGGTCACTGTGCTCGGGCTCGTGCTGATCGCCATGCTCAGCGGCACCGTGCTGGCCGAGACAGTCTTCGTCATGCCCGGCCTGGGCGGGCTGGCCGTGTCGGCGACCCAAGCCCACGACATCCCCGAGATCCAGGGCGTAGCAGTGGTTTTCAGCATCATTGTGGTGATCGTGAACCTGATCGTCGAGTTGCTGTATGCCGCCCTCAACCCGCGGGTGCGCACATGACCGACAACCAATCGAGAGGTTTCGCAGCACGTTTCATGCGCAAGCCGCTGGCCGTCGCATCGCTGGCCTACGTGACGCTGATCGTCATCTGCGTCGTCTTCGCCGGGGTGCTTGCGCCATACGGGCCGGAGGACCAGGACCTCGGCTCCGCACTGTCCGGACCCTCCTCGCAGCATCTGCTCGGCGCGGGCGAGCTCGGCAAGGACGTCCTGAGTCGGATGTTGTACGGCGGCCGAATCACGTTGCTGGGCGTGCTGATCAGCGTCGTTGTCTTCATCGCCGTGGGCGTGCCGGCGGGGATGGTCGCCGGTTACAAAGGCGGCCTGATCGACAAGGTTGTGCTGCGGCTGGCCGACGCGGCATACGCGATCCCGGTCGTGATCATTCTGCTGGTCGTGCTGGCCATCTTCCCCGGCAACGAGAGCATCGCGATGGTGGTCCTCGGACTGCTCGGGGCACCGGGTCTGGCGCGAGTCGTCCGATCGGTCACCCTCGGGGTGCGCGGCGAGCTCTACATCCGTGCCGCGAAGGTCAGCGGCCTCAGCGACGCGGTGATCCTGCGCCGGCACGTGTTGCCGCGACTGGCCGGCCCGGTGATCGTGCAGTTGTCGCTGTTCGGCGCGGCCGCAGTCGGGTTGGAGACCGGGCTCGGCTTCCTGGGCCTGGGCGTCAACCAGGCGACCTGGGGCACCCTCGTCGCGGAAGCATCGACCAACATCGGCAATCAGCCGTGGCTGCTGGTCCCGTCGGGTCTGCTCATCGCCAGTTACATCCTGGCGCTGGGGCTGATCGGTGACGGCGTGCGCGACGCGACCGCGGAGCGCTACTCGCTCACCCGGCCGAGCAAGAACCGCCAGGTGGCGAATGCCCCGGTTGTCACTGGATCAGTCGCTCCCGATCAACGATCCGCCGCCCCGGCGGATGCCCTGTTGTCGGTGCGCAACTTGCACGTCGCCTTCGACATCGACGGCGCGGAGACTGAGGTGGTCACTGGCGTCGGCTTCGACCTGCGGGCCGGGGAGGCGCTCGGCATCGTCGGCGAGTCCGGCAGCGGAAAGACCGTCACGGCGACCGCACTCGTGCGATTGCTGCGCGGATCTGGTCGAATCACCGCAGGCAGTGTGGTTTTCGACGGGACCGACTTGATGGACGCCGACGGCGACACACTTCGCCGCGTGCGTGGCGGGGGCGTCGGCTTCATCGGCCAGGACCCGATCTCCGGACTCGATCCGTCCTTCACGATCGGTGCGCAGATCGCCGAGGTGATCCGCACCCACCGCCGGTGCAGCCGATCACAAGCCAGGGCAGCTGCGCTCGATCTGCTCGGCAGAGTCAAACTGCCTGATCCCGAACGTGCCGCACGCAGCTACGTCCATCAGTTGTCGGGCGGTATGGCGCAGCGCGCGGGCATCGCGGCCGCGCTGGCCGGCGAACCGAGCCTGGTGATCGCCGACGAGCCGACGACGGCACTCGACGTGACCGTCCAGGCGGACATCCTCGACCTGCTGCGCGAGCTGCAGGACTCCGGCGTCGCGGTCATTCTCGTCACGCACGACTGGGGCGTGCTGGCAGACCTCTGCGAGCGGGCAATCGTCATGTATGCCGGGCAAGTCGTCGAAACCGCTTCTGTCCGAATGCTTCTGGACAATCCCGGCCATCCTTACACCGCCGGTCTGCTCGGTGCCAATCCGCAGCACGCGGTCCGCGGCAAACCGTTGCCGTCGATCGAGGGATCGGTGCCGCCGCCGCGCGACTGGCCGACCGGGTGCCGGTTCGCGAGCCGGTGTCCGCTCGTGGTGGCCGCATGCCGCGCCGAGCCCGTCACGCTCGAGCCGGTCGGCTCCGCGCCCGATCATGCGGCGCGGTGCATCCGGCAGGAGGACGTTGTTGCGCCATACCGGACGAGCGAGCGTGTCGTGACGTTGATGAAGGGGGTGTCCCGTGGCGACTGATCCGGCCACACCACTGGTCGACGTCTCCGGGTTGCACGTCAGCTATCCCGGCACCGGTCGGCGACCTGCCGTGCACGCCGTCGACGATGTCTCGTTCACCATCGCGGCCGGTCAGATCGTCGGGTTGGTCGGCGAGTCCGGGTCCGGCAAGTCCAGCATCGGCTCAGTGTTGCTCGGGCTTGTCGAGCCGGACGCCGGGCGCCTCATCTTCGCCGGTCAGGACATCACACGGTCACGGCGTCGGGATCGGCGACTGATTGCGCGGCAGCTCCAGGCGGTCTTTCAGGATCCGTTCGGATCGATGAATCCGACTCTCACCGTTGGCGACACGCTCGCAGAGACACTGCGCTACAACCTCGGTCTGTCCCACGAGCAGATCCACAACCGGCTTGGCGACGCACTGACCGAGGTCGGGCTGGACGAATCGGTGCTGGGTCGCTACCCGGCGCAGTTCTCCGGCGGGCAGCGGCAGCGGCTGGCGATCGCCCGCGCCATCGCCGTCGAACCGTCGTTCCTGATCTGCGACGAGGCGGTGAGTGCGCTCGATCTGTCCGTGCAGGCTCAGGTGCTGAATCTGTTGATGCGACTGCGGACTCGACGCAACCTCAGCTACCTCTTCATCAGCCACGACCTTGCCGTGGTCCGCTATCTCAGCGATCAGATCGTCGTGCTGTATGCCGGGCGCATTGTCGAGCGCGGCCCCGCAGAGATCGTCGGTGAGCGACCCAGCCATCCCTACACGCAGGCGTTGCTCGCCGCCGCTCCGGTCGCCGATCCGGACGAGCAAACGGAGCGACGTGCCCGCCGTACGACGCTGACAGTGCGATCCGAGCGGCCGGCCACCGGGTGCAGTTTTGCTGACCGGTGCCCTTTCGCGATCGACCGCTGCCGGGTCGAACGCCCAGAGCTGATCGCGCACGCCTCCGGCGCCTTTGTCGCGTGCCACCGCGCAGATGAACTCACCGCGACCACGGCGCCGGCGCCCTCGAGTCGGCCATGACGCTGGATGCTGCGGTGCAGGCACACCTCGATGCGGAGCGTGCGGTCGACTGGTCGGCCCTGTCCCCGGCGGCAGCCCGTGCAGAGCTACGGGCCCAGATCGACCGCAACTTCCGTCGTTTCGCGACTCCTCGCGAAGCGCTCCCACTCGAGTCAGAGATCGCGCTGCGACACGCCGGGCGCGTGGTGCGCGTGCGACTCTTCCGGCCCCGCACCGGCACGCTGCCGGTCTCGATGCTCCTGCACGGCGGCGGCTGGACCAGCGGGTCGATCGACGAGCTCGTCACCGTCGCCGAAGCCCGCCACCGCGCGGCCGGTGCTGACGTCGTGGTCGCGACGGTTGACTACGCTCTTGCACCGGAGCACCCCTTCCCGGCAGCTCTGGAAGACGTTCGTGTGGTGGTCGACCACTTGATCGAGCGGGCGCGAGACCTGGACCTCGACATCTCGAACTTCTCGATCGGCGGCAGCTCCGCTGGGGCGAATCTTGCTGCAGCCACGGTGCTTTCGCTGCCGACCACCTTCACCGGGTTGCTGCTCGAGGTGCCCGCGCTGGATCTCACCGGAGCGACGATGCGGGTAGGATTGAGCACGGACCCGCAGCTGCCCGACATCGACGTGGATGCGCTGATCGAGACAGTCCTGGCCTATGTCGGCGACCTGTCGCGCACGACTCTGCCGTCGGTGTCGCCGCTGCTCGCGTCTCAGGTGAGCACATTCCCGTCGACGGTCATCCACACCGCGGCGCTCGATCCGTTGAAGTATGACGGTGCTGCATTTGCCGAACGTCTCACTGCCGCAGGTGTTCCCGTCACCTTGCGCACTTACGACGGAGCGTTGCATGGCTCGGCCATCCTGACCAAAAGCTGGCCGACGGCCGCTCGCTGGCAGGCCGATCTGGTCGCGTCCCTGCGAGCGATCCACCGGGTGCGTGGCAGCGCAGCAGCTTCCGGCGGGACGATGCGAGGATGAACCAGGACGAACGCAAGGCACTCGGCGGACCGCGCACCCCCAAGGACCGGGTCACCATCTACGAGGTCGCGCAGCGCGCCGGAGTCTCCATCGCGACCGTGTCGCACGCGATGAACCGACCGGAGAAGGTCAACGCGGCGACCCGCGATCGCGTCCTGGAAGCCGTCGACGCATTGGGTTTCACACCCAAGGCAAGCGCAGTCTCTTTGGCCCGCAAGGGTGTTGGGCGCATCGGTGTGCTTGCGGCGTTCAGCGCCTACCCGTCCTACCTGACGCGGCTCACGGGGGTGATGGATGCTTGCCGCGATCAGGCGATCGATGTCGTCGTGTACGACGAGGAGCCGCAGCAGGCCGGGACCTCGCCCTGGCTCAGCTCCCTTCCCGCGACGGGCCGACTCGACGGTCTGCTCGTGATGGGAGCCACGATCGAAGGCCGCACTGCGGAGCGTCTTCTCGAGCGTGGACTGCCGACCGTCCTCGTCGACGCGTTCCACCCGTCGTTCACGTCGGTGACGATGGACGATGAACTCGGCGGTTACCTGCTCGGCCAGCATTTGGTCGGTCGTGGCTACCAAACCTTCGGATTCGTCACTCCCGCACCGCCGTCCAGGGATTTCGTATCACCGGGTGAGCACCGCTTGGAGGGACTGACTCGCGCGATCCGAGAGGCCGGACTGCCCACCTCGAAGTCGTCCTGGCTGATCACTGAGGACGATTTTCAGGGTGGCCTCGATGCGGCTGCGGACCTGCTCGAACTCGACGAGTTGCCAGAGGTGATCGTCGCCAATCACGATGCGCTCGCCGCGGGAGTGCTTGGCGGTCTGCGGGCGCGACACGTCGCGGTGCCCGATGACGTCGCGATCGCCGGTTACGACGGCCTGGAGTTGGCTCGCGTCGTCGGTCTGACCACTGTGCGACAGCCCTTCGCGGAGACGGGGCAGATCGCTGCGCAGTTGTTGCTGGAGCAGTTGTCCGCCAAGAAGGCTCGCCCGGTGCAGCACATCAAACTCAGCCCGGAACTCGTGCCGGGGGACACGGCCTGAGGAGGCACGCAGATGGATGGTTCAGCGACAGAGGAGTTCGCCCCCGTCATACGGTCGGTGATCTCACATCCGGCGGATGCTGTCGCGCGTGAGCGTCAGCTTCAGGAGCTAGAGAGGCTGGTGGCCCAGGCGACGGCTGCCGTCACCCCACCGCCAGCGGTGCCCGCGCCTGGGCTTGCTGGCGTGCGTCCGGAGTGGGTCGCCGAGGTCGGTCGGTATCGAGCCATCCACGACGCCGCGGCTTTGGAAGGCGGGCGACTGCTGAGAACCCTGACAAAACAGTCATTTCAGGCTGTCGGTGCTGTCGGTTTCCACAGGATTCCGGTCGCTGGAGGTGTCGTCACCGCGAAGGCGTACCTCCCTCCAGGTGAGGTGCGCGGTCCGCGCCCGGCGGTCCTCCTCCTGCACGGCGGCGCATGGTGGATGGGCGGTGGTGCTGCGGGATTCGAGCTCAACGACTTCCTGTGCCGCGAGCTGTGTGTGGGCGCCGATGCGGTCGTGGTCAACCTCGACTACCGGCTTGCCCCCGAGCATCCCTACCCGACGCAGCGGGACGACGTCGTCGAGGCGATCGGGTGGCTGGCCGACGACCCCGACGGCTTGGGAGTGGACCCGAATCGCCTGGCACTGTTAGGGATTAGTTCGGGAGGCAACCTGTCAGCATCCGCAGCCCGGCTGCTGCGGAACCGCTCGGCACCCCCGCTGGCGCTGCAACTGCTGCTGTGTCCGTCGCTCGACATGTCGATGACGAGCCGGGCCACCCACCTCGATCCGACGTTGCTCGCGGGTGCGGAGCGGCTGCGGGACATGTACCTGCAGGGTCGGGTCGAACCGGAAGACCCGGCTGCCTCGCCCGCGCTCGACTCCGCGTTCGCCGGCCTGCCACCGACGACGATCGTGATCGGCACCGATGACCCACTACGCGACGACGGCCTGCGCTATGCCGCCGGGCTCGCCGCCGCCGGCATACCGGTGACGGTGCACGAGTTCGTGATGACCCACACAGTCGCGACGCCCGAAGTGGCCGCCGACTATGCGGCCACCGTGGTCGCGGCCGCGCGAGACGGCTTGACGTCGTAACCGAGTCCGGCGGGACTCCAGCGCTCCTCCGTCAAAGACACGCAGGCTGGATCGGACTCCACTGATCGATCCAACCCGACAGGACTTCATGCACTCACACCAGACCAGCCGGAGACGTCTGCTCGCCGGGGCCGCCGCGGCGGCCACCGCGGCACCTTTGGACTATGCGGCCGCCACCCGGCAGCACGCGCGCGCGTCGCAACCGGCAGCGAGGTCATCAAGCCGCATGACCGCCGCTACGCCGACTTTCTCCGCGGGAGCAACTACCGCTTCCGCGGAGCGCCGGCTCAGGTGACGTTACCCGCGGACGCGCCGGGCGTGGCTCACGCCGTGCAGGACGCCGTTTCATCGCAATCACGCGTCGCGGTGCGCAGTGGAGGCCATTGTCTGGAAGGCTTCGTCGCCGATCCAGCAGTACGGTCGCTGATCGACATGACCCGGCTGCGTGGCGTGGAGTTCGACGAACGACGCCGGTCGTTCGCGGTAGGCGCGGGCACCGATCTCGGCACTCTGTACGAAATGCTCTTCAAACGATGGGGAGTTACCGTGCCGGGCGGGGTGTGCCCTCAGGTCGGAGCTGGCGGCCATATCAGCGGTGGGGGATACGGCGCGCTGTCACGCAGGTTCGGCTTGGTCGTCGACCACCTCGAAGCCGTCGAAGTCGTGACTGTGGACCACTCGGGTCGGGCTCGCGTCGTGATCGCCGAGGCCGATCCGAGCGGTCGCAATCACGACCTCTGGTGGGCGCACACCGGTGGGGGCGGCGGCAACTTCGGTGTCGTTACTCGGTATTGGTTGCGCGATCCAGCCGCAAGCAGGCTGGCGGCACCAGACGAGCTGCTACCGATCCCGCCCCGGACACTGACCATCCGGCACGCATCGTGGCCGTGGACCGTTCTCGACACAGCAGCCTACGGCCGGGTCGTCGACAACTTCGTCCGCTGGCATGAACAGCACAGCAAGGCGGGCACACCGGAAACCGGGGTGTTCGCGACCTTGTGGCTGAACAGCGTTACCACGGGCGACCTCGTCCTGATCGCCCAGGCCGATGATGCGGCACTGCTCGACGATTTCGTGGCTGCAGTGGGCGATGGCGTGCCCGCCCCCACGGTCACGCCGGACCGCACGCTGCCATGGTGGGATGCGTTCCGCTACAGCAGTTTCGCCGACTTCGGCAGATCGATCGGGCAGCGGATCAAAGACAAATCGTCATACCTGCGCGCTGGCTTCCGTCCCGCGCAGCTCATCGCATTGGTCGACCGACTGGCTGACGGAACCCCCGGGGGAGTAGGGGCAACCGTTCTATTGGCCGGCCACGGCGGCGCGGTGAATCAAATGGCGCCCGCATCACGGGCGATCCCTCATCGCGACTCAGTCGTCAAGGTGCAGTACTCGGTTTCCTGGGCCGACCCGGCGGACGACGCCATACACCTGGACTGGATTCGCCGGCTGTACCGCGATGTATTCGCTTCGACCGGCGGCGTGCCAGTGCCCGATGCAGTCTCGGACGGCGCCTATATCAACTACCCGGACACGGATCTGGCCGATGCTACCTGGAACACCTCAGCGGTCGCGTGGTCGCACCTGTACTACAAGGACAACTACCGTCGGCTGCAGAAGGTGAAGCGCGCGCACGATCCGCTGGACATCTTTCACCACGCGCTCTCGGTGCGCCCCCGGTAAAATCTCTATCGCAAGATTCATGGAATACATCATCTTGCGTTATGTTTGGCGCAAGCGTTGAACTGCCGGGCGAGGTCCCCGGAGCGACAGTGCAACTGCCCATCGGGGGGTCGGATAACCATGGAGGGGCTGGATGGATCATCAGCGGACGCCGATGTCCCGCGCACTCCAATCCTCCGCGACCAGCTTTTGACGCAGTCCGTGGCGCCGCATCCGCACCCGACGTCGCCAACCCAGGACAACGATCCGTGAAACCCGGCAGCCCGAGCACGGCCTGACCGGTTCGGGTGCTCCCCTTGTGAGGAGATCGAATGGTTAACTACCGAGTCCTCGGGCCGCTGACGATCGTCGACGGAGACGTCCACAGCATCCCCTCCGCCACCCGCCAACGACAGTTGCTTGCCCTGTTGTTGCTCAATGCCAACAACTCGGTCCCGGTCGAGACCTGCGTCGCGGAGTTGTGGGAGGACGACCCGCCGAAGACGGCAACCACCACGCTGCAGACGTATGTCCTCCAGTTGCGCCGGATTCTTGCCGCCCTGCCGAGCATCGGCAGTCAGCACGAAGCGAAGAAGCGACTCACGACCCAGCCGGGTAGCTACCAACTGCGACTCGCCGAAGATGACACTGTCGACGCACACACCTTCCGGACCCTGGTCGACAGTGCGCGCACTGCAATCGATCAGCGCAACGACATCTGCGCCGCGGTGTTGCTCCGTCGGGCGCTGGAGTTGTGGGAAGGAGAACCGTTGCTCGGCGTCCAGACCGGCCCGCGCCTGCGGGCCTGGGCAGTCGGCCTGGCGGCCCAACGGCTCACGACGATCGAGCAACGGGTGGAAGCCGATCTGCGGATCGGCATGCACCACGAACTGATCGGTGATCTCAGTTCATTGATCGTCGAGTACCCCACCAACGAGAACCTGCACGCTCAACTGATGATCGCGCTGTACCGGTCGGGTCGGCCGGCCCAGGCGTTGAGCGTGATGGCCCGCCTGCACGACACCTTGGACGTGGAGCTTGGTCTCGACCCATCCCCCCGGATGCGTGACCTGCACCAGGCCGTCCTCAGCTCCAGTCCGACGCTGGATGTCGAGGTTGAGTGGGCGGGCGCACCGCTGTCCCTCAACCTCATGTCAGGCACCCGTCGTACGCCGATCGGTGCGAGTGTGTACGACTGTGAGCCCGCGTTGCGGGAAGCGCTCGCCGGGTGACGACGCGATTGACGCCGGCCCGGGCGTGCGCCCGGGTCGGCGTCACGTGCCGGAGTCACACACCGGCGTTGACCCGCTCCACCAGTTCACGGGGGGTCTCGATCTGCTCGAGGTCATCATCGCTGAGCACGACTCCGTAGTTGCGGGAGATCTGTCCGGCTGTCTCCAGCAGGACAAGCGAGTCATACCCCAGATCGGTGAATGTGGTGTCGGCGAAGTGTTCAGCCGCCTCGAGGTCGGCTTCCCCCGTGGCCTGCCGCAGCAGGGTGACGAGGTTGTCGAGAGTGAATGAGCTCATAGTTGTCGGTCTCCATTTCGGGTTCGGTCGGACAGGTCAGTCGGAGTGGGCGTCCGGCGCGCTGACCACGAGCGCGGCGTTGAATCCGCCGCTCCCCCGCGCCAGCACCAGCGCGTGACGCACGCGGGTCGCGCGCGGTTCGGTCACCAGATCGAGTCCCTCGTGCGGCGGCAGGTGTGTTGCGGCGGGCGGGATCACCGAGGACTCGATGGCCAGCAGCGCGCTCGCAGCGTCGAGCGTGCCCGCGCCGGCCAGCAGTCGGCCGGTCCCCGTCTTGGGGATGCTGATCGGCACGCCGCCCGGTCCGAACAACCCGATGATCGCGGCCGCTTCGGCACGATCGGCCGGGGCGTGGCCGGCAGCGTCCGGGAACACGACATCGATGTCGGTCGTGTCCACCCCGGCGTCGTCGAGCGCCAGCACCGCGGCACGCGACAGGCCATCGGCGACCGGGTCCTCAGGGTCCGGGTCGAAGGTGGCCGCGTAACCGGTGATCGTGCCGAGCACATGCGCACCGCGCGCCGCGGCGTGCTCACTGTCCTCGACGATCAGATAGGCACCTCCCTCGCCTGGCACGTGTCCATCGGCGCTCGCCGCGAACGGGGTGTACGCACTCGCCGGGTCCGCGTCTCGACTCAGCCGGCCGGCGCTCTGGAACCCCGCCCAGCCGAGCGGACACAATCCGCCGTCGACCGCTCCGGCGACGACAACCGGGGTGCCGCCGCGAACCTGGCGGCGCGCCGCGCCGAGCGCATCCAACCCGCCGGCCTGGTCGGTCACCACGGTCGACCCGGGCCCGCGAAGTCCGTGCCTGATCGACACCTGCCCGGTGTTGACTGCGTAGAACCAGGCAAAGGACTGGTAGGCGCTGACGTGCTCGCGCCCGAGCCCCCACAGGTGCTCGAGTTCGCGCTGGCCGAACTCGAAGCCGCCGAGGGTCGAGGCCGTGGAGATACCGATCCCGAACTCGGCGACCGACTCCGCGTGAAGACCACTCGAGGACAGTGCCTCTGACGCTGCGACCAGGGACAGTCGGGTGACGTGATCCGTCTGCGGGAGCAGCCGCGCGGGGATGTGATCCGCCGCGGTGAAACCCGGCACCTCGCCGGCGAGGCCACCGACGTAACCCGAGGCGTCGAACCGCGTCACCGGGTGGATTCCGGACCGGCCCGACGTCGTCGCCTGCCAATACTCCGGAACACCGATGCCCGTCGGTGCGACAACGCCCAGCCCCGTGATGGCACAACCGGCCACTCGGGTGGCGCTCACAGTGCTGCCGCCAGGGGTGAGGACAGCACGGCCGCCGACTGGAATCCACCGAATCCGCTGCCCACGCTGAGCACGGTGTCGACCCGTTGACGGCGAGCGTGCAGCGGCACGTAGTCGAGGTCGAGGGCCGGATCCGGCTGGGTCAGGTTCGCGGTGGGCGGGACCAGGTCGTGGTGGAGCGCAAGAGTTGATGCCACGAGCTCCAGGGCGCCGATCGCGCCAAGAGAGTGCCCGATCATTGACTTGATCGAACTGACCGGCACCTGGTGAGCGTGACGCCCGAGGCTTCGTTTGAAAGCCGCAGTCTCGTGCCGGTCGTTCTGTTTGGTGCTTGAGCCATGAGCGTTGACGTAGTCGACCGTGCTCGGCGCCACGCCAGCCTGGCGCAGGGCCACACCGATCGCCTCCGCCATCTCGATGCCGTCCTCACGTAGACCGGTCATGTGGAAGGCGTTGCACCGCGACGCGAATCCGGAGACCTCGGCGTAAATGGGGGCGCCGCGCCGGAGCGCGTGATCCAGATCCTCGACCACCAGAGCGGCGGCGCCCTCGCCGAGGACCAGGCCGTTGCGTGTCGCGTCGAAGGGCCGGGACGCATGCTCCGGGTCGTCGTTGCGGGGCGTGGTTGCCTTGATTGCATCGAAACAGGCCAGCGTGATCGGCGAGATCGGCGCGTCGGTGCCACCGGTGAGCACCACATCGGCCGAGCCTTCCCGGATCAGGTCGACCGCGTGTCCTACAGCGTCCAGACCCGACGTGCAGCCATCCGAGATCAACGCAACCGGTCCGCGAGCACCGATTGTCCGCGCGAGTTCGGCGACGATGGAGCTCGGCACAAAGTGCTCGTACAACTCGCAGACCGCGCGGTCCGGGTCCACCAACCATCGGCTCCCAGCCTCGCTCAGCACGGTGTACTCGCGTTCCATGCTGGTGGTGCAGCCCACCGCGCTGCCGAAGGCCACCGCGACTCTGGTGCCGTCCAGCTCCGCACCGGACCGATCCGCAGGAGCACCGAGACCACTGTCGTTGATCGCCTCGCCCGCTGCGACCACCGCAAACTGTGTCGCCCGGTCGAGCCGGTCAGCCTGTCGCGGAGTCAGTCCCACCTCGTGCGGCACGAAGTCGACTTCGGCCGCCACCTGCGACCGGAACCCGCTCGCGTCGAAGGAGGTGATCGTGCGAGTGGCCGAACGACCGTCGCTCAACAACTCCCAAAACTGTTTAATGCCAACGCCGCCGGGCGCCACAGCGCCCAGTCCGGTGATGACAGCTCGTCGTGGCATCGGATCTTCACTCGCTTCCGTGGACTGATGTGTGAACTGGCGAGAGGAGTTCGCGCACTGTGCCGAACGCCCGAGCCAGGTGAGTCTCGTCGTCACGGACCCGCGATCGGCCCGAGCTCAGAGGTATGACGGGATGTCGCGCCGCACGAACCTGCGCGTGCGCGCGCACCAGCGTGCTCAGCGTCTGGCCGGGGCCGGCTTCGACGAACAACGGTTCGGGCGTTCGGCCGAGCAGGTCTTCGAGGGCATGCGCAAACAACACCGGCGCCGCCGGTTGGCCGGCCCAGAAAGCCGGATCCATGGCGGTCCGCGGATCCAGTGCTCGCCCGGTGTACGCCGACGTGATCGGGATGTTCGGCGGCTGCAGCGGGAGCGCCGAGAACAACGGCAAGGAGGCGGTGACCGCCCGGCCGAGCACCGAGCTGTGGAACGGGCTGGTCGCCCGCACCGGCCGCCACGTCACCTCATCGTCGGTCAGGGCCTTCGCTACCCGATCCAGCGGGTCTGCGGGACCGGCGAGCATGAGCTGACGAGGACCGTTGACTGCCGCGATCTCCACACCGTCGCCGAGGTATGGCGTGGCAGCCTCCGCAGCAAGGGCCACGGCCAGCATTCCACCGGCGGGAGTATCGGCCAGCAGCGGTATGCGCGCGTCAAGCACCCGGACGGCATCGTCCAACGTGATTGTGCCGGCGAGCGCCGCCGCCGCGAACTCGCCGATGCTGTGGCCGAGGTATTCGTCCGCCGATACTCCGGCCTCCTGCGCTCTGCGGCTCAGCGCGTAGTCGAGCGCGAACAACAGCGGTTGGGACCGCGTGGTGCGGTGGATGTCCGCCGGGTGCGATGTCGCCAACCAGTCCGTCCGGATGCGCCGGCCGTCGTGGAACCGGTCGAGGACGTCGTCCAGCAACGCGGCGAAGAGTGAGTCGCCGCGGTAGAGGTCCACGCACATTCCCGGATATTGCGCCCCCTGTCCGGGGAGCAGAACCACGACGTGACGTTTCGGCATGTGCCGAGGGTGTCCTCCACCCCTCGTGATCGGCTGGAGGATCGCGGCTCGGGTCGTTCACGCTGCCTCCACCGGATGTCCAGCACGCTCGCGGACCGTGGGTGATGGCGGCGAGGCCGCCGCCCATCACCCACGTCGAGAGGCGCCCGATGCAGACCCCCGCCCTGTTCGTGGCGTCGACGGCCGCCAACCTCGGTGCCAGGTTGCGCCTCGCCGACGCCGTCCGCGCCGGGCGGTGTCCACCGCAGGTCGAGTCCAGCACCGGCGTCGTCTCGGTCGCGGTGTCAGATGACCGCAGTGCGGCGGAGTTGGGTGCGCAGTCCGCGGACCGCGCCATGGACCTGGCAGGGTCGACCTGCCCGCCGATCCGCCTGAGCGTGCATGCCGGTGTCGGCTACCAGGGCCACGACCTGTGGGCCACGGCTTCGTACGTGCAGCGGTGCGCGGCACCAGAAGCGAACGCCCCGGCATACGAGATCCGACAGCAGTCGAACGGTGGCCTCGGCGCAGTGCATCTCGCCGCCTGGGCGCTACACGCGGACGCCGAACCGGGTGCGGCGCTGATCTCCACCGCCGACACGTTCGGACCGCCTTCGTTCGATCGGTTTGCCAGCGACACCGGGACCGTCTACGGCGACGCCGGGACCGCCGCAGTGCTGACCAAGGGCGGCGGTTGGGGGCAGATTCTCAGCGTCGCCACCGCGTCGGCACCGCAACTGGAGGGGATGCATCGCGGCCACGACCCTTTCGCGCGGGTGCCCTTCACTCATCGATCTCCGATGGATCTGACGAAACTGCAGCGAGAGTTCGTGGCCGACTTCGGTCTGGCCGGAGTGCTCTCGGCTGTGGTGGCGGGCACCCAGGAGTCCCTCGACCGGGCCTTGAAGGACGCCGGTGTATGTCGGGAGGACATTGCGTGGTGGGTGCTGCCCAACCTCGGCCGACGCCGCCTGGAGGCGGGGTACCTGCGGCCCTGGGAACTCGAGCCCGAGCGCACCACCTGGCCGTGGGGCCGGACGGTGGGGCATCTGGGCGCCGGTGATCAGCTCGCCGGCCTGAACCACCTGGCCGTCGAGGGCCGGCTTCGGCCCGGACAGTTGTGTGTGCTCGCGGGGGTCGGTGCCGGCTTCGGTTGGACCACGGCGGTGGTGCGAATCACGGCAGACCCGATCCGGGCAGCCGAGACGTGACCCGCCGGGCCGACATCGCGTCGCCGAGCCTGGCCGGGGTGTCGCTTCACCTCGGGCGCACCTCGCGGGCGTTGACCACCTGGCAGCGAGACGCGCTCACCGCGAGCGACCACGACCGCGCTGCCCGTTACCGGCGATCGGCCGACGCGTTGCGGTGGGCGTCCCGACGCGCGGTGCTACGACGTCTGCTGGCGGCCCGGGTCGGGACCGCACCGAATCGGCTGGAATTCGGGCGGGCACCGTGCCCACGATGCGGCCGCACATCCCACGGCCGTCCGGTCGTCGTCACCGCGCCCTGGCTGCACTTCAGTGTCTCGGGGTCGGGCGACCACTGGCTCATCGGCATATCCTCCGCGCACGTGTTGGGGGTCGATCTGGAGCGCGCCCGGCCGGTGGATGTCGACGCGATTTCGCGTCTGGCCTGCTCCTCTACCGAACAACGAGTGTTGCGGTTGAGCCCCGGGAGCGGGCTGCGCCTCTGGGTGCGCAAGGAGGCGGCGCTCAAGGCTCGGGGCTGCGGCCTCGGCAGCGGCATACGAACCGTGCTCGAGGACCCCACCCTCAGCGTCGCGGATGTCAACTTCGGACCGACGCTGCTCGCCGCGTGTGCCGTGGTCGCGGCCGACGGCAGTGCTGCGAGGGTCGGTCAGACGGGGTGATTGCCGTGCTTGCGATCCGGCACCGCTCGATGCTTGGTGCGCAGTAGCGTCAGGGCCTCGGCGAGCACGGCACGGGTGTCTGCGGGATCGATGACATCGTCGACGAGCCCGCGTTCCGCAGCGTGGTAGGGCCCCATCAGTTCGCCGCGGTATTCCTCGATCCGGGCACGACGAGTGGCCTCCGGGTCGTCGGCGGCCGCGATCTCCCGCCGGAAAACGATGTTGGCAGCACCCTCGGCACCCATCACGGCCACCTCGTTGGTGGGCCAGGCGAAGGAGAGGTCCGCGCCGATGCCACGAGAGTCCATGACTATGTAGGCACCGCCATACGCCTTGCGAACGATCACCTGGACCCGCGGCACGGTCGCGTTGCAGTAGGCGTACAGCAGCTTCGCGCCGTGACGAATGATGCCCGCATGCTCCTGCGCCACACCTGGCAAGAACCCGGGGACGTCCACGAGACTGACCAGCGGGATGTTGAACGCGTCACACAACGAGACGAAGCGCGCTGCCTTCTCGGAGGCCTGGATGTCGAGGGCTCCCGCGAGAACCAGGGGCTGGTTGGCGACGATGCCCACCACCTGCCCGCGGATTCGACCAAGCACGCACAGCACGTTCTGTGCCCAGTTCTCGTGCAGTTCGAACAGGTCGTCATCATCGACCAACGACCTGACGATCACCCGCATGTCATACGGCAGGCGCGGGTCGGTCGGCACGAGGCGCCGTAGCTCCTCAGCACGCGCCGGCAGCTCCGCGCCCGGCTCCATCATCGGTGGCAGCTCCCGGTTATTCGGGGGCAGGTGGGCCAGCAGGTAGCGCACCTCCTCAAGGCAGGTTGGCTCGTCATCGGTCACGAATGTCGCCACGCCGCTGACTGAGGAGTGCACATCCGCGCCGCCGAGTTCGTCCAACGTCACGGTCTCGCCGGTAACCGCCGCGACGACATCGGGTCCGGTGATGAACATCTGGGAGGTCCCCCGCACGCAGAACACCACATCGGCCAGTGCCGGTGAATAGGCGGCTCCGCCCGCGCACGGACCGACCATGACGCTGATCTGCGGGATGACACCGGAGGCCGCGACCTGCCGCCGGAAGATGCCGCCGTACCCGGCCAGTGCGGTGACTCCTTCTTGAATGCGTGCCCCGCCGCCGTCGTTGATCGCAACGATCGGGCATCCGGTCTCAAGTGCGAGGTCCTGCACCTTGTGGATCTTCTGCGCATGCGCCTCACCCAACGCACCACCGAAAATCCGGGAATCATGCGCGTAGACGAAGGTCCGCTGCCCGTGCACCGTGCCCCACCCAGCCACCACTCCATCAGTCGCCGGTCGGTGCTTCTCCAGGCCGAACCCGGTCGCGCGGTGCCGACGGAACGGCTCGACCTCGTGGAAGCTGCCCTCGTCCAGCAACAGATCCAGGCGCTCCCGGACAGTCAGCTTGCCCTTGGCGCGGTGTCGACGGGTCGCGGCCTGGTCACCCTCGACGATGTCCGTGCGCGCGTCGAACAACTCGCGCAGCCGGTAACCCATCGGGTCGTCGCTCACCTGGTCGTGCGGACCAGCCGCGCCGGGAGGGTGCTGCCTGCCGAAGGTGGCGGCCGAGTCACGCCAGATCGTGCTGGCACGCTCACTTGCGGTCATGCCGACATCGTGGATCGGCTCGCTGGTGGATGCCTCGAAGGCCGCTGCAGCCAGTGGGGTCCGACACGTCCCCTTCCGCCGGCGTTACGGTGATGCGGTGCCGGACACACGCGGGCGGTATGCCGAGAGCCTCCGCAACGACAAGGTGCTGCTGGCCGGTGCCCGACGAGCCGTCGCCCGCCGAGGGGCCGACGTGTCGGTTGCGGACATCGCCGCCGAGTCCGGGCTTGGGGTCGGCAGCATCTACCGCCGGTTCGCCAGCAAGGAAGCGGTCCTGCAGTACCTGTGCACGCTCGCGTTGGAGCAGGTGGCCACCGCCGCCGAACAGGCCCTCGCCATACCGCCGAGCTGGTCCACGTTCGCCGGATTCGTCGAATCGGTGGTCGAATTCGAGCCGGGCTCCCTCGCGACGGTTGCCGCGGTGGTCACGGTGACCGACGACATGTGGTCATCCGCGCTGCGCGTGCGGGCCCTCCTGGCCGACGTTCTGCGTCGGGCGCAAGAGGCGGGGCTAGTGCGTGTCGACATCACCGTGCTGGACCTGCAGGCGATCATCGTGCAGTTGGGACGTCCATCCCCGGGGTTGTCGCCCCAAGCACAGGCCGACGTCCGCAGCCGACTGGTCACAGTCACCCTCGACGGTTTGCGTCCGCAGTCGTACAGCACGTTGCCGGGGGAGCCCCCGACCGAAGCAGGCTTCGACGACATCTGGCGGCCGAGCAGCGACCAACCGGGCAGGTGAACGAGGTGAACGGCGCGGGCTCCTTCGCCTGTCGAGCGATCCTCCAGTGCGGCGAGCCACGCTTGCCCGCATGTCCGTTTTCCGAGCTCGCCCGGTAGTCTCCGCGATCGCCATCACCGGACTCGTCGCGGCGTGCTCGACGGGAAGCGGCAGCGACACCGGCAAAACCGGCCCGGTCAAGCAGGGCGGAACCCTGCGGTACGCGCTGTTCTACGCACCGTCCTGCCTGGACCCCCAACAGGCCGGTGAGGGCCCGGACCTGGGAGTACTGGAGTCGTTGACCGCCCAGCATCCAGAGACCGGGGCGGTCGTGGGCTCGCTCGCGACGAAGTGGACGGTCGACGCGAAAGCGACCACGTTCACCTTCCAACTGCGGCCGGGGGTTACGTTCAGTGACGGAACGGCGCTGACCGCCTCCGTCGTCAAGCAGAACTTCGACACCATCCGCAAACTCGGCTCGACTGCCAGTCACGGTGGGGCATACCTGGCGGCACTGAAGTCGGTCGACACTCCGGGCCCCCGCACCGTCGTCATCCGGTTCACCGAGCCCAATGCGCAGTTCCTGCAGGCCACATCGTCGTCGGCGCTGGCGATACAGAGCCCGGCATCACTGCGGCGTTCCGCGGGTGAGCGTTGTGGCGGCAAAGTCATCGGGACCGGGCCGTTCGTGGTGGACTCCTACCAGCCCAACCAGCGGATCGTGGTACGCAAACGGCCCGCATACAACTGGGCACCGGCCTTCACGGCCCACCGTGGCCCTGCTCGGCTGGACAAGATCGAAGCCACGATCGTCACGAACGACACCACCCGCACCGGCAGTCTGCTGTCGAAACAGTTCGATGTCGTCAGCAAGGTCACGCCGCAGGACGAGCCACGAGTGAGCTCCGCCGGTTACGTGATCCGCAGCCGCACCGACCCCGGCGTGGTGCTCAGCCTATGGCCCAACGAGAAGCGGCCTGTCCTGCGCGACCCGGCGGTTCGGGTGGCGATCTCCAAGGCCATCGATCGCAAGCAACTCGTTGACACGCTCTACACCGAGCACTACAAGCCGGCCACCAGTGTGTTGTCGTCGACAACTCCCGGGTACGTCGATCTGTCCGCCGCGCTGCGATACGACCCCCAGGGCGCGATGCGGGATCTGGACGCGGCCGGTTGGAAGCCAGGCCCGGACGGCATTCGGCGCAAGGATGGTCGGCCGTTGACCGTTGATGTGATCTTCGGCCTCCCGCAGGGCCTGGAACTGGTGCAGCAGCAACTGAAGAAGGTCGGGATCGGGCTCACCCTCCGGCAACTGTCGATCTCCGAACTGCAGGCCCAGTTCGCGTCCGGCAACTACGACTTCTTCCTCGGCAACTCCACCCGCGCGGACCCCGACATACTGCGGACCTTGTTTGGTGGATTCACCCTCAGCGGCGCCGACGCGACGTCGCTGCGCCAGCAGCTGCGTACCCAGGCGGCCACCCTGGAGAAGGCCCCCCGCCAGCGAGCGGTGACCGCTGCGCAACGGGGACTGGTCGACCAGGCGCACGACATCCCGATCACCGAACTGGCGGAAGTCGTCGGCGCGTCGCCCTCAGTGCACGGTCTGGCCTTCGACGCGGACGCGTCGTTGTCCTTCTATGACGCCTGGCTGTCGTGACGACGTTGCCGGACACCAGGACCGCGCGCGCGTCGGCCGCCGCCCGGTCACGGCTTGCGGCGATCGCGCGTCGCGTCGCGCAGGTGCTTTTCGTGTTGTGGGGCGCCTTCACCGGCGCCTTCCTCGCGCTTTACCGGATGCCGAGCGACCCGGTGACGCTGATGCTCGCGCAGCGCTCGGGGGGCAGCACCGTCGTCGATCCGGAGCAGGCCGCACAGCTGCGTGCCGAATACGGTTTCGACCAGCCCGTATGGCGGCAGTACCTCGGACTGCTCGGACGCGCGCTGCACGGCGACCTGGGCCGGTCGGTCCAGACCGGCGAGCCGGTGATCGGGCTGATCGGACAGGCGCTGCCGCAGACGGTGGAGATCGCGGTGTTCGCGCTCATCGTCGCCGTCCCACTCGGCGTGGCGCTGCCCGTCCTCAGCGCGCTGACCGGCAACTCACTGTTGCGCGGACTGTTGGACAGCATCCCGGCGTTCGGGGTCGCCATGCCGTCCTTCTGGGTCGGCATCTTGCTGTTGCAGTTGTTCTCCTTCCACTGGGCGGTGTTCCCCTCCACCGGCAATCAGGGCTTTGCCGCGTTGGTGCTGCCCTCGCTGACCCTGGCAGTGCCGACCGCAGCGGTGCTCGCGCAGATCGTCGGACGCGGGATCCGGGAGAACCTGCGGCGTAATTACGTGGAGCTGGTCCGCGCCAAGGGTGCGGGTCGCGTCCGGGTGGTGCTGCGTCATCTGTTGCGCAACGCAAGCCTGCCCGCTCTCACCGTCACCGGTCTGCTGGTGGCAAATCTCCTGGGCGGCGCAGTGGTGGTGGAGACGGTGTTCGCGCGCGCAGGGCTCGGGCAGCTGACGGTCACGGCGGTGACCAACGAGGATCTACCGGTCATCCTCGGCTTGGTGGTGCTGTCGGCAGCGGTTTACGCAGCCGTGAGTCTGCTTCTCGAGGTGGTCTACCCACTGGTTGATCCTCGCGCGGCGGGGGCGCGGCGGGCAGCGGGTCGGGCATGACGGCCGCGGATCTGCTCACTCGTGCCGACCGCGGCCGCCCCCGTCCGGCGGTGGCCTGGACGGTGCGGTTCCGACGCCCCGGCGTGCTCGTCGCGCTTGCGATCCTGTTGATCGCCGTGGCCTGCGCGTTGGTCCCGTCCTGGTTCACGACGGCCGACCCGATCAACGGTTCGCCGGCAGACCGCCTGCAACCGCCGGGAGCGGCGCACCCGTTCGGCACCGACTATCTCGGCCGGGACCAGCTCTCCCGCGTGGTGCACGGCGCCCGTCTGTCCCTGGAGGCGACCGGGGCCGCGGTCCTCATCGCGGCCGTCGCAGGCGGCCTCATCGGTGTCGTCGCGGGTTATGTCGGCGGTCTGCTGGACTCGCTGCTGATGCGGCTGATGGACGTGCTGCTCGCGATCCCCGGCCTGCTTCTCGCCCTCGCCGTCGTGTCGGCGATCGGGTTCGGCGTGGTGAACGTCGCCGTGGCCGTCGGAGTAGTCAGCGTGGCCGGGTACGCACGGCTGGTGCGATCGCAGGTGCTCGTGGTTCGCGAAGCGGGTTATGTCACTGCTGCCCGAGGCAGCGGTGCGCGTACGGGGCGCATCCTGCTCACCCATGTGCTGCCGAACTCGACCGGACCGCTGATCGCCCTCGCCACAGTCGACATCGGGGCGGTCCTACTCACCGTGTCTGCACTGAGCTTCCTCGGCTTCGGCGCCGCACCACCGACCCCTGAATGGGGTGCGCTGGTTGCCTCCGGACAGCAGTACCTCTACGCCGCATGGTGGCTGACGACCTTCCCGGGATTGGCCATCGCCGCCGTCGTGGTCTCGGCGAACCGGGTCGCCCGCGCACTGGAGGGGCGATGATGGGCGCCCTGCTCGAGGTGGACGGGTTACGCGTGAGCTACCGGAGCCGATCGGCAGAGACCGCGGCGCTGCGCGGTGCGAGTCTGACGGTCGATCGCGGCGAAGTGGTAGCCCTGGTCGGCGAATCCGGTTCGGGTAAGAGCACCCTCGCCCACGCCATACTGCGACTGCTCCCGCCAGGGGGCGTCGTGCTCGCAGGCCGTGTCGACTTCGAGGGTGAGGACGTCCTCGCCCTCGACCGGAAGCGGTTGGGGCGCCTGCTGGGCAGGGGTATGGCGCTGGTCCCGCAGGACGCGGCGACGTTTCTCGACCCGACCAAGCGCATCGGTTGGCAGGTGGCAGAGGTGCGCCGGGTCCACGGTCTGGCCGATCGACGCACGGCGGCGGTCGAGGCGGTCCGGCTGCTGGCGACCGCCGGATTGCCAGACCCCGAAGTGGTCGCCCACCGATACCCGCACGAACTGTCCGGCGGCATGCGTCAACGGGTGCTGATCGCCGTCGCGCTTGCTGGGGAACCGTCGTTGATTATCGCCGACGAGCCAACCAGCTCGCTCGACGTCACGGTGCAAAAGGAGGTGCTGGACCACCTGCAATCGCTCGTGCAGCAGTTGGACATCGCGCTGCTGCTGGTCACTCACGACCTCGAAGTGGCTGCCGAGCGCGCCGACCGCGTCGTGGTGATGCATGCCGGAGAGGTGGTCGAGACCGGCACCGCGAGCGACCTCCTGGCAGCTCCCGCGGAGCCCTACACGCGGGAGCTGGTGGCGGCCGTGCCTCGTTTGACCGACCCACCTCTCGTTTCCCCGGCCGCTGCGGACGACCGGGTGCCCGCGCTCCGGTTGGCGTCGGTGTCCCGCAGCTATTCGTCACCCGGGCGGGGCACGCACCGGGCGGTCGCCGATGTCGATCTCGCCGTTCCATCCGGGCGGTCCGTCGGCCTGGTAGGCGAGTCCGGCAGCGGCAAATCCACCCTTGCGCGCATCGCCGCCCTACTCGACCGGCCCGACGCCGGGTCGGTCGAGCTCGCCGGCGTGGATACCGCACGGCTGCGGCATACGGACCGAAGACGGTTGCGGCGGTCGGTGCAGCTGATCCATCAAAGCCCGCACGACAGCCTCGACCCGCGCTTCACCATCGCGCGCAGCATCGCCGAGCCGTTGCGCGCCTTCGGGATCGGCGAACGGAGTTCGCGACGCGACGCCATACCCGACTTGCTCACCATGGTCGGCCTCGACCCGGGGCTCGGCTCCCGACGGCCCGGTGAGTTGTCCGGCGGACAACTGCAGCGGGTGGCGATCGCGCGTGCCCTGGCGCTGCAACCGTCGCTGCTGATCTGCGACGAACCGGTCTCAGCGCTCGACGTCTCCACGCAGGCTCAGATTCTTCAACTCCTCGCCGGTCTCAACCGCGATCACCGGATCGGCATGGTGTTCGTCTCGCACGACCTCGCCGTGGTGCGCCAGATCTGCACGGATGTTGTGGTGCTGCGGCACGGCACCGTGGTGGAAGCGGGCACGGTCGATGACGTCTTCGGCGCTCCTAGGCACCCCTACACCCGCCGCCTGCTCGACTCGGTGCCGAGGGCGCGGACCGGTGACGGTGTCCGGGCGAGCGCGCCGTGAAGCGGTCCTCCAGGGAGCCTCCACGACCCTCGACGAGCATCGGCCGGGTGGACCCCGCTCACCCCCGATCCGGGAGCCGGCACAGACAACCCCAAGGAGCTGACGAGATGACGGAGAGTTACCGCCCGAAGGTGGCGTTCGTATCCGGCGCCACCAGCGGCATCGGACTGGCGATCGCCCGACGGGTCGCCTCCACCGGCGCAGCGGTGTTCGGTATTGCCAGGCACCAGGAGGCACTCGACCAGGTCGCCGAGGAGTTCGCGACCGACGATCTGCGCTTCGTCGGCCGGGCCGCCGACGTCCGTTCGGTGACCGACCTGGAGTCCGCGGTCGAGAGCGCGGTCGAGCAATTCGGCCGGGTGGACGTGCTGGTCAACAACGCCGGCCGCAGCGGCGGCGGCGAAACCGCCGCCATCGACGACGACCTGTGGACCGATGTCATCGACACCAACCTGACCAGCGTTTTCCGGCTCACCAAACAGGTGCTCACGACCGGCCGCCTGGCCGAGGACGCGGGGCGGATCATCAACATTGCCTCGACCGGTGGCAAACAGGGCGTGGTGTTCGGGGCGCCGTACTCGGCGTCCAAACACGGTGTAGTCGGCTTCACCAAGGCGCTCGGCCTCGAGCTGGCCAAGACCGGGGTGACGGTGAACGCGGTCTGCCCGGGGTATGTCGAGACACCGCTGGCGGAGCGGGTGCGCGCCGGTTATGCCGCGCATTGGGACACCAGCGAGGCTGACGTGCTCGAGCGCTTCAACGCCAAGATCCCGCTGGGGCGGTATTCCACCGCCGACGAGGTCGCCGCCCTGGTCGGCTACCTGCTCACCGATGCCGCTGCCCCCGTCACCGCGCAGGCAATCAACGTCTGCGGCGGACTCGGCAACTACTGATGCACACCAACTCCGTCGACCCAGAGAGAAGCTGATCCACGTGTCCCAGCAGCAGCTCGACCACGTCACCGAGCACCGAATCGGCGTCGCGGCCCCGCCGTCCGCGGTGTATGCCGTCATCGCCGACGCGACCACATGGCCGCATACCTTCGGACCCACGGTGCACGCGATCTCCGAATCCGCCGACGACGGCAGCGAGACCCTGCAACTATGGGCGCTGGCCGGCGGTGAAGTCCGCAACTGGACCTCACGCCGGGTCCACGACCCGGCCGCTCGGACCATCGTCTTCAGCCAGCTCGTCACATCCCCTCCGGTCACCGCGATGACCGGGACCTGGATCGTCGATCCGGTGCAGGGCGACCCGAACACTTCCGCCGTGCGGTTGCTGCACGAGTTCAGCGTCGAGGATGACGATCCCGCGCACGTGGAGTGGGTTGAGACGGCTGTCGAACGCAACAGCACCGACGAACTGCACGCTCTGCGTGTTGCGGCCGAACTCGACGCGAACCAGATCAACGCCACGGTTCACTTCGCCGATTCGGTGACGATCGACGCGCAGGTGGCCGATGTCTTCGCGTTCCTGGACCGGGCCGATGCGTGGGCCGAACACCTGCCGCACGTCGAACGAGTGGGTTTCGACGAGCCGTCTCCCGGAGTGCAATGGCTGACGCTCGACACACGTGCCGAGGACGGCTCGGTGCACACCACCAGCTCTGTCCGAGTGACCTTCCCTGCGACCTCGATCGTCTACAAGCAGACCCAGGTGCCGGCCGTGCTCAGCGCGCACACCGGCGCCTGGACGCTGCGACCGTTGGAGGGTGGTGTCGAGGTGACGTCGAGCCACACGATCGTGGTCGATCCGGACAAGGTCCACCTGCTCGGCGCGGAGGCGACCGTCGCCACCGCTCGCGACTACGTGCAGGCCGCGCTGAGCCGCAACAGCCGAGCGACGCTGGCGGTCGCCAAGGACCGGATCGAGGCGGCCCGTGTCTGAGCCCACCAACCCGCAGGCTGTGCGGACCGCCCAGTTGGAGGCAGAGTGGCAGTTGTTCCGCGCAACGTGGCTGCCGATCATCTCCTCGCCATACGGTCTGCTCTCCCCGACCGCGCTGCATTGGCTGGACGTAGAACCGCAGACCTTCGACGACGTGCCGGGCAGCTGGCGACTGGAGCCGATCGACGGAACTGCGGAGCACCGCATCGTCGTCCGGCTGGACGCCGCGGACGGGATCACGGTCGACGGCGCGCCGGCCGAAGGCGACGTCATCGTGCTCGACCCGGTGAGCGGGTCCCTGCGCGACGTGCGTCATGGGGCTCGCGTGCTGACCCCGACGGTGTTCCCACCGCAGACTGGTCAGCCCGCACAGTATGGCGTGCAGGTCCGCGACCCGGAGGCCACCGCGGAACGGGTGCGCCAGGGGATCCCGACCTACCCTTACGATCCGCGCTGGCGCGGGCCGGCTCATTTCGAACGGTATGACGAGCGCCGTCCGGCGCAACTGCACTCCATTGTCGAGGGTCTGGTGAAGGATCTGAGCCTGTTCGGCGAGGTGCGCTTCGAGCTGCTCGGGCAGCAGCACACCTTGCAGGTCTACGCCGGCCCGCCGCACGAACTGCACATACCGTTTCGGGACGCGACCAACGGGGACACCACATTCGCCGGATCGCGCCTGGTGTTCGCGCCGCGACCCGCCTCCGCGGGCGGCGGAGCCTTCGACTTCGAGATCGACTTCAACAACTCGGTGAACGGGCCGTGCGGGCTCACGCCACACACCACGTGTGCGCTCCCGCCGCCCGGCAATACCCTGCCGATCGCGATCGAGGCCGGCGAACAGCTGCCGCCCTGGATGAAGCAGCCGTCCGACTGGGCGCGCTGAACGAAAGCACCCCGTCGGCTCCACATCAGGATCCGACGGGGTGCTTCGTGGTTCGAGGTCAGCGACGTCCCGGGGCGAGCAGCGCAAACAGTGCAGCAACTGCAGCGATCGCCGCACCGACCGCGAGCGCGGCGGAGTACCCGGCTGCCTGGGCATGCGCGGCGCCACCGGAGGTATGCGCGATGCGATTGGTGCTCACGGTCGCCAGCACAGCGAGCCCGAGTGCGCCACCGAGTTGGCGCGTGGCGTTGATCAGGCCGGATGCCACCCCGGCGCGCTCCGGCGGTAGACCGGAAGTGCCGGCGAGCGTTGCGCAGGTCATGACCAGCCCCTGTCCGACGCCGACCAGAATCGTCGGGCCGAGCACGCCGAGCGCATACGTCGAGGTGTCGCTGAGCAGACCTAGCAGCCCAAGGCCCGCCGCGGTCAGCACCAGGCCGGTGGTGAGCAGCACACGCAGTCCGATCGGCTCGACCAGCCGCGCACCGAATCGCGCGGTCAGCGCCAGGGCGATCGCAAGCGGCAGGTATGCCAGACCGGCGCGGATCGGACTGTAACCCAGCACGCCTTGCAGGTAGAGCGTCAGAAAATAGAACATGCCGAACAGCGCCGCCCCGCTGGCGAACACCAGAACATTGGCGACCCAGACCGGTCGCACCCGGAACAACGAGAAGGACAACAGCGGTTCGGGCGAAAGGCGCACCTGGTCGATCACGAAGAAGATGAGCGCGACCACCGCGACGGCCGCGGTGATCACGGTGCGCGCCGACGTCCATCCGTACTGCTCGGTGCCGATGATCGCGTAGACGAGAGCAGCGGTCCCGACGGTGACCGACAATGCACCAGGCAGGTCGACGTTGCGGGGGCGGCGCAGAGCGGGCAGATCGGTCACGAATTTCACTGCGGCAGCTACCAATACGACGCCGATCGGCACATTGACCAAGAGTATCCATCGCCAGGAGAGCCACTCGGTGAGCACGCCGCCGGCGAGCGCGCCAATGGCCCCGCCGGCCCCGGCGACGGCACCCCAGACGCTGAAGGCGCGCGCTCGCGCTGCCGGGTCGACGAACGTCGTGGCGAGCAAGGTCAAGGTGGCCGGCGCGACCACTGCCGCGGCCAGTCCCTGCACCGCACGCGCCGCGATCAAGGTCTCGGGGTTGGACGCCAGACCTCCGAGCAGGCTGGCGAGGGTGAAGAGGGTGATGCCGATCAGGAATGCCTGCCGCCGACCTCGCAGGTCGGCCAGGCGGCCGCCGGCGAGTAGAAACCCGGCGAACGGCACGGTGTAGGCGTTGACCACCCATTGCAGGTCGGCCGGTGTGAATCCCAGCCCCGACCGGATCGACGGAAGCGCGACGTTCACGATCGACACGTCGAGCACGACCATGAACTGCGCGACGCAGGCGATCGCGAGGATCGCCGCGGTCGGCGCAGCGGTGTCCTTCCCCTCGGGGGTTTGCGTCTGACGGTCGTCGGTGTCGGAGATGGAAGAGCGGCTGGTCGTCATCGCGTCACTGGTCCTTTCGGCTCGAGAATTTGAACGGAATAAAACGCTCCGGTTTGACCATACCGGAGGTTCGGCCGTCCGTCAGCGGGGTCCCGCGCCGCTCCACCGCCCGTCCACCGTTGCTCGAGAACCGGACCGCAGACTCGCATCAGGCCCGGGCCGACCGGCAGCCAACCGACCGCGACGGGAGCGTGATGTCTGCTCAGCTCGACACGCAGCGCCTGGCCGGCACCGCGGCCGCCACAGCTGCCGCCGCCGACCGCAACCGTGCGCTGGACGACCTCGTGGTCCGAGAGATGGTCGATGCGGGGATCACCCGCCACTTCGTGCCGGCTGAGTATGGCGGCACGGCGGGCAGCCACGAAGCGCTCCTCGATGCCGTGCTGGAGGTGTCCTCTCGGTGCGCCTCCGCAGGCTGGGTCGCGTCGGTGCTGGCCTACTCGGCACGCTTCGGCCGGTTCCTGCCACCTGAGGGACAGGCCGAGCTGTGGACGGCCGGACCGGACTCGCTGGTGGCCGGCGCTCTGGTGCCGGGTGGAACTGCCGTGGCAACGGGCGACACGTGGCATGTCGCCGGCCGATGGTCCTACGTCAGTGCGGCACCGTGGGCGCAGTGGGTGTTCGCCTGTGTGAACGATGGCGACGACCCATTGTTCGCGTTGCTCCCCCGAGACCAGTTCCGGGTTGAGACCGACTGGGACACAGTCGGCATGCGGGGCACCGCCAGCCACACGATTGTCGTCGCGGACTCGACGGTGCCGTCCTATCGCACCTTTCGGCGCAGTGTGCTCCTGGCCGGCGCGACCCCCTCCAGGCCAATCGCACCTCTTCGCGCCGTCAGCGGCCTGACGTTCGCTGCCCCGGTCGCCGGCGCCGGCCGAGGCGCTCTCGCAGACCTGCTGGACTCCGCCAAGCGGCCGCCTTCGCCACAGGTCGCGTGGGCAGCCGGCGAGTTGGATGCCGCCGACCTGCTCCTGCGTCGAGCGGCAACCGTTGCCGACCACAGCCAAGACGGCACCGTTCAGCCGGGGCTCGCGGCGCGGTCCCTGCGCGACACGGCGCTCGCTGCTCAGTTCGTCGCTGCCGCGATCGCCCGGATCTCCGCCGCAGCCGGCAGCAGTGGCCAACACGCCGCTCGACCCATCGCCCGTTTCACCCGCGACGTACAGACCGCAGTAACCCACGTCGCGCTCCGCTTCGACACGGCGGCGGCGCCATACCTGAGCTCGCTGCACGAGGCGCCGTACGACACCAAGGAGAGGACGCCATGACCACCGCACCGGCAACCGAGGAAGCAACACCTCAGCACGACCGAGAGCCTCGACGGTATGACGTGGCGATCCTCGGCGGTGGAGTCATCGGGTCGGGTTGGGCCGCGCTACTGCTACCCACCGGCAACCGGGTCACCGTGATCACGCTCCGAGCGGATGGCGACGACCGCCTGCGCGCCGCCATACGGCAACAGATCGCGGCGAGCCCACGGACCGGCAGTTGCGACAACATGGGCCGGCTGACCATCACCCAGTCCCAGGACGCGATCGCCGGGGCGGCTGTCGTCATCGAGGCGGTCTCCGAGGACCTGCAGCTGAAGCAGCAGCTGTTCGCCGACGTCGCCGACCGCGCTCGTGCCGACGCCCTGCTGCTGTCCTCGACCTCGACGCTGCTGCCCGAAGATCTCGGTGCCGCTCTCCCGTCGCCGTCTCGGGTCGTGGTCGCCCACCCGTTCAATCCGGTGCACACCATCCCCCTTGTCGAGGTGGTGACCGGCGAGACCGCCACTGACGACATCACCTCCCGAGCGCGCGACTTCCTCACCGACGTCGGCCTGGTGCCGGTCGCACTCGGCAAACCGATCGCCGGCTTCGTGGCCAATCGGTTGCAGACGGCACTGCTGCGAGAGAGCATCCACCTGATCCAGGAGGGCGTGGCCACTGCCCGCGATATCGACGAGGCGATCACCGAGTCGATCGGTCTGCGGTGGGCGGCGATCGGACCGTTCCTCGCGCTACATCTGGCCGGTGGAACCAACGGGGTGCGCGGTTGGTTCGACCACATCGGGCGCGGCCTCGGCGCCGGATGGACTCAGCTCGGCAACCCCGAGCTCGACGAGCAGACGATCGAGACGGTGATCAGGCAGACCGAGACGGGCTATCCGCAGGATCTCGGCGAGCTGACGGCGTACCGCGACGAGCGGCAATTGCGCATCCTGGCCGCCCGCGGCACCGCCACCCAACACCACCCGGAGGAGAAGCCATGAGTGAGCCGACAACCATGATCAATCCGATCCAGGTCGTGGGCGAGTTGGACCGGTTCCGCGAGATCATCGAATTGATCAGCGACTACATGGCCGACCAGGAGGGTTTCGCCGGGCTGAGGTTCTTCGGGTCGCAACACCACCCGGACCGGTTCTACATGGTGGCGGAGTGGACCTCGCTCGAGGCGCACCAGACCGCGGCCGACAACCGGCCGGCGGAGGTGCTGTCCTGGTTCGCAGAGTTGAAGGACCTCACTCGCGTCGAGCCCGACTTCTTCGCCACCCTGGACGCCCGCGAGCCGCGCTCCACCGCCTGATCGGGATCCCGTCCACGCCTACGCCGCGCTGGCCGGCGGGCCGCCGTTGAAGTCGATGAGCTGACCGAAGACGCTGCCCAGATCGAGTGGCCCACCCGGTTCCAGGCCCTCCAACTCCGCAACCGCGCGCGCCACGTTGGCGACAAGGCGTTCGGCGTCCAGCCATTCGGCAAACGGGTTGGCCTCGACATCACGGGCGAACTGCAACGGGCTCAGTCCGGCGAGGTGACCGGTCTCGGCCAGTCGGGCCACCCAACGGAAATAGGCCAGATTCGCCTCGATGAGTTCCGGGCCGCCCGGGGCTCCATGGCCGGGCACCACGACCTGCGGTCGCCGAGCCAGCAGGTCGGTCAGCACCTCGATCGAGCCACTGACCGAACCCATCATCGCGAACGGCGTCACTCCAGACATCACGACATCACCGGCAAAGAGCACGTCCCGCGCGGGCACCCACGCCACGACGTCACTGCGGGTGTGCGCAGGTGTGCAGGCCTGCAACCGCACGTCGAGCGGGCCGGCTTGCACCGTGAGTTCAGTGGTGAAAGTGACGCTCGGTGCCCGCACCCCGACGTCACCCCAGTCGACGTCGGGGAACAACATGGTCAGCCCGAGACCGTTGGCAATGATGTCATCCCTCGTGCTCTCGTGCGCAATCACCGGGACGGTGCGGGGAAAGAAGACGTTGCCGAACGTGTGGTCGCTGTGGTGATGGGTGTTGACCAACACGTGCAGCCCGCTGGCGGACACCCGGTCTATGGCACGCTGCAACGCGCGGGTCCGCCGTTCGGTCGCTGCCGTGTCGATGACGACCGCGCCTTCTGGACCGGGTATCACGCCGGCGTTGTTGACACACCAGCCCCCGGGAGGCTGGACGAACGCATGGACGCCGTCCGCGACCTCCTGCAGGTGTCCGGGTTCGCTGTCGGTCGGTGTGTTCATCGCGCTATCCCTCGGCTCGGCAGACGTGAGCACATCCTCAATCGACCACCTGGAGGACCTACCGAGACCGAATCGCGCTGCCATCCAGCATGATTCGAGGTTTGCTCCACCTCTCGACGTCACTGTGTCGACGATGAGAGGAAGGTTGCCATGCCCGATACGACGAGGACGCCTGCCGCAACGAGTGCGGACCGCGCAACACTGCGCGCCGAAGTGGACCACTTCTATGCGATCCAGTTGCGGCGACTCGACGCGCGCGATGCTCGCGGTTTCGCCGCGACCTTCGCCCAGGACGGATTCCTGCGACACGAGACTCGCGACGAGGAGGTGGTCGGCGTCGCCGCCATTGCAGACACCATTGAGGAGTCGTTTCGCGGCACCGATGGCTGGGTGGCGCGACATTGGTTCGACAAGCTGCTCATCGAACCCATCGACGACGAGACGGTCCACGTTGACTACTACGCACTTGTCAGCCTCACCGATGCCGGCGGCGAAGTCCGGTTCCTGCCGACATGCACCGTGAAGGACGTCCTCGTCCGCGCGGGCGAGACGTACCTGACCGCGCGAAGGACGATCTACCGGGACACCCCGGGATGATCGTACGTCCGTCAGTGTGCCCGGCCGGCCATCACGCGATGCGGTCCAGATCATCCACGGTGATCTCGTGCTGCAACGGCTCGCCCGATGCGAGGCGACGGACCTCCTCAACTGCTGCGTCGCCGAGTCGCCGCACCTCGCTACCCATCGCTCCGGCGATGTGCGGAGTGACAACGACATTCGGCAGCCGGAAGAGCGGACTGTCCGCCGGCAGTGGCTCGGGATCGGTAACGTCCAGGTAGGAGTCAAGCCGGCCGGTGGTCCGCAGTAGTGCTCGACTTCGAGATCCTCAACATGCCGGACCAGGGGATCATCGGCTGGCCGCACGTCTCCGTCGCGACGCTGCGCAAGAGCTTCGGCTGAGCGCGGCCGGCGCGGGAATCTGCCTGCCACGCTTGCTGTTGAGGCGGTCGATCGGCCACCGCGGCCGCGCCGGAAGTGTTAGGGATGACGCATGCGCCCATATCTCGACAAGGCCGCTCCGGACGTATGGCGCGCCGCCCGCGCCTACTCGGCGTCGGTGCTGACGGAGGCGACCGCGCGGGGGCTGGAGCCGGTCGAGACCGAGCTGATCAAGCTGCGCGCGTCGCAGCTCAACGGCTGCGCGTTCTGTCTGGACCTGCATGCGCGCGAGGCGCGGGCTGCCGGCATACCGCAGCAGCGGCTCGATCTGCTGCCGGCCTGGCGCGAGACGGCGATCTTCACCGAGCGTGAGCGGGCGGTGCTGGCGATCGCGGAGGCCGCGACGCAGCTGCCGCTGAGCGAGGAAAGTCGCGCCGACCTGGCCGGGGCCCTCGCCGTACTCGGTGACGAGGTGTTCGTCGCCGCCGAGTGGGTTGCAGTCACGATCAACACGTTCAACCGGGTGTCGATCCTCAGCGAGCACGCGGTGCAGCCGCGCGGTGCCGACGGACGACTCGCCCGATGAGTTCAGCCCAGCAGTTCAGCTCAAAGTTCAGGTCACAGGTCAGCTCACAAGGAGGAAGCGCATGGCACAGGAACGGTTCGAGGTCCGCAACATCCCGGAGCAGTCGCGGTATGTCCTGATCGACCACGGCGAGGACGGGTCGGCGCAGGACGAGATCGGTGTCGAGCAGTATGTCGACTTCGACGGCGACGCCAAACCCGAGCGAATCCTTTACCACACAGCGGTTTCCGAGGATTACGCCGGACAGGGGCTCGCGTCGGTGCTGGTGCAGACGGTCGTCGACGACGTCATCGCCGGCGGCCGCGAGATCGTCCCCGTCTGCCCGTATGTCGCCAAGTGGCTGCCCAAGCACCCGCAGTATGACGAGCACGTCGTCAAGGTGAAGCCTGCTCACCTCGATGCGGTGCGGGAGGCCGCCCGCTGATCCGGATCGACTGCGCGGGGGCTGTGCCGCGGCTACCGTCGAGAGCATGGACATGCTCAGGGGCGAGCAGATCGCCGCGGCGGAGCTGACCGACTGGCGCAAGCTGGCCCAGGGGCTGCACGCGCGTTACCTGATCGACGGCTTCACTGCCGGCGCGCGATTCGTCACCGCCGTGGGCGAGGCGGGCGACGAGATCGGGCACCACCCGACCGTGCGGATCGGCGACGGGTATGTCGACCTCGAGCTCGTCACCGACGACGCGATCTACCGCGGCGACGACGGCACCGAACTCGTCATCGAATGGGTCACCCAGCAGGATGTCGACCTCGCCCGACGGATCACCGAGATCGCCGCCGAGCACGGGCTGACCGCTGACCCGGCAGCTGTCAGCGAGCTCGAAATCGGTGTGGACACAACCGATTCCACAGCTATCGCCCCGATGTGGGCGGCCTTGCTGACGGGTGACCCCGGGGCGCAGGGGCGAGGCACGCCCGGTGATGAGATCCGCGACCTGACCCGCCGGTTGCCGAACCTGTGGTTCGGCGACTCCGACGGCTCAGCCGCGCAGCGCTTCCACGTCGAGGTCTACGTCGCGCCGGAGGTGGTCGAGCAACGGATCGCCGCCGCGGTCGCAGCCGGCGGGAAGGTCGTCGACGACAGCGAGTCACCAGGTTTGACCGTGATCGCCGATGCCGAGGGCAACCGGGGCGTCATCTGCGCCGACACGTCGGCGCAGCGCGACTAAATGCTGACCGAGGTCAGATCGGCAGTACCTTGACGTCGGTGCCGTGCAGAAGCGACTCCATATCGGGCAGGTCCGCGGTCACGACGATCTGGGGCTCGGGCAGGCCTGCCGCCGTCGCGGCGACCAGCGCGTCGACTGTCAGGTCACGCGCCTTCCTCCGTTGCTTGGCGGCGCCGGCGCGCATGGCACCGGCCCGGAAGCCGATGACGTCGCCGACGTCGATGAACCGGATTGCATTTGCCACGTGCCGGATTCGGGCGTCGCGTTGCGTCCCGTCACCTACCTCGGCGAGGGTTGCCGTGGAGGCGTAGAGCGTCGAGTCTGTACGCCGAGCGACCTCCGTCCACGCCTGCATCCGGCGTTCACCGTGTGCAAGCGCGGACAACGCTTCCGCGTCGAGCAGGATCGACTGCGGCCGGACGATCACGCAGTAAGCCGGCTCATGATGGCGGCGACCTCCGCCTCGTCGACGGGACCGTGCTCTGCGGTCATCTCGGCGAGTAGATCGTCCAGCGCGTCACGTTCCAGTTGGCGTGCAACCGCGTCTGCGACATACGCCGAAAAGCCGCGAGCGCCAACGCGAGAGCGCACGCCTTCGGACGTCTCGGCGGGCATGGTGACGGAGTGCTTCTCGGCCCCGGCTGGAGTGGACATGAGAATTATCCTACTCGAAGTAGGACAAAGGGCGCGTTATGGCCCGACCGAGGTGGCACATTGCCGCCGCGTGATAGCGCACCATTGCTCATGCTCAGAGACGGTTCACGGAGATGTACGGATCGCCTTGGATCGACGCCGCCCGGACCTTGGCTCTCAGCGCGTCGGTGAAATCGAACCGGCCTTCAAGGACCCACGCGAGGTCTGCTCCGTCGAACAGCACGAGCCGGTTCTCCTTCGCCTGTCGGTATCTATCGACTGCAGCCGGTCGGAAGCCCGCCATCGAGATGAACAGACCGCGCGTGGCGTCGATACGACGTTCGACCTTGTCGGCGAATGCTGCGAGGTCTGTTGCCATTGCGACCTCGTCGCGCCAGCGAGCTTCGATGAGGTAGGTGAATGAGTCGAGTGTGATCGCTCCATCGATCTGGTCGGTCTCAGTTTTGTATGAGCCGTGGTAGTCGAGCTCAGCCCACCGGAACAGGGCCGAAAGTAGCTTCTCAAGATCGTAGCCGCGCCGTTGCTTGTCCGCCTGGCGGTGGAGAATCTGGAATGCGTCGTTAAGAGCGGCGAGTTGCTCCCGCTTCGAGGTTGAGTCGGCCGCTTCGGCTGCCGCGGCCTTCCGCCGTTCCGCACGCGCGAGGTCTGCCGGCGTGACGAGGAGCTGCGCTTGTTGGGCCAAGCGGCGTAGCTCGGCGATGCTACGTCGGCCAGCGGCCACATCGGGCACGTTCGGATCAGGCTTGTCGAGGTTGGCTAGGGCGGTGACGAGCCTGTGCTGCACTTTGCGGCCTGAAACCCCGTCACGGTCGAGGTCACCCCAGGTGTTGCGGAAGATCTGGTACTTGGTCAGATCGGAATACCGCTCCGCTCCGTTTTCGCTGACGCCGCAATTGCGTAGGAGTTGCTTGAGGGAACTCTTGTAGTGCAGCGCCGATCCAGCGACTTGCACGGCAGCTTCAAAGACTGAGAGGGGTATCGGCTCCACCGACCCATTCTCCTCGAAGCGACCCCGATGTGGACAGCGCGAGCGTTGCTTTTGGCCGGCTGCGCCCCGGCCGTACATCTAGCCAAGGAGACTTGCGTCTATCCGCCGCCAGTGACACTTCTACGCAGTAGATCGTCATTGCACCGGGTCAAAACCGTTGCTCAGCGCGCGGGGCAGGGACGGTCTCAGGAAACTCGCCATGCGACTCTCAAAATCTCACCGTACTCACGAGTAAGTCTCATCGTGTCGCATGAGCAATGCGAAGGTCGCATCTCTGCTCCCCCAGACAGCGCGTCCAGTCAGCTCACACTCCGCAGATACCTCCCGAAGTGCGGGACCGTGAACGCGATCCGCCCGCGCTCACCGGAGTAGATGAGGCCCTTCTTCAGCAGCGCGTCCCGCGCGGGCGAGAGCGACTGCGGCTTCCGGCCCAAGACCGACGCCACCGCGGAGGTGGGCACCGACTCGACGTCGTCCAGCTCGTCGGCGTCGAGCTCACCCGCGGCGTCGGCCATGGCGCGCAGATATTCGCGCTCGCCGGGAGTCGCTCTCTCATAACGAGATCCGAAGAATCCGACCGCCAGCTCCGCCTCGGCTGCCGGGGCTGCGACCTCGATGTCAGCGGCCGTCACCGGTGAGCCCGGAGCCACGTCCCAGGCGACCTTGCCGTAGGCCTGGATGAAGTAGGGGTAGCCGCCGGTGGCGGCATACATCGCATCGAGCGCGGCCGCCTCGAAGTCGGCCTCCTCGTCACGCGCCGGCGTCTGCAGCGCCTTGTCCGCCGCCTCCCGCGGCAGTCGGTCGATGCGGGAATAGCGAAACAGCCTCTCGCTGTAGGACTTCGACGCCGACAACACCGCCGGCAGGTGCGGCAGTCCGGCGCCCACCACGATCACCGGCAGCGACGCCTGACTGATCTCATGGCACGCCGCGCACAGCGCCGACACGTCGTCGGCGTGCAGATCCTGCATTTCGTCGATGAAGATCGCAATGCCTCGTCCCATGTCGGCCGCCAATCCGCCTGCGTCCGAGAGCAATTCGACCAGGTCGATCTCGATGTCGCCCGAGTCGGCCCGGCCCGAAACAGCCGGTGCGTCGATGCCCGGGCTCCACTTGTCGCGCAGCTTCGCATTGGGACCCGCATCCCGCTGCGCGAACGACTTGATCACGCCGAGCACCTGGTCGACGTCGCCCTGCTGCGAATGCCCCAGCTCGCGCACCGCCTGGTGCAGCGCCGACGACAGCGGCCGGCGCAACCGCTGATCCGGCCGCGCCTCCAGCTTGCCGGTGCCCCACTTCGCCCGAACTGCCGCCGACCGCAACGCATTCAGCAGCACGGTCTTGCCGACACCGCGCAGCCCGGTCAGCACCACCGACCGCTCGGGGCGCCCTTTCGCGATGCGCTCCAGCACCACGTCGAAGGTGCGCAACTCGTCGTCACGGCCGGCCAACTCCGGTGGGCGCTGGCCGGCACCGGGCGCATAGGGATTGCGTATCGGGTCCACGCGAGGACTGTATGGCGCAATCTACGAAAACCCGGATATTTGGCTATCGGAGCACATCGTGTCGCGCGGCCGGTCAGCTCGCCGAGCCCTCGTCACCGACGGTGAGGACCACGCGGAAGCGCGCCTCGCCACTCATCATCCGGTCGTATGCCGCCTGCGCCTGCTCCAGCGGCATCGTCTCGATCGAGGGTCGCACCCCGACCAGCGTGCTGAACGCCATCGTGTCCTGGGAGTCCTGCGACGTGCCCGACGCGTGCCCCTGCACCGCGAGCGAACCCGGGATCAGATCGAACGGCGCAACCTCCATCGGGTCGCCGGACGCCCCGACCACCAGCAGCTCCCCGCGCGGGTGCAGCCCGCCGATCGTCGCCGCCATCGCCGGCGGCGCGGTGACCGTGGCCAGCACGACCTTCGCGCCGCCGAGCTTCTGCAACTCCTTCGCCACGTCCGTCGCGGTTGAGTCGATGTAGTGGTGGGCGCCGAGTTTCCTTGCCAGCGGCTCCTTTTCGGTGCCACGGGCGATCGCCACCGTCTCAAAGCCCATCTTCGCGGCGAACTGCACGCCGAGGTGCCCGAGGCCGCCGATGCCGAGGATCGCGACCAGGTCGCCGGCCCGCGCCACCGAACGGCGCAGCGCGTTGAACGTCGTCACGCCCGCACACATCAGCGGCGCCGCGTCGACCGCCGACAGGTCGTCCGGGATCGACGCCAGCGCCTCCTGGGGCGCGACCAGGTATTCGGCATACCCACCGTCGTAGCTGATCCCGCAGACCTGGCCGTTCACGCACGAGATGAAGTCACCGCGCCGGCACGGGTCACACGTGAAGTCGCAGCCGCCGAACCAGCCGACCCCGACCCGCTGCCCGACCTGCCACGCGGTCACGTCGTCGCCGACGGCGTCGATCACACCCGCGACCTCGTGCCCCGGCGTGCGCGGGAACGAGTTGCCCATCGCGCCCGCCACCGTCAGCGCGTCGGAGTGACACACCCCGCACGCCTGCACCTTCACCCGCACCTGCCGGGCGTCCGGCTCCGGCACCGGCACCTCGCGCAGCTCGAAAGCCGCTCCGCGAGCAGGGACTTGGACTGCCTTCATCGTGGCCATGCCGGCAGGCTACGACACCTGTCGCACCACGAGTCGATCGGTGTATGGCGATCTCTAGCCCTCGTCCGAGAGTGCCCTAGCCCGTCATACAGAGCCGGACGAAGCGGCCCACGTCCGCACTTCTTCAAGACTGGTTAAAGACTCGATCAAGCCCGCCCGCACCGGCGCAGTCCCGTGATCTGCTGTGCGACACCCCAATTCACCACCGTCACGGGAGATCCTCCATGCGCACGTCTGCCCTCGTCGGCACGCTCACCACCGCCGCCACCCTCACGGCCGGCACGATCGCCTTCGCCCAGCCCGCGGCACACGCGGTCGGGCCGACCGTGCCGAGCGACGTCACCCAGGTGCGCGTCAAACACTCGCTGCTCGGCACGCACACCTGGTATCAGCAGCGGGCCGGCGGCCTGCCGGTCGTCGGCGGCTACTACGCCGTGCACGACCTCAAGGGCAAGACCACCACCGACGACCGCCGCGTCGCCGTCAAGAACCTCGCCGTCGGCAAGGGCCGGATCAGCCCGGCCGCCGCCACTCAGGCCGCCGCACCGCACGGCGTCGCCCGCGGGCAACAGCTCGTCGTGCTGCCCGGTGCCACCGCGAAGGTCGCCTACGAGGTGCGCACCACCGGCGGCAAGAAGGTGTATGTCGGGGCATCCGACGGGAAGGTCCTCAAGGTCGTCGACGAGCGCCGCTTCGCCGACGCCACGGGCAAGGTCTTCGACCCGAATCCCGTTGTGTCCGGCCAGAATCAGGCGCTCACGGACAACAACAACGCCGCCTCGGCGGTGCCGGCCTCGGCATACAAGACCGTGACGCTGCAGCGTCTGGACGCCAGCGGTTACCTGCGTGGCAGCTTCGCGACGGTGATCAACAAGACCTCCGGCAGCAATCCGGCGGTCAAGGCAACGAACGGCGCGTTCAACTTCGACCGCAGCCAGCAGGGCTTCGAGCAGGTCAACGCCTACTACGCGATCGATCAGGCGCAGGCCACCATCCAGGGCCTCGGCTTCAACGACGTCAACAACGAGGCGCAGGACCTGTCGGTCGACACCAGCACCGACGACAACTCCTGGTACACCCCGAGCGCCGACACCATCACCTTCGGCACCGGCGGCGTCGACGACGCCGAGGACCAGGAAGTCGTCTGGCACGAATACGGTCACGCCGTGCAGGACGACCAGGTGCCCGGCTTCGGCAGCACCGAGGAGGGCGGCGCGATCGGCGAGGGCTTCGGCGACTACCTGGCGTTCTTCATGTCGCAGCACACCAGCCCGAACACCGCGACCACGCCGTGGGCGTGCGTGATGGACTGGGACAGCACGGCATTCACCACCACGACGCCGCACTGCGTCCGTCGCCTCGACACGGGCAAGACCGTCGCCGACAAGACCGGCGAGGTGCACGACGACGGCGAGATCTGGTCGCGCGCGCTCTTCGACATCGACAAGAACCTCGGCCGGGACAAGGCCGCCAAGGTGATCTTCGAGGGTCAGTTCAGTTACGCGCCGAACGCCGACTTCGCGCAGGCCGCGAATGCCACCGTCTCCGCCGCCCAGGGCCTGTATGGCGCAGCCGACGCCGCGACGGTGAAGGCCGCGTTCCAGGCCCGCGGGATCCTCTGACGCGTCCGGGGGAGCGTTGGTTTCGATACGCGCTCCCCCGCTTCGCTCCTCCGCGCTACTCAACCAGCATGTTCCGGCCACACCCGCTGGTCGAGTAGGCCGAGCCCCCCAGGGCGAGGCCGTATCGAGACCACCGACCGAGCGGGGGAGCGCTGGTTTCGATACGCGCTCCCCCGCTTCGCTCCTCCGCGCTACTCAACCAGCGTGGCCGCTCCTCCGCGCTACTTGGGCCAGCAAGGTCCGTCCACACCCGCTGGTCGAGTAGGCGAGGTCAGCGCAGGACCGAGATCGCGATGCTCAGGATGATGCTGTTGTAGAAGAACGCCAGCACCGAGTGGGTGAGCACGACGTAGCGGGTGCGCCGGTCCTGCACGTTGACGTCGGAGGTCGCGAACGACGTGCCGAGGGTGAACGCGAAGTAGGCGAAGTCGGACTCGTCCGGGTCGTCGGTCTCCGGGAACGCGAGCGTGTGCGGCTGCTGCTGACCCTCGTAGTAGAGCCGGGCGTAGCGGTCGGCATACGCAAATTGCAGGAGCGCCCAACCGGCGAAAACCGCTGGCACTGCGATGATCCGGATCGCGGTGACCAGGTCCGGGTTGACCCCGCCGTCGAAGATCAGCTCGGGTTTGGCGATCAGCAGGCCGCCTGCCATGCCGGTCAGGCTGGCGAGCAGAGCGCTGAGGAAGGCGACCCGGTGGCCGGACACCTGGTGGATCCAGCCGGTTTCGTGCCCGCGGGCGGCTCGCCGCACCGCCAGCCAGCGGGTGACGATGATCGCCAGCGCGAGCACGTCCCAGGCCACCAGGATGATCAGGTTGAGCATGTCGTCGGGCGCAACCGCGAACGCAATCCCGAGCAGCACCAGCACGATCTCGGCAAGTCGCCGGGTGCTGCGCCACCAGACGTCGCGAGGGTCCCTCATGCCGGTCACCGTAGTGCGCGACATGGCCGGCAGGTGAAATCTGCTCACCTGCGCTACCGATGCCAGGGCCGGTGCGCGAGACTCGGAGGGATGGACGAGAAGCAGGCCGCCGACGCACCGGGCCAGGGCGCCCCCAGTGAGACCGCGTATGCCGCGCGCGAGCACACCGCCCACCTCGAGCGCGACCACGGTTTCGACGACGAGCACGACTATGACGAGCACGACGAGCAGGACGAAGACGGCCCGTCGGAGTCGCCGGGGTCCACCGGCTCGACCGGAGCGCGCGCCGCGAAATCCCCTCTGGCGATTGCCAGTTGGGCCGGTGCGCAGGAGATCGAGCTGCCCGACCTGCACGCCGACGTCTGGAAGTCGGGATATCCCTACGACACCAAGATGACCCGCAAGGAGTACGAGCGGATCAAGCGCAGCCTGCAGATCGAGATGCTCAAGATGCAGGCGTGGGTGAAGGAGACCGGGCAGAAGGTCGTCATCGTCTTCGAGGGCCGTGACGCGGCCGGCAAGGGCGGGGCGATCAAGCGCTTCACCGAGCACCTCAACCCTCGTGGCGCGAGCGTCGTCGCGCTCGAAAAGCCCTCGGAACGCGAGCAATCCGAGTGGTACTTCCAGCGGTATGTCGCACACCTGCCCGCGGCCGGAGAGATCGTCTTCTTCGACCGGTCCTGGTACAACCGGGCGGGCGTCGAACGCGTCATGGGCTACTGCACCAACAGCCAGTATCAGGAGTTCATGCGCTCCTGCCCGCAGATCGAGCAGATGTGGGTCAACGCCGGGATCACCCTCATCAAATTCTGGTTCTCGGTCGGCCGCAAGGAGCAGATCGCCCGCTTCGAACGCCGCGCCACCGACCCGGTCAAGCAGTGGAAGCTCAGCCCGACCGACCTCGCCAGCCTGGACAAGTGGGACGCCTACACCCAGGCCAAGGAGGCGATGTTCGCGCACACCGACACCGACTGGGCGCCGTGGACCGTCATCAAGTCCAACGACAAGAAGCGCGGCCGCATCGAGGCGATGCGCTACGTGCTCGACAAGCTCCCCTACCCCGGCAAGGACCGCGCGATCATCGGCTTCCCCGACCCCAAGATCGTCGGGTCCGCCAAGCAGATCCTCGACGAGGGCGAGGACGGCTTCCAGGGCGGATATCGCTCGGGTCGTTGACTATTCGCGCTCGCGGTGCACATCGAGCACCCGCAGCAGCGCCTCCACAGCAGGTATGCCGCGAGCTGCCTGCGTCGACACCACGCTCATCCGCCAACGGAGCTGCGCGGTGAGCGGCCGCACGACCACCCCGGCACCGGTGATCCCCTGATCGGGCACGACCGCGACGCCGAGGCCCGCCCCGACATACTCCGGCACGGTGGCGAGGTCGGGCACCTCGACCACGACGCGACGCCGCAGCTTCCGCTCGCGCAGGTGTCGCTCGACGGCCAGCCGGTTGCCGAATCCGGGTGGCATGTCGACGAACGGCTCGTCGGCGAGGTCGGCCAGCTCGATCCGCGGCCGTCCGGCGAGCCGGTGGTCGCGCGGCAGCACGGCGACGAGTGGGCTGTCGTCGATCACGACCGGCGCCAGGTCGCCGAGCTCCTCGGTCGCGAGCCCGACCAGCCCGACGTCCAGCCGGCCGGCGCGCAGGTCGCGCACGATGTCGGTCGAGCCACGCGGCCGGTGCACCATCGACAGCTGCACGCCCGGATGTTCGCGGTGGAACTCCCCCAGCCGGCCGGGCAGGTCGAGCCAGCCGAGGTTGGAGATCGTGCCCATCCGGATCCGGCCGGTCAGCCCGGAGCCGGACTCCCCCGCGAGCGCGCGCATCCGCTCCTCGCCGTTGATCATCTGCTCGGCCATCGGCAGCAGTTCGGCCCCGAGGGCGGTGAGCTCGACCTTGCGGGTGGACCGGACGAAGACGCTGTAGCGCAGCTCCTTCTCCAGCGCGGCGATGCCGGCGCTGACCGTCGACTGCACCGCGTTGAGCCGCTCGGCTGCCCGGGTGAAGCTGCGCTCCCCCGCGACGGCCACGAAGTACTCCAACTGCCGGGTCTCCATGAGCTCATATTAATCGGCAACACCAATGGATCTATCCATGATTGTTCGTTGGACACGATGAGCAGTGCGGCCGCACCATGGAGGACATGACGGCTACCGCAGGGGCTTCGGCGCACCCCGCAACGAGCCCGGCGCACGGCAGCGCCACGCACCGCCGCGCCTTCTGGCTCGTCGCGGCGGCGTTCGCCGCGACGATGGCGTTCACCACCGTGCCGACCCCGCTCTACTCGCTCTACATGGCGCGCGATCACTTCCCGACCGTGATGGTCACGGTCATCTTCGCGGCCTACGGCTTCGGGGTGATGGCCGGCCTCTTCCTCGGCGGCCACGTCTCGGACTACCTCGGCCGGCGCCGGGTGCTGCTCGCCGCGGTCGCGCTCGAGCTGGTCTCCTGCCTGATCTTCGTGGCCTTCAAGGACGTCGGCCCGCTGCTCGTCGCGCGGTTCATCTGCGGCGTGGGCATCGGCGCGCTGACCTCCACCGCGACCGCGCACCTGGCCGAGCTGCGCGGCATCGGCGCTCCGCACGAGGACGGCCGGCTCGCGAGCGCCGTTGCCAGTGCAGTGAATACGGGCGGCCTCGCGCTCGGCCCGCTGGTCGGCGGCATCCTCGCGCAGTGGCTGCCCGACCCGTTGACGCTGCCGTTCGTCGCGTTCCTGGTCGTGCTCGGACTCGCGGGGGTGATCGCGCTGCTCGCTCCGGAGACGGTCGACCGGCCGGCGCAACTGCCGTCATACCGCCCGCAGCGAGTGAGTGTGGAGCCGCACCGCCGGCACGAGTTCATCGCCGCCGGGCTGGCCGCCGGTGGCGCGTTCTCGGTGATGGGCTTCTTCACCGCGCTCAGCGGCAGCGTGCTCGGGACGGTCATGCACGAACACTCGCTGCTGCTCACCGGCCTGGTCGTCTTCGTCGCGCTCGGTACCTGCTCGCTCGCGCAGGTCGCGCTCTTCGCGGTCAAGCCGCGGCCGAAGCTGCGGGCCGGGCTGGTGCTGATCGTGTCCGGGTTGGTGCTGATCGCGGTCGCCACGCTCGTCGCCTCGCTCTGGCTCCTCTTCGTCGCGGGCGCGATCACCGGCGCCGGCATCGGGCTGGTCTTCGCCTCCAGCATCGCGGCCGCCAACCGGATGGCCGACCCGGCCCGCCGCGGCGAGACCGTCGCCGGGATGTTCCTCGCGGCATACGCCGGCATCACGATCCCGGTCATCCTCTGCGGGGTGCTGCTCACCTGGGTGCCGACCACCACGCTCGTGGTCAGCTTCGCGGCGCTCATCATCGTGGTCGCCGGGGCGTCGACGCTGCGGATGCTGCAGCACACGGACTGACCCACCCGCACCCCACTCCCACCCGCGAGTGACGGCTCCCTCGCCGAGTGACGGCCCCATGCGACCGTCAGTCGTCGAGGGAGCCGTCAGTCGGCGACAGCGGGGGGCGACAAGGGGACGCAGTAGCGCCCGCCTCAGCGCAGGCGGGTGACCTCGAACCGCCCCTGCGGGTGCGCGATCTCGTCCTGCGAGGCGATCAGCTGGATCTCGCGCGTGCCGGCGTCGTGGGTGCGCTCCATGATCGAGTAGACCGAATCCGCAGTGTCGGCAAGCGCTTTCGCCGGCTCCTCGCGCAGCCAGTGCGCCAGGAAGATCGCGGCGGTCGCGTCGCCGGCGCCGGAGACATACATCGGCAGCAGCGGCGTCGTCACCATCCACGCGCCGGCGTCGGTGACGACCGCGAGTTGCACTGAGTCCGCTGGGGTTTGGTCGGTCTGCACCGACGTGACCAGCACCGTGCGCGGCCCGCGCTCGCGCAGCGCGTCGGCCGACTCCAGCAGGTCGGCGACCGTGTGCACCTCGCGGCCGGTCAGGAAGTCCAGCTCGAACTGGTTCGGCGTCACGATGTCCGCCGCGGGAATCACCTTGTCCCGCATGAATTCCGGGATGCCCGGTCGCACGAAGAAGCCGCGACCGACGTCGCCCATCACCGGGTCCGCGCAATAGATCGCCTTCGGATTGGCCGCCTTGACCCGGGCCACGGCGTCGAGGATCACCTCACCGACCCGCTCGCCGCCCTGGTAGCCGGACAGCACCGCGTCGCACTCGCCGAGCACGCCCCGCTCGTCGATGCCGGTGATGACGTCGGCGATCGTCTCGGGGTCGAAGACCGGGCCGCGCCACTCGCCATACCCGGTGTGGTTGGAGAAGTGGACGGTGTAGACCGGCCACACCTCGTAGCCGAGCCGCTGCAGCGGGAAGACCGCCGAGCTGTTGCCCGCATGCCCGTAGGCCACCGACGACTGGATCGACAGGATGTTCAGCACCAGCGCAGTGTATGGCGGCAGCCGCCCCCGGTCAGATGACCTGCGCGTCCCCGGCCTCGGACGTGAGCGGCTTGCCCGCCGCAGCCCACTGCTTCATGCCGCCCTCGACGTTGACCACGTCGAAGCCCTGCTGCGCGAGCCAGGCGACCGCGCGGCCGGATCGGCCGCCGCTGCGGCAGACGATCGGCAACGGGTGCGCCTCGTCCGCCTCGGGCAGCTCGCCGAGGCGAGCAGGCAGATCACCGAGCGGGATGTGGACCGCGGTCGGCGCGTGGCCGGCGTCCCACTCGTCCTGCTCGCGCACGTCCAGCAGGACCGCGTCGTCGGGCAGTTGTTCCGGAGTCGTCGCGTTGCTCATGCCACCATCCTCGCCGAGAGCGAAATCATTTCAGCAGCCGGGACATCCGGCGGTCGGCGAGCGGCTTGCCGCCGGTCTGGCAGGTCGCGCAATACTGCATCGACCGGTTCGCGAAGGACACCTCGCGGATCACGTCGCCGCACACCGGGCACGCCTCGCCGGTGCGGCCATGCACCCGCATGCCGGCGCGCTTGGCGTCCTTCAGGTCCTTCGCCGGCTTGCCCGACGCGGCTGCGATCGCCTCGGTGAGGATGTCGCGCATGGCGTCATACAGCCGGGTCACTTGCTCCTCGTCCAGCGACGCCGCCGCCGCGTATGGCGCGAGTTTCGCCGCGTGCAGCACCTCGTCGGAGTAGGCGTTGCCCACCCCGGCCAGCACCGACTGGTCGCGCAGGAGTCCTTTGATCTGCGTCCGTCGCCCGGCGAGCAGTGCGGCGAAGTCGTCGCGACTGATCTCGAGCGGGTCCGGCCCGAGCGAGGCGATGCCGGGCACCTGCTGCGGATCGGTCACCAGGTAGACCGCGAGCCGCTTCTGCGTGCCGGCCTCGGTCAGGTCGAAGCCGGAGTCGTCGGCAAACCTGCAGCGCAACGCGATCGGCGACTTGCCGGGCCGCAGCACGGTCTGCGGGAGCTTGTCCGACCAGCGCAGCCAGCCGGCGCGGGACAGGTGGAAGACCAGGTGGATGCCGTCGACATCGATGTCGACGAACTTGCCGTGCCGGGTGACGTCGGTGACGCTCAGCCCACCGAGCGCCTGCGGCGCCGGGTCGTAGGTCTTCAGCACCGAGAACGACCCCAGCTCCACGGACGCGACCGGCAGGTCGATGATCCGCGAGCGGAGGACGTCGACAAGACCCTGCACCTCGGGCATCTCAGGCATCGGCGCTCTTCACCTCTTCGGGCTCGATCGGGTTGCCGGCCAACACTTTTCGCACCAGCCGGTGCAGTGTGAAGCCGTCCGGGCCCTCGCAGACCATCACCTGCACCTGCCGCCCGCGGAACTCGTCACGGGCGAGCGGGTGGCCGTGCGACAGCACCTGCTGGGTCGGGGTCAGCTGGCGGATCGCGATGCAGGCGACATGCTCGGGGTGCTCGACCGCGAAGTCCTCGTAGATCACCGGGTCGTGCTGCCCGTCGTCGCCGACCAGCAGCCACCGGATGTTGGGGAACTCCTCGGCGAGCCGCCGCAGCGTCGACTCCTTGTGCGCGCGCCCACTGCGGAACGCGCGATCCTCCGTCGGGCCCCAGTCGGTCAGCAGCATCGGGCCGGCCGGGAAGCCGTGGCGCCGGAAGAAGCGGGTCAGGATCGGCTGGGTGTTCCAGGCGCCGGTCGACAGGTAGATGATCGGGGCACCCGGCTCCCCGGCGAGCAGCGAGCGGAACATCGCCGGCATGCCGGGCACCACCTTGCGGGCGGTCTCCTCCAGCACGAACGTGTTCCACGCGGCGATCATCGGCCGCGGCAGCGCGGTGATCAGGCAGGTGTCGTCGATGTCGCTGACGATCCCGAAGGTCGCGTCCGGGGAGATGATCTGCACCGGCGCCTCGGCCTGCACGTCGCCCACGCCGATGGTCGCGGTGTGCCAGCCGGGCGCGAAGCCGTGGTCGCGCACGTCGACGTCGAGATAGCCGCCGCGGTCGGTCCTCGCCTGCACGGTCGCCGCCCCGCACCTGATCTCGACGTCCACCTCGGGCTGCGGCGCGGAGAAGAAGACCTTGAAGCCGCGCCGGGCCTTGGCCTCCTCGGCGGTCGGGGCCGTCGCGGGCTGCCCGTCGCGGGCGAGCACCACCCGGGCCATGATGCGGGCGAAGCCGACCCCGCCATACCCGGTGAAGGGCATCACCTGCAGCTGCCACCCGCGCTTGCGCAACCGGCGCGCCACGACGGCGTTGAGCGCGTCCTCGGCGCGTGAGGCGGGGTGCGGCTTGGCCATAACCGCCAGACTAGGGCGCGCCGGTGAGAGTCCGGCCGAAGGAGGACAAAACGACTCCGCGCCCGTCGCTCACTCCTGCGGACGTTCGCTCGTGTCGACCACGCGCAGGATGATCTCGGTGGCGCTGCGCAGCGCCGCCCGCTCCTCCGGCGAGAGCCGCTCCAGCTCCGGCGCGAGCGCCCGGGCCCGCGAGGCGCGCAGGCTGGCGAGCATCTGACGGCCTTCGTCGGTCAGCTCGATCAGCGCGACGCGGGCGTCCTTGGAGTCGGTGGATCGCCTTGCCCAGCCTGCGGATTCGACTCGCTGCACCTGAGTGGTCATCGTCGGCTGGCTGCAGTGGTCGGCGACCGCCAGCTCGCCGATGCGGGCCGGTCCGAGGTCGTCGATCAGCGACAGCAGACGCCCCTGGGCCGGCGGGATGCTCAACTCGGCGTGCCGGGTGGCCCAGCGGTTGAGGCGCGCGACCGCTCCGAGCAGTCGCGAGCCGGTCTCATTGACGGAGGTGTCGTTCATGGCCGAATGTTACATAGTTTATCTATGTGCCGTCAACTCTCGGGTGGCGCTGCGCCGTCAGCTCTGCGTCGTGCGCAGCTCGCGCTTGAGAATCTTGCCCGTCGCGCCCTTGGGCAACGCCTCGATGAAGGTGATGGTGCGCGGATACTTGTAGGCCGCGACGCGTTCCTTCACCCAGTCGGTCAACGTGTCAGCCTCGAGATTCGATCCCGGCGCGCGGACCACGTATGCCGCAACCTCCTCGCCGTAGTGCTCGTGGGGTATGCCGATGACCGCGGCCTCGACGACCTCGGGGTGCTCGTAGAGGACTTCCTCGACCTCACGCGGGTAGACGTTGTAGCCGCCGCGGATGATCATGTCCTTGGCCCGGTCGACGATGAAGAAGTAGCCGTCGTCGTCCTTGGTGGCGAGGTCACCGGAGAAGAACCAGCCGTCCCGGATCGCCTCGGCCGTCGCCTCCGGCTTGTTCCAATAGCCCTTCATGATCAGGTCGCCCTTGATGGCGATCTCGCCGACCTCGCCCTCCGGGGTGTCGGAGCCGTCCCGCTCGGCGAGCCGCATCTGGACCCCCTTGAGCGGCACACCGATCGAGCCCACCTTGCGCGGGCGGTCGGGCAGGTTGAAGGACGCGACCGGCGAGGTCTCGGACAGCCCGTAGCCCTCGAGGATCTTGGCGCCGAAGCGCTCCTCGAACTGCCGCATGACCTCACCGGGCAGCGCCGCGCCGCCCGAGCAGCAGGTGCGCAGGGACGCCAGGTCGATCTCGCCGTCGCCGGCGGCCGTCAGCATCGCGTTGTACATCGTCGGGACGCCCTGGAAGATCGTCGCCTTGTCGCGCTGCATGACCTCCAGCACCTTGGCCGGGTCGAAGCGCGGCACCAGCGTGAGCGTCGCGCCGCTCAGCACGCCGGCGTTGAGACCGCAGGTCAGCCCGAAAACGTGAAAGAGCGGCAGGCAGCCCATGATCACGTCGCCCGGCTCGGTGCCGATCAGCTGGTCGACGACCATGTGGCAGTTGTCGTCGAGGTTGTGGTGGGTGAGCTCGGCACCCTTCGGCCGGCCGGTCGTGCCGGAGGTGTAGAGGATGACCGCGGTGTCGTCGGGGGCACGGTCGACCGGCTCCGGGAGCGGGTCGGCGTCACCGACGAGCGCCGCCGGGTTGGCCGGGTCGACCACCTCGAAGTCGACACCTGCCTCCTGCGCGCCGGCCTCGCCGTCGCCCGCCATGCCGAACATGATCGACGCACCGGAGTCGGACAGGTAGTACTCGATCTCCCGCGGCTTGAACAACGGGTTCATCGGTATGACGGTGGCCCCGGCCCAGAGCGCCCCGTAGAAGATCACCGGGAACGTCGGCAGGTTGGGCTGCGACAGCGCGACCCGGTCACCCGGCTTGATGCCGCGCGCGACCAGCTTGCCCGCGAACTTCGCTGCGGCGTCGCGCAACTGGGCATAGGTCAGCTCGAAGTCGTCGAGTTTGATCGCGACCGCGTCGGGGTGCTTCTCCGCGGTCGCTGCAAGGTTGGCCGCCAGATTCGTCATGGCCAAACTGTAAGCGGGATCACTGCGCGGTGGGAGGGCCTTGGGTGAAGTCTGTTACCCGCCGGTCAGTCGGTCCGGTCACCGAGCAGCGGGAAGCGCTCGACGATCTCGTAGCGTGGCCGGCCGCGCGGGCCTTCGCCGAGGTGCGACTCGATCAGCGCGAAATCCGTTGCCTGCCAGGGGCTCCCGTCATACGTGCTGAGGACGTCGAGCCAATCGAGTTGCTGGCCGGGGCGTTTCAGCCGGCTGACGGTCAGGTGCGGGCGAAAGTCCTTGCCGTCCGGGGGCGCACCCGCATGCGCCGCGGTGCGGCGCACGTTGGTCGACAACCGGTGCAGCTCCTCCCGGTCCGCGGCCGATGCGGCGATGTCCAGCCAGAGCACCTTGGCCTGCACCGGGTCCGGGAAGGCACCGGCCCCGTGCAACCGCAACGTCATCGGCGACCGCCGTCGCCCGGCCGCGCGGAGTCCGTCGAGCAGTTCGTCGAGGCGGGCGTCGTTGACCTGCGCCAGGAAGGCCAGCGTGATGTGCCACTGCTCGGGGTCGATCCACGGATGCTCGGCACGGGGCTGCAGGAACTCCGCGAGATCTTCCTTGACCGGCTCGGGCGGCAGCACGGCCGCAAACATGCGCGTCATCGGACTGGCAATGATAGGCGGCCGCTCTCACGGCTGTATGGCGCTCGACACGCTCCCGCGACCGCGACGCAACAACTCGCCGGCCTCGTCCTGACCGACTCCGGCGAGCAGCATCACGATCGCGACCTTGGTGCGGCCACCCGCGGCGTCCAGCGCGCGCGCCGCGGTGTCGTCGTCCACGTCGGTCGCCGCGGCCACCATGCGACGCGCGCGGTCGACGAGCTTGGCGTTGGTGGGCCGCATGTCGACCATGAGGTTGCCGTAGGCCTTGCCGATGCGCACCATCGCCGCGGTCGACAGCATGTTGCAGACCATCTTCTGCGCAGTGCCGGCCTTCAGCCGGGTCGATCCGGTGAGCACCTCCGGCCCGGTCGGCACCTCGATCGCGACCCGCGCCTCGCGGCCGATCGCGGATCCCGGATTGCAGGCAACCGCAACGGTGTGCGCGCCGAGCTCGCGGGCGCGCCGCAGTCCGGCGACCACATAGGGAGTGCGGCCGCTCGCCGCGAGCCCGACGACGGTGTCGCGCGGCCCGACGGCCAGTCGCTCCAGATCGCGTATGGCGGCATCGGTGTCGTCCTCGGCACCCTCGACCGCCTGGACGAACGCCCCGTCCCCGCCGGCGAGCAACGCGGTCACCTGCCCGGGATCGGTGTCGAAGGTCGGCGGGCACTCGACGGCGTCGAGCAGTCCGAGGCGGCCGCTGGTGCCGGCGCCGAGATAGATCAGCCGTCCGCCTTCGCGCAGCGAATCAGCGATCAGCTCAACGGCTTTGGCGATCTCCGGGAGCATCGTGCGCACGGCGGCCGCGACGGTGCCGTCCTCGTCGTTCATCAGCTCGAGCACCTCGTGGGTGCTCATCAGGTCCATGCCGGCGCTGCGCGGGTTGCGTGTCTCGGTGCCCAGATCACCGATGTTCACGAGCGAGTTTCCTTGGAGTTGCGCCCTTTTCGAGTGCGTTGCGGCTGACGGCGTCCGCTGACCGCCTGATGGGTGCGGGCGAGCGCCTCGGTCGCGTCGTCCAGCGCCGTGCGGGCGACGCCGACGAAGAGGAAGTCGACCAGCGCCAGCTGCGCGGTGCGACTGGCGAGCGCGCCAGACCGGAAGCTCGTCTCACGGGCCGCGGTGGTCAGCACGATGTCGGCGTGATCGACGATCGGCGACGTCGCGAAGTTGGTCAGCGCGATCGTCGTGGCACCCGCCTCCTTCGCCGCCGCGAGCGTCTCGACGACGTCCGTCGTGCTCCCCGAGTGCGAGATGCCGATCGCGACGTCATGCTCGCCGAGCAGCACCGCAGCGGTCATCGCCGCGTGAAACTCGTTCCAGGCGAAGGCAATGCGGCCGATGCGGTGCAGCTTGTAACGCAGGTCCTCGGCGACCATGCCGCTCGCCCCGACGCCGAAGACGTCGACCCGGCCGGCACCCGCCACCGCCTGGATCGCCGCGTCCAGCGCCGCGAGATCGAGGTGCTCGGCCGTCTCCTGCAGCGCGCGCACCTCATGGTGCACGATCGTGGCGACGATGTCCTCGGTGGTCGCCGCCTCGTCGAGGTCGGCCGGGGGCTGACGCCGCGGACCGCCGAGTGCCGACTCGCGGGCGGCCGCCCCGGCGAGCGCGAGCCGCAGCTGCGGATAGCCGCCGAAGCCGACGCTGTGGCTGAAGCGCGCCACGGTCGCCACGGAGGTCGAGGCGCTCTCGGCGAGGTCGGTGATCGACAGTTGCGCCGCGGCCGCAGGGTCGCGCAGCACGACCTCGGCGACGCGGTGCTCGGCCGGCTGCAACGACGGCATCGCGGCACGCATCCGCACCAGCACGTCACGCGTCGGATCCGCGGACGACGACTCGCGGGACTGGTCATCCATCGTGCGCCTCCCTCGGCTCTGCGGGGACAGATGTCGACCACTCACAGCTGTCAACGCGGCCACTCTAACCGTCGGATGAAAAGCAACCCACAGTATTGCGACACAAGGCGGAAACGATTCACATACCCTGTGCGCGTGATTCGGGTTCTCGCCGTCGAGGTCGCGCCGATGGCGAGCATCGGTCGCAGCTTCCAGGTGCCGCGTGCGCGGCCCGGCCCGCACGAGCTGCATCCGGCGCCCGGCACGCACGACCTCGACGGCGGCGGCGCGACGTCGTATGTCGCGGCGTCCCGCGTCGTCTCGGACGTTCTTCACCACCGGGACGCCGGGCACAGCGACGTGCTGGCGGTCGCCGCCCGCAGCCCGCTGGAGCCGGAGCGGACCGCGCAGCAGCTGGCGGAGGTGGCCCTCGACCGCGCCGAGGTCGTCGTCGCGGCGTCCGCGGTGGCGGCCCACGCCGGTGCGCTGGCGGGCCGCCCCGGCGCCCTGCTGGTGGCCGGTGCCGGCGCGATCGGGGTCGGCGTCGACGCAGACGGCGGGCTCAAGCTGCGCGACGGCCGTGGTCCGGCGACCGGCGACCTGGGCAGCGCGCACTGGATGGGCCGCCAGGGCCTGCTGCTCGCGATGACCCACGGCGGCGCGCTGGCCGACGCGGCGCAGGCCCGCTTCGGCGAGGAGTGGGAGGGCCTGGCGACCGAGGAGGGCCCGGAGGTGACCGCGCAACGCGTGGACTTCGCATCCGACATCGCCGCAGCCGCGGCGGCCGGCAGTGGAGAGGCCTATCACGTCGTCAGGTCGGCGGCCGCGTTGCTCGGACGGACCCTCGCGGACGCGTCGGTCACCCTCGACCTCGCCGAGGTGCCGTGCGCCATCCGCGGGCGCCTGACCTCCCTCGGACCGACCTTCGTGCGCCAGATCCTCTCCGCCGCAACGTCACTCGACCCGCGACTGCGGCTGGTCGACCCGGAGGGCGACACCCTCGCCGGTGCCGCGCGACTGGCAATCGACCGCTCCACCCCGCACGAGGCCCACGTGGTGCGGCTGCCCGATCGAGCGGCCTCGTGATCGTCGCCGGCGCGATCTCTGGCACCTCGGTCGACGGGATCGACGTCGCAGTGGGCGAATTCGCCGGTGCGGCCGACGGTCGGCTGACCCTGCGCCCACTGGGTGCGCGCACCTTCGACTGGTCGCCGCAGGTGCGGCGCGAGCTGCTCGAGCTGCTGCCACCGGCGGCCACGACCGTCGAGCAGGTATGCCGCCTCGACGTCCTCACCGGCCGCGAGATCGCCGATGCGGTGGCCAGCGCCATCCACGAATTCGCCGGCGGGTCAGCCGATCTCGTGGTCAGCCATGGGCAAACGGTCTTTCACTGGGTGGAGGACGGCCGCGCGCAGGGCGGCCTGCAGCTCGGCCAGCCGGCAGCCATCGTCGAGCGCACCGGTCTGCCCGTGGTCAGCGACGTGCGCAGCCGCGACATCGCCGCGGGCGGTCAGGGTGCGCCGCTCGCGGGCACCCTCGACGTGCTGCTGCTCCAGGCGATGAGCCCCGTCATACCTCGTGCGCTGCTCAACCTCGGGGGCATTGCCAACGTCACCGTCACCGGCGGCGACGGCCCGCTCGCGTTCGACACCGGACCCGCCAACTGCCTGATCGACGCGGCGATCGCGACCGCCACCCGCTCCGAGCAGTCGTATGACGCAGGCGGTCGCCTGGCCGCTACCGGGAGCGTCGACCAGCCGCTGCTGGATCGGCTGCTCGCCGAGCCCTACTACCGGCTGACGCCTCCGAAATCCACTGGGCGAGAGCTGTTTTCGCGTGACTATGTCCCATCCGACACTGGGCTGAGCCTGCCGGACCTGATCGCGACCCTCACCGAGCTCACCGCGGTCACGGTCGCCGACACGCTCCGGCCGCACGGCGTTCGCGAGGTCTATGCCTCCGGGGGCGGCGTGCACAACCCGGCGCTCATGCGCCGGTTGCGACACCATCTCGGTGCGGCCGCGTTGCTCACCAGCGACCGGCTGGGTCTGCCGGTCGACGCGAAGGAGGGCTACCTGATGGCGCTGCTGGGCTACCTCACCTGGCACGGCATCCCCGGCGTGCTGAGCGGCGGGGACGGCGTCCTGACCGGCGCCGGCCGGCCGCGGGTGCTCGGCCGGATCAGCCCTGGTGACGCCCCGCTGCGCCTGCCCGAGCCGGGGGTTCGCCCGCTCGGGCTGCGCGTCGTGCGCTGAGGTCAGTCCACCCTTGCCGGCGCGAAACGCGCTGCGGCGCGGGCATATCCGATGGCGAGCAGCAACAGTCCGGCGAGGACCGCGGTGCTCGCACCGAGCGTCATGCCGAAGCCCGCGGCGAGCGCCAGGATCGCCGGGTGCATCGCCCACAGCGCGCCGGCACCGCGCCCCGGCCCGGTGAGCAGGAGTCCTCCGGAGAGCGGCTCCTTGTGGGCGTAGAGCAGTTGGCTGCCGGCGAGCGCGGCCGCCACCGCCACGCCGTATGCCGCAGCGGCCGCCCCGACGCCGGTCGCCAGGCCGGCAGCGGTCACTGCGACGCACTGCACCACCGCGAGCGGCACCAGGTGCAGGACCGCCTCGTGCTGCCACGGCAGTCCGAGCAGCGACGGCTCGCCGACCGAGGCCGCCTGGTGCTGCAGGCCGCGGGTGAGGCCGGTCGCAGCGAGATGCGCGACCAGGACGAGGACCGGCAGGACGAGAGGCGAGTCGGCAGCAAGGACCGCGTGCGATCCGAGCACCAGCAACGCGGCGAGCTCGGCGAGCGTCCACGCCACGACCGACCAGCCACTGCGCAGCAGACCGGTCAGGTCGGCCAGGACCACGGTCGCCCAGCGTCCGGCTGTCGGGATGCGAGCAGGCTTGCGGCGTAACGCGATCGGGAAGGCCTGCGCCCGCGCGCGCCGCGTGTCGGCGATCAGCAGCGACGAGGTGACCGCCTCCGAGAGGAGCGACTGACGCAGCAGCAGCGCCGCGGGAAGCGCCTCGATCAATGACCCGGACGAGGCACGCAGGCTGGGCACCTGCCCGAAGGCCTGGCCGCGCAGCCATGCCTGCACGATGGCGACGCCGCCGACGATGCCGAGCAGCACACCGGCCGCCAGCGACCACCCCGGTCCGCCGCTCAGCGCGAGACCGGCGGGCACCGCCACCCCCAGGCAGACGCAGCTGACGAGCACCACCAATTGCGCGCCGCGCCAGGCGTCCCGCAGGGTGAGGCGCCGTGGCAGGTCGGTGGCGACGACGAGCTCGATGTGGCCGGGTTCGGGCAGCACCGGGCCGCGCGTGCGGCCGACGCGAAAGGCGATCGCGGCCGCCGCCACGATCAGCGCGAGGATGACGCCGATCGACGCGGCAGGCCGGTGCTCGACCCAGCGGGCGACGCCGGGCCACTGGTCGAAGACGTAGTGCGCCAGCACCGACCCGTAGACGATCCCGAGCAGTCCGGCCAGGTAAGCGCCGAACAGCGCCCCCGACAGTGGGCCGCCCTCTCCGTGGAAGCGCAATTCGTAGGCGTCCGAGAGGCGTTCGCGCTCCTCGGGGGTGCCGAGTCCAGCCCTGGACCGGGAGGGCATCACTGCGCGCCCGGGAAGTGCACGGTGCGTGTGGCGGTCGCCTCCGCGAGCGCCCGGTCGTGGCAGGCCCAGACCACCGAGGCACCGGTCGCGACCCGCTCGCGCAGCACCTCACCGAGCAGCGCGCGCCGTCCCTCGTCGAGACGTTGCTCGGGTTCGTCGAGCACGAGCAACGCCGACGGCCGCAACAGCACCATCGACAGCTCCACGAGTTGCCGCTGACCGGAGGACAGTTCGGCGAGGAAGCGGTTGCCGAAGCGCATGATGTCGAGGCGTTCGAGCACGGTGGCGATGCGCTCACCCGCGCCGTCCCGGTCGCCGCCCCAGGTCTGGTCGATCAGGATGAGGTGGTCGGCGACGGTGAGGTCCCGGTAGCCGGCGACGGGACCGATGAGCGGGGCGATGACGCGTCGGGTGGCCGGGTCGCGCTCGTCGATCGGCCGGCCGTCGAGGGTGATGGAGCCCGCGCTCGGTGTGAGGTTGCCGGTCAGCACCCGCAGGAAGGTGGTCTTGCCGCTGCCGTTCTCACCGGTGATGACGACGTTCTCGGCCGGCGCGACGGTCATGGACGTGGGCGGCAGCATCGTGACCTCGCCGCGGCGGCAGGTCACCTCGTCGGCCGAGATCTGCTGGAAGCCGGGGGTGTTCACGACAGCCAGCCGACGTGATCGTGCAACAGCGCATAGCCCACGAATGCGACGATATCGAGGATCGCGTGGGTGATGATCAGCGGCAGCACCCGCCGCGTGCGCAGGTAGACGGTGCCGAGGATCAGCCCCATCACGATGTTGCCGACGAAGCCGCCGAAGCCCTGATAGAGGTGGTAGCTGCCGCGGATGACGGCGGACACCACGATGATCACCGGCAACCGCCAGCGGGCCTGGGTCCACCGGGTGAAGAGGTAGCCGACCATCACGACTTCCTCGGCGATCGCGTTCTGGATCGCCGAGAGGATGAGGACCGGTGTCGTCCACCAGTATTCGCCGAGGTCGGTGGCGACGACGGTGGTGTTGAAGCCGAGGTCGCGGGCCACGACATACAGCACCAGGCCGGGGACGCCGATGACCGCGGCGAGTCCGGCGCCGAGCAGGAGATCGCGCCCCGGCATACGGCCGTCGACGCCGAGATAGCGCACCGGGGAAGGGATCTGGAGGCCGAGCAGGTAGATCGCGAGCAACGCCGGCACCAGGCCGAGTCCGATGTCGACGACCTGATAGGCGAGGTCGAGCCACGACTGCGTCGACTGGGTGGCGTTGAGGGTCGAGGTCTGCTGATTGAGCGCGGTGGTGGACTCCAGGCGCTTGATGATCGACAGGATCGAGTAGATCGCCGACGCGCCGAGCCCGACGAGCAGCACCAGCACGGTCTCGGTGTTGAGCGTGCGCGGTGACAGCCGCGTCGGCGGCACCTCGAGCGGGCCGCGCCACAGTCTGCGCAACTCGCTGATCACCGCCGGCACCGGGCCATTGAAACACCCCCGCCTACGAATGCCCACGGATCGCACGCGCCCTTCCCGCCCGTATGCCGAGTGGCGCCTCTCCGCCCCGAGTGATGTCGCACGCATCGAGTGACGTCGGTGCAAGGACGTCACTCGACGCGAGCGACGTCAGTCGGCGTGCGCGCACGGGTCGGACGACAAGCGAGCCCGCACCCCAGGTGGGATGCGGGCTCGCTGCGGTGAGCTCTGCGATCAGCGCTTGCGGTGATCCCAGTGCTTGAAGCCGGCCTGCTTGGCGGCGTCCTCGTCGACGAACCAGATCTCGGCGACCGTCGCCTGGTAGCTCGGGCTGTCGCTGGTGTGGAACAGCATCGAGTCGGCGTTGCCCTTGATCGTGTACTCCGCCGACGGTGCGCTGCCGTCCTCACGGGGCGAGGCGGCACCCTTGCCGAACTGCTCCTGGATCGGGTCCGGCTCGGCCGCCGCGGAGGCATCCGCCGGAGCCGGCGTCGCACCCTGAGCAGTCGAACCCTGAGCCGCCGAACCTTGGGCAGTCGAACCCTGAGCAGCCGACGAACCACCGTGCGAGGCATCGGGTTTCGTCTCCGACGCGCGCGAGGTGGCCGCGCCGGTCAGCCCAGCGGCTCCGGCGGCACCGGCTCCGGCAACGCCGGCAGCACCCGCTGCGCCGGCCGCCGGCCCGGCTGCCCCGGTCCGCCCTGCAGCGCCGCTGCCCTTGCCAGCAGCGTCGCCGGACGTGTCGACTGGCTGCGTCGTGTCGAAGTTCTCACCCGACTTCGACGGCCGGCGGTTGTGGTCCCAGCGCTTGAATCCGGCTGCGGTTGCTGCCTGCTCGTCGGTGAACCAGACCTCGGCACGCGTCGCCTTGTAGTAGGGCGAGTCCGCGGTGTGGAACAACATCGAGTCGGCGTTGCCCTTGACGGTGTAGCTGCCCGAGGGAGCGTCACCGCCGTCCTTCGGGGAAGCCGCGCCGAGGCCGTAGCGCTGCGCCATCGGGTCGGACACCGACGAGGACGAGCCGCGCGAGTCACCCGCGGCGCCCTGCGTGGTCGTGTCCGACTTCGCAGCGTCCGACTTCGCGGTCCCGGGCGTGGCGGCACCGGCGGTGTCGCTGTCCCGGCCGCCCGTGGCCGCGGCACCTGCCGCACCCGCGCCCGCAGCACCGGCCGCACCAGCGGCGAGCGGTGCGGCGGACCCGGAGCTGCCAGTCGTCGAGCCACCCGTCGAGCCACCGGTCGGGCCACCAGGCGCCCCGGCAGTCGGCGCGCCGGTCGTCCCGGTCGCGCGGCCGTCGGTCCCGGTCGTCCCGGTCGTCGAACTTCCCGCGACCGGCGCAGCGCCACCGTCGGCCGAACCGGCGGCCCTCTGCTTGTGGTTCCACGCCTTGAACCCGGCGGCCTCGGCCACCGTGACGTCCACGAACCACACCTCGGCGCGGGTCTGCCGGTAGGACGGCGAGGTCTCGTCGTGATAGAGCCCCGAGTCCTCGTTGCCCTTCACCGTGTATGACGAGTCCGGCCCCGCACCATCCGCCTTCGGCGACGCGGCACCCTTGCCGTACTTCGCGGTCAGCGGGTCGCCACCGGCCGCGGACGACCCGGCAGGACCGGAGCCATCGGCGCTGCCCGTGGTGCCGGTGCTACCCGTGCTACCCGTGGTGCCGGTGCCGGCAGTGCCGCTGGGGGCGCCGGCCTGCGGAGCAGCCGTCGTCGAAGCAGCTGCCTGCTGCGCGCGCGACGCCGGAGCACCCGCCGAACCGTCGGTCCTGGCCGCACCCGTGGTGCCGGCACCGCCGGAGTCCCGGCCCGCGACGAACGCCGCGCCGCCGACAGCGGCCGCACCGCCGGCCGCACCCGCGGCTGCCGCACCGGTGGAGCCACCCGTGCCGGCCGTGCCGCTCGTGCCGCTCGACGTGTGCGCCGGGCCGGCCGGGCCGGAGCCGGTCGTGCCGGCGCTGGTCGTGCCAGTGCCGGTCGTCCCTGCCGTGCCGGTCGTCCCGGAACTCGTCGTGCCCGGCGTACCGGTCGACGCAGGAGTGCCCGCCGTGCCGGTCGTCCCACTCACGGCTGTCCCGGCCCCGGTCGTCCCGGTCGTGCCGGTCGCCGAAGTGCCGGCAGTGCTCGCCCCACCGGACGGCGCACTCGTGCCGCGCGAGGCCGCGCCGCCGCGCTTGCTCCGGTCCCAGTGCGCGAAACCGGCTGCGGTTGCTGCGGCTTCGTCCTTGAACCAGACCTCGGGCTGGGTAGCTTCATAACGCGGGCTGTCCGGGGTGTGGAACAGCATCGAGTCGGCGTTGCCCTTGATCGCGTAACCGGCCGGCGCGCTGCCGTCGGCGGTCGGCGACGCGGCACCCGCACCAAAGCGGGCGGCCATCGGGTCGCCCCCGTCCGCGGCGGATCCGGCACCGGCGGCGCCGTCCTTGCCGCCCGACTTCTTGGCGACCTCGTAGCCGGCCACTGCACCGGCTCCGGCGACCGCACCGCCCGCGACGGCGGCACCCGCGCCGCTGCCGGCGCCACGCGTGCCGGACTGGTCAGACTTGTCGGACTTGTCAGTCTTGTCAGTTCCGTCGGACGTGTCCGTCCCGCCGGTCCTGTCCGTCCTGTCAGTCCCGCCGGTCTTATCGGCCGTGCCGGACGCCGGCGCTGTCGTGGACGCGTTGCCCGCCGCACCCGTCGTGCCGACCGCCGGCACCGCGGTGGTCGGCGCGTCGTGGCCGTCCGCGGCCGCACCGGTCTTCGGGTCGGTAGTGCGCGCCGTCGCCGGCGTCGCGGCGGCGCCGCCCACGGTGCCGACGTCCGACTTCTCGACGTCGGTGCGGGCGTTCTGCTTGTCCTCGTGGCGGTGCGCGGCAGCGGCGCCGGCAACCCCGGCCGCACCCGCGGCCGCTCCGGCGAGGCCGACCTTCGCGCCGGTGCTCAGGCCCTCGTCGTCCTTGCGGGCGAGCGCCGGGTCCGGCTTCTTGGCACCGGTCGCCGGCGCATCCGGCTCCGTCGCACGACCCGCGGGCTCGACCGCGCTGGTGCGCTCACTTGCGTCGGCGGTCTTCGACTCGGCAGCCTTCGCGTCGGTCGCCGTACGGTCGGCATCCCGGTCGCGCAGCCGCGCGTCGTCGTCGGCCTTGTCACGGTCGCGCTTGCCGGCCACTGCAGCGGCACCAGCACCGGCCGCAGCGGTGCCGGCCGCGGCTGCGCCGGCGACGTTCCCGCTCACCCCCGAACGGTCGCCCTTGGCCTCGGCGCTGTCGGCCTTGGCAGTGTCGACCTTCGACGTGTCGGCCCTGACGTCGCGCTTGTCAGCGTCGGCCTTCTTAGCGTCTGCCCTGTCAGCGTCGGCCTTGTCACGGTCCCGCTTGCCGGCGAGCGACGCGGCGCCGGCACCGACGGCGGCCGCGCCACCGGCAGCGGCGGCTCCGGTCGCCGCGGTCTTGCCACGTATGCCGCCGCTCTCGCCGCGGCGCTCACGCACCTCGACCTCACGGCTCACCTTGCGCACCACCAGGAACCAGGTGATGAGGAAACCCAGGATCAGGGCCAGCAGGATCCAGATCCACTCTTGCGTGAACAGCCAACCCATCAGGACCGACCTCCTTCGAGAACGTCCTTGAATGCGTCACGTTCATTGGGGAACAACAGATATGCGAGCAGCAGGGCAATCACCGCTCCGACCACGAATGCCACGAGCAACCAGATCCAGGTCTGGAAGAAAAGCCAACCCATTTCAGCCTCCCACCACGGTGATTTCGACGCGACGGTTCTGCGAACGCCCCGCCTCGGTGTTGTTGTCGCCGACCGGGTTCGCCGAGCCGTAACCCTTCGCGCTGAGGTTCGCCTTGTTGTCACCCTTGCCGACCAGGTAGTCGACGACGGACTGTGCGCGGCCCTGCGACAGGGTCTTGTTGAAGGCCTCGGCCCCGGTGTTGTCGGTGTAGCCGCCGACCTGGAACTTGGTGGTCGGGCAGCCCTTGATCAGCTCGGCGACCTTGTCCAGCGTCGGGTCGGTCGCGGTCTGCAGCTTGGTGGAGGCCGTCGCGAACTTCGGCTCGTTGCCCTTCAGCAGGGCGGTCAGGTCGGTGCCGAGCGTCGCGCACTTGTCGGCCGCGCTCGAGGACGCGCTCGGCGCCGGGCTCGACTCGGTGGCCGACGGCGACGTGGCGGAGGGAGCGGGAGCGGCTGCGGCGCCGCCGCCCTTCACGTCGGCGACCCGCACGCCGTCGACACCCTTGGCGAGGCTCTTGGCCTTCGCGGCGTCGGCTCCCGCCGGCAGCGTGATGGTGCCGTCCCGGCCGTCGAACTTCACACCCGCGTCGGACACCCCACCCGCCTTCAGCGCCTCGGTCGTGCGGCCCTTCAGGTCCTTTTCGATCGCGTTGTGCCGCACCAGACCGGTGATCAGCGCGAGCACTGCGGGTACGAGAATCAGGCCGAGCAACCAGGGCAGCCAGGCGGGTTTGCGCACCCGCTTGGTGATCGTCTCGCGACGAACGACAGCGCCGTCCCTGTCGCGACTTTGCGAGGTGTTGCCGTCAGCGGGGTCCATGCGGATCTCCTGTTCAGACAAAGGTGCAAGCCCAGCGGAAACTAGCCGCTTCGTGCCGCGATGGGAATGGCGACAAGCATCCATTCGCCGTTCTTGTCAGCACATTTACCAAACCGTTACCAACACTTGATATCCGGTATGCCGGGTGCTATGCGGCCCTCGTCACGGGCATCCGGCCCGCGCTGCTTAGGCTGTCCGCCGTGCCCGCTCTCTTCCGTCATCCCCGCGTCCACACCGGCGACAACCGGCCCGGCGTCACCGGAATCCTGGTCACCGACGGAGTGATCACCGCGACCGGCGACGCCAACCAACTCGCCGCGCTGCACACCGGCCTCGACGTCGTCGACCTGCCCGGCGAGCTCGTCCTGCCGGGCATGCACGACGCGCACATCCACACCGCGGCGGTGGCCCGGTCACTGGTGGGCCTCGACCTGCGGGCGGCGACGTCGCTGGCGGACGCGCTCGCTCTCGTCCGCGCCCACGTCGACACGATGCCCGACGGGGCGTGGATCTTCGGCGGCCGCTGGGACAGCAACAAGTGGCAGGTGCCGGTCCAGCCGACCGCGGCCGACCTGGACCAGGTGAGCAACGGACACCCGATCGCCCTGTCCAGCATCGACGGCCACACCATGTGGGCCAACACCGAGGCGCTGCGCCTCGCCGGCATCACCGCCGACTGGGCGGACCCGCCGGGCGGTGAGGCCGTCCGCGACGCCGACGGCAACCCCACCGGCATCCTGCGCGAGGAGGCGCAGGGCCCGATCGAATCCCTTTACGAGGGGCCCGCATCCGGCGATCTGGCGAGCCTGTTGCTGCTCGCCCAGGACGAGCTCCTCTCGGTCGGCCTCACCAGCGTGACCGATCTCAACGGTGAGGATGCCCGCGCGGCATACCTGCGCCTCAAGGCCGAGGGCAATCTGAAAATCCGTGTCACCAAAGGCATTCCGCGTGACTCACTCGCTGCCGCGATCGCCGAGGGACGACGCAGTGGCATCGGCGACGACTGGATGCGAGTCGGTGCGGTCAAGCTCTTCAGCGACGGCGCGCTCGGCTCGCGCACCAGCCACATGAGCCGCGACTTCCACGGTTACCCGGGCAACCACGGGATGCCGGTGATGACCACCGCCCAGCTGTATGACGCAGCTCGCACCGCGGTCGACGCCGGCATCGCGGTGGCAACCCACGCGATCGGCGACCAGGCCAACCACCTGGTGCTGGACGTCTACGAGCGCATCCGCGCCGAGACCGGCACCCGGCTGCCGCTCAGCATCGAGCACACGCAGTTTCTGCAGCCGGCCGACGTCGAGCGGCTGGTCCGCCTCGGTGTGACGGCGTCGATGCAGCCGACCCACTGCACCAGCGACATCGCGCTGGTCGACGCCTTGCTGCCGGACACCGACCTCGTCGCCTACGGCTGGCGGAGCCTGATCGACGCCGGGGCGATGGTGGCATTCGGCTCGGATGCGCCTGTGGAGGAAGCGAATCCGTTCTTCGGGCTGCACGCGGCGGTCACCCGGCAGCGGCCGGACGGCACCCCCGACGGGGGCTGGCGGCCGGACGAACGCATCGCGATCGACGAGGCGATTGCGGCATACACCTCCGGATCTGCCCGTCTCGCAGGCGATTTCGACCGCAAGGGTCGCATCACGCCCGGCCGGCTCGCCGACTTCATCGCGGTCGACACGGACATCACCGGTGACGCGGTCGCGACGGATCCGGGCCGCATCCGGGACACCCGGGTCTTGCAGACCGTCGTCGGTGGCCGGACGCGCTGGTCACGGGATTAGCCAGAGCAGCTGGTTCAGCTGAGTGGCATGGTGCGGCCGATGCCGCGCGCGGCGACCTGCAGGGCGGTGACCAGGCGCGCACGGTCACGCCGCAGATTGGGCACCACGACGCCGACCGCGGCGACGACTTCCGGTGCGGCGTCGAACCTTTCGCGCATGATCGGCACCGCCACCGAGCACCCGCCGAGGCTCATCTCCTCGATCGTGGTGGCGAAACCGTCCCGGCGCACCGCCTCGAGCTGCTCGAACAGTCGCGCCGGCTGGGTGATCGTGTATGGCGTGACGCGCCGCAGGTTACGCATCGCCCGGGCGCGGACCTCCTCTGGTGCATGCGCAAGCAGCACCTTGCCAACTCCGGTGGCGTGCAACGGAAGTCGGGTGCCGACCGTGCTCACGATGGGCACCGAGGCATTGCCGGAGAGCCGCTCCAGATAGAGCGCGCGCAACCCATCGCGCACCGCAAGATGGACCGTCGCCCGGGTCGCCGCGTGGATGTCACTGAGGAACGGCCGGGCCAGCTCCCGGATCCCGCGCTCGACGGGCGCGAGCAGGCCGAGGTCCCAGACTGTGCGGCCTACCACGTAACAACCGTCCGGCTCGCGGACCAAAGCCTTGCCCAGCACCAGCTCGGCGACCAACCGGTGGGTGGTGCTGAGCGGCAGCCCGGACCGGTCGGCCAGCTCACTCAGCGACAGCCGAGAGTGCGCGGTGTCGAAGGCGAACAGGACCGCGAGGGCTCGCGACACCACCGTCGCTCCGGGTGCACCGTTGCCCGCCACGCGCCCACCTCTTCCGCTCAGTGGAAGGCTAGCGTGGCCGCGGCTGATCCGAGTTCCTAGGGTGGGCAGATGCTCGCACCCCGCTCCCGACTCGACAGCCAGTCGCAGATCAGCGATGAGATGGCGCAGCGTCACGAGACGACGCGAGCGCCCGACGGGTCGCTGCCCGACTCGACGCTGCTGGACTTCGCGCCCTATCGCAGCTCTGTCCTGCGGCACCCGACGCAGCCGTTGCAGCCGGTCGACCCGGAAGCGGCCGAGCTCTTCGCCCCCTGCTTCGGTAGCACCGACGTGTGGGCCGGCGAGTCCGACCTGACCACTCAGCATCGCGGCGAACCCATCGGCGAGCGGATGGTCGTCACCGGCCGAATCCTGGACAGCGCCGGGCGGCCGGTGCGCCGCCAACTGGTCGAGATCTGGCAGGCCAACTCGGCCGGCCGCTATATCCACCAGAACGATCAGCACCCGGCACCGCTCGATCCCAACTTCAGTGGCATCGGCCGCTGCCTCACCGACGACGACGGCGGCTACCGGTTCACCACGATCCGGCCCGGCCCCTACCCGTGGCGCAATCACCTCAACGCTTGGCGGCCCGCGCACATCCACTTCTCGTTGTTCGGCACCGCATTCACCCAGCGTCTGGTGACGCAGATGTACTTCCCGAACGATCCGCTGCTGTCGCTGGACCCGATCGCGCAGGCGATCCCCGACGACAGTGCCCGCGCGCGGCTCGTCGCGTCATACGACCACGGAGTGACCACCCACGAATGGGCGACCGGCTACCGCTTCGACGTCATCCTCGGCGGCGGTTCGGCGACCCCGCTCGAGTCGCCAGAGGAGCACGATGCTTGAGCCGACCCCGGCCCAGACCGTAGGCCCGTTCTTCCACAACGCGCTGCCGACCAACGGCGGGGCCCAGCTGGTGCCACCGGGGCGCCCCAACCTGGTGCGCCTGCACGGCACGGTGTATGACGGGGCCGGCTCGCCGGTGCCGGACGCCCTGGTAGAGATCCGGCAGGCCGACCGCAGCGGGATCGTGCCTCAGCTGGCCGGATCCCTGCATGCCCGAACGGCTTTCACCGGCTGGGGTCGTGCCGCCACCGACGAGGACGGCCGCTACGAGTTCACCACCGAGGAGCCTGGCGCGGTGGCCGACTCCGCCGCGTTCTTCGCGGTCGCGGTCTTCGCCCGTGGTCTGCTGGACCGGCTCTTCACCCGCGCCTACCTGCCGGACGCACGGGATGGCCTGCTCGCCCAACTGCCCGCCGAGCGCGCCGCCACTCTGCTGACCGTGCGCGAGGTCGACGGCTCACTACGCTTCGACATCCGGTTGCAGGGCGAGCAGGAGACGGTCTTCCTGGAGCACCGGAGCGCGCGGTGAGCGGCCTGCTCTCCCCCGGGTCGCAAGTCGCGGCCGACCTGCTCGGCGACCAGGCGCTCATCGCCGCCCTGCTACAGACGGAGGTCGCCTGGGCGCACGCATTGGCTGCTGCCGGCGCGGTCTCGACCGCGCAGGCCGAGGCGGTCGCCGCCGCGGCAGACACGGTGGTCATCGATCCGCATTCGACCGCCGAATTCACCGCGGCGGCGGGCAATCCCGCGGCGCCGGTAGCGGCGGCCCTGCGGGCGCAGGCGGATGCCGCCGCGCCAGCCGTGCATCGCGGCCTGACCAGCCAGGACGCACTGGACACCGCGCTGATGCTATTGACGCGCAACGCCTTCCGGCAGATCGCGACCGACCTCAGCACGACCGCCGACGCGCTCGCCGACCTCGCCCGCGAGCATCGCGACACGGTCGCCGCTGGTCGGACCCTGACTCAATGGGCGGTGCCGGTCACCGTCGGGCTGCGCGCGGCACAGTGGCTCACCGGTGTGCTCGACGCCCGCCAGCTGATCCTCGACCGCATCGAGGAGTTGCCCGTGCAGTATGGCGGGGCCGCCGGCACCCGGGCCCTGGGTGCACACCTCGCTCCGGGCGAATCCGACGTGCTGCCAACAGAATTCGCCCGCCGGCTGCAGCTGCGCTCACCGCAGCTCCCGTGGCACACCAGGCGCTCTCCGGTGACCGGGGTCGGCGACGCAGCGGTCACCGTCACCGACGCACTCGGGGTGCTCGCCGCCGACGTCGCGCTGCTCGGCAGACCCGAGATCGACGAACTGCGAGAGCGCGGCGCTCCAGGGCACGGCACCTCGTCCACCATGCCGCACAAGCAGAACCCGGTGCGGTCGGTGTTGATTCGCTCGTTGGCGGCACAGACCCCACTGCTGGCGGCACAACTCCACCTGGCCGCCGCCACCGCCGTCGACGAGCGGCCTGACGGCGCATGGCACAGCGAATGGCGCGCGTTCGTTCAACTGCTGGAGTCGACCGTCACCACTGCGTCGCTGGCGGCGCCGCTGGCCACCGGGCTCGAGGTGCACACCGACGCGACAGCCGCCCGCGTCGAGGCCGCCGCGCCAGACCTCACCGCGGAGGGCGGTTCGTCGGTGGGCGACCCCGCGTCATACCTGGGCGATGCGGGACGGTTCGTCGACCTTGTCCTGGAGCGCCATGCCACGGGGACGCGCCCATGATTGAGCTCGCCTTCACCCGGATCTCCGCAGTTGGCGACAGTGGCCGCCTACTGGTCGTCGGCCCGTCGCTCGGCACCAGCGTGCGGGCCCTGTGGTCGGCGGTCGCCGGTCTGCTGGACGACGTCGAGGTGGTCGGCTGGGACCTTCCCGGCCACGGCGGCGGCCCGGTCTCCGCACAGGCGTTCACCATCGAAGATCTTGCGGCAGCTGTCAGTTCATATGCCGGCAGCTCCGCCGCAGGCCGAACGGTCTACTACGCGGGGGTGTCGCTCGGCGGCGCGGTCGGGTTGCAGCTGGCGCTGGCCGGACAGCCGTTCGCGGCGATCGGGGTGTTCGCCTCCGACCTGCGGATCGGGCAGCCCGCCGGCTGGTTCGAGCGGGCCGCGCTGGTGCGCGCCGACGGCACGGCGGCGGTCGTCGCGGGTTCACGAGAGCGGTGGTTCGCCCCCGGGTTCGTCGACCGGGCACCGGGACCCGCCGACCAGTTGCTGGCCGACCTGCCCGAGATCGACCGCGACTCATACGCGTTCGCGTGCGAAGCACTCGCCGGGCACGACCTCACGGCCGCTGCTGCCGGCGGGTTCGCCACCCCGACATTGCTGGTCGCCGGGGAGGCGGACGAGGTCGTCACTCCCGCTGCTGTTCGGGCGACGGCCGAGCTTACCCGAGCACCGCACCTGGTGCTGTCGGGCGTCGGGCACCAGGCCCCGGTCGAGGCTCCGGAACGCACGGCCACCGCCATACAGCATCTGATGGAAGACCCGAGCTGAGCAGGAGTGTGACGATGACCGACACTTACGACGACGGCACGGCGGTGCGCCGCGAGGTACTCGGCGACGCGCACGTCGACCGCGCGATCGCGGCCACGACCGAGTTCACCCACGACTTCCAGGAGTTCATCACCCGCTACGCCTGGGGCAGCGTGTGGACCCGGCCCGGCCTGGACCGTCCCACGCGGTCGGTCGTGACGCTCACCGCCCTGCTCGCTCACGGGCACTGGGAGGAGTTCGCGATGCACGTGCGGGCCGCCCTCCGCAACGGGCTGACCGCGGGAGAGATCGCCGAGGTGATCCTGCACGCGGGCGTCTATTGCGGCGTCTCGGCGGCAAACCGCGCCTTCGCCATCGCTCGAGAAGTGTTGGAGGACGACGAAGTCGACCTGCCCGACATGCCCGACATGCCCGACATGGACGACGCGCATCCGGGCGATCGGACGTGAGCGCCGCGAGCCGGATCGACACCGAGGTCGGGATCATCGGCGCGGGTCCCGCCGGCCTCTTGCTGTCGCACCTGCTGGACCGGGCGAGCATCGACTCGGTCGTGGTCGAGCGACGCACCCGTGCCGAGATCGAGCAGACTCACCGGGCGGGCATCCTCGAGCAGGGGTCGGTGCAGCTGCTGGTCGAAACCGGCGTGAGCAACCGGGTGCTGACCGATGGGCGCGAACATCATGGGATCGACCTGCGCTTCGGCGGCGTCAGTCACCGCCTCGACTTCGGCCAGCTGGTCGACGCGTCCAGCTGGCTCTACCCTCAGACCGACGTCTTCCGTGATCTGGCCGCCGCGCGTGACCGGGACGGCGGGGACGTGCGCTACGGGGTGGCCGACGCTGTCGTGGACGACCCGACCCTGGATCGGCCGACGATCCACACCACCACCGCTGAGGGTGAGCCGCAGGCGATCCGCTGCCGCACGGTGGTCGGCGCCGACGGGGCGCACAGCCAGACCCGGCAGCTGATCGCCGGGCGGGCGCAGTACTTCCGCCAATACCCATTCGCCTGGTTCGGCATCCTCTGCGAGGCACCACCGGCCGCGGCGGAACTCGTCTACTGCCGCTCCGACCGGGGCTTCGCACTGATCTCGCAACGGACCGAGACGCTGCAACGCATGTATTTCCAGTGCGATCCGGCAATCGACGCCAGCACCTGGTCCGACGACCGCATTTGGTCCGAGCTGCAGTCGCGGGTCGCCGGCGAAGACGATTTCCGGCTGCCGGAGGGCCCGATCGTGCAGCGCACGGTGCTGCCCTTCCGCTCATTCGTGTGCGAACCGATGCGGCACGCCAACCTGCTGTTGGTCGGCGACGCGGCGCACACGGTGCCGCCCACCGGTGCCAAGGGCCTCAACCTCGCGCTGGCCGACGCGGCGCTGGCCGCCGACATGCTGACCCGCGCACACCACGGCGACCGGACCGCGCTGGACGGCTACTCCGCCCGGGCGCAGGACCGGGTATGGCGCGCGCAGCACTTCTCCTACTGGATGACCACCTTGCTGCACGACGCGCCGAACGAGCAGGAGTTCGACCGACGCCGGCAGTTGGCCGAGCTGCGCTTGCTGACGCGGTCGGCAGCGGGCGCACGACTGCTCGCGGAGGGTTACACCGGCTGGCCGCACGAACCGCTGACCGACGGCACTCCCTCCGGCGCGGCTCACGCACGAGTTCGGTGGCCCCTTTCACTCAGTGGAAGGTGATGGTGGTCACAGCTACCACGGCCAGGAGACGCTGCTGCCTCATCGAGGAGGCAGCATGACAGCATCCACATCCGTTTCGGCCGCGCCGGGCGCGTGGCGGTCCGGCGCGGGCAACTGGCCCTACATCTTGTGTTGGCTGGCCGTAGCACTCGACGGCTACGACCTGGTGGTGCTGGGTGCCGTCATACCGACCCTCACCCACTCCGGCGATCTCGGCTTCACCAGCGAATCCCTCACGACCGCAGCCACCCTCGGCCTGGCCGGCGTCGGCATCGGTGCGGTACTGACCGGGCCACTGGCCGACCGCTTCGGCCGGCGAAACAACCTGATCGCCAGCATCGCGTGGTTCTCGGTGTTGACGATCGCGCTGGTCTTCGCGCCCAACGTCACAGTCTTCATCGTGCTGCGCTTCCTCGCCGGCCTCGGCCTGGGCGCCTGTCTGCCCACGGCGCTGGCGCTGATCAGCGAACACGCCGGCAATGCCCGCCCGAGCGGAGCGATGACCCGGATGATGACCGGCTACCACGTCGGTGCCGTCATCACGGCACTGCTCGGCCTGTTCGTGATCGACCAATTCGGCTGGCGGGCAATGTTTCTCATCGGCGGTGCGGCCGGCCTGCTCGTCGTGCCGGTGATGTGGGTCAAACTGCCCGAGTCCGAGGCCTACCAGCAGCGCAAACGCGCCGACGCGGTGCGGGTGCGGCCGAGCGAAGTCGTGCGGGGGCGGCTGCTCTGGGTGAGTCTCGGCCTGTGGGTCGCCTCGTTCATGGGCCTGCTCCTGGTCTACGGGCTCAACACCTGGCTGCCCAAGATCATGGAATCGGCCGGGTATTCGGTGCAGGCCGGGATCGGCCTGCTGCTGACCCTCAACCTCGGCGGGGTGCTCGGCCTCCTGATCGCCGGTCGCATCGCCGACGCGCGCGGCCAGAAGCAGACCGTGCTGCTGTGGTTCGGCACCGCGGCGGTCGTGCTCGCGCTGCTGTCGATCAAGCTGCAGGCGTCGGCCCTGGTGTATGCCGCGGTGCTGCTCGCCGGCATCTTCGTCTTCAGCGCACAGGTGCTGGTCTATGCGTGGGTGAGTCAGCTCTACCCGACGGCCGTGCGCGGCACCGCCCTCGGCATGTCCGCGGGTATCGGCCGCATCGGCGCCATCGTCGGCCCGTCGCTCGGTGGTGCGCTGGTCAGCGCGGGGATCGCCTACCCCTGGGGGTTCTACGCGTTCGGCACGGCCGCCGCCATCGCGGTCGGTGCGCTGGCGCTGGTGCCGTCCCGGGTGCCGCATCCCGTCAGCTAGAGCAACTGCCGGTCAGTCCTGGATCCGCCGCCACGGCTTGGCCTGCTCGAGCTGCAGCGCCAGCCGCAGCAGCAGCGACTCGGCGCCGTGGTTGGCGCTGAGCATCGCGCCGATCGGCAGCCCCTGGTCGGTCTGACCGGCCGGCACCGACAGCGCCGGCCCACCCGTCGCGTTGTGCAGCGGGGTGAAGCCCGCGTAGTCGACCAGCCGGCGGAAGTGCTCATCGGCCGGCAGATCCGCCGCGAGATAGCCGAGTTCGGGGGTGGTGTGGGTCAGCACCGGGCTGAGCACGACGTCCGGGCCGCGGGCGAAGGCGACACGCGAGGCGACCGAGGTCGCAAGCAGCCGGCTCAGGTAGACCGGCGCCTTCCAGAGCCGGCGCCGGCCCTGCGCCGCCAGCCCGAGGGTCAGCGGCTCGAGCTTGGCGCGGTCGAAGTCCTTGCCGAACATCGCCGGACCGGCCGCCTGGATGAGCGCCGACAGGAAGCGCCAGTAGTCGACGAAGTCGGACTTGAAGAACTCCGGCACCGGCAACTCGTAGGGCTCGACCTCGTGGCCGAGGGACTCCAGCAGGTGCGCGAGCTCGAGCGTTGCGGTCCGCGTGGGCAGATCGGTCGCCGGGCCGACGGGCGAGTCGAGCAGCAGACCGATGCGCAGCGTGCGGTCGATCGGCCGGTCGACGCCCTCGATCGGCGGCAGCAACCGGTTACGGTGCTGGCGCTGCGCCGCGAGGTAGAACCCGGCCACGTCGCGCACCGAACGCGCGAGCACCGAGTCGGTGACGACCCGCACCGGCATCGCCTCGCCGCCGTCTGTCAGCCGCAGCCGGCCGCGGGTCGGCTTCAGCCCGATCAGGCCGCACGCGGCCGCCGGGATGCGGATCGACCCGCCGCCGTCGTTGCCGTGCGCGATCGGCACGACCCCGGACGCCACCCAGGCCGCCGAACCGCCCGAGCTGCCACCGCTGGAATAGCCCAGATGCCAAGGGTTGTGGGTGTCGCGGGTGACCGTCTCCGTCGTCGCGGTCCAGCCGAACTCCGGCATCGTGGTGGTGCCGATCGGGATGATGCCGGTCGCGCGGAACTGCGCTGCGACCCGGCCGTCCTTCTTCTGCGGCACGGGAGGTACGGCGGCAGACCCCTCCGTCATCGGCATCCCACCGACCCGGATGTTGTCCTTGAATGCCGCTGGCACACCGGCGAATTCGGCATCTCCCGGCTCGGCAGCGCGGTCCCGCGCGCGGGCGAAGTCGTCATACGCCATGGCCTGCAGCTGCGGCTCGAGTCGCTCGGCGCGGGCGATCGCGGCATCGACCGCCTCGCGGGCGCTGATCTGCTTGGTGCGAATGCGTTCGGCGACACCGGTCGCGTCGAGGTCACCCAACGCGTCGTCGGTGAACGCATGCACCCTGGTCGTCGTCTCCTGGGTCGTCACCTACGTCAACGTACCCTCGGCACCCAGTCCGGACCGGGCGGATCACCGAATGTCACGTGGGAGCGCAGGGTCAGCCGACGCCGGCCCCCATCGTGCGGTCGATGTCGGCAAGCGCCGCGTCCCAGGTGCGCACCCGGTCCGCATAGGCGGAAACGCCTGCCAGACCATCGAATTCGATCGCACGGCTCAGCCAGCCGCGCAGCTCCGGAGCGGCGGCACGCAGGAAGGCTGACAGCTGGTCGGGCGGCAACGCGAGGACACGGCGGCAGAAGCGCGCGTTGGGCACGAAGCGCGGCCCGGCAGCGATCGCGAGCAGGTCATCGGGGCCGCCGATCGCCGCCTCGTTGAGCACCGACTCGATCCGTGGCGACCCGGCGAAGCGGTGCGCGTCGACGATGTAGAGGTGGCGCACCTGCGCGACCCCGGCCGACAGCAGGCACTGATCCATCGCCAGCTCATGGGTGCCGGTGACCCGGATGTCGTCCAGCGCGAGCACGAGCGCGCCGCGCACGTCGCGCTCCGGAGTGAGGTTGTCCGCCCCGACGGCCGACCGACGATCGGCGAGCGCCATGCGCGAGTAGTCGCCGTTGCTCACCCCGCGCCGCACGACCCGGAACGCGGTGACGGTGAGATCCGGTCGCAGGGTGCACAGCTGCTGCACGAACGGCGCGAGCAGGCTGTGCGCGGCCGGCGGCACCCGGTCGAACGCCGAGGTCGTGACCCGCACCGGCGCGTCGCCGAGCCTGCGGGCCGCGAGCGCGGCGAGTGCCATGGCGTAGCGGCGGGCGACCGCCGCGTCGCCGTGCTTGAAACGCGAGTAGCCGGTGGCGTCGACGAGTCCGGTGTGCGGCAGGCCGGCATCGCTGGTGAGCCTGGTCAGCCGGATCCGTCGCCGTGGCGTGAGTTGGTGGTCGTGCATCGAGCCCCTCCTTGCATCGCTGCCTGCGACGCCGCGCCGAGCGCGGCCGTTCCCCGCGGATAACCGGCCAGGAAGTCCGGGCCGGTGGCCTGTGCGTAATCGTGGAAGCGAGTCACCAGGTCCGGCGGGCACCGGTCCAGGAACTCGCCGAGCTGCGGGTCGCCGAGCATCCGCTTCAGGAAGCGGATGGTGATCGCGAACTCGCCACGCTCGATGCTCGGCAGCAGATCGGTGATCGACCGCACGCGTGCGTGGTTGAGCGCCGACTCGATGCTCGGGTCGGCGGCGAGGGACTCGTCACAGTCGGCGACGTATGCCGCAACGAGTCGCGCCGCGCCGGCCCCGGCGAGGGCGTCGAGGATCACCTGCTCGGCGAGCCCGGTCACCCGGATGTCGTCGACGACGATCGCGATCGCGTCGTCGATCGGCTCGGTCAGCCGGAAACCGATGCTCTGCAGGTCTTTTCGCCGATCGGCCGCCGACGATGCGGCGTAGTCGATGTGGGTGACCGAGTCCTTGTGCACGTGGACGATGCGGGCCGCGGGCAGGTCCGGGCGCCGCTCGTCGAGCCGTGCCGCCACCACCGCGGCGAGGTGGTAGCAGGCCGGCGGTGCCGCCAGGTAGGCGACCGGCAGCACGATCGGGCGCGGGTCGGTGGCGAGGGACGGGCACTGCTCCAGCAGCGCCTCGGCGAGCTCGTCGCCGAGCGCCCGGATCGACGGCAGGTCGCCGTGCTTCATCAGCGAGTAGGTCGCGGTGTCGAAGTCGTCGCCGGTGCGGGCGTCGACCGGACGCTCGGCGGTGCCGGTGAGCGGGTGTGCGACGACCCGGGTCAGGCCGCTCACGCGATGCCCCGCAATGCGTCGAGCGTCGACTCGCCGTCGGGGCGGACGAGCGCCGCGGACATCCCGGCGGCTTCGGCCCCATGCACGTCGGCGATCGGGTTGTCCCCGACGTGCAGCACCTGCGACGCCGGCACGCCCAGCGTCGAGCACGCCTCGGCGAAGATCTCCGGTCGAGGCTTGGCCACCCCGACCTCGTTGGAGAAGACACCGGGAAGGCCGCCGAAACCGGCCAGTGCCAACAGCTTTCGCATCAGCTCGCCGGGCAGCATGCCGGTGTTGCTGGTCAGCACGACCGGCACCGGCAGCGCCGACACCGCAGCGGGCAGGCCCGGGACCAGTGGCCGCGGCGGGTGCGCGAGCGCGAGCGTCTCCTGGCGGGCCATCAGCTCGGGCGCCCGCTCGGCGACCGCGGCTGCCGTCATACCCAACCGGAGGAGGGTCTGCTCGACCCGGCCGGCGAAGCCGACGTCGACGCCGTCGACGACCACGCGGTCGTCGACGTCGCGGTCGGCCTGCCGCATGGCGGCGTCGAAGACGTCGGTGGCGACGTCAGGGGCGAGCGCGTCGCGCAGCATCGCATTGCGCGCCGGCTTGAAGGCCGGGTCACTGCCGAGCAGCGTGCCCCAGATGTCGAGGCTGACGGCGCTGACGGCAGGTGGCCGCGAAGGAGTCGTCATCGTGGGGCGACCCGTCGGTCTGCCGTCAGACGGCGCTCATCGCGAGCGGTTCGAGGTCGCGCGCGGTGCGGCCGTTGCCGGGGGTGCCGATCGCGGTGAACTGCCAGCCGCCGCCGACGCGCGACACCTTCGCCATCACCAGGGCGGTGTGCGGCCCCGAGCCGGTCAGCTGGAATCGCGCCAGCTCGGTGTCGCCGGACATCGAGTCGACCACCCGGACGAAGGCGTTGTCGACCTCGGTGAAGTTCTCGCCGCTGTAGGAGTTGACCACGAAGACGATGTGTTCGACCGAGCCGTGCACCTGGGACAGGTCGACGACGATCGACTCGTCGTCGCCATCGCCCTCACCGGTCAGGTTGTCGCCGGTGTGCTGGATCGCGCCGTCACCCGAGCGCAGCTTGCCGAAGTAGACGGTGTCGAGCACCCGGCCGCCGCCGATCACGATCGCCGACGCGTCGAGGTCGATGGCCCGCTGCACCTGCTTGCTGCCGCCGAACAGGCCCTTTTTGGTGACCACCTTGGTGTCCCAGCCGAGGCCCATCCGGACCCGGCTCAGCGCGCCGCCGTCGTTCTTGGCCAGGTTGACCGACTGACCTTTGGAGAGATTAATGCTCATGCTCGGGCTCCTTGATCCTCGTTGATCGTGTCGTCGGCCCCCTCGGCCGCGGCGTCACGCTTGTTGGCGGCGATCGAGCTGAGCCAGGCCGCCAGGATGAAGGCGATGCCGACCCCACCGATGACGAACTCGCCGAGTTCATACTTGATGCTGAGGATCAGCATGACGGCGAGCGCACCGATTGCCCAGTGCGCGCCGTGCTCCAGGAAGCGGTATTCGGCGAGCGTGCCCTGGCGGACCAGGTAGATCGTCATCGACCGCACGTAGAGGGCACCGACACCGAGGCCCATCATGATGATCAGCGGGTCGGGGGTGATCGCGAACGCGCCGATGACGCCGTCGAAGGAGAACGTCGCGTCGAGCACCTCGAGGAAGAGGAACATCGAGAGTGCGGCCTTGCCGGCGAGCAGCGCAGTGTGCCCGGTGGAGGAGTGCGCGTCGGCATCCTCGAACTCCCGGTCCATACGCGCCTCGCGCGCCTCCATCATCGAGGACAGGCCGTTGACCGCGAGATAGAGCACGATGCCGAGCAAGCCGGAGAACAGCACGATCGAGCGCATCTGCACCTCGGTGTGCACCGGTGTGGAGTGCACCAGGGTCTCGCTCGCGACCAGCAGGAAGAGGCCGGCGATCACGACGGACAGCACGTCGAGCTTGCCCAGCTTCTGCAGCGGCTTCTCGATCCAGGACAGCCAGGTGATCTCCCGCTCCGGGTCGAACATGAAGTCCAGGAAGAGCAGCAGCAGGAACATGCCACCGAAGGCGGCGATCGCCGGGTGCGCCTCGTTGAGGATGTAGCCGTAGGTGCCCGGCACCGACGGGTCACCCTTCTCCAGGGCGAGGTCGAGCGCCTTCATCGGGCTGATGCCGCCCGAGATCGTCACGATCGCGAACGGGAAGACCAGCCGCATGCCGAAGACCGCGATCAGGATGCCGACCGTCAGGAACATCTTCTGCCAGAACTCGTTGAGCCGCACCAGGTATTTGGCGTTGACCGCGGCGTTGTCGAAGGAGAAGACGATCTCGACCAGGATCAGGATCGCGCAGAGCGTGACACCGGTCCAGCTGTCGTAGAGGAATGCGACGACCAGAACGAGCGCCGTGATGACGAAGTCGATCCGGAAGTGTTTGAGGGCGGTCAAAGTGTGGCTCTTCTCGCGTGACGGCGGGACAAGGGCGATGCGCCGGGCGCGGGCCCGGCGTGTGGTGGGACGAGCGGCGACGTCGCCGAGTTCCCACACGGGAGCCAACGGCGGGGTCGGGACGGGGGTTCCCGATCGTCGTCAGCCGCGGGTCGCCGGTCCGACGGGCTCGGCGACGACCACGCGGTTGCGATCGTAATGACCGGTCGCCCGGTCGAACGTGCCGGTGCAGGTGATGAGCACCAGCCGCAGCGGCACCGCCTGGTCGAAGGGGTCGGCGTCCGCGGTCAGATCGAGCTTGCGGACGTCCCGCACCTCGCGCACCACGAACTCCTGCCGCCCGGCGCCTGCCTCGACCCGCACCCGGTCGCCGCGGTGCGCGGTGAGCAGCGCCGCGAAGACGCCGATGCCACTGGTCGCCGAGTCGATGTGACCGGCCAGCACCACGCTGCCGTATGCCGCGCCCGCCTGCGCGCCCCCGGACCACCAGCCGACGACCCGCGAGTCGTCCGGTGGCAGCAGCACTCCGCCCGCGCCGGGCGCGATCGGCTGCACGCGGGCGCTCGACCCGCTCCGCGCGAGGCGCACCGCGGTCGGTGCGAAGGTCAGCCGTTGCGTGGGCCCGGGCCGGGCGCTCGCCGCGGGCGGGGCGAGCGTCGACGGGGCGGCCGAGGACGGCTGCCCGCCGGTGGCGCCGTCGCGCGCGTCATCCCCGTCGCTCGCGGGCGCCTGCGGGACGGCTGGGGTGAGGGTGCGAGCGGGCCGGTCCGCGCCGCCGGCCGCGACCGGGGCGGACGGGGCTTTCGTCATACCCCCGGAGCCGCAGGCGGTGAGCAGGAGTGCGACGACGAGCGCGGCGAGCCCGCGCACCATCAGGACGAGCGGGTATGACGCAGCTTGCGCCGGGACGCGAGCACGCCCCCGCCGAGCACACCCGCGCCGAGAAGGGCTGCGGTGGCCGCGAATTCACCGGTCGAGGACTGCTGTGACTGCGACTGACGGATCAGCGCCTGCGCCTGACCGCCGTTGCCCGAGTCGACCTTGACCGGCGGCGCGGCGGCGGCACCGGCCAGCGGGAGCACCTGCACGATCGCGTCCATGGTGCCCTTGGCGGCGTCGCCAATCGCGATCACGCGGGTCAGCTTGCCCGCGGCGATGGGCAGCGCGACCGGACCCAGCACCGTCGGACCGGACTTGCCGACCGGGACGATCTGCACCGAGTAGGTCGCGGCGGGGACAGCGAGGGTGAGCTCCTCACCGTTGCCGATGTTGGCGAAGAGCGTCTTGCCGTTGACCTGCACGTCCGCGGCGCCGACGACCGCGTCGTGCGCGACCGTGACCCGGCCGGTGCCCGCCGCCGTCGGGGCCAGGTTGTTGGTGCTGGTGGTCACCGTCGGCGAACCCTTGGCGTCGTTGCGCCGGTGCACGATGACGTCGAGGCTCGTGCCGCGCGTCACGGTGAACGACGCCTTGGTGTCGTCGGCTTCGCCCGGCGCGTCGACGGCGACCTCGTGCTTGCCGGCGCCCAGTTGCAACGGTCCGATGACGGTCTTGCCGGCGGCCTTCGCCGAGACGGTGCGGCCGTCGATGCGCACCGCGGCGTCGACACCGGCGAGACCTTGGACGACGTAGACGGTGCCGTCGCCCGCCGCGGCAGCCGGCGCCGCCGTGGCGCTCGACAACGCGGCGACGATCCCGATGCCCGTGGTGGCGGTCGCGACGGCCGCCGCCCGCAGCAGGTTGGTGCGCATGAATGTTTCCCCTCGCGGATGAATTGGACGGCTGACTAGTCCGACCTCTGGAGAAACTACACCCAGACGGGGCCGAAGTGGCGGCGGATCATTGATTCCGCGAAGATGCCGACCGGAAGCGATATTGGACGGGCGTCCGGAGGGCGGGAGGTGGGAGCGTGCGACAGCACGTGCGGCGTATGACGGGGCTGCTTCTCGCGGCCGCGTGCGCGGCCGCCGCGGTCGCCGCCGGCCGCACCCCGGAGCCGGCGAGTTCGGCACCCGCGTCGGCGAGTTCGGCGCCGGCCACCGCCACCGGCCCCTCCGGCACGACGTCGTCGCCGGACCAGCGTGCCGGCTCCGCCTCGCCCCCGGCCGCCCGGCCGAGCAGCCCGAGCGCCAAGCAGTTCCCGAAGACCGGTCCGGGGCGTTCGGTCCCGGGCAGTTTCGTGGTCGCGTCCCTCGACAGCATGGGTGCGCTGCTGATCTGGCAGCGGGTGCTGCTGCCCGCGCAGGAGACGTCGGTCGAGGTGCAGGTGCCCGACCCGCGCAACCTGCCCGGGCTGGCCGGCCTCGAACCGGTGATCCGTGACGTCCAGGTGCAGGTCGGCGACCAGCCGGTGCTGCTCACCCAACCCCTTCAGATCGGCCGCGCGGTGCGCGTCACGCTGCCCGAGCCGACCCGTTCGATCGCGCTCGGCTACCGGCTGACCGGGGTGGCGCAGCGCAGTTCCCCCGCACCGGTGGGCCGCGCGCTCGTCGGCCTGGCGCCGGCCCGGGTGACCGGATCGGGCACGAGCGGCCCGACCGTCATCGGCGTCACCGGCGCCGGCGTGCTGAGCGCGCAGTGCCCGCAGCAGGGCACCAAGGGCCAGTTCTGCGCCGTCGGCGCGACCGGCAGCTTCCTCACCCTCCCTCTTGCGGCGGAGGACGCCGCCCTGGTCGTGCAGGCCACGCTGCCCGCCCCCAACGGTGGTGCCGGATGATCGCCGGTGTGACCGCGGTGGCAGCCGACGCGGCGACCTCGGGCTTCGGCACCGTGCTGCTCGGCGGCGTCCGGGTGCTCGGCTACCTCGGCTTCGTGCTGCTCATCGGGACGACGTTCTTCCTGACCTGGCTGTGGCCGGAGGGGCGGGTGCTGCCGACCTTCCGGCGGCTCATCGCCCTCGGCACGGCGCTGACCGTGATCGCGACTCTCGTCATACCGATGATCGCGTCGGGGGTCGCCTGGTCGAGTTATGCCGGGCGCGAAGGCGTGTGCGCGTTCGCGCGAATCAGCCTGGTAGCGCTCGGGATCGGCTTCGCCGCCGACGTCAGTGGATCGACCCGGCGGCACCGTCTGGTGATCACCCTCTGGCAGCTGGCGATGATCGAGACCTACGTGCTCAGCTCGGACGCCTGGGGCGGGCAGCTCGCGGCGCTGAAGATCGCCGCGACCACCGGCCACCTGGCCGCGACCGCGGCCTGGCTGGGTGGCCTGCTCGCGCTCGCGTCGGTGCTCATCCCGAGCGACGGGCTCGACGCGCTGCACGACGTGCTGCCGCGCTTCTCAGTCGTGGCGATCGTCAGCGTGATCACCCTCGTGGTGAGCGGCACCCTGCACGCGCTCGCGGTCGCGGGCGGCCTGCACGACCTGATCGACTCGCGCTTCGGCACATCGCTCATGGTCAAGGTCGTGGTCTTCGGCGCGATGCTGCTGCTCGGCAACGTCGGCCGGCAGTATGCCGGGCACGCCGCCCGCCGCAACGCGCTCGAGATCGACGAAACCGCCTCCCCGCACAGCATCCAGGCGCTCGGCGTCGCGATCGGGATGGAGTTCACCCTCGCCGCCGGCGTGCTGGTCGCGACTGCCGTGCTGGTGCAGTTCGCGCCGGGGTGAGGGTGATGGCGGGCGCCCACGCGCATCTCGTAAGCGGAAGTGCGGCTGACGTCACCATCGCTTACGAGACCAGCGGCTGCTCGCCGGTTTCGCGTGCACAGCCCGCGACCGTCGCGACTTCTGCACGCGCCCAGCCCCGAGCGCGTGCACACCCCGCGACCGTCGCGACTTGTGCACGCGCCGACCCCGCCGCGACCCGCCGCGCCCGGACTCAGCCGACCTGCAGGCCGAACTCGGTGATCACGCTCGCCAGACCCCCGGCATACCCCTGACCGATCGCGCGGAACTTCCACTCGGCGCCGTGCCGGTAGAGCTCGCCGAAGATGAGCGCGGTCTCGGTCGAGGCGTCCTCGCCGAGGTCGAAGCGCACGCCTTTGTCGGTGTTGTGCGGGTCGTCGGCGTCGTAGATGCGGATGTAGGCGTCGGCGACCTGGCCGAAGTTCTGCCGGCGCTGGTCGGCCTGATCGATCGACGCGACCACCACGATGCGCGCGACGTCGGGCGACACCTGCCCGAGCGCGACGTTGATCGACTCGTCGTCGCCCTCGCCCTCACCGGTGCGGTTGTCGCCCTGGTGCTGCACCGAGCCGTTGTCGCCGCTGAGGTTGTTGTAGAAGACGAAGTCGAGGTCGCCGCGGACCTTGCCGTTCTCGCCGAGCAGCAGCACGGAGGCGTCCAGGTCGAAGGGCGCGCCGTCGGTGGTGCGCGGGTCCCAGCCGAGCCCGATGACTGCGTTGGTCATGCCGGGCGCGGCCTTCTCGAGGGAGATGTTGCCGCCCTTGCTCAGGCTGACTGCCATGTCGGATTTCCTTTCGTTGGAACGCTTTTCGTCATACAAGCGGGGTGTAGGGGTCGCGCCAGGACAGCTCGCGATAGCCGTATGCCGCAGTCACCTGCTGCAACGTGCCGGAGTAGGGGTCGTGTTCCGCACGCAGCACCAGCCGGCCCTCCACGACGTATGCCGTGAGCAGCGCCTGCGCGCCGAGACTCGGCCCGGCGACCAGTGGCAGCTCGAGCCGCGCGTGCCCGTAGGTGGTGACCGCGACGGTGCCGCCGGGCATCTGCTTGGTGGGGCGGGTCGGCACCGCGAAGATGAGGAAGCGGTTGATCTGCCGGATGTGCCGCAGGTTGACCGCGACCCCGCTGGACGTCGCCCGGAAGATCGGCGAGCGCGGGTCGGGACCCTGCTGAGCGAGCCCGGGCAGCACGAGCGACTCCCGGCCGTCGGAGGTCTCGAAGACCGTGCCGAGCACCACCTCCGACGGGTTCGCGACGGCCACCCGCGCCTCGAGGGCGCCGGCGGCGGACTGCAGGCGGGTGAGTTCGACGACCGGCTCGTGCTCGGACATCAGGCGGCGCTCGTCGGCGCGGATCGTCGGCAGCCCGAGGTCGTGCTTCGGCGGCAGGGTATGCCGGGAGCTGCGCGCCGGCGGGGTGGCTGAGCCCGCCGGGGCGTCCAGGCTGAGCGAGGTGCCGCCCTCGCTGGTCGAGTAAGCCGGAGCGTCAGCCGAACTGCCCAGGTCGAGCGAAGTCTCGCTGGTCTCGCTGGTCGAGTAGGCCGGAGCGCCAGCGGAGGCCGTATCGAGACCACCACCCAAATCCAACGACGTCCCCCCTGATCTCGATACGGGCTCGCCCTGGGGGGCTCGCCCTACTCGATCAGCATCCGTTCCGGGGGCTCGCCCTACTCGATCAGCATCCTCGCTGGTCGAGTAGGCCGGAGCGCCAGCGGAGGCCGTATCGAGACCAGCGGGCTGCGTCATACCGCGCAAGGTGCGCCGCCGCAGGAACGGCAGGTCGGTGCGGGCGCTCATAGCGGAACGCCGAATTCCTTTGCGACACCGGCCAATCCGGCCGAATAGCCGAGGCCCAGCGCGCGGATCTTCCAGTCGCCGTTGTGTTTGTAGAGCTCCACCAGCTTCAGCGCGGTCTCATTGCCGAGGCCGTCGGCGAAGTCGACGGTGGAGATGATCGACGCGCCGCCGTCGAGGTTGAGGAGCCGGACGACGAGGCTGCGCAGCTGGCCGAGGGTGCGACTGCTACCGCCGCCCTCGGACAGGTAGAGCACGAAGACGATCTTGGCGACGTCGTCGGGCACGGCGTCGAGCTCGACCTCGACCTGCTCGTCGTCGCCGCCGAGCGCCTGCTCCAGCTGCGCGGTGGACAGGTCGGCGGAGACCAGCTGGTTGAAGTAGACAACGTGTTCGGGTGAGAGGGCCCGGCCGTCGGCACCGACGAGCACGGTCAGCAGCGCCAGGTTGTCGTCGAGCGACCGCTCGCCGCCGGTGTTCCAGGACACCCCGACGACGACACCCTTGAGGTCGGGCAACTCCCGGCGCAGCGCGATGTTCGCACCCTTGGCCATGGGGCTCACGATGGCTTGTCCTCCCGTGACGTCTCGTCGTATGGCGTCATCACAGGTCGAGTTCCGACCCGCCGAACTTGTCCTGCAGGAACCGTCCGTGCACCTGCAGCGCACTCAGGTCGCGCTGCCGCCCCGCCGCGGCGAGCTCCTCGACGCTGCGCCGCAGCGTGGTCAGCTGCTCGACGAGCGCGTCGGTCGCGGCCGCCTCACCCTGGGGTCCGGCGGCGCGGACCGCACCGACATACGCCCGGATCGAGCCGGGCAGATAGTCGGTCAGCGTGCCGTTGATCGCGACCCGGACCCCGATGTCGAGCCGGGACGCGTCGCCGCCGGTGAGCACCTCACGGATCGTGTCGGTGACCGCGCGGGCCAGCACGACGCCGATCGTCGGCAGGTCGGCGGCGCTGCTGTTGATCTCCAGGACCAGGGACCGCACTTTGGCGAGCAGCGCCTCGACGGAGTCGCTGTCGGCGGCGGCACGCTGCTCCACCGGCGCGACCGCGTGCGCCGCGCGCGACGACCCGTCGGGGTCGAAGAGTCGAGACAGCAATCCCACGTTCGCGACCCTACTCGTGCCTCAGGTATGACGTGGCGCGCCCCGGAGCGGACGCCCACGTCATACGGTCGCTCACTGCTGGCCGGGACGGAGCTGCTGCTGACCGGGTCCCGGCTGGAACGACCCCGCGGTGGTCGCGTCGATGCCCTGCTGGCGCATCGAGCGCTCGAGGTAGGGCTTGGCGCGCTGCACCTGGCCCTCCAGGGCGCCGATGGTTTGGGCCATGGATTGCGTTGCCTGCGAACGGAACTGGTCGATCGCGTCCATGGTCTGGAAGACGTTGTCGAAGGCCGCCTGCAGCTTGTCGATCTCGATCGTGCTGCTCGCCGCCTGCTGGTTGATCTCGGCGCCCTGGGTCTTCAACTGCTGCGAGGTCTGCTCGATCAGGTTGGAGGTGGTGCTGTTGAGCGCGGTGATCTGGTCGAGGACGACCTTCTGCTGGGCGAGCGCCTGGCTGACGATGACCGCGGTGCGCAGTGCCGCGACGGTCGTGGTCTGGGCGCGGTCGACGCCGCGGATCAGCTCCTGGTTGTTCTTGCGCACCAGGTCCAGCGCGAGGTAACCCTGCACCGACACGGCCATCTGGGTCATGATGTCCTGCCGCCGCTGCCGCACCGCGAAGAGCACGTCCGACTTCATGATGTTGGCGTCCTCGGTGCGTCCTGCCGCCTCCAACTCGCCGACCTTGTTGGCGACCGCGGTGTCGAGAGCAGTGGCGAGCTGGTTGTACTCACCGAGCTTCTGCATCGCCTGCCACATGTTGTTGCGCTCGACCTCGATCGAGGCGTTGTCCTTGCGCAACTCGTCCTGACCGGCGGCGAGCGAGCGGATGATCGCGTCCAGGTGGCTCTGCGCCGACTGGTACTTCATGAAGTAGTTCTCGATCTTGTTGCCGCCGGGCAGCCACTTCAGCATCTTCTTGGGGCCCTTGAGGTCGGCCCGGTTGGGGTCGAGATCGGTGATCGTGCGGCGCAGGTCGATCAGCGTGCCGCCGACCTTGCTCTGTGCGGAGTCCTTGCCGGCCTGCGCGGCGGGGCGCTGCAGCATCCGGTTGGACACGTCGGAGGAGCGGCGGATCTCCGTGTCGCCCATGTTGACGATCGAGTTGACCTTCTCGGCGAAGGACGGCGCCTTCATGTCCATCGCGGTCAGCTCATTGACGAACGCCTGCGCCTTCCGGTCCAGCTCGGTCTGCGCTTCGGGCGCGACCGGGATCGCCTGCACGGCCTGCTGCTCCTGGACGACGGCGACCGGCTGCGGCGCCTCGAGCACCAGCGAGGTGTCGTTCGGCGCGGCGACCGGCGGCAGGTTCGGCGCCGGCGGCGGCGCCGTCTGGGTGGGCGGGGCCTGTGTCGGTGGGGCCTGCTGGGGAGCAGGCGCCGGGGGCGCCTGCTGCGGCTGGGGTGCCGGCTGGCCGGGCTGCGGCTGCTGGGGCCCGCCCTGCTGGCCGTTGTTCTGCTGCCACTGGTCGCCGAGCCCGCCGCTCAGGTCGAGGTTGGACATCTCTGCAAGCCTCCTGTTGTCGCTCGCGAACTCCGCCAGAGCGCGTCGCCGCGGCCGTTCCGCGGACCCCCGAGTTCGCTCATCACCTTACGGACCCCCGACGGGGTCGGGAACACCCCGCCGCTGGGACCTGGACCGGCGTATGACGCACGGCCGCTCCACCCGGCTCCAACGTGTGAGGAGCGCGTGGAGTTCACGCGGCTGCCGTCATACGGCTCCGTCAGTGGATGAGCTCCTGCCAGTTCGGCGGCACGGCGCCCTGCGGGCCGGGCACCGGCTGGTCGACCGGGTGCGCGTGCGGCGGCGCCAGCTGCGGCGCGGGCCCGACCTGCTGGGTGGAGTAGTCGAAGGCCCAGTCCTCGCCGGGTTCGAAACTGACGATGATCGGGTGGCCGGTCTCGGCGTTGTGCTGGGTGGCGTGCTGCGACGGGGAGGTGTCGCAGCAGCCGATGTGCCCGCAGGCGGCGCAGCGGCGCAGGTGCACCCACCACCCGCCGGTCGCGAGGCATTCCTGGCAGCCGGTGCCGGACGGCGGCACGTTGGGGTCGATGTCCTCAGCCATGCTTCGACCCTGGCACAAGAGCGGCACCCCCGGGGCGGTCAACGATGGATCTGGCAGCGGATCTGCGGCAGGCCGATCCCCCACGGGGACCTGCAGGAAGGGGTCTCGCGAGAGGCAGCTCTGGGATCATGTCCCCCATGGTCACCCGCGCCGCACCCTCCGACCAGCGCTCGCGCAACGCCCGGCGCTCCGTCGCCGCCCGCGGCGACGGCGGGCGGCTGCGGGAGGAGATCCTGGACGCCGCGATCGCGCTGGTCGAGGAGCTGGACGACCCGTGGCGGCTCTCGCTGCGGGCTGTCGCCCGGGAGGTCGGGGTCGCGGCAACGTCGATCTACCTGCACTTCGACTCACTCGAATCCCTTTTGCAGGCAGTCAAATCGCGGCTGTGGAGTCGCTTCGGCGACGAGATGGTCGAGGCCGACGAGCAGGCCGGCCCCAACCCGTTCGACCGGATCGTCGGCTTCGGCCGGGCCTACGTGCGGTTCGCCGCGGAGCAACCCGGCGCATTCCGCACGCTCTTCGCCACGACCTGGAACCTCGAGCTGCCGCACGGCGACTCGTTCGTCGGGGAGTCGCAGTTCGAGCTGATCGTCGATGCGCTCGCCGAGGTCAGCAGCGACCGCGAGGACGCCGTCCGGCGCGCGACCCAGCTGTGGTGCGGGCTGCACGGGATGGTCGTGCTGCGCACGCCGCTCAGCAGATTTCCCTGAGCCGGACTCCGACCAGCAGCTGGTCGCGCTGGCCCGCCAGTGGGTGACCGCGCCCCCGCCGCACGGCTCCGGCCCGCGGGCTCACCGGTAGCCGGCCGCCTGCAGACCGTAGAGCTCGGCGTAGTGACCGCCCTTGGCCATGAGTTCGGCGTGCGTGCCCTCCTCGGCGACCCGCCCACCCGCGAGCACCACGACACGATCCGCGGACGCCACGGTCGAGAAGCGGTGGGTCACCACGATCGTCACTCCGCCGGCGCGGCTGGTTTCGCGGGCCGCTGCGGCATACCGGTCGAAGAGCGCGTGCTCGGTCGCCGGGTCGAGCGCGGACGTCGGTTCGTCGAGCACCAGCAGCAGCGGCGCCTCCCGCAGCATCGCGCGACCGATCGCGAGGCGCTGCCACTGGCCGCCGGACAGGTCGACGCCGCCCGGCCAGGACGGCCCGAGCTGGGTGTCGAGCCCGGCCGGGAGCGCCCGGAGGACGTCGGAGGCGGCGGCATCCTCGAGCGCGGCGTGGATGGCGTCGTCACCCGGCAGCTCCCCGTCCCGTATGCCGCCCACCCCGATCGACTCGCGCGCGGTCAGCTCCAGCCGCAGGTGGTCCTGGAACGCGCCCGCGCACCGCGCGCGCCAGTCGTCCAGCGAGAGCTCGGTCAGGTCGGTGCCGTCGACCAGCACGCGGCCGTCCGTCACGTCGTACATGCCGGTGAGCAGGCCTATCAACGTTGACTTTCCGGCACCGTTCTCGCCCACGACGGCGACGACCTCGCCCGCCGGCAGGTGCAGGCTCACGTCGCGCAGCGCGTCGCGCTCGGCGCCCGGGTAGCGGAAGGTGACGTGGTCGAGAGTCAGACCATCGGTGAGCGCGGCCGGCGCCGCGGCCGAGCCCGGATGGGCCGCGGTCACGCGCTCGCCATACGCACCGAGCCAGCGGAAGCGCCCGACGGTGCGCAGCGTCTGAGCCAGGAAGTGCACGCCGTGCTGCAGGTTGCTCACCGCCTCCCGCAGCTGCCCGACGACGAGCACGGCGGTCGCGACCCGGCCGGGTCCGACGCGCCCGTCGAGCGCGTCGCGCACCAGCCAGGCGAGCACCGCGACCGACCCCGCGACGTAGACGGCAGTGATCACGGTCTGCAGCACCGATCCGTGGATCACCGCGCGGGTGAACGGTTTTCGCCACTGCCCGGACTGTATGGCGAGCAGCCCGCGCACCAGCCGGCGCGCCCCGAAGACGCGCAGCTCCGACGCGGGCACCGGCGACACCGTCAGATCGGCGAGGTGCTTGCTGCGCCGGCCCGCCTCCGCGGACTCGTCCTCGGCCTGCTGCTCCCACCGCACGGTCGCACGGGCCCCGAAAGACGCGGGCACCGCGATCAGCAGCAACAGCAGGAGGCGCAGGTCGGCGGTCGCGGCGACGACCAGCGTGGTGATCGGCCCGACCAGGTTGTTGACCGTGTTGACGAGTGAGTTGTACGCCATACCAAGGGCGCCCATGCGTTCGCGGAGTGCGTGCATCTGGTCCTGGTATTGCGGGTCCTGCAGGTGATCGAGGGTCGGGGCGCCACCGCTGATCCCGGCGATCTCGGCGTCGAGCCGGTGACCGATCCGCTCGTTGAGCCCGACGCGGGCCTGCACCCCGGCGATGCCGAGCAGCGCGCTGAACGCCTGGCCACCGATCGCGCCGAGCAGGCCGAGGACGAGCAGCGACTGCCGGTGGTCGACCAGGCCGGTGACGGCCAGGCCGACGAAGAGGGGCATGAGGTATTCGAAGACCCGGCCGAGTGCCTCGACGAAGGCGACGACGGTCGCTCCTCGGTTGACCTGCCACGACGTGCGCAGGATCAACGCGATGGACTGCAGGTGATAGCGCATCAGCTGCTCACCTCGACGAATTCGTCGTCACCCGAGGCCTTTTCGAAGCGCGAGGCCTGGAGCCGGAACATCTCTGCGTAGGCTCCCCCGGAGTTGAGCAACTCGTCGTGTGATCCGTCCTGCACCACGCCCTCCGGCCCGAGCACGACGATGCGATCGGCGTGACGCACGCTGGACAGCCGGTGGCTGACGAGGATCGTGGTCACGCCCCGCGTCACCTCCAGGAAGCGGCTGAAGATCTCGGCCTCGGCCCGCACGTCCAGCGCGGCGGTCGGCTCGTCCAGCACCAGCACGCCGGCACCCGCGTCGACCGCGAGGAGGGCACGCGCGATCGCCACCCGCTGCCACTGGCCGCCGGAAAGCTCTGTGCCACCGTCATATCCGGGCTCGAGGATGGTGTCCCAGTCACCGCCGACCCGGCCGAGCACATCGGCGCCGGCGGCGGCGTGCAGGGCGCGGTCGGCTGCCGGCGTGGGATCGCCCGCGGCGTCGGCAGCGGGTTCGGCTCCGGCGTTCGCGGCGAGCAGCGGCAGGGCGACGTTCTCCCGCAGGGTCAGGTGATAGCGGACGAACTCCTGGAAGATCGTCGCGACCTTGCGGCGCGCTGCCTCGTCCGTCGCCGGGTCCCTCCCGTCCACCCGCACCGTGCCGTGGTCCGCCGGATAGAGCCCGCACAGCAGCTTGATCAGCGTCGACTTGCCGACGCCGTTGACGCCGACGATCGCCACGGACTGGCCAGCCGGGACGTGCAGGTCGAGACCGGTGAAGACCGGCTCGGCGCGCGACGGGTAGGTGAAGCCGACGTCGGTGAAGTCGACCGCCACCGCGCCGGTCGCGGGCACGACGGCCGTGGAGTCCGGGTCGTCGTGCAGCGTTGGCGGCAGCCCGTATGACGTCCGCAACTCACGGATCTCGTTCTCGTAGAAGCGCGCCCGGATCGCCTGCACGTTGTAGTCGCCCAGGGGCCCGAGGCCGGCCAGCTGCACCAGCCCCTGCATGACCACGACCAGTGTTGCGGCCGACATCGTGCCGCTCCAGGCGTCGCGGCCGGCCCAGACGTAGCAGGCGGCGAGCAGCACCATCGCCGCTACCGAGCCGGCCAGCGCCGGTCGCAGTGCTTTCGACCGCCGCTGCCAGATGCCGACGAAGGCGGCCGCCCACACCTCGTGGTAGCGGCGCAGGATCCACGGAGTCAGCCCGAAGAGCCGGATCTCCTTGCCGCCGGCACGTTCCAGCGGCAAGGAGCGCAGGTAGTCAGCCTGCCGCCGGCCGAGGCTGCCGTCCTCGACGAGGTCCCGCAGGAGCACGTCCAGGTATGCCGTCCAGGTCACGGCCGTCGCGCGATAGGCGACCAGCGCGATCAGCGCGGCCCACCAGGACCATTGCGCTACGGCGACGAAACCGGCGACGCCGATGCTGCCGTAGCCGATGACCGACCAGACCGCGTTCATCGCATTGACCCCGAACATGCCGCGCAGGTAATCCTCGATATCGCTGAATCGTGCTGCCTTCTCCGGGTTTTCCAGATGCTCGATGCCGTGCGGGGCGAGCGCTGCATCGGCCACGAGCAGCACCTGCTGCCGGCTGAATCGCTCCTGGATGCCCGCGACGACGCTCTCCAGCCAGGCGGCGGCCAGCGGCTCGAGCGCGATGCCCATACCGAGCAGCGCCAGCCAGACCCAGACGTCGCCGGAGCGGTCACCGAGCTGCTGGACGAGCCGCCCGCTGGCGTAGATCGTCAACCAGACACCGACGCCGCGCAGGACGACGAGCAGGACGCCCACCGCGGTCAGCCACGGTGCGGCGTGCCAGGTCATCCGCCAGAAGTGCAGCTGCCATCGGGTCCAGCGCATCAGCCGGCCGACGACGGCCTGCGGCATACGCGATATATCGAGAATCCCCACGAACGAGAAAGCTAGACGGCGACCTACTTCGATCACTACCCCATATTCTGAGTAGGTGCGAGTCACCGATCCGGACATGGTGCGCGCGTTGGTCCGTGACCGCGCTGCCGATTTCCTGGCCCCCTTCATCCACGGCGAGCACTCGGTGTCCGAAGCCGCGGCCAGGCTGGACGAGTCGGTGCAGCGCACGCACTACTGGGTGCGTTCGTTGTATGACGCAGGCGTGCTCGAGATCGCGTCCGAGACGCCGCGCAAGGGCCGGGCGATCAAGCGATACCGAGCGATCGCAACCGAATTCGTCATACCGGCGCAGGCACTGCCCTACGACTACTTCGCACGCGGCATGCACCGGGTGAATGACGAACTCACGCGCGCATTGGTCGCCGCCGCGCCCGCCTGGGTGGTCAGCGGCGATCTGCGGATCCACGCTCCGACACCCGAGCGCGGCACGCGCGCCCTGGGGGACGCCAGCCCCGGCCCACCCAAGGTGCCCGCCCACCAGTCCTCCGCCGGATTACGCCTGACCAGGGCCGACGCGCTGCAGCTGGTCACCGAGATCCGGCAGCTGCAGGACCGCTGGATCGCCCGCAGCGACGACGAGTCAGGAGAGCAGCTCTACCTGGCCAGCTTGTCGTTCGCGCCGATCCCGTCGGACGACTGACTGCGCTGTCGCAGCGCCTCGTGCAGCACGATCGACCCGGCGGTCGCGGCGTTGAGCGAGCTGGCGGTGCCGACCATCGGGATGCTGACGACGCCGTCGACGGCGTCGCGCCAGGCTCGGCTGAGACCGCGGGTCTCGTTGCCGATCACCAGCACCGTCGGACCGGTCAGGTCGACCTTGCGCAGATCGCTCTCGCCGCCCTCATCGGTGCCGTAGATCGTGTATGCCGTGCCTGAATCTCGTTGTGCTGCAACCCAGTCGAGCACTTCAGCGGCCGCACTCACCCGCACCGTCGGCACCGCGAAGATCGAACCGGTGCTGGCTCGCACGGTGCGCGGGTCATAGGGGTCCGCGGCGTGCCCGGACACGACGAGACCCGTGCCGCCGAACGCGTCGATCGACCGCAGCAGCGTGCCGAGGTTGCCCGGTTGCGTGGGCCGGTCGAACACGGTGATCAGCGGGTCCGGCACCGCGAGGCGATCGAGGTCGTCGGGCGGCATCCGGACGATCGCGACCAGCTCGGGAGGTTCGTCGGAGTCGCGTTCGGCGAGCTCGGCGAGCAGGTCCGGCGCGAGCTCGTAGCGGTCGCCCGGAGCGTCCCGCCATACCTGATCGGCCCAGTCGCTCGGCCGGGCGCCGGTCGGGCGCAGCAGAGCCGCGAAGTCCCAACCTTGTTGCAGCGCAATGGAAATCGGCCTCACGCCCTGCACGACGAACTGCGCCGAGCGGTGCCGCTTGGTGCGGTTGTCGAGCAGCGCCTGCCACTGCTGGAAGGTCGCATTACGACTACCGATGCGCTGCACTCGTCCGGTCACCCCGCCATCCTGCTGCATCCGCCGCGGCCGAGTGGGAGGCTGCAGGTATGGCGACCAACCCCGGCGTACCCGATCAGGACGAGGCGACCCTGCGACTGGCGCGCGAGGCGGTGGCCGCCGGCGACCCGACCGGCTGGTTCGAGCCGTTGTATGACGCCGCCAGTCGCGGCGAAGCAGTCGTCCCATGGGCCCGCGGGGGTCCGCATCCGATGCTGCTGGATTGGGCGGAGGACTGGGAGCTCGAGCGCGGGGGGTCGCCCGACGGTGCGGGCAGGTCGGCGATGGTGCCCGGCGTCGGGCCGGGCTGGGACTCGGAGTTGCTGGCGTCATACGGTTATGCCACAACGGGTTTCGACGTTTCGCCGACGGCGGTGCGGGCGGTTCGTGAGGCGCACCCGAAGAGCGCGGTCGACTACCGGGTGGCGGACCTCTTCGAGTTGCCGGCCGAGTGGATCGGCGCCTTCGATCTCGTCGCCGAGGTGATGACCGTGCAGTCGATGCCGCGCGGGCAGGTGCGCGCTCGTGCAACGGCGGCGGTGAGGTCACTGGTTGCGCCCGGCGGGACGCTGCTGGTGATCGGTGTCAACCTGCCCACCGGCACCCCGCTCGACCAAGGGCCGCCCTGGTGCCTCACGCCCGCGGAGATCGAGGCGTTCGCGGCGGATGACGTCGCGCTGCGGCGGATTGTCGAGTCGGAGGACCACGTGCGTTATCGGGCGGAGTTCGTGCGGGCGGAGTAGGGCACGGGGAGCTTCTGACGGTGGTCGAGTAGGGCGAGGGAGCGAAGCCCTCTGGGCTGGTCGAGTAGGGCGGAGGAGCGAAGCGGAGGAGCCCCTATCGAGACCACCCCACGCGGACATAACCCTGGGCGCTGGTCGAGTAGGGCGGAGGAGCGAAGCGGGGGAGCCCGTATCGAGACCACCCCGGGTCGTCCCGCTCGGTGATGGCGCCACGCACCTGATTGTGCTGTGCGACCCCGGGTGGGACCGCGGGACGAGGGACCGCCCTCGCGGCCTCACTCCGCTTCGCTCCGCTAGCGCTCCGCTTCGCTTCATAGGGCCGCTCACGCGGCCCCTCGCCCCGCTCAGTGATCTCGCCACTCACCTGATCGTGCCGACCGCGACCGAACAGATACAGCCCCCTGACGCTGGTCGAGTAGGGCAAAGCAGCGAAGTCCCTTTCGGTGGTCGAGTAGGGCGGAGGAGCGAAGCGGGGGAGCCCGTATCGAGACCACCCACCCCGCCACGCAACACCATCCCACCCACCCTGACAACCTGCCGAATCCCACGAATCACACTGAAAACACTGAACATTCGGCACCTTGAACCCTTCCCAGTTCATTCGAACAGGTGTATGGTATTGGTATGTCGCACCTGCAGCGAGCACTCACCGATCAGGTGATCGCCGCTGCCACCACGAGAGAACTCCTGGAGGCAGCGCAGACGCTGCTGCGCGCCGCGTTCGACAAGGCCCGCGACGACACCGCCAGCGCACGAGGTGATGCGTCGGGTCTCTCAGACGACCAACTCCTCGACCAGGTGCTGGCCACGCAGCGGGTGCAGAACTCCGCCTGGGCCACCCAAACCCTGCGGCTGGAGCAACTCGCGCGGCGTGAATACGACAAGCACCCGGAAAGCCCCGACACGTGGACACCGTTAGAAGTCGGTGCCCGGTTGGGGTGGACCGACCGGCAAACCAGCCTGCGACTGACCCAAGCTGTCGAGAGTGTGCGTCACACGCCGCTGCTGCTCCACCACGCCGGGACCGGCGAGTTGGAGTCGCGGAAGGTGGTCGCGGTCAGCGACGCCCTGGCCGACGCAATCCCCGCAACCGACATACCCGGAGCACCCGGCACACCTGAGGCACCCGATACGGCCGAGGCGGCTGATTGTCCGGGCGACCTCGCCGCGATCGTCGAGGCCGAGATCCTGGCCAGTGCCCCGGAGACATCCACCTCGACGAAACTCCGGCGGCGCACCCAACGTTTGCTGGTGCGGCACGCACCCATCGCAGCCGATCAAGCGGCAACGGCGCGGCGGCGCGACTGCACCAACGTGACCGTCGAACCCCATTGGGAGCCGGGCATGTCCATGCTCACCGCCGTCCTGCCGTCGTTGGACGCGGCGAAAGTCATGGCCGCGGTGAACACCCACGCCCGCGTGCTCCACGGCTCGACTACTGCCAGCAAGAGCCTCGGCGAGTGCCGCGTCGACGCCCTGACGGACCTGCTCCTGTCCGACGCGCAGGTGACCACCGAACTGGTCTTGCACGTCCCCTTCCATGCCGACGCCATCACTGCCGCAAACACGAGCGCCGGAAACGGCGCTGGCGCGGGCGTGACCGAACCGCACGGCCCGCACGACGCCACGGGCACGAGTGACGCGACGGGCACGGATAACAGCACCGGCACGGGTGATGCGACGGGCGCGGGCGGTGGCGTTGGCGTGCTCGACCGGCCGAGCACCATCAACGACCCAGCAGCGAACGGCGCGACACCCGAGACCGTCGGCGCGTGGACGTCGAAGGTGCGACCGCCCGATCCGCCTGAGTACACGCTCTCGCCCCACCGAACAGTCGTCGACCTCGGCAGCTACCGCCCGATCAGTGAGGCCGAACGCCAACTCCAAGCGATGCTCCTCGAAGCCGCACTCCGCACTGGCACCCGGCCACCGCCCGATCCAGCGCCATCGGCGGATCCTGCACACTCCACCGATCCTGCACGCTCCACTGATTCGGTGCGCTCCACTGACCCACCGCGAATCCATCGGCGGGGAATCGTGCCCGTCTTTGCCGAGGACCCAGTGCCGGCGCGCTATCACCTTGGCGACGTCCAGGTGCCCGGCGTCGGCGTCATCCCCGCCGATGCCATCCGCGAACTCACCAGCCTGCTCGGCACCAAGATCACCCGTGCCCTCGTGGATGCCGAGACCGGCACGGTCGCCGAAACCGCCAATCAGACGTACACCCCGGGCGCCCGGTTAGCGCGGTTCGTGCGCGCCCGCGACCAGCACTGCCGGTTCCCCGGCTGCACCCGACCGGCAAAGCTCACCGACCTCGACCACGTCACCGCCTATCCGAACGGGCCGACCGCGGCACACAACCTGCAGTGCCTGTGCCGGCACCACCACCGCGCGAAACACGAAGCCGGCTGGGCCGTCACCATGACCCCCGACGGTGTGTGCGCTTGGACCAGCCCCGCCGGACACACCTACACCACCCAACCCGCCGACTGAAGGACAGCTGATCTCGATACGGCCTCGCCTAGCGGCTCGGCCTACTCGATCAGCATGAGGAAACGGCTCGGCTATTCGACCAGCGTGGCAAGGGCTTGGCCTACTCGAACAGCGTGGAGAGAGGTCGGGCTACTCGAACAGCGTGGGGTGGGGCTCGGCCTACTCGATCAGCGTGAGGACACGGCTCGACCTACTCGAACAGCGGGCAAGCGGCGCCTCGGGCTACTCCGACCAGCACTCGGAGCGGCTCGGCGCCGATCGAAGCGCCGACCGGCCGGCGCTAGTGGGCCGGATGACCTCCGATGAGCACTAGTGAGCCCCGTCAGATGGGGCCACCGACGGAGAAGTCCGCCGCTACGCGCCGCCCGGCCGGCGGCCCTCCATGCCGAAGAGCACGGCGTGATCGCCACTCGCGGCATACTCGATCTGCCGACGCATCCGCGGTGACGTGACGGGCAACTCCGTCACCGGGAACCACCCGACAGCGGTCGACTCCGCGTCACCGATCCGCGCCTCCCCACCGGTCACCCGGCAAAGCACGGTCGTGTCGAGGAACTGGCAGACGTCACCGTTCGGGTAGGTCGTGACCGGCAGCGCGAGCACCCAGACAACCCGCTCGACCACCGCGGACAGGGTTGTCTCCTCACGAATCTCGCGCACCGCGGCAGTGTCGACATCCTCGCCCGGGTCGACGATCCCGGTGACCGGCGTCCACGCGCCGTTGTCGGCCCGGCGCACCAACAGCACCTCCGGCCCGGCCGCGCCGTCCCGCAACACCACCGCCGTCACCCCCGACAGCCAGAGCAGGTCCTGACCGACCTTGTCGCGCAGGCCTTGCAGGTAGGGATCGAGCGGTGCGGTCATCGGGTCCTCTCGGGTCGCGTGCCCACTCCGAACCGCCGGGGTGTGAACCGGACCGGAACGGGTAGGCACCCAGCATGTCTGCCAGTTCGTCCATCCTGCCGATGCCGGACGACCCGTTGCCGCCCGACCCGTTGCCGCAGGACCCGCCCGCGGTCGCACCCCCCGCGACCACCGAGGCGATCCGCGACGCCGCCCGGTCCGCTGCCGACAGCCCCGACCGGGTGGCCGCGGCACTCGATCTCGCCGAGCAGCTCGGCCACACCCTTCCGGTCCCCGGCGACGGACGCACCGCGGAGCTGTGGGGTGCGCTGGCCGTGCTCGGCGAGACCGACCTGACCGTCGCCCGCACCGTCGAGCCCCACCTCGACGCCGCGGCGATCCTCGTGCAGGCCCGTCGGGACGGCTATCTCACCGACGACTTCGACGCCACCGGCAGCTGGGGCGTCTTCGCCGCCGAAGGACCCGGCGGCAGGCTGTGCGCCTCCCGCTCCGCCAGTGGCGACGCCTGGGTGCTCGACGGCCACAAGCCGTGGTGCTCGCTCGCCGACCGACTCGACCGCGCCCTCGTCACCGCCTGGCTGGACGACGACACCCGCGGACTCTTCGCGATCGACCTGCGCGACGAGCGCGTCACGCCGGCTGACGGATCCGGCTGGGTCGCGCACGGCCTGCCGGAGGTGACGAGCGTCGCGATCGAGGCCCGCGGCCTGCCGGCCCGGCCGGTCGGCCCCGCGCACTGGTATCTCGACCGCCCCGGATTTGCCTGGGGCGGCATGGGAGTGGCGGTCATCTGGTTCGGCGCCGCCCGCGCCATCGCCGATCAGGTACGACGACGCCGCCGCGCACCCGACCAAATCGCCCAGCTCCACCTCGGGCAGCTCGACCTGCTGATCTGGTCGGGCGACACGATGCTGCAGGCCGCCGCCACCCAGGTCGACGGCAGCATGGAAACCACGCCGGAGATGCTGGCCCTGCGGGTGCGAGCGCAGTGCGCACAGATCGCCGAGGAAGTGCTCCGCATCGCCGATCACGCGATGGGACCCGCCCCGCTGGCGCTCGACCGCGACTACGCGCAGCGCGTCAGCGATCTGCGCCTCTACGTGCGGCAGCACCATGCCGAGCGGGACCTCGCCGCCCTCGGCGCCGCCGTGCACGCCAGCACCGCGCCGGCCGACCGAGGCGGCCAACCATGACCGCGACCTTCCGGCACGACGAACCCGGCACACCCGCCGCCCACTGGTCGACCGACCCCGACGAGCAGGTCGACTTCGACGGGATCGACCGGGTGCTGGTCGTTGCCGCCCATCCGGACGACGAGAGCCTCGGCGCCGGCGGCCTCATCGCAACCGCCGCAGCGCGCCGGCTGCCGGTCGAGGTGGTGATCCTGACGGCCGGCGAGGGCTCGCATCCGCACTCGTCCACCCACGACCGGTCGATCCTCGCGACGCTGCGCCGGGTGGAGGCCCGCCACGCCGCATCCGCGCTCGGACTGCCCTACGGCGCGGTCACCGTCGGTCAGATCCCGGACGGCGAGGTCCGGCAGGCGTCGGACGAGATCGTCACCGCCCTCGTACGCCGGCTCGGCGACCCACGTGACCCCCGCCGGACGCTGATCGTCGCGCCCTACCGGCACGACGGCCACCCCGACCATGAAGCCGCGGGGCGAGCCGCCGCAATCGCCGCCCACCGCACCGACAGCCAGCTGCTGGAATATCCGATCTGGTTCCGCCACGTCGGGCTGCCGAGCACCCTGCCCGAAGGCAAACTGGTCGGCCTCGACCTCGAAACCGACGCGCACTCAGCCAAATTGGCCGCCATCGCCGCGCACTGCAGCCAGCTCCAACCGTTGTCCAAGGAGCCCGGTGACGAGCCGATCCTGCTGCCGGACTTCCTCGAGCACTTCACCGGTATGACGGAGCTCTTCATCCGGTCGGAGCTCGGGACCGACGACCGCCTCGAGCAACTGCATCGCGACGCCGGCGAACCCTGGGGCGCGGACACCCGCTGGTACGAAGCGCGCAAACGGCAGATCCTGCTGGGCATGCTGCCGCGAGCACGCTTCGCTCGGACCCTCGAAATCGGTTGTTCCACAGGCGTGCTCACTGGCGAGCTCGCCAGGCGCTCCGACGCACTCGAGGCGCTCGACAGCGCACAGACCGCGGTCGCCGCGGCCCGCGCCCGCGTGACCGACGCACACGTGCGCGTCAGATATGGCAGCACCCCGGCCGACCTCCCGGACGGGGAGACCTTCGACCTCGTCGTGTGCTCGGAGATCGGCTACTTCCTCAGTCCCGACGCGCTCCGCGGCACGATCGATCGCATCGGCGAGCTGCTCACCGACGACGGCGTCGTGGCGTTGGCGCACTGGCGGCACCCGATCGACGGGTGGCCGCTCGACGCGGACGCCGTGCACGCGGCGTTCGCGGCCGCGCAGCTGCCGCCGGTTTCGGCCGTCTATCGCGACCGCGACGTCGAGATCGTCATCCACTGCGCCGCCGAGTGCCTGCCGGATCCCACGGCATGACCGTCGCCGAGGCGCTGATCGTGATCCCCGCCCGCGACGAATCCGCTTTGGTGGCAAGGGCGATCGCGGCATTGAACGTCGCCCGCCGAGACGCCGAACGACGGCACGGCGTGCGCACCGTCTGTGTCGTCGTCGCCGACGCGTGCACCGACGACACCGCCGCGATCGCCATCTCCGCCGGGGCGCAGGTCGTCGAATCCGCGAGCGGCTCGGTCGGTCACGCGCGCCGGCTCGGCGTCGCACGAGCCCGGGCGGCGGCCACGGCCGAGCCGTCCCAGGTCTGGGTCGCCTGCACCGACGCCGACAGCGTCGTGCCGGCAGGCTGGCTCACCCGCCAGCTGGACCACGCCCGGGACGGCGCCGACCTCGTGCTCGGCCGGGTCGAACCCGACGCGGCCGACCTCCCCGCCGACCTGCTCCGCGCCTGGCGCGAGCGCCACGACGACCACGACGGCCACCGGCACGTGCACGGCGCAAACCTCGGCTTCCGGGCATCGGCCTACGACGCGGTCGGCGGCTTCCCCTCGGTGGCACACGACGAGGACGTGCTCCTGGTGCGCAGACTGAGGAGTGCCGGATTCGTCATACACGCCGACGGGTCGGACCCGGTGATCACCTCCGGGCGCCGAATCGGCCGGGCACCAGGCGGATTCGCCGACTACCTGAGTGCGTTGTCCAGCGCCGAGGCCGCCTGCGGCCAGACCGTGACGCTGTCCGCACGGAAGTCGACCGACACCGGGGCACCGGCCGCAAGTCGGGCCGCCGGGGAGTTCGTCGCGCACCGCGCACGCAGGGCGGGGCCGCCCTCGAGCTCCACGTCGACCAGCACCGACGTGCCCACGTCCGCGACGTCCACGACGGTCGCCGCCACCCCTGAGGTGCCGAGCAGCACGTCCTGAGGTGCGACGCACCACGTCAACGGAGTGCCCGCGGGCAGCCAGGTCCGCACCGGCAACTGCACCGCACCGGCCACCAGCTCGCCGCCGTCCGCGACACCTTCGAGGACGTTCTCGATGCCCAGCAGACGGGCCACCTGCGGGGATGCCGGAGCGTCGAAAACCTCACGCACCGAACCCGATTGGACGATGCGGCCGTCGGCGACGACCAGCAACTCGTCGGCGAGCATGGCCGCCTCCTGCGGGTCGTGCGTGACGACGACGGTCGAGAGCGCGTCGCGTCGCTGCAGCCTGCGCAGCTCGGTCACCAGCTCCTGCCGGACGGGGGCGTCCAATGCCGTGAACGGCTCGTCGAGCAGCACCAGACGCGGGGTCTGGCTGAGCGCGGCCGCCAGGCCGACCCGCTGCCGCTGACCGCCCGACAACTGGTCGGGCAGCCGGGAGTGCAGGCCCTGCAGTCGCAGCGTCTCGAACCACCACGCGGCGACACCCCCGTCGGCGCGCACCCCGAAAGTCGCCTGCTGCCAAGCTGTTCGGTCCGGCAACAGGCCGTGCCGCTGAGGGACATAACCCAGCTGGCGCTGCTCGACCGGCACCCGCGACAGATCGTCGGGGCCGCAGCGCACCGTGCCGACGTCCGGGCCCAGCAACCCGGCGAGTGCCCGCAGCAGCATCGATTTCCCGGCCCCCGAGGCACCGAGCACCGCCACCCGGCTGCTCCGCGCCTGGTGCGCCATCCGCAGGTGGAAGTCGCCGACGCGCGTGTCGAGATCGAAGCTGAGCGCAGCCGGCGCGACCGCGGGCGGATGGGTCGGCTCCGGCACGGACGCGGCCTGCGTCATACGGCCCCGGAGTCGGCGTGGCAGCCGAAAACCGGCCGCCAGCAACACGATTGCGGCCGTGCCCAACGCGACCGCGGTCGGCGCCTGCGTGGAGGGGATCCCGGTCGACTGAAACTGCACCGCGGTGAAGACCGGCAGCGTGTAGGGGTGGTAGGCGAGCAGCACCGTCGCGCCGTACTCGCCGATCGCGCGCAGCCAAGTCAGCAACAGCCCCGCTCGTATGGCGGGGGCCGCGATCCGCAGGTCGACCCGCGCGAAACGGGCGAGCGGGCGGTGCCCGAGCGTCGCGGCGATGTCGTCCAGCTCCGGATCGACCGCTGCGAACGCCGACCGGGCAGCGATCACCAGGAACGGCGCGGCCACAAACGTCTGCGCGATGATCACCCCGGCGAGGGAGTCGGTGAGCCTGCCGCCGAAGCGCTCGCCGAGCCAGGTGTAGGGCCCGACAAGGTAGATCAGCACGATGCCGCTCATCACCGGCGGCAGCGCGAGCGGCAGTTGCACGAGCATGCCGACGACGCGCTGCAGCGGCCCGCGGGCGTGCGCCAGCCAGTAGCCGAGTGGCACCCCGAGCACGAGCACGATCGCCGCGGAGATGGTCGCGGAGACCGCCGACGTGCGCGCGGCGTCCCAGAGGCCAGGCTCGCCGAACCCGCGGTCGTCGCCGGTGGTGGCGAAGCGCAGCAGGAAGGCCCCGAGTGGCACGGCCAGGTAGAGCGCGAGCAGCGCGCCGAGCCAGCCGAGCGGGCGAGCATCAAGCGCGCGAGCGCGGCGACCGGTCATGGGACGGGAGGATGGCACGGCGGGCGGCTCAGGCGCCGATGACCTTGCGGATCGCCGCCGGCACGCCGGTGCCGGTCACCTTCGGCGGGGTGGTCAGCTCGTAACCGTCCTGCCGCAGCACGGTGGTGCCGGCCGGGCCGAGCAGGTAGGTCACGAACGCCTCCGCCCCGGCGGCGTTCGGCGCGTCCTTCAGCACGGTGACGGTGTAGGTCGCCTGCAACGAGACGCCGGCGAGCGGAACCGTCGGGATCCCGGCCGCCTTGGCCTCGCTGGAGTAGAAGAAGCCTGCGTCCAGCTGACCCGACTGCAGGTCGGCGACGAGCGTCTCCTCGGGGAAGATCGTCTTGTCGTCCCGCGCGATGTCGAGCAGCTTCGGGTGCTGCTTCCCGGTGTCGGCGAGCGCCTGCGCGGCGAGCTTGCCCTTCGGGTCGGTCTTGGGGTCGGTCGTCCCGACGCGGACGCCGTCGCGGGTGATCGCGTCATACCATGGACCGGTCTTGATCTCGTCGACGAACGTGCTGCGGGGGTTGTAGCCGAGCACGAGCGGCGAGTTGGCGTAGGTGACGTACCAGCGCACCCAGTCGCCGTTGCCCGCACCCATGAGCGCCTCGTCCGCCTTCGGGCTGGCGCTGACGAAGACGTCGGCCTTGCGCACCTTGCCCTTGATCTGGGCCGCGAGCGCCGTCGAGCCGGCCCCGAATCCGGCGAACGTGTAGCCGGTCGCCGTGGCAAAGGCGGGGCCGAGTTGCTTCTCCATCAGGTTGACGAGCGACCCGGCGTACAGCACGTTGACCCGGCCGGAGCCGGTCGGACCACCCGACGCACCGGCTGCGGCCGGGGCGGACGGCGACGCCCCCGATCCGTCGCTGCCGGACGACCCGCAGGCCGTCAGCGCCGACACACCGCCGAGCACGGTCAGTCCGAACAGGCCGCGACGGGTGAGGGCGCTCATGTGGGACGAACCTATCAGCCAACTAGTCGCAGTGTTACTACTCGCCCTCATGTCGTATGACGGGAGCCCCGACTGCGGCGAGAAAGTCCAGCGCCGACCGCGTCGACGCGAGCCGCCAGAGCAGCAGCGTGCGCTCGAAGTCGTCGGCCGGTGCGGCGTCGACCGCCTCCTCCAGGGCCCGCACCCGGTCCTCGAAGACCGCGCGCTGCCCGGCGAGCAACGGGCCGGGGTCGCTGCCGCGACGGTGCAGGAGCGCGAGCTTGAGCAGCAGGGCGTCCCGCACCTCCCGGGCGCGGTGCACCGGTTGCAGCAGCCACCGGTCGAGCGCCTCCCGGCCTGCGGGCGTGATCTCCACGACGACCCGGCTCGGGCCGGGGCCGCCGGTCTCGACGCCGACCTCGCGCACCAGACCGGCCTCGCCGAGGCGCGCCAGCTCCCGGTAGATGACCGGGCGCGGCAACCGCCATACGCGCCCGAGCTCGCCGCCCGCGGCGAAGAGGGCGGCGGCGGCGAAGCCGTGGGTCGGGCCCTCCGCGACGACTCCGAGCACCGCAAAGGCCACCGGCCGCAACTCGACCTCACCCGTCACGCCATCGCACCCTAGTGCGGTCCGGCGAGGCGTGATCGCGCCGGTGCGGAGCGGCCGGCGCGGAGATCTGAAGGGAACTGAAGGGATATGAAAGGCCTCCGCGAAAATCTTGACACATGGCCTGCTAAATCGCGGCAATTTCGTTGCACCGCAGTACACGATCCACCCAGGCGTGCGTGCAAAACTATGAAGGTGACCTCGACGAGCGCCCCCCATTTCCCTCGAAACTTCCGTCGACTCGGAAAGCCAGCCGCACGACAGCGCCACCCACCGTGGGCGTCGGCACGACCTGGCCGTCGCCGCGTTGCAGACCTGGAGCGAGCACGGCTATTCGCACGTCTCCGTGCGCAACGTCGCGCGACGCACCCGCTTCTCGCACGGGATGGTGCACTACTACTTCAGCAGCAAGGACGCGCTCGTCGCCGAGTGTGTGCGGATGCTCTCCAGCAACCACACCTTCGCCGCCGCGGACCTGGAGGGGGCCCACGACCTCACCAGTTACTCCGAACGCCTGGCCGCCGCGATCGCGGGCAGCTTCCGGGAGAACCGGCAGATGCACCGCATCCGTTACGACCTGCGCAACCAGAGCCAGTTCGACCCGGCGCTGCGATCGTACGCCGACGAGCTGGAGAAGATCCGCTTCGAGCGCAACGAACAGATCGAGCGTCGCTACCGGGAGTTCGGCTGGACCTTCGACCCGCCGTTCTCGCTGCTGGCGGCCCAGATCGACGCGCTCATCGAGCGTGCGGTGCGCGAGGACAGCTTCGGCGCCCTGGACGCCGCGGCCGACCTGCACCGCGACCTGCTGCAGATCCTGCCGAAGAACGACTGACCCGCACCACCGACCGTGGCCCGGGACGGACTCGTGGGGCGGCGAGTCCCTCCCGGTTGGCGGGCGGTGGGCGGCAGTAGTGGGCGGCGCCGGTGGGTGTCGACGGCCGGTGTCGACAGTGACTGTCGGCGGCCGGCGGTGCTAGACGCGAGAGGGCGCCTCGCCATACGTCGTGGTCCGCTCGCGCGCGGGCCGGCCGATGTCGCCGGCGATCTGCCGCAGCTGCGCCACCGTGAGCTCGGACCCGTGCTGTGACCCGGCCATCCGGGAGATCGTCTCCTCCATCAGCGTGCCGCCGAGGTCGTTGGCGCCGCCGCGCAACATCATCTGGGTGCCGGCGACGCCGAGCTTGACCCAGCTGGTCTGGATGTTGCGGATCCGCCCGTGCAGCATCACCCGGGCGAGCGCGTGCACGGCCCGGTTGTCCCGCTTGGTGGGCCCGGGCCGGGCGGCGCCGGCGAGGTAGATCGGCGAGCTCTGGTGCACGAAGGGCAGCGGCACAAACTCGGTGAATCCGCCTGTGCGGTCTTGGATCTCGGCGATCAGCCGCAGGTGCCCGACCCAGTGGCGCGGCTGGTCGACGTGGCCGTACATCATCGTCGAGCTCGATCGGATGCCGACCTCGTGGGCGGTGCTGATCACCTCGACCCACGTCTTCGTCGGCAGCTTGCCCTTGGTGAGAATCCAGCGCACCTCGTCGTCGAGGATCTCGGCCGCGGTGCCGGGGATGGTGTCGAGGCCGGCGTCCTTGAGCTCGATCAGCCAGTCCCGCACGGGTATGCCGCGGCGCGACGCGCCGTTGACGATCTCCATCGGGCTGAATGCGTGCACATGCAGCTGCGGCACGCGCGCCTTCACCGCGCGCACCAGGTCGGCATACCCGGTCGCCGGCAGCTCCGGGTCGATGCCGCCCTGCATGCACACCTCGGTGGCGCCCGCGGCGACGGCTTCCTCCGCGCGGTCGGCCACCTCGGTCATCGACAGGGTGAACGCGTCGGCGTCGCCCTTGCGCTGCGCGAACGCGCAGAAGCGGCAGCCGGTGTAGCAGATGTTGGTGAAGTTGATGTTGCGGTTGACGACATAGGTCACGTCGTCGCCGGCGGCCTCCTTGCGCAGCGAATCCGCAAGTGACACAAGGGCTTCCAGACCATCGCCGGCCGCGTGGGCGAGCGCCAGATAGTCGGCCTCCGACGCGCCGCCGGGGTCCTTCTCGACGGCCGCGAGCGCAGACTTCACGTCCGAGTCGAGCCTGGCCGGTCCGGCCACGGCAAGCACCTGCTCGCGCACCGTCTCCCAGTCGCCGAACGCACTGCCGAGGTCGCTGCGAGTCCGGGTGTTGCGGCCCTCGGTGTCGATCGAGGTCGCCAGGTCGGTGCGGCCGCTGGACTCCCACTCGGGGTCGGGCTCCTGCCACGGCAGTCCGGCCGGTATGGCGTCGGCCCGCGCCAGCCCGGTCTCCTCGTCGGTGAGCGCCGCCACGTGCGGGCGCACCCGCGGGTCGATCCAGGGTGCGCCGGCGAGGACGTACTCCGGTTGCGCCGCGGAGCGCTCGGTGGGGGTGAAGCCGGCGGCGGCCGAGATCTCGGCGAGCGCGTCGAGGTTGGGCCACGGCCGCTCGGGGTTGACGTGGTCGGGGGTCAGCGGGGACACGCCGCCCCAGTCGTCGACGCCCGCCGCGAGCAGCGCGGCGCATTCGCCCGCGTCGACCAGGTTGGGCGGCGCCTGCACCCGCATGGCGGGGCCGAGCACGAGCCGGGTGACCGCGATCGCGGCGCGGTATTCGTCGAGGCCGGCGTCGGGCGTGTACCGCATGGCGGTGTCGGGCTTGGCACGGAAGTTTTGCACGATCACTTCCTGCACGTGCCCAAATGCCTTGTGCGCCTTGCGGATCGCGAGGATCGAATCGGCCCGCTCGGCGCGCGTCTCGCCGATGCCGACGAGGATGCCGGTGGTGAACGGCACGGTGAGGCGGCCGGCGTCGGTGATGACCCGCAGCCGCACCTCGGGGTCCTTGTCGGGGCTGCCGTAGTGAGCCTCGCCCTTGTCGGTGAACAGGCGCGTCGAGGTGGTTTCGAGCATCATCCCCATCGACGCCGACACCGGCTTGAGGCGGCCGATCTCCTCCCAGCTGAGCACGCCGGGGTTGAGGTGCGGCAGCAGTCCGGTCTCCTCGAGCACCCGGATCGCCATGGCCCGCACGTAGTCCAGGGTCGAGTCGTAGCCGCGCTCGTCCAGCCACTGCGCGGCCTCCGGCCAGCGGTCCTCGGGCCGGTCGCCGAGGGTGAAGAGCGCCTCCTTGCAGCCGAGCTCGGCGCCGCGCCGCGCGATCTCCAGCACCTCGTCGGGCTCGAGATAGGCGCCGTGACCGGCGGCGGCGAGCTTGCCGGGCACAGTGACGAACGTGCAGTAGTGGCACCGGTCCCGGCACAGCCGGGTCAGCGGGATGAAGACCTTCTTGGAGTAGGTGACGACCCCGGGCCGGCCCGCGGCCTCGAGCCCGGCGTCGCGCACCCGCGCAGCGCTCGCGCACAGGTCGTCGAGGTCGGCACCGCGCGCGGCGAGCAGCGTCGCCGCCTCGTCGGTGTTGAGGGTCGCTCCGTCACGGGCTCGCCGCAGTGCACGGCGCATGGCGGACTCGGTGGGCAGCACGTCGAGTGGTCGCACCGGACAACCCTAAACAGGAAGGGACGCATCGCACAGAGCGGAGGTTGCTGAGACTTGGGCTGAGATCTGCCCGGGCCCAATTTCGGTCTCGGTCCCATAGCGACCCCGGCCGCCCCGCTCCTAAGGTTGCTGGTGTCGGACAAACCGGTCGGGGCCGGTGCAGACCGGCAGGGCGCTCGAGGTGGCCACTGGGGGGTGGGCCACGCGGGATGCGGCGGACTCGGGGTTCGCACTGCACATCGTCGCGAGCGTCGGAGGGGGATCGCTGGTGCGGTGTCCGTGGCACTTGGGGAGGTGCTTCGGGCGCCGCATCAGTTCGTCCGGGAGTCAGTGGGCCCCCGTGATGCCACCGTCCACGGGCAAGTTGACCCCGTTGATGTATGACGCCTCAGTCCCGCACAAGAAGCTCACTGCGGCGGCAATGTCCTCCGGCCGGCCGAGTCGGCCCATCGGGTTGGGCGCGTAGTCACGGGTCACCTCCGGTTCGATGTCCTCCCAGGTCCGCCCTGCGTTCTCCGGCCGGTCGGCGAACATCGCCCGCAGGCTCGGCGTCAGGACCACGCCAGGGCTGACCATGTTGACGGTGACACCGGGCGCGGTCGCCGACCGGGCCAGGCTGATCGTCGCGTTCGCGAGCGCGGCCTTGGCCGCCGAGTAGTCGATCATCGTCGGGATCGGCGTGCGGGTGGCCCGCGTGCCGAGGAAGATCACCCGCCCGAAACCTTCGGATCGCATGTGCGGCAACGCGATTCGCGCCAACTCGACTGCACCGACCACGTTGCCGCGGTAGGCATCCAGCCAATCCTCCGGTCGTGCCGACTCGACGTCGTGCTCGGCGAACGGCCCGAGCGCATTGACCAGCATGTCGACCGGGTGCGCCCGCAGCCAGTCACCCAGGACGTCGAGCCCCGCGCTGGTGGTCGCGTCGGCGGCGACGGCACCAACGGCGCCCAGCTCGCTGGCGGTGGCCGCGGCGCCTTCGGGATCACGTCCGTGCACGGTCACCGACACGCCATCGGTGATGAGGCGCTGTGCGATCGCGCGTCCGATGCCGGCCGTGCTCGCGGTGACCAGTGCGGTGCGCGGGGCTGCCGTCATACTCCGACCGTAGGGGGATGCCCCGACACTGCAGCGCCCACAGGATGCTGGGTATGACGCAGGCCGGCGCGGAACCCGCGAGGACTGAGCTCAATCGCTCGGCAACTAACCGCCGCTCGGCACCGCGAAGTCCCTATCGTTCGAATATGGGGACATTTGCAGCACTGGTCAGCGCGGGGGCGTCAGTAGGGGCGCTCGTTGCCGCGATAGCAGCGGCGGTTGTCGCGCGACGCCTGTACGCCATCGAGGTCGGCCGAGACGTCGCCTCGGCCGAAGCTGCCCGACGCGAGGAGCCGAGCAAGGTGTGCGCCTGGGTGGCGACCTGGCTGGACGACGAGGGCCGGGATGATGGCATGGAACTCGTCAATGGCGCCAGCACACCTGTCTATGACGTGCTGGTGCACAGCACCTCGAAGACGGGCCGCGAAGAGCCGGTCTTGAGAATGAACGTTGTGCCACCGGGCCGCTACTTCGTCAGGCGCACCAACACGCAATACCACTGGGACTTCCCACGACCGGTTCGGCATCTCGTCGGCGAAATCCGGCCGATCATGAAGAAGCCTGACTGGACGGTGACTGAGCTGACCTTCGCGGATGCAGCGGGTCGTCGTTGGCGACGTGACGAGCACGGCACGCTGCACGCGCACTAACCGGGCGGGATGAGGCCGCTCAGCTGGTCCTTGCCAAGTTCGCCCTTGCCGGACTTCTCGATCACCTCGCGCGCCTTCTCGACGCTGTCCCAGGTGTTCCAGAGCAGTACGCCGCGGACCGTGCCGTCGGCCAGGTAGTAGACGACCGCAGCGGTGTGCTCGCCATTCCAGTCCTCGACCGTGTCCATCGCGGACGACAGCTCGCCGATCGCCTCGTAACCGTTGTCGAACAGGTCCGACCAGAAGAACGGCGTGTGGTCGTAGGGCTGGTCGGCGCCGGCCATGTTCTCGCCGGCGACCTTGCCCATCGTCTCGGCGTTGTCGACGTGCTCGACCCGCCGCTGCCCGAGCAGCGGGTCGGGAAAGCTGGTGTCGTCGCCCGCGGCATACACGTCCGCGGCGCTGGTGCGCAGCCGGTCGTCGACCACGATGCCGCCCTCGACGGTGAGCCCGGAGTCCTGCGCGAGCTTGGTGCGCGGTTCGACGCCGATGCCGACGACCGCGGCGACGCCCTCGACCATCTTGCCGTCCTGGGTGCGCACCGCGACGGTGTCGCCGGTGACCTCACCGGACACGACCTTGGTGCCGGTCAGCAACTCGACGCCGTGGTCGCGGAAGTCCTTGGTCACCAGCTCGGCGATCGACGCGGGGAACATGTGCTGCTGCACGAGTTCGCCCTCGATGATCATCGTGACCTTGACGTCGTTCTGGGCCAGGGCGGAGGTGAGTTCGGCGCCGATGTAGCCGCCGCCGACCACGGTGACCGCCGACCCGGCCGTCGCCAGCTCCCGCAGCCGGCGGTAGTCGGCGACCGTGCGGTAGTAGACGATCCGGTCGGACTCGGGCAGGTCGAGGTGGCGCGGCTGCGCGCCGGTCGCGATCAGCAGCGTGCCGTAGCCGACCTTCGCGCCGCCGTCGATCTCCACCTCGTGCGCCTCGGTGTCGATCGCGGTGACCGGCAGGCTGGTGTGCAGCTCGGCACCCTTGCCGTCCATCAGCCAGATGTCGGCGAGCTTGGTCTGATCGCTCAGCCACAGGCCCTTCGACAGGTCGGGGCGGTAGACCGGCGGGTCGGGTTCGAGCCCGAGCACCAGCACCGAGCCCTCCGCGTCGCGCTCGCGGATCGCCTTCGCGGCCGACGCGCCGGCGACCCCGCCGCCCACGATCACGTAGTCGTACTTGCTTCCGTCCAGACTCGCCATCACCGCTCCTCGTGAGGTGGATGCTCGTGGATCTTCGTGGATGCTCCCGGCCCGATCGTATGACGGCAGGCCCGCCCGCGACTGGTCCGCGTTCGATGGACTTGTCACGTGCTGTAGCACGTGACAAGTCCCACTCTGACGTGACAAGTCGCCCCTGACGTGACAAGCGGGCCGGCACGTGACAAGTCGCCCCAGCGCGGACGAGTCACGCCGTGAGGAGCGTCACTCCCGTCATACAAAGGGGTGAAAGTCAGGGTGAATGTCGTTGGCTACCAACGCGATCGGCTGATTTCACCAACGCTCCCGCCAGGAGTATTGTCTTTGGTTATGCCAACCACAACACCCGCATTGTCCGTGCCTGCCGCTGGAAAGCCGTTCGGTGCGATCGAGCTGGAGCGCCGCGATCTGCGCGACGACGACGTGCGCATCGACATCAAGTGGGCGGGCATCTGCCACTCCGACATCCACACCATCCGCGAGGAGTGGGGCCTGACCCCGTTCCCGCTCACGCCGGGTCACGAGATCGCCGGCATCGTCACCGAGGTCGGCCCCGCCGTCACCCGCCACAAGGTCGGCGACCGCGTCGGCATCGGCTGCATGGTCGACTCGTGCGGCGAGTGCGAGCAGTGCAAGAACGGCAACGAGCAATACTGCGAGAAGGGCGCCGTCTTCACCTACGCCAGTGAGGGGTATGACGGCGAACTCACCCAGGGCGGCTACGCCCAGGCGATCGTCGCCTCCGAGCGGTTCGTGCTGTCGATCCCGGAGGGCATCGAGCTCGACGAGGCGGCCCCGCTGCTCTGCGCCGGCATCACCACCTACGCCCCGCTGAAGCGCTGGGGCGCCGACAAGGGCGCGAAGGTCGCGGTCGTCGGCATGGGCGGCCTCGGCCACCTGGGCGTGAAGATCGCCGCGGCGATGGGCGCCGAGGTCACCGTGCTCTCCCGCAGCACCGACAAGTCCGCCGACGCCAAGTCCTACGGCGCCGTCGACCACCTGTCGACCAAGGACGAGAAGACCTTCGACAAGCTCGCCGGCACCTTCGACCTGATCCTCAACACGGTGAGCGCCGACCTGCCGATGGAGGACTACCTGCGGCTGCTCAAGCCGTTCGGTGCGATGGTCAACGTCGGGCTGCCCACCAAGCCCTACTCGATCACGCCCGGGTCGCTCGTGCACGGCGACAAGGCGATTGCCGGCTCGCTGATCGGCGGCATCCCGGCCACCCAGGAGATGCTCGACTTCTGCGCGGAGCACGGCATCGGCGCGACCATCGAGCGGATCTCCGCCGACGAGGTCGACGACGCCTACGACAAGGTCGTGGCCGGGGACGTGCGCTACCGCTACGTCATCGACACCGCGACGATCGGCAAGTAGCCCCGGCATACGCCGATCTGGTCCGCACAAAGGGGACTTGTCACGTGTTCCAGCACGTGACAAGTCCCCTTTTCGTGGCACAAGTCCACCCGGCCACCGCCGGTCAGGCGAAGCGGATGATGCTCGCGATCCCCGCGATCAGGCAGTAGACGACGAACGGCCACAGCGTGTGCGTGCGCACGAAGCGGGTCAGGAACTTCGTCGCCACGAACGCCGCGACGAACGCCACGAGCATGCCGACGATCACCTGGCCGTGTATGCCGGAGGCCTCCGGCCCGGCGAGCTCCGGCATCTTCAGCACGCCCGCCGCGAGGATCACCGGCGTGGCGAGCATCAGCGCAAACTTGGTCGCCTTCTCGTGACTGAAGCCGCGCAGCAGCCCGGTCGAGATGGTCACACCGGACCGCGAGATGCCGGGCATCAGCGCGAGGATCTGCGAGCTGCCGATGATCAGCGCGTCGCTCCACGGCATCGTCGACAGGTTGCGTTCGTGGTCCGCGCGACGCCGGTATGACGCCTCGCTCGCCCGCGTCAGCAGCTCCGCGATGGCGAGCACGCCGCCGTTGACGGTCAGGAAGATCGCGGCGACCAACGGCGTCGAAAACGCTGTGCGCAAAGGCTTTTCGAAGATCAGGCCGACGATGCCGACCGGGATGGTCGCGACAATCAGCAGCAGCGCGTAGCGCGACCGCGCGGTGTGCAGGTCGCGGCGGCGCACGATGTCGAGCAGGCCCTGGACGACCCGCAGCCAGTCACGCCAGAAGCAGACGATCAGCGCGAGCGCGGTCGCCACGTGCAGCGCGACGATGAACGCCAGGAACGGCGTGTGCCCCGACTGTTGCTGCTGGGTGACCAGGTCCTTCCAGGACCCGCCGATCCAGGCCGGCACGAGGATCGAGTGGCCGAGGCTGGAGACCGGGAAGAGTTCGGTGACGCCCTGCAGGGCTCCGATGGTGACCGACTGGAGGTAGGAGAGATCGCTCATCGGGGCCCCCGCAAAGCACCGGAGCGACGAAGGAGCGGAGGACTTTGTGGGGTGATCATCGGGCGGTCACCTCCACGGAGGGCTCGAGCTGGTCGCGGGTCTGGGCGACATACACCCGCTGCGCGACGGCGATCAGCACGGCGAGGACGATGCCGAGGTCGAGGGTGACCGGGAAGTCACCGATGCCGAGCCCGTGCGGGCCGGACGTCGGCTTGGCGAAGCCGTCGGCGATCGATGCGCCGAGCGGCCGGGTCAGCACGTAGGCGAACCAGAACCAGAACACCTCGTGGCGCCCGGTGACCCGCCAGCCGATCGCGGGCACGGCGATCGCGACCGCGAAGAGCACCACCGACGGCCAGTAACCGAGCTTCAGGGTCGCGGCGGTGAGGTCACCGACCGCGGTGCCGAGCGCGAAGGTGCACATGACCGCGGCCCAGTAGAAGAGCTCGCGGCGGGTGGTGTTGATGTCGTGCATCGACAGCGTGCCCTCGGTGCGGTGCCAGAGCCAGAAGACGGCGGCGGTGGCCGCGGCATACAGGACGCTGGTGAGGGGGTAGCTGAAGCCGAGCACGACGTGCACGCCGTCGGCCAGCACGGTCCCGAAGACCGCGACCGCCGCCACGGCCGTCCAGTAGCGCACCGGCACGAAGCCGCGGGTGCGCAGCTGCCACAGCAGCGCCGCGACGAGCAGCAGACCGCCGACGGCGACCGCGAGCACGGGGCTCTGCTTGGCCAGCCCGTCGGAGGCGGCCTCGCCGAACGCGGTCGAGACGAGTTTGATGATCCAGAAGAGGGCGCCGACCGGAGCCACCCAGGAGGCGGCTGTCGCGAAGTCGGCGCGGGCAGGGTGATGTGACACAACCGGCATGCTGCCCGCACGTCGCTGAGCGGACGCTGAGACGCGAATCCGGTGCAAGAGCAGGCAGTATGGCGGGGTGCTTGCCTCCCTCGTGCGTCTCGCCCGCAGTCTGCGGGTGCGCATCGCCCTGGTCACCGCGCTCGCGGTGGTGGTGCCGCTCGTCATCGGGGTGTTCGTGCTGGCCACGCTTCTGCAGCATTCGTTGACCGGTTCGCTGGTGGGGCGGGTCAGCGACCAGGCGGCCGGGGTGGCCAATGCGGTGCAGCAGCAGGGGCCGACGGAGGCTGCGGTGAGCAACGTCGACCCGTCGCTACGGGCGGTGGTGCTCGACCGGACCGGCGCGGTGGTGGCGTCCTCGGCACCTGGCGACCAGGCACCGTTGTCCGCCGATCGTCCGCGGCCGAACACCAGTTCCGTTCGGGGAGAACGCCGTTGGTATCGGCCCGGTGACGTCGAGACACCGCTGATCGTCTCGCAGGGGGTGCGCTCGGGAGGGCGCGATTTCGTCATACAGGTGTCGTCGTCGCAGCAGGCGCAGCACGAGGCGATCAGCACCGACGTCAAGATCCTCCTGCTCGGCACGCCGGTGCTGACCGCGCTGGCGGCGCTGCTCGCCTGGTGGGTGTCAGGGCTGGCGCTCGGTCCGGTGCAGCGGATGCGGCGGGAGGTGGACGAGATCGAGGCGCGCAGCCTGGACACCCGGGTCGAGGTGCCGCCACAGCAGGACGAAATCGCCGCTCTCGCAACGACTTTGAACCGCATGCTTGACCGGCTCGAGCATGCGCACGGGGAGCAGCGGCGCTTCGTCGCCGACGCGAGTCACGAGCTGCGGTCGCCGTTGGCGACCTTGCAGGCGGCGGTCGAGCTCGCGACCGACGACGACGAGTGGCGGCAGGTGGCGCCGACCGTGCGCGACGAGATCGGCCGCATGACGGGCTTGGTCAATGACCTGCTGCTGCTGGCCCAGCTCGACGAGCGACCGGCGACCGGCGCCGAGGAGGTCGACCTCGACGACATCGCGCAAGCGGAAGTGCAACGGTGGCGCGGTGATTCGACCATCCGGGTGCGGTATGACGGGAGTCCCGCCCGCGGCCGGGGCCGGCAGCGCGCGGTCGAGCGCATCGCCCGCAACCTGGTCGACAACGCTGTGCGGCACGCCAGGTCGGAGGTGGTCGTGTCGACCACGACCGGCCGGGGCGGGGCCGCGGTGCTCACGGTCGACGACGACGGCCCGGGCATTCCGGTGGCGGATCGAGCGCGCGTCTTCGACCGCTTCGTGCGGTTGGACTCCTCGCGCAGCCGCGGCCAGGGCGGTTTCGGGCTGGGGCTGGCGATCGTGCGCGACCTGGCGCGCAGCTCGGGTGGTGACGTCACCGTTGCCGAATCTCCTTCGGGTGGAGCGAGATTCGAGGTGACGCTGCCCGGGCAGGTCAGCGATGCGGCGGGTGAGGGTCAGGCCGGCAGGGGTCTGGCCGGCAGGGTCAGGCCGGAGGGTCGTCGAGCCGGTAGCCGATGCCGCGCACGGTGCTGATCGTGTCGGTGCCGAAGGGCTTGTCGATCTTGCGCCGCAGGTAGCCGACGTAGACCTCGACGACGTTGTCGTCGCCGGTGAACGCGGGATCCCAGACGGCCTGCAGGATCTCACCCTTGCTGACCGTGCTGCCGGCGTGTTGCATGAGGAAGAGCAGCAGGCTGAATTCCCTTGGTGTCAGGTCGATCTCGGTCTCGCCGCGAAACACCTGGGTGGCTGCCGGGTCGAGCCGCAGGTCACCGACGGCCAGCACCGCTGGCCGCGCGACGGGGGTGCGGCGCATCACCGCGCGCAGCCGGGCGACCAGCACCGGGAAGCTGAACGGTTTGGTGAGGTAGTCGTCGGCGCCGAGGTCGAGCGCGTCCACCTGGTCGTACTCGCCGTCCTTGGCGGTCAGCATGACCACCGGCGTCCACACCTCACGCTCCCGCAGGCGTCGCACCACGTCATACCCGTGCATGCCGGGCAGCATGATGTCGAGCACGATCGCGTCGAACTGCTCCTCGGTCGCCTGCCACAGCCCGTCGACGCCGTTGTGCGCGACCTCGACCACGAACCCCGCCTTGGAGAGGCCGCGCCGGATCAGCTCAGCGAGTGGGACCTCGTCCTCCACCACCAGTACGCGCACGGGACAGGCTTATCACCCGCGCGGGCTCTGCGCTGCGCGAGTCAGCCCGCTGTGGTTGCCGGACAACCGGCGGGGCCGTCTCCGCGGTGCAGATCGCGGGCTATTCGACGCGCTGTGCACCGCGCCGGGGACTGGGTCAGGTCGGTTCTTGGAATTCACGACCGGTGTCGAAGTGCCGGTCGAGGTAACCATCGGTCGACAACTCGCTCCGTCGGATCAACGAGAACACCTCGGCCCCGTCACCCGCTGCGTCAGCCAGCTCGTACGACTGGCTGAAGCCCACATACTCCCCGTCAACGATCCTCGCGTATCCAACCGCGTCCGCCTCGGCTCGCGCGATCGCCGTGGCAGCATCGGCCGCCTGCCACAGGGTGATCCGTTCCTCGAAGTCACTCCCCCCAGGGCCGAGCGGCGCCGTCGTTGGCGGGCCGGTTTGCGACATCCGGATCACAGTGCGGACCGCGAACCAGCGAGCAGGGTCGTCCATGGGCTGTGGAGCTTACGGGGTCGAGGCATCACTCAGCGGGTCGCGAGCGCTGGGCGGATCGTGCGCCATACCGCACGATCCGTCCAGCGCTGATGCCGAAACTTTCCGTGCTCTATGCGGCGTCAGGTGAGCTGGGACTCCGCGTCAGCCCGAACTGTGGCGCCAGGGTCGTCCAGCCGGTGACGGCGTAGAGCGCCCGTCCGTCCTGCGACGCGTCGAGCACTGCGTGACGGACGCCGCAGTCGTATGCCGCAGTCAGAAGCGCGTCCATGATCGCTCGGCCGAACCCGCGACGCCGATGAGCGTTGGCGGTCCGAACGCGATCCGGCACACACCAGTCGCCGGCCAAACCCGTTCTGCCCGTTGCAATCACATCGCCGTCGCCCCGGACCTCGGCCGTGATCAGGGCACCCGTGCGCCGGACCCGCACTCGGTCGGTCACAGTGACCTGCGGCGCGGCGCGAAGCTCGCGTGTCATGAACCAGCCGACCGGGTTGTCCTCCCACTCGGTGCCGAAATGCGGCCTCCAGTCGTCATACCGCCCGGCGAATTTGAGGCAGGCGAGCGGTGTCCGGAGCCCGTCTGCGATGCCGCGGACATCATCGACGCTCCCGCGCACCGGCACATAGCGCTCGGACTCGTGCGCCTGCCCGGTCGCCACATGCCACCCGAACTCGACCCGGGTCGGCGACGGCGCCTCCCGTGAGACCGCCCATCCGGCAACGTATGCCGACACCGCCTCGCTGGTGCGCGGATCGATCCTCAGCATGCGGCCACCGTAGGACCCCACGGCGGGCCTGACAGCCGAATACCGCCTCCGCGGGGTGCTGATCGCTAGCGCTGGACGGATCGTGCGCCATACCGCACGATCCGTCCAGCGCGGATGCGGAAACTTTTCCCTGCTTATGCGGCGGTCGGGGCGTTTCGGCGGCTGAGCCAGGGGCCATACCGACGCAGCGCCTTGCGCTGCACTCGCTGATCGGCGAGGAACGCAGTCGCGGGTCGGGTTCCGAGGCGGGGTTCCCTGCCGGCGGCGACGCGGCGCATCTGGTGGCGCACGAGCGACATGCCGGCCAGCGATGCCAGCGCCTTGTTCGACCAGGTCACCGGGCGCAGCGTCCTGGTCACTTCTTGTCCCTGCTGCCAACGCTGCGGCAGATCCGGCGTCACCGCGAGCGCTGTGGCCATGCCGACGACCGCCACGTGGTGGTCGAGCACACGGCGGGCGGTGTCGAGCCGCGAGATGCCACCGGTCAGCATGAGCGGCAACGCACTGGTGCGAGCCAGGTCCGCGGCAAGGTCCAGGAAGTAGGCCTCGCGGGCGCTCGTGCGGTCGTCGGCGGGACGCCCCGACATCGCGGGGCTCTCGTAACTGCCGCCGGACAGCTCGACCAGGTCGACACCGAGCGGCTCGAGGAGCTCGATCACGGCGCGGGCGTCACCAGCATCGAATCCGCCGCGCTGGAAGTCGGCGGAGTTGAGCTTGACGGCGACACCGAAGTCCGGCCTCACCTCGGCCCGTATGCCGGCGACGATCTCCAACAGGATCCGAGCTCTGTTCTGCAGGGGCCCGCCCCACTCGTCGGTGCGGTTATTCACCAACGGCGAGAGAAACTGCGACAGCAGGTAGCCGTGTGCGGCGTGCACCTCCACACCGTCGAAGCCGGCCTCTTCGGCCCGGCGTGCGGTCGTCACGAACCGGGCGATCGTGTCGGTGATCTGATCCGCTGTCATCGCGGTGGGCCGAGCGAACCGCTTCGACAGCCGAGGACCGACGTCGACCGGGATGTCCGACGGGCCCCAGGTGACACCGGGCATGTGCACCTGCACCTGACGACCCGGGTGACTGATCTGCATCCACATCGACGCACCGCCGGATTTACCAGCTTCTGCCCACCGGCGGAATGGTTCGAGTGGTGCGCTCTCGTCGAGCACGACACCGCCCGGACCGGTGAGCGCGTCGGCGTGGACCATCACGTTGCCGGTGATGAGCATGCCGGCGCCGCCTGCGCCCCAACGGCGATAGAGCTCGATCAATTGCTCGTCGGGCAGCTGCCCGTCCCCCGCCATACCTTCCTCCATGGCGGCCTTGGCGATCCGGTTGCGCAGCCGCGTCCCCGATCGCAGCCGCAGTTCGGAGAAGACGTCGGTCGATGCGTCGACAGTCATAGGAGTAACCCCTTCGCAGGTGTCAACAGTGATTACTACAACCGTAGAAGCCAATGTAAGCGCTGTCAACATGAGCGTGGTGACGAGCGTCCGGGTCGTAGGAACATCGTGAAGCCGTCTCGGTGCGGTGCAGATCGCGGGCTATCCGGCGCGATGTGAACCGCGCCGGCATTGCGTGTACTACCTGCTTGCGGACGTCCTAAGGCAACGCGGCAAACGTCACGTAGACGTGGCCGAGGTAGCTGGCACCTTCACGTACCGCATCCTCGACGTATTGCCGGCCAGACTGCGCGCCCACTTACTCCGTCAGTGGGCGCGTCATAGAGCGGTCGCACGAACACACCCCGGCGTTCCGCATGTTGGTCCGCCGCCTGGGCGGCCTTTGCCCCTCCATCCGATTGCGATCCTCACGAGAATCCAGCCGGTTCATACCCAGCAGTAAAATCATATCGGTATTGGGCCCCGGGGGGAGGTAATGTGTTCGATGTCCACGGCTTGAAACACGTGGCTGATCCACCGCATCACCTCGGGAACTGACGGCGGTGAAACCCCACGGTCTTCGGCCATCTCTCGAAGGCTGGTCATCGTCTCTCCGGCCAGTCCACAGGGCGAGAATCGACGAAACTCTGCGAGGTCTGTTTCGACATTCAAGGCGAATCCGTGCCGACTCACACCGCGCTCTATTCGCATTCCTATAGAAGCAATCTTTCGATTTCGTTCCGTCCACACTCCGGACAGTTGTGGAGGAAGGCGGAGGTCCGTGTGCGCATGGGCGTCGAATCCGTGGCGTTGAAGTGCGGCAGCTACCGTGCGACATACCCCGCTGACGACATCAGCGGGCCTGTGCCGACTTACGTCAGCGACGAGGTACCCGATAATTTGACCAGGCCCATGGTAGGTAGCCGATCCACCACGATCTGTGGAAAGCACCGGCCGGCTCACAGTTGACGTCGGCAATGTTGTGGGGTCAACGCGTCGTCCGTGCGTGATCGTCGGCGGATGCGTGAGCAGGAACAGGCGATCAGGTTGATGACCGGCGCACCGCTCCGCGTGCCAGGACGCCATGCAGGACATTGCATGGCAATAAGGCGTCTCCCCGACTTGAAGCACGCGTACCATGTGGCTTAACTGTTACCTTTCGAAAGTGACTCTAGGCCGACGACATCCACCGCATCAAGAATTTCCGCAAGGTCGCTCACTATTTTTATCGCCTCTGCAACTGCCTTTCTATCCTCATCCGTCATCTGCGAATCCTGGAGACTCATAATTCCCTCCTACATTCCGCTGGGGCGTTTCTCGTGGTGCCCGGTTGCCTGCTGGAACGCATCAGCCACCCCGATAATGAGCGGCTCTGCCCAGTGCGGCCCGACGATTGACATGGACAGCGGCAATCCCGCTTCTGTGAACCCGATAGGCACGACGGCTACCGGGTGACCAGTGACGCTCCACGCCGTAGTGTGCATTGATCCCAAATAGGTTGACGGATCGAGTGGGTGCATATCGTCCAGACGCGGAGCACCTAAATGGCATGTTGGAGTAACAAGGAGGTCACATGTCTCGAATATCCGATCGACGGCCCTAGTCAACGTCGTCCGCAAACGCTGCGCGCGAAGGTATTGATGCGCCGCGAGTGATTGCGCCGCGCTGAAAACCCACCTGGCGCCCCTGCCGTATTCCGACCACCTGGATTCCAGAGTGTCGCGGTGAATTTCGTGAGCTTCCGCCAGCATGATGATGTTGCCCACGACGTTCAGAATTGCGTAGTTCGGCACTGACGTGGTTTCGACTGCTGTACCGAGTTGCCGCAGCGTTTGAAGAGCCTTGTCGAACACGTCTGGCTGTGCCGGGTCCACTCCGGCGTCGGCATGCTCAGTAAGGCGATCGACGCCAATGCGGAGACCACCGACTTCTTGCCCCAGCGCACCGATGAGGTCAGCCGGGCCTGTCTCGCTGCTGCTGTCCGTCACCATAACCTGCAGCACACGAGCGCACGTCTCGACGCTTCTGGCGATTGGGCCGAGGGTGTCGAGCGAAGGAGCAAGTGGATAGATGCCGTCTGTCGGAACCAAACCTGATGTTGGCTTGATTCCCGTAGCACCGGTGTAGGCGGCTGGGATGCGCAGGCTTCCGGTCGTGTCAGTGGCGAGAGCTGCGTCGAAGCAACCGGCGACAACTCCGCTGCCCGAACCGGAACTTGATCCGCCCGCCCAATGGTCCAGCGCCCAGGGGTTTCGGCTTATCGGTCCGGGACCGGTGCCATCTTGGACACCGAGGGCGTACTCCATCGTGGCGGTTTTCCCGACGACGGAGGCACCCGCTGCCTTAAGTCTCTTCAGGGCCTGCCCTTCCGGTTGCCCCTCTGGCCACTTGGCCAATGACACATTGCTCTGGGCCGTCGCCGGCCCCGAACTTTCAAAGACGACGTCTTTGACCCCCAGTGTCAATGGCGCGAGTAAACCCGACGGCTCGGCGCGGACTTGGTCGTAGAGCGGTCGCACGAACACACCCAGGTGTTCCGCATGTTTGTCCGCCGCTGCGCGCGCCTTGGCGAGGTTGTTGAAGGTAGTGCTAGTCATCGGTGTCCCCCTTACGGCTAAACGGACGCAGTTGGCGACGCATCCCGATCGACAGCCCGATCGCCATCGCTGCGCAGATGGCAACAGCCAGGAATGCGCGTGCGACTCCAACCGAGGCAGCGTCCGTTGGTGCATCGCCTCCATCGAGATGGTTGGCGGTGACGACGGCCATGACGGTCCCGATGACGGCGATTCCTAACGCCGCGCCCGTTTGGTTGAACGTGTTGAGAAGCCCGGACCCCACGCCTGAGTCTTCTGCTCGCACGTGCGAGGTTCCGACTCCGTACAGAGGAACGAAGCAGCTCGGCAGTCCAGCGCCAACCACTGCTAGAGCAATGATTGCGACAGGTGTCGACGAAATGTTACTGGCGAGGACTACTGACCCCACAAGCTGTGCGAAAGCGCCAAGTGTGTATACGCCAGCGGGACCAAGTCTGGCGATCAGCTTGGGAATCGTGAATGCTACGACAAGGGAAGCCAACCCCATGGGGAGGAGGGCGAGTCCGGTCTGCAGGGCAGACATTCCGTGCACTCGCTGGAAGTACAAACTCCCCAAATACGAGCCACTGATCATCACGGCCGCTGCAAGTAAGAGTCCCACACTGCTCAGAACGTACGTTGGTAGACGCAGGAGCTTAAGAGGGAGGAGAGGGTCTGAGCTGCCTAGCTCAAACGATGCGAGTGCACCCAGCAGTACCAAGGCCGCGACGATGCTGATCCAGGCGGCGGCCGTTCCAAAGCCGTCCTGCAGGCGGATCAGCCCATAAGACAGGCATGCCAAACCCAGGGTCGCGAGGATCGCGCTGGGTAGCCGCAGTGAACGCCGAATGTGCGACGACAGCGGTGACACGCTGCGCAATGTGCCAATCAGAGTTACGAGCGATATGGGCAGGTTGATGATGAACGCCCACCGCCAGCTGAACGCCGAAACAATGACGCCTCCCAGGACAACGCCGATAGTGGCGCCAAGAACGCCGAGGCTGCTCCAAGCAGTCAGTGCCACCTTGCGCTGGTTCGCGTCCTGATACGTCGAGATCACGATCGACAGCGCGGCTGCGGACAGCAGCGCGGCACCTAGCCCTTGCACGGCGCGCGCGCCGATCAGGGTCTGCTCATTCGTGGCGATCCCGCATCCAGCGGACGCGGCCGCGAAGACACACAGCCCGATAAGGAAGCCCCTCCTTCTGCCGATTACATCTGCCAGGCGCCCGCCGAAGAGCAACAGGCTCCCGTACACCAGCACATAGGCGCTGATCGCCCACTGCAACGCTGCGCTGTCTGCAGGCAGCTGATGACCGATCGATGGCAGGGCGACGTTCACCACGGTCGAATCAAGCATGACCATGAGCTGCGCGATGCCGACGAAGGACATCGGTGCCCACGAGGCTTTCGCGGCGACGGCCGTTGGGCTCGTCGCGGACTGGGTTTGACTCATGACGCTCCTTTCATGGTGGCTAAACACTACATGCGTGCGCACGCATATACAATGGGTTACAGTGACGCCGTGGGTGAGCGATTGGTGGAACAGTGGCTGGAGCTGGTCCGCACAGCCGAATCAACAAGCCATGCCGTCGAGCGGGGGCTGGCGACACGACATGGCCTGTGTATTGCTGCGTACGAGATTCTGCAAATGCTGGACACCATGGACGTGGCCGTGCGCTTGAACCACGTCGGCGCGCGCGTATCACGGAGTCAGTCCCGCGTCTCTCGACTGCTGGCGCAGATGGTCGATGAGGGATACGTCACTCGCGAGCAGTCGCCCGACGACGCACGATCAGCCAGGGTCCGCATCACCCCGAAGGGAACGCGCGAGTTCCGCGCGGCCACGCAGACAGTCCAAGCACTCCTGGAGAAGTCCTTGGAGGACACGCCGAAAGGCCTCCGCCTCCTGACGGATCCTGCCAGTCACGCGCGCTCGAGTTGATCGGGCTGCTGGACCACTCAGCGCGACACACCGACATGCGGAGTACGAAACACCCCGGGCCACTCGACGCGACCCAGGAGGCATTCTTTCTCAGGTCTGTCGGTCTGGTATGCCGGACACACCCAACTTGGAACACCAGGTCAGGCTGTGATTGGCGCGTGCTGACGGCCGTTCAGATTCTGGCGGGCCGGTCGCAGGTCAGCCAACGCGAATGACCGCCTCAACCACCTGTCCTTACCGTCGAACGTCGGTCGAAACGCGGTACGCCCATGCACAGCACGGCGATTATCGATGATCACCATGTCACCCGGCTCCAGAACGGTGCCATACAGATGACTCCTCATCACAATTTCCAGCTCGTCAAGAGCGCGTTGTGCGGTCGAGTCCAAACAGTGAACGGCATGAAAGTCCACGCACAAATCGGGTGACGTTGGGCAACCGCTCAGGATGGGGCCCGGCTCCGTTAGGACCTCACGTCCGTCAGATCCCACGAACGAAGTGCTGTATTTCGTCTGAAATGCTGGGCGACGTAGTTCAACTTTCGCGTTGGACGAAAGGTGCGGTAAAACGTCTTCAATTCCCGCAGTCACCGTCACGGCTTCGCCGTCAGCATCAGAACGAAGGCCGAGCAAGCTCAAGAAATGCGGTGCGCTCGGATGAAATCCGTCCTCCGTATGCAATTCTAGAAGCACCGATCCACTGTTTTCCTGAAGACTCTCCGAGCCTTCCTTAGGATAGATATCCTGCAACAGCAGGCCGTTCTTCTCGTCTTCATATGAGATTACCCTGCCCAAGAGCGACATGAGCATGAGCTGGGTCACTGACGACAGGGCCACGTCAGACCAGTCAGGCTCTTCGGCAAAATTTTTCGGCGTCGCCGGAATATCGCCCACAGGAAGTCCCGTAATCAACATCGCACCGTGGGTGTTGCTGTGGTCACGGAATGCGGCAAGTTCGCGGCGAAGAGACGGTGGCAGCCCTCCGGTCGCTATTTCAATCTCGTACAGAACGTCGTCGTCGTTCAAGGAGGTACCGTGATGGCGGTCGACAAAACCCTGCGCGATTTCTCCTATTACCTTCCGCTCCTCAGAATCAATTCGCAAAGCGAATGGTTTGAGCTCCGTGTAGTTGAAGGTCATGACAGTTCTCCTTTGCGTGTCAGATGATGAGCGACCTGATAGACGCTCTTCGGGGCGAACCCGGACAAAGCTTGAGCTATCGGAAGGGTTCGGAGAAAGCGATAGGCAGACATGGGGCGGCGCAGCGAAATCTGAGAGCGACGGGCTAACGGGACGGTCACACGATGGACATCGACTGGCACTGCGCGCCGAGGGTGTTGCCCATCGACAACTAGATTGGTCATGTGCACCGCCAATGCGCCGAACTGCGCGGCCGCCTCTGTCAGCTGGGGAACGTTGTAGTCGCTTTGACGCAATCCTCTGGACAGTTCGTCGAACATTTCAGCCGGTATCCATCTGCGAGGTGCTATACGAAATATTGTGGGCCATGTTCCAAGTCGATCCTCATCGCCCGGGACAAGTTCACCGTCGAATGGCTGAGTGATGCTCCGATAATCGAAATACTGAGCCGTCAACATCCCCGCCATGTCCCACGCCGTGATGAGCGGTATACGCAGTCTGCACGCATGCTGATGCAGCAGCACTTTGGCACGGAGCCCAGAACTCGTTGTTACGTCAATACCATCGACAATGACATCCACACCGCTGACGAGGTCGCGGACGTTCTCGCAGGTTATCCCGTCGACATGAGCCGACACTATTGCGGTCGGGTTTATCGCTTTGACGTGTTCTGCCATCACGACGGCCTTGTTCTTGCCGAGGTCACCAACGGTCGCATGCTGCCGGTTCAGGTTATTGAGCTCGTAGGCTCCAACATCTGCTAGTTCAAACTGCGTATATCCCATCCGCGCTAGCGGTTGCACGGTTGCACCGCCGATCGAACCGCAGCCCGCGATTAATAGGCGAGACGCACGGATTCGGCGCTGAAGCGACGCGGAGATGAGCCCACGGTTGCGCGCAACCAAATGCCGATAGTAGTCGTCAGATGACAGTTCATAAGCTGCCGAAGGAGTGTCAATTTCCTCAGTCACAGGTCCCCCTGAAATCTTTAAGAAGTTGGCTTATTGACGTGTCGGACGCGCTGAGCAAAACTTCATGGAGGTACTCGCGCGTGGAACTGAGCCTGCGTTCCTCGTCGGTGAGGATGAAGGGGTGTGACTGATCCTCCTGTGTCCACATTGGCGCGAAGATGTCGTCTTTGCCTGGCGCGAGCGCATCGCATTCAAGCGAGCGTACTGAAAATCCGATGAGTGCCAGTTGGTAAGTCGCTCCTCGTTCTTTCGCGTCACCTACAATGGCAGCGCCGTTGGAGGTTGAAAGAACCGAAACGCACCCCGTAGTCCACGCCAGATATACCCACCACGGTACTGAAGCTCCGGCCCTTGATCGCGGCATTCCGTAATCACGGATTAGTCGCTTTCCCTCCTTGACTGCCTCTGTAGGCGTACGTGGATCAAGAATTTCCGCGAGATCGATCCCGTAATCGCGCTCAATGACGTAGTGGTTGCGGTCGGTGTCGCCGAGCTTCTGACCCGGGAGGATTGGTGGTGATGCCAATGTCCCGTAGCCGCGAACGATGGCGGTCTGCTGCTCAATCACCAGCGTATGAAGATCCGTCAGAGCTGCCGCGCCATACGGCTCGGCGGTCAGTCCCAGCTTGGCGAGTGCTTCTTCGGACACCCATCCCCTGTAGCGATACTGCTGGAGGCGAAATCGGTATACCGCATCCAAGTCCCTGGCGCTTAGCTGATCGCCCTGGACGGTCAGAACTACCAGGCCCTCCGGGGTTACTTCGTGAAACCGTGGAGTGCCGGCGAGGTTCTCGACGTCTTGCAGGTGTGTCGGCACCATTGCTTGAGCTTCGACGCTCATGGCTGAACTGCTCCCGCAAACATGTCCCCAGTGATCACCAGAGCCAACGCTTCCGGAGTCCCCTCGTAGATGCGCGGTCCATACGCGTCACGCAGCACGCGGTCCATGCCGTCATCTCGCTGAAAGGCTTGCGCCCCAATGAGACTCATAGCCGAGTCAGCATTTTCGATTGCTGCGCGATCGGCGAAGAGCTTGGCGGCCGCTGGTTCGTATGCCGGGGTCGGAATCACGTTGTCAGACAGGATCGCCGCCTCGCTGTATAGGGCCCGTGAAGCACTGACCCGAGTCGCCATGTCCGCGAGCTTTCGCGCCGACATCTGGTGCTGGTAGAGAAGGTGGCCGCTTTGCTGCCGTTCGGCGCACCACGCCATCGCACGCGACAAGGCGTGCCTGGCAATCCCGGTAGACACAGCCGCGCAAGTAACACGCGTGAGGTTTCCGATTGCTTCATTCAGGTCCCAACCGCCTTTAACGCCGTTGATGACTTGTGATTTTGGGATTCGGACGTCATCGAAGACGAGCTCTCCGGCCGGAGCCGTACGGTATCCGACCTTGTCGTGAATCTCACCACGTCGCACCCCATCCTGTTCAAGATCAACGATGAAACATGTCAAACCTGTGGATCCCGGACTGCCAGCCAAGTTTGCCATTACGGTGGCGTACTTAGCGAAAGGGGCGTTCGTGATGTATTTCTTCGTCCCAGAGAGGCTGAAATGGTCACCGTCAGGTATTGCTGTAGTCATGTTCTGCGCGTATGGCTTGTGTTGTGGGAGGACAAGGTCCGTGCCGTTCTTGTCTTCTGCCACTGCGTTACACGCAAGCACCAAGTCATCGCCAAGAAACGGCGGGAGGAACTCGGACTGAAGGTCGGGATCACCGCATACCAGAAGCGGTGTTTGGAATAATCCCGTCGCACCAAAGACGAGTGCCATACCAGGATCAGCGGCCGCTAGCTCTTCCAGGACGAAGGAGACAGCCAGGTTGGTGAGCCCCAGTCCTCCCATTTCCCGGGGGACCGCCATAGTAAGCAACCCGATACTCTTGCCAGCTTTTATTGTTTCTGTGTCGAGATTGCCTACCGGGCAAGCATCTCGCTCCGCCGCACCTTTGGCGACAAGATCGCGTGCGAATTCTGTCGCTTGCTGGACGACGACCTTCTCCTGGGAGTCGAGTAGGGCATGCGTCGACAAGTCAGTGGCGTTCATATATTTGATGCCTCCTATGTCAGGCGTTTCTTGAAAGAGATGGCAGTAGTTGAGCAATGGCGATTGTTTGCACCACCGGCCCGTACACTCGGACGCGTCCCGAGGTGAACGACGCGAGGAATGTGCTGCGGCCGCAAAGAAGGTCACTCAAGTCGTCCCACGAAATCTCAACGACATGCGTCGGCTCGTCCGTAGTGACCAATCCGTCCGCCCCGATGGTCACTTCCATGTCTGGAGCAGAGATGTTGAAGCGAACAGTGGCTCCCACGTTTGCCCACTCCTCCCTCACTGGGCCTTGCGGGGAAAGTCGAGCTTCGATCTGTTCTAGCGTCGTCATGGCTTCTCCTGAGCACGGCGGGTAGGAAGTTGCGGAGAACGTACTGAGTAGTAGCCCGCGGCCGCTACGGAACTATGTAACCTTCGGGTCGTATGGTTACTCAGGGGTAACAAGCATCAGGGGAAGGTGTCGGGCATGTCAGATGGCTGTCAGGTGCGAGGGGTTTTCGCTCGGATGGGGGAGCGGTGGAGCCTGCTGATCTGTCGAGAGTTGAACGGGCGCGCGATGAGGTTCAGCGAGCTGCGGACCGCTCTGCCTGGGGTGAGTTCGAAGGTGTTGTCCAGCGCACTGCAGCGATTGGAGGAGGACCGATTGGTGCGCAGAGACGTCACGTGCTCGCGACCCCCGCGGGTCAGATACGCGCTGACTCCGGCTGGCGAGAGTCTGTACCAGCAAGTCACGGCGATGGCGGAGTGGATCAAGATCTACGGCACACTGATTGGCCCGGAGACTTGACGCCGGCGGGGAGATGTTCACGTTAACGCCGGAAGATGTGCGCGGAATTTGTGACTGATCTCACTATGGCCGAAGGCTGAGGTCCCGCAAAGCCCTTCGATCACTTGCTCCTGCGGGCGGCCTTGGAGCCGGTGAGATGCTGCTCGCCTAACGCAGGGCTGGTGGTGGCAATGCGCTCCCATCTGACCCGGACACTTCGTCACTCCTGTTCAGGTTGCCTTACGCGCTGGTTGGTGAAGTCCAGGAGTTGACGCATCGTGCCGCCCGAGTGCCGGCGGATATCCCCGCCACCCTGGCCGCATACGCTGCCAATCACCAGCACTCGTCGTCCGCCCAGGTCTCGCCAGGCTTCCGCATACTGCGCGCCTTGACCTGCCACGAACTGGCCGGACGTGAGGTGACCGGCGCGCCGCTTGCCTCTACTTCCAGCCGTTGATCGATGCGCCACCCGCTGACAAATCCCGGCCAGGCGCTCTGCGGCCCGATCCGCCCTATGTTGAACTGCAGTTCGCTCTGGTCGCGTTTGGCCTGCCAGCGACCGGCCACGGTGATCTCAGTGCCGGGGATCAACGAGTCTGCGAGGGCTCGTGCGCCGATCTCTTCGGTGATGGAACGCAGCGCGCTCGGGCGGATCACGGCATCGATGTCGGCGAACTGGTATTGGGCTAGGGATACCATCAGCTTTGGATATCGGATGGCTCCGTCGTCACTTGACGAGTTCGACCACCAACGTCTGTGTCCCCATCCGATCCAAGTGACCCCGGACGTCATCGAGCACAGCCCGGCAACGGGAACGGCCTGCCACCATTCGCTCATGGGCATCACCGTAGGTCGGCGACGCGAGCGTGTGGCGGATGACGACAACCGGGATGGTTTAGCGGACTCCTGCCGGTCGGTCAGCGCCCGACCACGCCACCTACCGCGCGGCCCTGCGAACACAAGCGCGCTCTTGACCAGCTGCGACAGCATCTCAGTGATGTCCGGACCGACACACCAACGGCGGATGACCCGCGCGGGTCACCGACGAGCAGCTTCTCGTCGCGGGGCTGGTCGCTGACATGTCCGGCACAGTGATGCACGGCAAGGAAAATGGCCGCTCGGCTGTGGGAACAACTCGGCCCCCAGTCTCGTGAACTGCTCGGCCTTCCGCAGCAACACACCGGCAGTTTTATCAGCTACTACGACGCAGTGAACCGACGGCACCACCTGTGTGACCTCATCGATCCGGTCGAAACTGGGCTCCCACAGGGCACGCCAAAGAGGTCGAATACTTCGCTGAGTTGGATCCCGAGTTACTCGCCCGCATCAACAGCGACTGCGCGCTGTCACCAACGCGTTACTGGGGGCGACATGGCAACTGCTGCCAAAGCAACTTCGGTTGCAGATGTCATGAGGCATCACACCCGTGGGTCGACCTCATGCGCTCCGTCAGCGCGAGCCGCCTCATCGGGCGAACGATACTCAACGTCGTCCAAGAGGATCTCGGCGTCCTCAGCGATTGAGCCGCCGTGACCATCGGTAGGGATGAGGTACGTACCGGGCGGGATGGTCATGGTTCGGACCATCTGCTCGAAAGTGGGCAGGGCAGCCTCGACGGCTGGCGCAGTGACTACGGCGGGGCTTGGGCGGTAGTTCGGGTCCGACAACTTACGGAATCCTTCACGGGTCACCTGGGCCAGCAGCCGCCGCCTCTGATCCAAGAACTCCTCGTATGACAGTTCCGTCCAACCGTCCGGCAGTCCGTGCCACCAACGTTGGCGCGCAAGCCGGTCTTCACCCATGGCCTTGTCATCTACTTGCTGAGTCCAGTACTCGTTGGGGGCGTCGCTGGAGATGTCGATGTTGTCGGACCACTCGACCAGCGCCTGATTCGCGACCTGATTGATCTGCCGCGTGCTGGTATACCCAAGTTGCTGCTTCAGGTAGTCCTTCGGAAAGAGGTGATGCTTCTCGACGCCCTTGACGGGTCGCCGCGACGGGTCGAGCCAATCCTTGACAGTGAGAGTGGACAGCAGCACCTCGGCATCGAGGATCGTCAGAGCTGCGAGGTACCCCGTGTAGGCGGGCCCTGTGGTGTTGGAGGTGTGCAAGTCCTCGGGGAGGGTGACCCGCCACCAGTCATCGGTCAGGTTGGTCTCGATCTGGCTCGTGATCGCATCGCGGAACTGCTCCGGGGTGCGCTCCAGCGCGTCGAGACGATTGATGTCTTCCTGCCCCCTCGTCTCCGCGCTACCGGAGTAGCGGGCGGTGATCTGCGCCATGAAGTACCACCGCGCCATCAGTTCTCGAAGTTCGTCCACAGGCACCCCGAACTCGACCCGCCCGAGCAGCCAGATGGCGTACCCGAAGAGAACGGCGTTCTTCGAGGTGATCATGGCGCTCGTGCGCATGCCTGCGCGCTCGATCACCTTCAAGTACTCGTCCCAGTGGTGCGGTTTCAGCACGTGCGCCTGCCCCGTCTTCAGCAGGGCAAGTTGCCGCTCCCGCTCTTCCGGCACGATCTGTCTGGTGCGCCTGTCACGTCCACGCAGAGCGTTGTAGGCGTCCTGCAACTGTGCCCGCTTGTTGCCTACGGCAACGACGACACGGAGCACATGACCGGGGTCGAGCGTCAGGAAGGCATTCTTCGGCGTCCACGCGACCCGCTCGCCCTGAATCCGGGTCAACTCCTGCGGGGTGAACCGCGACGCCTTGGCGAAGTCTTCGAGTTCTTGGCGTCCCTGCTCCCAGAAGACCGACAGCCAGGTCAGGATGAAGTCGGTGGAGGAGAGTTTGACGCCCTCGGAGTTGATCCGCACGAAGATGTCCGCGACTGTCTCGCGGCTGACGTTGGGTTTGAGTTGCACGACCTGGAACCCGTAGGCGAGCACCTGATTGAGCCGATTGATCGCCTCCTCGATCTCTCGCTCGGCGCTCCTCTCCAGCCGCTTGCCGCCGCGAGCCCGCTCCAGACGCTCGATGTAGTCGGATCGCGCGTCGATGGGTGACTCGAAGACGGTGCGGATGTCGTGCACCCAATCGCTGGAACGTCGGATCGCGTTGTCCGGCACAGCGAAACGTTCGGTCAGCGGGTTGAACGAGATGACCACTCGTTCCTCGGAGTAGTCCTCGCGTAGGACGGCCACCCCCTTGACCACGGCGTACAGCGAAGTCAGCCGTTGCTGTCCGTCGATGACCTGCATCGAGGCGCCCTGCGTCTTCGCATCAACACCGATGCTGCGGGCGTGCGACTCGTCTGCGTTCTCCCAGAACATCAGTTGCCCGACCGGGAATCCTCGATACATCGAGTCCACCAGGTCGCGAATCTTCGCGTTTGACCAAACGAAAGGGCGCTGGATGTCTGGCAGCCTGACACGACCCGAGTCCACCCCGGCAACGAGATCGCTGACCGCCCAAGGATGATGGCCGAAGGTCTCAGGCATCATGGAATCCGATCAGATATTGTGGGCCCGGGGCGCCTGCTGTAGGGGGAGAGCATAGCCTCCCGCTCCCTTATTATCCGGTCTGACTCGCTGATCCCCAGGGCCCTTCGCGATCTGTGCGACCAGTTTCGCACGACCCGGCGCCAACTCCACGGCACGCTGCCGAAACTGGGGGACTTCGGTTCAGGCCATCTCACAGCTCCGTTCCGAGACGATCATCGCCCTAGTCCAGGTGTCCGAGAAGGCGGGTACAGGTCACATCGGCCGGCCATGGAACGGCCACCGCGTCATCCTGCTCGTCCAAGACCTCAAATCACCATCATCGACGCCGTCACCGGCGAAGTGATCCGCCAACTCACCCTCGACCCCAGCCGCGACTACCATCCCCAAAACAACAAGGACCGAACCCTCCCTGAGGGTTCGGTCCTTGCAGATGTCGTTGAGACATCACACGCGTGCGCGAGGGGGGATTTGAACCCCCACGCCCTTTCGGACACTGGCACCTGAAGCCAGCGCGTCTGCCGTTCCGCCACTCGCGCGAGTGCCGGACCAGTGTGCCTTGTCTGGCCGCCAAACGCCAATCGAGCGGTGGCGCGGCCCATCGCCGCGTCGAGTGACGGCGAGATCGCCGAGTGACGGCCGGTTGCGGGCGTCACTCGGCGAGGGAGCCGTCAGTGGCGGGAGGGGGTGGGGGCGCGAGCGACCTGAGCGGATGACGCGCAACTCATTGCAGGGAGCCGGGCGCGTATGACGGGACGTCACACACGGCGCAGTTACCATGACGCAGGCGGTGGACTGCCCTGCGGCGCACCCGGGTCGGCGGCAGCCATCTGTCTGTCCCGGGGCAAGCGCCGGGACAGACATCGAGACAGGTAGCGGGACAGTACCGAGGCAGGCATCGGGGCAGGCGGAGTGCGGGCCCGACGAGCAGACGAGACGAGCACACCAGGGAGGCGACACGTGGGCATCTTCGACAAGCTGGAGCGACGACTCGAGCGCGGTGTCAACGGCGCCTTCGCGCGCGCGTTCCGCTCGGAGGTGCAGCCGGTCGAGATCGCGAGCGCGATGCGCCGCGCGATGGACGACCGGGCGGCGAGCGCCGGCAAGGGCAAGCGGATGATCGTGCCCAACCTCTTCACCATCGAGCTGTCCACCACCGACTACGAGGCGCTCGTCACCGAGCACGAGGCCGACCTCGCCGACGACCTGATCGCCACCGCCGCCGAGCATGCCGAGAGCCAGCGCTACCAGCCGGGCGGACCCGTCAGCGTGCAGTTCAGCGAGGACGACTCGCTGGAGACCGGCGTCTTCCGGCTGCGCCCCTCGACCGCCCGCCAGGTGAAGTCGGGTGCCGTTCCCCGCCGTATGCCGCCCGCCCGCGACCACGACCACCCGCGTGCGCCGGCCGGCCACGAACCGGGCGGCCGGGGTTTTCCGCAGCAGCCGGGGGGTCTCGATACGGGCTCGCCTAGCGGCTCGCCCTACTCGACCAACCACAGCAGCTCGCCTAGCGGCTCGCCGTACCCGACCAGTCACGACAGCGCGCCGAGCCGAGGGCCGTACCCGACCAACCAGCCCAGCGACCGTGCCGAGACCGGTGACGCCAGCCGCCACTACGTCGAGACCTCGGACGCCGGCGCGGCATACAACGCGGTGAAGCCGGAGCGCGAGGACTACCGCCCGTCACCCGCGGCGCCGCGCAGGCTGAAGCAGCGGCCGTGGCTGGAGATCGACGGCGACCGCTACCCGCTGATCGGTGCCATCACCGTGATCGGGCGCGACGACGACGCCGACATCGTGCTCGACGACCCGGGCATCTCCAGGCGGCACAGCGAGATCCGGCTCACCTATGACGGCCCGCACCAGGTCCTGCGCATCCGCGACCTCGGCTCGACCAACGGCACCTACGTCAACGGCGACCCGATCAGCAGCACCCACCTGCACGAGGGCGACCGGCTGACGGTCGGCCGGACGAAGATGGTCGTCCATGAAGGCGGCAGCCGGTGAGCGAACTGACCATGACAGCGATCCGTCTCGGCTTGCTGGCTCTGCTCTGGGCTTTCATCTTCAGCATCGTGAGCGTGCTGCGCGGCGACATCTACGGCACCCGCGTGGTGACCCGCACCGCCGACCGACGCACCACCACGCCGACGCCGCCGCCCGCCCGGCAGCCGCGCGCGATCCGCCGCGGGCCGACCCACCTGGCGATCACCGAGGGCTCCATGCGCGGCAGCACCGTGCCGCTCACCGACGGCGGTGTGCTGATCGGCCGCAACCCCGAGTGCACGCTGGTGCTCTCCGACGACTTCGCGAGCGGCCGCCACGCCCGCATCTACCGCGACGGTGACCAATGGCTGATCGACGACCTCGGCTCCACCAACGGCACGTATGTCGGGGGCGAGCGCATCGGCGAGCGCGTCCCGCTCGGCGAGGGCAGCCGGATCCGCATCGGGCAGACCGTGCTCGAAGTCAGGAAGTGATCGCCGCATGACGATCTCGCTGCGCTACGCGGCCCGCTCCGACCTCGGACTCGGCAGCAAGAACCGCAACGAGGACTCCGGGTATGCCGGGCCCGACCTGCTCGTCCTCGCCGACGGCATGGGCGGGCACGCGGCCGGCGACATGGCCAGCTCCACCGTCGTCGCCGAACTCGTCGGCCTCGACGGCGAGTCCTACGGGTCGGACGAGGCCCTGCGCCGGCTCAGCTCCGCGGTCGACCACGCCAACGCGCGACTGCGCGAGGAGATGGACCACGAGCCCGACCTCGAGGGCATGGGCACCACGCTGATCGCCTTCCTGCGCAGCGGCAGCATGCTGGCGATGGCCAACATCGGCGACTCGCGTGCCTACCTGGTCCGCGACGGCGTCTTCACCCAGATCACCAAGGACCACAGCTTCGTCCAGGCACTGCTCGACGACGGCCGGATCACCGCGGAGGAGGCCGAGCACCACCCGCAGCGGTCGCTCGTCACCCGGGTGCTCACCGGCCGGGAGGAGGACGAGCCCGACCTGTCGCTGCGCGAGGCGAAGGTCGGCGACCGTTACCTCCTCTGCTCCGACGGCCTGCCCGACTACGTCGCCGCCGGCACGATCGAGAGCATCCTCACCGGCGACGGCACCCCCGGCGAGATCGCCGACCGGCTGATCGCGATCGCCCTCAAGGCGGCCACCCGCGACAACGTCACCGTCATCGTCGCCGAAGTCGTCGACGAGAAGTCGCCGGTCTCCACCTCCCCGCAGGTGGTCGGCGCCGCCGCCGCGCACCACGTGGTGCCGGACGCCGACGACACCCAGCCGCGCACCCCGGCCGAGAAGGCCGCCGCGCTCCGCCGCGAGGCCAACGCCCCTGCCAGCACCGGCGACACCGGCGGCGACGGGGGCGACGACGCCCCCGCGACCCCGATGCTCGCCGAGGAGGGCGACCGCGGCCGCTTCACCTGGCTGCGCCGCTCGCTGCTCGGGCTGCTGGTGCTCGCCGTGCTGGTGGTCGCCGGCGTCCTCGGCTACGCCGCCACCCAGCGCCAGTACTACATCGCCCAGCACAACGGGAAAGTCACGATCTACCAAGGCATTTCGCAGAATCTCGGTCCGATCAGGCTGCACTCCGCCGACACCGTGACCGACATCTGGGTCGCCGACCTGCCGAGTTACGACCGCGGCAAAGTCACCTCCAAGACGATGACCTCGGGCAGCCGCGAAGGCGCGATCAGCATCGTGGAGAACCTCCGCTCCGACATGGTCGCCTGCCAGCTGCAACTCGACGGGAGCAGTTGCTGAGTGAGCACCGTCGACGCCACCGCACCCAAGACGCGACGCAACACCGAGCTGGTCCTGCTCATCGTTGCCGTCGCGATCGTGCTGGTCGCCTACGCCAACGTCGGCCTGGCGATCGACAACGCGCTGCCGGTCGACCTGGTGACGCTCGGCGGGGGTTTCGCGGTCGTCGCGTTCGCCTTCCACCTGGTGCTGCGCTGGAAGGCGCCGTACGCCGACCCGGTGCTGCTGCCGATCGTGACCCTGCTCAACGGTCTCGGGCTGGTGATGGTCCACCGGATCGACCTCAGCCCCGGCGGCCCCAACGCGGCACCGAAACAGCTCATGTGGACCGCCGTCGGAGTGATCGCGGCCGTCGCGCTGCTCTTCGTCGTGCCCGACCACCGGCGGCTACGGCGCTACACCTTCAGCTTCGGGCTCGCCGGTTTCGTGCTGCTGCTCACACCGCTGCTGCCGCTGATCGGTAAGAACATCAACGGTTCTCGCGTCTGGATCGGCTTCGGCGGCTTCTCCTTCCAGCCCAGCGAGATCGCCAAGATCCTGATCACCATCTTCTTCGCCAGCTACCTGGTGCAGACCCGCGACGCGCTGTCGCTGGTCGGCCGGCGGATGCTCGGCCTGCCGCTGCCCCGGGCCCGCGACATGGGCCCGATCATGATCGCCTGGCTCGCCTCGCTCGGCGTGCTCGTCTTCGAGTCCGACCTCGGCACCTCGCTGCTGTTCTTCGGGTTGTTCGTCGGGATGCTCTACGTGGCGACCGAGCGCCGCTCCTGGATCATCATCGGCCTCGGCCTCTTCCTCGCCGGGTCCTACCTGGCCTACCTGCTCTTCGCGCACTTCCAGGAGCGCGTCTCGCTGTGGCTCGACCCGTTCCAGCCCGGCCTGTCCGACCAGATCGCCAAGGGCCTGATGGGTATGGCGGCCGGCGGCATGTTCGGCACCGGCCTCGGCCAGGGCCACCCCGAACTCACCTACTTCGCCAACTCCGACTTCATCATCCCCTCCTTCGGCGAGGAGCTCGGCCTCGTCGGGCTCTTCGCGATCCTGATGCTCTACGGGCTGATCGTCGAGCGCGGCCTGCGCGCCGGCATCGCCAGCCGCGACGGCTTCGGCAAGCTGCTCGCCACCGGGCTCGCCTTCTCGATGGCGCTGCAGGTCTTCGTGGTCGTCGGCGGCGTCACCCGGGTCATCCCGCTGACCGGCCTCACCACGCCCTTCCTCTCCGCGGGCGGCTCCTCGCTGCTCGCCAACTGGGTGATCGTCGCGCTCCTGCTGCGCATCAGCGACCAGGCCCGCCGGCCCAGCGAGCCCGAACGGCCCGAGCGCCTCTCCACCGACGACACCCAAGTGGTGAAAACTAGATGAACGCTCCGATCCGCCGACTCGGCCTCGTCGTGGCCGCGATGTTCTGCTCGCTGCTGGTGGCCGCGACGATCATCCAGTTCGCCCAGGCCCGCTCGCTCGACAACAAGCCCGGCAACCGGCGCACGCTGCTGGCGTCATACAGCAAGGAGCGGGGGTCGATCCTCGTCGGCGGCAACGCCGTCGCCTACTCCTCGCCGACCGACGACCAGCTGAAGTGGCTGCGCAAGTATCCGCAGGGCCCGATGTATGCCGCGGCGACCGGCTACTACTCGTTCACCTACGGCAGCAGCGCGGTCGAGCGGCACTACAACGACTTCCTCTCCGGCAGCTCCGACAAGCTGTTCTACCGGCGGCTGGTCGACATCGTCACCGGCAAGTCCGCGCAGGGCGCCAGCGTGCAACTGACCCTCAACGCCAAGGCGCAGCAGGCCGCCACCAACGCACTCAAGGGCCAGCGCGGCGCGATCGTCGCGCTCGACCCCAAGACCGGCGCGATCCTCGCGATGGCGACCAGCCCGTCATACGACCCGAACCTGCTCGCCAGCCACGACCTCAACGCGGTGCAGTCCGCCTTCACCCGGCTGTCGAAAGACCCCGCGCAGCCGCTGCTCAACCGGGCCATCAACGGCAACCTCTACCCGCCGGGCTCGACGTTCAAGATCATCGACGCCGCCGCGGCGCTCGAGTCGGGCAAGTACACCCCCGAGTCGACGCTGCCCGGCCCGGCGTCGCTGCGGCTGCCCGGCACCAACAGCTACCTGCCCAACGACTTCCCCGGCAACTGCGGGGCCGGCGACAAGGTCAGCCTGACCCGGGCCCTCGCGATCAGCTGCAACACCGCCTTCGCCCAGCTCGGCATGGACCTCGGCCAGAACTCCGTGCGGAGCATGGCCACCAAGTTCGGCTTCGGCAAGTCGGTGGACATCCCGATGACGGTCACCCCGAGCGTCTTCCCGTCCGACCTCAACAAGCCGCAGCTCGCCCAGTCGGCGATCGGCCAGTTCGAGGTGCGGGCGACCCCGCTGCAGATCGCGATGGTGAGCGCGGCGGTCGCCAACGGCGGCACGGAGATGACGCCATACCTCGTGCAGTCGGTGCGGGACAAGAACCTCGACGTCATCCAGACCACCGACCCCAAGACCTTCGCCAAGCCGATCTCGGGCGACACCGCGAGCCAGCTCAACACGATGATGCAGTCGGTCGTCACGGACGGCTCGGGAACCGGAGCGGCGATCCCCGGCATCAAGGTGGCGGGTAAGACGGGCACGGCCGAGCACGGCTCGGGCGCCAACGCCGACGTGTGGTTCACCGGTTTCGCACCGGCGGACAACCCGAAGGTCGCGGTCGCGGTGCTGGTCGAGAACGGCGGAACGGTCGGGCAGGAAGCAACCGGCGGTCTGGTGGCAGCACCGATCGCCAAGCAGGTGATGGAAGCGGTGATCGGCAAATGACCGAGCGGAGCGAGTCAGGATCCACCCGGGCCGAAGACGTCACCCGACCGGGGAGGGAGATGCCATGAGCAGCACCGGAGACCTGATGGGCGGTCGCTACCGGCTGACCGAGCGCATCGCGGCCGGCGGCATGGGCGAGGTCTGGCAGGCGCGCGACGAGATCCTCGGTCGCACGGTGGCGGTCAAGCTGCTCAAGGAAGGGCTGACCGACGAGGAGGGCTTCACCGAGCGCTTCCGCAACGAGGCCCGGCTGTCCGCCGCGCTGGCGCACGGCAACATCGCCCAGGTCTACGACTACGGCGAGGACGGCAACCTGGCCTTCCTGGTGATGGAGTATGTGCCCGGCAAGCCGCTGTCGAAGATCCTCTCCGAGCGCGGCCCGATCTCGGCGGCCGACACCGTCGGGCTCATCGGTCAGGCCGCCGCGGCGCTGCACGCCGCGCACCGCGCCGGTCTCATCCACCGCGACGTGAAGCCGGCCAACATGCTCGTCACCCCCGACGGCGTGGTGAAGCTGACCGACTTCGGCATCGCGCGCGCGGTCGGCTCGACGGCGATGACCAAGACCGGCGAGGTCATGGGCACCGCGCAATATCTCGCCCCCGAGGCGGCGATGGGCAGGGACACCACCGCGCTCACCGACGTCTACTCACTCGCCGTGGTCACCTACGAAATGCTCGGGGGCAGAAGGCCGTTCAACGCCGACAGTGCCGTCGCGCTCGCGCTGCAGCACGTCAACGACGCACCGCCGCCGCTGCCCGCGGAGGTCCCGCCGCCGGTGCGGGCCGTGGTGCACGTCGGGCTCGAGAAGGACCCCGCGCTGCGGCCCGACTCCGCCCAGGAGTACGGCCGGGCGCTGCGCCAGGCGGTCTCCGACAGCCAGCAGCTCGGCTACAACCCCTATGCCGCCCCGCCGCGCCCCGTGCCGGCGAGCGCACAGGGTGGCGTGGGTGGCGGGTCCGGCCCGCAGTCCGGCCCGCAGTCCGGCCCCCCGGCAGGCTCGCAGGCGGGCTCGCAGTCCGGGCCGCACTCCGGGACACATCCGGGGCCCCCGTCGGGACCGCAGTCCGGGTCGCAGTCGGGTGTGCAATCCGGGCCGCAGGCGACCGGCGCGTCCGGCGGCCGCCGGTTGCCGTCGTCGTCCGGCCGATCGTCCAGTTCGCCGGGCGGCGAAGCGTCTCCGCACGCCACCGGGTCGCAGGTGACCGGGACAAGGTCGCGTCGGTTGTCGCCGCTCGCGATCGGGCTCGGCATACTCGCCCTTGTGGTCGTGATCGGGATCGTCATCGGCGTCGCCGTCGTCAACTCCGGCGGCGGCAACAAGGTGCCGAGCCCGCCCAACACCGGCCCGTTCAACTCACCCCTCGTGACCTACACCCCGCAGGCATCCTCGTGACCGAGACCGATTCCCCCCGCATCCTCGGCGGCCGCTACGAAGTCGGCGAACTCATCGGCCGCGGCGGTATGGCGGAGGTCCACCTCGGGCACGACACCCGGCTCGGCCGCACGGTCGCGATCAAGATGCTGCGCGTCGACCTGGCGCGCGACTCCTCGTTCCTCACGCGGTTCCGCCGCGAGGCGCAGTCGGCGGCCGGCCTCTCGCACCACTCGATCGTCGCCGTCTACGACTCCGGCGAGGAGACGTTCACCGAGACCGGCGGCGCGACCGTCGACGTGCCCTACATCGTGATGGAGTATGTCGACGGGCAGACGCTGCGCGAGATCCTCAACGAGGAGGGCAAGCTCTCCCCGGACGAGGCGGCCCGCGTCACGATGGGCATCCTGTCGGCGCTGGAGTATTCCCACGACAAGGGCATCGTGCACCGCGACATCAAGCCCGCCAACGTGATGCTGACCAAGGGCGGCAGCGTCAAGGTGATGGACTTCGGCATCGCCCGGGCGCTCGCCGACACCGGCGCGACGATGACGTCCGCGCAGGCCGTGGTCGGGACCGCGCGCTATCTCTCGCCGGAGCAGGCGCAGGGCGAGACCGTCGACGCCCGCTCCGACCTCTACTCCGCCGGCTGTGTGTTCTACGAACTCCTCACCGGCCGCACGCCGTTCGTCGGCGAACCGGTGTCGCTGGTCTACCAGCACATCACCGACCCGCCGAAGCCGCCGTCGTTCTACGAGCCGTCGGTGCCCAAGGCGATGGACGCGGTCGCCCTGCGCTCGCTGGAGAAGAAGCGCGACGACCGCTACCAGACCGCCGCGGCCTTCCGGGGCGACCTGCAGGCCGCGCGCACCGGGGCGCCGCTCAGCGAGGAGACCACCGCGCTGCTCGCCGGCGCCGGAGCCGGGGCGGGCGCGACCTCGATGATGCGGCGCACGCCGCCCGCGGCCGACCCGCCGGCACCTCGCCGGCGCGACTACACCCGCGAGTTCGACGACCAGGACCGGCCGGCTCGCCGTCATACGGGCCTGTGGGTGGCGGCCGCGGTCGTGGCGTTGCTCGCCATCCTCGGGATCGGCTACCTGGTGATGAACAACGGCAGCGACACCACGACGATCCGGGTGCCGAGTGTCGTGCAGCAGCCGCAGGCATCCGCCGAACGCACCCTGAAGGACGCGGGCTTCACCGACATCCGGGTCAACCCGGTCAAGAGCAGCGACGTGTCCAAGGGGTATGTCGCAAGCACCGACCCGACGGGTGGCACCGAGGTCAATCCGTCGAGCCAGATCGTGCTCAACGTCAGTGACGGTCCGGGGCTGGTCGCAGTGCCGAACGTGGCGGGCAAGACCGAGCAACAGGCTCGAGATGCCTTGCAACAGGCGGGTTTCCTCAACGTCAACGTCGGCAACTCCGACGTCTCGGACAGCCAGTACGCCAAGGGTCAGGTCGCCTCGACCAACCCCAGCATCGGCACCCAGGCCGACCCGAGCCAGACCGTCTCGCTCAACCTCAGCAACGGCAAGGTGCACGTGCCGGGCGGCCTGGTCGGGATGGACGTCGGCGACGCGCAGAGCGCGCTGTCCGACGCGCACCTGCGCTACCGCAGCGAGAGCGTGCCGGTGAACGACCAGAGCCAGGTCGGCAAGGTGCTGAGCGCCTCGCCGGAGAGCGGGTCGGTGGCCGACGTCAACTCCACGGTCGTGTTGCGCGTCGGGGCGTATGCCGCGCCGACCGTCTCGGTGACGGTGACGCAGACGCCGCCCCCGCAGCCGACGCCGTCCACGCAGTCCAGCTCGCCGTCCCCGACGTCCTCGAGCAGCGCGCCGAGCTCGTCGTCGCCGAGCCCGACCTCGCCGTCACCGACGAGCAGCGGCAAGGGCAATGGCAACGGCAATGGCAACGGCAAGTGAGGTGCGGGCGGCGGCGTCACCGACGGGGCGGTGAGGAGCGCGCCAGGTAGGACGAAGCCAGCTGCTCGGCCGCCGCGAGCGAGCGCACCAGCGGGTGCTGCCCGAGCGCGGCGGCGAGCAGCCGCTCGTCGGCGGCGGCGACCGCGGCGATGACCTGCTGCTCGACCCCCTTGAGCTGGGTCATCAGCCCGAGGGCGGCGGGCGGCGGGGCGGTGGTCGCGAACGGACGCACGCCCCCGCCGTCGACCAGTGACGGCACCTCGATCACCGCCTCGGGCGACAGCTGCGGCAGCGTGGATCCGTTGCGAACGTTGAGGATCATCGTGCGTGACTGTCCGGTCGCCAGGCAGCGCATCACGTCCAGCGCGACACCCTCGTAACCGCCGCCGCCGGTGTCCGGGCGCTCCTCGTCGGCCTCCCGCGCCTCGCTCATGTAGGTCGTCTCGCGGTCGGCCCGCGCCGCGGCCCAGAGGTCGAGGGCGGTCGCCGGGTCGGCACCGGTCGCGGCCCGGTAGAAGCCGGTCTGCTGCCGCACCAGGTATTCGCCGCGGGTCTGCTCGGCGCTCTCCAGCGCGGCGACGGCGTCGAGGTTGCGGTAGTAGTAATAGAGGTATTCGTTCGGCAGCATGCCGAGGCCGCGCAGGAAGTCGGCGCCGAACAGCCGCCCCTCCTCGAGCTCTTGCAGCCGGTCGTCGTCGGCGAGCACCTGCGCCACCAGGTCGCGGCCGCCGGTCCAGGCGTGCCGCAGCCAGCCGAGGTGGTTGAGCCCGACGTAGTCGAGCCGCACCTGGTCGGGGCTCACGTCATACAGCCTGGCGAGGCGGATGCCGAGCCCGCTCGGGGTGTCACAGATGCCGACGACCCGGTCGCCGAGCACCTGCTGCATGCCCTCGGTGATGATGCCCGCGGGGTTGGTGAAGTTGATGACGTATGCCGAAGGGGCCACCGCCGCAACGGTTTTCGCGATCTGCCAGGCGACCGGCAGCGTGCGCACCGCGTAGCCGATGCCGCCCGGGCCGGTCGTCTCCTGGCCGAGCACACCGAGCGCGAGCGCAGAGCGTTCGTCGGTGACCCGTCCCTCCAGCCCACCGACGCGGATCGCCGAGAAGACGAAATCGGTTGCCCGCAGGGCGGATTGGAGATCTGACGTCGCGGTCACCCGGACCTGACCGGCGCCCCGGGCGCCCGCCGACTGCCCGGCGAGCACCTGCTCGATCACCGTCAGCCGGGCCGGATCGGTGTCGTGCAGCACGAGTTCGTCGATCAGGTGCTCCGGGTCGTCCAGCAGCGCCTGGTGCACCTGCGGCACCCGGAAGCCACCGCCGCCGAGGATCGTCAGCCTCATAGGGTGATCACCTCGCCGCCCGCTCGGCGGCAGAGCTCGAGCGTGGCCGGGTCCGAGGCTTTGGTCGTGATGACCGTGTCGACCTCGGTCAGGTCGGTCACCTTGAAGGTCCCGGTGCCGGGAAACTTCGCGTCGGTCGCGAGCAGCACGAGCGCTTGGGCGAATTCGGCCGCGCCACGCTTGATCGCGGCCTCGGCCGAGATGTCGTCGAGCACCGCGCCGTCGGGGCGCACGCCGGTGCACGACAGGAAGGTGATGTCCGGCCGGACGGCCCGCAGCGCGTCCGTCGTCAGCGGCCCGACGAACGACTCGAAGTTGCGCCGCAGGCTCCCGCCGAGCAACAGCACCTCGGCGCGCCCGGTGCGCACCTGGTCGAGCACGGCGAGGCTGCTGGTCACGACCAGCACGTCGCGGTCGCGCAGCCGGCGCGCGACCCGCATGGTCGTGGTGCCGATGTCGAGATAGACCACGTCGCCGTCGCGCACGAGCGAGGCGGCCGTCGCGGCGACCGTCTCCTTCTCGTCGGCCCGGTCGAGCGCGACGTCGGCGAAGGGCCGCTCCTCGTCCGGGGTCTCGACCGACTGCACGTAGGCGCCGCCGTGCACCCGGTGCAGGCGGCCGTCGTCGGCGAGCCGGCCGAGGTCACGGCGGATGGTCGACGGGCTGACCTGCAACATGCTGGCGAGTTGTTGCGCGGAGACGGTGCCGTCGGCGCGCAGTGCCGCGAGGATCCGGTCGTCCCGTTGCCGGGCGATCATCCGGGCAGCGGGTGGGGAGTGGGTTTCCGGCTCTGCCACAACAGCGGACGATATGCGCAAAAACGCGCACGGTCCACCCCTGCCGTGAGCGCAGGTGACGCGAGATGACCGGGATGCGGCGGAAGTACGGCCGAGACGTGAACGCCGATCGACCAGATCCGCGCAATTGTTGCCAAGCTCGATCAGCCGTGCCACGGTTACCAACCGTGAGCAGCGTGCCCGCCGCACCCGCCATCGACCCCGCCGACCGGGTCGATGTGCTGGTCGTCGGCACGGTCTTCCTCGACGTGATCTTCTCCGGCGTGGCCGCCGCGCCCGAGCCCGGCACCGAGACCTGGGCGACCGAGTCGGTGCTCTGCCCGGGCGGCATCGCCAACAACGCGGTTGCTGCCGCGCGGCTCGGCGCGGCCACCTGCCTGGTCGCACCGGTCGGGCCGGACCCGGCCGGCGACTTCCTGCTGCGCTCTCTGCGCGGTGAGGCGCACCTGGACGTGCGGGTGCCGGCCCTGCCGGGCGTGCGCACCCCGGTCACCGCCGCCTTCGGCAACGGCGCCGACCGCGCGATGATCAGTCACGGCCGGCTCGACCCGGTGCCGGTCGGCGAGCTCGCGCCACGACTGCCGCAGGCCCGCGCCTGCTTCGTCAGCCTGCAGCCCGGCGGGGACGACTGGTTCGCCGCGCAGCGGGCCGGCGGAGCACGCGTCTACGCCGGCGTCGGGTATGACGAGCGCCACGACTGGTCCGGCGAGGTGCTCGGGCGACTGGCCGGCGTGGATGCGTTGGTGCTCAACGAGATCGAGGCTCTCGCCTACTCCGGCCGGGACGATGTGCCCTCAGCCGCAGCCGCGCTCACCGATCACGTCGAGCGGGTCGTGGTGACCTGTGGCCGGGGCGGGGTGCACTCCGCGTCCGCATCGGCCTCCGCCGCGGCACATCCCCCGCTGACCCTGCCCGGCGAACGCGTCGCCGCGGTCGACGCGACCGGTGCGGGCGACGTCTTCACCAGCGGCCTGATGTGCGCCGACCTGCTCGGCCTGCCCACCGAGGACGCGCTGCGCTTTGCCCAGGTGTGCGCGGCCCTCTCGGTGCGCGGCCTCGGTGGCGCGGCGAGCGCGCCGACGCTGACCGACGTCCGCACCTGGTGCCGCGACTCCGAGGTGCCCGGGCTGCGCCGGATCGCGGCCGACCTCGACGCGCGACCTGCGCCATACAGCTGATCAGACGAAACTGCTTCGACCGCAAAGGAATGCCTGCCATCCACACTGCGCAAGACGCTGGTGCCGTGATGGATCCGGTGCAGCTGCAGCAACGGCTCGACACCGCGCGAGCGATCGCCCGCGACGCCGCCGACCGGGTGCGCGAGTCGCCGCCCGGGCTCGTCGACGCCAAGCACGACGCCGCAGATCTCGTCACCGAGGTCGACCGCGCGGTCGAGCTGCAGGTCCGGCTCGCGCTGCGCGAGCACTTCCCGGACGACGCGGTCGCCGGGGAGGAGTTGCAGGACACGTCCGGGACCAGTGGCTTCACCTGGCTGATCGACCCCATCGACGGCACGACCAACTTCGCGTCCGGCGTGCCGTGGTGCTCGGTCAGCATCGGCGGCGCCGACCGCTCAGGGCCGCTGCTGGGCGTGGTCGCCGACCCGTGGCGCCGCGAGATCCTCAGCGCGGCAAGGGGATTGGGGTCATGGGTCGACGATCGACCTGTCGAGCGACCGGCGCACGCGGAGCTGGCGGGCGGCGTGGTCTTCACCGAGTGGCTCAACCACGTGCCGTGGCTCGGCATGACCGAGACCCTCGCGGCCCTCGCGGGCGACTTCGCGACCGTGCGCATCATGGGCTCGTCAGCGCTGTCACTCGCCGCGACCGCGGTCGGTCGCGGCTGCGCCTTCCTCAACGGCAGCTATTCGCCGGTCGACACTCTCGGTGCGATCGTCATCGCACGCGAATCCGGACTCGTGGTGCGTGATTTCGCCGGCAGCGATCCGCAGGTCGGGCGGCCGTTCTACGCGGCGTGGCCGCAGGTCGCTCCGCGCATCACCGAGCTGACGGCAGCGGCTGACGCTGCGGGTGCCACCGTCGACAGGAAGCGCGGCTGAGCCGCTCAGGCCGTGTGCACCAGCGGCGCCAGACCGGCCGACCGGTCGACGGCGTCCGGCATCCCGCACAGCTCCAGCCAGTTGGCGAGCATCCGGTGGCCGCCCTCGGTGAGCACCGACTCGGGGTGAAACTGCACGCCGTGCAACGGCAGCTCGCGGTGCTGCACCGCCATGATCACGCCGCTGTCGGTGCGCGCGGTGACCTCCAACTCGTCCGGCACAGTGGCGTTTTCGATGGCGAGCGAGTGGTAGCGGGTGGCGGTGAACGGGCTGGGCAGCCCCGCCAGCACACCCGCGCCGTCGTGCACGACCTGCGAGGTCTTGCCGTGCAGCAGCTCCGGGGCTCGGTCGACGGTCGCGCCGTAGACGACACCGAGCGCCTGGTGGCCGAGGCAGACGCCGAACATCGGCTGCGCGCGGTCGGCGCAGGTCCGGATCATCGCGGTCGAGACGCCGGCCTCCTCCGGGGTGCCGGGGCCGGGGGAGATCAGCACCCCGTCATACCCGGCACCCTCGGCGGGGGTGACGGCGTCATTGCGCACGACCGTGGTCTCGGCGCCGAGCTGCTGGAGGTAGCCGACGATCGTGAAAACGAAACTGTCGTAGTTGTCGACCACCAGAATGCTTGTCATTTCTTCACTTTCGCGAACTTGAGGTCGGTGCCGCCGACGTATGCCGGGAAGGTCGCCTTGGTCTCGGTCTTGACGTCGTAGCCGAGGCCGACGGCATCGACGTAGGCGCGGTAGTTGGCGACGGCCGGGTCGTCGGTGAGGGCCTGCCGCAGCTTCGCCGGGTCACCCATCGCCCGGATCACGAACGGCGGGGAGTAGACCCGCCCCTGCAGCAACAGGGTGTTGCCGACGCATCGCACCGCCGAGGTGCTGATCACCCGCTGGTCCATCAGCATCATCGACGTGGCGCCGCCCGCCCAGAGCGCGTTGACCACGGCCTGCACGTCCTGCTGGTGCACCACGAGCCAGTCGAGGTTGGCGCCGTCGGGCAGCGTGGACGGGTCGCGCTTGGAGTCGTTGAGCGACACGCTCACCACCTGGCCGGTGACGCTGGTCAGGCCGGCGCTCGCGGCATACCCGTCGGCCTGCTGCTGGGTGCTGGCCAGTTTGCCCGAGCCCGGAGCGTCCTTCTTGGACAGCGAGTCGACCTCGCCCTGCAGGCCTTTGACGCCGGCCGCCTGATCGGCCACCCGCCGGTTGCCGGCCTGCACGACCTGCACCAGGTCGCGCGTGCCCGGACGCAGATCGGAACCCTGGGACGTGCTGGCGCTGACGCCGAAGAGGCTGCCCGCAGCGAGCGCGACGACCGGCACGGCATACGCCCATCGACTGCGTGGTCTGCGCACCGGCCCGCACCTTCCCTGAATTACGCTGTACCGCAATTCTGTCATCCAGACCGATTGCAGGGAGAAGCGCCGTGAGCAAGTCCGACAAGCCGTCGACCGACGACCAGGACGGAGCCGCAACCGAGCGCGAGATCCTCGAGGCCGAGGCGGCGGACGACGCCCCCGCCAAGGCCGCCGCCAACCGGGCCGGCGCCGCCGAGGAGAAGACCGACGCGCAGCAGGCGACAGTGAAGAAGAAGGCGGCCGCCAAGGCCGACGCCGAGGACGCCGAGGCCTCCCGCGACTCCCGCGAGGCCGCGCAGCTCTCGGCGCAGGCCAAGGACGAGCGATCGTCCGACTCCTCCGACGCCAAGACGCTCGCCGCGCAGGCCAAGCAGAAGAAGGCCGAGGCGAAGGCGGAGGCCAAGCAGGCCCGCGCCGACCGGCGCGCCGCGGGCATCGCCGACGGCCCGAACCCGAGCTGGTGGGTGCCGACGATGTGCGCCCTGATGATCGTCGGTCTCTTCTGGCTGGTGACCTACTACCTGTCGTCCGAGAAATACCCGATCCCCGGCATCGGCCTCGGCAACATGGCGATCGGCTTCGGTCTCATCCTGGTCGGTTTCGCGATGACGACCCGCTGGCGATAGCCCTCCGCCACAGCCCAGCAGCAGACACGCCGCCGCCCGGACATCCCGGGCGGCGGCGTGCTCTATTCAATGTCCCTCGTCCATGCGCTGTCCACAGGGTTGTCCACAGTCCGTGGATAACTACATCGATGTGACTTCGCATCTTCGTTCGTATGACGGCAGCCGCGTCCGCCCACTTGTCCACAGGGTTGTCCACAGCAGGTGGATAACTACATGGATGTGATTCGTCAGGCGGTCGGCAGGTGCACCGACTCGAAGCGCACCGCGGCCAGCACCGCGAGCACCACGACGATCCCGGCGAGCGCGACCCACTGCCACTGCCGGCGCTCGCGACCCAGCAGGGCGATCGCGCCGGCGCATACGCCGCCGGTGATGGCGCCACCGAGGTGGGCCTGCCAGGCGACGTTGGGCACCACGAAGCCGATGACCGCATTGATCGCGATCAGCGTGACCATCGGCCCGATCTCCCGGCCGAGGCGCCGGTTGAGCACGACCACCGCGAGGAAGAGCCCGAAGACCGCACCGGACGCGCCGACGGTCGGGGTGTTCCAGCCGGTCACCTGGTCCGACACCGAGCTCGGCGTCGAGGCCAGCAGCTCGTAGCCGACCGAGCCGCCGATCGCCGAGATGAGGTAGAGGGCGAGGAACCGCGCGCGACCGAGCAGGGGCTCGAGGTACTGCCCGCAGATCCAGAGGGCGTACATGTTGAACAGCAGGTGGAACGGCGAGTAGGGCGAGTGCACGAACGCCGCCGTGAGGAAGCGCCAGGGGTCCTCCTTGGAGAGGATCGGCGCGTAGAGCAGGTTGTCGGTGACGGTCGGGTCGAGCCGTTGCGCGACCCAGACGACCGCGCAGATCGCGATCAGGCCGATCGTGACGACCGGCCGGCCCTGCGCCAGGCCTCCGCCGAAAACGGAGACCTGGCGCGGGGTTTCGCGCTTGCCCTGGTTGACGCAGTCGACGCACTGGACGCCCACCGCGGCGGGCCGCTGGCACTCGGCGCAGGCCGGTCGGCCGCAGCGCTGGCACGACACCATCGCCACCCGGTCGGGATGACGAGGGCAGGTCGGTGCCTGCATGGCGGGCTGGTTCACGTCGGGTTCCTGCGTCATACCGTCATGCCGAGGTCAGTCCGGTCACTTCTCGACGGTGACCTTCTCGATCACGACCGGCTCGACCGGCTTGTCCTGCGCACCGGTCTGCACGCCCGCGATCTGGTCGACCACGTCGCGGCTGGCCTGGTCGGCGACCTCACCGAAGATGGTGTGCTTGCCCTGCAGCCAGGTGGTCGGGCCGACGGTGATGAAGAACTGCGAGCCGTTGGTGCCCTTGCCGCCGCGCTTGCCGGCGTTGGCCATCGCGAGCATGTAGGGGGCCGAGAAGTTCTTGTCCGGCGAGATCTCGTCGTCGAACTCGTAGCCCGGGCCGCCGATGCCAATGCCCTGTGGGCAGCCGCCCTGGATCATGAAGCCGGGGATGATGCGGTGGAAGGTCAGGCCGTCGTAGAACGGCGTCGGGCTGGTGCGCCCGGCGTCGTCGCGGTAGTCCTTGGTGCCCTCCGCGAGGCCGACGAAGTTGTCGACCGTCTTGGGCGCGTCGTGGGGGAAGAGGTTCAGCTTGATGTCGCCATGATTGGTGTGCAGCGTTGCGATCATGCGTCAAGTCTCGCATTTCGTATGGCGGGAGCGACGCGCGAGCCGGAAGGTCGGTGCGAAGTTCCGCCACCGGCCTGCTGCGGGCCGGTGGCGTCGCCTGGCAGGATGAGCCGAAGCGCCATACCCAAGGCTTCTTTTCATAGGAGGGCACCAGTGCTTCGCAGGACCTCGCGCACCGACGCGGTCAAGGACAAGGCTTCCGACCTGCTGTCGGCCGCTTCCGACGCGGTCGAGGACGTCGCCGGCACCGTCAAGGAGAAGGTCGCCCCGGTGGTGGACGACCTCGCCGAGAAGCTCGACGACGCCAAGGGCTCGGCGGCCGACGCTGCGGCCCCGCACGCCAAGGACCTCGGCAAGCGGGCCAAGAAGGTCAACAAGCAGGCCAACAAGCAGCTCAAGAAGGCCAACAAGCGGGCCCAGCAGGCGGCCGCTCCGCACCTCGCACGGGTGCAGGATGCCGGCCTCACCCGCGAGCAGGCGCACAGCCTGTTCTCCGAGGAGTGGATGCCGCGCATCCAGCAGGCGATCCAGTCGGCCTCCGCGACCGGTCAGCAGGCATATGCCGCGCTGCCCGCGCAGGCCCGCGAGACCGTCGAGACCGTGGCCCCGGCGGTGAAGAAGAAAAAGAAGAAGGGCGGGCTGCTGATCGCGCTCGGCCTGCTCGCCGGTGCCGGCGCGGTGGCGCTGATCGTGTCGAGCAAGAAGGGCGGCGCCGCGCCGGCCGGCCCGGGCACCCCGGAGCAGCTGGTCGAGGTGGAGCAGGTCGACATCACCGAGGTGCGCGGCGCCAACTCCTCCGCGGACCTGGTCGGCGAGGTCGAGACCACCGTCGACAAGACCATCGCCGGCGGCAGCCGTCCGGCCGGCAAGGACCAGCCCCGCGGGCGGCACGCCGCGCGCGACTGACCCGAGCGACTAGACGGAGGGACGTGCTCACCGGGCACGTCCCTTCGGCGTGTCCGGCAGGAGCGGCGCCTCGAAGCCGCGGTCGCGCCCGACCAGCACGCCGCGGGTGATCGACGCGCTGCCGAATTTGTCGCGCACGGCGTCGAGCGCGCCGTCGAGCCGGGACGGTTCGACGGTGTCGAAGGGCAACTCGAGCTGCTCGGTGTCGCTCTCGTCGAGCCCGCTGATGCTGATGCCGAGCAGGGTGAGCCCGCGGTCGGCGATCAGCGGCGCCGTCTCGGCGAGCAGCTCCCGGCCGGTGGCCAGCCACGCGTCGGTGCCGGCACCCGATCGGCGCACGGTGCGCGACCGGGTCGCCCGTGTCATGTCCTCGAAGCGCAGCCGCAGGGTGAACGTGCGCCCGACCCGCTCACCCGCCCGCAGCCGCCGGGTCACCCGGTCGACCAGGCTGATCAGCGTCGCGTCCAGCTCTTCGGCGGTATGCCGGCCGCGGCCGATCGCCCGTTGGGATCCGATCGACCGCCGCCGCCTGCCGACCTCGACGCGTCGCGGGTCGCGGGCGTGGGACACCTCGTGCAGGTGCCGGCCCCCGGGTCCGACGATCGCGACGAGCGTCTCGCGATCCAGCCGGGCCAGCTCGCCGACCGTCCCGATGCCGCGGTCGTGCAGCTTGCCCGCGGTCACCTTGCCGACACCCCAGAGCGCCTCGATCGGCAGCGGGTGCAGGAAGTCGAGCTCGGCGCCGATCGGCACACTGAGCAGGCCGTCGGGTTTGCTCGCCGCGCTCGCGATCTTGGCCAGGAACTTGCTGGCCGCGATGCCGACCGAGATCGGCAGGCCCACCTCGACCTTGACCCGGCGGCGCAGCTCGGCCCCGATCTGACTGGGGGTGCGACCGGTCCGCCGCAGCCCGCCGACGTCCAGGAACGCCTCATCGATCGAGATGCCCTCGACGAGCGGCGTGATGTCCCCGAAAACCTCGAACACGGCGTGACTGGCATCGACATACGCGGTGAAGGTGGGCGGCACCTCGATCAGGTCCGGGCACAGGCGGCGGGCGACGCGGGTGGAGATGGCGGTGCGCACCCCGTAGGCCTTGGCCTCGTAGCTCGCGGCGAGCACGATCCCGCCGCCGACCACGACCGGCTTCCCGCGCAGGCTCGGGTCGTCGCGCTGCGCCACGCTGGCGAAGAACGAGTCGAGATCGGCGTGCAGGAAGTTGCCCTCTTCCACGAACATATGTTCGCATATCCGGCAGGCGAATTCTGCCCGTCCGCGAGGCGTTACCCGGTGGTACGCCGTTAGCCTGGCGACCCATGAACGTCGTCTTCGTCGAGCCTAACTTCCCGCGCAATCAGCGCGAGTTCGTGCGGGCGCTCAGCCAGGTCGGCGCCACGGTCTTCGCGGTCGGGGAGACGCCGTGGGAGTGGCTCGACGACGAGCTGCAGTCCTGGATCTCCCACTACTACCAGGTCGGTTCGGTGACCGACGTCGACCAGTTGCGCACCGCGGTGCAGCATTTCCAGTCGCTCGCCTGGATCGACGGCATGGAGGCGACGATCGAGTCGCACACGCTGCCCGCGGCGGTGGTCCGGGAGGAGCTCGGCATCCCCGGCACCTCGGTGCACACCACCTGGCTGTGCCGGGACAAGCCGGCGATGAAGGAGGCGCTGCGCGCGGCCGGCGTGCCGACGGCCGCCTCGGCGGCCGCGCACGACCTCGACGACCTGCGCGACTTCGTCGACGAGCACGGCTACCCGGTGATCCTCAAACCCCGCGACGGCGCCGGGGCGTCGGGCACCGTCCGTGTCGACTCCTATGCCGAATTGCGAGCAGCAGCAGAGTCTTTCGGTGGTGTCGACTCGATCGCGGTCGAGGAGTTCATCGAGGGGCATGAGGGTTTCTACGACACGCTGAGCGTCGACGGCCGCATTGCGCTCGACTTCGCGTCGCACTACTACCCGGGTGTGCTCGAGGCGATGCGCACCCGCTGGATCAGCCCCGAGTACATCTCGACCAACCGGGTGGACGAGGCGCCGTTCTACGCGGAGCTGCGCGAGATGGGCGAGCGGGTCAACGAGGTGCTCGGCATCCACACCTCGGCGACGCACATGGAGTATTTCGTCAGCCCGAAAGGCTTGCGTTTCAGTGAGATCGGCGCCCGGCCGCCCGGTGTCGGCTGCTGGGACCTCTATGCCGCCGGCAACGATCTCGACATCTACCGCGCCTGGGCGGACGCGATCGTGCACCGTCACGTCTGGCACGTGCCGTCCCGGGCGTATGCCGCGGGCATCGTCGCGCTGCGCCCGGACCGCGACGGGCGCATCGTGGCGATCGACGGCATCGACGAGATCCAGCAGCGCTATGGCGAGTGGGTGCTCGACTCCCACTTGCCGGTCGGCGTGGACACCCAGCCGGTCGAGGCGGGCTACATGGCCAACGCGTGGATCCGGATGCGGCACCCCGACTACGACGTGCTGCGCGAGATGCTCGACGACGTCGGACGGACGGTCCAGGTGCGCGCCGAGTGAGAATCGCGTGAATTCTACTGTCAATGCTGACAGCCCGTCGATGGTGCTGCTCGGCCCGCAGCGTCGTCCCGGGCTCGACAAGGTGGTGGCCGCGCTGGGGCTGGACGGCCCCTTCGCGACGATCACCGCAGGCTGGCAGGAGCGCGAGTCCGCCGACGACGAACTGACCCAGCACCTCGGCGGCGCCGCGGTCAACCTGCGGTTGTGGGAGCGGCGTCAGGACGTGCTCGACCGTGACCCGGAGTTCGCCGCGGCCTGGCGCCACCGGCGCGCGGTCATCGACGAGATGCAGGAGCTCTACCTGCTCGGCGTGGGTCACACCGTCGCGGCGCTGGACGACATACGGGCTCAGGGTGAGGCGTCGGATCGGGTGCGGGACCTGGCGATTCGCGATGCGGAGGAGGTGTTGCGGTCGCTCGACCGGCGACACCTGGAGCGGGTGCGTGAGGTGCACGCGGACTTCTACGCGGCGGTCCGACCGCACGAACGCGACCTCATCGCCGGCCACCGGGCGGAGGTCGCCCAGATCCTCGGGCAGGCACAGGCGGTGGTGATCGCCGGAGGGCACGTCGCGGAGCTGCTCGACTCGCAGCACCTCTTCAACGTGGTGCCCGCCGGGCTGGACCGGCTGCCGATCATCGCCTGGTCGGCGGGCGCGATGGCCCTCACCGAACGCGTGGTTCTCTTCAACGACAACGCTTCTCGCGGACCTCGGTCGCCGGAGATCTACGACGACGGGCTCGGCCTTCTGCGCGAGACCGTGGTCTTCCCGTCGGCGCACCAGCGCCTGCACATGCACGACCTGCCCCGGATGGCGACGATGACCCGGCGGTTCGCGCCGGCGTGGTGCGTGCCGCTCGACCCCGGCACGCGCGTCACGGTCGACGCCGGCGGCCGGTTGGAGGCCGGCACCACGGTGATCGGCCCGGCCGGGTCGGTCGCCACTCTCGGACGGGGAGATGACGAGGGCGACCGCGATGGCTAGACAATTGGCGATCCACCGCCTCCGCGCTCGGAAACCCTTGGACGAGAACGCCGTCGACCGTTTCCTCGAGCGACACGACGTGCCGATCGTCGAGGGCGAGAAGTGCACCTTCCTCTTTCGCGGTGCGGCGGACGAGGTGTGGGTGCGCCGCCGCATCGTCGGCCAGCCGCAGCGGGTCCCCATGCGCCGCCTCGGCGACACCTCGCTCTGGTACGTCATCCTCGAGCTGCCGGCCGGTTCGCGCGTCGAATACCAGCTGGAGGTACGCCGCGGCGACCACTACGAGCAGGGCAACGACCCGCTCAACCCCCGGGTCGCCAACAGCCCGGTGGGGTCTTCGTCGGTGTGCCAGGCGACCGGTTACGTCGTGCCCGACTGGATCCATCCCGACCCCGACGCGCGGCCCGGCGAGATCGTCGACCTGGCCGTGCAGTCACGCGCGCTGCGCCGCGAAAACGTCTGTCGGGTCTACCTTCCCGCGAGGTTCCGCAGCACGCACAGCTATCCGTTGCTGATCGTGCACGACGGCGACGATTACCTGGGCTACGCGTCGATGAAGCCGGTCCTGGACAACCTGATCCACCGGCTCGACGTCGCCGAGACGGTCGTGGTCTTCACCAGTCCCGGTGACCGCAACCGCGAATACGCCAACTCGGCCCAGCACGCCCGGTTCGTCGCCAAGGAGCTGGTCCCGCGCCTGGAGTCCGAATTTCCTTTGCTGTCAAGGCCATCCGGCCGATGTCTGATGGGTGCGTCGTTCGGCGCGGTGGCGAGCCTCACCACGGCATACCGCTATCCGGACGTGTTCGGGTCGCTGCTGCTGCAGTCGGGGTCCTTCGTCTTCACCGACATCGGCAACGAGCACGGCGGAGGTGAGGTCTTCGATCCGGTCGTGCGCTTCATGAACCGCTACCGCGCGGCACCGCGCAAGGTCGCCGACCGGCTCTTCGTCTCGTGCGGCATCTACGAGCCGCTGATCGTGCCGAACCGGTCGATGATCCCGGTCTTCGAGGGCGCCGGCATGCAGGTGCGCTATGTCGAGGCCCGCGACGGCCACTCCTGGGAGGACTGGCGCGACCGGCTCCGGGACGGGCTGTCCTGGATCTACCCCGGTCCGCAGAAGTACGTCTACGAGTAGCGCGCGAGCGGCGCCCCGCACCCGGGGTCCCGGCAACCGCGAAAACTCACCGACAGGGGGAGCTGGCCGCCGCGGTGCTGATCGCGGCGACCCTCCGCCCGTGTCGGTGAGTCTCGTCGCCGCCCTGGGCTTTTCGGGGCTCAGCCCTCCAGCGCGGCGTCGAGGGTGATCTCGACCCCGGTGAGCGCCTTGCTGACCGGGCAGCCCGCCTTGGCGTCCGCGGCCGCCTTGGCGAAGCCGTCGGCGTCGAGGCCGTCGACCTCACCGCGCACCTTGAGGGTGATGCCGGTCAGGCGGAAGCCGCCGGCCGGGTCGGCGCCGAGCGAGACGTCGGCCTGCACGTCGAGCGCCTGCGGGGTGCCGCCGGCCTCGGCGATCAGCGCGGACAGCTGCATCGCGTAGCAGGCGCTGTGCGCAGCCGCGAGGAGCTCCTCCGGGCTGGTCGTGCCGTTCGCGTCCTCGGCGGCGCGCTTGGGGAAGGACACGTCGAACGTCGCCAGCTTGGAGCTGGTCAGCTCCACCTTGCCCGCGCCCTCCTCCAGGCTGCCGGTCCAGTCGGTGCGTGCGGTGCGTGTGGGCATGCGAATCTCCTTGTTTTTCAGGGCTATTCAGGGCTATTCAGGGGTTACTACTGCGCTCTCGGTGCTCTCGGTGCTCTCGGTGTACCGGCATTCTCGGCCGGTATGGCGCTGCGCACCCGATCGGCGATGCCCTGCACCTCGTCGCGCAACTGCATCAGGTGCGCGTTGTCCAGGCCGGTCGCCTCGGAGACGACCGCCGGCACCGGCACCGCCTGGGCGCGCAGCGACCAGCCACGCGTCGTCAGCGCGACGAGCACGACCCGCTCGTCGTCGGTCGCGCGCTCCCGGGTGACCAGACCGAGCAGCTCCAGCCGCTTCAGCAGCGGCGAGAGGGTGCCCGAGTCGAGCTGGAGCTGAGCGCCGAGCTCGCTGACGGTCTGCGGGGACTGCTCCCACAGGGCGAGCAGCACCAGGTATTGCGGGTAGGTCACCCCGAGCGGTGCCAGCAGCTCCCGATAGAGCGCTGTCAACGCCCGGGAGGCGCTGTAGAGCGAGAAGCAGAGCTGGTTGTTCAGCCGCAGGCTCTCCGATGAGTCCGTCACGTCATACAACGTATCAGGTTGTGCGCGATTGTATTGTGCCCAACCTAAAAGCGTGTCGTAGTCTGCGTCACATAGCATCTGGGGGAACGGATCGGGCGGCAGCACTACGGCGCACCTACCTGAGTCTTGGCCTGGGCGAGTTGTGCGCGACGGCGGTGTTCGTCGGCGTCCCCCTCACCGGCGTGGTCCCGTCAAGCGCCGCGCTCTGGTCCGCGCTCATCCCGTTGGTGCTGGTCCTGCTGCAGGGCGGCGTCTACTGGCTGCTGGCACGCCGATGGCTGGCGCGGGGTGTGATGCCGCGTGCGGTGGCCTCCGCCTACCGCAGCTTTCGGCTGCTCGACCCGCTGGTCATCGCAGCCGGACTCGTCGGCGTGCTCGTCACCCAGGTCTCAGCCGAGCAGCGCGTGCTGGCGCTGATGGTCTGGTTGCTCGCGGTCGTCGAATACGTCAACTATTTCGTGGTTCGGCTTGCCTACCCGGCCACAAGCTGGCTCAGCAAGGTCGGTGAGCGCCGAATCCCTCGACTGGTCATGGACATTCGGGCGAGCGGCAGCTGAACCGGCGGCGCGCTGACGCTCGGACGTCACCCGATCGACCAGCCACCAGGCAAGACCCACGATGACCCAGCCGACGAGCACGTCGAGCACCCAGTGGTTGGCGGTGCCGACCACGACGAGGGCGGTGACCGCGGCATACGCAAAGCCGAGCGTGCGCAGCCACCACGCACCGCTGACCGCTGCGACCGCGAGCGCCACCCAGAGCGCCCAGCCGGCGTGCATCGACGGGAACGCGGCGAGTTCGTTGGTGCTGCCCGCGAAGGCGCGCGGCGCCGACGCGTCCCCGCCCCACCAGCCGTCGTCGGAGTGCACGCTCAGCACATCGGTGAGGCCGGCCATCCGGGGCGGCGCGGTCGGCATCGTGAGATAGAAGCCCAGCGCGACGAAGGTGGCGAGCGCGAGCGCGTTGCGGGCGCGCCGGTAGACCTCGCGGTGGCGGGCGAAGAGCCAGCCGAGCACCGCGAGCGTCACCACGTAGTGCGCCGTCGCATACCAATAGCTGCCGAAGAGCCCGAGCCAGTCGTGCTCGACGAAGAGTTCGTTGAGCGACTGCTCCAGGTCCAGGTCCAGCACCGTCTCGACGTGCAGCAGGTCGGCGGCGCGGCCCACCGCAACGTCCAACCGGTCGCTGGCGAGCAGCCGGCTGCCGGTGTAGGCGACATACAGCGCCGCCACCAGCAGCAGCTCCCTTATGACGGGGCTCGCGTGCGCGAACAGCCGCGAGTGCGAGCCGGGCCGCTGCGAACCGGCCCGCTGCGAACCGCGCCGCGGCCGGTCTGCCGCGGGCCGCAGTCGCGCGCCGCCGTGGGGGTGAAGGGTGTGTCCGATGCTCATCGTTCTCGCTCAACGCACTAAGTGGAGGTTTTCTTCCAGATAACCTCCAGCCTACCGCGCTATCCGGAAGGAAAACTCCAGTTAGCTCGTTAGACTGTGTGACATGCCGAACACCTCGCACCCGGAAGCCTGCGCGCCACTGCGCGCCGACGCCGCGCGCAACCGCACCAAGGTGATCGAGGCGGCCTGCGAACAGTTCCGGCAAGGCGGCCTGGACATCCCGCTCGAGGACGTCGCGAAGGCGGCCGGCGTCGGCATCGCGACGCTCTACCGCCGGTTCCCGACCCGCGAGGAGTTGATCGCGGCCGTCTTCGAGGAGCTGTTCGCGTCATACCGCCCGGTGCTGGAGGACGCGGTCGGGCAGGACGATCCGTGGACCGGAGTCGTGCGGCTGGTCAACGGCCTCTGCGCGCTGCAGGCCGCCGGCGCCGGGCTCGGGGACCTGGTGGCGCTGCGCTTTCCCTCGAGCCCCGCGATGGAGCAGTTGCGCCTGCACGTCGAGAGCCAGCTGGAGGGGCTGCTCGACCGGGCGCGTGCGTCGGGGCAGCTGCGGCCCGACGCCGACCTGTCCGACCTCATGCTGATCTTCCTCGGCAACGCCGAGGTGGTGCGCCGCACGGCGCAGCACGCGCCTGACGCCTGGCAGCGCTACGCGGCACTGCAGCTGGAGTCGCTGCGCGCCCGCCCCGACGCCGCGCCGCTGCCCGCACCGCTGACCGCGGAGCAGCGGGTCGCGGTGCTCAAGCGCTGAGCGCAGTCAGCAGAAAAATCTTCCGCACGCGATGTCGAGCAGGCCGCCGGCCGTTCGACGTACGGGTGGCAAGCAACCGACAACCAACGAAAAGCAGGAGTGATCGCGATGCCACGGTTCATGGGATTCGTGCGGATGGAAGAAGGCGTCGGCACCCCGCCGAAGGCGCTCTTCGAGGCGATGGACAAGTACATCAGCGAGCTGGCGGCCAAGGGCGTGTTCGTCGACGGAGGCGGGCTCTACGGCACCGAGGACGCGGTCAACTTCGTCGCGCGCCAGGGTGAGGTGAGCCGGGTCGACGGCCCGTATGCCGAGGCCAAGGAGGTCGTCGGAGGCTGGGCGATCCTGCAGTACGACACAGTCGAGGAGGCGGTCGCCGGCCAGCAGGAGTTCGCCGAGCTGCATGCCAAGCACTGGCCGGAGGTGACGGTGGTCGCCACGCTGCGGCAGATCTCCGACGGCCCCGAGAACCCCGAAAACCCTGAGAGCTCAGACGCGCCCACCGGCTGAGCCGGAGTCACTACGCTGCCCCCGTGCCGGCGCCTTCCAGTGCGGATGATCCGAACGGGGCGATAGTCGCCGCGTGGCGGGCCGAATCGGCCCGCCTCGTCGGCGCACTCACCCGGATGACGCGGGACGTGGCGCTCGCCGAAGACCTGGCGCAGGACGCCCTGGTCGCGGCTCTCGAGCAATGGCCGGTCACCGGCATCCCGGGCAACCCGAGTGCGTGGCTGATGACCACCGCGAAGCGGCGCGGCATCGACCACTTCCGCCGCGCGGAGGTGCTGCGCCGCAAGGTCACCGAGTTGGCGCACGCCGACCGGGAGAGCGAGACCCAGATGCCCGATCTCGACGCGCAGGTCGACCACATCGAGGACGACGTCCTGCGCCTGATCTTCCTGTCCTGCCACCCGTCGCTCACCCCGGAGTCGCGCGCCGCACTGACCCTGCGGCTGGTCGGCGGCCTCACCACCGCGGAGATCGCGCGCGGCTTCCTGGTGCCGGAATCCACCATGGCACAACGCATTTCGCGCGCCAAGAAGACGTTGTCGTCGCGTCGTGCGGAGTTCGAGCTGCCGACCGGGCCCGCACGCACGGAGCGGCTCGACGACGTGATGGCGGTCGTCTACCTGATCTTCAACGAGGGGTATGCCGCCACCTCCGGCGCCGACTGGATGCGGCCCGACCTGGCGCACGAGGCGATGCGCCTGGCGCGGATGCTCGCCGCGCTCGCACCGGACGAGGTCGAGGTGCTCGGGCTGCAGGCGCTGCTGGAGCTCCAGGGATCCCGGATCCCGGCGCGCCTCGACGCCGACGGCACGCCGGTGCTGCTGGAGGCACAGGACCGGACGCGCTGGGACCAGTTGCTCATCCGGCGCGGCCTCGCGGCGCTCGCCCGGGCCGAGACGATCGCGGAGCGGGGCACACCGGTCGGGCGCTACTTCCTGCAGGCGTCGATCGCCGCGCAACACGCCCGCGCCGGGCGGCCGGAGGACACCAACTGGCGACGCATCGCCGCGCTGTATGACGTGCTCGCCTCCGCCGCGCCGGGGCCCGTCGTCGAGGTCAACCGGGCGGTCGCGCACGGTCGCGCGTTCGGTGCGGACGCGGGTCTCGTCATACTCGACGAGCTGGGGGAGGACGCGCTCGGCGACTCACCGCTCATGCCGAGTGTCCGCGGCGACCTGCTGGAGCGGGCCGGGCGCCGCGACGAGGCACGGGCGGCGTTCACCGAGGCGGCGGCCCGCACTCGCAACGACGGCGAGCGTGCGATCCTGCGCCGCAGGGCGGGCGCGCTCGGTTAGCTGCCCGCCGGCAGCTGCACGATCTGGATCAGGTTGCCGCAGGTGTCGTCGAAGACCGCGATCGTCACGCCGCCCATGTCGGTCGGGGGCTGGGTGAAGCGAACACCCTTGTCCTGCAAGCGATCGCACTCCGCCCGCACGTCGTCGACCGCGAACGACGCCGCCGGTATGCCGTCGGCCACCAGCGCCCTCGTGTAGGGACCGACGGCCGGGTGGCCGTTCGGCTCGAGCAGGAGCTCGGTGCCGTCCGGTGCGTCGGGCGAGACCACGGTCAGCCACCGCGCGTCACCGAGCGGGATGTCGTGCTTGACCCGGAAGCCGAGCACCTCGGTGTAGAACTTCTCGGCCGCGGCCTGGTCCTCGACGAAGACCTGGGTCAGGTAGATCCGCATGCGTTCACCTCGTGGTGGAGTCGGTCGATGTGGTGGAGTCGGTCGATGGCGTGTGCCCGGTCGATGGCGTGGGCTGATCGATGAAGGACAGGATCTCGGTCACCAGCCGCCCCGGCGGGATCGCCGCGGTGATCCTCGTCGGCGTCGCGGTCTTCGCGGGAATCACGCTGCGCGGTGTCTCCGCCCAGGCCGACCTCTCCGACGCGGAGCACTGAACCGCGCGCACTGAGCTCGACCCCCGAGACCGAACACCGAAGATCCCGAGCCCCCCATGCGGCTCGGGATCTTCTGTCGGTGGCTCCGGTGCTGACCGCGGTCACCTCGCGGACTTCACCCGAGCCTATTTCCGTACTATCGTACTGAAAGATTGGGAGCGCCCACCGCCGGCGTCGATGTGCTTGTCGGTGTGGTTATCGGTGTGGTTGTCGTGTTCGGGAGGCACAGTGTCCAAATACCTTGCAAACATTGCCCGTTGGTGTTTTCGCCACCGCAAGACGGTCGTCGCGCTCTGGATCCTCGTCGCTGCTGCGGTGATCGCCACCGCCCAGCTGAGCGGCGGCAAGACCAACGACAACTTCACGATCCCGGGCACCGAGTCCCAGCAGATGCAGGACCTGCTGGCCAAGGACCTGCCTGCGGCCGGCGGCGCCCAGACCCGGGTGGTGTTCGCCACCCACGGCAGTCAGAAGCTGACATCCCCGACCAACGTGCAGGCGGTCAAGGAGACGATGGCCCAGCTGGCCAAGGTCCCGGGGGTGGTCGCGGTGACCGATCCCTTCTCGACAAAGCAGGTGTCGCCGTCCGGCCAGGTCGGGCTCGGCACCATCCAGTACAAGGACGCCGCGCAGGACGTCAGCAGCTCGACTCTCGACCGGGTGAATGCGGTCTCCGACACCGCTCGCAACGCGGGCGTCCAGGTCGAGTACGCCGGATCGGTCTATCCCGGCTCGGAATTCACCATCAGTGAGATCCCCGAGATCATCGGCATCGTCGTCGCGTTCATCGTGCTGCTGGTGACCTTCGCGGCATTCGTCGCGGCCGGCCTGCCGATCATCAACGCGATTCTCGGCGTGATCGTAACGGTCATGTCGGTCACCGCGCTGGCCGCTGTCGTCGACATCGCGTCGACGTCGACCACCGTCGCACTCATGCTCGGCCTGTCCTGCGGCATCGACTACGGGGTCTTCATCCTCTCCAGGCATCGCAACAACCTCATCGCCGGACTCGACGTGGAGGACTCGGTCTACCTCGCCGTCGGGACGGCGGGCAGCTCGGTGGTGTTCGCCGGCCTGACGGTCATCGTCGCCCTCTGCGGTATGGCGGTTGTCGGCATCCCGTTCCTCACGGTGATGGGGCTGGCCGCCGCCGGCGCCGTCCTGATCGCACTGCTGATCGCGCTCACCCTGCTGCCCGCGTCGTTGGGGTTCGCCGGCCGCAAGGTCATCAGCTTCATCCCGTCGCCCGGGATGCCCGGGCACCACGAGGCGATCGCCCGGCAGGCGGTCGAGGCTCCGGAGAAGAGCGCCGGCGGCGTCTGGGCGCGGTTCGTCGTCCGCTTCCGGGTGCCCGTGCTGATCGTCGGTGTGCTGGGTCTGCTCGTCATGGCGTCGCCGGCGCTCGACATGCAGCTCGGCCTGCCGAGCGGGTCGTCGCAGTCCAAGGACAACACCGCCCGCAAGGCGTACGACCTGACCACCGAGGGCTTCGGTGTCGGGTTCAACGGCCCGCTGCTGGTCACCGCGCAGAACGTCGACAGCCCCGCCGACGTGCAGCAGCTCGTCGGCGCCCTGCAGAAGCAGGACAACGTGGTGACCGCGGTCCCGACGGTGAGTCAGGGCAAGCTCGCGATCATCTCGGTGATCCCCAAGACCGGGCCCAACGATCCGAAGACCGCTGATCTGGTCACCCACCTGCGCGACAACCGCAGTCAGATCGAGGGCACGACGGGCACCAAGATCCTGGTGGGCGGCCAGACCGCCTCCAACATCGACGTCTCGACCAAGCTCACCGATGCGCTGCCGATCTTCCTGATCGTGGTGGCGGCGCTGGCGTTCGTGCTGCTGACGTTCGCGTTCCGGACCATCCTGATCCCGATCAAGTCGATCGTCGGCTTCCTGCTGTCGGTCGGAGCGGCGTTCGGCCTCGAGGTCGCGATCTTCCAATGGGGTTGGGGTGCAAGCCTGTTGGGCGTCACCAAGGGCGAGATCATCAGCTTCCTGCCGCTGATCATGCTCGCGATCATCTTCGGCCTCTCCAGCGACTACGAGGTTTTCGTCGTCTCGCGCATCAAGGAGGACTACACCAAGACCGGTGACGGTCGGGGCGCCGTCGAGCGCGGCACCACCTCCTCCGCCCGCGTGGTCACCGCGGCGGCGCTCATCATGTTCTCGATCTTCGTCGCGTTCATGGTCACCGACGACCCGACCATCAAGGCGATCGGATTCGGTTTCGCCGCAGGCGTTTTCATCGATGCCTTCGTCGTACGGCTGACGCTCGTGCCGGCCCTGATGGCGATCGTCGGCTCGAAGGTCTGGTATCACCCGCAGTGGTTCGCCCGGCACATTCCGGACCCCGACATCGAGGGTGAGAAACTCAGCAAGGAGTTCGAGGACCGCCTCCACCCCGCCGAAGCACCGCAGACCTAGCAACGACCCCCCGAAGACCCAGCAAGGACCGACCTCTCATGATCGACGGCCGCCGCGCCCGCAGCGCACGCACCCGGGCCGCGCTCATCGACGCTGCTCTGGAGCTCATCGTGCGCGAGGGCGCGGGGTCGGTCACCCAGCGGAAGGTGGCAGCGGCGGCGGGCACCTCGCTCGCCTCGACGACCTACCACTTCCGCACCGCCGAGGACCTGGTCATCGCGGCATTCGAGGAGAGTGCGCGGCGCACCAGCGACCAGCTGGAGACGATGGCCGAGAACGTCGTGTCCGGGCGCAGCGACCTCATCGACGCGGCGATGGCGTTCGCGGCCAGGGCGCCGTACGGCGTGGACTTCCCGTCCGACGCGATCCCGCAACTGGTCGCCGCCGCGGCCCACAACCCTCGACTGCGCGCGGTCAGCGAGAGCTACTTCGCCGGTATGGCGCAGCTCTTCGCCCCGTGGACCACGCCGCCGGACGCCGGCAGCACGGTTGCGCATGCCCTCACCGGACTGCTGCTGCACGAGCTCGAACGCGGCGAGCACCGCCCGACGGCCGCCTTCCGCACCGACGTCACGCGGTTGTTCGACGCGTTCGGGATCACCGAGCGGGTGGCCGACGCCGCCCGCCGGTCGCGCGCCGCAGCCGAGTGACGGCGAGCGCGCCGCGATCAGCGGCCGGTCGCACGCAAAAGTCGACCCTCGGCATACGAACACGCCGACGATCCGCGCAGACGCGGCGCGTTGCTCTGCCGAGGGTCGACTTTTGCCGGCAACCCGCCGCGCTACGACGACGGCCGCCTCACCACGACGAAGGCCGCCTCCCACGGATGGGAGGCGGCCTTCGATCACACACCAGTGGAGCCAAGGGGACTCGAACCCCTAACCCCCTGCTTGCAAAGCAGGTGCGCTACCAATTGCGCCATGGCCCCTGGACCACCAGCGCCGCGTGTTCGCGGCGGTGGGTCAGCCCTGCTTGGGCTGGTCGGCGGCCTGCGCCCAGAGGTCCTTGGTCGACTTCTGCTGCTGCATCTTCTGCTTAACGACGGCAGCACCGGCGGCGACGCCGACGAGCAACAAGAGCTTCTTGACCATGTGCGGGCTCCGATCCGACGAGGACGGTGCGGTGGTGGGCCTAACTGGACTTGAACCAGTGACCTCTTCCTTATCAGGGAAGCGCTCTAACCGACTGAGCTATAGGCCCGTGCACCGTTCGAACGCCCCGGCAGAAATCCGCCGTGGGCGCCGAACGAGGCTACCTCACCGAGGGGCGCCACACCAAAACGAGCCGGTATGACGGGAGCCCCGGTGGGGCGAGGTGTCGCTACTCGTCCGACAGCGTCATCTGCACGCCGCCGACGAGCGAGGCGCAGATGTTGTAGAGGAACGCGACCAGCGTGGCCAGCGCGGTCATCAGCACCACGTCGATCACCGCGATCACCACCGACAGGGAGACGACCCGGCCGAAGCCGATGTAGTCCATGATGTCGAAGGTCGAGCCGTTCTTGTCGAGCGTGCGCAGCACGTCGTTGAGGTTGCCCCAGACGCCCATGCCCTGCAGCACCGTCCACAGCACGGCGACCATCACGACCATCGCGATGCCGAGCGCCACCGACAGCAGGAAGGCGATCTTCATCACCGACCACGGGTCGACCCGGGAGAGGGTCAGCCGCACGCGGCGCGGGGTCGAGCGGGCCGGGCGCCGGCCCTGCGGACCACCCGGTCGCGGGGCGGGACGCCGCGGCTGACCGGGTCGTCCCGGCGTACGGACCGGAGCCTGCTTGCCACCGGGCCGGGGAGCGGTGCGCGTCGACGAACCGCCCTTGCCGTCACCGGACCCGCTGGATCCGGCTGCGCCCGGCAGCTTGGCTGCGGGCACTTCCGCGGTGCGGGCGGAACCGCCCTCGCCGCGGCCGTCGGATGCGTCGCTGCTCACTCGTCGTCTCCCGGCTCGTCGGTCTGCTCTGTCTCTGCCTGGTCAGGGTCTGCCTGGTCGGCGGTGGGCGCGTCGACGCCGTCGGTCACACCCTCGGCGTCGGAGGCCTCCGCCTCGCCCGACGGTACGCCATCAACCTCGGCATCCTCGACTTCCCGCTCGGCGTTCCGGGCAACGGCCACGATCGAGTCGCCCTTGCCCGGCACGGCGAACCGCACGCCCTGCGTGGAGCGACCGGTGCGGCGCACCTCGTCGACGCGGGAGCGCACGATCTTGCCCTTCTCCATCACCACGAGCACCTCGTCGGTGTCGTCGACGGTGAGCGCGCCGACCAGGTCGCCGCCGCGTTCGGAGATCGCGGCCACCTTCACCCCGAGGGTCGCCCGACCCTTGACCGGGTAGTCGGACGCCGCGGTGCGCTTGGCCAGGCCGTTCTCGAAGACCACGAACACGTCGGGGTCGGTGCCGTCGCGCACGATGTTGAGCGACAGCAGGTCGTCGCCGTCGCGGAACTTCATGCCGGTGACGCCCGAGGTCGAGCGACCCATCGGCCGCAGTGTCGCGTCGGAGGCGGTGAAGCGCACCGCCTGACCCTTGTGCGACACCAGCAGCACGTCGTCCTCGCCGCTCGCCAGCTGGGCGCCGACGAGCTCGTCGCCGTCGCGCAGATTGCCCGCGATCAGGCCGCCGGTGCGCGGGGAGTCGTACTCGGACAGGCGGGTCTTCTTCACCAGGCCGCGCTTGGTGGCGAGCAACAGGTATGGCGACTGCTCATAGTCGCGCAACGCCATCACCTGGGCGATCTCCTCGCCCGGCTGGAACGCCATCAGGTTGGCCACGTGCTGACCCTTGGCGTCGCGGCTGCCCTCGGGCAGCTCGTACGCCTTCGCCCGGTAGACCCGGCCGGCGTTGGTGAAGAACAGCAGCCAGTGGTGGGTGGAGGTGGTGAAGAAGTGCGACACCACGTCGTCGCCACGCAGGTTGGCCCCGCGCACGCCCTTGCCGCCGCGCCGCTGCGCGCGATATTCGCCGAGCTTGGTGCGCTTGGCGTAACCGCCCCGGGTGATCGTGACGACCACGTCCTCCTCGGGGATCAGGTCCTCCATCGACATGTCACCGTCGAACGGCACGATCTGGGTGCGCCGGTCGTCGCCGTAGTGGTCGACGATCTCAGCCAGCTCGTCGCTGACGATCTGCCGCTGCCGCTCCGGCTTGGCGAGGATGTCCTGGTAGTCCTCGATCGCCCGCTGCAGCTCGTCGTGCTGGTCGATGATCTTCTGCCGCTCGAGGGCGGCGAGGCGGCGCAGCTGCATGTTGAGGATCGCCGTCGCCTGGATCTCGTCGACGTCGAGCAACTGCATCAGGCCGGTGCGGGCCTCGTCGACCGACGGGCTGCGCCGGATCAACGCGATAACCTCGTCCAGCGCGTCCAGCGCCTTGAGCAGGCCGCGCAGGATGTGGATCTCTTCCTCGGCCTTGCGCAGCAGGTATGCCGTGCGTCGCTGGATGACGTCGATCTGGTGGTCGACCCAGTGCCGCACGAAGGCCGAGATCGGCAGCGTGCGCGGCACGCCCTCGACCAGGGCGAGCATGTTGGCGCCGAAGTTCTGCTGCAGCTGGGTGTGCTTGTAGAGGTTGTTCAGCACTACCTTGGCGACCGCGTCGCGCTTGAGCACGATGACGAGGCGCTGGCCGGTGCGGCCCGAGGTCTCGTCACGCAGGTCGGCGATGCCGGCGATGCGGCCGTCCCGGACCAGGCTCGCGATCTTCTCGGCGAGCGCGTCCGGGTTGACCTGGTAGGGCAGCTCGGTGACGACCAGGCACTGCCGGCCCTGGATCTCCTCGACGTTGACGACCGCGCGCATCACGATCGAGCCGCGACCGGTGCGGTAGGCGTCCTCGATGCCCTTGCGGCCCATGATCAGCGCGCCGGACGGGAAGTCCGGGCCGGGGATCAGCTCGATGAGCTTCTCCAACAGCTCCTCACGCGACGCCTCCGGGTGGTCCAGCAGCCACTGGGCGCCGGTCGCCACCTCGCGCAGGTTGTGCGGGGGGATCTGGGTCGCCATACCGACGGCGATGCCGCCGGAGCCGTTGACCAGCAGGTTGGGGAAACGCGACGGCAGCACGGTCGGCTGCATCGTCTTGCCGTCGTAGTTGGGCTCGAAGTCGACGGTCTCCTTGTCGATGTCGCGCACCAGCTCCATCGCCAGCGGCGCCATCCGGCACTCGGTGTATCTGGGCGCGGCCGCGCCGTCGTTGCCCGGGGAACCGAAGTTGCCCTGGCCGTCGATCAGCGGGTAGCGCAGCGCCCACGGCTGGGCGAGCCGCACCAACGCGTCGTAGATCGCGCTGTCGCCGTGCGGGTGGTACTGACCCATCACGTCACCGACGACGCGGCTGCACTTGTTGTAGCCGCGGTCGGGCCGGTAGCCCCCGTCGAACATGGCGTAGACGATGCGGCGGTGCACCGGCTTCAGGCCGTCGCGCACGTCGGGCAGCGCGCGGCTGACGATCACGGCCATCGCGTAATCGATGTAGCTTCGCTGCATCTCGGTGTTGAGGTCGACCGGGTCGATGTTCGTCCCGGTGCCGGTGCTCGTGATCGCCGTGTCGCCGACCTGGTCCGAGGTGCCGAGGATCTCGTGCGGGGTGTCGCCGGGAGGAGTCTGGCCGTCGTCGTCAGTCATCAATGTCCTTGTCGATCAGCATGTTTCACGTGAATCGCTTGGCTGGTTGAGTTGCGGAGTCGCTCCGCTGGTTGAGTAGCCGGAATCGCTTCGCTGGTTGAGTAGCCGGAGGAGCGCAGCGGGGGAGGCGTATCGAAACCAGCCCCTCCTCGGTGAAGCCTTCGCACCTCGCACTCCGCTGCGCGCATCATCAGATGTCAAGCCCTCGGACCTCTTCCTCGCACTCCGCTTCGGCCGGCGGCTCGCTACGCTTCGCCGCCAACCTCCGCTGCGCGCTTCGTCAGATGTCAAGGAACCTGACGTCCTTGGCGTTGCGCTGGATGAACCCGCGCCGGCTCTCGACGTCCTCGCCCATGAGTACGGCGAAGATCTCGTCCGCCGCGGCCGCGTCGTCGAGGGTCACCTGCAACAGCGTGCGGTGGTCGGGATCCATGGTGGTCTCCCACAGCTCCTGGTAGTTCATCTCGCCGAGACCCTTGTAACGCTGCACCGCGTTGTCCTTCGGCAGCCGCCAGCCGTTCGCCTGGCCGACCCTGATCAGGCCGTCGCGCTCCTTGTCGGAGAAGGCGAACTCGTGCTCGTGGTTGCTCCACTTGATGCGGTAGAGCGGCGGCTGCGCCAGGTAGACGTAACCGGCCTCGATCAGCGGCCGCATGAAGCGGAAGAGCAGCGTCAGCAGCAGCGTGCGGATGTGCATGCCGTCGACATCGGCGTCGGCCATGAGCACGATCTTGTGGTAGCGCGCCTTGCTGATGTCGAAGTCCTCGCCGATGCCGGTGCCGAAGCCGGAGATCAGCGCCTGGACCTCGTTGTTGGCCAGCACCTTGTCGATGCGGGCCTTCTCGACGTTGAGGATCTTGCCGCGGATCGGCAGGATCGCCTGGTTGAACGGGTTGCGGCCCTGCACCGCCGACCCGCCGGCGGAGTCGCCCTCGACGATGAAGATCTCCGACACCGTCGGGTCGTTGCTCTGGCAGTCCTTGAGCTTGCCGGGCAGGCCGCCGGACTCCAGCAGGCCCTTGCGGCGGGTGGCCTCGCGCGCCTTGCGGGCGGCGAGGCGCGCGGCCGCGGCCTGGATCGCCTTGCGGACGATGCCCTGACCCTCCTTCGGGTGCTGCTGCAGCCAGTGGTCGAACTCGTCGCGCACCGCGCCCTGCACGAAGCCCTTGACCTCGGAGTTGCCGAGCTTGGTCTTGGTCTGGCCCTCGAACTGCGGCTCGCCGAGCTTGACCGAGATGACCGCGGTGAGGCCCTCGCGGATGTCGTCACCGGTGAGGTTGTCGTCCTTCTCCTTCAGCAACTTCTGCGCGCGGGCGAAGGTGTTGATCAGCGAGGTCATCGCGGCCCGGAAGCCTTCCTCGTGGGTGCCGCCCTCGTGCGTGTTGATCGCGTTGGCGTAGGTGTGCACCGACTCACTGAATGCCGTGGTCCACTGCATCGCGACCTCGACCGACAGCAGACGGTCGGTGTCCTCGTGCTCGAAGGCGATGATGTCCTCGTTGACCGGCTCGTTGCGCTTGGAGGAATTGAGGTGCTTGACGTAGTCGATCAGCCCGTCGTCGTAGCGGTAGGTGATCGTGCGCGCCTCGCCGCTCGCCACCGACTCCTCGCCCTCGGCGGTGGCGCCGGCCATCGCCTCTTCCTCCGCGCCCTCGTCGACCTGCTGGGGCCGCTCGTCGGTCAGCGTGATCGCCAGGCCCTTGTTGAGGAAGGCGTACTGCTGGAAGCGGGCGCGGATTGTCTCGAAGTCGTAGTCGGTGGTGTCGAAGATCGCCGCGTCGGCCCAGAAGGTGATCGTGGTGCCGGAGTCCTCGGGGTCGGCCGAGCCGACCTCCTTCAGCGGCTCGACGCGAGCGCCGTGGTCGAACTCCATGTAGTAGACGATGCCGTCGCGTCGTACCTCGACGGTCAGCTTGGTCGACAGTGCGTTGACCACGGATGAGCCGACGCCGTGCAGGCCGCCGGACACCTTGTAACCGCCGCCGCCGAACTTGCCGCCAGCGTGCAGCTGGGTGAGCACCAGCTCGACCGTGGACACGCCATACGCCTTGTTGATGTCGGTCGGGATGCCGCGCGCGTGGTCACGCACCCGCACGCCACCGTCGGCGAGCAGGGTGACCTCGATGCTGTCGCCGTAGCCGGCCATCGCCTCGTCGACCGCGTTGTCCACGATCTCCCAGATCAGGTGGTGCAGGCCGCGGGCGCCGGTCGAGCCGATGTACATGCCGGGTCGCTTGCGGACCGCCTCCAGGCCTTCCAGCACCTGGATGTCATCGGCGCCGTAGGACGCGCTGCCGTTGCTCGCAGTCTTGGCCGCCGACGTCTTCTTCGGCTGCTCCTCGTCGGGGGAACCCTGGGGCGCAGGTGTCTCGGGCACAGTGCTCCTTCACGCAGCATGGTGGTCGCATCCGGGCACACAGGCGGCCCGCCGACGTCGCGGCGAGCCGTCAATCGATCGTGTATGCCGAATCAGACTTCCATGATAGCTGTTGGTAGCCCGTCAGTGGCGCGTGGCACGCCCTGAACGCCGATGTGAGCCGCGAACCCACCCTCCGCCGACTCCCCACACCTGACCTGGTCCGGAAATCGGCTCACGCAACGCTCAGCGCACCCGTCCGGTGCCGGTCCACTTGTCCATCTTCTGCGCACTTGTCCACGGTTGGCCGACTTGTCCGCTGGGTGCGGACTTGTCCACGGTTGGCCGACTTGTCCGCTGGGTGCGGACTTGTCCACGTTTGGCGGACTTGTCACGTGCTACAGCACGTGACAAGTCCACCCACTACGTGACAAGTCGACGTCAACGTGACAAGTGCGGGTCCGACGTGACAAGTCCGCCCGCAACGTGACAAGTCCGCGCCGGTATGGCGGCTACTTGCGCAGCATGTAGACCGTGGCGTTGGTGGTCGTCACGCAGGTGACGATCTGGCCGGCGGTGCAGGTGACGTCGTAGCTCTGGTGCGTCTCGGGCGAGGTCGCCGAGAACGACGCGTTGCCGTCGGCGTCCTTGGCCGACTGGTAGCGGGACGCGACGACGCCGGCGAAGGCGCAGGTGGTGCGCGGGCCGGTGCCGTAGTCGGCGCCGCCCGGGCACGGACTCGCCGACGCGGGCAGGTCGGTGGCGTAGCTGGTGCTGGGGGACGCCGAGCTCGACTCCGACGACGGCGACGAGGATGCGGAGGACTCCGACGAGGACGACGGCTGTGACTCGGACTGTGTCGGCGACTGCTCGGTCGGCGAGTGGGTCTGGGTCTTGGTCACCGTCTGGGTCGGCAGCGGGGAGTTGGCCTGCGAGCTGCCGTTGTTGTTCGACCGGGTCAGCGCGATCGCGGCGACCACGCCGACGACCAGCAGCGAGGCCACGATGACCAGCACCGGCGCCCACGCATTGCCGCGCCGCCGCTGCTCCTGCTCCTGCCCGTAGTAGGGGCCGCCGCCCTGCTCGTAGCCGTAGTAGTCCTCGTCCGGGCGCGGCGGCTGCACGTAACTGTGCTGGTCGCCATACCCCTGCCCGCCCGCACCGTATGACGGGGGCTGCGCCGCCTGGGTGCGGTCGTCATAGGGGTCGGTGCCGGCCCGGTCGTCGTAGGGCGCCTCGCCCCACGCCGTGGCGTCCGGATCGCGCTGCTCGGGCCGTCGGGCGTTCCGGTCGGTGAAGAAATGGTCGAACTCGTCCCGGCCCCCGCGCGGGTCTTTCCCGTCCTGACCAGGCTGGTCATGACTCACGTGTCTACTGCTTCCTGCCGGTGCCGGTGTGCAAAAACGCCTTCACTGTAAGCGCATCACGCGGTGCCCGGCCAAATGTTCGCGGTCGTCCTCAGCGACTTCTCATCGACTTCTCATCCGTAGGTGTCGCGCGGTCCGCGGCCACCGTGCGCCTTGCGCGGACCCTTCGCCCAACTCGGCGCGTTGGGTCCGACGACCCGCAGTTCCTGCACCACGTCGGGTCCGACGGCCTGTTCCATCTTGCCGAGGAGCGTCGAGCTGAGCAGCCGCAGCTGGGTGGCCCACGCGGTGGATTCGGCGCGCACGGTCAGCACCCCGTCGGTGAAGGTCACCGGCCGGGCGTGGGCCGCGACGTCGGGCCCGACGATCTCCTCCCACCGGCCCATGACCGAGCCGGCCGCGACGTCGACCTGCCAGCCGCGGTCGACCAGCAGCTTGTCGAGTTGGTCGCCGAGCACTCCGGGGTCGCGGCCGTCGTCGCGGGCGCGTCCGGTGCCGAGGTCGCCGGCCTTGCGGGCCCGGCGCCGCACGGGCGCGCCGGGCCGAAAACCCTTGTCCCGTGCGCTCAGTCGGGCGCGGCGCAGCGCATCGCGTGCCGCGTCGAGCGCGTCGGTGCCGTCGTTCTCCGAGGCATCGTCCGCAAGATTCCCCGGCGTGTCCGGCTCCTGCCCGTTCCGGCCGTCCTCAGTCGTCATCGGCCTTCACCTGCCCGAGAGTGACGGTGAAGGTGCGGCCGGTCAGCGAGTCGGGCACGTCGTCGCCGACCGCTGCGGTGATCAGCACCTGTTCGCAGTCGGCGACCATCAGCGCGAGGCGGCGCCGGCGGCCGGCGTCGAGCTCGGCGAAGACGTCGTCCAGCACCAGCACCGGGTCGGTGCCGAGGTCGTGCCGCAAGAGTTGGAAGGCCGCGATCCGCAGGCCGAGCGCGAAGGACCACGACTCGCCGTGACTGGCATACCCCTTGGCCGGCAACGAGCCGAGCTGCAGCACGACGTCGTCGCGGTGCGGGCCGACCAGCGTCTGGCCGCGCTCGACCTCGGCGCGGTGCTGCTGCTCGAACGTCTTGGCAAATCCCGCCTCGAGCTCGCCGACGTCCGGCACCTCCCCGGCGGCGAGCTGGTCGGCCAGTTCGTCATACATCGAGCTCTTGTATGACGTCCGCGCGTCCGACTGGCCGGCGCTGACCTCGTCATACGCCAGCTGGAGGTAGGGCTGCAGGTCGCGCAACAGCCGCAACCGGGCGTAGACGAGGTTGGCACCCACCTTCGCCAGATGGCTGTCCCAGACCGGCAGGGTCGCGAGCGCGGCCTGCCGATCCGCAGCGGTACGAGCGGTTTTCAGCAACGCGTTGCGTTGCTTCAGGATCTTGTCGTAGTCGGCGCGCGCCCCCGCCCAGCGCGGTTGCCGGGCGACGAGCAGATCGTCGAGGAACCGGCGGCGTTCGCTCGGGTCGCCCTTGACCAGGGCAAGGTCCTCCGGCGCGAAGAGCACGGTGCGCAGCTTGCCGAGCAGGTCGCGCGGGCGGGTGAGCGGCGACCGGCCGAGGCGCGCCCGGTTGGCGCGGCCGGGGTTGATCTCGAGCTCCAGCTGCTGCTCGCGGCCGTCGCGCAGGACCGCGGCCCGCACGATCGCCTGCCCTGCGCCGGCGCGCACCAGCGGCGCGTCCTGCGCGACCCGGTGCGAGGAGAGGCTCGCCAGGTAGCCGAGCGCCTCGACGATGTTGGTCTTGCCCTGCCCGTTCAGGCCGACGAACGTCGTGACGCCGCTCGTGAGTTCGAGGTCGGCCGACTCGTAGGACCGGAAGTCCTGCAAGGTCAGGTGACGCACGAACACGTCCGCAAGTCTAGGAGCCGTTTCGCCGGGGGCCGCCCGCACGCGGCATACAGCAAACGTCCAGCAGACGTTCGGCGGCGGTGCCTAGCGTGCGGCGGGTGAGCCTGACGGGGGACGCGTTCTACTACGCCTTGATCGCGGGCACGGTGCTGATGGCCGTGCTGTCGCTGCTGCTGTGGGGCCGGGTGCGGGGCCCGGGAGTGGTGCGCGTCGCCCAGCGACTGGTGCTGCTGGTGCTCTGTCAGGTGTGTGCGATCGCGGTCGCCGGCACGTGGGTCAACAACCACTACGGCCTCTATGCCTCGTGGTCGGACCTGCTCGGCACCAACTCCTCGTCGCACCTGGTGATGTCCGGACCGCCCCCGCAGACCGCCGACTTCACCCGTTACGAGGGCGGCACGGTCAGCACCTTCTTCCGCGGTCCGCACTCACGGCTGGCCGGTCAGGTGATCGTCTGGACGCCGCCGCAGTATGCCGAAAAGGCCTACCGCCACACGAATTTCCCGGTCATCGAGTTGCTGCACGGTGACCCGGGCGAGCCGCAGGACTGGATCACCCGGGGCGGCATGCCGGGCCGCCTGGCGCAGTTCATGGCCGACGGGAGGATAAAACCCGCGCTTGTGGTGATGCCGCAGATCTATCCCGGCGGCGTCGAGACCGACTGCTCGGACACCTCGCAGTCGAAGGTCGCGACCTGGATGGCGCAGGACGTCCCGGCACTGCTCGACCGGCACTTCCGGGTCGAGCACACGCCGCGGGCGTGGGCGCTGGTCGGCATCTCCACCGGCGGCCTGTGCGCGATCAAGCTGCCCATGCAATATCCGAAGGTGTTCGGGATCGGGGCCGGCATGGACGCCGACCCGTTCGCCGGGGACCCGTCGGTGCTGACCGACACCGCCGAGCGGGTGCGCAACGCGCCGCTGGAGCTGGCCACGAAGCGTCCGCCGGTGCAGCTCTACGCGGCGACTAGCGCACAGGACACGTGGAGTCCGCCGTCCAACATCGCGGCGCTCGCCGCGGCGGTGCGGCCGCCCACCGTGCTCGCCCCGGCATACATCGAGCGCGACGGTGGGCACAACTGGCAGACCTGGGCCCGCATGGAACCGGCGTTGTTCAGCTGGCTGGACGGGGTGCTCGCCCCACCGGCGCAGTGAGTCGCGCGAGGTGCACGATCAGGTCGGCCCGCAGCGTCACCCGCGCGGGCAGGACAGCGCGGACCTGTTCGAGGACCTCGGCCCGATCACGTTGGGGCAGTTGCAGATAGGCCGAGATCGTGCCGAGGTGTCCGATGAAATCGTCGCGGCTCAGCGGCACCGCTCGCGCGATCGTCTCCTGCCGTATGTCGGTGAACCCGCTCACCGTCAGCAGCTCGCTGCCGGGCCACTGCATCGCACTGTCGGCCGCGGTGCCGTCCGGCGCGGGGATGTGGTGGTCGCCGCCGAGGTAGGGGCGGGTGATGTCCGCAACCGTGGCGTCGAGGTCGGGGTCGGCGAGATCCATCGGTCCACCGAAGGACGCGAAAACTCCTCTGCTGCCAAGCAATCGGGAAATTCTGCTCCACCGGGTCGCCGGATCGGTCCAGTGCAACGCCGCGGCGGCGAAAACCAGATCGAAGCCGCCGGCCGGGTCCAGGTCGTCGGGTTGGTCCAGCTGTTCGAGCGTGCCCTGCCGGACCGTGACGGTGTCCGGCACGTGCCGACGCAGCTCGGTCAGCATGGCGGCGTCGGGATCCGTTGCGGTGACAGCGATTCCGCGGGCGGCGAAGGCGCGGGTGGCCTTGCCGGTGCCCGCCCCGATCTCCAGCGCGGTGCGCACCGGTTGTCCGGCGTAGTCGAGCACCAGGTCGACCAGCTCATCCGGATAGCCCGGCCGAAACCGCTCGTATGCCGCGGCGACCGCGCCGAAACTGGTGGCCCGGCTCGTCATACGCTCACCGGCTGTCGTGGGGGTGGGTCATCCGGCGATGGATGCGTCCCCGGATCATCCGCATGCCGCACCAGGTGAGGGCGATCACGACCGGCACGCAACAGGCGAGCACCCAGGCCTTGTTCAGCCCGTGCTCCTCGGCGAACGGCGCGAGGACATAGGAGAGCAGCGCGATCGCGTAGTAGCTGATCGCGATGACCGACAGGCCCTCGACCGTCGTCTGCAGTTGCAGCTGCATCTCGCCGCGTTCGTCGAGCGATCGCAGCAGCTCCTGGTTCTGGGCGGTGCGGGAGACGTCGACGCGGGTGCGCAGCAGGTCGCCGGCGCGGCTCGCGCGGCTCAGCATCCGGTCCAGCCGCGCCTCGCCGGCGAAGGCGGTCCGGATCGAGGGTTCGTAGCGCCGGGCGAGGAAGTCGCGCAGCGTCTGCCGGCCGCGGAAGCGCTCGTCGCCGAGGGCGTCCAGCCTGCTCTCGACGATGGCGGCATACGCCTGGGTGGCACCGAGGCGGAAGTCGTTCTGCATCGCGAGGGCTTCCAATTCGCCGGTGAGAGTGAGCAATTCGTGCAGCACCTCCTCGGCGTTGCGCTCCTCGGAGTCGACGTGCTCGACGAGGGTGCGCAGTTTCGGGTCGAGCTGGTTGAGCCGCGAGGTCAGCTCCCGGGAGCTGAGGAAGCCGATCATCGCCAGCGCCCGGTAGGTCTCGAGGTCGAGCAGCCGCTGGACGGTGTAACCGGTGCGGCCGGGGCCGGTCTCGGGGGAGACGAAGACGACGAAACGGGTGTACCCGTACTCGTCGCGGCGGAAGTCGCCGGCAATGACCGCGCCGCCGTCGAGCACCCGCATGACGATGGTGCGACGCGGATCGAGCCACTGCTCGAGTTGCGCGACGAGCTGCGCGTCGTCGGCCGGCATAGGCAGCACCTCGATGACGACCGCGGCGATGCGCCGGGCGTTGCCTGACGCCTCCCATTCGGGCGGGAAGAGCGCGGCCGGGTCGGCCGAGAACGGCGCGGACCGGTTGTTGCGCAGCAGCGCGGTGTACCCGGCGTACTCGGTGTGGTTCTCCCAGTCGATGGTGTAGCCGCGCCGCTCGAACTCGAAGCTGCGCCGGTCCGGCACCGGCTCGCCGGCGAGCTCCGACAGCATCCGCCGGTCCTCGGCACGGTCGCGCGCGACGGAGTCGCCGGGGTCCTTCAGGGCCAGGTGCACCACCCGCGCCGGCGCGCTGAAGCGCGGCGCCGCCCGGGCGTGGAGCTCATCGAGCAGTGGCCGCCGCAGCGGGTGTTCGACCTCGGTAGTCACGGCGAAACCCTAGCGACGATCACGTCCCCCGGCGGCTCAAGCCGCCGACCCGATCACCACACATCGAGCGGCCCACAACGGCATCGAGAGGTACACGAAAGCGGGCCGCTCTCGTGTGCCTCTCGATGCGGGAGTGTGCCTCTCGGTGAGGGGCGGCGCGGAGACGACCTGCGAGGAGTCGGAGCAGAAGGCGTGGTGATGACAACCAACGGTGGGCGGCGCGAGGAATGCCACAGAGGACCGCTGCGACGACGACCAGGTCACGCAGGGACTCGAGCGAACGTAGTGAGCCGGGTCCCTGCGTGACCTGCGAGGAGTCGGAGCAGAAGGCTCCGTGGCGATGACAACCAACGGTGGGCGGCGCCGATGGAGGACGAAGTCCGATCTCGGCCCCGCCCACCGTTGCGAGGAATGCCACAGAAGATTCAGCTCAGTGGTCGGTGACGATGCCCTTCTCGCCCTTCTTGGTGACCGCGTGGCCGCCGAACTCGTTGCGCATGGCGGCGACGGCCTTCATCGCGGGGGAGTCGGTGCCCTGGCGGGAGAAGAAGCGCTGGTAGAGCGAGCCGGAGATGACCGGCATCGGGACGCCGTACTCGACGCCCTCCTGCACCGTCCAGCGGCCCTCGCCGGAGTCGTTGACGAAGCCTTCGATGCCGCTGAGGTTGCCGTCCTTGGCGAGCGCGGCCGCGGTGAGCTCCTGCAGCCAGGACCGCACCACGGTGCCGCGGGTCCAGGCCTTGAACGCGGCGGGGACGTCCTTGACGATCTCCTTGGCCTCGAGGAGCTCGTAGCCCTCGGCATACGCCTGCATCATCCCGTACTCGATGCCGTTGTGGACCATCTTGACGTAGTGACCGGCGCCGACGTCGCCGGCGTGCACGAAGCTCTCGTCGCGCGGGCCCTCGGGGCGGAGCGCGTCGAAGACCGGCATCAGGCGCTCGACGTTCTCGGGCGAGCCGCCGACCATGAGCGCGTAGCCGTTCTCCTTGCCCCAGACGCCGCCGGAGACGCCGCAGTCGACGAAGCCGATGCCCTTCTCGGCGAGCTCCTTCTCGTGCTTGGCGTCGTCGGTGAACTTGCTGTTGCCGCCGTCGATCACCAGGTCGCCCTTGTCGAGCAGGCCGCCGAGTTCGTCGATCACCGACTGGGTGACCTTGCCGGCCGGCACCATCACCCACACGTTGCGGGGGGCCTCGAGCTTGCCGACGAGCTCCTTGAGGTCCTTGACGTCGGAAATCTCCGGGTTGGTGTCATAGCCGATCACGTCGATGCCCGCGGCCTTCAGGCGGTCACGCATGTTGCCGCCCATCTTGCCCAGGCCGATCAATCCGAGTTGCATGCCGCGCCTTTCCTTGATGCCCAAAAGTTCGTCGCCCTGACGCTACTCGCGCTGCCCGGACCTGCGCTGCCCGGGCCGGGCAAATCATTCGGTCGCCGGCTCCTGCTCCGGTATGCCGGGCCGGCGGCGCCTGCGGTAGCGGTCGAACAGCAACGCCGCGAGCAGGCTGCCGGGCCCGTGCAGCAGCAGGCTCAGCACGACGGTCGCCACGGTCAGCTGCAGCGCGACCGACGCCTCCTCGCCGGACATCCCGTTGAACGCGAGCAGCCCGAAGACGATCGTGGCGATGCCCCGCGGCCCGAGCAGCCCGGCGAGCACGCGCTCGGGCAGCGTGACGTCGGTGCGCCACAGCGCGATGAGCACCGGCACGACCCGGACCACGGTGAGCATCAGCAGCGCGAAGAGCACGCTGCGCCATTCCAGGAGGGCGAAGCCCACCACGACCGCCACCCCGCCGAGCACGAACCACAGGAAGTTACCGGCCGTGGTGGCCACGTCCTCCAGCAACTGCGCCCGGTGATGGGTGGCGTCCGGGCCGCGGGCGAGGCGGAACGCGATGCCGCAGACGAAGGCGGCCACGAAGCCGTTGCCGTGGATCAGCACGGTGGCGGTGTAGGCGAGGATCGGCACCGCGACGATGCCGATGCGCTCGGCCCGATCGGTGGTCAGGCCGCGGGCGTCGGCGCCGCGCAGCAGGTAACCGGCGAGCACGCCGATGACGATCCCGCCGAGCACCGCCTTCACCGACGCGGGTATGGCGTCACCGAGCGCGGCCCCGGCCGACTCCTCGCTCCCGCCGGTGGCGATCCACGCCATCCCGAAGGCGAAGATCGGCGCGACGATGCCGTCGTTGTAGCCGCTCTCCAGGTTGAGGATGCCGCGCAGCCGGTGTGGCACCCGCTCGTCGCGCATCATGTCGGTCGCGGGCGCCATGTCCGTCGGGCTGACCGCGCAGACGATGACCAGCACGGCGGCCAGTTGCAGGTCCGGGAAGAGCCCGACCCCGACGACGACGCCGGCGAGGATGGTGAGCGGCAGGCCGATCAGCAGCAGCCGGGTGGCCGGCCGCGAGCGCCGCCCGAGCAGCCCGTCGCGCACCTCGAGCGCGTCGACGAAGAGCACCAGCGACAGGACGTATTCGGCCGCCTTCTCGGCGATCTCGGTGTTGAGATCGTCGGTGAGGCCGTATGCCGGCGTCACCAACAACGCCACCGCACCGGCCAGCGCGAAGAAGACCGGCGCGGTGATCCAGGACCGCAGCAGCCACCGGTCGATCAACGACCACAGGACGAAGACGCTCGCGACGACGAGCAGGGTGGCCGTCATACCGGCGCTAGCTGGCGAACCGCACCGGCATCAGCACGTAGCGGTAGGACTCGTCGGCATCGCCGTCGGCCTCGGCCTGCCCGGAGAGCACCGCCGGCCGGGACGGCTGGGTGAACGACATGCGGGCGTAGGACGTGCCGAGCGCGCCCAGCCCGTCGAGCAGGAACTGCGGGTTGAACGCGATCTCCAGCTCCGGGCCGGTGAGCGTCGCCTCGACCGCTTCCGACGCCTGCGCATCGTCGCCCTGGCCGGCCTCGATCGCGACCTGGCCCTCGGAGAAGCGCAACCGGACGGGGGTGTTGCGCTCGGCGACGAGCGAGACGCGCTTGACCGCCTCGGTGAGCGCCGCGGTCTCGATCACCGACACGCTGTCGACGCTGGTCGGGAAGATCGAGGTGACCTTCGGATATTCGCCGTCCAGCAACCGGGTCGTCGTACGACGCTGACCGGCCTCGAAACCGACGAGGCCCTCACCGCCGGCGGCCGAGCCGAGCGCGATCTGCACCGCGCCCGAGGCGCCGAGTGCCTTGGCGGTGTCGGACAGCGTGCGCGCCGGGATCAGCGCGACCTGGGAGGCGTCGGACGCGGTGGGGTTCCAGGTGAGTTCGCGCAGGGCGAGCCGGTAGCGGTCGGTGGCGAGCAGGCTCAGCTTGTCGCCCTCGATCTGCATCCGGACGCCGGTGAGGATCGGCAGGGTGTCGCTCTTGTCGGCGGCGATTGCCACCTGCGAGACGGCCTGGGTGAAGACGTCACCGGCGATGGAGCCGGTGGGTTCGGGGGCGGTCGGCAGCGTCGGATAGTCGGCGGTCGGCATCTGCTGCAGCGAGAACCGGCTCGAACCACACGTGACCTCGACCTTGTGGCCGTCGGCGTTGACGGTGACCGGCTTGTTCGGCAGCGACCGGGAGATCTCGGCGAGCAACCGGCCGAGCACCAGCACCTGACCGGGCTCGTCGACCTGCGCGTCGACGGTGACCTTGGCCGACACCTCGTAGTCGAAGGCGCTGAGGGTCAGTCCCTCGTCGTTCGCGTCGAGCAGCACACCGGCCAGCACCGGCACCGGCGGCCGGTTGGACAGGCCGCGCACCGCCCAGGTGACGGCCTCGGCCAGGACATCGCGATCGACGACGAGCTTCACGTGCAAACCATCCTTGTAGCTGGGGGCTTCGCGGTATGACGAGCCGGCCGTCTCGCGCGACGGCGCGGGGTGACGGCAGGACGACCCTAATGCCCCGAGTCGGCAATAGGCGAGCGGGACGGCAGTGGGCAATGCGCGAAACGCATCGTTTTCTTGGTTGGTAGGAGTAGTAGCACCTGTGGATTCTGTGGATAACCCCGTCGGGCGCCGGGTTCGAGCCGAAGAGGGTTGTGCACAGCCGGTGGGTTGCGCTGTGGACAACCTGGCGGGGTTGGGGACGTGCCGCGGCCGTCCCCAGGTCGTGCACCGTCGCGGCCTGCGTCATACCGCGGAATGCACAGGTGCGGGCGGCGAAACCACAACCGGCGTGTGGAGGACCGACCGGACGGGTGTGCGTGACGCGGGCTCATCGAACGCACGTTGCACACAGGGTTATCCACAGGCTGGGGACAACGCGGGGCCTCCGCAGGCGCGGCACCGTCGGTGAACGACTCGTGAACGCGGCGGATCCGGCGCGCTGCCGCGGATGGTACGGGGTCCGGCGGGCACCTGTGGACGACGTCATCCGTCACATCCGCCACAGCAGTTGTCCACAGATTTCTGTGGGGGACGCTGTGGAAACGACAAACCCCCGCGGCGACGGATCGCGCGCGAGGGCTTGTGAAGGACGTGCCGGCAGCCGCCCCGGGGTCAGGTGGTCGCCCGGCGGATCTGGGTGGTGAGCTCGCTGATCTGCTCGTAGAGGTTGGCCCGTTCGCCCATCAGCTGCTTGATCTTGCGCTCGGCGTGCATGACCGTCGTGTGGTCGCGTCCGCCGAACTGCTGACCGATCTTGGGCAGCGACAGGTCGGTGAGTTCGCGGCACAGGTACATCGCGATCTGGCGGGCGTTGACGAGCGTGCGCGAGCGGGACGACCCGCACAGCTCCTCGACCGACAGGTCGAAGTACTTGGCGGTCTGGCTCATGATCGTCGCCACGGTGATCTGGCCGGCGCTCGCGCTCGGCACCAGGTCCTTCAGCACGTGCGCGGCAAGCTCCTCGGTCACCCGCTGGTTGGACACCGAGGCGTATGCCGTCACCCGGATCAGCGCTCCCTCGAGCTCGCGGATGTTGCTCGGCACCTTGCTGGCGATGAGGCTCAGCACCTCGTCCGGGGTCTGCATCGAGTCGGCGATCGACTTCTTGCGCAGGATCGCGATGCGGGTCTCGAGGTCCGGCGGCTTCACGTCGGTCGTCAGCCCCCACTCGAACCGGGACCGCATGCGGTCCTCGAGTCCGGAGAGCATCTTCGGCGGCTGGTCGGAGGTCAGCACGATCTGCTTGTCGCTGTTGTGCAGCGCGTTGAAGGTGTGGAAGAACTCCTCCTGCGTGCCGTCCTTGCCCTGCAGGAACTGCACGTCGTCGATCAACAGCACGTCGACGTTGTCGCGGTAGCGCTTCTGGAAACTCAGCGCGTTGTCGTCGCGGATGGAGTTGATGAAGTCGTTGGTGAACTCCTCGGAGTTCACGTAGCGGACCCGCATGTGCGGGTAGTAGTTGCGCACGTAATTGCCGATCGCGTGCAGCAGGTGGGTCTTGCCGAGACCGCTGTCGCCATACACGAAGAGCGGGTTGTAGGAGCGGGCCGGCGTCTCGGCGACCGCCTGGGCGGCGGCACACGCGAAGCGGTTGCCGGCGCCGATGACGAACGTGTCGAAGGTGTACTTCGGGTTGAGCCGGGCGTCCTGCAGGTTGACCACCGATGCGGGCGCGGTCTGCTCGGCCGGGCGCGGCCGGGGCGTCTGCGACGCGGCGAAGAGATCGTCGCCCGCGTCGTCGGGGGCCGGCGCCGTCGGTGCCGGGCGGGCCGGTTCGGCCGGTTCGTCCTCGGGCGGGCGCAGGCTCTCGTCGACGGTGACCGCGAGGCGCACGTCCTTGCCGAGGCCGTGGCCGAGGGCACGGCACACCGGCTCGTTCAAGGTGGTCTCGACGAACACCTTGGTGTGGTCGAACGGCACGGCGAGCAGCGCGGTGTCGCCGACCAGGCCGACCAGCCGGGTGAGGCGCAGATAGGCGCGGTCCCGCGCGGGTATGCCGGAATCCTCGATCGCGAGCAATGCTCCGTGCCAGACGTGGGCCAGGTCGATCTCGGAGTCGCTCACGGGGCTTGGTCCTCCTGCTGCAGGCGGTGGGTCGTGCGGTGGAGGGTCGCTCCGAAGAGACATGCTAAGCCGTTCGTCCACAGAGTTATCCACAGCCTGTGTATAGAGGGAGGCCAAAGAAGTCGCCGGGGCAGCGGCCCGGCGCGGAAGATGCGACGCTAACAACTTCCCGCCGCCGTCGGCAAGCCGAGGCGTGAGGAAATTCGTGCCGGCCCGGCGTGTCGAGTGGCGGTGGTGCCGGATGTGACTCTTGAATCGTCGATTCGGTACCGGCGTCCGAGCGTCGGCCGGTCGTCGGCCGGAGCGGCGCGCTCAGTTTGACCCTGCCACGCCGCCGCCCGTATCGTGGATCGGAACTTCCTTGCTTCCGCCTGCCCTGGCGCAGCCGCTGACCGGTCGAAAATCCGGTCGAGTCGAGTCGACTCGAGTCCGGCGGGCGGCGAGGACCCATGACCCTGCACCACCGGGCGATGTGCCCGGAGAAGTTTCGACGGAGACGACCAGTGAGCAAGCGCACCTTCCAGCCGAACACCCGCCGCCGCGCCAAGACGCACGGCTTCCGTCTGCGTATGCGGACCCGCGCCGGCCGCAGCATCCTGTCGGCCCGTCGCGCCAAGGGCCGCGCCAAGCTCTCGGCCTGAGGGCCACCGGCCACGCTGCGGCTTCGAGCATGCTGCCGGTCGACCACCGACTGCGCGACAGCGCGGATTTTTCCGCGGTGTTGCGCAGTCGTCGTTCCGGCCGGGCCGCCAGCAAGCTGCTGGTGGTGACGGTTTCGGGGAGCGGATCGAGCACCAGCCGCGCCGGTTTCGTGGTCTCCAAGGCCGTCGGCAACGCGGTGTTGCGTAACCGCACCAAGCGGATCCTGCGGCACCTCATGGCCACCCGCCTCGCCGCGCTGCCCGCGGGCACCGACGTCGTCGTCCGGGCCAATCCCGCCGCGGCCGGGCAGTCGTCGGCCCTGCTCGGTGCCGAACTCGACCGCCTGCTCGCGCAGGCGGTGCGCACCGCCGGACGGCGCCGATGACTGCCGGCGGGCTTTTCGCGCTGCCGCTGATCCTGCTGGTGCGCGCCTACCAGTTGGTGTTGTCACCGCTACTGCCGCAGACCTGCCGGTTCACCCCGAGTTGCTCGGCCTACGCGATCACCGCCCTCACCCGCTTCGGCCCGCTGAAGGGCAGCTGGCTCGCCATACGCCGCTTGGCCCGGTGCCACCCCTGGAACCCTGGCGGCGTCGATCACGTTCCGCCTAAGGCCCCCGCGGGCTCCGCCGGCACGCACACGCCGGCCCCGCTCAACTGAGAAGGACAGCGCCATCTTCGACTTCTTCGACACGATCCTCTACCCACTCGAATGGTTCGTCGCATTCGTCATGGTGGGGTTCCACAAGGTCTTCACCGCCATCGGCATGCCGTCCGACGGCGGCTGGACCTGGGCGCTGTCCATCGTCGGACTGGTGATCGTCCTCCGCATCCTGCTCATCCCGCTCTTCTTCAAGCAGATCAAGTCCTCCCGGCGGATGCAGCTGATCCAGCCGGAGATCCAGAAGATCCAGCAGAAGTACAAGGGCAAGAAGGACGCCGAGTCTCGTCAGAAGATGTCTGAGGAGACGATGGAGCTCTACCGGCGCACGGGCACCAACCCGTTCTCGTCGTGTATGCCGATCCTGTTGCAGTCCCCGTTCTTCTTCGCGCTCTTCCGGGTGCTCAACCGGCTGAAGGACATCGGCTCGGGCAAGCACGACGCGATCGGCTGGATGACGCAGGATCTGGCCAGTCAGGCCGAGAAGTCGACGCTCTTCGGCGCGCAGCTGTCGTCGTCCTTCATGCACCCGGGCGACTCGCCGATCGGCGCGGTCCGCGTGCTCACCGTCGTGCTGATCATCATCATGTCGGTCACGGTGTTCACCACTCAGCACCAGCTGATGCGCAAGAACATGCCCGCCTCGGCGCTGGACAACCCGCTGGCGAAGCAGCAGAAGTACATCATGTACATCATGCCGGTCTTCTTCGCGATTTCCGGTGTGAACTTCCCGATCGGTGTGCTGCTCTACTGGGTCACCACCAACCTGTGGACGATGGGCCAGCAGTTCTACACGATCCGCCGCATGCCGGCGCCCGGCTCCGAGGCCGAGAAGGCGCTCGAGGCGCGCCGCGCCGCCAAGGGCAAGCCGATCACCAAGCTCAGCATCCCGGGCCTGCACAAGGACGACAACGCCACCGACGACGCCACGGGTGATGCCAAGAACGGCGCCAAGAGCGACGCAGTCGACCTCAGCAAGGCCAAGACGCCCGCGGGCTCGCCCGGCCTGGTGACCGCCGACGGCGGCACCGCGGGCAAGGCGGGCGGCCAGCGGGTGCAGCCCAAGCGCAACAACAAGAAGCGCAAGCGCTAGCGCTCGCGCGACACCGGCGGATGGGCGGGCACGACGGCCTGCACCGTCGCCGGGAGACTTCTGATCCACCCTGATGCAACTGGAGAAGTGAATGACTGACGTGACCACCGAGCCGACCGGCGAGGACACGACGACGGACATCGCCGAGGCGCCGGCCGTCGATCTGGACCGCGAGGGCGAGATCGCCGCCGACTTCCTGGAGACGCTGCTCGACATCGCCGACCTGGACGGCGACATCGACGTCGACGTCGACGGTGACCGCGCGTCGGTGTCGATCGTCGACTCCGACGAGGGTCGCGTCCCGCGCCGCCTGGTCGGCACCGACGGCAAGGTGCTCGACGCCCTCCAGGAGTTGACCCGGCTCGCCGTACAGGCCGAGACCGGTGTGCGCACCCGGCTCATGCTGGACATCGCCGGCTTCCGCGCCGAGCGGCGCGCCGCGCTGGTCATGCAGGCCGAGGAAGCCGTGGCGTCGGTCAAGGAGACCGGCGAGCGGGTCGAACTCGAGCCGATGAGCGCGTTCGAGCGGAAGGTCGTGCACGACGCCGTTCTCGCCGGTGGCCTGACCTCGGAGTCCGAGGGCGCCGAACCGCGCCGCTACGTCGTCGTCCTGCCGGTCGGCTGAGGCGTTTCACGTGAAACCGGAGCCCGCGGCGGCGCCGGAACCACCACCCGCGTCGCCGGCTGTTGCCGCCGAGATCTTCGGTGACCGTCTGCCCGTCGCGGTGCGGTATGCCGAACTACTCGCGGATTCAGGGGTGGTGCGAGGCTTGATCGGCCCGCGCGAGACGCCGCGCCTGTGGGACCGGCACATCCTCAACTGCGCGGTGCTCACCGAACTCCTCGAGTCGTCGGCGACCGTGACCGATGTCGGTAGCGGCGCGGGGCTCCCCGGCCTGGTCGTCGCCATCCGTCGCCCGGACCTGGAGGTGACGCTGGTCGAGCCGCTGCTGCGCCGGGTCACCTGGCTGACCGAGGTCATCGAGGAGCTCGAACTCCCCAACGTCACCGTGGCGCGCGGCCGCGCGGAAGAATTGTGGGACAAGCTCCCGCCGTCGGACGTGGTGACGTCGCGCGCGGTGTCCGCACTCGATAACCTCGCCAAGTGGTCGGTGCCGCTGCTGCGACCGGGCGGGGTCTGGCTGCCGATGAAGGGCGCCTCGGTCGGCGAGGAGATCGAGCAGAGCATGACCGTGCTGCGTGCGGTCGGCGTCGACCGGATCGACGTGGTGGAGTGCGGTGTCGGCCTGCTGGCCGAACCGACTACCGTGGCCAGGTTGCAGGTCGGCACCCCGCGACGGGTCCGCGGTCGCAGCGGCGCGAAGTCGAAGGCGAAGGCACAGCGAGCGCGCGGCAAGGCCCGGCCCTGATCGCGCTCCCGCCCATCCGAACGAAGAAGGAAACGACAACCCGTGACCAGCACTTCGCAGCCCACTGGGTGGCCCGCCCAGCAGCAACAGGCCTCGCCCGAGCCGGTGGGTTGGCGTAACGCGGCCACCCGGGAACCGACGGTGACGATCGGGCCGTTGGCGCCGGTGCCGGCGGATGAGGCCGGTGCGGTCGACCACGATGTTTCACGGGAAACAGCGGCCGACGGCGAGTCCTCAGACGACGTGTCGCGGGAAACAGCCGGCGCGAGTGAACCGTCGGCTGAGGTTTCACGGGAAACAGTGGATGCTGTCGAGCCCCATGGGGATCCGGCGGATCCGGCCCCGGGTCAGGATGGTCCGCCCGACAGCGCGCCACTCGCGGCGGCACTGCTCGCCGAGGCGCAGCGCCGCGACCGGGTGCAGCAGACCGAGGTGCGACCGCCGCAGCAGCCTCGGGTGCTGACCGTCGCCAACCAGAAGGGCGGTGTCGGCAAGACCACGACCACCGTCAATGTCGCCGCCGCGCTCGCCCAGTCTGGTTTGCGGGTGCTGGTGATCGACATCGACCCGCAGGGCAATGCCAGCACCGCCCTCGGCATCGACCATCACGCCGAGGTGCCGAGCATCTACGACGTCGTGGTCGAAGGCGACGAGCTGGCCACGGTGCTGCAGGAGTGCCCGGACGTGCCGGGCCTCTGGTGTGCGCCGGCGACCATCGACCTGGCCGGCGCCGAGATCGAACTCGTCTCGCTGGTTGCCCGCGAATCCCGCCTAAAGCGCGCCATCGATCACTACCAGCAGACCCCGGGCGCACCCGGCGTCTTCGACTACATCCTCGTCGACTGCCCGCCGAGCCTCGGGCTGCTCACGGTCAACGCATTCGTGGCCGCCACCGAGGTCTTCATCCCGATCCAGTGCGAGTACTACGCACTGGAAGGGCTCAGCCAGCTGCTCAACAACATCGAGCTGATCAAGGCACATCTCAACCCGGTGCTGCACGTCTCCACCATCCTGATGACCATGTATGACGCCCGGACGCGCCTGTCCGCGCAGGTGGCTGATGAAGTGCGCACCCATTTCCCGGACCAGGTGCTGAAGACCTCCGTGCCGCGGTCGGTGCGCATCTCCGAGGCACCGAGTCACGGCCAGACCGTGCTCACCTACGACCCATCGTCCAGCGGTGCGCTGTCCTACCTCGAGGCGGCGAAAGAACTGGCGAGCAGAGTGCCTAAGATCGAGGATGCACAGTCCGGCAGCCCCGCCGGCCGGCCGTAGACGAAAGGCATGACCACTGATGAGTGACAAACGGCGGGGACTGGGACGCGGACTGGGCGCACTGATCCCGACCGCTCCTCCTCCCGACGGCGCGGCACGCCCCTCGGACGTGTTCTTCCCCGACGGCAGCCGCAAACCGGACGCGTCGCAACCGGAGCCGGACGGTTTCACGGGAAACACGCCCTCCGATGCCGGGACGTCGGAACCGGCGACCGCTCGAGCTGGGCAGACGCCGGCCGAGACTGACGGATCTGCGGCTACGACGACTGCCGGTGCCACCAGCAGCTCTGCGGATGGCACGGACACAACGCACGCCGCGGACCCCTCCCCGACGGGCAGTGTCGGCGCCGCGACAGGCGATGCAACCGGCAAGACGGCGGACGAGAAGTTCGACGGTCAGGCCGCGCCCGGTGACGCCGCCGACCCCGACGAGGGCTCGGGCCTGCGCGCGGTGCCGGGGGCCGCGTTCGCCGAGCTGGACGTCACCGAGATCCGCCCGAACCCGCGGCAGCCACGCACCGTCTTCGACGAGGACGAGCTTGCCGAGCTGGTGCACAGCATCTCCACGATCGGCGTCCTCCAGCCGATCGTCGTCCGGCCGCTCGACGCCGACGCCGCCGCCGAGGCCGGGGTTGCCTACGAGCTGATCATGGGCGAGCGCCGGCTGCGCGCCAGCCGCGAGGCCGGGAAGCAGACGATCCCCGCGATCGTGCGCAGCACCAACGACGACGACATGCTGCGTGACGCGCTCCTGGAGAACCTGCACCGGGCGCAACTGAACCCGTTGGAGGAAGCCGCGGCATACCAGCAGTTGCTCGACGATTTCTCCTGCACTCACGACGAGCTCGCCGGCCGCATCGGGCGGTCGCGGCCGCAGATCACCAACACCATGCGGCTGCTGAAGCTGCCTGCGCTGGTGCAGCGGCGGGTCGCCGCGGGTGTGCTGTCGGCGGGTCACGCGCGGGCCCTGCTCGGTCTGCCCGACGCCGCCGCCATGGAGCGACTCGCTCAGCGCATCGTCGCCGAGGGCCTGTCGGTGCGCAGCACCGAGGAGATCGTCGCGCTCGGCGGTGACAAGGAGAAGGTGTCGCGCCGTCGCGCCGGCTCGGCCGCGGCGCACCCGCAGCTGGACGACTGGGCGGCGTCGCTCTCGGATCGGCTGGACACCCGCGTGAAGATCGCGATGGGCAAGCACCGAGGCAAGGTGACGGTGGAGTTCGCCGGGGTCGACGACCTCAACCGCATCATGGACCAGCTCGGCGTTCAGCGTGACTGACCGACGCGAGTGACCGACGCGACCGAGCTGCCGGCCGAGAAGAGCGACCGGGCAACGCCCCCGAAGAACTAACGCCGAAGCCCGGCGTGTTTCCCGTGAAACACGCCGGGCTTCAGTGTTGGCAGCGGCTCAGGCGGGCAGGATCAGCCCGCGCGTCTGCTGCCGCGCACGGTCGAACCGCTCCTGGACGTCGGCCCAGTTGGCGATGTTCCACCACGCCGTGACGAACGACGCCTTGTCGTTCTTGTAGTCCAGGTAGTAGCTGTGCTCCCACATGTCGAGCATCAGCAGCGGCGCGATGCCGGTCGGCAGGTTGCCCTGGTGGTCGTAGAACTGGAAGATGAACGGCCGGCCACCGATCGAGTCCCAGCCGAGCACGGACCAGCCGGAGCCCTGGATCGCCAGCGCGTTCGCCTCGAACTGCGCCCGGAAGGCATCGAACGAGCCGAAGTATTCGTCGATCGCGGCGGCGAGCTCGCCGGTGGGCTTGTCCCCGCCGTCCGGGGACATGTTCGGCCAGAACACGCTGTGGTTCACGTGTCCGCCGAGGTGGAAGGCCAGGTTCTTCTCCAGCGTGCCGATCGCACCGAACGAGCTCTTGTCGCGCGCATCCGCGAGCTGTTCGACGGCGGTGTTGGCGCCGGTGACGTAGGCCTGGTGGTGCTTGTCGTGGTGCAACTCCATGATCGCGCCGCTGATGTGCGGCTCGAGCGCGGCGTAGTCGTACGGAAGGTCCGGGAGCGTGTAGTCAGCCATGCCGTCAGCCTATATGCGACTACGTCGCATATAAAGCAGGCGGCCGAATTCGGTTGTGGGGAAACGAAATAGGCGCCCCGCCATACCGAGTTGGTATGACGGGGCGTCCGATGAAGCGACAGGGTCAGCCGATGAACGGCTCCAGCTCCTTGACCAGCTTCGGCTTCGGCATCACGCCGACGATGGTCTTGACGACCTCGCCGCCGGAGTAGACGTTGAGCGTCGGGATGCCGGTGATGCCGTACTTGGCGGAGGTCTGCGGGTTGTCGTCGGTGTTGAGCTTGACGACCTTCAGCTTGTCGGCGTTGGCGGCCGCGATCTCGTCGATGATCGGGGCGATCGCCTTGCACGGACCGCACCACGGAGCCCAGAAGTCGACCAGCACCGGCTTGTCGCTCTTGAGAACGTCGGCCTCGAAGGTCGCGTCGGAGGTGTCGGTGGTGTTTGCGCTCATGACTGGAGTCCTTTCGTCATACTTTTGGGCGCTGAATTGCGTTGGTATCTCTTGGAATTGACGATCAGGCGTCGACAGTTTGTGCAGCGTCGACGGCCGGGCGGCCGGCGGCTTCCTGGCTGGCCAGGAAGCGTTCGGCGTCGAGAGCGGCCGCGCACCCGGTGCCGGCAGCGGTGATCGCCTGCCGGTAGGTGTGGTCGACCAGGTCGCCGCACGCGAAGACGCCTTCGACGTTGGTCGCGGTGGTGCCGTCACCGGTCAGCACGTAGCCCTCGGCGTCAGTCTTCACCTGACCCACGACAAGCTCGCTGCGCGGGATGTGCCCGATCGCGACGAACACCGCGGAGGTGTCCTGCTCGCGGGTGTCGCCGGTGCGGGTGTCGCGCAGCGTCACCGAGGAGACCTTCGGGTCACCCTGGATGCCGGCGATCTCGCTGTTCCAGGCGAAGTCGATCTTGTCGTTGGCAAGGGCGCGGTCGGCCATGATCTTGGAGGCGCGCAGCTCGTCGCGGCGGTGCACCAGCGTGACGTTGCGGGCGAAGCGGGTGAGGAAGGTCGCCTCCTCGATCGCGGAGTCGCCGCCGCCGACGACGATGATGTCCTGGTCGCGGAAGAACGCGCCGTCGCAGGTGGCGCACCAGGAGACGCCGTGCCCGGAGAGGCGCTTCTCGTCCTCCAGGCCGAGCTCGCGGTAGGCCGAGCCCATCGCGAGGATGACCGCGCGGGCCTCGTGCACGTTGCCTTCGCCGTCGGTGACCTTCTTGATCGGGCCGTCCAGCTCAACCTCGGTGACGTCGTCGCGGACCAGGTCGGCGCCGAACCGCTCGGCCTGCTCCCGCATCTGCATCATCAGCTCGGGGCCCATGATGCCGTCGGCGAAACCGGGGTAGTTCTCCACCTCGGTGGTGTTCATCAGGGCACCACCCGCGGTGACCGAACCCTCGAAGACCAAGGGGTGCAGGTTGGCTCGCGCGGCATACACGGCCGCGGTGTAACCGGCCGGGCCGGAGCCGATGATGATCAGGTTGCGAGGCTCGCTCACAGAATGTCCTTCGAGGTCGACCGATAGGGCCCGCTCCTCGGGCCTCATGCAGCACAACAGATCGTAGGCGGCAGATGTTCCGTGGGCGAGCGGCGGCTCGCGCGGCCCGCCTCAGGCGGGTTTGGTGTCAGACGGCGCTCTCTCAGACGGTGCGCGGGGCGGCGTAGGGCGCGGTGTCCTTGCTGCAGGTGGTCGAGACGGCGAACGCGGTCTCGGTGGCGCCCTTGCGGACGACGACGATGACGGCCGTCTTGCCCTCGAAGCTCGCCAGGTCGACCTTGACGTCGTCGGGGTCGTCGAGCAGCGAGCCGCCGATCGACCGCGCGCAGGCGGCGATGCCGTCGGGCGTGGCGAGCGACCCCAGCTGGGTGACCTTCGCCGGGTCGGGCGTGCCGGACGCGGAGCTCGATGCCAGACCGGCCGCCTGGGCGTTGAACGAGGCGCCGGTGTAGTCGGTGCCGGTGGAGGTGACGTGCACCTTCCCGGCGAGCTGGGTGGTGCTGAGCGAGGTGGTGGCGCCCGCGGACGGCACCGCCGAGGTCGGCGCCTTGTCGTCGCGCAGAGAGTCGATGCCGACCACCGCGACGGCGGCGACGGCGGCTGCGGCGACCAGGCCGCCGACGACCTGCATCGGACGGCGTGAGCCCCGCGTGCGGGGGGCTCCCGTCATACCCGACGAGGTGGGGCGGGCGAGCGGCGTCACGTTGGTGTGGTCGTCGCCGGCGCGGGCCTGTTGCTCGCGGGCGAGCGCGGCGGAGATCCGGTCGGTGACGGCAGGCGGCATCGGCCCGGGGTCGGGCAGGGAGCGCAGCAGGTCGCGCATGCCGGTCGGGTCTTGGTCGAAGTCCTCAGGCGGCGGTGTCGTCACGGCATTCCTCCGATCGAGTCAGGAAGTGGGACGACAAATGCCAGGCGTGGGTTCCGCATCGCCGTGCGGCGATCCGGTGTCAGGGGGTCCAACATCAGTCGTGGGTAGGACGACCCGGGGCGCACCGAGGTTCCATGGGTTGCGGCGGTCACCGAAAACTCAGTCCTCGACGGCCGGCGCGTAGCCGTCGCCGTGCTTGTCGCGCAGGAGTTCGGCGAGCGCGGCGCGGCCGCGGGCGCACCGGGACTTGATCGTGCCCTCGGCGACACCGAGCACCTGGGCGGCCTCGGAGACGGGCAGGCCCTGCATGTCGACGAGGGTGAGGGCGAGTCGCTGGCCCTCGGGGATCTTGCCGAGGGCTTCCTGGACGTCGAGGCGTACGACGGTGCTGCCGTGCACGTCGTGCCGGTCGGCTAGGTCGTACTCGGGCAGCTCGGAGGTCGGCTTGATCCGGCGCAGCCGGTCCAGGCAGGCGTTGACGATGATCCGGTGCAGCCAGGTCGTCACCTGTGCGTCGCCGCGGAAGGAGTCGGCCCGCCGGAAGGCCGAGATGAAGCCGTCCTGCACGGCATCCGCTGCGAGCTCGGGGTCGCGCGTGGTGCGCAGCGCCACCGCCCACATCCGGTCCTTGTGCCGCCGGAAGAGCTCCCCGAACGCGTCAGGGTCACCGGCGCAGTGAGCCGCGAGCAGCTCGCGGTCGTTGCGCTCGGCGGGGTCGGTCACGACAGCACCTGGATCTCGTTGATTCGCTCGCGGTATTCGCCGGTGTCCTGCTGGCTCAGCTGGGTCACCCACACCGTGATGTATTTGCCGGTGGCGTCGTTCAGGGTAGCGGTCTGGGTGCCGGAGCCGGTCAGCGTCGCGGCCGGCTGCTTGGTGCTCACCGGGCCGACCTCGTCGGTGACGTAGAAGTTGATCGTCGACGGCCCACCGGTGGTGGTGATCTTGATGCTGCCGACCTTCTGGCTGGAGCCGAGATTGAGCAGCAGGCCGGTGCCGCTCTTGACTCCGCCGAGGGCGGCCGAGCCGTAGCGGAAGCTCTGCCAGTAGGTCGAGGGGTCGCCGTCGATGACGTTGCGCATCATCTGCGGGTTCTCGGAGCTGCCGGTGCCGTAGTAGCCGACGTAGGTGATGTCGATCGGCGTGGCCGAGGGGGATGGCGAGCTGCTCGGGCTGGCCGATCGGGAGGCGGAGGCGGACGCTGATGGCGACGCCGACTGCGAGGTCGCCCCTGCTGCGGCCTTGTCGCTACCGCCGCCGATGCCGCGCAGGCCGATGAAGGCGAACACGACTGCGACCAGGACCAGCAGCGCCACGAGCAGGAGCGCGAGCTTGCTGCTGCTGCGGTCGGGCTCGAAGCGCCCGGTCAGTCCGGGGACCGGCGGTTCGAGTTCGGTGAACGACGGGTCGTAGTCGTCGTCGTGCGCGGCCGGCGGCCGGGCGGTGCGCTCGCGCGCCGCGTCGAGGACCGACCGGGAGATCTGGGCCGTCTCGTCGGCGTCGTGGTCCGCCTGGGGCACCGGTGCCGTGGCCCGCGAATCCGTTGCGGCGTCGGTGTTTTCGCGATCGTCGGGGGCTTTCGCGAGAGCGGGTCGGCCCGGCATACGGGTGGCAGAGGGGGCGCCGCCGGGCACCGACTGCAGTGCTGCCGCGGGGCCGGCGGATGCCGGACGGGACGGGCGGCGGCCGCTGTCGGAGACGCGCTCGGAGGACCAGGGTGCGAGCTGCCGGGCGAGTTCGCCGGGAGTGCGTGGTCCCTCGTCGGCGCCGAGCGTGGTGCGGCAGAGCGTGTCGAGGTCGCCGGGGACGCCGGGGGCGAGTTCGCTCGGGGCGGGTAGTTCGCCGTCGGCGCGGCGTTCGGCGTCGAGGAGGCCGGGCACCGGCTCGTCGCCGGGCCAGCGGGAGGTGAGTCCGGCATACGCGATCTCGACGAGGGCGACGGTGTCGATGCGGGACGCCTCGTCCGAGGAGACATCGTCGGTGCCGGCGAGCGCGGCGTCGGTGGGCAGGCCGAGCACGGAGACCGCGCCGTCGGGTGAGCGCACGATGTCGTGCGGGGTGAGGCGCAGGTGGTGCAGGCCGCGCGCGGCGGCGGCACCGAGCCCGCTTGCCGCTTCGCCGATGAGCCGGCGTACCTCCTCGGCGGGGAGGCGGTCGAACTGCAGCAGTGACGCCATCGACTCCGCGCCGTGCAGCGCCTCGGTGATGACGTATGCGGTGCCGTCCTGCACCCCCACGTCGAGCACGCGCGGCAGGTGGTGGTCCTCGACGCCGGCCGCGCGGCGGGCGCTGTCGAGCGCGGCGTCGGCGTGTGCCGAGGTCGCCCGGAACACGGTTGCGGTGACTTCGCGGTCGAGGGTGGAGTCGAAGGCGATCCACAACTCCTGGTCGTCGCGTTGCGCGAGCATCCGCGTCAGCGTGTAGCGGTCCGCCAGCACGGTGTCTTCGCCGATGCCCTGCACTCCCCAGCGCTCCCGTCGGCACCGGGGTGTGGTCCGGTGCGCCTCGTTCGTCCGATGGGCCGACCCGCGTGGCGGCTCGGCATGTCCCGGGTCATCCTAAGAGGCCGGGCGGCGGACACCGGTGACGTGACGCGGTGTGCCGGGCTCGGGTTGTGCAGCGGGGTTGTGCAGCGGGGTGGTGCGTATGGCGGGTGCGTCCGTGCTCAGGGCAGTGGTGCGTCGCTGTGCAGCATCGAGGTGACGACCGCGCGGAGCGCGGTGGCTTGGCCGATGGTGCGTTGTTCGGCGCCCCAGTGCGCCCAGGCGCCGGCCGGCAGTCGGACGTGGCCGGAGGGTGCGGTCGGGGCAGTGTTGATGAGGTGGTCCGCGCGACGGCGGGCGAGTCGGGCGAGCAGGTCCAGTCCGGCGACGAGTTGTGACAGGTGCAATCCCCTGATCTGCAGGTGGCCTTCCTCCAGCTTCGCATCGACCGCCTGCTGGTCGAGCAGGCCGGAGATCTCGTGCACCAGGTGCAGGCACAAGTCGTGGTCCCACCGCTCGGCAAGCGGGACGTGGATGACCGCCGGGCGTCCCAACCGCAGACCGGACTGCTTTTCCATGGTGACCTCGAATCGGTGTTTGAAGCTGTCACCAATGTCCTCTCTAGAGGACATCGTGAGGTGGTGTTCCAGCTAAACACCACAACGACCCGTATGTCCTTTGTACTTGTTACAGACTTCTCAAAGATTTCGTAAAGATGTCCTCTGTAAAGGACATATGCGGCGATGATGGGGTCGATGGCCGCGATCGATGACCTGACACCAAACCTCGCGCTGCGAGCGTCCCTCGCAGCCGAGCGGCTCGACCTCACTCCTGGCGCGACTCGGTCGAGGCTTCAAGAGGTTGGGCTTCCAGTCGCTCGGAGTTTCATCTACGCGATCTTCGACGGCAGTGCACGCAACCCGAACTATCGCGTCGTCATCGGACTGGCCGCCGTGCTGGGTGTCCGACCCGCCTGGTTTCTCGATGCTTTTGAAGACGGGGTAACGGACGAGGAGATGCTGCCGCTATACGTTTTAGGCTCGAAGGACGACGCCTCGGCTGTTTCGCCAGACGGCGATGAAGCACCCTAGGCATGCCGCCGTGGCAATGGCGCCGAGCACTTCCGCGGTGTGATTGATACCCAGCGCGGCCGCAACGAGCCCAGTGATGAGCGAGCCGACCGGCTCGATGCCACCGGTTGCGACCGAAATGACTGAGAATACGCGCCCGGTAAGGGATTCGGGCACGTCCTCTCTGGCGAACCCGCTCAGCATCGGCGCGACCGGTCCGATGGTGAGGCCCATGACGAATGCACAACCGATCGTGAGGGCTTGACTGGTCGCCAGACCAATTCCGATGACGGCGGCGGAAGACAGGGTGGCGCCACCGACCCCGATCAGGAGTCCGCCACGGGTAGAAATATTCGTGAGGCGCAGGGTCATCGCTGTACCAAGGGTGATCCCTATGCCGTAGGCCCCGAACGAGCCTCCATATGCCCCTGCATCCCAGCCGGCATGGCGCGCCTTCAGCGGCAGGATGGCCATTACAGCTGCAGCGCTGATGAGGTTCACGACGCCTTGTGTCGTGATCGTCCACCGCAAAATCGGGTGCTTCTTGACGTAGTCGAGGCCTTCTCTGACGGAGGAGTCGTCGGCGTCTGCGACGACGATCTCCTTCTCCGGCGTACGTGCAAGACGCCCGAGTATTGCCAAGGTCACGAGGAGAGCGGCACCAGCAGCCAGTGACGCTGCCGATACGCCTCCATGCCCCAGCAGCCATCCGCCCGCGAAAGCGCCCGCAGCTTGGGCGAACCGGGACGAGACACGTTCGATTTTGATCGCGGTGCCGCGACCGCTGCGGGGCAGAAATTCCGTCGGATACTTCTGCAGCGCAGGGTCGTGATACCCAGCGACCGCCCCAATTGCAAAGGTAACTGCCAGGACCACCACGAGACGCCATGCCCCGATCACCGACGTTGCGACCGCGGCCCAGAGCAAGAACAAGGCCATTCGCAACGGCATCGTGCGGCGCAGCACCTTGCCGGCGCCGACCCGATCTGCCGACAAGCCACCGTGAAAGAGGAACAACACGTGAGGGATCGAGCCAGCAGCGAGTACGAGACCTGTGTACACGCTGCTATGTGCGCCGGACGCTACCCATCCAAGTGTCACCAGCCAGAGCGCGTCGGCCGCGACGTCAAGAACGTAAACAGTCAGGAACGCGCGAAAGTTCGGAACGGCGAGCACCTGGCTCGCTGACCATCGGGTCGCCCGCTCAGTATTCATCGGGGTACGGGAAGGCATGCGTGATGGCGACGACTGGGCGATACCTCGGATCGTCCACTGCTCTTCCCTCCGCCATCTCCTCGACCTTCCTCATGAGTGCCCGCATCTCCTCGGCGATCTCTCGCAACTCGTCAACGGTGAGCCTGACGATTGCATCGGAATTCTCGGCCGCGGAGCGCCACTCCTTCGGCCACCTCGGTGCGACGTCCACCCAATCCACCGCCAACTCAGCTTCGGCAGCCAGCAGGACTTTCATCCATCCGGACGCTGCCTGGGCATAAGACTCGGTCCGGTCAAACTCGTCTAGGTCGACGCCGCCGAGAACCGCGGCCCATTGGAGACTGCGTGGCTTCGCGGGATCACCCTCGGCCGTCACATAGCCGATCGCCTTCATCTCACGAAGGTGCACCGACATGCTCGCCTCTTTGACGCCAACGCGTTTGGCAAGCTCACGCGAGGTGCACGGGCCGAGTGTCCGGAGGGATTCGTACGCGCGCCATCGAACGCTGACCGAAAGCTTCTTCAGAGCTTCAATGGACGGCGGATTTGGTGTTCGGTTAACTGCTGCTGGCTCGTCGGACACAGCGTGCAGCCTAGTGACTTGCACGAGCACTACCGCTAACCTTGGAGAGTCGTCTCTGTGCCCCATCACAGTGGACCCGCTGCAGGAGTCGAGATCTCACGTGAAGGAGTCGCTCGTTATGCGCACTTGTGAAAACGTCAAGGGTGGCGGAGGCGGCTGACCGCCTGCGACCCACCAGCGAAGAGCCTCGGCGCCGTTTGGCGGCCGGGGCTTTCTCGTCGGCAGCGTCGGGTGGTTCGGCCGCTCGCGGTACTTGCGTCACAACTCAGACAGTAGTGAGCCACCCGACCGAATAGCGGTTATCCACAAGCGCATCTTCGAAGCATGTTGAAGGCCCTGGGCTGACGCCCAGGGCCTTCACGTCCCCCAACCCCCCCCACGACCGCGTCCTGCACTCCCCTGAGCTGCAGGCGCTGCCGGGTCAGGCTGTCTTCGCGAATTCGAGTGCGTCGCGCAGCGCTGCGATCTGGTCGAGCTTGCGCTGGGCGTCCTCCCACCGGTGCCAGAGGAACTCCGGCAGCTGGACCACGCCCTCGTCGTTGATGATCGCGGCGTCCTCCACCCGCGAGACGGTGGCGCGGGCGTCGTCGTCGACTGCCTCCAGCCCGTGCAGCAGATCCGGCAGATCGATGCCGTCCACGTCGAGCACCTCGTCGTGCAGTGCGACCGCGACGGTCCGGCGCCGGTCGACGGCATAGGCGGCGCTCTCCACCAGCGAGATGCACGCGCCGGAATCGACCTTCGAGCCCAGGTTGGCGTGGATCCGGTCCCAGCCGCCACGAAGCCCTGCCGTGTCCTCAACGACGTAGGTCATGTCACTTCCTCTGTACTCGTGCCAATACAGACTGTGCCGCTGAGATCTAGTGAACCACGCGAATGCGTCGGTGAAGCCCTGATCAGCGTAATGTTTTGGTAAGGGAACGGTAAAAAGTGTGTACTGTGTTCAGTACACCCACCCGGGACGTATGGCGCGACAGCTCTGCGCCATACGGCCCCGGACATGCAACAAGGCTCCACGGACAACTCCGTGAAGCCTTGTTTCGTACGGGGGTAGACGTCTCTACCGCTCACTCACCATCAACGGCGGCGACGTCCCCCGATGACACTCTTCTTGTCGCGCATCGCATGCTCCTCGGTCAGGGGACTCTGGGGGGAGGGAGGAACCCTCAGCACAGACAGCGGATCGGTTCCGCCATTCCCCAGAGTATAGGGACTGAGCAGTCGTCCGTTAACACATCGGTGCGGTGGAAATGCGCTGAATCCGTGCCTGGCTGCCGCCCAGATCGACGGATAGGCTCGCGGCGATGACTGCCGAGACCCCGCTGCCCACCGCGGAGATCCTGCGAACCCTCGCGGTGCCCGCCCGCTGGCGCGCCTACGAAGCCCTGCGCAACTTCGGATCGATGCGTGGCCGTGACGTCGCCAAGCTGGTCAAGGTCTCCGAGGGGTCGATGCTCGCCCACCTGCGCGAGCTGGAGCGGATCGGCTTCGTCACCTCCACCGGCGACGCGAGCAAGTCCCGGGCGCAGGTCTGGTCCGCGGTCGCCGGCGGCGTCCGGCTCATGGAGTACGACCGCACCGAGGACTACGCGGTGGAAGCGGACGCATGGCTCAAGGTGCGCCTCGAGGCGCAGGCCGACGTCCTCCAGGACTGGGTCACGGTCGCCGGGAACTGGCCGCGGGACTGGCAGTCGGCCGCCGAGATGTACGACAGCTTCCTGCACCTCACCCGCGACGAACTCGTCGAGCTCGGCAACGAACTGCACGAGCTGATGGACCGCTGGCACAACGCACACAGCGCCCCCGGGCCCGGCACCAAGCCGGTCGCCGTCTCGACCAACGCCGTGCCCTACCCGCACAGCTACGACCCGCCGGAGTGACCCTGCCGCGCTCAGGGCTCCCGGAGGTCGTCGACCTGTTCGGCCGCGGGCGCCCCGTCCTCGGGCCGGATGCGGTATTGCCCGAGCAGCAGCGCGTCGCGGGCCGGTGAGTCGGTCAGCACGAAGAACCACCGCACGTCCACCTGCAGCACCCGGGCGAGCCCGGCGATGAGCTCGTGCCGCGGGTCGGCGACCTCGCCGCGCATCAGCGTGTAGATGTAGTTGCGGCTCACCGGCAGCCCGAGCGCCTGCAGCCCGCGCCAGATGTCCGGCGCGGTCAGGCCGATCGCGTCCGCGGCGAGGTTGAGCCGGAAGTGGAAGTCCGGCACCAGCGGGGAGTGGCCCGTCGCCGTCATCGCGACACCAGCCGGCGCACCCCGCCGAGCTTGCTCAGCACGACGCTGACCAGCTCCTCCACCTCACGCACGTGCAAGCGGCGGGCGATCACGACGTACAACGCCATGAAGCTGACCGCCGCACCGACGAGGATGACCAGGTTGGCGGTGCGGGTGGAGTCGCCGAGGACGAACGACAGCGCATAACGCACCGCGAAGGCCACCACCAGGGCGAGCACGCCGGAGACGGCGAGGCGCACCCAGGTCTGCATCACGTCGACGATGTGCAACCGCGGCAGGCGCCGCTGCCGCAGCCACCGGAAGCCGAAGTAGGCCTCCACGACGTACGCGATCGAGCCGGCGAGCGCGACGCCGACGCCGACCCAGGCCCCCGGCAGCAGCAGCGACGGTATGGCGAAAATCGCGGTCACGATCGTGCACACGACCTGCATGACGAACGGTGTGCGGGCGTCCTCGTAGGCGAAGAACACCCGCTGCACCACCACGATCACGGTGAACGGCACGATGCCGAGCATCATCGCGATCGTCTGCCGCTCGACCGCGGTGCCGAGCTCGGCGCCGTAGAAGAAGTGCGCCAGTGGACCCGCGGCGACCAGGGCGCCGAAGGTGGCCGCGATCGTCGCCACCGACGACAGCCGCAGACTGAGGCGCGCGTCCTCGGTCACCGCGCGGGTCGAGCCGGCGTGCGCGGCCCGCGACATACGGGTGAAGAGGGCGGTGATCAGGCTCAGCGTGACCAGCGAGTGCGGCAGCATGAAGAAGAGGAACGCGTAGCTCTGCGCCTGGTTGGCGGTCGGCTGCGAGTTGAGCACGTTGTTGTTGACGATCTGCACGCCGATCTGCTGCACCACCACCGCGGCGGACGCCCAGCCGGCGATCTTGGACGTGGCGCGCAGGCCGACCCCGCGGAAGGTGAAGTTGGGCCGCCAGCGGTAACCCGACCGGCGCAGCGGCACGATCAGCACCAGGGCCTGCGCGACGATGCCGAGGGTCGCGCTGCCGGCGAGGATCAACGTCTGCGTGGTCGTCCAGTCGCCCGGGTCGCGCACCGGCCGGTGGTCCGCGGTGACCAGCAGCCAGACGATGCCGGCGATCGCGAAGATGTTGGCAAGCGCCGGCGCCCACATCAGCGCCCCGAACCGGCTGCGCGCGTTGAGCACCTCGCCGAACAGCGTGTAGAGGCCGTAGAAGAACAGCTGCGGCATACAGATCAGCGTGAAGACGACGCCGAGCTTGAACGTGTCGCCGCTGGAGGCGACGTAGCCGATCTTGAACACCAGCGGCGACGCCGCGGTGAAGACGATCGTCGCGCCGAGCAGGATCGTCATCGCGAGCGTGAGCAGCCGGTCGGTGTAGGCCTGGCCGCCGTCCTTGTGGGTCAACGCCCGGGTGATCTGCGGCACCAGCACCGCGTTGATCACACCGCCGGCGAGCAGCAGGTAGATCGCGTTGGGCAACTGGTTGGCGGTGGTCCAGACGTTGCCGACGGTGTCGAGGATCAGCGCGCCGAGCAGGATGGTGCGCACGAAGCCGAGCATCCGCGACACCAGCGTGCCGGCCGCCATGATCGCGCTCGCCCGGCCGATGCCGCCGCCCGCCGACTGCTCCTGCCCGGGTATGGCGGTGCCCGCGTCCGGACCGGCCGCGCCGGTCGCGGCGTCGGTCGGCACACCGGACCCGGCGGCGGCGTCGGCCTCGAGCTGCGCACGCCGGGCGGCGACCACCTCCGGGTCGGCGACGGGCAGGTAGCCGGAGTCCTCGCCGATCCACTCGGCGTAGAGCGCGCCGAGGCTCGCGCCCGACTCCGGCGCCTGCGGCGGACGGGGCGGGGCGGCGTGCTGCGAATACAGCTGTCCCAGGCTCGGGCGGCTGTCGTCAGTCATCGGTGGTGCTTTCGGTCGTTCGGGTCGGGCCGTCGGGCAGTTTGGCGACGCGCTCGCCGGCGTCGACGATCGCATCATCGCGTGCGGGCGAACCCGCGGGTGCGGGCGCCGACGCGGTGCGCGGGCCGCGGCGCAAGGCGCGGCGCAGCCCGAAGATCAGCACCAGCACCGCCAGCGCGCCGAGCACCCACATGATCCACCCCGACGTGGGCCGGACGTTGACGGTCAGCTCCGCGGGCGCGTCGGAGCTCGGCAGCGTGGTGCCCTGCGGGGTGCTGAGCAGTACGTCGATCGGGACGTTGCCGCTGCCGACCGCCTTGATCCCGAACTTCGCGGCGCCACGGGAGTTGGCGCGGATCTGGACCGTCGTCGACGGGCTCTCGACCTTCAGCTGGTACTTGCGGGGTTGCAGGGTCAGGGTCACGTCGTGGACGGCGCGGTTGAGGTCGTTGATGACCGTGACGGTCACGTCGCCGGAGTTGGCGAAGAAGTTGATCGTCGAGTCGCGCACCGACACCTTGTCGAGCAGTGCGGTCACGGCCATGTCGCCGCGGTCGGCCACCGAGGTCGCCGCCGACGCGTTGCCGCGCCACCGGGTCGACCCGATCACGTCGAGCGCCCGGCGCCGGTCGTCCATCAGGGCGTTGCTGTCGACCAGGATCGACTGCAGGGCGGTGAGGCGCCGCCGCGCGTCCGGCAGGCCGTCGAGCAGCGCGGCGGTCGCGGCCGGTGCCTCCGGGCGCGGGTATGGCGGGCCGGGCCGCGGCGTGCCGAGCAGGGTCGTCACCGGCGCGGACCGCAGTGCCGTGGTCGTGTCCGATCCGGTGCGCAGGTTGACCCAGGGCGCGGCATTCATCGCGCGCACCTGCGCGGCCAGCACCTGGGGGTCCGCGCCGCCGGTGCGGGGCGCGAGCAGCGCCAGCGAGCGCGCGGTGCCGGGCGACTGCTGGTAGGTGGCCATCAGCTCGGCGAGCAGCAGGTTGGCCTGCTGCCCGGCGGAGCTCGACGGGGTGCCGAACGTCGCGGAGAGACTCTCGTCATACGCGAGGACGCCGGAGGTGCCGGCGACGCGCGCGGTCGCCGACGGCTGGTCGCGGACGGGCAGGGCCCGTGACGGCAACAGCGCGATCGGGGCTGCCTTGTCGGTGCCGGAGAGCTTGCGGGCGGCGGCGGTCACCGCGGCGCCCGGCACGGTGCCGACCGGTGCGAGCACCCGCTGCGTGCTTACCCCGCGCAGGTCGGTGAGTATGCCGCGGGACAGGTCGCGGGTGGCGAGGGCCTGCCCGGCCGAGCCGGCCGTGCGCAGTGCGCCGAGGTCGGGGTCGTCCCACGGCAGCCACCAGACCGACTGGGCGGAGTCCAGGCCGGTGAGCCGCTGCTTCAGGCCGGCGACCAGGCCGTCGACGCTGTCGGTCGAGGCGGGCGGCGCGGAGCTGCTGGACGCACTCGACGGGCTCGACGAGCTGGACGAGCCGGACGAACTCGGCGAACCGGACGAACCCGATGCATTCGAGGAGTCGGAGGCGGCGGGCCCCGTGCTGGTCGCCGCGCCCGAGGACGTCGGCCGCGGTGACTCGGTCGCGCTGGGCGCCGCGGACGACGAGGCGCTCGGGGCCGGGGTGTTCGGGGTCGGAGTGCTCGGCGGCGCCGTGGTGGCGGCCGGGACGTTGTCGTCGGCGCCGACCGGCGGGTCGACGACCTCGGGGTCGATCGCCCAGGTGACCGGCAGACCGGCGAACGCGTCGAGGGTCTGCTGGATGCGCGAGTCCGGCCCGATCGCGCGCCGCCACGCGGCGACCCGGTCACCACCGCTCGGGCCGTAGAGCGCCGGGTCGGCCGGCAGTGTCAGCGGCACGACCACGCTCACCTGCAGCGGGGCGGTGACGGCGCCGTTGCGAAACTCCAGGGTGGTGCGGGTGGTGCCGCGCACCGCCGAGCCGGACTGCGCCGCGTCGTCGGTGACCGCGACCGTCATCGGCAGTGAGGCGAGTCCGTAGCTGAAGCGCAGGCGTTCGGCGGGGATGGTCACGCTGAAGGTGACGGTCTGGCCGGCCGCGATGGCGGCGGGCTGCCCGGACGCGACCTGTGCCGTCGCGATGCGGCTGCGCCCCTCGCTCCACGCGTCGACCTCGGCATGGGTGTCGAGCAGCTGATCGGCGAGCGACACCCGCACCACCGGCTGCTGGATGTCGCTCCCGCCGGTGTTGGTGATCGAGCCGGAGACGGTCACCGGGCTGTTGCGGGCGGCGACGACGGGGTCATTCGCGGCGAGCCGGATGTCGGCCGAGGTGGAGAGGTCGGTCGCCGCGTGCGCGGCTCCCGGCATACCGAAGGGGAGAAGGACGAGCAGTGCCGTCAGGACGACGGCGAGCAGGTGGCTACGCAGTGCCGGCGAGATGCTGCCATGCGGTCTGGACGATGCGGCGCTCATTGGGGAAGGTCAGCCTGCGCTGCACCCGGTCGAGCCGGAACCAGCGCGCGTCGACGGCCTCGTGATCGGGGTCGCCGTCGATGCTGATCTCGCCACCGAGTGCCTCCAGCATGTAGTGATGCACCCGCTTGTGGATGCGGAACTGCGGGGTGCTGAACCAATAGTCGATCGTGCCCAGCGTGAGCAGGGCACGTCCGATGATGCCTGTTTCTTCTCTGACTTCACGCACCGCGGTCTCGACCAGCGTTTCGCCGGGCTCCACGTGACCCTTCGGCAGGCACCACTCCAGCCGGCCGGCCCGGTTGTGCCGCGCGATGAGGGCGATCCAGCCGTAACCGCCCGCGACGTCGATGATCACGCCGCCCGCCGACGTCTCCTCCACGGCCGGCAGCCGTCGCACGGGGCGACCGGCGCGGGGGGTGTGGAGCGTCATTCGAACACTGTAAACCGCTCTTGCTGTCACGCCGTCCGGTTCGGCCGATTCGCTGACCTACCCTTGACTCTCGTGCCCATGTCCGACCCCACCACTCCCACCGCCTCGTATGACGCGCTGCGCCGGCGCGCCGTCAGCCGGCTCGCGCCGTCCCTGCCCCTGCTGCAGGAGCTCGGCGACCTGTTCGCCGGCGCCGGTCACGAGCTCGCACTCGTCGGCGGACCGGTGCGGGACGCGTTCCTCGGGCGCAGCTCGCACGACCTGGACCTGACCACCTCCGCCACCCCGGAGCAGACCGAGGCGCTCCTCGCGCCCTGGGCGTCGGCGACCTGGGACATCGGGCGCGACTTCGGCACGATCGGCGCGCGCAAGGGCACCGACATCGTCGAGGTCACCACCTACCGCTCCGACGTCTACGACCGCAAGTCCCGCAAACCCGTCGTCGCCTTCGGCGAGTCGCTCGAGGACGACCTGGTGCGCCGCGACTTCACCGTCAACGCGATGGCGCTGCGGCTGCCGACGCTGGACTTCGTCGACCCGTATGGCGGGATCGCCGCGCTCGCGGCCCGCACGCTGATGACACCGTCGGCGCCCGAGGTGTCCTTCGGCGACGACCCGTTGCGGATGATGCGGGCCGCGCGGTTCGCCGCGCAGCTCGGCTTCGACGTGGACCCGCGGGTGCGGGCCGCGATGAGCGAGCTCGCCGGCTCGATCGAGATGATCTCCGCCGAGCGGGTGCGCGACGAGCTGGTGAAGCTGCTGCTCTCGCCGGACCCGCGGGCCGGGCTCACGCTGCTGGTCGACACCGGCATCGCCGACCACGTCCTGCCCGAGCTGCCGGCGCTGCGCCTGGAGGTCGACGAACACCACCGGCACAAGGACGTCTACGAGCACTCGCTGACCGTGCTGGAGCAGGCGGTGGCGCTGGAGGGGCCGCGGGTCGTGCCCGGGCTCGACGAGCCCGAGACCGTCGGCGGGCCGGACCTGGTGCTGCGGCTCGCCGCGCTGCTGCACGACGTCGGCAAGCCGGCCACCCGCCGTTTCGAGTCCGGCGGCGGCGTCTCCTTCCACCACCACGAGATGGTCGGTGCCAAGCTCGCCCGAAAACGACTGCGGGCGTTGCGTTTCGACAAGGCCACGATCAACGACGTGTCCCGGCTGACTGAGCTCCACCTGCGCTTCCACGGGTATGGCGACGCCCAATGGACCGACTCCGCGGTCCGGCGCTACATCACCGACGCCGGCCCGCTGCTGTCCCGGCTGCACCTGCTGACCCGCAGCGACTGCACCACCCGCAATCGCCGCAAGGCTGCGGCGCTGGCTGCGTCATACGACGGGCTGGAGGGGCGCATCGCCGCGCTGCGCGCGCAGGAGGAGCTGGACGCGGTGCGGCCCGAGCTCGACGGCAACCAGATCGCGCAGGTCCTGCAGATCAAGCCCGGCCCGGTGCTCGGCCGTGCCTACAAGCACCTGCTCGCCTACCGGCTCGACCAGGGCCCGGTCGGGCAGGAGGCGGCGCGCGCGGAGCTGCTGCGCTGGTGGGGCGAGCAGCCGGAGTCGAACGCCTGACGTCCGCCGCCCGGACCGCCGGTGAAAAATCTTGCCAACTCTTTGCCTGTGGAAACGTATATCCACCTGCCAGGCGTGTCAGGTTGGCAGGTGTGAGCCGGGTGCGACCGGCCCCGCACTGTCGTCTGCACGGAGGATCACCGCCACATGAGCGCTGACGCGCCAATTCGCTGGACCCCGCGTCAGGTCATGCGTGTCGGATCCTTCCGGCTGTTGCTCGTCGTGAGCTTCCTCGACGTCTGCGCCGACGCCATGTGGCTGGTCACGCTCGGCTGGGTCGCCGCGTCCGCGCCCAACAGTTTCGTCACCGGCCTGATCCTCGCCGCCGCGGCGATCCCGCAGCTGGCGTTCGTGCTGATCGGCGGGCTGCACACCGACAAGTACGGCGCAGGCACCATCGCCCGGCGCACCACCCCGATCCGGCTCGCGCTCTTCCTGCTCTGGGCCGGGGTCGCGGTGGTCACGCTCGGCCCGTCGCGGCTGGTCGGCGTGCTCGTCGTCTCGCTGCTGATCGGTGCGGTCGCCGGCTTCCACGACTCGGCGATGGAGACCTACCCGACCGAGTTCCTGGTGCCCAAGGCACGCGGCACCGCGGTCACGGTCGAGCGGATCGTGCTGCGCGCGGCGCAGGCGGCCGGCGGTTTCCTCGGCGGTCTGCTGCTCGGCAGCGGCGGCGTCTCCGCCCCGGCGCTCGGCGCGGCGGCCCTGCTCGCGGTGGCGCTCTTCACCCTCACCGTGCTGCGCCGGCGGCCGACCATCGTCGAGGAGCCCGAGCCCGACGAGGAGCCGGTCCAGCTCACGGTCCGGGCCGGCGTCGACTTCGTCGTGCGGCACCCGGTGCTGTCCAACACGATCTCGGTGCAGGGCGTGGTCAACCTGGTCACCGGCGGCGCCCTCATCGCACTGCTGCCGATCAAGGCGCAGCGCATGGGGTGGGGCGCGCAGGACTACGGCTCCGCCTTCGGCGCCTACGGGCTCGGCATCACCGTCGGCACGGTCATCTCGCTCACGCTCACCGGCCTCACGACCCGGGCCCGCACCCTCCTCGGGGTCGCGATGTCGGTGGTCGCCTGCCTCGCCGTGGTGATCATCGGCCTCGCGGACACCCCCGGCGTCGCGACGGCCGCGGTCTTCCTGATGGGCCTGGCGCTCGGGCCGGTCGGGCCGATGCTCACCGGCTACGCCCGGGAGAAGACACCGACCCAGCTCGTCGGCCGCGTCATGGCGATCCTCGGGCTGGTGACCGCCGGCCTGGAGCCGATCGGGTCACTGCTCGCCGGTGTGCTCGCCGGCGTGTTCACCGTCGACCAGGCGGCGCTCGGCCTCGGCGGGGTCGGCGCGGTGGCCTGTGCGGTCGGGGCGCTGCGGCTGCTGCCGCTGCGGGACTACTAGCCCCGGTGTCCCGGCGGCCGGTCAGCGCGGGGTGAGCTCGACGATCGGGATCGTGCGGTCGGTCCGGCGCTGATAGGCGGTGTAGCGGTCGGCGTTGACCTTGTTGACGATGTCCCACCGGCGGGCGTAGTCGGGGTCGTCGGGCAGGGTCGCGCGGGCGTGCACCGGGATCCGCCGGCGGCCGACCTGCAGCTCGACCTCGGGGTCGGCCTTGAGGTTGGCGAGCCAGCCGGGAGCCCTGCGGGATCCGCCGTTGGAGGCGACCACCAGGTATGCCGCGCCGTCACGCCCATACGTGAGCGCGTTGGTGCGGGCCTTGCCGGTCTTGGCGCCGGTGGTGCGCAGCAGCAGCGTCGGGTTGCCGAAGAGCAGCTTGTGGCCGAGGGCGCCCCCGGACTTCTCGTAGATCCACTGGTGTGCCTGCAGCACCTTGCGGCCGATCTGCTCCACGCGCGAAGAAGCCATGACCGCACCGTAGGTGCCAACTACATCTGTAGCAAGGGGTCCGGTAGCAGCGGACGTTCCCCACCGTCAGGTGCTGACCAGTGCGCTCCGCGCCAGAGCGCATCGGTCACCGTGTGCAGCACGCCCTCGACATCGAGCCCGCAGGCGCGCAGCAGCTCGTCGCGCTCGCCGACCGGGAGGAAGTCCACCGGCAGCCCGAGTGGTATGACGCGAGTCCCGAGCCCGGCACGGTGTGCGGCGACCGACAGCGCCGCACCGAGCCCGCCGCCGATCGCGTTGTCCTCCAGGGTGATCACCAGGTCGTGCTCGGACACCAGGCTCATCAGGTCGGCGGTGATCGGGTGGGTCCAGCGCGGATCGACGACGGTCGCCGGGACGCCGAGCTCTGCCAGGCGCGCCGCGGCGGCGACCGCGACGGTCGCCATCGGGCCACTGGAGACGAGCAGCACCTGGGAGTGCAACCGCCGCGGGGTGAGGACGTCCAGCGACCCGACCCGGCTGTGCAACGGGACGGGCGCCGGGGCCGACCCCTTCGGGTAACGCAGCACGGTCGGCCCGGACTCGTGCGCGAGTGCCTCGCGCAGCAGCTCGCGCAGGCGCACCGCGTCGCGCGGTGCGGCGAGCCGCAGACCGGGCACGCCCTGCAGCAGGCTGACGTCCCACATGCCGTGGTGGGACGGGCCGTCCGGCCCCGTGACTCCGGCCCGGTCCAGCACGAAAGTCACTGGCAGCCGGTGCAATCCGACGTCCATCAGCACCTGGTCGAACGCGCGGCCGAGGAAGGTCGAGTAGACCGCGACCACCGGGTGCAGGCCGACGCTCGCCAGTCCGGCGGCGCAGGTGACCGCGTGCTGCTCGGCGATGCCGACATCGACCAGCCGGTGCGGAAAGCGGTCGCCGAACGCGCCGAGGCCGGCGGGCAGGCGCATGGCCGCGGTGAGCGCCACGACATCGGCACGCTCCTCGCCGATCGCGACGAGCTCGTCGCCGAAGACGTCGGTCCAGGCCTGCTTCGGGGCAGGAGGTGGATCACCAGTAACCGCAGTCGGTTTCGGCGCCGGGCTGACCGTGTGCATGCGGTCGGCCGGGTCCTGCTCGGCGGGTGCATAGCCGTTGCCCTTGCTGGTCACGACGTGCACCACGACCGGCCCGTGAGCGTCGTGTGCCCTGCGGAGGGCGGTGTCCAGCGCCCTCAGGTCGTGACCGTCCACCGGCCCGACGTAGCCGAAACCGAGGATTCGCAACAGATTCGGGGCACTGCCGTCCGCGTCGCCGGCTGTGTTGCCATCCGTGCTGTGGTCCGTGTTGCCGGCCGCGTCCTGACGCAGGGCGGTCAGGTGGGCGTGCAGCGCGCCGACGGTCTCGTCATACGACCGGCCGTTGTCGTTGAGGACGATCACGACCCGCCGGCGCGCGGCACCGATATTGTTGAGCGCCTCCCACGCCATGCCGCCGGTGAGTGCGCCGTCGCCGACGACCGCCACCGTGTGCCGGCGCTGACCGGTCAGCTCCAGCCCGCGGGCGAGACCGTCGGCATAGGACAAAGCCGTTGAGGCGTGGGAGTTTTCGACCAGATCGTGGGGGCTCTCCGCCCGGCACGGGTAGCCGGACAGGCCGCCTGCCGTGCGCAGCGTCCCGAGCCGGTCGGCGCGCCCTGTGAGCATCTTGTGGACGTAGCTCTGGTGGCCGGTGTCCCAGACGATGCGGTCGCGCGGGGCGTCGAACACCCGGTGCAGGGCGATCGTGAGCTCGACGACTCCGAGGTTGGGGCCGAGGTGGCCGCCGGTGCGGGAGACCACGTCGATGAGGCGCCGCCGGATCTGGGCCGCGAGCTCGGGCAGTGCCGCCGGTGGGAGCGCCTTGACGTCGGCCGGACCCGCGATCCGGCCGAGCAGATCCGGCGCCGACATCAGGCCACCGCCGCCCGGATGGTCTGTTTCAGCGAATCCATCGTCGCCAGAACGGCGGTCGGCTCGTAACCGCAGTGCGCCATACAGTTGGCGCAGCGGTCGTCCTTGCCCCGGCCGAAGGCCTCCCAGTCGGTGTCCTCGATCAGCTCCTGGTAGGTCGACACGTAGCCGTCGTCGAGCAGATAGCAGGGTCGCTGCCACCCCTTGAGGCTGTATGACGGGATCGCCCACGGCGTGCACTCGTAGTCGACCTTGCCCTCGAGGAAGTCGAGGAACAGCGGCGAGTGGTTGAGCCGCCACTTGGCCCGGCGGCCGTCGCCGAACGCCTTCGCAAAGAGAGCGCGGGTCTCCTCGACGCCGAGGAAGCCCTTCTGGTCGGGCGCCTTCCAATAGGCGTAACCGGGGGCGATCTGCATGTTGTCGACCTTGATCTCGTCGTTGAGGTAGTCGAGCACGTCGATCACATCCTGCGGCGAATCACTGTTGAACACAGTGGTGTTCGTCATCACCCGGAAGCCGCGCGACTGCACCAGCTTGATCGCGTCGATCGCGGCCTCGAAGCCGCCCTCCTTGCTGACCGACGCGTCGTGGCGTTCCTTCATCCCGTCGACGTGCACCATCCAGGCGAAGTTGCGGTGCGGGGTGAACTTGTCGATGTGCCGGGCCATCAGCAACGCATTGGTGCACAGGAAGACGATCTTCTTGCGGTGCAGCAACTCCCGCACGATCTCGTGGATCTGCGGGTGCATCAACGGTTCCCCGCCGGCGATCGAGACCATCGGCGCACCGCACTCCTCGATCGCGGCGACCGCCTGCTCGACCGGCATGCGCTGCTTGAGCATGGCGGCCGGCTCCTGGATCTTGCCGCAGCCGGTGCACTTGAGGTTGCACGCGAAGAGCGGTTCGAGCTCCACCAGCAACGGGAACTTGTCGCGCCGGGCGATCTTCTGCTTCACGAGGTACTGACCGAGCCGAAGGGACTGGCGAAGTGGCATGTGCGGCATGGGATCTCTACACGACCTCTCGGGGCAGGGTGAATTGCACGGTCTCGGTGACGCCGCCGTGGCGGGTCACCTCGATGTCGCCGAAGGCGGACAGTGCGGCGATGAGCTCGTCGACCAGCGTGGGGGGAGCGGATGCGCCCGCGCTGACGCCGATGCGGTGGACGCCGGTGAGCCACTCCAGGCGCAGGTCCGACGCGTCCTCGATCAGGTGGGCGTCGGTGCCGGCGGCGCGGGCGACTTCGACCAGGCGCATGGAGTTGGACGAGTTGGCCGAACCGACCACCAGCACGAGGTCGGTGTCGGCCGCGACCTGCCGGACCGCGTGCTGGCGGTTGCTCGTGGCATAGCAGATGTCGTCGCGGCGCGGCGCCTGCAGAGCGGGGAAACGACCGCGCAGGACAGTCGCGATCTCGTCGGCCTCCTCGACCGAGAGGGTGGTCTGCATGACGTAGGACACCCGCTCCGGATGGGCGACCTGCACGGACCGGGCATCGGCGACCGACCCGACGACCTCCACGTGATCGGGCGCCTCGCCCCGAGTGCCGACCACCTCCTCGTGATCGGCGTGGCCGATCAGGAAGACGGTGCGGCCGCTCCCGCTGAACCGGCGCACCTCCTGGTGCACCTTGGCTACCAGCGGGCAGGTCGCGTCGATCACGTGCAGCCGCCGCTCGATCGCCTGCCGCCGCACGGACGGCGCCACCCCGTGCGCGGCCAGCACGGCGGTCGCACCCTCGGGCACCTCGTCGAGCTCCTGCACGAAGACGGCGCCGCGCCGCTCCAGGTCGGCGACCACGTGGGTGTTGTGCACGATCTGCCGCCGCACGTAGACCGGCGCACCGTGCCGCTCCAGCGCGCGCTCGACGATCTCGATGGCCCGCTCCACACCGGCGCAGAACGACTGCGGCTCCGCACGCACGACCGTGCGCGGGCCACACGCGTCCAGCCACTGCTGCAGCACGGGCGCCGCGCGGCGCAGCGAGCGCAGCGCGGCGACCCCGCGCCGCAGCGTGCCGGGGTGCAGCAACGGATCATCGGCGGTGTCGACGACCGCTCGGACGATCGCGAGCTGCTGAGGGTCCAACTTCGTTGCCAGGTATGCCGATTCGGTGTCGACCGCCAAGCCGCCCCGGGCGGCGAGGGCGTCGCGCTCGGCGCCGGTCACGACGTGGTCGGCGCTCTCGACCGTGCCGACGTGCACCGTCAGCCCGGCCGCACGCAGGGCCGCCGCGAGCGGGCCGGCGGACGGCAGCCGGATCTCGGTGTCGTGGCAGCGAATGCGGTCGGCGACGACCAGGTCGCCCGGATGCACGGCCGGATCGAGACCGCCGGCGACACCCGCGACCACGGTCGGCAGGCCGGTCCGAGGCGGCGCACCGTCCGGCCCTCGCCCCGAGACGTGCACCGGGTCGCGCATCCCGCGCGCGACCGCGGCACGCTCGATGCGCAGCGGGGTGAGGAGCTGGGCCTGCGTCATACCAGCTCCAGGGTGGGGCGGTCGCCCCGCTCGCCACCGCGCAGCGCCGTCACCGCGCGACCCAGCGCCCAGATCGGGAAGATCTGCCGGTAGAGGTGGTAGGCGATGTAGAAGTCGCGGGGGAAGCCGGTGCCGGTGAACATCGCTTCGTCCCAACCGCCGTCCGGGCGTTGGGTTTTCGCGAGGTAGTCGATGCCGCGGGTCAGTGGTGGGCCGAGCTCACCGGCGGCGACGAGCGCCAGCAGCGACCAGGCGGTTTGGGAGGGGGTCGACTCCCCGCGACCGATCCACGCCGGGTCGGCGTAGGACCGCACGTCCTCGCCCCAGCCGCCGTCGTCGTTCTGGTGGGCGACCACCCAGCGCCGGGCCGCGCGGATCGCCGGGTCGGTCACGGGCACCCCCGCTGCGACGAGTGCGGGCACGACCGCGCCGGTGCCGTAGAGGTGGTTCGCGCCCCAGCGCCCGAACCAGGAGCCGTCGGCCTCCTGGTGGTCCAGCAGCCACCGCACGCCGCGCTTGCAGCGGGCGCCGCCCTGGCGGCCGACGGCCGCGAGCATCTCCACGACGTGGGCGGTGACGTCCGCGGAGGGCGGGTCGGTGACCGCGCCGAAGTCGCAGAACGGAAGCTTGCCAGGCAGTTTCGCGGTGCCGTCGGCGTCGAAGGCACCCCAGCCGCCGTCCTTGGACTGCATGCCGGCGGTCCACGCGATGCCGCGGGAGACGGCCCGGTCCACGAGCGGCTGGCGGTGGGAGATGACGCGGTTGAGCGCCATCACGATCACCGCGCTGTCGTCGGTGTCGGGGTAGTTGTCGTTGGCATACTCGAAGGCCCAGCCTCCGGGGGGCAGCGAGGGTCGGCGCACGGCCCAGTCGCCGGGGGTGGTGATCTGCTCGCCGACGAGCCAGTCGGCGGCCTTGCGGATCGCCTCGTCGCGCGGGTCGACCCCGGCGTCGAGGAAGGCGTTCAGCGTGAGCGCGGTGTCCCACACCGGCGACTGGCAGGCCTCGAAGCGGCGCACGCGGCCGTCGGCGGTGTCCTCGGTGATGACGAAACCTTCGAGGCCGTCGATCGCGGTCTTGAGCACCGGGTGGTCGAGCGGGTAGCCGAGTGCGTGGAGCGCGAGCACCGAGTAGATCCAGGGTGGTTGGATTCCGCCCCAGCAGCCGTCGGCCTCCTGCCGGGCGAGGATCCACTCGGCGGCCAGCCGGAGCGAGGCCCGGCGCAGCGGCCCGACCGGGTGCTTGCCGTAGGCGTGCAGCGCGGTGTCGAGCCGCTGGAAGACACCGGCGATCCCGCCGGCGGGCTCCGCCTCCCGTCGCGTCGCGCCGGTGCGCAGCTCGTCGAGGTTCCACGGCATCCGCCGCGTCGGGCGGAGCGTGCCGATCACCGTCAGCGGCACGATCGTCTGACGGGCCCAGCAACCCCAGTCATAGATGTTGAGTGGCACCCGCTTGCCGAGGAGCATCAGCTCCGGCGGCAGGTTGGGCAGGTCGCGCCAGTCCCACCAGCCGAACATCGCGCACCAGATGCGCGTGAAGACGCGGGTGCGCTCCAATCCGCCTGCGGCGAGGATGAATTCGCGGGCTGCGACCATGTGTTCCGCGGTCGGCTTGTCACCGGCGAGCCGCAGCGCGATCCAGGCCTCCACGGTCGTCGACAGTTCGCCCGGACCGCCGTAGTAGATGCCCCACGTGCCGTCCGCCCGCTGCTGGCTGCGGATCCAGCGGGCGGTCTGCTCACGCGTCTCGGCGGTGTCGATGCCGAGCAGCGTCCGGAACATCAGGTCCTCGGCGTCCATCGTGACGTTCGTCTCCAGCTCACCCTTCCAAGCGCCGGAGGGCAGCTGGAGCCCGCGCAGATAGGCGATCGCCCGGTCGGCTGTGGTGCGCGCACGGCCGGCCGCGGTGTCCTCGGATGCGGTTGTGCCGACGAGTGTTTCGGTCATCTGCGTCAGAGCTCCCGTCCGGCGACGTAGTGCGCCACCTCGGTCAGGCCGGCCACCGCGGCCGGGTCGAGTCGTGCGTCGTGCAGCGACCCGAGGGCCGCGTCGATCTCGGCGGCGGCGGCCCGGCGGCACCAGTCGCGGGCACCGAGGTCGTCGAGCTGCCGCGCGGCGTCCGCGATCGTGGCGTCGTCCGTCGGCCCGGTCGCGAGCCAGTCGCGTAGCCGCCCGGATCCGGGTTGTTCCAGCGCCCAGCTGACCGGCAGCGACCGCTTCTTCGCGCGCAGGTCGGAGTGGTTGGACTTGCCGGTCACCTGCGGGTCTCCCCAGCTGCCGAGCAGGTCGTCGACCAGCTGGAAGGCCGCACCGACGTGCCGGCCGTATGACGTCAGCGCCGCCCGCTGCTCCTGCGGCGCCCCGGCGAGGACGGCCGGGATGGCCGCGCTGCAGGCGAGCAGCACGCCCGTCTTCGCGGCCGCCATCGCGCGACACTCGGACAGCGAAACGTGCTCGCGCGCCTCGAATTCCATGTCGAGCACCTGCCCGTGGATGAGCTCCCGGGTGGTGCCAGCGAGCAGGTGCGCCGCGGCTGCCGCGTGCGGGCTCGGGTCGTCGAGCAGGGTCTCGAAGGCGAGCGTCTGCATGGCGTCGCCGGCGAGGATCGCGGTCGCGTCGTCCCAGACCGCCCACACCGTCGGCCGGTGCCGGCGGGTGCGGTCGCGGTCCATGATGTCGTCGTGCACCAACGAGAAGTTGTGCACCAGTTCGACGGCGACCGCCGCGCCGACGACCTGCGCCGGATCGACGCCGACCGCCTGCGCGCCGAGCAGCACCAGGGTGGGACGCAAACCCTTGCCGCCGTCGTGGGCGACGGGATTGCCTGCGGTGTCGACAAATCCGAGGTGGTAGGCGACGACGAGACGCTCCTGCCCGTCCAGGCTGTCGACCGCCTTGTGGAGTGCAGGGGTGAGGAGAGTGCGGGTCTGCTCGAGGACGGTGCGGAGCTCGGTCACGTCTGCCTCCGATCGGCTGGTGCCGCCCAGCCGTGCCGTTGACGCCGCGGGCGACGCCGCGGACCGGCCTGCGGCGAGCAGCGCCTCCGCCGCCGAATTGCCGCTGCGCACAGCACCTTCCATGGTTGCGGGCCACCCTGTGGCGGTCCATGCGCCGGCGAGGAAGACCCGCGGCGCGGCTGACTGCGCGGTCTGGCGGAGCCGGCTGCTGCCGGGCGCCTGCCGGAAGGTCGCCTCGGGTTCGCGGGTGACGAAGAAGTCGAGCACGGTCGCATCCGCGAGGGGCGGCAGCAGCGCGCGCAGGTGCGGCATCGCCCAGTCGCGCAGCTGGGCGTTGCTGCGGCCGACGAACGCGTCGGCCGCGGAGAGCGACACTGCGAGGTATTGGCCCTCGGTGAGCCCGGACTGCGTGGTGCGATCGAACACCCACTGCAGCGGACTGTCCACTGCCGCAACGAAGTCGGTGGCGAGCACGGGCCGGTCGAGCACGAGGTGCAGATTGACGATCGGTGAGACGCCGAGCCGGTCGGCGACATCGGCAGGCAGGCCGAGCACGGCCGGGTCGACACATCGCTGCAGCGCGGTCGGAGGCACGGCCAGCACGACGTGGTCGAAATCCTCTGGCCCGTCGGCGGTTTCGAGGGTCACCCGGTCATCGGTGGTCGACAGAGCGGTCACCTTGCTGCGGGCCCGGACGAACACCCCGGCGTCGTCCAGCGCGCGCACCGCGGCGTCACCGTGCAGGTGCTGCAGGGGCACCGACGCCCAGCCGAGGTCGGCGGCGGACTTGTCGGCGAGCATGCCGACCTGGAAGACCGTCGCGGCCAGCGCCAGCGAGCTGTCGTCGGCGTCGGCATTGAGCGTCGCCTTGCCGATCAGCTCCCACAGGGTCTCGATCGCGCGCGCACTCACCCCGTGCCGCCGGAGCCAGACCCCGAAGGACTGGTCGTCGACGGCCTGCGCGGTGCGGTCCAGGCGACCGATCGCGACCGCGACGGCACCGACCAATGCGCGCTGACTCCAGGGCATCCACCGGTGCCGCAGCAGGGCACCCGACAGTTGCAGCGGGGCCGGAAGACCGCTCCGCCGCAGGCGGGTTGCCGTCGTCGTCGCCTCACTGGCGACCGGCACGTCGAGCCGGTCCTGCAGCGTCGTCAGGTGGCGCACACCGAGCCGGTCGAGCAGCGCCAGGTAGGCGGTGCAGCAGCGCATGAAGACGTGCTGCCCGTTGTCCACCCACAGCCCGTCGCGCTGGAAGGAGTGGGTGAGGCCGCCGAGCCGCGCCCGGCTCTCGAGCAGCGTCACCTCGAGCCCCGCGTCGGCGAGCCGCAGCGCCGCCGCGATGCCGGCGAGTCCACCTCCGACGACGCAGACCGATCCCGGGCGCGCCGTCATACCGGCAACACCGCCCGGCCGAGCGCGGTCAACGCCACGCGACCCTTCTCCAGCGCCGGCAGGGAGAGGCGCCGGTCGTAGACCTGGGTCGGGTTGGCCCGGATGCGGACCAGCAGGTGGTGGTAGATGCCGGCCATGGCCGCGCAGCAGGCGGAGCTGCGCTGGTCGAGCTCGGGCACCAGCCGCAGGCCGAGTTCATACCAGTGCTCGGCGCGGGCGGCGGCGAACTCGATGTATGACGCGAGCCGCGCGTCCGGGTCGTCCAGCGCGCCCTGCGCGTCCAGCTGCAGCCGCACGCCGCGCTCGGCGAGCTCCGCGGTGGGCAGGTAGACGCGCCCGAGCAGCAGGTCCTCCCGGATGTCGCGCAGGATGTTGGTCTGCTGCAGCGCGATGCCGAGCTGGTCGGCGTAGAGGGGTGCGCGCGGATCCGTGCCGGTGCCGAAGATCGACAGGCAGAGGCGGCCGATCGACCCGGCGACGCAGCGGCAGTAGACCCGCAGGTCGTCGAAGGTCTCGTACGTCGCGCCCGACAGGTCCATCTCGACGCCGTCGATCAACTCCTCGAACGCCTCCAGCGGCACCGGGTAGCGCCGTGCGGTGTCGGCCACCGCGACGAGCACCGGGTCGGCGGAGGCGTCGATGTCGGACAGCTGCTTGCGGACCGCGGCCAGGGCGGCGGTCTTCTGGGCCAGTGGCGCATCGTCGTCGCCGATGTCGTCGATGCGGCGGGCCAGCGCGTAGAGCGCGCACAGCCCCTTGCGCTTGGCCGGTGGCAGCAACCGGATGCCGTAGTAGAAGTTGCGCGCCTCGGTGCGGGTGATCCCCTCCGCGTGGGCGTATGCCTGCGCGATCGTCATCGTCGCCCCCGTGATCGCAGCAACAGGCGAATCCCTTGTCGTAGCTGGTGGATTCGGCGTGGTCGCACGGGTTCGCCGGTGACGTCCCCTCCGGCGCGCTCCAGCGCGTCGGCGGTGGCAAGTCCGCCGGCGACGTAACCGGCGACGGCGACGCGGCCCCATCCCCGCAGCTCACCGATCAGCACCGGCCCGTCCTCGAGCAGGGTGCGGGATCGCTGAACTTGTTGCAGCACAACGTGTTTCAGCGCATCGTGGGTGTGAGGAGAGAGGAGATCGTCCGGATCGACCCCGGCGGCCAGCAGGTCGTCCTGAGGCAGGTAGATGCGGCCCGCGGCGTGGTCCTCGACCACGTCCTGACAGTGCTCCAGCACCTGCAGAGCGGCACAAACGTTGTCGGAGAGGCGAATGCGGGAGTCCGTCGACTGCCCGAAGACGGCGAGCACGAGCCGTCCGATCGGATGTGCCGAGTAGGAGCAGTAGTCCAGGAGCGCCGCGAAATCGGCATACCGCGCAACCTGCTGGTCGATCAGGTTTGCCTCGATCAGGTCGTCGAACGGCGCCACTCCCACTCCCACTCGTATGACGGGAGTCGCGCGCCGCAGCACCTCCTCGTGCGGGACGGCACCGTCCCGCAGCCGGTGCAGGTCGGCCCGGAAGGCGAGCAGTGCGGCGACGCGGTCGCCCGCCGCGGCGTCGCCCAACTGGTCGATGTGGCGGGCGACGTCGTAGCTGCGCAGCAGGGCGTCCCGGTGGCGCGCGGGCAGGATGCGCAGCGCGACCGGGAAGTTCTCGGTCGTGGCGTCCGGTGCGGCGGTGTCATCGCTGGCGACGGCGACCGTCGGGGGAGGGGGACCCGACATGACACCACAGTCTGCTCTTCCGGAGGATTCCTCCGGTAGTCCTGAAGGTGTGATGTTCACCCCCCGGAATTGTCACCGAGTGATAGACCTAAGGGTGATGACATCGGGGAAGCACGGAGTGTAAGGCGCGTCATGGCCGAACGAGCCCGGCTGCGCGTCGCCGACGAGCCAGACGTCCAATCGCAAGCATTGGAGCGGTTACTCACCGACCAGTTCAGTGCGATCATGCTGGACGTCTCGGCCGAGCTCGACATTGTCTGGCCGGCGTGCCTGGCATTTGCGGCCGAGCACGGGACCCAGCTGAGCAGTGCCGCCGATCAGGTGATCCCGCGGCTAGTCGGCACGATCGGCGATCACGCACTCGAGCACACCGCGGCCGCTCCGGAGCTGGACCCGCTGCTGGTCGCGATGTTCGAACAGCTCGGGCGCACGCAGTTTCAGCAGGGGCGCGACCTGAACGGGTTGCTCACGGCATACCAGTCGGGCGCCCAGGTGGCGTGGGAGCACATTTCGCGGGCCGCGATCGAGGTGCAGCTGGACTCGCGGCGGGTGTCCCGGCTGGCGCAGACGCTCTTCATGCTGACCCACGACATCTCCGCGCGGACGACGGACGGCTACGTGCGCGAGCAGTCCGAGCGCGGCCTGGTGTCGCACCGTGCCCGTGGCGAACTCTCCGGGCTGCTCATGTCGAGCCTGCCGGACCGCAACGGGGTCCTGCTCGCGGCGGACCAGGCGGGCTGGCCGGTGCCGGACGAACTCAGTTTCGTGTTGCTGCGCGACGACGGCGAACCGCCGTTGCGGACCAGTCCGCGTCTCGATCCGGAGTGGCTGGTCGTGCACGTCGACGACATCGTCGGCTGGCTGGTGCCGTGGGTGGCGGGGATCCGGCCGCGACTGGAGCGGGCGCTCGGCGACACCCCGGCCGTGATCGGGCCGCCGGTGCCGATCAACGACGCCCGGCGCAGCATGCGGGTGGCCCGCATCGCCCGCCGGTTGCAGGCGGGTGGGGCGTTGCCGGACCGGTTGATCTTCGTGCCCGATCATCTGGACACGTTGCTGGTGCATCGCAACCCGGAACTCCTTGCCGCCCTGCGGGATCGCGTGCTCGCGCCGCTGGGGCAGGTGCCGGAGGCGAGCCGGGACCGGCTGGTCGAGACGTTGACGTCCTGGCTGCGGCACTTCGGATCGCGGTCCGCGGTCGCGGAGGAGTTGCACATCCATCCGCAGACCGTGCGCTACCGGATGGACCAGGTGCGTCAGGTCTTCGGCGACGCGCTGGATGATCCGGACCAGCGCGAGCAGCTCTTCCTCGCGCTGGTGTGGGGGCCGCCGAGCCGGTAGGTGGTCGTCGCACGAGGTTCACGGTCGGGCGAAGCTGAGCGCGGAGCTGAGCGCGGTCCCACGGCCGTGCGATCACGCGGCGGCGTGGGCGTGGCCGGGCATGCGTCCTGGGGTGAGGTCCCAGGTGACGCCGTCGGGGCGGACCTGTGCCATGAACCCGTGGCGGTGCACGTCCTGGTGATGCCGGCAGCACAGCATGGCGGAGTTGGTGAGGCTGGTGGTGCCGCCGGCCCACCAGGGGGTGACGTGGTGGACCTCGCAGAAACCGGGTGGTCGATCACACCCAGGGAACGTGCACCCGCCATCACGTATGACGACAGCCGCTCGTAAACCCTTGGTCACCAGCCGTTCTCGCCGGCCCACATCCAACGGCTGACTCGGCCCACCCAACACCGCCGGGATCAGGTCCGCGTCGCAGGCGGCCCTTCGGGTGGCTCCGGCGTCGAGCACGTCACCGCCCGGGGTGGTCGCCCCACCGATCCCGTCGGTCAACGACGTCAGGTCCATGGTCAGCAGGATCGTCGCCGCCGATCCGACCGGAGCCACCTCACCGGCGGCAACCTTCGCGCCCGCAGCGACCAGCTCCATCAATGCATCCGCCCGACGTTTGCCCGGGGTCCGTTCATCCCGGACGGTTTCGCCGACGCTGCCGCCGACGCCGACGCCGACGCCGACGCCGACGCTGCCGCCGACGCCGGTGCTGTTGCCGGCCGCCACGGTCGGGTCTCCAGTGCCAGGGTCCTCTACCGCAGTGTCTGAGCCGTTCGTCTTCGCGCCTCTGGCATCGGACCACGCTGGCGCGGCAGCTGGTCGTGGTGCGGACCCGGCCGTGATCGCCGCCTTCAACACCGCGGCGTTGGCGGGCGCGAGCTCCGCGACCAACCGCGTCATCCCAGTGGCAGTGGTACCCCAGGTCAGGGTTTCGACCTGTTCGAGTTTCGCGTCCTGCACGGAGAGCGCTTCGGTGGCGTAGGTGGCGAGGATCTTCCGGGTCAACGCCTGCACACCACGTGCACCCAGCGCAGGGTCCAGTTGCAGGAACCACGCGAGCACTTCACTCCGGTCGGCGGTCGGGATCACCGGCGCCACCTTGTCCGCATTGGCCAGCGCCGCCCGCGCGGTCGACACCGTGCACGAACCCTGCCGGACTGCGGCGGTGATGACCGCGTTCTTCCGCTCCCGGCACGCCTCGGCGACCACCGCGATCGACTTCGCCTCGGCCGGTTCGATCGGCACCCCGGAAGCTTCGGCGTGACGGCATACCCATTGCGTGGTGTTCGCCGCTGTCGAGCTCGCGACCGTCCCACGGTCCACCGCGTCAGCGGTGACCACCGCGGCAACCTGTGCCGACCGCCCATGCAACCGCAACAACACCTGCGTCAGTGACTCCACTTGCCCGTCGCCGAGCTGGTGCACCACCTCCGGCACCTCATCCAGCAACGCGGCAAGCTCTCGCACTCGGTCCAGCACCGCCGGCCCACGACCCGGCTCAACCGGCACCCGAACCGCCTCGGCAGGCAGCTCCGGACACTCCGGCAACGGCACAGCAGAATCGAGAGACATGGCCCGAATCTCCTTCCGCCGCACTGGTTTTCGTCGTGCTATCAGAATACCGCCAATCCCCAATACTGTACAGATGTTCGACACAAATATCTGGGTGTCACTTTGTCTCACGACTCGAAGTGGCCCGCGGGCTCAGCCGACCACGAGCTTGACCGACCACTGCGCTGTCGGGTCGGTCATGCTCACCTCGACAGGGTTGCGGTTGCCGGCCGTGATGGCAGCGAACGTGATCAGACTGGGCCCACCGACACAGCTGAACGTCGACGTGATGTCCGGCTCGCGGGTGGCGGTCATCGATCCCCTCGCGCAGTCATAGACGACGTTGAGGCTGCGGCCGTCGGGCAGGGGGCCCAGCGATTTCGGCCCGGTGCCTGAGGCATCCGCCACGACCGTGCCCGTCACCGGCGCCACGAACGGCGACGCCGAGAAGCTGCCCCCTGGCGCTGTCCTGGTGCTGGTCGCGGCATCCGGAGCAGGCGTCACCGTGGCTGTCGAGCTGGGGCCGCCCGCGGAGGCCGCCGTGTCCGGTCCGCACCCCGTCAGGGCCGCCAGAGCGACCCCTGCCGCGGCGGCGCCGGCCACCTTTCGGATCACCCTCACGTCGCCCAACCTTCCGCTCGCACCGACCATGAAGCCGGACCCCGGCTCGCGAAAGCTACTCCCCGGACGGCCAGAGCCACCGCGCAGTGATGAGACTGTGACACCACGCGCCGTCCCGGCGCCGGCGACTACTGAGCCACCACACCCACCGGCTCCAGCAACCGCGCCTCCAGCCGCTCGACCACCGCACGCGCGTCGAGCACGGCGGCATCGGTGACGACGGTGATCCCGAGGTGGCCGTCCCAACTGAGCGCCCCGACCGTCAGGGGTATGCCGGGAGCCGGCGGCAGGATCGGCAGCACCCGGCCGACCGGCAGGCCCGCCATCGTGAAGGGCCGGTCCGGACCCGGCATATTCGAGACGATCGCCTGAAAATACTTGGGGCCGTAGACGTTTCGGGCGAATGCGCGACGACCCGTCCGGGGCACGGCACGCAGCGCGGACGCCATCACCCAGCGTGACGCGAGCGCCCGCGTCGGGGAGCGCAGGGGCGCGGCCTTGCGGCATACCTCGTCGCGAAGCTCGTCGATCGAGGCGCCCCGGGCAGGGGTGTCGAGCAGCACCGCCGCCGTGAGGTTGCCGTCGTCATCGCCCGAGCCGGGTGCGCGCAGCATCATCGGCACCGACACCCGCAGCCGGCCGCCGCACCGCGACGCCAGTCCGGGGTCGACGCCGGCCACCGCGCTGCCGGTCGCCGCCAGCAACAGCTCGGTCACCTTCATCCCGCGCGACCGCGCGGCGTCCCGCACCGCGTCGAGCGGCACCTCGGCGGTCGCGAACCCGCGCGCGCTGCCGCCCGTCGCGAGCACCGCCGCCGGTCTGCCATCGGTCGCCAGCTGCGCGAGACCGGCCACCACCCCGGCGCCCCGCTGCACGGCACCGGGCCCCTTCCGGTCCGGCACCGGCAGCTCGTAGGGCGGCTCCAGCAGGCAGAGCAGCTTGGCCACCGCACCCACCCCGTCGGCCATGCAGTGGTGCATCACGATGCAGAAACCGGTCCCGCCTCGCACCCCGCGCACCAGCCACGCCCGCCAGAGCGGCCGGTCCTGCGGCAGCTGCGGGGTGGTGAGCCGGCCGACGAGTTCGTCCAGCGCGACCAGCTCCGGCCCGCCGAAGCTCGGCCCGCCGAAGCTCGGCCCGCCGAAGCTCGGCCCGCCGACCTCCGACCCGCCGACCCCCGACCCGCCAACCTCCGACCCGGCCGGCAACTCGACCTCCACCAGATGATGCGACCAGTCGATCGCACCGGCCGGCTCCCAGCGCGCGGCGCCGCGCACACCCGCCAGCCGGTCGGTGAAGTGCGGCAGCTGCGGCAGGTGGCGCTCGAGCAGGCCGCGGATCTCGTCATACGTGGGCGAGCCGGCGATCAGCGCGAGGCCGCCGACGTTCTGCCCGTTGCCCGGCGTCTCGATGTCGAGGAAGAACGCGTCCGCCGTCGGCAGCCGCCCGCTCGACCCGCGCATCAGCCTGGCCGTGGCGCCGACCGCGACGCCGACGACCACGACCGCGCCGGCCGCGTCGAGGACGTAGTGGTTGGCGGTGGCGAGCACGACATACAGGGTCAGCAGCACGTGCACCGCGCTCACCGCCTGCAACCAGCGCCGCTGCGACATCCGCGCGAGCATCACGCTCACCCACAGCGCCCACGCCATGTGCAGTGACGGCATCGCCGCGAGCTGGTTGGCGCCGGCGACCACCGGCGAACCCCACGAGCCGACCGTGCCGCCGCTCGCGACGGTGTCGACGAAGCCGGGCATCATCCGCGGCGGCATCAACGGGTATGCCGCAAACGCCGCGAAGGCCAGCAGATTGAGCAGGACGAAGGAGTTGCGCGCCTGCCGGTAGACCTGCGGCGCCCAGAGGTAGCTGATCACCAGCAGCAGCGCCGCGCTGACCAGGTAGGTCGTCGCGTATTCGTAGTTGGCCGCGGTCATCAGCCCCGGCCGCGCCGCCAGCCAGTCGTTGAGGCCGCGCTCGACGTCGAGATGCAGCCACCGCTCGAGGTCGATCAGCTGCGCGGCGTTGTCCCGCGCCCACGCGGTGCGGCCCGGGCCGCGCAGCGCGTCGACCAGGAGATAGACGGCGAAAAGCGCTGCGCCGACGAGGATTTCGCCGAGCACCGTCGGCCGCTTCGCGTCGGGTATGGCGGCCAACCGCACCCGCGGCAGGTGGAGGTGCCGGCCGTGCGAGTGGGTGGCGCTCACCGTGCCACACCCGCGGGCAGCCTCAGGCGAAGGCGACCGTGAAGCCGGGCACCCGACGCAGCCTGCTCCAGCCCCACGCCGCGCAGACCAGCACCGACAGCACGGTCAGCGACGAGCTGAAGACGCCCCGGGAGAGCACCGCGCTCTGCGCGCCGAGGTGCAGGAAGCCCAGGCTCATGCCGACGTCGATCAGCCGCGACAGCCCCCAGAGCACGCACACCTGGGTGAACATCCGGTGCGCCCGCCGGTCGTGCATCAGGGTCTGCGGCAGCGCGACGAAGTCGCGGGCCAGGTGCTTGGTGATCGGCCGGCCGACGGCGGCGCTGCCGAGGAAGATCAGCGCCATGAAGAGCGAGCCCGCGATCGGCTGCAACAGGTAGACGTAGACGCTGGACAGTGCCAGCGAGACCGTGGTGCGCCCGACGAGCATCAGCACGGCCATCAGCAGCGTGCGCGGCACGCTCTCCCGGCTGCGCGAGCGGACCCCCACGACGAGAGCCGACCAGGCGAGCACCCCGATCAGACCCCAGAACTGCCCGACCGTGGCCATCGCGGCATAGAGGATCAGGGCGGGCACCACGACCGCCTCCAGCAACAGCCGTCCCGCCCGTAACGTCGACGAGCGAAGGAACGCCCGGTCGATCAGCAGGTGATGGGCATGCGGCTCGGCCGCAGCGGTCGCGGGCATATTTCACTATGACACCGCCACCTGTGCTTTTCGGGGGGTTTCACTCCGAGAGAGCGGGGAGTGGGCGAGCCCGCTGATCCCGACACCGACCAGCACCGCCGTCACGCAGACCGCGGCGAGCGCGCCCGCCGTGTGCGGCGGGGTGACGTGGAAGCCGACAATGCCGGCGAGGTAGCTGGCGACCGGGTTGGTGATGCTCATCGCCGCGACCGCCCACGGCAGGGTGCCGCCGGCGAACGCCGCCTGCTCGATCACCAGCCCGCCGGCGGTCGACAGCGCAAGGCAGTAGCCGGGCCAGTCGAGGGCGGTGTGCAGCACGCCGGGACCGAAGAGATCGGCGGTGGTGAGCTTGATGAGCACGGCGCTCGCCGCGAAGCACATGCCCGCGGCGATCGCGAGCAGCAGGCTGGACGTGCGGCCGGAGCGCACCCGCGCGACCGCGACGAGCGCCACGACGCAGGCCGCCATCACGAGGAGCACGAGCGCCGCCTGGTCCCGGTCGGGAGCGCCGCGCAGCGGAGCCGCGCCGCTCACCGACAGCAGCACGATCAGCCCCGCGCAGATGCAGAGCACGTAGCCCCAGTCGCGCCGGGTCGGTCGCATCCGGCTGCCCACCCCGGTCAGCAACAGCGCGAAGAGCACCTGGCTGACCATGACCGGCTGCACGACGGCGACGCTGCCCAGGTGGAGCGCGGCGGCCTGGATGAGGAAGCCGAGATTGTTGATCAGGAAACCCGCCAGCCAGACGCGGCGGCGCACCAGACTGCGCAGGAAGCCGGAGAAGCCGTGCACGGTGCCGAGCGCATGGTCACCCTTGAGCTGCGCGGCCTCGCGCTGCTGGAGCATCGCCGACAGCGCGAAGGCGAAAGCCGCCGCGCACGCCAGCACGAGCACCAGCCAGAGCATCTACTCGGGATCTCCTCCTCGTAGTCTCGTCCGCTCACCCCAACGCCCCGCCATCGCGTTGTATGCCGCAGGCCACGCCGCCCGCAGCACCGGGGCGACCCGCAGCCCCCGCTCGCTGAAGCGCTCCGGCCGGCCGCTCTCGATCAGCGAAACCAGTTGCCGCGCCACGTCGTTCGCCGGCCGGGGCTTCGGTCGCGACCGGGTGTAGGGCGCCCCGCGGGTGGCGAAGAAGCCGGTCTCGACGACCGCCGGCACGAGCGTGCTGACCTCGACGCCGGTGCCGGCCGCCTCCAGCCGGAGCGCGTCGGCGAAGGCGTCCAGCCCCGCCTTGGTCGCGGAGTAGACCGCCTCCCCGGGCACCGCCGTGCGGCCGGCGATGCTGCTGACGAAGGCGACGTGCCCGGCCCCGCGCTGCAGCATCCCGGGCAGGACGGCGCGGGTGAGCAGGACGGGCGCGGTGAGGTTGGTGGCGACCAGGTCGTCGATCGCGGCCTGCGTCATACGGTCGAAGGGGGAATGGTGGCCGATGCCGGCGTTGTTGACGAGCACGTCGATGCGATCGTGAAAGGCGTTGGCCTGCAAGACGATCGACCCGATCGACGGCTCATCCCGCAGATCGCCGGTCACGTGGTCGCAGTCGAGCTGTGCGGCGAGCCGCGCCGCACGCCGAGGGTCGCGCCCGTGCACGATCACCCGTGCCCCGGCTCCGGCGAAGGCAGCGGCGATGGCGGCGCCGAGGCCACCAGTGGCCCCGGTGACGAGTGCGACGCTCCCCGAGAGCTGCATCTCTGCACGATATTCCGGCCGCCGAAGAGACCTCCCTTCGGGTGAGGCGCCCCGGCGTGCCGCCTTGTTTTGATGTGGTGCTGGTGGGTAATCACCCCTTGCGTACGCAACTCGATCCGACTGGAGGAAATTCGCATGGCCACGTCCTCACGCCGCTCGACCAAGTCGTCGAAGGCCACCGCGCCCGAGACCGTGATCGGCAACGCCGGGCAGCTGGAGCAACAGGCGGCACCGGGCGACGAGGTGCTGACCACCGCGCAGGGTGTGCCGATCGACACCAACCAGGACAGCCTCACGGCCGGGGAGCGCGGCCCGACCCTGCTTGCCGACTTCGTCCTGCGCGACAAGATCTTCCGGTTCGACCACGAGCGCATTCCCGAGCGCGTGGTGCACGCGCGCGGCTACGGCGCGCACGGCACCTTCGAGTCGCTGGCCGACCTCAGCGACACCACCCGGGCCCACCTCTTCGGCAAGAAGGGCCGCAAGGTCCCGGCGTTCGTGCGGTTCTCCACCGTCGCCGGCGGCCGCGGGTCGTTCGACCTGGCCCGCGACGTGCGCGGGTTCGCGGTCAAGCTCTACACCGAGGAGGGCAACTGGGACATCGTCGGCAACAACATCCCGGTCTTCTTCATCCAGGACGCGATGAAGTTCCCGGACCTGGTGCACTCGGTCAAGGAGGAGCCGGACCGCGGCTTCCCGCAGGCGCAGTCCGCGCACGACAACTTCTGGGACTTCGTCGGGCACATGCCCGAGGCCACCCACATGACGCTCTGGCAGATGAGCGACCGCGCCATCCCGCGCTCGTTCCGCTTCATGGACGGCTTCGGCGTGCACACCTACCGCTTCGTCAACGCCGACGGGAAGTCGACGTTCGTGAAGTTCCACTGGAAGCCGGCGCAGGGCGTGCAGTCGGTGATCTGGCCCGAGGCGGTCAAGATCAACGGCGCCGACCCCGACTACCACCGTCGCGACCTGTGGGACGCGATCAACTCCGGCGACTACCCGCAGTGGGATCTCGCGGTGCAGCTCTTCGACGACGAGACCGCCGACCGGCTGCCGTTCGACGTGCTCGACCCGACCAAGATCATCCCCGAGGAGGACGTGCCGCTGCAGGTCATCGGCCGGCTGACCCTCGACCGGGTGGTCGACAACGAGTTCGCCGAGATCGAGCAGGTGGCGTTCTGCACCCAGAACGTCGTGCCCGGCGTCGACTTCACCGACGACCCGCTGCTGCAGGGCCGCAACTTCTCCTACCTCGACACCCAGCTCAGCCGGCTCGGCAGCCCCAACTTCACCCAGCTGCCGATCAACGCGCCGAAGTGCCCGGTCGCCAACTTCGCCCGCGACGGTCACATGCAGACCGAGGTGCCGAAGGGGCCGGTCAACTACGAGCCCAACGGCTACCCGGTGGGCGAGCGCGGCCCGCGCCCCGACCAGGAGGCGAGCTTCCACTCCTTCGCCGAGCCGGTCGAGGGCACCACGCGGCGGCTGCGGCCGGAGAGCTTCGGTGACCACTACAGCCAGGCGCGGGTCTTCTGGATCAGCCAGACCCCGGTCGAGCAGCAGCACATCGTCGACGGCTACGTCTTCGAGCTGAGCAAGGTGCAAAAGCCCGAGGTGCGCGCCGAGGTGGTCGCCAACCTGCGCAACGTCGACGAGGACCTGGCCCAGCAGATCGCCGACGGCATCGGCATGCCGCTGCCCGAGGCGAGCAAGCCGTTCATGCCGGTCCGCACCGACCTGCCGCCGAGCCCGCAGCTGTCGATCCTCGGCAACCCGCCCGACACCTTCGCCGGTCGCAAGCTCGGCATCGTGCTCACCGACGGCTCGGACGCCAAGCTGCTCGACGCCCTGCAGCGCGCAGTGAAGTCGGTGAAGGGCACCGTCGAGCTGATCGCCCCGAAGGTCGGCGGCGTGACGCTCTCCGACGGCACCAAGCAGCCGGCCGACCAACTGCTCAAGGGCGCCCCCTCGGTGCTGTATGACGCAGTGGCCCTCATCCCGTCCGCCGACGGCGCCGACCAGCTGTCCCGCGACCCGGCGGCGAAGGACTTCGTCAACGACGCCTTCAACATGTACAAGTTCATCGGCGTGGGAGCCGACTCGGCTCCGCTCTTCGAAGCGGTCGGGCTCGAGGATCGGCTGGACGAGGCGTGCCCGACGGTCGGCACGCCCGCACAGGCCAAGTCCTTCGTGGCGAGCCTGAAGGCGCTCCGCTTCTGGGAGCGGCCGGTCGACGCGTGAGGGCGTCGACCCCGGACCGGGGCGGCGGTCCTAGACCCGCCGCCGCCCCGGCTCCTGCTCATGCCGGACCGTCCCGACGGGAAGGATCACGATGACGCATTTCGGCTACACGCTGATGACCGAGCAGAGCGGCCCGAAACCGTTGGTGCGCTACGCATCCGGCGCCGAGCAGGCCGGGTTCGACTTCGAGGTGATGAGCGATCACTACTCGCCGTGGCTTTCCAGTCAGGGGCATGCGCCATACGCTTGGAGCGTGCTGGGGGCGGTCGCCCAGGCCACCGAGCGGGTCGGGCTGATGACCTACGTGACCTGCCCGACCGTGCGCTACCACCCGGCGGTCGTCGCGCAGAAGGCCGCGACCGTGCAATTGCTCGCGGACGGGCGCTTCACCCTCGGGCTCGGCAGCGGCGAGCGGCTCAACGAGCACGTGGTCGGCGAGGGCTGGCCCGGCGCCGACGTGCGGCAGCAGATGCTGGTCGAGGCGATCGAGATCATCCGCGGGCTGCACGGCGGCGAGGTCGTGGACTTCCACGGTGACTACTTCGAGGTCGACGCCGGCCGGCTCTGGGATCTGCCCGAGCAGCCCGTCGAGCTCGCGGTCGCGGTCGGCGGCAAGCACGGCATCCGCCGGTTCGCGCCGCTCGCCGACCACCTGGTCGCGGTCGAGCCCAATGCCGACTTCATCGCGCAGTGGAACGACACCGACGGGGCCGCGCAGATCCCGGCGTCCGGCCGGGCGATCGGGCAGATCCCGGTGTGCTGGGCACCGGACGAGCAGACCGCCCGGCGGCGGGCGCACGAGCAGTTCCGCTGGTTCGCCGGTGGTTGGGCGGTCAACGCCGAGCTGCCCACGGCGGGCAGCTTCAAGGCCGCCACCCAGTTCGTCACCGAGGACGACGTCGCGTCGTCGATCCCGTGCGGGCCCGACCTCGACGCGATCGCCGAGGCGGTCCGGCCGTATGTCGACGCCGGCTTCACCGACGTGGCCCTGGTGCAGGTCGGCGACGAGGGCCAGGAGAGGTTCCTCGCCGAAGCCGCCGAGCCGTTGCTGCGCAAGCTGCGTGCGCTGTGACCGGTGTCGTCCTCCTGGACGTCGACGGCACGCTGATCGACTCGACCTATCTGCACGCGCTCGCCTGGGAGCGGGCCTTCGAGACGGTGCAGGTCCACCCGCAGTGGTGGCGGGTGCACCAGGCGATCGGCATGGGCGGTGACCGCCTCGTCGCCCACGTCGCCGGCGACCAGGTGGAGGCCGCGCACGGCGATCAGCTGCGAAAGCTGTGGAGCCGGGAGTATGAAGCGGTGCTTGAGGAGGTGCGGCCGATCGACGGCGCCGCCGACTTCGTGCGCTCGCTCCGGGACGCCGGGCTGCGGGTCACGCTCGCGTCGTCCGGTGCGCCGGACTTCACCGACCACGCCCTGGAGTTGCTCGGGCTGCACCGCGACGACGTCGCCGCAGTGACGACCGCCGACGACGCCGACTCCTCCAAACCGGCGCCGGACATCCTCCAGGTCGCGCTGGACCGCGCCGGCGGCGGCCAGGCCGTCGTCATCGGCGACAGCGACTGGGACGCCCGGGCGGCGCGCCGCCTCGGTGCGCCCTGCGTCGGCGTGCGCACCGGCGGCTTCTCGGTCGGTGAGTTGCGCGACGCCGGCTGCGTGGACGTGCGCGACTCGGTGGCCGACCTGGTCCCGGCCGACATCACCCGGCTGCTCTGACGGTCGACATGCCACTCACCGTGCCCACTAGGGTTGCCGCCGACATGACGACGACTCCCGCCGCGCCGCGCTACTCGGTCGCCGATGCCGCACTGCTCCTGGAGTCGTATGACGCCGTGCCCCCGGATCAGTTGCTCAGCCTCGACGAACAGCTGCGCTGGCGCCGCCTGCGCCGCGCACAGGACCGCGACGACTTCGTGGCCGCCCGCCTGCTCGTGCGGCTGCTGCTGATCGACGGTTCGCCGACCCCGTCCGCGCTGACCGGCATCCGGCTGCGGCAGGTCTGCGCCGAATGCGACGGCGCGCACGGGCGGCCGACCGTGCTCGACGCACCCGAGGTCGCGGTGTCGTGGGCGCACAGCGGCGGCGCGGTCGCGGCCGTCGTGGGGGCGGCCGGGCCGCTCGGCGTCGATGTCGAGCGCGCGACCACCCTGGCACCCGAGCTGTCCCGCCGGATCACCTGGCACGAGTGGACCCGCGCCGAGGCGCTGGTGAAGGCCGGCATGCTCGACCTCGCCGCGGCCGCCGCCCGCGCCGAGCGACTGCAGGCTTCCGAATTTGGTTTGGTCGCAACCGATTTCACCGTCGAGACCACGACCGGCCCGGACGTCTTCGGCACGGTCGTCGCACCGACGACGGCTGCCGCCATACCCGCTGAAACGCTGGTATGACGGCAGCCTGAGGACGACCCAAGGGGGTCCGGGGTCAACCGACCTCGAGCGCGGTCGTCTCGGTGTCGCGCAGCTGCTCGACCGGGTTGTCCGCGTCGCGTTCGGCGACCGACGCGCCCTTGGACGGGCGGCGCATCACCAGCATGACGAGCACGAACGCGACGAGCAGCAACCCTCCCGCGACCTGGAAGCCGCGGTCGGCGCCGGTCACGAAGACGTGGATCGCGTGCGACGGGGCGCCGGGCGCAACCGCGGGATCGCTTCCCGCAGTGGCGAATACGGTGACCAGCACCGCCAGCCCGAGAGCGCCGCCCAGCTGCTGGGTGACGTTGACCAGGCCCGACGCCACCGAGGTGTCCGACGGCTCGACACGGGCGAGCCCGGCCGTGGTGAGCGGCACGAACGCGATGCCGTTGCCCAAGCCGAAGACCAACAGTGCGGGCAGCAGGTCGACATACGAGCTATGCGCGTTGAGCAGGGACATCAGCATCAGCCCGATGCCCGACAGCAGCGTGCCCGCCGCGGCAATTGCCTTGGTGGAGAAGTGATTGACGATCACCCGCGCCACCAGCTGGGACGACGCGAAGATCGTCACCGGGATCGGCAGGAAGGCCAGGCCAGACTGCCACGGCGTCCAGCCGAGCACGATCTGCATGTACTGGCTCATGAAGAAGAACGCACCGAGCGATCCGGCGACCAGCATCAACCGCGCAACGTATGCCGTTGCCCGGTCGCGGTCGGCGAAGAGCCGCAGCGGCATCACCGGCTGCGTCGCGCGCAGTTCGACCGCGATGAACGCGCCCATCAGCACCAGTCCTCCGGCGAACGCGGCCAGGGTGCCGCCCTCGAGCCAGCCGTCGGAGGCCGCACGGATGAATCCGTAGACGAGAGAGGTCATTCCGAGCGTCACGAGGAGCGCGCCGGTGACGTCGACCGAGCCGCGCTGACGTGCGGCGCGCGGCAGCACCCGCAGGGCGATGGCCAGCACCGCCAACCCGATCGGCACGTTGACGAAGAAGACCCAGCGCCACGAGGCAACCGAGGTCAGCACACCGCCGGCGATGAGGCCGATGGCCGCGCCGGACGCGGAAACCACTGTGTACCAACCGATCGCGCGGGTCTGCTCCTTGCCCGGCTTGTAGAGGGACATCAGGATCGCGAGCGCCGACGGGGCGGCGAAGGCGGCGCCGGCACCCTGCAGTGCCCGCGACGCGAGGAGCAGGGTCTGGTCCTGGGCGAGGCCTCCGGCCAGCGAGGCGGCGACGAAGACCGTCATACCGGAGAGGAAGGTGACGCGGCGGCTCATGATGTCGCCGGCGCGCGCCCCGAGCAGGAGCAGGCCGCCGAACGCCAGGGTGTAGGCGTTGACGATCCAGGACAGCGAGGTCGGGGTCATGTGCAGCTGACTGCCGATGTCCGGCAGCGCGATGTTCACGATCGCGGCGTCGAGCACGAGCATCAGCTGGGTGACGAGGACGGCGGCCAGGATCAGTCCGGCGAACGGCCGTGAAGTGGTGGATTCGGCGGCATCGGTGGTGCCGGCCGAGCGTGCGGCGCCCATGGCGTCGCGTGACTTGATAGTAATGGTCACTTGTTATGTCCTTCGCTACTGCGAGGCGTACCATGAATAAAAGTGGAGCTTGGCTCCGGTTAGAACTATACGGAGGATTCCTCCGGTTATGCAACCGGGAATCCGTGAGGTGTTGACGAACGATGGCCCGAAACAGCTCGGCGACCAAGCCGGCGACCTCGGCGAAGACGGCGACCGAGCCGGCCGCCGACAGTGCGAAACCAGCTGCGATCACAGCGGATTCAGCCGCATGCGGTGGCGCCGGCGCACCGGCCAAGCCGCTGCGCGCGGACGCCGCGCGCAACCGGCAGAAGCTGATCGACATCGCCACCGAGGCGTTCACCGACGACGTCGACACCCCACTGGACGAGATCGCCCGCCGCGCGGGCGTCGGCATCGGCACCCTCTACCGGCACTTCCCGACCCGCTGCGACCTGGTGCTGGCGGTGTATGGCGACCAGGTCGACGCCCTCGAGCAGCGCTCGTTCGACCTGCCGAAGCGACTCGGCCCGGGCGAGGCGCTGCACGAGTGGATGCGCGGTTTCGTCAGCTATTACGCGGTCAAGATGGGCCTGATCAACCTGCTGCGCTCGATGATGCAGGGCGATCCGCAGACCTTCGAGGACGCCCGCCGCCGCATGCGCGAGTCGGCCGCCCGCGTGCTCACCCCCGCGATCGAGGCCGGCGTCGTACGCGCCGACGCCACCCCGGAGGAGCTCACCCGCGCGCTCGGCGGCATCTGCCTGGGCGCCTCGGGCAGCACCGAGGGCCAGGAGACCTCGCTCGCCGTCGTCGACCTGGTCTACGACGGCCTGCGCTTCGGCGCCCCGGCCTCCCAGTCACCCGCGAAGTAGCCCGCCGCCCAGTGGCCCGCGAAGTAGCTTGCCGCCCGCCCACTGACGTCGCTCGCACCGACTGACGTCCGTGCAGCGACGTCACTCGTTGCGACGGACGTCACTCGGCGTCACTCGGGGTCGCACGCTCAGTGCAGACAGGCTCACTGCAGGATCCACTGCGCGATGGTGAACGCCCCGACGAGCATCAGCACCACGACAAGGGCGATCAGCAGCAGGCAGCCCGCTGTGCCGCCCCAGCCGCCGCCTTCGGAGAGCACGGTGTCTTTGTCCAGCTGCTTCCCGGGGCCGGCATCCTGCCGGGCTGCCGACCGCAGTTGTGCCAGGTGGTGACGATCGACCGCAGCGCGGACGGGCGGCGGGATGCTGTGCCACTGCGCGTGCGGCCCGCCATACCGCTGCCGCCACGCGGCGCCCGCTACGTGTGCCGAGTCGTCGTCGCGTCCGGTGACGAACCACAGCGCACCCGCGGCCGGCAGATCACCCATGCGGTAGTACACGTCGGCAAGCAGGTCGAGGACTTCGTCGTCCTGGCGCTGGAGCAACAGGCCGACCAGCCTGTCTCGCGCCTTCCAGAGCCGTCCTGCTCCCACATCGGCTCGGGCACGTTCGATCGCGGACGACATCGCCGAAGCTTCGCAGGTCGCCCCACCCGCTCGCACTCTGACGGTCCGATTCACGTTTGACGGTCGAATTCGACCGTCAAACGTGAATGCGGCCGTCAGGGTTGGCGCGTGCGCGACCGGGCCGGCTATCCGTCATACCGTCATGCCGTCATGTCTCGGTCGTGACATTCGGCACGGGTGCGTATGACGGGGCGTTCCTACTGTTGAGGTCGACTGAGGTCGACGCGGAGACGCCGCGCACGACCGGGGGACGAGGAGCACGCCCATGATCCAGTTTCTGCGCAGCAACCGATCCGCACTGTGGCTGCTGATCCCGCTCGGCTGGGTGCTGGTCGCGATGACCGGCGGGTGGCTGGTCTTCCCGATGGTGCTGCTGACGGTCTTCATCGGCACCGGCTTCAGGACCGCCGGCTGCTCGGGCCGGCGGCTGCGGCACGGGCAGCGGGAGCAACTGCCCGCACCGGCCCGCGGCCTGCCGGCCGACCTCCATAGGCCCGTCGACCTCGCCAAGCCGGCCGACCTCACCCCACGTGCCGATCAGGGGCCGGCCCGCCCGCAGACGCTGGCCGAGCTGGCCGACGACGACCGCCTCCCGCAGGACGTGCGCGACCGGGCCCTCCAGCTCGACCGCGACGGCACCGCCGCTCTCACCTACCTGCGCGAGCGCGGCGCGGACGCCAGGGAGATCTTCGACGTCGAGCAACTGGTCACCGACTTCGGCCCGCAGGCGGTGCGGTCCTACCTGGCGCTCGCGCCGGGCGCCGCCGACACCGAGCAGGTGCTGGACGGCAAGACCGGTCGCCAGCTCGTGGTCGAGCAGCTCGACCTGCTCATCGAGCAGACCGCGGCCCGCATGCGGCACGCGGCGCGGCTCGGCAGCGACCAGCTGCTGGCCAACCACCGCTTCCTCACCGAGAAGTTCGGCGGCGCGAAGGACCCGGGGCAGCTGCGGCTCTGACCACGGCCCGTAAGCCCCGCCATACAGAGAAAACACCGGCGCCACTCCTCGGGGGAGCGGCGCCGGTGTTCTTCGCGTAGGACGCGTCAGCGAGCTTCCTCGCCGGTGATGAACGCCTCGAGCTTGGCGCGACCAACCTCGTCGCGACGCTGCTCCGGCGGGGACTTCATCAGGTAGGACGACGCCGACAACAGCGGGCCGCCGATGCCGCGGTCCTTGGCGATCTTGGCCGCACGGACGGCGTCGATGATGATGCCGGCCGAGTTGGGCGAGTCCCAGACCTCGAGCTTGTACTCCAGGTTGAGCGGTACGTCGCCGAACGCGCGACCCTCGAGGCGCACGTAGGCCCACTTGCGGTCGTCCAGCCAGGCCACGTAGTCCGACGGGCCGATGTGCACGTTCTTGTCGTCGACCTTGCCGGCGAGCGGACCCTCCAGGTTGGAGGTGACGGCCTGGGTCTTGGAGACCTTCTTGGACTCCAGGCGCTCGCGCTCGAGCATGTTCTTGAAGTCCATGTTGCCGCCGACGTTGAGCTGGTAGGTGCGGTCGAGCACGACGCCGCGGTCCTCGAACAGCTTGGCCATCACGCGGTGGGTGATGGTCGCGCCGACTTGGCTCTTGATGTCGTCGCCGATGATCGGCACACCGGCGTCCTCGAACTTCTTGGCCCACTCCGGGTCGGAGGCGATGAAGACCGGCAGCGCGTTGACGAAGGCGACGCCCGCGTCGATCGCGCACTGCGCGTAGAACTTGTCGGCCTCCTCCGAGCCCACCGGCAGGTAGGACACCAGCACGTCGACCTTGCGGTCCTTCAGCACCTGCACGACGTCGACCGGCTCGGCCGCCGACTCCTCGATGGTCATCCGGTAGTACTTGCCGAGACCGTCCAGGGTGGTGCCGCGCTGCACCTCGACGCCGGTGGTCGGCACGTCGGTGATCTTGATGGTGTTGTTCTCGCTGGAGTTGATCGCCTCCGCGAGGTCCTTGCCGACCTTCTTGTCGTCGACGTCGAACGCGGCGACGAAGTTGACGTCACCCACGTGGTAGTCGCCGAACTTCACGTGCATCAGGCCAGGCAACGTCGTGTCGGTCGGGGCGTCCTTGTAGTACTCGACGCCCTGCACGAGCGAGCTCGCGCAGTTGCCGACGCCGACGATCGCGACGCGGATCTCTGCCATGTCTTACTCCTTATCGGTGGCCGGCTTTCCGGCGCTGCGCGCCGGGCCGGTTGGTGTGTCGGTGCTGTATGCCGATCGCTCGGTCTCGATCAGCTCGGACAGCCAGCGCACCTCACGCTCGGTCGACTCCAGACCGTGCCGGTGCAACTCGGCGGTGTACTTGTCCGCGCGCTCGCGCCGCTCCCGGGACTGCGCCCGGGCGACGTCGAGCCGCTCCTCCAGCCGGCTCCGGCGGCCCTCCAGGATGCGCAGCCGCACATCCGAGGAGGCCTGACCGAAGAAGGCGAAGTGGACGTCGAAGTTCTCGTCCTCCCACGAGTCCGGGCCGGTCTGGGCCATGAGCGTCTGGAACTGCTCCTTGCCCTCCGCGGTCAGCTCGTAGGTGATCCTGCTGCGCTTGCCGGTCAGACCCTGCCGGGCCGGGGAGTCGCCCTCCCGCTCGGCGATCCAGCCGCGCTGCACCAGCCCGCGCAGGCACGGGTAGAGCGAGCCGAACGACACCACGCGGAAGGCGCCCAGCACGCCGGACAGCTGCTTGCGCAGCTCGTAACCGTGCAGTGGCTGGTCGTGCAACAGGCCGAGGACGGCGAGCTCGAGGATGGCGCCGCGACGAGACATCGGCATACCTCCCTGTTTGCTCACTGTTCGACGGGTGTTGTGCGTCACCATACACGCAACGATGTATCGGTTCGATACATCGGACAGCGTTTCATGGCGGATTCTCAGATTCCCGACCGCGCCATCCCGCGGGTTACGCTGCCTCGCGTGAGTGATGACAATCGGGGCTCCCGGGCCGGTGCCGCGCTGCGCCGCGGCCGTCCGCGCACGGAGCACGGGCTGGCGTTCAAGGTGTTCTGGCGCACCGTTCTCGGCCTGTTCACCCTCTTCGTGCTGGGCTTCGTGGTGCTGCTGGTCATCTACCTGCGCACCCCGATCCCGCAGCCGCAGGCCAACGCCGGCAAGCAGTTGTCGATCGTCTACTACGACGACGGCAAGACCGAGCTCGGCCGCTTCAGCACGGTCAACCGCCAGGACGTGCAGCTGTCCCAGGTGCCGCAGCAGGTGCGCTATGAGTTCCTGGCCGCCGAGGACCGCAACTTCTACAAGAACTCCGGGGTGTCGTTCAGCGGCACGGTGCGGGCGGCGTGGAAGACGCTGACCGGCGGCGGGGAGCAGGGCGGCTCGACGATCACCCAGCAGTACGTCAAGAACTACTTCCTCACCCAGGACCGGTCGGTCAAGCGCAAGGTCAAGGAGATCATGATCTCCCTGAAGATCGACCAGAAGTATTCCAAGGACCAGATCCTGCAGGACTACCTCAACAACATCTACTTCGGCCGCGGCGCCTACGGCATCCAGGCCGCCTCGCAGGCCTACTTCGGCGTCGACGTCGAGAAGCTCAACCCCAGCCAGGGCGCCTTCCTCGCCTCGGTGATCAACGCCCCCGGGCTCTACGACCCGCAGTATGGCGAGGCGGCCGCGGCGCGCGCCAACGCCCGGATGGTCTACGTGCTCGACGGCATGGTCAAGGAAGGCTGGATGACGCAGGCCGAGCGCGACAAGCAGCAGTTCCCGACGTTCAAGCCCTACAAGCCGGCCGGCCAGAGCACGCCCGGCCCGAACGGCTACATCGTCGCCTCCGTCCGCAACGAGTTGCAGACCAAGCTCAAGCTCAGCCCCGAGGACATCGACCGCGGCGGTCTGCGGATCACCACCACCATCCAGAAGCCGGCGCAGGACGCCGCCGTGGCCGCGGTCAACAAGAGCGTGCCGAGCGAGGTCGCCCGCCTCGACCAGCTGCGCACCGGGCTGTTCGCGCAGAAGCCGGACGGCGCCGTCGTCGCGATGTATGGCGGCACCGACATCAGCAAGGCCCCGAACGCCGCGACCTACGCCCAGCTGCAAGGTGGTTCGAGCTTCAAGACGTTCGCGCTGGCCGCCGCGCTGCAGGACGGTATGACGATGCAGACCCGCTTCAGCGGGGCTTCGCCGCTGGTGCTCAACGCCGGCGCCGGCAAGACCAACAAGGTCACCAACGACCACGGGGAGCAGTACGGCAGCCTGACCCTCGACCAGGCCTTCGCGGTCTCGTCCAACACCGCCTTCGTGCGGCTCAACCAGCAGCTCGGCACCGGCAAGACGCTCGCCGCCGCCCAGCAGCTCGGCATACCGGCCAAGGCCCCCGGCATGAACGACCCGTCGGCGGTCGACGTGCTCGGCTACGCGGCGGTGCACGTCAGCGACATGGCCAACGCCTACAACACGATCAGCGCCGAGGGGAAGAAGGCGTCGCCGTACTTCATCCAGAAGGTGTCGAGCCAGGCCGGCGCCTACGACTACACCGCGCACCCCAACACCACCCAGGCGCTCGACAAGGACCTGGCCGCCAACCTGGCCAACGGCATGCAGGGGCCGCTCGACGGCGTCGGCGGCTACCGCGGCACCGCCGAGTCGACGGCCGGCACGCTCGGCCGCCCCGCCGGCGGCAAGACCGGCACGACCGGCGCCAACGGCAAGTTCATCGCCGCCTGGTTCACCGGGTTCACCCCCAACCAGCTGACCACCTCCGTCGGCATGTATGCCGGGGACGGCACCAAGGCGCTGAACCAGGCGGGTGAGTCGTTCTACGGCGGGGACATCCCCGGCACCATCTGGCGCGACTTCATGAGCGGCGCGCTCAAGGGGCAGCCGGTCGCCAAGATGCCCAAGACCAAGGACGTCACGCCGTCGGTGACCAACACCCCGCCGCCGGTGACGCAGACGCAGGGCCCGACGGCGACCTCCACGACGCCGCCCACGTCGTCGGCCCCGCCGAGCCCGACGACCAGCAGCGCCCCGCCGTCGACCTCCACCGCCACGACGCCGTCGACGACCCCGTCCACGACTCAGCCGACGGGGCCCACTCAGCCCACTCAGCCCACTGGGCCGACGCAGCCGACCCAGACGCAGCCGACCCCGACGACGCAGCAGCCGACGACCCAGGCCCCGAGCCGGCCGACGCAGCCGCAGACCCCGCCGGCGGCGAGCGGTGCGCCGCCGCGCGCCGGTGAGCAGGCGTCGCCGGTCGGGTAGTCACCCGGCGGATAGTCACCGGTGGCTGGTCGGATAGCCGGCGAGTCCGGCTTGCGACACCGCGTCGGCAGGTAGGCTCGCCGCCGTGCCTGCGCCCACCCGACTGACCGTGCCCAGCCGCGGCGAGACGACGGCGGCGCTCGCGACCGAGGTAATCGGCGGACCGGTCGGCCGGTTCGCGGCGATCGGCCGCCGCGGCTGGACCTACGTCGCGGCCCTGCTCTCGGCGCTCGCCTCGGTCTTCGTGGCCCTCGGCGTACTCCAGAAGAACCACTGCGTGCGCGAGGGCTGGGGCTCGCCTGGTTCGCTGTGGCGGGAGTGCTATTCGGACCTGCCGGTCGGCGCCACCGCGGTGCACGGCGGCAGTCCCTGGGACACCGGCGGCCTCGGGCACAACCAGCCGGTGCTGACCGCCGTGCTCGGCTGGCTGGTCAACCAGATCACGCCCGGGGGCAGCGCCCTCGCGGTCCAGCAGGTCTACTTCGCCATCGGCGCCGCGATCATCGTGCTGCTCGTCGCGGCCACGACGCTCGCCACCGCCTCGATCGTGCGCGGCACCCCGTGGCTCGCGGCGCACGTCGCGCTGTCGCCGGTGCTGGTCACCGCGGCCCTGGTCTCCTTCGACATGCTCGGTGTCGCGCTCGCCACCTTCGGGCTCGCCTGCTGGGCGCGCCGCCGGCCCGTGGCTGCGGGGGTGCTGCTCGGCGCGGCGGTCATGGCGCGCACCTACCCGCTCGTGATCATCGCGGCGATCGTGCTGATCGCGGTGCGCGACAAGCAGCTCCGGCCGATGGCCCGGATGCTCGGCGGGGCAGCGGCGGCGGTCGCGGTGTGCTGCGCGCTCGCGGTGCTGATGGGCGGCAACCCGCTGGACCCCTACCGCACCTGGTGGGACCAGAAGGGTTCGTACGGCGCGCCGTCATACGTCCTCACGATCGCGCACGTCTCGGTGCCCGGCGACGCGCTGTCGATCATCGCGGTCCTCGGTTGGGTGATCGCGATCCTGCTCGGGCTCTACCTGACCGGTCGCCCCAAGGAGCGCACCCAGCTCGCGCCGCTCGCGCTGACGATGCTCGTGGTGGTGCTGCTCACCGGCAAGTCGATGTCGGTGCAGACCTGCCTCTGGCTGCTGCCGCTGCTCGCGGTCAGCGCGATCCGCTGGCGCGACCACCTGGTCTGGGCCGGGGTCGAGATCACCTACTTCGTCATGGTGTGGCTCTACATCGCCGGACCGTCCAACCCGGGCAAGGCGATGCCCGGTGCGGCGTTCAGTTTCTTCCTGATCGTGCGGGCGATCGCCTACGTCGGGATCGCCTGGGCCTCGTGGGAGTCGTCCGAGGACCTGCCGCGGGACCCGCTCGACCCGTATGCCGAGCCACGGCCCGCGCCGGCGGCCGGCCGCCGATTTCCGCATCCCGTCACCTGACCGATAAACTCGGCCGCTGGCGTGCGTTCGCGACCTGCCTGCACCGGCATACCGCACGGTTGTCGGTGCGAACGGGCAGAGTGTCCATCACCAACGGTGACGACATGAGGTTCGCGCGCCAACGCTGCACAACCCTCCTGTCACGGAGAGACCGTGACCGTTCAGACCGAAGGAGGTGGGTTACCGCATGCGTAAGTACGAACTGATGATCATCATCGACCCCGAGCTCGACGAGCGCACCGTCCAGCCCACGCTGGACAAGTTCCTCAAGGTGGTCACTAAGGATGGTGGCAAGGTCGACAACCTCGACATCTGGGGTCGCCGCCGTCTGGCATACGACATCAAGAAGAAGTCCGAGGGCATCTACGCCGTGGTGACGCTGACCGCTGAGTCGGCGACCGCCAAGGAGCTCGACCGTCAGCTGACGCTGAACGAGTCGATCATGCGCACCAAGCTGCTGCGCGTGGACGCCTGATCCCTCGGCACGACTAGGAGACTGACATGGCCGCAGGCGACACCGTCATCACCATCATCGGCAACCTGACCCAGGACCCGGAGTTGCGGTTCACCCCCAACGGGGCGGCCGTTGCCAACTTCACCGTGGCATCCACTCCGCGTTACATGGACCGGCAGACCAATGAGTGGAAGGACGGCGAGACGCTGTTCATGCGCTGCTCGGTGTGGCGCGAGGCGGCGGAGAACGTCGCCGAGTCGCTCACCCGCGGCTCGCGCGTGATCGTCTCCGGCCGGCTGAAGTCTCGCTCCTGGGACGACAAGGAGACCGGCCAGAAGCGCACCACCATGGAGCTGGATGTCGACGAGGTCGGCCCCTCGCTGCGCTACGCCACCGCGAAGGTCAACAAGACCCAGCGTGGCGGCGGCCAGGGCGGCGGCTTCGGCGGCCAGCAGGGCGGCGGCAACTCTGGCGGTGGCCAGGGCGGCTACGGCGGCGGACAGCAGTCCGACCCGTGGGCGACCGGCGCGCCGCAGCAGGGTGGCGGCCAGGGTCCGCAGTCCGGTGGCCAGGGCGGTCAGGGTGGTCAGGGCGGCTGGAGCACCGGCCCGTCCTACGACGAGCCCCCGTTCTAGTCGTCTCGCTCCGATAGCTGCATCGGAGCCGGTGCCGGTCTCGCTCCGATCCGCGCGTCGGAGCCGGTGCCGGTCTCGCTCCGATCCGCGCGTCGGGACCGGCCACGCACGCTCGGTCCGTCCCGGCTGGATCGGAGCCGGTGCCGGCAGTCCGGTGGTCGAGTAGCGGCGAGCCCCCAGGGGCGAGCCGCGTATCGAGACCACCCACGTCATACGACAAAAAAGCACAACCCCATCCCGAGCGCCGCTCGGGCTCTCCGCAAGAGAAAGAGAGCACCACGATGGCCAAGCCCGCCATTCGTAAGCCCAAGAAGAAGGCCAACCCGCTGAAGGCGGCGAAGGTCGAGTCGATCGACTACAAGGACACCGCGCTGCTGCGCAAGTTCATCAGCGACCGCGGCAAGATCCGCGCTCGCCGGGTGACCGGTGTCTCCGTCCAGGAGCAGCGGCTCATCGCCACCGCGGTCAAGAACGCCCGCGAGATGGCGCTGCTGCCCTACTCCAGCTCGGCTCGCTGACAGGAGGTCACCCAGAGATGAAGATCATTCTGACCCACGAGGTGCCGAGCCTCGGCGCGCCCGGTGACGTCGTCGACGTCAAGGACGGCTACGCCCGCAACTACCTGCTGCCCCGCAACCTGGCCACCCCGTGGACCAAGGGCGGCCAGAAGCAGGTCGACGCGATCACCAAGGCGCGCGAGACCCGCGCGGTGAAGTCGCTCGAGCAGGCCCAGTCGCTCAAGGGCAACCTGGAGTCCTCGGTCGTGCGGGTGCCCGCGCGCGCCGGCGAGTCCGGTCGCCTCTTCGGTGCCGTCACCACCGCCGAGATCGCCGAGGCGGTCAAGGAGGCCGGTGCCGGCGCGATCGACCGTCGCACGATCCACGTGTCGGCCCCGATCCGCAACGTCGGCTCCCACGAGGTCCAGGTGCGCCTGCACCCGGAGGTCGAGGCCGTCGTCAAGCTGGACGTCGTCGCCGCCAAGTGACGCTCGCGGCATACGCCGCAGCACGCGCGAGAGCCGGTCACCCCGCTGGGGTGGCCGGCTTTTGCGTCTCGTGGTGGTACTTGTCCGGTGAAACCTGACTTGTCACGTGGGCGGGCCACTTGTCACGTTGATGGGGTACTTGTCACGTCATCGCGCACTTGTCACGTAAAGGGGTGACTTGTCACGTGCTAGAGCATGTGACAAGTCCACCGACAGCGGACAAGTCGGGTATGACGTGACAAGTCCGCCAAGCACGTGACAAGTCCACCAAGAGCGGACAAGTCGCCCGTCAGCGGACGAGTGCGACTCGAGCAGGGTGCTCAGGCGCCGGTGACCAGCCAGCGGTCGCTGCGGGCGCGCAGGCCGAGCGCGACCAGCCGCAGCGCCATGAAGCCGGTGAACGTCCACCAGAGCAGCACCAGCGCGTGCGTGGCGCCGTCGGCGCGCAGCGAGGCCGCGTTGGCGTGCACCAGCCAGAGCAGCGGCAGGTAGGCGAGCAGCACCAGCACCTGCAGCAGCGCCAGCGCCCGCCCGTCGCCGGCCCCGATCAGCACGCCGTCGAGCACGAAGACCAGCCCCGCGATCGGCTGGCCGACCGCGAGCACTAGCAGTGCGGCCGCGAGCGCGTCGCGGACCCGCGGATCGCCGGTGAACAGCACCGGCAGCACCGTGTGGAGCGCGGCGACGCCGGCGCCCAGCACGACGCCCATCCACCAGCCCCACCACAGCATCAGCCGGGTCATCGCCCGGGTGCCCGCGACGTCGTGCGCCCCGAGCGCCTTGCCGGTGAGCGCCTGCGCGGCGATCGCCAGCGCGTCCAGCGCGAACGCCAGGAAGCCGAAGATCGTCATCGCTACCTGGTGCGCGGCGAGTGGCACGTCGCCGAGTTCGGCGGCGACCCAGGTGCTGGCGAGCACGGCGGCCCGCAGCGCGAGGGTGCGCACCAGCAGGGGTATGCCGAACAGCGCCGCCGCCAGCACCCGCCCCGGGTGTGGCCGAAGCGGCGTGCCGAGGCGATGCGCGCGTCGAAGGACGACGACGAGCAGCCCGGCGGCCATGCCGGTCTGGGCGAGGACCGTGCCGAGGGCGGAGCCGGCGATGCCGAGGCCCACGCCATACACGAGGACGACGTTGAGCAGCAGGTTGCACGTGAAACCCAGGGTCGCGGTGACGAGCGGGGTGCGGGTGTCCTGGAAGCCGCGCAGCACGCCGGTCGCGGCCAGCACCGCGAGCATGCCGGGTATGCCGAAGGCGCTGATCCGCAGGTAGATCGTCGCCTCGTCGGCGGCTGCGGCCGACGCGCCGAAGAGGTCGCAGATGGGCCCGGCGAAGACCGCGACGACCACGGCAGTCACCGCGCCCAGGCCGAGCGACAGCCAGACGCCGTCGATGCCGGCGCCGACCGCCTGCGCCTCCCGGCCCGCCCCGAGTTGTCGGGCGACGAGTGCGGTGGTGCCGTAGGCGAGGAAGACGTAGATGTTCGCGGCGGTCAGCAGCGCGGCGCTCGCGACGCCCAGCCCGGCGAGTTCGTCGGTGCCGAGGTGGCCCACGATCGCCGAGTCGGCGAGCAGGAAGAGCGGCTCGGCGACGAGGGCGAGAAAGGCCGGCACCGCGAGCCGCAGGATCTGCCGGTGCACCGAGTGGCCGGCGCCTGCGTCGGGCGTTGCGTCGTCGGGCACCGGGTCAGCCTATGAGGTGGGCCGTATGCCGGCAGACCCGCGCCCGTCGGTTACCGACCGGTTCGCTGGTCTCACCATCCGGACCAAGTCGGTCTCGGCATGCGAGCGGCGTCGGAACAATGTGGTCAGCCGTCATGTATCGCCGCCGATGCGGCCGAGAACCGCGGAAACGCGCGGAATATCACGGAATGGTCACGGACCGTAACTGGTCAGCTGTGTGACAGATGTGACGTTCGGGGCGTGTGCTGTGCGGTTGGAATGCGCGGAAGGACTTTGGTAACTCGCGCGCGTACGCCATAGTCGATGCCCGTGCGCCGGATCGGGGAGCCGGTTGCGCGAACAGGCACCATCGCCACGCGGTGGGGGCAACGTGGCCCGGCCTGAAGTCAGTAACTACACCGAGGCTACGAAGGGTCCCTTATTTCCATGGGTTCTTACTCTCCGCGTCACCTGAAGCAGCAGCCGAACGCCCTCAACAAGATGGGCCGCCGCGGCATCGCCTTCGCCGCCGCAGGCGCCGTCGTCGTGCCGGTCGTCGGCATGGAAAGCGCATCGGCCGCTCCGGGTGGCGGATTCGTGCAGGCCGGTGCCGTGAAGCAGGCCGGCGCCGTCAAGGCAGTCAAGGCGTCCCCGGCCCGCCCCGCCGGCCCGACCGTCTACTGGGGCTCCCGCGGCTCCGCGGTGAAGGTCGTCCAGCAGCGCGTCGGTGGCCTCGTGGTCGACGGCATCTTCGGCCCGCGCACCGACGCTCGGGTGCGTGGCTACCAGAGTTCGCACGGCCTGGTCGTCGACGGCATCGTCGGCCCGCGCACCTGGGCCTCGCTCGGTGGGTATGGCGGCACCGTCTCCCGCGACACCACGCGGTCGACTTACGTCTCCAACACCAGCGTCACCAGCATCGCGCGCAGCATGCAGGGCGTGCCCTACCGCTGGGGCGGCACCACGCCGGCCGGTTTCGACTGCTCGGGCTTCACCTCCTACGTCTTCGCGCGGGCCGGCAAGAGCATTCCGCGCACCGCCTCGCAGCAGGCCTACGCCAGCCGCCGGGTCTCCAGCCCGCAGCCGGGCGACCTGGTCTTCTGGGGCTACCCGGCCTACCACGTGGCCATCTACCTCGGGAACGGCCAGATCATCGCCGCCCGTCGCCCGGGCACCGTGGTGAGCGTGCAGAACCTCTGGGGCAGCTACTACTTCGGTCGCCTCTGATCGAGGCGGTCGCCCCGCCATACGCGTTGGGGCCTCGACGGCGTTGCCGTCGGGGCCCCTTTCGTGTTGCTGGCGGACTGCTGCCCGCTTCTTCCCGTCTGTCTCGAATGGCGAGACAAACGCTGTCAGCAATTTCGTTCGGCGTGTCGTTCGAACCCGTATCCAGGAACCGGTGTTATAAGGGCCCCCGCGTGCGCGAGGGGCCCCGGGATTGCAACCAATCCGATGTTTCCGGGCCGAAAAGCCGCCAAGTCACACGAGTCACACCAGTAACACGGTGCTCATGGGCCCATTGACGATCAACTTTCGCGCCTTTCACAGTGCCCTCATTTCCCGGCATAGTGCGTGATCGTGCAAACCGCCTTCTTCGGGGAAGGAGTGGGCGACTCCGGGGGATGCCTGCGCCACGCGGGTGTCCCCCTTTGCGCGCGTATCTGACAGCACGAGGACCGAGAGGGTCAGATGACCACGATTACTACTCCGCGCCACCGCAGACCGAGGCCGAGCCTGACGGCCAAGGTCAGCCCAGTGGTGACATCGCGCAAGGGCCTGGTGCTCACCGGGTCGTTGCTCAGCATTCCTGCGACGGCGGCGAGCCTGGTGCACGCCGCGCCGGCGCAGGCCGATCCGGGCACCGGTGGCGCGCGTGCGACCACGGGTAACGCGGGCGTGCGGGCCGCGACCCCGACGCAGGTGGTCTACCTGCAGTCGGGATCGACCGGCAGCTACGTGCGCGTCGTGCAGCAGCGGCTGGGTGGGCTGGCGGTGGACGGCATCTTCGGGTGGCGCACCGACGCCAAGGTGAAGGCCTTCCAGTCGAGCAAGGGTCTGGTGGCCGACGGCATCGTCGGACCGCTGACCTGGACCGCGCTGGGCGGCTTCCCGGGCTCGACGACCCCGGCGCCGCCCACTACGACGCCGACCCCGCCCACCCAGAACCCGCCGACCTGCTCGGTGAGCCAGATCCGCTACGGATCGACCGGTTCGCTGGTGTCGGTCGCGCAGCAGCGGCTCGGCGGGCTCAACGTCGACGGCGTCTTCGGCGTCGACACGCTGTCGAAGGTGAAGGCGTTCCAGTCGAGCAAGGGCCTGGTGGCCGACGGCATCGTCGGCACCGCGACCTGGTCGGCGCTCGGCGGCTACCCGTGCGGGACGAACACCCCGACGCCGCCGACGACCCCTGCACCGCCCACGACGACCCCGCCGGCCGACGCGGGCCTCAGCGCTGTGGTGTCGATCGCGCGCAAGTATCTCGGCGTGCCGTATGTGTGGGGCGGGTCCTCCCCGTCGCAGGGCTTCGACTGCTCGGGGCTCACGTCATACGTCTATAAGCAGGCGGGGCTGTCGATTCCGCGTACGGCGAGTCAGCAGCAGCGCTACATGAAGGCGACCACCAACCCGCAGCCGGGCGACCTGGTCTTCTTCGGTTACCCGGCCTACCACGTGGGCATCTACATCGGGAACAACCAGATGATCGCCGCCCCGAAGCCGGGCGACGTCGTCAAGCAGCAGCAGATCTGGACCACCCCTGCGGGGTACGGCACGCTGCGCTGACGCGCGGCGTTCACAGGTCCACGGCCCCGGTCACCCGTCACGGGTGGCCGGGGCCGTTTGCAATGCCTGTGGACAACTTCTGCGGGAATGGTGCGTTCGTTGGCAGTCTGTGGGGTGGCCCGAGCACGCATAATCGCCGCACCCGGGTCATTGGAGGAAGGCATGTCGATGGACAACGCACGAGTCACCACCCGCAGCGGGGCCGCTGTGCTGCTGTTGGGCGGCCTGCTGGCCGTCTCCGGCTGCAGTGGGAGTTCGGGTGGGTCGGAGGGGGCGGGCAGTTCCGGCGGCTCGCCGACGAGCTATTCGGTGCCGCCGCCGAGCAGCACGGCACCGAGCGCTACGGCGACGGGCACGAGCGCGTCGGCGCCGGCTGGGTCCGCGTCCGGGACGGCCGCCGGGGCGCCCGGGGTTCCCGAGCCCGCCCGCCAGCACACCGAGGCGGGGGCGCGGGCGTTTGTGGAGTACTACGTTGCCAGGCTCAATGCGGCTGCGTTGAAACCAGTGCTCGACCCGGTCAAGGAAATCTCGACGCCGAGCTGCAAAACCTGTGGTCAGTGGACGGAGGCATTGAACCGCTTAGTGACTAACAATGAGCATTACGGCCGGGACGTATTCAAGCGACCTGGGGCGATCAAAGTCCTTAGCGTGGACAAGGTCGAAAAGCATCTATTCTTCGATCTAATCCAGACCGACTCTCCAATACTTTCCTCGTCTGGCGCGGTAGCGCGCGCGGGATCACCGTCGACTACGAAGATCGTATTTTTGATCGATTGGACGCCCGACGGTTGGCGAACTCGTGAGGTTCAAACTAATGAAGACTAGCTCGGTCCGTATTCTCTCGCTTTGTCTCGCTGGTTCGGTGGCTAGCGGCATAGGATTCATCTATCCGGTTTCCGCCCTGGCGTGTGGAGTCCTCGAGACTAAATGCGTCGATGATGGCGGCGCCAAGTACTCAGGATCCACAATGAAGCAGACGTCGGAACTTCCCACTTCCGGTAAAGAGCCGGTGACGGAAAACGGCAAGACAACGGTCAAGACAGTCCCGTACGAATACGACACGGCCATTGCCTGTCCGGGCAACAGCAGTCCCGGCGACGACGTCGGGTGTGCGCGAGCGATGACGATCTGTGTGGATGTGCCGGATGCGGTCGGTCCGCTGGTACGGATCTTCTTTCGGCCGATCCTCCCGGACGGCAAGCGCGGCCAATGGCGTGCGGGCGGTGAAACCTGTTGGCCCAATTTGGTGCCCGGCGGTGCGAGTCGGCCGCAGCTGACCGTGGCGATGATCCTGCAGGCGTTCACCCGGACGCCGTTCGCGAAGCCGCAGGTGGCGATGCAGCCGGTCGGCAACCGCACGCTGGTCAACCTGCCGACCTATTTCCGCACCGTTTTCCCAGGCGCCGGCTGGGCCCCGGACGAGGTGCGCACGGTGACCCTGCTCGGCCACCAGGTGCGGATCAAGCCGGTGCTGAAGTCCAACACCTACCTCTTCGGCGACGGCAGCAGCGCCGGCCCGACCACCTCGATGGGCGGCGTGTGGCCGACCGGCGACATCAAGCACACCTACACCAAGACGGGTTCCGTCACGACGCAGATCACCACGGTCTACGGCGGGCAGTTCTCGGTCGACGGCAGCGACTTCCAGGACCTGCCGGGCGCGGCGACGATCAGCGGACCGACCCAGGCGCTGACCGTCGTGGGCGCCAAGACGCGGCTGGTGCGTTGAACCGCCGGCGGCGTCATACGGCACGGTTTCCTACGCATGGGTAACAGGGGTCCCGCCCGTCCCGCAAGGGCCGCCCGTCCCGATGCCCCCTGTGGGTAAAGGCCAGGCAAAATCCACCGCGACTTTTTCTCGTCCACACCCGGTGGACCGCGTTTGCGCAGGTCAGCGGCCTGCTCGCGGCAGAGGCGTTTCGTCATCCACAGGTCTGTCCCCAGGGTGTGCACCGTCGTACCGGAGATATCCACACGTTGTCCGCAGGTAGTCCACAGGCCGCTTCCGCGGGGGTTTGGCGCGTCGCCGACCCGGGTCGTAGCGTGGCGTCTTCCGTGTCGATCACGGCCGTCACCGCCACCTGTCCGTGACTGTCAGTGGTTGCTGCTGCAATCGACACATGTTCGAAAACGGGTCCAAGGAGCACGTGCGTGGCGATTGCTGAGTTCCCCGGTGAATACCCCCCGGACTCGGGTGGCACCGGAGGTGGCTTGGTGCCGCCGCAGGACGTGCCGGCCGAGCAGTCGGTGCTCGGCAGCATGCTGCTGTCCAAGGACGCGATCGCCGACGCGGCCGAGGCCGTCGACGGGCGGGACTTCTACCGCCCGGCGCACGAGGCGATCTACGAGGCGATCATCGACCTCTACGGTCGCGGCGAGCCCGCCGACGCGATCACCGTCGCCGACGAGCTGACCAAACGCGGCGAACTGCAGCGCATCGGCGGCCAGGCCTACCTGCACGAGCTGATCCAGGGCGTGCCGACCGCCGCCAACGCCGGCTTCTACGCCGAGATCGTCGCCGAGCGGGCAGTGCTGCGCCGCCTCGTCGACGCCGGCACCCGCATCGTCCAGCTCGGCCACACCGAGGGCGGCGGCGACGTCGTCGACATCATCAACGCCGCCCAGGCCGAGGTCTTCGGCGTGACCGCCGGCAAGGAGTCCGAGGACTACGTCCGGCTTGGCGAGGTCATCTCCGAGACCGCCGACGAGATCGACGCCGCCAGCAGCAGCAACGGCGAAATGACCGGTGTGCCAACGGGATTCACCGACCTCGACACGCTCACCAACGGATTGCACCCCGGGCAGATGATCGTCGTTGCGGCGAGACCAGCTGTCGGCAAATCGACCCTGGGACTAGACATCGCGCGCGCGGCCTCCATCAAGGCCGGTATGGCGAGCGTCGTCTTCTCGCTCGAGATGAGCAAGACCGAGATCTCTATGCGGCTGCTGTCCGCCGAGGGAGGCATCCAGTTGCAGCACATGCGCAAGGGCACGATGCGCGACGAGGACTGGACGCGCCTCGCGACGACGATGGGCAAGGTCGCCGACGCCCCGCTCTTCATCGACGATTCGCCCAACATGTCGCTGATGGAGATCCGGTCCAAATGTCGCCGGCTGCGCGAGCGCAACAACCTCAAGCTCGTCATCATCGACTATCTGCAGCTGATGACTTCGGGTAAGCGCGTCGAATCCCGCCAGCAGGAGGTTTCGGAGTTTTCCCGTGCGCTCAAGCTGCTCGCGAAGGAATTGAACGTCCCGGTCATCGCGATCTCCCAGCTCAACCGTGGACCCGAGCAACGCACCGACAAGCGCCCGCAGATGTCGGACCTGCGTGAATCCGGCTCGATCGAGCAGGACGCCGACATGGTGATCCTGCTACACCGCGAGGATTCCTACGACAAGGAGTCCGAGCGTGCCGGCGAGGCCGACCTGATTGTCGCCAAGCACCGTAATGGTCCGACCGACACGATTACGGTTGCGTTTCAGGGGCACTATTCGCGATTTACGAATATGGCGCAGAATTTCTGACCGTGCGAGTCTGCTTCTGAAACTGGTGTGGCACTGGAGACCTCATTGAGGATTTGACCCATTCGCCGATGGTTGGACCGGTTCGGTTGCGTGAGAACTTCGAACGCGGATCAGTGATCGAGGGAACCTCGGTTGAAACGAGTCGGGCATGTGCAAGGGCCACTGCAGCGCCAGATGCCATCAGTGTCTCGAAGCAGTCCAACACGGCTGCGTATGCATCACATTGTCTATCTGGCGCCTGCCGCCTACTTGAAGCGCTGAACATGCCGGTGAGTGATCGTGTTCGGTGGTACTCCGTGCCGATCCTCAAACGGACAGCGGCGTCCCGCGCCAGCCGCTAGGTGCGCGAACTCGCGGGTGACAGGACCCGAGCGTTTACTGGGATCGGGACGTCGCTCGCCCGTACCGTCTGCGTGTGCGGACGCGCGACTGGGGGTCCCCGGACCGGACGGGACCGGGGACCATCGCGCGACCGCGCTCAACCCGCGAGCGGGAGGTCGTCATCCGGCTCGGGCAGCGTTCCTTCGAAGGTCGTCCCACCGGTAGTGGCACCGAGCGTTTCGAAGATGGAGCGCGCGCGCCGTTCGTATGGCTTCCAGGTCTCGGGCAGCGACGACAGCGGCTTGATTGCTCCGACCGGACACACCAGCGCGCAGTTGCCACATCCTATGCACTCGGCTGGGTTGATGAAGGCCTGCCGACGGCCCTGATAGATGGCGTCCGCCGGACACTCGTCCATGCAAGCGCGGTCCTTGACATCGATGCACGGACTTCCTACGACGTGAAGCATGACTCGATTCCTTCCTGTTGCTGTGCCTCACGCGGGATGAGCGGAGGCGTCTGGGGGAGGGCGCAGTGATGAGTGCCCTGGGTCGAGCATGAGGTCATGGCGGGCGATCACGGCGGCGTTGTTGACCGCGGTGGCTGCTTCACCGAAACCGCTCGTGATGAGCGGCACCTTGCCTGGGTAGGTGACGGCATCGCCCGCAGCGAAAATGCCGGTTTGCGACGTCTGCATCGAGCTATCGACGACGATTTTGCCCGCCTCGTTGGTGATACCCCACTCCGTAAATGGAGCCGGGCGCGTGATCAGGCCGAGCGCGATAGTCAGGTGTTGCGCGGGGAGTACGTCGTGCTGGCCCGTGCGGTCCAGACAGACCACGCTCTCAAGTCGGTCCCGGCCGTTGCAGCCGGTGATCTCGCTTCCCAGCCGAAGCTGCACGCTGGACCGTTCGAGCTGCGTAACGGTTGCCTCATGTGCGCGGAATCGGCTGCTGCGATGCACGAGAGTGACCGATGCCGCGACCTGTTCCAGAGCCAGGGCCGCATCGACCGCGCTGTCGCCGCCGCCGACCACGACACAGTGGCCGAGGTCCACCCCCGTGGGGCAGGCGTACCCAGCGCCCCGGCCCAGGAAGCTGTCGGCGCCTGGCAGGGTCCGCGGCCGGAACCGCCCCGCGCCGCCGCAGAGCACCACGGCTCGTGCCCGGAGGCTCTCGCCCTGGTCGGTACCGAGTATCCACGAAGGACCGTGCCGTCGTATGGAAACGAGTTCGTGGCCAAGAAGTGACGTGGTCGGCCACGAGCCAATCTGCTCTGTGAGCGCGCTGATGAGGTCACGTCCGCGGATTGCCGGGTGCCCAGCCACGTCGTAGATGTTCTTGTCGGGCAACAGCTCAGCGACCTGACCGCCCGGGCGATCGAGGACGTCGACCACACCTGTTCGCAGTCCGCGCAACTGGGCGTAGTACGTCGCGAACAAGCCGGCTGGCCCCAGACCGACGACCACGAGGTCTAGATCATCAGTGAACATGATCATCAGCTTACCTGACCATCATCAATTGCTCAAGTATCTTGACAGAGCACTGATCGTCCGATTCACTGATCATCATGTTCGAGAAGATAGATACGGCGACGGTCAAGAGAGGGACGATCATGGAGGTTGAGCACGACGTGCTGGTCATCGGGGGTGGTCCCGCCGGAGCGACCGCAGCCGCGCTGCTGGCCGAGCAGGGCCTGGACGTCATCGTCCTGGAGCGGGAGAAGTTCCCGCGATATCACGTGGGAGAGTCACTCGTTCCTGGTGTGATGTCGGTGCTGGAGCGGCTTGATCTCGTCGACCGGGTCGCCGCGGCGGGCTTCCAGCGCAAGAACGGCATCTCGTTGCTGTGGGGCGCTGAGCGCGAGACCTGGACGGTGTATTTCAACGAGGGCGAACCGAAGTACGGGTTCGCGTACGAAGTCAAGCGTGCGGACTTCGACCACCTGCTACTCAGCCGTGCACGTGAACTTGGAGCCCTCGTCGTGGAGGAAGCCGCGGTCTCCAACGTGCTGTTCGAGGACGGGCGCGCCGTAGGTGCCGAGTACCGAATGGGCGAGGGGCAGGAGACCCAATCGGTGCGTGCCCGTTACGTCGTGGACGCGAGTGGACAGGCCAAGCTGATGGCGCGCTCCCACGGTGATCTGGAATGGCACGACGACCTGAAGAACGTCGCCATCTGGACCTACTTCCAAGGAGGTACCCAGCTCCCGGGCGACGACCGCGGGAACATCTTCACCGAGTATCACCGGGACGGCTGGCTCTGGTGCATCCCGTTTAGCGACGGCTCCCGAAGCGTGGGCTTCGTCGGTCCGAACGCCAATTTCCTGGCCAGCGGCAAGTCAGCAGCCGAGTTCTTTGCAGAGAAGCTTGGCACCGCTCAGGAGATCCCGCGCCTACTGGAGGACGCCACTCGGGTCGCCGACTTCCGAGCTACCAAAGATTGGTCCTACCAGGCGACCAGCTTCCACGGCCCAGGTTACCTGCTGGCAGGCGACTCAGCGGCCTTCGTCGATCCGCTCTTCTCCACCGGCGTGATGCTCGCCATGCGCTCCGGCGCGGCCGCTGCTGACACCGTCGCCGCGATCCTCACGGACGACCCGGCCAAGGAGCAGGGGCACCAGCAGAACTACGAGGACACCTACCGCTCCTTCTTCGACACCGTCGTCTCTTTCGTCCGCTATTTCTACGACGCCCGGCGTAACCGGGAGGACTACTGGCGCCGCGCACAGCAGATGATCGATCCCGTCCGAGAACTCGCGCAGCGCGAAGACTTCGTCAAGCTCATCTCGGGTCTGGGCGGCGCCAGCCGAGTCATGGAACTCCCCGACGACGATGCCGACGTCGCCTGAGAGGCCACGCTCATGACGACAACCACAGGCGCAACCACCGCCCCGACTCTCCAACAGGCCGTCACTCCCGCGCGGATAATGGGAATCTCGTGGGGCATTGCCCATACGGGAACGCTAATTGCTGCGCTGGACCTCGGGATCTTCACGTGCATCGCCCAGGGCTATCGCCGAGCCAGGGAGATCGCCACCGAGACGGGATGCTCCGAGGAAGGTATCGCTCGCCTACTGGATGCGGTCGGCGCACTCGGCCTGGTAGAGCCGCAGGACGACGCGGGCGAGACGTCGTACGCCCTGGCTCCCGACGCCGCAGCGTTCCTGGTCGAGGGGCGAACGGGCTACATCGGCGACCTGCGGCACATGCACCACGAGCTGAACTTCACGGTATGGCCGACGCTGGCGGACACGGTCCGTGCCGGCTCACCGACCACGGACTATTTCGGGAGCGACGGTAGCAGCCTGTGGACTCAGGTCACGCCGTACCTCGACCAGCTCGCCGCGGCCGCCCAGCAGTGGCTGGCTCCGACCCTTGCACGTCGCCTTCCCCCCGACAGCAGCGTGCTAGACCTTGGATGCGGCTCGGGAGGCTACAGCCGGCTGATCGCGCAGAGCCGGACTGACGCGAGCGTCATCGGAGTCGATCGCTCGGAGGTCATCGACGCGTTCAGTCGCAAGGCCGCCGACGCCGGCTTGTCCGGTCAGGTCTGCGGCGTGGCGGGCGACCTGCGCGAGGTCATCCGGGCCGAGCCCGACGATAGCCACGACCTGGTAATGCTGTGCAACCTGCTCCACGGCTACGACCTGACCGAGTGCCAGGCGCTCATGCAGCAGGTCGCGCGCGTGCTCAAGCCGTCGGGTCGGGTCGCGATCTTCGAGATCGTCCCCGATCCGCTTGCGCCTATGAGCAATCCGGTGGCCACGTTCTTCGGTCTGCAGATGCTCATGACCAGCGGGGGGCACGCGTACGACGCCGCGACCTACCGCGCCCTCTGCGAGTCGGTCGGCCTTCGGTACTACGAGGAGGCTCGATGCCCGTCCGGGCCGCAGACCCTGATTACCGCTGCGACCAGTCCACTCTGACTCGACCTACGAACGGAGGATCACCATGACTGCCCTTGCCCCGCCCTCACGCCGTAACCCGAAATCGCACGGGTCATCGCTGGTACCGCAGCTGACTCGGCCCGCGTTGGTCGTACTGCTCTCCGCAGCCTTCATGCAATTGCTCGACTCGACCATCGTCAACGTCGCCGTGCCTGACATCCGTGCCGACCTGCACACCGGTTCATCGACGGTCGAGCTGATCATGGCCGGTTACCAGGCCGCGTTCGCGGCCGTACTGCTCGTCGGCGGCCGACTCGGTGACGTCCATGGTCGGCGCCGGCTATTTCTCCTCGGGATGGCCGGGTTCGTCTTGGCTTCGGTCGCCTGCGGACTGGCGGGCACCGGGAGCCAGCTGGTCGCCGCTCGCTTCGCGCAAGGTGCGTTCTCCGGGCTGATGTTTCCGCAGGTGCTGGCCATCCTCAAGGTCAGTACGCCGCCGGCTCAGCGACCCAAGGTGTTCGGCATCTACGGCGCGACCGTCGGATTGTCCACGGTGCTCGGACCGGTTCTGGGCGGCGTCCTCATTGACCCGCTCGACGCCGGCTGGCGTTCGGTGTTCTGGGTAAACGTGCCGATTGGACTAGCAGCGCTAGCCGCGGGCAGAGTCCTCCTCCCAAACACACCACCCCAGCGCGGCCGACCCGTGGACCTGTTCAGCGCGGCGCTGCTTGCGTCGGCGCTGCTCGCGGTACTGTTCCCGCTTACATTCGGACGCGAGAACGGTTGGCCGATAAGCGGATTCGTCGTGATGGCCGCCGCCCTGGTGCTGTTCGGCCTGTTCGTACGTCGTCAAGCACGGCTCGACTCGATCGCCAGGCACCAGCAGGCAAAGCCCGCACCGGTCGCGCCTCTTGCACTGTTCGCGGCACCCGGGTTCGCGGTGGGAGCTGCAGCCAACGTGGTGTTCTTCGCCGGCATCGGTCCGTTCTTCTTCATCTTCCTGCTCACCCTCCAGCTGGGCATGGGTGAGTCCGCACTGACAGCCGGGCTGGCCACGGTGCCGTTCGCCGCATTGGGAGCAGTCTCGTCCAAACGGTCCGCGCTCTTCGCCCGACGCCTCGGTAGCAGGGTGCTCGTCCTCGGCTGCGGACTACAGGTCGCTGGCCACCTCATGCTGATGGCGACCCTGCAGGTCGCAGACCAACCGACCCCCTGGGCGTTGGCACCCGCGTTGGCAGTGGCCGGGTTCGGGATGGGGCTCTTCGTGGCTCCTGTCACTGAGATCGTCCTGCGACACGTGCCACATGAGCTGGCCGGCGCCGCCTCCGGGCTGCTGGCCACGTGTCAGCAGGTCGGTGGCGCTGTCGGCCTCGCTCTGCTGGGGACGCTCTACTTCCACCTGTTGGGCGCGCGGCCGGGTCCGGCGGGTTTCCAGCACACCTTGACCGACGCGCTCTGGTGGGAGGTGGCGGTCTTCGTCCTCGCCGCAGCGATGTGCCTACGGCTGCCGTCCCCCCGTACCGCACCTGTCCAGCCGACCACCGTCTGAGGAGCCATCATGACGACCACCGCCGAGCCCGACACCACGGTCGAACCCGCCATCCGTCGGCTGTTCACCGACCCGTCGGTGGCGGCCAATCCGTACCCCACCTACCGGTTCCTGCGCGAGAACGCGCCCGTGCACCGCAGCGCATTCGGGCATTGGGTGCTCAGCCGGTACGAAGACGTCGAGGCGGTGCTGCGGTCACCTGCCGTCGGCAAGAACGTCGAGGCCTTCATCGCAGGACAAGGTGTGCGGGACTGGCGATCCCACGAGTCGTTCACCCGGATGCTTGACCACCTGATCTGGATGAATCCGCCTCGCCATACCCGACTCCGTCGCCTCCTGGCGTCCGGCTTCACCCCGCGCGCCATCCAGGCCTTCCAGCCACGCATCGAGGAGCGGGTCGGAGTATTGCTCGAGCCGCTTCGGGACCAACGCGAGATCGACCTGTTGGATGTCTTCGCGTTCCCGCTTCCAGTCGCAGTCATCGGCACACTGCTCGGTGTACCGCAACAGGACTGGCCCCAGTTCCGGCGACTCGTCCGCGACGTCACGCTGTGCGTCGAACCCTCCCCCTCGGCGGAACAGTTGGCCACCGCCGACGGCGCGGCCCACGAACTCAACGCCTACTTCGACGAGCTCATCGCCCGCCGCAGACGTCATCCGCAAGACGACCTGATTACGCACCTCGTCAACGTCGAGATCGACGGCGACCGGATCGCCGCCGGCGAGCTGACCAGTCTGATCCAGTTCCTATTCGGCGCCGGGTTTGAGACCACGACCAACCTCTTCGGCAACGGCATGCTGGCGCTGCTCCGACACCCCGGACAGCTGACCCTCCTGCGCAACCACCCCGACCTCATCCCCGGGGCCGTGGAAGAGCTGCTGCGCTATGACCCATCTGTTCAGCTCACCATGCGTACAGCGCTGGAAGACCTCCCGGTCGGCGATCACGCGATCCCGAGAGGCGACTCCATCGTCCTGCTGCTCGGCGCGGCCAACCACGACCCGGCACGGTACGACAACCCCGACCAACTCAACGTGACCCGCACCGAGATCCACCCGCTGTCGTTCGGCGGAGGCATCCACTTCTGCCTCGGAGCGGCCCTCGGTCGGCTCGAAGGCCAGTGCGGGTTCCGCGCTCTGCTGTCGGCATTCAGCGATATCGAGCTTGCCGGAGAACCGTCCTGGAAGAGCAACCTGACCTTGCACGGCTTGCTGAACCTCCCGCTGCGAGTCACCTCAGCCTGACTCGTTCACCCCCACGAAAGGAAGTATCACCATGACACGCACCACCGGACTCGACTTTGCCGCCCTCCAGGTCCGCGATGTCGACGCATCGGCCACGTTCTACAAGGACGTCCTCGGCCTTACGGAGGCGCCCGAAGGGCCGCCCCACGCCGTCGTCTTTGCCACTGAGCCCATTCCGTTCGCAGTGCGCGAACCCATGGTCGACCTCGACGCGGTCGACCGACTCGGCTGGGGCGTGGCCCTGTGGTTCAAGGCCGACGACGTCGATGGCGTACACGCCAGGGTCGTCGCCGCGGGTCGTCCGATCCTGACGGAACCGTTCGACGGGCCGTTCGGGCGCACCTTCGCGTTCGCCGACCCCGATGGTTACGCGATCACCGTGCACGCCTGACCGAGTAAAGACCCTCCCGACGAGGAGCACGTATGAGCTCATCCACCACCCTGGAAATCGAACCGCGCGGCCCCTTTGATCTGAGGGCATCCGCCGCGTTCCTGGCCGGCTTCACACCATTGCAGGACACGGCACAGCAGCCGGCCGCCCCCGAGGAGCTGGTGACCGCATTCACCGTCGACGGTGAATGGTCGCCGCAGGGCGTGCGGGTTCTCCAGGACCCCGACGGAACGGTCCGGTGCCAGTTCGCTTCCCCGGCGGGCAGTGCGGCGCGCGACCAGGTCCGCCGCATGCTCTGCCTCGACATTGACGGCAGCGCGCTGGACCAGGTCGCCGCGAGAGACCCGCACGTTGCTGACCTGATGCGGCGTGCCCCGGGCTTGCGGCCGGTCCTGTTCGCCAGCCCGTACGAAGCCGCGGCCTGGAGCGTGCTCAGTCAACGTGTCCGCATGACCCAGGCGGCGGCGGTACGGGCCCGATTGTGCGCCGAGCTCGGCGACGTGGTCGACATCGCCGGGGTGCGTCGTACGGTCTTCCCCCGCCCGGACACACTGCTGCGGTCGGCCGCCGACCTGAGCCTCCCCGACACCGCTCGAGACCGGCTGCAGGCTGTGGCCCGTGCCGCCCTCGACGGGCAGCTCGACGCGGCGATGCTGCGCTCGCTGGATCCGCAGGACGCTCTGCGGCGACTGCTCACGATCCACGGGATAGGCCCGTTCTCCGCGGAACTGACTCTCGTGCGCGGTGCCGGAAGCCCGGACATGTTTCCCGCGCAGGAGCGGCGGCTGCGGAAGGTGCTGTCGCGGGTCTACCACCATTCGGCCGACGACGACCAGTACTTCGCCGAAGTCTCCCGCGCGTGGTCGCCGCTGCGCAGCTGGGTCTGTTTCCTGTTCCGCACCACCGAGGCCATCCCACTGATGTTCAGCGCACGAAAGTTGACCCCACGAAAGGAATCACCGGTATGACCACCACCATCGAAGCCGCAACCATCGCGATTGACCAGTCCGAATGCTTCGAGTATTCGTGTCGGGAGGAAGCGGTCTTTCCCGTATCGCAGGAGCGTGCATACGAGGCGCTGTTCGATCTCACCCAGTGGCAGCGATTGCTGCCGCACATACTCCAGCTGGACGTGGCCTACGACGACGGCCGATATCAGGAGTTCTACATGACGGTGGCTTCGGAGGCCGAGGGTCAGCCGCCGTTGACGGTCCGCTCTGTGCGCAACTGCGGCCCGAACGTCATCGAGTTCTTTCAGCCTGTGCCGCCCAAGTTCTTGCGGCATCACGGCGGGATCTGGAGATTCTCACAGGTCGGTGAGAGCACGACCCACGTTGAGATCACCCATGTCTGGAACCTCGACGAGGACGTTGCCAACGAAGTGTTCCCCTCTGACGCGGACGGGACAACCCAGGAGAAGGTGCACGCCACCCTGGCCGGGCATTCACGGATCACTCTGCAGACGTGGCGCACGATTCTGGAGCGGGAGGCCAAAGGATGAACGTCGTCGACACGCTCACCATCGACGCACCACGGGACCGGATATTTGACACCTTCGCCGATCTCACCCAGTGGCCGCGAATCCTGCCCGACACGGTCGGAGTCGAAGTGCTCTATCACGATGGCTTCAATCAAGAGTTCACCATGACTGTGCTGCGGCCGGCAGGCGAGGAGACCGTCCACGGCTTCCGATACCTGCGTCGACCACACCAGCTCGAGCTGGTCCAGACCACGCCCCCACCGATCATGACCTACATGAACGGTGTGTGGGACTTCACCACCAACCAGGACGGCAGCACGGTCGTAACCGCCAGTCGGGTCTTCGAGCTGCGGTCTGTCGAGGACGGCGGCCCGGCGGGCGACGAGGCGCAGTTCGCTGAAAAGCTGCGCGGACTGCTGCATCACAACCTCACTCTGTTCAAGGAGGCTATTGAAAATGCCTAAAATCACCGGAGTCCGCGACACCGCCCGGGCCCAGCAGCTCGTCCAGTCCGATCGCAGAACAGTCTCCGACCTGTTCTGGGACGTCCGCGCCTGGCACGAAATCTGGTCCGGGATTGATTCCGTCGAGGTGCTGTACGACGACGGCGTCCACCAAGAGTTCACGATGACTGTCTACCGAGGGGGCGTCACTGAGACCGTCCGCACCATCCGGTACCGGCACCCCACGGGTGATATCGAGTTCTTCACGCCGGAATGTCCGCCGGGGATGGAGCAGCACAGCGGGTACTGGATGTTCCACGAGGTCCCCGGTCAGCCAGGCACGTGTGAGGTTCTAGCAGGCAGGCAGTACACCCTCACGCCGGACCAGCGCTCGTTCGAGCAGTACGAAAATGATCGGTGGTTCTACCAACTCTCTTTCACCGGTCGGCTGCACGCGATCCTGCTGTCGTTCGCTGAGCACTTCGCCCACGAGCCGGCGGCAACCAACGGTCACCGCTACCACCGGTGCGATGCGAGCATTGTCGCGCCGGTATCGGCCGCCGACGTTTCAGCTTTCCTGCAGGTCACCGAGAACCTCCCGCAGTGGGCAGCGTTCTTCAGCACGGTCGAAGACATGGTGGACGATCGGGTCCGTATGCGCACAGTGCTCGGTTCGACCGTATTGACGCGGGTCGAGCATCCCTACGAAGGGCTGTTCATCATCTCGTCAGTCACCGAGATCGGCGAGGAACGAGCGCTCGTCACAGTGCATCCGCTGGGAGACGAATCCATCCTGAGGTTCACTATGTGGATGACCGATGCACTGGTATCAGCACGATTCCGCTCACAAACCGACACCATCGACCAGCAGCGTGGCACATTGGTTGAGGAACTTAACCGTCTGGCTGACGCGGCAAAGCTGGTGGGGGAATCGCCAGATTCCGAACGTGCGGCTGCATAGATGCCGTCCGTGTCAGCGTGACCGAGGGGGAATCGTTGGCACCAATCACCGTGTCTCAGGTCGACACACACGAGCAGAAGCCCGTCCCACACAGGCAGTCGACCCACGCCAAGGGACGGGCTTCCGTTCGTGTGCTGCGCGCTCCAGGAGGAGTGTTCGTGGCGACTGTGCCGGGGGATCACCTGGTCGTCACAGGAGCCTTCGATCGCTCCAGTGCGCAACGACAGGCGAGTACCCGCGCTGCAGTGGCGGCCCGGGCGTTAGCTCAAGCCGCCTGGTGCGAGGACACGACGGGCAACACAACCATCGCTCCGGAGGACCTGGGGCTGCCGCCGGCCCTGCCACGGCAACCGGAGCTGTGGGCATCGTGCATCGGTCTGGTCACCGGTGACCCGTACACCGTTCCAGTCCGGGGCCTGATGCCCTCGAGCGACGGTGACCGGGTCCTCAACCTGATCGCGGGCGGGGCGAGTATGGCGGCCACGGTCGCAGTCGCAACCCAGCACGCTGTGCAGGAGACGGTCGCTCGAGACCTCGTCGCCAGGTGGTGGAGACGCGCCGCCGACCAGCGCCGCCCCTTACTTCCCGCGCATGACCTGCTGCTCGAGGCCATCTCACCGGCCCGAGCCGACGAGCTGGACCACGAGAACCTCAGCGTCTCGGGCTATCTGCTCCGGGTGGGTGCGGGGTCCACGCTGGCCGTCGTGACTCTGCGGTGCGTCACCACCGGTGCTCTCAGTATCGGAGATCACCTGGTCGGGCCATGGACTCCGCACGAGGCGTTGCGGGAAGCTTTCGTCGAAGCATCGGTGCGACGGGCCGTAGCCGTCGAGGCGATCGGCGAGGGCCCCGGTGCTCATCCAGACACTCAGTGCTTGGTCCGCCGCTGGCTGATGGGCCCACGAATCCACGAGCGGCTCAGCGCCAGCTGCGCACCGGTGCGGCCAAATAACCTGCCTGACTCGGCTGACTACACCGACGTGATCACCCATGCGATGGCGCGGTACGACCATGAGCCCGTCGCGATGATCGTCGCCGAGGAAGCCGGCTGTCTGGCAGCTGCCTGCTGCCCGGGCACGGTCGAGCCGCTTCGCTGGTGACCCACGCAGCGCCCCTTATCGACAAGCGGCTTGACCGCCTGCTCAGCGCGCGGCGTTGTCGGCGTTGTGAGCGACCAGTCGCCGGATCAGGTCTACCAAGGTGTCCCGCTCGGCCGCCGTCAGCGGTGCCAGGTACTGGTCGTGGGTCTCGGCGTCTACGACCGGAAGGGTCTTGTGGACCAGCTTCTCCGCAGCCGGCGACAAGGTCAGCGCATAACGGCGCCGGTCCTTGGCGTCACGGACTCGTTCGACCAGCCCGCTTTCCTCCAGGGAATCGACCAGGTTGACCATCGTTGTCCGGTCAATCCCGATCTGCGATCCGATCTGCTGCTGGGACTGCGGCCCGCGGCGCGCGATCGTGGTGAGGATCCCGTACTCACGGGGTGTGATGCCGTGTGGCCCCAGGGCAGTCGCGAACTGGGACTCGACCTGGTCGGCCGCCTTGCTCAATAAAAACCCGATCGAGCCCCACAACGGCTCCGCGAGGTTCTTCGGCACGACCTGCGCCTGCTCGCTTGTCATTTTGACCACCCGCGCTGCCGCGCGCCTTCCTTTGCCTGAGCTGATGGTGAACGCCTCCCACTGGCGAAGTCGAGGGCTAGTTATCGCGGAAACCGCGCGTCAATTCTCTTGATTGTCAGTTTATCTGATAGTTGAAAACTTGTCGCGTCGCCGCGCGCGGGGTGCCGCGCGGCGCTGACCGCAGCGATCGCGATGCCGCAGTCATGGGAGAACGCGGCCTCGACCGAGGGCCGGTCGGCCAGGCCGAGCGAACTCGGAGATGCCTCCCGAGGAGCGGTGAACCGCACCGGTCCCACGCCCAGCTCGTGCGCCGCGCGCCGCCCGGCCTGACGGGCGGCGCGGGAAGCCGCGCGGGCGCGTGCCTGACGCGGGTACGACTGATAGCAGACCGCCGCCAGGCGGGTGGCGGCGCAGTCGCCCGTGAGCGCAGTAGCGACGAGCGAAGGTCCGAGGCAGGTAACTGCGACGAGCGGGTGCACCAGCCTCTGATGACACAGCTCCTGGGCAGGCGGGCTCAGCCTGATGTGCAGCTGAGTCGTCTCGCAGCCGATCAACGCGACGCCCTTCCACCCGATGCCGTCGAAACCGCAACCCAGCAGCTTCAGCACAGACTCTTTCACCGTCCACGCCAAAGTCAGCCGGGCGGGCTCACCGCGAGCCCAGTTGATCTCCTCCGCCGTGAACGCCGTGCTGGTCAGCCGCTGGACACGCCGTAGTCGTCCGGACCAGCAGCTGACGCACCCCACGTCGATCGCGATGCTCATGGTGAGGGCAGGTGGGCGACGACACGTGTCCAACCGGCTCCCGCGCCCATGACCGGAATCGGGAAGCAGCTGACGACGAACCCAGTCGCGTCCGGGAGTTGGTCTAGATGGTTCAGCTTCTCCAGCTGGACGTACTCATGAGTGCGTCCAGCCATGTGGGCTGGCCAAAGGTACGCCTGATCGCCGGTGTTCTCGTAATCCTCGACCATGACGGCGGTCGGGCGGTCCATCCCCCAGGCGTCAATGCCGATGACGCGGACACCCTGTTCCACCAACCAGCGCGTCCCGGCGCCCGTCAGCCCTGGGAAATCTGTGCGGTACGCCTGCGTACCCCACAGCCGCGACGCTCCGGTCCACAGCAATACGATCTCGCCATCCTGCAGCACGTGATCGGCGCGCTGTAGCGCCCGCTCCAGGTGCGCCACCGTGATGCCCTTGCCGACCGGGACGTCGCGCACGTCCAGTCGGACGCCCGGAGCGTGACACCACTCCAACGGGATCTCGTCGATGCTGCGCGCAGGTCGGCCGAGGGTCTCCGGGCCGTAGTGCAGCGGAGCGTCCATGTGCGTGCCAGTGTGTGTGGTGAGCTGAACGGTCTCGTTCGAGATAGCCATCCCGCCGGGAAAGTCCGCTGCCGTGAGTCGGCCCTGGGTGAGAACGGCGGCACCTGCGGCGTGGTCGAGGACGTCGACGGAGACTGGAGTCGCTTCGCTCACGGAGGCCTGGATCGGCACGCTCAGATCGACAATCCGACCCAGGGTGTCGGCCGCCCGGTGCAGTTCGGGTGCCACTGTCGTTGTCATCATGCGCTTTCCTTGATCGGTTCGGACGGCTGGTCAGGCGCGCCGCCATCGAGGAACGTGACCAGCTCGGCCACGGTGCGGACGTGCTTGAGCGCCTTGCCGTCAGGAGCCTGCCCGGCGACGTCGGTCACCAGCTCCACGAGCTCAGCGGAATCCACGTCCAGGTCTTCCCGGAGGTGGGTGTCAGGGGTGATGTCGACGCCATCAATGCCCATGTCGCGCATGGCCTCGATGACCATTGCAAGCGTGTCCTGATCGGTGCGGGTGGTGGTCATGGGTTTGCTCTCCTTCGAGTGATTCGGATACTGGTTCGGATTCTTCAGATTCGGATTCTTCAAAGTTCAGGCCGCGGTCAGGACCGAACTGGTGACCGTTCCTTCAGCGCCTCGCGCGTGCACCAGGGCGGTCTGGCTGGCGCCGCGCTGAATGGCGTGTACGGCGGCGCCGAGCTCGACCGCTGCGGCGGCGCCGAGTAGGTGGCCGGTGTGCGGCTTGATCGTGTGGCGACCGACTGCGTCGCTGTTACTGCCAAGGATGGTGTCGAGGCCATGCAGTTCGGCCTGGTCAGCACCGGTCTGCCCCTGCGCGTCCAGGCCGACATAGTCGACCTCGCCGGCGTGCACGCCGGCGCGCTGCAGTGCGGTGAACGCGCTCCAGGTGGTGGCCGCAGGTTCGGCGAAGGGCGCCTTGGAGTGGGCGTGGGTGGAGGCGAAACCGCCGAACTTGGCCAACGGGGTCGCGCCGCGGGCTTGAGCGTTCGCTGCGCTCTCCAGTACGAACACCACCGAGCCCTCTCCAGCGGTGAACCCGTCCGCAGACGCGGTGAACGGCCGGTAAGTGGTTGGGGATAGCCGCCCGGTCGTCGTACAGAACGTCCAGGTGTACGGGGTGACGGGCGCCTCCGCGGCGCCGGCGATCACCAGATCGGCACGCCCGCTACGAATAGCGTCCGCCGCTGTGCCGACTGCGGTCGCGCCCGATGCGGTATCAGCCACGACGGTCTTACTGAACCCGCGCAGACCCCACCGGATGCTGACCTGCCCCTGGCTGGCCGTCGGAAACCATCCCGCAGCGATGTACGGACTGACACCGGTGTAGCCCACCTGGCAAAGCCGCCGCAGGCTGTCCTCGGTCATCTCCCAGCCGCCGAACATGTTGCCGAAGATGACTCCGGCACGATCCCGGTCGACGGCGGAGCTGAGAGTGCCGTCGTTGCTTACGAGCCCGGCTGCTCCCAGCGCTCGGTCAACCGCGACCAAAGAAAGGGCGCAGAACCGGTCGACCCGCTTGCGTAGCCTACGGGGGACGCTGGCCAACTCTGCGTCGTCCACCACGGCGGCGGTACTACTCGTGTGCCCGGTCGTGTCGAACCGGTCGATGGGGCGGGCCATCACCCGATCCCGAAAGTGGTCCGGGCTCAGCTCGCTCAGATCACGCGCGCCGGGTACGACGACGCCCACGCCGGTGATCAGGACGTCACGGTTATCTGTGCTCATTTGCGGGTCCCTTCCCGGGAGATCACAAGCGTGGAATGGATGCCGCCGAACCCGCTGGAGAGGCTCGCGACGTGCCGCAGGTCGCAGACCTCGCGGGCGTGGTTAGCGACGTAGTCCAGGTCACAGCCCGGGCCTGGCCGGACGTGGTTGATGGTGGGCGGCAGCACCTGCTCCTGGAGCGCCAGCACGGAAGCGACCAGCTCCACTGCGTTCGCCGCGGCCAACGCGTGGCCAAGCATCGATTTGATGGAGCTGACCGGAGCTTGGTCCGCGTGCGCTCCGAGAATGGTGCGGATCGCGCTGGTCTCACACACGTCGTTCTGCGGTGTCGAACTGCCGTGAGCGTTGACGTAGCCGACCTCACTGGGGTCGACGGCCGCATCCTGCAGAGCAAGCCGCAACGAGTGGCCCAGGCTCGTGCCGTCATCGGGCAGGTCGGTCATGTGGAACGCGTTGCTGGTCGACCCGAACCCCGACACCTCCGCCAGGATCGGCGCACCGCGGCGACGAGCGTGCTCCCACTCCTCCAGGACCACCAAGCCCGCACCCTCGGCCAGGACGAACCCGTCCCGGTCGGAGTCGAAAGGCCGTGATGCGTGCGCCGGGTCATCGTTGCGCACTGACAGCGCGCCAATGACGTCGAAGCAAGCGAGGACGAAAGGCGTGATCGGAGCCTCAGCCGCGCCAGCGATCATGACGTCGGCGTCTCCTCGCCGGATCGTGTCCAGGGCCGAGCCGACGGCGTCGTTGCCGCCCGTGCAACCGGTAGTCAAGGTGGTCACCGGACCCATCAGCCCGAACGTGTCCGCGATGACGCTGCTGGCGATATCGAACGTGGCTGCGCGATGCAGCCGGGGATGCGCGGAGGCGACATCGATCGGAGCGAGACCCTCCTGGGTGATATCGGGGAAGTGCTCGGTCATGAACTTGGTTCCACCGATGGCGTTCGCGAGAGAAACGCCCATGCGCGTCGGATCCGGCAGGGACTCGGCGTACAAACCTGCATTGGTGACCGCTTCGGTCGCAGTCGCCAGAGCGATCCGGACGACGCGATCCTCTCCTCCTTCAGGGTCCTCAGCCGGTGGCAGCGGTAGGACGACCTCGGGCAGCTGCCCTGCGATCCGGGATCCGAATCCGGAGGCGTCGAACCCGCTGATGGGTGACACGCCGTTGCGGCCATTCCACAACGACTCAGCGAACGCCTTCACCCCAATGCCGTTGGGCGCCATGACGCCCATGCCAGTGACAGCGACTCGTCTCATGCTGTGCCTTTCTGCGTAGTGGTGGGAGATGTGTGGTTCAGCCGGCGGCGACGGTCGGCTGCTGGATGAGCTCCTGCGCCTCGGCCCATGACGAGCACGAACCCACCGGTCGACGGCGGTCGTGCTTGCGTTGCAGACCGCGCAGGACGCGACCCGGCCCGATCTCGAGCACGCCGCCGTCGTCGGGCAGCACGTCGTCGAGGGTCCGCAGCACCGCGGTCCACTGCACGGGCGCGGTCACCTGCTCGCTCAGCGCGGCGCGGTAGCGACCCACATCACTGATCGTCGAGCCACTGATGCTGCTGATCATCGGCGTGTGACCAGGTCGCAGGTTGGCCGCGGCGATACGGGGTGCGAGCGCGTCGCGAGCCGGCGCCATCAGGTTGGAGTGGAACGCCCCAGCGACGTCGAGCTCGACCACCGTCGCGCCCAAGTCGCGCAGGCACGCGCCTACGTGGAATAGGTCGGCAGTAGGTCCGGACACCACCGTCTGCCGCACAGCGTTGTAGTTGGCCAGAACCGCGTCGCTACCCGCGCACGCGTTTGCCACGATCTCGGGCGCGATGCCGAGCACCGCCATCATGGACGCCTCCTGACGGCAGCACGCAGCCATCGCACTCGCCCGGTGGAACACCAGCTCCAGTGCCTCGCTCGGCTCGAGCCAGCCGCCCGCTGCCAGGGCAGCGAACTCGCCGACGCTATGCCCGGCCAGCACCTGCGGCCGCTCGCCCGCCTGCAGCAGCGCATCGGCGAGGCCGACCGAGACGGTGAACACCGACAGCTGCGTCAGCACGGTCGGATGCACGCCGCCCCCGTCGACCGGCTGGACGGGGACGGCAGGGTCGAAATGCGTCGCGGTGAGCTCGGACGCGTGCTCCAGAAGAGTGCGGTACGTGCCGCTTGCTAGGCGCAGGTCCTCCCCCATGCCGGGCTCTTGGCTGCCCTGGCCGGGGAACACCCACGCGCTGTGGCTTGCGCTGAAAACCATGACTCCCTCTCTTGACTATCAAGGTCGATAATCATCACTATAGCGATCATCAGGAACATGTCAATCAGTAGTTCTGATTATCAATAGGGAGATCATCGTGACTGATCTGCGATCCGCACCTGCCCCCACTACAGACGCGAATCTGCCTGACCTGCAAGCAGATTCGATGCCTACGCTGGTTGAGCGCACGGCTGAACTCGCCCGGCTTCGTGCGACCGTGCTGGCTGGACCCGACCAGCGGGCGACCGAGCGGCAGCATGCACGCAACAAGCTCACGGCGCGGGAGCGCATCGATCTGCTACTCGACCAGGGATCGTTCCGCGAGATCGAGACCTTCCGCCGGCATCGTGCGACAGGGTTCGGGCTGGAGAACCGACGTCCGGCGACCGACGGCGTCATCACCGGGTGGGGAACGGTGTACGGGAGGAAGGTCTTCGTGTACGCCCACGACTTCCGCATCTTCGGCGGTGCGTTGGGTGAGGCGCACGCACAGAAGATCTGCAAGGTCCTCGACCTGGCCGTTGCCGCACGCTGCCCAATCGTTGGCATTAACGACGGGGCCGGCGCGCGGATCCAGGAGGGAGTCACCGCGCTGGCAGGGTACGGCGAGATCTTCCGTCGGCACGTCGCGGCGTCCGGGGTCATTCCCCAGATCAGCGTCATCGCGGGTCCGTGCGCAGGTGGCGCCGCCTACTCACCTGCGCTTACGGACTTCGTCTTCACGATCCAGAACACGTCTCAGATGTTCGTCACCGGACCTGATGTGGTTGCGGCAGTGACGGGTGAGGAGGTCACCATGAATGATCTCGGTGGCGCCGTCCCGCACTCGCAGAAGTCGGGGGTCGCCCACTTCGCCCACCCGGACGAGCCCGAGTGCTTCGCCGACGTGCGCTACCTGCTGTCACTGCTCCCGCGGCACAACCAGGAGCGCCCGCCGATCGACGAAGGCCTCGACGACCCGGTCGACCGACGACTTCCCGAGCTGACGGCGATCGTTCCCGCCGACCCGGCCACGCCGTACGACATGCGCGAGGTCATCGACGCGGTGGTCGATGACCAGCAATGGATCGAGATCCACGAGAACTGGGCAAAGAACATCCTCTGCGCGCTCGGCCGCATCGGCGGCGAGGTCGTCGGAGTGGTCGCCAACCAGCCCCTGGTCCTGGCCGGTGCGCTCGACATCGCCGCGGCCGAGAAGGCCGCGCGGTTCGTCACCATGTGCGATTCCCTGGGTATCAGCCTGGTCACACTGGTGGACGTGCCTGGGTTCATGCCTGGCGTCGACCAGGAGCACGGCGGAATCATTCGCCACGGAGCCAAGCTGCTCTACGCGTACTGCAACGCCACGGTTCCTCGCGTCCAAGTCATCGTGCGTAAGGCGTACGGCGGCGCGTACATCGTGATGGACTCTCGGTCGATCGGCTGTGATCTGTCCTTCGCCTGGCCAACCAACGAGGTCGCCGTGATGGGTGCGGAGGGTGCCGCCAGCATCATCTTCCGCCGCGAGATCGCGCAGGCCGACGACCCGGACCAAGTGCGCGAAGACCGCATCAATCTCTATCGCGACGAGCTCATGCATCCCTATTACGCCGCGGAGCGCGGCTTGGTCGACGACATCATCGATCCCGCAGACACCCGGGCGGTGCTGTGCGACGCGCTCAGCACGCTGGCGACTAAGCGCGTGACGCTGTCGGAGCGCAGGCATGGCAACCAGCCGGCGTGACGTTTATAATCAGTAATACTGAATATCACTGAGACTGAGGAACTGTTGTGTCACTCGCCATCGCCTGCACTGCCGCGGCACTGCTGACGCTCTCGGCCGTCGCCGGTCTCGCAGCCCACGTCACCCGCCAACCCGTTGTCGTCGGCGAGCTCACGGTGGGGATCCTCACCGGTACCGCCCTGGTGTACTGGCGTCCCGAGCTGCTCAGTGCCCCGTCGACCCAGGAGATGACACAGCTAGCGACGCTGGGGCTGTGCCTGTTCCTGTTCACGATCGGGCAGGAGATCCGCGCCGGCGGCAGCGCCTGGCGGAGCAGTGCCGCGCTGGCGGTGCTCTCGGCGGCGATCCCGTTTGCGTTCGGGATCGCCGCAGCCCTCTGGCTCATACCGACCGGGACGACTGGCGGATGGAGCAGCACGGTGTTCCTGGGCGTCGCGATGGCGGCCACGGCGCTGCCGGTGCTCTACCGCATTCTGGACGACCACGTCGTTCCCGAACGGGTCCGCAGCCTCAGCCTCGGCGCCGCAGGAACTCTCGACCTCGTCATGTGGATCACGCTCGGTGTAATCATCCTCGCTCGCGATGCAGGGCACCCCAGTAGATGGCTGCTCGGTCCTGCCGCGGTAGCGGGCATTCTGGTCATCGGCCGGGTGGTGGCGCGCGCGCTGCGCATCCCGTGGCTGCCCCGAGCGGTCGCCGTACTCCTCCTCACGGGTTTCGTCTGGGCGGCCGCCGCCGCCACCGAAGTTGCCGGACTGCACTACGCGTGCGGGGCTATGCTCGCCGGAGTCACCATTCCGCGGGATGACTCTGCGGTGCGGGAGGTCGCCGACACCCTCCGCCACGGAACATTCGTCTGGCCGTCGCTCTACTTCGTGCTCGCGGGCGCACATGTGGACCTGGCCTCGGTCAGCCAGCAAGGTGTCTGGGTGCTGCTCGTGGGCACGGGCGCGGTCGTGACCAAGCTTGCTGGGTCATTCACCGGAGCCCGCTGGGCCGGACTCACCCGTGCCGAGGCGCGCCAGACAGCCGTCCTGATGAACACCCGTGGACTCACCGAGATCGTCATCCTGGATCTCGGCCGCCAGCTGGGACTAATCGCGCTCCCGACATACTCCGCGCTGATCCTGCTCACCCTGCTCGCCACGGCGATGACCAGTCCACTCTTACGCGCTCTGTCGCCCCAGGTCACCGAGTACCCACCCGAACCGACGCCGCTCTCCCGTCCCTCCAAGGATCGGTCGACTACGGTCACTCGCACCGCAGCCTGAGGAGTCCCGGTCGTGCTGAAGAACGAGGGTCGATACTGAAGTGATCCGGTGGGATGGGACGGCTTCCAGCGAGTCTCTTGCCTGATCTGGCTTGATTCGTTTGCCGAGCAGGCCGGATCGGAGATCGCACATTCGTGCAGCAGCTCGGCAATCCATGCCCTGCAGGCGGCTGGAAAGAAGATCTTCGCGCGCACTCTGCCGACGTGGCCGCCGTGCAGCCCCGGACCTGTGGAGTTGGACTCGGCCGTGTCCGTGATCCGCACGATGGGAGCCCTCTTCGGGTTGATAGGTGTCGAGCGGGAGGGGCATCGCTCGGCGACGTGGATCGGTCGGCTGACTGACGTGGGTCCCAAGTGGACCTGGCTGCTGGAGGTACGCCCGGATGGGTCCTGGCACCAGGAGCCGTTGGGCTACAAGACGAAGCAGATCACTTTGGTAACGGCTGATTCCATGTACCAGCAGGCGTTGAGCACCGTCGCGGGACCTCCACCTGAGGGGAACGTTCTACCGGACTGACAAGAGTCCACAGCCGCAACGGCCCTTCCGACGTCAGAACCGCGCCAGTGCCCCTTTGACGACGGCCTCTACGCGTGCCGTCATACCGCATGCGTCGACCGGACAGCGTCCGGCGACCTGGCGGCGGACCCATCGCGACTGACTGTCGTCGTAGTGCAGCAACGCGAACAGGTCCCACCACGGGTCGAGCGCGACGCCGGCGATCGACTCGTAGCGCGATCGGAGATCTTCGGACTCTTCCGGGGAGTAGAGCGCGGCGAGGTAGCGACGGCAGTGCCCGACGTCGATCGCGCGCGATCCGCGATGGATGCCGTTCCAGTCGGTCAGGCCGGTGATGGCCCCTCCGGACCAGAGGAGATTGACTGGCAGGAAGTCGCCGTGCAGAAAGACCGCTCGGTCCGCCGGTGGCGGTGCGGCCATCACCTCGAACGCCGCTCGCCATACGCCGGGTCGCTGCGCGTCCGCAGGCACCCGCAACTCGGCGAGCGGAGCAATCCAGGAGTCCGCCCAGGGCCGGAAGGTTGGGGCGGGAAGATCGAGCGAATGCACGAGCGCGGCGAGCTCGGCGGTCCTCGTCCGCCAGGAGCCGGGTTCGGTCGGGTTGAGCTCGACCTGCCCTGGAAGCCGGGTCATCAGCAGCGACGGCGAACCGTCGGTCGAGTCACCGGCAGCATCTGCGGCCAGGACGCGCGGCACCGGCAGCCCACTTCCTGCGACCAGCTCAAGATTGGCGATCTCGTTCGTGAGCGTCTCGTGCAAACCGAGGCCACCCGGATATTGACGGAGTATGACGAGAGTCCGCGCACCGCGCACGTCCACGGTGACCTCGTGCACCGCGGAGGAGACGCCTCCCGTCATACGGCGGCAATCGACGACCCGGGCGTCCGGTCCCATCGCCCTCGCGGCCCAAGCGAGCGAGGCCCGGGTAAGCGGTCGCCGCCTGAACCCGCCCTCTCTCCAGTCACTCTCGGCCACGGATGCGACGCTATCCGCGTTCACGTCACATAGGGCTGCCACACGCGCGCGACACGACGGGCCTGACTTCGCAGCGGATTCGCAGTGGCGGTTGGAACGCTCGGTGCCGTGCCCGTCAGGCATGAAGTGACCAGACAAGCAGCAGTCGGGAGAACTCTCATGACAGACCGTCAGGAACCGTCCAACCTGCCCAGTCGACGGCTGATCCTCACCGGGGGCGCAGCGGTCGCCGGCCTCACCGTCGCGAGCGTCGCGATCGCGCCGGAGGCGCAGGCTGCGTCATACGTGCGGCCGGTGAAGAATCCGACCGCGCACCCGATCACCGCCCAGTGGCGCCAGCCCGGCAACTGGGCGGCCGGCTATCACACCGGTGTCGACATCGGCTGCCCGATCGGCACGCCGGTCTACGCGACCATCGGCGGCGACGTGCGCACCGGCCGGGCCAACTGGGGCTCGGCATACGGCACGATGATCCTGATCAACGACAACGTCGACGGGTCCGACTGGGGTTATTGCCACCTGTCGCGCCGGGTCGTCAGCGACGGTCAGCGCGTCGCCACCAACCAGCTGATCGGCTACTCCGGCAACACCGGCAACACCACCGGCCCGCACCTGCACCTCGAGCGCCGTCCCCGCTACGGCGGCTACGGCACCGACAAGAACCCCAACCTCTGGCCCTGACCCACGCATAACGACCTCCGGGCGGCGCGTATGACGTGAGTCGCGCGCCGCCCGGAGGTCGTGTGCTTGATGGGAGTCGCCCAGGTGTCAGCCGGACTGCTCCGCACCTGAGTCGACCGACCGCTCCGGCGAGCCGTCACCCGACTGCTTCGTCAGGTCCGCGCGGGGCGCGGGGGCGGGAGTGACCACGCCCGGGCCGCCGAGCGCGGACCGGCGGCCGCGGGTGCGACGCGGCTTGTCGAGCACGAGCCGCGTCTGCAGGCCGGTGCCGGGGAACGCGTCGGCGATCTGACCGGCGAGCCGCTCGTAGGAGGCCCGCACGGTGTCGCCGGTGGCGCGTTCGTCGAGCGGTGCGGTGACCAGCTCCATCCGGCCGCGGCGGCTGTTGACGGTCTTGGCGTGGGCGCCGGTCACCGGGCCGTGGTCGGTCAGGTCCTGCGCGACCACGGACTCCAGCGGGCCGGCCTCGACGGTCAGCGTGCCGTTGCCCTGCCCGTCGCCGGTCGCCGGCACGGTGAAGGAACGCACCCGGGCCCGGCGCAGGTGCGCCAGCAGCCAGTAGAGACCGAGCAGCGCGAGCACGACGCCGGCCGCGGCGGTCGCCCACGGCCACCAGTCCGAGTGTGACCACTCGACGAGCCGGCCGAGCTGCAGCCGGCGCGGGTAGTCGCTGCGCACGATGTGCTGCTTCCAGTCGATCAGCAGCAGCCCGCCGGCGATCAGCACGAGACCCACGAGCGCCGTTGCGAACCGGTCGAATCGGTAGGGTGCCCGGCTCATCGCGTCACCTTCCGGCTGCGCACGGAAATCGGCATGTCACTCAGCCCTTCCTGTTGGCTCTCGACCTGTCGCTGCACCGCCTGGTCCATGCCCTCCAGCTGGCGGTCGGCGTCCGCCTGCACCGACACCTGGATCTTGCGGCGGGTATGGCGCGCGTCGGCGCTCACCACGCCGGGCGTCCTGCGCGCGGCGACGGCCGCGATCGTGGCGAGCGCCGCCGGTGAGACCCAGGCGTCGTCGGTGCCCGGCACGCGGCGGTGCGTCGCCCGGCGCGGCTTCAGCGCCGCGAAGAGCAACAACAGACCGACGACGACGGCGGCGATGCCGGCGGGCAGCGCCCACGAGGCCGGCGTCGCGTGCTGGGCGTTGTCGATCAGCGTGCTGAGCCACGGCTTGCCGCTCACCCAGTCCTGCCGGGTCAGCAACTCCTGCACCCCGACGACTCCGAGCCCGATCAGCCCGAGCGCCAGCAGGGCGGCGGTGTATGCCGCGGCCGGTCGCGCCTGGGGAGGTGGCAGCTTGCTCATATGACCCTCCGTTCGTTGCCCTGGTCGGGGCTCACCAGGTGCATCACCACGTCCACCTCGGCGACCGTGGTGCCCGACAACTTGGTCGCCTCCTGCTGCACCCGGTCACGGGTCGTGGTCATGATCTGCTCGACCGCGCACGGCCAGACCGCGGCGACGTGCAGCGTCACCCAGCTCGTCGTTCCCTTGACGGTGATGTCGGCGTGCGGGTAGCCGCGGCCGCGCAGCCGGTCCAGGCCGGACCGCTCCCGCACCGTGCCGGGGACCGTCGTCGCGGCGTGCTCCACCAGGTGCTGGAGGGCGCCGGGACGCACCTCCAGCCGGCCGCGGGTGGCCGGGTCGCCCAGCTCGGCGGCGGTGCCGGTGTCCGTCGGTGCGGTCTGCGTGGGCGCGGCGTCCTGCTCAGCCACGGCGGTTCCACAGGGCAGTCAGGTCGAGCTCACCGCCGACATGACCGCCGACCAGGTAGCCGCCGCCGCCCAGCACGATCGCCAACAGCAGGCCGAGCCATCCGCCGGTCACGATGGCGATGGTGAGCAACAGTCCGGCGAACAGGCCGGTGGTAGAGGCAGTCATCGAAAAATCTCCTTCGTGCGAAACGGGCTCCCGAGTGGTGTGCCCGGTCAGAGCTGGCCGTAGCGGCGGGCGCCCGGCCAGCCGCGGGGGAGGTGCCGGCGTACGGCGGTGGTCACCGAGCGGGCGCGGCCGGTGACGGCCCGCACCGCGCGGCTGCCGGCGGTGGTGTGCACCACCGTCATACCCTCGGCGCCGTGCAGCACACCCATGGCGGCGGCGCGCCGCTGCTCGAGCGCCTGCATGGCGGCGATGTAGTCGTCCGGGTCGCCGCCCAGGTCCGGATGCAGCCGCCGCGCCACGCGGCGCCGCTCGGCAGACCAGACGTCTTCGGTCATGCCGAGTCGGCGTGGTCGGCGATGTCCTCGACCGCGACGTCGACCGGGCCTTGCGCACCGGCCGCGCGCGCGGCATCCCGCACGGCGTCGGCGGTCGCCGCGATCGGCGCACCGGCCGCGAGCACCACGTGGATGTCCCACCCGTGCTCGCTGCGGCGTATGCCGGTGACGCGCCGCCCGGGCAGGTAGGTGCCCACCTGGCCGAACGCGCCACCGTGCAGGCCCTGGACGCCGCGCACGTCCTCGACGCGCGCGGCGATCAGCTCCGAGAGGTCACGCGTGGTGTCCGGTGAGGACTCATTCGACACGGGACTGCCCGTTGTCGCTGTCGTCGCCGTCGTCCAGGAACACGTCGTGCACGGTGATGTTGACCTCGGTCACCTGCAGGCCGGTCATGCTCTCGACCGCGTCGATCACGTTGCGGCGCACACCGGCGGCCAGGTCGGCGATGGCGACGCCGTAGTCGGCGACCAGGTCGATGTCGACGGCGGCCTGGCGCTCGCCGACCTCCACGCTGACGCCCTGGGAGTGGTTGGTGCGCGAGCCCGGGATGCGCTCGCGGATCGCGCCGACCGCACGCGCGGCACCGCCGCCGAGCGAGTGCACACCGGAGACCTCACGGGTGGCGACGCCGGCGATCTTGGAGACCACCGTGTCGGCGATCGAGGTGCGGCCCTTGGAGGTGACCAGCGGGCCGTCGGCGCGCTGCTCGACCTTGCCGTTGCCGTCCCGGTCGCGGCGCGTTGCGGTCGAGGAGCTGTCCTCGTCCTGCGCGCGGTGGGTACCGGTCGGGTTCGGGGTCTGAGTCATGGGCAGTCCTTTCATCGGCGCTGAATCGGATAGTGGTTGGTCGTTGCGGGTCGGCAAATCCTCACGGTGATCTACGTCATATTTCAGGATCGGTCAGGATGGCACCGTGCCACACGACACCAGCGCGCCCGAGCGACCGGATGCCATGCCGGATGTCGAGCTGGCCCGCGCGGCCCGGCTCGGCGACGAGGTCGCGTTCGAGCAGATCGTGGACCGGCACGGGCCGGCCATGTATCGCTTCGCGCGCCGGTTGCTGTTGCACGACGCCAACGCGCAGGACGTGGTGCAGGACGCGTTCGTGTCGGCCTGGAAGGACCTGCCGTCATACGCCGGGAGGTCGAGCCTGCGCACCTGGCTGTTCAGTCTCACCGCCCGCCGGGCCGCCGACCTGCAGCGGCGGCGCACGCCGGTGCCGGTCGACGACGAGGTGCTCACGACCCTGCTGCCCGCGACCACCCGCAGCCCGCAGCAGGACGCGCTGGACCGCGAGCTCGTGACCGCGCTGCGGCAGGCGCTCGCCGAGCTGCCGTGGCGACAGCGCGCGATCTGGCTGCTGCGGGAGATCGACGGGCTGAGCTACCGGGAGATCGCCGACGCGCTCGCGATCCCCGAGGACAGTGTCCGCGGGCAGCTCTACCGGGGCCGCCGGGCCCTCGCCGAAAGGATGAATTCGTGGCGATGAACGATGCCGACGATCCGCTGGCCCGGGCCACCGCGGCGATGAAGCGGAGCGAGGAGCCGGTGTGGGCCGGTGACCAGCGGGCGCACGTGCTGCGCAGGGTGCGGTCGGCGGTGACGCCCGCCGAGTTGGTCACCACCGACGGCGCCGGCGACCACGACGCCGACGGCTCGACCACGTCCGTGTCGACGCGCGTGCTGCGCCGTCTGCTGCGTGAGGGGCTGCCCGCCGACGACAGCTCGGCGCTGGACCGCCTGACCTTCACCGTCGACGGTGGCCGGCTGACCGCACTCGGTCTGCGGCTCGTCGGCGTTTACGGGCACGACCTGCGGCGGGCGGCGGAGACGCGTCGCGAGCGGGCGCGGGCGATCCTCGCCGACCTGCTCGGCTACGACGACTTCCCGATCGACGTGTCGGTCGCCGACGTGCTCGGGGAGAGCTGACGCAGCGCCGCGTCGCCCCAGCCGGTCGGGTCGTCGCCGTCCGGCACGAAGAGCAATGCATGCCACAGCACGAGCGGCTCCCACCAGCTCGCCTCGGCCGTGGTCAGCCGGCGGTGCGACTCATAACCGTCACGCAGGGCCTGCCGGACGGCCGGGGAGACCGGGCCCCAGTCATGGAAGCGGGTGCCGAGAAGCACTGCGGATCGTGCGAGTTCGCCGATGCAGTGGTCGAGGCGGGCCTCCTCGAAATCGAGGACCGCGGTGACGCGGCCTGCGGCATACAGGATGTTGGCGGAGCGGTAGTCGCCGTGCACGAGCTGCTTCGGCGGCAGGTCGGGGCGTGCGGCGGCGACGAGTGACCGGAGTCGGTCGAGGGCCCCGGCGGGCAGGTGGCGCGGTGCGACCTCGAGCCAGCCGGTGACCTGCTCGCGCAGGCTCTGGCGCGGCGCCACGACCCCCGCCATCGGCCCGTATGACGAGAGCTCCTCATGCAGCAGCGCCAGCGTCACCCCGGCCGCGCGCACCTGGGCCGCGTCCTCAATGTCCAATAGCTCGCCGGTGACCTTGCGCTGCAATCCCATTGAGGCACCGTCGATTTCGACCTGCAGCCGGCCGTCGCGCGCCGGCACCGGCATCGAGACCGGCAGGCCGCCTGCGCCGAGCCGGGCCGTCAGGGCGGCCAGCGCGGCGAGCCGTGGGAAGGTGCCGGCCGCGACCGACCACCTCGCGAGCATCGGGCCGTCCGGCGTCGTCAGCCAGGCGAGTGCGTTGTGGCTGCTCAGCACGATGCGTTCGCAGCGGTCGACGACGACGCCGTAATCGTCGGCCAGGGTCGCGCTGACCCACCGGGCGGCGGAGCCGGCGTCGTCGAAGCCGAACCTCGTCCGGAGGACGACGTCCGGGTCACCCGACTCCCACAGCAGCTGGACCGGCGGCGCACTCACCAGGCCAATCCATCACGACTCCAGCGGATTTCCGTGGAGGAGGAGGTCGAGTCCGGCGATCAGTTCGTCGATCTCGCCCGCGCTCAACACCGCGTATGCCGGGCCGGCAAGCTCGTCGGTGAGCTGCTCGATGCGGTCCTTGAGGTCGCGCCCCTGCGGGGTGAATCCGCCTGCGGCGTCGACGATTCCACGCTCTTGGAGGCCGGCGACGAGTGCCGAGACGTGGGCGCGCGGCAGGTGGTGCAGTCGTCCGAACTCGTGCGCCTGCATCCCGAGATCGATCGCGAGCAGCACGTGCGCCTCGCCGCCGGAGATGCCGTGCGTGACCAGTGTGGCGTTATGGCCGTCGCCGCGGTGCTCGCGCAGCAGCGTCGCCGCGTGCCAGAGCCGGGCCACCGGGTCCTGCGGCAACGGGAGTGCGCGGAGCGCGGCATACAGCAGCCGCCCCTCGGTCGGCGCACTCGTCGCCGCCTTGGTGGCGAGCTCGGCCACCCGCGGCAGCGCGGGAGAGTCCACCCGCGAGCCGAGTCGCCGCCGCAGCGCGTCGGCGCTGCCACGCTCGCGGATCGCGAGTGCCTCGTCGGGTGTGACCTTGCTCCACACCCACGGGATGTGCCGCGCCACCTCGCCGTCGGCGAAGTTGTAGAACACCGCGTGCACCACCTCGGCCGGCACGAGGCCGAGCGGCGCCGCGCGGCCGGCGAAGTAACCGTCCCAGTAGTTGCGCATGCCGGCCGCGAGGAACGCCTCGTTCGGCACGTCGGAGAAGGTGATGGTGCCGATCGGCTCGACGAGTTCGAAGAGGCGGTGGATCGTGGCTGGTGAGTGCTGCATCGGTGTCAGCTCCTGAAGGCTCGGCCGGCGCCCCGGTGGCGACGTCTCATTGTTGCTACGAACGGCTCGCGCCGAAATCGACAGCGGCGGCCCGGCTTCCGCTGCGCGTCCCCGCGTAGTCTCGGCGGGTCGATGCGGGTGAGGTGGGCGATGAAGCGGTGACGGAGAGGTCTGACGCGATGACGAACGAGGCTGCCGACGGTCGGGTGGAGACGGCCGTGCAGGGATCGGTGGCGACGATCACGCTGCACAATCCCGCGAAGCGCAACGCGATGACCACTCGCATGTGGGACTCGCTGCCGCCGCTGCTCGCCGAGCTCGAGCAGGACGCGTCCGTGCTCGCTGTGGTGCTGACCGGCGCCGGGGAGCACTTCTGCGCCGGCGCCGACATCACGTCGCTCGTCGGCACCCTCGGCATCGAATCTCCTGTGACCCCAGACGATTCCGGTATGGCGTTGTCCCCGCCCGAGCGCGCCGAGGAAGCGCTGGCCGCCTTCGCCAAGCCGACGGTGGCCGCAATCCGCGGCGCGTGCGTCGGCGGCGGCGTCGAGCTGGCATTGGCGTGCGATCTGCGAATCGCGAGCAATACCGCCAGATTCGGCGTCACCCCGGCCAAGATCGGGGTCTTCTACCCGCCACGCACGACGGCGCGTCTCGTGGCGGCGGTCGGCCCGGCATACGCCAAGCAGCTGCTGTTCACCGGCGACCTGATGCTCGCCGACGAGGCGCGGCGCATCGGGCTGGTCAACGAACTCGCCGAGTCGGACGCGCTCGACAACGTCGTCGCGTCGCTGCTCGAGACTATCACGGCACGCTCGCAGCTGAGCATTCGTGCAGCGAAGGCGATCGTCGACGCGGCGACGGCGTATGGCGTCGACGGGCCGCTCGGCGCGGTCGCCACTGCGACGCACTGGCAGGACGTGATGGTGCGGTCTGGTGACCCGCAGGAGGGCATCGCCGCCTTCGCCGAGCGGCGGGCGCCGGAGTTTCGGTGGCGGTGAGCGACCGGTGATCCTCCCGAAGGTGCGTGATCCGCGCATGATCACGATCCGTCGCGGCGGCACGCTCACCGACGAGCATCATCGACTGCTCGCACTGTGGGCGGCCGACTGCGCCGAACGCGTGCTGCCGCTCTTCGAGTCCAAGCGGCCGGACGACCCGCGACCGCGCGAGGCGATCGAGCAGATCCGCGCGTGGTCGCGAGGGGAGGTCGGCATGATGACGTCGCGCGCGGCCGGCGGCCACGCGATGGGCGCCGCCCGTCCCCTGCGGGGCGCGCCCCGGTTTGCGGCGTATGCCGCGGGTCAGGCCGGCGTCGTCGCGCACGTCGCCGAGCACGACCTGGGCGCTGCGGCATACGCGATCAAGGCGGTGCGCGCGGCGGCGCCCAAGGGGATGGAGGCAGCCGCCGGGGCTGCCGAAGGTCATTGGCAGCGCGAGCAATTGCCCGACGCGGTGCGGGACCTCGTGCTCGAGGACCAGCGGAGGCGCAACGAGATCTGCTGGTCGGTGTTCGGGTGACCGTGCGTCGCTATCCCGAGGCGCTGCGGGTCGACGACACCCTCTCGCTACGGCCCGCGACCGACGCCGACGCAGAGTTGATCAGCGGCTGGACGCAGGCGCCGGAGGTGCACGAGGGCTGGGGCGGGACGCCGCTCTCGGTCGCCGAGGTGCTCGCCAAGTACACCGGCCGCAGGGCGCCGCGGGTTGCGTCATACCTGGTGGTCGAGGGGGCCGAGCCGGTCGGCTATCTGCAGGCGTGGCAGGACGAATCTGCCTGTGGTCTGGACCTTTTCATCGCTGCACCCGCGCAGGGCCGGGGCATCGGACCGCGCGTGGCTCGAGCCCTCGCGGTCGCACTCGACGCGCTGGGCTGGCGGCCGCTCACCGTCGACCCGGCGGTCGGCAACGAGCGTGCGGTGCGGGCCTGGCAGGCAGCCGGGTTCGTGATGACGGGCCAGCAGGGTGTCGACCACGGGCGGCCGACCCACCTCATGGTGTTCGGCGGCGGATGACGCAGCGGTGCGCCGGAAACTTGTGTCGAACATATGTACAATTATGCCGATCGACGGTATTCTGGTGGCACGACGAAACCCACTGCGGCGGAGGGAGATTCGGGCCATGTCTCTCGATTCTGCTGTGCCGCTGCCCGAGTGTCCGGGCGTGCCGGGTGAGGCATCGCGGGTGCCGGTTGAGCCGGGGCGCGGGCCGGTCGTGTTGGAGCGAGTGCGGGAGCTTGCGGCGTTGCTGGATGAGGTGCCGGAGGTGGTGCATCAGCTCGGGGAGGAGCAGTTGGAGGCACTGACCGAAACCCTGCTGGGACTGTCGGGCCGGTTCGCGCAGCTTGCGACCGTCGCCACTGTGGAAGCGGTTGACCGTGGGACGGTTGCGGGTTCGACGGCGGCGAACACCACCCAGTGGGTATGCCGTCACGCCGAAGCGTCCGGGGTGCCGATCGAACCGGTGGAGGCGAAGTCGATCGCGGTGGTGGCGGAGGCGTGCCGGGAGCGGAAGAACGCGGTCATCGCGGCAGCGGTCGCACGTGGGTCGTGCACGGTGTCGACCGCGCGAGCGGCGTTGACGAATGCGGACAAGGTCGCGCCGGTCATCCCTTCGGCGGACCGGGATGAAGTGCTGGCGTGGTTCCTGCAACTCGACCCGGCACTCGGCGCCAAGGGTGTGCAGGCATTGACCCGGAAGATCCTGGCGACCTACGCCACCGAAGCACTCTCAGCACAGGACGCGAAACTCGAACAGGTCGAAACCCTGACCTGGGGTACGACCGCTACTGGGATGACCCGGTTGGTCGCGGAGTTGGCGCCGGCGAATGCTGCGGTGTTGAAGGCGGCGATCACCGCCGGGTCCGCACCACGGCCCGCTTCCCTGACCGCAGACCCCGCCGCGGCGGCCGCTGCCGGCACTGGCACTGGCGAGTCCGTGCGGGACGAGCGGACTCCGGGCAAGCGCCGGGCGGATGCGTTGATGGAGCTGATCGCTGCGGGCGCGAAAGTTGCTGCCGGTGAGGTCGCGCCCGTCGGGTCGGCGGCGACAATCCTGCTGACCATGGACCTGAGCGCCCTTACCCAGGGGATTGGTGGGGCAACCACACCCACCGGTGACGTGCTCGACGCCGGAGCGGCCCGGCGGGCAGCGTGTGACGCGGAGCTGATCCCGGCAGTGTTGGGTGGGCCGAGTCAGCCGTTGGATGTGGGCCGGCGAGAACGCCTGGTCACCAAGGGTTTACGCGCGGCTGTCGTCATACGCGATGGCGGGTGCACCTTCCCCGGGTGCGATCGGCCACCGGGTTTCTGCGAAGTCCATCACGTGATCCCGTGGTGGGCCGGCGGGGAAACCAGCCTGACCAATTCGGCCATGCTGTGCTGCCGGCACCACCAGGAAGTCCACCGCCACGGGTTCATGGCACAGGTTCGCCCCGACGGCGTCACCTGGGACCTCACCCCCGGCCGCATGCCCAGCCACACCCACGCGGCGGCATAGCTGAACTGCGTCGGTCGATCGATTGCGCGACTTTGTTCGGCGGCAGGCGCCCGTCAGCAGAGACCGTGTCAGCAGCGACCCGTCGGAAAGAACTCAGAGCGGACCGATCCGGTTGTTCATCCGCTGGTTGTGCGCGGCCCGCCCGCACGAGCTCGCGCCGCAGGAGATGACGGCTCAAGATGACGGCTCGCATGACGGGTAAGCGCGGGTCAATCGCCGAGCAGGTCCTCTTCGACGATGCGCCGCACGTCATCCGCGCCGACGTGCCGATACCAACGATTGTCCGGATGGCTCACCACTACCGGCGCCCCGTTGCACGGATAGAGGCAGCCGGTGAGCGCCACCAGCACCTCGCGGTCGAGCACCCCACGGCGAGTCAGCTCGTCGGTCAGCGCGGCCGAGGTCTCCTCCGCACCCTTGGCATTGCAGCGCGGGCCACGGCACACCAGCACGTGACGACGGTATGGCGGAGCTTCCTCCCACGCCGGGCTCTCCAGCGGCGCCTCGGCTCCGGTGACCGCGCGTGCTTCCGTTGCGCACGCCGCTCGCACCGCGGCCACCCCGAAACCACGGGACAGGCCGCCCGCCACCTCGACTTGCAGCACACCGCGGGTGCGCACCCAGTGGCCGGCAACCCGGCCGAGCCAGGATCGGCCGGTGTGGGAGGTCGTGCGCGCCGCCGCGACGAGGCGCACCGACGTGCCCACCGCCTCGGCGGCGATCGCGTCCAGCACGCCCACGAGGCTCGGGCCGCCACCTTGCAAGCAGGCGACGGTCGCCCCGAGATCATCTGCGGTGGCGAACAATTCGGCCAGGTGGTCGTCGTCGAGCCCGGTCAGGCTGACCAGCACCAGCCGCTGATCCGTCATCGGCCCGCACCCTGGCGCGACCAGGAGATTCGCAGCCGGTCGGTGCGCTCGACCGTCGCGCACACCCCGAAGACCGTGTCGACCAGGCCGGCCGTCAGCACTGCTTCGGTGTCGCCCGACGCGGCCACCCGGCCCTGCGACATCACGATGATCCGTGGGCAGAATGCCGCCGCCAGGTCGAGATCGTGCAGCACCGCCATTGTCGTAATCCCCTGTCGCGCAACAGTTTCCAGGAGTGACAACTGGTGCTGCAGGTCCAGGTGGTTGGTCGGCTCGTCCAGCAACAGCAGCCGCGGCTGCTGCGCCAACGCCCGCGCAAGCTGCGTGCGCTGACGCTCCCCGCCCGACAGGGTCGACCACGTGCGGTGCGCCAGGTGCACGACATCGGCTTCCCGCATCGCGGCCGGCACAAGCTGCGCTCCCTCGTCCAGGGCTCCCGGCCAGCGGCCCACGTGCGGGATGCGTCCCAGGGCGACGACGTCGCGCACGCTGAGCTCGAGTGAGGTGTCGGGCTGTTGTTCCAGCAGGGCGGTCGACCGCGCCCGCTCCCGAGCAGGTAGGTCGCGCAAGGGTTTTCCGTCATACCGGACCTCGCCGCGAGCAGGTCGTCGCAGGCCGGCGACGAGGTGCAGCAGGGTGGTCTTGCCGGATCCGTTCGGGCCGACGACGGCGGTGAACGACCCCGCCTCGAGCGTCGCCGTGACGTCATCGACGATCGCGGAATCTCCTGCGTCCCAACCGATCCGGTCGATCTCGACCCTCATGCGCGCCGAGCCTGACGGCGCAACAGCACGATGAGCACCGGGGTGCCGACCGCGGCCGTCACCACGCCGATCGGGATCTCGCTACCGCCGCCGAGAGTGCGCGCCGCAGTGTCCGACCAGAGCATCAGCAACGCACCGCAGATCGCCGAGGCGGGCAACAGGATGCGATGTCCTGGCCCGGTGACCAGCCGCACCACATGCGGCACGACGAGGCCGACGAACCCGATCGGCCCGACGACCGCCACCGTGGCGGCCGTCATGAGTGCCGTGCCGGTCAGCAGGATCCAGCGGATCGTTGTGACGTTGACCCCGAGCGAGCGCGCCGACACCTCCCCGAAGGCGAAGGCGTCGAGTGCCGGAGCGCACAGCCCGAGACCGATCATCGCCGCCACGAGCAACGCCACCAGAAAGACGGCGTCACCGCCGCGCACCCCGGCGAACGACCCCAGCGTCCAGTCGAGCACCGCCCGTGCGCCATCCCGCGGGCCGAGCACGATGACGATGAAAGACGTTGCGGCACTGCACAATTGGCCGACCGCGACGCCAGCCAGGATCGTCCGCCCGGGTGGCAGTTGTCCCGACCTGCCGGTGGCGAGGGCCAGCACCAGCACGAGTGCGACGAGCGCCCCGACAAAAGCCGTGCCGGCCACGCCATAGCGGGACGGGATGCCCGGCAGCGTCCAGCCGAGGATCAACGCCGACACCGCTCCCACCGCGGCGCCGCTGGAGACCCCGAAGAGATAGGGGTCGGCCAGGTCGTTGCGGGTCAGCGACTGCAGCACGCAACCGCACTGCGCCAGCGCCGCACCCACCGCCATCGCCGCGACGATCCGCGGCAGCCGCAGCTGCCAGACGATCTCGTCGTCCATCGGGGTCACACCCGCGCCGCCGATCAGCTGCATCCGCCGGGCAACCACCTCGAGCACCTGGCCGGCGGGGACGTGCACCGGCCCGGTGCCCAACGCGATCACCGCGCTTGCCAGCACCGCCGCCACGCCGACGGTCAGGACCAGCAGCCGGAGCGCGGTCGACGGCGCCCGGCATCCCGCCGTCGTCACGTCGCCGGCAGTGCGGTGAGCTGGTCGGAGACGGCCTTCGCGCCGTCGACGAGCCGCACCCCGGGCGTGGTCTCGCTGAACGGCAGCACCACGAAACGGTTGCGCTTGACCGCCGTCAGCTTGCGCAGCACCGGGTCGGCGCGCAGATACTTCTTCTTCGCGTCCGCGGTGCTCCACGATGCGTCGGCGAGCACGATCACGTCCGGGTCGGCGGCGACGACCTTCTCCCAGGACCCGTCCGCCCAGCCGCCCGGCAGCCCCGCAAAGACGTTGCGCGCACCCACCGCGTCCATCACCAGTTGCGGCCCGCCCTTGCCGGCACCGACGAACGGCGTCTTCTCACCGGAGTCATACCAGAGCACCGTCGTGCCCTTGCCCGCAGCCGTCGAGCGGACCGTGGCGAGCTCGGACCGTTGCGCGTCGACAACACCCTCTGCTTTGTCACGTATGCCGAAAACGCTTCCCACGTCGGTGATTTCGCGCCAGGCACTGTCGAAGGTCGGCGCCGCTGCCGGCGTCCCCTTGGGGCAACCGAACGGGCTCAGGTAGCTGCCGATCCGCTTGCCAGCCAGCTCCGCCCGCGTGCCGATTGCCTTGGCGTCGAACGCGCTTGCGTAGGCGGCATACGCGAAGTCCGGCTTGGCCGCGACGAACTGCTCCTTGGTCGGATACTCCTTCGCCAGCACCGGCACCGACCGGTATGCCGCGGCGTACTTCGCGGACACCTCGTCGTCGAGGTAGGCGGTGCCCGCCATCCGGTCCTGCAGGCCGAGCGCGAGCGCGACCTCGGTCGCGCCCTGATTGAGCGTGACGAGCCGACGCGGAGGAGCCTCGACCGTGACCCGCACGCCGCAGTTGGTCAGGGTCACCGGCGAGAACGCCGTCGACGCGGAACCGGTCGCCGCAGAGCCCGCGCCGGGCCCGCCGCCGGACGGGGCATCGGCGCACGCGCCGAGCAGGAGGGACGTGGCGGCGGCAGCCGCGGGGAGGCCGATCCGACGTGGGCGCATGGCGCAAATCGCTTTCATCAGGGGCCGAACGCGAGGCCCACAGGTGTGTCCGGCACCGGCAGGTCTTCGGGCTCGGGTTCGTCCGAGCGTGGCGCCTTCCCGGGTCGGAACCCAGTGGCGTCGTGCCACGCTCGTCACCCCTACCGCTGCGCGTCAGCTCCGGATTCGGACCGGATTCCCTTGCATCGGTGATGCGACCAGTGTCGAGTGGGGAGTGCCCCACGGCGCCGATCGTAACCGAGGCCCGATCGGCGTCCCCGCACCGATGCGACTGCGGCAGACTGGGCACCGCACCGACGAGACAGCGAGACAGCGAGACAGAAGGAGTCGACATGTCCGACGCGACGATGGACGAGGCGGCCAAGCAGCAGGTCAAGGACGCGCTCGTGCGGCACCTAAAGGGTGAGCTCGACGCCTCGCAGACCGCGGTGTCCACCGAGCAGCGCACCGCCCAGGTCGACCCGGACGACTCGCACTCGGTCGACGACACCGCACAACTGGACGAGGCCGGTGACAAGAACGCCATCTTCGAGCAGGTGGCCGACACCGAGCGCTCGGACGTCGCGACCGCGGAGAGCCTGGACTTCTCGGTGACCGACGTCGTGCGGCCCGGCGCGATCGTCGGGTTCGGCGGCGACCGTTACGTCGTCGGTGTCGTCACCGACGCGTTCGACGCCAACGGCCTGAGCTACGAAGGCATTTCGCAGGACTCTCCGGTGTATGCCGAGATCGACGGCAAGCGCGCCGGCGACACGTTCACCATCAACGACCGGCAAGCACGGATCGACTTCCTGGCCTGACCACGGCCCGCTGCCGCACCATCGCGACGCTCACCGCCAGCGTCCACAGGCTCCACACCAGCCCCATCGTCGCGGTGGTGCCCCAGCCCTGCGCGCTGTAGAAGTCGGCGGCGTTGTCGCCGAAGTAGACCGCGGGCAGGAACGCCAGGTTGACCGCCGCCAGCACGATCGCCGACCGGCCGACCCATCGCGGCAGCAGCTGCGACCGGGAGAGTATGACGGCGAACGCGATCAGGAAGGCCGCCATCAGCAGCCGGGAGACGCCGCCCTGCAGGAGATACTGCGCCGGCGCATAGGGGCCCTCCGTGGTGGTGTCGATGTCCTGCCGGGTGGCGATGGCGGCGCCGACCTCCATGGACTGCGGCACGAAAACCACCACCGCCCAAGCGAGCCCAGTCAGCTGCATGACATTGGCCGGCCAGTCGAGAGCCGGCGCGTGGCGTCCGATCCAGCTGCGCAGCCCGGTGAAGAAGACGATGTAGAACGTGCACCCGACGATGCCGATCAGGCTCCGCGTGAGGATGTTGGCGTCGGGCGGGGCGCCGTCATACAGGAAATAGAGGGGGACCTGGAGCACGATCAGCGCGCTCGCGATCAGGCCGAAGATGCCGACGTTCCGGTGGGTTGCCATGACTGTGACTCCACTCAATCGTGAGGTTTTGCACCGTGATTGAGGCTATGAGTCAGCTGTGGCCGGCACAGTGGGCTCAGGCCGTGGCTTCCGGCAGCCACGAGGTGGAGCTAACTCCCTTGTGCAGGATCGGGTGGTCAGCCGAACAGCTCGTCCATCGACGGCACCGTGACGGGGGTGGCGGATCTGCTGGCGGCACAGTCAATGTCACTGTCGATGCCGATGTCAGTGTCGATGTCGACCGGCGCCGCAGGGCGCGTCACGTCGACCCGGTCGGCGACGGCCAGCACCTCCGGGGTCAGGAAGCGGCTGGGCTTGGCGAGCACGTGCCGGGCGTGGAAGCTCGTCGGGTGGGTGGGCAGCCGGCCCGGCGAGTAGACGTGCAGGGTGTCGCGGGCGCGGGTCACCGCGACATAGAACAGTCGCTCCTCCTCGGCGAGGCCCGCGTCGGAGGTCAGCGCCATGTCGGACGGGATGGCCCCGTCGGACGCCCGGATCAGGTGCACCGCCGACCACTCCAGCCCCTTGGCCGAATGAATGGTCGACAGGGTCAGGTAGTCCTCGTCGAGGTAGGGCTGCTTGGCCCAGTCGCCGGCGACGTTGGCCGGGTCGATCGTGGCGTCGGCGATGAAGGCGCGCAGATCACTCCCGCCGGCCGCGGACTCCACGAGGCGCTCGATGTCGGCCGACCGGCGTGACCAGTCGGCGTAGTGCACCCGCAGCAACGGCAGCACCGCGGCGTGACACGCCTCGACCACGGCTGCCGTCGCGTCGGCGGACTGAGCCGTGCGCAACTGGTCCAGGGTCGCGGCCAGCCCGGGGCGGGCCTTGTCCGAGGCGGTGCGCAATGCCTCGTCATACCTGCCCTCGTCGGTGCCGGATAGGATGCCGGCCAGCGTGCGCGCTCCGGCCTTGCCGATCGCTCGGTGGCGGGTCAGCAGGCGATACCACGACACCTCGTCGGCGGGGTTGAGCGCGAGCCGGAAAGCGGCGAGCACGTCGCGCACATGGGCGGTTTCGAGGTATCCGATCCCGCCGTACTTCACGAACGGGATCGAGCGCACCTTGAGCTCGATCTCCAGTTGGTGGGAGTGCGTGCCGGTGCGCATCAGCACGGCCTGCTCGCGCAGGTCCAGGCCCTCCTGATGCGCGGCGAGCACGGCATCGGCGACCTGCCGCGCCTCGTCGTCGGCGTCCCTGCACCGTATGACGCGAGGCCGCTCACCGGCCGCGCCCCGGTCGGCGACCAGTCGCAGCCGCAACTCACCCGGCCGGGCGACGTTGGCCAGGTCGAGCACCGGCTGGGTCGAGCGGAAGTTGCGCTCCAGCCTCACGAGCGACGCCTTGGGTAGGTCGTCGAGCAGCGACAGCAGGTGCTCCGGGCTCGCGCCGCGGAAGCCGTAGACGGCCTGCGCGTCGTCGCCGACCACGGTCAGCCCGTCACCGTCCGGCCGCAGGCCGCGCACGATGTCCACCTGCACCCGGTTGACGTCCTGATACTCGTCGACCAGCACCCAGTCCCAGCGCGCCCGCAGCCGGGGCCCGACCCGCTCGTCGTCGAGCAGCGCACGCCAGTAGAGCAGCAGGTCGTCGAAGTCGAGCAGCCCACGGGCCCGCTTGCGGGTGCCGTAGTCGCGCAGCAGCCCGGTGATGGCGTCGGCGTGCGGCAGGCACCACGGAAACTGCTCCGCCATCAGCCGGCGGGCGGGCGTGCCGGTGTTGACCGCCCGCGAGTAGATGTCGGCGATCGACTGCGAGGTCGGCAGCCGGCGCCCGGTGCCGGTGAGGCCGTGCTCCTCCCGGATCAGGTCGAGCAGGTCGGTGACGTCGCCCGGGTCGAGCACGGTCACGTCGGCCAGGCCGAGGTGCGGGGCGTGCTCGGCCACCAGCCGGTGGGCGACGGCGTGGAAGGTGCCGCCCCAGAGGCGCCCGGCCGCCTCCGGCCGGGCGCACGCGGCAGCGGCCCGCGTCGTCATCGCGGCCGCGGCCCGGCGGGTGAAGGTCAGCAGCAGCACCCGCTCCGGCGGGACACCGGCATCGAGAAGCCGGGCCACCCGCGCGGTCAGCGTGCGGGTCTTGCCGGTGCCCGCGCCCGCCGCGACGACCAGCGGCGTCGCGCCGTGCTCCACCGCCCGGCGCTGCTCGTCGTCGAGGCCGTCCGACCACTCCATCTCAGACATGCGTTCGAGGGTAGGTGCGGGCACCGACAGCCGGTCGAGGGCTACTTCCCGGGTGTCGGGGAGACCGTCGGATCCGGCTCGGAGGGCGCTCCGCCGATGAGGTCGTCCCACCGCTTGCGCATCGGATACCACCGCTCGTCGAAGGCGTCCGCGCGCCGCGTCGCGTGCTGGATCCGCTTGGCGGAGTAGAACTTTCGCGCCCACGGCGAGTGCGGCCGGGCGAGTCGCACGGCGGCATACCAACTGAGCGGAGCGAGGAACATGCCGACCAGCGCGGTCGGATATTTGCCCTTCAGCGCGGTGATCGCCACCAGCACCAGATGTATGACGAGAGCCGCGGCCACCCCGCCCCGCACGAAGCGGTCGGTGCCGCTCAGTCCGGGCACGCCGACCGGTGACACCCCGGCGACCGCGAGCCCGACGCAGGCCGCCGACAGCGTCACGACGTTGACCGAGAGCTGCCCCTCCTGCGCCCAATAAACGTCCTGCAGGTGGAAGATCATCGCGAATTCGTCGAGCACCAGGGACGCACCGACGCCGACCATCGCCGCGCTCACGTAGTTGAGCGGCGTGCGGCCGTCGGCCCCGATCGCGGTGAAGGCCCCGGCCACGAGCAGCAGCGTGCCGGGCGTCGAGTGGTGCAGGTGCACCCCGCCGCTGCTGAGGTTGTGGAAGGGCCCCTTGCCGGCGCGGATCAGCCGGGTGATCGTGCGGGTGGTCAGGAAGGTGACCACGAACGCGATCAGCGCCAGCAGCAGCGGACCCTTGTGGCCGTGGACGATCTCGTGCGTCCACCAGTGCGCGAACCAGTGCATCGAGGGCCTAGGCGCCGCGCATCGCGGCCAGCGCGCGGTCGATCGCCGGGCCGAGCGCCAGGGGTCGGGTCTGCAGCGTCTCCTCCCGGGCGGCCTCGACACACGCGGTCACCGCGCCGACGAGAGCGCGCACCGCGAGCCGGTCGCCGCCGCGCTGTTTGAGGAGCATGTCGGTCACGATGCCCTCGAAGACGTCGCGCCGCGCGAGGTAGGAGTGCCGCAGCGCCGGCGTGGCCGCGACGATCGAGTCCACGGCCAGGGACTGCTCGCGCTTCTCGGGGTCGGCGTAGTGCTGGATCACCACGTCGTACATCGCGCGGAGGGAGTCCCAGATCGGTTCGTCCGCCGGCCGCTCCTCGAGCGCGGTGACCATGTCGAGACCGATCAGGTCCCACTTGCCGACGATCACGTCCTCCTTGGCGTTGTAGTAACGGAAGAACGTGCGGCGTGACATGCCGGCGCCGGCGGCGATCTGGTCGACGGTGGTGTTCTCGTAGCCGTCGCGCAAGAAGAGCTCCAGCGCGACCGCGGTCAGATCGCGCCGGATCGCAATGCGCTTGCGCTCCTTCAGGCTCAGATCGGGCACTCGCAGATTATGTCGCAACCGGCTGCAGGACATCGATGTATGGCATTGAGTGCCAAAAATGCCATACAGTGAACGAAAGCCGTCTCATCCAGCCCGGAGCACCCGATGACCACCCGCCGCTATTACCGCGACGAGCGCGCCTGGCGCGACCAGCAACAGTTCCTGCCCGAGCGGCTGCGCCTCACCGACGAGACCGCACCGGAGGAGGACCACTGGGACTGGTGGGGACACCAGATCCACCTCGACCGCTATCGCAACCCCGGCGCGCCCGCGCGTGTCGTGCTGCACCACGGCGTCGGCACCAACGGCCGGCAGCTGTCGCTCATCCTCGGCCGCCCGCTCGCCGAGCGGGGGTATGACGTGGTCGCGCCCGACAACCTCGGCTACGGCATGACGACGGTCGCGAAGGGGCGCACCCCGTCATACGACGACTGGGTGCAGCTGATGGTCGACCTGCTGGAGGCGGAGAACACCCGCGACCCCAAGCCGACGGTCTTCTACGGGCTGAGCGCCGGCGGCATGCTCGGCTACCACGTCGCGGCGGCCGCGCCCGAGGGCACGCTGCGCGGCATCGTCGGGATGACCTTCCTCGACCAGCGCTTCCAGCAGGTGCGCGACCAGACCGCGCACGACGTCGCGAGCGCCCGGCTCGGCGTGCCGCTGCTGCGTATGACGGCACGCACGCCCCTCGCGGTGATGAAGTATCCGATGACGCTCGCCTCGAAGATGACCGCCCTGGTCAACGACCGCAGAGCGCTGAAAATCTTTCTGCGAGACCGTAGTTCGGCGGGCAACTGGGTCAGTGTGAAGTTTCTCGCCAGCTACCTCGACTACCAGCCCGCGGTCGAGCCGGCCGCCTTCGACGCGTGCCCGATCCTGCTGACCCAGCCGGAGCTCGACCGCTGGTCCCCGCGCGAGCTCAGCATGCCGGTGCTGTCGCGGGTCACCAGGGTCGCGGTCGACGAGGTGACGCTGCCCGGTGCCGGGCACTACCCGCTGGAGGACGCCGGGCTGCGCGAGCTGGTGAACGCCGTCGACGACTTCGTGCAGGTGGTGCGCGGCTGAGCGGCGCTCGCGACCGGCTGCACCTACCCACCGCCACGACATCGACAGGCCCACCTACGCACCGAGGGGACCACCAATCCTGGGTCGGATCAGTGGTCCCCTCGGTGCGGATGTGTGCCGCTCGATCAGGGCTCAATCAGGGCGTGGGCGGCACCTGTCCCGGCGGGGTCTGCGGCGGCGTCTCACCGGCCGGCGGGGTCGGGGGCACCTGCCCGCCGGGCGTGCCCGCGGGCGGCGTCTGCCCGCCCGGCGCCTGACTGCCCGGCACCTGACCGCCGGGGGTGGTGCCACCGGGTGCCTGGTCGGCGAGCTTGTCGGCGCCCTTCAGCGCGGCGTCCTTGGCCTTGTTGATCTTGTCGGAGTACTTGTGCGACGTCTTGTCGTCGATCGTCGAGGCGAGCTTGCCCAGCGCCCCACGGATCTTGTCGCGGTTGTCGTGGGCGAGCTTGCCGGCCTTCTCCTTGGCCTGCTGGGCGGCGTCTCCGGCCTTCTTGAACTGGTCGTTGTTTGCCACGTTCGGGCTCCTTCCCGGGTGTCCTTATAACGACCCAGCGTATGACGCGGCGCAATGGTGCCCGCTCTTCGCGCGTGTCGGATCCGGACGGGAAATCCTGTCCGACCCAGGCAATAGGGTCGGGCCGTGGCCCTGATCCTGCACCGAGCGGAGCGCACCGGCCCGCTCGCCGACGGGCTGGGGCGGCTGCTTGCGCGGCCGCTGCCCGACCCGTTCGAGCAGGAGCTGGTCATCGTGCCGACCCGCGGCGTCGAGCGGTGGCTCACCCAGCGTCTCTCGCACCAGCTCGGCGCCGCCGACGGGCGGGACGACGGGGTCTGCGCGGGCGTGCGCTTCGTCGCGCCGCACTCGCTGGTCGCGCTGCTCACCGGCCGCGACCGCGACGACCCGTGGCACCCCGACCGGCTGGTCTGGCCGCTGCTCGAGGTGATCGACGCCCACCTCGACGAGCCGTGGTGCGCCACCCTCGCCGCGCACCTCGGCCACGGCGGCACCGGCGCGGACGCCGAGCACCGGGTCGGCCGGCGCTATGCGGTGGCGCGGCGCATCGCCGGGCTCTTCGCCTCCTACGCCACCCAACGCCCGGCCGTGCTCGCCGACTGGCGCGCCGGCCGGATCACCGACGGCTACGACGCCGACCTCGACCCCGACCTGGTCTGGCAGGCGCACCTGTGGCGCCGGCTGCTCGACCACGTCGACGAGCCGCCACCGGACGAGCGGCACGCCGCCGCCCTCGCCGCACTCCGCGCCGGCGACGACCCGACCCCGCGGCACGAGCTGCCCTCCCGGCTGTCGATGTTCGGCCACACCCGGCTGCCCGCGACCGAGCTGGAGCTGCTGGCCGCGCTCGGCGCGCGCCGGGAGGTGCACCTCTGGCTCCCGCAGCCGTCCGCGGTGCTCTGGGAGCAACTGCGGGCTGCGGGGATGCGCGGCGTCATACCCCGGGCCGACGATCGCAGCGCCACGCTCGCCCGGCATCCGTTGCTGGCCTCACTCGGCCGGGATGCGCGGGAGTTGCAACGCACGCTGCCCGACGCCGAGGAGGCCGCGCCCGAGCGTGCCGGCCCGCCGGAGGGGTCGACTAACCTCGGGCGGTTGCAGGCCGACCTGCGCGCCAACCGTGCGCCGGACGCCGCCGAGCGGGCCCGGCGGGCCATCGCGCCCGACGACCGCTCGGTGCAGGTGCACGCCTGCCACGGTCCAGCGCGTCAGGTCGAGGTGCTGCGCGAGGTCCTCGTCGGTCTCCTGCAGGACGACTCGACGCTCGAGCCGCGCGACATCCTCGTGATGTGTCCCGACGTCGAGGCCTACACCCCGCTCTTCCAGGCGGCCTTCGGGCTCTCGGCGTCCGGTGACGAGGCGCCGAGCGCGGGCCATCCAGCGCATCAGCTGCGCGTCAAGCTCGCCGACCGGGCGCCCGCGACGACCAACCCGTTGCTCGAAATCGCCACTGCCCTGGTCGATTTCACGTCCGGGCGAGTCACCGCGAGCGACGTGCGGTCGCTGATCGCGCTCGATGCCGTACGCCGCAGGTTCCGCTTCGACGACGACGAGCTGGAGCGCATCGCGACCTGGGTGCAGGAGGCCGAGATCCGCTGGGGGCTGGACGCCGGGCATCGGGGGCGCTTCGCGTTGCAGCACGTCGGGCAGAACACCTGGCGCTTCGGACTCGACCGGATGCTGCTCGGCGTGACGACCGACGCCGGGCACGGCGTGACCCTCGGCGACGCGCTGCCGCTGGACGACGTCTCGAGCGGCGACATCGACCTGGTCGGCAGACTCGCCGAGCTCGTCGACCGGCTGGACGCCACGGTGACCGCTCTCGGCGCCGCCACGACCGTGCCCGCCTGGACGACCGCGCTGGTCGAGGGTGTTGGCGCACTGACCGAGGTGAGCCGCGAAGATGCCTGGCAGCAGGCGCAATTCGACAGTGAGCTCGCAGCGGTCCGCGACCTGGCCGCCGACGACACCACGCTGCGGCTGAGCGACATCCGGCACCTGCTGCGGGCGCAGTCGCGCACCCGCGCGACCCGGTCCAACTTCCGCACCGGCACGCTGACCGTCTGCACCATGATGCCGATGCGGTCCGTGCCGCACCGGGTGATCGCGCTCGTCGGACTCGACGACGGCGTCTTCCCGCGGCTCGGCGCGGTCGACGGCGACGACGTCCTCGCGCGTCACCCGCTCACCGGCGAACGCGACGTGCGCAGCGAGGACCGGCAGCTGCTGCTCGACGCCGTGCTCGCGGCGCAGGACCAGCTGATCGTCACCTACTCCGGCGCCGGCGAACACACCGGCGCCCCGAAACCGCCGGCCGCCCCGCTCGGCGAACTCATCGACGCGGTCCGGGCGACCGCGACGTTCCCGCCGGACCGCGACGTCGTGACGCGGCACCCGCTGCAGCCCTTCGACCCGCGCAACCTGACCCCCGGCGCGCTCGGTGCGCCTCAGGCGTTCAGCTTCGACCGGCCCGCGCTCGCCGGTGCGCGCGCGGCCCGCGGGCCGCGTCGCGAGCGTGGCCCGCTGCTCACCGCGGAGCTCCCGCAGCTGTCCGGCGACCAGCTCGAGCTCTCCGAACTGGTCGGCTTCTTCGCAGACCCGGCAAGGCATTTCGTGCGTCGCAGGCTGGACGTGGCGCTGCCCTTCGAGCAGGACGAGCCCGGCGACGCGATGCCTATCGAGCTCGACGGGCTCGGCAAGTGGCAGATCGGCGACCGTGCCCTGCGCGAGTCGCTGGCGGGAGCCACTCCGGACCAGGTCGCGCGCATGGAGCAGCTGCGTGGCGCCATACCTCCGGGGGAGCTGGGGCGCGGCATCGTCACCGACGTGATCGACAGCGTGCGCCAGGTGCGCGGGCAGGCGGTGCCGCTGCTGCAGCAGGAGGCGACCAGCATCGACCTCGATCTCGTGCTGCCCGACGGTCGCCAGCTCACCGGCACGATCACCGACTTGCACGGCGATCACCAGGTGGCCGTGACGTTTTCGACGCTGCGGGCCAAACAACGGCTCGCCTCCTGGCTGCGACTGGTCTCTCTGGCGGCCGCCGTGCCGGACCGTCCGTGGCAGGCGGCGACTGTCGGTTTCGTGAAGCCGTCCTACCGGCCGAAGGTGCCGGGCGGCTATCTCGCCGGCCCGCTCGACCAGCAGGCCGCGCTGAGCGTCCTCACGCAGCTGGTCGACGTCTACGACCGCGGCATGCGCACGCCGATCCCGTTGCCGTTGCGGACGTCGCTGTCCTATGCCGAGAAGCTGCGCCGGTCGCCGGACAAGACGGTGACCGCGGCCGCTGCCGCCCGACGTGACTGGGAATCCTCGGGATTCGGCGAGCGCCGCATCGCGGGCGAGCAGGAGGACGAGGCGCAGGTGTTGGTCCGCGGCGGGGTCGTCGACTTCGAGCAACTCCAGGCGGAGCGGCCGCTGCCCGAGGAAGCCTGGAACGCCGCCACCAGCCGGCTCGGGCAGTACGCCCTGCGGGTCTGGGTGCCGCTGCTCGACGGGCAGCGGGTGGTGACCTGATGAGCACCGACACCGGCCGGACGAGCGCCGAGACCGCCTTCGACATACGCAGTCCGCTGCCCACCGGCACCACAGTGCTCGAGGCGAGTGCCGGCACCGGCAAGACGTGGACGATCGCGGCGCTCGTCACCCGTTATGTCGCCGAGGGCGTGCACACCCTCGACGAGTTGCTCGTGGTCACCTTCGGTCGCGCCGCGTCGCAGGAGCTGCGCGAGCGGGTGCGTGAGCAACTCGTCGCCGCCCGCGAGGCGCTCGACGACCCGGAGCACGCCGGCGACGACCCGCTGACCACACTGCTGCTCGACGCGACACCGCAGGAGAGGGTGGCCCGTGCCGGGCGGCTGCGGGAGGCGCTCGCGTCCTTCGACGAGGCGACGATCGCGACGATCCACCAGTTCTGCCAGCGCGTGCTGGACGGCCTCGGCATCGCGGGCGACACCGACGCCGACGCCCAACTCGTCGACGACCTGGACGACCTGCTCGTCGAGGTCGTCGACGACCTCTACGTGCGCGGTTTCGCCGGACGGCCCGGCACGCCCGAGTTCGGCTACCGCGAGGCGTTGCACATCGCCCGCACGGTCGTCGGCGATCCGGAGGCGGTGCTGCTGCCCGCCGACGCGGAGCCGGGCAGCGTCGCCGCCCGGCGGGTCGGCTTCGCGACCGCCGTACGTGCCGAAATGGCGCGCCGCAAAAGGCGATTGGGCCTGCTCAGCTATGACGACCTGCTCAGCGGACTGGCCGGGGCGCTGCGTGCGCCGGACGCGCCCGCGCGCGACCGGATGCGCCGGCAGTGGAAGGTCGTGCTGATCGACGAATTCCAGGACACCGACCCGGTGCAGTGGGAGGTGTTCGACCGGGCGTTCAACGGCCACGCGACGATGGTGCTGATCGGCGACCCGAAGCAGGCGATCTACGCCTTCCGCGGCGGCGACGTCGTCACCTATCTGCAGGCCGCCGGCACCGCAGGCGTGCGACACACCCTCGCCACCAACTGGCGCTCCGACCGGCCGTTGGTCGACGCCGTCGGCGCCCTGCTCGGCGGCAGCGCCCTCGGCGACCCGCAGATCCGGGTGCACGACGTGCGCGCCCACCGGGAGGCGAGCCGGCTCGCCGGAGCACCCGTCGCCCACCCTTTCCGCCTGCGCATCGTCGACACGGCGCAGGTCGGCACCGGACTCAGCCGGGACGGCGACACCGTGCTGGTCGACGCGTTACGCCCGTTCCTCGCCCGCGACGCCGCGCGCGACATCGCCCGGCTGCTCACCTCCGGCGCGACGTATGACGAGGGCTCCGGCCCGCGGCCGCTCCGCCCGAGCGACGTCGCCGTGCTCGCCGCCACCAACGCCCAGCTCGCGATGGTGCAGGAGGAGCTGCGCGCGGTCGGCATACCCGCGGTCGTGAGTGGTGCCGGGAGCGTCTTCCACACCCCCGCGGCGCGCGCCTGGCGCACGCTGCTGGAAGCCATGGACCAGCCGCACCGGTCGGGCCTGGTGCGGGCGGCCGCGTTGACGCCGTTCTTCGGAGTGGGCGCCACCGAGCTCGACGAGCGCGGTGACGAGCTCACCGACGAGATCGCCACCACCCTGCGAGTGTGGTCGGCGATCTACGGGAAGCGAGGCATCGCAGCGGTTTTCGAGGCTGCCGGCGCGCGGGGCCTGCCCGCGCGGGTGCTCGGTCTGGTCGGCGGGGAGCGGGAGCTAACCGACCTGCGGCACGTCGCCGAGGCGCTGCATGCCGCCGGGCTCGAGGGCACCCGCGGCCTGCCGGGCCTGATCGGCTGGTTGCACGAGCAGTCGCAGCAGGACCGGCCGGCCAGCGGCGACGCCCGGGCCCGCCGGCTCGACAGCGACGCGCAGGCGGTGCAGCTGTCGACCATCCACGGCAGCAAGGGCCTGGAATATCCCGTGGTCTACCTGCCGTTCGCCGGCGACCGCAGTGTGCCCCGCAAGCTCAGCGTGCCGCTGCTGCACCAGCCGGCCGCCGGCGGCCCGTCGTCGCCGGTCCGCTCGCTCGACGTCGGCGGCGAGGACGCCGCGCTGGAGTCGCTGGCCCGGGCGGAGGACGCCGGCGAGTCGCTGCGGTTGTTCTACGTCGCAGTGACGCGCGCCAAGTCGCAGGTCGTCGCGTGGTGGCCGCGCGGCTCCACGGTGACCGCGTCCGCGTTGCACCGGTTGCTGCTCGATCGTCAACCGGCACAACGCGATCCGGATGGTCGTGTCGACGATGTGGTGGCGCTGCCCGACAGCGCGCACATGCGCCAGGTGCTCGACGCGTGGGCGCTCGCAGGCGGTCCGCGCTGGGAGCTGGCCGACGACCTCGTCGAGGAGCGGCTGCGATTGCCGGTCGAGAGCACCGAGCTGACCGTGCGCGACTTCACCCGCGAGATCGACACCGAGTGGCGACGCACGTCATACAGCGCGCTGAGCCGGGCGATCGACGACGTGCCGCTGGTGGAGGGCGTGGGCAGCGAGCCCGAGGTCGACGTGCTGGCCGACGAGCCGGAGATCGTGCTGCCGGACCGCGGCGGGCAGGCGGTGCCCGGTGCCGACCTCCCGTCGCCGATGGCCGACCTGCCGGTCGGCGCGACGTTCGGGTCGCTGGTGCACGCCGTGCTCGAGCTCGCCGACCCCGAGGCGGCCGACCTGCGGGCCGAGGTGGCCGCCCGGGTGCGCGAACAGCTGATCCGCTGGCCGGTCGATCTCGACCAGAGCGCCCTCGTCGAGGCGATCCTGCCGGTCTACGACACCCCCCTCGGTCCGCTCGCGCACGGGGAGACGCTGCGCACGATCGGGCGAAATCGGTTGGCAGAGCTTGATTTCGAGATCCCGCTCGTCGGTGGGGACGACCGGGACCGGCTCGCCGAGCGGGTCACCCTCGGCGAGATCGCGGCCATCCTGCGCCGCCACCTTCCGCCCGGCGACCCGCTGCTGCCCTATGCCGACCTGCTCGACCACGAGGTCGTGGGCGGTCAGGTGCTGCGCGGCTACCTCACCGGGTCGATCGACGTCGTCCTGCGGTTCGGCGACCGCTACCTGGTCGCCGACTACAAGACCAACTGGCTCGGCCCGGCCGACCAGCCGCTGCTGCTCGGCGCCTACGGTCCCGACCAGCTCGCCGGTGCCATGGGGCATTCCGACTACCCCCTGCAGGCGTTGCTGTATGCCGTCGTGCTGCACCGCTACCTGCGCTGGCGGCTGCCCGGCTACACCCCCGAGCACCACCTCGGCGGCGTCCTCTATCTCTACCTGCGCGGCATGGCCGGGGAGGCGACCCCGATCATCAACGGACAACCCACCGGCGTCTTCTCCTGGCGGCCGCCCACCGCGCTGGTCACCGCCATCTCCGACCTGCTCGACGGCCGATCGGAGGACCGGGGATGACCCTCACCCGCCCCTCGTATGACGCCGCGCTCGCTCTCCGTGCCGATCCGCTCTTCCGGCCGGCGCGCGACGCGCGAGTGCTCGACGCCGCCGACATCCACGTCGCCTCGCGCCTGGGCACCCTTGCGGGAGAGCAGGATCCGCTGGCCCGCCTGGCACTCGCCCTCGCGGTGCGCGCGGTGCGCAAGGGCTCGACGTGCCTCGACCTGGGCGAGGCCGTCGGCATCCCGGACGAGGTGCGGCGCGCCGGTGAGGAGCCGGACGTCGCGGACCTGCTGGCGCGGGACTGGCCGACCGATGCCGCCGCCTGGCGCACGGCCGTCGCGGGCAGCGCGCTCGCGTCGGCGGGCGTGCTGGCCGTCGAGCACGACCTGGTCTATCTCGACCGCTACCGACGGCAGGAGGTGCAGGTCGCGCAGACCCTCACCGACCGGTTGCGCGAGCAACCGCCGCAGGTCGCCGAGGACGTGCTGGCCGAGGGCCTGCGCCGGCTCTTCCCGCAGGCCGGATGGGCCGAGCAGTCGGCCGTGGCCGGCCGGGCGGTGCGGCAGTGGACGACCGTGCTGACCGGCGGCCCGGGCACCGGGAAGACCACCACCGTGGCGGGCATCCTCGCGCTGCTCGCCGAGCAGCACGAGGCGCTCGGTGGCTCGGGACGGCTGCGGGTTGGGCTCGCGGCGCCGACCGGCAAGGCGGCGGCGCGGCTGCAGGAGTCGATCGCGCAGGCAGCGTCGGTCTTCGGTGCGACGGACCAGGCGCGCGTCAGCGGGCTGGAGGCGTCGACGCTGCACCGGCTGCTCGGCTGGAACCCCAGACAACGCAACAGGTTTCGGCACGGCGCGGACAACCGTCTGCCGCACGACGTGATCGTCGTCGACGAAACCTCGATGGTCGACCTCACCATGATGGCGCGCCTGCTCGAGGCAGTGCGGCCGCGGACCCGACTGCTGCTCGTCGGCGACCCCGACCAGCTGGCGTCGGTCGACGCCGGCGCGGTGCTCGCCGACCTGGTCGACGGCTACCAACAGGTCGCACCCGACACCGTCGCCCGGCTGCTCGTCTCGCGGCGCTTCGACGAGTCGATCGGCGCGGTCGCCGCCGCGATCCGCGACGGCGACGCCGACCGGGTGGTCGAGCTCCTGCGCGACGCCGGTGACTCGACCTCCTGGATCGAGCAGGAGGACCCGACGGAGCTGCTCCGCCCACGGCTCGTCGAGCGTGCCCTGCGACTGCGGCGGCTCGCCGCCGACGGCGACGTGACCGGCGGCCTCGCCGCCCTCGGCGAGCACCGGCTGCTGTGCGCCCGCCGCACCGGTAGCCGCGGCGTGACCGGCTGGAATCGCGTTGTCGACCAATGGCTTTCGGAGGCGACCGGCGACCCGCTGTGGGACCCCATGTATGTCGGGCGCCCGCTCCTCGTCACCCGCAACGACTACGCCCTCGGCCTGCTCAACGGTGACAGCGGGCTCGTCGTGGCGGGCGCCGACGGCGCACCGACCGCGGCGATGGTCACCGCCGGCGGGGTGGTGCAGCTCGGGGCGGGCCGGCTCTCCGACGTCGAGACGATGCACGCGATGACCGTGCACAAGAGCCAGGGCAGCGAGGCACCGGAGATCACCGTGCTGCTCCCGGAGGACGAATCCCCCATGCTGGTGCGCGAATTGCTCTACACCGCAGTCACCCGCGCCGGCAGCAAGGTCACCGTCGTCGGCAGCGAGGAGGCGGTCCGCACCGCGGTCGCCACGCGCATCCGCCGGGCGAGCGGGCTGCGGCAGCGGCTGCAGGCCGACTAGCCGTAATAGCTGTACTCGCTGCACTGCCAGGCATTGCCGTGTCGGCACTGTGTCGGTGTCTCCTCGGTGTCTCGTCGGCGGCTGGTGGGCGGCTCACCCGACGGGCCAGAGCGGCTCGGCGCGCTCGGCATACGCGCGGGTGAGTATGCCGAGCAGGTCCCTCACCGGCAGCGACCCGCGAAAGCCCGACGCCACGTCGGTGACCGCGACCCGCCCGTCGGCCACCTCGCGCTCGCCGACCACCGCGATCACACTGTCCCGACGCGAGCGGCTGGCCCGGATGCGTGCGCCGAGGGAGCCGGCCGGCTCGAAGCGCGCACGCAAACCCGCGCCGAGCAGGTCGTCGGTGAGGCCACGTGCGGCCGCGTCCTGCGCCTCGCCGACCGGCAGCACGCACACCTGCACCGGCGCCAGCCACAACGGGAGCCGGCCGTCATACCGCTCGAGCAGGGCCGCGGTGACCCGCTCCATCGAGCCGACGGTGCCGCGGTGGATCATCACGACGCGTTGCCGGGTGTCGTCGGCCGCGTCGTAGGTCAGGTCGAAGCGTTCGGGCTGGACGAAGTCGAGCTGCACGGTCGCGATGGTCTCCTCGTGGCCGTTCGGGCCGATGACCTGCAGGTCCAGTTTGGGGCCGTAGAACGCGGCCTCCCCCACGGCGTCGACCAGCGACAGCCCCTGCGACGGCAGGTCGACCGCGCCGGCTGCGCGCCGCAGCGCATCGGCCGCCTCCGACCACTGCTGCGGCGAACCCAGGTAGCCACCGCCGTCACCGGGCAGCGACAGCCGCACGTAATCCACCGGCAGGCCGAGCACCTGCTGGGCCCGCAACGCCGACCGCAGGGCGGTCTGCGCCTCCGCGGCGATCTGGTCGGGCCGGCAGAAGACGTGGGTGTCGTCGAGGTTGATCTGGCGCACTCGCGACAGGCCGCTCACCACCCCCGACCGCTCGGCCCGGAACATCGACGCCAGCTCGTTCAGCCGGATCGGCAGCTCGCGGTAGGAGTGCCGGCGCGCGGCATAGACCATCGCGTGGTGCGGACAGTTGGCCGGCCGCAGGACCAGCTCGTCCCCGGGCAGCTCGTCGCCCAGCCGCATCGGCGGGAACATGTCGTCGGCGAACTTCGCCCAGTGCCCGGAGCGCTCGAACAGCGCGCGCTTGCCGAGCACCGGGGTGTGCACCGGCTGGCAGCCGTCGCCGCGGGCGATGTCGGCCGCGAGTGCGGCGAGCTCGTCGTAGATCACCGCACCGTCGGGCAGCCACAACGGCAGGCCGGAGCCGACCATCGGGCTCCCGGCGAAGACGCCGAGCTGGCGACCGATGGCGCGGTGATCCGCGCCCGAATCGTCATAAGGGGCAACGGTTTCCATGATTCTCCTGCTCTCCTGATTCTCGCGTTCTGATCAGGTGCGGTGGAGCCGGCCCGGGGACGAAGAAACCCGAAAAACCCCGGAGCGTGGCTCCGGGGTCAACTGGTGCAGTGGCAGCAGGGACTAGCCGGAGTGGTCCGGCGTCGTCGTCTGCTGCAGCTGCATGGGCACGACGATAGCGCGCGTCAGCGGCGGTCGACCAGCGCGTATGACGCGGCCGCGCTCACGGCGGTCACCGCGAGCACCGACGGCCACGCGCCGATCTTCTTGGCCAGCGGGTGCGAGGCGCCGAAGCCACCGAGGTAGAGGGCACCCAGGCCGGCGGCCACCTGCGGGCCGCCCTTGGCCAGCCAGGTGCGTCCGGCGAAGATGCCCGCCGCACCGAGCACGACGCCGCCGAGCGGACGGATGCCGGTCTCGCGCGCGGTGAGGTAACCGCCGAGGAGGCCGAGCGCGGTCAGCGGCGCGGTCTGGACGTCGAGTGCGTTGCGAAGAGCCATGACCACCATGCTAATTCGCCGGCCGGGGCGGCGAGGGACGGGCCTGGCGGGGTCAGCCGACCGCCCGGCGGGGTCAGCCGAGGAAGCGGGCGCGCTCGGCGCGGGCCTGGTCGCGCAGCTCGATGAGCTGATGGCGCACCGAGGAGACCAGCAGGCCCGGGCGACCGAGCCGCAGCAGTCGCAGCACCGACTGCTCCGGCCGGCCGAAGGTGGACCACGGAGAGAGCGGCTCCGGCATACCGAAGGGACGCACCGCGGCTGCCACCCGGTGCCCCTGCTGCGAGACGTAACCGTCGATGCCGAGGCGCCCGAGCACGTCGCGCTGGGTCGCCGCGCGGCGCGGACCGAGCAGCCCGTTGGCGTGCCCGACCGCCCAGCAGGTCGACGCCGCCAGCAACTCGGGGGAGTAGTCGGTGACGAGCGCAGGGTCACGGCGCACGGCGAGCACCAGCCCGGTGCGCAGCGCGATCGCCGCCTCGTCCGGGAACCACACGCCGGCGACGTCGGCCAGCAGCGCGGCCGCGCCGGCCACCTCCGCCGGTGCCGGCGGGAGCGCCGTGAGCGGGCGCCCCGGCAACTGGTCGAGGGTGGCGGCGCCACCAACGGTGTCCGCGAGCTGCCGCAGGATCGTGTCGTGCTCCCGCGGCGCCCGGTGCGTGGTGAACGGTGCGGTGCGGTCGACCAGGTCCTGGCCGGTGCGTGCGGTCGCGCCGTCCGGCCAGTCGAGCACCACGCGTCCGCGGTGCACGACCATGCGCCGTATGCGCGGCTGGCCGATCAGACTCATGCGGGCTCCTGGTGGTCACCGACCGTGTGCATCCGTGCGAGCGGTGCTCGCGGTTGGTCATCGAAGCGATGATTACGGTCTCGTAAGGTCATGGGGGTCTCGGCTCATCAGGAGAGACGTTGAGTCCCGCGATGTGAGAGAAGGTCCTCCACCGGGACCAAAAGGTCGGCGAGATCGGGGTGCTCCGCGGCGATCTCGGGCAGCAGCTCGGCCAGGAAGACGAACACCTCGTCCGGCCGGTCCGTGGTGAACCGTAGCGGGTCGACGATCGGTATGTCGGTGCCGGGCATCCGGCGGCCGTGCTTGGCCGGGCTGGCGTCGGCGACCGAGGCCAGCAGGCGCCGGTCCACCCCGGCGGCGGCGAGCAGCGCGACCGCGCGGGATGCCGCACCGTAGCCGTGCACCCGGCGGCCGTCCTCGGCGCGCGCGGCCAGCACGGCGCGCAGTGCGGTGACCTGCCGGTCGAAGTCGGACTGCAGCCGCCCCACGACGTCGGCGTCGGTGATGCCGAGGTCGGCCTCCTCCTGCAACTGCACGTCGACCGACCGGTCGACCGGCCGGCCTTCCCTGCGGTGCGTCGCGACGAGCAGCAGGGTGCCGCCATACAACGGGAAGGGCCAGACCTGGTTGACGCGCAAGCCGGCCGCATCGAGCAGACGCCGCAGGGTGGTGAGGCTGTAGTAGCCGAAATGGCTGTGCCGCAACGCATTCCACTCACCACCGGTGACGATCGAGCCGAGGGTCTGAAACTGCAGCACGAGCGCGCCGCCGGGCGCGAGCAGTCGCGCCCGGATCGCGAGGGCGGCCGCCTGGTCGGCTTCGTGCATGAGCCCGAAGCTGTCGATCAGCACCTCGGCGGGACCCCGGCCGGTCAGCTGCAGGCCGAGGGCCTGCGCGTGGGCGAGCCAGCTCCCGCCGTGCGGCGACGGGAACTCCAGCGCGCGGCGTCCGGGCGACGTCCAGCCGGCCACCGCGACAGCGGTCATCGCGGCCGCCGCCTGGTCGATCAGCGCCCGCGGTTCGACGCCGCGCGGCTCCTCGACGGGCGGGCCGCCGCCGGCGAGCTGGGCCAGACCGCACGGACCGCACATCCACATGGCAAGGGGGTGCCGCGCGTCCGGGCCCGGGTCGTCCTGCCCCGGGAAGTCCCCGGCGGCGGGTTGCCGGCCGAGGTCGAGCACGACCCGCCCGACGCCGGAACCGCAGCCACGGCAGTTCATTGCGCCGTTCCGTTCGTATGCCGGGACCGGGCACGACACCATGGCGGCATGGACATCGAGCAGGCGCCCATCCCCGGAGTGCTGGTCTTCCGGCCGCAGCCGCATCGCGACGACCGGGGCTTCTTCACCCGCACCTTCGACGCCGACATCGCGGCCGCGCACGGGCTGGACGCGACCGGGTTCGTGCAGGATTCGCAGTCGCGGTCGTCCCGCGGTGCGGTGCGTGGGCTGCACGGGCGCGCCGGGCGCGGCGAGTCGAAGCTGGTCCGCTGCGCGCACGGCGCGGTGCTCGACGTGCTGGTCGACGTCCGGCCCGGATCGGAGACGTTCGGCACGGTGCTCACCGTCCGGCTGGACGACGTCGACTTCGCCCATGTCTACGTGCCGGCCGGTCTGCTGCACGGCTTCCAGGTGCTGTCCGAGACCGCCGACGTGTGCTATCGCATCGACCGCCCGCACGATCCGTCCGAGGACCTCGGGGTGCGCTATGACGACCCGGAACTCGCGATCGACTGGCCCCTTCCAGTTGCTCAGCTGAGCGAAAGAGACCGCGCCGCAATGTCATTCGCCGACCTGCGCAGTCAGCTCGGAGTCTGACAGCGGCCGGAACGTCGGCCCGAGCTCGCCGGCTTCCTGCCGCCGGCGCAGCGTCGCGAGGCGGACGAAGGTCTGCTCGAAACCGGTCGTGGTGAGCGGCACGGCGCGGTAGGCGTCGGCCAGCTCCACCGCGCCGTCGGCGACGCTCCACCGCGCGTCGTAGCCGGGCAGTGCGGCCCGGATCGCATGGAAGTCGACGCGGTAGGAACGCGGGTCGGCCCCGGTCTCGCCGGTGATCTCGAGCTGCGAGCCGGGCACCGCGTCGAGGACGGTGGCCGCGATCTGGGCGACGGTGAGGTTGTTGGCCTCGGTGCCGACGTTGAACGCCCTGGCATGGACGGCGTCGCCGGGAGCGGTGAGGCACCGGTTGAAGGCTTCGGCGATGTCCTGGGCGTGCACCAGCGGCCGCCACGGCGTGCCGTCCGACAGCACCCGGACCGACCCGGTGAGCACGGCGTGCCCGACCAGGTTGTTGAGCACGATGTCTGCGCGCAGGCGTGGGGAGAAACCGAAAGCCGTTGCGTTGCGCAGGAATACGGGTGAGAAGTCAGCATCGGCGAGGTCGTGCACGTCGCTCTCGACGCGCACCTTCGACTCGGCGTAGGGGGTGACCGGCCGCATCGGCGCGTCCTCGGTGACGGCGTCGTCGCCGGCGGCGCCGTAGACCGAGCAGGTGGAGGCGTAGAGGAACCTGCGCACCCCCGCCTCCTTGGCGGCCCGCGCCAGCCGCACGGACGCGTGGTGGTTGATGTCGAAGGTGGTCTGCGGGTCGACCGAGCCGAGCGGGTCGTTGGACAGCGCGGCCAGGTGGATGACCGCGTCGAAGCCCGCGAGGTCGGCCGCGGTCACGTCGCGCAGGTCGATGGCGAGGGTCGGGGTGTCCTGCGGCGGCGGCCCCAGCACGCAGTCCGCGAAGAGGCCGGTGTCCAGCCCGACGACCTCGTGCCCGGCGGCCGCCAGCAGCGGAGCCATGACCGTGCCGAGATATCCCTGGTGTCCGGTGAGCAATGTTTTCAACGTGATTCCCCCTCCTGGTCGCGCCCACGTGAAGGGCTGCTGAGATCGAGCGTGAGCTTGTCGGTGACGAACCCCTCGGCGTATGGCGCGCGGCACTGCACCCCGCGCAGCCGGGCGAGCCCGCGGAAGGCCTCGTCGTCGAACCAGTCGTGACCGGCCTGGCTCGGGTAGCAAGTGCGCAGCACCTGCAGCTTGTCGTCGATGTCGGCCGCGGACAGCGGCTGGTAGAGCGTCGTGCGCGGCAGGTCGCTCTCCCACTTCAGCACCTCGTAGCCGAGCACCGGATGGTCGCGGAAGATCGTCGGGGTGATCTCGCCGAGCAACCGGTGGTCCTGGTGTGCGTCGCCCGCATGGGGCGCGAGGACGAGATCGACGTCGCTGTCGTCGCGTAGCCCTGCCACGGCGTCCTTCGCCTCGGCGAAGTGCTCGGGCACGCGTCCGTCAGGCAGGTCGAGCACGGTGAGGTGCACCGACGCGGGCCCGCACAGCGCGCTCAGCGCAGCGTGCTCCTCGTCGGCCCGCACCGAGCTGCCACCGGTGAGCACGAGCGCCCGCACGGTGAGGCCCGGACGCGCGCGACAGATCAGCTGCAGCGTCGCGCCGCAGCCGATCGCGATGTCGTCGCAGTGTGCGCCGAGCACCGCGACCTCCTGGAGCAGGCCGGGATGGAGTGGGTTCATGGGGTAATTGGGGTCACGGGGCCACCCGCGTGGGCGACCTGCGGCGAGCCGTCCCGCCATACCGCCCAGGGGGCGTCGCCACGCTCCCACTCCGCGTCGAGCTGGGCGCGCTCCTTGAAGGTGTCGGCCGGCTTCCAGAACCCGCTGTAGGGGTAGGCCATCAGCCGGCCCTCGCCGGCCAGCTTGACGCAGACGTCCTCCACCAGGTCGCCGTTCTCCGGCAGGTAGTCGAACACCTCGGGGCGCAGCACGAAGTAGCCGCCGTTCTCCCAGATCGCCATCCGGCCCACCTGGTCGACCTCGCTGACCTGGTGGCCGTCGTCGAATCTCACGACGTGGAAGGAGGATTGGGGTGGCACGGCCATCAGGGAGGCGGCGTTGTCCGATGCCGCGAACTCCTCGATCATGCGGTCGAGCGGCGCGTCGGTGAGCACGTCGGCGTAGTTGGCGAGGAACATCTCGTCGTCGCCGAGGTGCTCGCGCACCCGGCGCAGGCGCTCGCCGATCGGTGAGTCCAGGCCGGTGTCGACGAAGGTGATCTTCCAGTCGGCGATGTCGTGGGACAGCAGCTCGACGTCCCCGCCCTGCAGCACGAAGTCGTTGGACGCGGTCTCGTCGTAGTGCAGGAAGTGGTCCTTGATCTGCGTGGCGCCGTAGCCCAGGCAGAGGATGAACTCCTTGTGGCCGTAGTGCGCGTAGTAGCGCATGACGTGCCACATGATCGGGCGCGGGCCGACCAGGTGCATCGGCTTGGTGAGGACGTCGTCGGCACTGCTGCGCATGCGCATGCCGTAGCCCCCGCAGAACAGCACTACCTTCATGACGAGACCTCCTGGGCCGGCTCGACAGGGTGGACAGGTTGAACAGGTGTGACAGGTTGGGCAGATCCGTCGGGCCGGGCTGCGTGCTCCGCCGGATCGACGACGGTGACCTCGGGCAACGGGAAGACCAACTTGCCGCCCCACGTCGCCACGTGCGCGAGCTGGGCGCTCAGCTCGTCGCGGAGGTTCCACGGCAGCACCAGCACCAGGTCGGGGCGGTCCGCGTCGAGATGTTCGGTCGGCTCGATCGGGATGCGCACGCCCGGGGTGAATCTGCCGTGTTTGTAAGGGTTTCGGTCGACGGTGTAGGCCAGCAGGTCGGATCGGATGCCGCAGTAGTTGAGCAGGGTGTTGCCCTTGCCCGGCGCGCCGTACCCGGCCACCCGCAGGCCCGTGGCGCGGGCCTCGAGCAGGAAGCGCAGGAGGTCCTGGCGCAGGCGCTCGGTGCGGGGCGCGAGATCGTCATACCCGTCGGGGGAGTGCAACCCGGCGTCGCGTTCGATGCCGAGGATCCGCTCGACCTCGGGCGTGGCCGGCCCGGCGGTCGCCGTCGGCGCGGCCCAGATCCGCAGCGACCCGCCGTGGGTCCGCAGCAGCTCGGCGTCGACCACCTGCAGGTCCCCGGTGGCGAGCGCACGGATCGCGGACAACAGCGTGTAGTACTGGAAATGCTCGTGATAGATCGTGTCGAACTGCGCGTGCCGCACCAGGTTGAGGGCGTGGTGCACCTCGATGCACACCTGGCCGTCGTCGGCGACCAGCCGGCGCAGCGACCGGGTGAACCCGACCACGTCCGGGATGTGCGCGTAGACGTTGTTGGCGACCACGAGCTGCGCAGGGCCGTGCTCGGCGCGCACGGCGGCCGCCACGATCTCGTCGAGGAAGGCGGTGAGAGTGGGCACACCCTTCTCGCGGGCCGCCTCGCCGACGTTGATCGAGGGCTCGATGCCGAGGCGCCGGATCCCGGCCGGCACGTGCTGCAGCAGGTAGCCGTCGTTGGAGGCCACCTCGACGATCAGGTCGCCGTCCCGCAGGCGAAGACGCTCGACCGCGCCGTCGACCAACTGCCGCGCGTGCTCCACCCAGGAGTCGGAGTATGACGAGAAGTACGCGTAGTCGACGAACGTCTCCTCCGGCGCGATCAGCGGCGGCAGCTGGAGCAGCAGGCAGTCGTCGCACAGCCGCAGGTGCAGCGGGTAGGTCGGCTCCGGGGCGTCGAGCCGCTCGCGGGTGAGGAAGGACTCACAGGGCGGCGTCGCGCCGAGGTCGAGGACCCCACGCAGGGCGGTGCTGCCGCAGACGCGACAACGAATGTATGTATTATCCATCTATAATTTTCGACTCCCGAAAATGCTGAATGCGGGCGGTTATCGCGGCTTTCGACACCGCCACATTGAACGACTGTTCCAGTGAATGCGGGTCGGCAAATGCGCTCATCTGAGCATCACGCGGTGGTGCGAGGTCGTGTGACGGGCACGACCGGTCCTCCCTCCCGTCATCCTCCGGCCATCGACGGACTTCCCCCAAGATCGTTGATATTACACGGTTCTACTCGCCGCCTCGGCGCACTGTCCACCATTTTGGACAGATGGACAGGATCTGTCCATCTCAACTTGACGCCTGTCCTAAGAAGAGTATCGTTCTAAGCCGCATGCCGCGGGGGATCGACATACCCAAGGAGGATTCAGGGGGTTTGGACGCTCGTATGAATATGCACATTTCAATTACCTCTGCCGAGGTAGGAACGGGCCACTGCGGGGCCCGCAGTTGAGGGGATTTGATGCCTGAGGACTTGACCGACCGGATTGCCGACCGCGCCGATGCGCGGGTCACCGTGGTGATCCCGGCCATGAACGAAGCCGCCAATCTGCGGGTGGTGCTGCCGACCCTGCCCCCGGTCGACGAGGTGATCCTGGTGGACGCCGGGTCGATCGACGGGACCGTCGAGGCCGCCCGTGAGGTGATGCCGGACATCCGGGTGCTCACCCAGACCCGGCGCGGCAAGGGCAACGCACTGGCGTGCGGCTTTGCCGCCGCGACCGGCGACATCATCGTGATGTTCGACGCCGACGGCTCTGCCGACCCGGCCGAGATTCCGCACTTCGTCCAGGCGTTGCGCGACGGCGCCGACTTCGCCAAGGGAAGTCGCTTCATCGAGGGTGGCGGGAGTGAGGACATCACGCGCTTCCGCCGGGCCGGCAACGCCGGGCTGCACCTGCTGGTCAGCGCCGCGTTCGGCAGTCGCTTCACCGACCTGTGCTACGGCTACAACGCCTTCTGGACCTCGCTCGTGCCCAAGCTCAGCCTGCCGGATCCGGACATTCCGGCGCCGCCCAAGGGCCAGATGCTCTGGGGTGACGGGTTCGAGATCGAGACGTTGATCACCTGCCGCATGCTGCAGGCGGGCGTCCGCATCGCCGAGGTGCCGAGCGTGGAGCGGCTGCGGCTGCACGGCGCGAGCAACCTCAACGCCGTCTCCGACGGCGTGCGGGTGTTGCGCACGATCGTGGCCGAGCGGCTGCGCCAGCCCGCGGTCAAGGCGTTCCCGACCGACGTCGACGCGGCGCGGCACACCTCCCGTGAGTCCGCGCCGGCCCGTGGCGTGATCCCCGTGGATCCCGAGGCCGAGCTGAGCGCATGAGCACGACGGACGGCTCAGCGCTCGCGACGTCCGTCTCGGTGGTCATCTGCGCCTACACCGAAAAGCGTTGGGAAGACTTGCGATCGGCGGTCAACTCAGCGCTCGGTCAGACGCACCCTCCCACCGAGGTGCTGCTGGTGATCGACCACAATCCCGAGCTGCTGGAGCGCGCTCACCACGAGTTCACCTCGGTGCCCGACGACTACATCCGGGTGCTGCCCAACCAGCACCGCCAGGGCCTGTCGGGCGCCCGCAACACCGGTGTCGCGGCAGCCACCGGCGACATCCTGGCCTTCCTCGACGACGACGCGACCGCGCAGCCGGACTGGCTGGAGTCGTTGCTCACCCACTACGCCGATCCGGACGTGATGGGCGTCGGCGGTCTCGCCGAGCCGCTCTGGCCGGACGGGCACTCCCGCCCGTACACCCTGCCCGCCGCCACCGGTGGGCTCGGCGAACTCGACTGGGTCGTCGGCTGCTCCTATGCCGGCCTGCCGGTCGCGGCGGCGCCGCTGCGCAACCTGATGGGCTGCAACATGTCGATCCGGGCGGTCGCCTTCGGGCAGGTCGGCGGCTTCAGCGAGGACCTCGGCCGCGTCGGACGCACCCCGCTCGGCGGTGAGGAGACCGAACTCTGCATCCGGGTCCGGCGGCGCGTGCCCGGCGGGCAGTTCATCTACGAGCCGGCGGCGCGGGTGCGCCACCGGGTCAGCGACGACCGCCTGACCTGGCGCTACCTCCTGCGGCGTGGGTATGCCGAGGGTCTCTCCAAGGCCGCGATCTCGCGGATCGCCGGGCCGGACGACGCGCTGTCCACTGAGCGCGGCTACGTGGCGAAGGTGTTGCCGCGAGCCGTCATACGCCAACTCGGGCAGGTGGGACCGAGCGGTTTCGCGGGCGCCGTCGCGGTCGTCGCCGTGCTCGCGGCGACGACGATCGGTTATCTGCGCGGGCTGGTGAGCTCCGTGCGACCGCTGCGCGCCGCCCCGGCCGTCGCACCGACCCCCGAACGCACCCACATTCCCGCCTGAATCCATGTCGGTTGCGACCGAAGTCAGACAATATTTCGGGGTGCTACCCCCGCAGCCCACCTCCCGGCGTGATCGCTGGCGGCAGTTGCAGCCGTTGCGCTCCCACGAGGAGTCCGCGCCGCTGACCGCGAGCCAGCAACTCCTCGTCGGGGTGGCCGGTGCGGTGGCGGTGCTCGCCCTCGCGGCGCTCGTGCTCGCCGGAGCCGACGGTCCCGCGGCAGTCTGGTGCTGGATCTGCCTGCAACTGCTGCCCGGCGCGGCCCTCTGCGTCTGGGTGCCGTCATTGACGCGAGTCGGTTTCGCGCTCTACACGGTGGTCGGCTCTGCGGTCTTCAACATCCTGGTCGGGCTCGTCATGGCCCGCGGCGGCTGGTGGGAGCCTGTGCCGGTGCAGGCGCTCACCGTTGCCGTGTGCTTCGTGTCCTTCGTCGCGGTCTCGTCGCGGCTCGCCGGCCGGGGCGCGCGGCTCGGGCGGCTCGCGCGTGAGCGCGGCGTCACGCCGGTCGCCGTCGTCTCCATGGTGTGCGCGGCCGGGATCGCGCTGGTCGCGGCCGGCACGCCGTCAGGGGTGACCGCCCCGCGGGCGGGGCTGATCGGTGTGGTCGGGCCGGCCTGGTGGGCGGGGATGGCCTGCCTGGTGGTGGCGTTCGGCTATGCCGTATGGCGCCGGTCGGGCATGGCCCTGCCGGTCCTCACCGCGTCGATCATCGTCGTGCTCGCGCAGGCGATCGCCTACCGCACCCCGGTGGTGACGGCCGCGGCCGGTCACATCGGCGTCATCGAGTTCATCACCACGGGCGGCCGGGCCGATCCCAACCTGGACATCTACCAGGCCTGGGTGGGTTTCTTCGGAGCCCAGGCGTGGACCGGCTCCGGCATCGGCGACTGGTTCCAGCTGGCGACCTGGTGGCCCATCTTCGGCAGCCTCGCCGAGGTGCTCGCGGTCCGGGTGCTCGCCGGCAAGTTCGTCGACACCCGCCGGGCCTGGCTCGCGGCAGGCCTGTTCACCCTGGCCGACAGTCTGAACATCGCCTACTTCTCGCCGCAGACCTACGTCTTCGCGCCGGCCCTCACCATCCCGATCCTGCTGCTGCACGGGCCCGAGAGCCGCGCCCGGGCGACGGCCCGGTGGATCGCGCTCGCCGGGGTGAGCGTCGCGGTCATCGTGAGTCATCAGCTGACGCCATACATGCTGGTGTGCCTGCTCGCCGTGCTCGTGGTGGGGCGGGCGATCCGGCCGTGGTGGACGCCGCTGGCGTTGTTCGGCGTCGCGGTGGTCTGGGCGCTGCTCAACCGCAGCGTGCTCGGCAACTACGTGAGCCTGTCCACCTTCGGCGACGTCTTCAGCAACCTGTCGCCGCCCGATCACGGCACGCCCGTGCTGCCGCCGCAGCGGGTCACCGACCTCACCTTCGAGGTGCCGTCGTTCGGTGTCCTGCTGATCGGCATCGGGGCGCTGGTCGCCCTGGTGCGATGGCGGCATTCGCGCGAGGCGTGGCTGCTCGTCGCCGCCGCGATGAGTCCGGCCGGCGTCGCCGCGGCGACCGACTACGGGGCCGAGGGCATCTTCCGGGTGGTGCTGTTCGCGCTGCCGTGGCTCAGCATCCTCGCGGTGACCGCGACGGTGCGGGTGGGTGCGCCGACCGGTGGCCACGCCGCGACCCGCAGCGTGCGGGTGGCGACGGTCAGCGTCGTCGCCGCGATGACCGGGGCCGCGGTGCTGCTCGCGATCAATGTGCTCGGGCAGAGCGCCATGGACTGGGCGCGGGCGATGCGGCCGGGCACGATCGAGGTGGCCGGTTATTTCGAACGCAATGCCGCGCCGAACGCCGTGCTCTTCTCGTCGGGCACCGGACGGGTGACTCCCGGCCGGCAGAGCGCGCGCTATGCGGACTTCCAATACCTGAGCCGGGACGACCTCGCCGGCAAGGGCGTCAACGGGTTTGCCACGACCACCGGCAGCGCCTACGACCCGCAGGCCGACATCCGCGCCTGGACCGACAAGTTGCTGACCGTGTCGGCGCGCGGCCACTACGTGATCTTCTCGGTCGAGATCGGAGCCGCCGGCGAGCGTTACCGCAACCAGTCCTACGTCGACTACCGCCGCATGTGGGCGGCGATGGCCGACGCACCCGGCTGGCAGCTGGTCGATCGATCGGACTCCGCGGCGCTCTATCGGTGGGTCGGCTGACCGACTGATCAGCCGACCCACCGAGAGCAGCGGCCGCGCTCAGCCGCGGTAGGCCCAGGTGCTCAGGTTCGAGATCTGGACCATCGCTGTCGCTCCGGGCGCTCGCTTGGCCGGCTTGTAGGGCGGTTCGCCGGTCTGCACGACCCACCGCATCGGCTGGTTCGGGATGTTGGTGGAGGTGCTGAACACGATGCGGCCGTTGAAGCCGTATCGCACCGACGTGGGTGTCCACTCGAGCACGTAGTCGTTCCAGTCCGCCCACGAGCCGGTGCCGTCGATGACGTATTCCGTGGGCGCCCGCCCGCCGGCGGGGTGGTAGAACCCCTTGACCTGTTCGCTCAGATCGCTCTCGGGCCAGTCGATCTCGCCCGATCGCGGCCACGACGCGTCGTCGACCGGCCAGAGCAGGCAGACGCAGTTCCAGCCGGGGCTGGTGGTCAGGCCACGCATCCGCCAGGCCCACCGGCCGTAGGTGCTGGAGCCGGTCGTGCCGACCGCGCCCGAGACGGGCTCGCCGGTGGTCGCGTCGGTGAAGCAGCGGATGGTCAGGGCGCCGGAGTCGACGCTGACGGAGCGGGACGGTGCGTAGATGCCGACGCCATTGGTGGCCCGCCAGCCGTCCGGGTAGGCGATCAGCCGTTCGGCGTAGGGCGCCGTCTCGGCCGACACCAGTCGGCCGGCGGGGTTGGGGCGGAACGTGCCACGCGCGACGTTGTGCGTGAAGTCCTCGGTCCACAGCGGCACCCACGGGGATCGGGCTGCCGTCCACGGGCGGATGCCGGCAACGGCGGCGCCGGGGGACAGGAGTGCTCCGGCGGTGCCGAGACCGGCAAGGGTGAGCGCTGTGCGTCGGTTGGGGTAAGGCCTCATTGCGGGGTTCCTCGGGGATAGGGATTGCATGCGGGCGCTATCTTGACAGCTGACAGGTTACCCCGCATCGGCCCGGCGTGGGCCGGACCGGACCAGTCGGATCCGCTCCCCGAGGTATGCCGCAGGTCCGCCGGCCATCGATCGTCGTTCGATGCGCTCCATCCCCGCCGTGTCCCGAATCGTGTCGTGCGCCGTGTCCTGAGCCGTGTCGTAAGTCGTGTTTTGCGTTAGGTCTTGCGTCGCGACCCGCGTGGTCGCCTGCGCACCGCCCGCGGTCGCGTCGACGGCCAGCGCCCTGGGGCGCCGCGCGTCCGGTTCGCGGGTGCCGAGCGGCCTGCCCGAGCGCAGTTTCGGGCGGTCCGGGTTGCGGTGCAGGCTCGCCAGGCCGCGGCGCAGATCACCCGGCGACAGGGCGAGCTTGGTGAGCCAGCCGGTCAGGCCGCGGCCGTAACCGGTCATCTGGGCCCGGAGTTCGGGTGCGGTGTCGCGATGCCGGTGCCAGATGATCGCCCCTGGCTCGTAACGCAGCACGTGGCCCCGGGCGACGAGCCGGTAGAACACGTCGATGTCCTCGCCGCCGAGGCAGCGGGTGCCGGCACCCAGCGCCCGGTCGAAGCCGCCGATGTCCAGCATCGCCGACCGGTGGGCGGCGAAGTTGGCGCCGGTGCCGTAGGCCCCGACCTGGAACGGGAAGAGCGGCACGCCGTGCGGTGGCCGGTCCCGATCGAACACGCGCGGCTCGAAGGTCTTGCTCCAGGTCACCCGGTCGTCGAACCACGCCTGGGTGCGGCTGCGCAACTCGGCGGCCGGGACCAGGCCGCTGATCGCACCGACCGGCCGTCCGTCGTCGGTGTCCGCCGTCGCGTCGGCGAGGGCCGACAGCCAGTGCCGGTCGACCACCACGTCGTCGTCGACGAAGGCGATCCAGTCGTGCCGTGCCTGCGCGATCCCGAGGTTGCGGGCCGCGGAGACGCCTGGCCGTGGCTCCACGATGCGCCGGATGCGGGCGTCACCGATGGCCTCGACGGTGTCGGCGGTCGCGGTCGTCACCGGGGCGTTGTCGACCACCACGATCTCGAAATCGGGGTAGTCCAGTCGCAGCAGCGACCGCAGCGCGACGTCGAGGGCCGCGGCCCGCTCCCGGGTGCACAGCACGACGCTGAACGGCGGTCGCGGCGGCGGCGCAGCGGTATGACGGGCGGCCGCCGGAGGGAGGGCCCGCACCTGCTCGTCCAGCGAGGCGACGTCGAGCGTGCCCTCGGGGCCGATGTCGGCCGCGACGAATCCGCGAGGTCTGCCGTCGTCGACGACGAGGAGCCGGGCGCGGGCGTAACCGTCGGCGCCGGTGAGCCGGATCGTCCCGTGCGGACGGGACGTGTCGGCGTCCTCAGTGGAGACGTCGAGCGCCCCCACCCACGAGGCACCCGGCCAGGTGACGGCGGCAGTGGACGGGAACATTGGTCCGCGCACGGAATACCCATGAGTCATCGCGCCGATCATAGAATGGACGGGTGTCAAGCATCGTGTGCGCGGGTCGAAAATGACGACCGAACTGCCGGAGCAGGGGACCGGTCCCAGCCTGTTCGGCCGCGGCATGATCTATGTGCTGGTCTGGTCGATGCAGTTGCTTGCTGCCACGGTGGTGTCGCCGATCGTGGCGCACGCGCTGTCGATGGAGGAGTTCGGGCGGGTCGCGGCCGCTCTCGCGCTCTACCAGCTGCTCGTGCTGATCTCGGTGTTCGGGATCGACCAGGCGCTGGAGATTCGTCGCGTCGAGGACGCCGGCGACGACCGGCCGGCGCGGGGTCTGCTCACCACCGGTGTGGTTTTCGCGTTCGCGCTCGCCGGCATACTCGCGCTCACGGCCCGCTGGTGGGCGCCGGTCCTCGGGTTCGATCGCGACCTGACGCTGGTGCTGGTCGCGCTGGCCTGGGTCGCGCCCGGGTCATCGGTGCTGCTCGTGCTCGGCATCCTGCAGGCCGAGGACCGGCTGCGCCGGTTTGCCACGGTGAGCTTCGTCTCCACGGTCGGCAGCCAGCTGTGCGGACTGTTGCTGATCTTCCTGGTGCGTCGTGACGCGACGACGTATGTCGCGGGCGGCGTGATCGGCCAGTCCCTCGCCCTGCTCGGCGGTCTGCTGTGGGTGGGTCCCCGGCTGCAGGGTGCCTTCGACCCCCACGTGACGCGGCAGGCGCTGCGGCTCGGGCTGCCCCTGGTGTTGACCAGTCTCGCCGAATACATCCTCACCACGGCGGACCGGCTGGTCGTGCAGCGCTGGTTCGGGTCGGCGCAGGTGGCGCAATATCAAGTGGGTTTCGTGGTCGGCAACGCGGTGACCCTGATGCTGATCTTCACCAACCGGGCGTGGCTGCCGAGGCTCAAGGCGATCACCGACCCGGAGGTGCGGTGGCAACTCATCGCGTCCTCGCGCGACGGCGTCTACTGGCTGCTCGGCTGGGCGCTGCTCGGTGTCACGGTCGCGGCGCCGGGGCTGCTGCGGGTGTGGGTGCCGGACACCTACGACCGCCCCGCGCTCACCCGCATCATCTTCGTCGTGGGCCTCTGCGCGATCCCGGTCGCGGCGATGGGCGCGTCCCAGCGGATGCTGGTGACGATGCGCTGGTCCCGCCCGCTGGCGGCGTCGGCCGTCGTCGCCGTGGTGGCGAAGCTGATCGCGCTCGCGGTGCTGCTCGCGACCGTCGGGTTGCTGGGTGCGGCGATCAGCACCCTCGTCGCGCTGGCCGTGCAGGCGATCTATCTGCGACGTGCCGTGGTCCGCAGACACCCGGCGATCCCGTCACAGCCGAGTTGCCTTGTGTTCCTGGGTGTCTCGGCCGTGCTGGCCGCGGCTTCCCTGACGCTGCCGGTGACCACGACCTGGGACGTCGTCCGGGTCGCCTTCGCGATGCTCTGCCTCGTGCCGTTCGCGGCCGCCCTCCGCCGCCTGCAGCGTGCCGAGCCGCCGGTCAGTGTGACGGCGGCCCGGACGGCCACCGATCGCCCGGTGTGATCGACCGTTGCCGCAGCGGCCACGCCTCCCACGTCGCCCGGCGTATGACGGCGCCGGCCGCACGCTCGCGCAGGGGCACCTGCCACCCGGTCGCGACGCGGCGGCTGAAGCCGACGTACTCGGCATACTGATCCTTGGAATGCGCTGTCGAATAGGCGGATTCGCTGGTTCGGAACGCCGCGAGCTCATCGGGCTGACCGAAGAGGTCGCCGCGCCGGAGCAGCCGCAGCCACAGGTCGACGTCCATCGGGTGCACGCGGCTGCCGTCCCAGCCGCCGACCGCGTCGTAGTCGGCGCGGCGGAACATCACCCCGCACGGCTCGCCGATCGGATTGATGCCACCACGTCGCACGATCGTGCGCGCCACCCGCCCGCCGGGATGCACGCCGAGGAGGCCGCGTAGTCCCATGTGCCGCAACAGGATGCGGCTCTGACTGTCGATGAGTGCCCGGCGCGCGGCCACCACCGACACCTCGGGCCGGGCGGAAAGCACGGCCGCCTGCCGCCGGATCGCCCCGTGCGCGATGAGGTCGTCGGCGCAGACCAGCTTCACGTAGTCGCCCGTCGTCGCCTCCACGGCCAGCCGCCAGTTGGTCGGCAGGTCCACGGTCTCCGCCGCAGTGATCACGCGAAGGCGCGGGTCGTCATGGGCCGCGAGCACCTGCGCGGTCTCGTCGGTGCTGGCGTTGTCGCGCACCACGACCTCGAGATCGTCGGCGTCCTGCGCGAGCACCGACCGCAGCGTTTCGTCCAGAAAACGGCCGCCCTGATAGGTCGGTATGCAGACCGACACCCTCACCCCCATGGGAGGAGGTTATCCAGCCGGGTCAGGCGCGCGCGACGAGGCGTCGGACTCGCTGCAGCACCGAGCCTCCCGCGGTCGGCCGGTAACGCCCGCACCCGCAGGTCTGACGGAACGCGCAGTCCGTGCCGGCCCGGAGATGCTGGTGAGCCTGGTGGGGATGGCCGCAGACGCACGGTGCTGGCGGCGGCATCCTGCTCGGTGCTCCTCGGACGGTGGCGGCGGGTGGTCGGCAGCATCATGGCAGACCCGGCACCGGCGATGTCGGCGGCGCTGCGGACAACTGCGCGCGAGCTAGTCTGACCGGCATGCCACGCCGTATCGCGACCGTAGACCGCGTCGACCGCGACGCACTCGTCGACTTCGTGCGCACCCGCCACCGGGCCACGCTCGTGACGCACAAGCGGAACGGGTCGCCGCAGCTGTCGCTGGTCACCTGCGGCGTGGGCCCGGACGACCGGGTGCTGATCTCGACCTACCCGCAGCGGGCCAAGGTGGCCAACATCCGGCGGGACCCGCGCGTCTCGCTGCTGATCCAGTCCGACGACTGGGACGACGCCTACGTGCAACTGGACGGCGACGCCGAGGTGATCGACCTGCCCGGCGCGGTCGAGCCGCTGGTCGACTACTTCCGCAGCATCTCCGGCGAGCACCCCGACTGGGACGAATATCGCGAGGCGATGCGCACGCAGGGCAAGTCGCTGATCGCGGTGACCATCACCGGATGGGGGCCGATCGCCACCGGGGGCTTCCCGCCCGAGCACGCCTGAAGCCGCGGAGCGCAGGTTAGCGGCGGGTTCTCGACAACGCGGAGTACGTGCAGGTTCGCGCCCTACACTTGTTCGTATGCTCCCTTCCGACATGCAGCGACCGGTTCGCGTCGCCCTGCGCAACGACTACGAACTCGTGGTCGTCGGGCTCGCGGCACTCCTGCAGCCGCATGCCGACCGCGTCGAGGTCATCGAGGCGATGGCCACCGTCGACGGCGACGCCTCCGTCGACATCACGCTCTACGACACCTTCTCCCAGACCCAGGTCGACGGCAGCGACGTCGACGAGCTGCTCGCCGACCCGGCGTGCGGCAAGGCCGTCATCTACACCTGGAACACCGACCCCCGGCTGATCGACATCGCGGTGCAGAAGGGCGTGCACGGCTATCTGCCCAAGAGCCTCAGCGGCAAGCTGCTCGCCGACGCGTTGGTCGACGTGGCACGCGGACAGGTCGTGGTGATGACCAACAACCCGCGCGTGCCGCTCGCGAGCGAGCAGGACGAGATGGAGCAGTACGGGTCTTGGCCGGGTCAGGCCTACGGGCTGACCGCGCGCGAGGCCGAGGTGATCGCGTTGATCACCCAGGGGCTGCGCAACCAGGAGATCGCGGACCAGGCTGCGATCTCGATCAATTCGGTCAAGACGCACATCCGCGCCGCCTACCGCAAGATGGGCGTCAGCTCCCGCTCGCAGGCGGTGCTCTGGGGTGTCGAGCACGGGATGCTGCCGGACGCGGTGCGGCTGTCGAAGCCGGCGCTGCAGCGCCGCTGAAGCGACCCGCCTTGCGCAACGGCGGGGTCTCCCACTGGTGGCATCAGCTGGGCGGTCCCGGGCCTCGCCGGCCCTCGCTGCCCGGCGATCGTGACGTCGACGTCTGCATCGTCGGCGCCGGTTACACCGGTCTCTGGACGGCGTTCTACCTCAAGCAGCTCCGGCCCTCGCTCACCGTCGTGGTCCTGGAGCGCGAGTTCGCCGGGTATGGCGCGTCCGGCCGCAACGGCGGCTGGCTCACCGCGGCCCTGCCCGGGTCGGCCGCGGTGCTCGGCCGCGGCCCCGGCGGGCCGTCGGCGGTCACCTGCCTCGCCGCGCACCTGCGGCAGCAGGTCGACGAGGTGATCGCGGTGTGCCGGGCCCACGGCGTCGATGCCGACATCGTCAAGGGTGGCGAGTTGCGCGTGGCGACGGGCCCTGCCCAGTTGCAGCGGCTGCGCAGTGACTGGTCCGGCCGCGCGCCGGACGACGCGGACCAGTGGCTCGATGCGGACGAGCTCGCCGCCCGGGTGCGCATCGCGGGCGGGTCTGGGGCGATCTGGTCGCCGCACTGCGCGCGGCTGCACCCGGCGAAACTGGTGCGTGGCCTGGCGGCGCTGGTGCAACGGCAGGGGGTTTCGGTCTTCGAGACCACCCCGGCGACGTCGATCGCGCCGGGATCGGTGGTCACGCCATACGGGACGGTGCGGGCGGGGACGGTGCTGCGCTGCACGGAGGGGTTCACCGCCGAGGTGCCGGGGCAGCGGCGTGCGTGGGTGCCGATGAACTCCTCGATGATCGTGACCGCACCGCTGCCGGACCGGGCGTGGCGCGAGATCGGCTGGGACGGCGCCGAGGTGATCGGGGACGAGGCGCACGTCTACATGTATGCCCAGCGCACCGCCGACGGCCGCATCGCGATCGGCGGCCGCGGCGTGCCCTACCGCTTCGGCTCCCGCATCCGCGGCGACGGCGCGACGGCCGCTCGCACCGTGGACGAGCTCACCGCGACGTTGCACCGGCTCTGGCCGACGACCCGGGATGTCGCGGTCGAGCACGCCTGGTCCGGGGTGCTCGGCGTGCCACGCGACTGGTCGGCGACCGTCTCCTTCGACCCGCGCACCCGCACGGGTTTCGCCGGCGGGTATGTCGGTCACGGCGTCGTCTCCTCGGCCCTCGCCGGGCGCACGCTCGCCGACCTCGCCACCGGACGGGACACCGAGCGCACCGCGCTGCCGTGGGTGGACCGGCGGGTGCGGCAGTGGGAGCCGGAACCGTTGCGGTGGCTGGGGATTCGCGGGCTGTATGCGGCATACCGGCTCGCCGACCGCATCGAGGCGCGCAACGGCCGCACCAGCGTCGTCGCGCGCGCTGCCGACGTCATCTCCCGCAAACCGTGATCGGGGTGAGGCGAGCCCGGCGGCTCGGCCTCACCCCGATCGGTGCGGTGTCTTCTCGGCGTGCGTCAGTGCATCATCATCGGCGCCGACTCTTCGCCGGCTGGGGTCTCCGGCAGCGGCTTGCGCGGCAGGAAGAACGCCGGGATGACCGTCAGCAGGCAGAGGATCGCGGCCACCCAGAAGGTGGTGCTGAACGCTCCGGCCATGTCGGAGGCGACCTGGGCCATGAACGACTTCTGACCGCCGGCCTGTGCCACGACCTGCATCTGCTCGGCGGTCGGCGGGATCGGCGGCTTGTGCTGCTGCTGCTCCATGATCGCCTGCCCGGTCTGCACCAGGTCGGAGGACTTGAGCCGGTCGGTGAGCACGGTCGACATGATCGCGACGCCGACCGAGGAGCCGATCTGCTGGATGATGTTGATCAGCGTCGAACCGCGCGCGACCTCGTGGTGGGTCAACGTCTTCAGCGCCGACGTCATGATCGGCATCATCGTGCCGCCCATGCCGAGACCCATGATGAACAGCACCGGGATGATGTAGCCCCAGTAGCTGGTGTCCGGGCCGATCTGGGTGAGCCCGAACATGCCGGCGATGATCAGCACCAGCCCGAACGGCACGATGCGGCCGACCGGGAACTTGTCGACCAGCGCGCCCGCGATCGGCATCGTCAGCATCGCGCCGATGCCCTGCGGTGCGACCAGCAGACCGGCGTCGAGCGTCGACTCACCGCGCACCTGCTGGAAGTAGGTCGGCACCAGCAGCAGACCACCGAAGAACGCGGCGACGAACAGGAACATCGTGATCGTCGACACCGACAGCAGGCGGTTCTTGAACAGCCGCAGGTCGAGCAGCGGGTGCTCCGGCCGGAAGGTGTGGAAGATGAACGCGACGATCAGGACGATGCCGATGATCCCGGTGATCAGCACCTTGGCCGAGCCGACGCCGTCGGTCGGGATCGAGGAGACACCGAAGAGGAACAGCGCCAGCCCCGGCGACATCATCGCCATGCCGAGGAAGTCGAACGACTCCGACGGCGTCGGCTTGTCGTCCTCGAGCGCGAAGTAGGCGTAGATCAGGGCGATGATGCCGATCGGCAGGTTGATCAGGAAGATCCAGTGCCAGCTGGCGTGCTCGATGAGGTAGCCGCCGAGGATCGGTCCGAGGATCGGGCCGAGCAGCATCGGCACGCCGAGGATCGCCATGAGCCGGCCCATCCGCTTCGGGCCGGCAGCGTGGGTGAGGATCGTCATGCCGAGCGGCATGAGCATGCCGCCGCCGAGGCCCTGCAGGACCCGGAAGGCGATCAGCATGTTGATCGAGTTGGCCGCCGCGCAGAGCGCCGAACCGGCGGTGAACAACAAGATCGCGAGCATGTAGAGGCGCTTCGGGCCGAAGCGGTCCGCGGCCCAGCCGGTCAGCGGGATGACCGTCGCCAGCGCGAGGGTGTATGCCGTGACGGTCCACGCGACGGTCGAGTAGGCAACAGGGGTCCCGCCATCGGCGAAGACATTCTGGAAGGTCGGCAGTGCGACGTTGACGACGGTGATGTCGAGGATCGACATGATCGCCCCAAGGACGACGACGCCGGCGATCTTGAGGACCGCCCCGTCGATCTCCTCGGGGTAAGTGGGTGCGGTCTGAGACACGCGGCCCCTCCTTAAGGGTGAACTTGTGCAGCACTTGAGCCTAGCGCCGCACGGCGACAGCCTCCACGTCGTTTCCGGGCGGCCGGAGGCTCGCCTGCCGCCTGCTGCACCTCCTTGGTCGACGGCGTGCGCCGGACCGCGAGGACCTAGCCTCGTGCGGTCGTATGCCGGGAGTCGCGCAGCAGCGCGTCGATGCGCTCGATCGTCTCCGCCGTCGCCTTCTCGTCACCGTCGGGCAGGTCGGTGTCGGTGAACAGGTGCCCCTTGCCCGGGGTGACGAAGTCCTCGAAGCTCGCGCCCGACCCGCGCACCGCCTCGCCGAGCGCCACCAGGTCGGACTCGGCGACGAACGGGTCCTCGGCGTAGCGGTGCACCTGCACCGGCTGCCCCGGCCACGCGCCGTCGCGGGGTGCAGCGACCGAGTGCATGAGGATCACCGCCCGGGCATCCGGCCGGTCGGCGGCGAGCCGCTGGGCAAACGCGGCCCCGAGCGAAAACCCAGCAAGGACAGTGTCTTCCGGGATCTGGTCGACGATGGGACGCACCCGCTTGAGCAGCTGCGCCGGGCCGACGTCGTCGCGGTGCGAGAGCCCCGCGCAGGTGTCGTCGAAGACGCTGCCGTCGTAGTAGTCGGGACTGACCACGTCATACCCGCGCTCGCGCAGCTGATCGGCGAACCGGGTGACCGCGGGGCGCAGGCCGAGCGCGGAGTGGAGCAACAGGATCGTCGGGGCGTTCGTCATACCTTCACCTCGTGTGCGGCGGATTCGTCCTTGGCCGGTGGCAGGGTGCGGAGGGCGACGGCGAGCACGCCGGCGAGCACCATCGCGATGCCGACCGCCCACAGCCCGGCCTTCTGGGAGCCGGTGCCGTCCTTGAGCCAGCCGGTGATGTAGGGCGCGAGGAACCCGGCCGAGTTGCCGACCGAGTTGATCAGCGCGATCCCGCTCGCGGCGGCCGCGCCGGACAGGAAGTTGGTCGGGAGTGCCCAGAAGGTGGGCAGCGCGCACATGATCCCGATCGCGCACACCGACACCGCGACCATCGCCGCGAACGGGCTGTCCAGATAGAGCGCGACCGGGATCGCGATGCCGCCGACGATGCTGGGCAGCGCGACGTGCCAGACGCGTTCGCGGGTGCGGTCGCCGTGCAGTGCCCAGGGGATCATCGCGATCGCGCCGATCACGTAGGGGATCGCGTTGATCAGCCCGCGCTGCATGATCGAGTAGTGCGCGCCATACTGCTCGGCGAAGCCGGCGATGATCGTCGGCAGGAAGAAGCCGAGCGCGTAGAGGCCGTAGACGACCCCGAAGTAGACGAACGCCAGCGCCCACACCCGGGGCCGGGTGAGGGACTCCAGGATCGTCACCTTGTATGCCGATGCGCGGGTCCGCTGCTCGGCGTCGAGGGTGCGTTGCAGCGCGTCCCGCTCGGCCGGGGCCAGCCACCTGGCCGCCTCGGGCCGGTCGGTGAGGAAGAACCAGGTGACGACGCCGAGCAGCACCGCGGGCACGCCCTCGACCAGGAACATCACCCGCCACCCGTCGAGCCCGAACCAGCCGTGGCCGTGCTCGATGAGCAGCGACGACAGCGGCGACCCGATGGCCGTCGACAGCGGCACGGCGACCATGAAAAGCGCTGTCATCCTTGCGCGTTCGCGCTGCGGGAACCAGAAGGTGAGATAGAGGATGATGCCCGGGAAGAACCCCGCCTCGGCGACGCCGAGCAGGAAGCGGAGCAGATAGAGCGTGCCGGCGTTGGGCACGAACGTCACGAGCGAGGCGATGATGCCCCAGGTGACAAGGATCCGGGCGATCCACCGGCGCGCACCGAAGCGGTGCAGCGCCATGTTGCTCGGCACCTCCAGCAGCAGGTAGCCGAGGAAGAAGATGCCGGAGGCGAAGCCGAACATCGGGCCGCTCAGCCGGAGCGCGTCGTTCATCCCGCCCGGGCCGGCGAAGGCGATGTTGGTGCGGTCGAGGTAGTTGACGAAGTAGAGCAGCGCCACGAACGGCACGAGCCGGCGCACCGACTTGCGCACCGCGCTGCGCACCAGGGGGTCGTATGACGCGTCCACCGCAGCGCCGGTCTGCTTCGACAGGTCCGGCCCGCTGCCGCCGCGTTGCGTCATACGGCCACGCTAGCGGGAGGGGGAGTAGAACTGGTGGGGTGATCGAATCAGAGACCTGGCACATCCGCGACGGGGAGCTGGTCGGCGAGCCGCCCGACTCGTGGATCTACGTGTGGCGATTGCCGGAGGGCGCCGACCCCCGCGCCGACGTGCTCTTCGTCGGCGCCACCAACGCCGCTCCCGCGCTGCGCACCTGGCTGCACCTGCACTCCTCGGACAAGGAGGCGGGGCGGGTCGCCAAGCGATTTCCCCGGATCGCGACCGAGCCGGCCGACGTATATGCCTTCCGGGTGCCCGTCGGCATGGAGCGACCGCACGTGAAACACGCTCTGCTGCACGCGCTTTCGGATGCCGGACGCATAGCGCCGGAGTATGTCGGCTTCCCGATCGAGGGAGTGCTGCACCCGGACGAGTCCGTCGAGGCCTACGTGCGCGAGGTGATGGGGCAGCTCTACCCCGCCGGGTAGACGTGCTGGTCTCGATACGGCTCGCCCCTGGGGGCTCGCCTACTCGACCAGCATTGCCACGGTTCGCCCATACGCTGGTTGAGTAGCGGCGAGGAACGAGCCGCGTATCGAAACCAGCAGCCGCGTATCGAAACCCGTCGGCTGGTGGTGGGCTGGTCTCGATACGGCTCGCCCCTGGGGGCTCGCCTACTCGACCAGCATTGCCACGGCTCGCCTACTCGACCAGCATTGCCACGGCTCGCCCATACGCTGGTTGAGTAGCGGCGAGGAACGAGCCGCGTATCGAAACCAGCAGCCGCGTATCGAAACCCGCGTCAGCCGAAGAGGATCGCGGCTTCGTCCCAGCGTTCGCGCGGCACGGTCTTGAGCACGGTGGTGGCCGAGTGCAGGTCGACCGATTCGATGTCGGTGCCGATCAGCGAGACCATCGAGCCCCACTGCTTGTCGACGACGGCGTCGACGGCGGCGGTGCCGAAGCGGGTCGCCAGCACCCGGTCGTATGCCGAGGGGACGCCCCCGCGCTGCAGGTGACCCAGGGTCGCCGAGCGCGTCTCGATGCCGGTCTGCTCCTCGATCGCGGGTGCGAGTCGTTCGCCGATGCCGCCGAGCCGCGGCCGGCCGAAGGCGTCCAGCCCGCGCGGGGCGTGCACGTGCTCGGCGCCGTCCGGCACGAAACCCTCGGCGACCACCACGACCGGCGCGCGACCGCGATCGCGGGCCATCTCGACCCATTCGCAGATCTGCGCCAGCGAGACGTCGACCTCGGGGATGAGGATCGCGTGGGCGCCCGAGGCGACCCCGGCGTGCAGCGCGATCCAGCCGACGTGCCGGCCCATCACCTCCACGACCATGCAGCGGTGGTGCGACTCGGCCGTGGTGCGCAACCGGTCGATCGACTCGGTGGCGATCGAGACCGCGGTGTCGAAGCCGAACGTGTAGTCGGTCGCGGACAGGTCGTTGTCGATCGTCTTCGGCACCCCGACGACCGGGATGCCCTCGTCGGACAGCCGGCGGGCCGCGGTGAGCGTGCCCTCGCCGCCGATCGCGATCAGCCCCGTCATCTCGTGCCCCGCCATCACCTCGCGCACCCGCGCCGCCCCACCGTGGTCGAACGGGTTGGTGCGCGACGTGCCGAGGATCGTGCCGCCGAGCCGGGAGAGGCCGCGCACGTCATACCGGGGCAGCGGCTCGATGTCGTCCTCGACGAGGCCACGCCAGCCGTCCTTGATGCCCACGAACGACTCGTGGTGGATGCGGTCGCCCTTGATGACGGCGCCGCGGATCACCGCGTTGAGGCCGGGGCAGTCGCCGCCGCTGGTCAGGATTCCGATCGTCACGCGCCCCATCGTCGCGGTTACCGGCCGGTGCCGGAAACTGTCGGGCATGCTGTCTCAGGTGACGAAATCGACCTGTCTGGCCTACCTGATCCGCGATGACGGCACCCCGCACGCCCAGGTGCTGCTCGGCGAGAAGCTGCGCGGCTTCGGCGCCGGGCGGGTCGTCGCGCTCGGCGGCCACGTCGAGCCCGGGGAGAGCAGCCTCGAGGCAGCCGTCAGGGAGACCCGCGAAGAGTCCGGATTGCTCGTGGCCCCAGACGATTTCGCCGCCGCAGGGCAGGTGCGCTTCCGCTGGGCGGACACGCCGGCGTGGGACATGGACGTCGACCTGTTCCGGGCGACGCGGTGGACGGGCGACATCGTGGCATCGGACGAACTGGAGCCCGAGTGGTGGCCGGTCGCCGACCTGCCGCTCTGCCGGATGTGGGACGACGCGCGCATCTGCGTGCCGTTCGTGCTGCGCGGCGACGCCATCGACGCCGAGATCGCGTATGACGCGGCGAGCGAGCGCGTCGTCGCGGTCGCGCTGCGGGTGCTGGGGCGCTCGCAACCCCTACCCGGCGGCGTTACCGGCGGGTAAGGTGGGCGGGCGAACTCGCGGAACGCCCGCCGTCGGACGTGGCACGCCATACACGAAGTGAGGCTCGATGAGCACCATCAGTTATTCGCGCAAGGGCTCGGGTGAGCCGCTAGTCCTGATCCACGGGATCGGCCACCAGCGCACCGCATGGGGTCACACCTTCGACCTGCTCGCCGAGGACTTCGACGTCATCGCGGTCGACCTGCCCGGCTTCGGCACGTCGCCCAAACCCGCCAAGCCGCACAGCTATCGGATGAGCAGCTACCTCGACCAGTTCGAGGAGTTCTTCGCCGACCTGGGGCTGGGTCGGCCGCACGTGGCGGGCAACTCCCTCGGTGGGCTGCTCGCGCTCGGGCTCGCCGCGCGCGGGTCGGTGCGCACCGCGACCGCGCTCTCGCCCGCCGGCTTCTGGGGGCCGGTCGGCCTCGCCAACGCGATCGCGAATCTCGCGGTGCTGAAGGCCTCCACCTATTCGCCCGGTCCGGTGCTGAAGCTGTTTGCCGACAAGACCGCGCTGCGCAAGATCAGCATGGGTTCCCTCTATGCCCACCCCGAGCGGGTCGACCCGCAGACGGCGCTCGACGACACCTACAACCTGCGGCGGTCGCCGGGCTTCTTCCCGGTGGCCTGGCAGGTGTCCCGTGCGCGCTATCGCGACCGGCCGGTCGTGCCGGTGACGATCGCCTGGGGCACCAAGGACCGGCTGCTGCTGCCGTCGCAGGCGGTCACCGCTCGCGAGCAGCTGCCGACCGTCGGGCACGTCTCGCTGCCCGACTGCGGGCACGTGCCGATGATCGACAACCCCGAGCTCGTCGCCGGCGCGATCGTGCAGACGATTGCCCAGGCCGCGGACCGGGCCGGCGACACGATCGGCCTGCACGCGGCGGGCTAGCCGGATGCGCCCCGCGCCTCGCGCCGAGTGACGTCGTAACCGGTGAGTGACGTCGTTGCACGGACGTCACTCGTTGCGCCGGACGTCACTCGGTGGTGACCGACGTCAGCGCAGATGGTCGGCGGCCAGCTGCGGCCACGCGTCGCGCTGCTGGGGCGTGTGGGCGACGTTGAGCTCCACGTCCGGGAGCAGGTCGAGCAGGCGCTCGGCAGTCTCGGTCGGATGGCCCGGGTCGTCCGCCCACGCGAGGATCAGCGTCGGTTGCTCGAGCTGCGAAATCGCTTCCGGCGCAGGCAGATCGGAGACCGCGGCTCCCCGGAACGCCGCCGCCAGCAGCTTGTCGGGTATGTCGGGGGCGACTCGCTCGGGCAGGTCCGCCTGAGCGGGCGGCAGTGGCAGCAGCCGTGCGGCACGGGCCAGCGCGCGGGAGCCCTGGGCCTCGACCAGGTCTGCGCCGTCGCGGTAGACGGACGCCTGGGCGGCCCGGGTCTGCCACGCGGTCGGCGGGATGACCAGCACCAGCCGCCGGAAGCGGTCGGGGTGCGTCGTCGCCGCGTGCAGCAGCGTGCCCACGCCCATCGACACCCCGAGCGCGTCGACCGGCTCGTCCGGGTGCAGGTGGTCGATCAGCGCGAGCAGGTCGTCCGCGAGCTGCGGCCAGCGGTAGTCGTCCGGCTCGGTGCGCCCGGTGGACCGGCCGTGGCCGCGTGCGTCATACGCCGTGAGGGTGTGGGTGTCGCGCAAGCTGCGGAAGTCGAGTCGGTTGCGAATCTCGTTGTCGCGGCTGGCAGTCAGGCCGTGCAGCAGGACCAGTGGCGGGCCGCTGCCCTCGGTCGTGTAGTCGAGCTCGGCGCCCGGGACCGAGAACGTCGCCATGGTGAGCCCTTTCGGCGGAGGGGTGGGCCGCGGCGAGCATATTGCGTCGCGCGGGGGCACCGTCATACCTATGCTCGTGGGCGTGTTCGTCGAGGAGTCCGCCCGTCCGTATGTCGACGGCTGGGTCGGCGGATGGGCCCGGTCGAAGGGCATCGCCGCGCCGTCGCCCACCTCGACCGGGTGGTATCTCCCGACCCGCAACGACCGCGAGTACGAGCGGTTCGTGCTGACCAGCGGCGACGAGCGCGCGGTGCGCGACGTGCTGGACGCGGTGACCGAGCCGCGGACGGCGGTGAAGTTCGTCGGCGATCCGGCGCGGTGGCGGCCGGTCTTCCCGCCGGCGTGGATCGACGAGGAACCCGGCTGGTTGATGCATCGCACGCTCGGCCCGGGGCCGCTGGTGCCGGTGCCCGATGGTTACGTCTCGTCGACCGACGTCCGCGACGACGTGATCTATCTCGAAATCCATTGCCGGGCCGGCCAACTCGCCTCCTGGGGGCAGGCCGGCATCGCCGACGGGTGGCTCGTGCCGGATCGCATCAACACCGCGGCCGCGCATCGCCGCCGCGGGCTCGGGCGGGCGTTGATGACCGGTCTGGAGCAGGCGGGTGTGCTGGGCGGTGCGCGACGCGCCGTGCTGAGCGCGACCGCCGATGGGCGCGAGCTCTACCGGGCGCTCGGCTGGCAGGAGGTCGGTCCGCTCGTCGCGTCGTACTATCGGGGCCATGGCTGAAAACCACTCGTATCCGGTGCGATTGAGCTGGTCCGGGTCGACTGGCGTGGGGTATGACGAATACGGCCGCGCGCACGAGGTCGCCCCGGGCGATCTGCCTCCCTTCCCGATGTCGTCCGACCCGCACTTCCGCGGCGACCCCTCACTGGTCAACCCGGAGCAGTTGCTGGTGATGTCCGCGAGCAGCTGCCAGCTGCTGTCGTTTCTCGCCGTCGCGGCCCGCTCGCGGTTGGACGTGCTCGACTACGTCGACAACGCCGAAGGGTTGATGCCTGAGTCGTCAGATCCGATGTGGGTCACCGAGATTCGGCTGCGGCCGACGGTGACACTGGCGCCCGGCAGTCGGCTGGACCGGCTCGAGCGGCTGGTCACGCTCGCGCATCAGCAGTGCTTCATCGCCAACTCGCTGCGCTCCCGGATCACCGTCGATGCCCGGTTCGTCATCGACGGCGCCGAGGTCGCCCGCGTGCAGCTGACGGATTGAGCAGCGCACGCTGATCGAGTAGCCCGACCGGTCACGCTGATCGAGTAGCCCGGAGGATGGGGCTGGTGACGCTGATCGAGTAGCCCGGAGGAGCGAAGCGGGGGAGGGCGTATCGAGATCAAGCCTCAGCGCGCATCGCCATCAACCGGCAGGCCGAGAGCCCGCCACGCGGCGAAACCGCCGATGACGTCGGTGGCGCGCCATACGCCGAGTCGGGCCAGCGCGTCGGCGGCCAGCGACGAGGTGTACCCCTCCTGGCAGAGCACGATGACGCGCAGGTCGGGGTGGGCGAGCGGCAGCCGCGCCTCGTGGCGGGGGTCGAACCGCCATTCGAGCACGTTGCGCTCGACCACCAGTGGCGCCAGCGACGACGCTACCTCGCCCTCGGCGGCACGTTGCGCCTCGGGCCGGATGTCGACCAGCACCGACCGCCGGTGCAGCAGCTCCTGGAACGCGGCGCGCGGGCTGAGCCGGTGCAACCGGCTGCGGGCGTCCGCGAGCTGGTCGTCGATGCCGTCGTAGGTCGGCGCCTTCGACCCCCGGCCCGGGCGCGGATCGTCATAGGGCACGGTCGACGATGCGAAAAGCTCGGACTGCCAGGTGATTTCGTCGGCGAAGGTGCTCACCAGGACTCTCCCTCGGTGTCGACCCCGGTCAGCACGAGCTCTCCCGCGACGAGCGCGTAGCGGCTCATCTCCTGCAGCACCGGGAAGTAGGCGTGCACCGACACCGCCCACTCGTCGGACTCATTGCGGACGTCGTGAATGTGCTTGTCGGTGAAGTGCTTTCCGCGACCGGCGTCCAGCTCGCTGATCGTTTCGTAGCCGTGCCAGGCGTGTTCGCGCAGGCTCCCGCGCACCGTGACGAAGGCGCCGAATGCGGTGCCGTGGTCGTGCCATCCGGTGGAGCTGCCGGGTGGCCAGGCGATCGCCCAGACCTGCACCTGGTCGGCGGTGGTCAGTGCGGTCCACTGCCGCTCGGCGGAGGTCTCGTCATACCCGAAGCGGAGGGCCTCGTCGGTGAAGAGGTGGGCGATGCTGAGCAGTTGGCGTGGGGTGAGTGCGGTGGAGACGGTGTGCGTGAGGGTGGTCATGGCTGCGTAATCCTTCAGTGCTCGTGAGTGGCTGGTGAATTGCTATCTGGCAGAGGTTGTTTCGGCCCGATCGCTGCCCGATTGGCAGGTCAGGCCGACAGACAGCAATGTCGGGCGGCCGGTCGCGACACCCGCATCAAGTCACGTTGCGTGATGGATTGCATAACGAAAAGTTAAGGCAGTCATCATGATCGGCGCAACTGGCGTGTCCGCGATGTGGGCCGGGCAGGCTGTCGTGCCATGCTCGGCCCCATGGCCGATGACGCTCCTGTGACTTTGTTGATCCTCGGTGCCGGTGGCGACCTCACCCACCGGCTGCTGCTGCCCGGGCTCGGCAGCCTGCTGACCGCCGAGCCGAAGCGGAAGGTGCAGATCGTCGGCGCCGACCGCGAGCCGATGACCCCGGCACAGTGGAAGAAGCTGATCGAGAAGGCGTTCGCCGACGTGCCGGTGCCGGCGCGGCCCACCCGGTCGGTGCTGTCGAAGGCGCGCTACGAGCAGACCGACCTGCTCGACCCGGAGCAGCTTGGCCGGCTGATCGGCTCGTGCACGGGGCCGCTCGTCATCTACTTCGCGCTGCCGCCGGCGGTGTCGATGAAGGTGTGCCAGCTGCTGGAGGACATCGAGCTGCCGCAGCCGACGCGGCTGGCGCTGGAGAAGCCGTTCGGCACCGACGAGCAGACGGCGCGCGACTTCAACGAGCAGTTGCACAAGCTGGTGCCGGAGGAGCAGATCTTCCGGGTCGACCACTTCCTCGGCATCTCCACCGTGCTCAACCTGATCGGGCTGCGCTTCGCCAACCGGATCCTGCAGCCGATCTGGAACGCCGAGCACATCGAACGGGTCGAGATCCTGTATGACGAGGACCTCGCCCTCGAGGGCCGCGCCGGCTACTACGACGGCGCGGGCGCGCTCAGGGACATGCTGCAGTCGCACCTGCTGCAGGTGCTGGCGATCTTCGCGATGGAGTCCATCGCCGAGCTGTCCTCGCAGGAGTTGCAGGACCAGAAGGCGCAGGTGCTGCGCTCGACCCGCCTGTGGGGCAACAGCCCGAAGCGCGCGAGCAAGCGGGCCCGCTACACGGCCGGGTCGATCGGACGACGGAAGGTGCCGTCATACGTCGACGAGGAGGGGGTGGACCCGAAGCGGAACACCGAGACCCTCGCGCAGGTGCAGGTCGAGGTGCGCAACAACCGCTGGGCCGGGGTGCCGTTCACGCTGCGCAGCGGCAAGGCGCTCGGCACCGCGCGCAAGCAGATCGTCTGCTACTTCCGCCCGGTCGGCCACGTGCCGACGGGTTTTGAGAACACCAGCCCGCCGGACAAGCTCATCATCGACCTCAAGCCCGGTGCGGTGTCGTTCGTGCTCACCATGAACGCCGAGGGCAGCCCGCTCGACCTCGAGCAGAAGACCCTGCGCGCCGAGCTCGCCGCCGGCCGCATGCTGCCCTACGGCGAGGTGCTGTCCTACATCCTCGACGGCAACCCGTTGCTCTCGGTGCGCGGTGACTCCGCCGAATCCTGTTGGCACATCGTCGAACCCGTGCTCAACGCATGGGCGGCGGGCAAGGTGCCGATGGAGGAGTATGCCGCGGGCTCCGAAGGCCCGGAGGGTTGGTTGCCCGAGGACTCCGTCGTCGGCTGAGCCCCTCCTCCCGCGCCGAGGTAGCACTCGTTGTCGCTATGCGCCGCCGATAACGGCAGCGACTGCTACCTCGCGGGCGACCGTTATTGCGTCATGGGCGGCGCGGGCGGATTAGCATTTTGCCGTGTCTCAGGGATTGCTGCCGCCGGCAGTGGCAGAGCAGTATCCGCACTCATATGCCGCTGTTGACGTTGAGACGACGGGACTCGACCCCGCCCGTGATCGCATCCTTCAAATTGCGGTTTCGCAGATGCGTTCTGACGGTGTGCTGGAGAGGTCTTGGAGCAGCCTGGTGGACCCCGGGTGCGATCCCGGTCCGACCCATATTCATGGCATCACCAAAGAGCGGCTTCGTGGCGCGCCTCGCTACGACGACATCGTCGACCGGGTGCATTCGCTGATCAACGGCCGCATCTTCGTGGCGCACAACGCTCGCTTCGACTGGGCCTTCCTCGCCCACGAAGCTGATCGGGTGCGGAGCAGACTCCCGGTCCAGAAGACGTTGTGCACCTGGCGCATGTCCGGGATGTTTGATCTGCCCGTGCCAGACCTCAAGCTGGCCACCATTTGTCGCTATTGGGGCGTACCGCAGGCGCGTCCCCACGATGCGGAAGACGACGTTCGTGTTCTCGTGGAAGTGACTCGGCATTCGCTGGCGTACTCCTCGTTCCTCAAGCTCGCCCTGCCCGTTTCCCGGCCGCGCCCGATCGGTGGATACCCGCCGGCGGCGCCGCGCGTCGTCTGCCCGTGGCCGTACCCGGGTCGCCACATGCCCGGCCAGCCTTTAAAGCAGGGAATGACGGTCGTCTTTACCGGCGTCACTGCCATGGATCGTGCTGACCTCATCCAGGAAGCGACCGACGCCGGCCTCGCTGTCATGAACAACGTGAGTTCTCGCACCAGCCTGCTGGTGGCGAACCTTGAGGAGACGACCCTCAAGGCACGGCGCGCCCGTGAGCACGGAACCAGTGTCTTGACCGAGCCCGAGTATCGCAGTCTGCTGGCAACCATCGAGGCTGGTGACTCGGTCCCGCCTGCCGTACCCCGCGTCCAGGAGAAGAAGCGGCCCACAGTGATGCCACGGGTGGTCGATGGTCCGCTACGTGGTCATCGCGTAATCGTGCTGGGCAGCGAACACGACCACGCAGTTGCCGTGCGCGCGCGGATCGTTGAGTTCGGTGGTGAATGCGCCGTAAACCTCACCGCATCGGTCACGTCGGCCGTTGCGCTGGAGGGGTTCGAGACTGACAGTCGGTGGAGTCGAGTGCGAGCGAGTGGCTTGGAGTTGCTTGACCCTGAATCGCTGCGTCCGATGACCGTGACCCATGCGCAAGCGGAGGTCGCACATCCGCTGACGACCGGGATACCCATGGTCCGCGCGGACCCGGTGGTGCTGCCCCGCGGCGGGGTCCATGATCTCCGGTCCACTGACTTGGTGCTGGCCGTTCGGTGGCAAGCGGACGCAATTCAGGGCGTAGTCGATGTCGTCGCACTCGTGACAGGTGAGGACGGCCAGGTCGGGTCGGACGCCGACTTCTGCTTCTACAACCAGCCGAGCCATCCAAGTCGGATCGTTGAGCTCGATGCAGACGCCGTGGGGGAAGCGGTCATTGCAATCGACGCCTCGCAGCTCGCGCCACTGCACCGCATCACCGTGGCAGCAGCAATCGACGGAACCGGTACCTTTGGGGAGCTGGGTGCGATCGAGATGGAGCTACGCACCCGCGACGGCGAACCGCTCGCCCGGAGCATTCTCGATGCGGCCGAGAAGGAGACGACCATGCTGCTGACTCGGATCTACTGGCGTTCCGGGCAGCTCCGTGCCCGCGCGATCGGGCAGGGCTACCAGCAATCCCTGGAGTGGCTGGCGGTCCAGTATGGCGTCGACATTGAGGATTCGGTCACCGGCCCGAACGCCGCGCCGAGGTAGCAGTGGTTGTCGCTATGAGCCGCCGATAACGGCAGCGACTGCTACCTCGGCGCAAGTGGGTGCCCGCTGCCCGGCTCAGTCGGCCGCGAGCTGCGACTGCTTCGGCTGCAGCGCCCCCGATGCGTCGGCGGCGACGCGTTCGCGGGGGGTGCCGATGGAGGCGTTGATCATCGCGACCACCAGCCCCTCGACCAGCGGTGCGGGCGAGACGATCGTGCGGTCCCGCACGTCGGCGGGCACCAGGTCGAGCGCGAGCTGAGTGGACAGGATCGCGCTGCCGAGGTCGAGGAGTACGACGACACCGGCGCCGTCCGAAGCTCCGTCGGCAGCCTGGATCGCGGCCGCGATCTCGGCCGCGTCGGTGCCGAACGACATGTCCGGCGCACCCGCCGCGACCCGCACCGGCACCGAGCCGGCGGGCACCATCTCGGCGGCGAGTGCCACCGCGGCGTCGGCCAGGGCGCGGCTGTGCGAGACCACGACGATGCCGACAGTCATGCGGGGCACCCGCGAAGTATCGAACGGCGGCGAGAACGTCGGGTGATCATGCGAATACCTTTGCAGCCGTTTCGAAGAGGAGCGTCATCGAGGTCGCGCCGGGGTCCTGGTGGCCGACGCTGCGCTCGCCGAGGTAGCTCGCGCGCCCCTTCTTGGCCTCCATCGGCGTCGTCCCGTCCCTGCCCTGCGCCGCAGCCTGCGCGGCCGCCGTCAACGCCGACACCATCGGCCCGCCGTCGGCGGCGACCTCGTCATAGGCACGCACCGCCGGCAACATCGCGTCGACCATCGTCTTGTCGCCCGGCTGCGCCTTGCCGCGCTGCACCAGCCCGTCGAGGCCGGCCTGCAGGCACTCTCCAAAAAGCTGTATGGCGAGAGTCCCGGCCGTGCCGGCCACCGTCCCCATCCGCAGGAACAACGTCCCGTAGAGCGGACCGCTCGCACCACCGACGTTCGAAACGAGCGACATACCAACGGTTTTGAAGAACGCGCCGCAATCTGCGGGTGGCGCCTGCGACACCGCCGCGACGGCCGCCGCGAGACCACGGCGCATGTTGCTGCCGTGGTCGGCGTCCCCGATCGCCGAGTCGAGCGCGGTCAGCTCCTCACCCGCCTGGTCGACGGCATCGCGGAAGCCGGTGAGCCACTCCGTCAGCAGCGGCACATCCCACGCGTCGGGCATCACCGACCCCACCGCAGGCCGGGGGTGTTGACCGGCGCGTCCCACCAGCGCAGCAACTCGTCGTCGGCGGACAGCAGGGTCAGCGAGCAGCCGGACATGTCGAGTGACGTCATGTAGGACCCAACGAGCGTCCGCGCGACGGTGATTCCTTGATCGGCAAGGATTTTCGCGACCTCGCCATACATCAGGTAGAGCTCGATCTCGGGCGTCGCGCCCATGCCGTTGAGGAACGCGATGGTGTCGCCCTGGGTGAAGTCGGCGTCGTCGAGGATCGGCTCGACGAGCATCTGCGCGATCTCGTGCGCGGGGGCGAGGGGTTCGCGGCGGCGGCCCGGCTCGCCGTGGATGCCGATGCCGACCTCCATCTGGTCCTCGGGCAGGTCGAACGTCGGTTGGCCCGCGGCCGGCACGGTGCCTGACGTCAGCGCGACGCCCATGCTGCGTCCGCCCTCGGCGACCCGCCGCGCGAGCGCGGTGAGCGACTCGAGGTCGGCGCCCGACTCGGCGGCGGCCCCGACGATCTTCTCCAGCAGCACGGTCACGCCGACCCCGCGCCGGCCGGCGGTGTAGGTGCTGTCCTGCACCGCGACGTCGTCGGCGGTCACCACGGTCGCGACCTCGATGCCGTCGGCGGCCGCGAGCTCGGCGGCCATCTCGAAGTTCATCACGTCGCCGGTGTAGTTCTTCACGATGTGCAGCACGCCGGCGCCGCGGTCGACCTCCTTGGTCGCGGCCAGGATCTGGTCGGGCACCGGGGAGGTGAAAACCTCACCGGCACAAGCGGCGTCGAGCATGCCGGTGCCGACGAAGCCGCCGTGCATGGGCTCGTGGCCGCTCCCGCCGCCGGAGACCAGCGCCACCCGGCCGTCCGGTTTGGGCCGCGCCCGGTAGACGACGCGCTGGTCGAGATCGACGCGCAACGAGGGGTGGGCTGCCGCCATACCGGCCAATGCCTCGGTGACGACGGCTGACGGATCGTTGATGAACTTCTTCATCGGGCTCCTCGGGTCGCCACCGGCGCACGGAATGTGACCTACCCGACACTAGCGCGCTGCCTAGGATGTTTCGCATGTCCGATCCGTATGGCGAGCGCCCCGACCGCCCGCAGTCCTCCGGCCCCCACTACGGGCAGCCGCCGAACGAGCCGCCGGTGCACGAGCAGGAGACCCGTGCTCAGCAGATCCCGCAGCAGCCGCAGCAGACCGGGCAGGGCTACGGCCCGGGCTACGGACAGTACGGCTCGGGCGTCTACGGGCAGAGCGGCGAGAGCAGTCAACCCAGCCAGGGCGACCAGCCCAGCCAGGGCGGCCCCGACCTGACCAAGCGGCCACCGGCGACCTACGGTCAGCAGCCGAACCCCTACGCCGAGCAGTACGGCGGGGGCCAGTACACCACCGGCCAGTACGGCGCCGGCTACGGCGGCCAGTACCCCGCCCAGCCCGGCTACGGCGCCCCCTACCAGGGCGGCAGCCCCTACGTCGCCTACCAGGAGAAGCCGAGCAACGGGCTGGCGATCGCGTCGCTGGTGACCAGCCTCTGCGGGATCTTCCTGTGCTTCATCGGGTCGCTCGTCGGCATCGGTCTCGGCATCGCGGCGCTGAGCCAGGCCAAGAAGACCGGCGCTGGCCGCGGCATGGCGATCGCCGGCATCGTGATCGGTGCCGTCGAGATCGTGCTGGGCATCGGCTTCTTCATCGTGCTGTTCGCGACCGGCAGCAGCAGTTCGAGCTGAACCTCACCAGCGGTTCATCGCGGCGAGGCCGGCGGCGACCGACCGGTGCCGCACCACCCGCGCGAGGGTGGTGTCGCCGCGGGTGATGCGGGTGAAGACGCGCCACCCGACGCGGGTGCGCAGCATCGTGTGGAAGGCGCGCGGGTGGCGCTCGAAGGCCCGCAGCGTCCGCTCTCCGGCGGCCATCTCGATGCCGAGCTCACCCCCGATCCCCTGCTCGTATGACGCAAGCGCCCGCCCGGCGCCGGCCTCTCCGGACCCCATGGACGCGGCCGCCGCGCCGGCGAGCGTGCCGGAGCGCACGGCATAGGAGATGCCCTCGCGGGTCCACGGCTCGAGCAGGCCCGCGGCGTCCCCGGCGACCAGCACCCGCCCGCGCCCAAGAGGTGAGTCGGCCGCTCGGCAGCGCGTGAGGTGCCCGCTGCTGCGAACCTCCGGCAGATGCGAAAGGCCTTGCTGCGCGGTGAAATCGAGCAGATATTGCCGGGTCGCGGCCGGCTCGCCCTTGGCCTGGATCACGCCGACGGTCAGCACGTCACGCTTGGGGAAGACCCAGGCGTAGGAGCCCGGCGTCGGTCCCCAGTCGATGTGGATGCGCCCGGCGAAGGCGCGCGCGGAGCGCTCGTCGGGGGCGAGTTCGACCTCCAGGCCGAGGTCGGTCTGGCGCAACCGCACCCCGACATACCGGCCGATCCGGCTGGCCGACCCGTCCGCGCCGACGACCGCGCGGGCGGTCAGCTCGCCGTCCGCGGTGCTGACGGTCACCAGCTGCCCGTCGTCGGCGATGCCGGTGACGGTCACCCCGGTGCGGACCTCCGCGCCCGCCTCCCGCGCGGCGTCGAGCAGCGCGGCGTCGAAGTCGGCCCGGTTGACCAGGCTGAGGATCCGCTCGCCGGCGTCGCGCTCGAAGGCGGCGGTCCCGCGCAGGCTGAACGACGCCCGGTGGATCTCCTGCTGCACCGGCACGTCGAGAGCCGCCGGCAGGGAGCGCAGGGTGGGGCCGATCAGGCCGCCGCCGCAGGTCTTGTAGCGCGGGAAGTGCGCCCGGTCGACCAGCAGGGTGCGGGCGCCGGCCACCGCGGCGGCGCGGGCCGCGCTGCTGCCCGCGGGTCCGGCGCCGACGACCACCACGTCATACGCCTGATCTCGATGCCCCTGCACGGTGCTGGATGCTAACGGCGCCTCAGAGGTGTTCGACGGTGAGGTCGCCCTCCTGGAAGCGCGCCCGCAGCCGCTTCTTGTCGAACTTGCCGACGCTCGTCTTGGGCACCTCGTCGATGTAGGCCCAGCTGTCCGGCAGCTGCCACTTGGCCAGATGCGGCGCGAGGTAGTCGCGCAGCTGCTCGGTGGTGGTGCTCGACCCGTCCTTGAGCACGACCGTCATGAGCGGCCGCTCCTGCCACTTCTCGTCGGGTATGGCGATGGCCGCGGCCTCGACCACGTCCGGGTGGCCCATGAGGATGTTCTCAAGCTCGACCGACGAGATCCACTCGCCGCCGGACTTGATGACGTCCTTGGCCCGGTCGGTCAGGGTGAGGAAGCCGTCCGGGGTGATCCGGCCGACGTCGCCGGTGCGCAGCCAGCCGTCGTCGAAATTGGCTTGCAGTGCGTCGGATTGGCCGTCGGGGGAGTAGTAGGAGTCGGCGATCCACGGGCCGGTGACCTCCAGCTCGCCCACCGCCTCGTCGTCCCAGGGCAGCACCGAGCCCGCGTCGTCGACGATCCGCGCCTCGACGCTCGCCGGGAACTGGCCCTGGCCGGTGCGCAGCGCCCACGCCTCGTCGCCCTCCGCCCACGAGGGCACCCGTGCGACGCTGCCCAGCGGGGAGGTCTCGGTCATCCCCCACGCCTGGATGACCGGCACGTCGTACCTCTCCTCGAAGGCCCGCATCAGCGACGGCGGGCACGCCGAACCGCCGACGATCACCTCGCGCAGGTGACTGATGTCCTGCGGGTGCTGCTCCAGCTGGGCGTTGAGGCCCTGCCAGATCGTCGGCACCGCCGCCGCGAAGGTCGGCCGCTCCGCCTGCATGATCGCCGCGAGCGGCTCGGGCTGCAGGTAGCGATCGGGCATCACCAGCGACGCGCCACTCATCATCGCGGCGTAAGGCAGCCCCCAGGACATGGCGTGGAACATCGGCACCACCGCCAGCACGGTGTCGCGGGCGGTGAGCGCCATCGTCTGTGCGGCGCACACCTGCATCGAGTGCAGCCAGATCGACCGGTGCGAGTAGGCCACGCCCTTCGGGTCGCCGGTCGTGCCCGAGGTGTAGCAGAGCGCCGCCGCCGAGCGCTCGTCCAGCGCCGGCCAGTCGGTCTGCGGCTCGTGGGCGTCGAGGAGTTCGTCATACCCGTGCACGGTGACGCCGGCGGGTGCCTCCAGGGTCGCCGGGTCGCCGCCGACGACGACCACGTGCCGCACCGAGTCCATGGTCGGCAGCACCGGCTCGAGCAGCGGCAGGACGGTGGCGTCGACGATGATCACCGAGTCCTGCGCGTGGTTCACCACGTAGCTCAGCTGCTCCGGCGCGAGCCGGATGTTGAGGGTATGCAGCACCGCGCCCATCGCGGGTATGCCGAGGTAGGCCTCCAGGTGCTCGTTGTTGTTCCACATGAAGGTCGCGACGCGCTGGTCGCCGTCGATGCCGAGCGACCGGAGCGCGCTCGCGAGCCGACCGGCGCGCGTCGCCACCTCGGCGTAGGTCTCGCTCCGGGTGTCCGCGCCGGTCCAGGTCCGCACGGTGCCGCGGCCCTGCACGGTCCCGCCGTACCGGAGAAGTCGGCCGATCGTCAGGTCGCCATCCGCCATAGTGCTCTGCACGGGTGATCACTTCGCTTTCGTCGGGTCCGCGATAGGTGGCACCATCCAACCCCGACCGGGCCCGATCAGCCAGGCTTGATCTGGCGAGGAAGTTAACCGGCGAGTAACTTAGAGCCGTTGTCCCGCGGGCGAGACCCACCGAGGAGAGTCATGCCGCAGCTGAAAGACCACTACGACGTCATCGTCGTCGGCGCCGGCCTGTCCGGCATCGACGGTGCCTACCGGCTGCAGACGATGTGCCCGGACAAGGACTACGTGATCCTCGAGGCCCGGGACTCGCTCGGCGGCACCTGGGACCTCTTCCGCTATCCGGGCATCCGCAGCGACTCCGACATGTTCACCCTCGGGCTGCCATTCGAGCCGTGGACCGGGGAGAAGTCGATCGCCGACGGCGCCGACATCCTGCAGTACCTCAAGGACACCGCCGCCAAGTACGGCATCGACAAGCGGATCGTCTACCGCACCAGGGTGACCGGCGCCGACTGGTCCAGCGCCGACGCGCAGTGGACGCTGCAGCTCGACACCCCGGACGGCGCGCGCGAGGTGACCGCAGACAGCGTCTACCTGTGCGCGGGCTACTACAACTACGCCGCCGGCTACCAGCCCGACTTCCCCGGCCGCGCGGACTTCACCGGCGAGTTCATCCATCCGCAGTTCTGGCCGGAGGGCCTCGACGCCGCCGGCAAGAAGGTCGTGGTCATCGGCTCCGGCGCGACTGCGATGACGATCGTCCCCGCGCTCGCCAAGCAGGGCGCGCAGGTGACGATGCTGCAGCGCTCGCCCACCTACGTGCTGTCGTTGCCGGCGCGCGACCCGATCGCCACGGTGCTGCGCCGCACGCTGCCCGCCCAGCGGGCGTACGACGCCATACGCATGAAGAACGCCGTGACGGCGGTGGGCTTCTACGAGTTCTGTCGCCGGGCGCCGGGTGCCGCCACGAAGGTCATCCTCGGAGGGGTCGCCCGCCAGCTGCGCGGCACCGACGTGGGTATGGCGGCGTTCACGCCCCGCTACCGGCCGTGGGACGAGCGCTTGTGCATCGTGCCGGACAGCGACTTCTTCAAGGCGATCCGGCGGCACAACGTCGACGTGGTCACCGACAGCATCGACACGGTGCTGCCCCGCGGGATCCGCACGGCGTCCGGCACCGAGATCGAGGCCGACATCATCGTCAGCGCCACCGGACTCAACATGCAGATGGCCGGTGGCGCGACCCTGCGGGTCGACGGCAAGGAGGTCGACCTCGGCGACCGCTACATCTACCGCGGCATGATGATCGAGGGCATCCCCAACGCCGCCGTCTGCATCGGCTACACCAACGCGTCCTGGACCCTGCGGGCCGACCTCACCGCGAAGTACTTCTGCCGGTTCCTCAACCACCTCGACGCATCGGGTTACGCCTACGGCTACCCCACGGCCGACCAGGCGATGCCGACCCGGCCGGCGCTCGACCTCGCCTCCGGTTACGTGCAGCGGTCGATCGCACTGCTGCCCAAGCAGGGCGACCGCAAGCCGTGGTTCCTCAAGCAGAACTATTTCTACGATCGGCGCGACTCCAAGCGGGCCGACGTCACGCAGGACATGACGTTCGTCCGCCCCGGCGAGGTCCGGCTGCCCGAGGACGACCTGCACGACGCGGCCGCCGCGCGACCCGAGCCGGTCGAGGTCGCTTGACGCGATGAGGGTCGCTCTTGCGTCATACCGCAGTAAGCCGCACTCGGGCGGGCAGGGCATATACGTGCGCAACCTGTCCCGGGAGCTGGTCGCGCTCGGTCATCAGGTCGAGGTGTTCAGCGGACAGCCCTACCCGGAGCTCGATCCCGGGGTGCGGCTGACACCCGTCCCGAGCCTCGACCTCTACCGGGAGGACGATCCTTTCCGGCGACCGGGTCTGCGCGAATTTCGTTCTGCCGTCGACGTTTACGAGTTCGCCGCGATGTGCACGGCCGGATTTCCCGAGCCGCGCACCTTCGGCATGCGCCTGTCGCGGTTGCTGCGCGACCGCATCGGTGACTTCGACGTGCTGCACGACAACCAGACCCTCGCGCCCGGCATCCTCGAGCTCGAGCGACGTGGCCTGCCGCTGCTGACCACCATCCACCACCCGATCAGCCGCGACCGCCGCCTCGAACTTGAGGCGGCCCGTGGGTGGGGCCGGATCACTAAGCGCCGCTGGTACGGCTTCGTGCAGATGCAACGGCGCGTCGCGCAGCGCAGCAAGCACATCCTGACCGTCTCCCAGGTGTCCGCGCAGGACATCGCCGCCGACTTCGGGGTGCCGCGCGAGCGGATGCGGGTCGTCCCGGTCGGTGTCGACACCGCCCGCTTCCGTCCGCCGGAGACGCCGCGGGTGCCCGGCCGGATCGTCACGATCGCCAGCGCCGACGTGCCGCTGAAGGGCCTCCCCGTGCTGATCGACGCCCTCGCCGGGCTGCCGCCCGAGGCGTGGGGTGAGCTGATCGTGGTCGGCTCGGCGAGCGAGGCGACCAGCAAACGGCTCGCACAGGCCGGCCTGCTCGACCGGGTCACCTTCCGGTCCGGGCTCACCGACGAGGAGCTCGCCGCGCTTATCGGTTCGGCCCAGGTGCACGCGATTCCGTCGCTCTACGAAGGGTTTTCGATCCCCGCGATCGAGGCCATGGCCTGCGCCACCCCGGTCGTCGCCTCCGAGGTCGGTGCCCTGCCGGACCTGCTCGCCGGCGGCGTCGGCCGACTCGTGCCGGCCGGCGACGCACCAGCACTGGGCCGCGCGCTGGCGCAGGTGCTGGCCGACCCGCGCGAGGCCGACCGCATGGGAGCGGCAGGCCGGGAGCGCGCGGCATCGACATACAGTTGGGCGGCGGTGGCGCGCGCGACGGCCGACGTCTACGCCGACGTGATCGCAGACTCGAAGGAGCACACGCAATGACCATCCCACACAGTTCTCCGCTCCTTCGTCGCTCCGATACTTTGCGAGGACCCCGGATGACCACCCCACAAAGTTCTCCGCTCCTTCGTCGCTCCGATACTTTGCGAGGACCCCGATGATCACCATGGATTTCGATTCCGCCTTCCCGGTCGCACCGGGCATGACGGTGCTCGACGTCGGAGCCGGTCAGGGCCGGCACTCCTTCGAGGCGCTGCGCCGTGGCGCCGTCGTGACCGCCTTCGACATGAACGAGTCGGATCTGGCCGATGTGAAGACGATGTTCGGCGCGATGGAGGTGGAGGGCGAGGTGCCCGACGGCGCCTCGGGCACGGTCATGCACGGCGACGCACGCCAGATGCCCTTCGCGGACAACAGTTTCGACCGAGTCGTCGCCTCGGAGATCCTGGAGCACATCCACGAGGACGAGGCCGTGATGGCCGAGATCTTCCGCGTCGTCAAGCCCGGCGGTCTGGTCGCGGTGTCGGTGCCGCGCAACTGGCCGGAGCAGGTCTGCTGGAAGTTCTCCGACAGCTACCACGAGGTCGAGGGCGGCCACATCCGCATCTACCGGGCCAGTGAGCTCGTCGGCAAGCTGCAGCGCGCCGGCCTGGCGCCCTACAAGCAGCATCACGCGCACGCCCTCCACTCGCCCTACTGGTGGCTGAAATGCGCTGTGGGCACTGAGAACAACGACAACCCGGCGGTGAAGGCCTACCACAAGCTGCTGGTCTGGGACATGATGCGCGCGCCGCTCGTGACCCGCTTCGCCGAGAACGCGCTCAACCCCGTGGCCGGCAAGAGTTTCGTGGTCTATCTGCGCAAGCCGGCGGTCGCCGCATAATGGCCACCCGCCTTGCGCTCGCCGGCGTGCTGAGCGCCGAACAAGCCGGCGCCACAGCGGATTTCATCTTGCGGCACCAGCGCTCCAACGGCGCCATCCCCTGGTATGACGGCAGTCATCTCGACCCCTGGGACCACGTCGAGTCCGCGATGGGCCTGACCGTGTCGGGCCACTGGTCGGCCGCGTGGCGGGCGCTGGAGTGGTCGGCCCGCACGCAGCGCAAGGACGGCTCGTGGCCGATGGTGCTGCGTGGCGACGAGGTGGAGGACGCGGCGGCCGACACCAACCAGTGCGCCTATCTCGCGGTCGGGGTGTGGCACTTCTATCTCGTCACCGGTCGCACCGACGCCCTGGCCCGCATGTGGCCTGCCGTGGAGTCCGCGATCAACTTCGTGATCCGCGCCCAGCTGCCGGGCGGCGAGCTCGGCTGGGCGGTCGATCCGGAGGGCAACATCGGCGACTTCGCTTTGCTGACAGGCAGTTCCAGCGCTCTGCAGTCGATCGAGTGCGCGTGCTTCATCGCGTCGACGCTCGGTCACGACCGGCCGCGCTGGCGGTGGGCCGGCAACCGGCTCGCCGAGGCGCTGCGCGAGCGGCCCGAGTCGTTCGCCGACCGGTCGAGGTTCTCAATGGACTGGTACTACCCGATCCTCGCCGGCGCGCTCCGCGGGCAGCCGGCGGCGGACCGCATCGAGAGCGGTTGGGACGACTTCGTGCGCGATGGGCACGGAGTCCGGTGCGTGAACGATCAGCCGTGGGTCACCTCCGCCGAGTCGGCGGAGTTCGTGGCGGCTCTCGACGCGATCGGCGAAACCGACCGTGCGACAAGGGTGCTCGCCGACCTGCAGAGTCTGCGTGATGAGGAGACCGGCGGCTACTGGACCGGGCGCAACCTCCCGGACATGGTGCTCTGGCCGAGGGAGCAGACCACCTGGTCGGCGGCCGCCGTCTTGCTCGGCGTCGACGCGATCACGCAGACCACCGGTGGCGCTTCGCTGTGGCGAGACGCCTGCTGGTCCGGCGGCGAGCTGTCCGACACCGCGGTCGACGACGGAGCCGCCAGCTGATGCCGATCTCCGGTGCGCTCGCCGAGGTCGTAGCGGCGACAACGGGTTTCATGCCCGTCGGCGAAGGCGAAGCCTTGCACTCGGCCGCGCTGACCGCGCGGGCCGGCACGTGGCTGGAGATCGGCACCTACTGCGGCAAGTCCACCCTGCTGCTGGGCGACGCGGCACGAGCAGTCGGTGCCTCACTGGTGACGGTCGACCACCATCACGGCTCGGAGGAGAACCAGCCCGGGTGGGAGTGGCACGACACGTCGCTCGTCGACCCGCGGACCGGCCGTCTCGACACCCTGCCGCACTTCCGTCCGGTGCTCGACTCCTTGGCCGACGTGTGCTCGGCGGTCATCGGCGGCACGGAAGTCGTTGCCAAGTGGTGGACTTCGCCGGTCGAGCTGCTGTTCCTCGACGGCAACCACACCGAGGAGACGGCCCAGCACGACTACCGGGCCTTCGCGCCGCACGTGGTCCCCGGCGGCCTGCTGCTGGTGCACGACGTCTTCCCGGACCCGGCCGACGGTGGCCAGGCGCCGTGGCACGTGGTGCAGGCCGCCCTGGCCGACGGTTTCTCCGAGCGCAGCGTGCACGGCTCGTTGCGCGTGCTGCAGCGCACCTGACGCCGATCGGCCGCTTCCCTTGATCTCGGCGGTCCGGTGCGCTTGGCTGACCAATGAATAGCCAGTAGATCCAAAAAGTGGTGAGGGGAAGCCATGGGGATTCGAGTGCTGGCCACGGCGGCCGGTGTGGCGTGCGCGGCGGCGGCGAGCGTGGTGACGGCCGGCGGCGCGGCGGCGCAAGGGAGTCCGTGGACGCCCTACCGCGCCTCGGACGTGCTGGTCACCGCGGCGCGATCGACCTGTGCGTTCGACGTGCAGGAGACGGTGCTCCGGGACCGTGAGGAATACCGCACGACGGCCAGCTATCCGGACGGTTCGCCGAAGGAGCAGGTCTACCGCGGCGATCTCGTCGTCCGCTTCACCAACACCACGACCGGCGAGAGCGTCGTGCACGACCTCGGCGGCACCGCCGTCTACGCCTTCGCCCCCGACGGCACCCCGTTGTCGTTGACGTCGGAGCACGGTCCCTTCAGTGCCACGTTGCCGGCGGGCAGCGTGCCGATGACCGGCATCTACGTGGTGTCCGGCAAGGGCACGAGTGTGTTGTTCGGCGCCGACGGCACGCGCACACTGACCCTCGGCAGGAACGGCACGGCGATCGACGTCTGCGCCGAGCTCGCCTGACCGCCTCTGCCGGTCGTCGTCTCGTGACCGAGGGTGACGCCGGCGCCACCCTCGGTGACGAGATCAGCGCTTGAGGGTGCGGTCGAAGAGCGCCCGCAGTTCGGCGAACGACCGCTCGGTGGCGGCTTCGTCGTAGACCGCGGTGTCGGACATGGTGTAGCCGTGGGCGGCCCCGGCATACACCTCGTTGCTGGCCTCGAGGCCGGCGTCGCGCAGCGCCGCGTCCAGGCGCTCGATGGCCGTGGCGTCCATGGAGCGGTCACCGTCGGCGTGCCCGAAGACGAACTCGGCCGTGGCCTCGGCGAGGCGGGCGTGCGGGCTGTCCGGCTCCTCGGTCGCGAGACCGCCGCCGTGGAATCCCGCTGCGGCTGCTACCTGTTCGGTGCGCAGATAGGTTGCCCGTATGGCGAGGCGCGCGCCCATGCAGTAGCCGACGACGCCGATCGGAGCGGTGACGTTTGGCTGCGCGAGTAGCGCGTCGACATACTGCGGGATGTCGCGTTCGGCGAGTTCGGCGGTCAGGCCGTGCACCCGTTGCATCGCGCCGCCGAAGAACTCCTCGCGCTTGGCGTCGGTGTCCAGCGGCCCGTCGGGCGAGAGGTCGGCGGCCTTTCCGTTGCGGTAGAACGCATTCGGCGCTAGGACCGTGTAGCCCCAGGCCGCGATCCGGTCGGCCATCTCCTCGATGCGCGGTCGCAGCCCGATCGCGTCCATGAAGAGCAACACACCCGGCTGTGGATGGTCGGCAACGCCGGTCAGGTATGCCTCTGCGGTGCCATCGGTCATCGGGATCTCGATCACAGTCACGCACGACATATTGGCAGTCGAAGCTGTGGCGCCGGGTGGAACCCGGTCTGGCAGCATCGCACGTCGCATTCGCGCGAAGGGGAGGTGAGGAGACGGCCCAACCACCAGAATTGTCGGCACGCTCGGGCGACCGGGCGTGAAGGCAGACACCTGGGGTCGTCCGCTACGTGCGACACCAACTTCACGACGAACGTCTCTCGCCGAGCGGTGTCCGGGAGCTGGTGATCGCTGCCGCAGACAGGATGAGTCTTGATCCAACGCATCTCGACCACGCGATCTGGCGCTACGCACGGTCGCGTTCCCGCGATATCTAACACCCGCCCGCAGGCTGCTGTCGCAGGTGGTGTCCTCGTCCGTCATGCGGCGGCGTGGGTGTGGCTGGGCATGCGTCCTGGGGTGAGGTCCCAGGTGACGCCGTCGGGGTGAACCTGTGCCATGAAGCCGCGGCGGTGGACTTCCTGGTGATGTCGGCAGCAGAGCATGGCGGAGTTGGTGAGGCTGGTTTCTCCGCCGGACCACCAGGGTGTGACGTGGTGGACTTCGCAGAAACCGGGTGGTCGATCACAGCCGGGGAAGGTGCACCCGCCATCGCGTATGACGACAGCCGCTCGTAAACCTTTGGTGACCAGGCGTTCTCGCCGGCCGACGTCCAACGGTTGACTCGGACCGCCGAGGACGACGGGGATCAGGTCCGCGTCGCAGGCTGCCCTTCGGGCGGCACCGGCGTCGAGGACGTCAGCGGTGGGGGTGGTTGCCCCGCCGATGCCGTCGGTCAGCGCCGACAGGTCCATGGTCAGCAGGATCGTCGCCGCCGACCCGACGGGCGCCACGTCACCGGCGGCAACTTTCGCGCCCGCAGTGATCAGCTCCATCAGCGCGTCCGCGCGGCGTTTGCCCGGGGTGCGTTCGTCCCGCACGGTCACGCTGCCGCCAGCGTCTTTGCCGCGCGGTTCGTCGGCTCCAGTCGTGCGGCCCGCGTCGTGTGATCCGGCGCGACCGGAACCGTCGGTGTCGGCGGTGGCGGGCCGTGGTGCGGACCCGGCCGTGATCGCGGCCTTCAACACCGCAGCATTCGCCGGTGCCAGCTCCGCTACGAGCCGGGTCATCCCGGTCGCTGTCGTACCCCACGTCAGGGTTTCGACCTGTTCGAGTTTCGCGTCCTGCGCGGACAGCGCTTCGGTGGCATAGGTCGCCAGGATCTTCCGGGTCAATGCCTGCACACCCTTGACCCCGAGTGCCGGATCCAACTGCAGGAACCACGCCAGCACCTCACCCCGGTCGGCGGCCGGGATCACCGGCGCCACCTTGTCCGCATTCACCAACGCCGCCCCGGCCGTCGACACCGTGCACGAACCTCGTGCGACCGCGGCGGCGATGACCGCGTTCTTGCGCTCCCGGCACGCCTCCGCGACCACCGCGATCGTCTTCGCCTCGACCGGTTCGATGGGCACCCCGGATGCTTCGGCGTGACGACCTACCCACTGGGTGGTGTTCGCCGCCGTCGAGCCCGCAACCGTCCCACGGTCCACCGCATCAGCAGTCACCACCGCAGCAACCTGCGCCGACCGTCCATGCAACCGCAACAGCACCTGCGTCAACGCCTCCACCTGTCCGTCGCCGAGCTGGTGCACCACCTCCGGCACCTCATCCAGCAACGCCGCAACTGCCTGCAACTGCTCCAGCACCACCGGCGCGCGCCCCGGCTCAACCGGCACCCGCACGGCCTCGGCAGCCACGTCCGGACGCTCCGGCAGCGGCACAGCAGAATCGAGAGACATGGCCCGAATCTCCCTCCGCCGCAGTAGTTTTCGTCGTGCTAGCAGAATACCGCCAATCACCAGTCCTGTACAGATGTTCGACACAAATATCTGGGCATCACTTTGTCTCACGACATCGGAATGCCCCGCGGGCGCAGCTCCGGACGGACGACGTCACGACCCCGCCCGGCCACGCCTTAATCTTGAGGGCATGATCGATCCGACCCTTGCCCTGACCGCGCGCGTCCAGGAGGCGATTGCCGCCGCCTTCGGTGCGCAGTGGCGAGAGGCCGACCCGGTGATCCGTCCGGCGAACCCGCGCCAGTCGGACGCCGACTTCCAGGCCAACGCGGCGATGGCCCTCGCCAAGCAGGTGGGCAAGCCCCCGCGCGAGGTGGCGCAGGCCATCGTGGACGCGCTGCCCACCGACGACGACCTGATCGACACAGTCGAGATCGCCGGCCCAGGCTTCCTCAACATCTGGCTGCGCACCGACTGGATCGCGCAGGCCGCGACCACCGAGCTGGCCGACGACCGGCTCGGCATACCCACGCCGGCGCAGGAGACGGTCGTCGTCGACTACTCCTCCGTCAACGCCGCCAAGGAGATGCACGTCGCGCACCTGCGCAGTGCGGTCGTCGGCGACTCGCTGGTGCGCACGCTGGAAGCCTTGGGGCACAACGTGATCCGGCAAAACCATCTCGGCGACTGGGGCACCGCCTTCGGCATGCTCATCGAGCACCTGCTCGAGGTCGGCGAGGGCAGCGACGAGGCCAAGCTGCTGGAGACCGACCCCAACGCGTTCTACCGGGCCGCCCGTGCCAAGTTCGACGCATCCGACAAGGCCGAACCGCCAGGATCCGCAGGCGATTTCGCGACCCGCGCTCGCAAGCGGGTCGCCACTCTGCAGAGCGGTGACGCCGACAGCCTCCGGCTCTGGAACGAGATCATGGACCTGTCGAAGGTCTATCTCAACCGGGTCTACACCCAGCTCGGCGTCACCCTCACTGACGACGACATCCGCGGCGAATCGTCCTACAACGACGAGCTCGCCGAGGTCTGCGACTCGATGGAGGCCAAGGGCATCGCGGTCGTCAGCGACGGCGCGCTGTGCATCTTCCAGGACGAGTTCATCGGCCGGGACGACAAGCCGGTGCCGCTCATCATCCGCAAGTCCGACGGCGGATACGGTTACGCCACAACCGATTTGGCGACCATCCGGCACAGGTCCCTCCACCTGCACGCCGACCGGGCGTTGTATGTCGTGGGCGCCCCGCAGAACCTCCACTTCCGGATGGTCTGGTCGGCCGCCGACAAGGCCGGCTGGATCAAGGGCACCGAGCCGATCCACGTGCAGATCGGCAACGTCGTCGGCCCGGACGGCAAGATCCTGCGCACCCGCTCGGGTGACCTGATCTCACTGCAGTTCCTGGTGGACTCAGCGCTGGAGCGTGCGGCCGAGGTGGTCGCCGAGTCACGTCCCGACCTCGACGAGCAGACGAGGGCGACCATCGCCCACCAGGTCGGCATCGGCGCGATCAAGTATGCCGATCTGTCGGTCTCGCACGACTCGGGCTACACCTTCGACCTGGACCGCATGCTCGCGCTGCAGGGCAACACCGGTCCCTATCTGCAGTATGCGACGGCTCGGCTGCGCTCGATCCTCGGCCGGGTCGACGCGGCCGACCCCAAGGGCCCGATCGTGCTCACCGAGCCGGCCGAGCGCGCACTTGCCTTGCGGTTGTTGGAGTTTGGCGCAGTCGTGGCCCAGATCGGGGTGACTCTCGAGCCGCACCGACTGGCGGCATACCTCTATGAGCTGGCGTCGGCGTTCACGACCTTCTACGAGCACTGCCCGGTGCTGAAGGCCGAGCCCGCCGAGGTGCGCGACAGCCGGATCGCGTTGTGCGCGCTGACTCTTCGAGTGCTCGTGCGCGGTCTCGACCTGCTCGGCATCGAGGCGCCCGAGCAGATGTGAGACCGCACCCGGCCGTCAGTGGTGCGGGCCGCCGAGGATGTCGCCGACGAACTTCTCCAGCAGCTTGATCAGCGTGTCGGCGAGGTCCGGCAACTTCTTCTCCTCGGGCTTCGGCGTCGGCTGCGCGGCATCCGGCCGCGGTCCGGTCACCTTCGGACCGACCGGGTAGACCTTGTCGTCGTCCGGCAGCGGCACCCCGGGGCACACCGCATCGCCTTGGAGCGCAGTGCCTTTCGTCAGGAAGCCGTATGCCGCGTCGGTCACGCAGGTGTTCTTGCTGCCGAGGACCGCGCCGTGCGCGCCCTGATCGGTGACGGTCAGCAGCACCGTATTGGGCGACGCCTTGTGCGCCTTCACCGCGCCTTCGTATGGCGTGGCCGGGTCCACCGTCGCGTTCACCATCATGATCGCGGGCGCCTTCGACAGGTCGACCGTGGTGTTGGTCGCCTTGTAGGGCCAGTATGCGCACGGGTTCACGACCTGCCGGTAGCCGGTCAGCGGGAACTTCGGCCCGGCCGAACGTGCCGCTGCGACATACGAATTGGGGTCCTTGTTCCAGTCGGTGTCGTTGCAGGTGGTCGCCATGAAGGTCGTGCTCTCCCGGTTGTCGGGGTAGCTGTCCGACCCGCCCTGCAGGAGCATGAACGCCCGGTAGAGCGCGGTGCGGTCGCCGTCCGCGGCCTCGTCGAGGAAGCCGAGGAACTTCGCGGCCGTGACGAAACTCCTGTCCGAGTACATCTGCTGCGCCATCACGTTGTCGATCACGTTGGGGGTGAAGTAGCCGAGCTTCCCCTTGCCGGCCGCGGCTCGCACCCGGTCGAAGGTCGCCTGCACCTCCTGCGGGGTCGAGCCCAGCCGGTAGGTCGCATCGTGGCGGGCCGCCCACGGCACGAACTGCGCGCCGAACCGCCGCTGGAAGCCCATCGGCTGATAGGCGAAGCTCTCCTGGAAGGTGCCGGTGAAGTCGGTGTTGCTGTCGAGTACGAACCGGCCCACCTGCTCGGGGAAGAGGGTCGCGTAGCGGGCACCGAGCCAGGTGCCGGCGGAGACACCGTAGTAGTCGACGGTTTTCGTGCCGAGCAACCGGCGCACCAGCTCCTGGTCGCGAGCGGTGTTGTCGGTCGTGATGTACGGCAGGTAGTCGCCGTGCGCGGCAACGCAGTCGTCGACCATCTTCCGGGTGGCGGTCTGCAACGTGCGCACGTCGGCATCGCTCAGCTGCCGGTCGTCGGTGACGCGGGACCGGGCCGGCGCGCAGCTGACCGGGGTGCTCTCGCCGGTGCCGCGTGGATCGACGCCGATCACCGTCTCGTTGCGGCCGAGCGGCGAGAGTGCCGCGACCAGCACCGAGAAGCGGGCGGCGGGACCGCCCGGTCCGCCCGGGTTGGTGAAGACGTAACGTGGTGCAGCCGCCGGGGTCTGCCCGGTCGTGCGCGTGACCATCAACGAGATGTCGCCCTTGCCGGGGTCCGAATAGTCCTTGGGTGCAACGACTTTCGCGCACTGTGTGCGTGCGGCGGCCTTGCCGAGCGTGCGCACTTCCTTCGGGCAGAGCGCGGCGTCCCACGTGAGCTGCTGCGAGGTGTATGTCGTCAGGTTGGCGCCGTTCGGTGACAGTCCGCCGGCAGCCGGGGCCGCGGCGTCTGCGGCAGTCGCGGCATACACGACACCTGAGGTGGCCAGCAGCGCGGACGCGGCACCGAGCGAGGTGAGGCGGGCGGGGCGGCGGTTCATCGGGGACTCCTTCGTCGAGTTCGCCGTGATGGACGCGCCCGGTGCGGTGAACGGTTCCGCGACCTCAGGAAATCGGCTGCGAAGGTCGGACCAATGGGGTCACACTGGTCACAGGTGACTCGGGGACCACCTGCTACCTGGAGGAAGTCATGTCCGGCCCGTCGGATTCGGGTTTGTTCTTCGTGCTCGTCGGCCGCGTCGAGCGGCTCACGATCTGGCCCGTCGGGTCGTCGATCCCCGCCGACTGGCGGGTGGCGTTCGGTCCCGGCACCCATCAGCAGTGCGAGGAGTATGTCGAGCGGCACCGCGGGGAGACCCATCCCAAGGGTGTGCCGGCCACCGCCTGGCAGGTGCCCGAGCGGCTCACCAGCTGACGGCGGGCGCCGCCCGCGCCTCCGCCCGCGCCTCCGCCCGGCTCAGCCGCCCGCGCTCAGGAGCCCGCGCTCAGGCGTCCGGGAAACCTTGCGGGTTGTCCGACTGCCACCGCCAGGTGTCCGCGCACATGTCGTCGATGGTGCGGGTCGCGTGCCAGCCGAGCTCCTGCTGCGCCCGCGTCGCGTCCGCCCAGTAGGCCGGCAGGTCACCGGCGCGACGTCCCGCGACCTCGTAGGGCAACTCCCGCCCGACGGCGCGCTCGAAGGCGTGCAGCATCTCCAGCACCGAGGTGCCGGTGCCCGTGCCGAGGTTGAACGGCCGCACCGGCTTCTGCATCGACTCGAGGTGCTCGAGCGCGACGACGTGCCCTTCGGCCAGGTCCATCACGTGGATGTAGTCGCGTTCGGCGGTCCCGTCGGCGGTCGGGTAGTCGTCGCCGAAGACGGTCAGCTTGTCGCGACGGCCCACCGCGACCTGCGCGATGAAGGGCATCAGGTTGTTGGGCACGCCCTGCGGGTCCTCGCCGATCCGGCCCGACGGATGTGCGCCCACCGGGTTGAAGTAGCGCAGCAGCGCGACCTTCCAGCCCTCGCTGATCGCCGCGATGTCGGTGAGCACCTGCTCGATCATCACCTTCGTCCTGCCGTATGGCGAGGAAGCCGAAAGCGGCTGGTAATCCTCGTGATAGGGCACCGGCGCGTGGTCGCCGTAGACCGTCGCCGACGAGGAGAAGACCAGCCGGTCCACGCCGTGCCTCGTCATCGCACGGGCCAGGGAGAAGGTGCTGTCGAGGTTGTTGCGGTAGTACTCGAGCGGTTTGGCGACGCTCTCGCCGACGGCCTTGTGGCCGGCGAAGTGGATGACCGCGTCAAACTCCTCCTGCGCGAAGAGCCGCTCGGTCTTGTCGGCGTCGGTCAGGTCGAAGGAGTGCAGCGGGATCTGCTTGCCGGACAACGCCTCCAACCGTCCGAGCACGGTCGGCTTGCTGTTGGCGAAGTCGTCGACGATCACCGCGTCGTGGCCGTGGTCGAGCAGGGCGAGCACGGTGTGGGAGCCGATGTAGCCGGCACCGCCGGAGACGAGGACACGCATGGGGCTCAGGGTACGGGTGCGACGATGTGCCGGTGACCAGGACTCCGTGGACCCCCGATCACGTCGCCCGCATCGAGCGCCCGGCTCTGCCGATGCAGTCGCGGGGTGGGTATGTCGTCGCCGACGTGCAGTTGCAGCTCGACCGGATCGCCGGCCTCATGCGCGCCGGCCGCCCGGTGCCGCCGATCGCGACCTCGGCCCTGCGGCGCTCCTATCTGCGCCCGGGTTACGCACCCGAGCCGGTCGAGGCGCTCTTCTCCCACGTGGGTGAGTGGCAGCGCCAGTTCGACGAGGCGGCGCACAGTGCGGCGACCGCGGCGCTGGCTGACCGGTCGTCCTCGGCGGAATCCGCCTCCGATGAACGACGGCTGAATTGGACCAGGCAGCAACAGGTTTGGGTGCGCGAGATGCAGTTTCCGTCAGCCCGCCGCAGCGCCTACGAGGTGGGTGAGGTCGACGACTTCCTCGACCGGGTGCTGGTCGCGATGGCCAAGGGCGAGGAATTGCCCGACGTGCAATCGGCCAAGTTCTACATGGCGCGCCTCGGCCGCTCCGGCTACGACTCGGTGGCGGTGGACCACTTCCTCGATCAGCTCACCCGGTTGCGGCCGGCGCTCTAGCGCTTCGGCCGGCGAAGAGGCGCAGGGCGGTGTCATCCCCGCTGCTCGACGGTCACCGTCGCCGGCGACGCGTCGGTGATCTTCAGCACCGGCGCGCTGCGGGGCGCACGGTCGACGCGCCGGAAGGAATCGTCTTCCGGCTTCGGCCAGCCGGAGTCGAAGTAGGGCTGGTAACCGTGCGTGGCCAGGGCCGCGGCCACCGCCGTCTGGTAGCTGGCATAGCTGAGCAGACCCTCTGTCCGGATGACGACCGGGCCGCCTGACATGTGGTGAGTTCGTAGGTCTGTCAACGATTTCCACACCACCACGCGTGCGTTGCGCGATGTCTGGATGTCGTGGTCGGACTTTCTGAACAGGTCCGCCCGTCCGGGGCCGAGCAGCAGAGCCATGCCGAGCGCTGCGACGCCGAGAACGGTCGCGACCACGATCCTCGGTGTGCGTCGCGGGAGCGCGCCGTAGCCGAAGCCGAGCAGGGCGGTGCGGTTGGTGATCTTTGCGGCCCGGCCCAGCGTCCACGATGCCCAGCCGATGACCACGAGCAGTGCGGCGACGCCACCCAGCGCGAGCGGTGACGACAGCGAATGAGTCACCAGCTGCCACACCTGCGACGGGTTGTTGGGGCTGATCAGTGCGATCTCCGCGATCGGCGGCGCCCAGCAGAGCAACGTGACCGCGGTGGCGATCACGCCCGGGCGCCGCCACCACGGTGTATGCCGGGCCGGCCCGCCCCAGCCGGGCATCGGCCACACGGTGCCGCGTTCGGTGCGCCACCGCACCAGCCCGACACCCGTGAGGAGCAGGAGCAAAGGCGAAACGATCGGCAGCAGCGCGAGATTCGACTGCAACACATAGCTCGCGACCGCCGCAAACCACGGCAGCGCTGAGAGCCTCCCGCGCAGCACCCGCCAGGACAACGCCATCAGAGCCGCCGACGCGAGGACCGGCGGCCACGGGTTCCACGGCAGCACCACCGACCGCCCGAGGAGGAGTTCCGCGCCGAGGATCGCGCCCGCCGCCAGCCAGACCCCGCGCGCGCCGCCGACGATCCAGGACTGCCAGATCGTGAGCGCGACGACGAGCACCGCGAGGATCAGGCAGCCGAGCAGCAGGCCGAACGGGTGCCAGCCGCTGACGGCATACGGGATCGCCAGGAGGTAGAACTCCATCGGTCCGGGGTGGTGGGCCCACACGCCCGGCACACTGATGGCGCTGGTCGATCGCATGCCGAGCAGTGGCGGATGCGAGCTGAAGACGTCATGGGTCTTCAACGCGATCACGCCTTCGTCGCCCTGCGGCAGCCAGCCGAGCCGGATCCACCAGATCGTCCACACGATCAGCGGGATCGAGAGCAGGAGCACGGCAGTCACCGGCCAGCGGCGATCGCTCAGTCGCTCGCCCGCAGCACGCCGGGACGGCCGGTCGAGTTGTGGGGTCACCGCGGTCGCTGATCGACGATGCGCCGTGCCTTGCCGACCGACCGCTCGATGCCGCCGGGCGGCAGCACCGTCACGGTGGCGGTGGTGCCGATGCGGTCCTTGATCTGCGCCGCCAGTGCGGTCTCGACGGCTGGCCATTCGCTCGCCGAAAACCCTTCGGCCGCTTCGACATTCACCGTCAGCTCGTCCATCCGTCCCGGTCGCGTCAGCACGCATTGAAAGTATGGCGAGAGTCCCTCGTGGGCGAGGGCCAGCTCCTCGATCTGGGTCGGGAACACGTTGACCCCGCGCACGATCATCAGGTCGTCGCTGCGGCCGGTGATCTTCGCCATCCGGCGGAAGCTCGGCCGGGCGGTCCCGGGCAGCAGCCGCGTCAGGTCGCGGGTGCGATAGCGCAGCACCGGCATCGCCTGCTTGGTGAGCGAGGTGAAGACCAGCTCGCCCTCCTCGCCATCGGGCACGGGCTCGCCGCTGACCGGGTCGATGATTTCGGGCAGGAAGTGGTCCTCCCAGATCGTCGGCCCGTCCTTGGTCTCGACGCACTCCTGGGCGACGCCCGGACCCATCACCTCGGACAGACCGTAGATGTCGACCGCGTCGATCCCGGCCCGCTGCTCGATCTCGGCCCGCATCGCGTCGGTCCACGGCTCGGCGCCGAAAACGCCTGTCGACAAAGGGAGTGCGGCGGGGTCGATGCCCTGCGCGGTCATCTCGTCCAGGATCGACAGGAAGTATGACGGGGTCACCATGATCGCCCGCGCGCCGAAGTCGCGCAGCAGCTGCACCTGCCTGGCGGTCTGGCCACCCGACATCGGCACGACCGTGCAGCCGAGCCGCTCGGCGCCGTAGTGGGCGCCGAGACCACCGGTGAACAGCCCGTACCCGTAAGCGACCTGCACGATGTCGCCCGGTCGCACGCCGGCCGCGAAGAGCGACCGGGCGACCAGCCCCGCCCAGGTGTCGATGTCGTCGCGGGTGTAACCGACGACGGTCGGCGAGCCCGTGGTGCCGCTCGAGGCGTGCACGCGCACCACTTGCGGGCGCGGCACCGCGAACATCCCGAAGGGGTAGTTGTCGCGCAACTCCGCCTTGCCGGTGAACGGCAGCAGCCGCACGTCGTCCAGTGACCGGATGTCCTCGGGCCGGACGCCTGAGACGTCGAGCGCGTTGCGGTAGTGCGGCACGTGCGCGTAGGCGTGCGCGACCGTCTCCTGCAACCTGGCGAGCTGGTGGGCCCGCAACTCATCCAGTGACCACCGCTCGGCGGCGTCATACAGCTGCGGTGTCGTCATGAGCGCAGCGACCTGGACCGGCCGCGGAACTCGGCGACGATCTCTGCATCGCTCTCGCGGCGCACCGTCACGTCGGTGATGCCCGAGCGGCCGTAGGTGGTGCGTTCGCGGGCGTCGGCGACCAGCACGTCGCCCAGGTTGCCCGGGGTGATGAAGTCGATCTCCGCGCCGGACGCCACGGTCGGACGGCCCGAGGCGTTGCAGGCCACCGCGAAGGTCGAGTCCGCGAGGGCGAAGATGAATCCGCCGTGCGCGATGTTGTGGCCGTTGACCTGCCGCGCGGTCACCGTCATCCGGGTGCGTGCATAGCCGAGGCCGTCGTCGACGCCGATGTCGAGCAGTTCGATGCCGAGGGCTGCCGACGCGTCATCGGACCGCCACATCGCCATGACGTGGTCCAACGGGTCGCTCATGAGGGGCATGGTGTCACCTGCTCGACCCGCGCGGGCCCGAAACCCGGCCGGTCGATGAGGGGAATTCAGGGGAGTGTCGATGGGGCAGATCCGGACGGCACTGTTGGACGCCTGGTGAATATTTCGGTTTGCACTTCCCTATCCAGAAGCTGTGCGGTAAGAAAGACGGCGGTGCCGATGCGCGGTCGTGCAGTCCGAGGGGGAGGGACGCTCGCGCACCGGTGTTCAACCGAGGGGAGAGTTCATGGTCGGGTCGGCAATCGCGTTGCGATGTGCCGACTTTCGGCGTGCCTTCCCGTCGTCCAGCTGCTCGGCTGTTCCTCACCGCACACCACTGCCGGAGCCTGCTCATCAGTAAGTCCGCACTACGAGTCCGCATTACGAGTCCGCATTACGTACGACTACGCACGCACACATCACCACAGAGGAAGGCACTCAACATGAAGCGTCGACAGATCGCTGTCGCGACCGTCGCAGTGACGACGGCTTTCGGCCTCGTCGGGGTCGGCTCCGCGACCGCGGCCAACGGCGGTGGCGGGAACGGTGACGTCAAGCTCGCCAACTCCGGCCGCTCGGCCATCGCTGCCAACGGTGCGTTCGCCGACCAGGGCGCCGCTCCGGCGACCGCCAGCCTCGCGCTCGCACTGCAGGTGCCGCTGCGCAACGAGAACATCCGGCAGACCATGCTGGCCAACGGCGCGGTCATCTCGCCGGCGCAGTACGCCCGGATGTTCGCCTCGTCGCCGAAGGACCTCAAGAAGGTGGCCGACTGGGCCGCCAAGAAGGGCTTCACGGTCACCGGCACCAACGCCAACGCGGGCACCGTGTCGGTCACCGGCTCGGTCGCAACCGCCAACAAGGCGTTCAAGCTCAAGTTGCGCAAGACCGCCGTCGACGGCCGCCGCGGGATCACCCCCGACACCGACCCGACGGTGCCGGCCGGCATCGGCGTCACCGGCATCTCCGGTCTGAACACCCTGGCCACGTTCGCCCCGCCGCCGCAGCAGAAGATCGCCACGAAGAAGGCGCCGAAGACCGGCGCCGTGCCGCGCACCGGCGCCGCACCGGCGCAGAACCAGTACTGCTCGGACTTCTGGGGTCAGAACCTCGCGGTCACCGGCAAGAAGTACCCGAACATGTCCAACGTGCAGTGCCCGCTGCCCCCGCAGGCGGCGGTCAGCCTCTACGGCATGCAGGGCGCGGCCAACGCGACCCCGACCCTCGGCATCCTGCTGTGGGGCGACGACCCCAACGCGGTGACCAACGCCAACGTGCTGGCCAAGGCGACCAACTCGCCGCCGCTGACCACCTACTCCAAGGTGGTGGAGCGGCCGAACAACAACATGAACCGGTGCGAGGACGGCAGCGGCGAGCAGAACCTCGACGTGCAGTCGACGCACGCGATCGCGCCGAAGGCGAACATCCGCTATTACGGCGCCGCGAGCTGTGCCTTCTCCGACACGACCGCGAGCCTGGCGAAGGCGGTCAACGAGCACAAGGTGACCACGATGTCGCTGTCGTTCGGTGCCCCGGAGAAGCTCGTCGACTCGGCGTCGCTCTCCGGTTTCAACCGGGTCGCGCAGCAGGCCACGCTCACCGGCATCTCGGTCGTGGTGTGCAGCATGGACAGCGGTGACTACTCGACCGACCCCGGGGTCAAGGTCAAGGGCGTGGCGTTCCCGGCATCGTCGCCGTTCGTCACCGCCGTCGGCGGCACCGCGGTCGGCGTCACGCAGACCGGCGGCCGGCTGTTCACCGTCGGCTGGGAGAGCAAGTGGTGGCGTCAGCCCAACCCGGGCACCACGGCCGGCATGACCCAGACGTATGGCGGCCAGAACTCGATCGGCGCCGGCGGCGGCGTGAGCTCGGCGTTCGCGCAGCCGGGCTGGCAGAAGGGCCGGGTCAAGGGCAGCACGACCATGCGTGCGGTCCCCGACGTCGCGGCGCTCGCCGACCCCCTGACCGGTCTGGCCATCGCCTACGGCCCGTCGGAGGCGGAGATCGCCAACGGTGGCGGCACCAGCCAGGCCGCGCCGCTGGTCGCGGCGATGGTCGGCGCCTCCAAGTCGATCACCAAGCGCAACTTCGGCAACGCCGCACCGATGCTCTACCGGCTCGGCTCCGCCGCTCTGCTCGACGTCACCGGACCGACCGGCACCTACGGCGGCTGGTACGGCACCTGGGACGACGGCGCCCAGCGCATCGCGGGCGTCGGCGACACCCCGGACTCCCTGCGCTTCGGTGCGGGCTGGGACAACGTCACCGGTCTCGGTGAGCCCAAGGGTCAGGCGTTCCTGACCGGGCTCGGCGGCTGACCGCACGCCGGGAGCGCCGACCCATCGGGTGGTGCGGCGGGTCTGTCTTTCGCGGGCCCGCCGCACCGCCCGCCGAAGCTCGCAACGGATGAGTAGTGGGACGCGTCCGACACAGAGCGACACGTCCGACACGTCCAGCACGGGCCGACATGTTCGGAACGGGCATGGCTGACAAAGGGAACTGATGACGCAGCAGGGCAAGCACGGCTCCGGCGACAACGGTGCGGCACGACGTCTGATGACGTCGGTGCTCGGCGTCGTCGTGGGGTTCCTGGTTGTCGCGTTGCTCGTCTTCGCCGGGGTGAAGATCTTCGGCGACCGCGGCACGACCGCCGCGTCGCCGGCGAGCGGCAGCCCGTCCGCGGCTCCCGCCATACCGGTGCCGAAGGTGCCTGCCGACGTGCTCGCGAAGCTTCCGCGCGCGACCACCGAGGGCAAGGTCGCGAACGCACCGATCGACCTGCGGACCGCGAGCGAGGGACGCACGATCAACATCGCTCGTGACCTGCCTGGTTTTGCCAAGCCGGGCGCGGACCCGATCACGGTGATCCCGAAGTCGCAGTTCGGCAGCGCCACCTGGCTCCCGGTGATAAACCAACGGTCCGGCTGGGTGCAGGTGCGGTTGCCGGCCCGGCCCAACGGCGCCACCGCGTGGGTGCCCGCCGCCGGGCTCGGCATGGCGCAGACCAGTTGGTCGGTCAAGGTCGCACTCGGCGCCGGCACGATCACCGTCAGCAAGGACGGCACCGAGCAGGGCAGCTGGCCGATCGGACAGGGTATGGCGGCCACGCCCACTCCGGTCGGGCAGACGTTCCTGCTCGGCAGTTTCGTCGACCCGAAGCAGACGTTCTCACCGGTGATCTACGCGTTGGGGACCCACTCCGACACGCTCGACACCTACGGCGGGGGGCCGGGCACGGTCGCCGTCCACGGATGGCCGACGCAAGAAGGCCGGATCGGCAAGGTCTCGCACGGATGTGTGCGCGTGCCGCCGGCCGGGTTGGCCATCTTCGCAAAGCTGCCCACGGGCACACCGATAGATATCACTGCATAAGTCAGCATCACTGCATCAGTCAGAGGGAAGGGAACACAACATGAAGCGCAACACAGCGCTCTTCAGCGCGTCGCTCGTGGCAGGCGTCGCGGCAGCGGGGGCTCTGGTGGCAACCAGCACCAGCAGTTCCGCGGCGAGCACCTACTACGGCGTCAACTGGTCGGACCAGACGAGCTTCACCTCCAGCGGGGGTGCCTGGAAGAACGGTTCGTACGGCGACGCCTACGGCTCCTTCTCGGGCACTGCGGCCGCGGGCACCGGCACCTTCTCGCTGGGTGGCAAGGCCCCGGTGACGGTGCGGGTGGCCTGCACCGACGGCAAGCCGGTCACCACGGTCATCGGTGGCGGCGCGGCCGGCACCTACCAGCCCGGCGCGACCGTCAGCCTGGCCAAGTTTGCCAACTACGCCGGCTCGAACGGCTCGGTCACGTTCGGCTCGGTCAAGGTCGGCGGCCACACCGCCGGCGCCTACATCAACCTGTCCGACTCGCTGGGCCCGGGCTCGTTCGTCGCGCTCACCGGCGCCGACTGCGAGGGCGGCACCGGCCCGACCTCGCCGACCACGGGTCCGACGAGCCCGACCACTGGTCCGACGTCGCCGACCACTGGCCCGACGAGCCCGACGACCGGTCCGACGTCGCCGACCACCGGCCCGACGTCGCCGACCACGGGCCCGACCTCGCCGACCACCGGCCCGACGAGCCCGACGACCGGCCCGACGTCGCCGACCACTGGCCCGACGAGCCCGACCACGGGTCCGACGTCGCCGACCACCGGTCCGACGAGCCCGACCACGGGTCCGACGGCTCCGACCGAGCCGCCGACCCCGACGGCCACCACGACGACGCTGCCGGTCACCGGCTGACGTTCGCGTCCTCACCGGATGCGCCCCCGACCTCGCCTGCGGGCCGAGGTCGGGGGCGCACCCGCCTCAGCCCGGACCTGCCACCGACGATCGCCGCGGAGTAGCGATGAAATCTGGCCGTCCCGCCACCTGCCTGCTCACCGGTGCCCTGCTGCTCACCGCCTGCGGCAGCACGACCGCTGACCGCGCGGCCCGGTCGGCACCGGCAACCTCGTCACCAGCCGCATCGCCGGCTCCGCCAGCAGCGTCGTCGTCCCCGACATCCCCGACAACCCCGACAACATCGACGCCCGCCGCCACACAGCCGGCGACTCCGGCTCCTCGCGGCTCGAGCCGGCCCGCACTGCCGGGCGCGACGACCGCCCGCGGCTGGACCACGCCATCGTCGGCCACCACGCCGCCCTCGGTCACCGCACCGCCGAAGCCGGCAGCCGCCCCGGCCGGCCTGCCGGTCGCCGACACCTACGGCCGCGTCGACACCGCGGTCGACCTCACGACGTCCAGCAACGGCAACGTCGCCGGATTCGGCCGGACCACCACCGCCTACCGCACGCCCGGCGGCCCAGCGGTGGCCCGCATCCCGGCCACCCAGCTCGGACTGCCCACCTGGTTGCCGGTGATCGGCAGGCAGGCCGGCTGGCTGCAGGTGCGGCTGCCGACCAGACCCAACGGTGCCGTCGCGTGGGTGCAGGACGCGGGAGTGACTCTGCGGCATACGAATTGGCGCGTGCAGGTGTCGCTCTCCGCCAACACCATCACCGTGTATGACGGCAGCCGCCGCGTCGGCAGCTGGCCCGCGGGCAAGGGATTGCCCGCGACGCCGACGCCGGTCGGGCAGACATTCCTGCTCACCACATTCGACAGCCCACCCGGCTCCTACACCCCGTCGACGTTCGTGCTCGGCGTCCACTCCGACACCCTCGACACGTATGGCGGGGGCCCCGGCACGGTTGCGGTGCACGGGTGGCCGACGGCCGCGGGCCGGGTCGGAGCCGTGTCGCACGGCTGCGTGCGCGTGCCGCAGGCGACCCTCGATGCGTTCCACAAGCTGCCGCTCGGCACGCCGGTCGACATCGCCCGCTGACCCGCGCCGCGTGCCTCACTAGGCTGGGCGCATGCCGGACGTCGCACCCGATCAGTCGATCCTCAGCGGCGACGGCTTCGTCCTGCGGCCGCGCACCGGAGCACCCTCGGTGCACGGTTTCACCGTGGAGATCGACGGCCGGGAGGCGGGCAGCGTCGAGCTGCAGGTGTGCGACCACCGGGTCAGCACCGCGCACGTCTGCTGGCAGATCGCGTCCGACTTCCGCGGCCGGGGCCTTGGCCATCGGGCGCTGCAACTGCTGGTCGAGCACGCCTTCGACACCCTCGGGCTGCGCCGCGTCGAGACCTACGTGGACCGGCGGCACCGGCACGCGATCCGGTCGGCGGCCCGCGCCGGCCTGCGCAAGGAGGGCGTGGTCCGCGACTACGCCGAGGACGCCGACGGCTGGTATGACGCCGTCCTGCTGAGCCGCCTGGCCACTGACGCACTGCCGTCGACGCGGGAGGCGTTCACGGCCTGGCTCAACAGCTCGCTGCCGACCAAGCGGGCGATCGCGCAGGCGCTGATCCGCGACGCCGACGGCCGCGTGCTGGCCTGCGAGCTGGTCTACAAGAAGCCGTGGGACCTGCCCGGTGGCGTCGTCGATCCCTTCGAGTCCCCGGCGGCCGCGGTGCTGCGGGAGTTGTCCGAGGAGCTCGGGGTCAGCGCGCGCATCCGCTCCCTGGCCGCGGTCAGCTGGCTGCCGTCCTGGCGGGGCTGGGACGACGCCACGCTGTTCCTCTTCGACGTCGAGGCCGATCCGGCCGCGCTCGCCCGGGCGACGTTGCAACCACGAGAGATTCGCGCCATACATTGGTGTGACGAGGAGCAGCTGGCGGACCACGCCGCCGACTACACGGTGCGGGTGGTGCGGGAGGCGATCGCCGCGCTCGATGCCGGGACCGGCACGGCATACCTCGAGGACGGCCGGCCCGCCGACTGGTGACGGGCGGCCGCTCGTCGGGACGTGCTACCGCGTCTCGAGCCGGTCCGGCAGCAGCATGTTGATCAGCAGGCTGACGAACGACACCACGAGCGCGCCGAGGATGGCGTCCCAGAAGAATGTGTCGACGTGGAAGGCCAGGCCCAGCGGGTCGGACAGCCACGACAGGATCTGCAGCATCAGGGCGTTGACCACGAAGGTGAACAGGCCCAGGGTGAGCACGATCAGCGGGAACGAGAAGAACGTCGCGATCGGCTTCACGATCGCGTTGATCACCCCGAAGATCAGCGCCGCGATGATGACGGTGAGCACCTTCGAGCCGGTCGTCTCACCCGACTGCGCCAGGGTGATGCCCGGCACGACGAGCGCCGCGATCCACAGGGCGACCGCGTTGACGCCGGTCTTGATGAGGAAGTTCTGCATGCGCTCAGCTTGGCACAGCACCGCCCGCAGGCCGCGTTTTGCGCGCGGGCGGACCGCCTAAGCTGAGCCGTATGACGGAGGCCACACCACCAGAAGTCCGGCTGCGCGAGAGCCTCGGGGCCATCCCAGGATACGTCCCCGGCAAGCCCGCCGCCGAGCAGCCCGGGCGCACCACCTACAAGATCAGCAGCAACGAAAACCCTTACCCGCCACTGCCTTCGGTGGTGAAGGTGGTGCAGGAAGCCACCCTGTCGATGAACCGCTATCCCGACATGGGCGTCACCGAGCTGCGCGACGCGATCGCCCGGCGGTTCGAGGTGAAGCCGGAGCAGGTCGCGACCGGCACCGGCAGCGTCGGCATCCTCGGCTCGCTGCTGCAGATCACCTGCGAGCCCGGCGACGAGGTCGTCTACGCGTGGCGGTCCTTCGAGGCCTACCCGATCGTCGTCGGCCTCTCCGGCGCCACGTCGGTGCAGGTGCCGCTCACCGAGGAGTCGCGCCACGACCTCGCCGCGATGGCGGACGCGATCACCGACCGCACCCGGCTGGTCATCGTCTGCAGCCCCAACAACCCGACCGGACCGGCGGTGCGCGCCGACGAGCTCGACGCCTTCCTGCAGCGGGTGCCGCCGCACGTGCTGGTCGTGCTCGACGAGGCCTACCTGGAGTTCGTGCGCGCCGACGACGTGCCGGATGCGCTCAACGTATGGCGCAGGCACCCCAATGTCGCTGTGCTCCGGACGTTTTCGAAGGCCTATGGCCTCGCCGGCCTCCGGGTCGGATACTGCATCGCGCACGAGCCGGTGGCCGAGGCGCTGCGCAAGGCCGCCGTGCCGTTCGGGGTGTCCGAGATCGCCCAGCGGGCTGCGATCGCCAGCCTCGACGCCTACGACGAGCTCGACCAGCGGGTCCAGGACATCGTCGCCGAGCGGGACCGGCTGCTGATCGGGCTGCGCGACCTCGGCTACCCGGTGCCCGACACCCAGGCCAACTTCGTCTGGCTGCCGCTCGGCGACAAGACGCTCGACTTCGCCGCCGCCGCGGAGGCCGCCGGGATCGTCGTCCGGCCGTTCGCCGGCGACGGCGTGCGGTGCACGGTGGGCGAGGTGGAGGCGACCGACCGCCTGCTCGAGGTCGCCAAGGAGTTCGCCGGCCGCTGATGCCGCCGGCCGCTGACGTCGTCGGCGGCTGACCCGCCCGCGTCGCTGGTCGCGTGTCGCTACTAGCCAGGACGCGCCGCCTGGAGGACGCTGGAGCGGGCAGCAGCAGTAAGGGCAGCCGTAGCCGGAGCGAGGGAGCGCTCAGATGGTCACCAGGCGCAGCATGCTGACGGTCATGGGGTCGATCGTCACCCTCTCTCTGGCCGGCGCCGCCATCGAGACCCGCATCGCGCAGTCGTCGGCCGACTCCGGCCAGCGGCGCGTGGATCCGCCGGCAGGTGCAGGCGGGCTGGTGGTCGCGCCGGCCGACGCGCCGCTCGGCCGGGCGGGGCACCTGCCCGATCGGAACGCTCGTCATACCGGCGGGTAACGCTCCCCGATGTGGCCCAGCCGACGCGCCCGGGTAGCCTTCGAACGTAACCAGATGTGAGCCCCGTCATACCCGGACAGAGGTATGCCGACGGGCTTCGCGCCCGCCCGGAGACCCCGCGGCACCAGGCACGTACGCAGTCGCGGCTGACCCGCACGCGGCCGCCCACGAAGGAGTGGACATGCACGACGACGCGATGGATTCGGCGCCCGTGGGGGAGCCGAACTCCGTGCAACATCACGAAACGGTGGTCAGTTCGCCCATGGAACACGACATCACCGACGGCGGGCCAGACATGGTCCAGTTCGTGGACGGCGACGGCAACCGGCTCGCGACGACCGAGGCCAACGCCGCCTACGCGCAGATCGTCGAGGACCTCACTGCCGAGGACGGCCGGTCGATGTACCGCGACCTGGTGCTGGTGCGCCGGATGGATGCCGAGGGTCACGCGCTGCAGCGGCAGGGCGAGCTCGGTCTCTGGCCGTCGCTGCTCGGCCAGGAGGCCGCGCAGGTCGGCGCCGGCCGCGCGATGCGCCCGCAGGACTACGCCTTCCCCGGTTACCGCGAGCACGGCGTCGCCTGGTGCAAGGGCGTCCCGCCGGAGAACCTCCTCGGCATGTTCCGCGGCGTCAACCACGGCGGCTGGGACAGCAACGCCAACAACTTCCACCTCTACACGATCGTGATCGGCAACCAGATGCTGCACGCGACCGGTTACGCGATGGGCATCCAGCGCGACGGTGACGTCGGCACCGGCGACGAGGACCGCGACGCCGCGGTGATGGCGTTCACCGGCGACGGCGGCACAGCGCAGGGCGACTACAACGAGGCGATGGTCTTCGCGGGTGTCGCCAACGCGCCGATGGTCTTCTTCGTGCAGAACAACCAGTGGGCGATCAGCGAGCCCAACTACAAACAGTTCCGCATCCCGCCCTACCAGCGCGCCCGCGGTTTCGGCTTCCCCGGCGTGCGCGTCGACGGCAACGACGTCCTCGCCGTGTATGCCGTGACCAAGGCCGCGATGGACGCCGCGCGCTCCGGCCAGGGTCCGACGCTCATCGAGGCGTTCACCTACCGGATGGGCGCGCACACCACGTCGGACGACCCGACCAAATATCGCATCGCCGCCGAGGTCGACATCTGGCGGGAGAAGGACCCGATCAAGCGGATGCGCGGCTTCCTCGCCAGCAAGGGTCACGCGGACGACGCGTTCTTCGACGCCGTCGACGCCGAGGCCGACCAGCTCGCGGCCCGCATCCGCACCGCCTGCCAGCAGATGCCCGACCCCGAGAAGCCGACGATGTTCGACGACATCTACGCCGAACCGCACCCGGTGGTGGAGCGCGAAAAGGCCGAATACGTCGACTACCTGGCATCATTCGCCGACGCGACCGAGGGAGCCCACTGATGGCCGCCGCAGGACCGACCGAAGGACGGCCGGAAGGCATGAATTCAGGATCGGCGGTGAGGAACGAACCGGCGATCCAGAAATTGTCCTTGGCGAAGGGTCTCAACGCCGGTCTGCGCAAGGCGATGGAGGACGACCCGAAGGTCGTGCTGATGGGTGAGGACGTCGGCAAGCTCGGCGGCGTCTTCCGCATCACCGAGGGCCTGCAGAAGGACTTCGGCGAGGACCGCGTCATCGACACCCCGCTCGCCGAGTCCGGCATCGTCGGCACCGCGGTCGGCCTCGCGCTGCGCGGTTACCGCCCGGTGGTCGAGATCCAGTTCGACGGGTTCATCTACCCGGCGTTCGACCAGATCATCAGCCAGGTCGCCAAGATGCACGCCCGCTCGCTCGGTCACCTGCGGGTGCCGATGGTGATCCGCGTGCCGTATGGCGGTGGCATCGGCGCCGTCGAGCATCACTCGGAGTCCAACGAGGCTTACTTTGCGCACACCGCCGGTCTGCGGGTCGTCACCTGCGCCGACCCGGCCGACGCCTATTGGATGATCCAGCAGGCGATTTCGTCGGACGACCCGGTGATGTTCTACGAGCCGAAGCGGCGCTACCACGAGCGCGCGGAGGTCGTCATCGACGAAGCGGCCGGAGCGCCGCTGCCGTTGCACGCGGCCCGGGTGGCCCGCGAAGGCAGTGACCTGACGCTGATCGCCTACGGCCCGATGGTCAAGACCGCGCTCGACACCGCGGCCGCGGCGGAGGGCGAGGGCAAGTCGCTGGAGGTGATCGACCTGCGCTCGCTGTCGCCGCTCGACACCGACACGATCATGGCGTCGGTGCGCAAGACCGGCCGCGCCGTCGTGGTGCACGAGGCGTCGACCTTCCTCGGCATGGGAGCCGAGCTCGCGGCGCAGATCCAACGCGACTGCTTCTACTCCCTGGAGGCGCCGGTGCTGCGGGTGGGCGGCTACAACATCCCCTACCCGCCGTCGCGTTTCGAGGAGGACTTCCTGCCCGACCTCGACCGCATCCTCGACAGCGTCGACCAGGCGCTCAGCTACTGATGGTCGCGTGCATAACCCGCAACAGTCGCGACCTGTGCACGCGCTCTCAGACTCGCTCGGCGAAAATACTTGAAGGAGAACACATTTCATGGGCGTGAAGCAGTTCAAGCTGCCTGACCCCGGCGAGGGTCTGGTCGAGGCCGAGATCGTCACCTGGAAGATCAAGCCGGGCGATGCGGTGAAGGTCAACGACTTCGTGGTCGAGATCGAGACCGCGAAGTCGCTGGTCGAGCTCCCGATCCCGTGGGAGGGCACCGTCGTCGAGTTGCTCGTCGACGAGGGCACCACGGTCGACGTCGGTGCGCCGATCGTGTCGATCGAGGTCGCCGGCGCCGATGACGATCCCGCGCCGGCAGGCGATGCCGCCGCCCCGGCCGAAACGCCTGCGGCAGAGGGTGATGCGGGCGAACGCGTCGCCAACCTGGTCGGTTACGGCGCGGTCGAGGGCTCGACGAAGCGTCGCGCCCGCCGCGCCCTGCACGGACACCACGAGCACGTCGCGACCAGTGACCCGCTGCCGCCGCCCGACCTGCACGCGCACGTCGCCACCGACTCGGTGCCGACCGCGCCCGCCCGTCCCGCGCAGGACGGCGCTCCCAGCCGGTCCGCGCGCGGCGCAGCCCCGGCGCTGCCCACCACTGCTGCCTCGGGCAAGGTGCTCGCGAAGCCGCCGGTGCGAAAGTTCGCCAAGGACAACGGGATCGACCTGTCGCAGGTCACCTCGTCGCGTGACGACGGCGTGATCAGCCGCGCCGACGTCGAGGCGTTCATCGCAGGCGGTGCCGGTGCTGCCGGGGCGACCACCGCAGCTCCGGCGGGTGCCGGGTTTGCGGGGCCTGCGTCATACGACGGGGAGCGGGAGACCCGCGTCCCGGTCAAGGGCGTGCGCAAGATGACCGCGCAGGCGATGGTCGGATCGGCGTTCACCGCGCCGCACGTCACCGAGTTCATCACCGTCGACATGACGCGCACGATGGAGCTGGTCGACCGGCTGAAGTCCGACCGCGACTTCCGCGACGTCAAGGTCACCCCGCTGCTCATCCTCGCCAAGGCGCTTCTCGTTGCGATCAAACGCAATCCGGAGGTCAACGCGACCTGGGACGAAGCAGCCCAGGAGATCGTGATCAAGCACTTCGTCAACCTCGGCATCGCCGCGGCGACGCCTCGGGGCCTGGTCGTGCCCAACATCAAGGACGCCGACCGTATGTCGATGCTCCAGCTCGGCACCGCGCTCGGTGAGCTGGTCGGCACCGCCCGCGAGGGACGCACGCCGCCGGCCGACATGTCCGGCGGGACGATCACGATCACCAACGTCGGTGTCTTCGGCGTCGACAACGGCACCCCGATCATCAACCCGGGGGAGTCGGCGATCCTGTGCTTCGGCGCGGTGCGCAAGATGCCGTGGGTGGTGACCGACGAGCAGGGCGTCGACCAGATCGTGCCGCGGCAGGTCACGCAGCTGTCGCTGTCCTTCGACCACCGGCTGATCGACGGCGACCTCGGCTCGCGCTTCCTGGCCGACATCGCGGCGCTGCTCGAGGACCCGGCGCGCGCACTCGTCTGGGGCTGAGCGGGGCCCGGTGCTGAGCCGGCTCTCGTGCTGAGTGGAGTCCGAGCGGTCAGGGTTTCGACCGACCGCGCGGGCGACATCGGCTGCCGAGCCGAAGCGCGGCGCGCTCGTCATGGTCGGGGCGGATCGCGTTGCCACGTCGAGGGATTCGGTGACCCGGGCCAGCCAGTCGCCGACCAGCGCATCGAAGACGGCGGCCTGCTCGATGTGCACGTTGTGTCCGGCCCGGTCGAGGGCGGCGTAGGTGGTGCGCGGCCAGTCCCTGGTGAGCGCGAACTGATCGGCATAGCCGACCACCGCGTCCTGCCGTCCCGCGACGACCAGGCCGGGCCGGTCGAACCGCGGCACCGAGCCTTCCCAGGCTCCGCGGTAGTCGGCCGAAATGCGGGCGAGGACAGCCGGATCGACGCTGTCGATGCCGGTCTGCACCTCGAGGGCGGTGCGGCGGAACGTCTCGGGTGTCTGCACGACCCCGAGCGCGAAGGCCGACTCGGGCTCGACCTCGACGCCGTCGACGTCTCGCGCGATCACCCGGTGCTCCGGCACCGTGCGGGTCTCGAAGCCGGCGAGCACGGCCGGCGCGACGAGACAAGCGCCGGCATAGCGCTCCGTGTCGGCGGTGAGCAGACCCTGGGTGAGATATCCGCCGTACGACTCGCCGGCGACCGCGAGCGGACCGTCGGGCACGAGCTGCCGCACCGTCTCCTGCACGACGGCGAAAACGTCGTCGGTGCCGCGCAATGCGGTTGTCGCGGTGCTCCGTCCATGACCTGGTAGGTCGAGGTAGACCCGTCGCCAGCCCGGGTGCCGCTCGAGCACCGGCTCGAAGGCGCCGCTCATCAGCCGGTGGTCGCAGGTGAAGCCGTGCAGCAGGACGAGCGTGCCGACCGCCGCTCCGGCTGCCGGGAGGTCGAGGTAGTGGACGCGGGCGAGCGGCAGGTCGAGGAAGGGCATGACGCCAGCATCTCGTAAGCGGCGGTGCTGCTCGCGTCACCCTTGCTCACGAGAGGAGTCGCAGCAGTGCGGGGCCGCGCGTCACACGAGCTTCGCGACCAGCTTCGCGAATTCCTCCTGCTGCGGACCGGTGAGCCGGCCCAGGCGCTCGCCGAACTCCGCGGTCACCAGCGCCATGCCCTCGGCCGTCACCTGCTGTCCCTTCGCGGTGAGCCGGAGGCGGTGCCGGCGCAGGTCGCCGGGATCGATCTCGCGGTCGACGTAGCCCTCCGCCTGCAACTTCTTCAGGTGTGCCGCGACGGTGGCCTTCGGCATCAGCAGATCGGCCGCGATCGCGGCGGGATAGGGCTGGTCCTCGATCGCCGCGAGCACGAAGAGCTCCTTCGGGTCGAGACCGAGTGCCCGGAGGTCGGGCGCGGCATTCGCCACGACCTGCTGGCCCAGCCGAAACGTCACCGACCACAACCTGGCCGCGTCGATTTCTGTCATCACCCTTGCCAATTCGTACAGAACGGAACTAACCTGAAATGGAATTACATTGATCTGGAACGACGTTACCACCCACGGCGCGTGCTGTGGTCCCACCGTTAGGAGTCTTGTGTCTACTTCTCTTCGCACCCCGTTCGGCGCGCAGTCCACCGCTGCGGAGGTGCTCGCCGACGTCGATCTGACCGGGAAACGCGCCATCGTGACGGGCGCTTCCTCGGGCATCGGGATCGAAACCGCCAGGGCGCTCGCATCCGCGGGCGCCGCGGTCACTCTCGCCGTGCGAGACACCGCGCGCGGTGCCGACGTGGCCGCCGACATCGTCCGCACCACGGGCAACGCAGGGGTCGAGGTGGCGCCGCTCGAGCTCGCCGACCTCGCCTCGGTCGATGCCTTCGTGCGGGCGTGGACCGGGCCACTGCACATCCTGGTCAACAACGCCGGGATCATGGCGGTTCCTCAGCGCACGCTGACGTCATACGGTCAGGAGCTGCATTTCGCGACCAACCACCTGGGGCACTTCCGCCTCGCGACGGGTCTGCACCCGGCCCTCGCGGCGGCCGGCGGCGCACGGATCGTGTCGGTCAGCTCGGCGGGAAACCTGGTCTCGCCGGTGAACTTCGACGACCTCACCTACAACTTCATCCCGTATGACGGGATCGGCGCCTACGGCCAGTCGAAGACGGCCAACGTGCTCTTCGCCGTCGGAGTCGGGCAGCGGTGGGCCGACGACGGGATCGTCGCCAACGCGCTGATGCCCGGCGCGGTCAACACCCGCCTCATGCGCCACGTCGATCCGGCCTGGTTCGAAGGACAGGAGGACGCGATGCCGATCACGACGAAGACCCCTGAGCAGGGAGCGGCGACGTCCGCGCTGCTTGCCGGCTCCCCGCTGGTCGACGGCGTGACGGGACGCTACTTCGAGGACGTCAACGAGGCCGAGGTGGTCCACGAACGCGGCGGTGGCGGGTCGGGTGTGGCGCCATACGCACTCGACCCCGGCAACGCCGAGCGCCTGTGGACCGTGTCGTCTCAGCTCGTCGGCATCGCGTAGGGAGCTGAAGATGTCGGTCACGGGCTTGCTTGCCAGCCACGTCTGCCAGCGCCTCTTTCGCCTCGGACGTCCCGAGACGCGGCACGTCACCGTCGAACGTGGCATCGAGGTCCCCCTCGGTGGTGGGGTCGTCCTGCGCGCCGATCGTTGGGCGCCGGAGCCGCTTCCGGCCGCGGCGCCCGTGATGCTGTTTCTCACGCCGTACGACCGCGGCGGCTTCCAGAACGCGATATCCCGCATGGTCGCCGAGCGCGGATTCCAGGCGCTCGCGGTCAGCTCTCGCGGGACCTTCGGCTCGACGGCGGGGCCGTTCGCCCCGGTCACGCACGACGCCGGCGACGGGCTCGCCGTCTCGACTGGATCCGCGCCCAGGACTGGTATCCGGGCAAGATCGTGCTCGCGGGTGCGAGCTACGTCGGCTACACGCAATGGGCGGTTGCGGCGCGCGCCGGGGACGACGTCGTCGCGATGAACCCGCACGTCACCTCCTCGAGGCTGATCCGTTCCACGCTGGAGGGCGGGGTGCCGCAGACCGATCTCGTGGTGCGCTGGGGAGCCATGCTGCACGCCCAGGAGAACGCCGTCGCGTTTGCCCGGCTGCTCCTCGGCATCGGCGCCGGGCGGGTCCGCCGCGCCATGGACGCGAAGCCGACCACCGAGGGGGATCGCCTCGCCTTCGGGCAGCAGTGGCAGTTCATGCAGGACGTCCTGCGGCGCCCCGTCGACGACCCGCACTGGGACGCAGGCGATTTCAGCGCAACGGTGGGTGACATCGCGATCCCGGCGAGCCTCTACGCGGGCTGGTACGACATCTTCCTGCCCGACCAGCTCCGCGACTTCGCGGCGATGCGGGCGGCCGGGCGGGACGTCCGCCTCACCGTCGGCGACTTCACCCACTCAGCGCTCTCCGGCATGGCCGCGTCGCTTCGGGAAACGGTGACCTTCAGTCGTGAGCGCGCCGGGCTGCAGCCTGTCGTCGAGCGCAAGCCGGTGCGTCTTCGACTCATGGGCACCGACACCTGGCGCGAGTTCGACACCTGGCCTCCCGCCGCGACCATGACGACCTGGCATCTCCACGCGGGTGGGGGCCTCTCGGAGAACAGGCCGCCAGAGGTCTCCCAGGACGGCGCGACCAGCCTCTACCGCTACGACCCGGCCGACCCCACCCCCACGGTCGGCGGTCGCCTGCTCCTCAAGGGCGCCGGGCGGGTCGACCAGCGACCGCGGGAGAGCAGGGACGACGTCCTCGTCTTCACGAGTCCGCCACTCGCCGCGGACCTCGACGTGATCGGTCCGCTGTCGGCGACGATCTGGGCGGAGTCGGACGTCCCGTTCTTCGACCTCCACGTGCGGCTGTGCGAGGTCGACGAGCGCGGCCGGTCGTTCAACGTGTGTGACGGCATCGCCAGCCTCCGGTGCACGCCAGGTGCCGGCCCGCAGCCCTACGCGATCGCACTGGCTCCCACGGCTCAGAGGTTTGCGCGTGGCCGCCGCATCAGGGTGCAGGTGTCGAGCGGCTCCCATCCCGAATACCTCCGCAACGCCGGCGGCGACCCGAGTCGCGCCACCGCTACCGAGCTTGTCCCTGCGCTGATCACGATCCACCACGACCGCCGGCACCCGTCCGGCGTCCGGTTGCCGCACCTGTCCTAGGCGACGCGAGCCACCGGTGTCCTACGCGCGGTGCTGCCCGTCCAGCAGCTGTGCCAGGTGTATGCCGTCGGCCCCGGCGAGGTCGCGCAGCTGGGTGCGGCAGGAGAATCCGTCGGCCAGGATCACGTCACCCGGCCGGGCGTCGCGCACCGCGGGCAGCAGGTTGGTTTCGGCGACCGCGACCGAGACGTCGTAGTGCCCACGCTCGACGCCGAAATTGCCTGCCAGACCACAGCATCCGCCGATCCTGCGCACTTCGGCACCGGCCCGGCCGAGCAACGCGGCATCGGCGTCCCAGCTCATCACCGCGTGGTGATGGCAGTGCGGCTGGGCGATGACGCGGGTGCCGGTCAGGTCCGGTGGTGTCCAGCCGTCGGTGCGTTGCAGCAACTCGGCGAGGGTGACGGTCGCGGCGCTCACCACCGCGGCGTCCGGGTCATCGGGCAGCAGCTCGGTCAGGTCATGGCGCAACACAGCGGTGCACGAGGGCTCGACGCCGACGATCGGCGCACCGGCGCGAGCAGCGGGTGCGAGCGTCGAAACCAGTTTGTGCAGAGTCGATTTCGCGGCATCCAGCTGGCCGGTCGAGATCAGCGTCAGGCCGCAGCAGCCGCGGGCGGGTGGCAGCACCGGTTGATAACCGGCATCGCGCAGCACCCGCACCATCGCCTCGCCGACCTCGGGGGTGAAGGAGTCGGTGAAGGTGTCCACCCACAGCAGCGCCGGTCGCTCCACCTCGGGCGTGTATGGCGGGAGCCCCGCACCGGCGGCCCACCGCGCGAACGACACCGGCGCGATGACCGGGATCGACCGGCGCGCGTCCACCCCGCCCGCGGTCTTGAAGACGCCGACCCGGTCGGCCACCCGCATCGCGGCGCGCGACAGGCGCGGGGTGCGCCCGGCCAGCCGCAGCCACTGCGGGAGCCGGCCGAGGGAGTAGTGCGAGATCGGCCGGCGCCGGCCGCGGTAGGTCTGGTGCAGCACCTCGGACTTCATCGACGCCATGTCGATGCCGGTCGGGCAGTCCGACAGGCACCCCTTGCAGGACAGGCACAGGTCGAGCGCCTCGTGCACCTCCGGAGCGGCCCAATCCGCTTGCACCACAGAGCCGTTGATCATCTCCTGCAGCACCCGGGACCTGCCGCGGGTGGAGTCCTTCTCCTCGCGGGTGGCGCCGTAGGACGGGCACATCACGCCGCCGCTGCCGGTGTTGTCGGCGCGGCACTTGCCGACGCCGGTGCAGCGGTGCACCGCCTGGGAGAAGTCCCCGCCGTCGGCGGCCCACGCGAGGGCCAGTGGTGCCGAGCGGTCGCCACGATCGCCGCGGCCGCCCGGTGCGGCGGGAGCCGGGAAACGCAGGTCGGCATCCAGCGGCGCCGGCTCGACCAGCACGCCGGGGTTGAGCAGGTTGTCGGGGTCGCAGAGCTGCTTCGCGGCGCCGAAGAGCGCGAGTGACTTCGCGTCATACATGTGGGGGAGCAGCTCGCTGCGGGCGCGGCCGTCGCCGTGCTCGCCCGACAGCGACCCGCCGTAGCTGCCCACCAGCTTCGCGGCGTCGATCATGAAGGACCGCAACACGTTTCGGGCGTCGGGGCGCTGCAGTGGAAGGTCGAGGCGGACGTGCATGCAGCCGTCGCCGAAGTGCCCGAAGGGGGCGGAGGTGAGGCCGTGGTCGGCGACAAGCGCGTCGAAGTCGCGCAGGTAGCTGCCCAGTTGGTCCGGCGGCACCGCCGCGTCCTCCAAGCCGGGCCAGGCGGGCCGGCCCGCAGGCGAGCGCCCGGCCAGCCCGGCGCCGTCGGCGCGAATCCGCCACAGGGCCGCCGTCTCCGCGGGGGAGGTCACGACGCGCGAGTCGATCGCGCCGAGCGACGAATCCGCTGCAACCGCAGTGGCTCTCGCTTCGACCTCTGCCAGGTCGTCACCGCTCACCTCGACGAAGAGCCACGCGCCGCCGCCCGGCAGGTCGGGCACCGCGCCGTCGCCACGCCGTGCCCGCAGCACGTCGGTCAGGCGGGCATCCAGGCCTTCGCACGCAGTGGGCCGGTGCGCGAGCACGGCCGGTGCGGCATCGCCCGCCGCCGCGATGTCGGGGAAGCCCAGCACGATCATCCGGCGGTGCGCCGGGTCGGGCACCAGTCGCACCGTGGCCTCGGTGAGCACGGCCAGCGTGCCCTCGCTGCCGACCAGGAAGCGCGCGACGTCGCGCTCGCGCTCGGGCAGCAGGTGCTCCATCGAGTAGCCGGAGACCTGGCGGCCGAAACGGCCGAACTGCGTGCGGATGTGGGCGAGTTCGGTGCCGGCGAGGTCGCGCAACCCGGCGGCCTCGGGTGTCGCGGCCGGTTCCACCACGCTCGAGGTGAGCGCGAATTCGCTTCCGGTGCCGAAGAATCCGCGCAGCGCCACGACGTTGTCGACCGTGCGCCCGTAGCCGAGCGAACGCGACCCGCACGCGTTGTTGCCGATCATCCCGCCGATCGTGCAGCGGGTCGAGGTCGACGGGTCGGGTCCGAAGCGCAGGCCGTGCGGCGCCGCGGCGCGTTGGAGCTGCTCCTGCACAACACCTGGCTGCACCCGCGCGGTGCGAGCCTCTGCGTCGACCTCGAGGACCCGCGCGTAATGCCGTGACAGATCCAGCACGATGCCGGGCCCAACCGCATTGCCGGCCACGGAGGTGCCCGCCCCGCGCATGGTGAGCGGGATGCCCTCGGCGCGCGCCGTCGCGTGCGCGGCGGCGATCTCCTCGGCCGAGCGCGGGAACACGACGGCGACCGGTAGCACCCGGTAGAGCGAGGCGTCGGCGCTGTAGGCCGCGCGCGTCGTGGTGTCGTCACGCACCTCGAGCCCGGCGGCGCGCAGGTCGGCAAGCAGAGTCATGGGTAACATGTTACTCATGACTCTGGCGGGACAGGCAGCGGAGCGGGTCCGCGGTTGGCTGTATGACGGGACCATCGAGCGCGACGCCTTCTACTCGGTGCCGCAGATGGCCGATCTGCTCGGAATGTCCCGGTCGCCCGTGCGGGAGGGTCTGCTCAGCCTTGCCGGTGCCGGGTTGATCGAGTTCGTGCCCAACCGCGGCTTCCGCGCGGTGCGCCCATCCGGGCACGACATCGCCGAGATCTTCGCATTGCGCCTCGCGCTCGAGCCGTTGGGTGCCGCGCGCGCGGCAGCTCTACCGGCGTCTGCCGACGTGCGCAACCCCGCGGCGACCTTGGCACTCGAAACGATGAGAACTGCTGCTGTCAAAGGGGATTCGGCACAGTTTGCGTCGGCGGATCAACGGTTGCACGCGGCGATCCTGGAGACCGTGGGCAACGCCCGGATGACCGCTCTGATCGCCGATCTGCGTGACGCGACCAGGCTGCTGGGCGCGTCGACCGCTGGTCGGTCTCGTTCGCTTGCGGAGATCCTCGACGAGCACGAGCCGTTCGTCGCCGCGATCGAGGCAGGCGACGGCGCGCGGGCCGCGATGTCGATGCGGCGTCACCTGATCGCGACCGGCCGGCTCTTGGTGCAGCAGGCCTTCGACGACGGCGACGACGAGGCGTGGGCCGCGTGGGATCGGCTGGTCGACGAGGACGAATGAGGTGCTCAGCCCTGGGCGCGCAGTGCCGCCGGATCGGGTATGACATGGGAGATCTCGCGGGCGGTCGCGACCACTGCCGGGCCGAGCTCTTCGATCCGCTCCTTGCGCATGCGCACTGCGGGCGCCTGGAGGACGACGGCCGCCCGCGCCACCCCTTCGTCGTCCAGCACTGGTGCCCCGACGCACCGGACGCCCTCGACGTTTTCCTCGATGTCGATGGCGTAGCCGCGTTCGCGGATCTGCTCAAGTTGCCGGGCCAGCTGAGAGCGGGTCGCGAGGGTGCCCGGTGCTATCGGCTCGAGCGTCGTCGGTAGACCGGATACATAGTCGTCGCCGGCCTCGCCGAAGGCGAGCATGGCCTTCCCCGATGCGGTGCTGTAGAGCGGGAAGCGAGCCCCGACATACTGCTCGAAGCGCAGCGGGAGGGTCGACTGCACTCTGAGCAGCACGACCGACTCGTCTCCCTCTCGCGCTGCGAGATTGACCGATTCGCAGGTGGATTCGCCAAGTTTGCGGAGCTCAGGGAGTGCCTTGTCGAGGCCGAGGACACGCTCGGCGGCACGGCCTAACGCCACCGATCGCGGGCCGAGGTGGTAGCGGTCGGTGGCCGGGTTGCGACGGATCATGCCTTCGATTGCCAGTGCGCGTGCGATGCGGCTCGCCGTGCCGGCGGTCAGACCGGTCCGGTCGGCAATCTCACCGATGGCGAGTTCGCCACCGGAGGCCAGCACAAAGAGCACGGCGAGCGCTCGTTCGATCGCCTGGGTTCCGGTTGGCGCGCCGCCTGCTGCATTCACCACTCGGCCGACTCTAGCCCGGCCGCGGAGGAGTTCCGCTTTCCGGGAAATCCTTGTGACCTGGGACACATGCACTTAATGTGGCGATTATCACCACATTATGACGGAGGTCAGCATGGCTCTGGACAACGAATCGGTCTTCACCTGGGCGGCGCCGCCGCTGAAGTTCGGCATCGGTGCGCTGCAGGAGGTGGGTGCGGAGGTCGGCAACCGCGGAGCTCGGTCCGTGCTCGTGCTCACCGATCCGGGCGTCGCTGCCTCAGGTGTGCCCGCTCAGGTCGTCGCCTCCCTGGAAGCGGCCGGACTCGACGTCACGCTGTTCGACCGGGTCGGCGTCGAGCCCACAGACGACTCGATCGGTGAGGCGATCGACTTCGCGCGCGCCGGAGAGTACGACGCCTACGTCGCGGTCGGCGGCGGGTCCGCCATCGACACCGCCAAGGCGGTGAATCTGTTGACGACGCACGACGGCGAGCTGCTGGACTTCGTGACACCGCCGATCGGCGCGGGGCGCACGCCCACCGAGCCGTTGCGGCCGTTGATCGCGATCCCGACCACCGCGGGAACCGGCTCGGAGTCGACCACGATCTGTGTCATCGACATGCTCCGCCTGCACCTCAAGGCGGGGATCAGTCACCCGGCGCTGCGGCCGTGCCTGGCGATCGTCGACCCGACGACCACCTTGACGATGCCTGCCGAGGTGACCGCGGCGAGCGGCATGGATGTGCTCTCACACGCTCTGGAGAGCTACACCAGCGTGCCGTTCGACTCCAAACCCGCACCGGAGGACCCGATGAAGCGCCCGGCCTTCTGCGGTGCCAATCCGATCAGCGACGTCTGGTGCGAGATGGCGTTGAAGCTGGTCGGCGCCAATCTGCGGCGCGCGGTGATGAACGGCCGTGATCTGCAGGCGCGCACCCAGATGGCGCTCGCATCGACATACGCCGGAACGGGATTCGGCAACGCCGGCACTCACCTGCCGCATGCGAATGCCTACCCGATCGCCGGCGCCGTCCAGGCCTACAAGGCCGATGGCTACCCCGAGATGCCCATGGTGCCGCACGGCCAGGCGGTCTCGGTCACCGCGCCGCATGTGTTCCGCTGGACCTACCCGGGAGACCCGGCTCGTCATCTGCGGGCCGCCGAGCTGCTCAGCGGCCGCACATTCACCGGCGTCGACGGTGCGGATGCGCTCGCCGGTGTGCTGAGCGAGCTGATGACCGACATCGGGATCCCCACGCGCCTCACGTCATTCGGGTATGGCGCGGGCGACGTCGACAACCTGGTCGCCGGAGCGATGAAGCAGACCCGCCAGCTGTCGGTCGTGCCGCGAGCGGTGACCGCCGAAGCGCTCGGGGACATCTTCCGGGCCGCCTTGTGAGGACTTCGCTATGAGTGACCAGACCGTTCCGAGACCCAGCCGATCGCAGGTGCGCGCAGTGCTGGCCTCCTGCATCATGGGGACGACCGTCGAGTGGTACGACTTCTTCCTCTACGGGGTCGCCGCCGGGATCATCTTCAACAAGCAGTTCTTCCCGGCCGACGACCCGGCGGTCAGCACCCTGCTCGCGTTCGCCACCTTCGCGCTCGGCTTCGTTGCTCGGCCGGTGGGCGGGCTGATCTTCGGTCATATCGGGGACCGGGTCGGCCGCAAACGCACGCTGGTGATGACGATGCTGATCATGGGCGGGGCGACGTTCCTGATCGGCTGCCTGCCGACCTACAGCCAGATCGGGCTCTTTGCGCCAGTGCTGCTGATCGTGCTGCGCCTGTTGCAGGGGATCGCGATCGGCGGGGAGTGGGGCGGCGCCGTGCTGATGTCGGTCGAGTATGCGCCGAAGGGCAGGAAGGCGTTGTTCGGGTCGACGCCGCAGGCCGGCCTTGCACTCGGGCTGCTCCTGGGCACAGGTGTTTTCGCCGCCGCCGGAGCCGTGATGAGTGACTCGGCCTTCAATGCCTGGGGTTGGCGGATCACCTTCTGGCTGAGTCTGGCGCTCGTCGTGGTCGGCATGATCGTGCGCCTCCGGGTGATGGAGACACCGGCCTTCCGCGACATGGAGCAGGGCGACGGCGCAGCTGTCATCCCCGCCAAGGAGCTGCTCGCCGATGCCGAGAATCGTCGAAACCTGTTGCTGGGCATGGGCGCTCGCTGGATCGAGGGTGTCGCGTTCAACGCCTGGGCGGTCTTCTCGATCAGCTACGCGACCGGCACGCTCGACATGGCCCGGCAGCCCGCGCTGCTCGGGGTGATGGCGGCGGCCGGTCTGCTGCTGGTGCTCATCCCGGTCAGCGGCGCGCTCGCAGACCGATTCGGCTGCCGGCGGGTCTATGCGACCGGCGCGGTGCTCGCCGCCGTCGCGCCGCTGCTGGTCTTCCCGTTGATGCACACGCGTGATCCGTGGCTCGCCGGTCTCGGGATCGTGCTCGCGCTTGGCGTCCTCTATCCACTGATGTACGGACCGGAGGGTGCGTTCTTCGCGGAGCTGTTCCCGGTGCGGGTGCGCTACTCGGGGATCTCGGTGGTCTACCAGATGTCCGGCATCTTCGCCTCCGGCCTGACCCCACTCGTGCTGACCTGGCTGCTCGACAGGGCCGGCGGCGGCACCGGGCTGCTGATCGGCTATTTCCTCCTCACCGGAGTCGTCTCCGCGATCTGCACCCTGCTCATCCGCACGCCGGGAGAGCGCTCGAGCAAGCGGTCGGTGCGGTCTGGTCAGGGCAGTTCGCGGATCAGCTCGGCGAGCACCCGCACCCCTGGCTCGATCGCCCGCAACGGGATCGCCACGTAACCGAGGCGGAAGTGACGGCGGGCGTGCGCATCGGCTGCGGGGAAGTAGACATCCCCGGGCTCGATGAGCACGCCCGCACCGCGGGCCCGCTCGGCCAGCACCCGAGCATCGAAACCCTCCGGGCCGCGCATCCAGAGACTGACCCCGCCGGGTGGGAAGCCCTCGGTCGGGAAGGGAAAGAGGCGCTCGACGGCGTCGGTCATGGTCAGCCAGCGTTGCTGCAGCTTCGCCTTTTGCCTGCGCAGCGCGCGGTGGTAGTCGCCACTACCGATGAACAGTGCCATCGCGCGCTGCAATTGCCCTGCAGGGTGGCGCAATTCGTAACGCCGGATCTCCGCCAACTCACGCACCAGGTCGCGATGGGCCACCAGGTAGCCCAGCCGCAGGCCAGGCGACAGGAATTTGGAAAAGGTGCCCAGATAGACCACGTCGCCGCTGTTGTCGAGGGCCTTCAGGGCGGGGCTCGGCCGGCCCTGGTAGCGGAACTCCGAGTCGTAATCGTCCTCGACCAGCACCGTCCCGGCGGCCGCCGCACGCTGCACGAAGTGCAGCCGCCGCTCCATCGGAAGCGTGACATTGGTCGGCGACTGGTGGCTCGGGGTCACGTACGCCAGGTCGATCCCGGCGAAATCCGTTGGAGGCACTGCCCCGTCGCCGTCGACCGACATCGGTCGCAGCGCCGCCCCGGTGCGGGCGAAGATGTGCCGCGCATCAAGGTAGCCCGGGGACTCCACGGCCACCGTGCTCCTGCTGCTCAGCAGGCTTCGCCCGAGCAGGTCCAGGCCGTGCTGCGAGCCGACGGTGATCAGGATTTCCTCGGGCTCGGCCTCGATGCCGCGCGCCGGCAGCAACTGCCGTCGTACGACGTCGACGAGCATCGGGTCGTCCGAGCCCAGACTGTCCTGCAGCGACGGGTAGATGTGCGGGTGGTAGAGCGACTCCCGCAGCGCTCGTTGCCACGCGCGCACCGGGAAACTGCGCACGTCCACCTGCCCGGCAAGGAACGGATAGGGGTAACTCGACCAGTCGGCGACCTTTTCGATGTGCGGCAGCCGGGCGTCCGGGAAGCCACGCGTGCGGCGCGACCAGTCGATGCCGGGCGTGCGGTCAGGCGCGTTGATCAGCGCCGACTGCACGTCGGGATTGACGAAGAGCCCCTTGCGCTCGTGACTGATGACGATGCCCTCGGCGATCAACTCCTCGTAGGCGAGTTTGATCGTGTTGCGGGAGACGCCCAGCTCATCGGCGAGCGCGCGCGAGCTGGGCAGAGGTTGATCAAGGTCGAAAAGCCCAGTAGTCACTGCGTTTTCGAGAGCGCGACGGGCCTGGCGGTAAAGCGGTTCGGCGCTGTCCCGGTCGAGCTGCAACAGCGTGAGCGCCATCCTGATCACCTCCTTCGCGCGGACCCGGGCCTCGGCCATGAAACCAACCCGGTCGGTCCGGCGAGGGCAGGTTCCGCGAATTCGAACTCCCGCCTGCTGGGTCCTGCAACCGGACCAGATCTGGGACTTCTGTGGTCCAGTCTCCCGCCCCATCGTGGTGGGTGCACCGCAAATCGAAAAGCGTCCAACGGAGGTCGTCATGGCTGACACCCGCGCGCTCGCGCAAAGCCACCTGTTCCCACACTTCACCCGTGGCCAGGTGTGGCGCGACAACAGCCTGCCCATCATCGAACGTGGCCAGGGCTGCTATCTGTATGACGACTCGGGCCGCAAGTTCCTCGACGGCCTGGCCGGTCTCTTCTGCGTCAACATCGGCCACGGTCGCAGCGACATACCTGCTGCAGCCGCCAAGCAGATGGAAACCCTTGCCTACTGGACCAATTGGTCCGCGGCACACCCGATGGCGGCCGAGGCCGCGGCGACGATCGCCGGTCATGCGCCGGGTGACTTGAATACCGTCTTCTTCGTCAACTCCGGCTCCGAGGCAGTCGAGTCGGCGGTGAAGTTCGCCCGGCAGTACTGGCGCAGCCAGGGGCAGCCGGAGCGCACCAAGATCCTGTCCCGCGAGATGGCCTACCACGGCACGACGCTCGGCGCCCTTGCCGTCACTGCGATCCCGAAGTACAAGGAGCCGTTCGGGCCGCTCATGCCCGGTGTGCGGCACTTCCCCAACACCCTCGGAGAGCAGGTGCCGGAGGGCGGCACCGCCGCCGACCTGCCGTCGCTGCGCGCGCTGGTGGACATCATCGAGGAGGAGGGGCCGCACACCATCGCCGCGATCTTCGCCGAGCCGGTGCAGAACTCCCGCGGTGCGCTCGTGCCGCCGGATGGCTACTGGCGCGAACTGCGAGCAATCGCAGACCGATACGGCATCCTGCTGGTTGCCGACGAGGTGATCTGCGCCTACGGCCGGCTCGGGGAGTGGTTCGGATCCGCCAAGTATGGCGTGACGCCCGACCTGATCACCTTCGCGAAGGGGTCGACGTCCGGCTACGCACCACTCGGTGGCGTGCTGATCCGGGAACCGCTCGCCCAGGCACTGCTCGACTCACCGTCGGCCGGCATGTTCACCCACGGTGCGACCTGGGGCGGTCACCCGGTCTCGACCGCGGTCGCCCTCACCAACCTCAACGCGCTCGACGAGGAGCAGGTGCTGGCGGGTGTGCGGGGCAACGAGCCGTACTTCCAGCAACAACTCGACCAGTTGGTGCAGGCACACCCGACGCTTGCCGAGTGGCGCGGCACGGGGTACTTCTATGCACTCGAACTGACCGGTGACCGGGAGTCGGGCCGGGAGCTGACCACGGACCAGGCGGGTGCGTTGGTGCGCGAGGTGATGCCAGCTGCCATGCGTGACGTCGGTCTGGTCACCCGCCCGGACGACCGCGGCGCGACCATGCTGATGCTCTCCCCGCCGCTGATCGCCGACCGCGAGGTGCTCGATCACCTCTTCCGGTGCGTCGACTCCGTGCTCACCGCCACCGACAGCTACGTGCGGTCCTGAATCTTCCACATCTGATCGACCAGAAAGCGAGAAATACCATGCGCATCGGCGTCCCCGCTGAGGTGAAGAACCACGAATATCGAGTCGCCGCAACGCCAGCCGGCGTCCATGAGCTGACCGAGCACGGACACAGCGTCTACGTCCAGCAAGGTGCCGGTGAGGGATCGTCGATCACCGATGCCGAGTTCGAAGCTGCGGGTGCCCAGCTCGTGCCGACCGCCGAGGAGACCTGGGGCATCGCCGAGATGGTGCTGAAGGTCAAGGAGCCGATCGCATCGGAATACCACCTGCTGCGCAAGGACCTGACGCTCTTCACCTACCTGCACCTCGCAGCCAGCGGGGAGTGCACCGACGCACTGGTGTCGGCCGGCACCACCGGAATCGCATACGAGACAGTGCAGTTGAGCAACGGCGCACTGCCGCTGCTCTACCCGATGAGTGAGGTCGCCGGCTGCCTGGCGCCGCAGGAGGGCGCGCACCACCTGATGAAGGCACAGGGTGGACGCGGCGTGCTGCTCGGCGGGGTGTCCGGAGTCCGCCCCGCCAAGGTCGTCGTGCTGGGAGCCGGCGTCTCCGGCATGAACGCGATCGCGATGGCGGTCGGCATGTGGGCCGACGTCACCGTCTTCGACACCAACGTCGACAAGCTGCGCGCTCTGGACCGCCGCTACAACGGTCGGGTCAAGACGCTCGCCGCCAACCGGTTCGACATCGACAAGGCGGTCACCGAGGCCGACCTGGTCATCGGCGCGGTGCTGGTCGCCGGCGCACGCGCTCCGCGACTGGTCACCAACGAGATGGTGAGCCGGATGCGTCCGGGCAGCGTGCTGGTCGACATCGCGATCGACCAGGGCGGTTGCTTCGAGGACTCCCGCCCGACGACGCACGCCGAGCCGACCTTCCAGGTGCACCAGTCGACGTTCTATTGCGTGGCGAATATGCCTGGTGCCGTTGCGAATACCTCAACCTACGCACTGACCAATGTCACCCTGCCCTACGCCGTCGCGCTCGCCGACCAGGGCTGGCAGCAGGCGATGCGCACCGACGCTGCCCTGGCCGGTGGCCTGAACACCTTCGAGGGCCGGGTCACCAACGAGGCGGTCGCGCAGGCACACGGTATGGCGTGGACGCCCATCGCCGAGGTCATCGGCGGATAGGGACCGACAATGACCGACTCACTGAGCCGGACCTGGTCCAAGCGGCTCGCGTCGCTTCGACCGGGTCCGGCGACGGTGCTCCTGCCCGAAGGTGATGACCCGCGCGTTCGGCGAGCGGCCACCCAGCTCCTGGAGCACGGCGTCCGCCCGCTGCTGATCGGTCCGTGGCGAGCTGACCTCCCGCGTGCGCTGGAGTGCCGGTCGGTCTACGAGTGCGAGACCAGCGAGGTGGCCGACCGTCTCGATGCGATCGCCGCCCGTAAGAAGTGGACGGGTGACCGCAGGCGAGCCGCTTCGACCGATCCGCTGCTGCTCGCGGCGGCCTCGGTCGGGGTCGGCGAAGCAGACGCGGCCGTTGCCGGTGCGATCCACGCGTCGGGCGACGTGATCCGCGCCGCGCTCACAGGCATCGGTCTTACGGCTGGCAATTCGCTGCTATCCAGTTGCTTCCTGATGCGGCTGCCCACCGGCCGACTCGTCGCATTCGGCGACTGTGCGGTCGTGCCCGAACCCGACGTGGCGGGCCTGACGGAGATCGCGATCGGCACTGCCGGCACCTTCCGCGCGCTTGCTGCGGAGGAGCCGGCCGTCGCGATGTTGTCCTTCAGCACCAGCGGCAGCGCCGACCACGCCAGCGTCCGCACGGTGCGGGACGCGACGACCGCGATCCGCGGCCGCGAGCCGGACCTGCGCGTCGACGGCGAGCTGCAGTTCGACGCCGCGTTCGCGCCCGCCGTCGGAGCCAGCAAGGCCCCCGGATCCCGCGTCGCCGGCCACGCCAACGTCTTCGTCTTTCCCAATCTGGCTGCGGGCAACATCGGCTACAAGATCGCCGAACGCATAGGCGGCGCAGCGGCATACGGCCCGATCCTGCAGGGGCTTCGCGCCCCGATGAACGACCTGTCCCGCGGCTGCAGCGCCGAGGACGTCGTCAACGTGGCGCTGATCAGCGCGCTGCAGGCAAGCGTGCAGGCGCAGGTCGCCGCCGTCAGCTGAGAACGAGGTCGAGCATCGCGTGCACCAGCCCGGTAGGTAGGTCGTCATCCTCGTCGACCACCCGGGTGCGTCGATAGAAGGGACTCAAGTCGGCGCCGATGCCGATCGCGCCGAGCCGCACCTCGCCGGCCTGCTCGATCCGGTCCGCGACAGCCGTCAGGTGGGCATCGAGGTATGCCGAACCCTCCGCGTCCCGGGTCGCCGTCGACATCGGTCCACCGTCTGAGATCACCACGAGCGTCCGCCGGCGCGCGTCCTGCTGCGCGACGACACCGGCCGCCCACTGCAGCGCCTCGCCGTCGACGCCCTCGGCGAAGAGCTCCGGGCGCAGCAACGCGGTGAGGCCGCTGCGTCCACGGGCCCACGAAGCGCCGGGCGGCACCAGGACGAGGTGATGCACGCCGCCCAGCCGGCCTGGATGCTCCGGCGCACCAGCCAGCTTCCAGTCACGCGCTGCGGCTCCACCGTGCCAGTCGACGGTGCTGAAACCGAGCACGGTCAACGGGATTCCGGCCAGATCGAGGCCGCGCCCGATGGTGTCGACGAGCGTCGCGACAACGCGGCCGTGAGTGCGCATCGACCCAGAGCAGTCCAGCAGCAGGGTGACGGCGGTGTCAGGGCGCGCGACGGTGTGCCGGGTGCGGAAGATGCCTTCCGTGCTGCCCGAGGCGATGAAACCGCCGAGCCGACCGGCATCCAGCAGGCCCTCTTCCGCTCCACCGCGCCAGTCATCGACGGTGGGCGCCGACAGCCGGCCGGTCACCACACGGGCGATGCGTTGCGGTGCCACCGGCCGGGGCCGCCTGTCGAGTTCGGCCTGCCAGCGGGCACGTTGGTCGGCCCGACCGATCGTGGTCGCGTCCGTGACCCGGTCGTACGCGGTGGTGAACACGCGGTATTCGGCCAATACGTGGCGCCCCCAGCCGGTTTCGCCGCCTGAGCCGCCAGGTTCGTCGCCGGCGGGCGGCTGCGCCTGTTGCTGGACCAACGGCACGAAACCCAACTGCCGCACCTGGTCGCCGGTCTGCTTGGTCGGCGGGGCGGGGAATCGCGCGGCGAGGACCGCACCGATCAGCCGCGCCTGCTTCGCGAACGCGCGCTGGTCGTGCCGCAACCGGCGCAGCGAGCGCAATGGCGCGCCGATCTCGCCGGCAAGGGCGAAGCGCGTCCCCTCGATCTCGTCCTCCAGCGCCGCCGGGATCGGTATGGCGAGCAGGCGCGATCGCAACAGCACCGCGACCGTGAGCACGTGCAGCCCGAGCTCGGTGTCGACTGCGCCTGCCGCGTGGGCGGTGTCCAGCCAGGCGTCGAACAATCCGTTGAGGTTGCGCACAGTGCCGGGAAGTGTTGCGGGAGTGAGGGATTCGCAACGCAGCTGTTCGGCGAGTTCGACGACCACAGCGGCGAGCGGGTCGGCCGGCAGCAACTCCCCGTGCACCTGCGCGCTGCTGTGGCGTAGCCGGGCGGCGACCGCATCGGCGACACCGGGCCCGAGCCTCGGGTCGGTGACGGGCGCGGTCGCCACGTGCGCGGCCGACACCGGGCTGCCGGTGCCGGTGACCAGCACCTCGCCGCGCCGGACCAGCCGTGGCACCCGAGACATGGCGCGCGCGGCGGCGGCTGTCGTGTCGGGTGACGACCCGCCTGCTCCGGTCGTCGCCGTCATGCCGTCGCCGGCAGCACGTCGTCGAGATCGGCGTCGAAACACCGCTGGAAGAGCTGCGCGACCAGGGCTCGCTCGTCCTCTGCACACTTGTTGGTGAAGGACAACCGGAGGGACCGCGCGACGTCGCCGAAGATCTCGACGTTCTCACCCCAGGCGATCACGGTCCGCGGCGACATCAGTGTCGACAGGTCGCCGGCGGCGAAGGCGGAGCGGGTCAGCGCGGCGAATTGCACCATGCCGCTGACCAATTCGTCGCGACCGACCAGGCCCGGCACCTGGCCCACGACGATCTCGGCCTCGCGCTCGGCGGGCAGGTAGTCGAGCGCGGCGACGACCGACCACCGGTCGAGCTGAGCGTGATTGAGGCGTTGCACCCCGTGGTAGAGCCCGCTGGTGTTGCCGAGCCCGACGGTGTTGGCTGTGCCGAAGAGCCGGAAGCCGGGGTGTGGATGCAGCACGCGGCTCTGGTCGAGCAGGGTGAGACTTCCTTCGCGCTCCAGCACCCGCTGCAGCACGAACATCACTTCGGGACGGCCCGCGTCATACTCGTCCAGCAGGAGCGCGACCGGCCGCTGCAGTGCCCACGGCAGGATGCCCTCGGCGAACTCGGTCACCTGCACGCCGTCGCGCAGCACCACCGTGTCGCGCCCGACGAAGTCGAGCCGGGACAGGTGTCCGTCGAGATTGACCCGCACGCACGGCCAGCCGAGCCGCGCCGCGACCTGCTCGACGTGCGTCGACTTGCCGGTGCCGTGCATGCCCTGCACCAGCACCCGCCGGTTGTGTGCGAAGCCGGAGAGGATCGCCAGGGTGACGTCGGGGTCGAAGACGTATGCCGGATCGATCTGGGGCACGTGCTCGGCCAGCTCCGGTGGCGGCGTTGCCACCGGCACCCGCATTGAGGTGTCGATGCCGAAAAGCTTTCGCACCTGGGCTGTTTCGGGTGCGTCATTCATCTGTTGCCCTCGCGTTCGATCTCGCGGAGTGCCTCGGCGGCCTTGCGCAGTGGCGGCAGCAGTTGCTCCGCGGCGGCGTCGGGGGCGACGCGCAGCACCGGCGCCTGGGCGGCGACACACAGGTTGGACCGCTCCCGACCGCCGGGCACCAGCACGGCGACGCACACCAGTCCGGGCAGGTACTCCTCGTTGTCGATCGCGTAACCCTGTGCGGCGATGCGGTCCAGCTCGGCGCCGAACTCGTCGAGGTCGGTGATCGTGTTGGGGGTGTAGCGCTGCAGCGGGACGTGACCGAGCAGCCGTTGCCGCTGATCGGGGTCCAGCTGGGCAAGGATGCGCTTACCGCTTGCGGAGGCGTGCATCGGCACCCGTGATCCGGGGTGCAGCAGGAAACGCAACGGGGCGTCGGTCTCGACCCGGTCGAGATAGACCACCTCGTCGCCGGACAGCGCGGTGATGTTGCAGGTCTCACCCGTCTGGTCCACCAGATGGCGCAGCACCGCGTGCCGGGCGCCGAACTGCACGGTGTTGAGCATCAGCGTCTCGGCGAAATTGCGCAGCCGTGCGCCGGTGCCGTAGTGCCGGCCATCGGCCTGGCGTACGACGAGGCCGGCGGTTTCGAGCTGTTGCAGCATCCGGTGCACGGTCGCCTTCGGCAGGCCGGTCTCGTCGACCAGGCCCTGCAGCGTGACGAAATGATCCTTGCCGCCGATCAGCTCCAACAACGCGAACAACCGCAGCGCCGGGGTCTCGCCGGTGAGCGAATGCTGTGTTGCCAGAACGGGATTGGCGTCGGTGGCGGGGCTGCTCACGTCATACCTCCGAGTTGTGCCGGCAGTCGGGAGATCCGGAAACCGGCACGTGGTGGTCCGAAAAACGGGATTTCCTTGACACTAAACGATGACGCCTCCTACTGTCCAATGTGTTCAGTAATACCGACCGTGAGGTCCCATTTTTCGGGACCATATCGGCGATCAGCATGAAGGAGTCGAGGCGATGACCGACCTGGCAGAAAACATCGAGGAGCAGGTGCTGGAGACGCAGGTCGCCGGCCGCGGCGAGGCGTTCGGCGTACAACGCATGACGCCGTCGGAGGCATTCGTCGAGACGATGGCCGCCAATGGGGTGGACACGATCTTCGGGATCATGGGCTCGGCCTTCATGGACGCGATGGACATCTTTGCGCCGGCCGGCATCCGCCTCGTCCCCGTCGTCCACGAGCAGGGCGCCGCACACATGGCCGACGGTTACGCCCGGGTCAGCGGCCGGCACGGCGTCTGCATCGGGCAGAACGGCCCCGGCATTAGCAACTGTGTCACCGCGATCGCGGCCGCGTTCTGGGCACACAGCCCGGTCGTCATCGTCACCCCGGAGACCGGCACGATGGGGCAGGGCCTGGGTGGCTTCCAGGAGGCCAACCAGATGCCGATGTTCGCCGAGTTCACCAAATACCAGGGGCACGTCAACAACCCCAAGCGGATGGCGGAGATCACCGCCCGCTGCTTCGACCGGGCGCATTCCGAGATCGGCCCGACCCAGCTGAACATCCCCCGCGACTACTTCTACGGCGAGCTCGAGTGCGAGATCCCGCAGCCCCAGGTGCTCGACCGCGGCCCCGGCGGCGCGCGCTCGCTCGACGAGGCGGCCGATCTGCTCGCCTCCGCGAAGTTCCCGGTGATCGTGTCCGGCGGCGGCGTTGTGATGGCCGACGGTGTCGAGGAGTGCAAGGCGCTCGCCGAGCGTCTGGGCGCGCCGGTGGTCAACTCCTACCTGCACAATGACTCGTTCCCGGCCAGCCACCCGCTGTGGTGCGGTCCCCTCGGCTACCAGGGATCGAAGGCGGCGATGAAGCTGATCAGCCAGGCTGATGTCGTGCTGGCGCTCGGCTCCCGCCTCGGGCCGTTCGGCACCCTGCCGCAGCACGGCATGGACTACTGGCCCAAGGACGCCAAGATCATCCAGGTCGATGCCGATCACAAGATGCTCGGCCTGGTCAAGAAGATCTCGGTCGGCATCTGCGGCGACGCCAAGGCCGCAGCCGAGGCGCTCATCGAGCGACTGGCCGACCGCACACTGGCCGGCGACGCCACCCGCGCCGAGCGGGCCGACCGCATCGCGACCGAAAAGGCTGACTGGGAGCGGGAACTCGACGAGTGGACCCACGAGCGCGACGACTTCAGTCTCGACATGATCGAGGAGGCGAAGGGTGAGGAGGGCAACTGGCTGCACCCGCGCCAGGTGCTGCGTGAGCTTGAGAAGGCAATGCCGCCGCACGCGATGGTGTCGACCGACATCGGCAACATCAACTCGGTCGCCAACTCCTACCTGCGCTTTGAGGAGCCGCGGTCGTTCTTCGCCCCGATGAGCTTCGGCAACTGCGGTTACGCCCTGCCGACGATCATCGGCGCCAAGGCCGCCGCGATGGACCGGCCCGCGATCTCGTATGCCGGGGACGGCGCCTGGTCGATGAGCATGGTCGAGATCATGACCGCGGTGCGGCACCACATCCCGGTCACCTCGATCGTCTTCCACAACCGGCAGTGGGGCGCGGAGAAGAAGAACCAGGTCGACTTCTACAACCGGCGATTCGTCGCCGGCGAGCTGGACAACCCGAGCTTCGCCGAGGTCGCCCGATCGATGGGGGCGCAGGGCGTCACCGTCGACAAGCTCGAGGACGTCGGGCCGGCGCTGCAGGCGGCGGTCAAGGCCCAGCTGGAGGACGGCGTCACCACGGTCATCGAGATCATGTGCACTCGGGAGCTCGGCGACCCGTTCCGCCGGGATGCCCTGTCCAAGCCGGTGCGACTGCTGAAGAAGTACGCCGACTACGTGTGAGGTGTCGGCGCTCCCACCTCATCGGGGGCGGGGGATTGAGGGGCTCGCCTTGCGTCATACCGGCGCGGGGCGGGCCTTTCGCGGCTTGTGGGCGGACACTGGTGTCCTGGATGTGATCTGGCTCATAACTGGTACCACCATCGGTGCGCTCGTTGGTACTCCCGCCCCCGCCGCGGTGCCGGTCTAATGGCTGAATCGAATCACCAATAACCGCAAACATATTCACCAATCTTTGGGTGCAGACGGTGTCGGCGGGAGACGGAGGCAAGACCTATGGGTGACCTTGATGACACGACCACGGACAGTGGTCTGGGTAAGGGCCTGAAACAACGCCACATGAACCTCATCGCCCTGGGTGGGGTGATCGGAGCGGGTCTGTTCGTCGGCAGTGGCGTGGTCATCGAGGACGCCGGCCCGGCCGCGGTCGTGTCGTTCCTGATTGCCGGCCTGATCACCGTGCTGATCATGCGGATGCTCGCCGAGATGGCCGTCAACAAGCCGGCGCTCGGCTCCTTCTATGTCTACGCTCGCGAATGCCTAGGCCGCAGAGGCGGATTCGCGGTCGGCTGGATGTATTGGTACTTCTTCGTGATCGTCGTGGCCGTCGAGGCTGTCGCCGGCGGCCGCATCCTGCAGCTGTGGGTGCCGAGCGTGCCGCTCTGGGTGCTCAGTCTGGGGCTGATGCTGCTGCTCACCGCCACCAACATGGTCAGCGCGCGCTCCTACGGCGAATTCGAATACTGGTTCTCCTCGATCAAAGTCGTCGCGATCACGCTCTTCCTGCTCGCCGGCATCCTCTGGATCACCGGCCTCTGGCCGGACTCGACCCCGGGCCTTGCCAACCTGGTCGATCACGGCGGCTTCGCGCCGATGGGTTGGGGCGCGGTGCTGGCCGCGGTCGTCCCGTGCGTGGCGTTCTACACCGGCGCCGAGATCGTCACCATCGCCGCGGCCGAGTCGGAGAACCCGGCCCAGGCGATCCACAAGGCGATGCGGTCGATCATCGTGCGGGTCGTCACCTTCTACGTCGGTTCGACCTTCGTCGTGGTCACCGTGCAGGCGTGGAACGCCGAAAACGTCGGCGTCAGCCCGTATGCCGCGGTGCTCGGCGTGCTCGGCATCCCGGCGGTGAGCACGATCATGAACCTCATCGTGCTGACCGCCTTGCTGAGCTGCCTCAACTCCGCGCTCTACACCTCCTCCCGGATGCTGTTCGCGCTCACCCGCAACAACGACGCTCCGCTCGCCTTCACCAAGCTGTCCAAGAGCGGTGTCCCGCGCCGGGCGATCTTCGCCGGCACGCTCGTCGGCTACGTCTCGGTGATTGCCGCCTACGTCTCGCCCGACAAGGTCTTCAACTTCCTGGTCAACTCCTACGGCGCGGTCGCGCTGTTCGTCTACCTGGCGATCGCGGTGTCCCAGGTCGCGCTGCGCCGTCGGCTCGACCGGGAGCTGCCGGGCGGCCCGGTCCTGCGGATGTGGCTCTTCCCGTGGCTGAGCTACCTGACGATCGCGCTCATGGCCGTGGTGATCCTGGCGATGGCCTTCATGGACAAGACCCGCTCGCAGTTCTGGCTCAGCCTGGTCACGCTCGCGGTGATCCTCGCGGTCTACGAGTGGTGGTCGCGCCGGCACCCGAGCGTCGGCGAGCAGCGTGCCGTCCCCGGGCCGAACAAGACAGAGCGTCCGGCGCCCGCGTTCGCGATTGTCGACGTGCCGGACAAGTCGGTCAGCGCCCGCAACCGTGCCCGGCGGATGCGTGAGTTGGCCGAGACCCGCCGGCGGGGCGACTGATGCGCGGCCCCCGCCATACCTGAAGGAGGGAGGTGTCGGTCCGACACCTCCCTCCTTGCTCGTATGACGCAGCCCGCTACTCGGCGGCGTGCCGTGGGGTCCGCGTCTCGTCGACGTCGTCGGCGACTGCGTCCTCGGCAGCCTCGTGCCGGCCGGCGGCGGCCGCCACTCCCGCGGCGACCGGCTCGTCGGTGGCTGCCGGTGCGCCGGCGTTGGCCGCCGACTCCGACGCGGCCGCCGCCTGCGCCGACTGGGCCCGCAGCTCCACCTGCGGCATGAGCTGCAGCACCAGGAAGCCGATGAACATCACCACTGCCGCGCAGAGGAAGATCATGTCCATCGAGTCGGCGAAGCCGACCTTGAACGGGTGCGTCAGCTTGTCGGCGTACTGCTGCAGCACGTCGGAGTTGTCCTCGACCTGCGAGGAGATCGCGCCGATGATCTTGCGGTTCTCCGGCGAGGCGAGCGACGGGTCGGCCTTGGTGGCCGCGGTGAGCGCGTCCTTGATCTTGTCGCCGACCGTGCTGAAGAGGATCGACAGGAAGATCGCGACGCCGAGCGTTCCGCCGACCTGGCGGAAGAAGGTCGCCGCCGAGGTGGCGACGCCGATCTCGCGCGGCGGCACGGCGTTCTGCACGATCAGGGTCAGCGGCTGCATGCAGTTACCGAGGCCGAGGCCGACGATGAACATGTAGACCATGACCAGTGGCAGCGGGGTGTCGGCGCCGATGCGCCACAGCAGCAGCAGGCCGATGGTCGCGACCAGGGTGCCGATGATCGGGAAGATGCGGATCTTGCCGGTGCGGGCGGTGATCTGCCCGGAGACGATCGCGGCGAGCATCAGGCCGCCCACCATCGGCAGCATCATCAGACCGGACTCGATCGGCGAGGCGCCGTGCACGATCTGCATGTAGAGCGGCAGCACGGTGATGCCACCGAACATGCCCATGCCGACGATCACGCTGGCGACGATCGTGACCGAGGCGGCGCGCAGCCGGAAGATGCGCAGCGGGATGAGGGCGTCCTGCTTCATCATGCGCTCGACGAGCACGAACGCGATCAGGCCGATGCCACCGATGACGTAGCAGAGCAGCGCCCGGCCGGAGCCCCAGCCCCAGGTGCGCCCCTGCTCGGCGACGGTCAGCAGCGGCACCAGGCAGACCACGAGGGCCGCGGCGCCCCACCAGTCGATGCGGGCCTCGCGGCGGGTGTGCGGCAGGTGCAGGGTCGCCGAGACCACGAACAGCGCGATGATGCCGATCGGCACGTTCACGAGGAACACCCAGCGCCAGCCGGTGATGCCGAGGAAGATGTTGGTCTCGGCGAGGATGCCGCCGATGACCGGGCCGAGCACCGAGGAGGTGCCGAAGGTGGCCATGAAGTAGCCGGTGTACTTGGCGCGCTCGCGCGGCGGCACCAGGTCGCCGATGATCGCCAGCACCAGCGTCATCAGGCCGCCGGCGCCGATGCCCTGGATGGCGCGGAACGCGGCGAGCATGTACATCGAGGTGGCGAACGAGCACAGCGCCGACCCGATGATGAAGACGGTGATCGCGAAGAGGAAGAGCTTCTTGCGGCCGTAGAGGTCGCCGAGCTTGCCGTAGATCGGGGTCGCGATCGTCGAGGTGATCAGGTAGGCCGTGGTCACCCATGCCTGCACGGACAGGCCGTGCAGGTCATCGGAGATCGTCCGGATCGCCGTGCTGACGATCGTCTGGTCGAGCGCGGCGAGGAACATGCCGAGCATCAGACCTGAGAGGATCGTCAGGATCTGCCGGTGACTGTATTCACCGTCCGTGGGGGCCGTGGGGGCCGCCGTCTGGGTGGTCACGAAACATCCTTCCGGGTGTCGGGGATCGGTGGGTATTCGGGCAGTTCGCCGCCCGCGACGCGCACCCGGTCGAGTTCTTCGCCGAGTTGGCCGACGAACCGCCGCAGGTGCGATGCGAAGTCCCGCGCCTCGTCGTTGTCCCAGCTCTCCAGCAGGGTCTGGAACCACAGGCCGCGGCCGACCTGCAGCCGCTCGACGAGCGACTCGCCCTCGGGCGTGAGCGCAACCCGCTGCGCGCGGCGGTCGTCCGGGTCGGAGACCTTGGCGACCAGGCCGTAGGACACCAGGTTGCTCACCTGCCGGCTCACCGTCGACACGTCCGAATGGATCAGCTCGGCCAGCGCGGAGACGCGTGCCGGGCCCTTCTTCAGCGCGAAGATCAACGGGTATGACGAGGGCTCCGCCCCCGCGTGGACCCGCGGCGAGTGCGCGCGCAGCGACTCGATCTTCTTCACCATGTGGATGAGTTCGGTCGACAGCTCCATCGCGACGTCGTGGTCGATGGGCACGGCAGCTGATCCTTCGGGCGAGGTGGGTGGTGGTGTGCGACGAGGCATGCGCCGGAACGGCTGAAGGGCTCCCCGCTCACGGGGAAGTAAACCCGTCAAGCAGAACTTGCTTGCGGCACACAACCTTATGCATCGATGGCCGATGCATCAAATCGGCCCGGTGCCGGACGCGCGCCGGACCGATGTCGGACAGGTGCCTGACGGGCGCCGGCGCGGTCGTGACGACGGTTTTGCTCATAGGGTGCGGCGAGTGCGCGAGCGACGGCTGAGGCCAGGGTGGCCGCTGGTGGCGGCGGTCCTGTGTGTGCCGCTGCTGATCTGGCTGGTCGCGTGGGTGTCGCGGGGGTGGCTGCCGCAAGGGGATGAGGGTGTCATCGCGCTGAAGGCGCAGGCGGTGTGGAGCGCGCACCCGCCGGTGCAGGGCATGCGGTCGACGAGCGCGGCTTCGGTGCCGGGGGTGTATGCCCACCATCCGGGGCCGATCGAGTTCTACGGCTTGTCGCTGCCCTACGCGATGACCGGGTGGCGGCCGGTCGGACTGCTGATCGGGGCCGCGGCCTGGGCGGCGGCGATGATCGTCGTCGCGGTGGCGCAGGCGGCGGCGATCGCCGGGCGGGCCGGGCTGTGGCTGGTCGCGGCTGCGGTCGTGGTGACGGAGTTTGCCGTGGGCGGGTCCCTGGTCTTGCCGTGGAATCCCTGGCCGCCGGTGCTGGGGATGATCGCCCTGCTGGTGCTGGCGTGGCGGCTGCTGGTCGGGCACCCGGGCGTCTTGCCGGGGTTCGCCGCGATCGCCAGCGTGGTGATCCAGGCCAACCTCGCGTTGGTGCCGGTGCTGGCCCCGTTGCTGCTGGTGCTGGCAGGACTGGGGCTGCGCCGCTGGCATCGGGCTCGTGGCACGGTGTGGCCGGTCCCGGGCAGCCGCCCGGCACCCCGCGCTGCGTGGTGGCGCCGGCCCGGGGTGATCGCGATGGCGGTGCTGGCGGCGGCGTGGGCACCGGCACTCGCCGAGCTGTGGCTGATCTCTCCGAGCAACCCGGTCGAACTGGCCCGGTTGGCCGCCGGCACGGTCGACAGTCCGGCGCGCGTGGTCGGGGTGGTGGCCGCGGTCGGAGCGTGTGCGTGGGTCGGGTGGCACCTCGGTGATCAGCCGGTCGGCGCCCGGACCGGGTTGCGGTGGGTGACCGCGGTGTTCGTGGCCGGTGTGGTCGCGGCGTTGGCGGCCGGCGGTTTGGCCAGGGCGGTCTATCTGATCATGACGACCGGGGGCATCGCGTTCGTGCTGACGGCGCTCGGGCAGCAGGTGGTGTTGATGAGCCGCCGCCGCGTCCGACCGGCCCCGCGTGGTGCCGGTGACATCGGGACTGCCGCTCAGCCGGCCGGTGGCTCGGGCAAGGTCCGAGTGGTCGCGGGCATCCTGGCAGTCGCGGCGGTGACGGTGGTTGCGGCGGTCGGGGCCTTGACCGGTCCCGGTGCGGTGGCTGCCAATCCGTTCACCCGGCTCGACGACTACGCCGTGCACCGCGCGACCCCGGTCGTGAACGACACCGTGGCGGCTCTACGAGCCCGGGGGATCACCCGTGGCCCGGTGGTGATCCGGTGGACCGACGGATGGTCCTACGGCAGCTTCCAAACAGCGGTCGCGGCCCGGTTGGCCGCCGACGGATACACCCCGTTCTACGACTCGCCATGGCCGTACGCCGAGGACGACGCGTACCGGCGCATCAGGCATGCCCCGGCCGGAGCCCCGACGGTGACTTTGCGCGACGGTCCGGTCACGGTGACCCCGTGACCGGCCGAGGGGCTCAGGGCGTGATCGCGAGTTCGTCCAGCACGCGGGCGGCGACGTCCTCGTCGCCCTCGACCGAGTAGCGCAACTGCGCGGTCGGCACCCGGCCGGCGCCGCGGCGTGTCAGCGCCTCGGTGGTGAGGCGGATGGTCGTGATCGAGCCGGGTGGCACGACGATCACCTCGCCGGTGGTCTCGTCGGTCTCGTCGACGTGCGCCTGCCCGGAGAAGAGCGGCTCGCCCCAGACCGACCCGTCGCTCTTGGGGGTGATGCGCACGCCCTCACGGGCGAGCACGGGCCCGGTGCTCTCGATGATCACCGACGTGCCGGGCTCGAGCCCGGCGAGGGCGGCGCGCCGGGGGAAGCCGCGCAGCACCCGGGCGACGAACTCGGCAGCGGCCGGGGAGTCGAGATTGCCGGGGCGGTCCAGCGCCTCGCGCAGGTCCTGCTCGTGCACCCAGATGTCGATGATCCGCAGCCGCAGCAGTTCGCCGAGCGTCGTACTCCCGTCGCCGAGCGGGCCGGCCACCTCGGTGTCGATCGTGAGCTCCGGGTCGCGCAGTGCGCGCAGCCGGCGCGGCAGCACGTGCTTCCACTCGTTGACCACTTCCGACCCCGGCCGGTCGCGGCGCAGCTGCACCGACTGCTCCAGGAAGCGCCCCATCTCGTGCCGGATCCACGGATGGTCCGGCACCTCCACCTCCGGGTCGGGGTTGCCGGCGAGGGCGCTCTCGACCCCCACGACGTGCGAGATGTGGTCTTTGACCGTCCAACCGGGCGCCTGCGTCTCCCTGTCGAAATCCTCCGGCCGGCAGGTCAATCCGAGGTCGAGCACGGCCTGTGCGGTGTTGGCGTAGGCCTCGACGAGTTCGGAGAGACCCTCGGGCGGGAGCGAGCGCGTCGGCATACGCCCAACGTAACCGGTGCGAGCCTCCGGCAAACCGAACTCCGCATTCCGCCGGTCACGACATACGCTCATGCCGTGACCGACAAGCCCGCCGCACCCCCCACCTCCCGGCCGCTCGGTGTCGCCACCGCGGTCGTCACCGGGCTCGCCGCGTGCGCCGCGGGGCTGCAGTTCACCGGTGCGACCAAACCGCTCGAACTGCTCGACCCGGGTGCCGTCGTGCGCTGGGGCGTGCCGCTCTCCACGACGGTCGTCCAGTTCGCGGCCGCCACCACGATCGGCCTGCTGCTGCTCGGCGGCCTGCTGATGCCCGAGGGCAAGCGCTCGGCCCGGCGCATCCGCACCGGCCGGTATGCCGGGTGGGCCGCGCTCATCTGGGGCCTCGCCGGCGTCGTCGGGGTGCTGCTCAGCTACTCCGACATCTCCGGCGTGCACCTCGGCGGGGCCGGCTACTGGTCCGGCGCATGGGATGCCACCTGGCAGCTCGAGCTGCTCCGGGCACCGGCGATCTCCGCGCTCGCGGCCCTGGTGATCTCCGCCTTCGCGTTCGCCGGCGTCGGCCGGGCCGGTCAGGCGTGGCTGTTCTTCGGCGCGGTCGCCGCCCTCTTCCCGATGGCCCTGATCGGCCACGCGGCGACCAGCACCGACCACGACGCGGCGGTCAACTCGCTGCTGTTCCACCTGGTCGGCGTCGCCATCTGGGTCGGCGGCCTGCTCGCCCTCCTGCTGATGTGGTCGCGACTCGGCAAGGGCACGGCCGACGTCATCGCCCGCTTCTCGCTGATCGCCACCTGGTGCTACGTCGCCGTCGGCCTGTCCGGACTGCTCAACGCGTGGATCCGGCTCGGCGGTCTCGGCGGCCTCGACAGCAAGTACGGCGTCGTCATACTCGCCAAGCTGGCCGCGCTGATCGTGCTCGGCGGCTTCGGCTGGCGCCAGCGGCAGCAGGTGGTCGAGCGGCTGCGCGCCGACGGCGCGTCGACGCCGGCGCGCTCGGCGTTCGTGCGGCTCGCCCTGGTCGAGGGCCTGGTGATGGGGGTCGCGGTCGGGCTGGGTGCGGCGCTGTCCCGCTCCGAGCCGCCGGTGAGCGGCGAGTCCGAGCTGGCCAAGACCGACCGCGCCTACGCGCTCACCGGCTACCCGACGCCGCCGCGGCTGCAGGCGAGCAGCTGGGTGTCGCAGTGGAGCGTGGAGTGGCTGTTCACCGCGGTCGCGGTCGTCGCGATCGCCCTCTACCTGCACTGGGTATGGCGCCTGCACCGCCGCGGCGACCGCTGGCCGATCGCGCGGACGATCTGCTGGGTCGCCGGCTGGCTGGTCTTCCTCTACCTGATCGACGGCGCACCGGCGGTCTACGGCCGGGTGATGTTTTCCGCGCACATGCTGATGCACATGGGTGTGGCGATGTTCGTGCCGATCCTGCTGGTCCGCGGCGGCGTGATCACCCTCGCCCTGCGGGCCCTGCCCGCGCGGCACGACGGCACGCTCGGCCCGCGCGAGCTGATCCTCGCCGTCGTGCACTCCCGGGTCTTCGCGTTCTTCGCCAACCCGATCGTCGCCGCGGTCTTCATGCTCGGCACGCTGATCGGCTTCTACTACTCGCCGTGGTTCGAGCAGTCGCTGACCACCCACACCGGGCACGCGCTGATGATCGCCCACTTCCTGCTGAGCGGTTACGTCTACGCCTATTCGCTGGTCGGCATCGACCCGGGGCCGCCGCGCTGGTCGCCGCCGCTGCGCATGCTGGTGCTGCTCGTGACGATCGCCTTCCACGCGTTCTTCGGTGTCGCCCTGATGACCGGCACCACGCTGCTCGCGCCCGACTTCTTCTCCGTGCTCGACCTGCCATGGGTGCCCGACCCGGTGCTGGACCAGCAGCGCGGCGGCACCGTCACGTGGGGTGCCGGTGAGCTGCCGAGCTTCGTGCTGGCGATGCTGATCGCCTACGAGTGGTACCGCCAGGACCAGGCCGAGGGCCGCCGCGCCGAACGCCGCGCCGACCGCGACGGCGACGCCGAACTGCACGCCTACAACGACTACCTCGCCTCCCGCGCCCGGGCCGGTGCGGTCGACAAGGAGGACTGATGCGCGTCTGCCTCATCCAGTTGGCGTATGACGACGACGAGTCGCTCGCCGAGCGCACCCGCCGGGTCGCCGGGCTCGTCCGCGAGCAGGCCGGCGCCGACCTCGTGGTGCTGCCCGAGCTGTGGTCGGCGGGCGGCTTCTCCTACCGGGAGTGGCCGGAGCGGTCGCAGGACGTGCGCGGCGAGGTCGCGCAGGCGCTCGCGGCCGCCGCGGCGGACGCCGGGGTCTGGCTGCACGGTGGTTCGATCGCCGAGCGCCCCGACTCGGGGGAGACCGGCCCGGAGGGCAAGTCGCTGTGGAACACCTCGCTGGTCTTCTCCCCGTCCGGCGAACTCCTCGCCACCTACCGCAAGATCCACCGGTTCGGCTTCGCCGGCGGCGAACCCAAGCTCATGGAGGCCGGCACCGACCTGGTCTTCCTCGACGCGGTCGGGCTGCGGGCCGGGTTGTCGACGTGTTACGACCTGCGCTTCCCCGAGCTCTATCGGGCCCAACTCGACCAGGGCGCAACGGCTTTCGTCATACCGGCCGCGTGGCCGATGGCGCGGCTCGACGCCTGGCGCCTGCTGCTGCGGGCGCGGGCGGTCGAAAACCAGTGCCTCGTGCTCGGCTGCAACACCGCCGGCACGCACGCGGGCACCCAGATGGCCGGGCACAGCGCGGTCGTCGCCCCGACCGGCGAGGTGCTCGCCGAAGCCGGCGACGACCAGGAGGTGCTGCGGGTCGACTTCGACGTCGACACCATCGCGGCCTTCCGCCAGGACTTCCCGGTGCTCGCGGACCGGCGCCTCTGAGGCGGTTTCCGGCGGCGAGGAGTGCAGAAGTCGCGACGGTTGCGCCGTACGCACGCGAATCGGGCTCGGGGCGTGCAGAAGTCGCGACGGTTGCGCCGTACGCACGCGGATCCGGCTGGGGGCGTGCATAACTCGCGACGGTTGCGGGCTGTGCACGGGTTGAGGCAGCCCCTCGAGCCGAGGCCGCCCGCCGGTCAGCTGGTTAGGGTCAGCTGGACTCCACGGCCAGCGCGGTCGCGAAGCCCAGCATCACCGCGCCGGTGGCGCCCTCGATGCTGCGTCGCACGGTGAGCCGCTGCAGCACCCGGGACGCCACCCCGGCGATCGCGACGAGCGCGAGCAGCACCAGGGTGCCGACCGCAGCAAGCGTGAACGCATAGGTGAGAAGCGTTGCCGCAGAGGCGTGTTCGCCGACAAACTGCGGCAGAACCGCGATGTTGAAGGCCAGCACCTTGGGGTTGGTGATGTTGCATAGGAACCCCTGCCGCGCCGCCACCCACGGACGACGCGGCGTGGCGAGCCGGCCCGCGTCGGCGGCGTCGACCGACCGCATCCGCCAGGCGGCCCGGATCGCGAGGAAGCCGAGGTAGGCCAGGTAGGCCGCGCCGGCCCACTTGATGACCCGGAAGATGGTTTCGGCGTGCACCAGGATCGCACCGAGCCCGGACGCGGCGAGCGTGCCCTGCACGATGTTGGCGACGGTGATGCCGGCGATCGTCCAGACGCCCCGGCGGCGGCCACCGAGCAACGTGCTACGCAGCGTCAGCAGGGAGTCGGGGCCAGGCGCGAGCGCGAGCACGAGGGCGAGCGCCACGAAGGACAGATACTGCGTCACCGGCAAATCGTATGGCGCCGACGGCCGCGCCCGGAGAGGTTGTCCACAACCTGGCAGCGCGCGCCCGCGCGGGGGAGCGGCTGCGCCATACAGTGCGTCAGCACGTAGGAGTGGAGGGGAAGCAGGCGATGGAGAAGGCGGCGAGCCCGTGGGGCCGGACCTACAAGGTGAAACGGCGCTGGCTGCCGTGGCGCCGCACGAAGGGTGGCCTCGACGGCATGGACTCGCCGCCGGACCTCGGCGACGACCCGCTCTCGATCATCCTCTTCGTGGTGCTGGCCGTGCCGCTGATCATCGTCCTCGTGCTGTTCTTCGGGGAGTTGCTCCTGCTGATGCTGTTGCTGCCGGTCTTCGTGCTGGCGCGCGCCGTGCACGGTGAGCCGTGGACCATCGAGGTGCTTGACCGGGACGACGTCGTCTACACCGAGCGGGTGAAGGGCTGGAACGCCTCGCAGGAGCGCATCGACCAGATCGCGAAGCTGATCCGGGCCGGCATCGCCCCTCCCGGCGTCGGCCCCCAGGTGCCGCCAGGGCCGCCGATGCCACCAGGGCCCCAGGTGCCGCCAGGGCCCCCGATGCCACCAGGGCCCCAGGTGCCGCCAGGGCCCCCGATGCCACCCGGTCCTCCGGTGCCGCCGGCGGCGTGAGGCGGGCGAGCCGACCGGCCCCGTGGCCCGGCGCGGTGCCCCACCGCGGCCGGCCGCGCAGCACCGGCGAATAATGGGTGGTTATGACTTGGCCCAAGGTGCGTGCACCCGAACTCGTCGGCCGCGGCTGGCTCAACACCGGTGACCGGCAGGTCAGCCTCGCCGACCTGCGCGGCAAGGTGGTGGTGCTCGATTTCTGGACGTTCTGCTGCGTCAACTGTCTGCACGTGCTCGACGAACTCCGCTCTCTGGAAACCGAATTCGCCGACCAACTCGTGCTCATCGGGGTGCACTCGCCGAAGTTCGAGCACGAGGCCGACCCGGACGCGCTGGCGGCCGCGGTCGAGCGCTACGCCGTGCACCACCCGGTGCTCGACGACCCGGAGCTGGTGACCTGGCGGGCCTACACCGCACGGGCCTGGCCGACGCTGGTGGTCATTGACCCGGAGGGTTATGTCGTCGCGCAGCTGTCGGGGGAGGGGCACGCCCACGGGCTGACCGTGCTGATCCGCGAACTGCTCGAGGAGCATCGCGCCAAGGGGACGTTGCGCTCGGGTGACGGCCCCTACGTGCCGCCGCCCGCCGCGCAGACCGCGCTGCGCTTCCCCGGCAAGGTCGTCCGGGCCCGCGACGGCAGCTACCTGGTGTCCGACACCGCGCACCACCAGGTGGTGCAGCTGGAGGCCGACCTGGAGACCGAGCGGGCGCGGTTCGGCGGCCCGGGGGTCTTCAACGAGCCGCAGGGATTGGTCGTGCTGCCCGGCGACGTCGCCGCGCGGGTCGGCTATGACGTGCTCGTCGCCGACAGTGTCAATCACCAGATCGCTTCGATTCGCTTGTCGGACGGGCAGATCAGGGTGCAGGCGGGCACAGGCGAGCAGCTGCGCGAGCGGTCCGGCAGCGGTCCCGCGCTCAAGCAGCCGCTCTCGACGCCCTGGGATCTCGCCTGGTGGATCGACCGGGTCGTCATCGCGATGGCGGGCACCCATCAGCTCTGGGCGCTGCACCTCGCCCAGGACTCCGCCGACAACTCGGTCGCGGTGCTCGCCGGCACCAGCGGGGAGGGCCTGCTCGACGGCCCGGCGCACGACGCGCTGCTCGCGCAACCGTCCGGGCTGGCCACCGCCGCCGACGGCTCGCGGGTGTGGATCGCCGACTCGGAAACCTCCGCGCTGCGGTCGATCGCCTTGGACGACAACGGTTTCCAGCTCCAGACGTATGTCGGCAAGGGCCTCTTCGACTTCGGCCACGTCGACGGTCCGGCCGCGGACGCCCTGATGCAGCACCCGCTCGGGGTCACCGAGCTGCCGGACGGCTCGGTCGCGGTCGCCGACACCTACAACGGCGCCGTGCGCCGTTACGATCCCGCGACCGGCGAGATGAGCACTCTCGCAACGGGACTCGCCGAGCCCAGCGACGTGCTGGTCGAGCAGGACGGCGACACTGCGCGACTGCTCGTCGTGGAGTCGGCCGCGCACCGCGTGACCCGCGTCGCCATACCTGCGGACGCGCAGGTGGTCGCCGGCGCTGCCCGGCAGACACAGCGGCCCGAGACCGAGTTGGCACCCGGAAAGCTCGAGCTGACAGTCAATTTCGCGCCGCCGACCGGGCAGAAGCTCGACCACCGCTACGGCGACCCGACGCAGCTGATGATCTCGGCCAGCCCGCCAGAGCTGCTCGCGGCCGGCGACGGCACCGCGCCGGGGCTGACCCGCACACTCGACCTCGACCCGGAGGTCGCGGCCGGCGTGCTGCACATCTCGGTGCGCGCCGCGGCCTGCGACGGCGACCCCGTCACCGGCGAGCTGCCCGAGCACGCCGCGTGCCACCTCTACCAGCAGGACTGGGGCATCCCCGTGCGGTTGGTGGAGCGGGCGCCTGCCGAGCTCGCGCTCGATCTGCGCGGCGTCTGACCCTTGACGTCGTAATCATGTAAGCGTGTAATCAATCCATGAGCGAGATCGAGGGTTGGTTCGCCGGGCGACTTCCCGACGAGTGGTTCGAGGGCGCGCCGGAGGTGACCGTCGACCGCGAGGAGATCGTCGTCGTCGGCACGCTCGCCGCGCCGGCGGTGGACGGCGACGAGACCGCCGCCCGGGCGGCGCAGTCCGGCCGCATCACCCGCTGGCGCGAGGACACCCGCGGCGAGCGCATGCGCATCGCCGACGAGGCGCAGCAACGATTCGGCGGCAAGGTCGCCTGGGGTGCGCAGTGCGGGCCGACCCGCGAGGTCTTCACCAACCTCGCCGTGCCGGTGATGACCCGGCTCCGGCAGCCCGAGCGGCGGGTGCTCGACACCCTCGTCGACGCCGGCGTGGCCCGGTCGCGCTCCGAGGCCCTCGCCTGGTGCGTGCGCCTGGTCGGGCAGCACGAGGACGACTGGATCGGCCGGTTGCGCGACGCGGTCGCGGCGGTGCACGACGTGCGCGACGAGGGACCCGCCGCATAATTGCCGCTATGACGCGCCCGGTCTTCACCGTCCTCAACGGCCCGAACCTCAACCTGCTCGGCACCCGTGAGCCCGACCTCTATGGCGCAGCCGGTCTCACCGAGGCGCAGACCCGGTGCGAGCAGGTCGCGGGCGAGCTCGGGGTGGGCGTCGAGTTCTTCCAGAGCAACCACGAGGGCTCGCTGATCGACGAGATCCAGCAGCGCGCGCAGAGCCCGGGCCTGATCGTCAACGCCGGCGCCCTCACCCACACCTCGATCGGCATCCGCGACGCGCTCGCCGCGACCGGCGTGCCGTTCGTCGAGGTGCACGTGTCGAACGTCTACGCGCGCGAGGACTTCCGCCAGCGTTCCTACCTGTCCGACCTCGCGTCCGGGGTGATCGTGGGCTGCGGCATACAGGGATATGAGCTGGCGCTGCGGCGGCTGGCGGCACTCGCCGCGACCTGACCCGCGGGGCGACCGATGAGTTTGCGGCGGCGGCCGGGTCTGCCTGGGTGACCGCTACCCGAAGGAGTCACCCGTGTTCGACCTCGGACCTGCCGCAACCACGATGAGCACGCTGGTCGCCGGCGTCACCGACGACCAGCTCGACCGGCCGACGCCATGCACCGACTGGACCGTCGGTGACCTGCTCGCGCACATCCACCAGTTCGCGTCCGTCTTCACGGCCAACGCGCGCAAGGAGCCGCTCCAGCCGCCGACCACGCTCGTCGAGGACTGGCGCACCGCCATACCGGAGCAGCTCGATCGACTCGCCGCCGTATGGCGGGAGCCGTCCGCCTGGGAGGGCCGCGCGTCGGCGGGCGGGGTGGACATGTCCGCCGAGGACAACGCGGTCGTCGCGATCGAGGAGCTCACCGTCCACGGGTGGGACCTGGCCCGCGCGACCGGGCAGGGCTTCCACACCGACGGCGGCCAGCTCGACCAGGTCGACCGGTTCGTCGCGATGTTCGGCAGCGACGGCGACGGCCCGTTCGGCCCGCGAGCGGCGGTGCCCGCGGACGCCGACCGCGTGCAGCAGCTGATCGCCGCCACCGGCCGCGACCCGCTCTGGCAGCCGGCGGCTCAGTAGTCTCAGTAGGCGCCGCCCTGGCCGGTGGTCGCCGGCGCCGTCGTGGTCACCTTGCTCCCGGCCGGAGAGACCGCCCACCAGATGCCCTGCACCCCTTGACCGGCAACCGCGCCCGGCCCCGCGTCGGCCGAGAAGTAGTAGAGCGGCCAGCCATTGAGAGTGAGTTGCTTCGTGCCGGCATTGCCGGTGATGCTGCCGAGCGTGCCGCTCACCCCGTCGGCCTTGGGTGCCGATCCGGCCGGCACCGGCGGCCAGGTCGCGAGGCACGGACCGGTGCACGCGCTCTTCGTCGCGCCCTGCGTGTCCTTGTCGAAGACGTAGACGGTGCGGCCCGAGCCGTCCACGACGACCGTGCCGAGGCCGGTGGAGGCGGTCTGCACGGTGGCGTTCCCCGTCCCTGCGGTCGCTGACGCCGAGGGTGATCCGGAGTATGCGCCGCCGCTCGATCCGCACGCCGTCAATGACATCGCGGCAGCAGTGGCGGCCACGGCTCCCAGCAGCTTTCGGGTCGACATGGCAGGTGTCCTCTCGTCGCGCGAAGGGCGAACCGCCCCTGACGAGAAGGACACGACGCGCACACCGGAAAGGTTCGGCGACAGCGACATTCGCTCAGGACGCCGAGCCGTTCATCGTGAGCAGCAGGGTGCCGGAGGCGGCGTCGCGCACCTGCACGGTCTTGATCTGGCCCGGCTGCAGCGCGGTGGCCGCCGTGAGGTCGGACAGGTCACCCGGGCCCGCGCGCCAGGTCGACACCTGCGACCGATTGCCTTGTGCGTCAACGACGTCCAGCGCGTAGGTGCGCACCCCGCCCGGGTATGCCGAGTCGCGATAGCGGCACGACATGCGCACACTCGTGCCCCACTTCTTCTGGGTCAGCTGCACCTGCGCGGTGAGCGCGGACTGGTGCAGCTGCTGCATCGCAACACTCGGCGCCGAGGGACTTCCGTCCGGCACGACACGCGGTATGACGGCAGCTCCGAGCACCGCGGCCGCGGCCACCCCGACGCCGGCGACTGCCAGCCGGCGTCGCACCCGCGTGCGGCGCCGCTCCGCCACCTCGTCGCCCGCGGTGCCGAAGAGCCGTGCGGTCAGCTCCGGCGGGGGAGCCTCGGCGGTCTCCGGCGCGAGCGTCGACATCGCGCGGTCCTCGTCCACTCGGCCCAGAAGCCCTGGCATTGCTGCAAGTTCGGCCACCGAAGCGCGGCACTCGCCGCACGTTTGCAGGTGGCGCTCGAAGTCCTGGCGATCGGTCGCCGACAGCGCGCCCAGCACGTAGGCCGCGTCCCAGCCGGCGTAACGGTCTTCGCTCATCGGGTGACCCCTCTCTCCTGCAGCGCGAGCCGGAGGGCGCGCAACCCGTAGTGCATCCGCGACTTGACGGTGCCCGGTGGCAGCCCGAGGGCCGCGGCGATCTCGGCGACGGTCTGCCGCCCGTAGTACGCCCGCACGACCACCTCTCGATGGTGAATGCTCAAGGATCGCAACGCATCCAGCACGATCAGCTGCTCGAACACCGCGTCGACACGGTCGCCGACCGCCTGGTCCGGCAGCTCGCCCTCCACGACCTCGTGCCGCCTGCGGGCACTGCGCGCCTCGTCGACGACGAGATTGCGGGCGACGGTGAAGAGCCAGGCCCGCGCGGACGTCGCCCGGGTGGCGGAATCGTCGGTGATCCCGCTCCGCCAGGCACGCAGCATGGTCTCCTGCACCACGTCCTGCGCGGTCGCGCGGTCGCCGGTCAGCCGGACGACGTAATTCCACAACGCGGCCGCGTGGTCGTCGTGCAGCTGCCGCAGGACCGCCTGGTCGCTGGGCGGCATCACTCACCTCCGACCGGTGACACGACATGCGGCCGCCGAAGGTTCAGGCGGCCGGCCGGATCGAACCGAATGCCTCCACGCTACGTGTCCCGGGCATGAACGCACCCGACACGATCAACGGCCTGCCCGCTCATCCCCTGATCGTCCACGCGACGGTCGTGCTCGTGCCGCTCGCGGCGCTGGCGGTGATCCTGCACGCGGTGTGGCCGGCCGCGCGCCGCCGTCTCGGCGTCCTCACGCCGGTGCTCGGCGTCGTCGCGCTGATCCTGACCTGGGTCACCATCGGCGCGGGCGAGGCGCTCGCCCGCGACCTCGGACCGGCCGGCACGTCGCCCGCGGTCCAACGTCACGAGCACTTCGCGGAACAGCTGCCGCCCTGGGCGATCGCGCTGGCGGTCATCTCCGTCGGGGAGTGGCTGTGGTTCCGGTATGACGTGCCGGCGCGCATCTCCCGTCATACGGCACGACGGGGGAGCGACCTCGCGGTGCGCGCCGTCTCGTGCGTGGTCGCCGTCGGGATGACGGTCATGCTGGTGCGCGCCGGTGACGCCGGGGCCCGGGCCACGTGGGGCGGCGTCGGCTGAGCAGCACGCCCCGCAGGCGCGGGCCCAGCAGCCCCGCAGCCGCGCACCGACAGGCCCATTTACACACCGAGAGGCCCACGAAATCGGCGTGATTTCGTGGGCCTCTCGGTGCGGTGCTGTGCCGCTCGGTGCAGGGTTTAGAAGGCGGCCTCCGGCAGCTCCATGAGCGACAGGTCGGTGCGCTCGGCCATCGCGCGCTCGGCGGCGATGCGGGGCAGCACGTTGGCGGTGAAGAACTTCGCCGCCGCGACCTTGCCCTGGTAGAACGCCTCGTCGGCGCCCGCGTCACCGGCGTCGAGCCGGGCCTGCGCGATCTCCGCGCCGCGCACCAGCAGCCAGCCGATCACCAGGTCGCCCGCGGCGAGCAGGAAGCGGGTGGTGTTGAGCCCGACCCGGTAGGCCTGGTCGTGCTTGCCGTCCTCCAGCGCGCCCATCGCGGTCGTGGCCAGCCACTCGGCGATGCCCTGCACGTCGGCGAGGGCGGCGCCGAGCAGCTCGCGCTCGGTCTGCAGCTTGTCATCACCGGCGCCGCCCTTGACGGTCTCGGTGATCTGACCGGCCAGGTGCATCAGCGAGGCGAACTGGTCCTTGACGATCTTGCGGAAGAAGAAGTCCAGGCCCTGGATCGCGGTCGTGCCCTCATAGAGGGTGTCGATCTTGGCGTCGCGGACGTACTGCTCGACCGGGTAGTCCTGCAGGAAGCCCGACCCGCCGAAGGTCTGCAGCGACTCGGTGCCGAGCAGCACCCAGGCACGCTCGGAGCCGACGCCCTTCACGATCGGCAGCAGCAGGTCGTTGAGCTTGTTCGCCATCTCGGCCGGCGTGCCGGGCTCGGGCTGCTCGTTGCCGGTGCGCACGAACTCCGCGTCGACGATGTCCTGCTGCGAGGCGGTGAAGAGCACCAGCGAGCGCAGGCCCTCGGCATACGCCTTCTGCAGCATCAGGCTGCGGCGCACGTCGGGGTGGTGGGTGATCGTGACGCGCGGCGCGTCCTTGGCCGGCGTGGTCATGTCGGCGCCCTGCACCCGCTGCTTGGCGTAGTCGAGCGCGTTGAGGTAACCGGTCGACAGGGTGGCAATTGCCTTGGTGCCCACCAGCATTCGCGCGTGCTCGATGACGCGGAACATCTGCGCGATGCCGTCGTGCACGTCGCCGAGCAGCGTGCCGACGGCCGGCTCGCCGTCGCCGAAGGTCAGCTCGCAGGTGGTGGAGACCTTGAGGCCCATCTTGTGCTCGACGTTGGTGACGTAGACGCCGTTGCGGTCGCCGAGCTCACCGGTCTCGAGGTCGACGTGATACTTCGGCACGATGAAGAGCGACAGGCCCTTGGTGCCCGGACCGGCGCCCTCGGGGCGGGCCAGCACGAAATGCACGATGTTGTCGGTCATGTCCTGCTCGGCGGAGGTGATGAAGCGCTTCACGCCGGTGATGTGCCAGGTGCCGTCGGGCTGCTGCACGGCCTTGGTGCGGCCGGCGCCGACGTCGGATCCCGCGTCGGGCTCGGTCAGCACCATCGTGCCGCCCCAGGCGCCCTCCGCCATCCACTGGGCGAGCTTCTTCTGGTCCTCGGTGCCGAGGATGTGCAGCAGCTTGCTGAAGGCGAAGGTCGCGGCATACATGCCGATCGCCGGGTTGGAGCCGAGCACCAACTCGTTCATCGCCCACTTCAGCGACGGCGGCGCGACGGTGCCGCCGAACTCGGCCGGCAGGTCGACGTTGTAGAAGCCCGAGTCGAGGTAGGCCTGGTAGGACTTCTTGAAGCTCTCCGGCAGCGTCGCGGTCTTGGTCTCGGGGTCGTAGACCGGCGGGTTGCGGTCGGAGTCGAGCAGGCTCGCGCCGAGCTCGTTCTCGGCCAGCCGCGCCAGCTCCTTGATCATCTCGCGGGCGGTGTCGGCGTCGACCTCGTCGTATGGCGCAGCGCCCAGCACCTCGTCGCGTCCGAGCAGTTCGAAGAGGTTGAACTCCAGGTCGCGGACATTGCTCTTGTAGTGGCTCAAGGTTCCTCCAGCCTCACCGGGAAGCGCGCGAGATCAGGTGGATGCCCGCCGCACCATCCGTAGTCCTACTCATCAGTAACATCATTGTGCTACTCGCCAGTAGATTCTGCAAATATCGAGCCGGCGACCGTCCGTGCGATTGCGCCCACCGCGGGGCGGGTCGTGCGTGACAATGGCGTGGTGACGGAGGAGATGCTCGAGGTCCGCATCGCGGCCGGATCCGCCGACGAGGCGGCCACCATCGCGCAGGCACTGGTCGCCGAGCGGCTCGCAGCCTGTGTGCAGGTGACTCCCGCCATACGGTCGAGCTATCTGTGGCAGGGCGCGGTGGAGTCGGCCGACGAGGTGCTGCTGACCGCGAAGACGACGGCCGGCCGGTTTGACGAGCTCGCGGCGCGGGTGCGGGAGTTGCACTCCTACGACGTGCCCGAGATCGTCGGGACGCCGATCACCCACGCCGACGAGCCGTATGCCGCGTGGCTGCGTGCCGCCGTGCACCCGGAGCGAGGCGAGCCGCGAGCGCACGTGGAGACCGAGCGGAAGTTCGAGCTGCCCGAGGGACGCCCCGCGCCCGACCCGCTGGAATGGCCCGACGTCGACCGGCTCGGCGAGCCCGTGGGGCAGCACCTGCGCGCGGTCTACTACGACACCCCCGACGTGCGCCTCGCCCAGCGCGGCATCAGCCTGCGACGGCGCACCGGCGGCGGCGACGACGGCTGGCACCTGAAGATCCCGCGCGGCGGGGACTCCCGGCTGGAGCAATGGCTGCCGCTCGACGCGGGCGACGAGCCGCCGGATGCCTTCGTCGGTCAGGTGCGGGACGTGCTCGGCGACGGCGCGCTGCAGCCGATCTGCGAGGTCGAGACGCGGCGGTCCGAGCGCGAGGTGTCCGGTCGCGGCGTCGTACTCGCCGGTGTCTGTGAGGACTACGTCTGGACCCGCAACCTGCTCGACCCATCGCTCGACCGGGCGTGGCGTGAGCTCGAGGTCGAGCTGCGCCATGGCGGCGCGGACTTCCTCGACCGGGTGAGCGAGCACCTGCGCGCCGGCGGCGTGCGGCAGGCGGCGATCGCCTCCAAGGTGCGCACCGCCCTCGGCCACCTGCTGCCCCAGGCGGCGTCATGATCCGCGGACGCGGCGAGTCCCCGGCGGTGGCCGAGGCGATCAACGCACTGCGCGAGCATCACGAGCGGGTCACCCCGGCACGGCGGGCCGTGCTGGAGGTGCTCGACGCCGCCCGCGACCACCTCACCGCCGAGGACGTCGCCGAGCGGGTCGACGCCAACGAGCCGGGGGTGCACCGGGCGACGGTCTACCGCTCCCTGCAGTCGCTCGCCGAGCTGGGCATCGTCGCGCACACCCACGTGCCCGGCGGCGCGACCATCTACCACCTGCGGCACTCGCCGGCGGCCGCGGTCAGTCACGCCCACCTGCAGTGCACGACGTGCATGCGGTTCTTCGACGCGCCGGTCGAGTGGCTGGCGCCGCTGCGCGAGCGGCTCGGTGCCGAGCTGGAGTTCCGGCTCGACGTGCAGCACGCCGCCCTGCTCGGCACCTGCGCGCAGTGCCGGGAGATCGAGTCCGAAGCCTGAGCTGGATGTCCGCGCCGGGGCTACCGCGCCGGGGTTTGCGGCCCGGCGTGGTCCGTGTCACACTAATAACTGACCAATCGGTCTGTAATTAGTTTCGCGGATGCGCGAGGAGGATCCCCGTGACGGTTGTGGAGGAAGCGCCTCTGGAGGAGGCGTTCGAGCAGACCATCGCGCGCAACGACCGCATCGAGCCGCGCGACTGGATGCCCGACGACTACCGCAAGACGCTGATCCGGCAGATCGCGCAGCACGCGCACTCCGAGATCATCGGCATGCAGCCGGAGGGCAACTGGATCACCCGGGCGCCGTCGCTGCGGCGCAAGGCCGTGCTGCTCGCCAAGGTGCAGGACGAAGCCGGTCATGGCCTCTACCTCTACTCGGCCACCGAGACCCTCGGTGTCTCCCGTGACGACCTGACCCGGCGGCTGCTCAGTGGCACGCAGAAGTACTCCTCGATCTTCAACTACCCGACGCTGTCGTATGCCGATGTCGGCACGATCGGCTGGCTCGTCGACGGCGCGGCGATCTGCAACCAGGTCCCGCTGTGCCGCACCTCCTTCGGCCCCTACGGCCGGGCGATGATCCGGGTCTGCAAGGAGGAGTCGTTCCACCAGCGGCAGGGTTACGAGCTGCTGATGACGATGATGCGCGGCACCGACGAACAGCGAGCAATGGTGCAGGAATCCGTCGATCGCTTCTGGTGGCCGGCGCTGATGATGTTCGGCCCTCCCGACGGAGACTCACCCAACACCGAGCGCTCCATGACGTGGGGCATCAAGCGTCATACCAACGACGAGCTGCGGCAGAAGTTCGTCGACATGACGGTGCCGCAGGCGAAGGCGCTGGGTGTGACGTTGCCCGACCCGGAGTTGCGCTGGAACGACGAACGCCAGGCACACGACTTCGGCTCGCCCGATTGGGAGGAGTTCTGGCAGGTGGTGAAGGGCAACGGACCCTGCAACGCCCAGCGGCTCGCCCACCGGCAGCGCGCCTACGACGAGGGAGCCTGGGTGCGCGAGGCAGCCATGGCCTACGCCGACCGACAGGTGGATGAAAATGTCTGACAACAGGGCAGATTCGCGCGAGTGGCCGCTCTACGAGGTCTTCATCCGCAGCAAGCGCGGCCTCAACCACGTGCACGTCGGCTCACTGCACGCCCCCGACGACGGTATGGCGCTGCGGCACGCCCGCGACGTCTACACCCGCCGCAACGAGGGCGTCTCGATCTGGGTCGTCCGCTCGGACGCGATCACTGCGTCCAGCCCGGACGAGAAGGACCCGCTCTTCGCGCCGAGCGGCGACAAGGTCTACCGGCACCCGACGTTCTACGACATTCCGGACAACGTGCCGCACATGTGAGTCACCCCGCGAAGTTCCTGGAGAAGCAAATGACCTCCTCTCACGTGCAACAGCCCGCAGCTGACGAACACGACAGCGCCTACGACGGCCTGCTCGGCAACGACGCCCACTGGGCCTTCGGCACCGGTTTCGAGGACCCGCTGGCGGGCGTCGACACCACCATCCCCGACGGCATCGACGCAGCCGAACTCGCTTCGTATTGCGTGATGCTCGGCGACGACGCGCTCGTCTACGCGCAGCGGCTGTCGGAGTGGACCAGCCGGGCGCCCGACCTGGAGGAGGACATCGCGATCGCCAACATCGCCCTCGACCTGGTGGGCCAGGCGCGGCTCTTGCTGACCCGGGCGGCCGCGGCCGACCCGGGCATCGTCCCCTCGCTGCCGGAGGGTTCGCCGGTGCCGGCCGAGGACGCGCTCGCCTACTTCCGCGACGCGGGCGACTTCCGCAACGTCCGCCTCGCCGAACTGCCGAACGGTGACTTCGCCGAGCTGGTCGTGCGGCTGCTGGTGCTGTCCTCCTGGCGGCTGGCGATCTTCCAGCGACTGGTCGCCCACCCCGACCCGGTGATCGCGGCGATCGCCGCGAAGGGCGTCAAGGAGCTCAGCTACCACCGTGACTTCGCCGGTCGCTGGTTCGTCACGCTCGCGCAGGGCACCGAGGAGTCGCGGCGCCGGCTCGAGGCCGCGATGGCCGGCGTGTGGCCGCTCATCGGTGAGCTGAAGTCACCCACCGCGGTCGAGTCGTCGGTCGGTGCCGACCCTGCCCAGATCACCGATGAGCTGGAAGACGTTCTCGCGCAAGTGCTTTCGGTCGCCGACGTGACACCTCCCGACGTCCGGCCCATTGCGGTGACCCGCGGCGGCACCGGCCGGGACGGCATGCACACCGAGGCGCTGAGCCGCATGCTCGCCGAGATGCAGGTGGTCGCACGCGCCCACCCGATGGGGCAGTGGTGACGTCATGGCAGCGGTGCGTGAGTCGCAGCTGACCCTGGAGCGGGCACGCGCGGTGGCCGGGACGGTGACCGATCCCGAGCTGCCGATGCTCAGCCTGGCCGACCTCGGAGTGTTGCGGGAGGTCGAGTTCGACAGCGACGGAGCGCTGATCGTGTCGATCACCCCCACCTACTCCGGCTGCCCGGCGATGGCTGCCATGCGGGACGACCTGGTCCGCGAGCTGCAGGGGGCCGGTTTCGAGCGCGTCGAGGTGCGGGTGCAACTCAGCCCGCCGTGGACCACCGACTGGATCTCCGAGCGCGGCCGAGTTGCGTTGTCCCGCAACGGCATCTCGCCACCCGGGCGCGCACCGGCCGGGCCGGTCACGTTGTCGCTCGGGCCGACCCGGCGCGCGGTGACCTGCCCCCTCTGCGGCTCCGCCGACACCGAGGTGACCAGCGAGTTCGGCAGCACCGCGTGCAAGGCGCTCTATCGCTGCCGGTCCTGCCTCGAACCCTTCGACCACGTGAAAGCGATCTGAGCTGCACATGACCGTAACGACAGAGACCGGCATCAACAGCCGGACCGCACCCTTCCGCGAGCTCGTGGTGCAGGACGTCGAGCGTCTCACCGACGACTCGGTGGCCGTGACGTTCGCCATACCCGAAGAGTTTGCAGGTGAATTCGCGTTTCGCGCAGGGCAGGCGCTGACCCTGCGCCGCTGGGTCGACGGCGTCGAGCACCGGCGCACCTACTCGATCAGCTCCGCGGTCGGGCAGGCGCCGCGGATCGGGGTGCGCGAGATCCCGGACGGGCTCTTTTCCCGGTGGCTGGTGCGCGACGTGGCGCCCGGCGACGTCATCGAGGTGCAGGCGCCGAGCGGCAGCTTCTTCGCCGACCCCGACCAGCCCGGGCGCCACCTGTGCATCGCGGCGGGATCGGGCATCACGCCGATGCTGTCGATCGCGAGCTCGGTGATCGGGCATCCCGAGGCGAGCGTGACCATGCTCTACGGCAACCGCGCGACCGGCACGGTGATGTTCGCCGAGGAGCTCGCCGATCTCAAGAACGCCCACCACCAGCGGTTCGACCTCATCCACGTGCTCTCGCGCGAGCCGCGCGACGTCGAACTCTTCTCCGGCCGGCTCGAGGGCGACCGGTTGCGCACGATCCTGCGGGAGCTCGTCCCGCTGGACGCCGTCGACCACGTGTGGCTCTGCGGGCCGCTGGAGATGCTCGAGGAGGCCCGCGGCGTCCTCCGCGAGCTGGGCGTGCCCGACGACCGCATCCACTACGAGCTGTTCTACGTCGACGCTCCGCCCCCTCAGCGGCGTCATGCCGATGCGGTCGCAGAGGGCGAAACCGCAGAGCTGACAGTGCTGCTCGACGGTCGCAGCACCACGGCGCCGGTGTCGAAGACGATGACCGTGCTCGACTCGGCGCAGACCAAACGCCCGGACCTGCCGTTCGCCTGTAAGGGCGGCGTGTGCGGCACCTGCCGGGCGCAGGTCACCGACGGCGAGGTCGAGATGGTGCGCAACTACGCGCTCGAGGACGACGAGGTGGCGCGCGGTTTCGTGCTCACCTGCCAGAGCTTCCCGGTCAGCGACGAGGTCACGGTCGACTACGACGCCTAGTCGCGGTCGGTCAGCAGTCCGTCGAAGGCGAGTGTCGTCAAGGCGTCGGCGATCTCGTCGGCGCTGCGCGGCCCACCCGGGCGCACCCATTCGGTGAGCGAGTTGACCATCCCGAAGAGCAGGCGGCTGATCAGGTCGGGCGGCAGATCCGAGCGTATGCCGCCCTCGGCCGCCGCATCGGCGACGAGCGCGGTGAGGTCGGCGTCGATGCGCCGCCGCCGGTCGAGCGCCGCCAGCTCGGCCGGGCTGTTGCCGCGCACCCGGAGCAGCAAGGTCACCGCCGGCAGGTGATCGACGAGGATCCCGACGCTGCCCCGCACCGCACCCCGCAACCGGTCGAGCGCGGACGCCGACCGGTCGGCCCGCGCGCTCGCGACGGCCTCCGACAAGCCGTCGAGTGCCTCGTCCAGGGCCGCCTGCAGCAGGTGCTCCTTGCTCGGAACATGATGGTAGAGAGCCGATTTGGTGAAGCCGAGCCGTTGGGCGAGATCGCCCATGCTGGTGGCGTCATACCCCTGCTCGTTGAAGAGGTCGATGGCCTCCCGCAACACCGTCTCGTGATCCTTGCCGGGGCGCCCGCGACGTCGCGGTGCGGCGTCGGAGCGGCTCTCGCCGACGGTGCCGCTGGCGTTCTCGGCTGCTCGGGTCACCGCCACAGCATGCCACCCTCCCGCCCGGCCGTCCTCCCGCCGAGAGGCTCACCTACCGCCGACAGGCTCACTTATCCAGCGCATCACAGGGCCGAAATCGACCGAATAGGTGAGCCGCTCGCCGATAAGTGAGCCTGTCGGCGGGGTGCGTCGCGGCGATCAGTGCGGCCGCAGGGCGGTCCCGGCCGCGCCGAGGTTGACCACCGGGGAGTCGACACCGACACCGGCGGCGTCCTTGGCCGGGATCAGCAGCGCCGCGTCCACGCCGGCCGGCACCTGCACCTGGCCCTTCGCGTCGGGCGTCACCCGCACCGCGTGCCCACCACCGGCGAGCACGAGCGTGAGGCCCGCGCCCGAACCGACCGTGACCGTCTGCCCGGACCGCACCGACAACCAGCCGCCCGCGCTGCCGGCCCTGCCGAGGTCGGTGCCGGACAGCTTTGGCAGCGATGCGTTCCACGAATTCAGTTGCCACAGAGTGTCACTCGCCGGTCGCTGGTCGAGGCGCGTCTGCGGCCGCACCGACCGGAACGGCGTGCCGGAGAGCGGCGTGGTGCCCGCACCGGCAAGCGCGTTGGTCGACGAGGTGGTGAACGGACGCTTGGCTCCGAGCGTCGCCCAGCCCCACGACGACGTCGACAACGGCATGATCTGCACGCGCGTGCCACCAGACTGGATGGTCTGCCCGTTGCCGATGTACATCGAGACGTGCCGGGCGTGCGGGGTGCTGCCGTCATACGTGCCGTAGAAGATGAGGTCGCCGACCTGCAGGTTGTTGTAGCTGACGCTCTGCAACTCGCTGTCGTGCAGCATCTTGTTGGACAGGTCCGACGGCGGGTACTGGTCGTAATAGTTGCTGACCTTGGTCAGGTTGAGGCCACCGGCGCGCAGCGCCTGCGAGATGAAGCCCGAACAGTCGTAACCCAGTGACGTGCCTGGGTTTCCGGTGCCGCCCCACAGGTAGTCGATGCCGTTCTGCGACCTCGCCCACCCGATCGCCGCGTTGATGTGCGCCGTGCGGGTGCTCGCGACCGACGCCTTCAGCGGCGAAATCCAGGTGGAGGAGTTGAAGGGGTAGGGGATCCCGAGGAAGGACCAGAGCGCCGGGTCCAGCTTGGTGGTCGCCGGCCGGCCGCGGTTCGCCAGATACTGCGTGAGCAGCGCCTGAGTCTGCGGGCCCCACACCGAGGAGTTGGTCTTGTTGACCGTCATCCCGAGCTTGCGCTGCATCATGTAGACGGCGGTGCCCTGATATCCCTGGTATTGCACGTTGCCCGACCCGGGTCCGGCCTGGCTGAGATAGGGCCCGGCGTATGGCGAGTTGGGGCACCACCGGTTGTCGATGCCGAGTCGCCCGACCCTGCTGAACCATTGGCTCCAGAGCGCGCAGGGTGCGTAGACGCCCTCGTTGCTCGTCGGCCACCCGGCGGTGTAGAGGCCACCCACCTGGGCGAAGCGCGCATACACGCCGCCCTGCACGAAGTAGCCGTTGGCGCCGTTGCGGGCGTAGACCGCGCCCTGCTTCTGCGACTGGTTGGGGCGCACCATGGTCTGCGCCCACCCGGAGTAGCCGCTGATCGTCGACAGCGCTCCGGTGTCGCTGGTCGGCCAGCCGAATCTTGCCGGATTCCAATAGGTTTGGGTGTTGTGCGTCATCACGTGGGTGCCGTATGCCGTGGTGTCGGCGATCAGCCCACGGTCGAACCGCTCGTAGGTGCCGCTCGCGCCGAAGCCGGACGCGTTGGTGACCTGGCTGGTCGGCCAGCCGAGGCCGAACAGGCCGTTCTGCTGGGCGAACTTGGCGAACGTGCGCCCGGTGACGAAGTAGCCGGGTCCACCGGTCTTGGCGTAGCCGGCGCCGCGCGCGTAGGCGCCCTGGTTGGGGCGCATGAAGTAGGTCGACGTGCCGGCCGAGCCGTTGATCGTGGGCAGGGCGCCGCCGTTGCCGGCGGGCCAGCCGTGCACCTGGACGTTCCAGGTCTGCTCCAGACCGCCGCCGATCGTGAACGTGCCGAGTGGTGAACCGACGACGTACCCGTCGGTGTAGCGCTGATACCAGCCGCTCATGCCCCACGCGGTGGCGTTGACTACCGGGCCGGTCGGCGTGCCGAGCTGGTGCAGCCCGGCGACCGCGCGCGTGGTCTGCGTGACTGCCGGCATACCCGATGCAGGTGCGGCCAGTGCTCCGCCGATCGGCAGCAGGCTGACGACGGCCCCGAGGGCGAGACCTCGTGTCACCGGCCGGCCGCGCTGGTGGCGGATCCGGTCGGTCTGGCCTGCGGTCCGGGTCGGTCCGGACCAACTGTTGTGCAGCTTCGGTGCATTCATCATCCGCGCCCGGCGCTGATTCCCCAATGAGCGCTCGGGCTTCCCCCTTCGCGATCAGCATAGGAAGGGTCGTGCCGATGGGCCAGTGGGAGAGGCGATTTCGCGATGGGGTGGACGCCCCATCAGGGCCCGTTGCGGGCCGTGGGAAGAGCTCGAAGAGCGAGTGACGAGAATCGAACTCGCGTATTCAGCTTGGGAAGCTGATGTTCTACCATTGAACTACACTCGCGTGACTCGGCAGATGCCCTTTTGCATTGGCGCTTTTGCATCGGCGCTTGACTGAGACCTTCCGAGTCGCTCCGGAGTCTAACCCACGGCACGTTCGTCCCCGCGCACCCGGCTCCCGGGTAGCGTGACCCCGTGCTCCTCTCCGACCGCGACATTCGCGCCCAGATCGACGCCGGCCGCGTGCGCCTCGACCCGTATGACGAGACGATGATCCAGCCGTCGAGCATCGACATCAGGCTCGACCGCTACTTCCGGTTGTTCGACAACCACAAGTACCCGTTCATCGACCCGTCCGCCGAGCAGGACGAGCTGACCCGGCTGATCGAGACCGCACCGGAAGAGCCGTTCGTGTTGCACCCCGGGGAGTTCGTGCTGGGGTCGACCTACGAGCAGGTCACGCTGCCGGACGACGTCGCGGCGCGGGTGGAGGGCAAGTCGAGTCTCGGGCGCCTCGGGCTGCTCACGCATGCCACGGCGGGCTTCGTCGACCCGGGCTTCTCCGGTCACGTCACGCTCGAGCTGTCCAACGTGGCGACGCTGCCGATCAAGTTGTGGCCCGGCATGAAGATCGGCCAGCTGTGCTTCTTCCAGCTCAGCAGTCCGGCCGAAAACCCTTACGGCAGTGCAAAATACGGTTCGCACTACCAGGGTCAGCGCGGCCCGACGGCAAGCCGCTCCTACAGCAACTTCCACCGCACGCAGGTCTGATGAGCGACTTCACGACGGGCCCCGGTCACGACGGAGGCCATCCCTTCCTCGTCTCGCCGACCCTGCGCAGCCGCCCGGAAGCGGTCGTGCTGGTGCTGCACGGCGGCGCCGAGCACAGCACGGACCGCACGACCAAGTGGGCGCCGCCGGTGCTGCGGATGCTGCCGTTCGCACGCGATCTGCGCAGGCGCAGCCGGGGGCGGCTTGCGCCATACGTGCTGCGCGACGCGGTGCGCGGCTACAACGACGACAAACGGTCGCCGGTCGTCGACGCCCGATGGGCCCTCGAGCGGATCCGCGAGCTGCACCCCGGCCGCCCGGTCGGTCTGCTCGGTCACTCGATGGGTGGTCGAGTCGCGTTGGAACTGGCCGGAAGTGACGGTGTCGAGGCCGTCGTCGGGCTCGCCCCGTGGGTGCCCGAGCAGTATGACGTGACTCCCTTTCTCGACCTCCACACCCTGCTGCTCCACGGCTCGCACGATCGCGTCACCGACCCGCGGGAGACCAAGAAGCTTGCCGCACGCATCGCCGCCGCGGGAGGGGATGCGCGCTTCGAGTCGCTGCCCGACTGGCACGCGATGCTCCGGCGTTCGCGCAGCTGGCACCGGCTGTCCTCGCAGTTCCTCGAGAAGGCCCTGCTGCCCGCCCGCGGCATCGGCGATTCGTGATCGATCTGTGATCAAAGGCATAACAGGGCGTTTTCGTCTGCACGGTGTCCGTCCCCTGCGTTAGGTTGGTTCGCCATGATCCGCTTTGAGCAGGTCGTCAAGAAGTTCCCCGACGGCACGACGGCGGTCGACCATCTCTCCCTGGAGGCGCCGACCGGCAAGATCACCGTGCTCGTCGGTCCTTCCGGCTGCGGCAAGACGACGTCGCTGCGCATGATCAACCGGATGATCGACCCGACCGAGGGTCGCATCCTCATCGACGACCAGAACGTCATGGACGTCGACGCACCGAAGCTGCGCCGCGGCATCGGCTACGTGATCCAGCACGCCGGGCTCTTCCCGCACCGCACGGTCGCCGAGAACGTCGCGACCGTGCCGCTGCTGCTCGGCACACCCAAGGCCGAGGCGAAGAAGCGCGCCCACGAAGTCCTCGAACTCGTCGGGCTGCCAGGAGATTTCGCCAACCGCTACCCGGCTCAGCTGTCCGGCGGGCAGCAGCAGCGCGTCGGTGTGGCGCGCGCCCTGGCCGCAGACCCGCCGGTGATGCTGATGGACGAGCCGTTCAGTGCGGTCGACCCCGTGGTGCGCGACCAGCTGCAGGATGAGTTCCTCCGGCTGCAGGGCGAGCTCGGCAAGACCATCGTCTTCGTCACCCACGACATCGACGAGGCGATCAAGCTCGGCGACCAGGTCGCGGTCATGCGGGTGGGCGGCAAGCTCGCGCAACTGGCCGAGCCGGCATACCTGCTGGCGCACCCGATCGACGACTTCGTCTCCGACTTCATCGGCCGCGACCGCGGTTATCGAGCGTTGAGCTTCACCGACGCGCCGCGACTGCCGCTCGCTCCCGAGCCGACCGTCGAGATCGGTGCGAGCGTCGATGAGGCACGCGCGGCCACCGGCGACGACTGGCTGCTCGTCGTCGAGGACGGCCGCCCGCAGGGCTGGGTCGAGCCGTCGCGGATCACCGCCCCGATCGAGCAGGCCATGCTGCACCGCGGTGGCACGGTCGCCGCCGCCGACGGCCCGTTGCGCGCCGCGCTCGACGCGGCGCTGTCCTCCCCGAGCCGGCGCGGCGTGATCGTCGACGGCGACGGCAAGCTGCTCGGCACCGTCCGCGCGCACCAGGTGCTCTCGGCGATCGAGCAGGCCGATCGGCCGGAGGTGCACGAGGAGGACATTGCGCCGACCGAGCCGGTCAGCGGGACCACGCCGTGAAGACCCTCGATCTGAGCTACGTGTCGGACAACTGGTCCGACATCATGCAACGCGCCTGGCAGCACGCCGTGCTGGCCGGGTTGCCACTGCTGCTCGGGCTGGCGATCGCGCTGCCGCTCGGGTGGTGGGCGCGGCGGTCGGCCCGTCTGCGCCCGATCCTGATCGGTGGTGCGGGACTGCTCTACACGATCCCGTCGCTCGCGCTCTTCATCGTGATGCCGGTCATCCTCGGCACCAAGATCCTGAGCCCCTGGAACGTCATCGTCGCGATGACGCTCTACACGCTGGCGCTGCTGGTGCGCACCGTCGTCGACGGGCTGAGCGCAGTGCCGAACGACGTCGAACAGGCAGCAACCGCAATGGGATACACGCCCGTGAGGCGCTTCTTCGGGGTTGACCTCCCCCTCGCGGTTCCGGTCATCGCCGGTGGCCTGCGGGTGGCGGCGGTCAGCAACGTGTCGATCGTCAGCGTCGCGTCGCTGCTCGGGGTGAGCCAGCTCGGTTACTACATCACCAACGGCTACCAGCGGTCCTACTCGATCGAGGTCTGGGTCGGCATCGTCGGCTGCCTGGTGCTGGCCCTGCTCTTCGACCTGGTGATCCAGCTGGTCTCCCGCGCGCTCACCCCCTGGCTGCGAGTGAGGGGCGCGTCATGATCCTGACCGACACGTGGCACTGGCTGGTCAACGGCGCCAACTGGAGCGGCACCGACGGCATCCTGCACCGGCTCGAGCAGCACGTCATCTACACCCTGATCACGCTGGTGATCGCCTGCCTGATCGCGCTGCCGCTCGGCTTCTGGATCGCGCACACCGGCCGCGGCCGCTTCCTGGTCAGCCTCGCCAACGCGGCGCGCGCGGTGCCCAGCCTCGGACTGCTCTGCATCCTCGGCATCTGGGCCTCCAGCCACATCAGCGGCGACCTGGCGCTGACCGGGCCGAGCATCGCCGTGCTGGTCGTGCTCGCCCTGCCGCCGCTGCTCGCCGGCGCCTATGCCGGCATCACCGAGGTCGACCCCGCAGCGCGCGACGCCGCCAAGGGCATGGGTATGACGGGCACCCAGGTCTTCACCAAGGTCGAGCTGCCCAACTCGCTGCCCCTCGTCTTCTCCGGACTGCGCAGCGCGAGCCTGCAGGTCATCGCCACCGCGACGATCGCGGCGTTCCTCGGCATCGGCGGGCTCGGCCGCTTCCTGCTCGACGGCCAGGCGAGCGGCGAATACCAGGTCATGATCGGCGGGTCGGTGCTCGTCGCGGCGCTCGCGCTGCTGGTCGACCTGCTCTTCGCTGTGGCGCAGCGGCGCCTTGTCTCGCCGGGCCTGACCGGCCGCCGCGTGCACCGTCATACAACGGGAGCGGGGAGTGGAAACCTCGATCCGGCAACGATTCCCGATGACAAAAGGGTCACCGCATGAGACACCTACGTAGGCAGACCGCGGCCCTGGTCGCGACCGCTTTCGCCATACCGACACTCGCGGCGTGCGGACTGTCCGGTGACGCGCTGCAGAGCGGTGGTGGCGGTGGCTCGTGTTCGTCCGCGCAGCCGAAGGCGGGCACGGTCAGCATCGGCTCGGCCAACTTCCCCGAGTCCCAGCTGCTGGCCGACATCTACGCGGCGGCGCTCAAGGGCGCCGGGGTCAAGACCACGACGACCGACCCGATCGGCGCGCGCGAGGCCTACCTCAAGGCGCTCGACGACGGATCCATCCAGCTGGTGCCGGAATACACCGGTTCGCTGCTGACCTACCTCAACCCGAAGGCGACCGAGAAGGCGCCGGACGAGGTGTATGCCGCGCTGATCACGACCATCCCGTGCAGTCAGCTCGCGCTCAATCCGTCGCAGGCGCAGGACAGCAACGCGATGGTGGTGTCCAAGGCGACCGCCGACAAGTGGAACCTCAAGACCGTGAGTGACCTGGCCAAGCACGCCGGTGACGTCACGGTCGCGGCGCCGCCGGAGTTCCGCAGCCGCGACCAGGGGCTGGTGGGGCTGAAGGCGACCTACAACTTCACCCCGAAGAACTTCCTGCCGCTGTCGGCGACGCCGGCCATCGTGTCGGCGTTGAAGAACAACCAGGCGCAGGCCGCCAACATCTTCTCCACCGACCCGTCGATCAAGCAGAACAACTTCGTCATCCTGCGCGACGACAAGCAGCTCTTCGGCTCCGACCAGGTCGTCCCGCTGATCTCGCGATCCTCGGCGACCCCCAAGGTGCAGGTCGCGCTCAACAAGATCTCGGCGAAGCTGACCACCGACAACCTCGGTGAGATGGTCAAGCAGGTCGTCGTCGACAAGAAGGACCCGAAGGCGGTCGCCGACGCGTTCGTGAAGCAGCAGGGTCTCGGCTGAGGTAGCTCCGCCAGTGGCTGCGTTCACGCCGCGGCGCCGCTCGGCTCCGCGGCACCGCTCGGTTGCGTGAGCGAGCCGGAGCACCGCCAGTCTCTCCACCGAGAGGCACACATCCGCACTGAGCGGACTACACATTCGGCGCACATTTGTGGTCCTCTCGGCGCGGTGTTGTGCCTGTCGATCAGGGGGCTCGCTGGTCGGCGCGAGCGTGCAGAAGTCGCGACGGTTGCGGGGTGTGCACGCGGATGGGGCCGGGCGTGCAGAAGTCGCGACGGTTGCGGGGTGTGCACGTGGATCGGGGCGCTGGCGTGCAGAAGTCGCGACGGTAGCGGCTCGCGCACGCACTACTGAATGAGTGAGCGCTCACTCATTTGTGTTACGGTCATCCCGTGGGCAGCCAACGCACGAGCGCCAGGACCGCCAAGCGCGCCGCTCCGATGAAACCGGAGGAGCGGCGTGAAGCGTTGATCGTGGCGACCATCGAGGCGGTCCGTGCGCATCGTCAACGGCCGAGCACCAAGCAGATCGCGCAGGCTGCGGGAGTGGCGGAGGGCACGATCTTCCGGGTGTTCGACAGCAAGGACGAGCTGTTCGACGCGGTGATCGATCGGGTGCTCGACCCGGAGCCGTTCCTGCAGCGGCTGACCGAGATCGACCCGAGTGCCGACTTCGAAACTCGATTGACGGCATACGTCGGCCTGCTGCAACGTCGCTTCCAGGAGATTTTCGAGTTGATGGATGCGCTGGGCCTGGTCGGGCCGCCGGAGCGGCATCGGGACCGGCCGAAGCGTGATCGCGAGATCGCGTCACGCATCCGGGAGGTATTCGTCGACGACGAGCCACTCCTGCGCGTGTCCCTCGATCAACTGCTCCTGCAGGTGCGACTGCTCACCTTCGCCGGAAGCCATCACCACATCTCCGACGAACACATCCTCACCCCCGAGCAGGTCGTCGACACCATCCTGCACGGCGTGCTCAAACGCGGAAACGACTGAAAACACAAGACTTTCAAGGGAAACTCATGCTGTTACAACTCATCAAGACCAGACTCAGGCCGTATGGCGGCCTGCTCGCGGCACTCGCGGTGCTGCAACTGATCAATGTCGGCGCCAACCTCTACCTACCGACGCTCAACGCGGACATCATCGACAAGGGCGTCACCCGCGGCGACACCGGCTACATCTGGCACACCGGCGGCATCATGCTCGCCATCTCTCTGGTGCAGGTCGTCGGCTCGATCGGCGCGGCATACATGGGCGCCCGGATCGCGATGTTCTTCGGGCGCGACACCCGCACGTCGGTGTTCCGTGCGGTCGGCCGGTTCTCCGCGCGCGAGGTCGGCCAGTTCGGTGCACCATCGCTGATCACCCGCAGCACCAACGACGTGCAGCAGGTGCAGTTGCTCGTGCTGATGGGCTGCACCCTGATGATCTCGGCGCCGATCATGATGGTCGGCGGGGTGATCATGGCGCTGCGCCAGGACGCCGGTCTGTCCTGGCTGGTGCTGGTCGCGGTCGTCGTGCTCGCGGTCGCCGTCGGACTCATCGTGCGCAAGATGGTGCCCGGCTTCCGATTGGTGCAGACCCGCATCGACACCGTCAATCGTGTGATGCGAGAGCACCTTTCGGGGGTGCGCGTGATCCGCGCGTTCACCCGCGAACCCTATGAGACCGGGCGGTTCGGCACGGCGACCGACGAACTCACCGACATCTCGGTGCGGGTCGGGAGCCTGATGATGATCATGTTCCCGTTGGTCTTCATGGTCATGAACCTCTCGACGGTCGGCGTCTGGTGGTTCGGCGCGCACCAGGTCGCCGCCGGCGACGTGCAGATCGGGTCGCTGTCGGCATACATGACCTACCTCATCCAGATCCTGATGTCGGTGATGATGGCGACGTTCATGTTCATGATGATCCCGCGGGCGGCGGTTGCCGCCGAACGCATCGGCGAGGTCGTCAACACCGAGCCGTCCGTGCAGGCACCGAGCGAGCCGGTGACGCCCGAAAACGTCCGCGGCGTCGTCGAACTCAAGGGTGCGACGATGCAGTATCCCGGGGCCGACCAGCCTGTGCTGCGCGACATCAACCTGTATGCCGAGCCGGGCCAGACGGTCGCGATCATCGGCTCGACCGGCTCGGGCAAGAGCACCCTGCTCTCGTTGATCGCCCGCCTGTTCGACGCCACGGACGGGCAGGTGCTGGTCGACGGCGTCGACGTGCGGCAACTCGACCCGACCCTGCTCTGGGGGCACATCGGCATCGTGCCGCAGAAGGCCTATCTCTTCTCCGGGACGGTCGCGTCCAATCTGCGCTATGGCAACCCGGACGCGACCGACGACGAGCTCTGGCAGGCGTTGGAGGTCGCGCAGGCGCGCGATTTCGTCGAGCGGCTCGACGGCGGTCTCGACGCACCGATCAACCAGGGCGGCACCAACGTCTCGGGAGGTCAGCGGCAGCGGCTCTGCATCGCACGTGCGCTGGTCGCCGCCCCGCGCATCTACCTCTTCGACGACTCGTTCTCGGCGCTCGACCTGGCAACCGATCAGCGGTTGCGCCGGGCGTTGGCGCCCCGGGTACACGACGCGACCGTTTTCATTGTGGCGCAACGTGTTTCGACCATCCAGGGCGCCGACAAGATCGTCGTGCTGGACGACGGCGACGCGGTAGGGGTCGGCAGGCACGAGGAACTGCTCGCGACGTGCCCGCCATACCGGGAGATCGTCGAGTCGCAACTGGGCGGGAACGAGGAGGTGGCCTGATGAGCGCCGACCGAGCCGAGGACACGAGCGAGGGACGAGCGGGGCCCGCAGGTGAGGGCAGAGGCGCGACAGAGGGCATGAGCGCCGACCGAGCCGAGGACACGAGCGAGGGACGAGCGGGGCCCGCAGGTGAGGGCAGAGGCGCGACAGAGAGCATGAGCGGGACGAGGAATGACAACAAGACCGCCGACCCCGGCCCGGCGGACGCCAAGCCGGTGCGTCGCGGGGGAGGCCCCGCGATGGGCGTCGGCATGGGCGAGAAGTCGAAGGACTTCTGGGGCTCGGCCAAGCGGCTGCTCGGCCGGCTCGCCCCGCACCGTGCGACGTTGATCGTGATCCTGGTGCTGACCGTTGCGTCGGTCGCGCTGAACGTGATCGGTCCGAAGGTGCTCGGGCAGGCTGTCGACAAGATCTACTCGGGCGCGGTGGGGGCGCAACTGCCGGCCGGCCAGACCAAGCAGGCGGTCGTGGACGCGCTGCGCGCCCGCGGCGACGACACGTTCGCCGACATGGTGTCCGGCATGACCGTCACGCCCGGCGTCGGCATCGACTTCGGCGCCGTCGGCCGCATCCTGCTGATCGTGCTGGTGCTCTACCTGTGTGCCGGACTGTTCCAGTTCCTGCAGGCCCGGCTGCTCAACCGGGTGGTGCAGCGCACCATGAACACGCTGCGCAAGGACGTCGAGGACAAGATCAACCGGGTGCCTCTGCGATACCTGGACGGCCAGCCGCGCGGCGAACTCCTCTCGCGGGTGACCAACGACATCGACAACATCGGCCAGTCGATGCAGCAGACGGTGAGCCAGCTGCTGGTCAACGGCCTCACCGTGATCGGCGTCATCGTGATGATGCTGACGATCTCGTGGTGGCTGACGCTGATCGCGATGATCGCCATCCCGATCGTGCTCGTGGTGACCAAGCAGGTGATGGCGCGCTCGCAGAAGCTCTTCATCGCCCAGTGGGGGCATACCGGCCGGCTCAACGGGCAGATCGAGGAGACCTTCACCGGCCACGAGCTGGTCAAGGTCTTCGGCCGGCAGCAGGAGGTCGACGCCCGTTTCGACGAGACCAACGAACAACTCACCAACGTGAGCTGGCGCGCACAGTTCGTGAGTGGGCTGGTGATGCCGATCATGATGTTCGTCGGCAACCTGCAGTACGTCGTGGTCTGTGTGATCGGTGGCCTGCAGGTGGCGAACGGTTCGATGACGCTCGGCAATGTGACTGCGTTCGTGCAGTATTCGCGGCAGTTCACCCAGCCGCTCACCCAGCTGGCGTCGATGGTCAACCTGATGCAGTCGGGCGTCGCGAGCGCCGAGCGGGTCTTCGAGGTGCTCGACGCCCCGGAGCAGGTGCCCGAGCGCGACGAGCCGATGGCTCCCACCAAGGGTGCGGTCGAGTTCGACCGCGTCTCCTTCGGGTATGACGCAGGGCACCCGCTCATCGAGGATCTCTCGCTGCGTGTCGAGCCTGGCCAGACGGTCGCGATCGTCGGCCCGACCGGTGCCGGCAAGACCACCCTGGTCAACCTGATCATGCGGTTCTATGAGCTCGACTCCGGCCGGATCCTGATCGACGGTCGCGACATCACCGACGTCTCCCGTCGCCAACTGCGTTCGCGGATCGGGATGGTGCTGCAGGATGCCTGGCTCTTCCACGGCACGATCCGGGAGAACATCGCCTACGGACGCCTCGACGCGACCGAGGACGAGATCATGGCCGCGGCTCGCGCGACCTTCGTCGACCGGTTCGTGCACTCGCTGCCGGACGGCTATGACACGGTCATCGACGAGGAGGGCTCGGGGGTGTCCGCCGGCGAGCGGCAGCTGATCACGATCGCCCGCGCGTTCCTCGCCGACCCGGCGATGCTGATCCTCGACGAGGCGACGTCGTCGGTCGACACCCGCACCGAGGTGATGCTGCAGGAGGCGATGGCGGCGCTCCGGTCGGATCGCACGAGTTTCGTGATCGCACACCGGCTTTCGACGATCCGTGATGCCGACACCATCCTGGTGATGGAGGACGGCCGCATCGTGGAGCAGGGCAATCACGAGGACCTGCTGCGGGCGCGGGGTGCCTACTACCGGCTCTACATGTCGCAGTTCGAGGGAGCGGTCGCGGGCGAGGACGAGGAGCTCGCGGTCGGGCAGTAGAGCCTCGCTGCGGGACCCTCGCCGCGGGGTGTCCGTCGGCGGGCGAGGCAGCACGCGGACGGTCACTCACGGGTCAGCTCGAAGTCGAACACCTCCTCGTCGCCGTCCAGCCAGCGCGCGTTGCGGCCGTACCACTGCTGCAGCTGCGGGTCGGGGTTGCGCCGGCCGAGTTCGCGCGTCGACCGGGCGTAACGGTTGGCGTCGTGGGCTGCGGAGGCCTCGCGGGTCTCCTGCGCGCCTCGCGGATCGCACTGCACCCGCACGCGATTGAGCACATCGGGCTCGTCCCGGGAGTCCAGCCGCGGAATCGGATCGCGCACATCCTCCAGCGCGAGCAGGTGCACGTCGTCCGGCAGCGCGATGCGGGACACCGGTGCTCCGGCGGTGACGACCTCCTGCACGTCGTAGGTCTGCCGGAACGCCCGGTCGGCGGCCATCCGGGCGGCGATGATGCCGCCCTGGCTGTGGCCGACCAGCATCACCGGCTCGGTGCCGGGAGCGACCCCCGACTCGTCCATCGCCGCCAGTAGGGCGCGCTCGATCGCCGGGTAGAGCCGCGACGGCACCCCGGACTCGCTCTCCAGATTGGCCGCAAGATCTGACGGGCCGCGCGGGGTGCCGAGGGCGAACGTCGCGGTGCCGGGGATCAGCACCACCCACGCACCGCGGCCGTCGACACCGACCGTCCGGCGCACCCGGACGACCGAACGATCCTCGCCCGAGGCGTGTTCGACGCTGCTGGCATCGGCGACCAGGTCCGCGATCGCCCGGGGGTGTCCGGCGGATCGGCGCGTGCCGGTCTGCCGGGTGGCGATCGGGCGGCTCTGCGCGAACAGTCCGCTGCGGCGGGTGACGAAGAGCAGAGCCGCGATCTGCTCCTCGAAGCCGAGCCCGCGGGCGAGACCCGGGACAGTCGCGACGTCGACCAGCCCGTCGGTCATCTCCGGGTCGTCGTAGAGCTCGTGGTTGAACGCGTCGGTGAAGTCGTCGGTCCAGGAGCCCAGGTCGGGGTGTGACACCCCGACCTGCCGTCCGCCGATGGTGATCCCCGACGTGGTCCAGTCCGCTGTCAAACCGGCGATGACGGCCGAGTCGACCGCGGCCGTCGCGATCCGTGGCACGGCCGTCGCCGCATTCAGCGCGGCGAGCGCGCGGCGTTGGGCGGCGTCGGTCAGCTCGTAAGCAGTCGCGCTCCACCGCATCCCGCTCGCAACGAACTCCATCCGCAGCCGCAATGTCCCGAGCGAGGCGGTCAGACCCGCAACCTCCTCGGCGATCGTCGCAGCCGAACCCGGCGACAGGACAGCGCTTTTCGCCGGAAGTGAGGTGCCGACCGACAGCACCGCGCCGCACAGGTCGCCGGCATCGTCCCCAGACCCGTCGAGCCGCGCCGCCGTGCTGCGCAGATCCAGCAGGTCGGCCTCGGTGGATGCCGAGCCCCCGGTCACCCGGCACTGACCGGTGTCAGGCATCCGCGGCACCCATCAGGAGCCGGACGAAGGTGCCGACCCGGGCCTGGACCCGCTCCGGGGTGAGCGCGGCGAAGCCGATGTCGCCCGCATCGTCGGCGTGCAGGCAGCCCCAACCGTGCTCGAGCAACTGCATCGAGGCGCAGGCCCGGCATTCGCCGTCGATGACGAGCGCGATCGCGAGCTGCGCCTGGGCGCCCCACGCGAAATCGGTGATCCACCAGGGCAATCCGCGGATGCCGAGATCAGCACAGGCGACGTCGAGCCGTCGCTGGTCACCCCTGCGCACCAGCTCGGCCAGCGCCAGCAGGTCGCCGGCGCCGAGCTTCTCCTCGGCGACGGGCGGCGACGCGCGGCCGGCCACGGCACCCACCGCCCCCACTAAGCACTGGAGCGCGGGCACGACCCGGGCGAGCTCGCGACTGAGCCGGTCGCCCGGCCCGCGGGTGAGCAGCGGCGTGCGGCCCCGGCGCGGGGTCAGCATGGCGAAGCCGTCGCCAGTGCGCGCGGCCAGTGCGGTCACCGAGCGGGTGGCGGTCTCGGCGTGCAGGACGAGGTGCGGCAGGCGGCGCAGCGCGCCTGCCACTGCGGACGCGTCGGCGTGCTGCAGCGCACTGCTGTGCACCGGCGTGGCTGTCGCGGTCACAGCAGTGACCCCATCGGACTGACCGCCTTCACCACGTCCTTCGCGCCGTCGACGGCAGCGCCGATCGCCCGCTCGTGGTCCTCGACGTGCCGGGCGTGGCTGAGCAGCAACCGGCTCAAGCGGTCGAGATCGTCCGCACGCGCCCGGAAGTCCCGGGCCCGGTCGGCAAGGCGCTCGCGGTAGCGGTCGGCGCCGACGCTGCGCCACTGCACCCCTGCATTCGCTGCGACCGCGGCGGCCGCCGCGCGGGCCCGCACCGCGAGCGCCGCCGCCTGCCGCGCCTGGGCTCTGATCTGCTGCGGATCATCGGACATGGCAACGACGCTAGGCCGGTGCCGGCCCGGGCGTCGGCTCCCGATCGGCAAACTGTGGACAACTGGTGAATTTGTCGGCGGATGTGGATTTCGTTGCGACATACCTGGCCGGTTGTCGGTGCGCGTGCCTAGGCTCGTGGCAAACAGCGATAGCTCGGTCCACCGGCGCTCGTCCCACCGTGTTCCATGGCCCGTTCCATGATTTCGTGGTTCGTATTTCGTGGTTCATGGTTCATGGTTCGTGGTTCATGGGACGCAGCCGCCCGGCCGGCCGAGCAGGAGGTGACCCGCAGCGTGACCACCCAGCTCAGCCCCGCCACCACCGGCCGGTGGACCGACCACTGGACCGCCGACACCTTGGCGAGCCGGTATGACGAGATCCGCGCCCGCACCGAGCAACTCGCGGCGCCGCTCTCCCCGGAGGACCAGACGGTCCAGTCGATGCCCGACGTGTCGCCGACCAAGTGGCACCGCGCGCACGTGACCTGGTTCTTCGAGACCTTCGTGCTGGCCGAGCACGAGCAGCGCTTCGCGCCATACCAGGACAAATACTGGTTCCTGTTCAACAGCTACTACGAGGCCGTCGGCCCGCGTTACGCCCGTGCCGAGCGCGGCCACATCAGCCGGCCGGGCGCTCATGACGTCGGCGACTACCGCGGCAACGTCGATGCCCGCATGCGCGACCTCATCGACACCCTCGACGAGGGTTCGCTCGACAAGCTCGCCGGCACGATCGAGCTCGGATTCCACCACGAGCAGCAGCACCAGGAGTTGCTGCTCATGGACATCAAGCACGTGCTGTCGGTCAACCCCCTCCAGCCGGTGTATGCCGGGAGTCCCGATCCCGCGGGCGCGCCCGACCGGCTGGGCTGGGTCGACGTCGAGGGCGGCCTGGTCGAGATCGGCCACGACGGCGCCGGCTTCTCGTTCGACAACGAACTCCCGCGCCACCGCACGTTTCTCGAGCCCTACCGCCTCGGCGACCGGCTGATCACCAACGGCGAGTGGCTCGACTTCATGGCCGACGGCGGCTACGACCGCGCCGAGCTGTGGCTGTCCGACGGGTGGGGCAGGGTGACCGGCGAGGGCTGGCGGGCGCCGTTCTACTGGCAGCAGGTCGACGGCACCTGGTTCGAGCACACCCTCCACGGCACCTTCCCGGTCGATCCGAGCCTGCCGGTCACCCACGTCAGCCACTACGAGGCCGACGCCTACGCCACCTGGGCAGGCAAGCGGCTGCCGACCGAGGCCGAGTGGGAGCACGCCGCGCAGACCCTGGCCGGCGAGCCGGCCCCCGACGCCAACCTGGCCAATGCCGACACCTTCCACGCCCGCGCGGCAGGGCCGCCCACCGGCGGGCTGCGGCAGCTGTTCGGCGACTGCTGGGAGTGGACGTCGTCGGCATACCTGCCCTATCCGGGTTTCCACCCGGCCGAGGGCGCGATCGGCGAATACAACGGCAAGTTCATGTCCGGCCAGATGGTGCTGCGCGGCGGCTGCGCCCTGACCCCACCCGGTCACACCCGCGCGTCCTACCGCAACTTCTTCCCCGCCGGTGCGCGCTGGCCGATGACCGGCCTGCGCCTCGCCGACGGAGGCGCCAGCGGAGACGTCAACGGAGGCGTCAACGGGGCCATCACGGGAGGCATCGAGCGATGAGCGACGCCCGCGAACCCGTGGTCTCGGTGCTGCTCGACCCCGACTGGGCGGCCGGCAGCCTGGTGGAGGACATCCGGCGCGGCCTCGGCAGCCACCCGCGCACGATCACACCCAAATGGCTCTATGACGACCGCGGCTCCGCCCTCTTCGACGAGATCACCCGGCTGCCCGAGTACTACCCGTTCCGGGCCGAGCACGAGATCCTCACCGCGCACGCCGACGAGATCGTGCAGGCGAGCGGCGCCACCACGCTGATCGAGCTCGGCAGCGGCACCAGCGAGAAGAGCCGGATCCTGCTCGACGCGTTCACCAAGGACGGGCAGCTGAGCCGCTTCTCGCCGGTCGACGTCTCCGAGGCGACCCTGCGGGAGGCCGCCGACACCATCGCCCAGCGCTATCCGGGGCTCGCGGTCGAGGCCGTCGTCGGCGACTTCACCCTGCACCTGGCGCACCTGCCGACCGGCGGCCGCCGCACGGTCGCCTTCCTCGGCGGCACGATCGGCAACCTCTACCGCGAGGAACGCGCCGCCTTCCTCGGCGCGCTCGCCGACGTGCTCGAGCCGGGCGATTCCGTGCTGCTCGGCACCGACCTGGTCAAAAGCGCCGACCGGCTGATCGCGGCCTACCACGACGAGCAGGGGGTGACCGAGGAGTTCGTGCGCAACGTGCTGCGCGTGCTGAGCCGCGAACTCGGCGGCGACCTCGACGTCGGCGCCTTCTCCTACGTGCCGTTCTGGGACCCGCACATGGAGCGGATGGACCTGCGGCTGCGCGCGGAGGAACCGCAGCGGGTGCGGCTGCCCGGCGCCGGCCTCGACTTCGAGCTGGCGAGCGGCGAGGAGCTGCGGGTCGAGATCTCCTCCAAGTTCCGGATCAGCGGCATCGCCGCGGAGCTGGAGGCGGCCGGTCTCACCGTCACCCGGGTCTGGACCGACGAGGCCGGCGACTTCGCGCTCACTCTCGCGACGCGGCCGGGGGAGTAGCCGCCCCCGGGTTAGGGTGCGGCCATGGCAGAGCTGATCGCCGGCCGCTACGAGCTGCACGAGCAGATCGGCACCGGCGGCGTCGGCGCCGTATGGCGTGCCCTCGACCGCAAGCGCGGCGAGTGGGTGGCGGTCAAGGTGCTCACCCAGGCCGAGGCCGGGAGCATGTTGCGGTTCGTGCGCGAACAGTCGCTGCGGGTGCGCCACCCGCACGTCGTGGCCCCGCAGGGCTTCGCCGCCGACGACGACCTGGTGGCGCTCTCGATGGACCTGGTCCGCGGCGGATCGGTCGCCACCCTGCTCGGCGACCACGGCCCGCTCCCCGAGCCCTACGTCGCCGTCCTGCTCGACCAGGTGCTCGACGCGCTCACCGCGATCCACGGAGCCGGCGTCGTGCACCGCGACCTGAAGCCGGCCAACCTGCTGCTCGAGCCGACCGCAGACGGGCGGCCGTTCGTGCGGGTCTGCGACTTCGGCGTCGCCGCGGTCGTCGGTCAGCCCCGCCTGACCGCCCGCGGCACCACGGTCGGCACCGCCGGCTACCTCGCGCCGGAGCAGCTCGCGGGCGCCGACCCCGACCCGCGCAGTGACCTCTATGCCGTCGGCGTCATCGGCCGGCAGCTGCTCACCGGGCAGCCTCCCGCGCAGTCCCTCAGCACAGGGCCGCCCGTCCAGCCGCCCAGCGCGATCCCGGTGGACGGGATCCCGGCGGAGACCGAGGCGCGGCTCACCTCGGTGCTGCGCGCGTTGAGCGCCGAAAACCCGCTGGACCGAGTGCAATCCGCGAGCGAGGCGCGGGCGATGCTCGCGCCGCTCGTGCCTCATGGAGCGCCGTGGGCCGGCGCGGCCGACGCGCCATACGTCTTCGAGCAGGTGGCGGGCGGACCCGCTCCCGAGCCGATGACCGAACGCATCGCCACTCCGGCCACCGGCAGTCAGGTCGCGGTGGCATTGCCGAAACCGAAGCCGAACCCGAAACCGACGCCAAGCCCGCACCCGACGCCGGACCCGCACCCCGCTCTCCCACAAGCCGCACGGCCGGACGACCCGGCGGGCAAGCGGCTGCGCACAGTGATGACCGCGAGCTTCGCGCTCGCGGCCATCCTGCTGGTCGTGCTGCTCGTGCTCCTGATCGGTTAGCGCCGGCGCATCGCGACCGCGGCGACCGTGCCGAGCGCTGCCAGCAGGGCCGCGCCGCCGCCCAGTCCGCCGATCAGCGTCCAGTTGGTCTCACTGGCGCCGGCGGAGACCTCCCGCGGCGCGCCGCCCGCCTCGGTGCCCGCGTCGCCCGAGGTGCCCGCAGTCGCCGAGGCCGACCCAGCAGCCGAGCCCGCACCCGAATCCGAAGGAGTCGCAGTCGATCCCGTGCCTCCCGTGCCTCCCGTCCCTCCCGTGGCGACGTTCGCCACGGTGCCGGTCGGCGTCTTCACCCGCTGACCGGCGGCGAACGCCGGCGCGCCCTCACCGGCCTTGCCCGGCGTCGCGACCTGCAGCGTCATCTTCAGCGGCGACCGCAGCGTGTCGGGCTTCTCCGAGCTCTGCGTGGTGAGCGCGACCGCGACGTAGTAGTCGCCGGGCGCCGATGTCGCCTCGGTCCGGTCGTAGACGGAGCCGCCGTTGGTGTAGCGGATCGGCGTCGTCGCGGACCCGACCATCGCCCCGCTGTCGTCGACCAGCGACGAGTTGCTCAACGTGCCGCTGCCGGTGTCCGGCATGCCCTTCGGCAGGGTGGACTGCACGTAGCCGCCGGCCGGCGACAGGATGGACACCGACAGGTTGCGGTAGCTACCCGCACCGTAGGCCGGGTTCTGCTCGGCCGTCGCCTGCGCCTGCACCTGCTGTCCCCAGGTGGCCGGGACCTTGAAGAACTTCGTCTCGCCCGGCAGCAGGTCGAACGACGAGGTCGAGCCCGCCTGCACCGCCGTCGCGTCCGGCAGACCACTGCCCCCGGCTGCCGGGGTCGGCGTGCCGGCCGCAGGCATCGTCTGCCAGGTCGCATCCTCGGCCTCCCGCGGCAGCACACCCTCGTTGGTTGCTGCCGGCACCTCGACGACGTCGAACTCGACCGGTGTGCCTGCGGCGTCATCGCCCCAATCGGTCTGCGACACGGACAGATTGAGGTCCTGCGATGCGCAGGCCTTGCTGCTCGTGCTGGTGGGCGACGCCGACGACAAGGCGCCGGTGAGCAGGGTGCGGCCGAAGAGGTTGTTGGACGCCGTCGGGGAAGTCGACCCGCAGCTGGTGCCGTCGGGAGTCTTCAATTGCAGTCGCAGCTGGCTGTCCTTGGCCGACGGACGGCTGGTGACCCCGACCAGGAAGGTGCTGCCCGGCATGGTGTGCTTCAGGGCGTAGAACTTGGCGGTCTTGCCGGTGGCCGGGGCCTTGTCGGTCCAGCGGCCGGGGCCGATCACCGGTGCGCCCGAGCTGGTCGGCGTGCCGGTCACGGGTGTGCCCCCGATCGAAAATGGTTGCAGCGCACGGTTTTTCGCGCTCTGCAGTGCCGAGGTCAGCCCGCTGGTGTCTGCTGCGTCGTAGTACTTGCCGTTGGTCGCGGACGAGATGCACTGCAGCTGGCTGCGGGCCTTCTCACTGACCTTGAAGCCGACCACGTCGACCCGCAGGTCGACGCCCTGCCTGGCGAGCTCCTTCGCGGTCACGCACGGGTCGGGTGAGCAGGTTGCCTCGCCGTCGGACACCAGCACGATCGATCGCTGTCCCGTGCTGCCGAGATCCTTGGCCGCCTCCTTCAGCGCGTATGACGTGGGCGTCTGCCCCTTGGGCGAGTAGCGCCCGATCGCCGCGTTGAGCTTGGCCTTGTCGAGCGCACCGACCGGCACGACCTGTTGACTGTCGGAACACGCAGCAGGCGTGTCCCTGCCCGGCGGCTGCGTCGCGCCGTAGACGCGCATGCCGACCTGCGAACCGTCCGGCATGCCGTTCACCATCGTGGTGAGCGCCTGCCGAGCGGCCTGGATCTTGGGTTTGCCGTCGGCCGCCGGATCGGCCATCGAACCGGACGCATCCAGCACGATTTCGAGCTTTCCGGCCGGATCGGCGTGCGCGGCCGGCACGACGACCGCGCCCAGCGTGGCGCTGGCGGACAGGGTTGCGGTGGCTGCCGCCAGGGCGGCGATGCGGGACGTGGACATGATGCGCCTTCCGTTGTTTCCGTTCGTAATGATGCAACTACTGACGGAAACGCCCATCGATGGGTTTCCGATCGTCAACAAAAATTCCTAGGCTGGCCGCCATGGACGACATCGCCGCCGGCCGCGCCGCGCAGACCGAGCTGTATGGCGCGCCCCTCGCACAGGTCATCGAGCAGATCGGCGGCACGCTCGGGCTCACCCAGGGCCGCATCGCGCAGGTGCTCGGACTGTCCGCGCCGATGCTGTCGCACCTGGTGAGCGGTCGCCGGGTCAAGATCGGCAACCCGATGGCGCACGCCCGGCTCACCCGGCTGCGGGCGCTCGCGGGCGACCTCGCCGCCGGGAAACTCACCGGGCAGGAGGCGGCTGCCGTCATACCTGAGATCGAGGCGTCGCAGGACAGTTGGACCACCACCCACACGGTGACGACCGCACTGGCGCCCGATCGCGAGTCGGGCGCGCGGCAGGTGCAGGAGCTCTTCCGTCAGGTCGCCGACGCGGCCGACTGGCTCGCCGTGGCCGACCTCGCCGCACCGGGGCACCCCGAGATCGCCGAGCTGCTGCGCACCTATGGCGCGTCGCGCACCGCCACCGCCGAGGCGCATTGGCAGCGCACGCTGTCCCGCCCCTAGCTACGCAGACGCAGCCGGCTCCGGCGCGTCCTCGCCCGTGCCGTTGCCCTTGCCCCGCTTCACCGCGGCCAGCAGCATGTTCGCCACGTCGACGACCTCGACGTCCTCGCGTGCGTTGCCGTCGGACTGCTCGGCGGTCAGGCCGTCGGTCAGCATCACCCGGCAGAACGGGCAGCCGATCGCGATCCGGTCGGCGCCGGTCGCCACGGCCTCCTTGGTGCGGTTGAGGTTGATGCGCGTGCCGAGCTTCTCCTCCATCCACATGCGCGCGCCACCGGCACCGCAGCAGAAGGAGGTCATGCCCGAGCGCTCCATCTCGCGCAGTTCGACGCCGGGCAGCGAGCCGATCAGCTCGCGCGGCGGCGCGTAGACCCCGTTGTGCCGACCCAGGTAGCAGGGGTCGTGGTAGGTCACGGTCGGGGCGGTCGAGGCGATGTTGGACGTCTCGGCCTCGTCCGGGCGGGCCACCGGCACCAGCTTCTTCTCGCGCACGAGGCGGTTGAGCAGCTGCGTGTGGTGCACCACCTCGTAGTCGCCGCCCAGCTGCGGATACTCGTTCTTCAGCGTGTTGAAGCAGTGTGCGCAGGTGACCACGATCTTGGTGGCGCCGGCCTCCTTGAGCGTCTCGACGTTCTGCGACGCCAGCGCCTGGAAGAGCATCTCGTTGCCCGCACGCCGTGCCGGGTCACCGGTGCAGGCCTCGCCGTCGCCCAGCACGGCGAACGAAACCCCAGCAGTGTCAAGGAGTTCGGCGACCGCGCGGGTCGTCTTCTTGGCGCGGTCCTCGTAGGCGCCGGCGCAGCCGACCCAGAAGAGGTAGTCGACTTCGGACAGCGACTCGACGTCCTGCCCGAAGACCTTCACGTCGAAGGGCAGGCCCTTGGCCCAGTCGAGCCGCGCGCGGGCCGCCATGCCCCACGGGTTCTGCTTGCCCTCGAGGTTCTTGAAGAGGCCGCCGAGCTCGCTCGGGAAGGCCGATTCGATCAGCGTCTGGTAGCGGCGCATGTCGACGATGTGGTCGACGTGCTCGATGTCGACCGGGCACTGCTCGACGCACGCGCCGCAGGTGGTGCACGACCACAGCACGTCCTGGTCGACGATCGCGTCGGCCTCGCCCAGCGGGTTGTATGCCGTGAGCGCCGCCTGCTCGTCATACCCCGTCGCGCCGATCAGCGGGATCTGCGTGATCGGGTTGTCGGCGGTCGCCGGGCCGGTGCCGCCGGCCTTCGCCGCCGCCTCGAGGTAGGGCGCTTTCGCGTGCGCGTGGTCGCGCAGCGTCATCATCAGCAGCTTCGGCGAGAGCGGCTTGTCGGTGTTCCAGGCGGGGCACTGGCTCTGGCAGCGGCCGCACTCGGTGCAGGTGGAGAAGTCGAGCAGGCCCTTCCAGGTGAACTCCTCGACGTTGCCGACCCCGAAGGAGGCGTCCTCGTCGAGCTCCTCGAGCAGCTCCATCGTGACCGGCTTGCCATCGACCTCCATCGGCTGCAGCGCACCGAGCGACGTGCGGCCGTCGGCGTGCCGCTTGAAGAAGATGTTGAAGAAGGCGAGGAAGCGGTGCCAGGCGACGCCCATCGTCACGTTGCGCGAGATGACGATCAGCCAGGTCATCGCGGTGATGATCTTGATCGCCGAGATCACGACGATGAGCGACTTCACGGTGTCGACGTCGAGGGCGTGAAAACCGTTGCCGTACCAGAAGGTCAGCGGGAAGTGCAGGGCGTTCGCGGTGCCCTCGCCCTCGTCCTTGGCGATCGCGTATTCGAGGCCGCGCAACACGAGCACGCAGATGATCTCGATCAGGATGACGATCTCGACGAAGTAGGCCTGCCAGAAGGTCGAGCCGAAGAAGCGCGAGCGGCGCCCGTCGCGGCCGGCCGAGCGGGCCGGGTGGTTCTTGCGGCGGTTCCAGATCAGCCACACGATGCCGATCAGGCCGCCCCAGCCGAGGATCTCGGTGACCCACTCGAAGAGCACGAAGTGGCCGATGATCGGCAGCACGAACGTCGGGTCCCAGATCTGGAAGTAGGACGCGAGCACCGCCAGCGACAGCACGATGAAGGAGATCATCGTGAACCAGTGGGCGACCGCGACGATCGGCAGCCGCGACATCCGGGTGTGCCCGAGGAACTCCCGGATCAGCGTCTTGGTGCGTTCGAGCTTGTGGTCGGAGCGGTTTTCCGGCTGGCCGAGGCGGAAGCCGCCGACGATGCTCAGCACCGCGGGCACCGCGAAGGCGATGCCGGCGGCGGTGATCGCGAGGGTGAGCACCGCGGCGATGATCTGCAGAGCTGACATGAGGGGCAGTCTAACCAGCTGTTACCGGTCAGTAACCTCCGCCGTCGTGGACGCGGCTTGCGCCATACGATAACGGCCTGTTGGAATGGTCATAACGTCTCCACTGCCGCGCTCGGCGGCCCGAGAAAAAAGAAGGTCTCGCTCGTGCCCATCCTCGACGACGTCACCCAGGCGATCGGCAACACCCCGCTGGTCCGCATCAACCGGATCATCGACACTTCGGCCAACGGTGCGACCGTGGCCGCCAAGCTGGAGTTCAACAACCCGGCCGCCTCGGTCAAGGACCGCATCGGTGCCGCGATCATCAAGGCAGCCGAGGATTCGGGGGAGCTGAAGCCGGGCGGCACCATCGTCGAGGCGACCAGCGGCAACACCGGCATCGCGCTCGCGATGGTCGGCGCCGCCAAGGGCTACAACGTCGTGCTGGCCATGCCCGAGACGATGAGCAAGGAGCGCAAGGCCCTCCTCAAGGCGTATGGCGCTGAGCTCATCCTCACCCCGGGCGCCGAGGGCATGAAGGGTGCGGTCGCCAAGGCCGAGGAGATCGCCAAGGAGCGCGGCGGCGTGCTCGCCCGGCAGTTCGCCAACAAGGCCAACCCGCAGATCCACCGCGAGACCACCGCGGAGGAGATCTGGAAGGACACCGACGGCCAGATCGACATCCTCGTCTCCGGCATCGGCACCGGCGGCACCATCACCGGCGTGGGTCAGGTGCTCAAGGACCGCAAGCCGGACGTGCGGATCGTCGCCGTCGAGCCGGCCGAGTCGCCCATCCTCAACGGCGGCGACCCCGGCCCGCACAAGATCCAGGGCCTCGGCGCCAACTTCGTGCCGGAGATCCTCGACCGCGAGGTGTATGACGAGGTCATCGACGTCGACGCGCAGACCGCCGTCGAGTGGGCCCGCAAGGCCGCCACCGACGAGGGCCTGCTGGTCGGCATCTCCTCCGGCGCCGCGCTCGCGGCCGCCGCGCAGGTCGCCGCCCGCCCGGAGTCGGCCGGCAAGACGATCGTCGTGGTCATCCCGAGCTTCGGCGAGCGCTACCTGTCGACCATCCTCTTCGAGGGTCTGCTCGACTGAGACACTGATCGGTATGGCCCGCTCCACGCTGCACGTGACGAGAAGCGTCGTTCCGCTCCTCCTCGTCACTCGTCCCCTGTCGTCGATCCGCCTCCTGCCGGCATGCTGACGACCGGGTCGGGGCGTAAGCCGGTGTCCCAGTCGGTGCGTGACGCCGTCGCGGCGGTCCGGGAGGACCTCGACGCGGCGCTGCTGCGCGACCCGGCGACGACGTCGCGGCTGGAGATGGCGCTCGCCTCACCCGGCCTGCAGGCGCTGTGGGCGCACCGGGTCTCCCACCGCATGTGGCAGCGCGGCGGCCGGTGGCGGCTGCCGGCCCGGCTGGTGTCGCAGGCGGCCCGTGCGGCGACCGGGGTCGAGATCCACCCGGGCGCGACGATCGGTCGCCGGTTCTTCATCGACCACGGGATGGGTGTCGTCATCGGCGAGACGGCCGAGGTCGGCGACGACGTGATGCTCTACCACGGCGTGACACTGGGCGGCCGGTCGCTCGACCGGGTCAAGCGGCACCCGACGGTCGGTGACGGCGTGACGATCGGCGCCGGTGCGCGCGTGCTCGGCCCGGTCTTCATCGGCCCGCACTCCCAGATCGGGGCCAACGCCGTCGTCGTGAAGGACGTCCCGCCGCAGGCGATCGCCACCGGCATACCGGCCAAGGTGCGCTTCCCGCAGTCGCCGTCGGTGCAGCCCGATCTCTATGCCGACCCGGAGTTGTGGATCTGACTCCGGCGCGCGGCGGCTGAGCAAGGGGCTGCACAACGCGATGGGGCGTGGTGACCGACTCGGTCACCACGCCCCATCGCGTTCGTGCGTGAGAGGTCACTCGCCCTTGGCGGCGGCCTTCAGCTTGGAGCCGACGGTCACCTTGGCGGCCTTCGACGCGGGGATCTGGATCTCCTCGCGGGTGCGGGGGTTGCGGCCGGTGCGAGCCGCCCGGTCGACGCGCTCGATGGTGAGCAGGCCCGGCAGCTGGACCTTCTCACCACGGCCGATCGCCTCGAGGATGACGTCGTTGAGGCCGGCGATGACAGCGTTGGCGTCCTTGACGCTCACACCGGTGCGCTGTGCGATCGTGCTCGCGAGGTCAGTGCGGTTCATGAATGGTCCTGTCCTTGTCTCGTGGACCGGCACCCTCCGATGCCGATCCGTCGATCGTGGCAAACCGCCGGGAAACCGACGGCTCCAAACCACCCCCGACCCGGATTTTCCGCGCCGTTGCTGGGGTGTGGCTCGCTCCCACGTTAGACGCCGGAGGGGTCGAGGTCCACGACACCCCGCCCTCGGCGCGTTCAGCGCGTCGGCTTGCCGGCCCTGGCGAGGCTTTCGTCCGCGGCCTCGGCGCTGCTCGCGCCCTGGTCGTATGACGCGCCGTCGGCGAGCGTCCCGGACACGACCGGGCCCGGCTTGTGGCCGACGGCGGCTTGAAACCCAGCAGTGACAGCGCTTTTCGCGGCCTGGCCGGCGCCCTTGATCGCCGCCTGGCCGGCTGCCGCGGCGACCTCGGGACCACGCTGCTTGATCTGCTCGGTGGTCCTGCTGCGCTGATCGACGACCGCAGGGTGGTTCCAGGCGCGCCCGGCGATCTGCCTGATCTGCTCGTATCGCTCGCGGCCGGCGCGCGCTCCGATCACGTATCCGGCGGCGATTCCGACGACGAAGCCCAGCTTGCTCATCGCGGGTCCTTCCTTGTTGTTTCCTTGTTGTTTCTTGTTACCTCGGCGCGTGCTCGCCCGTGCGCGGCAGGTGTTCCAGGCGACCCTACTCGGCGGCCCCGGCGGGTTCGACCGTGCGCCGACGACGCCTGCGTGATCCCGTCGCCGGCCCGACGTACGATGTGCAGGATCTCGTGCGGCCAGGTCGCACGATCAGGAGGGCTCGCATAGTGGCCTAGTGCGGCGGTCTTGAAAACCGCTATGCGTTCACGCGCATCGTGGGTTCGAATCCCACGCCCTCCGCTACCTGAAACGGGCCGGTGCACCGGCCCCCGAGTCAACCCTCAAGCCAGCGCTGTAGGTCGCTGCTCGCCGTCGCTTCTGCCTTATCTCTCAATCAGTTTCGGCCGTCGGCGGCTCCTCGGCAGATCGCCCCCAGTTCGGCCTCGCGATCCGCCAACTCCTTGTCACCTCGCGTTCACACCGAGCGTGCTACGGTCGTGGTTCGAATGCAGTTGCAGTTCCTCGTTGGACTCCGGCGCCCGCACCGACGGGCGCCACAGTTTGTGAGCGGTTGTTCACCCATTGGGGGGATGCCTCAGCTTTCGACGGCCGCGTAAAGTTCGCGACCGGCAGCCATGAAACAAACAGATTGAGAGTTACCCCCAATGGCACAGGGAACCGTCAAGTGGTTCAACGCTGAGAAGGGCTTCGGCTTCATTGCCCAGGACGGCGGCGGCCCCGACGTCTTCGTTCACTTCTCCGCCATCCAGACTCAGGGCTACCGCAGCCTTGAGGAGGCGCAGCGCGTCGAGTTCGAGATCACCCAGGGCGACAAGGGCCCGCAGGCCACCAACGTGGTCCCGGTCTGAACGTCCTAGACATCAGACTTCTCATGGTCGGGTCCTGATCCGACCAGCAGAGCGCCCCGGCACCGTCTCGGTGCCGGGGCGTTTTGTCGTCCGTATGCCGCGGGTCGCCGGAGGCGAGGACCCGTGCGCTCAGCTCGCGGCGAGCTTGGAGAGGAAGTCCTTGGCGACCGGGGCGGCGACGGTGCCGCCGCTCTTGCCGGTCGGCACGTCTTCGACCAGCACGCAGAAGGCGACGTTGCCCTGCCAGCCCGCCAGCCACGCGTGCGCGCCGCTCCTGCCGCCCTCGGAAAACTCCGAGGTGCCGGTCTTGGCGTAGACATCGCCGCCCGGGGTGCTCTTGAGATCGGTCGCCGTGCCGTTGGTGACGGTCAGTCGCATCATCGACCGCAGCCCGCCGATCGCCTTGGCGTCCAACGGTTTCGGGGCTCGGGACCCCTCCTGCGCGGGATCGGTGACCAGCACCGGCGGGATCATCGACCCGCGCGCGACCGAACCGGCCATCACCGCGACCGACAGCGGCGACGCCAGCACCCGACCTTGCCCGAAGACCGAAACCGCTTTGTCGGTAGGGCTGTTCGCCGCCGGGACGCTGCCGGCATACGCGCCGTCGAAGCCGACCTGCTTGCTCCAGTCGACCCCGAGGCCCAGTGCACCGGCCGCCTTCTGCAGGTCGGTGTCGCCGAAACCCTTGGTGGCGTTGACGAATGCCGTGTTGCACGACTTGGCGAAGTCTTCGCTGAATTTCGGTGATCCGGCCGTCTCACCCTCGAAGTTGCCGATCCGATAGCCGTCGACGACGACGTTCTTCGGGCACGGCACGACCGTGTTGGGGTCAAATCCCTTCTCCAGCAACGCATAGGCGCTCGCAATCTTCATCGTCGAGCCCGGCGCGTAGTGCCCACTCATCGCCCTCTCGATCCCGTATGACGGGGAGTTGGCGACCGCGAGCACGTTCCCGCTCTTCACGTCCAACGCCACGATCGCGGCCGGTTTGCCGTTCTGCCCGGCAAGGGCCTTCTCGGCGGCGGTCTGCACGCGCGGGTCGAGGGTGGTGGTGACGTTGCGCCCGCTCTTGGCGGCCGTGCCGTAGAGCACCTGGCTGGTGTCGGAGTGCGGGGTGATGGTGAATCCCGGTGTGGCGCCGAGGGTCTGGTCATACTGCGCCTGCATGCCGGCCAGGCCGACGATCTGACCGGAGCGGTATTGGCCCGGGTTCTTCTTCAGCATGTCGGCGGTCACCGGACCGACCGAGCCGAGCATCGGCTGGCCCCAGGTGCGCGTCGGGGCGAGTGGTTGCTGCCGTTGCCCGACGATCACCCCGTCGAGTCGTTCGACGTCGTTCTGCACCACGACGTAGTCGTCGCGGCGGTAGGTCAGGACCGGGATCGGCGCCTTCGACCCGGACTTCTTGGCGGCCTGCAGCTTGGTCACCAGCCCGGGGACGTTGGTGGTGTTCTGCAGTTGTGCGACCGAGGCGTCGGTTGCCTTCACCGGGTCGATCGAGATGTCGTAGACCGGCTGGTTGGTCATCACCTCGCTGCCGCCGGCGCCGGTGACCGCGCCGCGCGAGCCGGAGGAGGTGTTGACCGCGAACGAGTCGCCCGCCTGCAGCTTCGGGTGCCAGAGGGAGGTGCTGGAGCTGACCTGCACACCCCACACGTCGTTCTGCTTCACCAGCCGCACGGGGTCGTCCCAGGCGAACGTGCGGCCGCCGGCAAGCGACCACTGCACCCGCAGCGTCGCGGTCGCGTTGTCGCCGTCGCGGTTGAACCGGGTGACGTCGACCTTCACCGGCCCGTTGCCGAGCGCGCCGGTCGCGGTGGCGAAGTTGGCGGCCGCGGCCTGCGGGGAGGTGCCGACATACGTCGTTTTGTCGAGGGTGCGCGCCGACCAGTCCTGCGCGAACGCCGTCACGGCCGCGCGGGCCGCGTCGTCGGCCTTGCCGACTTCCTGGCCCTGCTGCCAGAACATGTAGCCGCCGACGCCGGCGGCGACGACCAGGGCGCCTCCGGTGACGCCGAGCACGGTGCGCGAACTCACGGCGTCAGCAGGTGTCTGCGGTGTCGCTGATCGGGTTGGCCGAGGTCGAGCTCGACGAGCCGCTCGAGCTCGGCGCGCTCGAACTGCTGCTCGGCGACGCCGACGGCGACGTGGACTTCTGCGGCGTCGGTGCCTTGGGGTTGTGCGGGGTGTCGATCGCCTTCTGCACGAGCGCGTGGATCCGGTCGAAGTTGGGGTTGGAGTTGCTCACCGGGTCGGAGATGTTGACCGATCGCATGTTGCCGTCCTTCATCCGGTTGGCGAGGGTGGCGAAGGCGGGCAGGTCGTCCTGGTTCATGTCGATGCGGATGTTCTTCTGGGCGACCGACATGATCGAGGTGAACTTCTGGACCATCTCGAACGGGTTGACCTGCGAGATCAGATTGTTGATCATGCAGCGCTGCCGGCGCATGCGCTGGTCGTCGCCGCTCGCCACCCGGCTGCGGGAATACCAGAGCGCCTGGTAGCCGTCGAGCTTCTGGTAGCCGGGCTTGATGGTGCCGGTGATCGATCCGGGGACCACGTTGCCGGCGCTGTCCAGCTTGCCGCCGATCGGGATGCCGTCGAAGCTGGAGTTGGGGTCGGGCTTGACGTTGACGTAGACCCCGCCCATGGCGTCGACGAGTTGCTGGAAGCCCTGCAGGTCGACCGTCGCGGTGTAGTCGATCTTCAGGCCGGTGACCCCGCTGACGGCGTCCCGCGTGGTGACCAGGCCGGGGTCCTCGCTGTCGGGCGGGAAGAGGTTCTTGTTGTCCTCGCCGGCCTGCCAGATGCCTTCCATCAGGCCGCACGCGGCGTCGGTCTGGCCGGGCAGGCAGGTGAAGCCGTTCGGGTACTTGCTGTGCAGCGGGTTGGACGCCGGCAGCGGGGCGTGCCCCATGTTGCGCGGCACGCTCACCAGCACGGTGTCGCCGGTCTTGGTGTCGACGCTCGCGACGATGAGCGAGTCGGGCCGCTGCTTGATGCGGTCGGCGCCGGCGTCGGACCCGAAGAGCAGGATGTTGACGCGGGGGATGTCCTTCCACGGGTTGCTGCCGCCGCCCGGGTTGGCCGCGTCCTTGTTCTTGCTGCCCTGGAAGACCGTGCCGAAGGTGCTCCTGGTGATCCACACGTCGCGGGTGGCGAGCGCGACGGGCGCCGCCACGACCAGGCACATGAGCGCGGCGAAGCCGCCGTGCAGCAACCGGGTCTGGCCCGGCCACCGGTCGCCGACGGTGGTCACCGCGGTGAGCACGATGCCGGTGAGCCACAGCAGTCCGCCGCCGATGCAGATCCCGAGCAGCAGCACCAGGCCCTTGGTGGTGAGCAATTGGGCGCTGCCGTGCACCAGGCCTCCGCTGAACAGGATGATGGCCAGGCTGATCAGCACGATCGCGAGGATCCCGAGGAAGAGCAGGCCGACGTTGCGGCGCCGCGTCCACAGCAGGCCGAGTCCGGGCAGCAGCACCGACAGCGCGGTCAGGCCGATGCCGCGGCGCACCTCGTGGGCCCGGAACTCCCGTGCGGCCTGTCGCGAGCTGGGCGGCTCGGCGGGGTTGTCGTCGTGGCGTTCGTCCCGCCCCGACATGGCGCGACGGCTGGCCACGACCGTCTCGTCCGGATCGATCGCAGGACGGCGTCGAGGTGTCCCCCCGTGCCGTGATGCTGGTGTGTGGGCATCGCCCGTCATACGCCTGCCTTCGCTGTTATCGATCCGTGACAATTATGACCGCCGGTCATTCTCACCCACCCGCCGGATCGTCGCCTGCTGAATCAGAAGACGTCACAGCCGATCGTTCGGTTGCTTCGGCCTGCCCTCGTTTTGGACGGAGCGCCACCCTTGGGTAGCCTTGCCACGCTTCACCATGGTGCCCGCCTGACAAGTGGATACAAAAATCCGCGTGTCTGTGAGCGAGCTGGGTGTGCTGGAGGCGTCGCCTAGTCTGGTCTATGGCGCCCGCCTGCTAAGCGGGTTTGGGGCTTAAAACCCCATCGAGGGTTCAAATCCCTCCGCCTCCGCACAACGCGCACGGCCCTCGACGATTCGTCGGGGGCCGCTTGCGTTATCGGGCGGCGCCCGGCTGCCGGTGCGGCAGCCAGATCGAGAAGACCGTGTCGCCCGGCACCGACTCGACCCGCACCCGGCCGTGGTGGGCGGTGACGACGGCGTGCACGATCGACAGGCCGAGGCCGGTCGAGCCCTCCGACCGGCTGCGGGCGGAGTCGCCGCGGGTGAAGCGCTCGAAGATGCGCGGCACGAGTGCGGCCGGTATGCCGGGGCCGTTGTCACGCACCTGCAGCAGCACGCCGTCACCGTCGGGCCGCAGCGACAGCACCACCCGGGTGCCTTCGGGGGTGTGCCGTCGCGCGTTGGCCAGCAGGTTGATGACGACCTGCCGGATGCGCGAGGCGTCGCCCTCGACCTCGACGGGATCCTCCGGCAGGTCCAGCGACCACAGGTGTCCCGGGCCGGCGGCCTGGGCGTCGCTCACGGTCTCGATCGCGATCAGGGACAGGTCGACCTGGTCGCGGTCGAGCGGCCGCCCGGAGTCGAGCCGGGCGAGCAGCAGCAGGTCCTCCACGAGTGCGGTCATCCGGTCCGACTCGGACTCGATGCGGCCGAGCGCGTGCGTGACGCCGGTCGGCACCGGCTCGGTCTCGCGGCGGGACAACTCCGCATAGCCGCGGATCGACGCGAGCGGCGTGCGCAGTTCGTGGGAGGCGTCCGCGACGAACTGCCGCACCCGTTGCTCGCTCTCGTGCCGTGCGGTCAAGGCGTGGTCGATGTGGTCGAGCATCCCGTTGAACGCCGCGCCGACCTGCCCCACCTCGGTGCCCTCGTCGGTGTCGCGGTCGGCGACCCGCTCGGTCATGACCACGGCCCCCGTCGACAGGGGCAGTCGCGACACCCTCGTCGCGGTCGCCGCGACGCGGCGCAGCGGCTCCAGGTTGCGCCGGATGATGTATGCCGCGGCCAGCCCCACCAGGATCACGCCCGCTCCACTGAGCAGCGCGACCGCGACCGCGGTCTTGGCGACCGTCGTGCGGTTGGGCCCGGTCGGCAGACCGATGATCGTGGTGACCGGTTTGGCGGCCACCCCGTTGTTCGCGGTCGCAACCGCGGCCTCGGATTGGACTGCGATCACTCGGTATTCGCCGAGTGAGCCGCCGAGGTCGATCGACGTCGGGTTGCGTCCGATCCCCGCGGCCTGCAGCAGCGCGACCTGGGTGTCGCTCAGGTGGTCGATGGTGCGGTAGCTGTAGACGGTGTTGTCGGACTCGACGGTGAAGTCGGTGGAGAATCCGGCGGGTTTGACGACCAGCCGGGCGACGGTGCCGGTCGACCGGTCGAGGGTCACCCGGATGGACTGCCCGGCGACCGGCGGCGGCCCGCCGATGGTGAGCCGGCCGCCCGGCCCGTCGAAGACCCGTGCCGACTGGTAGAGCTGGTTGTCCACCTGGCCGCGCAGCGTGCGGTTGAGCTGCCAGACGGTGAGCGCGCCGACCGCGAACGTCACCGCGAGGAATAGCAGGAGCATCCAGGCGACGAGCTTGGTGCGCAGCGTCCACCGCGAAGGATGCAGGGAAGCGCTCATCGAGGGGGCGGACTCGCTCAGCTCGTGGCCGGCTTGAGCACGTAGCCCGCGCCGCGCATGGTGTGGATCATCGGCTCGCGGCCGGCGTCGATCTTCTTGCGCAGGTAGGAGATGTAGAGCTCGACGACGTTGGCCTGGCCGCCGAAGTCGTAGTGCCACACGCGGTCGAGGATCTGTGCCTTGGACAGCACCCGCTTGGGGTTGCGCATCAGGTAGCGCAGAAGCTCGAATTCCGTTGCGGTCAAAGAGATCTCGGTGTCACCACGGAAGACTTCGTGGCTGTCCTCGTCGAGGCGCAGGTCACCGACGGTGAGCACCGACGACGACTCCTCGGTCATCGCTACCGAGCGCCGCAGCAGCGCCCGCACGCGTGCGACGACCTCCTCGAGGGAGAACGGCTTGGTGACGTAGTCGTCGCCGCCGGCGGTGAGGCCGGCGACCCGGTCCTCGACGGCGTCCCGTGCGGTGAGGAAGAGCACCGGCAGCGACGGGTCGTCGTCCCGCAGCCGGCGCAGCACCTCCAGCCCGTCGAAGTCGGGAAGCATCATGTCGAGCACGACGGCGTCCGGCCGGAATTCCTTCGCCGTGCGGACCGCGCCGGAGCCGGTGCCGGCGCTCTTGATCTCCCACCCCTCGTAGCGCAACGCCATCGAGAGGAGTTCGGTCAGGTTGCTCTCGTCGTCGACGACGAGGACGCGGACGGCGCTGCCGTCAGGTCGTTTCAGGCCGGATGCGGTGCTCATGGTGTCTCACTTTCGCGTCCGTCACTGTGCTGCACCGCAGCCGATTCTATGCGCACCCTGTGCGACGGCTGTATGACGGCGACGCGCCCGCCGGTGTCCTACCCGCCACCCAGCTCAGCTGTCACCGGCGCGCACCCGGCCACAGTTTGAACCGGCGGACCGCGCCCTGCTGGTAGTCCACGAAGTACATGCCACCGAACGGCCCGGCGGTGATGCTGCGCATGGTGTGGGCCGGGACCTGCGCGAGGAACCGCGGCGCGCCGCCGGGGGAGCGGGTCCAGACGCAACCGCGGGCGAAGTCACCGAAGAACAGGTCGCCGCGGTATCGGGCGGGCAGCCACCGCGAGTCCGGTGCGTAGGCGACCCCCATCGCCGAGCTGCCCTTGCCGGCCGGGCAGGGCTCGGCGGCGGTGAGCGGCTGCCCGTGCCACCACTGGATGGAGGGCCGCAGCAGCGTGCCGGCCTCGAGGGACAGGCCCGCGCACAACGGGCCGTCCTGGAAGCGCTCGCCGACCTCCCAGCACGGCCAGCCAGAATTGACCGCGGCCGGTCCGGCGAGGGGCTCCGCGACCTCGTAGACCGCTTCGACCTTGCGCTGTCCGATCGCGCTGATCGCGAGGACGCCGGTGCCGGGCTGGAAGGCCATCCGGAACGGGTTGCGGAAGCCGAGCCCGATGATGCGACGGCGGTTGGGGTCGTCCGACGCCTGCCACGGGTTGCCCTGCGCGCCCTCGCCGGTGGCCGGATCGATGCGGATGATCTTGCCGTTCAGCGACGGGTGGACGGTGGGGTCGCGCGCGTCGAGCGGCGCCATCCGGCTGGCGTACTTCGCCGGCACCTGCGCGGCGCAGGCGCGCCGCTGGGCGCTGTCGTCCCAGGTGAGTCCCTCCGGAGTGCCGTCGCCGGCCGACGCGTAGAGCGCGCCGTCGGGCCCGAACAGCAGGTCGCCGATGCCGTGGGTCCGGACCGCCTGGCACCAGCCGGAGTCGACGAGAGTCGTGCGGCCGGAGACGTACTTCACGAAGCGGCCGCCGGCGAAACGGGTGGCGACCGTCAGCCGCACGATCTTCGCGTCGGCGATGCACCGGCCGTCCGGCGGGCACTCCGCGGTGGTCCACCGGCCGCTGCCGTCGAGCCTCCCGTCGAGCCTGGTGTTGGACAGGTAGAACGCGTAGACGTAGGGCCGGAAGGGCCAGCCGGGGTCGAGCGCGACGCTGCTCAGGCCGTCGTCGCCGACGACCAGGGTGTCGGCGGACAGATCCCGCCCGTCCGGGTCGGTCAGCACGGTGCCGCTGCGCGCCCAGGTGCTGCCGAACCAGACGATCCGGCCGCCCTTCTCGGCGACCACCGCGTCGCCGAACGGCCCGAACCGCACCTGCGCGACGCCGTCCTTGTTGCGCGCACCGCGCAGACCGGGCGCCGCCACGCCGCGGCCGTCGACCAGTGGGGTGCGGCTGTCCCAGAGCGTGCTGGTCGACGCCTGCTTCGATACCTGCTTCGGCATCCGCTTGGGCGCCTGGGTGGGCGCGTGGCCGGCGCCGCGCTCGCCCGCCCTGGCCGGGGACGACGCGAGGCCGACGCCGGCGAGAAGGGCGAGGAGCAGCAGCCCGAGGAGGGCGCTGAGTGCGAAACGGTGAGAGCGGACTGCCCGCTGAGCCATCGGTGTCGGTCTTCCCCTGGTCGAGACGTGCTTGACGACTGACAAGCACAACCGGCGACCCTGCCAGACGGATGTCAAGGTGTGCAACTGCCGGACGGCGGCTCCGGATCGGCTGGACCCCGCGGGCGGATCGCGGTCCACCGGCAGGCCGTCTCCCGCCGACCTACGATGGGGCCGCACCGATGCCGTGGAGGGGAGGTCCGATGCCGCAGCCGTATGCCGCCGGTCCCGCCCGGCCCACCCGCCGGGCCGCACTGGTCGCAGGCGGGCTGGCGCTCGCCGGTCTCGGGGCGTGCAGCAGCGATCGGGCCGCGACGCCGCAGCCGGCCGGCTCGGGCGTGGCTGCGCCCACCGGCAGCGCGTCAGGCGGCGTTCCGAGCAGCGTTGCGGGCGACGTGCCGGGTGGTGCGGTCACCGATGTCGTCACCGGGCTGCGTGCGCCGTGGTCGGTCGTCTGGACCGGCGGCGCAGCGCTGCTCGGCCAGCGCGACGATGCACGCATCCTGCAGCTCGCCGACGGGCGCACCCGCGAGGTGCTGACCGTGCCCGGCGTCGCGCACGGCGGCGAGGGCGGGCTGCTCGGCCTGGCCGTTCAGGGCGCCTGGCTGACCGTCTACTACACCGGTGACGACCAGGCCAATCGCGTTGTGCGATATCGCATTTCACGCTCCGGGTCGCAGGTGCGACTGTCCGGCCGGCAGGTGGTGCTCGACGGACTGCCGGCGGCCGGCATACACAACGGCGGACGGATCGCGTTCGGCCCGGACCGGATGCTCTACGTGGCCGTGGGTGACACCAGCGATCAGCAGGCGGCGCAGGACCGGAGTAGCCCGGCCGGGAAGATCCTGCGCATGACGCCGGTCGGCGGCGTGCCGGGCGACAACCCGTTCGCGGGCAGTCGCGTGTGGTCGCTCGGCCACCGCAACGTGCAGGGCATGGCGTGGGCGCCCGACGGCACGATGTTCGCCGCGGAGTTCGGCGCGAACACCTGGGACGAGCTCAACATCATCCGGCGCGGCGCCAACTACGGGTGGCCGGTGCACGAGGGGCGGGCGGGCGACTCGAGGTATGTCGACCCGGTGCAGCAGTGGTCGACCTCGGAGGCGAGCCCGAGCGGCATCGCGATCACCGGCGGCACCATCTATGTGGCGTGCCTCGGCGGCCGCCGGTTGCGAGCGGTCCCGGTGTCGGCCCCCGGCACCGGCCGGGAGTATTTCGTGGGCCGCTACGGCCGGCTGCGCGACGTCGCGATCGCCCCGGACGGGGCGTTGTGGATCCTCACCAACAACACCGACGGCCGGGGCGCGCCCAACCCGGGCGACGACCGGATCCTGCGCGTCGCGCCGTCGGCGCTGCGGTGACGGGCGCCGGCGACTGGCCGGCGTGCTACTTGGTCGCGGTGACCTTCCGCAGGCCCTGGCGCATCTCCGGCGCGCGCAGCCGCGCCGCGTCGCTGTCGCTGTCGCTGTCGAGCTCCTGCGACGCGCGCTCCGCGGCGACCCGCTCGCGGTAGGTCTCGACCTCGCGCCGCTTGGTCTCCTCGTCCCAGCCGAGCACGCCGGCCATGATGTCGGCGGTCTCCTCGGCGGCGTCGACCCCGCGGTGCTTGGTCTCGATCGACATGCGGGTGCGGCGGGCGAGCACGTCGGTGAGGTGCAGCGCACCCTCGTGGGTGACGGCGTACTTCAGCTCGACGCGCAGGTAGTTCTCGGCGGACGTCACCGGCTCGAGCAGCGAGGCGTCGTCGGCCGCGAGAGCCAGCACCTCGTCCAGCTTCGAGCCGTAACGCCCGAGCAGGTGCTCGATGCGCCACTCGGGAAGGCCTGTCTCCGCTGACAATTCGTGCTTCAGGTTGACCATCGCGGCATAGCCGTCCGCGCCGACGAGCGGCACGTGCTCGGTCACCGACTCCTTGATGTCGCCGATGTCCTTGCCAGCGACATCGATCGCGTCCTGCGCCATGACCCGGTAGGTGGTGTACTTCCCGCCCGCGATCGACACCAGGCCCGGCTGTGGCCGCGCCACCGCGTGCTCGCGCGACAACTGGCTGGTGTCCTCGCTCTCACCGGCGAGCAACGGCCGCAGGCCCGCGTAGACACCGAGGATGTCGTCCTTGGTGATCGGGGTCGCCAGCACCGAATTCGCGTGCTCCAGAAGGTATTCGATGTCCTGGGCGGTGGCGGCCGGGTGCGCCAGGTCGTGGGTCCAGTCCGTGTCGGTGGTGCCGATGAGCCACTGCTGGCCCCACGGGATCACGAACAGCACGGACTTCTCGGTGCGCAGGATCAGGCCGACCTCGCCGGCGATGCGGTCGCGCGGCACCAGGATGTGCACGCCCTTGGACGCGCGCACCCGGAAACGGCCTCGGCCACCGCTCATCCGCTGCAGGTCGTCGGTCCACACGCCGGTGGCGTTGACCACGACTTTGGCTCGCACCGTTGCGGTTTCGCCGGTCTCGACGTCACGCACCACAGCGCCGACCACCCGGTCGGCCTCCTTGACCAGCTCCACGACCTCGGTGGAGTTACGCACCACGGCGCCGTAGTGCGCCGCCGTGCGTGCCACGGTCAGCGTATGGCGGGCGTCGTCGGCCTGCGCGTCGTAGTAGCGGACGGCGCCCACCAGTGCGTCGGACTTCAGGCCGGGGAAGAGCTTGAGCGCACCGCCGCGGGTCAGGTGCTTCTGCCGCGGCACGGAGCGGGCACCACCCATCTGGTCGTACATCGCCAAACCCGTTGCGACATAAGGACGTTCCCATCCTCTGTGGGAGAGCGGGTAGAGGAACGACACCGGGTGCACCAGGTGCGGGGCGATCGTGGTGAGCATCAGCTCACGCTCCTTGAGCGCCTCCGCGACCAGTCCGAAGTTCATCTGCTCGAGGTAGCGCAGGCCGCCGTGGAAGAGCTTGCTGCTGCGCGAGGAGGTGCCGCTGGCGAAGTCGCGGGCCTCGACCAGTGCGGTGCGCAGGCCACGGGTGGCAGCGTCGAGCGCAGCGCCGGCACCGGTCACCCCGCCGCCGATCACCAGGACGTCGAATTCGCGCTCCTGCAACTCTTCCCAGGACTGAGCGCGTTCCTTCGGCCCGAGTTGTGCGCTGAACGGCTGCATGACCATGACTGGACTCCCTCGAAATCCGCGTGACGACACTGTCAGCTTATGCGCGTTCGCCGACCCGGGTGGAGGCGGCCATGAGGTTGCCGACCGGCTGCGGACTCAATGCGAGATGGGCCACACTGAGCAGGTCATGGCGGACCCGGTGAGCGCCTCGCCGCCCGCCACAGTCCGAGAGCGAGAGGCTTGAAATCCATGACCCTGTGGGGCGTTTTCTTCAGCGAGGTGATCGGAACCGCGATTCTGATCGTCCTCGGTGTCGGCGTCGTCGCCAATGCCGTGTTCCCCAAGAACAACGGCTACGAGGGCGGCAACCTGATGATCAACTTCGGCTGGGGCATCGGCGTGCTCGCCGGCGTCTACGCCGCATACAAGTCGGGCGGACACCTCAATCCCGCTGTCACGCTTGGCATTTGGGCGTCCGGCGCGAAGGAGTTCGTGCCCGGCATCCAGGTCGACGCCACGTCGATCGCGGTCTACATCGTCGCGCAGTTCATCGGCGCGTTCATCGGTGCGGTCGTCGCCTGGGCGGCATACAAGAAGCAGTTCGACGAGCGCGGCGACGCGCCGAGCCTGGTCTTCTCGACCGGCCCGCTCATCCCGAGCGTCGCCTGGAACCTCGTCACCGAGATCATCGGCACCTTCATCCTGCTCTTCGGCGCCCTGAGCTTCGGCGCGTGGAACGGCGGCAAGGGCACCATCCTGGAAGCAATTCCGGTGGCATTGCTCGTGGTTGGGATCGGCGCCAGCCTCGGCGGCCCGACGGGATATGCGATCAATCCGGCACGTGACCTCGGCCCCCGCCTCGCGCACGCCATCCTGCCGATCCCGCACAAGGACTCCAACAACTGGGGCTATGCCTGGATCCCGGTCGTCGGCCCGATCATCGGCGGCATCCTCGGTGGCCTGGTCTTCCACTGGTACAGCAGCTGAGCGCCGTCAATCGTCATACGACAGAACAGAATTGAGCGAAGGAAGCAGATATGAGCAAGTACATCGCATCGATCGACCAGGGCACCACCAGCACCCGCTGCATCATCTTCGACCAGGACGGTGCGATCCAGGCCGTCTCCCAGATGGAGCACGAGCAGATCTTCCCCAAGGCCGGCTGGGTCGAGCACAACCCGCAGGAGATCTGGGACAACACCCGCAAGGTGTGCGCCGAGGCGTTGGCCCAGCTGGACCTGTCGGCGTCGGACATCGCGGCGGTCGGCATCACCAACCAGCGTGAGACCACGGTGGTCTGGGACAAGAACACCGGGAAGGCCGTCTACAACGCCATCGTCTGGCAGGACACCCGCACCGACAAGATCTGCCAGCAGCTCGCCGGCAGCGAGGGCCCGGACCGCTTCAAGGCCAAGACCGGCCTGCCGCTCGCGACCTACTTCGCCGGGCCGAAGGCCCGCTGGGTGCTCGACAACGTCGACGGCGCCAAGGAGAAGGCGGAGGCGGGCGACCTGCTCTTCGGCACCATGGACACCTGGGTGCTGTGGAACATGACCGGCGGCACCAACGGCGGCGTGCACGCCACGGACGTCACCAACGCCTCACGCACGCTGATGATGGACCTGGACACCCTCGACTGGGACGACGACATCGTCGCCGAGATGGGCCTGCCGAAGTCGATGCTGCCCACGATCGTGTCCTCCTCCGAGGTCTACGGCAAGGTGCGCGAGCGCGGTGTCCTCGCCGGCGTCGACATCGCCGGCATCCTCGGCGACCAGCAGGCGGCGACCTTCGGGCAGGTCTGCTTCGAGCCGGGGATGGCCAAGAACACCTACGGCACCGGCAACTTCGTGCTGCTCAACACCGGTGAGGAGAAGGTGCTCTCCAAGAACGGTCTGCTGACCACGGTCTGCTACCGCATCGGGGACGCGAAGCCGGTCTACGCGCTGGAAGGGTCGATCGCGGTCACCGGGTCGCTCGTGCAGTGGTTGCGCGACAACCTGCAGCTCATCAAGGCGGCACCGGAGGTCGAGGACCTCGCCAAGTCCGTGGAGGACAACGGTGACGTCTACATCGTGCCGGCGTTCTCCGGCCTGTTCGCTCCGCACTGGCGCAGCGACGCCCGCGGCGCCGTCGTCGGGCTGACGCGGTTCGCGGGCAAGGGGCACATCGCCCGGGCGGCGCTCGAGGCGGTCGCCTTCCAGAGCAAGGAGGTCGTCGACGCGATGAACGCCGACTCGGGGGTGGACCTCACCGAGCTCAAGGTGGACGGCGGCATGGTCGGCAACGACACGCTGATGCAGTTCCAGGCCGACCTGCTCGACGTGCCGGTGATCCGGCCGAAGATCACCGAGACGACGGCGCTCGGCGCGGCATACGCGGCGGGCCTGGCGGTGGGCTTCTGGAAGGACGAGGCGGAGCTGACCAAGCAGTGGGCCGAGGACAAGCGGTGGGAGCCGCAGATGAGCGACGAGGACCGCACGCGGCTGATGGCCAAGTGGAGCAAGGCCGTGCAGCGCACCCTCGACTGGGTCGACGATGAGTAGTCAGCCGCCGTAGCCGGCGAACACCAGGTCGCCCGAGAGCGACACGGTGTAGGGCGTGCCCGGGAACGTCCAGCCGGCGCCCGACTGCACCCAGCCCTGCCCGGGCAGGGTCTGCGCCCAGTAGTCGGCGACTGAGCCCGCCGACGCGAGGACGCGGTAGCGCGGCCCGGCATTGGCGACCAGCTGCCACTCGGCGCCGTCGGGCATCGGGATGTTGTAGGTGGCGCCGCTGCCGTCGGGCAGGGTCGCGAACAGCGGGATCGGGCCGTAATAGGTGTCGGTGGTGGTCAGGCCGGCGGCCTGCGGCAGGCCGCTCGACATCAGCGGTGGCGCGGAGGTGCGCGGCGCCCGCTGAATCGACAGGTTGGGGCTGGGCGCGGCGGCCGACGGGTTGACCGTCTCCGCCGCGCTCGACGGCTGCTCGCTCGACGGCGCCGCGGACGGTGCGGTGCTCTGCGCGGTCTGCGACGGTTGCGGCGCCGTGGTGCGGGTCGCCTGGCCGGTCGGCCGCTGCGGACCGACCGGCAGCGGATTGCTCGTGGCCGTGGCCGGCGGGGCAGACGTCGGTGAGCCGGATGGAGCGGACGGGCTCGTCGTGCCCGTGCTCTGGGTGACGGTGCGGGCCGCATCGACCACCCGGCCGTTGTCGCCGGGGTGGAAGGTGATCGCCAGGACCCCGGCCGCGGCGGCCGCCGCGGCGAGCAGTCCGGCACCGGCCAGCACCCCACGGCGCGGGCCGCGGCGCAGCGGCGTCACGCGCAGGTGCTGCTCGAACTCCAGCTCACGGTCGCGGTCGAGGGAGTCGGGGGTGATCTGCGACGCCTTCGCCTCGAACGCGTCGCGCAGGCGGCGTTCCAGGTCGTCGTGGGGACTCATCGGTCGCCTCCCTGCATGATCGTGGTGAGGGCCGCCATGGCCCGGCTTGCCTGCGATTTCACGGTTCCCTTGCTGATGCCGAGCGCGGTCGCGATCTCGGCCTCGGACATGTCCGACCAGTAGCGCAGCACCAGCACCTCACGCTGCCGCTGCGGCAACCGGTTGACCGCCCGCAACACCTCCTGGTGCTCCTCGGCCAGCAACACGTCGCTGTCGGCGGCCGGTGCGATGTCCGGCTCGGCGACCTTGAGATGCTCCCGGACCGTCCGCCGCCGGCGCAGCATCGAGCGCGCCTGGTTGACCACGGCCTGCCGCAGGTAGCCGACCGCGGCGCCGGAGTCGCGCAGCGAGGCCTGGTTGCGGTGCATCCCGAGGAAGGCTTCCTGGACGACGTCCTCCGCGCTTGCGATGTCGTCGACGAGCAGGCGGGCGAGGCGCACCATCTGCAGGTGATGCGTGCGGTAGAGATCGGCGAGGTCGACCGGCGCGTCTGCGCTCATCGCCCGGTAGGTCCGGATGCGCGCGCGGTCACCGAATCGCTCCTCCCAAGTGGCACGCCCTTCGGCATACGTCGTGGCGAAGGGATCGCTCAGTGTCGTCATCGCTGCGGCCCTCCCCGACGATAGCCAGTGCTCGTCGCGACCGCCCACACGGGCACAGCGCGGCGCCGGGCCGCGGCGGCCGCGAGCGAAGGTGCGGAGGTGGTCACCTAGGGAAGACGCGTGACCGGCTCACAGGTTGCATCCGGATGCGGATCAGGGCGCGGCCCAGCGGTGCGGCCGCCTCAGTCGGTGCGGATGACCGCGTCCGCGCGAGCCCGGGAGGCCCGCACGAGCGCGGCGTTGCGTTCGTCGGTGCCGAGCGCGCGTTCGCTCGCCTCGTCGGGCGAGCGGCCGTAGTGCTCGTGCCGGGCGATCAGCCGCTCTCTGCGCAGTACGTCGGGGGTTTCGACATACCAGGCGAGGTCGAGCAGGGGCCGGATCCGGTCCCACGGCGACCGGTCGAGCAGCAGGTAGTTGCCCTCGGTGAGCACCACCCGGACGCTCGGGTCGACCTCGATCGCCCCGGCGATCGGCTGCTCGAGCGCCCGGTCGAACTCCGGCGCCCAGACCGTGCCGGCCTCGTCCCGCAGCCGCCGCAGCAGCGCGACGTAACCGGCCGGGTCGAAGGTGTGCGGCGCACCCTTGACCGGCGCGAGACCGCGCGCGTCGAGCACGGCCTGGGCCAGGTGGAAGCCGTCCATCGGCACCACGACCGTGCTGCAGCCGGCGGCGGCGAGGTCGGCTGCGAGGCGGGCGGCGAGGGTCGACTTGCCGGCGGCGGGAGGCCCGGCGAGACCGACGACGACGCGCGACCGGCCCGAGGCGAGCGCGAGCACCTGGCCGACGGCGTCGCGGACCGACAGGGTCGTCACGGCACTCCCGCCGTGCGCGGCCGGGGCGCCACGCAGCCGCAGCTGTGGCGATGCGCGATCTCGGTGGGCAGCCGCACCACGCGTCTCGGGGCGAGCGGGTCCTGGAGCCGGCGCAGCAGCAGTTGCACCGCCTGCGCGCCCATCGCGTGGAACGGCTGGGCGACGGCGGTCAGCGCGGGAGTCATCGCTGCCGCCCATTCGAAGTCGTCGAACGCAACCACCGCGAGGTCGTCCGGGATGCGCAGGCCGAGCTCACCCAGCGCCTGCAGGGCGCCGATGGTCATCGCGTTGTTGGCGCTGAAAAGCGCTGTGGGAGCTGCGTTTCCGCGCATCAGCTGCAGAGTCGCGGCCCGCGCGGACGTCGCACGTGACTCGCCGCACGCGATCAGTGCCGGGTCGATCGGTATGCCGGCGTCGGAGAGCGCCCGCTGGTAGCCGCGGACCCGCTCGATCGACGTGGACAGACCCGGCAGCCCGCTGAGCATCCCGATCCGGCGGTGGCCGAGGTCGATGAGATGTTCGACGAGGGTGGCGCTCACCGACTCGCTCTCGGCGCTGACCTGGTCGCAGCGCGCGCTGCTCAGCCGATCGACCAGCACGAAGGGTCGCTCGCTCTTGCGCAACATCGGCAGCGCCTGCGCCTCCCACTCCGGAGTCGGCGCGATCACCACCGCCTCGGCGTTGTGGGTGATCAACCCGCGCACCGCCTCCGCCTCGCGGCGCGGGTCGTCGTGCGAGTCGCAGAGGAACAACCCGAACCCCGCACGGGTCGCCTCGCCCTCGACACCCTGGATGAGTTCGCCGTTGTAGGGGTTGGAGGCGCCGGTGATCACCAGCCCGATGGTGCGCCGCCCCGCCGCGGTCTGCGGGTGCGGGGTGATCGCGTAGTCGAGCGCGGCGACCGCCTGCAGCACGGCGTCGCGGGTGTCGGGGGCGACGTGGCGGGTGCCGTTGATCACGTGCGACACCGTGCTGGTCGACACGCCCGCGCGGGCGGCGACCTCGTGCATGCGCACCCGGCGTCGAGGAGCGGCCATGGCAGGTCACTGTCCTTCCTGCCGGCGCGTTTCGCAACTTGTTGCGCAACGTATGACGCTCGCCCGGTGGCCCTCCCTACGTTGTGGCGCACTTCACAGCACGGCCACCCCGCATCACCGAAGGACGCACCCATGAACACTCGATCGATCATTCGTCGCCGGAGCGCGCTCGCGGTCGGCGCCACGGTCCTCTTCGCGGTCGCCGCGACCGGTTGCAGCAAGACCCAGACGAGCGGGCCCGGCGCCTCCAGCGGCGGCGCCGGCGGCAAGGTCAAGATCGGCCTGGTCACCAAGACCGAGTCGAACCCCTACTTCGTGAAGCTGCGCGACTCGGCCAAGGCGCAGGCCGGCAAGCAGGGCGCCGAGCTCGTCGCCCTCGCGGGCAAGTTCGACGGCGACAACGAGGGCCAGATCAACGCGATCCAGAACCTCGTGCAGCAGGGCGTCAAGGGCATCCTCATCACGCCGAGCAACGCCACCGGGATTCTCGACGCGATCCGCCAGGCGCAGGCCAAGGGCGTGGTGGTGATCGCGCTCGACACCGAGACCGACCCGGCCGACGCGGTCGCTGCGACATACGCCACGGACAACACGGCCGCCGGCAAGATCCTCGGCCAGTACGTCAAGGCGCGGATGGGATCGACGACCCCGCAGCTGGTGACGATGGACCTCGACCCGAGCTCGAGCGTCGGGCAGCAGCGGCACAACGGCTTCCTCGCCGGAATGGGCCTGGCGAAGAACTCACCGGACGTCATCGGGTCCGCGCTCACCCAGGGCGACCAGACCAAGTCGCAGCAGGCGATGGAGAACCTCCTGCAGCGGGTCGCCGGCAAGGTCAACGTGGTCTACAACATCAACGAACCGGCCGCCCGCGGCTCCTACCAGGCGCTGCAGGCCAAGGGCCTGGCCGGGAAGGTCACCGTCGCCGCGATCGACGGATCGTGCAGCGGCGTCGCGGACGTCAAGAGCGGGCACTTCGCGGCGACCGTGATGCAGTTCCCCAAGAAGATGGCCGAGGACGGCGTCGACGCGGTCATCGCCTACGCCAAGACCGGCAAGAAGCCGTCCGGCTTCGTCGACACCGGCTCGCAACTGATCACAGACAAGCCGATGGCCGGCATACCGTCCAAGGACTCCGCGTGGGGCGCGGCCAACTGCTGGGGCTGACGATGGCGACCGCGAACCCCGACACCTTCCCCGAGCTGAGCCGCGGGGCGCAGCTGCGCAATCTCTTCGCCCGCAACCCGGTCCTCGGCCCGCTGGCGGCCCTCGTGCTGTTGGTGATCTTCTTCTCGCTGTCGACCAGCACGTTCGCCGACATCGACAACTTCTCGGTGATCCTTCAGCAGATCGTGGTCGTCGGCACGCTCGCCCTCGGGCAGACGCTCATCATCCTGACCGCCGGCATCGACCTGGCCAACGGCGCGATCCTCGTGCTCGGCACCTTGGTGATGGCCAAGGTCGCGACCGGCGACCTGCCGGCCGGTCCGGCGCTCGTGCTCGGCATCATCGTGTGCACGCTGGTCGCCGGCATCTCCGGTGCGCTGGTGACGCTCGTGCGGCTGCCGCCGTTCATCGTCACGCTCGGCATGCTGGCCGTGGTCACCGCGATCGCCAACCTCTACAGCGGCGGCACCACGATCCCGGCACCGCCCGGGCTGCTGCAGGCGCTCGGCACCACCTACTTCCTCTTCGGCAGGTGGGCGTTCACGCTCGGTATGGTCGTCGCGGCGGTGTTGTATGCCGTGGTCTGGTTCCTGCTCGCCAAGACCGCCTGGCCGGCACGTGTACGCCGTGGGGGACGACCGCGAGGCGGCGCACCTCACCGGCATACGGATCAGCCGCACGCTGATCAGCGTCTACGCGCTCGCCGGTCTGCTCTACGGGATCGGTGCGTGGCTGGCGATCGGGCGGGCACCGACGGCCGACCCGAACGCCTATCAGACCGGCAACCTGGACAGCATCACCGCCGTGGTGATCGGCGGGACCAGCCTGTTCGGCGGGCGCGGCGGGGTGCTCGGCACGGTGATCGGGGCGTTGATCGTGGCGGTGCTGCGCAGCGGCCTGACCCAGATGGGCATCGACTCCAATTATCAGAACCTCGCGACCGGCGTGCTGGTGATCGCCGCGGTCGCATTCGACCAGGCGACACGGCGGGTGAAGGCATGAACGAGACGCAGACCCCGGTCTTCGCGGCCAAGGGGCTGGTGAAGCGCTACGGGCGGGTCACCGCGATGAACGGCGCCGACTTCGAGCTGCTGCCCGGTGAGGTGCTGGCGGTCGTCGGCGACAACGGCGCGGGCAAGTCCACGATGATCAAGGCGTTGACCGGGGCGGTGATCCCGGACGCCGGGCAGATCCTGCTCGACGGCAACCCGGTGTCGTTCCACTCGCCGCAGGACGCGCGCGACCTCGGGATCGAGACGGTCTACCAGCAGCTCGCGGTCTCGCCCGCGATGGACATCGCCGGCAACCTCTTCCTCGGGCGGGAGCTGCGGCGCGGTGGTCTGCTCGGTGCGCTGCGCATGCTCGACCGCGGGGCGATGCGGCGGGAGGCGCGCGAGCAGCTCGACGCGCTCGGCATCGGCACCATTCAGGACATGACGCAGCCGGTGGAGTCCCTCTCGGGCGGGCAGCGTCAGGCGGTCGCGGTCGCGCGGGCGGCGATGTTCGGCAGCAAGGTCGTCTTCATGGACGAGCCGACGGCCGCGCTCGGTGTGCGCGAGACCGGCCATGTGATCGACCTGATCAAGCGGATCGCGGGGCGCGGGCTGCCGGTGGTCTTCATCAGCCACGACATGCCGGCGGTCTTCGAGGTGGCCGACCGCATCCACGTCCACCGGCTGGGGAAGCGGGCCGGCGTGGTGTCACCGCGTGATGTCACGATGAGCGACGTCGTGGCCTTCCTCACGGGAGCGCAGCAACTGCCGGCCGCGTGAGACCGGGGTGTTAGCCTTCCAGGTCGCCACCCGCCCCGAAAGGACCACCATGGTCGCCGCCCCGTCGCGCCTGCTGCGCACGGCCACCGCCGTCGCACTCGCCGGCTCCGCGACCACCCTCGCGTATGTCGGCAGCGCCGCCCCGGCGCAGGCCGCCGGCTACAACGGCTACTGCAAGGACGCCTCGGGCGTCACGGTGGTCGTCGACTTCGGCGCGATCGGCAAGGGGATCGCCGTCCGGTGTGCGCCGGTCGGGGCGGGCGCGACCGACCTGGACGCGGTGCAGGCCGCCGGCATCCCGATCGAGGGCAGCCGAACCTACGGGCTGAGCGTCGCCTGCCGGCTGTATGGCGAGCCGGCCGCCTCCCGCACACTGCCCGGCGGCTACCACGAGAGCTGCATGCGGATGCCTCCGACCAACGCCTACTGGAGCATCTGGCAGGCGTCGAACGGCGGCTCGTGGAGCTACGCCCAGAGCGGGGTCTCCGGTCAGTCGGTCACCCCGGGCGGCTTCGTCGGCTTCTCCTTCGTCACCGGGAGTAACGCGGCTCCACGGGTCGCTCCGAAGCGCCCGGGTGGCGCCGCGCCCGCGCCCCGGCCGAGCAGCACCTCGAAGCCCGCTCCGAAGACGACGGGCGCCACCGACCCGGCTGCGACCAACCCACCGGCGGGCGGCCGCGATGGGTCGAAAACCACTGCGCCGCAGGCGGGTTCGAGCGCCAAGCGGTCCGCGGCGGGGTCGGCCGGCTCCACCGCCGGGAAGCCGTCGGCCGCACCCGGCTCGGCAGGGGCGAGCGCGGCGGCGTCATCTCCGTCGGCCGCGGGACCGTCATCGGCGTCATCTTCGTCGGCTGCGTCCGCGAAGGCGTCGTCGTCCGCAGCGTTGTCTTCGTCGAGCTCGGCCGGTGCGAGCGCCACGGGGTCCGGCGGTGCCGTCGCGGCTGGCGGCCCGACGATCGGCGACAGCGACAAGCTGATCAACGACGCCACGAAGGACAACTCCTCCGGACTCAACGCCACGACCCTCGTCGGCGGCGGGGTGCTCGCCGCGCTCGCGGTCGGCGGCGCGGCGATCGCGATCGCCCGGCGCCGCACCTCGGGGTGAAGCGGCTGCCGCGCTCGGTCCACCCGGTCGCCTGGTGGATCTGGGCGCTCGGCCTCGCGGTCGCGGCCGCCTGCACGACCAACCCGATCCTGTTGCTGCTGCTGATCGGCGTCTCCTGCTTCGTGGTCGTGCTGCGCCGCGGGGACGCGCCGTGGTCCCGGTCGCTGCGGGTCTACCTCGCGCTCGGCGCGACGATCGTCGTGATCCGGCTGGTCTTCCGCGTGCTGCTCGGCGGCCCGGGCGGAGGCACCGTGCTGCTCGACCTGCCGTCGATCCCCTTGCCGGCCTTCGCCGCCGGCGTCCACCTGCTCGGCCCCGTGCACCTGTCCGCCCTCCTCGACGGGCTGTATGACGGCCTGCACCTCGCCGCCATGGTGATCTGCCTCGGCGCCGCCAACTCACTCGCCAACCCCAAGCGTCTGCTGAAGTCGGTGCCGATGGGGCTCTACGACATCGGCACCGTCGTGGTTGTTGCGGTTTCGGTCTTCCCGCAGCTGGCCGAGAGTCTCGGCCGGGTGCGTCGTGCGCAGCGGCTGCGGCACGACCCGGCCACCGGCCGACGGCACCTGGTGCGCATGACGATCGTGCCGGTGCTGGCCGACGCACTGGACCGTTCGCTGGCCCTCGCGGCCGCGATGGACTCGCGCGGCTACGGACGGCACGGCGCGGCCTCACCCCGGCGACGGCTCGTCGCCGGCTCGATGACGATCGTCGGACTGATCGGCGTCTGCGTCGGCGCCTACGGGCTGTTCGACCAGCAGGCGCCGGCGGCCCGGCGGTGGCCGGTCTTCGTGGCCGGCCTCGCGCTCGGCGTGGCGGGTGTCGCCGTCTCCGCCGTCGGCCGCCGCGTGACGCGCTATCGGCCGGATCCCTTCGACCTGACCGCGATCGGCGTCGCGGCGAGCGGCGTCCTGTCCGCTGTGCTGATGCTGCGGGCGACCGGCGTCGCCCCGGCCGACCTCAATCCGGCGACGCTCCCGGCAGCCTGGCCGGTCTTCGGGCTGCTGCCTCTCGTCGCCGCCTGCGCCGGGCTGCTCGCCGCCGCGGCCGCACCCGCGCCGGTGCTGTCGCGCACCTCGGAGGCGACCGCATGATCGACCTGCAAGGCCTCGGGGTTCGCTACGGCGACGACGGTCCGGCGACTCTGCACGACGTCGACCTGCACATCGACGAGGGCGAGCTCGCCCTCCTCGTCGGCGGCACTGGTGTCGGCAAGTCCACCCTGCTCGGCACGATCAACGGTCTGGTGCCGCACTTCACCGGCGGCCGGCTCTCCGGCCGGGTCACGGTCGCCGGCTACGACACCCGCACGCACCCGCCGCGCGAGATGGCCGACGTGGTCGGTCGGGTCGGGCAGGACCCGTTGACCGGCTTCGTCACCGACACCGTCGAGGACGAAATCGCTTATGGCATGGAGCAACTCGCCGTCCCACCGGCGACCATGCGCAAACGGGTGGAGGAGGTGCTCGACCTGCTCGGCATCGCCGACCTGCGCGCCCGGCCGCTCGCGGCGCTGTCCGGAGGGCAACAGCAGCGCGTCGCGATCGCGGCAGCGCTGGCGGCGGCACCGCCAGTGCTCGTGCTCGACGAACCCACCTCCGCGCTCGACCCGGGAGCGGCCGAGGACGTGCTGGCCGCGATCACCCGCCTCGTGCACGACCTCGGCACCACCGTCGTGATGGCCGAGCACCGGCTCGAACGCGCTGTGCAGTTTGCCGATTCGGTCGTCGTGCTGCCCGGGGGCGGCATCGTGCGTGCGGGCGATCCCGCCACGATGATGATCGACGCACCGGTCGCGCCTCCCGTCATACAACTGGGACGGCTGGCCGGCTGGTCGCCACTGCCGCTGTCGGTGCGCGATGCCCGTCGTGCGGCGCGGCCGCTCCGGGATTCCCTCACCGCGCCGGCGACGAACCAACGGTCGTCGGGGGACGTCGTGCTGCAAGCACGCGGCGTCACCGTGCGCTATGGCGACCGGGTCGCGGTGCGACAGGTCGACCTCGACCTGCACGCCGGCAGCGTGACCGCACTGATGGGCCGCAACGGGTCGGGCAAGTCGTCGCTGCAGTGGGCGTTGCAGGGCAGCGGGCCGCGTGCCGCCGGATCGGTGCGGGTGGACGGCGTCGAGGCGGCGTCGCAGCGTGCCCTGGTCGGGCTCGTGCCGCAGACCGCGTCCGATCTGCTCTACCTGGACAGCGTCGACGCCGAGTGCGTGGCCGCCGGTCCGCGGGCCCGCGGCATACTCGACGCACTCGCGCCGGGCATCGACGGCGCACAGCACCCGCGTGACCTGTCCGAGGGGCAGCGGCTGGCGCTGGTGCTGGCGGTGCAGCTCAGTGGCGGTCCGCGTGTCGTGCTGCTCGACGAGCCGACCCGCGGGCTGGACTACCGCGGCAAGGCCGCGCTCGTGCGGCAGCTGGAAACCCTTGCGGCACAAGGGCACACGATCATGGTCGCGACGCACGACGTGGAGTTCGTCGCGCAGGCGGCCGACCGGGTCGTGGTGCTGGCCGACGGCGAGGTCATCGCCGACGGGCCGACCGCGGAGGTGATCGCCGCCTCACCGATCTTCGCGCCGCAGGTGGCCAAAATCCTTGCCCCGCAACCGTTTCTCACCGTCGAGCAGGTGGCGCGGGCGATGGATGAGGGGGCCGGCCGATGACCTCGACCGCCCGTCCGGCCGAGCCCGAGCGCGACCTGGTCGCCCGGCTCGGCGGCAGCGCTGTGCCGCTCGGGCCGCGATCGGTCGTCGCACTCGTGCTCGCCTCGGTCGCGGGCCTGGCGATGTTCGCGTGGCCCCTGCTGGCGCATCCGGCGACCGGTGGGCAGGCGCACGCCGGCGATGCCCCGTTGATCTTCGCGATCGCGCTGCCGATCCTCGTCCTCATCGTGCTCGCCCAATTTGCCGATGGCGGAATGGATTCCAAGGCCCTGGCGATGCTGGGCGTGCTGTCCGCCGTCGATGCGGTGCTGCGCCCTGTCGGCGCCGGCACCGCCGGCATCGAGATGGTGTTCTTCCTGCTGATCCTCGCCGGCCGGGCGTTCGGGCCCGGCTTCGGGTTCGTGCTCGGCTGCACGTCGATGTTCACCTCCGCGCTGCTGACCGCCGGGGTCGGACCGTGGCTGCCGTTCCAGATGATCTGCTCCGCCTGGATCGGCTGCGGTGCCGGCCTCCTGCCGCGCCGGGTGCGCGGCGTGCGCGAGATCGTCATGCTCATCGGCTACGGCGTCGTCGCGGCCTACCTCTTCGGCGCCCTGATGAACCTCTACTTCTGGCCCTTCGTCGCCGGCACCGACCTCGCCGAGCACGCCAACCTCGCCTACGTGCCGGGCGCGTCGCTCTGGACCAACCTGCACCGCTTTGGCGTCTACACGCTGGTCACCTCGACCGGCGGCTGGGACACCGGCCGGGCGATCACCAACGCGGTCGCGCTCGCGGTGCTCGGACGTCCGGTGCTGTCGGTCCTGCGCCGCGCCGCCCGCCGCGCCTCCTTCGACCCGCTCCGCAGCGCCAACTGACTGACCCCTCCGGACTGCGCCCCACCCCCCCCTCGCCGAGAGGCCCACTTATCGCCGAGGGGACCACTTATCCAGCACATTTTCCGCCCGCATAAGTGGTCCTGTGGGCGATAAGTGGGCCTGTCGGCGCGGGGTTACATCTCCTCGTGGGTGTTGGGGTCGCCACCGAAGAGCCGGCCGTCGGGCTTGCCCAGGGCGGTGATCGCGTCGACCTCGGCGTCGGTCAGCTCGAATCCGAAGATGTCGAGGTTGGCGCGCTGGCGCTCGGGTGTGGCCGACTTGGGCAGCGGCAGCGACCCGATCTGGTGGTGCCAGCGCAGGATCACCTGTCCGGGCGTGACGTCGTGCGCGGCTGCCGCGTCGGCGACCGGCCGCTCGTCGAAGGGCGCCTGCCGCTTGCCCATCGGGCTCCACGCCTCGGTGCGAATCCCCAGGTCCTCGTTGACCTTCCGCATCTCCGTCTGCGGGAAGTAGGGGTGCAGCTCGATCTGGTTGACCGCCGGGATCACTCCGGTCGCGTCGATGATCTGCCGCAGGTGCTCCTTGGTGAAGTTGGAGACACCGATCGTCGTGACCAGCCCCTCCTCGCGCGCCGCGACCAGCGCCTTCCACGCCTCGACGAACTTGCCGACGCTCGGGTTGGGCCAGTGGATCAGGTGCACGTCCAGGTAATCGATCTGCAGGCGCTCGAGCGAGCCGCGGATCGAGGCGAGGGCATCGTCATACCCGTGGTCGCGGCCCGGGATCTTCGACTGCACCTGCACCCGGTCGCGCGGGAGGCCGGAGCGGCGGATCGCCTCCCCGACCTCTCGTTCGTTCTCGTAGTTGACCGCGGTGTCGAGCAGTCGGTAGCCGGACTGCAACGCGCTGGTGATCGCCGCGACGCCGTCGTCGCCCTTCAGCGGATAGGTGCCGAAGCCGATCGCCGGGAGTGTGCTGCCGTCATTGAGGGTGTATGTCGGAATGCTCACCCCCGCAACGCTACTCGCTGCGGATCAGCTGCGGCGCGTGGCCGCGGGAAGGACCCGGGTGCCTTCGGCGCGCACCGCCTGCAGGTCGCGCGGGTGCCCCGGCATACGTTCCCCCGACGCCGGGCACCCGGAATGCAACCCGCGAAAAGCTGCGATCTCACTCGGAATTGCGCAAACTCCGGTCGAACACCGGATGGCCGGCGAGCTAGCCGCAGGTCAGTTTGGGCAGGGCAATGCTGATGTCGTCGGTGGGGTGCTTGCCGTTGCCCTTGGCACTCAGGGTGAAGGTGAGGGTGACCGAGACCGGTCCGTTCGCAGTGGCGGTGTAGGTGCACCTGCGGCGAGCGTGCGCCGCGACATACCGCGATCAACGTCGGTCATGATTACCCCACCTGGACGATCGTCAAAATCGCATTCAAGGTAATCGACGGATAATTTCGCGGCCACCAATTTGCAGAACTTAGCTGGCCTGGCAAAGCACGTGGGCGCACGCATAAACGGGCTCGTGCGGCGATTGCCGCACGAGCCCGTTTCCCCCGGCGTATGACGAGCCGGTCCCGCGGGGCCCGGCCCCGCGCGATGACTACATGCCGAGACGCGCCTTCAGGCCGTCGAGTTCGACCTGCAGCTGCGTCGGCAGCGCGTCGCCGAACTTGGCGAACCACTCCTCGATCTGCGGGATCTCGGCCTTCCACTCCTCGGGGTCGACCGCGAGCGCGGCCTCGACCTGCTCGGGCGTGAGGTCCAGGCCCTCGACGTCGAGCGACTCCGGCGTCGGCACGTGACCGATCGGGGTCTCCACTGCTGCCGCGCGGCCCTCGATGCGCTCGATGACCCACTTCAGCACGCGGGAGTTCTCCCCGAAACCCGGCCACAGGAAGTCACCGTCGTCATCGCGGCGGAACCAGTTGACGTAGAAGATCTTCGGCAGTTTCGCCGCGTCGGCGTCCTTGCCGACGTTGATCCAGTGGCCGAAGTAGTCGCCGGCGTTGTAGCCGATGAACGGCAGCATCGCCATCGGGTCACGGCGGACGACGCCGACCTGGCCGACCGCCGCTGCGGTCGTCTCGGACGAGAGGGTGGCGCCCATGAAGGTGCCGTGCACCCAGTCACGCGACTCGGTGACGAGCGGCACCGTGGTCTTGCGGCGGCCACCGAAGAGGATCGCCGAGATCGGCACACCCTGCGGGTCGTCGTACTCGTCGGCGAGGATCGGGCACTGCGCGATCGGCGTGCAGTAGCGCGAGTTGGGGTGCGACGACAGCTCCTCGGAGTCCGGCGTCCAGTCCTCGCCCTTCCACGACGTCGCGTGGGCCGGCTCGTTCTCCAGGCCCTCCCACCAGACGCCGAGGTCGTCAGTCAGCGCGACGTTGGTGTAGACCGAGTTGCCCTTGGCGAGGGTGCGCATCGCGTTGGGGTTGGTCTTCTCGTTGGTGCCCGGCGCGACGCCGAACAGGCCGAACTCGGGGTTGACCGCATAGAGGCGGCCGTCCTTGCCGAAGCGCATCCAGGCGATGTCGTCACCGAGCGTCTCGACCTTCCAGCCCGGGATCGTCGGCTCGAGCATCGCCAGGTTGGTCTTGCCGCACGCGCTCGGGAAGGCCGCGGCGACGTAGTAGACCTGCTGCTCGGGGGAGATCAGCTTCAGGATCAGCATGTGCTCGGCGAGCCAGCCCTCGTCGCGCGCCATCACCGAGGCGATGCGCAGCGAGTAGCACTTCTTGCCGAGCAGGGCGTTGCCGCCATACCCCGAGCCGTAGGACCAGATCGTGCGCTCCTCGGGGAACTGCACGATGTACTTGGTCTGGTTGCACGGCCACGGCACGTCCTCCTGGCCGGGCTCGAGCGGCGCGCCGAGCGAGTGCAGCGCCGGCACGTAGTTGGCCGAATCGCCAAGCTCCTCAATGCGATCGAGCACCTTGGTGCCGCAGCGGGCCATGACGCGCATGGACGCCACGACATACTCGCTGTCGGTGATCTCGACGCCGAACATCGGCTTCTCCGCGTCGAGGTGGCCCATGACGAAGGGGATGACGTACATCGTTCGGCCCTTCATCGACCCCCGGTAGAGATCGGTCATGATCGCCTTCATCTCGTCCGGCGCCATCCAGTTGTTGGTCGGGCCGCAGTCCTTCTCGTCCACCGAGCAGATGAACGTGCGGTCCTCGACGCGCGCGACGTCGGTCGGGTCGGACGCGGCGTAGAAGCTGCCCGGGTGGGTCTGCTCGTTAAGCCGGGTGAAGGTGCCGGCCGCGACCAGCTTGTCGGTGATCTCTTTCCACTCCTCATCGCTGCCGGTGATCCATTGCACCCGGTCGGGGGTGGTGAGCGCCGCGACCTCGTCGACCCAGGCGGCGAGGCCGGGGTGGGAGGTGCCGGTGCCCGCCGGCGCGGTGGGAGTGTCGGTAGTCATCGAAAAGACCGTCCTTGGTTGTCGGCTCGGGTGTGGCCGGCCGCCCCTCACGGGTGACCCGGTGGAACCACTTCCGCGAACGTACGCCGCGCTCCGGGGCGTCTCCAACCAGTGAGTCCCGCGCAAATGTGATCCGTGTCACACATGTAATGGGGTTTGTTCACTTCGTGGTGGGTGCTGTTCACGTCGGCGTCGAAGCGCCGCCGCGCCACACAATTTCCAACAAACTCCGCCTAGCGAAGATGAGCGATCGGACGTATGGCGAAGCGCCCGAACCGGCCCGGGCCGGGTCCGGGACAATGGTGCGGGTGAGCCAGTCCCGAGTGCCTTCGCTACTGACCCGCTGGACCGTCTGGGCGCCGATACTGGCGCTGGTCCCGCTCCCGTTCACCTGGGGTAAGCACATCGGCCCTGCCTGGATCGTGATCGTGGCGGTGCTGCTCGGCGCGTCGGTGCTCGCGGCCGTGCACCACGCGGAGGTGGTGGCCCATCGGGTCGGTGAGCCCTTCGGGTCGCTGGTGCTCGCGGTCGCGGTGACCGTGATCGAGGTGGCGCTGATCGTGACGCTGATGGTCAGCGGCGGCTCGGACGCGAGCACGCTCGCGCGGGACACGGTCTTCTCGGCGGTGATGATCACCTGCAACGGCATCGTCGGAATCTCGTTGCTGGTAGGGGCGATTCGGCACGACACGGTGACGTTCAACGCCGAGGGCACGGGGGCCGCGCTCGCGTGCGTGCTGACCCTGGCCACGGTCTGCCTGGTGCTGCCGACCTTCACCTCCAGCGTGTCCGGCCCGGAGTTTTCCGGCTCGCAGCTGACCTTCGCCGCGATCGCCTCGCTGGCGCTCTACGGGCTCTTCGTGGTCACCCAGACGGTGCGCCACCGCGACTTCTTCCTGCCGGTGGCGCGCGAGGACTACCGCCCGCTGGCGGTCGGGCCGACCGGTGGCGCCGGCCCGGTCGACGACCCGAGCACGCAGGAGTATGACGGGGAGCACGCCGACCCGCCGAGCAACCGCGAGGCGCTGCTCAGCCTCGGCATGCTGCTGGTCTCACTGGTCGCGGTCGTCGGCCTGGCGAAGGTGGAGTCCAAGCCGATCGAGGACGGCGTCGGCGCGCTCGGGCTGCCGCACTCCTTCGTCGGCGTGATCATCGCGCTGCTGGTGCTCGCGCCGGAGACGCTGGCGGCGGTCAACGCGGCGCAGCGGGACCGCCTGCAGATCAGCCTCAACCTCGGCTACGGCTCGGCGATGGCCTCGATCGGGCTCACCATCCCGGTCATCGCGCTCGCCTCGATCTGGCTGCCGACCCCGCTGCACCTCGGCCTGGGCTCGACGCAGATCGTGCTGCTCGCGATCACCGCAGCGGTCGGGATCCTCACGATCGTGCCGGGCCGGGCGACGCGGTTGCAGGGCGGCATACACCTGATCCTGCTGGTGGCGTTCGTCTTCCTCGCCGCCAACCCCTGACCTGCGTCTGCGGTCCCTGCTCCGGATGACCTTCGGTCACAACCACTTTCGTCTGCGGAAGACCAGGAAGAGCACGCCACAGACGACGAGCATCAGGCAGAGCGCGATGGGATAGCCGACCGGCCAGGACAGCTCCGGCATACGCTCGAAGTTCATCCCGTAGATGCCGCTGATCAGCGACGGTGCGAAGAGGATCGCCGCCCACGCGGAGATCTTCTTGACCTCGTCGTTCTGCTCCATCCCGGCCTCGGCGAGGCGGCGCATCTCCTCGTTCTGGGTCTGCGCGACCAGGGTGGCGTTGAGGGTGAGGATGTCGGCCAGGTTGCTGCGGAAGCCGTCGACCCGCTCCACCACGCTGGTGGCGTGGTCGGCGACGTCGCGCAGGTTGCGCTGCAGTTCCTCGTCGGTGCCGTACTTGTCGAAGCCGCGCTCCAGGCCGCGCACGATCTGCAGCAACGGCTTTGTGGCGCGCTGCAATTCGGCGACCTCACGCGAGAGTTCGTAGATGCGCCGGGACACCGCGGGGTCGGACTCGAAGACCTGGTTCTCGATCTCGTCGATGTCGTTCTCCAGACCCGCGATGACCGGTGCGTAGCCGTCGACGACGAAGTCGATCATCGCGTAGAGCACGGCCTCGGGACCGAGGGCGAGCAGCTCCGGGTCGGCCTCCAGCCGCCGGCGCACCGGCGCCAGGCTCGGGCGGTCGGTATGACGAACCGTCAGCACGAAGTCGGTGCCGATGAAGATGTGCAGCTCACCGATCTGGACGGTCTCGGACTCGTCCAGGTAGATGGCCGGGCGCAGCACCACGAAGAGGGTGTCGTCGTAGCGCTCCAGCTTGGGCCGCTGGTGGGCGACGATCGCGTCCTCGACCGACAGCGGGTGCAGGTCGAAGACCTTGGCCATGTCGGTGATCTGCGCCTCGGTCGGGTGCACCAGGCCGATCCAGGCCATGGCCTTGTCGGGGTCGTGCAGCCGGTGCATCGCCTCGCGCAGCGAGTGCGGCGCCTCCAGCCGCTGGCCGTGCAGGTAGACCGCCTTCTCGACGACCGACTCCTCGACCGGCACCTCGTCGTCACGGCGCGGCTGGAGCGCGCGTTCGGGCGCGTCCTCTTCCGCCGGCCGGCTGCGCGAGGGCAGCACGGACGTGGGTAGGAACGCACGGTTTCTCCAGCTGGGCACGATGGCCAGAGTAGTGCGCGGGGGGCGGACGGTTACGCCTGCGGGCGGGTCATCGCGAGGACGTCGAGCACGTGGTCGAGGTCCGCCTCGCTGATCGAGCCGTTGTCGACGTGGCCGCGCTCGATGACCACCTGGCGGATCGTCGTGCCCTCCTTCAGCGCCTGCTTGGCGATGGCGGCGGCCTCGTCATACCCGACGTAGTGGTTGAGGGGGGTGACGATCGAGGGTGACGACTCGGCATACTCGCGGTCGCGCTCGACGTTGGCGGTGATGCCGCTGACGCAGCGGTCGGCGAACAGCACCGACACGTTGGCGAGCAGCCCGATCGACTGCAGCAGGTTGTCGGCGATGACCGGCAGCATGACGTTGAGCTCGAAGTTGCCGGACGCCCCGCTCCACGCGACGGCCGCGTCGTTGCCGACCACTTGCGCGCTCACCTGGCACACCGCCTCTGCCAGCACGGGATTGACCTTGCCGGGCATGATCGAGCTGCCGGGCTGGAGGTCGGGCAGGAAGATCTCGGTGAGGCCCGTGCGCGGCCCCGACCCCATCCAGCGGATGTCGTTGGCGATCTTGGTGAGGCCGACCGCGATGGTGCGCAGCACGCCGGAGAGTTCGACCAGTGCGTCGCGCGCGCCCTGCGCCTCGAAGTGGTTGGCCGCTTCGGAGAGCGGCAGGTCGAGATCCGTGGCCAGGTGCGAGATCACCTCTGCGGCAAGGCCTTTCGGCGCGTTGATGCCGGTGCCGACGGCGGTGCCGCCGAGCGGCAGGGCACCGACGCGGGGGAGGGCGTCCTGCAGCCGGGCGATGCCGAGCCGGATCTGCGCGGCATACCCGCCGAACTCCTGGCCGAGGGTGACCGGAGTGGCGTCCATCAGGTGGGTGCGCCCCGACTTCACCACCTCCGCAAACTCGCTCTCCTTGGCCTCCAGGGCTTCGGCGAGGTGCTCGAGTGCCGGGACCAACGTGCGTACGACGGCGCGGGTCGCGGCGATGTGGATCGCCGACGGGAACTGGTCGTTGGAGGAGAAGGGGTCGTTGACGTCGTCGTTGGGGTGCACCGGTGCGCCGAGCGACTCCTGCGCGAGCGAGGCGATCACCTCGTTGGCGTTCATGTTGGACGACGTGCCCGACCCGGTCTGGAACACGTCGATCGGGAACTGCCCGTTCCACTCGCCGCGGGTGACGGCCGCCGCGGCGTCGGCGATCGCCCGCGCCTTGTCGGCGTCGAGCATGCCGCGCTCGGCGCGTGCGGTGGCCGACGCACCCTTGATCGCGGCGAGCGCCGCGATCAGCTCCGGGTCGATGCGACGCCCGGAGATCGGGAAGTTCTCCACCGCGCGCTGGGTCTGCGCACGCCACTTGGCCTGGGCCGGCACGCGGACCTCACCCATCGAGTCGTGCTCGATGCGGGTCATCAGGGTGTTGGGGGTCCCGTCGCCCTGCGCGGTCTGCCCGCTCGGCTCACTGAGATTGCTCTGCGCGGTCTGGTCGTTGTGGTCGGTCTGCTCGTTCACGGGGGAGCGCTCCTCTTGGTCGACAAGCCTGCTCCCAGTCTGCGCCTGCCCGATCTAGTGCAGCGACCCGGCCACGATCGGCGCGCGACCGACCGGTTGCGTCGGCCGCGGGGTCAGCGGCTTCGGCGGCCGGGTCGGCTTCGACACCGGCTTGCCGGTGCGCAGCAGGAACTTCTTGCCGTAGTGCTTGACCTCGGTGTGGGCGTCCGGGCCGTCCTCGAGGTGGTAGGTCGTGTGGTCGTGGGTCACCTCGACCCGGATCTTGCAGCCGTGCCAGCGCACCGTGAAGGCAAGTCGCGTGATCGCCTCCGGCAGTGTCGGCGCGAAGCTGAGCTCGCCGTGGTAGTCGCGCAGCCCGCCGAACCCGCAGACCAGCGCGAGCCACGCGCCGGCGAGCGAGGCGACATGCACGCCGTCCTTGGTGTTGTGCTCCAGGTCGCGCAGGTCCATCAGCGCGGCCTCGGTCAGGTAGTCGTGGGCCAGCTCGACCTGCCCGACGTCGGCGGCGACGACGGCCTGGGTGCACGCCGACAACGACGAGTCACGGCAGTTGATCGCCTCGTAGTATTCGAACGCCCGCGCCTTCTGCTTGGGGGTGAATTCGTTGCCGCACCAGTGCATTGCGAGCACGAGGTCGGCCTGCTTGACGACCTGCTGCGGGTAGATGTCGACGTAGGGGTAGTGCAGCAGCAGCGGGTAGGAGTCGTTGGTGTAGGTCTCCTGGAAGTCCCACACTCGGTGGTTGGTGAAGTCGGCGTCCTGCATATAGACGTCGCGCTCGGTGTCGAACGGCATCGCGATCGTCTCGCAAGCCGCCCGCCAGTCGGCCACCTCGGCCTCGGTGACGTTGAGCGCCTTCGCCTGCTCCGGCCACCGCTCGGTCACGTCGGCGGCGTAGCGGAGGTTCCGCGCCGCCATCAGGTTGGTGTAGATGTTGTCGTCGACGATCGCGCTGTATTCGTCCGGGCCGGTGACGCCGTCGATGTGGAAGCGCCCGTCGTCGCCGTGGTAGCCGAGGTCGGCCCAGAGGCGCGCGGTGCGCACGAGCAGGGGCAGTGCGACCTCGTGGTCGAACTCCTCGTCGCCGGTCCAGAAGACGTAACGTGCCGCGGACACGGCGATGTCGGCGTTGATGTGGAAGGCGGCGGTGCCGGCCGGCCAGTATGCCGAGCACTCCTGGCCGCGGATCGTGCGCCACGGGAAGGTGATTCCCTTGAGCTTCAACGTCTTTGCGCGCTCTTCGGCGAGGTCGGCGATCGAGAGCCGCCACCACAGCGCGTCGCGCGCGGCGAGCGGGGCGGTCGCCGTCAGCACCGGCAGCACGAACATCTCGGTGTCCCAGAAGGAGTGCCCGTCATAGCCCGGCCCGGTCAGTCCCTTCGCCGGTATGGCGCGGCCTTCGGCCCGGGCACCGGCCTGCAGCACGTGCCACAACCCGAAGCGGACCGCCTGCTGCACGACCGGGTCCCCGTCGACCTCGACGTCCGCGCCGTCCCAGAACTCCTCGACATAGGCCTGCTGTTCGGCGACCAGTCCGTCCCAGCCGGTGTGCAGCACCGCGGACAGCGCGGCGTCGACCTGGTCGCGCAGAGCGGGCAACGTGCGCTGCGAACTCCAGCCGTAGGCAACGAATTTGGTCACCCCGACGGTCTCGCCCGGTTTGAGCTCGGTGCCGATGGTGGTGCGTGACCAGTTGGGTTCGACGTAGGTGTTGCTGTGCACCTTGTCGCCGTGCACGATGTGGTCGCAGGCGGCGGCCAGGCGCAGCTCACTCGCCCGGGTGCAGTGGATCAATGACGACCGGTTGCCGCTGAAGGAGTGCTCCTCCGGGACCAGCGGGTCCTTCAGCGCCGCAGCGACCCGCGGGTCCTTCGAGGTGACCGGAATCTCTTCGTTGGAAACCATTTCGGACTGGATGACCACGCGCAGCGGCTGGTCGACGGCCTCCACGGAGTAGTCGATTGCGAGGATCGCGCGCTGGGTGAAGGACACCAGCCGGGTGGACCGGACCCGCACCTTCTTGCCAGCCGTCGTCTCCCAGATCAGGTCGCGGTGCAGCAGCCCGGTGCGCATGTCGAGGGTGCGCTCCTGGTGCCGCACGACGCCGTAGCGCAGGTCGAGCGGCTGGTCGTCGACGAGCAGGCGGATGAGTTTGCCGTCGGTGACGTTGACGACCGTCTGTCCCTCCTCCGGGTAGCCGTAGCCGGCTTCGGCGTAGGGGAGGGGACGCTTCTCGTAGAACGAATTCAGATAGGTGCCAGGCAAACCCGACGGGTCGCCCTCGTCGTAGTTGCCGCGCACTCCGATGTGGCCGTTGGACAGCGCGAAGACGGACTCCGACTGCGCCAGGTTGCCGGGGTGCAGCCCGATCTCACGCACCCGCCACGGCTCGACCGTGAACTCGCTCTTGGTGTCGGGGCCGGTCGTCATGCGTTCTCCTGATCGATGAGTTCTGCGAGGTCCTGGACCACGATGTCGGCGCCGTTGCTGCGCAAGGCATCGGCGTGACCCACCCGGTCGACGCCGACGACATAGCCGAATCTGCCTGCACGCCCTGCCTGTACGCCGGAGACCGCATCCTCGAAGACGACTGCCTGGTCCGGCGTCGCGCCCGCGAGCTTCGCCCCGGCGAGGAACGAGTCGGGGGCGGGTTTGCCCTTGATGCGTTGCTCCGCGAGCGTCACGCCGTCGACGCGACCCTCGACATACTCGCCCAGCCCGGTGACGTCGAGGACCATGCCGGTGTTGGCGCTCGACGACACCACGATCCGGCGCAGGCCGGCCCCTTTGGCGAGCTGCAGGTAGCGGCGGCTGCCGTCGTAGACGGTGACGCCGTTCTGCGTGATGGTCGCCTGGACCAGGTCGTTCTTGCGGTTGCCGAGACCCCAGACCGTCTCCTTGGCGGGCTCGTCGTCGGGGTCGCCGTCCGGCAGCTGGATGTGCCGGGACGCCAGGAAGTCACGCACGCCGTCCTGCCGCGGCTTGCCGTCGACATATCGGTTGTAGTCGTCGTCGGTGAACGGCTGGAAGTCGTTGCCGTCCTTGCGTTTCAGGTAGTCATCGAACATCTGCTTCCAGGCGGTGCGGTGCACGCTGGCCGTGTCGGTGAGCACTCCGTCGAGGTCGAAGAGGCAGGTGGTGATGGTGTCCGGCAGACCGAGCATGGCGGCGGCTTCCCTGGTCGAGGCGTTCTTCCTGGGGCTGCCCGGAGTGAGGTCCGATGGAGCAGTCCAGCTGGCAGGCTAGCGCCGCGACCCGGGCCCGCCAAGGACGTGCGTAGCGTGGCGATGGCCGCGGTCGGCAGCGAACTGCCGAACGTGGCCATCGGTATGCCGGGGCGATCCGGTCAGGCGGTCGGCGCCTTGCCCGCGAGGTCGTCGGCATCCGTGATCAGCCGCTGCGGGTCGTCCGCGGTCTGCACCACCGCCGCGACGACGGGGTCTTCACTGTGCAGCAACGCCGAGAGCAGCCGCGCGCCGCTCATGCTCGGCGGCCGGCCGGTGCCGAGTCCGGCGACCGCGTCCGACCGGAAGTCCTCGCCGAGCCGGCGCATGACCTCCTGCAGGTGCGGATTGACGCCACCGAAGAACCGTCGGCTGCGCGGGCCCCGGCGGCCGCGGCCGCGGGGGCCGAAGTCGCCGAAGTCCTCCGCGAAGGGTCCCCACGCGGGTCCGGCGGGGCCGCGGTGCTGGTGGCCACCCGGACCGCGACCGCGCCCGCGGCCGCCACGCTCACCCGGTGCGCCGCGGCGCGGGCCGCGGCGTTCGCCCCAGCCCTGGGTGATGTCGTCGCCGAAGGTGTCCCGGACGGCGGCGCGGACCCTGTCGAGGTCGATGCCGATGGCGCGCAGCGCCTCCCGGTCGTCGTCAAGACTGCTTGACGCATCGTCGGACTGCGCATCGCCGTCGGTCGTCTCGTCGGGGTGCTCGTCGTGCGTGTCGATCACCACGGCGCGCGCGGACTCGTAGGTGACGCCGTGCTCGGTCAGCACCTTGTATGCCGATCCGCGCACGTTGCTCAGCAGCCCGAGCAGGAGGTGGTCGGCCCCCAGCTGGTCGTGGCCGAGCTCGCGCTGCTCGTCGGCTGCTTGCATCATGGCGATCCGGATCTCAGAGTTTGTTGGGTTGAACATGGTTGTGACTCCTTGAAGTTCGAGGTTTGCTCGGCGCTCATCGGCGCTCATCGGCGCTCATCGGGCGTTTATCGAGCGTGTTTCTGGTGGACGGCCTGCCGGCTCACGTGCAGCACGTCGGCGATCGCCTGCCAGCTCCAGCCCTGCTCGCGCGCATTGCGCACCTGCACGTCCTCGAGGCGGTCGGCCAGCGCTCGGAGCGCCCGCACCGCGGCGAGACCCTGGGCCGGATTGCTGCTGGCGGCTGCTTCGGCCAGTTTCTGATCGTCGTCCATGGATGTCAACTTATCCTGACGCCGCAGCGATGTCAACTAAACATGACAAGCAATCGCTAGCAACTCCTGCACCGACAGGCCCAACTCCGCATCGAGCGGCCCACGAAAACGGGCTCGCGTGCTGGGCCGGTCGGTGCCGTTGTGTGCCTGTCGAGACGAACGCCTGGGAGGTATGGCGAGGGCCTTCCCAACTGATGTCTCCCGTGCGGCCTACGGCGGCCGGTCCGTCGGTTAGCGTTGGCGGATCGAGCCGACCGGACGTGACCGAGGGGGACCTCCCATGACCGCGCAACCCTCCGACGCAAGTCGTGGAAAAGTAATAGCCGCAAGCGTTTCCGCCGCTGTCGGTGCCTTCCTCTTCGGTTTCGACTCGGCTGTCATCAACGGTGCCGTCGACGCGATCGGGAGCGGTTTCGAGCTCGGCGCGTTCATCAAGGGCTTCACCGTCGCCATCGCCCTGCTGGGTTGCGCGGCGGGCGCTTGGTATGCCGGTCAGCTCGCCGACCGGATCGGCCGCAAGAAGGTCATGCTCATCGGAGCGGGGTTGTTCTTCGCCAGCTCGGTCGGCTCCGGCCTGGTCGGCACGGTGTGGGAGTTGATGTTCTGGCGGCTCGTCGGCGGTCTCGGCATCGGCGTCGCCTCGGTGATCTCCCCGGCATACATCTCCGAGATCGCACCCGCCCGGATGCGCGGCGCACTGACCTCGGTGCACCAACTCGCAATCACCATAGGTATTTTCGCGGCTCTGCTGTCCGACGCAGTCCTCGCCAACTCCGCGGGCGACGCGGCCAACGAGCTCTGGCTCGGCCTCAGCGCCTGGCGGTGGATGTTCCTGGTCGGTGTCATCCCGGCGGTCGTCTACGGCGCGCTGTCGATCGCCCTGCCGGAGTCGCCGCGCTACCTGGTGCGCATCGGCGAGGGGCGCGAGGCGGAGCTGGTGCTCACCGACATGGGCGAGCCGCACCCGGCCCGCAAGGTCGAGGAGATCCGCGAGTCGATCCAGGCCGAGGACCGCACCAGCTTCGCCGACATCGCCGGCCCCCGATTCGGGCTGAAGCCGCTGGTGTGGGTCGGCATCATCCTCGCCGGTCTGCAACAGCTCGTCGGCATCAACGCGATCTTCTACTACTCCACCACCCTCTGGAAGTCGGTCGGCTTCTCCGAGGGCGACTCCTTCCGCACGTCGGTGATCACCTCGGTGATCAACGTGACCTTCACCTTCGTCGCGATCCTCTGGGTCGACCGGTTCGGCCGGCGGCTGCTGTTGCTCGTCGGCTCGGTCGGCATGACGATCGGGCTCGGGATGGCGTCGGCGGCCTTCTTCACCGCGCACAAGGTCAACGGCGAGGTGACCCTGCCGCACGGCTGGGGCATCGTCGCGCTCATCGGCGCCAACCTCTTCGTCATCTTCTTCGCCGCCACCTGGGGCCCGATCGTGTGGGTGCTGCTCGGGGAGATGTTCCCCAACACCCAGCGCTCCTACGCCCTGGCGATCGGCACGGTCAGCAACTGGCTGTGCAACTTCCTGGTCTCGGTGTCGTTCCCGTGGCTCTCCGACCGCATCGGGCTCGGCCTGATGTACGGCATCTACGCGGCGTTCGCGGTCGTGTCGTTCTTCTTCGTGCGCACCAAGATCCCGGAGACGACCGGTCAGGAGCTCGAGTCGATGACCGGGCAGACCTATCAGGCGCGCGCCTGATCAGTGGCGTGCAATAGACCAGTGCGGTAGACCACTGCCATGAGTGATGCTCGGTGGCGGCCGGTCGACGCGGCCGAGCTGCCGCAGTGGCGGAAGGCGGCCGCCGGGCATCTGCGGGCGGTCCGCCGCACCGCCGGCGAAGTCGGCTACGACCGCGCGGTCGACGACGCACTCGCGCGTGCGATCACCGCCGACGGTGGCCTCGCCCCCGAGCATGCCGTATGGCGGGTCACCGCCGCGGACACCGCGACCGGGTGGGTGTGGCTGATCCGCCGGCCGGACGTGGTCGTCGTCGCCGACCTGGCGGTGCCTGACGCGGCAGCCGCTGCCGTCGCGGAGAAACTGCCTGACGCCATACGGGATCTGGACCGAAATGCTCTCAGCTTCAGCGTGTTTCGCGGTGATCCGGTCAGTGCGGCTCTTCGCGCGCCCCACGACAAGCTGATCGCCTCGCACCAGCAGATCGACGTCGCCGGGGTGCCGCCCGCGGAGGGCCTCACGCTGCGGCCGATGACCCCGGCGCACTATGCCGACTTCGCCCGCTTCTCGGCCGACCACTACGCCCGGGAGCTGCTGGCCGCGGGCGCCGCGCCCAGCCTTGCCGCCGCGGAGAGTGCGGCGCGCGAGTCCTTCGCGCGGTTGCTGCCCGACGGTCTCGACACTCGCGGGCACTGGATGTGGACGGCCTTCGCGGGCGACGCCGCGGTCGGCATGCTCTGGATCGAGATGCAGCCCGAGCGTGCCTTCATCTTCAACATCGAGGTCGGCCCGGCGCACCGGCGCAAGGGGCACGCCACCCAGATCCTGCGCGCCGGCGCCGAGCAGACCCGCATCGCCGGCCGCGGCACGCTCGCGCTCAACGTGTGGGGTCACAACACCGGCGCGAAGCGGCTGTATGACGCGGCCGGTTATCTCACCACCGACCAGGTCTTCCGGCGCGACCTGCCGAAGCGGCCGCGCCGGAAGCCGGCGGGCGCGTAGGGGTCAGGCGACGCCGGAGCCCTCGTCGTCGAAGACGCTGGAGTCGATGCGTCCCCGCACCACGAACCAGCCGCCGACCATGGCCGCCGCGACCAGCGGCAGGGCCAGGCAGATCGTCCAGGTGCCGATGTCGCCGTCGGTGCCGATCAGCACCAGCACCGCCGCCAGGAAGACCAGCGTGACGATGTTGATCACCGGTGCACCGCCGAGGCGGAAGCCGGGACGTTCGATCTCGCCGCGTCGCGCCTTCCGGACGAACATCAGGTGGCTGATCATGATCATCGACCAGACGCCGATGATGCCGACCGAGGCGAGGTTGAGCACGATCTCGAAGGCCTTGCCCGGCTGCAGGTAGTTGACGACCACGCCGAGGATGCCGACCGCCGCCGTGGCGGCGATCCCGCCATACGGCACGTGGGTCTTGCTCATCAGTCCGGTGAAACGCGGTGCGGTGCCGGCGAGCGACATCGAGCGCAGGACGCGGCCGGTGGAGTAGAGCCCGGAGTTCATCGAGGACGCGGCCGCGGTGATCACGACGACGTTCATCACGTCACCGGCGCCGGTCACGCCGAGCTTGGACAGCACTGTGACGAAAGGAGATTCGCCGGAGCCGAACGACGTGTAGGGCAGCAGCATGCAGAGGAGCACGACGGAGCCGATATAGAAGATCGCGATGCGCCAGATGATCGAGTTGACCACCTTGGGCATCACCTTGCGCGGCTCCGGGGTCTCGCCGGCGGCGACGCCGACGAGTTCCATCGACGCGTAGGCGAAGACCACGCCCTGCATGAGCGCGAACATCGGCCAGGCGCCCTGCGGGAAGAAGCCGCCGTTGTCGCTGATCACCGAGAAGCCGGGTGCGGTGCCGCCGACGTGGTGGCCGGAGACGATGACGCCGATCGCGATCAGCATGAAGATCACGAGCGCGGCGACCTTGATGATCGCGAACCAGAACTCCAGCTCGCCGAAGAGCGCGACGCCGACCAGGTTGACCACGAGCACCACCACCAGGGCGACGAGCGCGATCAGCCACTGCGGGACGTTGTCGGAGAAGAAGCCCCAGTAGTGGAAGTAGAGGGCGATCGCCGTCGAGTCGGCGACCACGGTCGTCGACCAGTTGAGGAAGTGGAACCAGCCGGCGGCATACGCGCCCTTCTCACCGACGAACTCGCGGGCGTAGGACACGAACGCGCCGGACGAGGGCCGGTGCACGACCATCTCGCCGAGCGCGCGCACCACGAAGAGCGCGAAGACGCCGCAGATGGCGTAGCTGAAGATCAGGGAGGGGCCGGCGTCGTGCAGCCGGCCGCCGGCGCCGAGGAAGAGGCCGGTGCCGATGGCGCCGCCGATGCCGATCATCTGGATGTGCCGGCTCTTGAGGCCCTTTGCGTAGCCGGAGTCTCCGGCGTCACGCGGAGCGGCGGGCTTGTCGTGCTCGCGCTGGCTCGCGTCGATGCTCACTGCGGTGGTCCTTTCACACACGTCGACCCCGGCGTGAGTCCGTTGAGCGGAGCCGAGGTCGCCAGGCGACGGTACCCGGAAGTGACGCCGAACACGGAATCGGGCTGCTCCCGCACGAGGGCGAGGGGTGGTGGCGGCCCCATCTCGCGATGCGAGATTGAGGGGGACGAACCGGCCCCTGACGCCCGTCCGGGTCCATCGTGAAAACACACGCTGGTCTGGGGAGGCCGGCATCGGGCAAGAGGGGTCCGCAGATGTCCAGAAAGTCGCGCAGCTGGCTTGGTTGGTCGACGGCGGCGGTTGCCGCCGCCACGGCGGTCGGGGTGCCGGTGACCGCGTCCGCATCAGCATCGGCACCGGCATCGGCACAGATGCAGGTGCGGGTGCCGCGGGTGTGCACCGGTCAGTGGACGAAGGCGCCGATGACGGGGTTGGACCCGTCCTTCCGGGTGCGGTCCATGAAGGTCTTCGAGAGCGGCCAGGTCGTGGCCATCGGCCTCACCGGGCCGGCCGCGGACAAGGCGGCGGTCAGCCGATGGGACGGTGTCCGGTGGGTCCCGGTCGCTCCGCCCGGCATCGCTTTCCCGACCACGGTCACCGGCAGCTCGCCGAGCGACCTCTTCATCACCGGCATGAACGCCGAATACACCGATGTCGTCTCGCATTTCGACGGTAAGCAGTGGACGACGACGAGCCTGCCTCCGGCGTTCACCGATCTGGAGACCGTCACCAGTGCGGTGTCGAACAAGCCCGGTGAGCTGTGGATCGCCGGCGCGAAATTCACCAACGCCGGCGCCGCCCCGATCATCGCCCACCTGGCCAAGGGCACGTGGCAGATCGTGGAGCAGGACCTGGCCAACAGCCCGTATGCCGTGCCGCTCGCGCTCGACATCAGCCCCACCGGCGAGTTGTGGACGGTCGGCGAGGACGTCAGCTCGACGCCGGAGATCCCGATCGTGCGCACACCGTTTGCCGGCAAGCTGACCGGGCCCAACCGGATGAGCCGGGTCGAGCTGCCGCAGGTGCCCGGTCAGACCTCGACCATGCCGCAGGGCCTGGCCTGGAAGCCGGACGGGACGATGGTCGTCAACGGCTGGACCGGGGAGGACTGGGCCTTCCGCGGTTACCCCTACTCCTCGACGCGGAGTCCGTCGGGGCAGTGGTCGCTGCAGGCCCGGCAGGCGGTGACGCCGTCCGGGGTGATGCTCACCGGCGCCGCGCGCATCGGCAAGCGCGTCTGGTCGATGGACGACAACCAACTGCCGTTCTACGACTGGACCGTGCTGTCGGGGCTGGAGAGCAATGGCTGGAGCAGTCCGCAGAACCTGCGCGGCTTCGCCGGCCAGATCCCGGACGCCATCGCCGGGTCGCGACGCGGTGACGGCTGGCTGGCCACCACCGACGGCGAAGGGGACACGCTCTGGAAGATGTGCGACCCGCCCGCGCGCGGTGTGCCGCAGCCGGGCGCGACCGCGGGCGGATCATCCGTGGCCGCAGCGCCCTCCCGGCCGGCGCGCGCCTCCGCCGCGCCGCGCCTCGCCGTCTCTTCTCCGGAGAGCCGTCGCAAGCAGGTGGTCGGCGCGGCCGGTGCGCGGCAGGTGCCCGACGGGGTCGGCGCGGTGTCCGGGCGCGGTCAGAGCGCGAAGTCGCCGCTCGCCGGGCCGGGCATCAACAAGCTGCGCGTCGCCCAACGCGCCTCTGCCACAACGACTTACGTTGCCAAGGACGTGTGTCCTCCGACCGCGAAGGCGGGTGCGATGCGCTGTCAGGCGCAGGTCGTCGCCCGCCGGTCGGGCACGGCGACGACCGCGGCGTCGGCCGATATTCCTGCGGGGTATGTCGCCGAGGACTTCCGGGCGGCATACAAGCTGCCGAAGACCGGGGGTAAGGGCCGCACGGTCGCTGTGGTCGCGGCCTTCGGATATCCAAGCCTGGCAAGCGATCTGGCGACCTACCGGAAGGCGACCGGGCTGCCGCCGTGCACTGTGGAGTCCGGATGCCTGAAGGTCATGGGGCAGGACGGCGGCGCGCCGCCGAGCCAGGTCGACGAGGGCTGGGCCATCGAGCAGGCACTCGACGTGCAGGCGGTGTCGGCAACCTGTCCGGACTGCAAAATCGTTGTGGTGCAAGCAAATCAGCCGGACACGCCCAGCCTCACCGCGGCCAATCAGCACGCTGCCGCGCTGAAGCCGTTCGTCATCAACAACAGCTTCGGTGCGCTGGAGTCGAGCGACGACGTCGTCGGCGCGAAGGATCTTGTGCCGACCGGTGTGCCGCTCATCGCCTCCACCGGTGACGCCGGGCTGCAGCCCAACTTCCCGTCCACCCACCCGTCCGTCATCGGGGTCGGCGGCACCTCGCTGCTGGAGGCGCCGGGCACGGCGCGCGGTTGGAACGAGAAGCTGTGGTCGCTGAGTGGCGGGGGATGCTCGGCGATGCAGGCCAAGCCGGCCTTCGAGCGCCAATCCTTCTGTCTGCTGGGCAAATCCAGTGCTGTCAAGATCGCCGCGGACGCCGACCCGGCGACCGGCGCCGCGGTCTACAGCTCGCTCGGTCTCGGCGGCCAGCCCGGCTGGTATCTCTTCGGCGGCACCAGTCTGGCTGCACCGCTCACCGGGGGGATGTATGCCGTGCGCGGCATCCGTCCGTCGACCGCCGACCTGTGGGCCGGCACGCGCCGCACCAACCCGGTGATCGCGGGCGGCACCAACGGCTGGTGCAAGCCGGCGATCGAGTGCACCGCGTCCGGGAAGTTCAACGGGGCGACCGGATTCGGTTCGCTCGCAGGGTGATCGGGGCTCCCGTCATACGTCGGGGTAGAGGTGGTGGGCCCGGGCGAAGACTCGGGTGAGCCCCAGCAGCCCGTCGATGTATGGCGTTGGTTCCCCCACCGCGCGGGCGATCTCGGTCACCACACCGACGAGGGCGTCGAGCTCGATCGGGCGGCCGGCCTCCGCGTCCTGCAGCATCGACGGGCGCATCGCGCCCAGGCTGCGGGTGATCGCGTGCCGGTCGTCCGGCGCCATGTCGATCGCGAGGCCGAGCCGCTCGCCGACGCGTTGCATCTCGCGCATGCAGCGGCTGGCGAAGTCGAGCAGCTGCGGGTCGGCGAGCACCCGGTCGGTGCTGGTGCCGGTGACGGCGCTGAGCGGGTTCATCGTGAGGTTGCCCCACAGCTTGAACCACACGTCGTGCTGGATGGTGTCGCTGCGCCGGACGGTCAGGCCACCGGCCGCGAAGGCGGCGGCGACGCGATCGGCGACCTCGCTCGTGCGGGCCCGCGGTGCGGGCGAGCCGAGGATGAGTTCGTTGCCCGCATTGTGGTGCACGACACCGGCTTCCGGCCGGCTGGCCGCGAAGTGCACCACCGAGCCGAGCACCCGGTCGGCCGGCGCAACGGCACGCATGCCGGCCGGGTCCAGCGACGGGACCTCGGTCGCGTCGGGCGCGGCGGCCAGTCCGTCGAAGAACCACCACGGGATGCCGTTGGTGGCCGACATCACCACCGCGTCGTCGCCGAGACGGCCGGTGAGCGAGCGCGCGACGTCGGCGAGGGCGGTCGTCTTCACCGCGATGATCACCAGGTCCACGGAGTGCAGGTCGGCATCGGGGGCGAGCAGCTCCACAGGTATGACGCGCTCGGTTATGACGGGCTCGGTGATGACGGGCTCGGCCGGGCGCGCGTCGTCCGGTCCTATGTCGCGCAGTCGCGCGTCCCGCAGGCGCAGGCCGCCGGCGGCCCGGATCGCCTCGGCGTGCGGGCCGCGCGCGAAGGCCCGCACCTGCGCGCCGCCGTCGGCGAGGGCACCGGCGAGCACGCCGCCCACGCTGCCGAGACCGTGGACGAGGACGTTGAGTCGGGGCACCCGGCCAGGCTATTGCGCTCGGTCCCGGCCGACGGAGAGCGCGCGCGGGTGGACAATTACGTCGCACATGAGACATGATTGCCTCATGGAGACCAGTGAGCTGCTCGCCCGCGCAGTGGCCGTGCTCAATGCCAACCACGGTGCGTCGATGGCGACGATCGCCCAGCAGATCGGCATCAGCCGCGCGACGCTCAACCGGCGCTTCGCCTCGCGCGAGGACCTGTTGCGGCAGTTGGGTGAGCGCGCGTCGGATCGGTGGGAGCGCAGCCTGGAGATCGCCGACGCCGATGCCGCCGGAGCCTCGGGCGACCCGGCCCGGATCGAGCGCGCCCTGCACACCCTCCTTCGCGAATATGTCGCCGAGGCCGACGAATACGGCTTCGCGCTCACCGACGTCTTCCTCGAGCAGGTGCCCGAGCTGGCCGGGCGCTCGGAGGAGCTGACCCGGCGGGAGACGGCCCTGCTGGCCGCCGGGCAGCAGGCCGGACTGTTGCGCACGGACGTGCCGGCGCGCTGGCTGAGCTGGTCGATCTTCGGGCAGCTGGTCGCTGCACGCGATGCGGTGCGTTTCGGTGACCTTGGGCGTCGAGGGCTCGAAAACCTGGTGACCACAACGCTTCTCGAGGGGATCCGCCGGCGATGAGTGACGTCGTGACGGTCATGAAGGCCAGTGACGTGCAGGCCCATCCGCGGCGATGGGCCGGTCTGGTCGTGCTCGCCGGCAGCCTGCTGGTGGTCGCGATGGACATGACGATCCTCAATGTCGCGCTGCCGAGCATCGGGGAGAGCCTGCGCCCGAGCGCGACACAGACGCTGTGGATCGTCGACGTCTACTCGCTCGTGCTCGCAGGCCTGCTGGTCACGGTGAGCGCGCTCGGCGACCGGTGGGGCCGCCGCCTGATGCTGATCGGCGGATTCACCATCTTCGGTCTGGCCTCGATCGGTGCGCTGGTGGTCGACAGTCCCGCGGCACTGATCGCGCTGCGTGCGCTGCTCGGTGTCGGCGGCGCGATGATCATGCCCTCGACCCTGTCGATGGTGCGGGTGCTCTTCACCGACCCGCGCGAGCGCGCCACCGCCCTCGCGATCTGGGGGTCGATGGCCGCGGTCGGCGCCGCCGTCGGCCCGATCATCGGCGGCCTGTTGCTGGAGCACTTCAGCTGGCACGCGGCGTTCCTGGTTAACGTGCCGGTGATGGTGGCCGCCATCGTGGGCGCATTCCTGCTGCTGCCGAGCAGCGGGTCGGCCAGGCCGGCGCCGCTCGACCTGGTCGCGACCGCGCAGTCGATGGTCGGCATGGTCGCGCTGATCTACGGCATCAAGCAGGTCGCGAAGCACGGCCTCGACCCGGCCGGGGTCGTCGCGCTCACCCTTGCGGCCGTCGCCCTGACGATGTTCGTCCGCCGCTGCCTGCGCGTCGAGCGGCCGATCCTGCAGGTCCGCCTCTTCCGCCACCGCGGCTTCACCGCCGGCACCCTCACCGCGCTCGGCTCCACGATGGCGCTGGTCGCGGTGGTCCTGCTGGGCGCGCAGTGGCTCCAGCTGGTGGACGGTCGCTCTCCGCTCGAGGCCGGAATTGCGTTGCTGCCACTCGCGATCGGTGGCCTGGTCGGTGCCCTCAGCGGCCCGGCGATCGCGGCTCGCGCCGGCATGCGGTTGCCGCTCGCCGGAGGTCTGGTGCTGGCAGCGATCGGCTACCTGGTGCTGTATGCCGCGCCCGACCCGCTGCCCTACAGCGCCCTCGCGGTGGCCACGGCGCTCATCGGCGTCGGCGAGATGTCCCTCGCCGTCGGCTCGGCCGCGATCATGGCCAGCGCACCGACGCACGAAGCCGGCAGCGCCGCCGCGGTCGAGGAGAGCAGCTACGAGGTCGGCGCGACGCTCGGAGTCGCCGTGCTCGGCAGTGTCGCCGCAGCCGTCTACCGCGGCGAGCTCAGCACCGGGCACCTCGCAGAGCTCGGTGTCCCGGCCGACGCGGCCGGTGCGGTCCGCGAGTCCCTCGCGTCCGCAACCGCACTCGCGCCACAGCTCGGCTCCGGCCACGAGCTGCTGACCGAGGCTCAGACGGCGTTCACCCACTCGCTGACGACGACCAGCCTGTGGGCCGCGGTCGTGATGGCCGCCACTGCCGCGCTGGTGTGGTGGCTGACCCCGCGCGACCTGCAGGTCACCGACGGCCACCACTGACGCCCGGCCCCGGACGCGTCGCGGCGCGGCCGTCGGTCGGGAAGTGCGGCCGGTGCGGGGCTCCCGTCATACGGCCGGGAAGGCGGGGGCGTAACGGAACGCGCCGCCGCGCCGGTCGTCCCAGGCCGACAGGGTGCGCACCTGGAAGTGTGCGGCCCAGTGCGGGTTCGGCGGTGCGATGCCGACCTCGTTCGACAGGCGGAAGCCGAATCGTGAGTAGTAGGTGGGGCTTCCGAGCAGCACCACCTCCGGGAAGCCGAGAGCGTCGGCCGCGGCCAGCGCCGCGTGCATCAGCGCGCTCCCGACACCCTGACGCTGGACGGCGGGCAGCACACCGAGCGGACCGAGCCCGAGCGAGTCGTCGTCGCCGAGCTGCGCGCGGCTGACCACCACGTGGCCGACGGGCTCGCCGCCGGACTCGGCGACCAGCGACAGTTGCGGTATGACGTCGCCCGCGCTCCGCAGGTCGTCGACGAGCCGTGACTCGATCGACGGGTCGCCGTCGAAGGCTGCGTCGTGGATGGCCCGGATCGCGGGGGCGTCGGCGGGCAGCTCTCGGCGGATCAGCATGCGGGCAGGCTGCCGGACGATCCCGGTGGGGGCAACCGAATTGCCGCCGGGCGTCAGCGCCCCGTGCGGTTCCAGATCTGGTGGGTGCGGCCGCTCGGCGACGCGAACGTCTCGATGTCGAAGCGCTGCTCGATGCCGCCGAGGCCCTCCCACAAGGGGTTTCCGTGACCGAGCACGATCGGGACGGTGACGATGTGCATCGAGTCGACCAGGTCGGCCGCGAGGAACTGCCGGTAGGTCTGCGGGCCGCCGCCGATGCGCACGTCCTGCCCGTCCGCGGCCTTCTGGGCGAGCCGGAGCGCCTCGGCCGGGTCGGCGTCGACGAAGTGGAAGACGGTGCCGTTGTCGAAGGCGATCTCCGGGCGCGGGTAGTGGGTCAGCACGAAAACCGGTGTCCGGAAAGGCGGTTCGTCGCCCCACCAACCACGCCAGTCGTCCTCCGGCCAGGGCCCGGTCTGCGGTCCGAACTTGCCGCGCCCCATGATCTCGGCCCCGATGCCCTGCCCCCAGGTGGTGCTGAGCACGCGATCGAGCGTCACCGGGGCGTCCACCGGTCCGAGACCGTGGATGAAGCGGCCGTCGAAGTCCGCGAAGAGCGCCTGCGCGTCGCCGATCGGCTTGTCCGCCGTGACCTCCTCACCGGCGGCGTAGCCGTCGAGGGAGACGAAGAGGTTGTGGATCCTGCTCTTGGACATCGGCGGCCTCTCGCGGGCAGTGGGTCGCGATCTGCGACCAGGCGCACTCTAGCCACCGTCGCTGACCGCGCGGGCACAGCAAAGGCCCCGGTGAGCGCATCCGCTCGCCGGGACCTTCGTGCACTGTCTCAACTCAGTACGTGCACCCGTAGGGATTCGAACCCCAAACCTTCTGATCCGTAGTCAGATGCTCTATCCGTTGAGCTACGGGTGCCCGTCGCACGCTCACGCGGGCAACGACGAGACACTCTACCGGAGCAGTGGCGCAGGAACGAAATCGAGCCGGTGTGAGGGGTGACCTCAGGCTCCGAACGGGGCCACCGGCAGGCCGCCGACGCCCGGCTCGCAGCTGAACACGGCTCCGGCGAGCGGCTGCTCGCCGTCGGGCACGTTCTCCCGGCTGGTGGTGATGTAGAGCGTCTGCAGGTCGGCGCCGCCGAAGGTGCACGCCGTGACGTTGGTGACGCCCGGCACCTCGACGACCTCGGAGAGCTTGCCGTCGACATAACGGTGGACGGCCGAGCCGCCATACAGGGCGATCCAGACGCCACCCTCCTGGTCGACCCAGAGCCCGTCGGGGTTGCCCTTGACGTCGTCGGGCAGCGTCACCCACGGGCGGCGCTCGGTGAGCCCGGTCTCCGGCTCCCAGTCGAACGCGCTGACCGTGCGGGTCGGGGTGTCGTTGAAGTAGGCCGTCTCGCCCTCGGGCGACCAGCCGATCCCGTTGGCGATGGTGAGGTCGCCGAGCACCGGCGAGGCCATGCCGTCGGTGGTCAGCAGGTAGAGCGACGCGGCGCCCGGCGTCTGGTCGTAGGCCATCGTGCCGCAGTAGAAGTTGCCCATCGGGTCACAGCCACCGTCGTTGAAGCGGATTGCCGGATCGGACCAAATCGGTTGCATCACCTGCAGATCCGACAGGTCGTTGTTGTCCGACAGGGCGAAGCCGCGCTCCAGCGCGACGAGCGCGCCGCCCTTTCCGCGGGGCCGCAGCGCCGCCGCGATCTTGCCCACGTGCACCCGCTCGACGTCGTCTCCGCGCACGGTCAGCACGTCGCCGGCGAACATGTCGACGTAACGCAGCTCACCCGGCCCCTCCAGGGACCATTCGGGCCACCAGACCGGGCCCTCGGCGTGGAATGCGTGTGGTGTGGCGATCGGTTCGGCGCGCATGGTCACACCCTAAACCGATGGCAGATCAGACCTTTTCGGCTTCCTGCGTGGCAGGGTCCCACTTGGTGAGGTGGGCCGCCTCCCAGCCGCGCCGCTTGATCGCCTCACGCGCCTGCGTGCGGTAGGTGGGGGAGAGACGCTCGACATACAGCTTGCCGTCGAGGTGGTCGGTCTCGTGCTGCAGGCAGCGCGCGAGCGTGCCGCCGTGGCCCTCGACGACGACCTCGTTGCCGTCGAGATCGGTGCCGGTGACGCGCGCCCACTCCGAGCGCGCGGTCGGGAAGTGCTCGCCGGGCACCGAGAGGCACCCCTCGGCACCGTCCTCGGGCGAGGGGTCGCCCGGCGGCACGCTGCCCTTCTCGAGGACCGGGTTGATGACGACGCCGCGCTGGTCGATGCCGGAGTCGTCGGCGCAGTCGTAGACGAAGATCCGCAGCCGCACGCCGACCTGGTTGGCGGCGAGCCCGGCGCCGTTGGCGGCGTCGAGCGTGTCGAACATGTCCGCGACGAGCGTGCGCACCTCGGGCGTGATCTCCTTGACCTTCTTGGTCGGCTGATGCAACGCCTTGTGCCCGATGATCGTGATCGGACGGACCGCCATGAACCTCAACTCCTGCTGGTGAGCCGCGCACGCGCGCGGGTGTCGACACCGCAGATTAATCGTTGCGGGTGGTCCAGCCGGTGTCGCCCTCGTGGCCGAAGGGCACGTCGTCGTCCTCGGCGGGGCCGCGCAGGATGCGTCGCCGCAGTCCACCGCGCCGCGGCTTCTCCGGCCGCTGCACGAAAGCGCCGACCGGGCGCACCGGCACGTCGGTCGGGTCGTCACCGGTGTGACCCCTCCGGTTGCCGGCCAGCTGCAGGTGCAGATAGGGGTCGGTCGGGTCGTCCTCGTCGCCCCGGTCGTACGACGCCTCGTCCGGGTCGGGGTCGCCGAAGATCTCCCCGCAGATCCGCCGGTAGGTGTGCTCCGGGTCGCGGATGAAGTCGATCTGCCGCAGCGCCTGCTCCTGTCCGGCGCTCTCCAGCACGAACTGCCCGTAGCCGAGCGCCCTGCCGAGCGCGCTGCGATTGAACGACATGTCGGTGACCTTCGGCAGCGGCATCATCGCCACCCGGCGCTTGATCAGGCCGTAGGTGAGGATCAGCCGTTTGTCGGTGGCCGCGAACCAGTCGATGCGCCACATCAGCACGCGCGCCGCGGCATACAGCAGCAGGATGAACCAGAGCTTCCAGGCGAAGTCGGTGAGGAAGCCGAGGCTCGCGGGTGCGGTGAATCCGGCGATCAGCACGAGGAAGAAGCCGCCGACCGCCATACCGACCGGGCCGGCGAGGGACGCCCAGTGCTGCCCCTGCGCGACGACCAGGTGTTCGTCGTCGAGCAGGTAACGCGAGAGTGCGCGCTCGGCGTGTGGATCGACGTGATCCATGGGGGTGCGGCTAACGGTTGAGGATCCGGTCGAAGAACGTGCCGATGCTGTCGACGCCGTCGGACAGGATCTGCCAGATGCTGTGCACGATGTCGGCCGATCGGGACGGTGAGGTGAAGATCGCGTAGGCGATGAAGGCGACGACCACCCAGATCACGACCTTCTTGACCTTGTCCAGGGCCATGGGTTCCTCCGGGCGAGCGTGGTCGGTGCCTTCTTCGGGGGTGAGGCACACTTCGACAAGATTGTGGCAGATGTGGCGAAAGTGGCTAGGAGGCCGCGGCTTCGGGAGTGTCGCCCGAGCGTATGGCGCGGGCCTGCCGCTCAGTACGATGCCGCGGTGCCCGCAGAACCGCACCGATCGGCCGCGCTCCGGCTGCGTGACGCGCTGGAGGCGCAGAGTGCCGGCGTGCCGCTGGCCGCCCTCGCGGCGTCGGTCGACCGGCTGATCGGTCGCTACCGTGCCGGAGGTGCCGCGCAGGCGCCGATCCTCGCGTTCGACGTCGACGTGCTCGCCTACGCGCTCTACCGTATGCCGGCCACCTTCGCCGCCTGCCGCAATCTGTTGCAGCACAGCGCCTTCCGGCTGGGCCCGATCACCTCGGTCGTCGATCTCGGTGGCGGCACCGGCGCTGCGGCGTGGGCGGTCGCGCAGGAATGGCCGGACGCGACGGTGACCGTGCTGGACCAGGTCGAGGCGGCGCTGCGGCTGGGCGAGCAGCTCCGGGCCGGCGAGCCCGGCCGGGTGGACTTCCGGCGCTGGCAGGCGGGCGACCCCGTGCCGGCAGCAGATCTGGTGACGGTCTCCTACGTCCTCTCCGAACTCACCCCGGCCGATCAGCTGGGCGTCGCGCGTGCGGCGATGGGAGCGGCGCGGCGGGCGGTCGTGCTGGTCGAACCCGGGACGCCGGACGGTTACGCACGGATCATGGCGGTCCGCGACGAATTGCGTTCGGCCGGTTGGCAACTCGTGGCTCCCTGCCCGCATCAGCTCGACTGTCCGCTCGCGGCGCCCGACTGGTGTCACTTCGGCGCACGCGTCGAACGATCGGCGATCCACCGCCGGCTCAAGGGCGGCGAGCTCGGGCACGAGGACGAGAAGTTCGCGTATGTCGCGGCGCTCGCTCCCGACGCGGGCGGCGCGACCGAGGTCGCGGCTGAGGAGGCCGGGGAGGCCGAGAAGTCCGGGAAGGCAGAGGAGTCGGGGGAGGCAGAGGAGTCGGGGGAGGCCGGGGAAGCGCGGATCCTCCGGCACCCGGTGAAGCGGAAGGGGCTGGTGGAGTTGCAGCTCTGCCGCCCCGACGGCACCGCCGGCCGGTCCGTGGTGACCAAGCGGCGCGGCGGTGATTACAAGCAGGCCCGCGATGCCCGCTGGGGCGACGCCTGGCCAGTCTGACCCCTGTCTGGCCCGTCCAACTCATCTGGTCCGTCCAACCCGTCGGACCCGTTCCCGCGCTCCAGCGCTCCCCAGCACCCCTCGCCGAGAGGCTCACTTATCGCCGAGAGGCACACATATTTCGGGTCAGAACCCGCGAAATAAGTGGTCCTGTCGGCGATAAGTGGTCCGCTCAGCGGGGATTGGGCGGTCGCGGGGGTACTCGCCGGGGAGTGGGCGGTCGCGGGTGGGTGGCGGGTGCTGGCGGGGTGCGCAGGGGCGGCGCCGCCAAAGAAGTGTTTGACGGTATGCCGGGAGTCGCGTCATACTCCCCAACATGTCTTTGGAGGATGCCGACGCGAAGCGGCTCGGCGGGTTGCGCGCGGTCGCCCATCCGGTGCGGCTGCGGATGCTGTCCCTGCTCACCGGCGCCGAGTTGAGCGCGGCGGAGCTGGCGCGTGAGCTCGGCATCAGCCAGGCCAACGCGAGCTATCACGTGCGGATGCTCGCCGACACCGGCGAGGTCATCGTCGTCGGGACCGAGTCGGTGCGCGGTGGGGTGGCCAAGAAATACCGCTACAACTACCGCGACGAAGTGCGTTCGCACCGACGGCCGTCGGCGGGCGACGACGACGACCAGTTGTTGTATGCCGAGGCCGCCTATCAGGAGCTACGGCGCCGCCTCTTCCAACGCAAGCCCCGGACGAGGGCGATGAGTTCCGACGCCGAAGTCTGGCTGGAGCCCGAAACCTGGCAGCGCGCAATGGCGCTCGTGGACGAGGCCTCCAGGCTGGTCCACGAGCAGGCCCGGCCGCCACGCACCGAGGGCACCGTGCACGTCAACTTCCAGACCACGCTGTTCCAGCTCAGCGATGACACCGAGGACACCGAGACTCCCGGAGGCCGTCAGTGACCGGGCTGCGCGCATCGCTGAACGTCTTGCAGGAGAGGAACTTCCGCTGGTTCTTCGTCTCTCGCTCGATCAACATGCTCGGCAGCATGATGACGCCGGTGACGCTGGCCTTCGCCGTGCTGCACATCGACAACTCCGCCGAGTCGCTCGGCCTGGTGCTCGCCGCGCAGATGGGGGCCAACATCCTCTTCCTGCTCTTCGGCGGCGTGATCGCCGATCGGCTGCCCCGGCGCGCGGTCATGCAGGGCTGCTATCTCGCGATGGCGGCGATTCAGGCGACGATGGCGGTGTCGCTCGCGACCGGGTGGGCGAGCGTCGCTTCGATGATGGTCCTCGGAGCGCTTTCCGGTGGTGTCACTGCCTTTTCGATGCCGGCACAGCAGGGGCTGATCCCGCAGTTGGTCGACCGCGAGCAACTGCAGCAGGCGGATTCGCTGATGTCGTTCGTCCGCAACGGCGGCACCTTCGTCGGCCCGGTGGTCGGCACGATGCTCGTCGTGACGGCCGGACCGGCGCTCGCGATCGGCATCGACGCCGCGACTTTCCTCGTCGCGAGCGCGCTGCTGGCCAAGGTGGAGCTGCCGTCCGTGATCCGGCGCGGCACCCCGATGCTCACCGAGTTGCGTGAGGGCTGGAGCGAATTCACCTCCCGCACCTGGCTGTGGGTGATCGTCGCGGCGTTCGGTGTGCTCAACGCGATCCACATCGGAGCGTGGGTCGTCGTCGGCCCGGTCGTCGCCAAGAACGACCCGGACCTCGGCATCCGCGGCTGGGGTCTGGTCGTCGGCGCCGAGGCGGTCGGCATGCTGGTGATGTCGGTGATCCTGCTGCACTGGCGGCTGCAGCACCCGCTGCGCGCAGGTATGGCGGGGATGGCCTTCTTCGCAATCCCCCTGCTGATGCTGGGGATTCGGCCCGCGACGCTCCCGATGATGGCGGTCGCCTTCGTCAGCGGGATGGGCACACAGACCTTCAGCACCGGCTGGACGGTCGCGATGATGGAGCGCATCCCGAGCGAGGTGCTGTCCCGGGTTTCCAGCTACGACATGCTCGGCTCGTTCGTGGCGCTTCCGATCGGGACGCTCGCCTTCGGCTGGCTGGCCGACAACGTCGACGTGCGGACGCTGCTGCTGGTGGCCGGTGCGGCATACGCAACGCTCGCACTCGCGACCTTGCTCGTGCCGCAGGTCTGGGGACTGCGCCGACAGGGCGACGAGCCGGAGAGTTCAACGCTTCGACAGGACTTGACCAAGAAAGCGTAAAGACTTGCCAAGTCTGTTGTTTCGGACTCGCGGGTGCCACAGACTCAGCCCACCCCGATTCCGATCGACATCGATGGAGAACCCATGTCAGCACGACGTAACCGTCACGTTCGCGTCGCGATGGCGACCTGCGCCACCAGCGCAGTCGCCTTGATCGCAGCCAGTCCACTTGCCCTGGCTGCGCCGGGCAGCGGAAGCAGCAACGGCACGGACAAGATCACGTATGCCGCAGGTGGGGCGGTGCGAAGCATCACCCCGGGAGACAGCCGTCCGACCGTCGGAAACGCCGCTGTCTCCAAGGAACTCGCGGCGAAGTTCAACTCCGACAAGTCCGCGCAGTTCCGCAAGGTCCGCGGACAGGCACTCGGCAGCGGATCGGTCGCACGCTTCCAGCAGGTGATCGGTGGGCACGTCGTCTTCGGCTCCTCGATCACCAACGCGGTGGACAAGCAGGGCAAGCTCATCCAGTCGATGGGCAACGTCGCCACCGGCACCACCGGTGCGTTCCCGGCCGCGCAGACCCTGCAGAAGAACTCCGCCGCGGCCCAGCGCACCGCCAAGTCCGTCACGGAGGCCAAGGGCGCAACCGCCAAGGTCGTCGACACGGTGTGGTTCGCTCCGTCTGTCGCCGGCGCTGCCAGCGCGTCGGCACGCACCGAGGCCGAGCCTGCCTATCAGATCTCGGTTTCGGCGCCGAGCGAAGGCTGGAAGGTCATCGTGTCGGCGAACGACACCACCCGGATCCTCGCGGCCACGCCCACTCAGTACGAGATCAACCGGGCGGTCTGTGATGCCAATCGCTACCAGGCCATCGTCGTGTCCGACCTGCGGTGCGGGAAGGGCTTCCGCAACACGCTGACCCGGTCGGAGGGCTCGGCCCCCTCGAGTGTCGTCGACGCCAACTCGGTCTACACCTTCTTCGGCGACACGAGCTCCTTCTACGCACGCAACACCGCCGCCGGTGACCTGACCGCGTTGATCGGCGTCGACTACCGCGATGGCGTGGGCAAGGCGCTGCGGGCGAGTGTGCGGCAGTGCATCTCGGGTGAGGCCTGCCCTTACGCCAACGCGTTTTGGCGGGACGACATCTCCGCGATGGTGTACGGCGAGGGTGTCAGCACCGACGACGTCACCGGGCACGAGATGACGCATGGCGTGACGTCGAACACCAACGGCCTGGCCTACGAGAACGAGGCCGGCGCGATCAACGAGTCGATGTCGGACATCTTCGGTGAGTTCATGGATCTCGGCAACGGCAGTGCCGACGACACGGCAGCCAACCGGTGGAAGATCGGCGAGGGCAGCTCGCTCGGCGTGATCCGGGACATGAAGACCCCGACGTCTCACCAGCAGCCGGACACCTACAAGGGCACCTATTGGCAGCCCACCACCACCAACCCGACCGAGAACAACGACTACGGCGGTGTCCACACCAACTCCGGGGTCGGCAACAAGGCGGCCCAGTTGCTGGTCGACGGCGGCTCGCTGAACGGCACGACGGTGACCGGGATCGGCATCGGCAAGGCGTCTCAGATCTATTGGACCGCGCAGACCATGCTGACGTCGAACGCCACCTACTCCTCGCTCGGCACCGCGTTGAAGCAGGCGTGCTCGGCGAATGTCACCAACGGGGTGGCCGGCACGACGTCGGCCGACTGCACCCAGGTCGCCAACGCGCTGAGGGCGGTCAAGGTCGCCTGACCCGACCGGTCCGAAAGCAGCAGGCCGGGCGGCTCGCACACGCGAGTCGCCCGGCCGATCGCCGTCAATGCCGTTGTGGCAGAGGGAGATTCAGACCACGCCGTAGAGACGGTCGCCGGCGTCGCCGAGGCCGGGGACGATGTAGCCGTCGTCGTTGAGGTGGTCGTCGATCGCTCCGGTCACCAGGGTGACCGGCACGTGGATGTCGGCGAGCGAGTCTTCCAGGGCCTTGATGCCTTCGGGTGCGCACAGCAGCGTGACCGCGGTGATGTCGTCGGCGCCGCGGTCGACCAGGTAGCGGATCGCCATGGCGAGCGTGCCGCCGGTCGCAAGCATCGGGTCGAGCACGTAGCACTGCCGGCCGGACAGGTCGTCGGGCAGCCGGTTGGCGTAGGTGATCGCCTCGAAGGTCTCCTCGTCGCGCTGCATTCCGAGGAAGCCGACCTCGGCGCTCGGCAGCAGCCGCACCATGCCCTCGAGCATGCCGAGCCCGGCGCGCAGGATAGGCACGACGAGCGGCTTCGGCGAGGACAGCTTGATGCCCGTCGTCGGGCCGACCGGCGTCTCGATCTCGAAGGGCTCCACCCGCACCTCACGGGTCGCCTCGTAGGCGAGCAGCGTCACCAGCTCCTCGGCCAGCCGGCGGAACGTCGGGCTGTCCGTGCGCTTGTCGCGCAGATAGGTCAGCTTGTGGGCGATCAGTGGGTGTTTGGCCTGCTCGACGCGCATACCGCAGACTCTAGCCGTGACGATCCCTGCCGACGCCGGCCACTGGATGGAGGCCGCTCTCGCCCAGGCGCGCGACGCGCTGGCGACCGACGACGTGCCGGTCGGTGCGGTCATCGTCGACGCGGACGGCGCGGTGATCGGTGTCGGCCCGAACCGCCGGGTGGCCGACGCCGACCCGCTGGCGCACGCGGAGATCGTCGCGATCCGTTCTGCGGCAAGCAAACTCGGGCACTACCGCCTCGACGACTGCGCGCTGGTGGTGACCTTGGAACCATGTCTGATGTGCGCGGGCGCGATCATGCAGTCCCGCATCTCGCATATCGTCTTCGGTGCCTGGGACCCGAAGGCGGGCGCCTGCGGCAGCGCCTGGGATGTCATCGCCGACAACCCCAGCCCGCACCGGGTCGACGCCGTCGGCGGCGTACGACGGGACGAATGCGCACAGCTGCTCAGCGACTTCTTCCGCGACCGGCGTGGCCGCTGACGTCACCAGGCCGGACGGTGCGGGGTGGCCTCCGGTTCGCCCGCGGCGTCGTTGAACGCGAGGAGTGCCTGGACGATCTCGCGACGCCGGGACTGCGGCATACGGTCGACGATCCGGGCGAGTTCGGCCCGGCGCCGGGAGGTCGCCCGCTCGACGGTCTCGGCTCCGTCGGGGGTCAGGCTGAGGCGCACCTCGCGCCGGTCGTCCGGATTTTCGGTGCGGCTCACCAGGCCGGCCGCGATGAGCCGGTCCACCGTGCGCAACGCGGTCGAGGCGTTGACCCCGAGCGCGTCGGCGAGCTGGTTGAGCCGGACGGTGCCGGCGTTGGACAGCACCACCAGCAGACGGAACTGCGTCATGGTGAGCGACTCGGCGACGTCGGCGAGTGATCGGGCGGACACCCCGACCAACACCCGCGACGCCGTGAGCAGCGCGGTCACCAGTTCGTCGGTGCTGTCGGTCCTGTCCATCACGGAGTCGTCAATGTCGGACACGCCTGCATCGTACGATCCCGCGCCCGGCCGACCGCCGGATCAATTGCCGAGTGCAATTGTTGCGGGGAGATAACGTTTGGTGTGTAACTCCTGAGTACCCCGCGGGGCCGCGGCCCGGCGAGTAGCGTCGCCGTTCGGCATTGGCGGCCAATGGATTCGAGCGAACAGTTCGGGCGCGATCGGCGCGATCGACGCGATTGATTCGAGTTGTTCGAGGCATCCGGCAGGTCGCCCGTCTTCGAGCAGGCCACGGCATACGTGGCGGGAAAGGGATGAGTGCACTTGTCATCGATCCTTGACAAGGATTCACCCGGGGGCGCGAGCCCGGCAGACACCGGGGACACCAAACTCAATCGGCACGTCGGACGCATCGGCCTGCTCTTCGCCGGCGTCGGCTCGATCATCGGCTCCGGGTGGCTCTTCGGCGCGATGAACGCCGCCAAGACCGCCGGTCCCGCCGCGACGATCTCCTGGGCGCTCGGCGGTTTCATGATCCTGCTGATCGGCCTGTGTTACGCCGAACTCGGCACGATGTTCCCGCTGTCGGGTGGCGTGGTGCGCTTCCCGCACATCAGCTTCGGCTCGTTCGCGAGCTACATGACCGGCTGGATCACCTGGGTCGCCTGTATGGCGGTGGCCCCGATCGAAGTCGAGGGCGCGCTCACCTACGCGACCAAGTACGCCGACTTCACCACGGTCAAGTGCGTCGACGCGTGCAGCAGCGACGCGCCGGTGACGGTGCACACGCTCACCGGTCTCGGCATGGTGGTGGCGATCATCGCGATGGCCGTCTTCGTGGTGATCAACTACTTCGGCGTGCGCTGGTTCGCGCGGGTCAACAACATCCTCGTCTGGTGGAAGCTGATCATCATCGCAATCGTCATCGTGGCGTTCCTCGTGACCCACTTCGACGGTGGCAACTTCACCAGCAAGGGCTTCGCGCCGATGGGTGCACACGGCATGTTCACTGCCATCGCCACCTCCGGAATTGTCTTCTCCTTCCTCGGTTTCCGGCAGGGCATCGAGCTCGCCGGTGAGACCGACAACCCGCGTCGCAACGTGCCGTTCGCGGTGATCGGTTCGGTGCTGCTGTGCGCGCTGATCTACGTGCTCCTGCAGGTGGCGTTCATCGGTGCGCTCTCCGGCGGCGACCTCGCCAAGGGCTGGAGTCAGGTCAACTTCGCCGACGACTTCGGCCCGCTCGCGGCGATCGCGACGATCCTCGGCCTCGGCTGGCTGGCGACGCTCCTCTACATCGACGCGATCGTGTCGCCCGCCGACACCGGGCTGATCTACACCACGGTGACCTCGCGCATCTCCTACGCGATGGCGCGCAACGGCAACGCACCCCAGGCGCTCGCCAAGACCACCAAGAACGGCGTCCCGCTGATCAGCATGATCCTGGCGTTCTTCGTGGGGCTGATCCTCTTCCTGCCGTTCCCGAGCTGGCAGCAGCTGGTCGGCTTCATCACCTCCGCGACGGTGCTGTCCTTCGGCTCCGGCCCATTGGTGCTGATGACCTTCCGCAAGCAGATCCCGGAGCACGAGCGGCCGTTCCGCCTGCCCGGCGGCAAAGTCGTCGCGTTCTTCGCGTTCTGGTCGGCCAACCTGATCGTCTACTGGACCGGCTGGGAGACCAACTCCAAGCTGTTCATGGCGGTGCTGCTCGGTGTGGTCCTGCTCGGTGTCATGTATGTCGTCAACGCCGCGAAGGGCCAGCAACCGCAATGGGATTGGAAGGGCGGCAGCTGGTACATCCCGTGGCTCGGCGGCCTCGCGCTGATCTCCTGGCTGGGTGACTACGGCGGCGGCCAGGGTGTGCTGCACTTCGACACCGCGTTCCCGGTGACCTTCGTGTTCAGCATCATCGTGATGGCCTGGTCCTACTACGTGCAGCTGCCGCGCGACCAGGTCGATGTCTACATCGAGCACTCGCAGGCGGAGGCGCAGGCCGAGGAGGTCGAGCTCGGCGCGTCCGCGCACTGAGTGTCGTGTAACGCAAAGGAGCGCCCGGTGGCCGGGTGGCCGCCGGGCGCTGCGTCGTCGACTGACGTCGCTTGCAACGAGTGACGTCGGTGCAGCGTCGTCACTCAGTGCGGCGGACGTCACTCGCGGGAATGGGACGTCAGTCGCCGGGGCTCAGTCCTGCCACGGATAGAACGGCGGCATGTCGGTGGAGACCTTGGCGGTGAAGTCCGCGGGCCGCTTTTCGTTGAATGCCGCCACGCCTTCGACACCGTCGCCGAAGCTGGTGTAGTACATCGCCAGCGAGTCGACGCGGTGGGCCTCGACCGGGTGCGGCTGGGCGCTGTTGCGCCACATCATCTGGCGCGTGAGGGCGACGCCGACGGGGGAGTGGCCGTCGACGAAGCGGTGCGCCAATTCGTATGCCGCAGAGAGCAACTCGTCGGGTGCGTAGACGGATCGGACGAGACCCCCGTCATACGCCTCCTGTGCGGTGAGGATGTCGGCGCTGTAGGTCCACTCCAGCGCGCGCGAGATGCCGACGATGCGCGGCAGGAACCACGACGAGCAGGCTTCCGGCACGATGCCGATGCGGCCGAAGACGAAGCCGATGCGGGCCTTGTCGGATGCCAGCCGGATGTCCATCGGCAGGGTCATCGTCGCGCCGATGCCGACGGCCGGCCCGTTGATCGCGGCGATGACCGGCTTGGTGCAGGCGTAAATCGCCAGGCTGACCCGGCCACCGGTGTCGCGCACCTTCTCCACGATGCGCGGGTCGTCGAGCCGCTCCTGCATGTCCGCCATCGTCGGCTCGGGGTCGGTGCCGAGGCCGAAGACATTGCCCTCGACCGACAGGTCCATGCCGGCGCAGAACGCCCGCCCGGCGCCGGTGACCACGACCGCTCGCGCGTCGTCGTCGGAGTTGACCCGGGTGAACGCCTCGACCAGTTCGTTCGCCATCTGCACGGTGAACGCGTTGAGCTGGTCGGGCCGGTTGAGGGTGATCGTGCAGATGCCGTCGCTGACCTGGCAGTCGATCGTCTCGAAGCTCATGCGGCCCATCCTGGCGTATGCCGGGCCGAAGCTACGCTGCGGTCAGCCGGCGACTGACGCGTCGTTCGGCCACTGACGGTCGCATCGCGGGGTCAGTCGGCGAGGAAGCCGTCACTCGCGAGAGGGGCGGGAGGGGTTGGGGGTCGCGGGCGCGACGGCGCGGGAGGGGGCCGGGCTATCGTCGGGCGCATGGTCCAGGGGGCGCGGGGGTGGCACGACCGGCAGGTCGCGGAGGCAGCCGATGCGTGGCTCGCGGACGCGCGCGACGCCGCGGCCTATGGCCGGCTGGTCGACGCGGTGCAGCGGCGGCGGGAGTCGCTGACGCCGGTGCCCGATGTCGTGCCCGACGCGCAGCCGGCCGACCTGCCGACCGACGCGCAGCCGCCCGACCTGCCGACGGATCGGCCACTGACCATCGACGAGCTCGCCGACCAGCGGCCACCCAGCACGCTCGGCGACGTCGTCGGCGGCTCCGCGCTGGACGCCGACGGCGCGCGCGCCGCACTGGACCGGCTGCGCCGCGGGCTGGGCTGAGTCAGCGACCCAGCAACTCAGGGCTCGAGCACCGGCTTCTGCGCGAGCACGTAGGCGCGCTCGCTCGGGAACTCGGTGTCCGGGTGCGGCATGCGGGTGATCACCGACACGATGTCGAGGCCGGCGTCGGCGATCTCCTCGATGACCTCCTCCGGGTCGAGGAAGTGCCCCTCCAGGGCGACGGCGTGCCCGAACCAGGTGCGCACGTGATTGGTCTGGCCCGGCGCAAACTCCTCGCTGCGAATATGAAACGCCACCAACGCGATTCCGCCCGGGCGCAGCACCCGGGTCACCTGCGCGAAAGCGCGCGCCCGCTCGGCCTCGCCGAGGTTGATGATCGAGTAGAACAGCAGGGCCCCGGCCAGGCTGCCGTCGGCTTCGGACAGATCGGTCATCGACTCGACCTCGAACGGCACCCCGGGGTTGTCGGCGCGCGCAATCTCGATCATCGCCGGGGAGATGTCCAGGCCGATCACGTCGGCGCCGAGATCGGCCAGGTGCCGGGCGACGTGCCCCGGGCCGCAGCCGATGTCGGCGATGCGGCCGCCGTCGCACATCTCGGTGACCGCGGCGAGCAAGGCCCGGTCGAGCGGTTTGCCGCCGAGCTCGCCGCGGATCGCCTCGGCGTAGTCCTTCGCCACCGCGTCGTATGACGCAGCGACGTCCCCTGGGTCGGACTGTTCTGTGGTCATACGACGACCGTAACGCGGCGGGCCGGCAAGCGACCGCGACCGCGGTCGTGCCGACGCTTGCGGTCAGATCACGATCGCGCGTCCACCCGCGCCGGCGGGGTGTCCGCCCTCTCGCGCAGACCGTGCTTGACGATGCCCGCCGCGACCACGATCGCGCCCAGTGCGACCGACAGCCACAGCTCGAGCCGCTGGCCGTCGCGGACCGCCATCGTCACCAGCACGGCGACGATGAAGATCATCGTGGCGTAGGTGAGGTAGGGGTAGGCCCACATGCGCACCGGCGGCCGCACACCCTGCGCCTGCAACTGCCGGCGCATCACGATCTGCGAGCCGGCGATCACCAGGTAGACGAACAGCGCGATCGCGCCGGAGCTGGCCAGCAGGTAGCCGAAGATCTTGCCGGGCAGCAGGTAGTTGCCGATGACGCCGAGGAAGCCGACGACGGTGCTCATCGTGATCGCCCAGGCGGGGACGCCGCGTGAGGTGACCGAGGACCAGACCTTGGGCGCGTCGCCCCGGCGGGAGAGCGAGAACGCCATACGGGACGCGGTGTAGAGGGCGGAGTTGAGGCAGGACGCGACGGCGGTGAGCACGACGATGTCGAGCACCGTCGACAGGCCGCCGAGGCCCATCCGGTCGAGTGCGACCTGGTAGGAGCCTTCGCTGCCGAGCTTCGGGTCCTTCCACGAAACCAGAGCAACGACAACGAAGATCGAGCCCAGGTAGAACAGCGAGATGCGCCAGATCACCGAGTTGACGGCCTTGCGGATGCCGCCGACCGGGTCGGGCGACTCCGCGGCCGCGATCGTCACGATCTCGGTGCCCATGAAGGTGAACATCGTGGTCAGCATCGCGGCGATGACGCCGCCCAGACCGAAGGGCATGAAGCCCTCCGACGTCAGGTGCCCGACTCCGGAGGTGTGCGAGCCGGGCAGCACCCCGAAGATCGCGCACAGACCGATCGCGATGAAGGCGACGATCGCGATCACCTTGACCAGTGCGAACCAGAACTCGAACTCGCCGTAGTTGCCGACCGAGAGCAGGTTGCTGCCCATCAGCAGGGCGGTGATCAGCAGCGCGAAGATCCACTGCGGCCAGCCGGTCCAGTTGGTGAGGATCGCCGCGCCCGCGGTCGCCTCCACCGGGATGACGAGCACCCAGAACCACCAGTAGAGCCAGCCGATCGAGAAGCCGGCCCAGCGGCCGAGTGACCGGTCGGCGTAGGTCGAGAACGAGCCGGTGTCGGGCGAGGCGGTGGCCATCTCGCCGAGCATCCGCATGACCAGGATGACGAGGGTGCCGGCGAGCGCGTAGGCGATCAGCACGGCGGGGCCGGCGAGCTTGATGGCGCTCGCGGAGCCGACGAAGAGGCCTGCTCCGATGACTCCGGCGATGGAGATCATCGTGACGTGACGGGGTTTGAGGCCGCTGCCGAGGCCGTTCTCACTGGGAGGTTGCATCCGCACACGGTAAGCCGCGACTGATCAGTAGGGAGTGTTGGGCGTCACATCACTTCAGGAGGCGGCTATGGCTGCCCAGCCGAGGAGGCTCGCGGCGACCGCCAGGACCAGGCCACCGGCACCACTCAGGACGGCCACGGTGTAGCGGCGCTGCTCGATCAGCCGCATCGTCTCGTAGCTCGCGGTGCTGAAAGTCGTGTAGCCGCCGCAGAATCCGGTGCCGAGTATGGCGAGCGCGGACTCCCCGGATGCCGAGCGGTGGGCCCAGGCGGCCAGTCCGCCGAGGACGAGCGACCCCGAGACGTTGATCAGCACCGTCGCCCACGGCCCGTCCGGGAGCACGCGCCGGCGTAACTCGGCGTCGGCGACGAACCGGGCGACGGCGCCGAGCGCCCCGGCGAGGAAGGTGAGCACGAGGATCACCGTGCGCCTCCGCGGGCGGTGCGGGAGGCCACCATGAGGCCGAGCCAGGTGCAGACGAGGCCGGCGAGGACGGTGCCTGCGGCATACGCGATGCCGGCGGTGGTGCGGTGCCCGACCTCCCACAGCTGCACGGTGTCGGTCGCCAGCGCGCTGTAGGTGGTGAACGCGCCACAGAAGCCGGTGCCGGCGAGCAACCGGATCCGTCGGCGGCGTCCGTCGTCCTCGCCGGATCGTGCCAGGCCCTCCAGCAGCACGCCGAGGACGAACGCGCCGGCGAGGTTGATGCCGAACGTCGCCCACGGCACGCCGGATGCGCTGTGCGGGAACGCGTTCTGCACCAGGTCCCGTGCGGCCGTGCCGCAGAAACCGCCGACGAGCACCAGCGCGAGTGCCGTGGCCCGCAGGTGCGGCGGTCGCGCGGACTCGGTGCTCATTGTCTGCATCCTCTCGCGTGTCGGGTAGGCCTTTTGGCCGAGGTGTCGCCACGAAGACCGGCGATCTGGCCGATGTGGCGTGGGTATGCCGAAACCTACTGTCCCAGGCATGAATTCAACGAACACTGTGCTCATTGCGCACGGGATCGGTCACGCCTACGGCGGCCAGCCCGTGCTCCACGGCGTCGACTGCGTCATCCCGGAAGCGGCCTCGGTCGCCCTGATGGGTCCGTCCGGGTCGGGGAAGACGACCTTGCTGCACATCCTGGCCGGGATTTTGCGGCCTGATGCGGGGACCGTGACCTTCCACCCGCGCGGTCGCCGACGCGGCGCGGTCGACGTGTCCCAGCTCGGCTCCGAAGCGCGGGCCGCGTTGCGCCGCAGCGACTTCGGGCTGGTCTTCCAGTCCGGACAACTGCTGGGCGAGCTGACCGCCGTCGAGAACATCGCGCTGCCGCTGCTCCTCTCGGGTGTGTCGTATGCCGAGGCGAGTCGCCGCGCGCACGACCTCTTGGAGCCACTGGGACTGCCGGGGCTCGGCGACCGCCGCCCGGGCGAGCTGTCCGGCGGTCAGCAACAGCGGGTCGCGATTGCCCGTGCCGTGGTCACCCGCCCGGACGTGTTGCTCGCTGACGAACCGACCGGCGCCCTCGACCGGCGGACCGGCCACGAGGTGATGGACCTGCTGCACCGCACCCGGCGCGAGCTCGGCTCGTCGCTGGTGCTGGTCACCCACGACCCGGAGATGGCGGCCCGCTGCGATGTGGTGCTGCGCCTCACCGACGGACGGATCACCGACGTGCACGCAGGGGCGATGGCATGAACATCTCTGCTGTGCTCCAGCTCGCGCGACGGCTGCGCCGCGGTGGCGGGCCCGCCGACCGTCGCACCTGGTGGTTGTCTGCGGCGACCGTCGGCCTTGCTGTCACCGTCGCGCTGTTGACGCTGGGCGTCAACCTCGCGCTCGCGAACCGGGGCGATCGCACGGCGTGGCTGCGTCCGGCTGCCGCGTCGAATCCGGTTGCGACGCAGGTCACTTCGACGACATACCTCGACGAGAAGCCGGTGACCGTCATACGGCTCGCGAGCGACCGACCGCAGGCCGCGCTGCCCGCGCCGCCCGGGATGAACGCCTTCCCACGGGCCGGCACGACGTGGGTGTCGCCGGCGCTGGCCGATCGGCTGGCTGATCTCCGGGCGAAGGCGCAGCCCTTCGGGAAGGTCTCCGGGCGGATCGGCACCGAAGGGCTCACCGGTCCGGATCAACTGGTGGCCGTCGTCGGCACGACGACGGGCGACCCGACACTGCACGGTGCCGGCTGGAGCCTGGTCAGCTACCCCGGCGACTTCAGCGCGCCCACGCCCATCGCCGGCTTCACCGGCACGCCGGCCGGTGGCGGCAGCACGATCGCGCAGTACGTCGCGCTCGGCAAGGTCGCGACGGTGCTGCTCCTGGTGCCGGTGCTGACCCTGGTGGGTGCCGCCGCGCGCTTGGGTGCTGGGCGTCGGACCCAGCGGCTGGCGACGTTGCGGCTCGCCGGCGCCTCCCGTCGGCAGCTTGCCGGGCTGATCGTCCTGGAGGCGGGCGCGCCCGCACTCGCGGGTGGTCTCGCCGGGATCGTCGCATCGTGGTCCACGCTGCCGCTGCTCGCGCAGGTGTCGGTCGACGGTTCGCGACTCGAGGTCGGGCAGCTGTGGCCGGGGGTCCCCGGCACCGTCCTAGTGCTGCTTGGTGCCTTGGTCTTCACCGCTGCCAGTGCGCTGCTGCCGCTGGGCCGCATCCTGCGCAACCCGCTTGCGATCACCGCCGAGCACACCGCCCGGTTCCCGATCTGGTGGCGGATCCTCGCCGCGGTCGCCGCCTTCGGCGCATTCTTCGTGGTCACGCGGGACAAGGGCGCGGACCTCGCCGCCGTGATCGTCGTGTTTGCCGTCGTTTTCGCGGTGTTCGGCGCGATCGGTCCAGTGGTGCTGCGGCTGTGGGGAGCGTGGCAGGTGCACCGCGGACACCGCACCGGCAACGCCGCGGCCATGATCGCCGGCCGCCGGCTCCAGGCCGACCCGCGCAGCGGGTGGCGGGCCATCTCCGGTCTGGTGCTGGCCTGCTTCGTGGCCGGCTTCCTCGCGCTCTTCGCGCCGGCCGGCAACCAGGTGGTCTACGGCGCAGCCGACCGGTTGGACATCGCGGTCACCCAGTCGCAGACCGCTCCCGCGCTGACCACGGCACGGGCGGCGCTGCGGGACGCGGGTGTCGAGCCGCGGGTGAGTGCCGGGGATGGCTCCGGCGCAACGATTTTCGCTAGCACCGGTGACGGCGAGACGCGCTCGGTCATGGTGCAGCTGCCGCACGATCCGGTCGCCCAGCAGCGCGCGCGTGCCGCCATACAGCGGGCGTTCCCGGCGACACCGATGGCGACCGGCGCAGACGTCACTGCTCGGGATGCGTTCTACGGCAAGGATTTCCGCCGATCGAGTCTGGTCGTCCTCGGCCTGTCGTTCCTGATGGCGGCCGCCTCGACCGGCATCGTCGCGGCGGCGGCAGTGCTCGACCGACGGCGCACCTACCGCCGACTCTGGCAAGCGGGCGTCCCGCTGCGGGTCCTCGACCGGGCCCGGGTCGCCGAGAGCGTCGGACCCGCGGTGCTGTGCGCCGCGATGGGTATGGCGGCTGGCGCGTTCGTCGCGTTGCCGATCACCAAGGGCGAGGGTGCACTCGCCGGCGGCGGACTGCTGCAGCTCGCAGCCACTGCGACGGCCGGCGTCGCGGGGCTGTGCGTCGCGTTGCGCGGTAGCCGAGGGCTGCTGCACAAGACGGCCTCCGCCTGACCGTCGACTCATTCCAAACAACAATCACAACACTCTGAAGGACTCATCATGAAGTTTCGCTATTTCGTTCTGCCCCTTGCTGTTCCGGCAATCCTTGCCGGTGGTCTGGTCGGTGCCGAGAAGGTGTCAGCCGACTCGCTGACCGGTGAGCTGCGCAGCCGCATCACGCACACGCTGCCGGACAGCCGCGTCGAGGACATCAACCTGCGTGGCCGGCCCTACGTCGTGAGCCGTTTCAACGGTGAAGTGTCCACGGCATACCTGCGACTCAGTCCCCCCGAGGGGGTCTCGACCGAGCAACTGCTCGTGCAGGAGCTGGACCTGGAAACCGGTAAGGCGGAGCGGCTGACGTTCTTCGTCACCCTGCCCTACCCGGACGGATCTGCGGCAACGCCGGTGCTGCGAGCCGACGGCTCGTATACCGGGTTCGGCCGACTGAATGGTCAGAAAGTCTCCTATCCGGCGTCGCTGTACGATCGGCGTCTCACGGTTCGTCCCACGGCCGGTGCTGCACCGGAGGCGGTGCGGGTGCCCGCGGTGCCCGGTCTGCGGGTCGCACAGTCGTGGGCAGCCGAAGATGGCATCCACGTCGAGCTCACAGCCGACGACGTCGCGACCCGGTCGTGACTCGGCTCGCGGCCGCGTTCGTCATACCCTCCTGACATGCCCTGGTCGTTGCGTGTGCTTGTCGGTGCGCCGCTCGTGCTGTGCGCGTTGGTCGACCTGATCGCGAGTCCGGGTGTCGCTACGCTCTGCGGGGTCGTGCTGGCATTCGCCGTCGGCTGGCTTGCCGACCGGGTGGCGCGGGGTGCCGCGGTGGTGCCCGCATTGGCCGGCGTTGGCGCGGCCACTGCCGGCCTTGTGCTGGAAGTGGCCGCGGCCCAGGGCGGGTCCTGGTTGCTGTCGATCGGCTGGTCGCTGGTGGTGCTTGCCGGTTGTCTGGCATCGGTCGCGCGCAGCCGCGTCGCCTTCGTGTATGTCGGAATCATCGCCGCGGCAGGCATTCTCAGCCCGCTCGGTGTGCCGGACTTGAGCGTGTTGCTCGCCCTGGGTATGGCGACTGCGATGGCGACGGCTGTGGGCATTGGCCTACAGGTGCGCGCGTCGCGACAGCATGCGGAGGATGTGCGCCGTGAAGTGATGCTGCGCGAACGCACCGGTATGGCAAGGGAATTGCACGATCTCGTGGCGCACGAAGTGACCGGCATCGTGGTGTTGGCGCAGGCTACTCAATCGGTCACCGACCAACCAGTCGTGCGCCAGGCCCTGGCACGCATCGAGGCGTCCGGGCAGCAGGCGATGGAACAGATCCGGGGGATGGTGCAGACGTTGCGGACCGAGCCCACCGCGCCGCTGGAACTGCGTCCGACCGGCCACGGGACCTCCGGCCTGCGATCCCTCGCCTCGGATTTCACCGCGACGACACAGACACCGGTGGAGGTGGACCTTGCCGAAGTGGCTCTGTCCGCGCAGGTGGACGCCGCGCTGCAGCGAGTGCTCGCGGAGGCGTTGACCAACATTCGTCGGCACGCGGGCGCTGCTACGCGGGTGCGGGTGATCCTCACGGCGTTGTCAGCGGACGAGGCGCTGCTGCGAATCAGTAACGACGGCAGCGATGTTCGCGGGATCGGCCAGGGCAGCGGCTACGGCCTTGCCGGGTTGCGTGAGCGGCTGGCCGTCGTCGGTGGCTCGCTGTCCGCCGGACGACGCGACGGAGAATGGGTGGTCGAAGCGACGGTGCCGATCGGGGGTGACACGAGATGACGATTCGCGTCGTCCTGGCCGACGACCAGGAGATGGTGCGCATGGGCTTTGCGCTGATCCTCGAGGCGGCCGATGGCATCGAGGTGGTCGGGCAGTGCGGAGACGGCCTTGCGGCGCTGGAGGCAATCCGGCAACTGCGTCCGGACGTGGCTCTGCTCGACATACGGATGCCGAAGCTCGATGGTCTTGCCGTCACGCGGCAGGTCAGCGAGCTGACCAAGGTCGTCATCGTGACCACCTTCGATCATGACGAATATGTCGACACGGCACTGGAATACGGTGCTTCGGGCTTTCTGTTGAAGGATTCGGGCCCCGCGCTGCTGGTGGCAGCAATCAAGGCCGCGGCGAGCGGGGATGCGCTGATCAGTCCGGAGCTGACCGTCCGGCTGCTGCAGCGCACTCGCGCTGGTGGCGAGGTCCGCAACGTGCCCGGCGTCGACGATCTCACCGAGCGTGAGCTGGACGTCGCACGACTGGTCGCGCGCGGCCGGACCAATACCGAGATCGCCGCCGACCTGGTGATCGCGCTCGGCACCGTCAAGTCACATCTGACCAGCATCCAGACCCGGCTCGGCGTGCGGAACCGGGTGGAGATCGCGGCCCGCATGTGGGAGTCCGGTCAGTTGCAGAGACACCGATGACTTCCCGGGAGCCCGGTCAGCCGCGGAGTGCTGCCTACTTGAGCCGGGGCCACGCGCCGTTGCCGACAGCTGTGTTGTCCCGCAGCCACGAAACCACCTGCTCCGCGTGCGTGTTCGGCGGGAACACCGGATAGAACGCGTGCTTCACCTTCCCGTCCCGTATGACGAGGGTGAGCCGGCTATAGAGCCGCTGGTGACCCTCGGCGCTGAATGTCGGCAGACGGAGGGCGTCACCGAGTGCGAAGTCGGGGTCGGACAGCAGCGGGAACGGCAGGTGCAAGCGTTCCGCGACCTCGGCCTGGTAGTCGGTGGTCTGGCTCGACAACCCGAAGACGCGCTCGGCTCCGGCGTCCCGCAACTCCTGCAGATGGTCCCGGAAGCTGCACGCTTCCGGCGTGCAGCCACGAGCGCCGGGGATGTCGTCCCAGCCGGTCGGCAGATCGTGCCCGGGCTGGCCGGTCATCGGGTAGAGGTAGACGATCGACCGTCCGGCGCCCAACTGCGACACGGTGATTGACGACCCATCGGTGGCGCGCAGCGGCACCGACGGCACCGTGGCCCCGGGGCAGGTGGTCCGCCGCGCCGTCGTCCGTGGGGACCGGCAGGTCGGCGGGCAGATCCGTGTACTCGGTCATGGGTCTTCCTTCCGCCGGGCGTAGTCGGCGAGCGCCAGATCGAGGTCGTGCTCGGTGAACGCGGGCCACATCTTGTCGCTGAAATGGATCTCGGCACGTCCGCTCTGCCACGGGAAAAAGCCCGAGATGCGCCGCTCGCCGCTGGTGCGGATCACCAGGTCGATGTCCTTGATCGGACCGCCTGGCAGCGCCGCGGTGATTGCGTCGGGCAGGTCATCGGCTGAGAGGTTCCCGCAGGGGAGCAGTCGGCGTACCGCGTCGACGATCTCCTGCTGCGGGTCGTAACCGATGGCGAGCGTGAGGTGCCCAGGGCGATGCACCGTCTCGGCGACAGCCGCGTCGAGCGCGGCCCGGGACGCCACGGGAAGTAGGTCGAGGTCGCCGGCGATGTGCAGTTGCCAATGGCCGGATGCGCGAACCTTCTGCGGCACCACGGTTTCGATCAAGGTGAAGAGGTAGTCGAGCTCCTCACCTGTTCGTTTGCGGATGTTGTTCGCGGACAACACGTAGACACTCGCGTGGTCGATGTCGCGTGCCTGCAGCCATCCGAGCAGGTCTCCGAGGTGTTCGGCGCCCACGCGATGGCCGATGCTCGGACTCGCCATACCGGCCATGCGCGCCCAGCGACGGTTGCCGTCCATGATCAGACCGACGTGACGTGGTCGTGCTGCGGCAGGGGGCAGCTCGCGGTGGTAGCGACCTCGCAGATGGAGCATCTGGCCACTATCGCGCAACCACCCCGCCCGGGCCCGGCCGGCTGCAGAATGGCGGTGTGTTCCCGGAAGCGTTCGATGACGGCAGGTCGCTGTCGCTCGTGCCGCGACGGTCACCGCGCGTGCGCTGGTTCTGGAGAATCTTTCTGGTGTTCGCAGTCATTGTCGCGGGACGAGCGATCGTCACGCGAGATCCGGGCGCCCTCGTCAATGCGCTGATCATTCTCGCGCTTTCCTTCGTCGCCAACGTCGGTGTCGTCCGTGCCGCGATCACGCCCACCTTCTGGCGGCCGGCCGGTGCGTGGCGACGTCGCGCCTGGACCGAGGTCGACTGCGTGCTCGGCCCAGGGCGGTATGACGACACGACGGAGCTGCGGATGCGGGACGGTGCGGTCGTGTCCACCGGCTTCCCGGCGGACTTGGCGGCTCGCATCGCCGAGATCAGCGGCAAACCGCTGCAGGTGCCGGAGCCGAAGAAAGTGACGCCGGCCCAGGCGCCTTCGTCGCCGTGGCGACGGCCCGAGCCGACGATCCAGGAGCGAGCCGAGCGTCTGCACGCCCGGCATGTCGAGCTCATGAAGGATGCACCGCAGGGCACGCCGAAGGAGGACCAGACATGACCGCCGCACACCGCGCCGGCGACCAGCGGCTCGTCGCCGAGACCCCGGAAGCGCCCTGGTTGCCTCCGGGCAGCACGGCGGAAGTCTGGGCCGGGGCCGACTGCGACACACCCGACCCGAGCATCATCGTGCGCCTGCTGATCACCCGCCTCGGGGACGAGACCGAATTCTTCTGTGTGCCGACGCCGAAGGGTCCGGACCTGCCGACTCGGTTCCTCGGGCCTGGTGCCGAGCGCAGCTCCGCCGATGACGGCCTTCGGCACCTCCAGCAGGAGACGGTCGATGACGCCGAAAGCTCCACCCGTTGCGTGGGATTCGTGCGCAACGTCGTGCCACATCCCGATGGCGATTACCCGCACCCGACCCCGGACGCCTACGTGCCGGTCTTCGCGGCCGAGCGAGCACACCCGGTCGTCCCGGGCGAATGGTTCACGCTCGACTCGGCGCCCACCGCCCTGCACGGTCGCCATTGGTGGCCCATCGTGCGCCGCTATCTCGAGGCAGCGGGCGCCGGCCACTGATCAGCCCTCGAGCTCGGCCTGTCGCCGACTCAGGTAGGCGCGCTCGGCCGGGTTGCCGGCCAGCTCAATCGCCCGGTCGTATGCCGCGCGCGCCTCTTCGGTGCGCGACAGCCGGCGAAGCAGATCGGCGCGGGTCGCGTGAAACGCGTGGTAACCATCGAGTTCGGTTGCCAGAGAGTCGATTTCGGCCAGAGCGGACTCCTCACCAGCAACCTCGGCAACCGCGACTGCGCGGTTGAGCCGCACGATGGGCGAGGAGTCGAGGGTGAGCAGCCGGTCGTAGAGCGCGACGACCTGCGGCCAATCGGTCGCGGCAGCGGTGTCCGCATCGGTGTGCACCGCGTTGACCGCCGCGAGCAGCTGGTAGCGCCCAGGGGGTTCGGCTCCGGCGGCGACGGCCGCGATCCGCTCACGCACCAGCGCGTGCCCCTCCTTGATCATCGCCCGGTCCCACACCCCGCGGTCCTGCTCGCCGAGCGTGACGAGTGCACCGTCCGGTGACACTCGCGCGGCGCGACGGGCATCGGTCAGCACCATCAGCGCCAACAACCCGCAGACCTCACCGTTGTCCGGCAGCAGCGAGCGGAGCAGGCGCGTCAGCCGGATCGCCTCGTCGCTGAGGTCGGTCCGCACCGCGTCGTCGCCGGCGCTCGCCAGGTAGCCCTCGTTGAAGACGAGGAAGAGGACCGCGAGCACCCCGGCGAGGCGGGAGCGCACGTCCTCGGCGCTCGGCACCCGGTAGGGCACGTGTGCCGCCTTGATCTTCTTCTTCGCTCGCGTAATCCGTTGGGCCATCGTCCTTTCCGGGATGAGGAAGGCGTGTGCGATCTGCGCGACGGTCAGGCCGCCGAGCAACCGCAGAGTGAGCGCGACACGGGCGTCCATGGCCAGCGCCGGGTGGCAGCAGGTGAAGATCAGCCGAAGCCGGTCGTCCTCCACGGGGCCGGTCGGCTCCGGGACCGAATCGTCATACAGCATCTGAGCGGCCTGATGTTTGGTGTCGCGGTGGGATTCGCGGCGCAGCCGGTCGATCGCCTTGCGCGTCGCGGTGGTGGTCAGCCAGCCGCCGGGGTTCGGCGGTATGCCGTCAGCGGGCCACCGCTCTACAGCTGTCGCGAACGCCTCCGCGGCGGCTTCCTCGGCGATATCGAGATCGCCGAAGCGTCGCGCCAAGCCGGCGACCACCCGCGCCCACTCGTCCTGGTGTGCGCGGGCGACCGCCTCGTCGGCCGAGGTCACGAATCCAACAGACCCTGGAAGTCTTCGGCCGTCTGGAACGGTCGCACCTCGACCTTGCCGCGGCACGCCCGTGACGCCTCGGTAGCCAGGGCGAGCGCCTCGTCAAGGTCGACGGCCTCGATCACCCAGAACCCGCCGAGGTGCTCCTTCGACTCCAGGTAGGGGCCGTCGGTGAGCACCGGTTGGTCGGCCCGCCCGTCGACGACGGTAGCTGTCGTAGCTTCGGCGAGTCCGTCGCCAAAGACGAATTTGCCTGCCTTTTCGAGTTTTTCGTTGAAGGCACCAGTGTCGGCGAATGCCTGCAGCATCTCCTCCTTGGAGCCGTAGTCGCCGAACTCGGTGCGTTCGGTCGGTCCGAAGACCGACATCAGGTAGCGGGGCATGTCACTCACCTTCGTTGAGTTGCAGGATTTCTTCTCGACCGGGGAAGCGATGCACTTCCTGAGGCCAGTCCAGGGCGACCGCGAGCCGGCCGGCCCAGTCGCGAGCGGCAGCGTCGTCGTCGACCTTGATAACGCAGAAGCCGCCGAGGTGCTCCTTGGTCTCCACGAACGGGCCGTCGCTGAAGACCGGCTTGCCGTCCCGTGCCGACACGTTGAACAGCGCGGTCTCCGCACCGATGCCGCCGTCGCTGAAGACGAAGACACCGGCCTTCTCCATCTCGTCGACGACCTGCAGCGCCGCCTTGCTCTTGGCGCGCAGTTCCTCCAGCGTGTGTTCGCCCACCCACTCGTCGTTGAATGCGATCAGGTACTGCGGCATCTCGTCTCCTCTCCAAGCCCTCTCGCGGCCGGGTTGGCCGCCGTACATCAACTCCACGAACGCATGGTGCCGGATACGACACCTGTGCCCGATCCTTTCTCGGGACCGACGAGCCCGCCGGCGGCTAGGCTCTGCGACACCCGCCCCAGTCACAGTGTCGCCAGGATTGCCAGGAGATGACGATGTCCAAGACCGCACCCGAGCCGATCCGCGACCTGCAGACTGACCACCTGCTGACGCCACAGAACAGTGCGATCGTGCTGATCGACTTTCAGCCGGGGCAGTACGCCACCGTTGGTTCGGCCACCCGCGACGAGATCAACCTCGGTGCGATCACCCTGGCCAAACTCGCGCACGCCTACCAGGTGCCGACCGTGGTGACTACGGTCGCGGTCGACATGGGCGTCAACCAGCCGACGGTGCCGGAGCTGATGAACGAGCTCCCCGGCGTCGACCAGATCGACCGCACCGGCGTGAACTCCTGGGAGGACGCCGATTTCCGGGCCGCCATCGAAGCCACCGGCCGCAAGAAGATCATCATGGCCGGCCTCTGGACCGAGGTCTGCCTGGCGTTCCCGACCCTCGACATGCTCGAGGAGGGCTACGAGATCTACCCGGTCATCGACGCGGTCGGCGGCGTCTCGTCGGTCACCCACGAGTCGGCGATCACTCGCATGGTCCAGGCCGGCGCGCACCCGATCACCTCGCTCGCGCTCGGCTGCGAGCTGATGCGCAACTGGGCCCGCAGCGACGCCGACCTCTACCGCACGATCATCAACGACTACTTCCGCCGCAAGCGGGAGATCGGCGAGTCCAGCGGCGACCTCTTCCGGCGGTGACGGGCCGCTAGCCTGACCGTCATGTCGTATGCCGTTGACTTCCACACCGTCTCGACCGTCGGCCTGGAGTCGTCGCCGGTCACCGACGCACTCGCCGGGCTGCGAGCCAACGAGGCGCGCTACTTCAAGAACAAGTACGACCACACCTTCACCGTCGAGCCGGCCGCGGACGCACAGTCGACCGTCGACTGGGTGAGCGGCATCCTCAAGGACGAACGGGACATCGTCATCGCCTCGCCGGTGCTGGAGGCGACCGAGTTCGAGGTGGACGGCATCCGCATGGCCTACCTCTTCTACGAGAGCGGCTTGTCGATCAACGTGATGTACACACTCGCCGACGGGGGCAAGCGCGCCGTCGGCTTCAAGCTGTCGGACGGAATGGACGTGCCCGAGGAACTCGGCGCGTTCAAGTTCGCGCGGCAGAAGTCGAAGCTAGCCGGCACGATCCGTGGCTCCTACTTCGTGATCAAGGGCGAGCACTGAGCCCGTGGTCATCGCGGCGAAGGACGTCCTCAAGAACTCTCGCGTGCGATGAGTGCGTTCGAGGTGTTGGTCGCCGACGAGCGAACCCAGCTCGATGCGTTCGTCGAGGACTACCGCGGCATGATCGAGCACACCCTGGATGGGCTGACCGAGGAGCAGGTGCGCCGCCGCTTGGTGCCGTCGGCGACAACGCTGTTGGGAGTGGTCAAGCACGTGACGTGGATGCAGCGGGTGTGGTTCGAGGAGTGCATCGGCGGGGGCACCCGCGCGGCGCTCGGCCTGGTGCGGACGCCGGACCAATCCTTCCAATTGGCCGACAACGACACGATTTCCAGTGTGCTCGCCGCTCACCAGGACGCGTGTATGACGGCGCGCGCGATCGTCGCCGGCCGTGCGCTGGATGAAGTGGTGACCGGTCACCGATCCGGGCCACGCACGGTGCGCTGGGGTTTACCTCCAGGTGCTGCGTGAGCTCGCGCATCACGCGGCGCACGCCGACATCCTGCGGGAGCAGCTTCTCGCCGCCACCGATCAGGATCAGTGACGAACGAGCCTGCGCAGCGCTGCGGTGAAGACCGTGCCGGTGGCCGCCAGGTACGTCCCGTAGAACCGGCGTATGACGGGGCGCGGCGGGCGCTCGAGCAACATGATGAGTGCGGCGCACCCCGCCATACGGGCCGAACGCTCGGCTGCGGTGGCCGCGACGAATCTCGCTGTCGGTAGCCGGAGTTCGCCGGCCGCACGCGCGTAGACCTTGACCGGCACCCCACCGAGCGCCTGGTGCCAGATGCCGGCCGCACCGCCACGCAGGTGGTCGCGCGCGGCCGCACGCATCCTCGGGGTCGTCAGCGGCGCGGGTGGCAGGATCCCGCGCCGGGCGAGTGCGGCGGTCAGTGCCACTCCGCACACCGAGCCCGCGGCGGTCGATGCGGCGAGCACGGGAATGCGACGAGCATCTGCGACGCCGAAGAAGACCAACGCCATCTCGGCCATGATCGGCCAACTGATCGCCTCAGCGAATCCCCACGCGAATCCGACTGCAATTGCGCGGTTTCCGTCAACGAGATGCGCAACGGCGCGCTGAGCGGGTGAGGTGGGCTGCGCCACCGGGCCTTGCCCCAGAAGGCCGATCACAGCCTCGCGGAGCTGGTCGGCATCAGTGGTCGACGGGTCCAGCCGTGCTCCAAATCGCACTTCCATCGGGGTCGTGCGGAGTCGCCCGTGCTTGGCGAGCACGTCGCCGGTGCCGAGCAGTGCCACCGGGACGATCGGCACCCCGCAGTCCTGGGCCAAGCGCACCGCTCCGGAATGAAAGCGGCCGACCGACCCGTCGGTGCTTCGGGTGCCCTCCGGGTAGATGACCACCGTGCGGCCGTCCGCCAACGGTCCGCGCGCGGCATCGAGCAGAGCGGCGTAACCGCTGCCCCCGTTCCGTCGTACGGGCAGGCCGCCGGCCAGACCTGACATCAGTGCGCGCCGCCACCAGACGTCGAACCAGTAGTCGGCAGCAGCCGCGAACAACAGGCGGTTGGCGGCCGGCACCGCGGCCAGTAGCGCAGCGGTGTCGGCGTGCGAGGCGTGATTGGCGACGATGACCTGTCCGCCCGAACACCGTTGTGGCACACCGCTGGTCGTCAACCCACCAGCCAGTGAGCAGACGGCTCGCCACAGCCCGCGCCGCAGGACGCTTGCGATCGATGACATGAATGACTCCTCGAGTGGCTAGGCGAGTGCGACGGCGGCCAGGGGCAGGACGAGCAGGAGAGAGTCGATGCGGTCCAGCAGACCGCCGAAGCCGGGCAACCATTCCCCGGCGTCCTTCACTCCGGCCTGCCGCTTGAACATCGACTCCAACAGGTCGCCCAACACACCACCGAATGCGACTGCGAGCAGCAGGCCAGGTGTGATGGTGCCGAGCAGGGTCAGCACGATGAACGCGCCGATGACGGCGCCCGCGAGCCCGCCGACGGTCTTGTTGGGGCTGAGCGGGGAGAGCGGACGACGCGCCCAGCCGAAGCGACGAAATCCCTTGCCGCCGCACCACGCCGCGACGTCGGTGGCCGCGGCGGCGAAGCAGACCAGGAAGGCGTCACGCCAGATGAGCACCATGCTGGCGAGCGACCAGCAGATCCAGATCGAGCCGAATCCGGTGAATGCGGCCCGCCAAATGCCGTGTTCCAGATCCCCGGTCAGCACGGACGGCAGAGCGCACAACAACACGATGAGCGGCACCAGGTGCAGCAGGCCCGGTCGCAACCATGCGGCGAGTGGGTAGGCGACCGCCAGGACGTAGAGGATCGCCGTGTCCGCTCGGGGGAGCTGCACCAGCCGGACGTACTCCCGCACGGCGATCAGCGCCAGCACCGCGCAGAGCACCGCCGTCGGTCCCTTGCCGATCCAGATCGGGATGCCCACGACCGGCAGGATCAGCACCCAGGTCACCCACTTGGTGACCAATTCCCTCTTGCGAGAGGCGAATACGGCAATCCCGGCGACGGCCAGGATGCTGAGTGTGACCCAGAAGAAGAACACGCCCCGGCCGGTGATGTGCAGGTGCACGAACCAGATGTCGACGTCGAGCCGCATCGAGCGACGGTCGAGGTGCAGCACCCGCAGGTAGGTGTCGACCAGCCAGTTGTTCACCCGGTCACCCGCTCGATCAGCTCCCGGTGTGCGCCGAGCAGTCGAAGCGTCGCGGTGAGCAGAGAGCCGACGATGATGACGCCGCACACCCACCCGATCAGCGCTGGGAACGCGGTGGCGACAACCATGGCCAGGCACCGCTCGGTCTTGCCGAACGGACCGCCGTTGCGCCGCGTCGCACCGGCGCCGGCGCCGGCCAGGGAGGCAGTCGTGGGCAGGGTCGCGGCGACGGCGGCGGTTACAGTGAGCAGCGCGGACCAGCTGGGGAGGCCGTCGGTGCGGGCGGCCAGCGCGAAGAGCCCGGCGAAGACGATGAGATCCGAGACGCGGTCGCCGATCTCGTTGAGCACGAAGCCCCATGGCCGGCTGACACCTCGAGCCCGCGCGACCGCGCCGTCGAGATTGGCTCCGCCGAGGCGTGCCGCGAGCATCAGCAGTGCGGGCAGCCACCAGCCCATCGCGATGCAGATCGCGGCGAGCACGGCGCCGGCGACGCCGAGCAGGGTGAAGACGTCCGGCGAGATGCCTCGGTCAACCGCGAATTGCACTATCCGACCCAGGCGCCTGCTGTACCACGGCTTCAGTGCGTAGAGCCCTTGCACCGCCCCTCCTTGCGTCGCTTGGTCGCATACTGCCGGTTCCGACGTGGTGACGCGCGGAAGCGTTGCGTACCCGTCGTCTCGCTCTAGGTGGAGCCGGGTTCGCCGGTGCTCCCGGATATGAGGTCGATGGCAGTGATGATGTCGGGCAGGGACTCCGGGTGTGCGAGCTGCAGGTGGGCGAGCTCATCCGGCCGGCACCAGCGCAGGTCGTCGTGCTCGCCGGGCGCCAGGTTGGCTGGCTCACCGTCCCATCGGGTGACCACGAAGCCGTCTGTCGTCAGGTGCGGTGCGTGCACCGTCAGCGGCACCGGACGAGGATCGCGAACGTGAATGCCCAGCTCTTCCAGGCATTCCCGGACGACCGCATCGCGGGAGGACTCGCCGGGTTCGACGTGTCCGCCGGGGAGTGCCCACCGGTCGGGGTAGGCCTCGCGCGCCGGGTGGCGGTGTGTCATGAGCACACGATCATTGCGGACGAGCACCGCGGTCGCGTTCAGGATCATGCCGGGATCAGGCCGCCGTGTGCGCGTGGCCGGGCATGCGGCCGGGGGTGAGATCCCAGGTGACGCCGTCGGGACGGACGTGTGCCATGAACCCGTGTCGGTGGACTTCCTGATGATGTCGGCAGCACAGGATGGCCGAGTTGGTGAGGCTGGTTTCGCCGCCGGCCCACCAGGGTCTGACGTGATGGACTTCGCAGAAACCTGGCGGTCGATCACAGCCGGGGAAGGTGCACCCGCCATCGCGTATGACGACGGCCGCGCGTAAACCCTTGGTGACCAGGCGTTCTCGCCGGCCCACATCCATCGGTTGGCTGGGTCCGCCGAGGACCGCGGGGATCAGGTCCGCGTCACAGGCGGCGCGGCGGGCGGCTCCGGCATCGAGCACGTCACCGCCCGGGGTGGTCGCCCCGCCGAGCCCGTCGGTCAGCGACGTGAGGTCCATGGTCAGCAGGATTGTCGCCGCGGAGCCGACGGGCGCCACGTCACCGGCGGCAACCTTCGCGCCCGCAGCCACAAGCTCCATCAACGCATCCGCGCGGCGTTTGCCCGGAGGGCGTTCATCGCGCGCGGTTTCGCTGCGGCCACCCTCGGTGTCGACGGTGGCTGGTCGTGGTGCGGACCCGGCGGTGATCGCCGCCTTGAGCACCGCGGCATTCGCGGGTGCGAGCTCGGCCACGAGCCGGGTCATCCCGGTAGCGGTCGTGCCCCAGGTGAGGGTTTCGACCTGTTCGAGTTTCGCGTCCTGCACGGAGAGTGCTTCGGTGGCGTAGGTCGCCAGGATCTTCCGGGTCAATGCCTGCACGCCCTTTGCCCCGAGTGCCGGGTCCAGTTGCAGGAACCAGGCCAGCACCTCGCCCCGGTCGGCGGTCGGGATCACCGGCGCCACCTTGTCCGCATTGGTCAACGCCGCCCGCGCGGTCGACACCGTGCACGGCCCTCGTGCGACCGCTTCGGCGATGACGTCGCTCTTACGCTCCCGGCACGCCTCGGCCACCACCGCGATCGACTTCGCCTCGACCGGTTCGATGGGCACCCCGGATGCTTCGGCGTGACGGCATACCCACTGGGTGGTGTTCGCCGCCGTCGAGCCCGCGACCGCCCCACGCTCGACCGCGTCAGCGGTGACCACCGCGGCAATCTGCGCCGACCGCCCGTGCAACCGCAACAGCACCTGGGTCAGTGACTCCACCTGTCCGTCGCCGAGCTGGTGCACCACCTCCGGCACCTCATCCAGCAACGCGGCAAGCTCCCGCACTCGCTCCAGCACGGTCGGGCCACGCCCCGGCTCAGCGGGCGCGCGCAGAGCGCTATCCGACAACCCCGGACGCTCCGGCAGCGGCACAGCAGAATCGAGAGACATGGGTCTGAATCTCCTTCCGCCGCAATGCGTTTCGTCGTGTGATCAGGATACCTCCGACTGCTGACAATGTACATATGTTCGAGGAAATTCGGCACTGCGATCCGCGTGCCTCGCACCACCTGGGATTGGCCGCCGACGGGGGCTCGCGACACACGCCCGAGCCGTGTCGCGCGTGGCTCGACAAATTGTTCAGCCGTCCGGGAATGATCCGACCCATCCCAAAGTTGAGTCTAGTAAGCGCAACTTTTGCCGAGGGGTTTGACAAGCCGCCGAGACAAGAGTTGAGTCGGATGCAGTCAACCTCGCGAGGGCGACGGGGGGCGTACCGGCGAAGCGACATCCGGCATACGAAGACCGAAAATCGAGAACCAAGGGAGAACATCGATATGGGACGTGCGGTAGGCATCGACCTCGGCACCACCAACTCTGCGGTCGCAGTCCTGGAGGGCAACGACCCGGAAATCATCGCCAACGCAGAAGGCGGCCGCACCACGCCGTCCGTCGTGGCGTTCGCCAAGAACGGTGACGTCCTCTCGGGCGACATCGCCAAGCGTCAGGCGGTCACCAACGTCGACCGCACCGTCCGCTCCGTCAAGCGCCACATGGGCACCGACTGGAAGAAGGACGTCGACGGCAAGGAGTACACGCCGCAGGAGATCTCGGCGCGCATCCTGCAGAAGCTGAAGCGCGACGCCGAGTCCTACCTCGGTGAGCCGGTGACCGACGCGGTCATCACCGTCCCGGCATACTTCGACGACGCCGAGCGGCAGGCCACCAAGGAGGCCGGTGAGATCGCCGGCCTCAACGTGCTCCGCATCATCAACGAGCCCACCGCGGCGGCGCTCGCCTACGGCCTCGACAAGGGCAAGGAGGACGAGCTCATCCTCGTCTTCGACCTCGGTGGCGGCACCTTCGACGTCTCCCTCCTCGAGGTGGGCAAGGACGCCGAGGACGGCTTCTCGACCATCCAGGTCAAGGCGACCAGCGGTGACAACAAGCTCGGTGGTGACGACTGGGACGAGCGGATCGTCAACCACCTGGTCCAGCAGGTGAAGAACAAGACCGGCATCGACCTGTCCAAGGACAAGATCGCCATGCAGCGTCTGCAGGACGCGGCGGAGCAGGCCAAGAAGGAGCTGTCGGGCGCGACCTCGACCAACGTCAGCCTGCAGTACCTCTCGATGGGCGAGAACGGTCCGGTCCACCTGGACGAGACCGTCACCCGCGCCATGTTCGAGGACATCACCGACGACCTGCTGGCTCGCACCAAGGGCCCGTTCGAGCAGGTGATGAAGGACGCCGGCGTCACCATCAAGGACATCGATCACGTTGTGCTCGTTGGTGGTTCGACCCGTATGCCGGCAGTCACCCAGGTCGTGAAGGACCTCACCGGCAAGGAGCCCAACAAGGGCGTCAACCCGGACGAGGTCGTCGCGGTCGGTGCTGCTCTGCAGGCCGGTGTGCTGACCGGTGAGCGCAAGGACGTGCTGCTCATCGACGTCACCCCGCTGTCGCTCGGCATCGAGACCAAGGGTGGCCTGTTCACCAAGCTGATCGAGCGCAACACCGCGATCCCGACCAAGCGTTCGGAGGTGTTCTCGACCGCCGAGGACAACCAGCCGTCCGTGGAGATCCAGGTGTTCCAGGGTGAGCGAGAGCTCGCCAAGGACAACAAGCCGCTCGGCAACTTCGAGCTGTCCGGCATCGCGCCCGCCCCGCGCGGCGTGCCGCAGATCGAGGTCACCTTCGACATCGACGCCAACGGCATCGTGCACGTGTCCGCCAAGGACCGCGGCACCAACAAGGAGCAGTCGATGACGATCTCCGGCGGCTCCGCGCTCGCCAAGGAAGAGATCGACCGCATGGTCAAGGAGGCCGAGGAGCACGCGGCCGAGGACAAGAAGCGGCGCGAGCAGACCGAGGCGCGTAACACCGCCGAGCAGCTGGTCTACTCCACCGAGAAGTTCCTCGCCGACAACGGCGACAAGGTGCCGGCCGACTCCAAGAGCGAGGTCGAGGGTGCCCTCACCGAGCTCAAGGACGCGCTGAAGGACGAAAACACCTCTGCCGAGGACCTTTCCGCCAAGACCACCAAGGTCAACGACGCGTCGCAGAAGATGGGTGCTGCGCTCTACGCGCAGGAGCAGTCCCAGGGTGGCGCCGAGGGTGGCGACACCGCGGGGGCTGGTGCTGCCGGCGGTGCGGACGCCTCGGGCTCGTCGTCCTCGGGTGACGAGGACGTCGTGGACGCCGAGGTTGTCGACGACGAGGATGACAAGAAGTGATCACCCCACAAAGCTCTCCGCTCGTTCCTCGCTCCGATGCTTTGCGGGGGCCCCGATCATGACCGACCCCACCCAGGGTCCCCGTCCGGGCTCCTCTGCGGAGGAGCCCGGCGGGCGGCGCCCCGAGGAAGAAGAGCCCACCGGGCCGGTGATCCGCGACAAGCGACGCATCGACGAGAACGGCGAGCTCCGCGAATCCCCCTCGGACGCACCGCAACCCGAGGCCGCCGGCAGCGATGCCGGCGCCCCGGGCGCGGCCGGGGGAGAGCACCCGGACACCGTCCTCGCGGCCGAGCGACTCGCCGACCTGCAGCGGTTGCAGGCCGAATACGTCAACTACAAGCGACGTGTCGACCGGGACCGTGAGGCCAACAAGGACGCCGCGACCGCCCGCGTGGTCGAGGGCATCCTGCCGGTGCTCGACGACATCTACCTGTCCCGCCAGCACGGCGATCTCGAGGGCTCGCCCTTCGAGAAGATCGCCGACAAGCTGCAGGCCGCGCTGACCCGGCTCGGACTTGCACCGTTCGGCGAGGTCGGCGAGGCCTTCGATCCGGCCGAGCACGAGGCGCTCATGCACATCGAGGCCGAGGTGCCGGAAGGTTCCGAGGGCACCACGATCGTCCAGGTCATGCAGCCGGGCTACCGGCTGGGTGAGCGCATCATCCGTCCCGCACGCGTTGCCGTCGCGGATCCGTCCTGAGGCAGCCCAAGTCGACTTGATCGAGTGGGGAGTTGCCGCACGTGAATTCCCCACTCGATCAACGACTTTCATGAAGGAGCGATTGCATGGCTAGTCAGGACTGGCTGGAGAAGGACTTTTACAAGATTCTCGGCGTCCCGCAGGACGCCTCCGAGGCCGACATCAAGAAGGCCTATCGCAAACTCGCCCGCAAGTGGCACCCCGACCAGAACCCCGGGGACGAAGCCGCGGAGCAGAAGTTCAAGGACATCGGCGAGGCCAACTCGGTGCTGTCCGACCCGGAGAAGCGCCAGGAGTACGACCAGCTGCGCCAGATGGTCAGTGGTGGCGCACGATTCACGGCAGGCGGTCCCGGCGGGGCAGGCTCCGCCGGCGGCTTCGAGGACCTCTTCGGCTCGATGTTCGGCGGTGGCGGTGGCGGCAACGTCCGCTTCTCGACCGGCGGGCCCGGTGCCGGCGAGCAGATCAACCTCGACGACATCCTCGGCGCCTTCGGCGGCGGGGGCGGCGCGTCATACGGCTCGCCCTATGGCGGCGGTTATGGCGGCGGCTACGGCGGGTATGCCGCAGGCCCCCGCAAGGGTGCCGACCTCGAAGCACGCACGACCCTCAGCTTCCGCGACGCCGCGGCCGGCGAGACGGTCGAGCTGCGCGCCGCCGACGGGCAGACGATCAAGACCCGAATCCCCGCTGGGGTCAAGGACGGTCAGACGATTCGCCTGCGCGGCAAGGGTCAGCCGAGCCCCAACGGCGGACAGCCGGGAGACCTGCTGCTGCACGTGACCGTGCTGCCGCACCCGGTGTACGGCAGGGAGGGTGACAACCTCACCGTCGAGCTGCCGGTCACCTTCGCCGAGGCCGCGCTGGGTGCGACGGTCACCGTGCCGACGATGGACGGCAAGGGCGTGAAGGTGAAGATCAAGCCGGGCACACCCTCCGGTCGAAAGCTGCGGGTCAAGGGTCGTGGCATCAAGACCAAGTCCGGCTCGGGCGACCTGATCGTCACCGTCCATGTCGTGGTGCCCGAGAAGCTGACCGACGAGACGCGTGAGGCGGTCGAGAAGCTCGCCGAGCACGACCGTCAGCAAGGCACCGACCCACGAGCGGAGATGACGGCGAAAGCCGCGTCATGACAACCACATCCGACGATGCACCGGTCTACGCGATCTCCGCGGCAGCCAAGCTCGCCGGCATACACGCGCAGACGCTGCGCCAATACGACCGCCTCGGGATCGTGACTCCGTCACGAGCCCGGGGCGGTGGTCGTCGTTATTCGGTGCGCGACCTGGAGCTGCTGCGCGAGGTGCAGCGGCTGTCGCAGGAGGAGGGCGTCTCGCTCGCCGGCATCCGTCGCATCCTGGAGCTGGAGCACCAGATCGACGCCCTCCAGGCCCGGGTCGCCGAGCTCATGAAGGAAGCCGACCGGCTGCGTGACGACAACGCCGGCCGGGTTTTCGCCGCCGGCTCGGACGGCCAGATCACCGCGCTGCGCCCGGGGCAGCGTGCGCCCGTCAGCCGGGCGGACCGCGCGCTGGTGGTGTGGCGTCAGCGGAGCTGACTCGGGCTCGAGCCCGGTGCGGCAGTGATCGGATGTAAGTCCTGTCCCGTTGCTCCGCACTTCATGTCATGGACAGCCGCATCACGAGGTGCTACGTTGCACAGACCTCGAGAGATCGGATCTTTCGTCGTGGGCATGTGGGCGCAGCCCGCACGTCCTCTTCCACCCCACCTGGAGGAGTCGCCCGGTGCCTGCCTCGATCGCCCGTCAGCTCCTGACCGGCCACCACAGCGGAGCAAAACCGTGACGAGCACCGTAACGGCGTTGCGAACGCTCGATATTCGCTTCCCGACCTCGCGTGAGCTCGACGGCTCCGACGCGATGAATCCCGACCCCGACTACTCCGCGGCCTACGTGATCGTCGAGACCGATGCGCCCGACGGGCTGTCGGGCCACGGCTTCGTCTTCACCATCGGGCGTGGCAACGAGGTCGCGGTCGCCGCCATCGACGCCCTGCGGCCGATGCTCGTCGGTCACGACGCCGACGCCTTGCTGGAGGACCTCGGCGCCACCTCACGTGCGCTCATCGGGGACAGCCAGTTGCGCTGGCTCGGTCCCGAGAAGGGCGTCATGCACATGGCGATCGCCGCGGTGCTCAACGCGCTCTGGGACTTGCGTGCCAAACGGGCGGGTATGCCGCTCTGGCAACTCCTTTCGCGGATGACGCCGGAGGAGCTGGTCGCGCTCGTCGACTTCCGCTATCTGTCCGACGCGCTGACCCCGGAGGAAGCGCTGCAGCTGCTGCGTGCGGCCGAGCCCGGGCGTGCCGAGCGGGAGAGGCAGCTGCTCGAACGCGGCTACCCGGCATACACGACCACGCCCGGGTGGCTCGGCTACTCCGACGACAAGCTGGAGCGCCTGGCCAAGGAAGCGGTCGCCGACGGCTTCGGTCAGATCAAGCTCAAGGTCGGCGCGTGCCTCGAGGACGACATCCGGCGGATGAAGATCGCGCGCGCGGCGGTGGGCGCGGATGTCCGCATCGCGATCGACGCCAACCAGAGGTGGGACGTCGATGAGGCAGTCGAGTGGGTGCGCGCGCTCACGCCCTCCGACCCCTACTGGATCGAGGAGCCCACCAGCCCGGACGACGTGCTGGGGCATGCGCGCATCCGCCGCGGCGTCAGTCCGGTGAAGGTCGCGACCGGCGAACACGCCCAGAACAGAGTCATTTTCAAGCAGCTCCTGCAGGCGGGGTCGATCGACGTGCTGCAGCTCGACGCGGCCCGGGTGGCAGGTGTCAACGAGAACCTCGCGATCCTGCTGCTGGCGGCGAAATTTGGGGTGCCGGTCTGCCCGCACGCGGGCGGTGTGGGCCTGTGCGAAATGGTCCAGCACCTGTCGATGTTCGACTTCGTCGCGCTCACCGGGACGACGCAGGATCGGGTGATCGAGTATGTCGATCACCTGCACGGGGAGTTTGTCGACCCCGCCGTGGTCAGCGACGGTCACTACGTCGCGCCGACCGCCCCGGGTTTTTCCTCGCAGCTGCGCGACGACGTGCTGCGAGACTACGAATACCCGGCCGGCCCCGTCTGGCGGGCGATCGCCGAGGAGGATGCTCGATGACGGACTACGCCAGGATTCGCGCGCTGGTGACCGGCGGCGCCAGCGGCATCGGGAAGGCGGCAGCGCGGGAGCTGCAGTCACGAGGCGCTCAGGTCGCCGGGCTCGACCTCGACCCGTCCGGCGCGCCGGACGGCGCCATCGGGGTGCACTGCGACGTCGCCGACGACGCGTCGGTGCGAGCGGCCGTGCAGGAGGCGGCCGACCGGCTCGGCGGCATCGACGTCGTGGTCAACAACGCCGGCATCGGCGCCCAGGGCGCGGTCACCGACAACGACGACGACGAATGGCACCGGGTGCTCGACGTCAACGTGCTCGGCATCGTGCGGGTCACCCGCGCGGCGATGCCCCATCTGCAACAGTCGGACGCGGCTGCGGTGGTCAACACCTGCTCGATCGCGGCGTGGGCGGGGCTGCCGCAGCGTGCGCTCTACAGCGCGAGCAAGGGCGCGGTGCAGGCACTCACCCTCGCGATGGCCGCCGACTACGTGCGGGACGGCATCCGGGTCAATTGCGTCAACCCCGGGACCGTCGACACGCCCTGGGTGGGCCGGCTGCTCGACACGGCCGACGATCCGCGGGCCGAACGTGCCGCTTTAGAGGCGCGTCAACCGACCGGCCGTCTGGTGCAGCCGGACGACGTGGCCCGCGCCATCGCCTACCTCGCAGACCCGGCCCACGTGTCGACGACCGGCACCGTGCTCGCCGTGGACGGCGGCATGCATGGCCTGCGGGTGCGTCCTGCCCAGGCCTGAGCCATGGACCGGATTGCGTTGCACACCAAGGTCGCTCGCGGCAAGGAAGCTGAATACGCGGCGGCGCACGATGCGATCCCCACGGAGCTGGTCGACGCCCTGCGCGAGGCCGGCGTGCACACCTGGCGCATCTGGCGCGACGGGCAGGAGCTCTTCCACGTCATCGAGTGCGATGACTACGCCCACATGCGCAACTTCCTGCGCGATCACCCGGCCAACGTGCCGTGGCAGGCTCGCATGAGCGAGCTGCTGGAGGTGGAGGACGACTACTCCGGGGGCGACCGCGGCATCGTCCAGGTCTGGGAGCTTCCGGACGTATGACGCAGCGGCGCGCACCGTTGCCCCGTCGCCCGGGGGTGCAGTTGACCCGGCTGGGGCTCGGCGCGGCAACCCTCGGCAACCTCTACACCCCGGTGTCGGACGAGGCGGCGGATCTGACCTGCGCGGCCGCAGCCGAGGCCGGCATCGAATACGTCGACACCGCACCGCATTACGGCCTGGGGCTGTCGGAGCGACGAGTAGCTCGCTGGCTCTCCCGGGAGCCGGGAGTCGTCGTCTCGACCAAAGTCGGACGGTTGCTGGAGCCGGTCGATCCGCCCTACCTGCCCGACGACGAGGGCTTCGCGATCGAGGCGAGATTTCGTCGGGTGCGCGACTACTCGGCGACCGGGATCAGGCGCAGCCTGGAGAGCAGTCTCGAGCGCCTCGGCATCGATCGGCTGGGCATCGTGTTGTTGCACGACCCGGACGACGTCGAGGAGCAGGCGATGACGGAGTCGATCCCGGCGCTCGTGCGATTGCGCGACGAGGGGCTGGTCGACGCGATCGGCGTCGGGATGAATCAGTCGGCGATGCTCGCGCGGTTCGTGGAGCGCACCGACATCGACCTGGTCATGTGCGCCGGCCGCTTCACGCTCCTCGAGCAGGCGGCGCTCGGCGACCTGCTGCCGGCCGCGCTCGAGCACGGCGTCGGGGTCGTCGCCGCCGGCGTGTTCAACTCGGGCATACTCGCCGAGCCCAGGCCGCCGGACGATGCGACCTACGACTATTTCCCTGCGCCGAAACCCTTGCTGGACAAGGCTCGTCGGGTCGCCGCCGTCTGCGCCGACTTCGGCGTGAGTCTGCCGGCAGCCGCGGTGCACTTACCACTGCAGCACCCGGCGGTCGTGAGTGTCGTCCTCGGCATGAGGTCGCCGGACGAGGTGCGCGCCGATGCGTCATACGTCTCTGCGGAGGTGCCGGACGAGCTCTGGGCGGCGCTGGTGCGAGAGGGCTTGCTCCCGGACACCGTGCTGGGGAGCGGCGCATGACCCGAGTCGACGCGCACCACCATCTGTGGGATCCCGGGCGACGCCACTACCCGTTCCTCGACGGCGACGAGCTCGCGCCGATCCGCCAGGTCTTCGGACTCGACGAGTTGCGTGCGATGGCTGCCCAGCTGGGTGTCGACCACACCGTGCTGGTGCAGACTGTCGCCGACGAGAGCGAAACGCGCGAATTCCTTGCTCTTGCAGGGGCTTCCGGAGGGCTCGTCGCGGGTGTTGTCGGCTGGCTCGACCTCACCGCGCCGGACCTGGACGAGCGGATCGCCGCATTGCGGGCGTCGCCGGGCGGTGACCTCCTCGTCGGCATCCGGCACCAGATCCAGGACGAGTCCGACCCTCGGTGGGCGGAGCGGGAGGACGTGGTCCGTGGCGTCCGCACCGTCGGCGAGGCCGGCCTGGTCTACGACCTGTTGGTCCAGCAGCCGCAATGGGAGGCCGGCCGTCGACTCGTGGAGCGTTGCCCCGGCACGCGTTTCGTGCTCGACCATGCGGGGAAACCACCGATCGCATCGGGTGAGCTGGCCGCGTGGACGTGGTGGATCGCCGACCTCGCGAGGCTGCCCAACCTCGTGGTCAAGGTCAGCGGTCTGGTGACCGAGGCCGACTGGCAGCGCTGGACCGGCGGCGATCTCGCGCCCGTCGTCGATGCGCTCGTCCAGACCTTCGGACCGCAGCGGCTCATTCAGGGCTCGGACTGGCCGGTGGCCGAACTCGCCGGCCCCACCCCGACCTCCTGGGCGATCGTCAGTGAGCTGCTTGCGGCTGCGGGCGCTCAGGACGCGCTCGGTGACAACGCGGTCGGCTGGTACAGCCTCGCCGTGACGACGTGAAACCTATTGACTGACCTACGAATGCGGGAAATGCGTCGTGTCGGACCCGGACCTTGTCACCCTCGACCCGACCCGGACTCAGCTGCCGTCGCCGGTTGCGGCGGCGGCCTGCCGGAGCCACTCCTCGACACCGGCGATGTGCAGCGTCGCAGCCGCGTGTGCGACGTCCGGTTGGCGCGCGCGCAGTGCGTCCAGGATCTGCCGATGCTCCCGGTTGGTGCGCTCGACCGCCCGCTGCTGGGTCAGGCCGCGCCAGATGCGGGCGCGGTGAGTCGGCCCGGCGATGCTGTCGAGCAGCGACGCGAGCACCGGGTTGCCCGAGCCGGCCACGATGCGCCGGTGAAACTCGAGGTCTGTCTGCACGAGATCGTCGACCGACGCGTCCGCGGCCAGCGCGTCGAGGTGCTGCTCCAGACCGGTCAGCTCCTCGTCGGTCATCGCCAGGGCCGCCTTCGCGGTGGCGGCCGGCTCGAGGATGCGGCGCACCTCCAGGAAATTGAGCACGGTGTCGTCCTGGTGGAAGTCCACGACGAACTCCATCGCACCCATCAGCAGGGTGGGTTCGAGACTGGTGACGTAGGTCCCGTCACCCTGCCGCACGTCGAGCACGTGGATCAGCGACAGGGCCTTGACCGCCTCGCGCAGCGAATTGCGCGACAGACCGAGGCGGTCGGCGAGGTCGGCCTCCCGCGGCAACTTGCTACCGGGACGGAGCTCGCCGGTGACGATCATCTGCTTGATCTTGGTGATCGCCTCATCGGTGACGGCCACGAGCACCTCCAGTAGTCATTGGGTATCCACTCATCATGGCGCGCTGGGTGCGCTGGTGCCTGCCGGATCCGCAATGTCCGATCGCGGGCGCAGAACGCCCGAGCATGCCACGAACGGCTGGAAGGAGTGCGGCAGCCGCCGGATCAGGCTCGCCCCTGGTGCACGAGCGCCTCGGCGTGCACCTGCATTGCGTCACCGGCGCGTTCGCGGGCGAGCCGCTTCATGCCGTCGGCCGGATGCACCGGCTCGGGCCACTTCGGCAGCAGCGAGTCGCCCTCGCGCACCCCGCTGATCCGCCGCCGGAAGAGCGGGATGACCTCGTCGCGCACCCACAGCGACTCCTCGTGCAGTGCCTGCCGCCACGGGCGCGGCCGGAACGGCGGGAGCTCGGGGATCTTGAGCGTGTGCGGGATGCCGAGCTCCTGCAGCACGTGCCCGGCGAGCCGTTTGTGACCCGCCTTCGACATGTGGATCCGGTCCGCGCTCCACATGCGCCGGTCGTAGAACTCGGCATACTGCGCGTGGTCGACGAGCACCGCGCCGTAGTCCTTCGACAGGTCGCGGACGGTCTGGTTGAAGTAGACGAGTCGTCGGCGGACCGGCTCCAGCAGCGGTGTCGCCGTGGGGTCGAACGCCGTGAAGACGATGAGTTGCGCTCCGCTTGCTCGCAACCGGCGCACGGCGGCTTCGTAGCGCTCCATCACCGAGCCCATGTTGACCCGCACCGCGAGGATGTCGTTGCCACCGGCGTAGAACGACAGGTGTGTGGGCCGCATCGCTATCGCGGCGTCGAGTTGCTCGTCGACCACTTCGTCGAGCACCTTGCTGCGGATCGCCAGGTTGGCATAGCGCCACTCGTCGTCATAGCGTCCGAGTTGGCGGGCCATCCGATCGGCCCATCCGCGAACTCCGTTGGGGTAGAGGACATTCGGGTCCCCGACACCCTCGGTATACGAGTCGCCGACGGCGACGAACAGGCCAGCCATTGCAGGGCTGACAGTATGACGGCGCAGTCACGGCAGCACGAACCTCCCGTGGCCGTCCGGCGACGTGCACGCAACGGCTCGGTGACGTGCACCGCCCGGCACCGCGCTGCTGGCAGAGTAGGACTCGTGATCGAGTACTTGATGGTGTTCCCCGATCGTGATGCTGCCGAAGAGGTCGCCGAGGAGATCGCGGACGACGACTTCACGTCCGTGCGTGTCCTGTCCGAGGCCCTCGCCGGCGAGGATGATGCGGAGGACGTCGACTGGGTGGTCCATGTCGTGCAGGACACCGTCGACGACCCCGCGGGCGCGGTGGCACGCGCCTTGTCCGAGCGGTTCGCCGCGCTGGCCGAGGAGCACGACGGGTGGCTCGACGACGACCGGTCCACCGGCGACTGACCGAAAATCCGTTCGCCGCCCGGGTCGGGGATTGCCTACTGTGAGCAGGTGATTCGGCTTCTGGACGTCGCTGACGACGGCGAGATGCGATCGGCGTTCGACCTCGGGGTCGAGGTCGGTTCCGTGGACCGTCCGTGGTTCCGCCCGCCGGCGTTCGGGTCCTGGCTCATCGAGCGGCGTCAGCCCGATCAGGAGGAGCGGCAGGAGCTCTACGGAGTCTTCGACGGCGACCGGCTGACGGGCACGAGCCTGCTGTGGGTCCCGCTGACCGACAACCTCGACAAGGTGTATGCCGACGTGACCGTCCACCCGCAGGCGCGTCGGCGCGGTGCGGGCACCGCATTGGTGGGGCATCTCGTGGACCGTGTGCGGCAACTCCGGCGGCGGGAGGTCTGGGTCGAATCATTCGTACCCCCAGGCGATTTCGCATCCCATCCCTACAGCCGGTTTGCGCACGCGCATGGGTTCGAGACCGGGTGGGTGGAAGCAGTGCGGCACCTGCCGCTGCCGATGGCGCGGACCACGCTCGAGCGGCTCGCCGGGGCGGATGCCCCGTCATACGAGCCGGATTATGAGGTGCGCACGTTCGTCGGGCGCGTGCCGGACGCGCTGCTGCCCGGGCTGGCCGAGTTGATGAGCCTGCTCGCCGTCGATGCGCCGTCCGGCGATTTCGACTTCGAGGCGGAAGACATCACACCCGACCGGTTGCGCCGCGCCCACGCACGGGAGGAGCAGCAGGGCCGAACGCGCCTGTCCGCACTCGCGATTCATCGCCGGTCCGGGGTCGTCGCAGCGCAGTCAGACCTCGTTCTCGACGACGACCTAGCAGGGCCGGTGCGTCAGGAGGGCACGTTCGTGCACCGCGAGCATCGCGGCCATCGTCTCGGTATGGCGACGAAGGTCGCCAACCTGCAGCTCCTGCAACGGGCCAGGCCGGGGCGGCCCTACGTCGTGACGATGAACGCGGAGGACAACCAGCACATGGTCGACATCAACGTCGCGCTGGGTTTCGAGGTCGTCGAGCGTCTGGTCGAGTGGGTGCGGAGAGTCTGAATCTGCACAGTCTGAATGTGCAAGGCCTGAATCTGTAGGGTCTGAATCCGCCTCAGCCCGCGGCGATCTCGCGCAGCAACTCCAGGGCGCGGCAGGTCACCGGGTTGTTGCTCGCCGCGTCGCGGACATTGACCGCGATGCCTCGCCGCACCTCGGGGTCGCGCAGTGGCACTGCCTTCGCCGTGCGCGGGAGGGATCCGAGGGTGAGGGCGGGCACCAGCGTGACGCCGATGCCGGCCGCTGCCAGTGCGAACGTCGTGTGGTGGTCCTGGCAGCGCGCGACCAGGCGTGGGCGGATGCCGACCTGGTCGAGGGCCTGGCGCAGGATGCGCCCACAGGTCTGTCCCTCGATGCTCTCGTCGATCCACGGCTCGTCGGCGAGGTCGGCGAGGCTGATGGCGTCCTTCTGAGCGAGCGGGTTGCGCGCGTGCATCACCACGACATACGGCTCGGTGATGAGTGCGTGGCGGGTGTAACCAGCTGGGGACACTTGGTTTTCGCCGATCACCTCGGTGCGGATGTCGAGGTCGCACATCGGCTTGACGTCCTCGGTGAGCTCGTTGAGGTCGACGGTGATGAGCACGTCGCGAAACTCCCGCTGCAGTTTGGAGACCAGCTTCGGCACCCACTCCTCGCCGGCCGACGCGAAGCAGGCGATCGACAGGTTGCCGGTGCGCCCGTCGCGCAGGTCGGTGACGACGTCGTCGAGCCGGGCCAGTGCGCCGATCGCGTCATCGCTCCGGTCGGCCAGCAGGCGGCCCACCGGCGTCGGTGAGATGCCGCGGCCCGCCTTCTCGAAGAGGGTCAGCCCGGTCTCGCGCTGCAACTGGTTGATGTGCTGGCTCACCGCGGACGGCGTGTAGCCGAGGTGTGTCGCGGCGGCCTGCACCGACCCGCTGGCGACCACCGACCGGAAGACCCGCAAACGATGTACGTCCATCATGGGGCAAATCTACAGTGTTGCTTCACGGTTGTGAAGAAACATTCGCTGGTGCTTTCGGGTCGCGGCGGCCACGATGGAACACATGACCAGCGCACACACCTTCACCAGTCCCGACCCGATCGACCGCGACGCGGCCCGGGTGCGCCAGGACCTTCGTGGCCTGGATCGCACCGGTTCGCAACCGGCACAACGTGTTTCGGCATTGCGGCGGATTCTCTCCGCCGTGCGTGACGCCTGGCTCCAGCAGGAGGAGGCGCAGGAGCGGCTCGCCATACTCCGGGCGCCCTGGACCCATGACCAGGCCCACTGGGTGCAGGGGCCGAACGGTCCCGAGCTCCACGGCAGCATCCAGCCGCCCCGCGGCGGTCGTGGACCGGTCACCCGCGGTGGATGGTGCCCGTGCCATCTGCGCGATCACGACGCCTCCGCTGAGCAGGCGCGCCGCGCGGCGCGGCATACCCGCGGCAGTCGCCTGACCCTGGCCGGCGGTCGGTGACCCCGGGCCGAGCATGCCTCGGCGAAGAAGCAGCAGCGAAAAGGCGAAAAGGCGAAAAGGCCCGGAATGCACAGTGTTCCGGGCCTTTTCGCTCTTTCGCCTTTTCGCGTCGCGCCTCAGGACGAGACGAGCTCGGCGAGCTTGCCGAGCGTGTCGTCCATCTGCTCCTTGCTCACCAGCGGGAAGAGATTCTTGCTGAGCAGGTCCTTGTCGGTCACCTTGCTCCAGTCGTAGGTCTGCGTCACCAGGGTCTGGTCCGGGCCCTGGGGCTCGAGCTCCCACACCCACTCCCAGCCGGGCGGCTGGGTGCCGGCCGGCGCCGTCTGCCAGGCGAGCAGTTTGTCCTTGGCATAGCCGGTGACGTGGTTGTCGGTCCGGTACTCGCCGCCCATGTGGTCGCCCTCCATGTTCATCGTGAAGACGTCGCCGGTCGCCTGGATGCGCTGCGGGCGGTCGGCGCTGCGCACGAAGCCGGAGCCGTCGAGTCGCACATGGTTGTCGGGGTTGGTGAGCACGTCGAAGATCTGTGCCGCCGGTGCGTCGATGGTGCGCGAGGTCGAGATGCTGGTGTCCTGGCTCATACCTTCCAACCTGCCCCGGTCCGGCGAGCGATGCAATCACCCGATCGGGCGATGTCCGATAAAGTTGAGTGGAATAGACTCAACTTTACGGTCGTTGGCACTGGTGAGACGTGTTTTGCCAGTTCTCTTGCGGGCTGTCCGGGAAGGCGGAATGGTGGCGAGAGCCGGGAAGTCGCAAAGACCCCGCGGTCGGCATACGACAGTCAAGATTGCGTGAGCAGGACGTTCGAGGCGAGAAGGAGACCGATCAGACGTGGATCTGCAGCTGACCACCAAGGCCCAGGAGGCCCTTTCCGGCGCCGTGCAACAGGCGACCAAGAACGGCAACCCGCAAGTCGAGCCGGCGCACCTGTTGCTCGCGCTCGTCGACCAGACCGACACCACGACGGGCCCGCTGCTGGAGGCCGTGGGCACCACGCCGCAGGCGGTCCGCGCCACGGCGGAGAAGGCGATCCGTGCCCTGCCGAGCGTGCAGGGCCAGTCCGTCGCCCAGCCCAGCATGTCCCGTGCGCTCGCCAACGTGCTGGAGCAGGCACGCCAGGCGATGGCGTCGATGGGCGACACCTTCGTCTCGACCGACCACCTGCTGCTCGCGCTCGCGCGCACCGGAGAGTTCGGCCTCGACCCCGAGGCGATCGCGGCCGCGATCCCGCAGACGCGCGGCGGCGGCAAGGTCAACAGCGCCGAGCCCGAGGGCGCGTTCGACGCCCTGGAGAAGTACGGCACCGACCTCACCGCGGTCGCGCGTGAGGGCAAGCTCGACCCGGTCATCGGGCGTGACTCCGAGATCCGTCGCGTGGTGCAGGTGCTGTCCCGCCGCACCAAGAACAACCCGGTGCTGATCGGCGAGCCCGGCGTCGGCAAGACCGCCGTCGTCGAAGGCCTCGCGCAGCGCATCGTCGCCGGTGACGTCCCGGAATCCTTGCGGGACAAGCGATTGGTCTCCCTCGACCTCGGCGCCATGGTCGCCGGTGCGAAGTATCGCGGTGAGTTCGAGGAGCGGTTGAAGGCCGTGCTCGAGGAGATCAAGGCTTCCGAGGGTCAGATCATCACCTTCATCGACGAGCTGCACACGGTCGTCGGCGCCGGCGCGAGCGGCGACTCCGGCATGGACGCCGGCAACATGCTCAAGCCGATGCTGGCCCGCGGTGAGCTGCGGCTGGTCGGTGCCACCACGCTCGACGAATACCGTGAGTACATCGAGAAGGACCCGGCACTCGAGCGCCGCTTCCAGCAGGTGTATGTCGGGGAGCCCTCCGTCGAGGACACCATCGCGATCCTGCGCGGCCTCAAGGAGCGCTACGAGGCGCACCACAAGGTCGCCGTCTCGGACGCGGCTCTCGTTGCGGCTGCTGCGCTTTCGGACCGCTACATCACCTCGCGGCAGCTGCCGGACAAGGCGATCGACCTGATCGACGAGGCGGCGTCCCGGCTGCGCATGGAGATCGACTCCTCGCCCGTCGAGATCGATGAGCTGCGTCGCGGGGTCGACCGGCTGAAGATGGAAGAGCTGCATCTGCAGAACGAGACCGACGACGCCTCCAAGGATCGTCTCGCCAAGCTGCGCTCCGACCTGGCCAACAAGCAGGAGGAGCTGTCCGCGCTCACCGCCCGGTGGGAGCAGGAGAAGGCGGGCCTCAACAAGGTCGGTGACATCAAGAGCAAGATCGACGAACTCCGCACCCAGGCGGACAAATTGGAGCGCGACGGCGACCTGGGTGGCGCCTCGAAGATCCGCTTCGGGGACCTGCCCGCGCTGGAGAAGCAACTCGACGAGGCGCAGGCCGCCGAGTCGACGTCGTCGACCGCGGGCGGCGACGCCCCGATGGTCAAGGAGGAGGTCGGCCCGGACGACATCGCCGACGTGATCTCGTCGTGGACCGGCATCCCGGCCGGCCGCCTGCTCGAGGGCGAGACCGAGAAGCTGCTGCGCATGGAGGACTGGATCGGTGACCACGTCATCGGTCAGAAGCAGGCCGTGCAGTCCGTCGCGGACGCGGTGCGCCGCACCCGCGCCGGTGTCGCCGACCCCGACCGTCCGGCGGGCTCGTTCCTCTTCCTCGGTCCGACCGGTGTCGGCAAGACGGAGTTGGCCAAGGCTGTGGCCGACTTCCTCTTCGACGACCCGCGAGCCGTCGTACGCATCGACATGTCCGAGTATTCCGAGCGGCACGCGGTCGCCCGCCTGATCGGTTCGCCTCCCGGTTACGTCGGCTACGAAGAGGGCGGCCAGCTGACCGAGGCCGTCCGTCGCCGGCCCTACTGCGTGGTGCTGCTCGACGAGGTGGAGAAGGCGCACCCGGAGACGTTCGACATCCTGCTGCAGGTGCTTGACGACGGCCGGCTCACCGACGGCCAGGGCCGCACGGTCGACTTCCGCAACGTCATCCTCATCATGACCTCCAACCTGGGCTCGCAGTTCCTGGTCGACCCGACCATGGACGTCAAGGAGAAGCAGGAGGCGGTGATGGGCGTGGTGCGCAAGTCGTTCAAGCCGGAGTTCCTCAACCGGCTCGACGAGGTCATCATCTTCGACCCGCTGAGCAAGGACGAGCTCACCCGCATCGTCGACCTGCAGGTCGACGCGATCGCGATGCGCCTCGCCGACCGCCGCATCACGCTCAACGTGACCGCGCCGGCCAAGCAGTGGCTGGCCGACGAGGGGTACGACCCGGCATACGGCGCCCGACCGCTGCGCCGGCTGGTGCAGAAGGAGATCGGCGACCGGCTGGCCCGCGCGCTGCTCGCCGGTGAGGTGCGGGACGGCCAGATCGTCACCGTCGAGAAGAACCCCGACGGGGAGGGCCTCAAGCTCGAGTCCCCGGCGGAGGCCGCGGCCACCGCCGGCGCGGCCACCACCTGACCCTTCCCCGACAGGCCCACTTCCGCATCGAGGGGTACAGCAAAATCACCTATTTTGCTGTACCCCTCGTTCATGTCCTGTGCCGCTCGATCACCGTGACGTGCTTCGATTTTCGCGGGAGCGGCCCGTCGGGGATGGGCCATCCGTCGGATGCGCCGGGCCGTATGCCGGCAGCCGACATCAGGTCGTGGAAGCGCTGGACCGGAAGTGCGTCGTCCCAACCCCACCGGATCACCGCCTGCACCTTCGGGTGCCGACGCAGCCTGTCCTCGCGAGACTTCTCGGCGCGAAGTACCCGCGCAGCGGCCTCGCCGGTGTGACCTTCGGGCACGGCGTACTTGCCAGCGCCGTCCGCTTCCCCCACGATGCCGAGCTCGTCCCAATAGAAGTCGGTGCGTCCGATCAATCCCAGCGCATCGGTGAACTCCACCTGCAACTGCGGCATCGGCAGGTCGAGCTGGAACATCCGGATTCTGCTGAGGGACTCGAGCGGCGACTCACTGGCGCCGTCGGCGAGGAAGGTGGCGAGCTCCGCCATACGACAACCGCGCGAGCCGGCCGGGAGCGCTTTCGCGAACGCCATCAGCTGGGAACGCTGGGTGAGTTGCAGGTGCAGTGCGGCATCGCACATCGCCACGGCGGACTCGAGGCCGGCATACCGTGCGTGGTCGATGATCGTTTGCTCGACCGTGGTGACCTGGAGGCCTCCCAGGTCGGTTGTCACCGGCGGTTGCGTGTTGCGTCGACGGCGGGCTTGCGGTGACCGGCCACGCAACCCCGGCGGCGTCGCGTACTCCACCAGTTCGGTGCGCTCGCCGATCCTGGGCAGGCCCCAAATCGCGGCCGCTGTGCCCTGGGAGAAGATGAGCCTGCGGTCGGTCGACCGATCAATCGCGAGGGCCATCAGGATGATTCGTTCGTCCTGAGTCAGGGTGGCAGGGTCGCACTTGGCGAAGGCGGCTCTGCGAAGTCGGGTCCAGTGGACCGCGACTCCGCTCGAGCCCGGCATGCCGCCACTCTTCGCGTCGGAGACGAGTGTCAGCCGCGCGGACGGGACGGGCACCAGCAGCTGTCGCAGACGAAGCAGTGCATGCTCGCGTTCCGAGCGATAAGCAGTGAGCGGCGTCGGGCCTACCGGGTCATCGGTGAAAGACTCTATATGCGTCATACGTGAGGAGCCTGGCACCGAGCGGCGCCTCGCCCGCGAAGTTATCCACAGGCGGATCGATAGGCACACAAACGCATCGAGCGGACGGGCAAATCGGTGAGTTTTCGTGGGCCGGTCGGTGCGTTTGTGGGCCTGTCGGTCAGCGGCGGGCGAGGGCGGTGGCGAAGGAGGGTGCGAGGGGGAGGTGGTCGCCGACGAGGAGGCAGGCCTGGAAGGCGTGGTAGACGTCGGGCTTGCCCACCCACGTGTCGCTGGCGGGGGCATTGCGGGCGTCGAGTTCGTGGTGCCACGAACCGTTTTCGCGGTCGATCAGGTAGCGGTCTGCGTAGTCCCACCACGTCTCGACCGCGTCGTCCCAGCGCTGCTCGCCGGTCGCGATGCCCAGTGCGTATGCCGCGCCGATCGCCTCACAGACCACCCAGTGCATGCGGGCGTGGACGACCGGCTCGCCGGACCAGTCGGTCGTGTAGACGAAGCCGTCCGCGCCGTCCACCGCCCAGCCGTCGGTGACCGCGCGATCCGCCAATTGCGTTGCGGCACCCACCAGCCCGCCGTCGTATGACGCATCGGTCGCGCGCCGTGCGGCCCGCACCGACAGGGCCAGCCGCGACCACTCCAGCGCGTGCCCGACGGTCGCGCCGAAGGGCCGGAACGGGTCGGCCGGGCTGTCCCGGTTGTAGTCGGGCAACGGGATGGCGTCGAGGTCGAAGTGCTCGGGGATCCGCCAGTCGCGCTCGCGGGCCCACGACAGCACCTGCTGAGTCGTGGCTTCGGCGCGATCAAGGTAGGACTGCTCGCCGGTGACGTCGTGCACGGCGAGGAAAGCCTCGACCGTGTGCATGGCTGCGTTCACGCCGAGGTATGGCTCCGCTTCCACCCAGTCGGCCGAAAACCTCTCGTGCACAAGGTTTTTGTCGCCGATCCAGAAGCGCTGGTCGTGCACTTGGCGGGCCAGGTCGAGCAGCTCGTCCGCCCGTGGGCGGCGAGCGGCGACCGCGCTGCTCGCCGCCAGCAGCACGAACGCGTGCGCGTAGGCGAGCTTGTCGGAGTCGGAAGCGGCGCCGCTCGAATCGTCGATGGCGGCATACCAGCCGCCGTGCTCGGTGTCCTGGAAGTGGTCGAGCAGCGACGCGACCCCGTGGTCGGCCATCTCGGCGAATTCGCTTCTGCCGGAGAGTAGTCCGAGGGCCGCGACGTGGGTCATGCGGCAGTTGATCCACAACTCCAGCGGCCGGGAGATGAGCGCGCCGGAGTCGTCCAGCCAGCCGAAGCCGCGGTCGGTCCACGACCGTCGACCGAAGTCCAGAAGTCGATCGGCCTCCGCGCGCATCGCCCGGATCGTCTGCGGCGCAACGTGATTCATCGTGCGAGGGTGGTGATGGCCGTCGCCACGTCGTCGGATGCCTCCCAGGTGAGCATGTGTCCCAGGCCGTCGAACTTGGTCAGCTCCGCGTCGGGCAGCTCCTGGGCGAGCCGGTCGCCGAGCTTGTGCGGGGTCAGCAGATCGCGGGTGCCGACGAGGATGCGGACCGGCACCGAACGCAGCGCCGGCAGGGACGCGATCTCGTCGTGCTTCATGAGTGCACCGTAGAACCCACCGAGCACACTCGCCCGGGTGCCGCGCACGATCCTCGTCGCGTCGCGCACGTCCTCGGGTCGGGCGCCTTTGCCGAACGCCGTTCTGCGCTGGCCCTTTTCGGTCATCGCGCGCCCGAGCCGGAACGGCACGTGCCGCAGCGCGGCCATCAGGCCGGCCTCGCCCGCCCGGCCGGTGCCGCGCAGGCCGCCCGCTGCCGTGGACACCAGGGCGACGCCGCGCACCCGCTCGGCGAACTCGTCGGGGGCGACCCCGGCATACGCCATGATCGTCATGCCACCCATGGAGTGCCCGCCCAGCACGACCTTCTCGCCGTCGGGCACGGTCGCGCCGATCACCGCGGACAGGTCGCGGCCCAGCCGCTTGATCGACTCGTCGCCGACCTTGTGGCCACCGCCGGCGAGGGTCGAGCGGCCGTGACCACGCTGGTCCCACAGCACGACGCGCAGTGACGGATCGAGGCGATCGACCACCGGCAGCCACGAGCGGTGATCCAGGATCCAGCCGTGGCCGAGCACCACCGTCCCGCTCGGGTCGGCGGACGGCTCGCGCACGTAGACGGCGAGCCGCGCCCCGTCGTCGGTGGTCACGTTCTTCACCTGTAGTGCGGTCATCCCGCCATTCTGACCGAGATGGCCCACGCAGGGAGCGACTCCGGGGATACCGATCCGCGCGGGTTCACATTGCGAGATGATCGACCGCATGGTGAGCTCCTCTCCGCCCGGTCGGGCCGGTGGCACCCCCGACCGGCCCGCGATCTTCTTCGCCGACGCCGCGGAGTGGCGCGCCTGGCTGGAGCGCCACCACGCCACCGAGGACGAGATCTGGATGGGCCTGCGCAAGAAGCACGTCTCCGATCGCGGCCTGGAATGGGCCGACGCCGTCCGTGAGGCGCTCTGCTTCGGCTGGATCGACTCCAAGTCCGAGCGCATCGACGACGACAGCCGCCGCCAGCGCTGGACTCCGCGCCGGCGCGGCAGCACCTGGAGCGCGGTCAACATCGCCGCCGTCGAGGAGCTCCGCTCGCAGGGCCGTATGACGCAGGCCGGCCTCGACGCCTACGCGCGGCGCCGGCCGGAGCGCTCGGGCGTCTACTCCTACGAACAGCCGGCCGACGAGCTGCCTGCGGCATACGAGAAGCAGTTGGGCGGTGACCGGCGGGCGGCCGCGTTCTGGGCCGCGGCGACTCCCGGTTATCGCAAGCTCGCCATCCACTGGGTGCTGGGCGCGAAGCAGCAGGCGACCCGCGACCGGCGGATGGCGACGCTGGTCGACGACTGCGCGCACGGCCGGCTGATCCCCTCCCAGCGCTACGGCACCGAGCCGCGCTGGGTCGCCGCCGCCGCAGCCGCCGCCGCGGCGGCCGCAGCCAGCGACCCGCCCGGTCTCGCCTGATGAGTCAGGGGGAACCGGGGATGAATCTTCCGCGTCTATCGCACCGGCCCCACCACCCGACTCCAGATGGAAGATAGGTTGCCCTGCATGCGACGCACTCTCACCGCCACCGGCACCATCGCGGTCGCCGCATCCCTCGCGCTCACCGGGTGCAGCGGCGGTGGCAAGAAGAAGTCCGACGCCGCAGCATCGGCAGCCGCCAACCCGGCAGCGATGCTGGCGACGGCGAAGAAGACCCTCGACGAGACCGCCGGTGTGCACTTCAAGCTGACGTCCCAGAAGGTCCCCGACAAGGCGACCGGACTGCTCAGCGGTGAGGGCGACGGATCGCATGCACCGGCGTTCAAGGGCAGCATCAAGGTGCAGGTGCCGGTCGCGGGCGCGGTCGACGTGCCGGTCGTCGCGGTCAACGGCAAGGTCTGGGCCAAGACCCCACTCACCCCCAAGATGGCGCAGGTCGACCCGAAGCAGTTCGGGGCGCCCGACCCAGCGAAGATCTTCGCCACCGAGGGTGGCTTCTCCTCTCTGTTGACCGCGACGCAGAAGCCGAAGTTCGGTGACAAGACGCGCAGCGGCAAGGACGTGGTGCAGACCGTGACGGGCACGCTGCCCGGGACGATTGTGAAGAAGAACCTCACGATCGGTGTGGAGGCCGAGACCTACGACACCACCTACCTGATCACCGACAGCGGCGAGTTGCGCTCGGCGACGCTCACCGGGCAGTTCTACAGCCAGTCGACCGACACGTCTTACACGGTCGAACTCACCAAGTACGGCGAGCAGGTCACCGTCAGCCCGCCGTCCTGATCGGTGACCTCGGGGATGACGATGCAGCCACCTACTTCCGCACGCCCGCGCGCGTTGCTGGCGACCGCGTCGGTCGCCGTCGCGCTGGCCGCCGCCGACACGTATGTCGTGGTGCTCGCGCTCCAGGACATGATGAACGGCGTCGGCCTCGGCGTCGATGCCCTGCAGAAGGCGACGCCGATCATCTCCGGCTTCCTGCTCGGCTACATCGCCGTGCTCCCGCTGATCGGCAGACTTGCGGATCTCGTTGCGCGACAACGGATCCTGGTCGGCTGCCTGTTGCTCTTCGTCGTCGGTTCGGCGATCACCGCGATCTCGGTGGATCTGTCGGTCATGGTCGCCGGCCGCTTCCTGCAGGGCGTCGGCGGCGGTGGTCTGGTGCCCGCGACGCTCGCGCTGGTCGCCGACCTCTGGCCGCCGGGCAAGCGGGGCACGCCACTCGGCGTGGTCGGCGCCGTGCAGGAGATCGGCAGCGTGATCGGGCCGCTGCTCGGCGCGCCGATCCTCGCGGTCAGCGATTGGCGAATGATCTTCTGGCTCAACGCAGTTGCCGGTCTGGTGCTTGCCGCGGCAGTCCTGCTCGTGGGTGGGCGGGGGCAGTCCGACGCCGCCGACCGGTCGCGCGTGCCCTGGTGGTGGTCTGTGCTCACGGCGGTCGCCGCCCTCGCTGCCTTCGTGCTGCTGGGCCTCGCGCTGTGGGCGCCCGGCGCGCTGACCACCTCGATCCGGTGGGGCGGTCCCTTCGTGCCGTATGGCGACAGCACCGCCCGGCTGGCGACCCAGATCGGGGTGTGGGGTCTCATCGCGCTGGCCGTGCTGATCGCGCTCTCGGTGCGCTACTGGTGGCGGACCGTGCGTCGGATCGATGTGGTGGGAGCGCTGTTGATCGCGCTCGCTCTCGGTGCGCTCGTGCTGACCTTCGCCGCCTCCAATCCGGAGAAGCAGGTCGTCGGGCCGATGGGTTACTGGCTGCTGCCGGTGGCCGCGGTCGCCGCCGCGCTCTACGCCTGGCGGCAGCGCACCGCGCCCTCCCCCCTCATCGCGCGCGGCGTGGTCGTCGGCCGGGTGCGCCCGGCGCTGGTCGTGTCACTGTGCGTCGGGACGGCGATCGTCGCGATCGTGGTCGACATCCCCGTGCTCGCCCGGCTGACCGTCACCTCGTCGCAGACCGAGGCGGCGCTGATCCTGCTGCGGTTCCTGGTGGCGGTGCCGGTCGGTGCCCTGCTGGGCGGCTGGTTGCTGCGACGACTCGGCCCGGCATACGTTGCTGCGCCGGGACTGCTGCTGAGTGCACTCGCGCTCTTCCAGATGTCGACCTGGGGCACGAACACCCTTGACGCCTGGCCACTTCCGACCGTGATGCTCGCGCTGGCCGGTCTCGGTGTCGGCGTCGCGATCGCGCCCGTCAACGATGCCGCTCTGTATGACGCGCCGCGCTCCGCACACGGCGTCGTCTCGTCGCTGGTGGTCGTCGCCCGGATGATCGGCATGGTCGTCGGCCTCGCGCTGCTGACCGCGATCGGGCTGCACCGCTTCTATGCGCGGGTGCAGTCGCTGAGCAACCCCAGCGAGGAGACGGTGACGGCTGCGGGCATCGTGCAGGTGCAGACGGTCTTCCTCGGTGCGGCGATCGTCGCGCTCGTCGCGGCCGCGGTGGCGTTGCTGCTCGGCCGTCAGGTCAGCGAGGTCACCGACGAGCCCGCAGCGCGAGGCATCGGCGACGTCGCACTCGACGACTGACCGGTCACCGGTCGACTGCGCCGGTGAATTCGTAGTCGATGAGTTCGGGCTTGGCGAGCTTGCGTTCGTATTCCACGACCGAGCCGGGCCACAGGGTGCGGTTGCGGCCCTCCTCGTCGAGATACCAGCTGCTGCAACCACCGGCCTGCCAGACGGTGTGCTCGCTGCGCTGGTCGAGCTGCTCCATGTGGGCCGGCACGACCTGCGGGCGCACCGCGACGGCGGTCGCGCCGCGATGGTCGCGAGCGTCGAGCAGCTTTGCCACCAAACCGATCTGGGCCTCGATCATCAACACCACGGAGGTATGCCCGAGACCGGTGTTGGGGCCGAGCAGGAGGAAGAGGTTGGGGTAGTGGGGCACGGTGACGCCGTAGAAGGTGTCGATGCCGGCGTCCCAGTCGGCCTCCAGGGTGTGGCCTTCCAGGCCGGTCACGTTGAGGTGGCGGTAGGAGCCGCTGACGTCGAATCCCGTTGCCAGCACGAGCACGTCGAGGTCGTGGTGGGTGCCGTCGGCCGTGGTCACGCCGGTCGTGTCGGCGCTCGTGATCGACGAGGTCTCGACCGTGACGTCGTCCCGGGCCAGCGCCGGGAAGTAGGTGTTGGACATCGTGATGCGCTTGCAGCCCATCGTGTAGTCCGGTGTCAGCTTGGCGCGCAGCTCCGGATCCTTCACCGCCGAACGCATATGCGCCAGAGCGGCTTTGGATGCCGCCTTGAGGAGCATCGGCTGTTTGGTGAAGGCGAGCACGCGCAGCTCGTTGGCCGCCTTGATCTTGGCCCGGTGCGCCTTCATCAGCCACGGGCGCTTCTCGTAGGCGTCGACCAGCCACTCCGGGTAGGCCGGGTCGACCTTGGGCAGCACCCAGATCGGTGTGCGCTGGAAGACGGTGAGATGTTTGGCGTCCTCGGCCAGGTGCGGAATCGCTTGCACCGCACTGCAACCCGTGCCGATGATGCCGACGCGCTTGCCGATCATGGTCGCGCCGGGATCCCAGGAGGCGGTGTGCATCACCTCGCCCTGGAAGGTCCGAAGGCCGGGGATGTCGGGCAGCACCGGGTCGTGCAGCGCGCCCACGCCGAGCACGACCGCGCCGGCCACGATCTGGTAGCTGTCGCCGTCCGCGGTGCCGACCGTGACGTGCCAGGCGCCGAGACCCTCGTCATACGTCATGCGCTGGACGGTGCTGCGCAGCCGGATGTTGTCGCGGACGCCGTACTTCTCGACGCAGTAGAGCAGGTAGTCCTGGATCTCGTCGGACGTCGCGTAGGCCCGGGACCAGTAGGGGTTGGGCTCGAACGAGAACGAGTAGAGGTGGCTCGGCACGTCGCACGCGCACCCCGGATAGCGGTTGTCGCGCCAGGTGCCGCCGATCTCGTCGGCCTTCTCGAGGATGACGTAGTCCCGTCCGTCCCGCTGGGCGGCGATTGCCATGCCGATGCCGGAGAACCCGGATCCGACGATGACCAGGTCGTGGTCGACGCGCGCACTCATGACGTCAACGTTACTTCGCGGCGGCGGAGTCTCCGGGGAGGGCGCGGCTCGGGCGCCCCGTCGTGACCCTGACGGCGAGATTCACGTCTGACGGTCGAATGTGACCGTCAGATGTGAATCCGACCGTCAGGGTGGGTATGCCGCTGACCCGGGCGGCGCTCGCGGCGTGCCTCTAGCCCTCCGGGACCACATCACGGCGGGAGAAGAGCACGACGGCCGCCGCCGTGAGGAGGGCCGCGATGACGACGAGCAGCCCGAGCGGCACCAGATCACCGGCGGATGCCCCACCCACCGGCGGCAGGTGCCGGAACGGAGAGATGTCGAGCACCGCTTCCGGCAGCGAGACGACCGCGCCGAACCACTGCAGCGCGATCAGCAGGCCGAGGACGACGAGCCCGAGCCGGCCCCACCTGCCGCCGAGGCCCACGCCGAGCGCCGCGATGCCGGTCATCGTCCAGACCGCGGGCAGTGCGCCGAGCGACGTCGCGAGGATCGAGCCGACATCGCTGCTGTCGCCGCCGGCGAGCAGGTAGGCGCCCGCCAGGCCGGCGCCGAAGACCACCATCAGAGCGACCGCGCCCAGCAGCGCCCACGCGAGGTGACCGAGCAGGAGCCGGGTCCGCGGCACGGCCGCCGCCAGCACCTGTTCGGCCCGTCCCGATGCCTCCTCCCGGCTGAGCACGTCGAGAGCGAGCACACCGTGTGCGCTGAGCACGACGGCCGCGATCGGGATGATCGCCGCGAAGTAGACGTCGATCAGGCTCGATCCGCCGCCCATCCGGCGCAGGATGTCGACCGCCGAGCCGGAGTCCTTCAGCAGGGCGAGCAGGCCGGACGTGATCGCGCCGAGGGCGAGGCCCGCGACGAGAGCGCCGATCAGCCACGAAATCAGCGAACCTCGCTGCAATCTGGCGATCAACCCGGTCAGGCCGGAAAGGTCTCCGGTCGCCGGCCCGAGCCGCGGCTGCACCACACCGGCGCCGAGATCACGGTGCGACTCGAGCAGGAGCGCGACAGTGAAGAGGATCGCGGTCGTCGGCACGAAAAGCAGCAGCACGAGGGGGCGTTCGTCGGCATACGGCCTGGCCTGTTGCGCCCAGCCGATGGGGGAGAGCCACGGCAGGAAGCCGACTCGATCGTTGCTGTCACCGATCGCCCGCAGCAGGTATGCCGCGCCGAGCGTCGCTCCGACCACTCCACGCGCGGGTCCGACCCGCTCGAAGATCTGCGCTGCCACGGCGCCGACACCGGCGAAGAACAGCAAGCAGCCCGCCGCGCCGAGTCCGGTGATCAGCGATCCGCTGAGCGAAAGCCCCTGAGCCGCAAGCAGTCCCGCGGTGAACAAGGCGACCGCGAGTGCCCATCCGAGGCAGCTGAACGCGGTCGTCGTCAGTGCGGTATGACGGCCCAGCATCCCGGCGCGCAGCAACTCGGCCCGACCGGCCTCCTCCTCGGCGCGGGTGTGTCGCAGCATGGTGAAGCCGCCGACGAATCCGGCGAGGAGACAGGTGAATCCGAGCACTCGCCACGCCTGGAATCCGCCGGCGTTCGACAGGTCGAACGCCGGTCCGTAGAGCGCACGCAACGAGGGGTTGGCGTTGACCGTCCCGGTGGCGGCAGCCTGTTCGGCCGTCGTCGGATAGACGGTTTCGTAGGTGCCCACGGTCGCCGCGGGCATGGCGATCATGATCACCGCCCAGAGCGGCCACCAGATGCGGTCCCGGCGCAGCTCCAGGCGCAGGTAGGGCACGAATCCCGTTGTCATCGCGCCGAGTCCGACTCGTAGTAGGTCAGGAAGAGGTCTTCGAGACTCGGTGGCGTGCAGGTGAGAGTGTCCAGGCCGAGCGCCGACAGCTGGTGCACGAGCTGCCCGACGGCGGACGGGTCGGCCTGTGCCGTGATGGCGGTGCCGGTGCCGGCGCCTGCCGGCGCGATGTGGAGCTCGTGCACGCCGTCGAGGGCGCCCAGTGCGTGCGCGTCGGGTGGGTTGCGCACGACTGCGGTCACCGTCGACCGGCCGAGGTGGCGCAACTCGCCGAGCGTGCCGGTGTCGATGGTGCGCCCCGCGCGGATGATCGTCACCCGGTCACAGAGACGTTCGACCTCGGAGAGGATGTGACTGGAGAGCAGCACCGTGCGGCCGTGCGCCTTCTCCTCGGCGAGGGTGTCGCCGAAAGCCTTCTCCATCAACGGATCCAGACCGCTGGTCGGCTCGTCGAGGATGAGCAGTTCGGCGTCCGAGGAGAACGCGGCGACCAGGGCGACCTTCTGGCGGTTGCCCTTGCTGTAGGTCCGGCTCTTCTTGCGCGGGTCGAGTTCGAACCGCTCGATGAGCTCGGCCCTCCGGTCACGATCCAGGGTGCCGTGCATCCTGCCGAGCACGTCGATCACCTCGCCGCCGCTCAGCGTCGGCCACAGGCTCACGTCGCCGGGGACGTAGGCGAGCCGGCGGTGCAGGGTCGCCGCATCGCGCCACGGGTCACCGCCGAGCAGGGTCGCCGTGCCGTCGTCGGCCCGGCTCACCCCGAGCAGCGTGCGGATCGTCGTCGACTTCCCGGCGCCATTGGGGCCGAGGAACCCGTGCACCTCGCCGGTGCGCACCCGCAGGTCGAGACCGTCCAGGGCGGTGGTGCGGCCGAACCTCTTGACGAGACCCTGCACGTCGATTGCTGTCGTCATACTCCGACCGTAGCTATATTTCAGTAATTTGTGAAATATAGAAAATAACCGAAGGATCGCCTATCCTCCGCAGGTATGCCGCCCCGTAGCCGACGAACGCCAGCACCCGCCGCCGCGCGTCGTGCCTTCGTCGAGACGCTCGGCGACGAACTCACCCGCGCCGGCATGAACCGTATGGCGGCACGCGTCTTCGCCGCGCTCGTCTCGACCGACGAGGGCCGGTTGACCGCGGCCGACCTGCAGGAGTCGCTGCACGCGAGCGCCGGTGCGATCTCGGGGGCGGTGCGCTACCTCGAGCAGGTGCACATGGTGGAGCGCTCGCGCCCCTTGGGCAGCCGGCGTGACGAGTTCAGCGTCGCGGACGACATTTGGTACGAGGGGCTGCTGCACCGCGGCTCGGTGGTCGACCGGTGGCACGAGGTGATGGCCGACGGGGCGGTGCAACTCGGTGCGGACACCCCCGCCGGTGAACGTCTCGCCCAGATGGCGGACTTCTTCGCGTTCCTCCAGGTGGAGCTGCCCGCGCTGCTGGAGAAGTGGCGCTCGCAGCGCGACTGAGAGGTCTCGAGCGTCACGTCGCATTCGTGCCAGCGCTCCGCGTTCGGATCGGGTTCCATCGTCGCTAGTTGATGGTGCCGGAGCGTCCGGCCGCGGAGAGGCTGTTGTGCGAGTTGCGTTGGTAACCGGGGGAAACCGAGGTATTGGCCTCGAGGTGGCGCGGGGGCTGGCTGCCGCCGGTCATCATGTTGTGATCGGAGCGCGCAATGGTGCGACGGCTCAGTGCATCGCGGACGACCTTGTGAAACAGGGGCATTCCGCAACCGCAGTCCAGCTAGATGTGACGGACGAGAGCCAGGTTGTTGCCGCAGCCGAGCGGATCAGGCAGGCACACGGTCGGCTCGACGTGCTCGTGAACAATGCGGGGATTTTGCCCGAAGCCCGTGGTGACGCCGCGGAAATCGTCGACGCGCGGCTCTTCCGAGAGACGTTCGAGACGAACGTGTTCGGTGCCGTCGCGGTCACCGAGTCGTGTATGCCGCTGCTACGTGCGAGCGAGGGGGCGCGCATCGTCAACGTCAGCACGACGATGGGATCCCTGACGGATCAGACCGACCCGAGCTCGCCCTATTACGCATTGACGATGCCTGCATATCAGGCCTCGAAGGCCGCGCTGAACAACGTGACGATCGCGTTGGCGAAGCAACTTGCGCAGACGCCGATCAGGGTCACCTCGGTGTGTCCGGGTTTCGTGCAGACCGATCTGACGCCGATGAACCGCAGTCAGGCGCCGCTCACAGCCGCGGAGGCGGCCGAGGTCGTCATACGGGCGGCGACACTGCCGGCGAATGCGAAAAGTGGCACGTTCATCGATGCCGACGGTGTCGTCCCCTGGTGAAGCTCACGAAGGGAGTGCGGCGACTGCCTCGAGCTCCACCAGCTGGTCCGGATAGCCCAGCACGGTGACGCCGGTGAGCGTGCTCGGCACGTCGTGGTCACCGAATGCCTCCGCCACCACGTTCCACGCGCTGACCAGATCATCACGAGAAGTCGTCGCGACCAGGACCCTGGTGTAGATGACGTCCTGCAGTGTGACGTCGGCGTCCCGCATCGCGGTGCGCAAGTTGGCGAGGCACTGCCGCGCCTGACCTGCCACGTCACCGATCGCGACTGTTGCGCCGTCCGCATCGAGAGGACATGCACCGGCGAAATAGACCGGACGAGAAGGAGTTTCGGTCGTTGCGGCATACGCGTAGGGGACGGTGCCGGTCAGCGACGACGAACGGATCAGGTGCACCGGGCTCATGGCCCCAACTTAGGGATGCAGCAACTTCCGAGCGAGCCAATTGATCCACTCGGCGACCTCGGACTCCGCGACCGGCGTCGCGTGCGGTCCAGGCGTTTGGATCGCGCGTTTGCCGGAGCCGCCGAAGCACTCGAACAGCGCCACCTGGCCCTCCAGCGGGAAGATCTCGTCGTCCTGCTGCACGTGCAACAGCACCGGTGCGGTGATGCGGGTGGCGGCCTCCGCGTGCCGCCGCGGGGTGTCGAGAGCGGCCAAGGACGGCGGAGCTGCACGGAGGCCGAACTTGCCGAAAACCGCGCAACGCAAGCGATGTTCGAGGGCAGCCGCAAGGGGTATGCCGAAGCGCGCACCCATCGACAGGCCCACGACGCCGACCCGGTCCGGGTCGATCCTGCCGCGTGCGGCCAGCAGGTCGAGCCCGGTCAGCCAATCGCTGGTCATCCGGTCGAGCACGACGTCCATGCCGGTGCGCGCCAGCTGAGCCTGGTAGTCGCCGGACCCGGGCACGGCCGCGCGCTCGCCGTGCAACGGTCCGTCGATCGCGTATGACGCAACGCCCTGTCGCGCAAGGCGATCGGCGAGGTCCAGGTTGCGAGCCGACAGCTTGTGACCGCTGCCGCCGTGACCGAGCAACACGACCGGTGGGGGAGGAGCCGACGGGTCGGTCGAGGGTGTCCAGAACACCCCTGGCGCGGGCCCGTCGACCGCGTCCACCGGCTCAGTCCACCTGCTCAGTCCAGGGTGACGAGCACCGGTGCGTGGTCGGAGGCGCCCTTGCCCTTGCGCTCCTCGCGATCGATCTCCGCGTGTGTCACGCGCTCGGCCAGCGCGGGGGAGCCGAGCGCGAAGTCGATGCGCATGCCCTGTCGCTTCGGGAAGCGCAACTGCGTGTAGTCCCAGTAGGTGTAGACGCCGGGGCCGGGCGCGTAGGGCCGGACCAGGTCGGCGAAGCCGGCGTCGACGACCGCGCGGAAGGCCGCTCGCTCCGGCGCGGTGACGTGGGTCTTGCCCTCGAAGAACTCCACGCTCCAGACGTCGTCGTCGGTCGGCGCGATGTTCCAGTCGCCCGCGAGCATGATCTGCGCGTCGCCGTCGTCGGCCAGCCAGCCCTGCGCGGCGTCCCGCAGCTTGGCCAGCCAGTCGAGTTTGTAGGCGTAGTGCGGGTGTCCGACCTCGCGACCGTTGGGCACGTAGAGCGACCACACCCGCACGCCGTCGACCGTCGCACCGATCGCGCGCGCCTCGGAGACGGCCGGGTCGCCATACGCCGGCATCCCGGGGAAGCCGACCTCGACGTCGTCCAGCCCGGCGCGGGAGATGATCGCGACGCCGTTCCACTGGTTGAGGCCGTGCATCGCGACGTCATATCCGGCGGCGCTGAGCGGCAGCACCGGGAACTGGTCGTCGCGGCACTTGGTCTCCTGCAGCAGCAGCACGTCCAGGTCGTGCCGCTGCAGCACCTCGACGACGCGGTCGATGCGGGAGCGGATGGAGTTGACGTTCCAGGTCGCGATGCGCACGGCCCCAACCTACGTGGATCAGTTGGCGACGGTGAAGCGCGTCCGTCGGTGCTTCGGCTGCTCCAGCTCGTCGGCGATCGCGACCGCGAAGTCCTCTGCGGACACCCGGTCGCCGGCCGGGCTGTCGTCGCCCGTGCGGTAGGCGCCGGTGCGCTCGCCGGGAGCGATCTCCGGCGCCGGCGACAGGTAGGTCCAGTCGAGCGACTCCGGGGCGCGGCGCAGTCCGTCCAGCGCCTTGCCCTGGGTGACGGCCTCGGGCTTGTAGACCTCCGGGAAGCCGGGCTGGTCCACCAGCCGGGTGCCGTCCACGGTCAGCGAGCCCGCGCCGCCGACCACGAAAAGCCTTGTGCCGCCGATGTTCTGCTCGGCGCTGTGCAGCGCGTCGAGCCACTCCTGGTGGTCGCCGCCGGTGCGGCTCGGCCCGGTCGCCGACACGACCGCGTCGTTGCGCTCGGCCAACTGGCGGACGAAGTCGGCGTCCCCGAGATCGCCCGCGACGCTCTCGGCCGCCCCCGGCACCTGCGACCCGTGACGGGTGACGGCGGTGACCTGGTGCCCGCGTCCGGCGAGTTCGCCGGTGAGCCGGGACCCGATCATGCCGCTGGCTCCGATGACTGCGACCTTCATGGCTGCTCCTTACACATGGTGGGTATGACGACAACGGCCACGGTAACCATTGGTATCCTGGTACCTCAAGGTAACTAAGGGAGGGAATCCATGACCGATCCCGCATGGGTGGGCGACGGTTTCGATCCGGAGTGCCCCACCCGGGTGCTGCTCGACCGGGTCGGCGACAAATGGACCGTGCTGGTCGTCAGCGCCCTCGCCGACGGACCGATGCGCTTCACCCAGCTGCGCGATCGCATCGGCGGCGTGTCCGGCAAGGTGCTGACGGCGACGCTGCGGGCGCTCGCGCGCGACGGCCTCGTCATACGGACCGCCTATCCGAGCGTCCCGCCGCACGTCGAATACGAACTCACCGAGCTCGGCCGCTCCCTGTGCGAGCCGATCGACGTGCTGCGCGACTGGGCGGAGCAGCACATCGCGGCGGTCGTCGCGCACCGCGAGGGATTCGACGGCGTTTCCGCATAGACTCCCGGGCGTATCGACGCTGACCCGACAGATGGGCGGAGAAATCCCTATGGCGACCGCACTCGTCACCGGCGCGAGCGCCGGCATCGGCAAGACCTTCGCCACCGAACTCGCGTCCCGGGGACACGATCTGGTGGTTGTCGCACGCAACACGCAACGCCTCGAGGAGCTGAAGGCAGAGCTCGAGCGGCGGCACAACGTCGCGGTCGAGGTCCTGCCGGCCGATCTCAGCGAGCGACTCGACGTGCAACTGGTGGCCGACCGGCTTGCCGACCCGGCCCGACCGATCGACCTGCTGGTCAACAACGCCGGCTACGGATTGAAGAAATCGTTCCTGCAGAACGACATTCGCGACGAGGAGGAGCTGCTCGCCGTGCTCGTCCGGTCCGTCGTCGTGCTCTCCCACGCGGCCGCCACCGCCATGCGCGAGCGTGGTCACGGCGCGATCATCAACGTCTCGTCGGTGGCCGGTTTCCTCGCCTCCGGCACCTACTCGGCGGCCAAGTCCTACGTCACGGTCTTCTCCGAGTCCCTCGCCGGCGAACTCAAGGGCAGCGGGGTCACCGTCACCGCGCTCTGCCCGGGCTTCACCCGCACCGAGTTTCACGACCGGGCCGGCATCAAGGGCCAGGGCGCACCTGATTTCATGTGGTTGCAGGCGGATTCGCTGGTCAAGGAATGCCTCGACGACGTCGACAAGGGCAAGGTCGTGTCGATCCCCGGCGCTCAGTACAAGCTCATCGCCGGGGCCCTGCGCGTGCTGCCGCGCCCGATCGTGCGCACCGGCAAGCTCGTCCGCCGGCACCGTCCGAAATGATGCACCCATGACCGACAACGCGATTGAGACCATCCGCGACACCCTGCTCGAGCTGATCAAGCAGCAGGCGATCGTCCACCAGCGGGTCACGCTGTCATCCGGCAAGGAGGCCGACTACTACGTCGACCTGCGCCGCATCACGCTCTCCGGCGTCGCCGCGCCGCTCGTCGGTCAGGTCATGCTCGACCTCACCAAGGACCTGTCGTATGACGCAGCCGGCGGTCTGACCATGGGCGCCGACCCGGTGGCCACCTCGATGCTGCACGCCGCCGCGGCCGACGGTCGCGCACTCGATGCGTTCGTCGTGCGCAAGGCAGGCAAGGCGCACGGGCTGCAGCAGCGCATCGAGGGGCCGTCGATCAAGGGCCGGCGCGTCGTCGTCGTCGAAGACACTTCCACGACAGGCGGATCCGCGCTCGAAGCGGTGCAGGCCGTGCGCGAGGCGGGCGGTGAGGTGGTCGCCGTCGCGGTCATCGCCGACCGCGACACCGGGGCGCGCGAGCGCATCGAGGCCGAGGGCGTGACCTATCTCACGGCATACGGCCTGGCGGATCTCGGACTGGCCTGACCCGCGGCGTTTGCGCAGGTCAACGCCCCTGCTGCCCGACGTCTCACACGCCGCGCGGCACGGCCGTGAGGCAGCGGTGACGTCCAGGTAACACCAGCGCGACACCCGCCGAAACACGTCGTTCCTACCTTCGTCCGGCAAGAGCCCGTCACCCGACGGGCGCCTGCCTGACGGAGGACCACATGGCTGCGACGGCGCAAACGCGCACGCTGGCACCGCCCACTGACGACGGTCTGGTGCACGGCCCGGGCCGATGGATCAGCGGCTGGGACCCGGAGAACCGCGGCCAGTGGGAGACGGCCGGTCGCCGCACGGCCCGCCGCAACCTGACCGCCTCGGTCTACGCCGAGTTCCTCGGTTTCGGCGTCTTCGCGCTGTGGAGCATCGTCGTGCCGCAGTTGCCCAAGTACGGCTACACCGGCGCGGCGGCGCTCACCGACAGCCAGCAGTTCTGGCTGCTGTCGATCCCCACGCTCGTCGGGGCGACCCTGCGCATCCCCTACTCGCTCGCCGTTCCCCGCTTCGGCGGCCGCAACTGGACGGTCATCTCCGCGCTGCTCCTGCTGCTGCCGACGATCGGTCTGGCGCTCGCAATCGGGTCGCACGCCGGCTTCCCGGTGCTGCTCGCGATGGCCGCGCTCGCCGGCTTCGGTGGTGGCAACTTCGCCTCGTCGATGACCAACATCTCCTTCTTCTACCGCGATGCGGAGAAGGGAAAAGCGTTGGGCATCAACGCAGCCGGCGGCAACATCGGCACGGCCGCGGTGCAGTTCGCGGTGCCGGTCGTGATCACCCTGGGTGCGGCCTACTCGACACGCAGCCCGAACCTCCCGGTCGCCGGCTGGCTCTTCGTGCCGCTCGTGCTGATCGCGGCGCTCTGGGCCTGGCGCCGGATGGACAACCTCAGTGAGGCGCGCTCCGAGCCGGGCACGTATGCCGCGGCGGTCCGGGCCCGGCATACCTGGGTGCTGTCCTTCATCTACTTCGGCACGTTCGGCTCGTTCATCGGCTTCGCCGGCGCGTTCCCGAAGATCATGAACGACGCCTTCCCGGGCAACGGCAGCTATGTGATCCTCGGTGCCGGAGTGACTCTCGCCTTCCTCGGCGCCTTCGTCGGGTCGCTGTCGCGCCCGCTGGGCGGTGTCGCCGCCGATCGGCTGAGCGGCTGGCTGGTCACGGTCGTGTCGTTCGTGGCGATGGCCATCGGTGCCGTCGGTGTGATCGAGGCGCTGCAGGCGAAGAACTTCGGCTGGTTCATGGCGACCTTCCTGTGGATGTTCGTCTTCACCGGCATCGGCAACGGCTCGATCTACCGCATGATCCCGGCCGTATTCGCCGCAACGGCAACCGATTCGAGCGTCGCCGCACGCCATACGGCGCGAAAGGTGGCGGCCGGTGCGATCGGCATCGTCGGCGCGATCGGCGCCTTCGGCGGGTTCGTGATCCCGCAGGCGTTCTCGGTCGCGAAGTCACACAGCATCGACGCGGCGCACCCCACCGGCACGATCATCCCGGCGTTGTGGCTGCTCATCGTGCTGTATGCCGTGATGGCGCTCGTCACCTGGGCGGTCTACGGCAGCAAGCGCTCGTCCGTGGGCGGTGCGCGCATTTGATGACGCAAACCCATTGTCCCTATTGCGCGTTGCAGTGCGCCATGACCCTGACACCGCTGGCGGCCGGCGGGGTCGAGGTCGCGCCACGCGACTTCCCAACCAACCGTGGGGGCCTGTGCCAGAAGGGCTGGACATCGGCCGCGCTGTTGACCAGTGCCGACCGCATCACGACTCCCTTGGTGCGGGACGAGCAGGGCGAGCTGGCCCCGGCGACGTGGGAGGAGGCCTACGCGCGCATCGTTGAAGGTGTGCGCGCCGCGCAGGAGGCGGGCGGACCCGACGCGGTCGCCGTCTTCGGCGGCGGCGGTCTGACCAACGAAAAGGCCTACAGCATCGGCAAATTCGCCCGCGTAGCCCTTGGCACTTCCCGGATCGACTACAACGGCCGCTTCTGCATGTCGTCGGCCGCAGCGGCAGGAGGTCGCGCCTTCGGGCTGGATCGCGGATTGCCGTTTCCCCTCGAGGACCTCGCTGGCGCGGACAGCGTGATGCTGGTCGGCAGCAATCTCGCCGAGACGATGCCGCCGTCGGTGCAGCACCTGGCCGCCGTGCGCGAGCGGGGAGGATTGATCGTCATCGATCCTCGGCGGACGGCGACTGCCGCGCTCACCGAGGACGGCTGCGGCATGCACCTCCAACCGCTGCCGGGCACGGACATCGTCGTGCTGCTCGGTCTGCTGCACCTGATCGTCGCGGGCGGCGCCACCGACGACGCCTATCTCGCCGAGCGGGTCGACGGGTGGGACGACGTGAAGGCCAGCAGCGCCCTGTGGTGGCCGGAGCGGGTCGAGCGCGTCGCCGGCATACCCGTGGACGAATTGCGCGCTGCTGCAGAGCTTTTCGCGGCTGCCGCACCTGCGGGTGGTGGCGCCGGCGCCTTCCTGCTCACCGGCCGCGGTGCGGAGCAGCACGCCCACGGCACCGACACGGTCACGGCCGCGATCAACCTCGCCCTCGCCCTCGGCCTGGTCGGACGCACCGGCTCCGGCTACGGCTGCGTCACCGGTCAGGGAAACGGGCAGGGCGGACGTGAGCACGGCCAGAAGGCCGACCAGCTGCCCGGCTATCGCAGGATCGACGACCCGGCGGCGCGGGCGCACGTCGGGGCGGTGTGGGGGATCGACCCGGACTCCCTTCCGGGAGTGGGGCTTCCGGCCGTCGAGCTGCTTGATGCACTCGGGCGCCCGGGTGGTCCGCGTGTGCTCTTCGTGCACGGTGCCAACCCCGCAGTGAGCGGACCGGACGCCGGCCGGGTGCGGGAGCGACTCTCCGCGCTCGACCTGCTGGTGGTGGCCGACTTCGTGCCGTCCGAGACAGCGCGACTGGCGGACGTGGTGTTACCGGTCCCGCAGTGGGCCGAGGAGGAGGGCACGATGACTTCCCTGGAAGGGCGAGTGCTGCGGCGCCGCCGAGCCGTGCCGTCGCCGGACGATGTGCGGGACGAGTTGCAGATCTGGCACGACCTGGCCGAGATGCTCGGATCCCCAGTCGCATTCGAGACCGACCCCGAGCTGGTGATGCAAGAGCTCGCGCGAGCCAGTGCCGGTGGCGTGGCGGACTATGGCGGGGTCAGCCACGATCGCCTGGATGGCGAGGAGTCGATCTTCTGGCCGTGCCCCGACGGGCAGCACCCCGGCACGCCGCGTCTCTTCCTCGACCGCTTCGCGACCCCGAGCGGACGCGCCCGCATGGTCCCCGTGACGCCGCGACCGGTCGACGACGACCTGCGCCCCGACGCGCCGATCCACCTCGTCACCGGACGTCTCCTGCAGCACTACCAGTCGGGTGCACAGACCCGGCTGGTGCCGGAGCTGATGCGCGGCGAGCCCAGGGCATTCGTCCAACTCCATCCGGTGCTGGCCTCGCGCCTGGGCGTCGAGGAGGGCGCCGACGTGCGACTCACCTCGACACGCGGCACGATCACCGCCGCGGCCCGTCTGTCCGCCGACATCCGGCCGGACACGATCTTCATGCCGTTCCATTTCGCCGGCGAGCAGAGCGTCAATCTGCTGACCAACCCCGCCACCGACCCGATCTCCGGCATGCCGGAGTTCAAGGTCTGTGCTGTCGCGGTCACGACGGCATGAGCACCCCACGAAGTTCCTCCCCCGCTGCGCTCCTCCGGATACTTCGCGGGGGCCCCCGCATGAGCACCCCACGAAGTTCCTCCCCCGCTGCGCTCCTCCGGATACTTCGCGGGGGCCCCGCATGAGCACCCCACGAAGTTCCTCCCCCGCTGCGCTCCTCCGGATACTTCGCGGGGGCCCCGCATGAGCACCCCACGCATCGTCGTGATCGGGCACGGCATGGTCGCCGCGCGCCTGCTCGACCAGCTCACCCGCGAGGCAGACGCCGGCGCGCGCCTCGACATCACCGTGCTCGGCGACGAACCACACCGCCCCTACAACCGCCTCTTGCTCGGCGAGGTCGTCGCCGGCCGCGCCGACCTCGGCGGCCTGACCCTGCCCGAGCCGGCGCCGCACGCCGGCATCGGCGTGCGGGTGTGCCGCGGCGTCGCGGCCGTGCGGGTCGACCGCCCCCGTCGGCTCGTGTATGCCGACGACGGCAGCGTCCACCCCTACGACCGCGTCGTCTTCGCGACCGGTGCCGCACCGCGCATTCCGGTGAACAGCGAGCAACCACACGGAGTCCGGGCGCTGCGCGATCTCGACGACTGCCGTGAGCTGCTCGCGGCCGCCGCCCACCTGCGGCACGTCACGGTCGTCGGCGGTGGCCTGCTCGGCATCGAGCTGGCCTGCGCCCTGCGCACGCGCGGCCTCCAGGTGGCGCTGGCGCACCGGGGCGATCACCTGATGGACCGGCAACTCCCCGTCGACGCGGCGGTGGTCGTGCGAGAGCGACTGTCGCAGCTGGGGATTCAGGTCTTCACCGACATCGAGGAGACCACCGTCAGTCATACGCAGGACAGGCTCACCGGCGTCGTCCTGTCCGACGGCACCGCATATCAAACCGATCTCGTGGTCGCCGGTGCCGGAGTGCACCCGCGGACCGCGCTCGCTGCGGAGGCCGGGCTGCCGGTGCGGCACGGCATCGTCGTCGGTGCCGACCTCCACAGCCCTGCCGATCCGCGAGTCGCGGCAATCGGCGACTGCGCCGAGACGCCGGACGGTTGCCCCGGGCTGCTCGCACCCGGGTGGGAGCAGGCCGACCGCCTGGCCCGGGCGTTGCTCGGGCGCACCGATCAGGTGCAGCGGCAACCGGATCCGATGATCGTCAAACTCAAGGCCGTGGGCCTCGACGTGCTCACTCTGGGGCCTATGTCGCGCCCGCATCCCGATGCCCGCACGATCGCGCTGCACGACCCACAGGGCGGTCGCTCCGTCCAGGTGACCGTCGACGGTGAGCGCGTGCTGGCCGCGGTCTGTGTCGGTGCCCCGAAGGTCGCCGCCGAGCTCACGGTCCACTACGAGCGGGGCACACCGATCCCGGTCGATCCGGCGCTGTTGCTGGTGTCGGCGGCCGCCACCGCGGCCGTTCCGGTCAGCGACAACCCCACCACGATGCCGTCCGCCGCGACCGTATGCCGCTGCAACGGCGTCGACAAGAAGACGATCGTCGACGCGCACCTGGCCGGTGCGCGCGACCTCGACGCGATCGCCACTCGCACCCGCGCGACCACCGGCTGCGGCGGTTGCCGGGAGGTCGTGTGCGGTCTGCTCGCCTGGATGGACCAGGCCAACCCACCCGACCCGGATGTTGCACAGCCGAAACATGACGGCAACGGCAGTGGAAACACAGCGTTCGTAGATTCGCAGGCAGAGGCACAGGAGGCGTCCCGATGAGTGAAGTCGCACAGCACGTGGTGGTGATCGGCGGTGGCATGGTCGCCCACCGCTTCGTCGAAGCGCTGCGCAGCCGGGACGAGTCCGGCCGTTGGCAGGTGACCGTGGTCGCCGAGGAGCCGCGGCCGCCATACGACCGGGTCGCGCTCACCACCTACTTCACCGGCCGTGACCCCGAAGACCTCCACCTCGGCGACGACGCGCTCTGGCAGGACCCAAAAGTCAGTCTGCGCAAGGGGATCCGGGCCGTTGCTATCGACCGCGACGGCCGGCACGTCACCCTGGCCACCGGCGAGACGCTCGCCTACGACCACCTCGTGCTCGCCACCGGTTCCTACGCAGCGGTGCCGCCCGTCGAGGGCAGCGACCTGCAGGGCTGCTTCGTCTACCGCACCATCGACGACGTCGCCGCACTCCGTGGCTATGTCGAGGCGCTCCGCCGCGAGCACCCGGACCGACCCGTGCGCGGAGCGGTCGTCGGCGGTGGGTTGCTCGGCCTCGAGGCCGCGGGCGCGCTGCGCGAGCTCGGCGCGCAGAGCACGGTGGTGGAGTTTGCGCCGCGGCTGATGCCTCTGCAGGTCGACGACGGCGGCGGTGCCCAATTGCGTTCTCTCATCGAGGCGCTCGACGTCACGGTGCGCACCGACACCGCGACCGCCAAGGTGCTCGGCGCCCGGCGCGGACTGGTCACCGGCATGCGGTTTGCCGACGGCAGCGATCTCGACGTCGACGTGGTCATCTTCGCGACCGGTGTGCGGCCGCGCGACGAGCTCGGCCGCGGTGCCGGACTCGCTGTCGGTGAGAGAGGCGGGGTGGTTGTCGACTCTGATTGCAGCACAACGGATGCGGCGATCTCCGCCATCGGCGAGGTCGCCTGCATCGACGGCCGCGTGTGGGGCCTGGTGGCCCCCGGCTACGCGATGGCCGAGGTCGTCGCGGACCGGATGCTCGGCGGCACGGCGACCTTCCCCGGCGCGGATTCGTCGACCAAGTTGAAGTTGCTCGGTGTCGACGTCGCATCCTTCGGTGACGCCTTCGCCACCGCACCGGGCTGCCTCGAGGTGGTCTATGCCGATGCGGTCGCCGGCGTCTACAAGAAGCTGGTCGTCTCCGACGACGCGCGCACCTTGCTCGGCGGCATCCTCGTCGGCGACGCGTCGTCATACGCCGCCCTCCGCCCGCTCGTCGGCAGCGAGCTCGCCGCCGACCCCAGCGCCTACCTGGTGCCGGACAGCGGCGGCCTGCCCGCGGGCGACGACCTGCCCGACGAGGCGACCGTCTGCTCGTGCAACAACGTCAGCGCCGCGCAGATCCGCGGTGCCGTCACCGACGATGGCTGCTGTTCGCTCGCCGAGGTGAAGGGCTGCACGAAGGCCGGCACCAGCTGCGGATCCTGCCTGCCGCTGGTCAAGAAGCTGACCGACACAGCGCTCGAAGCGGCCGGTGTCGCCGTCAGCCGGGGCCTCTGCGAGCACTTCGAGCTGACCCGCGCGGAGCTGTTCAACGCCGTGCAGGTCACCGGCGCCCGCACCTTCAGCGAGATCGTCGAGCGGCACGGCCGCGGGCGCGGGTGTGACATCTGCAAACCGGTGGTCGCCTCCATCCTCGCCAGCCTCTACGGCGGCCACATCCTCGACGGCGAGCAGGGCACGCTGCAGGACACCAACGACCACATGCTGGCCAACCTGCAGAAGGACGGCACCTACTCGGTCGTGCCACGCATCCCAGGTGGTGAGGTCACGCCCGAGGGTCTGATCGAAATCGGCCGGATCGCAAAGGATTTCGACCTCTACACCAAGATCACCGGCGGTCAGCGCATCGACATGTTCGGCGCCCGGGTCGAGCAACTCCCGCTGATCTGGCGCCGGCTGGTCGATGCCGGCTTCGAGAGCGGTCACGCCTACGGCAAGTCGCTGCGCACGGTGAAGTCGTGCGTCGGCCAGACCTGGTGCCGCTACGGCGTGCAGGACTCGGTGGCGATGGCCATCCGGCTCGAATTGCGTTATCGCGGACTGCGGTCGCCGCACAAGCTCAAGCTCGGGGTGTCCGGCTGCGCACGCGAGTGTGCCGAGGCCAGGGGCAAGGACGCGGGGGTCATCGCGACCGACAAGGGCTGGAATCTGTATGTCGGAGGCAACGGCGGCTTCACCCCGCGGCACGCGCAGCTGCTCGCCGAGGACCTGGACGACGAGGGACTGATCCGGGCCATCGACCGGTTCTTCGTCTACTACATCCGCACCGCGGACCGTCTGCAGCGCACCGCGCCGTGGCTCGAGGAGCTGCCGGGCGGCATCGACCATCTGCGGGAGGTGGTCCTCGACGACGCGCTGGGGATCGCCGCCGACCTCGATGCGGCCATGGAGCAGCACGTTTCGTCATACAGCGACGAGTGGCGGGACGTGCTCGAGGACCCTGAGAAGCTCGCCCGCTTCACCTCCTTCGTCAACGCGGCCGACGTGCCCGACCCGTCGCTGCGCTATGAGCAGGAGCGCGGTCAGCGTCGGCCGGTGCTGGTGGCCGGGGAGCGGATCGAGGTGCGGCGATGACTACCGAGACCTGGCACCCGGTCAGCCGGCTCGACGTGCTGCCGCGCGACCGCGCGGTCCCGGCCTTGGTCGACGACCACCAGCTGGCCGTCGTGCGGCTGGCCGACGACCGTGTCTTCGCGGTCGACCACCGCGACCCATTCAGCGGTGCCCACGTGATCGCACGCGGCATCGTCGGCAGCGCCACGGTCGACGGGGTCGAGGTGCCGACCCTCACCTCGCCGATGTTCAAGCAGGTCTTCGACCTGCGCACCGGTCGCTGTCTGGTCGACGACAGCAAACGTCTCGCAACGTGGGACGTCCGTCTGCGGGATGGGATGATCGAGGTTCGGCCGCGAGCTTCCGGCGCAGCCGAGGACCAACCCGAGGTGGCTTCATGACCGAATTCGTCGCACTGGACCTCTCCGGCCGCCGCGCCGTGGTGGTCGGCGGCGGTCCCCGCTCCGCGCAGCGGGTGACCGCGCTGCTCGCCGAGGGCGCCGTCGTGCGGGTCGTCGCGCCCGCCCTCTGCGAGGAGCTCCGGACGAGGTATGCCGAGCCGACCTCCTTCGAGTGGACTGCCCGCGAGGCGGAGCCGGCCGATCTCGACGACGCCTGGTGGGTCGCGGCTCCGGAGGCGACCGACGCCGAGCGCGAGACGATCGCCGGGTGGGCGGCCGAGCGCCGCGTCTTCCTCGAGCAGCAGACGGCGCGGGTGCTCGACCAGGGCGACCTCGACACGCTGGTCACCGAGTCGGCGATCTCGCTGCGGCAGAAGGACTCCGGCGGGAAGGTCGTGCTCGTCGGCGGCGGCCCGGGCGCCGATGACCTGATCACGGTCCGCGGCCGGCGCGAGCTCGCCCGGGCGGACGTCGTGGTCACCGACCGGCTGGCTCCGGTCGGCCTGTTGCGTGAGCTCGGATCGACGGCCGAGGTCATCGACGTCGGCAAGACCCCGCACCATCACCCGGTGCCGCAGGCCGAGATCAACGAGCTGCTGATCGAGCGGGCGCGGCGCGGCGACTACGTCGTGCGGCTGAAGGGCGGCGATCCCTTCCTGCTCGGCCGCGGCGGCGAGGAGCTGCTCGCCTGCCGGTCGGCGGGGGTGTCCGTCGAGGTGGTGCCCGGCGTGACCTCGGCCTTCGCCGCACCGGCGGCGGCGTCGGTCCCGGTCACCCACCGCGGTGTCGCGCACGGTGTGCTGGTGATCTCCGGACACGACGACCTCGACGTGCCGACCCTCGCCGCGTGGCAGCAGACCATCGTGGTGCTGATGGGCATGGGCCGGCTGCGAGAGCTGGCCGCGGCCCTGGTCGGCGCGGGCAAGCCCGGGGACACCCCGGTCACCGTTGTGCACCGGGCCTGGACGCCGCAGCAGCGGGTGGTGACCGGTGACCTGCTCACCATCGCCGACCGGGTCGCCGAGGAGGGCGTCGGCAACCCGTCGGCCATCGTCATCGGCGATGTCACGCGAGTGTTCGACGAGGGCTGACCCGATGGCCGACCTGCAGGGCTGCCGGATCGTGCTGACCGGTCAACGTCGTTCCGCCGAGCTCGCCGCTGCGCTCGAGCGGCGCGGCGCCACAGTCGATCACGCGGCGACTCTGTCGGTGGTGCCGCACGTCGACGACGCCGAACTTCTCACTCGCACCAAGGAACTCATCGACTCACCACCCGACTCAGTGATCATCACCACCGGTGTCGGCTTCACCGGTTGGCTCGAGGCCGCGGATGCGGCCGGCCTCGCCGCGCCGCTGCTCGACCTGCTGCGGAGGGCGAGGCTCGTCGCGCGCGGACCGAAGGCGCGCGGTTCGCTGCAGGCAGCCGGTCTGACCGCCGACTGGGTCGCCGAGTCGGAGACCAGTGCGGAGATCCGCGACTTCCTGCTGACCGAGGGAGTGGCCGGCCGCCGCATCGCGGTGCAGCACCACGGCGCGGGCGCCGACGGTCTGGACGAGGCGTTCGACGAGGCGGGCGCCGACGTGTGCTCGCTGGTGGTCTACCGGTGGGGTCCGGCCCCCGACCCGGCCGCGGTCGTCGAAGCCGTGCACCGGGTCGCCCGCAAGGACTGTGACGCGGTCACCTTCACCGCCGCTCCCGGCGCCGTGGCCTTCCTCGACGCGGCCGAGCGCGAAGGTGTCCTCCCGGCTGTCGTGGCGGCGTTCGCCGACCCGGCGGGTGTGCTCGCCGCGGCCGTGGGGGACACCACCGCAAAACCGTTGCGGGACAAGGGCATCGAGCCGCTGGTCCCGGACCGGTTCCGGATGGGCGCGCTCGTGCGGGTGCTGGTCGCCGAGCTCGTCGAACGTCGCGGGCTGCGCGTGCAGACCAGTGCCGGAGAGCTGCGACTGCTGAGCGGTGCCGCACTGCTCGACGGGCAGGTGCTCGCGCTTTCACCGGCGAGTCTCGCCGTGCTCCGGGTCCTGGCGGAGGCCGGCGGAGCCGTCGTGTCGCGAGCCGACATCCTCGCGTCGCTGCCCGGAGGGTCGAGCGACCTGCACGCCGCCGAGATGGCCGTCTCGCGGCTGCGGGAGACGACCCGAGGGCACGACCTGGTCACTACCGTGGTGAAGCGTGGCTATCGACTCGACGTCCGCCGACCGGCCTGATCACGCGCTCGTCCTCGTCGCGCACGGTACCGACAACCCCGCCGGGCGCCGGGTGATCACGGACCTGCGCGACCTGGTCGCAGCGCAGCTGCCGCAGGTGCGGGTGCTCGACGCCTACGTCGACGTGCAGCAGCCCGCGCTGGACGACACCATGAAAATGCTTGCCAGCGAAGGGATTCCGACGGTTGTCGTCCCCCTGCTGCTGTCGGCCGGCTACCACATGCAGGTCGACGTGGCGGATGCCGTCGCCGGGCACCCTGCGGCCGTCGCCGCCACCTCGCTCGGTCCCCATCCGCTGCTCGCCGAGGTGCTCGCCGACCGCCTCGTGGCCGCGGGCGCCGATCGTAACGGGCCGGTGGTGTGCGCCGTGGCGGGATCCGCCCGGGCCGAGGGCGCGCTCGACGCGGAGCAGGCTGCGTCATACCTGCAGGAGGTGTGGGGCGGCCCGGTCAGTGTCGGATATCTCTCTGCCGCAACGCCTTCGGTGGCTGAGGCGCTCGCCGGCCAACCGGGCGCTGCCGTTGCGAGCTACCTGATCGGCCCGGGCTTCTTCCACGATCGGCTACGCGCCCTCGATGCGGTGGTCACCGACCCGCTCGGCGCCGACGCACGCATCGCCGCACTCGTCGTCGACCGCTATCGGACCCTCGCGGGCCGGTGAATCCGCCTGCGCGGTAACGACATACGAAAGCGGCGTCCACCGGGCCGAATCGGTGGACGCCGCTCGTTCGTGGAGGCCGGCCAGGCTCCTTACTTGGCGGCCGACCGGTAGGCCTCGATCGACGTCGGGGCGTCGGGCTTCACCAGCTCCGGCAGCACCTTGTCGAACTTCGTCGCCAGACTCATGCTCGGCAGCACCCGGTTGGGGTAGTCGGAGTAGGCGACCACGGCCGCGCCCCAAGCCGCGGCGGCCCTGCGCTGGTTGGGAGTGCCGTGGTGCCCGTCGTTGTCGAAGGCGCAGTCGCCGACGTCGTAGAACGACTCCTCGGTCTGCAGGATCTGCTTGGGCGTCATCGCCAGACCCTTCTTGTGGGTGACGAAGTAGGTGCCGAACGAGTCGGCCATCAGCTCGGTGCGACGGGTGGCCTCCGGCCCGGTGAGGTCGGTGTTGTCGAAGAGCGCGTCCTCGTATTGCACGTGGTGGGCCATCTCGTGGCCGAGCACCGCCTTCGGCCCGACCTGGTTGAGCCCGATCGCCTTCAGCGCGGCGAGGATGCCGTCGCCGAAGACCATCTTGTCCTTCTGCTTGCGGATCACCGGGTCGGGATCGCCCTTGCCGCTGAACGCGAACGCGTTCAGCGTGAAGATCGGGTTCTTCCCGTTCTTCAGCGCCGGGTCGGACCTGACCATCGAGATCATGTCGCGCGCGATGTCCTTCGCGTCCGCGGCGCCCACGCCATACATGTATTGCACGGTCGCGGCGAGGCGGTTCTCGTCGACGACCATCTGGCCGTGCATCGCCATCAGCTGCACGTCGTTCAGCCGCACGTCCCAGAAGCGCTGTGCGGTGCCGAAGGTCGAGGTCAGCGAGGTCTTGTATGCCGGGAGCAGCTGGTAGCCCGCGCCCTTGGCGGTGCCGAACAGGATGGCGTCGTAGGTCGGCGCGTCCAGCGCGCCGAGCATGCTGAGCAGCTGCAGGTTGCCCGCGTCGGTGCCCGCGAGGATCGAGTCGACGTAGGCGTCGAGCTTGGTCGGGCCGCACTGATATTGCGTCGGGTCGATCACGTTCGGGGTGCCCTTGCCGGCGGCTGCGGCCTTGGCCAGCTTGCTGCGCAGGGCGCGTTCGACCGGCGACTCGTCGATGTTGAGCTTGGTGCGGGCGGCGTCGCGGCGGGCCTGCCAATCGGCGGGCAGCTTCTGCACGATGCGGTCGAAGGTCGCCTTGGTGTCGACGGACTTCGCGGCCCGCGAGCCGGCGAAGGCGTCGGAGCTCTTGGTGACGGGTCCGTCATCGCCGGCCGCGGACGCCGCCGGGGCGATGGCTCCGCTCAGCGAGACGGTCAGTGCGGTCAGCGCGGTGACCGTCATGGCGCGGGTGTTCTTCACGTTCTTGCCTCTCCCTCGAGAAGGCCGCGACGGGTGGCGCGGCCCGGATCTCATGCTCGCCGGGCGGGCCGGGGAGGACCGGAGGACTTACCAAGTCCGGGAGCAACCCTTACCAAACGCTGAAGGTTGCCTGGGCGCTGCTTCCCGGCGTGCTACTCGCGGGCCGGCTCGTCGCCCGCGCCGGGGTGGGGGATGCTCAGCCAGTAGATGTCGCGCTCGGTCGCGGCGTCGGGCCGTGGGCCGCCGCGGCGGCGCTCCTCGAAGCGGTGGATCGCGTCGGCGACGACCTGGTCGAGCTGTTCGGCCTCCTCGTCGGTGAGCCAGGCGCCGCGCACCTGGCTGATGGTGGCGTGCTCGTTCGGGTCGTCGCGGTCGACCAGTTGCTGGATGGTCGCGGCGAGGCGCCGCACGAAACCGTCGAGCAGCGAGCCGGCCACCGAGCCGGCGGTGCCGGACCAGGCGGCGTCCTGGATGGTGATCCGGTCGGCAGCCATCCGCCACGGCCGTTCGCGACCGTCATGGGAGTCCACCCGCTCGACCACCCCCCAGCGCTGCATCGCCCGCAGGTGATAGCTCATCGCCGATGGGGTGATCCCGCTCAGCCGAGCTGCCTCGGTGGCGGTGAGCACCCGCCCGCCGCTCAGATGATCGAGCAGGTCCTGGCGGACCTCGTGCGCCAGCATGCGCATCGCACGCGGATCGGTGAGCGTCAGAACCCGCGCCGGACGTACCGTGTCCTCGCCAGTTTCCCCCTCGCTGACCATGAGCTAGTGCTCCTCCTCTGCAGGAAGTCGTCTGTCGCCACATCGTGCCTCACCAAGTGTCGACTGTGGTGATCTAATCTCAGAAACCGTGGATTCCATTGCGGTCGGGCGCGAATCGAACGCAATGTTGCCCTTTTGGCGCGGCGCGCAGGTGTTTCGCTTCGCGTCGGTGGTGTATGCCGTGGGCGCCCAGTTCGTGTCGGTCAACGCCGAGACCGCCAAGGGTTCGGGGGTTGCGGCATACAGCCACCCGACGATCAGCTGGGCATTGATCGCCCTGCTGGTCATCTGGTCCGGTGTCGCCGGTCTGGTCTATGCGTTCGAGTTGGCGCCGAAGCCGCCGATGGTGATTGCCGAGATCGTCATCACCGCGGCCCTGATCGCGTCGACGCTGTGGGTGGTGCGGCCGGAGTATTACCACCACCATCAGAGCCTGCCGTCGACGTTCTGGGTGACCAATGCGGTCGTGTCGATCGCGCTCTTGTGGGGTCCGATCGCGGGCGGCGTTGCGGGAGTGAGCTTTTCGGTGTTCAGTCTGGTCGTCGAGGACCAGATGAAGAACTTCCTCACCGACGCGACCACGCCGATCCTGCTGACCGTCGGGGTCACTCTCGGCATCGGCGCTCGCATCGTGTCGCGCGCGCAGCGGCAGTTCGAACTCGCGGTGCGGATGCAGGCGGCGACGCAGGAACGGGAGCGGCTCGCCCGTGAGGTGCACGACGGCGTGCTGCAGGTGCTCGCGCTGATGCGCCGGCGCGGCGCGGACGGCCATGGCGACACCGCGGAGCTGGCCGCGCTCGCCGGTGAGCAGGAGCGTGCGCTGCGTTCGCTGCTGAGCCAGCAGGCGCAGGCTCCCGGCGCCGACCGGGCGACCGACCTGCGCAGTCGTCTGCAGGCGGATCTGCCTCCGGAGGTTGCGTTTTCGGCGCCGGCGGACGCCGTTGAGTTGCCCGAGTCGGCCGTCACCGAGCTCCTGGCGGTCGTGCGCACGGCGCTGGACAACACGGCCCGCCATGCCGGGCCGGGCGCACGGTCCTTCGTCCTGCTGGAGGATCTCGGCGACGAAGTGGTGCTCACCGTGCGTGATGACGGCGTGGGCATCCCCGACGGGCGGCTGGCCGAGGCCGAGGCGCAGGGCCGGATGGGTGTCAGCAAGTCGATCCGTGGGCGCGTCGAATCCATAGGCGGCACAGCCCATCTCGACACCGCACCAAACCTCGGCACGGAGTGGGAGTTGCACGTGCGGCGATGACAGCATCTGCTCGGCGGGGCAGGATGGGCCTATGACCGAGCAGGGGAGTACGACCGTCATGGTGGTGGACGACCACCCGATGTGGCGCGACGGCGTCAGTCGCGACCTCGAGGCGGCCGGCTTCAGTGTCGTCGCGACCGCGGACAGCGTCGCCGCGGCCGGGCAACGGGCCAGGGCGACCCAGCCGGACGTGGTCCTGATGGACATGCAGCTGCCCGACGGCAACGGCGCCGACGCGACGACCGCGGTGCTCGAGGCCGTGCCGCAGGCGAACGTGCTCGTCCTGTCCGCCTCGTCCGAGCGCGACGACGTGCTCGACGCCGTCAAGGCCGGAGCGTGCGGTTATCTGGTCAAGAGCGCATCGGCGGCCGAGCTCATCGAAGCCGTCGAGGCGACCGCCGCGGGGCAGGCGGTGTTCACCCCTGGCCTCGCCGGGCTGGTGCTCGGCGAATATCGCCGGATGTCGAACGAACCCCCGGCACCGGACGGTCCTCAGCTGCCGAGCCTCACCCCGCGGGAGACCGAGGTGCTGCGACTCGTCGCGAAGGGGCTGTCGGCGAAGCAGATCGCCCGCCGGCTCGACCTTAGCCACCGCACGGTCGAGAACCACGTGCAGGCGACCCTGCGCAAGCTGCAGTTGAGCAATCGCATCGAGCTGACGCGCTACGCCATCGAGCAGGGCCTCGACTAGCAGCCGCGCCCGCCGGGGGTGTCGTCACTCTGGCGTTACTCCCTCGCACTCCGCGCGGTCCGCCCGGTGAGTGCTCGGCAAATCCTCATGCGGTGTTGAGTAGTCGTACTCAGGCCGACCGAGCCGCCCGCGAACAGGCTTGTCGGCATGAACATTTCAGGCACGCACTCAGCGAATACGTCGACGGGGTTCCGGCAGTCCACCGGAGCCCCGCCCTTTGCCGCGCCGGTCCCGCCGGCGCCTCCGTCCGGCCCCGCCTACGCCGGGTTCGCGGGCCCGACGCCTCCGCACCGGACTCCGTGGTGGCAGCGTGGGGGAGTCGTCAGCAAGCTGCTCGCTCTCACCGGCGGCGCGGTCACCCTGACCGGGGTCGTCATGCTCCTCGTGGTCGTGGCGGGCGCCGGACTGCTCACCCCGTGGGTGCGGGTCGGCGGTGGGGTCGCCCTGTCGCTGCTGCTCGTCGCGGGCGGCCTGCGGGTGCACGGCCGGCCGGGCGGCTGGATCGGCGGCATCGCGCTCGCGGCGACGGGCATCGCGGGTCTGTTCGTGAGCGTGGTGGCGGTGACGAGCTTCTACGCATGGATCCCGCCGGCCGCCGGGCTCGCCCTGGCCGGGGTGGTCGCGGCGGCCTCGGTCGCCCTCGCGCTGCGGTGGCGTTCGCAGCTGCTCGCCATACTCGTCACGGTCGGCGTCGCCGCCCTGGCACCGGTGCTCACCGACGGCCTCTCGCCCTCGCTCGCGTGGTTCCTGATCCTGCTGCAGGCCGCCGGCATCGTGCCGGAGCGGGCACATCGCTGGATCTACCTCGGCCTGGTCCGCACCCTGCCGGCCGCGCTCGTCGCCGCCGCGGTGCTGACGCAGTCGACCGGTTATGACCGGGCGCTCGCACCACTGGTCGTCGCCGCCCTGGGTCTGGTCTCGCTGGTCGTCTCGCGCGGCCACGACGACGACCTGAACGCGCTCGGCTTCGCGGTGGCCTATCTCCCGCTGCTCGCGGTGCTGCCGCAACTGGCCCACCAGGTCGCGTTGGCCGTCGGGCTGGGCGCGGTTGCGGTCACCGTCGCGGTTGCCGTGGTGTGCCGGCCGCTGCACGTGCTGCGTGTTGCCGCGGTCGCGGGAGTGACCAGCATCGCCACGGTCGAGTCGGTCGTCTCGCTGACCACCGGTAGCTGGCTCCCGGCCCTGCTCATGGTGCCCGCGGTCACGCTCACCGCGGTCGCCCGGCAGGCGCGTTCGCTGATCGTGGCCGGCGTGGCGGCGTGCTTCGCGGCGGCGGCCGTGGCGACCTACCTGGTCTTCGCCGGCCCGGCAGCGCTGAGCTTCGCCGACGAGGCGACCGCAGTGCTGAGCAGCGCCACCATGGTCGGCGGCCTGCTGCTCACGGTCTGGGCGGCGCTCGCAGTGAGTGTCGTGCAGCGCCTCGGCTTCGACCCGCGCGGCGTGGTGAGCGCGGTCGTGGGCAGCATCATCGGGCTGTATGGCGTGACCGCGGCCGTCCTCTCGTTCGGCACCGCGGTGGGGCGGACCGACGGCTTCCACACCGGGCACCTCGGGGTGACGGTGATCTGGATGGCGGCGGCGATGTCGCTGCTGGCGGTCGGGCTGCACCTGCCGGCATACGCCAAGGTCGCGCTCGGCGGTGGTCTGCTGCTGGCCGGTGCCGCGCTCGGCAAGTTGTTCCTCTTCGACCTGGCCACGCTGAGCGGCGCGACCCGCGCGGTCACCTTCATCGCCGTCGGCCTGCTGCTGCTCTTCGCCGGGTCTCGCTATGCCCAGGCGTTCGCCCGGCGCGGGACCAGCGACATCGGCGGCACCAGCGACCCCAGTGGCACTAGCGACATCAGCGACACCGGGGGCACCCGCGGCCCGGCGATCGCCGGCTGACCCCACCCCCACCGAAAGGCCCACATCCGCTTCGAGCGGCACACCAGATCACCCCGATCTGGTGTGCCGCTCGAAGCCGTTGTGGGCCGGTCGGTCTTGTCAGGCGGTTTATAAAGCACTACTTTCACATATCGTGAAACATTCGTTTCAAAACTCCGTATGGCGACATCGCGACGTCCGCATCGTCGTGCCGGCACGGGCCGTCTCCTTCGTCGGTGACGGGATGCTCGCCGTGGTGCTGCTGTTGCGGTTGCACGACGGCGGCGCCGGCCCGTGGGCGGTGACCGGCCTGCTGATCGCGACCTCCCTGCCGCTGGTCGTGCTCATCGGACCCGCCGGCCGAGCGGCCGACCGGTGGGACTCGCGGACCGTACTCGCGGTGGCGCTGGGTGCCCAGGCGCTCGCCTGTCTCGCGCTCGTGCCGACCACGTCGGTGGCCGGCACCTATGCGCTGGTCGCGGCGGTCCAGACCGGGCAGGCGTTCGCGGGGCCGACGTGGAGCGCGCTGGTGCCACGGATCGTCAGCGCCGCCGACGACGTTGGCCGCATGGTCGCGCTGCAGCAGGGGCTCGCCCAGGCCTTGCTGCCGGTGGGCGCGGCGCTCGGCGGCGTCGTCTACGGCCTGGCGGGCGCGCAGGTGGCGATCCTGGTGGACGCCGGGACGTTCGGCGCGCTCCTGCTGGGCGCGCTCGCGGTCCGCACCAGGCGCGGCGGCCGAGCCGACAGCACTCTCACCGGGCACCCGGCGATCCGGCGCGCGGGCCTGGTGACGTTACGCGCCGATCCGGTCGTCTGGCCGCTGCTGCTCGGCTCGCTCTTCATGGTGTTGCTGCTCGCCGGGGTCAACGTGGTCGAGGTGTTCCTGGTCCGTGACGAGCTCGGCATGTCGGCGGCGTGGTACGGCGTCAGCGAGCTGATGGTCATGGTCGGGGCACTGTGCGGCTCCGTGCTGGCCGGGCGGGTGGACGGCGACAGAGCGCGGGTGAGCACGACGATCGGCGGGTTCGGCGCGATCGCGCTGCTCGTCGTGGTCTGCGGCGTGACGCCGTGGTTCCCGCTCCTGCTGGTCTGCTCGGTCGGCCTGGGAGTCGCGAGTGCGGCGATGAGCGCGTGTTTCGGCGCGCTGCTCGTGATCCGGTCTCCGGACGCGGTGCGCGGTCGGATGTCGGCGACGGTCAACGGGCTCATGCAACTGGCGAACGTCGGGTCGCTGCTGATCTTCGGTGCCTTGGGTACGACGCTCGGTGTGCGCCATACCTTCGTCGCGGCGGCTGCCGTTGCGCTGCTGGTCGCGTTGCGGTTGCGGGCGGTGGCGCCGCAGCCGGAGCTCAGCGGTCGGTGAGGTCCTTCGCGGCCTCGACGGTCTCGTCGGCCATCGCCTTCGCCTCGCGGCGGTGCTTGAGGAACTCGTAGATCATCGGCAGCACCGAGACCACCACGACGACCATGATCGCCAGGTCGATCTTGTCGCCGAGGCCCGGGAACGCCCTGCCGAGCAGCACGCCGGCAAACACGATGATCGCGACCCACAGCACCGCGCCGACCGCGCTCCAGATGAAGAACCGCTTGCGGTCCATCCGGCTGGCACCGGCGACCAGCGTGATGAAGGTGCGCACGATCGGCACGAAGCGGCCGATCACCAGGGCCTTGTTGCCGTGCTTGTCGAAGAAGGCGCTGGTCTGCTCGAAGTACTTCTTCTTGAGGATCCGCCCGTCGCGCTCGTAGATCGGCTTGCCGACGGCCCGGCCGATCTCGTAGCCGACGACGTTGCCGGCGAACGCGGCGATCATCAGCGACGGCACCGAGACCCAGAGCGGGACGTGGAAGTTGTACTTGGCGCTGGAGCTGAACAGGCCGATCGCGAACAGCAGCGAGTCGCCGGGAAGGATCGGGAAGAGCACGCCGCACTCGATGAAGACGATCAGCAGCGAGACGAAGAAGAAGGCACCCCCGAACTGGTCGAGCAGATATTGCGGGTCCATGAAGCTCGGGCCGAGGGAGTGCATCACAGCGCCAAGGGTACGGGAGCCGCGCTGAGGGAACGCTTAGAGAAAACCGGCCCGGCGGCGGGGCGGCGAACCGCTCCCCGCGACAGCACCGCCGATCCGGCATGATCAGGACCGTTCCTGTCCGTTGCCCGGTGGAGGGTTGTCGACATGGCGGAAACCACGGCGCGGCTGCTGCACCTGCTCGGGCTGCTCCAGGCGAAGGCGGTCTGGACCGGCCCCGAGCTCGCCGAGCGGCTCGGCGTCACGACCCGCTCGGTCCGGCGCGACATGGAGCGGCTGCGCGAGCTCGGCTATCCCGTGCAGGCCAGCCGGGGCCTCGGCGGCGGCTACCAGCTCGGCGCAGGGCGGGCACTGCCGCCGTTGCTGCTCGACCAGGACGAGGCGGTGGCGGTCGCGGTCTGCCTGCGGCTGGCCGCCGGCGGCACGGTCGCCGGGGTCGGCGAAGCGGCGATCCGCACCATGACCAAGCTCGACCAGGTGATGCCCGCGAGCATCCGGGCTCAGGTCGCCGCGGTGCAGGAGGCGACCGTGACCGTCGAATATCAGGCGGCCACGGTCGACGCGGACGACCTGCTGGTGCTCGCCCGCGCGATCCGGGAGACCCACCAGGCGCGTTTCGACTACGTCGCGCGGACCGGTGCGGCGACCTCCCGGCGCATCGAGCCCTACCGGCTGGTCGCCACCGGACGCCGTTGGTATCTCATGGCTTTCGACCTCGACCGGGACGACTGGCGGTCGTTCCGGCTGGACCGGATGACCGAGGTGCGCGCCTCGACGTTCGGCTTCACCCCGCGCGCGGCGCCGGACGCCGAGGAGTTCATCCGCCGGTCGGTGCATTCCGGCTGGGACCAGGAGGCCACCCTGCGCCTGCGCTGCGCCGCCGACGAGGTGCGCGACCACGTCGGCGGCTGGGGCCGGCTGACGCCGGTCGACGAGCACAGCTGCGAGCTGCGGGTGGGCAGCCACGACGTCGAGCTGATGGCGTGGTGGCTGCTGCGGCTGCCGGTCGACTTCGAGGTGCTCGACAACGAGGAGCTGGTGGCGGCATACGGCCGGATCGCGCAGCGCGTCGACCGGTTGACGGCCGGCCGCTGAGCGGAGGTTCTTGCGGGCGCGACGGGCTTCTGCAAATTGCCGGTGGCGAGCACGCCGCGGCTCCATCATGTGCCCACGGTGTGGCCGGTGGCCGGGCGCTCCGGGAATCTGCCGCGGGGCCCGAAGCGACCAGAGAACGAGTGGACGCGGGTGGAGGACCTTCGCTCCTGTGCGGGCTGGCTCGCCTGGTCCCGCCGGATGGCCTCACCCTTCGGTGCGCTCTCGGCGGCGCTCCTCGAACCGGTGCTCGAGGAGCGTGGCATCGGGCTGAAGGGTTACGACCTCACCGGCTCGAGCGTGGCACCGGCAGCCACACCTTGGAGGTGGTGGGTGCCTACGAACGGCTCCTCGACCTGCCGTATGGCGAACTCCAGGCGCCCATCCTGTCGCTGGCACGGGTCGTCGACCCGTCGGCGCGGGCGGGCGACTTCCAGCCGGTGGTCGTGCCGCCGGCGGAGGCGACCGAGTGCGTCGACGGGCTCTACGAACGCTGGGAGAAGGGTGGCGAATTCACCGGTGCCGAGTGGTTGCGACTGGCCCACATCGTAGGCCCGCCGACCCATCATCCGGTGCCGATCGGCTTGCTGCGCAAGTGGCTTCGCCAATTGATATCGGAGTTGATGCGCAGTGTCCAGCTTGCCTACTTCCCGCGGGATGAGGCGGCGTCGGCATTTGCGGCATTCGACCGGACGGCACCGCTGGTCGTGGCTGCGGTGCTCGAACTCACCGCAACACCAGGCGTTTCCGGCGCGGCCTCCGCGGCCGCTAGTGCGGGCCGCGATCACGGTCGCTGCCGGGTCCGACGTCGAACCCCAGACGCGCATCAACGCCCACTATCTGATCGAGCGACTCGCCGGCGCCGGCGAGGAGGCCGTGCTGAAGAGGGAGCTGCGCGAGCCGCACCGGGTCGACCTGCGGCGGGTGTGTCTCATCGCGCTGGCGCACGCCGGGCTGGTGCGCCCCGAGGACGATCTGCGCGGTCTGCTCGCCGTCCCCGAACTGCGGGACACGGTCGTCTACGCGCTCGGCATCAGCGGCCACCCGCAGCTGTCACTGCCGGAGGCCGACGGCGACGATGCCCGATGGTGGCGCGCCAACGGTGGAGGCTTCTTCGCCTGATGCGGGCGCGTGGCACAGTTGCTGCCCGTGCAGGAGGAGATCGGAGTCGGCCCGTGGCCCGGGGAGTGGCCGACCACACCGGATGGCAGCCCCGATCCGAGGTATGACGAGGCATTGCTCGCCGACGGCGACCGGCGCAACGTCGAGGACCGCTATCGCTACTGGACGCAGGACGCGATCGTCGCCGACCTCGACCGGCACCGGCACGATTTCCACATCGCCGTCGAGAACTGGGGTCACGACTTCAACATCGGATCGGTGATTCGCACCGCGAATGCCTTCAATGCCAAGGCTTTCCACATCGTCGGCAAACGCCGGTGGAACCGCCGCGGCGCGATGGTCACCGACCGCTACCAGCACGAGTTCCATCACCCGGACGTCGCGTCGCTGCGGGAGTGGGCCGGCGGCATACCCCTGATCGGCATCGACAACGTGCCCGGGAGCACACCGATCGAGACCTACGAGCTGCCGCGGGAATGTGTGCTGGTCTTCGGCCAGGAGGGCCCGGGTCTCAGCGCCCAGATGCAGGAGGCGTGCGTCGACATCCTCCACATCGAGCAGTTCGGCTCGACCCGGTCGATCAATGCCGGTGCCGCGGCGGCGATCGCCATGCACATGTGGATCCTGCGGCACGTGCACGGCGTGGGTTAGCACCTTTTTCGCCGGACCTGTCGATTGCGGGGCCTCCCGCACGTCATCGTGCTGTCAGAAGAAGTCAACGGGCACGAAACGACGCATGACGAGAGGTCATCGATGAGCACGCGATTCCTGGTGTTGCTGCCGGCTCCGGAGGCGGAGTGGGCGAAGCTGCCGCCGGAGGAACACGAGAAGGGGCAGCGCGCCCACGAGCGGTTCCACAAGGAGTTGGCCGAGGGCGGGCACATCATCCTTGTCGCCGGTCCGTTGCAGCCGTCCGCGCAGGCGCTGTCGATGCGGCCCGACGGGCACGGCGGGACGACCGTCACCGACGGGCCCTTCACCGAGTCCGTCGAGCAGATCGTCGGGTTCTACCTGATCGAGAGCGACGACCGGGACGGCGTGATCGCCTGCTGCGAGCAGCTGTCCAGCACCGGTGACCTCATCGAACTGCGCGAGATGCAAGGAGAGTAGAGATGACCGAATACATGATCGTGATCCTCGGCGACGCCGACCGATGGTGGACGACGATGACGCCGGAGGAACGCAAGCACGGTTACGCCGAATACGGGCGGTTCGCAAAGGAACTCACCGCGCGCGGCCACCGCATCACCGGGGGAGCGGAGCTGCACGCCAGCGACGAGACCAAGCGCATCGCGCCGGGCAGCGACACCGTCACCGAGGGTCCGTATGCCGAGGCCGTCGAACAGGTCGGTGGCTTCTACCTCGTCGAGACCGACGACGTCGACGACGTGCTCGACTGCTGCAAGATCATCACCGCGCTCGGTGACGGCGTCGAGCTGCGCCGCACGGTGACCCAGCAGGAGCGGGCGTCATGACGAAGTATCTCGTGCTGCTGGCCGGTCGCGAGGGCGAGTGGGAGGCCGCCACCGACGAGCAGCGCGCGGGCTGGCACCGCGACCATCTCGACTTCGGGCGGGTCGTCGGCGACGACATCCTCGGCGGCGAGGCGCTCGCCGGCACCGACACCGCGACGACCGTGCGACGGCGCAGCGGGAAGACCGAGCTGACCGACGGCCCGTATGCCGAGACCGCCGAACAGATCGGCGGGTTCTACCTGGTGCAGGCGCCCGATCTGGACCAGGTGCTCGCCTGGTGTGAGCTGCTGCCGGAGATCTACACCCTCGAGGTGCGCCCCTGCATCGAGGTCGACCTGTCCGCATGACCACGCTCGAGCAGGTATGGCGCGACGAGTGGGGCCGGCTGCTGGCCCTGCTCGTCCGCCGGACCCGGCGGCTGGACCTGGCCGAGGACGCGCTCGCCGAGGCATTCGAGACCGCTGCCCGGCGCTGGCCGCAGGACGGCATCCCCGACAATCCCGCCGCCTGGCTGCTGACCGCGGCTCGGCGGCGGGTGCTGGACCGGCTGCGTGCCGAGGCGGTCGCGGCCCGCAAGCAGCCCCTGCTCGCGATGGAGGAGGACTCCCGGATGCGGCACCGCACGACGCCGGACGACGACCTGCTCCGCCTGGTGCTGCTCGCCGCTCATCCGTCGCTGTCGCCGGAGTCGGGCGCCGCCCTCACCCTGCGGCTGGTGCTCGGCGTGCAGACCGCCGACATCGCGCGGCTCTTCCTGGTCGGCGAGGCGACCATGGCGGCCCGGCTCACCCGCGCCCGCAAGAAGGTCGTCGCCGCGGGCGTGCCGCTCGCCATACCCGGTGACGACGTGCTGGCCGACCGGCTCGACACGGTCGCGAAGGTCGCCTATCTGGCCTTCACCGCCGGCTACGCGCCCGGCAGCGGGCCGGATGTCGTGCGTGCCGAGCTCGCCGGCGAGGCGATCCGGCTGGTGGGACTCTTGCGGTCGAACAACCCTGCCGCACAAGCAAATCCGTCATTGATCGCGCTGGAGGCGTTGATGCTGCTGCAGCATTCCCGCCGCGACGCGCGGGTCGACGGCAGTGGCCGGATCGTGCTGCTGCCGGACCAGGACCGCACGCGCTGGCACCGCGCCGAGATCGACGAGGGTATGGCGCTGCTGCAGTCGCTCACCGGAGGCGGTGCGGCGCGGCTGTCGAGCGCGCTCGCCGCGGACTACCTGCTGCAGGCCCTGATCGCCGCCGAGCACGCGCGCGCGGCCCGGGCGCAGGACACCGACTGGGTGGTGATCAGCGACTTCTACCGGCAACTGGACGACCTCACCGGCTCACCGGTGGTGCGGCTCAACCGGGCGGTCGCCGTCGCCGAGGCGGGGGACGTCCCGGCCGCGTTCGCCCTGCTCGACGGGCTGGAGGACTCCCTCGGGCGGACGCACCGGTTGCCCGCGGTCCGGGCGGAGCTGCTGCGTCGCGCCGGGCGCGACGAGGAGGCGCTCGCGTCATACCGGCTGGCGGTGGGGATGTGCGGCAGCGACGCCGAGCGCGCCGCGCTGCAGCGCCGGATCGACGATCTCGGCTGATCTCGGCTGGCCTCGTAGCCGTCGTCCCAGCTGGTGCGACCACCCCGCCGCGGACGGCCGCCGCATGGAAGGATGATCCGGAACGGCAATTCTGACGTCGAAACGGAGTTCACCATGCCGATTGCGACCCCCGAGGTCTACGCCGAGATGCTCGACAAGGCCAAGAAGGGCGGCTTCGCCTACCCGGCCATCAACGTCTCGAGCAGCCAGACCCTCAACGCGGCCATCAAGGGCTTCGCCGACGCCGGCAGCGACGGCATCATCCAGGTCTCGACCGGCGGCGCCGAATACTTCTCCGGCCTGGGTGTGAAGAACATGGTGACGGGTGCGCTCGCCATGTCGGCGTTCGCGCACGAGGTCGCATCGGCATACGACGTGAACATCGCGCTGCACACCGACCACTGCCCGAAGGACAAGCTGGACACCTTTGTGCGTCCGCTGCTCGAGGCGTCGACCGAGCGCGTGAAGCAGGGCGGTCTGCCCTACTTCCAGTCGCACATGTGGGACGGCTCGGCGGTCGAACTGCACGAAAACCTCCAGATCGCAGAGGAATTGCTCGAGAAGTGCAAGGCCGCCAAGATCATCCTGGAGATCGAGGTGGGCGTCGTCGGCGGCGAGGAGGACGGCGTCGAGGGCAAGATCGACGACAAGCTCTACTCCACCCCCGAGGACGCGATCGCCACCGCGAAGGCGCTCGGCACCGGCGACAAGGGCTACTACATGACCGCCCTGACCTTCGGCAACGTGCACGGCGTCTACAAGCCGGGCAACGTCAAGCTCCGTCCCGAGGTGCTCAAGACTGCCCAGGACGCGGTGCACCAGGAGTTCAAGACCGCCGACGACAAGCCGTTCCACCTGGTCTTCCACGGCGGCTCCGGCTCCGACCCCAAGGAGATCGAGGAAGCAGTCTCCTACGGCGTCGTCAAGATGAACGTCGACACCGACACCCAGTACGCCTTCACCCGCCCGGTCGCCGGCTGGATGATGAGCAACTACGACGGCGTGCTCAAGATCGACGGCGAGGTCGGTGACAAGAAGAAGTACGACCCGCGCGCCTGGGGCAAGGCGGCCGAGACCGGTATGTCGGAGCGGGTCGTCGAGGCGTGCGAGCACCTCGGCTCGGCCGGCAAGCACATCTCCTGATCGGCGGGATATCCGATGAGTGAGAACCTGCTCGGCATACCCGAGACGAAACTGCCTGTCGATCCTGCGAGTTCGGCCCTCGAGCAGGGCGTCGACCCGCGCGACGTCGCCCGCACCAACCCGAGCTCGTCGCTCGCCTGGGCGACCCTCGCGGAGGACGCACTCGCCGACGGTGACGTGATCGAGGCCTACGCGTTTGCCCGCACCGGCTACCACCGCGGGCTCGACGCGCTGCGCAAGTCGGGCTGGCGCGGCCAGGGCCCGGTGCCGTGGGAGCACGAACCCAACCGCGGCTTCCTCCGCGCGCTCGCGGCGCTCTCCAAGGCGGCCGACGCGATCGGCGAGACCGACGAGCAGCGGCGCACAGCCGACTTCCTGCGCGACTCGTCGGCCACCGGCGCCCGCGAGCTCGGCCTGTGAACCCCGGCGGCCACCCGACCTCCGGGGGTGGCCGCACGCCGCGTCGGGACGAGCGGTCGCCGGGCAAGCCGGCGACCGCTCTCGACGTGGCGCACCGCGCCGGGGTCTCCCGCACGGCGGTGTCGTTCGTGCTCAACGGCAAGAGCGACGGCAACATCGCCGAGGCCACCCGGCAACGCATCCTGGAGGCCGCGCGGGAGCTGGACTACCGGCCGCACCCGGTCGCCCGGAGCCTGCGCACCAGCCGGACGCAGCTCATCGGGCTGATCACCGACTCCATCGCGTCGAGCCCGTTCGCCGGGCAGTTGCTCGGCGGCGCCACCGACCGCGCCCGGGAGCGCGGTCACCTCGTCGCGGTCTTCGACAGCGGGGAGCGCCCGGCGCTGGAGGAGCAGGCGGCTGAGGAGTTCGCCGGGCGCCGCGTCGACGGCCTGATCTATGCGTCGATGGGACTGCGCGAGGTCGCGTCAGTGCCGGATGTCGGTCTGCCGACGGTGCTGGCCAACTGCTTCGATGCGCGCGGTGAGTTGCCCTCCGTCATACCGGCCGAGGAGGAGGCGGGTGCGACCGCTGCCCGGTGTCTGCTCGACATGGGTCATCGGCAGATCGGCGTGATCACCGGTGACCTGGTCGTCGCAGGGCCGCGCCGGCTGGCCGGTTTCACAAAGACGCTCGCCGAGTCGGGTGTGAAACCGGTTGCGGTGCAAGAGCTTCGGGGTGGATGGACGATCGACGCCGGCTTCCACGCGACCCGCGCGATGCTGACGCGGGCGGACGGGCAGCTCCGGCAGCGACGTCCGACGGCGATCTTCTGCGTCAACGACCGGGTGGCGGCGGGGGCGCTGCTCGCGGCTGCCGGCCTGGGGCTCGCGGTGCCCGCGGACCTCAGCATCCTCGGCTTCGACGACCAGGAGGAGCTGGCGGCCAACCTCGTGCCGAGCCTTTCCACCCTGGCCCTGCCGCACCGGGAGATGGGTCGTCAGGCCGTCGACCTGCTGCTCGACGTGGTCGAGCAGCCCGACGCCCCGGTCACGCCGACGTTGCGTGAGCTCCCGTCTCCGCTCGTATGGCGAGAGTCGGTGGCAGCTCCGCCACCCACGCGGTGACCGGCTGCGCTGTCTCGAGCAGCCAGTGCTCGCTGCCGCTTGCGCGCAGTGTCGTCGTGGGACCGCTCGGCGGCAGGATCTCCACCACCTCGCCGTCGGTCCAGAGGTCGACACCGGGACCGCCGAGCAGCCGGTAGGTGACGTCACCGGCTCGCAGCGTCAGGTCCGCGGCGGCGGACCAGCGGACCCGGCCCCGTGGGGGGAGCGACAGCGGCGTGTCCGGCGCGAGCGTGCGGTGAGTCTGCCGGTCGTCGGCGAGCCGGGCGAACTCGGTGGCGACCCGTTGCCGCAGACCCTCGGGCGTCAGCTCCAGCCGCCGGGGCAGGGTCAGGCAGCCGGACACCGCACCCGCGTCCGCCGGCTTGTCGACATCGCGAATCCAGCCGAACAGCAACGGTGTTGCGCCGTCCGACGCGACCTGAGGCGCGTAGAACCAGTTGTCGGTGTCGAGCAGCTGCACCGACCGTGGCGCGAAGCGGGGCAGGTCGCCATCGGCCACCAGGCGGCCGCGGAGTGCCTGCACCCGGCCGAGCACACCGTCGCGCTGCAGCGACACGATCAGCGCGCACTCGCCGGCGTCGCCGACGACCAGCTGCGGGCACTCCCAGATGTCCGCCTCCGACTCGATGCCGTCGGGCAGGTCGTCGCCACGCAGCCACACACCCTCGTAGTGCCAACTTTCCGGGTCGTCCACCGAGAACAGCAGGACGGCCGGCACGGCGTCGTCCACGCGCGCGCCGAGCAGCGCCCAGCGGCGGCCGCCCCAGGTGAAGCAGAAGGGGTCACGCATGACACTGACCTCCGGCGGGGTCCGGGCGACCACCCGGGGGGCCGACCAGAGCAGCAGGTCGTCGTCGAGCGCCTCCCGCACGCAGACCGTGCTGGCGTAGGTGTCGTCGACCACCCCGCTGTAGGCGACCGCCGGCCGATCGAGCCAGGGGAGGTGGACCCCGCTCCAGCATCCGGCTGCGTCCGGGCCGTCGGGCTCGGGCCCGAACGCGATCGGTTCGAGTTGCCAGTGCACCAGGTCGGCACTGCTCGCGTGGCCCCACTGGATGTCGCCGTGCACCGGTGCGTGCGGGTTCGCCTGGTAGAAGACGTGCCAGACGTCGCGGTGCCGGACGATGCCGTTCGGGTCGTTGAGCCAGCCGTGGGCCGGCCGGATGTGCAGTTGCGGCAGCGCGGGATTCACCCGGGGTCCTTTCGAAGTCGCTTGTGGCGCAGGAGGTTTCGTCACCGGAAGCTGCCGGTGGTCAGGCCCTCGCGGAGCGGGCGCTGGCCGAAGACGAAGACCAGCAGCGCCGGGATCATGGAGATCACCACGCCGGCGAGGACGACGGCGACGCTGCCGGTGCCCTTGTTGCCCTGCAGCGAGACCAGGCCGAGGGGCAGGGTGAAGTTCTTCTCGCTGATCGTCATGATCAGCGGCCGGAAAAACTCGTTCCAGTGGTAGTTGAAGGCGAGGATCCCGACGATGGCCAGGCCCGGGGTGGCGAGGGGCGCGTAGACCGACCGGAAGGTGCGCCACGGGCTGGCGCCGTCGATGGCCGCGGCTTCGGCGAGATCGGGCGGCAGCGTCATGAAGTACTGCCGCATGAGGAAGGTGCCGAACGCCGTGGGGATGGCCGGCAGGATCAGCGCGAGCAGGGTGTCCGACAAATGCATCCCGCGGATCAGCATGAAGACCGGGACGATCGTCACCTGCATCGGGACCATCATCGTGGCCATGATCATCGAGAAGAGCACGCCGCGCCCGCGGAACGGCACCCGGGCGAAGATGTAGCCGCCGAGGCAGGCGGTGAACATCTGCCCGACCGCGCACAGCCCGGTGACGAGCACGCTGTTGAGGATCAGCAGCCAGAGGTCCACCTGGTCGAAAACGGCTCGGAACGAATCAAATCCGAGATTGTCGAGGCTGAGCGGTGAGGAGCCGAGCGCCTCACTCGGCGGTCGTAGCGCGGTGAGGACGGTCCAGACGACGGGGCCGAGGGTGAGCGCCACGGCGACGGCCAGGAAGGCCACGCGGGGCGCGCCGGAGAGGAGCCGGCTGCGCCATACGGAACGAGGCGCGGGGTGCTGGGTGATCGTTGCCATGTCTCTCGTCCTCAGGAGTAGTGGATGAAGCGGCGCGACAGGCGGAACTGCAGCGCGGTGGCGAGCATGATGAAGACCGTGAGCACGATCCCGATGGCCGAGGCGCGGCCGAATTGCAGCTGCTGGAAGGCGTTTTCGTAGATCACCATCACCACGGTGCGGGTCGAGTCGCCGGGGCCGCCTCGGGTCAGCACGTAGGGCTGGTCGAAGATCTGCAACGCCGAGATCACCGCCATGACCGAGGCGACCAAGGTCGTGGGGGACAGCAGCGGGAAGGTGATCTGCCGGAACTGCCGCCAGCCGGATGCCCCGTCGATGGCGGCGGCCTCGTAGACGTCACGCGGGATCGAGGCCAGGCCGCCGACGAAGAGCAGGAACGAGAAGCCGAAGTTCTGCCAGACATAGACCAGCACGACCAGCAACTGGGCGCCCGGGCCGGAAGTCAGCCACGGCACGTCGGGCAGCCCGACGCCGGTGAGGACCTGGTTGACCAGACCGAAGTCCTGGTTGAACAGGTAGCTCATGATGATCGAGACCGACGCGGCGGACAGGATCAGCGGGAAGAAGAACACCGAGCGCAGGATGCTGCGCAGCCAGGTCGGCAGGTGCCCCTGCACGAGCACCGCGAGCGCGAGCGCGACCGCCAGTTGCAGGAGCACGGCGACCACCACGAACGCGATCGTGTTGGCGAAGGCGACGCGCAGGGTGCGGTCGGTGCCGAGCGAGGTGAAGTTGTCCAGGCCGACGAAGCGGGGGCTGGAGATGATGTCCCAGCGGAAGAACGCGAGCAGGAACGAGCCGACGATCGGCACCACGGTGAAGACGAAGATGCCGATCACGGTCGGCGCCAGGAACACCGTGGCCAGCAGTCGCTCCTTGCGTCGCTGCGTGGAAAGCGTTGCGGTCACGCGTTTTTCACCGACCTTCGACGTCGTCGACGGCTGGGTGCGGGAAGGTGCTGAGGTCGTCATCGGTCGCTCCCGAGGGCCGTGCTGAGGTCGTCCTGGAGGCGGTGCATCGCACCGCGGGTGCCGGCGGCGGAGCCGGTGACGGCTCCGACGACGTTCTTGATCAGGGCCGTCTCGACGGCCGCCTGCTGCGGTGGCGCCGGGATCGGGCCGGTGCCCGGGAACTTGTCGAGCGTGTCGTAGAAGACCCGCCAGTGCGCCGGGCCCTTGCCCCGGTAGAGCGCCGCATCGACCAGGGAGCGGCGGGTCGGGGTGGTGTTCGGATCCGGGATCGACAGCTGCATGCCGCGCCGGGTGGTGCAGAACTTGATCCACTCCCACGCCTCGTCCTTGCGGTGCGAGGTGCGCATGATCGCGTAGCCGGCCGCACCGAACTGTGCGCGCTGGCTGCGCCACCGCGGGAAGAACTGCACGTCGTAGGCGCTCCCCGGCATACCCGCCTCGTGCAGGCCCTGCACCCAGTAGCCGCCGGCGGGGGTCATGCCGACCCGGCCGCTCGCGAACTGCGGCACCAGGGTGTCGCCGCCGCCCTGGGCCGGACTGCTGCCGAGCCCCTCGGCGACGATCCGACGCAAGAAGTCGAAGGTCTCCTCCACGCGTGGGTCGAGCGCGTTCGGCTCCAGCCAGAGCGGCCCGCCGGCTCGCCCGGCAGCGGCTGGGTCACCGGAATAGAAGCGTTTCCAGAGCCATTCGCCGCCGGTGGCCTGCGTCTGCTTGAGGATCGAGGTGTCGTTGGCGTAGAGCCAGGGCACGACGCCACCCCACAGCCGGTTGGTCCAGTAGAACGGCACGGTGCCCGCCGGCGAGGTGCGCTTGATCGCGCGCAGCATCGTGTGGAAGTCATCCTTGGTCCAGTCGTCGGCGGGCCGCTCCAGCCCGGCCCGGCGCAGCGCGGCCAGGTTGAGGTACATGTCGGCCGCGTTGAAATCGCCCGGCACCTGGTAGAGGTGGCCGCGATACATGAAGGCCTCGACCAGGGCCGGGTGCACGTCGGAGAAGTAGTCCTGCATGACGTCGGCGTCGCGCAGGACGTAGCTGTCGAGCGGTTCGGCGAGCCGGTCGGCGAACAACTGCGCGCCCTCGGTCGCCACCATCACCACGTCGGGCGGGGTGCCGGCGGCGACCAGCGTCAGCACCTTGGCGAAGAAGTCGCTCCAGTCGGCGCCCTGGATCGCCTGGAAGCGGACCGGGATGTCGGGGTGCTCGGCGTGGAAGGCCTGCAACAGGCCCTGCCGGGCCGCGGCGTCCTGCGCCGTGCCGAGGATCGCGACCGTCAGGTCGTCCGAGCCGCGCCCCGGGATGTCGCGGCCGGTCAGCCGCGGGAAGCCGGCGGTGAGGGCGGCGATCGTGCCGACTCCGGCGATGCCGAGGGCGCTGCGGCGGGTGAATTCACTCATGGGTGCTCCAGATCACGTAAATCGTGTTAGGTAGCGTGCGGGAGCGCAGGTGCGGCTGTCAAGGGATGGCGCCTGATTCGTGTCAGGTCGCTTCCGGTGACGCGAGCCGCCGTCGATTTGAATTGCGAACAAATGCAACGGGATTCGGTTCGGGAACGGGTCGCCGGAAATGCCCCGTTCGCCCGGTCCCTGGGAATACCCTGACCCGATGGGACAGACGACCGGCAAGGCGCAGTCCTCACTGCTGCGCAAGAAGTCCGTGCAACAGGCGATCCGGGACACCGAGGGCGAGCACGGCCTCAAGAAGGAGATGGGCCCGCTCCAGCTGACCATCTTCGGGGTCGGGGTCATCGTCGGCACGGGCATCTTCGTGCTGACCGGCACCGCGGCCGCCGAGAAGGCCGGCCCGGCGGTGCCGCTGTCCTTCGTGGTGGCCGCCGTCGTGTGTGGCCTGGCCGCGCTGTGTTACGCCGAGTTCGCTTCCGCCGTGCCGGTGGCCGGCTCGGCATACACCTTCTCCTACACCTCACTCGGTGAGTTGTTCGCCTGGGTGATCGGGTGGGACCTGATCCTGGAGTTCGCGTTCGGTGCCGCGACCGTGGCGAAGGGGTGGTCGGGCTACTTCACCAGCCTGCTGGCCGACGTCGGCATCGACCTGCCGTCGTCGATCGCCGGCGAGGATGCCGTCTTCAACCTGCCCGCCGTGGTCATCGTCGGCATCGTCGCGGCGATCCTCGTGCTCGGCGTGCGGGAGAGTTCGCGGACCAACGTGATCGTCGTGGCGATCAAGCTGACCGTGATCATGATCGTGATCCTGGTTGGCTTCTTCTACGTCACCAAGTCCAACTGGACCCCGTTCATCCCCGACAGCAAGCCCGGCGACTCCGCCTCCGGCTTCGACCAGGCGCCGCTCATCCAGGTGTTGCTCGGCCAGCCGACGAGTTCCTTCGGGGTGCCCGGCATCTTCTTCGGTGCCAGCCTGGTGTTCTTCGCGTTCATCGGCTTCGACATCGTCGCGACCGCGGCCGAGGAGACCAAGCGCCCGCAGCGCGACCTGCCGATCGGCATCTTCGCGTCGCTGGCGATCTGCACCGTGCTCTACATACTGACCAGCCTCGTGGTGACCGGCATGGTGCCCTACGACAAGCTCACCGACTCCAACACCAACGGCGCGCCACTCGCCTACGCCTTCGATCAGGTGGGCGTCAGCTGGGCTTCGACGGTGATCTCGATCGGTGCACTCGCCGGCCTCACCTCGACGGTGCTGATCCTGATGTACGGCCAGTCGCGGGTGTTCTTCGCGATGGCCCGCGACGGGCTGCTGCCGAAGTCCTTCTCGGCCGTGCACCCGAAATTCAAGACGCCCTACCGCATCACGATCATCACCGCCGTGGTGGTGGCCGCGCTCGCCGCGTTCCTGCCGCTCCAGGTGCTCGGTGAGGCGACCAACATCGGCACGCTCTCGGCGTTCTGCCTGGTCTCGGTCGCGGTGATCGTGCTGCGCAAGAGCCAGCCCGACCTGCCCCGGTCGTTCCGCGTGCCGTGGGTGCCCGTTATACCGATCCTCGCGGTGATCACCAGCCTCTATCTGATGATCAACCTGCCGGTCGGCACCTGGATCCGACTGATCGTCTGGATGGCGATCGGGATCGTCATCTACTTCGTCTACGCGCGCCACCGCAGCAACCTCGCGCGCGGCGTCGGCGTCGACGAGTAGCCCCGCCTCCGCTCCGCCCACTGACGGCTTCCTCGGCGAACGACGGTCCCATCGGGGCGTCACTCGCCGAGGGAGCCGTCAGTCGCGCTCTAGGCTGGCCGGCATGGACGGTCGCCTCGGAGTGCTCGGTGTCGGACCACAGGGCGAACAGCTCTACCGCCACGTGCTGCGTGCCCCGGGACTGACGCTCGCGGCGCACGTTGCGCAGCTGGGCTGGACCGACTACGAGGCGGAGCACGCGATCGAGCAGCTGCGCGCGCGGCGGTTGGTGCGGGTCACCGACCTCGGCGAAGTGGTCGCCGACCATCCGCGCGCGGCGCTCGAGCGGGTGGTCAGCGCCGAGGAGGCGCGCCTGGCGACCCGGCGACAGGATCTCGCCCGGGTGCGCGACGCGATCGACAGCTTCGTGACCGATCACCGTGTCGGACAAGAGATTTCGGCGGTCGATCAGCCGGTGCGCGAGCGCGTCGACCGGGCGGTGCTCGCGTCGGTGCACGAACACCTGATGGCCTCGACGGTGGGCGTCGTGCGGCAGACGCTCTCGGTCGTGCCGGACGGCTCGGTCGATGACTACCCGACCGTGCGGCAACAGCTGGAGTCCGGGCGCGAGCAGCGCACGCTCTATCTGCCGAGCGCCCTCGACGGTGACAGTTCGTGGGTGTCCGACTGGGCGGCGCTGGGGGAGCAGCAGCGCATCGCCGGCCAGTTGCCTTCCGACTTCGTCTGTTTCGGCGACGAGGTGGCGCTCGGGTCGACCGACTGGGGTCGCACCGACGGCGACTCCGTCGTGCTGCGCGACCCGATGGTCGTGGCCGCGTTCGTCGCGCTCTTCGACCGGTTGTGGGCCGCGGCGTCCCCGATGGACGCGACCGCGGACACCTCGCAGGCACTGGTCGACTGGATGCGGCAGGGCCTCACCGACGAGGCGATCGCGCGGGCGATGGGCATCTCGCTGCGCACCGTACGCCGGCGCATCGCGGCGCTGATGAGCGACCACGACGTCGCCACCCGCTTCCAGCTGGCGCTGCGGATCGCCGAGCGCAAGCAGTCCGACTGACTCGCGCCCGGCCGACCAGTCTTACGAGTCGAATCCGAGACCCGCCCGGTCGAGGGTGCGCAACCAGAGGTCGCGCCTGCCCTCCGCGTGGTCGGCCCGGTCGAGCGAACGCCGCGTCAGCTCGATCCCGATGCTGGCCAACGGCTCGGGCGGGAACGGCAGTGGCGCCTCCCGGACCATCCGCAGCCGGGTGCGTTCGGTGTCGAGACCGTCCAGCAGATCCAGCATCACGTCGCCGGCGAACCTGCTGGCGCCGACGCCGAGCCCGGTGAAGCCAGCCGCGTGCGCGACCCGGCCCGCCCGGGCCAGGCCGAAGAACGCGCAAAATCTGGTGCAGGTGTCGATCGGGCCGGCCCACCGGTGCGCGATGCGAATGCCCTCCAGCTGCGGGAACGTCGTCAGCAGGTGCGCGGTGAGCCGCCGATAGGTCTCCGGCCGATGCTCGTATGACGGTGCGACCCGCCCGCCGCGGTGGTGCACCGCGTCATACCCGCCGAAGAGGATGCGCCCGTCGCCGGTCAGCCGGTAGTAGTGGAACTGGTTGGCCAGGTCGTCGATCCCGCGACGGCTGTGCCAGCCGATCGCGTCCCGCTGCTGCGCCGTCAGCGGCTCGGTGACCACGACGTAGTCGTAGACCGGCACGGTGTGCCGCCGATAGCGACGCAAGAGTGCGGGAAACACGTTGGTGGCCAACGCGACTCGGTCCGCGGTCAGCGTGCCGCCGGAGGTCTGCAGCCGGACCGGGCCGGTGCGACCGGTCTCGACGGACCGCACCGGTGTGCGCTCCACGATCTCGACCCCGAGCGACTCGGCGAGACCGGCGAGCGCGCGCACGGCTTTCGCCGGGTGCAGCAGCGCGTCGCCGTCGGCTGTCAGCCCCGCCAGATAGGTCGGGCTGGCGACCTCGGCGCGCACGGCGGCCTCGTCGAGGAAGGTCCCCTCATCGGCTGCCGCGGCGGCTCGCAGCCACTCGACCTGGTGCGGCTCGACCGCGACCGACAGTGAGCCGGTCTGCTCGAACTCGGTGTCGAGGCCGTGGTCGGCGAAGGTCGCCGCGATGCCGGCGAGGTTGTCCCGGCCGAGCCGGTCGAGCCGTGCCAGCTCCTCGGGCCAGCGGGACCGGCCGTTCTCCTCGCCGTGGGTGAGTGACGCCGCGCAGAAGCCGCCGTTGCGGCTCGATGCGGACCACCCAAGGCGCCCGCCCTCGATGAGCGTGACTGTGCGGTGCGGATCGCGTTGCTTGGCCCGCACGGCGGTCCACAACCCGGTGAATCCGCCTCCCACCACTGCGAGTTCGGTGTGTCGGTCGGAGCGGAGGGCGGGTCGCGGGTCGCCGAGCGGCGCGTCGTCGTTCCAGAAGCAGGAGTCGCGCGCGGTCGCGAGCGACGAGGTGACGGCCGCGGGGTGGGGTGCCTGCCGCTCGAAGACCGTGTGAGAGCGCGCCATACTCCGATCCTGCCCGACGCGAGCCGGTCGCATGTGAGGATGGCGGCATGACGCAGCTCAGCAAGGGTGCGAACACCGCCCTGCCCACAGCACGCGTGCGGGTCACCCTGCACTGGACGCCCAGGCCGGGGGTGCCGGACGTGGACGCGTCGGCGCTGCTCCTGCGCGCCGGTGGCCGGGTCGGCTCCGACGACGACTTCGTCTTCTACAACCAGCCGCAGCACGCGAGCGGTGCGGTGCGGCATACGGGCAAGACACCGGGCGCCGACTCGTTGGAGGTCGACGTGACCGCGCTGCCGGGTGACGTCGAGCGCGTCGTGCTCGCCGCCTCCGCCGACGGTGGCACGTTCGGCCAGGTGCCGGGGCTGACCCTGGTCGCCACCGACGCGGACAGTGGCGCGCAGATCGCGACCTTCCCGATGGAGGCGGCCGCCGAGACCGCCTTTGTCAGCGGCGAGCTCTACCAGCGCAACGGGCAGTGGAAGTTGCGCGCCGTCGGCCAGGGCTACAGCTCCGGGCTTGCCGGATTGGCAACGGATTTCGGCATTTCGGTCGAAGGCGACGACGGTGCGGCTCCGCAGGCGCCCGAGCCCGCGCCGGCCGCGCCCCCTGCGCCCGCTCCACAGACGCCGCCCGCTGCACAGACGCCGCCGGCCGCGCCCCCTGCGCCCGACTTCGGCGCGCCGCAGTTCGAGGCGTCCGCGGCCCCGCAGTTCGGCAGCCCGCCGCAGGGTATGCCGCAGCAGGCGCCCCAGGCAGCTCCTGCTCCGCCGCCCCAGCCGGCCACGCCACCGATCCAGCAACCGCCGGCACCCCAGCAGCACCAGGCCCCGCCCCAGCAGTCCGCCGGCGTGGTCAACCTCGACAAGGGCCGGGTCGATCTCACCAAGGGCGCCCGCGTGGACCTGGTGAAGTCGGCTGCGCCGCCGCTCTCCAACGTCGTGATGGGGCTCGGCTGGGACCCGGCGCCCGGCCGCAAGAGCATCGACCTCGACGCGTCGGTGATCGCCTACGACCAGGGCGGCAAGAAGCTCGAGATCGTCTGGTTCATGCACAAGAAGGAGTTCGGTGGCGCGATCCTGCACACCGGCGACAACCTGACCGGTGCCGGCGACGGCGACGACGAGCAGATCAAGGTCGACCTGCTGAACCTCCCGCCACAGGTGACGTCGCTGCTGTTCACGATCAACTCCTTCAGCGGGCAGAAGTTCACCGACATCCAGCGCGCGTTCTGCCGGCTGGTCGACGGCAACACCGGTGAGGAGCTCGTGCGTTTCGATCTGTCCGCATCACAGCCGGCGACCGGTGTGCTGATGGCGCTGCTGCGGCGCACCGGCCCGCAGACCTGGCAGATGCGGGCGATCGGCGACTTCCACGACGGCCGCACCGTCAAGAAGCTCGTCGGCCCCGGGCAGGCGCACGCGGTCGCGCCGTAAGGGCGGCGCGCGGCGCCGGGTAGCCTGAGGCACTGCTCTGCAACATCACTTCGGCAACATCACTTAAAGCAAAAAGGGGCAGCACCACATGCCAGCGATCGTGCTCGTCGGTGCCCAATGGGGCGACGAAGGCAAGGGCAAGGCGACCGACCTGCTCGGCGACCGCATCGACTACGTCGTGAAGTTCAACGGCGGCAACAACGCCGGCCACACGGTCGTGATCGAGCAGCCCGACGGCAGCCGCGAGAAGTACGCGCTGCACCTGCTGCCGAGTGGCATCCTCTCCCCGGGCGTCACCCCGGTGATCGGCAACGGCGTCGTGGTCGACCTGGGGGTGCTCTTCGAGGAGATCGACGGCCTGGAGGAGCGCGGGATCGACACCTCGGCGCTCCGCGTGAGCGCCAACGCGCACGTGATCCCGTCATACAACCGGGTGCTGGACAAGACCGTCGAGCGCTTCCTCGGGTCGCGCAAGATCGGCACCACCGGCCGCGGCATCGGACCGACCTACGCCGACAAGATGAACCGCGCCGGCATCCGCGTGCAGGACATCTTCGACGAGTCGATCCTGCGGCAGAAGGTCGCCGCCGCGCTCGACGTGAAGAACCAGATCCTGGTCAAGCTCTACAACCGGCGCGAGATGCCGGTCGAGGAGGTGACCGAGGAGCTGCTGCAGTATGCCGACCGGCTGCGCCCGATGGTCGCCGACACCTCGCTGGAGATCTCGGACGCGCTCGACGAGGGCAAGGTCGTGCTGTGCGAGGCCGGCCAGGCGACGCTGCTCGACGTCGACCACGGCACCTACCCCTACGTGACGTCGTCCAACGCGATCTCCGCCGGCGCGTGCACCGGCGCGGGCATCCCACCCACCCGCATCGACCGGGTCATCGGCATCTTCAAGGCCTACACGACGCGCGTCGGCGAAGGTCCCTTCCCGACCGAATTGCTCGACGACGCAGGCGAATTCCTGCGCAAGACCGGCGCCGAGTATGGCGTGACGACCGGCCGCCCGCGGCGCTGCGGATGGGTCGACACGGTCATCGGCCGCTACGCGTTCCGGATCAACGGCATCACCGACTTCGTGCTCACCAAGCTCGACGTGCTCTCCGGGCTGGAGACGGTCCCGGTCTGCGTCGCGTATGACGTGGACGGCGTGCGCCACGACGAGATGCCGGTCAACCAGACCGACTTCCACCACGCGAAGCCGATCTATGAGGAGCTGCCCGGCTGGTTCGAGGACATCTCGCACTGCCGCACCTACGAGGAGCTGCCCGAAAACGCCCGCCGTTACGTCGAGTTCGTCGAGGAACGCATCGGTGCGCGCATCTCGGTGATCGGTGTCGGCCCGGGCCGCAGTGAGGTCATCGTGCGCCACGACCTGCTGGGTGACTGAGGTGGTGCTCGCCGGTCTCGCCGCCCGCACGGTGAGCGGCAACACCCCGCCGCTCGCCTTCCGGATCACCCTGTGGGCGCTCGCGATCATCGTGCTGGGTGCCGCCGTCGCGGCTGTCATCACCTGGTGGCGCCTGCGCAAGGTCGCGACGGCGATGCCGGAAGGCCAACAACGCCAGGGCCGTTCGGCGCAGGCTGGCTGCCTGATGGTGGGCGCCATACCCGCGCTGTTGCTGGGGTTGTTCCTGCTCGACTGGGCGATCCAGGTCAGCTGAGCCAAACCGCTCTCCGGGCAGCGGCTTCTTCGCCATACTCCTCGCATGCGGTGGTGCGCGGCGTGCGAGACGGACGCGGAGGTCAGGGGTGGTCGCTGCGTCCTGTGCGGCGAGCCGGCGTCCGGGCCGGACACGGCACGGCGCGCCACGCCTGCGGCACGTCCGGTCGCCCGGCGCGGGCCGTCGGGCGTGGTGATCGTGCTCGCGATCGCGGCGGCCTTCGTGACGATGGCCTTCGTGTCCGTGCTGGCTGCGGTCGCCTTCCAGCAGCCGTCGAGCCGGCCGACCATCCAGGTGACCGACTACGTGCCGGCCAGCGAGATCGGACTTCCGCCGGGCGCGGACTCGGCGCCGGCTGCCCGCCCGTAAACTGAGCGGTCGTGACTGAGCTGCAGCTTGACGACTGGGTGTCCCGACTCGCCGACGAAGTGATCGCCGACGCGAAGGCCAAGGACACCAAGGTCGTCTGCGCGTCGGGCATCTCGCCCTCCGGCCCGATCCACCTCGGCAACCTGCGCGAGGTGATGACGCCGCACCTGGTGGCCGACGAGGTGCGCCGCCGTGGCGTCGAGGTCGAGCACATCATCAGCTGGGACGACTACGACCGCTTCCGCAAGGTCCCGAACGTGCCTGGTGTCACTGCCGATTGGGAGCAGCACATCGGCAAGCCGCTGACCGAGGTGCCGCCGCCCGAGGGTTCGACCGCGTCGAGCTGGGCCGAGCACTTCCGGCTGCAGCTGGAGCAGAGCCTGGCCGAGCTCGGCATCACCTACCGCGGCATCAGCCAGACGCAGATGTATGCCGCAGGCGCCTACACCGAGCAGATCCTCTTCGCGATGTCGCAGCGCGCCGAGATCGACAAGGTGCTCGGCCAATACCGCACGCTCAGCCCGAAGAAGGCCAAGCAGCAGAAGCTCTCTGAGGAGGAGGCGGCCGCTGCGGCAGAGGCCGAGGCGGGCTCGGGCGCAGCCGCCGAGGCCGACGGCTCCGGCTCGAGCGGTTACTACCCCTACAAGCCCTACTGCACGGTGTGCGGCACCGACTTCACCACCGTCACCGCCTACGACGACACCACCACCGAGCTGACCTACACCTGCCGGTGCGGTCACACCGAGACCGTGGTGCTGCGCGACTTCCGGCACGGCAAGCTGGTCTGGAAGGTCGACTGGCCGATGCGCTGGTCCTACGAGAAGGTCGTGTTCGAGCCGTCGGGCGTGGACCACCAGTCGCCGGGCTCGTCATACGTCGTCGGCAAGGAGCTGGCGCCGATGTTCGGCTGGGAGCGCCCGATCGGCCCGATGTATGCCTTCGTCGGCATCAAGGGCATGGCCAAGATGTCGTCCTCGCGCGGTGGCGTGCCGATCCCCGCGGACGCCCTGCAGATCATGGAGCCGCAGCTGCTGCGCTGGCTCTACGCGCGGCGCAAGCCGTCCCAGGCGTTCAACGTCGCCTTCGACGCCGAGATCCAGCGGATGTATGACGAGTGGGACTCCCTCGCCGGCAAGATCGCGAGCGGAGCCGGTCAGCCCGGGGACGTCGCGGCCTACACCCGCGCGGCCTCGGTCGTGCAGGGTCCGCTGCCCGCGACCCCGCGGCCGGTGTCCTACCGCACGCTCGCCTCGATCGTCGACATCACCACCGGCGACGAGGAGCAAACGCTGCGCATCGTGAGCGCGCTCGATGCCGACAACCCGGTCACCTCCCTGGACGAGCTGCGGCCGCGGCTGACCTGCGTCGAGCACTGGGTGCGCACGCAGATGGCCGACGAGGACCGCACCGTCGTGCGTGCCGAGCCGGACACCGAGCGACTGGCCGCGCTCTCCGACGACGAGCGTCAAGCCTTGCGAATCCTGTTGGACGGCAACGGATCCGACCTGCCGCGCCTGGACGACGCATGGTCGCTCGACGGCCTCACCCACCAGGTCTACGGCGTGCCCAAGGTGCAGCGCGGCCTCGCCGCCGACGAGATCGTCAAGGGCGACAAGGAGCTCGCAGCGGCCCAGCGGCAGTTCTTCAAGCTGCTCTACAACCTGCTGGTCGACAAGGACACCGGCCCGCGGCTGCCGACGCTGCTGCTCGCCGTCGGTGCCGAGCGCACCCGCGCGCTGCTCGGCGGCTGAGCGCGGCGCCGCGGGCCTCGAACCTTTCACCCGCCGAGGTAGCACTCGCGGTCGTTATGACGGCCGTTTAGCGAACGGGAGTGCTACCTCGGCGAGGGGAGTCAGCTCCCGGGCAGGCGCAGCGCACGGGCGAGGGCCCGCATGGCCGGCTCGGGATTGCGATTGTCGGCGCCGTTGAGCTCGATGACCGCCCAGTCGGCCGCGCGCATCGCCCGGCGGCGAGCCTGATCGAGCCGGCGCTGGTCGACGGTGAAGTGGTAGTCGCCGTCGTATTCCGCGACGACGCGCTGCTCCCGCCATACGAAATCGCCCATCCCGAGCCGGAACCCATGGGCGTCATGCACGTCGACGTTGAGCGCGGGCGCGGGGAAGCCGGCCTTGCGAAAACGCAAGCGCCACAACGTTTCCTGCGGCGACAGCACGCCGGGTTGGATGAGTGCGGCGGCAGCACGAGCGGTCCGTATGCCGCGCCGGCCAGCAGAGCTGTCGACGATCCTGGCGAAGCCCGGGAGCAGCTCGGGCGCCCGGTTCGCGATCGCATCCCCGAGGATGACGAGGTCGTCGATCGACAGCTCCGCCGCGAGGTCCAGCCAGGTGGTCAGCGCCGAAGTGACCGGAAGATCGCCGGTCCGACGGATCTCCCGCGAGTCCAGGCCGTGGTGCATCACGACGCCGCGCCGTCGCACGAACACCCCGCGGGGCAGCGTGACGTGCAGGCGCTCGTCGCGCGGTGCCGGAAGGTCGAGGAGTGCGGCGGCAGTCGCGTGGGAGAAGGCGACCCGGCCGGCCGGGAGGAGGAGCAGGTATGCCGCGGCGCGCTCGCGTAGCGCCCGCGTTTCGTCGGTCAGGCGGAGCCCGCGCGTCGGGATGACCAGCCCGCGGTGGCGCAGCCGGCGTGGGGTCAGGCCGCGCTCGCGGGCTGCGTCATACGTGAAGGCAGCGCCGAGCTCGGGTGGGAGCGGAGTGGCGCGCCGGGACATCCCGGAAGTCTGCTCGGAGACGACCTGCTCTCGCTGACGTCATCCACAGGGAGGTGCTGGGCCCCCACGAGGTAGTAGTCCCGGTCGGTATGGCGCTGTTCTTAGCGACCGGGAGTGCTACCTCGGCGGAGGAGAGGAGGCGAGGGGAGTGCGCCGCGGCCGGGCTCAGTGCGTGCCGGACTCGTGCGCGGCGTGACCGGCGGGCTCGAGCTGGAAGGTCGAGTGCTCCAGATCGAAGTGGCCGTGCAGGCAGGCCTGCAGCTCGTCGAGTGTGCGCGGGGCGTCGCAGTTGGTGAAGCACTCGTCGCTCACCACCACGTGCGCGGACACCGCGGGCAGGTCGGAGGTCACGGTCCAGACGTGCAGGTCGTGCACCGACAGCACGTGCGGGGTCTCGAGCAGGTGCTTCTGCAGGTCCTCGAGGTCGACGTCCTTGGGTGCGCCCTCGAGCAGCACGCGGCCGCTCTCGCGGAGCAGGCCCCAGGCGGCATACAGCATCAGGCCGACGACGATGAGGGAGGCGATCGGGTCCGCGCGGGTCCAGCAGGTCAGGAGGATGACGACACCGGCGATCACCGTGCCGATGAAGCCGTAGAGGTCGGTGAGGATGTGCTGGTAGGCGCCCTCGACGTTGAGGCTGGTGCGGTTGGCGCGGGCGACCAGCCAGGCGGCGCCGATGTTCACCGCGACGCCGACGAGCGCGACGATCAGCACCGCGCCACCCTCGACCGCGGGTGGGTTGATGAGGCGCCGGATCGCCTCGAACGCGACGATGCCCGACACCACGAGCAGCGTGATGCCGTTGCCGGCGGCGGAGAGGATCTCGGCGCGCTTCCAGCCGAAGGTCCAGCTGCCGCGGGCGGGCTTGGCCGACAGGTGCATCGCCCAGAGCGCGGCGCCGATCGCGCCGACGTCGCTCAGCATGTGCCCCGCGTCGGAGAGCAGCGCGAGCGAGCCGGAGATGAAGGCCACGACGACCTCGGCGACCATGAACGACCCGAGCAGCAGGAGTGCTCCCCAGAGGTAGCGCCGGTCGGCGTTGGAGCTCACGCCGTGCGTGTGCCCGCCGCTGCCGTGCGCGTGGCCCTTGTGGTCGTCGTGACCGGGGGCGACGGCATGGCTGCGGCTGCCGTCGTCCGATCCGGTGCACAGCGGTGCGCGCTCGCTCATTCGCCGGCCTTCCTGGGGGTGATGCTCGTTTTCATTATCGTTGCCTGCGCAACTGCGCATATATCGAAAATCACTATAATCCCGATGTATGCCGACAACCAACTCCGCACGGGCCGAATCCGACCGGCACGGCGACGAGCTCTCCGACGACCAGGTCGAGGCCGCCGTCACCACCTTCGCGCTGCTGGCCGACGCCACCCGCGTGCGGATCCTGTGGGCATTGCGCGACGAGGAACTCGACGTCGCGACCCTCGCCGACATCGCCGGCTGCCGGCCCACCGTGGCCAGTCAGCACCTGGCCAAGCTGCGGCTGGCCGGCCTCGTCGTGGGCACCCGCGACGGTCGCCGGGTGGTCTACCGGCTGCGCGGCGAACATACCCGTCCGCTGCTTACCGAGGGGCTCTTCCACGCCGACCATCAGGTCGACGAAGGCTGACCTGGGCCGCCCTGAGCTGGCCTACTCGCCGGCGGTTTCCCGGATGCGCTCGTGGTGGTGGATCACCTCGTCGATCACGAAGCGCAGGAACTTCTCACTGAACTCCGGGTCCAGCCCTGACTCGGTCGCGAGCGCGCGCAGCCGCTCGATCTGCCGGTCCTCGCGCGCCGGGTCGGCGGGCGGCAACTCGTGGGTCGCCTTGTATTCGCCGACCGCCTGGGTGATGCGGAAGCGCTCGGCGAGCATGTGGATCAGCGCGGCGTCGATGTTGTCGATCGACCGCCGGTATGCCGCAAGTGTCTCGTCCGGCGTCGGCTGCGGTGGCGTGCTCATGCGGGGTCCTCGCGAAGTATCCGGAGGAGCGGAGCGGGGGAGGAACTTCGTGGGGTGCTCATGCTTCCTTCATTTGGATGACGGTCATCCGGTGCGCGGCGCGGGTGAGGGCGACATAGAGCACCCGGACGCCGCCGGGGGATTCGGCGACGATCGCGTCGGGGTCGACCACGACGGTCGCGTCGTGCTCGAGGCCCTTGGTCGACATGGGGTCGGCGAGCACGACCCGGCCGGGCGCGACCTGCGGCAGGTCGGCGAGCAGCGCGCGGTGACTGTCGGGGGTGATGACGGCGATCGAGCCGTCGACCTCGTCGAGCAGGCTCTTGGTGGCGCCGAGCACGGTGTCGTGCAGGGTGCCGGCCGTGGCGACGAGTTCGACTGGCAGCACACCGGTTTCGCGCACCGCCTGCGGGATGTCGGCATCCGGCACGGAGCGGCGGATGACGTCGGCGGCGTAGTCGAAGATCTCGCGCGCGTTGCGGTAGTTGGTGTCCATGTGGAACACCTGCCGCGGCTTGGTGCCGAACGCCTCGTCGCGGGCGGCCACCGACTCCTCGGCGAGCGGCCACGAGCTCTGCGCGGCGTCGCCGACGACGGTCCAGGACGCGTAGCGCCCGCGCCGGCCGAGCGACCGCCACTGCATCGGCGACAGGTCCTGCGCCTCGTCGACCAGCACGTGCGCGTATTCGTCGGGCCGTCCGATCCGGCCGGCCAGCAGGCGCTCGCGACGATCGGAGGGGGTCACCTCGTAGCCGACCTCAACGGCCGGGATGCGCCGCGCCGGCTGGAGTTCGGAGACCCCGAGGTCGTCGAGCTCCTCAATCTCGTAGAAGCCACGTTCCTCGCGGGGCTGCTCGGGCACGACGCCGAGCCGGGCGGTCAGGTCGTCGACGAGCGCGACGTCGGCGACCGACCAGCTGCCCTCGTCGAGCGCGACCTGCATCGACCGGTGGAGCGCGTCGCGCTCGGCGGCGTCGAGCACGCCGTCGGTGTAGCGGCGCACCCGCTCCTCGTCGGTCAGCCAGAGCAGCACCTCCCGCGGGTCGATCGGCCGCCACCAGTCGCGCATGAACGCCTCGACCTCGAGGTGGTCGGTGAACCGGTCGACGAACTCCGACTTCTCGCCCTTGTCACCGCTGCGCACCTGCGCCCAGGCGGCGTCGGCGAGCGCGGACGTCGCGGCCTCGGCGGCCGCGTTGTGCTGGTGGTGGCGCAGCACCTGACGCCGCAGCTGGCGCAGTTGCGGCGCGTCGATGCGGATCGGGTGGCCGGCGACCATCGCCCGGAACTGGGTGGGCGCGTCGGGTGGCAGGTCACGGGCGGCGCGGGAGAGCACGCGCCGGATCCGCAGCGAGCCCTTCACCTCCGCGGCGGCCGGGGCGTCGAGGCGCGTTGCCGTCATACCGTCGACCAGGTCGCCGAGCGAGCGCAGCGTCACGCTGTCCTCGCCGAGGGACGGCAGCACTCGCTCGATGTATGCCGTGTAGGCCGCGGACGGCCCGACGACCAGGATGCCGCCGGACTCGTAGCGTCGCCGGTCGGAGTAGAGCAGGTAGGCGGCGCGGTGCAGCGCGACCACGGTCTTGCCGGTGCCCGGACCGCCGGTGATCTCGGTGACGCCGCGGCTGGAGGCGCGGATCGCCTCGTCCTGGTGGGCCTGGATGGTGGCGACGATGTCGCGCATGCGGCCGCCGCGTGAGCGGGTCAGCGCCGCCATCAGGGCGCCGTCGCCGACCACGACCATGCCCTCGGGCGCCTCGGGCACCATGAGGTCGTCCTCGACGCCGAGCACCGTGGAGTCGCGGCAGCGCAGCACGCGCCGGCGGACCACGCCCTCGGGGTGGACCGGCGTCGCCCGGTAGAAGGGGGACGCGGCGGGAGCCCGCCAGTCGATGACGAGCGGCTCGTAGTCGTCGTCGCGCACGCCGATGCGGCCGATGTAGCGCACCTCGTCGGTGCTGCCGTCGGCGGCGGGCTTGTCGTGCTCGAGGTCGAGCCGGCCGAAGACCAGGCCTTCGTACTGCGTCTCCAGTGCCTGCCGGCGGCGGCCGGCGTTGAAGACCAGGGCGTCGCGTTCGAACAGGCCGGTGATCTCCTCCTCGCGCGCCTCGCCGGTGCGGTCGGTGCGGCCACGGGCCAGGCCCTCGGCCTCGACCAGCTTGGCCCGGTCGCCGGCCTTGGCCAGCTCGGCGTAGACCCGGTCGACATACGCCTGCTCCGCGGCGATCTCCGCGGTCACGGCGGGCGGCACGGCAGGTGCACCGGCGCGGTCACTGGTAACGCTCAATGGATCCCCCAGGCTGAATGGGTCGGCACCCGCCCCGCACAAGGACAAGCGAACGCCAAAGTCTAGTAGGCGGGGCGGACGCCGGTCCGGCCCCGTCCGTCAGTCGGAGTGCAGAGGTTAGATCAATCCTTGACGGGCGGCCAGCACACCCGCCTGGAAGCGCGTCGTGGCGTTGACCCGGTCCATGATGACGCGCACCCGCCGCTCGACCGTGCGGGAGGAGATGCCGAGCTGCCGGGAGATGGCCGCGTCCGAGACGCCGTTGGCCATCAGGCGCAGGATGCGCCGGTCGCGCGAGTCGAGCAGGTCCTGGTCGGACGCGGGGTCGTCGGCCGGCCGCCACGGCACCCCGAGCCGCCAGGCGAACTCCAGGCAGGCGCGCACGACGTCGCCGCCGTTGGCGAAGTTGAGCAGCACGCCCACCGGAGTGCCGCCGCGGTCCTGCAGGTCCAGCATCGCCAGGCCGCGGTCGTTGACGGCGCCGGTGAAGGGCATGCCGGCGGTGAGCCGGATCTCGTCGCCCGCGGCGGCGCGCGCGTGCATGATCTCGCCGGCGTTGGGGTCGGTCAGCAGTGCCGGGTCGATGTCGAGCCGGACGTGCAGCGAGTCGCCCTGGCTGTTGAGGTAGGGCGTGGTCGAGACCGAGCTGGGCGCCTCCAGCAGGTAGCGACTGAGGGGGGAGTCGGTGCGGCTGGACAGCACCCACGACTGCGCCGTCGACGTCACCTGGTGCAGCGCTTGGGTGACCTCGACCAGTGAGGTGAGCGGCAGGATGCCGACATCGGTGTTGAGGCGCCGCTCGGACTGGGTGCGCGTGTAGACGCGGGACATCGCCTGGGTGGACGCGCGGACGAAGCGTGCGCGGTCCTCGAGTGCGGCGGCGTATGCCGGCATCGCCACCTCGGGCGGCACGACATACCAATTGTCGTCGTCGACGGACTGAATCAGCCCGCGCTGCACCAGGATCGGCAGCTGTTCGTCGAGTTGCTCCTGGGCGAATCCCTGCGCGCGCAGCCCCTCCGCAGTGGGGTTGGCGCACTGCAGGATCGCCAGGTAGAGCGAGGTGGTCTGGTCGTCACCGGACTGGATCGAGATGACGTCACCTGAGGGGGACGGGCCTTTGTTGCGATGCGGCACGGGTGGCTTCCGTTCGGGTCTGCGGTGTCAGAAACCGTAGGGTGCAGCCGACGCCGGAACGGCGAGTTGGCGGGTTTCCGACAAAGACGCTAGTCCGACACGTATTGATTAACAACATCCCAGTCGGACATGTCATAGTTGTTTCAACGACCCCTTGGGTCGTGCGAGCGTGGCAGCGTCGCCGAGTCCCCCTCCGGCCGACCACCATTGCTCGTGGTGGGTCCCTCCCGAGAGACCTCCCCCCTGACTTTCGGGAGGGATCCACCGTCACCTCCTTCGCTCCGCGCCCCGTAGGCTCGATCTCCGTGAGAGCACTCGTCATCGGCTCCGGAGCCCGCGAACACGCAATCGTCCACGGCCTGCTGGCGGACCCGTCGGTGACCGAGGTCGCCGCCGCGCCCGGCAACCCGGGCATCGCAGCGCAGGCTCGCTGCCTGCCGCTCGCGGACGTCACCGACGCCGACGCCGTCGTGGGCACGGCACGGGAGTTTGCGCCCGACCTGGTGATCGTCGGCCCGGAGGCGCCGCTCGTCGCGGGTGTCGCCGACGCGCTGCGAGAGGCCGGCTTCGCCGTCTTCGGACCGTCACGCGAGGCCGCCCAGCTCGAGGGCAGCAAGGCCTTCGCCAAGGACGTGATGGCCGCGGCCGACGTCCCGACTGCGCGTAGCTACGTCGCAACCTCCGAGGCGGAGGTGCGTGAGGCGCTGGACGCGACCGGTGCGCCATACGTCGTGAAGGACGACGGGCTGGCTGCGGGCAAGGGCGTCGTCGTCACCGAATCCATCGACGCCGCAGTCGATCACGCGCTCGCCTGTTTCGCTGCGGGCGGCAGTGTGGTGGTCGAGGAGTTTCTCGACGGGCCGGAGGTCTCGATCTTCTGTGTCACCGACGGCGATGTCATCGTGCCGCTCGCGCCCTCGCAGGACTTCAAACGCATCGGCGACGGTGACGAAGGCCCGAACACCGGTGGCATGGGCGCGTATTCGCCGTTGCCCTGGGCGCCCGAGGGGCTGGTCGACGAGGTGGTGCGTCGCATCGCTCAGCCGACGATCGACGAAATGCGCCGCCGCGGAACGCCTTTCGCTGGCGTGCTCTACGTCGGACTGGCTCTGACGAGTGCGGGCCCGCGGGTGATCGAGTTCAATGCGCGCTTCGGGGACCCCGAGACGCAGGTCGTGCTCGCCCGGTTGCAGGCCCCGTTGGGCACGCTCCTGCAGGCGGCCGCCGAGGGCCGGCTCGCCGAACAGCCCCCGCTCGTATGGCGCGACGACTTCGCGGTCACGGTCGTCGTGGCGAGCGAGGGCTATCCGCGCAGCCCCCGCACCGGCGACGAGATCAGCGGCGTGCCCGAGGCGGCGGACGATCGTTACGTGTTGCACGCGGGCACGGCCCGCGACGGCGACGGGACGCTGGTCTCCGCCGGCGGCCGGGTGCTGTCGGCCGTCGGGGTGGGCCCGGATCTGCCGGCGGCGCGAGCCGCGGCATACGCAGTGGTCGACGGCATCGCGCTGCGCGGCTCGCAGCACCGCACCGACATCGCGAAGGCGGCGGCCGAGGGGCAGGTCATCGTCTCCTGACGCGGGCCTGCCCGCAGGCATGACAACGGCCGGCACCCGTGACGGGTGCCGGCCGCTGTTGTCAGTGACCTCGGGGGAGCGTCAGCTCAGGCCGTCCTTGGTGTCGTTGAAGGCACCCTTGACATCGCCGTCCTTGAGGTTCTCGCCGGCCTGCTTGAAGTTGGCGTCGGACTGGGTGGCCTCACCCTCCGCCTGCTTCTGCTCGTTGCCGGTGGCCTTGCCGACGGCCTCCTGCGCCTTGCCCTTGGCTTCCTCGGCCATGTTGCTCAGGTTGTCCTTGAGACCCATGTCGTCCACTCCTCACTCATCGGGCGAATGTTATTGGCAATTATGCACAATACGACGGAGCTGTCGCTTCACCCGAAGGGGTGCCGCCCGGCAGGTGCTGGAACACTGTGCGCATGACGAGCCCGATCGCATTGCCCGGCTTCGCCCACGTCTACTCGGGAAAGGTACGCGACCTCTACGCCCCGCTCGACGAGGTGGGGCGCCCGCGCGAGGACCAGGTGCTGCTGGTCGCCTCCGACCGCATCTCGGCCTTCGACTTCGTGCTCCGCACCCCGATCCCGGACAAGGGCAAGGTGCTGACCCAGCTGTCGCTGTGGTGGTTCGAGCAGATCGAGTCGCTGGTGCCCAACCAGGTGATCTCCACCGACGTGCCAGCCGAGGTCGCCGGGCGTGCCGTGCTGGTCGAGCGGCTCGACATGGTGCCGGTCGAGTGCGTGGCGCGCGCCTACCTCACCGGCGGCGGCCTGGCCGAATACGAAGCGGACGGAACGGTTTCCGGGCTGGAGCTGCCCACTGGCCTCGTCGACGGCTCGCGGATCGAACCGCCGGTCTTCACCCCGTCGACCAAGGCGCCGATGGGTGAGCACGATCAGCCGATGCCCTACGCCGACGTCGAGGCCGCGGTCGGCTCCGAACGTGCTGCCCAGCTGCGTGACCTCACCGTGCGGATCCTGGAGCGCGCCAACGAGATTGCCGCACCCAAGGGGGTGCTGATCGCCGACACGAAGGTGGAGTACGGCGTGCGCCCGGACGGCCAGCTGGTGATCGCCGACGAGGTGCTGACCCCCGACTCCTCGCGCTTCTGGTCGGCGGCCGACTGGCAGCCCGGGCGCCGGCAGGCGTCATACGACAAGCAATTCGTGCGCGACTGGCTCACCTCGCCGGCCAGCGGCTGGGACCGCGCCTCCGGCGACGAGCCGCCGGCGCTGCCCGACGACGTCGTCGAGCGCACGCGCGCGAAGTATGTCGAGGCCTACGAGACGATCACCGGGCGCACCTTCGAGGCCTGATCACCGGCGCCTGATCAGACCGCCTGTTCACACCGCGTCGGCCGAGCGGCCGGTGCTGCGGTGACCGAGCACGCTCACCTCGATCATCAGCAGCACCATCGCGGCGGCGACCACGGCGAACACCGGGCCGCTGCCGTGGTTGTCGAGCACCGGCAACAGGATGAACGGCAGGAATGCCGTGACCAGCTTCGACAGCGAATAGGCAATGCCCGCAGCGGTGCCGCGGATCGCCGTCGGGTAGGAGTCGGCGAGGTAGACGTGGTAGGCGTTGGAGAAGAGGTTTGACGCCACGCTGTAGAGGAAGCCGGCCAGGATGATCTGGGTGCGGCCGTCGGCCAGGCCGAACCACAGCCCGAAGACGGCCATCAGCCCGGCGGTCGACACGACCAGCACCTTGCGCTCCACCCGCTCCACGATCGGCACGGCGAGGATCGACCCGAGCGGGTAGCCGAGGTAGGAAAGCGCCACGAACAGTAGGGAACTGGTGACGCTGTAACCCTTGGCGACGAGGGCGAGCGGCGCGACCGTGCCGAAGCCGTAGTAGCCGAACACCTCGAGCGCCGACATCAGCCAGAGCATCACGCTGCGCCTGGTGTAGGGCGGACGGAACAGCGACCGGATCGAGATCTGTTGTGCCCGAGGAGGTTTCAGGGCGGGGTCCGGATCCGCCAGTTGATGGCCCTCCGCGATCGCCTGCTGCTCGAACCGCGTGGTGATCGCGTCGGCCTCCGCGGTGCGGCCCTGGGTCTCCAGCCAGCGCGGCGACTCCGGCAGCCCGCGGCGGACGAACCAGACCACGACCGACCCGATCGAGCCGATCACGAACAGGTAGCGCCAGCCGTCGATCCCCAACGGCTGCAACGGCGTCAGCCACCGGGCGAGGAAGCCGACCGCCGGCACCCCGAGGAAGGAGACCGTGTAGGCCCACGAGATCAGCCGGCCGCGGGCGTTCTTGGGGAGGATGTCGGACAGGTAGGAGTCGCCGAGGGCGTATTCGGCGCCGATGCCGATGCCGGCGAAGAAGCGGGTGACGACCAGGAACGTCGCGTTGGGGCTGAATGCGCCGAGCAGCGAAAACGTCGAGTAGAACAGCAGATTGACCATGAAGGCCGAGCGCCGACCGACTCGGTCGGCGAAGCGTCCCATGAGGATGGCGCCGAGGAACTGCCCGATGAAGGCCGACGCCAGGAGCCACTTGAGCTGGTCGCCGCCGAGGTCGAACTGGTTCTTCAGCACCACCGAGATGGTGCCGGCGAGGAAGTTCTCGTAGGCGTCGAAGAACAGCCCGAGTCCGATGACTCCCGTCGCCACCCAGTGGAGGCGGGTGACCGGGAGCCGGTCCAGGCGTGCGGAGATCGACGGTGCGGCAGTGGTGTTCGGCTGCCCGGGAAGCTCGGGGTGCTGGATAGACACCCGAAGCAGCGTAGTGACGCCGGCCGGCGCGCGGGCGGGTGTGGGTCAGCCGATCTGGGCGCGGGCGTTGCGGAACATCCGCAGCCACGGGCTCGGGTCGGCCGGCGGCCCGTCGGTCCAGGACAGCTGGATGTTGCGCTGCACGCGCTCGGGGTGCGGCATCATCGCGGTGAACCGTCCGTCCGGGGTGGTGACCGCGGTCAGGCCGTCGGGGGAGCCGTTGGGGTTGGCCGGGTAGGCCGACACCGGTGCACCCGATGCGTCGACGAATCGCATTGCCCGGTGCACGTTTTCGAGGCTGCCACGGGCGGAGAAGTCGGCCTTGCCCTCGCCGTGCGCGACCGCGATGGGCAGCAGACTCCCCGCCATACCGGAGAAGAAGAGTGAGGGTGAGTCGAGCACCTCGACCTGGCTGAGGCGTGCTTCGTACTGCTCGGACAGGTTGCGGGTGAAGCGCGGCCACGCCTCCGCACCGGGGATCAGCTCGGCGAGCGCGGCGAACATCTGGCAGCCGTTGCAGATGCCGAGCCCGAAGGTGTCCGGCCGGTGGAAGAAGTCACCGAAGACCGCCCGCAGCCGCTCGTTGAAGAGCACCGAGCGCGCCCAGCCCTCGCCGGCGCCCAGGGTGTCGCCGTAGGAGAAGCCGCCGCAGGCGACCAGGCCGGCGACGTCGGTGAGGTCGTGGCGGCCGGCTTGCAGGTCGGTCATGTGCACGTCGACGGCCTCGAAACCTGCACGGTGGAAGGCAAATGCCGTCTCGACGTGGGAGTTGACGCCCTGCTCCCGCAGGATCGCGACCTTGGGTGCCGCACCGCGATTGACGTATGGCGCGGCGACGTCGTCCGTCGGGTCGAAGGTGGGGCGCACGACCAGCCCGGGCGACGGTGCGCCGACCGACGAGTGTTCCTCGTCCGCGCACTCCGGGTTGTCGCGGAGCGCGCTGATGCGCCAGGACACCTCGTCCCAGGCCTGCGCCAGGTCGCGGGTGCTCTCGGTCAGCGCCACCTCACCGTCGATCGCGACGGTGACCGACGCGTCCGTCGTCGGCTCGCCGATGAAGTGAGCGAGCGGCGTGAGACCGGAGTCGGCGATCGCCCGCTCGACGTCCGCGCGGCGGGCAGCAGGCACCTCGAGGACCGCACCGAGCTCCTCGGTGAGCAGGGCCTCGACCGAGGGGAGGTCGACGGTCAGACCGCATCCGCCGGCGAACGCCATCTCGGCGAGGGTCGCCCAGAGGCCGCCGTCCGACCGGTCGTGGTATGCCGAGACGAGCCCCTCGGCGCGCAGCCGCGCCACGAGGCGGACGAGTGCGAGCAGCCGCTCGGGATCGTCCAGATCGGCTGGGACACCACCGAATTCGCCATGGACCTGGGCGGCGATCGAGCCGCCGAGACGGTGCTTGCCGGCGCCGAGGTCGACCAGCAGCAGCTCGGTGCCGGCGTCCGGGTGCAGCTGCGGGGTCAGCGTGCCGCGCACGTCCGGCAGCGACGCGAAGGAGGTCACGACGAGCGAGACGGGGGAGCGGACCTCGCGGGCGTCACCGTCGGACTCCCAGCGGGTGCTCATCGACAGGCTGTCCTTGCCGACCGGCACGCTCACGCCGAGGGCCGGGCACAGCTCCATCGCGACCGCGTGCACGGTGTCGTAGAGCGCCGCGTCCTCGCCGGGCCGGCCGGCTGCCGCCATCCAGTTGCAGGAGAGCTTCACCCCGTCGAGCGTGTCGACCGGGGCCGCGATGAGGTTGGTGATCGACTCGCCGACGGCCATCCGGCCGGAGGCCGGGGCGTCGACCGCGGCGACCGGCATGCGCTCACCGGACGTCATTGCCTGACCGGCGAATCCGCTCAGATCCGAAAGGGTTACGGCCACATCGGCGACCGGCACCTGCCAGGGGCCGACCATCTGGTCGCGGTGGGTGAGACCGCCGACCGTGCGGTCGGCGATCGTGATGAGGAAGCGCTTGCTGGCGACCGTGGGGTGTCGCAGGACGGCGTAGGCAAGTTCGCGCAGGTCGACGTCCCGCACGTCGAGGTCGTCGCTGGTGTGCGGCAGGCGGGCCGCGTCGCGGGTCATCCGCGGTGGTTTGCCGAGCAGCACCTCCATCGGCATGTCGATGGGCAGGTCGGGGTGGGGGTCTCGATACGCGGGCTCCCCCGCTTCGCTCCTCCGCCCGCTACTCGACCGGCGCTGGTCGTCGACGACGAGCATGCCGTCGTCGGATGCGGTGCCGATGACGGCGAAGGGGCAGCGTTCGCGCTCGGCCAGCCGGGCGAACTCGTCGAGCGAATCCGGTGCGATCGCAAGGACATAACGCTCCTGCGACTCGTTGCACCAGATCTCCTTGGGCGACAGCCCGCGCTCCTCGAGCGGCACCGAGTCGAGGTGGAAGCGCGCACCGAGCCCGGCGTCGTCGACGAGCTCGGGGAAGGCGTTGGACAGGCCGCCCGCGCCGACGTCGTGGATCGCGAGGATCGGGTTGGCCTCGCCGAGCGACCAGCAGTGGTTGATGACCTCCTGCGCGCGACGCTCGATCTCCGGGTTGCCGCGCTGCACCGAGTCGAAGTCGAGGTCGGCGGCATTGTCACCGGACGCCATCGAGGACGCGGCACCGCCGCCCATGCCGATGCGCATGCCGGGGCCGCCGAGCTGCACGAGCAGCGATCCGCTCGGGAAGCGGACCTTCTCGGTCTGGCTCGCGCTGATCGCGCCGAGGCCGCCGGCGCTCATGATCGGCTTGTGGTAGCCGCGGCGGATGCCGTCGACCGTCTGCTCGTAGACCCGGAAGAACCCGCCCAGCCCCGGCCGCCCGAACTCGTTGTTGAACGCGGCGGCACCGATCGGGCCGTCCAGCATGATCTCGAGCGGGGTCGCGATGTGCTCGGGTGCGCCGTATTGCTGGGTCTCCCAAGGCTCTTCGGCCTCCGGCAGGTGCAGATTGGAGACCACGAAGCCGGTCAGTCCGGCCTTCGGCTGCGAGCCGCGACCGGTCGCGCCCTCGTCGCGGATCTCGCCGCCGGCACCGGTCGCCGCGCCGGCGAAGGGTGAGATCGCCGTCGGGTGGTTGTGCGTCTCGACCTTCATCAGCACGTGCACGTCGTCGGCGCGCTCGACGTACTTGCTTGGTGCGTCAGGGGATTCGGGGATCCACCGGGTGATCGTGCCGCCCTGCATGATCGACGCGTTGTCCTTGTAGGCCACGATCGTGCCGGCGCCCGCCACCTCCTCGGTGTGCCGGATCATCCCGAAGAGCGACTTCGCCTGCGGCTGCCCGTCGACGACGAAGTCGGCGTTGAAGATCTTGTGCCGGCAGTGCTCGGAGTTGGCCTGCGCGAACATCATCAGCTCGACGTCGCTCGGGTTGCGCTGCAGCCCGGTGAACGACTCGACCAGGTAGTCGATCTCGTCGTCGGACAGGGCGAGCCCGAGCTGGGTGTTGGCGGCCACGAGGGCGGCGCGTCCGCCGCCGAGCACGTCGATGCGCTCCATCGGTTCGGCGTCGGGTTCGTCGAAGAGGGCGCCGGCCTGCTCCCGGGAGTCGAGCACGCTCTGCGTCATACGGTCGTGGAGGAGTGCTGCGACGGCGGCGCGTTCGGAGTCGCTGAGTGGCCCTGTCTGCAGGGCGAACTCGGTGACCCGCTCCACCCGGTAGATGTCGAAGCCGCAGCTGTGCGCGATGTCGGTCGCCTTGGACGCCCAGGGGGAGACCGTGCCCACGCGGGGGCTGACGACGAACGTCTCGGTGGCGCCGTCGATCGGCTGGTATACCGGGCCGTAGCTCAGCAGCTCGGCGAGCTGCTGCTCGGCGCGGTCGTCCAGCGGCTGATCGGTCGCGACCAGATGCACGAATCGTGCGGTGACGCCGGTGATCTGCGGGGCGACGGCCCGCAGCCGGGTAAGCAGCGCTGCCGCGCGGAAGGGTGAGAGGGCGGCGCCGCCGTCGAAGGTGGTGAGCGACAGGCCGTGGGTCGGCGTCATGGGTGTGCGGGCTCCAAGGCTCTGGCCGGTATGACGCTCCAGGGTATCGACTCGCCGTGCGTGCGCGGAAAGCGCGCTCGCCGCTTCAGCGCGCGATGCCGTAGATGCGGTCGACGTGCAGGTGCAGCGGCACTCGCCGGTCGGCCACCATGGCCGCGCGGTAGTCGTCCCAGTCGGGGTGTTCGCCGCCGATGGCGCGGTAGATCGAGATGAGCTCCTCGACGGATGCGTCGTCCGGCGCCTGCGCCACCGGCAGCAGGGTCGCGGTCGCGTCGACCGCGGCGTAGGACCAGCCGCCCTTGCCGTTGACCAGCAGGGTCGCGCGCGGGTCACGGCGCAGGTTGGCGGTCTTGGCCCGGTCGTCGGTGATCGAGACCCGGATCAGGTCGCGCTGGGGGTCGTAGGTGTAACTGACGTTGGACAGCTGGGGCCGTCCGTCGCGGCGGATCGTCGCGAGCGTGGCGAGGTCGTGGTCCTTCACGATGTCGACGAGTGCCTGGTCGGTCATCCGGATTCCTTGGGGTGAGAACGGGTATGGCGGGTCAGCTGCGTTGGTAGACACCGACGAGCACGCCGTAGCTCGGCGCACCCGGTGGCGCCTCGGGCAGCTCGTCGACGAGTCGCTCGAGGTGGTCGGCGAGGTGCTGCGCCTGCTCGTGGGTCAGTCGCAGGCGCCGGTTGCTCAGCAGGTGATCGTCATCGTGCGGGATCTCGTCGGCGATTGCCTGCAGCATGGCCCGAGTGGCCGCACCATCCTCGCCGGTGGGGAACAGCAGCCGCCGCGCAGCGGGCAGGTAATAACGCTCGGTGCCGCCGCGGACCGTGCGGGTTGGTCCCTGGCGCACGAGACCGGCGTCGAGGAGCACGCGCAGGTGATGGGAGATGTTGCCCTTGTTGGTGTTCACCAGCCTCGACAACTGGCTGATGGTGGCGCCGTCGGGCGGCAGCGCACGCAGGATCCGGTGGCGCAGCGGGTGCTCCAGAGCCTTGTGCTGCGCGGGCCTGTCCACGACGAGTCGGTCCGGCAGGATCACACAATCAAGCGTTAAGACTTCTTGTCACTTTGTCAACGTCGTCGATCTACTGGCCATATGCAGCCGACGACCGAGCCGATCGACATCCTCCGCGCTCTGGTGCGCGACCACTACGTCTTCGTCGACCGCGGCGTGCAGATCGCCGGCGCGCTCGACGCTGCTGGTCTGCCGTCGCCGGAGCAGCGACCGGCCGATTTCGCGGCCGAGATGACGGCACAGCTGGAGGCGCTCAGTCATGATCGCCACCTGCGGGTGCGGCACCGACCGGCGGGCGCCGCGGACGGCTTCGGCGGGGATGCCTACCGGGAGCAGTTCGGCCGGGAAGCGGTCGCGAACGCCGGTGGGGTCAGGTGCGTTTCGCGCATCGGAGACGGCATCGGGCTCCTGGAGGTGGCGCCCTATCTGTCGCCGATGCCGATGGCGCAGCCCTATCTCGATGCCGCGTTCGGGATGCTGGCCGGGGTCGAGCGTCTGGCGATCGACCTGCGCGCCGGACGTGGCGGGACGCCGGAGACCGTCGCCTATGTGTGCGGCTTCCTACTCGGCGAGGAGGCCGTGCGCCTGCAGGACATGGTGGCCCGGGACGGGACGACCCAGCAGTTCTGGACCAACCCCCGCGCCGGCCGCCTGCCCGAGGAGGTGCCGGTTGCGGTGCTGACCAGCCGCGAGACCTTCTCCGGTTGCGAGGAGCTTGCCTACAACCTGCAATCACTCGGCAGGGCAACGCTTTTCGGCGAGGTCACCGGGGGTGGTGCTCACCCGGTCGAGACCTTCCGCCTCACTGACGTCCTCGAGGTGACGGTGCCGGTCGCGCGATCGGTGAACGCGACAACCGGCGCCAACTGGGAGGGGACCGGCGTCATACCCGACGTCGGGTGTGCGGCGAGCGAGGCGCTGGACCGGGTTACGGAGTGACCTTGCGTCGGCGGGAGCGCGGCTGACAATGCTTGCACCAGAAGAGGTTTCGCCCAGCAAGCTCCTTTACTGACACCGGCGTGCCACACACCAGACACGGCAGGCCGGCGCGGCGATAGACGTAGACCTCGCCGCCGTGCTTGTCCACCCGTGGATCGCGGCCCATCGCCTCGGGCGTGTGCTCGGGGTAGACGGTGTCGATGCGGCCGTCGCGGACTCCGAGTGGCATCAGCTCGGTGAGGTCGTCCCAGAGCGCGTCGAATTCGCTTCTGCGCAGGTACTTCCCGGACATCATCGGGTCGATGCGGTGCCGGAAGAGCGTCTCGGCGCGGTAGATGTTGCCGACCCCGGCAAAGATCTTCTGGTCCATCATCAGCACTCCGATCGGTGTGCTGGACCGGTGGATCCGCGCCCAGGCGACCTCGGGATCGGCGTCCGGGCGCAGCGGGTCCGGCCCGAGCTTGCCGACGATCTCGGCGATTTCGTCGGGCGAGCGCAGCTGACAGACGTTCGGCCCGCGCAACTCCATCGTCACGTCCGGGGCGTATGCCGTCAGACGCCACCGCGCGTTCTCCGTCGGCGGCTCGGCCTCGGCAAAGAAGAAGAACTTGCCGATCAGTCCGAGATGGATGTGCACCTGCTCGGGCACACCCGCGAACCTCAGAAACATGTGCTTGCCGAACGCCTCGGCACCCTCGAACTCGCGACCGTCGAGCAGCGCAGCTTCGGTGAACTTGCCCTGCGGGCTGGTGGAGCGGATCGTGCGATGGCCGAACTCGCGCCCCAGCTCACCGGCGATGCGGTGCGTGACGTGACCCTCCGGCATACGTCAGGTCGTCGCCGGGTGGCGTGGGTCCTGCAGCCCGCTGCCCTCGGGGGCCGAGGCGGGGTCGTGCCCGCAGTCGAACGCCTTGTTGTGCTCGTCGACGAAGACGACGTTGCCGGTGAACCCCCGCGCCTCGTCGTCGTCGACCTGCCCGTAACCGATGATGATCACCAGGTCGCCGACGTCGATCAGGTGGGCGGCGGCGCCGTTGATGCCGATGATCCCGCTGCCGGCGTCACCGGTGATGACGTAGGTCGTCAGGCGGTTGCCGTTGGTGATGTCGACCACGTCCACCTGCTCGCCCTCCAGCAGGTCGGCGTCCTGCATCAGCAGTGCGTCGATGGTGATCGAGCCGACGTAGTGCAGGTCGGCCTGGGTCACCGTGGCGCGGTGGATCTTGGACTTCATCATCGTCCGGAGCATGCTCCGATCGTAGTCTCGCCCCGGCATACCTCCTCATCGAGCGGCCCACAAACGCCTCGAGGGGCACAGCCGATCACGTGAATCGTCTGTGCCCCTCGAGGCGTAGCTGTGCCCGTCGATCACTTGGCGTTCTTGGCGAACTCCGTGGTGTAGGTCTTGGTGATGTCGATGGTGTCCTTCTTCGGCTTCACCGAGGGGGAGAAGGAGCCGAGCACCTCCAGGGCGTTCTTGGCGCCGGCCTCGTCGATCACGCCGGTGTCGTTGAACATGCCCTTGGAGTCGGTCAGCGCCTTGGTGTAGAGGCTCGGGTCGCTGCCCTTGTAGTCGGTCGGCATCTTGGCCGCGATCTGTGACGCATCGTTGGCCTTGATCCACTTCAGCGTCTTGACGAACGCGTTGGCGAGCTTCTGCACGGTCTGCGGGTTCTGCTTGACGTAGTCGCAGGACATGTAGAGCGAGCTCGCCGGGTAGAGGCCGCCGAGCGCGTCCTTCGTGCCGGCCTCGGTGCGCATGTCGAGCAGGATCTTGCCCTCGCCGGTCTTGGTCAGCTGGGCGACGGTCGGGTCGGTCGTCATGCCCGCGTTGATGCCGCCGGACTTCATCGACGCGATGAACGTCGAGTCGGCGCCCGCCTTGACCGTCGTGTACTGCGTGCCCGTGATGCCGGCCTTGCCGGTGAGGTATTGCGTGAGGAAGTCGGTCGAGCTGCCCTGACTGGTGACGCCGAGCTTCTTGCCCTTGAGGTGCTTGGTCGAGGTGATCGAGGCGGCGTCCTTCTTGGAGACCATCTCGACCTCGCCGGGCACGTTGGCGAACTGTACGACGCTCTCGAGGCACTTGCCCTTGGACTGCATGTCGATCGTGTGGTCGTAGAAACCGACCACGCCCTGCGCCTTGTTGGCCACCAACGCCGTCTCGGCGGTGACGCCGGCCGGGGTGTCGACGAGTTCGACGTTGAGGCCCTGGTCCTTGAAGTAGCCGAGCTGCTGGGTCAGCGCGGCCGGCAGGTAGATCACCTTGCTCATCCCGCCGACCATGATCTGGACCTTGTCGCTCGAGCCGCCGCCGCTGGCGCCGCTCGCCGCGTTGTCCTTCTTGGTGGCGCACCCGCCGAGGGCGAGGACTCCCGCCATACCGAGGGCGGCCACACCGGCAATTCGCTTGTGCATCATGAGTTTTCCTGACTTTCGTGAAGGGGAGGGGTCAGACCGCGACGGACTCGGACTGCGACGGGGGACGCCACTTGAGCAGGCGCCGCTCGACATACCCGAGGACGAGTTCGGCGATCAGGGCGAGCACCGTGCTGATGACCATGCCGGCGTAGATCGCGGCCGAGTCGAACGAGGCGAGACCGGTCGAGATGAGCAGGCCGATGCCCTTGGTGGAGCCGGCGAACTCGCCGACGATCGCGCCGATCAGCGCGAAGCCGAACGCGGTGTGCAGCGACGCGAGGATCCACGAGGTGGCGCTGGGTACGACGATCGAGCGCAGCACCTGGAAGCGGCTCGCGCCGAGGATGCGGGCGTTGTTGACCAGGTTGCGGTCGACCTCGCGGGCGCCCTGGAAGGCGTTGAAGAAGACCGGGAAGAACACCAGCACCGTCGCGGTCGCGATCTTGGACTCCATGCCGAGCCCGAACCAGATGATGAAGATGGCGGCGAGCACGATGCGGGGCACGGCGTTGGCGGCCTGGATGAACGGCGCGAGCACCTCCGACAACAACCGCGCCCGGCCGAGCAGGATGCCGAGGATGACGCCGGCGACGGCGCCGATGACGAATCCGTAGACCGCCTCCTGCATGGTGACCGAGATCTGCTCCCAGATCGAACCCTGCGCGGTGCCGTCGGTGAACCAGGTGACGAGCTTCTTCCAGATCAGGCTCGGCTTGGAGTAGAAGAACGGGTCGAACCACAGGTTGACCGAGATCTCCCAGAACGCCAGCACCGCGACCAGCAGCGCGACGCGCAGCGTGTAGACGAGGGCCTTGTGGCGGCGGATCTGGGCGCGGGGGTCCTTCGTGGCGAGCGGCGTCGCCATACGGCCACTGGAAGCGCTGGCTTCGTCGGTCCCCGGGGCGTCGAGGGTGCTATGCGACACGGGCTGCTCCTTGCTTGCGCGCCGTCTCCACCTCGGAGGACAGCGATTGCCAGACCTTGGAATAGGTTTCGATGAATTCGGGGGTGAGCCGCAGCTCCTCGACGTTGCGGGGACGCGGCAGGTTGATGCGGAAGTCGTCCTTGATCCGGGCCGGGCTCGCGGTCATCACCACGACGCGGTCGGCGAGGGCGATGGCCTCCTCCAGGTCGTGCGTGACGAAGATGACCGCCGTGCCGGTGCCCGACCAGAGGTCGAGCAGTTCGTTCTGCATGAGGGCCCGGGTCTGCACGTCGAGGGCGGAGAAGGGCTCGTCCATCAACAGGATGCGCGGCTCGTTGACCAGCGTCTGGGCGAGCGCGACGCGCTTGCGCATGCCGCCGGACAGCTGGTGCATGTAGGACTTCTCGAAGCCGGCGAGGCCGACGCGGGTGATCCAGTCCTGCGCGCGGTCGTGCGCCTCCGACTTGGAGACACCGCGCCAGATCGGGCCGGCGGCGACGTTGGCGATCACGTTGCGCCAGGGGAGCATTGCGTCCGCCTGGAACATGTAGCCGACGCCGTCGGGGATGCCGCGCACCGGCGATCCGGCGACGTCGACCGTGCCCTCCGACGGCGGCTCGAGGCCGGAGACGAGCGACAGGGTCGTCGACTTGCCGCAGCCGGTCGGGCCGACGACCGCGACGAATTCGCCTTCACCCACGGTCATCGAGATGTCCGACACGGCGGTGTGGGTGCCGCCGTCGGCCTTGAGGAATCGTTTGGTCGCGTGTGACAGCTCGACGAGCGGTGGTGTCATCGCGGCCCCCTTCCGTGGCGTTTTTGTGACCGCAGTCACATCGTTCGGTTCGGGGCTGGACGTTAGGGGCAGCGCGGGATGGCGCGGCAGTCTTGCTCGCGTTGCTGCGTTTTCGCGCGCTCGGCGCGTTTTGCGCGTTTCGCACCGAGGGGGTGTGAGCCGTGTCACGCACTAGGGTGACCGCCATGATCCGCGCCACCGGACGCGATCAGCGGGCCCGCCGAGTCCCCTTCACCCGCCAGATGGTGCTGCTGCAGGTTGCCGTCGTCGCGGCGCTCGGTCTCGGCAGCCTGCTGGTTGCCGGCTTCTTCCTGCGCAGCACGCTGTCGACGCAGTATGAACAGCGTGCGCTCGCGGTTGCCCGCGCGGTCGCGTCGGATCCGGGACTCGCCGACGCCGTGGTGCGCGAGGACCAGCCACGGGTGCAGCAGATGGCGATGGCGCAGCAGAAGTCGACCCACGCGCTCTTCGTGGTCGTCACCGACGATCGCGGCATCCGGCTGGCGCACCCGGACAGCGACGAGATCGGGAAGATGGTCAGCACCAACCCGCGCGAGGCGCTCGCCGGACGGGAGAACACCTCGATCGACCGCGGCACCCTGGGCCTGTCGGCGCGGGGCAAGGTGCCGCTGCGTGACGACACCGGCCGGGTGGTCGGCGAGGTGAGTGTCGGCTTCGCCGCGAGCGAGGTCGGCCACGCGCTGCGCAAGGCGTTGTTCGTCACCGCGCCCTGGACGTTGCTGGCGCTGCTCGTCGCGGTGCTGCTGACGACCATGCTCGGCCGCCGGCTCAAGCGGCTGACCCTCGGGCTGGAGCCGTCGGAGGTGGCCGACCTCGTGCGCGAACGCGAGGCGGTGCTGCACGGCATCAGCGAGGGTGTGCTCGCCGTCGACACCCGGCGGCGCGTCACGATGTGCAACGCAGAGGCAAAACGGCTGCTGGACAAGCAGATCGTGGTGGGTATGACGCTCGACGACCTCGAGTTGCCCGCCGGGCTGTCGCGATCGCTCTCGGCACCCAGCCACGGGGACTCCGAGCTCGTGACCGCCGTCTCGGGCAGCCGGGTGCTGGTCGCGAAGCATCGACCGGTGCAACTGGAGGACGGCACCGACCTGGGTGCGGTGCTCACTGTGCAGGACCGCACCGAGCTCGAGCAGCTCACCAGCGAGCTCGCGGCGGTGCGCAACCTGACCGGTGCGCTCCGGGCACAGCGGCACGAATTCGCCAACCGCATGCACACCGTCATGGGCCTGCTGCACACGCGCGCAGTGGACGACGCTATCGAATACCTTAGCGACAGTGCGAAATTCGCCACCACCGACCAGTCGGAGAACTCCTCGGCGGTGCAGTCGAACACGATCCGGGCTTTCTTCGCCGGCAAGCAGTCGTATGCCGCGGAATCCGGCGTGCGGCTCACTCTCTCGGAAGAGACCTGGGTGCCGCGCAAGCTGGTCGCGCCGGTCGAGGTGATCACCGTGCTCGGCAACCTGGTGGACAACGCGATCGAAGCGGCACGCACGTCGGCGGCGCGGCCCGCCGTCGTCGAGGTCGACCTGCTCGCGGACGGCCGGACGCTCGTGATGTCGGTCGCCAACACCGGCGACGGCATCAGCGAGGAGCGCGCGGCGGCGATCTTCGTGGAGGGCGTCAGCTCCCGCGGGACTGGGCGCGGCATGGGTCTGGCGATCGCCTGCAGGACCGCGGAGGCACTCGGGGGTCAGCTGCGGCTCACGGCGCGCGGCGACGACAACGGCGAGACGGTGTTCGTGGCACACCTGCCGGGTGTGCTCGCGGACGAGGACCTCCGGGAGGGTCAGTGAGGAAGGTGCTGGTCGTCGACGACGACTTCCGGGTGGCGGGCGTGCACGCGTCCTACGCCGCCGCGGTGGACGGGCTGGAGGTCGCGGCCGTCGCGCACACCGCCGCGGCGGCGCTGGAAGCGGCCGATGCGCTGCGGCCGGAGCTGGTGCTCCTGGACAACTACCTGCCCGACCGTCCGGGTCTGGAGGTGTGCGCCGAGCTCGCGGCGACGTCGTGCGACGTCATCATGATCACGGCCGACTCCTCTGCGGAGACGGTGCGCGCCGCCTTCTCGGCGGGGGCGCTCAACTATGTCGTCAAACCCTTCCCGGCCGATCAGCTGATCCGGCGACTGAAGGCGTGGCAGCGTTATCGCGGGCGCGTCGACCGCGGCCTGCTCGACCAGGATCAGATCGACACCGCGCTGCGCGCGCTGCACGAGGGTGATCGTCCGCAGACCCCGAAGGGGCAGTCGTCGGTCACGGCGTCCCTGGTGCGCGACGCGCTCGAAGCCGCCGACGGGCCGACGACCGCGGCCGAGCTCGGCAGCGAGCTGGGCGTCGCACGGGCGACTGCACAGCGCTATCTGGCGGCGCTCGTCGACGAGGGCGTCGCGTCCATGCGCCTCAGGTATGGCGGGACCGGTCGGCCGGAACACGAATATGTCTGGAAGCGCGGCTGATTCAGCGCACGCGCCACTTGCCCGGATCGGGCGGCGCCGGTGACGGTTGGATGTCGTCGTCGGTGAAGGGCTTCGCGGTGCCCCGCAGCGCAGCGGCCGGTCTGGCGGTCGCCGGCGCGGCCAGCCTGGGCAGCCGGCGCCTGACCTCGTCGATGTCGATCGGCGAATCCGACGCGAAGACAACGTAATTGCCGAAGCGCCGGCCTTTCATCACCTCGGCCGTGGCGAGCACGATAGCGTGCGGGAAGCAGGTGGCGATGGTCGCGAGCGCCCTCGCGAGGTGCCGCCGGTCCGGCTCGTCCGCCAGGTTGAGCAGCGCGAGACCGCCCGGCTTGAGGACGCGGGCGTAGTGGGCGATCGCGGTCGGGGACAACAGGTCCGCGGGCACGCGGCCTGCGTCATACGCATCGAGGACGAGGGTGTCGGCGGCATCGTCGCGGAGCGCGGGAAGTCCGGTTGCCCCGTCCTGCGGGCGGATTCGGATGCGGTGGCCGCGGGGGAGCGGCAGTGCACCGCGCACTGCGTCGGTGAGGGCGGCGTCGGGTTCGAGGACGATCTGCGTCGAGCCGGGACGGGTGTGCTGGACGTATCGCGCGAGGGTGAGCCCGGCACCGCCGATGTGGGTGGCCGCGACCGGCCCGGGTGGCAAGAGATCGATCCCGATCGCGAGCTGGGCGACGTACTCGAAGACGAGCAGCTCCGGGTCGGCCGGGTCGACGTGCGACTGCGGGTGACCGTCGCGCAGCACGGTCACTCCACCGCGGTCGTCCGGCACGAACTCGAAGCCGCCGTCGGCGCTCGTGGGGCTCACCGGATCAGGGTATGGCGCGGCGCGCGCCCTGCGGCAAGATGGTGCGACGTGGCGGCTCGGAAGATCGACGCGGAGCAGGGACGTGCGGCAGTGCTGGCGTGGTGCGCCGACGCCGCGGTCGATCGGGCGACCCTGGCGACGGCGGTGCGCTTCACCCTGCAAGAGCTCGCGCTGCAGGCGCCGGGCCGCAGCGTGGAGGTGCGGGTGCCGCCGTTCGGGGCGGTCCAGGTGGTGGAGGGGCTGACCCATCGTCGGGGCACGCCGCCGAACGTTGTTGAGTTGCAGCCGGATTCGTGGATGCAGCTGGTCGTGGGCGATGTCACCTGGGAGCAGGCGGAGGCGGCCGGCCAGGTGTCCGCGTCCGGTTCGCGTGCTGACCTGTCGGCATACCTGCCGTTGCTGCGTCGGCCGTAGGCTTGGCGGCATGCGCGTCGGCATCACGATCCTGCCCGAAGACCGCTGGGCGACCGCGGCCCCCAAGTGGGAGGCCGCGGAGCAGCTCGGCTTCGACCATGCCTGGACCTATGACCACCTGGTCTGGGGCGGCCTGCCCGACGCACCCTGGTTCGGGACGACTCCGACGCTGACCGCGGCAGCCATGGTGACCTCGACGATCGGCCTCGGCACCTTCGTCACCTCGCCGAACTTCCGCCACCCGGTGACGTTCTCCCGCGACGTGCTGTCGCTGGACGACATCTCGGGCGGTCGCTTCCTGTGCGGCATGGGCACCGGCGGAGACCTCGACTCGACCCTCCTCGGCGACTCCTACACGCTGCGGGAGCGGACCGACCGCTTCGCGGAGTTTGCGAGGCTGCTCGACCGGATCCTGCGTGAGGACCATGTCACGTATGACGGAAAGTTCTTCTCCGCCAACGACGCTCGCAGTCTGCCGGGCTGTGTGCAGCAGCCGCGCGTGCCGTTCCTGATCGCCGCGAACGGCCCGAAGGGGATGAAGCTGGCCGCTGAACTCGGTCAGGGCTGGGTCACCTACGGCAAGCCCGACGGCACCGAGGAGGAGTGGTGGGCGAGCCTCGCGTCGCTCGGTGCGCGGATGAGCGAGACGCTCGAGCAGGCCGGACGCGGCGACGAGGAAGGCTTCCAGCGGCACCTCAACCTGGACCCGTTCCGCAGGTCGTCGTTCGAGAGCGTCGGGCGTTTCGAGGACCTCGTCGGACGGGCCGGTGAGCTGGGGTTCACCGACGTGATCACGCACTGGCCGCGGTCGTCCGAGCCATATGAAGCGTCGGTCGAGACGATGGAAACCGTTGCGGCCGAGGTGCTTCCGCGGTTGAAGGTCAGCTGACCGCGACACCCGCGCTCTCGTTGCCGGCCCGGTCGACGGCACTGACGACGTAGGCGACGGGTGACGTGCCGGCCGGCTGCGGGTCGGTCCAGGTGCCGGCTGCGCCGGCACGCGGGATGACCGCCAGCAGGTGACGCGCGTCCGCCAGTGTCTCGCTCGTGGCGCGGGAACGCTTGGCCGGCAACGGGATGCGGTAGATGGCGAAGTGTGCGGAGTCGGCCGATCCGGCCCGCCAGCGCAGGGCGGCGCCGCCGGGTCCCGACCGTTTCAATGCCTCGACCGGCGCCGGTGGTCGCGGTTTCAGCCAGGGGCTGGCCGGCAGGAGGGCCGGGCGGGTGTACCACGTGTCGCGCACCAGGCTGGTCGCGCCGAGGGCGTCGGTGCGCACCGAGACCGCCGAGAAGTAGATGTTGCCCTGCACCTGGGGGTAGCGGGTGTTGAACCGCAGGTGGGACGAAAGCTCGTCAGGATGGGACCAATTGGGGTCGGCGTTGGCGTTGACCTTGTAGGTCGCTTGCCCGGTGTAGAGGTGCACACGGGTGCCGGAGACCGTCCGCGCCCACCAGTCGGTGACCTTGGCGTAGTCGGCCGCCGCGAAGCCGATCGACCAGTAGATCTGTGGGGCGATGTAGTCGATCAGCTCGCGCCGCACCCAGTCGCGGGTGTCGGCGTAGAGGTCGTCATAGGTCTGGGCGCCGGCCGTGGTGTCGGAGCCGCGCGGGTCCGTGGCCTTGTTGCGCCATACGGCAAACGGCGAAATGCCAAACTGCACAAGGGGTTTCGCGGCTTTGATGCGCTGCCCGAGCTCGGTGATGAGACTTGTGATGTTGGAGCGTCGCCAGTCGGCGAGGGGCTGCCCTGCGCCATACCGTGCGTAGGTGGCGTCGTCCGGGAAGGGCTTGCCCGCCACCGGGTAGGGATAGAAGTAGTCGTCGAAGTGCACCGCGTCGATGTCATAGCGCGTGACGGCGTCCATGATCGCGTCCTGGACGAAGCGGCGGACGTCCGGCTCACCGGGGTTGTAGTAGAGCTTGCCGCCGTAGGGGATCGTCCAGTCGGGGTGCTGCCGGGCGGGGTGTGAGGGGAGCAGGGTGGCTGGGTCCTCGGTCATCGCCACCCGGAACGGGTTGAACCAGGCGTGCAGCTCCAGGTTGCGCTTGTGCGCCTCGGCGACCGCGAAGCCGAGCGGGTCGTAGCCCGGGTCGGTGCCCTGCGTGCCGGTGAGCCAGGCCGACCACGGTTCGTAGGGCGACGGCCACAACGCGTCGGCGGTCGGGCGCACCTGCAGGACGACCGCGTTGTGCTTGTGCCGCACGGCCAGGTCCAGCCAGTCGATCAGCTCGGCCTTCTGTTGCGCCGCGGGCAGGCCGGGCTTCGAGGGCCAGTCGATGTTGGCGACGACCGACACCCACATCTCGCGAAGCTCGTGCTTCGGCGTCGTCGGCTGGGTCGGGAATTGGCCCGGAAGGGGTTGTGGCACAAGGTAATTGCGGCCCGGTCCGCCGGCCGTTCGGGCGGCTTGTGCTGAACTGGCAGGCGCCAGCGCTGCGGCGAGCGGCGCGGCGGCGAGCCCGCAGAGGATGGTGCGCCGGCCGGGGTGGCGGGTTGGCTGGTCGGCGGTCATCGGCGGCTCCTTCGTCGGGTATGCCGACTCTGCCACCGCGGGCCGCCCCGTGGGTGATTTACAGGGCGAGGAGTTTTGCTGGAAAGAACTCACCCCCGAGGCGCGTGCGGCGCCGCCCCGGGGAGTGAGTCGATCAGCCCTTTCCGCCCGGGTTCTCGAACTCGTCCAGGGGCAACGGCGGAGTGTCCCAGTCGTCGCGCGGCTTGGTCGGCGCCTCGGTCGGCGCCTCGGTCGGCGCCTCGGTCGGCGTTTCGGCCGGGTTTTCGTCCGGGGCCGGCGCCGGGGTAGGCGGCTCCTCGCGGTTGGGCTCGGCCTGCGTGGCCGGCGCAGCGGTTGCTGCGGGGGCTTGCGCCTCGGTCGCGGGTGCCGCCGTCGGTGCGGGTGCGCTGTCGTCCAGGGCCGGGGGCGGGGTGTCCCAGTCGTCGCCGGAGCCGGTGGATGCGGCGGGGGCGGCAGGTGCCGACGTCTCGGCGGCCGGTGTGGTGGCGGCGGGTTCGGCCGGCGTCTCGGTGGCGGGCGTCTCAGCCGCGTCGGGTTTGGCCGGAGTCGCTGTTTCGGCCGGCTTCGCGGGGGTGGAGTCGTCGAGCGCCGGGGGTGGGGTGTCCCAGTCGTCGCCGGAGCCGGAGGATGCGGCGGGGGCGGCAGGTGTCGACGGCTCGGCGGGTGCTTCGGCGGCGTCGGGCTTGGCCGGGGCCGCCGTTTCGGTCGGCTTGGCCGGGGCGGAGTCGTCGAGGGCCGGGGGTGGGGTGTCCCAGTCGTCGCCGGAGCCGGAGGCGGCAGCGGGTGCGGTGGGCTCGGCCGGTGCCGGTGCCTCGGCGGCCTCGTTCTTGGCGGCGGGTTCAGCCGGCTTCACCGGCGCGGAGTCGTCCAGAGCGGGCGGCGGCGAGTCCCAGTCGTCGCCGGAGCCGGACGATGCGGCCGGGGTGGTGGCGGCAGGTTCGGCCGGCGCGGCGGTTTCGGTCGGCTTCGCGGGGGCGGAGTCGTCCAGCGCTGGTGGCGGGGTGTCCCAGTCGTCACCCGAGCCGGAGGATGCGGCTGGGGCGGCAGGTGCCAACGGTTCGGCGGGCGGGGCGGTGGCGTCGGGCTCGGTCTTGGCGGCCGGCGCCGAGTCGTCGAGCGCCGGGGGCGGGGAGTCCCAGTCGTCGCCAGAGTTGGACGCCGCGGCGGGTGCGGCCGGTGCTCTGTCTGCCTCTGTCTTGGCCGCTGGTGCCGAGTCGTCGAGCGCGGGCGGCGGCGCGTCCCAGTCGTCGTTAGAGCCGGAGTCGGCAGCGGGTGCGGCCGGCGCGCTGGCTGCCTCCGTCTTGGCCGCTGGTGCCGAGTCGTCGAGCGCGGGCGGCGGCGCGTCCCAGTCGTCGCCAGAGCCGGAGGCGGCAGGGGATGCGCTGGCTGCCTCGGTCTTGGCGGCCGGTGCCGAGTCGTCCAGTGCGGGCGGCGGCGCGTCCCAATCGTCAGCGGCCGGCGCGGCGGGTGTGGCGGACTCGGTCTTCGCGGCGGGTGCCGAGTCGTCCAGTGCGGGCGGCGCTGCGTCCCAGTCGTCCGCGGCCGGCGCGGCGGGTTCTTCGCTCTTGCCCGCCGGTGCCGAGGCTGCCGGTGCCGCCGGCTTCGTGGCCGCCGCACCCGCACCCGCGGCTGTGGCGGTGCCGGCTGCCGCCATACCGGCGCCGACTGCCGCGGCTTCCTTGGCGGACTTCGCGTCGGCCTGCTCGACCTCTTCGGTGGCGACCTCGTCGGCGGCGCTGATCTTGTGCTTGCCGGTCACGCCGTGGATGCCGACAGACCCTCCCTTCTGCGGGTCGCGCAGGAAGAGCCAGAGCGCGACCGCGAGCACCACGATCACGATCGCCAGAATGAGCCAGGGCATGTCGATCACCTTCGAGCAGGAGCGGGCATGTGAACCTGAGGGTTCACCCTAGTCGGCGCCGGTCGCCCGCGGCGGCGACCCTACTGACGAGTAGGTGTGCACAAGTCGAAACGGTTGCGGCGTACGCACGCGGGAGCGGCCGGGGGCGTGCAGAAGTCGCAACGGTCGCGGGATGCGCACGCGGGAGGGGCCCGGGGCGTGCAGAAGTCGCAACGGTCGCGGGATACGCCCGCCGCCACGCCCGCCGCGGGACCGACCAGCCGACTCCACCCCCCTCCTCCAGCCCGCCTGGCGGAGAGGCCGAGACCGCGGGTTACCGTGGAAGGCGTGCCAGAACCACCGAAACCCACCGACGCGGCGTCGACCGGGCGCCCCGCCGTCGTGCGCCGCCGGGTGCGTCGTACGCCGAACTTCGGTGCGTTCATCATTACCGGCGCGGTCGTCGGCCTGATCGTCGGCATGCTGCTGGCTGCCGGCGGCCCAAACCAGGCGGACTACGCCGGCCGCACCAGCGTCGCGTTGCTCGGCGGGGTGGGCGCCGCGCTCGGCGCGTTGGCCGGCGCGATCGCCGGGCTGCTGCTGGAGTGGCTGCTCAACCGCGGCCGAGACTGACCGGTCGCGCGCGACGCCGGTTCGGCGTGACGGCGTCGCCGTGTCACACTGGAGCACGTGGCTCGCGGTGACGGACGGCTCTCCCACGACCTATCCCCCGACGACAAGGGCCCGCAGGATGCCTGCGGCGTCTTCGGTGTCTGGGCTCCCGGCGAGGACGTCGCCAAACTGACCTACTTCGGGCTCTACGCCCTGCAGCACCGCGGTCAGGAGTCGGCGGGCATCGCCACCAGCGACGGCGACAGCATCCTGGTCTACAAGGACATGGGCTTGGTGTCGCAGGTCTTCGACGAGTCCAGCCTCGGCTCGCTGCGCGGCCACCTCGCGATCGGGCACGCGCGCTACTCGACCACCGGCGGCAGCACCTGGGAGAACGCCCAGCCGACCCTCGGCGGCAGCGACCGCGGCACTGTCGCCCTCGCCCACAACGGCAACCTGATCAACACCGCCGCCCTGCACGACCTGCTCGAGGAGCGGCTCGACGGCCGCGCGGCACGTGGCGAGCTCGCCCGCGGCAACACCTCCGACACCGCGGTCGTCACCGCGCTGCTGTCGGAAAACCCGGACAAGCCCCTCGAGGAGACCGCGCTCGAGGTGCTGCCCCTGCTGCAGGGCGCCTTCTGCTTCGTCTTCATGGACGAGCGCACCCTCTATGCCGCCAGGGACCCGTATGGCGTGCGCCCCCTCGCGCTCGGACGTCTCGAACGCGGCTGGGTGGTCGCGTCGGAGACGGCCGCGCTGCAGACGATCGGCGCCAGCGTCATCCGCGAGGTCGAACCGGGCGAGCTGATCGCGATCGACGAATTCGGTTTGCGCAGCCACAAATTCGCCGAGCCGAAGCCGAAGGGCTGCGTGTTCGAGTACGTCTACCTGGCCCGCCCCGATGCGGTGATCCGCGGCCGGGTCGTGCACGAGGCGCGCGTCGAGATGGGCCGCGCCCTGGCCCGTGAGCACCCGGTCGACGCCGACCTGGTGATCGGCGTGCCCGAGTCGGGAGTGCCCGCGGCGACCGGCTACGCGCAGGAGTCCGGCATCCCCTTCGGGCAGGGCTTTGTGAAGAACGCCTACGTCGGGCGCACGTTCATCCAGCCGAGCCAGACGCTGCGGCAGCTCGGCATCCGGCTGAAACTCAACGCGCTGGAGCACGCGGTCAAGGGCAAGCGGCTGGTGGTCGTGGACGACTCGATCGTGCGCGGCAACACCCAGCGCGCCCAGATCCGGATGCTGCGCGAGGCCGGCGCCGCCGAGGTGCACGTGCGCATCTCCTCGCCGCCGGTGAAATGGCCCTGCTTCTACGGCATCGACTTCGCCACCCGCGCCGAGCTCATCGCCAACGGTCTCGGCGTGGAGGAGATCCGCGCGTCGATCGGCGCCGACTCGCTCGGCTACATCTCCGAGGACGGCATGATCGCCGCCACCGAGCAGCCGGCGAGCGAGTTGTGCTCGGCGTGCTTCACCGGTGACTACCCGATCGCGCTGCCCGAGGACGGCCGCATCGGCAAGCACGTGCTCGAGACCCTGCCCATCCAGGTGCGCACCGGCCACGACAGCTCGGTCGACGTCGCGCCGCAGGACCAGCGGCACGACGCCGAGGGCGTCTCGCTCGGCGTCGCCGGCGGGGCCGAAAACGCCCTGCTGCAGCCGTAATTCGCGGGGACTCCCGTCATACATGAAGGAAAACCAGATGCCGGACACCCCGCAGACCACGTATGCCGATGCCGGCGTCGACGTCGAGGCGGGTGACAGGGCCGTCGAGCTGATGAAGGCGTCGGTGCGCCGCGCCACGCGCCCCGAGGTGCTCGGCGGACTCGGCGGCTTCGCCGGGCTGTTCGACGCGTCCGTGCTGGGCCGTATGGCGCACCCCGTGCTCGCCACCTCCACCGACGGGGTCGGCACCAAGGTCGCGATCGCGCAGGCGATGGACGTGCACGACACGATCGGTTTCGACCTGGTCGGCATGGTCGTCGACGACATCGTGGTGTGCGGCGCGGAGCCGCTGTTCATGACCGACTACATCGCGACCGGGAAGGTCGTGCCCGAGCGGATCGCCGCCATCGTCGGCGGCATCGCCCGCGCCTGCGAGCAGGCCGGCGTTGCGCTGGTCGGCGGGGAGACCGCCGAGCACCCGGGGCTGCTCGAGCCCGGTGAGTATGACGTGGCCGGCGCCGCGACCGGCGTCGTCGAGCGGGCCGACCTGCTCACCCCCGAGCTCGTCCAGCCGGGCGACGTGGTGCTCGGCGTCGCGTCGAGCGGGCTGCACGCCAACGGCTTCTCGCTGGTGCGCCGGGTGATCGCCGACGCCGGGTGGCGGCTGGACCGCGACGTCCCGGAGTTCGGGCGCACCCTCGGTGAGGAGCTACTCACCCCGACCCGCGTGTATGCCGCCGACCTGCTGCGGCTGGTGCGCACCGTGCCGGTGCACGCGCTCTCACACGTGACCGGCGGCGGCCTCGCCGCCAACCTCGCGCGGGTGCTGCCGTCCGGCACGACCGCGGTGCTGGATCGCGCGAGCTGGACGCCGCCGGCGGTCTTCTCAGTGATCGGCGACCTCGGCAACGTGCCGCAGGCCGACCTGGAGCGCACCCTCAACGTCGGGGTCGGCTTCGCGGTCGTGCTGCCGGCCGATCAGGTGGACGCCGCACTTGAGGTGCTGTCCGACTGCGAACTGCCGGCGTGGGTGCTCGGTGAGGTCCGGCGCACCGATCAGGTGGACGGTGCGGCCGCCGAGGTCGTCACCGGCGCGAAGGGTGTCGACGCCGGCGGCGCGCAATTGATCGGGGTGCACCCGGCCTGAGTGGCTCCGGGGCCGTGGCCGGACGTGGCGCCCGGGCCAGTGCGGGCCGGCTTGGGCCGATGGTCGGCCGGATGTGGTCAGCGGTTGTGTGACGCCCAGTCGGCGTAGTCGCCGTAGTCGTCGTCGTCGCGAGAGTCGTCCGCGGTTACGTCGTCCGGCTCGTGCGACTTGGAGCGGAGTTCGCGCTCCAGCGCGTTCAAGTCGGTGTCGGGAGAGAAGTACTTCAGCTCCCGGGCAACCTTGGTCTGCTTTGCTTTGGCCCGGCCGCGCCCCATGGCGAGACCCCCTCGTGTGTGTTGCCGGGACGCTGGTGACGCGGACATGCGATATCGCATGTCACATCGTCCCAGGACCCCGGGATCCTCGGTCTATGTCGTGAGGTAAACGGTACCTCAGCCGTGATTCATTCCGGGCACCGACCGGCCGACGACTGCCCGCCCGGGGCTGCCGCCGCTCAGAGGTCGGCGTTGTCGCCCCGTGCGCGGGTGCGCAGCATCGCCACGACGCCGCCGATCACGAGCAGGCCGAGGACCACGCCGCCGGCGATCAGCCACGGCTGGTTGTTGGTGCTGTCGGTCGGTGTCTGGCTGGTCGGCACCGGGCTGAGGTAGCTGGTCGACGCGCTGCTGGAGACGGTGCCGCCGCTCCCGGAGGCCGCGCTGCTGCCGGTGGCCGGGGGTACTGCGGAGTTGGTGGCGGCGGTCGACGACGACGATGCCCCACCGGTGACGGTGAAGGCGAAGTTGCCCGAGATGGGGTGCCCGTCGGCGGAGCCGGCCCGCCATACGACCTGGAAGGTGCCGGCCGGCAGGCCCGCCTTCAACGGCTGGGTGACCTTCGCGCCGCTGACCTGCGGGCTGCCCTGCTGCACCTCGGCGCCGTCCGGTCCCTTGACCACGATCGCGGTGCCGGTCGTGCGGACGGTGTCGCTGAAGGTCAGCGTCACCTCCTGGGGAGCCGTCGCCACCGTGGCCCCCTTCGACGGCGTGGTGCTCGTCAATTCGTCGTGGGCGAGCGCCGTGCCGGTGCCGGTGAACCACAACACCGCGAGGACGGGCGTGAGCAGGAGCGCGAGGAGGCGTCGTGACATACCGAACATACGGAGGAGTATGCCGGGGCGCCTGCGCGCGACACGACGGTGGTCAACTGTCAAGACACGAACGGACAGCTTCCGGACAGCTTCCGGCGGCTCGCGCGGCTCGGGCAGCTCAGCAGTTCGGTCCGTTCAGTCCAAGTAATTCTCCACCGTCGACGCGGAGCGCTCCTCCGGCTGCGGTGCGGCGTCGGGGAACTCCCGTTTGGCGTCGCGCTGCCGCAGCAGATCCCAGAGCCGGTCGAGCTCGGCCTCCACCGAACGGAGCCGCTCCTGCTCCTCCGGGGCCGAGATCTTGCCGTCGGCCAGCTGCTGACGCAGGCTCTTCTCGGTGGCGACGAGGTCGTTGATGTGGTCGTGAATGCTGCGGTCATTCATCGTCCAAGCATGCACCCATCGGGTTTCGCGTGGGCGAACACAGGCAGGGGAGGGTGCGATAGCGTCGATCCCACACGAGCCGCAGGGGAGCATGGCATGGCCGAAAGTGCAGCAACCGCAGGCGAATACGACTTCGTGATCGTGGGATCCGGGGCGGGTGGCGGTCCGCTCGCGGCCAATCTTGCGCTGGCCGGACACTCCGTGCTGGTGCTCGAAGCCGGCGACGACCACGCGTGCCCGTACTACTCGGTGCCGATCATGCAGGCCTACGCCAGCGAGGACGCGGCGATGCGGTGGGACTTCTTCGTGCGGCACTGGGACGAGGACGCCGAGCAGCGGCGGGACGGCAAGTTCGTGCCGGAGCACGACGGTGTGCTCTACCCCCGCGGCAGCACCCTGGGCGGCAGCACCGCGATCAGCGCGCTGGTCACCATCTACCCGCACCCGGACGACTGGGACCGGCTCGCCGCGCTCACCGGCGACGACGGATTTGCCGCGACGGCGATGCGCGAGCACTTCCAGCGGCTGGAGGCGTGGCGTGGCGCGGACGCCGAGCCGCTGCCCGGCGACGACGCGGCCACCCGCGACGCCAAGGCGCTGCACGGCACCGACGGCTGGCTGGGCACCACCCGCGCCAACCCGAAGCTGGCCGGCCGGGAGCCGATGTTCCTGGACGTGATCGGCGCGATGGAGTCGACGGCGCGCGAACGCTTCGGCATACCGCAGGAGGTGTCGCTGCCACGCGACCCGAATGCCGCCGACACCCCTGCCGACTTCGAGGGGATGACCTTCATCCCGGTGGCCGTGCAGGACGGCCACCGCAACGGCAGCCGGGAGCGGTTGCAGTCGGTGCAGGCGCAGGTGCCGGGGAAGCTGGAGATCCGGCTGGGTGCGCTCGCCACCCGCGTCGTCTTCGAGGACGACCGCGCGATCGGCGTGGAGTATCTCGCCGGCGAGCACCTGTATGCCGCGAGCCCCGAAGCCGCCACCCCCGATCCGCAGCTGCAGTTCGTGCGTGCCCGGCGCGAGGTCATCCTCGCCGGGGGAGCGTTCAACACCCCGCAACTGCTGATGTTGTCCGGCATCGGCCCGCGCGAGCACCTCGACGAGCACGGCGTCGCGGTGCGCGCCGACCTGCCGGGGGTGGGCGCCAATCTGCATGACCGCTATGAGGTTTCGGTCGTCACGGAGTTGGCGAAGGACTACTCGATCTTCGAGGGCGAGGACCTCGACGTGCCGCACGGTTCGGAGCAGGGCGACTCGCTCTATGCCGAGTGGCGGGACGACGCCGACGGCCCCTACGCCACGAACGGGTCACTGGCCGCGATCATCGCGCGTTCGCAGTCGCGACGCCCCGGTGACGACTCGGACCTGATCGTCTTCGCGCTGCCGATCGAATTCCGCGGCTACTACCCCGGATATGCCAAAGACGCTGTCGCACACCATGATCGCCTCTCGGTGCTGGTCCTCAAGGGGCACACCAACAACCGGGCCGGCACGGTGCGTCTCCGGTCCGCCGACCCGACCGACGTGCCCGAGATCGGCTTCCGCTACTTCGAGGAGGGCAGCCCCGGCTTCGAGCAGGACCTCGACGGCGTGGTCGACGGCGTCGAGATCGCCCGCGACATCGTGGCGCACCTGCCGGCCGGGGTGCCGGTGAAGAGCGAATTGCTGCCGGGCGCAGCGGTTTCCGATCGCACGCAGCTGCGCGACTACGTCCGCGACAACGCCTGGGGGCATCACGCCTGCGGCACGGCCCGCATCGGCCGCGACGACGACCCGGGCGCGGTGCTCGACGGCGACTTCCGGGTGCGCGGGGTGCAGGGACTGCGGGTGGTCGACGCGTCGGTGTTTCCCGACATACCCGGGTTCTTCATCGCCACCGCCGTCTACCTGATCAGCGAAAAGGCAAGCGCGGCAATCATTTCCGAGTATGCCGACGGCTGATCGCCGCCTCCCGGCACAGTGGGAGACGGCGACCAGGTCGAGGCGAGTCTGAGCACGTCCGCTCAGCGCAACTGCACGGTCTCGGCGTCGTCGAACAGGCCGCCGCCCTTGAAGTCGATCGCGGTCGCCCGCACGCTGGCCGGCATGTCGTAGACGAGCACTCCGTCGACCGCGTTGCCGGGGTTGATCTGCTCGAGGAACAGGTTGTTGTCGGGGTTCAACGCGATCTGCGCCGTCGTGTCCGGCGAGTAGGTCTTGCTGTCGGCGTCCTTGATCTTCTGGTCAGAGTCCAGCAGCGTCTGCGACTCCTTGCCGACGTTGCGGACCGTGACATAGACGAGGGTGAACCTGCCCTGCGCCTTCTGGGCCAGGAAGTCCTGACCGACGCTCGCCTGGTCGCGAACCACCTTGGTGACGGTGAACTGCAGGTCTCCGGACTTCACCGCGGTGCCGACGCCGGGCTTGCCTTTGCCCTCGTCCTTGCCCTGGTCCTTCGGCGCACTCGTCGTGGTGGGCTCGCTCTCGGGGGCCGCGCTGTCGGTCGGCTCGGTCGTGGTCGACTGGGCGCCGGCCCCCTGCGCGGTGGCGGTGTCGGAGGCCGCGGCGTCGCCGGAGCTCTTGCCGCCCTGGCTCGCCACGCTGACCACGACGATGAAGGCGACCAGCGCGAGCAGGCCGGTGAGGATCTTGTGCCGCGCGAACCAGCTGCGCTTCCTGGGCGCCGGGCCGGGCGGGACCGGCGGGTACGGGCCGCCCTGCGGCGGCTGCCCGCCCCACTGCTGGGAGAAGTTCGGGTCCTGGCCGTTGTGGTTGCTCATGACGGTGCTCCTTGCTCGGGGTGTTGTTGTCGTGCCCCAGTAGGCCGTCCGCGCCCGGCGCCGCACCTCCCGCGACCGGCTCGTCATACCTCCGCCGATCGGGGGAGCAGGCCGGCTCCGATCGGGGGAGCCGCGGCGTCGGCCGTCGGCTCTAGAGTGCCGCCATGACCACCGCACCGACCGCCTCCTGGTGGCGTTCCCGCCGCCCGCTGGCGGTGCTGTGCACCGTGCTGATCGTCGTGGTGGCGATGAGCGCGCAGGTCATGGCGGCCGCATTCGCGCAATACCGTCACGACGGTGTCACCGACCAGCGGCTGGCCGACCAGACGCAGATCGACGGGGTGTTCCTCGCGGTCGGATTGCTGGGCATCTGCCTCGCGGTGCTGCTGATCTGGCGGCACCGCCGGCCGGTGTGGATCAGCCTCGGCATCAGCGCGCTCACGATCGTGCTCCCGCTCGACGGGCTGACCCCGCTCTTCGCCCTGTATGCCGTGGCGCTCGCGGTGACCGGTCCCTGGCTGTGGGGCTGCATCGCGGCCGCCGTGGCCGCCGAGGTCGCCGCGACGTGGCGCGACACCCGCGGCACCCAGGTGTCGTCGTGGCTGCGCGGCCTCGTGTCAGTGCGCGACGGCGCGCAATTCCCTTGGTGGCTGGTCGGATTGGTGGCGTTGCTCTTCGTCGCCGTCACCGTCGGCCTGGCGCTGCTGGTGCGCAGCCGTCGCGACCTCAGCGTCAGCCGTGCCCACGAAACTCGCAGCGAGACCAAGCTGCACGCGCTCGGTGAGGAGCTCGCGCGGCAGACCGAGCGTGAGCGCATCGCCCGCGAGGTGCACGACGTGCTCGGTCACCGGTTGTCGCTGCTGTCGTTGCACGCCGCCGGGCTCGAGCTCGTGGCCGACGACCCGAAGCTGGCCAAGAGCGCGTCGCTGGTGCGGCAGGGCGCCCAGGAGTCGATGAACGACCTGCGCTCGCTGCTCGCGGTGCTGCGTCGCCCCGAGGACCCGGACGTCAGCGAGACCGTGCCGACCCTGCGCGAGCTCCCGTCGCTGATCGACGAGTCGCTCGCCGCGGGCAGCCCGGTCGCGGCGTCGGTCTTCATCGACCAGTCGGCGACGCTCGACGACCGGGTCGGTCGCAGCGCTTACCGGATCACCCAGGAGCTGCTCACCAACGCCCGCCGGCACGCGCCCGGGGTGCCCGTGCGGTTGCAGATCGACGCCGGGCCCGAGCGCGGCGTCGAGATCAGCACCGCCAACCGGGCCGCGGACCCGAGCGACCGCCGGGTGCGCCCGGGCAACGGCCTGACCGGGGTGCACGAGCGGGTGCAGCAGGCGGGCGGCGAGTCGTGGGTGTGGATCGACGACGAGGGTGCCTTCCGCACGCTGGTGCGGTTGCCGTGGGAATGGAGAGGGGCCGGCAATGAGTGAGCAGGAGGAGCGCCCGATCCGGGTGCTGCTGGTCGACGACGACGCGCTGGTCTGCCAGGGCCTGGAGCTGATCCTGTCGAGCGCACCGGACATCGAGGTGGTCGGGTCGGTCGACGACGGCGACCGAGCGGTGCCCGCCGTGCAACAGCATTTCCCGGACGTGGTGCTGCTCGACGTGCGGATGCAACGGCTCGACGGCATCGCCGCGACCGGTGCGCTGCGTGCCCTCGCCAACCCGCCGAAGGTCATCGTGCTCACCACTTTCGACGCCGACGACGTCGTGATGCGGGCCATCGGGGCGGGCGCGTCCGGCTTCCTGCTCAAGACCGCCGCCGCGACCGAGATCATCGATGCCATCCGCAACGTAGCCGGTGGCGCCGGCGCGCTCTCGCCGCAGAGCATCCGCCAGGTGTTCCAGCAGGTGCAGGCGAGCAACGACCAGGACCGGCAGCGGGCGCGGGCGGCGCTCGCGACCCTCACCGACCGCGAACTCGCAGTGGTCCGCCTCTTGGTCAAGGGGTTGAGCAACCCCGAGATCGCCAGGGAGCTCTATCTCGGGGAGGCCACGGTCAAGACGCACCTCACGGCGGCGCAGCAGAAGCTCGGCGCGACCAACCGGGTGCAGGCCGCGGTGGAGGCGACCCGCGGCGGGCTGGGGTGAGCTTCGTCATACGGCATCGGACGCCGGGAGACACCCGGCACCAGAGGAGCTGACGGGAAAGAAAACGGACCCGCCCGAAGGCGAGTCCGTTTCGTGCGCGGCCGAAGCGACCGGTGGTGGCCAGAGACGGGGTCGAACCGCCGACCTAGCGATTTTCAGTCGCTCGCTCTACCAACTGAGCTATCTGGCCTTGAGCCCTATGGACTTGATTCCCAGGGAAGGGATGGCGACCCCGACGGGACTCGAACCCGCGACCTCCGCCGTGACAGGGCGGCGCGCTAACCAACTGCGCTACGGGGCCTTGCGGCCATACTGCATCATCGCGAACGATGCGTATCCCCAACGGGATTCGAACCCGTGCTACCGCCGTGAAAGGGCGGGGTCCTAGGCCGCTAGACGATGGGGACCTTGTCCTGCGACCCAGTCCTCAGCATCAAGCCGCCTCGGCTGGTGACGAGGACTAGATGACTATAGGGGAGGGAAGCGCGAACCACCAAAACGGCGGCGGCCTCACCCCTTCTTCGCCCACTCCAGCAGGCGATCGAGCGGCCAGGTGTCGACGATCCGCTCCAGTGGTACGCCGAGTCGCTGCGCGCGCTCGCAGCCGTATTCGACGAAATCCAGCTGCCCCGGCGCGTGCGCATCGCTGTCGATCGAGAACAAGCAGCCGGCGGCCATCGCCTGCTCGATCAGCTCGTCGGGCGGGTCGCAGCGCTCGGGCCGGGAGTTGATCTCGACGGCGACGTCGTGCTCCACGCAGGCCGCGAAGACCGCCGCAGCGTCGAAGGCCGACTGCTCCCGGCGCAACTTCTTGCCACGGCGTTCGCCGTCGATCATCCGGCCGGTGCAGTGACCGAGGATGTTGGTGCGCGGGTCGCCGATCGCGGCGACCATCCGCCGCGTCATCGGCGCCGACGGCATCTTCAGCTTCGAGTGCACCGACGCGACCCGGATGTCGAGGCGGTCCAGCAGCTTCGGGTCCTGGTCGAGCGCGCCCTCGTCGAGGATGTCGACCTCGATGCCCTTGAGCAGCCGGAAATCGGTCAGCTGCTCGTTCATCTTGTCGATGAGCCGCAGCTGTTTGCCCAGGCGTTCGGCGGACAATCCATTCGCGACCCGCAGGCTGGGGGAGTGATCGGTGAGCGCGATGTAGTCGTGGCCGAGTTCCATTGCGGTCGCGACCATCTCGGGGATCGGCGACCCTCCGTCGCTCCAGTCGGAGTGGCAGTGCAGATCGCCCTTGAGCGCAGCGCGGTACTTCTCGCCGCCCTCGACGAGCCGCTCGGGCGACTTGTCCTCCAGGCTGACCAGGTATGCCGGGCGTTTCCCCGCGAGCGCCTCCGCGACCACCGCCTCGGTCGACTTGCCGATGCCCGGCAGCTGGTCGAGGGTGCCGGTGTCGGCGAGGCGGCGCAGCTCGTCGGCGGGGGTGCGCAGCACGGTGTCCGCGGCCTGCCGGAACGCCTTGACCCGGTAGGTGCCGGCCCGGGATCGCTCCAGCAGGAAGGCGATCCGGCGCAGCGCGTCCACCGGTTCGATCGAGGCGTGAGTCGTCATACGGCGATTATCGGGTGTTCGCGTAGGGTTCGTGCCCGTGCGGGCAACGGTTCTGATCGCGCTGGTCGCGGCGGGCGTGTGCTGGGTGTGGTGGGCTCGGCGCCGGACCCAGGAGGGGCACCTGCGGCGCCTCGTGGCCGCCGCGCGCGGCAACCCCGGCCGCGGAGTGCGGGCGACGGTGCTCAGCCAGACGGTCGCAGCCGTGCTCGCGATCGTGGTGCTGGGCGTCGGCCTCTGGGCCGAGGACGCGCACCGGCTGTTCTGGGTGCGCATCCCGCTCGCGCTCGCGGTGATCGCGTTCTACGTGCCGTTCGCGACCGCGCTCGCGCAGCCGTCGTTCAACGTCAAGAACCTGCGCCGCACGCCCGAGCGGCGGCTCGTCGAACTCGGCGCCCCACCGGAGGTCGCCCGCCGCATCGCCGCGGTCGGTAAGCCGTTCGCCGTGCTCGGGTCGGTGATCTTCCTGTGCTCGGTGATGGTGCTCGTCTGGCACCACCTGCGTGCCTGAGCCGCGTGATCGCGCGCGGTAGCGCCCGATCGCCCCGCGTCAGCCGGCGTCGGCGACCAACCGCGCGAACCGGTCCAGGTCGACGTTCCCGCCCGAGAGGATGACGCCGACCCGCGCGCCCGGCATCGTCGGCGCGAGGACACGGGCCGCCGCGTAGGCGAGTGCACCGGTCGGCTCCACCACCAGCTTGCAGGTGTGCGCGAGGCTGCGCATGCCGGCCGCCAGCTCGTCGTCCGTCGCGAGCACGATGTCCTCGACCTGCTCCCGGATGATCGGGAAGGTCAGCGCGCCGAGTGCGGTCGTCTGGGCCCCGTCAGCGAGCGTCTCCGGCACGTCGATCGTGACGATCTCACCGCTGTCGAAGGACCGTTTGCCGTCGTTGCCCGCGGCCGGTTCTGCGCCGAAAACCCTTGTTGCAGAGCGCATTCCGTGCACCGCGACCGCCGTGCCGGAGAGCAGTCCGCCGCCGCCGAGCGGTGCGATCACCGCGTCGAGGTCGGCGACCTCCTGCATCAGCTCCAGTGCCGCGGTGCCCTGCCCGGCCATGATCGCCGGGTCGTCGAACGGCGGCACCACCGTGCGGCTCTCGCGCTCGGCGAGGTCCGCGGCGATCGCGGCGCGATCCTCGGTGCGGCGGTCATAGGGCACGATCGTGGCGCCATACCCTCTGGTCGCCACCAACTTGATCTGCGGGGCGTCCGTCGGCATGACGATCGTCGCGGGTATGCCGAGCAGCCCCGCGGCCAGCGCGACCGCCTGGGCGTGATTGCCCGACGAGAACGCGACGACGCCGGCGCGACGCTCGTCGGGTGACAGCTGGGCCAGCCGGTTGTAGGCGCCGCGGAACTTGAACGCGCCCATCCGCTGGAGGTTCTCGCACTTCAGGTGCAGCTCGATGCCGAGCTCGTCATCGAGCCGGCGCGAGGTGACGACGGGTGTGCGGTGGGCGACTCCGGCGATGCGCGACGCTGCCGCCTGCACATCGGCGAAGTCGATCGCGCTCACCGGGTGCCGTCGGCGATGTTCCGGTTGATCGTGGCGTCGGTCTTGCCGATCGCCGTCTTCTCGTCCTGCTCGGCGCTCTTGAACTGCTCGCGCATCGCCTCGGCCTTCTTGCTGCCGGCGTCCTGCAGCGTCTTGGCGAGGAAGACCACGCCCACGACGCCGACCGCCATCCACACCCGCGGGTGCTTGAAGCCGCGCTTGACGAGGAACTGCTCGATCTTGTCGTCGGCCTTCAGGCCGATGCCCGACGTGACGAGCATGAGGCCGCCGGTCGCGGCCGCGATGAGGTCGCTCGACGACACCGCGCGGTGCAGCGGGTGCTCGGGCGGCAGGTCGTCCCGGTTGCGGACGGTCAGGAAGACCGATCCGGCGGTGCCGGCGGTGTTGGCCCAGACCAGTCCACGCCGGGCCCAGCGCGGGAACCGGGCTGGACGCACCAGCGTCACCGCTCCGGCGAGGGCAGCGGACGCGAGGTTGAGGGCGGGAACGCTTTTCGAGGTCGCCATGGGGCAAACCCTAATCGCAGCCGCCGGGTCAGGCGTGTTCGCCCGCCGGCATCGCCGCTGCGGGAGCGACCCTCGCGGCGTGGGCGTCGAGCAGCAGCCGCCCGGCGACGGCCGCCAGCACGGCGGCGAGGGCTCCGGCGGTGACCGTCACCGCGAACGCCGGCGTCTCCCCGCCGAGGTCGGCCAGCCGGCCGGCCAGTGCGGCACCCACGGCATAGCCGAGCCCGGTGGCCGCGGCCAGCAACGTCATCGCGGCGCCGGTGCGGGACGGCGGCGTGAGCTGCTCACCGAGCGTGAACGTCGTGATCATGTATGGCGCAACGCAGCACCCGAGCAGCACCAGCGCGGGGGCGAGCGCCGCGAGCGAGTGGATGAGCAGCAGCGGAGTGGCGAGCACGAACAGCCCGACCGCGGTCACCCGCCACCGGGTGACGTAGCCGATCCGGGTGGGCAGCGCCGCCATACTGATGCCGGCGACGACGCTACCCACGCCGAGCAGCGCCTGCACCAGACCGGCGAGGCCTTCGTGCCCGGCGGCGGTCGCGATGACGGTCGTGCCGGTCTGCACCGAGCCGAAGACGTTGCCGATCACGAACTGCGCGAGCGCGAGCACCGCGAGCGCGGGGGTCAGCAGCCGTCCGGCCGCGGCGGTGTGCGCGCTCGCGGTGCGCAGCCGGGCGGTCGGGTGCACCGCGAACCAGGTGCCGAAGACGACCAGCAGCACGGCGGCGGTGCCGATGCCGACGCCCGGCTCGAGCAGCGCCGCGATGGTGCCGACGATGGCCGGGCCGAGCACGAACGACGCCTCGTCGGCCGAGCCTTCGTAGGAGAAGGCGGTGTCGATGAGCCGGCCGGACTGGGCGCCGCGGCTGCGGGCGCCGATGATCGGCCGCCAGCGCACCCGGGCGAGCGGACCCGCCTGCGGCATCGTCAGTCCCGCGAACGCCGACGCGGCCGCCGCCCAGCCCCACGCGATGCCGGTCTCGGCGGCCACCACGACCAGCGCCAGGCCGACCGCGCTCGCCCACGACTGCACGAGGACGACCGGGCGCTGCCCGAACCGGTCGGACGCCGCGCCCAGCACCGGGGCACCGATCGCGTTGGCGATGGCGAGCGCGCCGGCGCAGGCACCGCCCGCGCCGAAACTTCCGGTGGTGTGCGCGACGAGCAGCAGCACGCCCATCTGGCTCATCGCGAGCGGCAGTCGGGCGAGGAAGGCGACGAGGATGTAGGTGGGTCCGGTCAGGCCGAACAGGTGGCGGTATGACGCAGCGGGTGACACGGGGGTCGGACGCCTTTCGGGGGTAGCGCGATGCGGTGCGCGGCTTCCCTCCACCAGCCACGCGGGACCCTTGGCTACCCCTCGATTCTACGAACGCCGTCAAACCGGGGCGTCCCGTCATACGAGCGTCAGGTAACGGTGGAGGAACGATCGGGAAAACGCCTGTCGCGATCGTTGGTGCGCGCCCGGCGGTTTGTCATGGTGGATGAAGACGGTCACAACGGGGAGGCCGTCAGTCGACTATTCGGGGAAGTCATGGCACAGGTGGACAGGCGCACGGCCATCGCAACAGGGGCAACGATCAGCGCGACGGCCGCATTGGCCGCGTGCGGCACCCTGAAGAACCCGACCACGGCTCCGCCGACGAGCGCCCGTCCGGTCGGCAGCACCTCCAGCTCGGCCCCACCGAAGGCCCGGCTCATCGGGGACGGATCGACCTCGGACACCGGGCCGCAGCCCCACCAGCCGACGGCGGAGAAGTTGGAGCCGGGACAGGCGCCGCCGCAGTTCGTGGTGATCTCCTGGGACGGCGCCGGCGAGGTCGCCGGGCTCAACCTGCTGTCCCACTTCCGTGAGGTGGCCAAGGAGACCAAGGCGTCGATGACGCTCTTCCTCTCCGGGCTGTTCCTGCTGCCGGCCGCCAAGAAGGACCTCTACCGGCCGCCGCGGCACCAGGTCGGCGCCTCCGACATCGGCTACCTCGACGACCGCGACATCCACGCCACCATCGACAACATCGGCAAGGCGTGGCTCGAGGGGCACGAGATCGGCACTCATTTCAACGGCCACTTCTGCGGCCGGGGCGGCGTCAGCGAATGGTCGCCGGCCGAGTGGCGCAGCGAGATCGAGCAGGCGAAGTCGTTCGTGAAGAACTGGCGGACCAACACCGGCTTCACCGACCTGCCGCCGCTGCCGTTCGACTACGACAAGGAGCTCGTCGGCGGCCGCACGCCGTGCCTGGAGGGTGCGGACAACCTGCGGGTGGCGGCCTCGCAGCTGGGCTGGCGCTACGACACCAGCAAGACCGGCATCCAGATGTGGCCCGGCAGGGACCGCAATCTCTGGGACGTGTCCATGCAGTCGATCCCGTTCGCCGGGCACTCCGGCCAGGTGATCTCGATGGACTACAACATCATGTACAACCAGTCCGGCGGCACCCGTGGCAAGCCGTCGATGCGGCCGAAGTGGCAGCAGGAGGCGGTCGACACCTACCTGGCCGGCTTCCTGCGCGCCTACGACTTCAACCGGGCGCCGCTGATCATCGGCAACCACTTCGAGGGCTGGAACGGTGGCATCTACATGACAGCCGTCGAGCAGGTCATGCGCAAGATCGTCGATTATCCGGACGCGCGGATCGTGTCCTTCCGGCAGCTGATCGACTGGGTGGAGGAGCAGGACCCGGCCGTGCTGGCCAAGCTGCGCAGCCTGCCCTACGGCAGCAAGCCGACCGGTGGCTGGGCCCAGTTCCTCGCTGTATGACGGGAGTCGCGCCCGGCTCAGCCCTCTGATCTGACCGCCGAAAGCGCTTCTGCCGCAACGGGTTCGGCGAGCGCCCGGTCCGCGGGCACCAGGCCTACCCGGGTGCGCCGGTCGAGCAGGTCGTCGACGTCGAGAGCGCCCTCGTGACTGAGTGCGAAGTCCAGCTCGGCGGGCGTGGTCGGCACCGTGTCGCCGATCGGGAGGTTGCGGGCCGGGTCGGCAGACAGCACCTCGGCCGCCTCGGCGCCGTAACGGCGGACCAGCCGGTCGGGGAGCTCGCCGTTGACGGGACCAGCCGGATCTGCGCCGACGAGAGCTGTTTTCGCGGTCACGCAGGGCCCGGCGGTGAGGCTGCTCCGGCGGACTGCGGCGTCGACCGCGTCCTGCGCCATACGGCGGTAGGTGGTGAGTTTGCCGCCGACGACGGTGATCATCCCGCTCGACCCGGTCAGCACCGCGTGTTTGCGGGACAGGTCGGCGGTCGAGCCCTCGGCGGACAGCAGCGGCCGGAGCCCGGCGTAGGTGCCGATCACATCTGCCCGGGAGAGGGGCCGCCGGAGCGCGGTGTTGATGGTGTCGAGGAGCAAGGCGACCTCCTGCTCGGACGACTGCGGCACGTCGGGGACCGGCGGCGCGGCCGGCTCGTCGGTGAGCCCTATGTAGGTGGTGCCGTCCAGTTGCGGGAGGCTGAAGACGAAGCGGCCGAAGTGGCCTGGAACCGGGGCATTGACAATGCAATTCATCGATCCGAGCGCCGCGGACCGCACCACCAGATGGGTGCCGCGCGACGGGCGGAGCCGGATGTCGGGTGCGAGCGAGTCGGCCCAGACGCCGGTCGCGTTGACGACGGCACGCGCCGGGATGTCGTGCTCGGAGCCGGTCAGCTCGTCACGCACCCGCGCGCCGTCGCCGGTGGCGGAGACGGCACGCACCCGAGTGAGCACCCGCGCGCCGTGACCGGCGGCGGTCCGCGCGATGGCCACCACGAGCCGCGCGTCGTCGACCAGTTGCCCGTCCCAGCCGAGCGCCGCACCGGTCAGCCCGTGGTCCTGCACGCCCGACGCGAACGCGAGGGTTTCGGTGCGGCCGAGTCGCCGGGGCCGCGGCAGCACCGCGCGCGGGGTGCGCGCCGCGGCTCGCAGGGCGTCCCCGGCGAGGAAGCCGGCGAACGTCGCGGCCCGGTCCCGGCGCGATCCGCCGGCGAAGTGCGGCACCACCCACGGCATCGCCCGCACCAGGTGCGGCGCGGTGCGCGTCATCAGGATGCCGCGCTCGACCGCGCTCTCGTGCGCGATGCCGACCTGTCCGGAGGCGAGGTAGCGCAGCCCGCCGTGCGCGAGCTTGGAGCTCCACCGCGACGTGCCGAAGGCGAGGTCGTGCGCGTCGATCGCGACCACGTCGAGGCCCCGGCTCGCGGCGTCGAGGGCGACGCCGGCACCGGTCACGCCGAGTCCGACGACCAGCAGGTCGGCGACCCGGCCGTCGGTGGCTTCGACGAGTTCGCGGGCGCGGCGGGCCGCGTTGAGCGCGGTGTTCATCGCAGGTAGTTCTCGACGGCGATCGCGAGCTGGCCGAAGAGGTCGGTCTCGTCGATGTCCTCGTCGGACATCGTGGGCACCGAGAAGACGAAGCCGTAGGTCATCAAAAGCACTGAGCGGGCGAAGAGTTCGGGCTCGCCGGAGCGGACCGAGCCGGCTTCCTGCGCGGCCGTGATGCCGGTGGCCAGTGACTCCAGCAGCGTGGTCTGGGTGCGGCCGCGGCGGACCAGCAGGTAGGGCAGCAGCAACTCCGGGTCGACGTCGACGATCTTGCGGAACAGCTCGCCCTCGTGCACCTCCCGGGCCGCGGCGGCGACGGTGCGGGCGATGCCGGACGCGTCGAGGCGCATGCCGTCGCGCGCGGCGAGCCGATAACCGATGGTCGACCACTCGCGCACCATCAGGTCGGCGGTGAGCGCCGACATGTCCGGCCAGCGCCGGTAGACGCTCATCCGGGAGACGCCGGCCTTGCGCGCGACGTCGGTCATCGTCGTCCGGCGCCAGCCGACCGCCAGCAGGCAGGCGCGCGCGGCGTCGAGGAGGTCGTCGTCCTCGATCGGGCTGTTACGGATCGTCGACATGTGTCACACTGTAACACCGGAGCCCGAGAACCCGCCGTTCGATCGAGGAAGTCACCATGCACTGGTCCCGCTGGGGAGATCCGCACCGCACCGCCGCCCTGCCCGACAACGCCGGCGAGCTCATGGCGTTCGCCTTCGGTGAGGTGACCCCGCGTCCGGCGGTCGATCGCGCCGACGTGCGACTGCCCGCCTCGCGCCTGACCCCCGCACACCAGCAGGCGTATGCCGCGGCGGTCACTCCGGAGCAGGTCGCCACCGACGACACCGCGCGCGTCGAGCACACCCGCGGCAAGTCCACCCCGGATCTGCTGGCCGCCCGCGCCGGCGACTTCTCGGCCGCGCCCGATGCGGTGATCCGGCCAGGGAGCGTTGACGAGATCGTCGAGGTGCTGCGCGTCAGCGAGCGCGAGCACATCGCGGTGGTGCCGTTCGGCGGCGGCACGTCGGTGGTCGGCGGTCTCGCGCCGGACGGCGCGTCATACGCCGCGGTGATCGCGCTGGACCTGCGACGGCTCGACCGGGTCGTCGAGCTCGACGAGATCTCGCGGACCGCCACGCTGCAGGCGGGCATGCTCGGTCCGGAGGTCGAGAAAGCGCTCGCAGCCGAGGGATACACCCTCGGTCACTTCCCGCAGTCGTTCGAATACGCCAGCGTCGGCGGCTTCGCGGCAACCCGTTCCAGCGGCCAATCGTCCTCCGGTTACGGCAGATTCGACGCAATGGTCGTTGCACTGACCATTGCGACACCGTCGGGCACCTGGCACATCGGCCGGTCGCCGGCCAGCGCCGCCGGCCCGGACCTGCGGCAGCTGGTGCTGGGGTCAGAGGGTGCCTTCGGGGTGATCACCGACGTCACGGTCATGGTGCGGCCGGTGCCGCAGGCCAAGGCCTACGAGACGTGGCGCTTCGCGTCGTTCGCCGAGGGCGCGACCGCGATGCGCACGCTGGTGCAGGACCGCATCAACCCGACAGTGCTGCGGCTCTCGGACGAGACCGAGACAGCCATCAACCTCAGCGACCCCAGCGCCATCGGACTCAACGCCGACGGCGGCTGCCAGCTGGTCTGCGGCTACGAGGGCACCGAGCAGCGGGTGGCACGGATGCGGGCGGAGGCCGGTGAGACGCTGACCGGGCTCGGCGGCACGCTCGTCGGCGAGAAGGGCGGCGACGCCTGGGCGGAGGGGCGCTTCGACGCGCCATACCTGCGCGACACGCTGCTCGACGAGGGGGTGCTGGTCGAGACGCTCGAGACCGCGACCACCTGGGCCAACCTCCCGCGACTGTATGACGCCGTGCGGGCCGCGATCGACGCGGCAGCGAAGGGGCAAGGCGTGGATCCCATTGTTTTGTGTCACATTTCGCACGTTTACCCAGCAGGTGCGTCGCTCTACTTCACCGTCGCGATGCGCGAGACCGACGACCCGCCAGCGCAATGGGTGCCGGTGAAGCAGGTTGCCGGCGACGCGATCTCGCAGCACGGCGGCACGATCACCCACCACCACGCGGTCGGCCGCGACCACAAGCCGTGGCTGGCCGACGAGATCGGCGACACCGGCGTGGCGGTGCTGCGCGCGGTCAAGGAGACGCTGGATCCTGAGGGCGTCCTCAACCCAGGAGTCCTGATCCCATGAGCGCACCACGAAGTGCCCGTCGTCCTGCGGAGGCCCGATGACCACGGCCCGGACCTCCCCGACCTCTAGGTCCTCCCGGTCCTTTCATGTCCTGGCCAATCCGCTCTCCGGTGGCGGCAAGGCGGTCCACCTGGCTCGCCAGGTCGCGGCCGACCTCGGCGACGCCGGCGCCACCGTGCGCATCACCTTCTCGCCGGGGATCGAAGCAGCGGACGGCCTGGTGCGCGACACCAAGGCGGCCGGCGAGACCTGCGTGACCGTCGGGGGCGACGGCTTCCTCGGGTCGCTCGCGGCGCCGTTGATCGAGCACGACGTAACTTTCGGGATCGTGCCCAGCGGGCGCGGCAACGACTTCGCGCGCCAGCTCGGGATCCCTGAAAACACCCATGACGCAACACGATTGGCGCTCGCGGGTGCTCCGACCGGCGTCGACGCGATCCGGCTCGGCAACCGGGTCGTCGTCGGCAGCGTGTATGCCGGCATCGACTCCCTGGTGTCCCACCTGGTCAACACCGCGCCGCGGAAGCTGCCGGCGACGCTGCAGTATCAGGTGTCGTCGGTGCGCGGCCTGTTCAAGTTCCCGCCGCGGCACTACCGCGTCACCGTCGACGACGACGTCTTCGAATATCGCGGATTCACTGCGATTGCTGCCAATTCGGGCTTCTACGGCAAGGGCATGCACATCGCGCCCGATGCGGACGTGCACGACGGACTGCTCGACGTGATCATGGTCGGGGCCGGCAACCGGCTGAAGTTCGTGACCGCGATGCCGCAGCTCTATCGCGGTACCCACCTGAAGAACCCCGAGGTCACCGTCGCCCGCGGCCGGGTGGTGCGCATCGAGGCGGAAGGCGTCGAGGCCTACGGCGACGGCGAGCCGATCCAGCAACTGCCGGCGACCGTCGAGGTGCTGCCCCGGGCGCTCAGTGTGCTGTTGTAATGAACTCTGACAACGGATCGTCCGAGGAAAGGCTGTGAGCTGATGGCGGCATCGGGTTACTGGATCGCACGAGTGCAGGTCAACGACGAGAACGCCTACCTGCAGTATGCCTCCGCGGCGACCGCCGCCTATGCGGCGTACGGCGGAAAGCTGCTGGTGCGCGGTGGGCCGTACGAAGCGGTCGAGGGCGACTCCCGGCCGCGCAACGTCGTGATCGAATTCCCTTCGTATCGCGCAGCGCTCGACTGTTACAACTCTGCGGCATACCAGGCTGCGCGGGAGTATCGCGAGAAGGCGGCGGACGCCGACATCATCATCGTCGAGGGTTACGACGGGCCGCAGCCGAGCGCCTGACGCTCCGGAGCGGCCAGGTCAGTCGTCGGCGAGCGCGTGCCGCATCGGCACGAGCTTCGCCTCCGACTCGGTGAGCTCGGCGTCGGGCTGCGAGCCCGCGACGATGCCGCAGCCGGCGAAAAGCCTGATCTGCGAGGGCTTTTCGAGGTGCCCGCAGCGAAGGGCGATGCCCCACTCGCCGTCGCCGGACGCGTCGAGCCAGCCGACCGGTCCGGCATAGCGGCCACGGTCCATCTGCTCGAGCTCGCCGATCAGGTCACGCGCGGCGAGGGTCGGCGTGCCGCACACCGCGGCGGACGGGTGCAGCGACGCGGCGAGCGTCAGTGACGAGACGTCCTCGCGCAGGACGCCGGCGACGTCGGTCGCCAGGTGCATGACGTTGGGCAGGTGCAGCACGAACGGCGACTCCGGCACGTTCATCGACGAGCAGTGTGGCGACAGCGCGTCGGCCACCGACCGCACGGCGTATTCGTGCTCCTCGAGGTCCTTGCTCGACCGCGCCAGCGACGCGGCGAGTGCCAGGTCGTGCTCGTCGTCGCCGGTGCGGCGGATGGTGCCGGCGAGGATGCGCGAGGTGACCAGGCCCTTCTCGCGGCGCAGCAGCATCTCGGGGGTCGCGCCGACGAGGCCGTCGACGCTGTAGGTCCAGGTGTTGGCGTATGCCGAGGTGAGCCGCGCCAGCAGGTGCCGCGGATCGATCGGGCCCTCCGCGGTGACGACGACGTCACGCGCCATCACCACCTTGTCGAGCGCCCCGGACTGGACGCGCCGCACCGCGGCACCGACGGCCTGCGCCCACTCGGCGCCGGTCAGCGCACCGTCACGGGAGTCGGAAAGCACTGGTGCCAAAGGCTTCTCAGCAGGATGTATGACGGGGGCACCGCCGAGATCGGGCGCGCTGCTGATGCTCGTCACCCAGGCGACGCCGTTGCGGCGACCGACCACGATCGCCGGCACGTGCAGCACCCCGCCCGCGGCCGAGGCCGCCGAGAAGGCGAACGAGCCCACCGCGACCAGTCCGGACCCGGGCAGGTCGACCTCGGACCGGACGACGGCCGATCCGACCACGTCGCGCCACCACTGCTCGGCCTCGGCGAAGCGGGCGGTGCCCGCCGTGCGAATGCTCGCCGCGACGCCCCAGCCGACGAAGCCGTCGCCGTCGCGCAGCCAGCTGACGGGGGAGTCGGCGCCCGCGGGAATGACCGACACCAGGTCGCCGGGGTCGGCGATGCGGGTCGAGCGCACCACCAGCGCCGGGTGCGAGGCAGGCAGGGGCATGGTCACGAGCGGTCACCTTACGCCGGTGTCCTTCGCCGTGCGGCGAGTGCCGTCCGTGCGCGGGCGCTGCGTCATACGACAAGATGACGCGTATGAACCGTGCCAGCCTCGACAAGCAGCCCGCCGATGTTGCCCGCATGTTCGACGACGTCGCGGAGCGTTACGACGTCACCAACGACGTGCTGTCGCTGGGGCAGGACCGGCGGTGGCGCAAGCAGGTCGTCGAGGCGGTCGCGCCGAAGCCCGGCGACGTAATCCTCGACATCGCCGCGGGCACCGGCACCAGCAGCGAACCGTTCGACGCGATGGGCGCGCACGTCGTGCCGGCCGACTTCTCGCTCGGCATGCTGCGCAAGGGCAAGCGGCGCCGCCCCGACCTCGCCTTCACCGCGGCCGATGCGACCCAATTGCCTTTCGAGGACGGCGTTTTCGACACCGTGACGATGTCCTTCGGGCTGCGCAACGTGCACGACACCGACGAGGCGTTGCGCGAGTTCCGCCGGGTCACCAAGCCGGGCGGCACGCTCGTCATCTGCGAGTTCTCGACGCCGACCAACCCGGCGTTCCGCAAGGTTTACAGCGAATACCTGATGTCGGCGCTGCCCAAGATCGCCCGCCGGGTCGGCTCCAACGCCGAGTCCTACGTCTACCTTGCCGAATCGATCCAGGCGTGGCCCGACCAGGCCGGTATGGCGACCCGCCTCCAGGACGCCGGGTGGGGCAAGGTCGAGTGGCGCAACCTCACCGGCGGCATCGTCGCGCTCCACCGCGCGACCAAGCCGCGCAGCCTGGGCTGAGCCCGGCGCCGGGGGGCGTGCAGAAGTCGCGACGGTTGCGGCGTGTGCACGCGGATCGGGCTAGGGCCGTGCAGAAGTCGCGACGGTTGCGGGGTGTGCACCCGGATGGGCCTGGGGGCGTGCAGAAGTCGCGACGGTTGCGGGGTGTGCACCCGGATGGGCCTGGGGGCGTGCAGAAGTCGCGACGGTTGCGGGCTGTGGACGCGGAACGGCCCGAGGGCGTGCAGAAGTCGCGACGGTCGCGGGCTGTGCACGCCGAGTCGGCCGCCGAACCGGCGGCTGCCTGTGGATAACCGGCGCCGCGAATCGCGAGTTCCTGCCACGGTTGCGGGATGTCAGCTCTCCCATCACCCGCGCCCCGCAAACTCGGCGTGATCTTCACCACCGCGCAGGCCGAGCGCGCCGGAGTGAGCCGCCGGCAACTCGCCGGGCCCGACTATCGCCAGCTGATACGCGGCAGCTATTGGCGGGTCGGCTCAGCGCCCACTCTCGGCCAGCGGGTTCGTTACCTGCTCGCGACCTTGCCCGCCGCGCGGTTTGCTTCGCATCACACCGCCGCATCGCTCTGGGGAGCGGTGACGCCGATGGCCTCCGACATACACCTCGGCACTCGTAAACGCCGGCACACCGAGCATCGCGGGGTGCGGTTTCACTTCTACACGCATGCGCCGGAACTGTTGATGGTCAAGGGAATTGCGGTGACCAGCCCGCGCCAGACCTTCCTTGATCTGGCCGCCCATCTCGAGTTCATCGACTTGCTGATCCTGGGTGATTCGCTGGTGCGCCGTGCGCGGGTCACGCCGGCCCAACTCATCGACTTCGTCGCCGACAAGCATTCGACCGGTGCGGCGAAGGCTCGCGAGGTCGCCCACTTCGTGCGCGCCAGGGTCGACTCTCCCAACGAGTCGCGACTCCGTCTGCTGATGGTCAGTGCCGGTTTCCCGGAGCCGGTCGTCAATCACGTCGTGCGCATCGGCGCGCGGTGGCGCGAAATCGACATGAGCTATCCGAAGCTGAAGCTCGCGTTCGAGTTCGACGGTCGGCACCACATCGAGCGCGAGCAGCAATGGGAAGCCGACATACTGCGTCGCGAGGAAGTGGAGGCGATCGGCTGGCGCTTCATCGTGATCACTTCGACCTCGATGTATGCCGACCCGCTCGCCGTTCTGGGACGGATCGTCGATGCCGTCCAGCTCGCGTCCGGCGTACGGCTGCGAATCGGTGACGGGTGGCGGCGGCACTTCGGCTGATCGCAGCCGCTCGCGCCGGGGGCGTGCAGAAGTCGCGACGGGCGCGGGGTGCGCACGCGGATCGGCCTGGGGGCGTGCAGAAGTCGCGACGGTCGCGGGGTGCGCACGCGGATCGGCCCGGGGGCGTGCAGAAGTCGCGACGGTCGCGGGCTACGCACGAAGCGCAGGAAAGCGCAGGCAGCCCCCGCCCCAAGCGGTTAGGCTCGCCTAAGTAGGTCCGGATCGGCCGCTGGGAATACAGTGCATGGGTTAGTGAACGTCTTCACAAGGTAGAAAGATTCACCCCGTGAGCCTCCCCGGCGTTATCCCTGCCCCGGACGAGAGCGCCGACGTCATCGTCGTCGGCGCCGGCCCCGGTGGATCCGCAACCGCCGCCTACCTCGCGATGGCCGGCCTCGACGTGCTGTTGCTCGAGAAGACGCACTTCCCCCGCGAGAAGGTGTGCGGCGACGGTCTCACCCCGCGCGCGGTGCGCGAGCTGATCACGCTCGGCATCCCGACGCCGGAGGACGACGGCTGGATCAAGAACAAGGGGCTGCGCATCATCGGCGGCGGCATGCGGCTGCAGCTCGACTGGCCCGACGTGGCGAGCTTCCCGCCATACGGCCTGGTGCGCACCCGGCAGGACTTCGACGACATCCTCGCCAAGCATGCGGTCAAGCACGGCGCGCGCCTGCGTGAGGGCGTCAACGTCGGCGGCGCGATCCGGGACGACAAGACCGGCGCGATCATCGGTGTCGAGGCCAAGGAGATGGGGCAGAACGACCGCCCCACCGGCAAGCAGCTGACCTTCCGGGCGCCGCTGGTGATCGCCGCCGACGGCAACTCTTCGCGGCTGTCGCTCGCGATGGGCCGCGACAAGCGCGACGACCGCCCGATGGGCGTCGCGGTGCGGGCCTACTACACCAGCCCGCGCACCGACGACGACTATCTGGAGTCGTGGCTGGAGCTGTGGTCCAAGGACAAGCAGGGCAAGCGGGTCCTGCTGCCCGGCTACGGCTGGATCTTCGGTGTGGGTGACGGCACGAGCAACCTCGGCCTCGGAATCCTCAACACCTCCAGTGCCTTCGGCAAGACCGACTACAAGGACGTCATGCGTCAGTGGGTCGCGACGATGCCGGAGGAGTGGACCTTCAACGACGAGACCATCACCGGCCCGATCCGCGGCGCGGCCCTGCCGATGGGCTTCAACCGCCAGCCGCACTATGCCGACGGCCTGCTGCTCGTCGGTGACGCGGGCGGCATGGTCAACCCGTTCAACGGTGAGGGCATCGCCTACGCGATGGAGTCCGGCCGCCTGGCCGCCGAGGTCATCGCGCAGGCGTTCGGCCGCACCGACGACGCCGGTCGCGAGCGCGTGCTGCAGTCCTACCCGAAGGTGATGAAGGACGCCCTGGGCGGCTACTTCACCGTCGGCCGGCTCTTCGCGCAGCTGATCGGTCACCCCGAGGTGATGAAATTCGCGGTGCGCTACGGGTTGCCGCGCAAGACGATGATGCAGATGCTGCTGAAGGTGATGGCCAACCTCGGCGACGAGCACGGCGGCAAACTCGACGACCGCGTCATGGCGGTCCTGTCGAGGATGGTGCCCGCGGCATGAGCGGCACCGTGAGCAAAGACGCTCGGAAGGAGTCATAGGCGATGGACTATTCCTACGCACCGCTGCTGTTCTTCGCAGGCATCGGCGCGGCGTTCGCCATCTTCTCGGTGGTGGGCGCCGGATCCCTCGCGGGACCCAAGCGCTACAACCGCGCCAAGGTCGACGCCTACGAGTGCGGCATCCAGCCGAGCCCGCAGCCCGAGGGCGGCGGCCGCGTGCCGATCAAGTACTACCTGACGGCGATGCTGTTCATCATCTTCGACATCGAGTCGGTGTTCCTCTACCCGTTCGCGGTGTCGTTCGACCGTCTCGGCCTGTTCGCGCTGATCGAGATGGTGCTCTTCGTGCTGACCGTCTTCGTCGCCTACGCATTCGTATGGCGCCGCGGCGGCCTCGAGTGGGATTGAGGTAATCGCAGAATGGGAATCGAGGAGAAGCTCCCCGCGGGCTTCCTGCTGACCACCGTCGAGCAGGTCGCCGGCTACATGCGCAAGAGCTCGGTCTGGCCCGCGACGTTCGGTCTGGCCTGCTGCGCCATCGAGATGATGGCCGTCGGCACCCCCGACTACGACATCGCCCGCTTCGGCATGGAGCGCTTCAGCGCCACCCCGCGGCAGGCCGACCTGATGATCGTCGCCGGCCGGGTGAGCCAGAAGATGGCCCCGGTCGTCCGCCAGGTCTACGACCAGATGCCCGAGCCCAAGTGGGTCATCTCGATGGGTGTGTGTGCCAGCTCCGGCGGCATGTTCAACAACTACGCGATCGTCCAGGGGGTCGACCACGTCATACCGGTCGACATCTATCTGCCCGGGTGTCCGCCGCGGCCGGAGATGCTGCTCAACTCGATCCTCGAGCTGCACAAGCAGATCCAGGGCGGCAAGCTCGGCGTCAATCGCGTCGAGGCGGCCCGCGCGGCCGAGCAGGCTGCTCTGACCGCCACCCCGACCCACCAGATGAAGGGGCTGCTGGCCTGATGACTGACGACAGCAGCAAGCCTGACCAGCCGGCCGCCGAGGCGACCACCACCGACGCCGTCGGCGCCGGCGAACTCGCCCGCCAGGCCGAGCCGGGCGCGCCCGTGCGCGTGGCCGAGCGTCGCGGCATGTTCGGCTCCTCGCTCGGCAACGACACCAGCGGCTATGGCGGCCTCGACCGCACCGTCTACTTCCCGGGTGCCGCGGCGCGCCCCTACGGCGGCTACTTCGACCAGGTCGCCGACTCGCTGGAGAGCGCGCTGCAGGCGCGCGGCGGCGACTACGCGGCGGCCGTGCAGTATGTCGTGGTCGACCGCGGCGAACTCACCTTCTTCGTGGCCCGCGAGCACCTGCCCGCCGTCGCCCAGGCGCTGCGCGACGAGCCCGCGCTGCGCTTCGAGACCTGCATGGGCGTCTCGGGCGTGCACTACCCGCAGGAGACCGGCCGCGAGCTTCACGCGGTCTACCACTTCCACTCGATCACCAACGGCAGCAGGCGCATTCGCGTGGAGGTCGCCGTGCCCGAGGGTGACGCGCACATTCCGACGATCGTCCCGACCTACCCCGGCGCCGACTGGCACGAGCGGGAGACCTGGGACATGTTCGGGATCGAGTTCGACGGCCACCCGTCGTTGACCCGCATCCTCATGCCGGACGACTGGCCCGGCCACCCGCAGCGCAAGGACTACCCGCTCGGCGGCATCCCGGTGGAGTACAAGGGCGCCACCGTGCCGCCGGCGGACGACCGGAGGTCTTACAAATGAGCGCCGACCGAGCCGAGGACACGAGCGAGGTACGAGTGAGGCCCGCAGGCGAGGGCAGAGGCGCGACGGAAGGCATGAGCGCCGACAGCGCACAGGCACAGGCCCAGTCCGACCCGTATGGCGCCACCACGCACGACGTGGACGAGGACACCCCGGTGCTCAACGCCGTCGGCGGCGACTGGGACGAACTCGTCGACGAGGCCACCGCGCTCCACGAGGAGCGGATCGTGGTCAACATGGGGCCGCAGCACCCGTCGACCCACGGCGTGCTCCGGCTGATCCTCGAACTCGACGGTGAGACGGTCACCGAGGCCCGCGCGGGCATCGGCTACCTGCACACCGGCATCGAGAAGAACATGGAGTTCCGCACCTGGACCCAGGGCGTGACCTTCTGCACCCGCATGGACTACGTCATGCCGATCTTCAACGAGGCGTCCTACTGCCTCGCGGTCGAGAAGGCGCTCGGCATCACCGACCAGATCCCGGAGCGGGCGCAGACCATCCGGGTGCTGATGATGGAGTTCAACCGGATCGCCTCCCACCTGGTGGCGCTCGCGACCGGCGGCATGGAGATGGGCGCGACCACGGTCATGACCATCGGATTCCGTGAGCGTGAGCGCATCCTGTCGATCTTCGAGATGATCACCGGCCTGCGGATGAACAACGCCTACATCCGCCCCGGCGGTGTGGCGACCGACATCCCGGCCGGCACGATCGACAAGATCCGCGAGACGATCCCGTTGGTGCGCAAGGGGATTGGCGAGCTCGAGGCGCTGCTCAACGAGAACCCGATCCTCAAGGGCCGCACGGTCGACGTCGGCTACCTCGACCTCTCCGGCTGTATGGCGCTGGGCATCACCGGACCGATGCTGCGCGCGGCCGGGCTCCCGCACGACCTGCGCAAGGCCGAGCCCTACTGCGGTTACGAGACCTACGACTTCGACATCCCGACCCGCGACACGTGCGACGCCTACGGGCGTCTGCGGGTGCGCATCGACGAGATGCACGAGTCGCTGAAAATCGTCGAGCAGGCGGTCGACCGCCTGGACGCGGGCCCGGGCCCGGTCATGGTCGCGGACAAGAAGATCGCCTGGCCGGCGCAGCTGGCCGTCGGCTCGGACGGTCAGGGCAACAGCCTCGACCACATCCGCGAGATCATGGGCGAGTCGATGGAGTCGCTCATCCACCACTTCAAGCTGGTCACCGAGGGCTTCCGCGTCCCGCCGGGCCAGGCGTACGCCGCGGTGGAGAGCCCCAAGGGCGAGATGGGTTGCCACGTCGTCTCCGACGGCGGCACCCGCCCCTACCGGGTGCACTTCCGGGACCCGTCCTTCAACAACCTGCAGGCCGTGGCCGCGACCGCCGAGGGCGGCTCGGTCGCCGACGTGATCGTCGCCGTGGCCAGCATCGACCCCGTGATGGGTGGTGTGGACCGATGAGTCATCCCAGTGAGAAGGGTCTCGATACGGCCTCGCCGAGCGGCTCGGCCTCCTCGACCAGCGTGGGAGACCCGCAGGTCGAGCGCGACCTCGACCCGGCGTTCCACGAGCTGACCCCGCTGCAGCCGAGCTCGGAGCCCTACACCGAGCAGCAGCTGGCGCAGCTCAACGCCGACTCCGACGCGATCATCGCCCGCTACCCGGTGAAGCGCTCGGCGCTGCTGCCGATGCTGCACCTGGTGCAGAGCATCGACGGCTACGTCACCGGCCGCGGCGTCACCTTCTGCGCCGAGAAGCTCGACCTCACCGACGCCGACGTGGCCGGTGTGGCGACCTTCTACACCCAGTACAAGCGCCACCCCAACGGCGAGTACACCGTCGGTGTCTGCACCAACACGCTCTGCGCGATCATGGGCGGCGACCTGATCTTCGACGCGGTCTCCGAGCACCTCGGCATCGGGCACGACGAGACCACCGAGGACGGCAAGGTCACCCTCGAGCGCGTCGAGTGCAACGCGGCGTGCGACTACGCGCCGGTCGTCATGGCCAACTGGGAGTTCGTCGACAACCAGACGCCGGAGTCGGCGATCCGGCTGGTCGACGACCTGCGCGCCGGCAAGCCGGTCAGGCCGACCCGTGGCCCGGACCGCGTCTGCACCTTCAAGCAGGTCTCCCGCACGCTCGCCGGTTTCCCCGACGGCCTCGCCGACGAGGGCGTCGGCGCGGGCGGCCCGAGCCTGGAGGGCCTGAAGCTGGCCAAGGAGAAGGGCTGGCACGCACCGCGGTCGGCCGACGAGGTCAGCGAGCAGGACCAGGCGCAAACTTCCGGCGCGGATGCCAATCCGCAGCCGGGAGAAGAGTTTTCCAGCGCTGACAGCGACGGCTCCGTGCCGCCCGCGAAGGAAGCCGAGTAAGACGACATGGCAACGACGCTCACCCCGATCCTCACCAAGTTCTGGGACGCCCCGCAGTCCTGGACCCTCGACACCTACGTCGACAACGAGGGCTACAAGGCGCTCGACAAGGCCCTTGCGATGAAGCCCGAGGACCTGGTCGCGATGACCAAGGACTCCGGGCTGCGCGGCCGCGGCGGCGCCGGCTTCCCGACCGGCATGAAGTGGTCGTTCCTGCCTCCGCCCGACGGCGGCCCTCGCTACCTGGTGGTCAACGCCGACGAGTCCGAGCCGGGCACCTGCAAGGACATCCCGCTGATGATGGCGGCGCCGCACTTCCTCATCGAGGGTGTCGCGATCACGTCATACGCCATCGGCTGCCACCACGCGTTCATCTACCTGCGCGGCGAGACCGTGCACGTCTACCGCCGGCTGCTGCGCGCGGTCGAGGAGGCGTATGCCGCGGGTCACCTCGGCAAGAACATCCACGGCAGCGGCTTCGACCTCGAGGTCACCGTGCACGCCGGCGCCGGCGCCTACATCTGCGGCGAGGAGACCGCGCTGCTCGACAGCCTGGAGGGCCGTCGCGGCCAGCCGCGCCTGAAGCCGCCGTTCCCGGCGGTCGCCGGTCTCTACGCGCGACCCACCGTGGTGAACAACGTTGAGTCGATCGCCTCCGTGCCGCCGATCGTGCTGCACGGCCAGGACTGGTTCGGCGACATGGGCACCGAGAAGTCCAAGGGCTTCGGCATCTTCAGCCTGTCCGGTCACGTGACCCGCCCGGGCCAGTACGAAGCGCCGCTCGGCATCACGCTGCGCGAGCTGCTCGACATGGCGGGCGGCATCCGGAGCGGCCACCGGCTGAAGTTCTGGACGCCCGGCGGCTCGTCGACGCCGATCTTCACCGACGAGCACCTCGACGTGCCGCTCGACTTCGAGTCGGTGGCCGCGGCCGGGTCGATGCTCGGCACCCGCGCGCTGCAGATCTTCGACGAGACCGTCTCGGTCGTGCGCGCGGTCAGCCGGTGGATCGAGTTCTACGCCCACGAGTCGTGCGGCAAGTGCACCCCGTGCCGGGAGGGCACGTTCTGGCTGAAGCAGATCCTGGTGCGCCTGGAGCACGGCAAGGGCACCCAGGAAGACATCGACAAGCTGGTCGACATCTGCGACAACATCCTGGGCCGCAGCTTCTGCGCGCTCGGCGACGGCGCGACCAGCCCGGTGACCTCCGCCGTGCAGTACTTCCGCGAAGAGTTCGAGACCGGCATGCACACCCCGTGGTGGGAGGCGTTCCCGCCGGAACGCTCGGTGCTCTTCGATGCTTCGACCGCTAAGGAGACCGCGTCCGTATGACGACAGTCACGCAGGCTTCCGCCGGCGGCGCCACCCCGCCGCCCCCGCCCGAGCAGGTCACCCTGACCGTCGACGGCGTGCAGGTGAGCGTGCCCAAGGGCACGCTGGTGATCCGGGCCGCCGAGGAGATCGGCGTGCAGATCCCGCGCTTCTGCGACCACCCGCTGCTCGACCCGATCGGCGCCTGTCGCCAGTGCCTGGTCGACGTCGCGACCCCGGGCCCGGACGGTTCGATGCGTCCGATGCCCAAGCCGCAGGCGTCGTGCACCATCGAGGCGACCGAGGGCATGCAGGTGCAGACCCAGGCCACCTCGAAGGTCGCCGACAAGGCGCAGCAGGGCGTGATGGAGCTGCTGCTCATCAACCACCCGCTGGACTGCCCGGTGTGCGACAAGGGCGGTGAGTGCCCGCTGCAGAACCAGGCGATGAGCAACGGCCGCCCGATGACCCGCTTCGACGACGTCAAGCGCACCTACCCCAAGCCGATCAACATCTCCAGCCAGGTGCTGCTGGACCGCGAACGCTGCGTCCTCTGCGCCCGCTGCACCCGCTTCTCCGAGCAGATCGCCGGCGACCCGTTCATCGCGCTCATCGAGCGCGGTGCGCTGCAGCAGGTCGGCATCTACGAGGAGCAGCCCTTCAAGTCCTACTTCTCCGGCAACACCGTGCAGATCTGCCCGGTGGGTGCGCTGACCGGCGCGGCATACCGCTTCCGGTCGCGGCCGTTCGACCTGGTGTCGACCCCGTCGGTGTGCGAGCACTGCGCGAGCGGGTGCTCGCTGCGCACCGACCACCGCCGCGGCCAGGTGCTGCGCCGGATGGCGCTCGACACCCCCGCGGTCAACGAGGAGTGGAACTGCGACAAGGGTCGCTGGGCCTTCAAGTACGCCACGGTCGACCGGCTCGACACTCCGCTGGTGCGCGGCGCGGACGGCACCCTGCAGGTCGCCGGCTGGCCCGAGGCGCTCGCCGCGGCCGCCGCCGGCCTGGCTGCGGCCAAGCAGCGCGGCGGTGTCGGCGTGCTCACCGGAGGCCGGATCAGCGCCGAGGACGCCTACGCCTACAGCAAGTTCACCCGTCTGGTGCTCGGCACCAACGACATCGACTTCCGCGCCCGGCCGCAGTCGGCCGAGGAGGCCGACTTCCTGGCCCACCACGTGGTCGCGACCGGCCCCGGCGACAGCGACGCCCCGACCGACGCGGTCACCTTCGGCGACCTCGAGAAGGCGCCCTCGGTGCTGCTCGTCGGCATCGAGCCGGAGGAGGAGTCGCCGATCGTCTTCCTGCGCCTGCGCAAGGGCATGCGCAAGCACAAGACCAAGGTGTTCGCGGTCGCGCCGTTCGTCACCCGCGGCCTGGCCAAGGTCGGCGGCACGCTGATCGCGGCCGCACCCGGCACCGAGGCCGAGGTGCTCGACGCCATCGCGGCCGGCAGCGGCGAGCTGGCTGCCGCGGGCGAGGCGCTCGGCTCGGACAGCATCATCGTGGTCGGCGAGCGTATGGCGACCGTCCCCGGCGCCCTGTCGTCGGTGCTCGCCCTGGCCCAGGCCAAGGGCGCCCGCGTGGTCTGGGTGCCGCGGCGGGCCGGTGAGCGCGGCGCGCTCGAGACCGGTGCGATCGGCAACCTGCTGCCGGGCGGCCGCCCGGTGGGCGACGCCGCCGCGCGCGCCCAGGTCGGCACCGTCTGGGGCGAGACCGACCTGCCGGCGCAGCCGGGCCGCGACACCGACGCGATCCTGGCCGCCGCCGCGGCCGGCGAGCTCGGCGGTCTGCTGATCGGTGGCGTCGACGTCCACGACCTGCTCGACCAGCAGGTGGCGATCGCGGCGCTGGAGCAGGCCTTCGTGGTCTCGCTCGAGCAGCGCAAGGGCACCGTCCCGGCATACGCCGACGTGGTCCTGCCGGTCGCCGCCCAGCAGGAGAAGGCCGGTTCCTACGTCAACCTCGAGGGCCGCCTGCGGCCGTTCGAGCGGGCGATCGAGAGCACCGGCATCTCCGACTTCCGCGCACTCGACCTGCTCGCCGCCGAGATGGGCGAGTTCCTCGGCACCCGCACGGTCGGCGAGATCCGCGGCCAGATGGGCGAGCTCGGTCCCTGGACCGGCGAACGCCCGGCCCGTCCGCGGGTGCGGCCGACGGGTGTGCCGCGGCCGCTGATCGGCGAAGCCGTGCTCGCGACCTGGAGCCACCTGCTCGACAAGGGCGTGCTGCAGGACGGCGAGCCGTTCCTCGCCGGCACCGCCCACCCCGCCGTGGCCCGGCTCTCCGCCGCGACCGCACAGGCCGCGGGCGTCGTCGACGACGACCTGCTGCAGGTGTCGACCAAGACCGGTGCGCTCACCCTGCCGGTGGTCGTCACCGACATGCCGGACCACGTGGTGTGGGTGCCGACCAATTCGACGGGCAGCGCCGTGCGTGCCACCCTCGGTGCCGACGCCGGCACGGTCGTCGCCATCGCGAAGGCACCGGGCGGGGTCGTCCCCGGCACCGCGACCGCTGCCGCCATCGAGCAGGACCACGACATTCAGGAGGGCGTGCAGTGAACGTCGTCGCAGCCGCCGGGCCGGCGCTCGCCGCCGCCACCGACAACCCGGCCGCCGACTTCAGCGACACCCCCTGGTGGCTGTCGCTGATCAAGGCGTTGCTCCTCTTCGTCTTCCTGCTGCTCAACACGCTGATCGTCATCTGGTTCGAGCGGCGCGTGATCGGCCGGATGCAGCAGCGTCCCGGCCCCAACCGCACCGGCCCGTTCGGTCTGCTGCAGACCCTCGCCGACGGTGTGAAGCTGGCGCTCAAGGAGGACCTCATCCCGCGTCGCGCCGACCGGGTGATGTTCATCCTCGCGCCGATCATCGCCGGCGCGATGGCGTTCGTGTCGTTCGCGATCATCCCGCTGTCCGGCAACGTCTGGATGTTCGGCCACTACACGCCGCTGCAGCTGACCGACACCCCGGTCGCCACGCTGCTGGTGCTTGCGGTCGCCGGTGTCGGCGTCTACGGCATCGTGCTCGCCGGCTGGGCGTCCGGTTCGACCTACCCGCTGCTCGGTGGCCTGCGCTCCAGCGCCCAGGTGATCTCCTACGAGATCGCGATGGGTCTGGCCCTGGTCGCGGTGTTCCTCTACGCCGGGTCGATGTCGACCAGCCAGATCGTGCTGGCCCAGAAGAGCCTCTGGTACTGCATCCCGGCGTTCTTCTCGTTCGGCGTCTACATCATCACGATGGTCGGCGAGACCAACCGTCTGCCGTTCGACCTCGCCGAGGGCGAGGGCGAGCTCACCGGTGGTTTCCACACCGAGTACTCCTCGCTGAAGTTCGCGATGTTCTTCCTCGGCGAGTACGTCAACATGTTCACCGTCTCCGCGCTCGCCACCACGCTGTTCCTCGGCGGCTGGCAGGCGCCTCCCGGCATCGCCGCGATCGGCGGCGGCATGTTCAACGGCGGCTGGTGGGGCCTGCTCTGGTTCGTGGTGAAGCTCTGGGCGTTCATGTTCTTCTTCGTCTGGCTGCGTGGCTCGCTGCCGCGAGTCCGCTACGACCAGTTCATGCGACTGGGCTGGAAGGTGCTCATCCCGAGCACCCTGGTCTGGGTCGTCGCCGTGGCGTTCCTGCGCGCCGCCAACAACGGCTTCCTCGGCGACACGATGATCTTCGGCGGCCGGATGCACCGATCGACGCTGTTCGTGATCGTGGTGATCGTCCTGCTGGTGCTGGCCGCCGCCTGGATCTACGACTACAAGGCCGCCGCCAAGGAGAAGGTCGACCGCACCCCGCCGACCGAGGTCGACCCGTTCGCCGGTGGCCACCCCGTGCCGCCGCTTCCGGGCCAGACGCTGCGCGAGCCCGCGCCGGCGTTGACCCCGGCCGCGCCGCACCCCGACGTGACGTCCGACAAGGAGGACACTCGTGGCTGACAATCCCCGCTCGGGTAAGCACGAAGCACGCGAGCCCGAGTCCAACGGTTTCCTCGCCGACCTGTTCGCGCCGGTCGCCGGCTTCGGCGTCACCTTCGCGACCATGTTCCGCAAGGTGCAGACCGAGGAGTATCCCGAGCAGAAGCGTCCGACGCAGCTGCGCTTCCACGGCCGCCACCAGCTCAACCGGCACCCCGACGGTCTGGAGAAGTGCGTCGGCTGCGAGTTGTGCGCCTGGGCCTGCCCGGCCGACGCGATCCTGGTCGAGGGCGCCGGCAACGATGACGCCACCGGCCAGCGGTTCTCGCCCGGCGAGCGGTACGGCCGCGTCTACCAGATCAACTATCTGCGGTGCATCTTCTGCGGCCTCTGCATCGAGGCGTGCCCGACGCGCGCCCTCACGATGACCAACGAATACGAACTGGCCGACGACAACCGGGCCGACCTGATCTTCACCAAGGATCAGCTGCTCGCACCGTTGCAGTCGGGCATGCTCCCCGCGCCGCACCCGATGGTGGCCGGCATGGAGGAGCGCGACTACTACCAGGGCAAGGTCACCGGCGCGACCGACGCGCAGCGCGAATGGGTGGACGAGCACCGCGGCGACGACGCCGACGCGGCCGACCCGTCCGGCGCGTCTGACGCGTCTGACAACGCGGCGCGGGCCGGTGCGGCGGAAGGACGGACGGCATGAAGCTCGGTGGGGCAGAGGCCACGCTCTTCTTCTTCGCCGCACCGCTCGCGGTGATCGGCGCGCTCACGCTGCTGTTCGCCCGCAAGGCGGTCCACGCGGCCATGGGTATGGCGCTGACGATGGTCCTGCTGGGCGTCTTCTACATCGCCGAGCAGGCGGAGTTCCTGGGCATCATCCAGATCTTCGTCTACTCCGGCGCGGTGATGATGCTCTTCCTCTTCGTGATCATGCTGGTCGGTGTCGACTCCTCCGACTCGCTGGTCGAGACGATCAAGGGGCAGCGGGCCGCCGGCCTGCTGCTGTCGCTCGCGGTCATGGTCAGCCTGCTGGTGAGCGTCGCCAAGGTCGGCTTCGGCGCCGCGGTCGGCCTGGCCGGTCCCAACCGCGACCCGGGCAACGTGTCCGGCATCGCCAACCTGATCTTCGGCCCCTACGTGTGGGCGTTCGAGGTCACCTCGGCGCTGCTCATCACCGCCGCCCTCGGTGCGATGCTGCTCGCCCACCGCGAGCGCCTGGTGCCCAAGGCGTCGCAGGCCGACTGGTCGCGTTCGCGCATCCGTGAGGGCGTCAACGTCGCCGGTCTGCCGGCGCCCGGTGTCTTCGCGCGGCACAACGCGGTCGACACCCCGGCGCTGCTGCCCGACGGCAGCACCAGCGAGTTGTCGGTGTCGCGGGTGCTCAAGGCGCGCGGTCAGGTGGAGACGCCGACCACGTATGCCGAGGTGGCCGCCGAGATCGAGAGCGAATCGGGAGACATGTCGAAGCGGGAAGTGGGGGATCAGCGGTCATGACGTTGACGTCATACATCTATCTGTCGGTGGTCCTCTTCTCGATCGGCGCCGCCGTCGTGCTGCTGCGCCGCAACGCGATCATCGTGTTCATGGGCGTGGAGCTGATGCTCAACGCCGCCAACCTGGCGTTCGTCACCTTCGCCCGCATGCAGGGCAAGCTCGACGGTCAGGTGATCGCACTGTTCGTGATGGTGGTGGCCGCCGCCGAGGTCGTGGTGGGCCTGGCGATCATCATGGCCATCTTCCGGGCTCGCAGGTCGGTGTCGGTGGACGACGTCAACCTGCTGAAGCTTTAAGTCAGAGAGGTTTTCGTGACCATGCATGACGCCACCGGTGTGGCCTCGGTCGGCTGGCTGATGATCGCCCTGCCGCTGCTCGGCGCTGCCGTGCTGCTGCTCGGCGGCAAGGCGCTGGACAAGGCCGGCCCCTACCTGGCGGTCCTTCTGTCCTGGGCCGCGTTCGTGATCGGCCTGCTGATCGTGCTGCAGTTGCACGGCCGCGGTGCGGAGGAGCGGTCGATGCACCTGCACCTCTACTCGTGGATCCCGGCCGGCGCGCTCAACCTGGACGCCGGGCTGCTGATCGACCAGCTGTCGACCACGTTCGTGCTGCTGATCACCTTCGTCGGGTCGCTGATCATGGTCTACTCGCTGGGCTACATGGAGCACGACCCGGACAAGCGCCGGTTCTTCGCCTATCTCAACCTGTTCGTGGCCTCGATGCTGCTGCTGGTGCTGGCCGACTCCTACGTGCTGCTGTTCGTCGGCTGGGAGGGCGTGGGCCTCGCGTCATACCTGCTGATCGGCTTCTGGAACTGGAACCCGGCCTACGCGACCGCCGCCAACAAGGCGTTCTTCCTCAACCGGGTCGGCGACATGGGCATGATCCTCGCGATGGCCATCATGTTCTGGGCCTGGGGCAAGCTCGACTTCGCCGGCGTCAACGCCGCGGTCGCCGGCACCGGCAAGGGCACGCTGCTCGCGATCGGGCTGTGCCTGCTGGTCGCCGCCTGCGGTAAGTCGGCGCAGTTCCCGCTGCAGTCCTGGCTGGGCGACGCGATGGCCGGCCCGACGCCGGTGTCCGCGCTGATCCACGCCGCGACGATGGTCACCGCCGGCGTCTACCTGATCGTGCGCAGCAACGTCATCTTCACCGCCAGCGAGAACGCCCGGCTCGCGGTCTGCATCGTCGGCGCGATCACGCTGGCCGCCGGAGCGATCATCGGCTGCGCCAAGGACGACCTGAAGAAGGCGCTGGCCGCCTCGACGATGTCGCAGATCGGCTACATGGTCCTGGCCGCGGGGCTCGGCCCGGTGGGCTACGCGTTCGCAATCTTCCACCTGGTCACGCACGGCTTCTTCAAGGCCGGCATGTTCCTCGGTGCCGGTTCGGTGATGCACGGGATGAACGACCAGGTCGACATGCGCCGCTTCGGTGGCCTGTCGACGGTCATGAAGATCACCTGGGTCACCTTCGGGCTCGGCTTCCTCGCGATCATCGGCTTCCCGGGCCTGTCCGGTTTCTGGTCCAAGGACAAGATCATCGAGTCGGCATTCGTCGGGGAGGGCTGGAAACCCTGGGTGTTCGGCCTCACCGCGCTGCTCGCCGCCGGTGTCACCGCGTTCTACATGTCGCGGCTGTTCTTCATGACGTTCATGGGCAAGCGCCGCTGGACCGAGGACGTGCACCCGCACGAGTCGCCGCTCACGATGACCGTGCCGATGATGATCCTCGCGGTGGGTTCGGCCTTCCTCGGCCTCATCCTCGGCCCGACCAACATCATGACCGACTGGCTGGAGCCGGTCGTCGGCGCGCACGAGGAGGGCCACCCGGTGATCGGGCAGTACCCGCTGATGGCGATCACCGTCGTGCTGATGATCATCGGCGTCGCCATCGCCTGGAAGATGTACTGGCGGGACGACGTGCCGATCACACCGCCGGTGGGCTCCGCGCTCACCCAGGCCGCCCGGCGCGACCTCGGGCAGGACGACCTCAACGAGGCCGCCTTCCAGCGCCCCGGCCTGCACCTGACCCGCTCGCTGGTGTTCTTCGACAACAAGGTCGTCGACGGCGGCGGCAACGGTCTCGCCGCCGGCATCGGTGGCAGCTCCGCCCGCCTGAAGAAGATGCAGAACGGATACGTGCGTAGTTACTCCCTGACGATGCTGCTCGGTGTCGTAGCGATCCTCGGCGCCTGGTGGGTGGTGCAGTGATGTCGGACTTCCCCTTCCTCACGACGCTCGGCGTCATACCGCTCGTCGGTGCCGCCGTCGTGTCGCTGCTGCCCAAGGGTTCTGCGCGTCTGGCCAAGCCGGTGGCGCTCGGCTTCTCGCTGCTGACCCTCGTCGTCGGCATCGTCGCCGCGACCCAGTTCAAGACCGGTGGCGGTCAGCCGCAGTTCCAGCTGACCGAAACCCACTCGTGGATCCCGCAGTTCGGCGTCTCCTACGCGCTCGGCGTCGACGGTATGGCGCTGGCCCTCATCCTGATGAGCCTGGTGCTGGTGCCTATCTCGCTGCTCGCGGCGTGGAACGACGTGCCCGAGGGCGGCCGGCGCGAGCAGACCTACTTCGCGCTGCTGCTGGTGCTGGAGACGTTCATGGTCGGGGCGTTCGCCGCGACCGACGTGTTCCTCTTCTACGTCTTCTTCGAGGCGATGCTGATCCCGGTCTACTTCCTGATCGGGCTGTACGGCGGCCCGCGCCGGCAGTACGCCGCGGTGAAGTTCCTGCTGTTCTCGCTGTTCGGCGGTCTGATCATGCTGGTCGCGGTCATCGCGCTCTACCAGCAGGGCCCCGGCGGTGACCACGGCTTCCTGGTCAGCACCCTGACCGGGCTGCACATGTCGGCCTCGACCGAGCGGCTGCTGTTCGTGGGCTTCTTCATCGCGTTCGCGATCAAGGCCCCGATGTGGCCGGTGCACACCTGGCTGCCGGACGCCGCGTCGGAGTCCAAGCCGGCCGTGGCGGTGCTGCTCGTCGGCGTGCTCGACAAGGTCGGCACGTTCGGGATGATCCGCTTCTGCCTGCAGCTCTTCCCGGAGGCGAGCAAGTGGGCGACGCCGGTCGTGATCATCCTGGCGCTGGTCTCGATCGTCTACGCGGCGATCGCGGCCATCGGCCAGAACGACATGATGCGCCTCATCGCCTACACCTCGGTGAGCCACTTCGGCTTCATCGTGCTCGGCATCTTCGCGGTCACCCAGACCTCGCTGATCGGCTCCGAGCTCTACATGGTCAACCACGGCTTCACCACCGCGGCGCTGTTCCTGTTCGCCGGCTTCCTGATCGTGCGCGGCAAGAGCAAGAACATCACCGACTACGGCGGCTGGCAGCGGATCACCCCCGTGCTCGGCGGCGTCTTCCTGATCGCCGGCCTCTCCGGTCTGGCGCTGCCCGGCCTCAACTCCTTCGTCTCGGAGTTCCTGGTGATGATCGGCACCTTCCAGCGCTACCAAGTCGCCGGTGGCATCGCCGTCGTGGGCGTGGTGCTCGCCGCGCTCTACGTGCTGCTCATGGTCAAGAACGTGATGACCGGTCCGAAGCCGCAGCTGGTCGCCGGCCCGGACGGCACGCTCGCGCTCGGCGACGACGGCAAGCGGCCGCACACCGGCGTGACCGACACGCTCTTCGACGAGCCGGACACCCGCATCCAGGACATCCCGGCAGAGGCCAAGGTGCGCGGGTCCTCGATCCGCGACCTCGACCTGCGGGAGAAGACCGTCGCGGGAGTGCTCGTCGCCATACTCGTCGTGCTCGGGTTCTTCCCCAAGCCGGCTCTGGACCTGCTGCGCCCCGCGGTGTCGCAGACCCTGCACCACGTGGGCGTCGATGACCCGTCGCCGCACGCCGACGCCAACCCCGAGGGGAGCAGCAAGTGACCTCGCCCGCCACGTTCACGCAGGCACACATCTCGTATGCCGCTGTCGTGCCGATGCTCGTCATCTTCGGCGCGGCGCTGGTGGGTGTCCTCGTCGAGGCGTTCCTGCCGCGCGCCCAGCGTTACCTGGTGCAGCTCGGGGTGACGCTGATCGGACTCGTCGCCAGCTTCCTGACGCTGGTGCTGATCGCCCGCAACCACCGGGGTGTCACCGCGGCCAACGCGGTCGTCATCGACGCGCCCGCGCTGATGCTGCAGGGCACCGTGCTGGTGCTCTCGTTCTTCGCGGTGCTGCTGATGGCCGAGCGTTTCGACACCCGCTACCCCGACGCGTTCACCCAGTCCGGCGCCTCCGTGCCGGGATCGCCGACCGAGACCAACGCGGTGCGGCTGGGTGCGACCACGACCGAGGTCTTCCCGCTCACGCTGTTCTCGATCGGCGGCATGATGCTGTTCGTCGCCTCCGGCGACCTGCTGATCATGTTCATCGCGCTCGAGGTGCTCTCGCTGCCGCTCTACATCCTGACCGGGCTGGCCCGCCGCCGGCGGCTGCTGTCGCAGGAGGCGTCGCTGAAGTACTTCCTGCTCGGCGCTTTTTCCTCGGCGTTCTTCCTGTTCGGGTCGGCGCTGGTCTACGGCGCGACCAAGACCATCCAGTTCGGCGCGCTCGCCGACGCCGTCGCGTCCACCAACGGCCGCGACGACATCCTGATCCCGGGCGTCTTCCTGATCGCGGTCGGCCTGCTGTTCAAGGTGGGCGCGGTGCCGTTCCAGTCCTGGACCCCGGACGTCTACCAGGGCGCGCCGACCCCGGTCACCGGCTTCATGGCGACCACCGTCAAGGTCGCCGCGTTCGGTGCGATGCTGCGGCTGTTCTACGTCGCGCTGGACGGGCTGCAGTGGAACTGGCAGCCGGTGCTCGCGATCATCGCCGTGCTGACGATGGTCGTCGGGTCGGTCTTCGCGGTCACCCAGACCGACATGAAGCGTCTGCTCGCCTACAGCTCGATCTCGCACGCGGGCTTCCTGCTGATCGGCGTCGTCGCGCTCAACAAGACCGGCCTGTCCGGCACGATGTTCTACCTGGTCGCCTACGGCTTCACCACGATCGCGGCCTTCGGCATCGTGGCGCTGGTGCGGTCGGCCGGCTCGGAGGCGACCCACCTGTCGCAGTGGGCCGGCCTCGGCAAGACCAGCCCGGTGCTCGCGGCGGTCTTCTCCTTCCTGATGCTCGGCTTCGCGGGGATCCCGCTGACCTCGGGGTTCACCGCGAAGTTCGCGCTGTTCTCCTCGGCGGTCGGTCACGGCAGCACCTGGCTGGTGGTCGTCGCGGTCCTGATGAGCGCGGTCACCGCGTTCGTCTACGTGCGGATCATCGTGCTGATGTACTTCTCCGAGCCGACCGGTGACACCCAGGTGGTGATGCCGTCGGCGATGACCGGCATCGCCGTCACCGCCGGCGCGTTGATGACGCTCGTGCTCGGCGTGGCGCCCGCGCCGCTGCTCAACCTGGCCGAGCACTCCGCCCTCTTCATGCGATGAGCACCCTCCGATGAGCAACCCACTGCCGGCGCCCGCGCCGACCGCCAGCATGATCCCGCAGGCAAGTCCCGAGCTGACCGACCGGCTGCTCGCCGGGTTGGCCGCGGTCAACGAGCGACTCACTGCGGTGGTCGCCCACGAGGACGAGTTCATCGCCGGGGCGTCGCAGCACCTGCTGGCCGGCGGCAAGCGGTTCCGGCCGCTGCTGACCCTGCTGAGCAGTGAGCTCGGCACCGGCCGCAACGACGACGTCGTCGACGCAGCGGTCGGGGTCGAGCTGACCCACATCGCCTCGCTCTACCACGACGACGTGATGGACGCCGCCGAGCGGCGGCACGGCAAGGCCAGCGTCAACGCGACCTACGACAACATCACCGCGATCATCGTCGGCGACCTGCTCTTCGGCCGGGCCTCGGAGATCGTCGCGGGGCTCGGCAGCGAGGCCGCCCGCATCCAGGCGCAGACCTTCGTGCGGTTGTGCGCGGGCCAGATCCGCGACGACCGGCAGGCGCCGGCCGGGGCGGACCCGCTCGAGCACTACCTCGGGGTGCTCGCGGACAAGACCGGGTCGCTTATCGCGACCGCCGCCCGCTATGGCGCGATGTTCGGCGGCTGCGACCCGCAGACCGTCGAGCTCATGCGGCAGTACGGCGAACTCGTCGGCATCGTGTTCCAGCTGTCCGACGACGTGCTCGACGTGACCTCCGACGGCGAGTCCGGCAAGACGCCGGGCACCGACCTGCGAGAGGGCGTGGCGACGCTGCCGACGCTCTACGCCCAGGCGTCGACCGACCCGGCCGACGCGCGGCTGCAGGAATTGCTGTCGCACCCGCTCACCGACGACGCCGAGCACGCCGAGGCGCTGGCCCTGCTGCGTGCGCACCCAGCCTTGGACCAGGCTCGCCGTCATACCGAATCCGTTGCGGCGCAGGCTGTTTCGTTGCTCGACGGGCTGGGGGACAGTGACGCGTTGCGGGTGCTGAGGGCGCTGCCGGGGCAGGTCGCCGGCAGGTCGGTCTGAGGCGGAATTTGCGGATCTCCCGGGATTTTCCGGATTTCCCGGGATTTCATGGACGGCCGTCCATGATCAGGTCTAACATCTGGCCATGGGCCGGGTAGCAGCCGAGCAACGTCGCACCGAGCTGATCGACGCCACGATCAAGATCGCGGTGGCCGAAGGCCTTGAGGCTGCCACTGTACGCCGAATCGCCAAGGAAGCAGGCGTTCCGCTCGGAACTGTGCACTATTGCTTCGGGTCGAAGGCCGCGCTCATCGCGGCCGTCGCCGAGTCGATCGAGCAGCCGGATCTCGGCCCGGAGGACCTCGGGCATCTGCCTCCGGACCAGGCGATTTTGCTGGCGTTCCGCGAATACTGGCGCCAGGTCGGCTCCGATCGGCGACGACAACTGTTGATCTACGAGCTTGTTGCTCACCTGTCGCGCGGAGGAAGTGAGGCCCGGCCTATCGCGCAGCAACTGATGCAGCGTGCCTACGGCGCCGTGCTCGGAGTGCTCCGGACCTACGCGGCGACCAGCGGCCGGATCCTGCCCGATGACGGCCTCGTGCTTGCGCGCGGCATCGTCGCCCTCACCGACGGGGTTAGCCTGTCGTGGGTCGTCGACGAGGACGACGAGGCGGCCAATCGGATCTTCGAGATGGTGGCCCAGATGATCGGCGGCACAGTCGATTTCCTGATGCCCAAAATCGACGGCGGGGACCAGGCGACCCGGGCCGACTTAGCCGGTCCGCCAGCATGACCGTGCAGCTCTGGAGCTCGATCGGGGCGATCGGCGCTCCGACGGCGGTGCTCGATCTCGATGCAGCCGACCACAACGTCGCAGAGATGCGCCGGCGGGCGTCCGGCACTCCCATCCGGGTGGCGTCCAAGTCGATCCGGGTGCGCGGGCTGATCGATCGCATGCTGCGCGAGCCCGGTTATGCGGGTGTGCTCGCGTATTCCGCGGCGGAGGCGCTGTGGCTGGCCCGGTCGGGCGTGGACGACGTGCTGATCGCCTATCCGACCGTCGATGTCGAGACTGTGAAGCAGGTCGCCGCCGACTCCGAGCTGGCGGCCCGGATCACCTTCATGGCAGACCTGCCGGAGCACGTGCGGCTGCTCGACAGCGCGGGCTCGGCCCACCCGCTGCGGGTCTGCCTCGACGTCGACGCCTCGCTGCCGGTCGGCAAGGCCCTGATCGGCGCGCACCGTTCCAGCGTGCACGGCCCCGGCCAGGCAGCCGAATTCGCCCGGGCCACAGCGCGATTGAACGGTGTGCGGCTCGTCGGCCTGATGTTCTACGACGCCCAGGTGGCCGGAGTGCAGGACACCAACGCCGCCGTCCGGCTGCTCAAACGCCGCTCGGTGGCAGAGCTGGCCGAGCGGCGCGAGCAGCTGTGGCGGGCAGTTGCGTCATACGCGTCGATCGAGGTGGTCAACGCCGGGGGCACCGGCAGCCTGCATCTGGTCGGCGGCTCGCCGGTCACCGAATTCGCCGCAGGGTCAGGCCTTTTCGCGCCCACGCTCTTCGACCGGTATGACGGGGCCGACCTGCGACCGGCCGCCTACTTCGCGTCACCGGTCGTGCGCAAACCACGGTCCGACGTGGCGGTCACCTTCAGCGGTGGCTACGCCGCGTCCGGCGCGAGCGGGGCGTCCCGTGCGCCCCGGCCGGTCCACCCGGAGGGGCTGCGCTACTTCGCCCAGGAGGGCGCGGGTGAGGTGCAGACCCCGCTGCGCGGTGCCGCCGCGCGAGAGCTCGCGGTCGGCGACGCGGTCTGGTTCCGGCACGCGAAGGCCGGCGAGATGTGCGAGCGCTTTGACGAGATCCTCCTGGTGCGAGGCGGATCCGTGGTCGATCGGCTGCCGACCTACCGCGGGGAGGGGCACAACTTTGGCTGAGTGGCGCAATTGGTCGGGCACGGTGAGCAGTGCGCCGCGCGAGGTGGTGATGGTCCGGGACGTGCCGCATCTGCAGCTGCTGTGCGAGGAGTCCGGCCGTGAGGGTCGCCGGGTGAAGGCGGTGGGCGCCGGGCACTCGTTCACCGCCATCGCCGAGCCGACCGACGTGCTCGTGCGGATGGACCGCCTGTCGGGGGTGCGTTCGGTGGACCGGGCGACCGGGCGGGTCTGGGTGCACGCCGGCACGCCGCTGCACGTGCTCGGTCCGGAGTTGCAGCGACGCGGCCTGGCGATGACCAATCTGGGCGACATCGACCGGCAGACGATCGCCGGTGCGGTGTCGACCGGCACGCACGGCACCGGCGCCGGCTTCACCGGGCTCGCCGGGCAGCTCACCGGTGTCGAGCTGGTCACCGCGGACGGCGAGCTGCTGCGGGTCACCGACCGGGAGCGCCCGGAGCTGCTCGGGGCGGTCAGCCTCGGCCTCGGCGCACTCGGCATCGTCACCGCCGTGGAGATCCAGTGTGTCCCGCGCTTCCTGTTGCACGCGGTCGAGGCGCCCGCCGGACTCGACGAGACCCTCGAGTCGCTCGACGAAACCGTCGAGCGCGCAGACCATTTCGAGTTCTACTGGTTTCCGCACACCGACCGGGTGCTGACCAAGCACAACACCAGGGTGGTCGACGAGGAACGGCTCGACCCGTTGCCCGGCTGGCGCGCGAAGCTGGACGACGAGCTGCTGTCCAACACGGTCTTCAACGTCGTCAACAAGGCGGTCAGTCGCGCGCCGAAGGCGATCCCCGCGGTCAACCAGCTGTCCGCCAGAGCGCTGTCGCGGCGCGAGTTCACCGACTGGTCCTACCGGGTGTTCGCCACTGACCGCAGCGTGGTCTTCCGGGAGAGCGAGTTTGCGGTGCCGCGCGCGGCGGTGCCGCACGTGCTGAGTGCGCTGCGCGACTGGCTGGGCCGCCGGGAGGAGGTCGTCGCCTTCCCGGTCGAGGTGCGCTTCGCCGCCGCCGACGACCGCTGGTTGTCGACCGCCTACGGGCGGGAGTCGGGCTACATCGCCGTGCACCAGTTCGTGCAGCGTGACCACGAGCGCTACTTCCGGGCGTTCTGGTCGATGCTCGACGGACTCGACGCCCGCCCGCACTGGGGCAAGTTGCACGACCTCGACGCAGCCCGACTACGTTCGCGCTACCCGCGATTCGACGACTTCGTCGCACTGCGCGACCGGCTCGACCCGGGCCGGGTCTTCACCAACGACTACCTCGACCGGGTGCTCGGCTGAGCGCGTGCCGACCGCGTCTCTCCCGCCGAGAGGCTCACTTATCGCCCAGAGGCCCACACAATCACGCCGGGCAGGGCCGGATTAGGTGAGCCGCTCGCCGATAAGTGAGCCTGTCGGCGAGGGGTGAGTGAGGACTCCCGTCATACGGCTGCGCCCTCGGCGGCGCGGGCCAGACGGCGCGACCGGGCGTTGGCGGTCACGGAGTCGAAGGTCAGCAACGCCAACGCGACCCAGACGATCGCGAAGCCGATCCAGCGGGCGGCGGGCATGTGCTCGCCGAGCAGCACCACTCCGCAGAGCAACTGCAGCACCGGGGTGATGAACTGCAGCAGCCCGATCGTCACCAGCGGCACCCGGCTCGCGGCCGCCGCGAAGAGCAGCAGGGGCACCGCCGTCACGATGCCCGCGCAGAGCAGCAGCACCGTGTGCACGGCGCCGTGGGAGGCGAAGGTCGTGTCGCCGCGGGCGGCCAGCACGATCAGCACCACGACGGCGATCGGCGTGAGCACCGCGCTCTCCGCGGTCAGGCTCTCGATCGCCGACAGCGAGCCGCCGATGCGCTTCTTCATCAGGCCGTAGCTCGCGAACGACAGCGCCAGGATCACCGAGATCCACGGCGGGCGGCCGTAGTCGATCGCCAGGTAGACGCAGGCGATAGCGCCGACCGCGACCGCGACCCACTGCAGGAGCCGCAGCTTCTCCCCGAGGACGACGACGCCGAGCGCCACGGTGACGAGCGGGTTGAGGAAGTAGCCGAGGGCGGCCTCGACGGTGTGGCCGCTCACCACCGCCTGGATGTAGACCGTCCAGTTGACCGCGATCAGCAGGCCGGCGATCGTCGTCGCGCCGAGCTGCCGCGGGTTGCGCGCGAGCCGCACGAGGAAGCCGAGCTGACCGGTGGTGGCGAGCGCGATGAGGCAGACCGCGAGCGTCCAGACGATCCGGTGCGAGAGCACCTCCCACGCGCCCGCCGGTTTGAGGGCGTCGAAGTAGAGCGGGAAGATGCCCCAGATCAGGTATGCCAGGAAGCCGTAGAGCGCACCGTTGCCGGTCTTCGATGTCTTCAGTGTCTTCGGTGTCTTCGATGTTGTCGTGGTCGCCGAGGTCTGCGGCGGGGTGGACTGCACGGAGGCCATCCTCCCACTGTGCTGGATCGGACCGTGAAGCACCAGCGAGAATTACTGCAGCATCGTGCAGTCCCGCTACACAGTGCAAACCGGCCCGACAGGTCCACAACCGCATCGACCGGCACAGCACAGTCCGCCCGGGTAGGTGTGCCTCTCGGAGCGGAGGTGTGCCTCTCGGTATGCGCGCGTGTGAGCGCGCGTGCGCACGCGGGCCGGACCCGCAGGCCCGATCGACGGGCTTGACCAATCCTTGGCACGGAATTGACGAGGCTCTTACCCGCCCGTCACCCGATTCCCAGCCGGGCGCAGCAGGCTGCCGCCGACACCGTCACGCAACGCGGTGCCGGGCGCTCCCCGGCGGCGCGTGCACCCACGTCCCCCGTGAAGGAATCCCATGCGCACTCGTCCCGCTCTGCTCGCCGTCGCCGCGGTCCTGCCGCTCGTCGCCACCGGCGTCGCGGCCGCCCCGTCCGCGAAGGCCGCCACCACCGCCAAGGTGCTCTTCGACAACGGCCACGCCGAAACCGCCGGCAACGCCGACTGGATCATCTCCACCTCGCAGCCCAACCCCTTCAACCAGAACTCCGCCCCGACCCGGGAGACCGACTGGACCGGCGCCCTGTCGTCGTGGGGCGTCTCCCTCGCGCAATACCGCTCGACCTACACCTCGCTCGCGACCACCACCCGCGCGTTGACGTATGGCGACACCTCCAACCCGCAGGACCTGGCGAACTTCACCGAGGGCGTCGTCCCCGAGCCGAACACGTCGTTCACCGCGGCGGAGCGGACCGCGCTGATGAAGTTCGTGCAGAACGGCGGCGGGCTCTTCCTGATCATCGACCACGCGAACAGCGACCGGAACAACGACGGCATCGACAGCGTCGGCGTCGCCAACCAGCTGTTCAGCGCGAACGGGGTCGACAACACCAACCCGTTCGGCATCACCGCCGACGTGAAGAACTACAGCTCCGAGAACGAGACCAACATCCCGGCGGCGGCGAAGTCCCACCCGGTCATCAACGGTCCGTGGGGCACGGTCACCGGCTCGATCCTGCGCGGCGGCACGACCTTCACCATCGACAAGACCGCCAACTCCTCGGCCACCTGCCTGCTCTACCGCAACGCGGTCAGCAACACCGGCAACACCGGCTGCTTCGTGGCGGCGTCCACCTTCGGCTCCGGCCGGATCGTCACGTGGGGCGACTCTTCACCGGTCGACGACGGCACCGGACAGAGCGGCAACACGCTGTATGACGGGTGGAACGACCCGGCCGGCACCGACGCCGAGCTCGCGCTCAACGCCACCGACTGGCTGGCGAAGCTTTCCTGACCGGGGCCTCGCGTCAGGCGCGCGGCTCCATCGAGCCCTCGACGGTCCAGGTGTCCTTGCCGTGCAGCAGTTCCATCAGCTCGGTGTCGGACGCCGGTCCGTCGGGGGAGGCCGCGGCGACCTGCGCGCGGACGCCGTCGTCGTAGGTCGGGCGGTCGACGTTGCGGAAGATGCCCATCGGAACGTGCGCCATCGACGGGTCGTCGAGCCGGGAGATCGCGAACGCCAGCGACGGGTCGGCAGCGGCCACGTCGTGGGTGACGACCGTCGCCGGGTCGGCATCCTTCTCGGGTATGACGGCGAGGTTGCCGTCGGTGCCGCGCACCACGACACGGGCGGTGTGGCCCTCGCCGGCCCGGATCGGCTCGCCGTCGGTCAGGTGCAGGATGCGCGCCTGGCCGTCCTCGGAGTCCTTGAGCACGTCGAACGCCCCGTCATTGAAGATCGGGCAGTTCTGGTAGATCTCCACCAGCGAGCTGCCGCGGTGCTCGGCGGCGGCGCGCAGCACCTCGGTCAGGTGCGTGCGGTCCGAATCCATAGTGCGCGCAACGAAACTCGCTTCCGCGCCGAGCGCGAGCGACACCGGGTTGAACGGCTGGTCGACCGACCCGGACGGGGTCGACTTGGTGACGGCGCCGATCTCGGACGTGGGGGAGTACTGCCCCTTGGTCAGGCCGTAGATCTTGTTGTTGAACAACAGGATGGTGAGGTTGACGTTGCGGCGCAGCGCGTGGATCAGGTGGTTGCCGCCGATCGACAGCGCGTCGCCGTCGCCGGTCACCACCCACACCGACAGATCTGGCCGGCTGGTCGCCAGTCCGGTCGCGATCGCCGGCGCACGGCCGTGGATCGAGTGCATGCCGTAGGTGTCGAGGTAGTAGGGGAACCGGCTGGAGCAGCCGATGCCCGACACAAAGACGATGTTCTCGCGGCGCAGCCCCAGGTCGGGCAGGAAGCTCTGCACCGCGTTGAGGATGATGTAGTCACCGCAACCGGGGCACCAGCGCACCTCCTGGTCGGAGGTGAAGTCGCGCTTGGTCTGCTTCTCCCCGTCGGGCAGTTGCGGCACTCCTGCGACTCCGCTGGCCGGCATACCGAGATCGATGCTCATGGTGCACTCCCTTCGCTGAGGGCTTCCAGGTGCTCATTGATCACCGCAGCGAGTTCGACTGCGGTGAAAGGCAATCCACGCACAGCTGTGTGACTGTGTATGTCGACGAGGTATTCGGCACGCAGCAGCAGCGCGAGCTGGCCGAGGTTCATCTCCGGCAGCACCACGCGGTCGTAGGAGCGCAGCACCTCCCCGAGGTTGGCCGGCATCGGCGCCAGGTTACGCAGGTGAGCGCGGGCCACCTTCGCGCCGGTCGCCCGGGCCAGCCGGGTGGCCGCCGCGATCGGTCCGTAGGTCGAACCCCAGCCCAGGACAAGGAGTTTCGCGTCGCCGGACGGGTCGTCGACCTCCAGGTCGGGCACCTCGATGCCGTCGATCTTGGCCTGCCGCAGCCGCACCATCGTGTCGTGGTTGGCCGGGTCGTAGCTGATCTCGCCGCTGCCGTCGGCCTTCTCGATGCCGCCGACCCGGTGCTCCAGCCCCGGTGTGCCCGGCACCGCCCACGCCCGGGCGAGCGTCTGCTCATCACGCACGTAGGGGTGGAAGACCGGCTTGCCCTTGGCGTCGGTGGCGTTGGGCTCGGTGGCGAACTCCACGTCGACGGAAGGGATTTCGTCGAGCGACGGCAAGCGCCACGGCTGCGAGCCGTTCGCAAGGTAACCATCGGTCAGCAGGATCACCGGGGTGCGGTAGGTCGTCGCGATGCGCACCGCATCGATCGCCGCGTCGAAGCAGTCGCTCGGCGACGACGCCGCGATGACCGCCACCGGCGACTCGCCGTTGCGGCCGAACATCGCCTGCAGCAGGTCGGCCTGCTCGGTCTTGGTCGGCAGGCCGGTCGACGGGCCGCCGCGCTGCACGTCGACCACGACCAGCGGCAGCTCGAGCGACACCGCGAGGCCGATCGTCTCGGACTTGAGCGCCAGGCCCGGGCCGCTGGTGGTGGTGACGCCGATGGCGCCGCCGAAGGAGGCACCGAGCGCCGACCCGATCGCGGCGATCTCGTCCTCCGCCTGGATCGTGGTGACCCCGAAGTGCTTGAGCTTGGACAGGTTGTGCAGCAGGTCCGACGCCGGGGTGATCGGGTAGCTGCCGAGCACCAGCGGCAGGCCGGCCCGGTGCGCCGCGGCGGTGAGGCCGTAGGCGGTGGCGACGTTGCCGGTGATGTTGCGGTAGGTGCCGGCCGCCATGGCCGCGGGCGCGACGGCATACTGCACCGAGAACGCCTCGGTGGTCTCGCCGTAGGCATGGCCGGCGCGCAGCGCCGCGAGGTTGGCCTCGAGGACGTCGGGCTGCCGCGCGAACTTGGTCGTGAGGAAGGCCCGGGTGCCGTCGAGCGGCCGGGTGTACATCCACGACAGCAGCCCGAGCGCGAACATGTTCTTCGCGCGCTCCTTGTCCTTGCGGCCCAGGTCGAACTCGGCCAGCGCCTCGACGGTGATCGAGGTGAGCGGCACCGGGTGCACCTGCCACGACTCGAGCGAGCCGTCCTCGAGGGGGCTCTCGGCATACCCGACCTTGGTGAGGTTGCGCCGGGTGAACTCGTCGGTGTTGACGATGATCGTCGCGCCCCGCGGCAGGTCGCCCAGGTTGGCCTTGAGCGCCGCCGGGTTCATCGCCACGAGCACGTCGGGGGCGTCGCCGGGCGTCAGCACGCTGTGGTCGGCGAAGTGCACCTGGAAGCTCGAGACGCCCGGCAGGGTGCCCTGCGGCGCGCGGATCTCGGCGGGGAAGTTGGGCAGGGTCGACAGATCGTTGCCCAGCACGGCGCTGTCGCTGGTGAAACGGTCTCCGGTCAGCTGCATCCCGTCGCCGGAGTCGCCGGCGAATCGGATGACGACGCTGTCGATGTTCTTCAGGGTGCTCACGTAGGCTCTCCTGCTCGGCTCTCCCGCCCAATTTACGCGGCGCACTACAGGTGTTCGCACAAGGGCCGGATAGCGGACCCGTCATCATGGTGGCGACGGACCGCATCCGTGCATCACCGGGGAAGAACAAGGAGCCGCCCACTCGTGGGACACCGCCACCGCCGCACTCCCGTGCGCAGCGAACGCGAGCGGGTGCCGCCGCCACTGCTCAAACGGCGGCTGCCGTCCGGGCGGGCGGCGATGAGTCAGCCCAACGTGACCGGGGACGGCGAGGCCGCGCTGACCCCGCGCTTCTGGGCCGCGATCGTGGTCACCGGGGTCGCGGCAGGTCTGCTCGGCGGACTGCTGATGCTGCTGCTGCGGGCCGTCTCCGCCGTGGCGTATGGCGCGCGCGATCTGCCCGACTTCGCCCGCGCGGTGCAGGACGCGTCCCCGTGGGGGCGCGTCTGGCCGCTCCTCGTGGCGGGCGTGGTCGGGGGCATCGGGTGGTATCTCCTGCGCCGTTACACACCGGGCCGGCGCACCGATGTCGACGACATCCTCTGGACCGGCCACGGGCGGTTGTCGCTGACCCGCAGCGCCGGCACCTCGGTGCTGTCGGAGATCGTCGTCGGTCTCGGCGCGTCGCTCGGGCGGGAGGCGGCCCCGAAGCTGATGGGCGCGGTCGTCGGCAACCTGCTCGCCGAGCGGCTGCACTTCACCCCAGCGCAGGTACGGCTGATGGTCGCGTGCGGCGCAGGGGCCGGCTTCGCGTGCGTCTACAACGTGCCGCTGGGCGCCGCGCTCTTCACCGCCGAGGTGCTGGTCGGCGCGGTCAACCTGCCGATCGTGCTGCCCGCGCTCGCCTGCTGCGCGGTGTCGACCACCACCGCCTGGCTGATCCTGCCCAACCAGCCGGTCTACGTCGGGGTGCCGCAGGTGACCACGACCGCCGCGCTGGTCGTCTTCGCGCTGCTGGTCGGGCCGATCGTGGGTGCTCTCGCCGCCGGTTACGTGCGCCTGATCGGGATCGTGTCGCACCACGCCGTGCGTGGCCGGTGGCTGCTCGTCACCCCGCTGCTCGCCTTCTCGGCGCTCGCCCTGCTCGGGCTGAAATATCCGCTGCTCTACGGAAACGGTGCGGACACAGCGCATTTGGCGCTTCTCGGTGGCGGGTCGGTGTCGCTCTTCCTGGCGTTGTCGATCCTCAAGCCGCTGGTCACCGTGATGTGTCTCGGCAGCGGTGCATCGGGTGGCCTCTTCACCCCCGTGCTCGCGACCGGCGCGGCCCTCGGAGCCGTGCTCGGGTCGCTCTGGAACGACGCCTGGGGCGGCACGGCGATCACCGCCTACGTGCTGGTCGCCGCCGCCGCGATGATGGGAGCCGGCATGCAGGCGCCCCTCGCCGGGATCGTGCTGATGCTGGAGCTGACCCACACCGGTGTCGCGGTGCTGGTGCCGATCATCGCCGCGACGATGATCGCGACCACGGTCAGCCGCTGGATCGACGGCTACTCGATCTATTCGGCCCGGCTCGCGGGGCCCATCGAGAGCTGACGCACCGTCATACCGGCGTCGTCATGTGGCGACGTCATACGAGAGTGAGCTTGTCGGGGTTGCCGACGAACATGATCTCGGCGATGCGACCGTCCTGCACCCGCAGCGCGATCACCCGCCGGCTGGCGTCGCCGTAGAACTCCAGCGCCGGAAAACCGTTGACCTGCATGGGTGTCCAGCGCACGCCGGACCGGCAGATGCCGATCATGAAGCGAGCCACCTTGTCCGCGCCGCGCACCGGGTTGAGCGCCGACGACACGCGTCCGCCTCCGTCGGCCCACAGCACGGTGTCGTCGGCGAGCACCGCCTCCAGGTCGGCCAGCGCTCCGTCCCTGGAGGCGGCGACCAGGGCCTCGAGCAGCCGCCGATGCGTCTCGGCGTCGGTGTCGAAGCGGGCGTCCCCGCCGAGCCGTGCGGTCGCCCGGCGGAAGAGTTGCCGGCAGCTCGCCTCGGTGTGATCGATGACCGCGCCGATCTCCTGATAGGAGTAGGCGAATCCGGTGCGCAGCACGTAGGTCGCGCGTTCCGGAGCGGTGAGGCGCTCGAGCAGTTGCACCGCCGCGAGGGACAGCAGGTCGCGGTCGACGGCGGCCTCGTCGGGCAGCCGGTCGGTCGCCACCGGTTCGGCGATCCACGGACCGATGTAGTCCTCCTGGCGGCGCTGGCGCACCCGCAGCCGGTCGATCGCGAGCCGGGTGACCGTGGTGGTGAGGAAGGCCTCGGCGTTGCGGAGCGCACCGGCGCCGGCGAGCCGCAGCCAGGCCTCCTGCACGACGTCCTCGGCGTCCTGCCAGGAGCCCAGCATGCGGTAGGCATGGGCCAGCATCCGCGGCCGGCCGGACTGCCAGGCCGCGGCGCGCGCGTCGCCCGTCGTCACCTGATGGGCGGCTGCTGCAGCGTCGGTATGGCGATCCGGTTCCACACATTGATGGTCGCAATCGCCATGAGCAGGTCGGCGACCTCCTTCTCGCTGAACTCGTCGGCGACCGCATTCCACGTCTCGTCGCTGACGCCGCCCTCGCTGACCTTGGTCACCTCGTCGGTCAGTGCGAGGGCCGCGCGCTCGCGGTCGGTGTAGAACGGCGCGTCCTCCCAGGCCGCCAATCCATAGAGCCGCTGCGGCTTTTCGCCGGCCTTGGTCGCGTCGTGGCTGTGCATGTCGACGCAGAACGCGCAGCCGTTGATCATCGACGCGCGCAGCTTGACCAACTCGTAGAGCGTCGGATCGACGTTGGCCGCGCTGTATTTCTCCATGCCGTAGATCGCCTTGACGGCGTCGGGTGCGACGGTCGGCAGGTCCATGCGCTGGGTGGGCATCGGTTGCTCCTTCGTGGGGGTGGTGCGGTCTCGTGTGGGTCACCAGGTATGACGACCGGCACCCTGCGAAACGTGACAGCCCGTCAGGAAAGGCGCTGGTGCTCGACCTTGAGGCAGCGGTCCATCACGACCTGCAGACCCGCCGAACGCGCTGTGGTTGCGACGGTTTCGTCGGCGAGGCCGAGCTGGAGCCACAGCACCTTGGCGTGCGCGGCGATGGCCTCCTCGGCGACCTGCGGCAGCTCGGACGACCGACGGAAGACGTCGACCACGTCGGGTGCGCCCGGCAGCGACGCCAGATCGGGGTAGACCGGCCGGCCGAAGAGCTCGGTCAATCGCGGGTTGACGAACCACAACTCGTAGTCGGTGTTGCGGCGCAGGTAATCCGCCACCCCGTAGCTGGCGCGGTCCGGCCGGTCGGACGCGCCGACGATCGCGATGGTCCGCGCGTCGCGCAGGATGGCCCGGACGTCCTCGTCGCTCATGAACCCGACCGTACTGAGCCGAACGCGACTAGTGTCAAGCGGACCGGGACCGGCCGGAGGCCGAGGGGGAGGCATGACGCACGATTTCGCAAGCCCCAGCTGCCGTTGATCCTGTTGTTCGCGGCGTTCGTGGTGACCTTCCTGGTGACCCGCGGCATCACCCGGCTCATCCGCTCGGGCAAGGGCCCCTTCAAGGACAACGTCACCGACTCCGGGGTGCACGTGCATCACGCGGTGCCGGGGCTGATCCTGCTGCTCGTCGGCAGCGTGGTGACCACGGGTGCCGCGACCCCCGCCATACGGTGCCTGGGCGGGATTGCGGTCGGGGTCGGAGCGTCGCTGGTGCTCGACGAGTTCGCGTTGATCCTGCACCTGGAGGACGTCTACTGGGCGAACGAGGGGCGTGCGTCGGTGCAGACGGTCGCGCTCGCCACGGTGTGTCTGGCGTTGGCAGTGCTGGGTTTTGCGCCGGTCACCGGCGCCGACTTCGAGGGCGGACCGGTGGTCGTGATCGTGGCGGTGGTCGTGCTCGCGGTCTTCCTCTGGCTGAGCTGGATCTGCGCGATGAAGGGGAAGTACCGCGTCGTGTTGTTCGGCATCTTCCTGCCCGTCGTGACGGTCGCCGGCGCGATCAGACTGGCCCGCCCCGGGTCGCCCTGGTTCGTCAAGAGGTATGCCGGGGGCTCGCGCAAGCAGCGCGTCGCCATCGAGCGGGCGGCGCGCAGCGACCAGATCTGGGGGCGCCGCTGGCTGCGGTTCGCCGACGCGATCGCCGGCGCCCCGACGCAGCCGGTCGAGGTCAGTCCGCCAGCAGGCGACGTTCGCGAGCGGTGAGCCCGGCGCGTTCTCCGCAGCTGCGATGAGGGAGTTCATCGCCCGCAGTTGCTCGGGCAGCCGGTCCACGTCGAGTCCGAGTCGGCGCACCATGATCTGCGGGATGTGCTCGGCCCTGGCGCGCACCGCCTCGCCCTGTCGGGTCAGCGCGATCACCAGCACCCGCTCGTCCTTGCTGTCGCGCTGACGCGTGACGTATCCGATGCTCTCGATCCGTCGTACGAGTGGGGAGAGCGTGCCCGGGTCGAGCGCGACCCGCGCGAGCGGCTGCGGCGGGAGCGCGCGGCGAAGGTGGCCGCAGCCCACACATGAGCACGCGTGAGCACGCCTCAGCACGCATGAGAAAGGCCCCGTGAATCGGGAAGATCCACGGGGCCTTTCGGTGCCTTTCAGCGCCGTATGGCGTCAGGCCGCGTCCGCCTGGGCCTGCGCGGCCGCGGGCTCGAGAGCCACGGCGAGGATGTCGGCGACATCGCTCACCGGCCGGATCTCGAGCGCGTCACGCACCTCCTGCGGCACGTCGTCCAGGTCGGGCTCGTTGCGCTGCGGGATGAAGACCGTGGCGAGGCCCGCACGCTGCGCGGCGAGCAGCTTCTGCTTCACGCCACCGATCGGGAGCACCCGGCCGTTGAGCGTGACCTCGCCGGTCATGCCGACATCGCTGCGCACCGGGCGTCCGGTCGCGAGCGAGGCGAGCGCGGTGACCATCGTGACGCCCGCGGACGGGCCGTCCTTCGGGGTCGCGCCGGCCGGCACGTGCAGGTGCACCGAGCCGCTGAGCGTCGACGGGTCGATGCCCTGCTCGCTGCCGTGGGCCCGCAGGTAGGACAGCGCGATGTGCGCCGACTCCTTCATCACGTCACCGAGCTGGCCGGTGAGCGTGAGCCGCGGGTCGCCCGCCCTAGCGCCGGAAACGATTGCCTCCGAAGCGTTTTCGCTGCCTGCGGGAGTGCCGTCATACGGTGTCGTCAGCGGCTTGGCCGCCTCGATGAAGAGCACGTCGCCGCCCATGCCGGTGACCGCGAGTCCGGTCGCGACGCCGGGCACCGAGGTGCGCTCGGCCGACTCCGGGGTGAACCGGGGACGACCCAGGTAGTCGCGCAGGTCGCCGACCTCGACCTGCACCGGCGCGGTCGCCTTGTCGGTCGCGAGGTTGGTCGCGACCTTGCGCAGCACCTTGCCGATCAACCGCTCGAGCTGGCGCACGCCCGCCTCGCGGGTGTAGTTGCCGGCCATCTCACGCAGCGCGTCGTCGGAGATCGTGACCTCGTCGGCGGTCAGCGCGGCCCGCTCCAGCTGCCGGGGCAGCAGGTGCTGGGCGCCGATGGCGACCTTGTCGTCGTCGGTGTAGCCGTCGATGCCGACCAGCTCCATCCGGTCCAGCAGGGCCGGCGGGATGGTCTCCAGCGAGTTGGCCGTCGCGATGAAGAGCACGTCGGAAAGGTCGAGGTCGAGCTCGAGGTAGTGGTCGCGGAAGGTGTGGTTCTGCGCCGGGTCGAGCACCTCGAGCAGCGCCGCCGCCGGGTCGCCCCGGAAGTCCGAGCCGACCTTGTCGATCTCGTCCAGCAGCACGACGGGGTTCATCGAGCCGGCCTCCTTGATCGCGCGCACGATGCGGCCGGGGAGCGCCCCGACATACGTGCGGCGGTGACCACGGATCTCGGCCTCGTCCCGCACGCCGCCGAGGGCGACGCGCACGAACCTGCGGTCGAGGGCGCGCGCCACGCTCTCGCCGAGCGAGGTCTTGCCGACCCCGGGAGGGCCGGCGAGCGCCAGCACGGCACCCGAACCACGACCACCGATCACGTCCAGGCCACGCTCGGCGCGACGGGCGCGCACCGCGAGGTATTCGACGATGCGGTCCTTCACGTCCTCCAGGCCGTGGTGGTCGGCGTCCAGCACCTCACGCGCCGCCGAGATGTCGGTGGCGTCGGAAGTCTTGTCGTTCCAGGGCAGTTCGAGCACGGTGTCGAGCCAGGTGCGGATCCAGCCGCCCTCCGGGCTCTGCTCGCTGGAGCGCTCCAGCTTGCCCACCTCGCGCAGCGCCGCCTCGCGGACGGCGTCGGGCAGGTCGGCGGCCTCCACGCGGGCGCGGTAGTCCTCCGAACCCTCCGGCTCGTTCTCGCCGAGCTCCTTGCGGATGGCGTCGAGCTGCTGGCGCAGCAGGAACTCCCGCTGGCTCTTCTCCATGCCGTCGCGCACGTCATTGGCGATCTTGTCGGAGACCTCCTGCTCGGCGAGGTGGTCGCCGGTCCAGCCGATCAGCTTCTCAAGCCGGGTGTCGAGGTCGGCCTCCTCGAGCAGCTGCACGCGCTGCTGCAGGGAGAGGTATGACGCCCAGCCGGCCAGGTCGGCCAGCGCGGACGGGTCGTCGGTGGACTCGACGTGGTCGATCACCTGCCACGCGTTGCGGCGCTTCAGGCTGGCGACGACGAGTCGCTTGTAGTCGGTCGCGAGCTCGCGGGTGCGGTCGCTCGGCGCGGGGGAGTCGACGGTCTCGGCCTCCACCCAGAGGGCGGCGCCGGGGCCGGCGACACCGCGGCCGATCTTCGCGCGGCGGGTGGCGCGCAGCACCGCGGCGGGTTCGCCGTTCGGCATGCGGCCGACCTGCTCGATCGTGGCGATCGCGCCGTGGGTCGGGTACTGGTCGTCGATGCGCGGAGCCAGCAGCAGCTGGTCCTTGTCGGCCGCGCGAGCCGCGTCGACGGCCGCGCGGGCCTCGTCGTCCAGCTCGATCGGCAGGGTCATTCCGGGCAGGGCCACCTGATCGTGCAGAAAGAGCACCGGCAGCTCGAAGGTCGTGGTCATCGCTCTCCTACAAGCGTTGGTGCGGTCCGGGCGGGTTCGTCGGTCGGTGCCGGTGGACGAGCCGGGCCGCTCATCGGAAGTTGAGTCTTATGCACTCAAGGCTTGCGCGGGTTGTTTCATTCCCGAGTTGCGGACTTCGGTCCGGTTCGCGCGGGCAGTTGCCGATCGGTATCCGGGAGCGGATGGGGCGCGGCTCCCGTCATACGCGACGGGCCGGATCGAGAGAGGACTCACCGTCTCGTAAGCGAGGGTGACGTCAGGCGCACGGTTGGTCACGGGACGCCGGACTGTCACACCCGGCTTCTAGCCTCGAAGCATGTCCATCACGTGCATCGACCCGGCGACGATCGACGCGCGGCTGGCGGCGATCGGCCGCCAGCCGTTCCGCGCGCGCTTCCACCTGCGCCCGCCGGAGCGGGAGTTCGTGGCGCAGCGCGGTATGGCGGTGGTGCGCGCACACGCGCGCGACCTGATCGCGCGGCGACTCGCGCCTGCCTGGCCGGTGAAGGACGGCAAGCAGACCCCGTGGGGCGGCCATCCGGTGTTTCGGGCCCAGCACGCGACCGGCACGTGTTGTCGCAGTTGCCTGCAGCGCACGCACGGCATTCGCAAGGGTCACGATCTGACGCCCGCGGAGTTCGACTATGTGATCACGGTCGTATGTCGCTGGGTCGCGCTCGAGTGTGGTGCCGACCAGTCGGCACACTGCGAAGCATGACGTACAGCGTCGGGCCGGTTGAGGTCGAGCGCGTCGTCGAGCTCGAGTCGTGGCGATTCGCGCCGGCTGACATGTTCCCGGCCGTCACGCCCGAGCTCTACGCAGGCGACTCGCTGGATTTCACGATCGCCACCTATGTAGTGCGCACGCCCGACCTGACGATGCTGGTCGATGCCGGGAACGGCAATGACAAGCACCGGCCGGTCCTGACTGCGCACGATGGGTTCCACACCGACTATCTCGACCGGCTGGCGACGGTCGTCGAGCCGGAAGACGTCGATGTCGTGGTGTGCACACACCTGCATCCCGATCACTGCGGTGGCCTGACGCGTCTCGTCGATGCTTCCTGGGTGCCGGTCTTTCCCCGCGCCCGGCACCTGGTGCCCCGGGAAGAACTCGCCTGGCTGCAAAGTCTGGTGGCCACGGCGGATGTCGACGGGCCGGTGGCGGACCTGGCCCGCACCTACGAGGACAGCGTGCGTCCCGTGCTCGACGCTGGATTGATCGATGAGGTCGACCTGCCCGTCGATCTGGGGCACGGAGTGACCGTGCGTGCCGCCCCGGGTCACACCGCCGGGCATGTGGTCGTCGAACTGAGCCACGGCGATGAGTTCGCCGTCGTCTGTGGCGACCTGCTGCACCATCCGTTTCAGATGGCTGATCTCGCGTTGGCGCACTCCGGTGATTTCGACCCGGACCGGGCGCACCAGACGCGAAGGCAGCTGGTGGAGAAACTCGCCGACAGCGGAGGTCTGTTGTTGCCCTGCCACTTCGGTCCCGGCCACGTGACTCGCACGACCGCCGGTTTCGCTTGGCAACCCCTCCGCCGCGGACGATAGGCGCCGCGCGGCGACTCGTCGCCGATCTCCTGAGCGATCACGCTGCGTCGTCGCACGGGCAGACAGTTTCGCGAAGTTCGTTCGAACAGACCTCCGGTTGTCGGTGGTCGACGTTATGATGATCACAACGACGAAAACGACTGCGGCGGAAGGAGATTCGGGCTATGTCTCTTGATTCTGCTGTGCCGCTGCCGGAGCGTCCGGAGGTGCCGGACGGGGTATCGCGGGTGCCGGTTGAGCCGGGTCGTGGGCCGGAGGTTTTGGCGCAGTTGCAGGCGGTCGCGGCGTTGCTGGACGAGGTGCCGGAGGTGGTGCACCAACTCGGCGACAGACAGCTGGAGTCGCTGACCCAGGTGGTGTTGCGGCTGCACGGGCGGTCGGCTCAAGTTGCTGCGGTGGTCACCGCGGATGCGGTGGACCGGGGCACGGTCGCGGGCTCGACGGCGGCGAACACCACCCAATGGGTGGCCCGGCACGCTGCAGCGGCCGGGGTGCCGGTCGAACCAGCGGAGGCGAAATCGATCGCGGTGGTCGCCGAGGCGTGCCGGGAACCGAAGAACGCGGTGATCGCGGCAGCAGTCGCGCAGGGCAGCTGCACGGTGTCGACGGCGCGGGCCGCGTTGACCAACGCGGACAAGGTCGCGCCCGTGGTGCCGTCCGCGGACCGGGGTGAAGTGTTGTCGTGGTTCCTGCAACTCGATCCGTCGCTCGGGGTCAAGGGTGTGCAGGCGTTGACCCGGAAGATCCTGGCGACCTACGCATCGGAGGCGTTGTCGGCGCAGGACGCGAAACTCGAAGCCGTCGAAACCCTGACCTGGGGTACGACCGCTACCGGGATGACCCGACTCGTGGCCGAGTTGGCGCCGGCGAATGCTGCGGTGCTGAAGGCCGCGATCACCGCCGGTTCCGCACCCCGACCCACCACCACCGGTGGCGGGGATCCCGGTCGCGGTACTGAGGTCGTGCGGGATGACCGCACCCCGGGCAAACGCCGGGCGGATGCGTTGATCGAGTTGGTGACCGCGGGCGCGAAAGTCGCTGCCGGTGAAGTGGCACCGGTCGGGTCCGCGGCCACGGTCCTGCTGACGGTGGACCTCAAGTCGTTGACCGACGGGATCGGTGGGGCAATCACCCCGACCGGTGACATGCTCGATGCGGGAGCGGCCCGGAGGGCCGCGTGTGATGCGGACCTGATCCCCGCAGTGCTCGGCGGGCCGAGTCAACCGTTGGATGTGAGCCGGCGAGAACGCCTGGTCACCAAGGGGTTACGCGCGGCCGTGCTCATACGTGATGGCGGGCGCACCTTCCCCGGCTGTGACCGACCACCGGGTTTCTGCGAGGTTCACCACGTGACCCCCTGGTGGGCCGGCGGCACCACCAGCCTGACCAACTCCGCCATGCTCTGCTGCCGACATCACCAGGAAGTCCACCGCCACGGGTTCATGGCACAAGTCCGCCCCGACGGCGTCACCTGGGACCTCACCGAAGGCCGCATGCCCGGCCACGCACACGCCGCCGCGTAAATCACTGCCGTCCGAACCCGTTACCGAGCACACTGACGCCATGAGTGCTGCGACCCCGTCGAAAGCCGCCCTGCCGAAACAGCTTCGGCTGATCATCGAGACCGACGACTTCGACGAGGCGCTGCGGTTCTACCGCGACGTGCTCGGTATGCCGGAGCAGGCCGCCTACGCCACCGAGGGCGACGACCGGGTCGCGATCCTGCGCGCCGGCGTCGCGACGATCGAGCTTGCGACCCATCAGCACGCGCAAGCGATCGACGAGGTCGAGGGCATGCCACCGGGCACCACACCCACCCTCCGGATCGCACTCGAAGTGGACGACACGCCGGCAACCGTGGAGACCGTGCGACAGGCCGGCACCGAGGTCCTGGCGCCACCCGTCGAGACGCCATTCCGGAGTGTGAACGCCCGCGTGCAAGGCCCGGCCGGGTGGCAGGTGACGTTCTTCCAAGAGCTCGAAACCCTCGAGCAACGTTCGCAACAGCCAGGATTCACCACCGACGACACTCGCGAGCGCTGAACGACTCGCCATGACACCATGCCGACCGTGACCGACTTCGTCCTGCGCGCACGGGCCTTCCTCGCCGCCCACCACCCGGACGCCGACATCGCGTTCCTCGGCGGCAGCGCGGCGACGGGACACGCGACCGCCACCTCCGACCTGACATCCTGGTCCTGCTCGGCGACAGCCGGCCGGACGCGTCCTACGTCGAGACGAGCACGTATGACGGACAACTCGTCGAGGCGTTCGTCTACGGCCAGGCCGCGATCCGCACCTGGACCGCCCGCGGCCGCACCGAACGCCGCCCCGTGCTGGATCGCCTTGCGGCCGAGGGCATTCCGCTCACCCAAGGCACCAAGACCCAGGACTGGCAGGCCGAGGCGCGCGCGGTCATGGCAGCCGGCCCCGCCCCGCTCACCCGCCGCCGAGACCGACGCACGCCGTTACGCGCTGACGTCCCTGCTCGACGACCTCGCCGAACCACGGGACGACGTCGAAGCGGCCGTCGTCGCCGCAGCGACCTGGCGCGAGGCCGCCGAGCTCGCGCTCGGCCTGGACCGGCACTGGCTCGGCACCGGCAAGTGGCTACTCCGCGCACTCCGGGAGAGTGACGAGACCGACCGCTTCGGCCTGATCGCAGCCGCCCGACTCACCGACCGCGCGCAGGTCGCCGCCGCCGGCCACGCCGTGCTCGACGCGGCCGGCGGCCGACTGCAGGAGGGTCACCTGCGGTGCGAAAAGCCCTGATATCCAGCAGGTTTCGTCATACCAGCGCCCAGTCGAGAGCGGTCCCGCGCGGCACGTCCCGGGTGAAGGTGCGACCCTCGACAACACCGAAGAGCTCCGGCGCCAGCCCGCCCGCCGGCCGGATCGCCCGCACCGTCTCCGGGGTCACCCGGTCCCCGGCGCGCACGTCCGCGACCACGTAGAGCGACCTGCGGAAACGCAGGCCCTCGCGCTCACTCGCCACCGCGCCGATGCGCTCGTCGCCGAGCGCGCGAGCGGCAACCGCGGACTCCCGCACCAGTAGGGCGAGTTCGCCCGGCAGGAGAGAGAACGCCGAGTCGACACCGCCGTCGTCCCGGGACAACGTCAGGTGCTTCTCGACGATGCTGCCGCCGAGCGCCACCGACGCGAGAGCGGCGCCGACCCCGAGCGTGTGGTCGGACAGCCCCACCACGACATCGAAGGTGTCGGCGAGCAACCGCAAGCCGCGCAGATTCGAATCCGCCGGATCGGCAGGGTAATTGGCGGTGCAGGACAGCAACGCCAGCTCGGTGCAGCCTGCGGCACGGGCGGTGTCGACGGCCGCCGCGATCTCCGCGACCGACGCCATGCCGGTCGACAGGATCAGCGGTTTGCCGGTCTTTGCCACCCGCTCGATCAACGGCAGGTCGATGATCTCCGACGACGCGATCTTGTATGCCGGCACGTCGAGCGACTCCAGCAGGTCGACCGCCGTCGCGTCGAACGGCGAGGAGAACGCGACCAATCCGAGTGACCGCGCCAGCTCGAAGATCGGCGCATGCCACTCCGACGGCGTGTGCGCCTGCGTGTAGAGGTCCCACAGCGTCCGGCCGCCCCACAACTCGTGGCCGTCGGACAACCGGAAGCCGGGCGCGTCCGACTCGATCGTCATCGTCTCCGGGCGATAGGTCTGCAGCTTCACCGCATGGGCGCCGCTCTCCGCGGCGGCACGCACGATGTCCAGCGCCCGGTCGAGCGAGCCGCCGTGATTGCCGGACACCTCCGCGATCACGAACGGCTGCTCGCCGTCGCCGATCCGGTGGCTGTCGATGGTGAGGTGTCGCATGGCGCGGCCTTCCTGGAGTCGGTATGACGGGGGGCTTCGCCCGCCGGACCAGACTCAGCCCCGAGGGCGGCCCGCGTCCAAGTGCGGCCGCTGATCGTGCCATCAACGTCGTCTATCGCCGCAGGTCAGGAGCTCGTGGCACAGTGATCTGCGTGACCGGTCTCGACCCGCGACTGCTGCCGTCGTTCGTCGTGGTGGCGCGGGTCGGCAACGTCACCCGCGCAGCCGCGGAGCTCAACCTCACGCAGCCGGCGCTGTCGGCGCAGTTGCAGCGGCTCGAGGCCCAGCTCGGTGTCACCCTGCTGCACCGCACCCGCAGCGGCGTCGAGCTCACCGCGGCCGGTGAGGCGCTGCTGCGGCGCGCCGAGGAAGTCGTCGCGCTGACCGAGCTGGCGACCGCCGAGTCGCGGGCGGCGGCGGGACTGGATCGGCTGCGCGTGGACGTGCACGACGAGGCGCTTGCCGTCCCGCGGGAGATCCTCACTCGCCTGGGCAGGATGCGCATCCCGATGGAGGTCAGCGCGATCGGCACGTCCGAGCAGGACCGACTGCTCCTGTCGGGCGAGCTCGACCTGGCGCTCGGCGGCCGTCGTCGGACGCCACTCCCGACGCCACTTCCGACGGCGCTGGTCGAGACGCACCTGGTCGACGAACCGTTGGGTGTCGCCTTCGCGCGGGATCACCCCGCCGCGAGTGCGGAAGCGGTCGACCTGGCAGCGCTGCGCGACGAAGCCTTCTACCTGCCGCGCCGCAGCTTCTCTCCGGACTGGAACGACCTGGTCGAAACCCTGTGCCACGACGCAGGATTCAGCCCGCGCATCGCGGATATCGCGACGGAGTCGACACGGTTGCCGATGTCACTGGTGGCCGCCGGTCGATGCGTCGCGGTCAGTCTGCTGTCGACCCCGGTGCCGTCGACGGTGGCACTGGTGCCGCTGCAGGGTGTCGCCGACTTCGAGTGGACCGTGCGCCATCGCCGCGACGCGCGGCATACGGTCTATGACGCGGTCGCGGCGATGGGCGGGTGATGCCGCTGCCGGGCGGGCAGCTAACGGACAGTCAGGTACCGGGCTGTCAGCGGCGCAATGCCTTGCGGGCCAACGCATTTCCGCTGAACTGCGCCAGCTGCACCAGCACGATGATCGCGGCGACGGCGACCCAGGTGACGGCCCAGTCGAAGCGGTGGTAGCCGTAGGTGATCGCGAAGTCGCCGAGCCCGCCGCCGCCGACGGCGCCGGCGATCGCGGTCATGTCGACCACGGCGACGAAGACGAACGTGTAGCCGAGGATCAGCGGACCGAGTGCCTCGGGCACCAGCACCGACCGGACGATTCGCCAGGGGGAGGCGCCCATGGCCTCGGCTGCCTCGATGATACCGGGATCGACTGAAACCAAAGACTGTTCGACGATGCGGGAGACGCCGAAGGTTGCCGCGATGACCAGTGGGAAGGTTGCAGCGGTGGTGCCGATCGTGGTGCCCATCGCGCGCAACGTCAGCGGTGCGATCGCCGTCACGAAGATGATGAACGGGATCGGCCGGACGATGTTGACCAGCACGTTGAGCACGGTGTTGACCGCGCGGTTCTCCAGCAGGCCGCCGGCCCGGGTGGTGAACAGCGCGACCCCGAGCAGCAGCCCGAGCAGGCCGCCGAGCGCGATGGTCACGACCGCCATGACGAGCGTCTGCCAGATCGCGGTCTGGAAGGTCGGCCACAGGGTGGACCAGTCGGCGGTCATCAGGAGATCACCTCCGCCGTGCCGATGCCACGCAGCGACCCGATGGTCGCCTCGACGGCCTCCGGTGCGCCGGTGAGCGCCAGCGTGAAGCTGCCGAGCGTCTCGGCCTTCAGCTCGGTCACCCCGCCACGCAGGATCTCGAAGTCGACCCCGTGCTCGCGCGCGGCCGCACTCAGGGTGCGGCCGAGTCGCCGCTCGTCACCGACGACGACCGACACGAGCGTGCCCTGCAGATCCTGCGGAAGGTGTTGTCGCAGAGTCTCGTTCGTGCTCGTCCCGGTTGCGGCGGCGAGGAAGCGCTGGGTCGTGGGTGTCTGCGGCGCTCCCAGCACGTCGCGCACCGTCCCGGTCTCGACGACCCGCCCCGCGTCGAGCACGGCGACCCGGTCGGCGATGGAGCGGACGACCTCGAGCTCGTGGGTGATGACCACGATCGAGATCCCGAGCTCCTCGTTGACCCGGCGCAACAATCCCAACACGTCGCGGGTCGTCTCCGGGTCGAGAGCGGATGTGGACTCGTCGGCCAGCAGGAGATCGGGCTGGGTGGCGAGCGCCCTGGCGATGCCGACCCGCTGCTTCTGCCCGCCGGAAAGCTCCTCGGGATAGGACCACGCCTTGTCCAGAAGCCCTACGAAGGACAGCAATTGGGCCACCCGGTCCTCCCGCTCCGCGCGGTCCAGGCCGGCGAGTTCGAGCGGATAGGAGACGTTGCCCACGACCGTGCGCGACCGCATCAGGTTGAACTGCTGGAAGACCATCCCGATCCGTCGGCGCACCTCGCGCAGCGGTTTGCCCGAGAGGGCGGTGATGTCGGTGCCGTCGACGGTCACCGTGCCCGAGGTGGCGCGCTCCAGCCCGTTGAGCAGGCGCACGAGGGTGCTCTTGCCGGCGCCGGAGTAGCCGATCACCGCGAAGATCTCCCCGCGCGGGATGTCGAGAGTCACGTCCTCCAGGGCGGTGTGCGCGGAGTCGCCGCGACCGAAAACCTTGGAAACCTTGTCGATCCGGGCGATCAGCTGATCCGAGGATGCGCCTTCGGTGGAGGGTGCGGTCAGGGTCGAGGCGCTCATGACGATGCCTCGACGGTCTTCTGCAGCCCGGCCAGGATCTTCTGCAGGTCGGCCGCGGGCTTCACCACCGACACGCTGGTGCCCTTGCTTTCGGCGATCACCTGCTTCTGCACGCGCGGGTCCTGATAGAGCTTGACCACTTCGGCGTAGGTCGGGTTGTCCTTGTCCTGCGCGCGGGCGACGATCACGTTGATGTAGGGCTCGGACTGCGCCGACTTGGGGTCGTCGGAGAAGAGTGCCTTGCTCGGGTCGAGCTTGCCGTCGAGGGCGAAGTTGTTGTTGACGACCGCCCCGTCGACCGACGACAGCGAGGTCACCGTCTGCGCGGCGTCGACCGGTGTGACCGACACCTTTGAGGCGCTCTTGTCGATGTCGGCCGGGGTCGACAGCACGTTGCCGCCGTTCTTGAGTTTCAGCAGGCCGGCCGACTGCAGCACCAGCAGCGCCCGCGCCTGGTTGGTCGGATCGTTCGGGATCGCGACCTTGCCGCCGGCCGGAATCTGCTGCAGCTTCTGGTATTTCGAGGAGTAGAGGCTGAGCGGCACGACATACGTTGAACCGATCGGTGTCAGCGACTGGTGTGACGACACGTTGTAGTTGGCCAGGAAGACCAGGTGCTGGAAGAGGTTGAGGTCGAGTTGACCTTGCGCCAGCGCAGGGTTGGCCTGCGTGTAGTCCTGGAAGTTGACCGTCTTGATGCGGATGCCGTTGTCGCGGGCGAGCTGCTTGAACGTCGTCCAGTAGTCCTGGTCGGCATCGGTGACACCGATCGTCACGGTGCGCAGCGACTCACCCGAGCCGCTCGGCGCCGTGCCGCGGCCGGCGGCGAAGCCGCCCACGCCGCCGACGACGAGCCCGAGCACCGCGAGGCCGGCGACGGTGCGCCGGCTCGTCCCGCTGCGTGGGCGCGGGGGCAGTTGCGGACGGTTCGGGTCGTCCTGACCGACGCTCCCTGGTGTTTCGAACATCGTTGTCATCCCTCATGTTTCGTGTATGACGGGACGGCACGCACGAAACGCACCGCGCGCAGGATTGCTGCGCGCCGTGCGGTAGCCGGGAGCTGCCGTGCTTGCCGTTACGGCCTAGTCATCACCTGGAGCACCCCGCCACGTGCGTGAGGGTTGCCGTCCAACCAGCCAGGGCTTCGCGTTGGATCTCGTGACTGCTCAAAACATAAGGCGACGTTACGGGATAAGTCAAAATGCGTAACGTTGCTAACGGGTTGTGATCCGACTCACACCGGCGTTGGTTCGGTCGCCTCGCCACTGTGACGGGTCGCCGGCGTGGCGTGACGTGACCGCAAGCCGAGGGCCAATCCCGTTGCCACCACTGCGACTCCGGCCCAGACGCCGATGCCGGGGAAGGGGTGCCCGAGTGAAACGCCCGTCATCGCCGCGGCCACCGGTGCGATCCCGGTGAGCAGCCCGGCGCGAGCGGCGCCGAGGCTCGCGACGCAGCCGTACCAGAGCACGAACGCCCCGGCCGTCACGAACACCGCGAGGAAGGCGGTCGCCGCGAGTGCAGTCGCGTCGAGCCGCAGGACGGCGCGCGGCCCCTCGCGCCATACGCCGGGAAGTGCGAAGCCGGCCGCAGCCAGCCAGGTCGTGTGCACGGAGACCCCGAACGGCGAGTGCCGTGCGAAGAGCGGCATTGCCAACAGGGTGAAGCCCGCTTCGCAGGCGAACACGACGACCGCCCAGACCAGTCCGACCGCGTCGCTGCGACCGAAGCCCTCGACGAGCGCTGCGCCCAGCGTGACGACGGCCGCCGCGAGCACTGCCCGGGCGGTCGGCGACGATCCTTCGAGCAGTGGACCGACCGCCGCGAGCACCACCGGCACACACGCAACCGCGACCCCGAGCACGGCCGGCTCGGCGTGCTCGCCGCCGACGATCAGCGCGACGTTGAAGAGGATCAGTCCGCAGCCGGTGACCCCGGCCAGCCACAGCCACTCGACACCGCGCGGCCGCTGGATCCGTCGGCCGGTGAGTGCGCAGAGTGCCACCAGCAGGGCGGCGGCCACGGCATACCGCAACGCCTGGACGGTGAGGAAGGGCGCCCGCGACAGCCCGGCGCTGACCGCGACGCTGCCCCCGACGAACGACATCGCCAGCGCGCCACCGACTCCGGCTCGACCTGTTCGGCTCATGACAGTGACCATGACGATGACGATGACAGGCGTTTTGGACCTCTTGAAGGACCAATTCAACCTCGCCATAGTGGACCAATGACCGGTGCCGACTTCCTGCAGCTCGATCCGTCGCGGGCGCCGGCGCGCGGGGTCACCGAATGGCTGACCGGTCAACTGCGCGGCGCGATCGCCGACGGGCGGCTGTCGCCCGGAGCCCGGTTGCCCGCCACCCGCGAACTCGCGGCGGACCTGCGGATCGCGCGCGGCGCCGTCGTCGAGGCCTACCAGCGTCTCCGCGAGGAAGGGCTGGTCGACGGGCGCACCCGGGCCGGGACGACGGTGCGCTCGGCGCCGGCCCGGCCGCAGCGCGCGGGCCGGCGCAGCGCGGCCGTGACCACGCCGACATCGCCGCATCCTGGGGCGGCGCCGAGCGGCATACGGCTCGACCTCTATCCGGGGTTGCCCGATCTCACCGACTTCCCACGCGCCGCGTGGTTGCGACACGAGCGAGCAGTGCTGACCGAGACACCTGCTGCCGAGCTCGGGTATGGCGACCCGCGCGGTCACCCGGTGCTGCGCGCCGAGCTCGCCGCGTGGCTCTCGCGCACGCGCGGACTACGCGTCGGTGCGGACGGGATCATCGTGGTCACCGGCGTGGCGCAGTCACTCGCACTGCTGGGTCAGCAGCTCGTCAGAGACGGGAAAAACATTGTTGCAGTGGAGGATCCGGGATCAGCGGGCGCCGTCCAGCAGCTGGAGCACTGGGGCGTGCACGCCCGCCCGGTCCCGGTCGACGCGGACGGCCTGGTCGTGGAGCGCCTGGCGTCGACACGCGCCCGGAGTGTGTTCGTGACACCGGCGCACCAGTTCCCGACCGGTGTCGTGCTGAGTGCCGCACGGCGCCGCGACCTGGTGGAGTGGGCCGGTCGCGGCCGGCTGATCATCGAGGACGATTACGACGCCGATCAGCGGTACGACCGAGCTCCGGTCGCCGCGATCCAGCCCGCCGCCCCCGATCTGGTCGCGCACACCGGGAGCACGTCCAAGTCGCTCGCCCCCGGGCTGCGGCTCGGGTGGCTGGTCCCGCCGCCACGGTTGTATGACGACCTGGTCGTCGCCAGACGGGCGAGCGACCTGGGCGGCCCGGCGCTTGCCCAACTGGTGCTGGCCCGCTTCATCGCGTCCGGCGACTACGACCGCCACCTGCGCCGGCAGCGTGCCCGGCAACGACACCGTCGCGACGTCCTGCTCGAGGCACTTGCCGCCGCACTGCCCGACGCCGCGATCGGCGGTGTCGCGGCCGGACTGCACGTGCAGGTCACCTTCCCGCACCTCGCGGGCCGGCTCGACGACCGGGACCTCGCGGCCGACCTCGCCCGGCGCGGCGTGCGGGTGCAGCCGCTGCGCATGCACCGTCATACGCCGGGGGAGCCGGGACTGGTGCTCGGTTACGGCGCGGAATCCCCGGACGGCCTCGCCGAAGCCGTCGGGATCATCGCCCGCGTGGTCGCCGGCGCGGGCGGCTCCCGCGGCAGATCGTTATGTACACCTGTGTCGATTGGCGGTCACCTACCGCAAGAACCGGCCCCTGATCGTTAGTCTGCCGGGGTGTCTTCGGGTATGACGGGCTACTTGGTGCTGGCGGGCGTAGGCCTGGCCGGCGCCCTGCTGTTCGTTGCCGCGATGCTCGCGCGGCGGCTGCTGGCGCCGCGCGCGCCCAGCCTGGCGAAGCTCACGACGTACGAATCCGGCGTCGACCCCGTCACCGGCGGCTGGGCGCAGAGTCACGTCCGCTACGTCACCTATGCCTTCCTCTACGTCGTCTTCGCGGTCGACGCGGTCTACCTCTTCCCGTGGGCGCTGGTGCTGCGCGACCACCGGCTCGGCGTGGTGAGTCTCGTCGAGATGGGCATCTTCATCGCCGTGCTGCTCGTCGGGCTGCTCCACGCGGCCCGCCGCGGCCTGCTCAACTGGGGCGACTCGCCGGAGGTGACCAAATGACCACCGATCTGCCCATGCCCCGGGTCGGCGTCGGCCAGGCGGCCGCGCCCAAGCCGATGCGGCTCGTGCTCAACTGGGGCCGTCGCTACTCGCTGTGGGTCTTCAACTTCGGACTGGCCTGCTGCGCCATCGAGTTCATCGCGGCGTCGATGGCCCGCCACGACTTCATCCGGCTCGGGGTCATCCCCTTCGCGCCCGGGCCGCGCCAGGCCGACCTGATGGTGGTGTCCGGCACGGTCACCGACAAGATGGCGCCCGCGGTGCGCCGGCTCTACGACCAGATGCCCGAGCCCAAATACGTCATCAGCTTCGGTGCGTGCAGCAACTCCGGTGGCCCCTATTGGGATTCGTACTGCGTCACCAAGGGCGTCGACCAGCTGATCCCGGTCGACGTCTACGTGCCGGGTTGTCCGCCGCGCCCCGAGGCGCTGCTGCAGGGCATCCTGGTGCTGCAGGAGCAGATCGCGCAGGAGAAGCTGCGCACCAAGGGTCTGCGCGGTCGTCTGGGGCCGTATGCCGGGCGCCGCGCCTCGGCCGCCGAGGTCAGCCGGCCGCTCGTCGCCCCACCGGAGCAGACGACGTGACCTACGAGATCTCTGCTGTCAGCTGCGAACCCGCGGACTGGCGCGACACCCTCCTGGGCCTGCGCGACGACGGTTTCGACTTCTTCGACTTCCTCACGGCGGTGGACGAGACCGACGCCGGCGAGACCCCCGGCTTCGAGGTCGTCGCCCATCTCTACGACACCCGCCGCGGCGCGTTCCGGGAGACGCTGGTCCGCACCCGCATCGCCGACGGTGCCTCGATCGACAGCCTCACCCCGATCTGGGCCGGCGCCGCCTGGCACGAGCGGGAGACCTACGAGATGTTCGGCATCGACTTCAGCGGCTTCGACGACGGCACCGGCCTCGGATTGCGAAAACTGTTGCTGCCCGACGGTTTCGACGGCAACCCGCTGCGCAAGTCGTTCGTGCTGACCGCTCGGGTCAGCAAGCCGTGGCCGGGTGCCAAGGAGCCCGGCGGCGACAGCACCGACGGCAAACCGGCGCGTGCGCCGCGCCGCCGGATGCAGCCTCCCGGCATACCCGACGACAGCTGGGGACCGCGATGATCACCCCACGAAGTTCTCCGCTCCTTCGTCGCTCCGATACTTCGCGAGGACCCCGATGATCACCCCACGAAGTTCTCCGCTCCTTCGTCGCTCCGATACTTCGCGAGGACCCCGATAATGGCGGGCGACATCGTCGAGATCGTGCTGCGGGCCGTCTGCGTGCTCGCGGCCTTCCTCGTGCTGCCGCTGCTCGTCGGCCAGACCGAGCACAAGGTGATGGCGCACATGCAGGGCCGCCTCGGCCCGATGGAGGCCGGCGGCTTCCACGGCTGGGCGCAGCTGGTCGCCGACGGCATCAAGTTCACCCAGAAGGAGGACATCGTCCCGCTCGCCGCGGACAAGCGGGTCTTCCGCATCGCGCCGGCGCTCGGCATCGTCTCCTATCTCTTTGCACTCGCGGTGATCCCGCTCGGCCCGCACACCGTGGGCGCCGACGTGCCCGGCAGCCTGGTGTGGGTGCTCGCGGTCGGCGGCATCGGCACCGTCGGCACGCTGATGGCCGGCTGGGGCAGCGGCAACAAATACTCCCTGCTCGGCGGCCTGCGCACCGCGGCGCAGCTCGTCTCCTACGAGTTGCCGCTGATCCTCGCCTGCGCGTCCTTCGCGATCGCCGCCGGATCGCTGTCGCTCGTCGGCATCGCACATGCCTGGACCCCGTGGTGGCTGCTCTGGCAGCTGCCCGGCGCGATCGTCTTCCTCGTCGCCGCGACCGCCGAGTTGCAGCGGCCGCCGTTCGACATGCCGGTGGCCGACTCCGAGCTGGTGATGGGCCCCTACACCGAATACACCGGACTGCGATTCGCGCTCTTCCTGCTCGCCGAATACGCCGGCATCGTGGTGATGTCGCTACTACTCGGCGTGCTCTACCTCGGCGGCTGGACTGGCCCGTTCGACCACCAGATTGGTTGGCTCTGGACCCTGCTCAAGGGCGCGATCTTCGCGGTGCTGATCATCTGGATCCGCGTGGCGTGGCCGCGCCTGCGCGAGGACCAGCTGCAGCGGGTCGCCTGGCTCGGCCTGGTCCCGCTGGCGTTGCTGCAGCTGGCGATCACAGCTATCGGAGTGGTGGTGACCTCGAGGTGATGTCGCAATGACGAAGTTCCTGAGCGGTCTGGCCAAGGGTATGGCGACGACCGCGCGCACGATGACCACGCACGCGCACACCCAGCAGTATCCCCACGTCAAACCCGAACTCCCTTCGCGCAGTAGGGGAGTCATCGCCCTGCTGGAGGAGAACTGCACCTCCTGCATGCTGTGCGCGCGCGAGTGCCCCGACTGGTGCATCTACATCGACTCGCACAAGGAGACGACGCCGCCGGCCACCGAGGGCGGTCGCGCCCGGCAGCACAACGTGCTCGACCGGTTCGCCATCGACTTCAGTCTCTGCATGTACTGCGGGATCTGCATCGAGGTCTGCCCGTTCGACGCGCTCTTCTGGAGCCCCGAGTTCGAATACTCCACCACCGACATCCGGGATCTGTTGCAGGAGAAGGACACCCTGGGCCAGTGGATGCCGACGGTGCCGCCGCCGGAGCCGCTCGTGCCCGAGCTTCCCGAGACCGAGCTCCAGCAGCTCGTCGTCGAGGTCGAGCCCGAGGACGACCCGGCCGCCGGCCGCACCACCGAGCGCGGCACCGGCGAGGTGCCACCGCCGGGCGCCGGGGAGCAGCCGTGACGACCTACGACCTGCTCTTCACGCTCGCCGGCGCGATCAGCGCCGGCGCCGCCGTGCTGGCGGTCTCCACCAAGCACCTGGTGCACTCCGCGCTCTGGCTGGTGGTCGCCCTCGCGTCGCTCTCCGGGTGCTACCTGGTGCTGGGTGCCGAATTCGTCGCGCTGGTGCAGCTTCTCGTCTACGTCGGCGCGATCGTCGTGCTCGTGCTGTTCGCGCTGATGCTGACGCGGGCGCCCATCGGCCGCAGCCACGACCACGACACGCCGCTGCCGCAGCGCGCCGCCGCGTTGGTCGTCGGGGCGGCCACGGCAGCGCTGCTGTCAGCAGTCTTGATCTCCGCGTTCGGCAACGCGCCGGTCACGGTGCGCGGCGGCTCCACCCACGCGTTGGCCACCCAGATCTTCGGCACCTGGGTGTGGCCGTTCGAGTTGCTGTCGGCGCTGCTGCTCATCGCGCTGGTCGCCGCACTCGCGTTGTCGCGTATGCCGATCGGGCGTCGCGACGAGTCGGAGGCGGATGCCCGGTGATCCACCCCGTCCTGCCCATGCTGCTGGTCGGCATCCTCTTCGGAGTCGGCCTCTACGGCGTGCTCGCCCGCCGGAACGCCGTGCTCGTGCTCGTCGGCGTCGAGCTGATGCTGGCCGCCGCCGGGCTGCTCTTCGTGACCGTCGGGTCGCTCACCGGTGACCCGCTGCGCGCCGGCCAGAGCATGACCGTCTTCGTCATCACCATCGCGGCGGCCGAGATCGCGGTCGCGCTCGCGGTGATCCTCGCCGTCTTCCGGGCCCGCGGCAACATCGACGTGTCGCAGCAGGGGAGTGACGACTGATGCTCTCCGTCTCGCGGCTGGACTCCCACTCCCTGGCACTGGACCTGCCCCTGCAGCCGAGTCACCCCGTCGTGCTGATCCCGGCCGCGGTGGCCGTGCTCATCCTGGCGCTCACCCGGCGCAGCTCCCGCGGCGCGTTCGCGATCGCCGCGACCGGCGGTCTGCTCGGGCTGCTCGCGGCCGCTGCGCTGCTTGCCCAGCAGGCCCGCGGCGGTGCGGTGGCCGACCCGCGCACCATCGGCGAGCTGAAGGTGGGCCCGGCGCTCGGCATACCGCTGCGCCTGCAGGTCGACCGGCTCATGGTGCTGGTCGCCGTGGCGGTCGCACTCGTGTCGCTCGTGGTGCAGGTGTTCGCCCGCTGGTATCTCTACTCCGACCCGAGATACCGCCAATTCGCAGCAACGGTCGGCCTGTTCACCGCCGCGATGCAGCTGGTGGTGCTCTCCGGAGACGTCCTGCTGGTGCTGGTCGGCTGGGAGCTGATGGGGTGGTGCTCCTACCTGCTCATCGGTCACGAGTCCGAGCGGGGCAAGGCGCGACGCGCGTCGTACAAGGCCTTCCTGGTCACCCGCATCGCCGACGCACCGTTCGCGATCGGGCTGGCCGTGCTCGCGCTCGGCGCGCGCTCCACCTCGATCCCGCAGATCGTCCAGCACTGGCCGTCGGCGGCTGCCGGCCACGGCACGGCGCTCACCGCCGCGCTGCTGTGCATCATCTGCGCCGTCGCCGGCAAGTCCGCCCAGGTGCCCTTCCAGGACTGGCTGCCCGACGCGATGGAGGGCCCGACCCCGGCGTCCGCGCTCATCCACGCCGCGACCATGGTCGCCGCCGGCACCGTCGTACTCGCCAAACTCGTTGCCCTGCTGGAGCTTTCCGGCACCGCGCGCATCGTGCTGACGATCGTCGCCTCGGTCTCGATGGTCGGCGCGGCCGTGCTCGCCTTCTGCCAGCACGACCTCAAGCGCCTGCTCGCCTGGTCGACCGTCTCCCAGGTCGGCCTCATGCTGCTCGGGCTCGCCGTGCTGCCGGTGCGCGAGCCGGCCGACCTCGGCATCAGCCACCTGTTGTCGCACGCGATGTTCAAGGCGTTGCTCTTCCTGATGATCGGCTGGCTGTCGGTGCTGGTCGGCGGCACGATCGTCGAGCGCCAGTCCGGCGCGCTGAGCAGGCACCCGGCCCTGCGGCGGCTGGTCGGCGTCGGCCTGCTCGCGCTCGCCGGCGTGCCGCCGCTCGTCGGCTTCGTCTCCAAGGATCTCGTCGTCGACGAGGCAGCCCGCCGCGGCGTGGACGGCGACACCTGCGCGCGGATCGCGTTCGTCGCGCTCATCTGTGTGGTCGCGCTGACCGCGGCATACACGATGCGGATGTGGCTGATCCTGATCCACCGCACCGGCCGGCAGCGGGTCGTCGTGCAGGAGGCCGTCGACGACTCCTATGACGTGCGCGACGTCGGCATCGTGGAGATGCTCGCCGGCTCACCGCAGGTGGACGTGCACGGCCGGCCGCTAAACCGCGACGAACCGCCCGTGCCGGTCCCGGACGACGAGGACGGCCCGTCGGCCGAACCTCATCCGGGCACCGGCGCGCGAATCGGCCTGCAACTGCTGGCGATCCTGTCCGTGGTCGGCGGTCTGCTCGTGCTCAGCCCGATGCTCGAGGTCGACTGGAAGCACGCAAACCTCTGGCTGATCGGCGCCTCGCTGGTGCTGATGGCCGCGGTCGCCCTGCTCGTGCGGCTGATGTCGGTCGGCACGGTCTACGGCGACGCGGCCGCGCGGCTGCCGTTGCCGCTGCGCAGCTCGGCGTCCCGCGGGTTCGACGCCGACCAGGCGTATGTCGGGCTGGTCGCGCGCCCGGTGGTCGCGCTCGCCCGCGGCGTCGCCCGGCTCGACGACGGTCTCGACCGCCGCGTGCAGGCGCTGCCCGGGGTGTTCGCGAGCATCGCCGCCACCGGCTCCCGGCTGCACACCCGGCGACCGACCAGCGGCCTCGTCGCGGTCGCGCTGGGCGTCGTGCTCGTCGGACTGATGGGGGTGATCTGGTGGTAGCCGCACTCTTCGCCGCGCCGCTCGCCCCGATCGTCGCCGGCCTCGCCCTCGTCGCGGGGGACCGGGTGCCGCGCGCCGTCAGCCGGCACACCGCCTATGCCGTGTCGCTCGCCGCGACGCTGATCGCGCTGGTCGCCGCCGTGCTCGTCGCCTACGACCGGCCGAGCGTCAACCGGCAGTGGGTGCCCGAGATCGGCATGCGACTGCACCTCGGCGTCGACGGGATCAGCGTGCCGTTGCTGCTGATGACCGCAGCGGTCGGTGTGCTCGTCGTCGTCCACGCCCGTCACGAGCAACCCGGCGGCGGCACTCCCGGCACCTTCTTCGGCTGCCTGCTGCTGGTGATCGGCGGCGGCATCGCGACCTTCATCGTGCAGGACGCGATCAGCTTCTTCCTCGCGTTCGAGGTCGTGCTGGTGCCGATGTGGGTGCTGATCAACCGCTTCGGCGACCCCCGGGACGCCGGTGAACGCGCCCGGGCTGCAACAACATTCGTGCTCTACACGGTGCTCGGCTCCACGCTGATGCTCGTCGGCATCCTCACGATGGTCTTCGCGTCCGGCACCGCAGACCTCGCGACCCTCGCCCGGCACCCGCTGCCCGCCGGGCAGCAGACCGTCGTCGCCGCGATCCTGCTGCTCGGGCTCGGCATCAAGGTGCCGATCTGGCCGCTGCACTCGTGGCTGCCTCGCGCACACACGATCGCCCCGACCGCCGGCTCCATGCTGCTGGCCGCGGTGCTGCTCAAGATGGGCACCTACGGCATCGTGCGGCTGGTCATCGCCCCGCTGCCCGCCGGCGTGGAGCGACTCGCGCCATACGTCGCGACCTGTGCGGTGATCGGCATCGTCTGGGGCGGGCTCGTCTGCCTCGTCGAGGGCAGCCTCAAGCGGCTCATCGCCTGGTCGTCGGTCGCGCACATGGGCTTCGTCGTGCTCGGACTGATGAGCGGCACCGCGATCGGTCTGCAGGCGGCGCTCTTTGCCAACATCGCCCACGGGGTGGTGTCCGCGCTGCTCTTCGCGGTGGTCGGCGGGCTCAAACACCGGTGGGGCGGTGACGATCTCAGCGTCGCGCGGCGTGCCCTGCGCGACGTCTCGCCACGGCTCAGTCTCGCGCTCGTCGTCGGGTTCGCGGCCTCGCTCGGACTGCCCGGTCTCGCCGGCTTCTGGGGCGAGGTGCTGGCAATCTTCGGTGCGTGGAACCCCGGCGGCGACCGGTCCACCGGGTGGTTCCGGCTGCTCGCCGCCGCGGCCGCGTTCGGCGCGGTGCTGGCTGCGGCATACGCGTTGCGGGTGCTGCGGATCGTCTGGATGGGCGACGCCGACGGTGGCCGCCCGCTTGCGCCCGAGCCCGAATCCGACGCTCGCGGCAACGAACTCGTCGTCGTCACGGTGCTGGGCGCCGCGACCGTGGTGCTGGGAGTGCTGCCGATCATTCTGCTGAACACCACCTCCGGAGCGGTCGACCACCTGATGGCGGTGATCGGCCGATGACGCTCAGCTACGACTGGTGGCTGCTCGCCCCGGTGCTGATCCCGGCCGTCGGCGCGGTCCTCGTGCTGGTCGCCGACGCGGTCGCGCCGCGGCTCGGCCGGGCGCACTTCCTGGTCGCCGCCGTGCTGCTGCTCGCCGGCGCGGCCACCGTCATACCGGGCCTGCTGCCGTCGGCCGACAACCCGCGCCGCACGCTGTGCCTGCGGGACGGCAGTTGCCTGTATGCCGTGGACCACGTCGGTGCCGGACTGCAGTTCACCGCGCTCGTCAGCGCGGCGGTGATCGCGTTGCTGGCGTTGCCGATCCGGGTGCCGGCCGAGCGTGCACCGGTGCAGGCGGCGTTGCTGCTCACCGCCACCGCCGGTGCGACCGGAGTCGTCGCCGCGCGCGACCTCACCTCCTGGCTGGTCACCCTCGAGCTCGCGACCGTGCCGACGGTCGCGCTCGTCGCGCTGCGGGCGCGGCGCTCCGCCACCGACGGCGCCCTCTCGCTGCTGACCACCTCGCTGGTGAGCTTCGCGATCACCGCGATGGGTGCCGCGCTCTGGTTCGCCGCGACCGGCACCGTGCAACTCGGCGGTGACGCCGTGCTCGCCGCGTCGCACGACCCGGACTCGCGGCGCATCCTCGCGCTCGCCGTCGTCTTCATCGTCGCCGGCGTCGGCTTCAAGCTGTCGCTCGTGCCCTTCCACGCGTGGACGCCCGAGGCGTTCGGCGGCGCGTCGGTGCCGATCGGCGCCTTCCTCGCGGTCACCTCGAAGGTCGCCGCGCTCGGCGCGCTGCTCGTGATCTTCCGTGGCGTCACCGTGCTCGGCACGTCGGCCCTCGCTGCGATCGGGGTGCTCGCCGCGATCTCGATGACCGTCGGCAACGTGATGGCCCTGCGCGAACACCAGGCGCTGCGCTTCCTCGCCTGGTCGACCATCTCCCAGGCCGGCTGGGTGGTGCTGCCGCTCGCCGCGGTGTCCGGGCACGCGGTCCGGGCAGCGGCCGGCTACCTGGTCGTCTACGCGCTCGCCACGCTGGTGGCGTTCGCCGTGGTGACCGCGCTCGCCCACGCCGACGGACGCAACCATGCGACGCAGCTCGCGTCATACGGTGGCCTGCTGCGGCGGCGCCCGCTGCTCGGCGTGACCCTCGCGCTCGCGCTGCTCGCGCTGATGGGGCTGCCGCCCGCGGTCGTCGGGCTGGTCGCCAAGGTGCTCGCCCTCGGCCCGGTCGCCGGCGGCCGCCTCTGGCCGCTCGCGATCGTCGCCGCGGTCAACGCGATGCTGGGCGTCGCGGTCTACCTGCGCTGGCTGCGGATCCTCTTCGGCGCGCGGACCGATCCGGGCACCGACGACCGGCTCCACCCGGTGCACGCCGGGATCGTCGGGGTCGGACTGGCCGCGCTCGTGGTGACGAGCATCGCCCCGCAGGTGCTGCTCGGTCTCGTGGGGCGCTGAGTGGTGGCGCCGCCTGCGCCATACGGAACAAAGCGGGCCTGACCGCACGTTTTCCACTACATGCACCGTCACTACAACGGCCTGAAGACTGCCGCGCTCTTCGGCGGCATCTGGGCCATCCTGCTCGGCATCGGCGCCGTCGTCGCCGGTGGCAAGCTGATCTGGCTGTTCGCGCTCATCGGCCTGGCCACCACTGCCTACAGCTACTGGAACTCCGACAAGCTCGCGATCAAGGCCATGCGCGCCTACCCCGTGAGCGAAGCGCAGGCGCCGGAGATGTACCGCATCGTGCGCGAGCTGTCGACGAAGGCCGGCAAGCCCATGCCGAAGCTCTACATCTCGCCCACCGATGCGCCGAACGCCTTTGCCACCGGACGCAATCCGCAGCACGCGGCGGTCTGCTGCACCGAGGGCATCCTGCGGCTGCTCGACGAGCGGGAGCTGCGCGGCGTGCTCGGCCACGAGCTGATGCACGTCTACAACCGCGACATCCTCACCTCCTCGATCGCGGCCGCGCTCGCCGGCATCATCACCTCGGTCGCACAGATGATGATGTTCTTCGGCGGCATGTTCGGTGGCGGCAGCAACGACGACGACCGGCCCAACCCGATCGCGATGCTCGCCATGGCGCTGCTCGCCCCGATCGCCGCCACGCTGATCCAGTTTGCGATCAGCCGCACCCGTGAGTACGACGCCGACGAGGACGGGTCGAAGCTGACCGGCGACCCGCTCGCGCTCGCGTCGGCCCTGCAGAAGCTCGAGTCCGGCACCGCCCGCACGCCGCTCGCACCCGAGCCCAAGGTCGTCAACGCCAGTCACCTGATGATCGCCAACCCGTTCCGCGCCCAGGACGTCTCGCGCCTGATGTCCACCCACCCGCCGACCGCCGAGCGCATCAAGCGTCTGGAGAACCAGGCGTACGGCCGCGAGATCAGCCGCTGACCCACCCCACCCCGCGAGTGACGGCTTCCTCGCCGAGTGACGGCCCGATGCGACCGTCGCTCGGCGAGGGAGCCGTCAGTCGTCGGAGGGGGTGGCTTAGGTTGGCGGGATGGCGACCCTGCTGCGGACCGAGGCCGTCGAACGTGCCGACCTCGTCTCGGTCACGTCCTACGACCTCGCACTGGACCTCGATCGCGGCGACGAAGTCTTCGGGTCGCGGGTGACGATTTGCTTCGACTGTGCGGAGCCCGGAGCCAGCACCTTCGTGGAGTTCATGCCGGACGAGGTCGTCTCGATCACCTTGAACGGCAAGCCGGTCGATGGATCGGCGGTCGACGACGGGCGACTTCGTCTCGACGATCTGCAGGCCGACAACGAACTCCTGGTCGATGCGACCATGCGCTACGTCCGCGACGGCGAAGGGCTGCACCGCGCGGTCGACCCCGAGGACGGTCAGGTCTACCTCTACGGCAGCCCGGCGGCGTCGGCTGCGGGCAGGATCTACGCCTGCTTCGACCAGCCCGATCTCAAGGCCCCCTACTCCCTGACGGTGACCGCCCCGTCGGATTGGGCGGTGACCGCCAACGGACCGCTGGCCGAACACGAGGACGCGTATGGCGATTCGCGCCCACCCGGCCGATCGCCACCTACTTCTTCACCGTGTGCGCGGGGCCGTTCGTCAGCGTCAAGGATGAGTACGACGGCATTCCGCTCGGGCTCTACGCCCGGTCCACGCTGGGTGCGCAGCTGCGGGAGCAGGCTGACGAGCTGTTCGCCGTCACCAAGGAGGCGTTCGACTACTACCACCGGGTCTACGGGATCCGTTATCCCTGGGGCAAATACGACCAGGTCTTCGTGCCGGAGTTCAACCTCGGTGCGATGGAGAATCCGGGCTGCGTCACCTTCCGGGACGAGTTCGTCTTCCAGGGCGAGGTGTCGCACAGCCAGCACCTGCTGCGGGCGACCGTCATCGCACACGAGCTGGCTCACATGTGGTTCGGCGACCTGGTGACGATGCGCTGGTGGGACGACCTCTGGCTGAACGAGTCGTTCGCGGAGTTCGTCGCACACCAACAGCGCTCGCAGGCAAGCGAATTCACCGACGCCTGGGTGGACTTCTCGGTGATTCGCAAGAACTGGGGTTACGCCGCGGACCGGGCGCCGTCGACCCATCCGGTCGCAGGTATGCCGGCACCCGACGTGCACTCCGCGCTGCTGAACCTCGACGGCATCACCTATCCCAAGGGTGCGTCCGCGCTGCGGCAGCTCGAGGCCTATCTGGGGGAGGAGGCATTCCGGCGGGGAGTGCGGGACTACCTGCAACGGCACAGTTTCGGCAACGCGACGTTGGAGGACTTCCTCGGTGCGATGCACGCGGCGAGCGGGCTGGAGCTCGACGCCTGGACCAAGGCCTGGTTGCTCACTCCGGGCACCGACGTTTTCGCGGTCGACGACTCCGGGGTCCTGGTGCGCACGCCACCTGCGCAGTTCCCGGCCGACCGGCCGCATCTGTTGGACCTCGTCGGCTACCGCGACGGCCGGACCGTGCTTCGGGAGTCGGTCCGGGTGGAGCAGGAGCGGACGCAGCTCCCGTCATACGAGATCGAGCCGAAACTCCTGCTGCCCAACGCAACCGACACGACCTGGGGCATCGTCGCGCTCGATGCGTCGGCGCAGGCAGCGGTCGTCGAGCAACTGCGCCAGGTGCCGGATGCCACAGCGCGCGGAGTGATCTGGTCGTCGCTGACCAACGGGCTGGCGCTCGGCACCGTCGATCCGCGGTTGCTGCTGGACACCTTCGTCGCCAACTGGTGGTGCGAGACCGAGGACTCACTACTGGCCGGAGTCGCTAATGCCGTGACGCAACTGCTCCCCGGTCGCTACCTCGCGCCGGCAGAGACGCCTGACGGTCTGGCGGCGATCGCGGCGACCGGGCTCCGGGCGATGGCCGACAACCCGGCACCAGATGCGACGCAGCTGACCGCTGCCCGTGTCGTCGCGCGAACCAGCCCCGATGTCGGGCTGCTGCGGCGCTGGCTGACGGGCGACGGGCTGCCCGGCGCGCTGGAGCAGGATACCGACTTCCGGTGGCTGGTCATCCGGCGCCTGGCCGCACTCGGTCCGATGACCGAGGACGAGATCGCCGCACATGCCTTGCGTGACGAGTCGTCTCGAGGTGTGCTCGCGGCGCTCGGCGCGCGCACCGTCATGCCGTCCGAGCGGGCGAAGCAGTGGGCGTGGGAGCAGTTCATCGGCAACGAGTCGCTGTCCAATCGGGAGGCCGAGACCATCGCCGGTGCGTTCTTCGGCAGCGTCGACCAGGAGCTCACCAGCCCCTACGTGGAGCGCTTCTTCACCGAACTTCCCGTGCTGGCAGGGCGATTCGGCGACATGGTGCTGCGGCAGCTCGCGACGGCCGGATATCCACTCACCCACACGGACGCCGCGACGCTCGCATGCGCCGAGCGCGCGCTGGACGCCGATCTCCCGAGCGGGCTGCGGCGCGTATTGATCGACAGCACCAGCCTCCTTCGCGAGCAGCTCGCGTCGCGGCGGGAGTTCGCATGACCCTCTCCTGGAGCGCGTATGCCGTCTCACTCACCCGACCCGACGCCCCGCCGATCCTGGACGAGTCGGCCGACCTGGTCCTGAAGACCGCGTCCGTCGGCAAGTTGCTGCTCCTCGGCGAGGTGGCGCGCCGGCTCGAATCCGGTGTGCTGCAAGCAGATCGGCGAGTGAGCAAGCAGGGTGCACGATTCGTGCGTGACTCCGGGTTGTGGCACGTGCTCGACCAACAGGACCTGACCGTTCTCGACGCGTGCCGGCTGGTCGGGGCGGTCAGCGACAACCTCGCCACCAACGTGCTGCTCGACCTGGTCGGTCTCGACGCCGTGCGGGACTTCGGTGCCTCGATCGGTGCGCCGCCCATGGAGTTGCTCGACTACGTCAGCGACGTCCCGCGCGCGCAGCGCGGGCCGGGCACGCCGCCGACGCTGTCGCGGGCGAGTGCCCGTTCGCTCGTCGGCTTCCTGACGGCGCTACACAACGGCACGGTGTCGCCGCTGGTGGGGGAGTGGATGTCGCTCAACACCGACCTGTCGATGGTGGCCGCGGCCTTCCTCGACGACCCGTTGGCGCACAACGCGATCGGCGGTGACGGCGCCCCTCCGCTGCGCAACAAGACCGGCACCGACGACGGGATCCGGGCGGACGTCGGGATCGTCGGCACGGGCACGGGCACCGGCAGTGGCTCCGGCACCGGCACCGGCACTGACGCGGTGGCCTACGCCGTCGTCGCCAACTGGCAGAGCGACGACGCCGACCCGGGACTGGCGGCCGTGATGACACGAATGCGCGCGCACGGCACCATGATTCGCGACGTGCTGCACTGACGCGCTCAGCCCAGCAGACCCTGCTGTCGTGCCAGGTCCGCGGCCTCGGTGCGGGTCGCCGCACCGAGCTTGGCGAGGATGTTCGAGACGTGCACGCTGGCGGTCTTGGGGCTGATGAAGAGCTCCGCCGCGATCTGGCCGTTGGTCCGGCCCTCGGCGACGAGCCGGAGCACCTCGGCCTCGCGGCCGGTGAGCGCTCCGTCGGCCGCCGATCTCGGGCCGCTCACCTCGACGCGGGCCGCGGCGATCACCTGGGGCGCCCCGAGCGCACGTCCGGTGTCGGCCACCCGGGACGCGACGTCGCGAGCCTGCGCGCGATCGCCCGCAGCGAAGAGCGCACGCGCGAGCTGGATCTCGCACGCGGCGCGGTCGTAGGGAAAGCCGCACTCGTCGAAAAGTGCTGCAGCGGAGCGGAATTGGTCGATCAGCGCACCGTCGGGCGCGCCGACGCCGGCCCATGCGAAGCGCAGCAGCTCGGCGCGGGCGCGGGCCAGCCAGGCGCGGGACTCCAGGCCGAGGACCTGGTCGGTGCCACGGTCGGCCACGACGCCCTCCAGCACCGCTAGACCGGCGTCCGCCGCCGGCTGCCACTGGGAGCGTGCGCCCGGGTTTGCCCGGACGACGTCGGCCAGCACCTGCAGGAGCACCGCCGTCAGATGGAGCTGGGCGTCGAAGACGTGCAGCTTCCAGACGTCGCGCGCGGTGGCGAGGGTCTCGTCATACATCCGCACCGCGGCAGCGGGATCGCCCTCGGCGCCGAACACCTCGACCATCGCGGGCCCCGCGTTGACCAGCAGGAACATGTCCTGCGTCCAGACCGCGCGCACGGCCGGGAAGGCAGCGCGGGCGGTGGCGGTGTCACCGCGCATCAGGGCCAGCTGCATGCGGACGACGTCGAAGCCGGCCTCGAACATCGGCGAGACCGGGAAGTCCAGCTCCAGCAAGGCATTGGCCACAGCCCAATCGCCGCGTTTGGCGGCGAGCACGGCGCCGAAGGTGCGGCTGGACAAGGCGTGCGTGTCGCCGGAGGCGTGACCCTCGTCCGCGCGCCGGGTGGCGAGGGCATAGGTGTCGTAGGCGGCCTGGTGCTGCCCTGCGCGCGACTGGAGCCCGGCCAGCTGGTGCAGCGCCCGCAGCTCGCCCTGCACGTCGTGGTGGGCGCGTGCCTTCTGCCGGTTGGCCTCGAGTCCGGCGACCGCTCCGGTGTAATCACCGGTCAGGCCGTCCAGCTTGGCGCGGGTCGTCATCAGGTCGATCACCACCGCGGCGCTGTCCCCCTGCCGCGCGATCGTGAGCGCGTCGTCGACCACGACGGTCGCCTCGGCATAGCGCTCCTCGGACATCAGCGTCCGGCCCTTGAGGGCCAGCAGCGCGGCGTGCACGGCGGCATGCTCGGGGTCGTCCACCCAGGTGACCGCCTCGTCGAAGGCGGCGATCGGCAGCTGCGGCAGATCGGTGAAGAGCAGCGCGGAGGCAAGCAGTCGCACCAGCTCGGCGCGCTCGGGCAACGGCCCGGAGTGCTCGTGGAGCGCGTCCCGCATCAGGCTCGCCGCGCGGTGCGGGTCACCGCTGCGCAGCAACGCCTCCGCGGTGCGCTGCGGAAGGTCGACCGGGACGGCGCCCGCCAGCTCCGGGTGCTGACTGGCGAGCGACAGGGCGCGCTCGAAGTGCGGCACGGCGTTGGACGGCGCCGCCGTGCCCATCGCCACCTCGCCGGCCCGCACCGACGCCTCGATCGCGAGCTCGACCCGGCCGGCGCGCTCGGCGTGCAGGGCCACCGCGGCCGCCGCTGCGGGCTCGTCGCGATCGGCCCAGAGGTCGGCCAGCTTGCTGTGCAGACGCACCCGCTCACCGGGCAGCAGGTCGTCATAGAGCGCCTCGGACTGCAGCGCGTGCCGGAACGCGTAGCACTCGTCGTCGGTGGTGACCAGCACCTGCCCGTCCAACGCGGCCCGCAGCGCGGTCTCGAGCCGTGGCGCGTCGATGCCGGCCAGCTGCGCCAATGTCGTATGACGCACCGAACGCCCGGCCACGGATGCCGCGCGCAACACCTGCCGCACGTCGTCGCCGAGCGAATCGACCCGCACCAGAAGCAGATCCGCGAGCTCGGCCGGCAGACCCGCCGCGCCGACGGTCTCGCCGGACGCCGCGACGAGCTCCTCGGTGAAGAAGGGGTTGCCGCCGGCCCGGTCGACGATCGCCGCGGTCTGCACGTCACCGAGTTGCGGTCGCAGGTGGCGCACCAGCTCCTCGGCAGCGGCGGGCGGCAGCGGTTGCAGGCCGGTGCGGCGCACGGTCGGCAGCCGCGACCACTCCGCGAGCTGCGGTCGCAGCGGGTGCCGCCGGTGCAGGTCGTCGGCGCGGTAGGTCGCGAGCAGGTGCACGCCGTCGGGCAGACCGCGGGTGAAGAGGTAGGTGAGCAGCTCGCGGGTCGCCCGGTCGGCCCAGTGCACGTCCTCGACGACGACGAGCTGCGGCCCGTCGCCGGCCAGTTGCTCGAGGAAGCTCGCGACCGCGTCGAAGACCTCGGTCGGGTTGGTCGTGCCGCCGGGCCGCAGTCCCGCGAGGCCGGCGGCGGCATCGGCGTAGCGCTCGGGCTCCTCCTGGCGCAGCCGCCGCAGCATTTCGCTGAGCGGCAGGTAGGGGCCGGCGCTGTCGCCGAGATCCAGGCAGTGGCCGAGCAGCACGCGTCCCCCGAGGTCGCGGCAGCGCTGCGCCACCTCGGCGACCAGGCGGGTCTTGCCGACCCCGGCGTCGCCGCCGAGCAGCGTCACCGACGACTTCCCGCGATCGCCCAGCAGCGCCGCGAGGTCGTCGACCTCGGCGGCACGACCGAAGATCGGCCCGGTCGGCGCGAGCGGGGAGGACACAAAGGCATTCTGCCCGCCCGCACCGACATCCGCCGTCAGCGCCACGTCAGGGTGGGCAGTGGACGGGCAGTCGGCTTGCCTGCGGCCGGTCGGTCCTGCCCGCCGTTGCCGGCACCACCTCCGGCGAGGCGGCGGGCCCAGCCGGTCACCCGGCGCAGGCTGAGCTCCCAGCCGTGCGCGACGGCGAAGTCGTGGGCGATGCGCTCGCGGCGGTAGGCAAGTTCGGTATCGAGTGCGGGTCCGGTGAAGTTGTTCATGGCCACTCCTTGTCGGCTCGTGTGCTTCGACCTCGACATTCGTCGCCTGAGGTAGTGCCGCACATGGGGCGGATGCCTTATTCGTCCCGCCCCACGGGCCCGCGACCGCCTTAAACTGACCGGCCATGGAGCAGGCCGACACCGCTAAGCACGCAGGCGCCTACGGCAAGGACGTGCGCCTCGCCGGGCTCGTGACGATGCTCCTCTGGGACATCGGCCTGCCGGTCGTGGCCTACTACCTGGCCAGGGCAGCCGGCATGTCGACCTTCAACTCGCTGCTCGTCGGCACGGTCGTTGCCGGCATGCGGCTGCTCTGGGTCGCGTGGCGCACCAAGCAGGTGGACGCATTCGCCGGCTTCATGCTCTTCATCTTCGCGGCCGGCACCGCCGCGTCGTTCCTCACCGGAGACCCGCGCTTCATGCTGCTGAAGAACGCCGCCCTCACGCTCGTGGCCGGTGTCGTCTTCCTCGGTTCGTGCCGCTTCGGCAAGCCACTCACCTTCGCCGTCGCGACGCGGCTGGCCGGCAGCGCGCAGGACCGGGCCGACCTGCACCGCGGGTGGGCCGAATCCGCTGATTTCCGGCGCAAGTTCGTGCAGTTGGGACTGCTCTGGGGCATCGGCCTGATCGTCGAGGCGCTGATCCGCGTCGCGATCATCTACCTCACCTCGATCGACGTCGCGGTCGCGGCGTCGGTCGTCGTGCAGCTCGCCGCCTTCGCGATCATGACCGTCATCACGATCTCCGGCATCCGGCAGATGCGCGAAGAGGCCGACGCTCTCGCGTGAGCGCCGGCCTCTTCCTGCCCGATATGACGGGGTATGACGTCAGACCGTCACGGCACCACGACCGACAGTGTCTCCGCGACACACGCCGGCTTGTCCTGGCCGTCGATCTCGATGGTGACCTTCATCGTCACGGTGAAGCCGAGTGAGGACGGCTCGACCGACTGCAGCTCCAGGCCGCCGCGCACGCGGGAGCCGACCGGCACCGGCGTCGGGAAGCGAACCTTGTTGGAGCCGTAGTTGATCCCCATCTTCACGCCCTCGAGCGCGTAGACCTCCCACGACAGCATCGGGATCATCGACAGGGTCAGGTAACCGTGCGCGATCGTGCCGCCGAACGGTCCCTCCTTGGCCCGCTCGACGTCTACGTGGATCCACTGGTGGTCACCGGTCGCATCCGCGAAGAGGTTGACCTGCTCCTGGGTGATCTCGTGCCACTCGCTGTAGCCGAGGTGCTCGCCGACTGCGGCCTGCAACTCCTCGATTCCGTTGAAGGTGCGCATGATTCAGTCCCTCGGGCCGCCGGCGACATAGAGCACCTGGCCGCTGACGAAGCCGGCGTCGTCGCTGCAGAAGAACGACGCGGCGGCGGCGATGTCCTCGGGGCGGCCGACGCGCTGCACCGGGATCTCCTTTGCCGCCAGCTCCTGGAACTGGTCGAAGTCGACGCCCACGCGCTCCGCGGTCGCGGCGGTCATGTCGGTGACGATGAAGCCCGGGGCGATCGCGTTGGCGGTGACGCCGAACTTGCCGAGCTCGATCGCCAGCGTCTTGGTGAAGCCCTGCAGGCCGGCCTTGGCGGCGGAGTAGTTGACCTGGCCGCGGTTGCCCAGAGCCGACGTGCTTGACAGGTTGACGACCCGGCCGAACTTCGCCTCGGTCATGTGCTTCTGCGCCGCGCGGGTCATCAGGAAGCTGCCGCGCAGGTGCACGTTCATCACCGTGTCCCAGTCGTCGGCGGACATCTTGAAGATGAGGTTGTCGCGCAGCACACCGGCGTTGTTGACCAGGATCGTCGGTGCCCCGAGCTCGCTCGCGACACGGTCGACCGCCGAGGCGACCGACTCCTCGTCGCTCACGTCGCAGCCGACCGCCAGCGCCTTGCCACCGGCCTGCGTGATGCGGTCGACGACCGCCTGGCAGGTGCCTTCGTCGAGGTCGAGCACGGCAACGGCATTGCCGTCCTTGGCAAGTCGCTCGGCAACGGCGGCGCCGATGCCGCGGGCCGCGCCGGTGACGATCGCGGTGCGGGTGGGGGTGCTGTCGGTCATGCGTTCTCCTCAGTCGTTGCTATCGGTTTGAATGACGAGAGTCTTGTATAACGAGAGTCTCGTATGACGAGAGTCTCGTCAGGGGTTCGGGTGCCACACGAGACGGCCGATGGTCTTGCCGGCGGCGAGTTGCTCCAGTCCGTCGGGCAGTTCGCCGAAGGACAGCCGCCGGCTGATGAGCGGCGTGATCCTGCCGGCGTCGGCCAGGCTGGTCAGAAACTCGTTGCCCTCGACGATGACCGCGGGGCGCTTGACGTTGTAGTAGCCCCAGTGCAGCCCGAGGATCGAATAGTTCTTGATCAGAGCGTGATTGAGCGGTGGCGCCTGGATGCGGCCACCGGCGAAGCCGACCAGCACGATGCGTCCCTCGAACGCGACGCACTTGGTCAGCAGGTCGTAGGCGTCGCCACCGACCGGGTCGAAGATGACGTCGGCGCCCTTGCCGCCGGTCGCCTCCTTCACTCGCGCGACGACGTCCTCGGTGGTGCGGTCGATCACGACGTCGGCGCCGAGTGCCTTTGCCGCCGCTGCCTTTTCGGCTCCGCCGACGATCGCGATCACGGTGTTGCCGCCGATCTTGGCGAGTTGCACGGCAGCGGAGCCGACACCCCCCGCCGCCGACTGGACCAGCACGGTCTCGCCCGGCTTGAGCTCGGCGCGCCGGTAGAGCGCGGCCCAGGCGGTCTGATAGGCGATCATCAGCACCGCCGCGGCGTCGTCGTCGAGCGACTCCGGAGCCTTGAAGTTGGTCGCGGGCATCAGCGCAAACTCGGCGAATCCGCCTGCGGGGATTGCCGATGCGCCCATCAGCCGATCGCCGACCTGCACGCGCTCGACGCCCTCGCCGAGAGCGGTCACCTCACCGCACAACTCGACGCCGGGCGTGAAGGGCAGGTCGGGGCGCACCTGGTAGAGCCCCTGGCACATCAGCACGTCGGGGAAGTTGAGCGCGGCGGAGCGCACCTGCACCTGCACCTGACCGGCGCCGGGGTCGGGCGCGTCGAGCTCGATCTGTTGCAGCACGTCGCCCGGGTCGCCGAGCTCCTGCACCTGCCACGCCTTCATCGGGTTGTCGCCTTCACTTCTCGTCTGCTCCCAGTTGGTCCACGCGCGCCTGCAACCGCTGCATGCCGCCGAGCCATTTGTCGGTGTTGCTCGCCCGGAAGGCGAAATAGTCCTTGACCTCCGGGTGCGGCAGCACCAAGAACTCTTCGGCCGCAACGGCTTTCACCAGTGCGTCGGCGACGTCGGCCGGCTGCAGCGCACCGTCGTGACCGATCACCGCGGCGAGTGCGCCGTCGTTCGGTCCGGGGTACATGTCGGTGCGCACACCCTGCGGGCAGATCGCGTGCACGTCGATGCCGCGGTGGCCGTAGGTCGCGGCGAGCCACTCGGCGAACGCCTCGGCACCGTGCTTGGTGACGGCATACGTCGGCTGGCCGAGGATGGTGAGCAGCCCGGCGGCGGACGCGGTGACCACGAAGCGGCCGTGGCCACGCTCGAGCCAGCCGGGGATGAGCAGCCGTGCGGCGCGCACGTGCGCCAGCACGTTGATCTCCCACGACGACGACCACTCGGCCTCGGAGCTTTCCAGGCCTTCGCCGCGCGCGACGCCGGCGTTGCCGACCCAGACGTCGATGTCCCCGCCGAAGTGCGCGCGCGCCTGGTCGACGACCGACCGCACGCCGTCCTCGGTGCCGATGTCCGCGGTCACCGGATGCGCCCCGATCGCCTCGGCGGTCTCTGTCAGTTCGTCCGGCAGCACGTCGGTCACCACGACCCGGCTGCCCTCGTCGGTCAGCCGCTGCGCGATGGCGGCTCCGATGCCGCGCGCAGCACCGGTCACCACGACCGTGCGATCGGTCCATTCGGTCACGGGGAGTGCTCACTCCTTGGGGTGCAGGCTGGAACTGGCAAAGTAACGGGCAAAGCATCGGGCAAGTAACGGGCAAGACAGCAACCAAAACGCTGACTAAGCGCTTGCTTAGCGTCGCACGCTGGGGCATGCTCGTCAACGAGAAGCCGATTTCAGCGTAGAGGAAGCGAATCACCGAGTGTCCCTGCCGGCAGCGGAGTCGACCCGCACCAAGTTGCTCGACGCGGCGCGGGATGCCTTCGCGGCAAAGGGTTTTCACGGCACGACGACGCGCGACATCGCGGCCGCGGCCGGTATGTCGCCGGCTGCGGTCTACGTGCACCACCGCACCAAGGAGTCGCTGCTCTACGCCATCTCGCTCGCCGGCCACGAGGCGACGCTGCAGTCCCTGCGGGACGCCCGCGACGGTGCCGAGGGGCCGCCGGCGCAGCTGACCGCGATGGTGCACACGTTCGTCCTGGGACACACGACCGCACACACGATGGCCCGCGTGGTCAACTACGAGCTGGCCGCACTCACCGACGAGCACCGGGCCACGATCGATGGTCTCCGGCACGCCATCCAGCTGCTGATCCGCGAGGTCCTCGCCGACGGGGTTGCGACGGGAGACTTCGACTGCGCCGAGATCGGCATGACGACCAACGCGATCATGGGCATGTCGATCGACGTGGCGCGCTGGTATGTCGAGGACGGCGACTGGTCGCCGGAGCGCATCGCCGAGCACAACGCCCAGATGGCGTTGCGGATGGCCGGCCACCGGGAGTAGGCACCGCAAGGAGGCGGGAACGCTCGGCCGTCGTTCCGGAAACCGTGGTCGCCCGTTCACCCATCAGCACCGACTTTCTGGAAGTGTCGGACGGAGCCCCGCAACCGCCCCGAAAGGCCGCCCCGCCATGCCCGAGATCTCCCGTCGTTCGCTGCTCATCGCCGGAGCCGGGGCCGCCGGCGCAGGTGTGCTCGGCTGGGGCGCCCCTGGCACAGCGCGTGCCGCCGACACCGGCGCGCGCCGGGCCTACAGCGTGCGCGGCACCACCCTCGAGCAGGTCGCCACCCCGGTGAAGACGAGCGGCTACAGCCGGCTCGCGGCCGGCCCCGGCTACCCGCTCGTGGTGCGCACCGACCTGGCGGCCGGCACGGCGAGACGGGATGACACGCGGGTCGCGCTCGCGTCGTTCGTGCAGCTCACCGACCTGCACGTGATCGACGCCCAGTCGCCGATGCGGTTCGAATTTCTGCGCACCGCGACCGGATCGGCGTTCCGGCCGCACGAAGCACTCGGCACGCAGGGCACCAGCCAGCTGGTCCGCCGGATCAACGACATCGGCCGCGGACCGTTCTCCGGCCGCGTCTTCGACTGCGTGGTGTCGACCGGTGACAACACCGACAACCACGAGACCGTCGAGCTCGACTGGTTCCTCACCCTCCTGAACGGCGGCACCGTCACCCCCAACACCGGTGACCCGAAACGCTGGGAAGGCGCCCAGACCAGCGGCAACTCCTTCTACTACAACCCGCAGGATCCCGCGAAGGACGACTACAAGGACGCCGGGTTTCCTTACCTGCCAGGCTATTTCGCACGTGCCACGGCAGCTCACACGAGTCCGGGACTGCACACCAAGTGGTTCAGCGTCTTCGGCAACCACGACGACTCGGTCGAGGGCACGCTGCCGTCCGACTGGGGCCTGCTCAAGGCGGTCTACACCGGCGACTTCAAATTCACCGGCTTCTCCTCCGGCGGCGCCGACAGTGCCCTGCGGGCCGCGGTGCAGGGCGGCGCGACCGCGATCCTCGGCATGTCCTCGGCGCTCCGCACCGGCACCAAGGTGACTCCTGACCAGCGGCGAAAGCCGTTCACTCCCAAGGAATACATGCAGGCTCACCTCGCCGCGGGTGCGACCGGCGCCGGGCCGGTCGGGCACGGCTTCACCGCGGAGAACGTCGCGACCGGCAACGGCTACTACACCTTCGAGATCGCCCCTGGTGTCACCGGCATCGCCCTCGACTCGACCAACCGTGCCGGCTTCACCGACGGCTCGCTGGGGCATCAGCAGTACACCTGGCTGATCGACGTCCTCGAGCGCGGGTCGAGCCACTACTACGACAGCTTCGGCCGGAAGGTGACCAAGGCCGGAGTGCAGGACAGCTACTTCGTGGTGTTCAGCCACCACACGTCGGACAGCATGGGCAACCTGCTGATCGCCCCGGACCGCCTGGAGATCCGGCACTCCGGCCCGGACGTGCGCGGGGTGCTGTCCCGCTTCCCGAACGTCCTGGCCTGGGTCAACGGGCACACCCACGACAACCGGATCACCGCCCGCGGGCACGCGGTGCCGGAGCGGAGCTGGTGGGAGATCAACACCGCCTCGCACATCGACTTCCCGCAGCACGCGCGCATCATCGACGTCTGCGACAACCGCGACGGCACGATCTCGCTGTTCACCACGCTGGTCGAGTCGGCCGCTCCCTACCAGGCGTCGTATGGCGCAGGCGACGCCGCGTCACTGGCGTCGCTCTACCGGGAGTTCTCCTACAACGACCTGGCGATGGACCCTCAGCGGACCGGCGGTGCGGGGGACCACAACACCGAGCTCCTGCTCACCAAGCCCGGCAGCTGACCCTTCGCACCGGCACGGAAACCTTCGAAGAACATCGGCGCAACCGGGCCCGCAGGTGCAGGTCCTGGGCCAAGATGAGGGGCTGGAGCGGGTCCGAGGGGAGGGCCCGCCCCGCCCCCATCCATCACGTTCCGGAGGACTTATGAAGCACACCCGTGTTGCGGGCGCTGCCGCCGCGGTCGCCGTCGGCGCCGCGCTCGTCGTACCCACGGCGAGCGCGGCCACGAAGGTCGACAAGCTCGACGCTAACCTCACGCCGCTCAACTTCGTCAACACCAACGACTTCCACGGTCACTTCACCAAGGATTTCGCCTGCGCGGTGACCTCGGCCAAGCGGGAACTGCCCGGCACGACGTTCCTCTCCGCGGGCGACAACATCGGCGGCTCGCCCTTCGAGTCGGCGTCGCAGAACGACGACCCGGCGATCGACTACCTGAACGCCCTGGGCCTGCAGGCCTCCGCGGTCGGAAACCACGAGTTCGACAAGGGATTCAGCGATCTGACCGGCCGCGTGCAGCAGCGTGCGGACTGGACCTACCTGGGCGCGAACGTCTACAAGGCGGGTACGACGACGCCGGCGCTCCCGTCATACAAGATCATCGACGTGAACGGCGTGAAGGTCGGCGTCGTCGGCGCGGTGACCAAGGACGTGCCGAGCCTGGTCGCCAAGCCCGGCATCGCCGGCCTCGACTTCGGCGACCCGGTGCCCGCGGTCAGCAAGGTGGCCAAGGAGCTGAAAGATGGCAACCCGGCCAACGGTGAGGCGGACGTCGTCATCGCCGAATATCACGAGGGCGCGCCGATGGGCGGGGACGGCGTGACGCTGGCGCAGGACGAGGCGGCCAGCTCGCAGTTCAAGGAGATCGTGCAGCAGACCGACAAGTCGGTCGACGCGATTTTCACCGGCCACACCCACATGCTCTACGCGTTCGACGCGCCGGTGCCCGGTGGTCAGGGGACCCGCCCGGTCGTGCAGACCGACTTCTACGCGCAGTACCTCGGGGTGCTGCAGCTGGGCTACAACAAGCAGACCGGCAAGGTCGAGCAGTACAACGTGGCCAACCGCGAGGTGACCGCGCCGACCGCCGCGTGCGCGAGCGACCCGGCATACACCAAGGCCGCGAACATCGTCGACACCGCCAATGCCAAGGCCAAGGAGATCGGCCAGCAGCAGATCGGCACGCTGACCGCCGACATCACGACCGCCTACAAGGACGGCTCCCGCGACGACCGCATGCGCGAGTCCACGCTGTCCAACACGATCGCGCAGAGCTACGTCGACTCCCTCAACAAGCCCGGCCGCGACGGCGGCGTCACCATCGGCGTGATGAACCCGGGCGGGGTGCGCGCGGAGTTGCTCGCCAGCAACGGCGGCAAGATCACGTATGCCGACGCGGCCTCGATCATGCCGTTCAACAACACGGTGCAGACGATCGACGTGACCGGCGCGCAGTTCAAGGCCGTGCTGGAGCAGCAGTGGCAGCCGGCCGGCAGCTCGCGGCCGTTCCTGAAGCTCGGGCTGTCCAAGAATGTCACCTACACCTTCGACCCGAGTGCGCCCGACGGCAGCCACATCACGTCGGTCACGATCGACGGCAAGCCGCTCGCCGACAGTGCGACCTACAAGGTGGCGTCCAACTCCTTCCTGCTCGCCGGCGGCGACAACTTCACCGCGTTCGCCAAGGGCACCAACTCTCGCGACTCCGGCCTGATCGACCAGAGCCTGTTCGTGGAATGGATCAAGGAGCACAGCCCGCTCAGCCCGAGCTTCGCCAAGAACGGCGTGGCGGTGGAGAACCAGCCGACGCAGGTGACCGCCGGTCAGCAGACGAAGATCACCGTGTCCGGTCTGGACCTGACCAGCCTCGGGTCGCCGACCACGACGTCGGTGGAGGTGCTCCTCGGGGGCAAGAGCCTCGGCACCTTCCCGGTGACCAAGGCGCTGAGCAGCACGCCGCCGTTCCCCTCGCGCAACGAGACCGCGGACATCGTCGTCACCATCCCTGCCGATGTCGCTGCGGGACCGGCCGCCCTGGTCGTGAAGGCCGCGCAGACCGGCACGACCGTCACCATGCCGGTGACCGTGGTGGCCGGTAGCGAGCCGTCCCAGTCGCCGTCGCCGTCGGGCAGCGACACGACCTCGCCCTCGCCGTCGGGCAGCGACACGACGTCACCCACGGGCACTGAGACCGGCACCGAGACGGCAACCGGCAGCTCGTCGGTGACCGGGCCGCCGATCATCACCGACGGCGGTGCGGGCGGCAGCGGCAACGACCGGGCGCTGCTGCTCGGTGGCGGCGCGCTGCTCCTGCTCGGCGCTGGGGTGACACTGATCGGCCGTCGCGTACGCGGCTGAGCCGTCATACCTCCGCGCGGGCCGGGCCCGCCCCGAGCAAGGGGTGCGGACCCGGCCCGCATCGGTCGACCACGTGTAATGCTCGAAGGTCCGCGGGAGATCCTGGCCGACGATTCATGACGAGACCACACGACGAACCCGCCCGGAATCGGTTGATTCCGAGCGGGTTTCGCCGTGTGGTCGTCGCGTGGGCGGGGCAGGCCGACCTAGTCGTCGAGAGCCGCGAGGAAGCCGCGGGACGGGACGAAGAAGGTGTTGCCGGTGACTGCCGTCGAGAAGTCGAGGATGCGGTCGTACTTGCCGGGCGGGTCGCCGATGAACATCCGCTCCAGCATCTTCTCGGTGACCCAGAGGTGCCGGGAGTAGCCGATGAAGTAGGTGCCGTACTCGCCCTTGCCCGGCGTCGCGAACGGCATGTTGTCGCGCAGGATGTCGTGCTCGACGCCCTGGTCGTCGGTGATCGTGCAGAGGGTCTTGTGCGACTTCTGCGCGTCGCCCTCGGCGTCGGGCAGCTCGACGTTGTCGAACTTGGTGCGGCCGATGACCTGCTCCTGGTCCTCGGTCGTCTGCTTGCGCCAGTCGCCGAGCTGGTGCAGGTACTTCTGCGTCACGACGTAGCTGCCGCCGGTGTAGTCGGGGTCCTCGTCGCCGATCGTGGTGGAGAACGGCTGGTCGAGACCGGCCGGGTTGGCGGTGCCGTCGACGAACTCCAGCAGGTCGCGGTCGTCGAAGTAGCGGAAGCCCGCCACGTCGTCGACGGCGGTCACCGAGTCGCCGAACGCCTCCAGCAGGATCTTCTCGAACTCGATGATCAGGTCGGTGGTGTCGGCCCGCACGTGGTAGAGCAGGTCGCCGGGCGTGGAGACCGCGGTGTGCTTGGACCCCTTGATCTCCTGAAAAGGCTTGAGCTCCTTGGGTTTCGGCTTGCCGCCGGTCAGGCCGTCCCACACGCGGTCGGCGATGCCGACATTGGCGGTGAAGATGTTCTTCAGCGACCGGATGCGGACGTCCTTGATGAGGTCGCCGGTGCTGGCGACCACCGACCGGGCCTTCGCCATGGCCTCGTCGCCGTCGTTGACGGTGAGCACGAGGAACGCGGCAGCACGCGTCAGCGGGTTGTCGATGTACTGGGGCTGGCTGTCGATCTGCTTCTGATCCACCATGTTTCGAGAGCCTAGTTGGCCGGCTGGCCAGTGTGGGGCGAGTCCAGAAACCAGCTGGCCCGACCGCTTGTGCCCCGCGCCTACCGGTAGTTGGTGAACTGCAGCGCGACGTCGAGGTCGGCGGCCTTGAGCAGCCGCTGCACCTCCTGCAGGTCGTCGCGGGACTTGCTGGTGACGCGGAGTTCGTCGCCCTCGATGCGGGACTTGACCGACTTCGGGCCTTCGTCGCGGATGATCTTGGAGATCTTCTTGGCGTTCTCCTGGCTGATGCCGTCCTTGAGGGTCGCCTCCAGCCGGTACTCCTTGCCCGACACCTTCGGCTCGCCGTCGTCGGACAGTTCGAGCGCCTTCAGCGAGACGCCGCGCTTGACCAGCTTGGTCTGGAAGACGTCGAGCACCGCGAGCACCCGCTCGGGCGCGTTGGCCTTCATCAGGATCTTCTCGCCGGACCAGTCGATCTCGGCGCCGACGCCGCGGAAGTCGAAGCGGGTGGAGATCTCCTTCGCGGCCTGGTTGAGGGCGTTGCTGACCTCCTGCTTGTCGGTCTTGCTGACGATGTCGAAGGACGAGTCGGCCATGATCGTGTCGCTCCTTGCGTGGGTGGTGGGTGCGGGTGGTGCGTGCAGGTGGTGGGGTTCGGAGGTGGGGTCCGAGGGCTCGGTCCCCGAGTATGCCGCGTACGCCCGCGCGCGCTCGATTGGCACCGGTGGCGGCAGGCTTGTTATCCTCGTCCACGCACTCGCCAGGTTGCCCGAGCGGCCAATGGGAGCGGACTGTAAATCCGTCGCGAAAGCTACCAAGGTTCGAATCCTTGACCTGGCACCACGTGCACGAAGGCCCCGACCGGTTGGTCGGGGCCTTCGCCATACCCACGTCATACCCACGTCAGATCGAGGGCCGCCTCAGCCGATGGGCAGGTAGATCTCGGTGACCAACTGCTCCGGCGGGGTGCTGCGCACGTCGTTGAGGTAGACGTAGCGCATGCCGCCGGTGCCGGGCGTGCCACGGTCGGCCGCCCAGCGCGCGAGCTGGTCGCAAGCGTCACCGATCTCGGTGTAGGGGCCGGTCAGCGTCGCCCGCACCGCCCGCTGCTGCGGGAGGTCACGGGAGCTGAGCGGCGCAGCCGCCGTCGTACCGGCCGGCACCTGGACGAAGATCTCCTTGTCCACGTCCTGCTCCTGGAACTCGTCGTCCAGGTCGAGCGCGCCGCACGGCCCGTCGACCGCGATGCGCTGGCGTTCCACCTCCGGCAGCAGCCGGTCCCAGAGCCGGCCCTCGTCGGCATACGTCGGGATGGTGTCGCGCAACGCGACGACGTGGCGTGCCTCGAAGGGGTGTTCGTCGATGGTCACAGACATGGTCAGTTCCTTCCGATGCGTCTCGCGCATCTTGTCGAGTAGGTCCAGACGGTGTTGCGCGGCCCGGGTCTCGTCCACGAGAACCGCGCGCTGCTGCTCCAGCGCGGAGGTGAAGGTGGAGGTGCCGCGGGCGGCCAGAAGGGCACCGATGGCGGGCACGCCGAACCCCACGTCACGCAGCTGTCGCACGAGCATCGCGTCGCCGACCTGGCTGGGCGCGTAGAGCCGGTAGCCGGTGTCGGCACGGACCTGCGCCGGCACGAGCACACCGTGTGCGTCGTAGTGGCGCAGCATCCGCACGCTGAGGCGGGTGAGCGACGAGAACCTGCCGATCGGGATGAGGTTCGAGGTGTCGGTCATGGCACGAGCTTGGCCGCTGACACGGTGTGAGGGTCAAGCGGTCAGCGTTGACGTCGGCGAAACACGCCGGACACACGGCCTTGGTTGACTGGCGCGACGCCGACCTCGGAAGGAAACGTTTTCAGATGCACCTGTCCCCAGCGGACACCGAGAAGCTGCTGCTCTCGGTCGCCGGCATGGTGGCGCGCGACCGGCTGTCGCGCGGCGTCCGGCTGAACCATCCCGAGTCGGTGGCGTTGCTTGCCTGCTGGGTGATCGAACGGGCCCGCGAGGGTGCGACGGTCACCGCCTTGATGGATGAGGGTCGGTCGGTCCTGGAGCGGGGCCAGGTCATGGACGGCGTGCCGGAGCTGATCACCGACGTGCAGGTGGAGGCGACCTTCCCGGACGGCCGCAAGCTGGTCACGCTGCATCACCCGATCCAGTGAGCGATCCCATGCGAGAGGCGATGTGCGAGGCCATGGTGCGAGTGGGAGGTGCCCTGTGACAGGCGACGCAGCCGGCCCCGGCGCGATCCGCGTGCGGCCCGGCACGATCACGCTCAACGCCGGCCGCGCACGGCGTCGGGTGGTGGTGCTCAACACCGGTGACCGGCCGATCCAGGTGGGTTCGCACCTGCACCTGCCCGACGCGAACACCGCCCTGTCCTTCGACCGTGACGCGGCGCGGGGCTTCCGGCTCGACATACCGAGTGGCACTTCGGTGCGTTTCGAGCCCGGTGTCACCCGGGAGGTCGACCTGGTCGCCCTCGCCGGGCGCCGCCGGGTGCCCGGGCTCCAGGTCCCGGAGCGCCGCTCCTGGGACACCTCGGGGGAGGGCCGGATCGATGGCTGACCTCGACCGGGAACGCTATGCCGCGCTCTACGGCCCGACCACCGGCGATCAGCTGCGGCTGGCCGACACCGACCTGTGGATCGAGATCGAGGACGATCTGACCGTTGGCGGCGACGAAGCGGTGTTCGGCGGCGGCAAGTCGATCCGGGAGTCGATGGCGCAGGGTATGGCGGCACGCGCCGACGGTGCGCTCGACACCGTCATCACCAACGTCGTCGTGCTGGACCACTCCGGCATCGTGCGCGCCGACGTCGGCATCCGGGACGGCCGCATCGCGGGCATCGGTCACGCCGGCAACCCCGACATCAGCGACGGCATCGACGAAGACTTGCTGATCGGAGCGGGCACCGATGTCATCTCCGGTGAGGGGCGCATCCTCACCGCGGGCGGCATCGACGCGCACGTGCACTTCCTGTCGATGAGCCAGGTCCACGAGGCGCTCGCCGCGGGTCTGACCACACTGGCCGGTGGCGGCACCGGTCCGTCCGAGGGCTCGAAGGCCACCACCGTCACGCCCGGTCCGTGGCACCTGCGCGGTGTGCATCGGGCGCTCGACGACGCGCCGGTCAATCTGCTGCTGATGGGCAAGGGCAACACGGTCAGCAGGGACGGCCTGCGTGAGCAGGTGCTCGGCGGGGCCGCGACCTTCAAGATCCACGAGGACTGGGGAGCGACACCGGCTGCGATCGACGCTGCCCTCCGCGCCGCCGACGAGTTCGGGGTGCAGGTGACGCTGCACAGCGACAGCCTCAACGAGGCGGGGTATGTCGATTCGACGCTGCGTGCGATCGGCGGCCGCGGCATTCACGCCTTCCACACCGAGGGCGCCGGCGGCGGGCACGCCCCCGACATACTCACGATCGCGTCGCACCCGAATGTCCTTCCGGGCTCTACCAATCCGACGTTGCCGCACACGGTCAACACGGTCGCCGAGCACCTCGACATGCTGATGGTCTGTCATCACCTCAACCCGGCGGTGCCGGAGGATTTGGCCTTCGCCGAGTCGCGGATCCGCGCCACGACGATCGCGGCCGAGGACGTGCTGCACGACCTCGGGGCACTCTCGATCACCTCCAGCGACGCGCAGGCGATGGGCCGGATCGGCGAGGTGATCACCCGCACCTGGCAGGTGGCGCACGTGATGAAGCAGCGGTTCGGTGCGCTCGGCGGCCCGGCCGACAACACGCGCGCGAAGCGGTATGTCGCCAAGTACACGATCAATCCGGCGATCGCGCACGGGATCGACCACGAGGTGGGGTCGGTCGAGGCCGGCAAGCTCGCCGATCTGGTGCTGTGGGACCCGGGACACTTCGGGGTCAGACCCCAGCTGGTGATCAAGGGCGGCGCGATCGTGTGGGCGGCGCTCGGTGACCCGAACGCCTCGATCCCGACTCCGCAGCCGGTGCTCATGCGCCCCGCGTTGGTGACGGGTGCCGGTCATGACCACGCGGTGTCGTTCGTCGCCCCGGTCGCCCTGGCCGATGGTTTGGAGCAGCGGCTGGGGCTGCGGCGTCGCCTGGTCGGGATCACCCCGACCCGTGACCTGACGAAGGCGGACATGGTGCACAACGACGCGCTGCCGCGCATCGAGGTCGACCCCGAGACCTTCACCATCCGCATCGACGGCGAGGTCATCACACCTGCGCCCGCCGCCGAATTGCCTCTGGCCCAACTGTATTCGATGTTCTGACGGTTCTGACGGTTCTGATGGATGTGCTCGCTTCCCTTCTTGGTGACGCGAGGCTGCCCACCGGAGGTCACACCCAGTCGGCCGGGCTCGAGCCGGCGCTCGCGGCCGGACTGCCGGTCGCCGAGGTGCCCGACTATCTCGCCTTCCGGCTGCGCACGGTCGGGCTCGTCGATGCCGGCGCCGCCGTCGTCACCCGGCATCGACTCCTCGCCGGACTGCCCGTGCAACCGGTCGTGGACGCATGGGCCGCCCGCACCCCCAGCCACGTCGCGCGCGAAGCCGCCTTGGCGACCGGCCGCGGCTATCTGCGCTTCCTCCAACGCTTCTGGCCGTATGCCGCAGCGACCGCCGCGATGCTCGATCTGGCGACGCCGGTGCGTCCCATTGCGCTCGGGGCGGTTGCGGCCGCGGCTGGGCTCGATGCGAACGCTCTGGCGCGGTCGATGAGTTACGACGAGGCCCAGACGGTCACGGCGGCGACGCTGAAGCTGGAGCCGCTCGATCCGTTGGACGCGACCGGCTGGGTGCTGGCCGCGCAGCCGGAGATGGACCGGCTCACCGCCGCGGTGGTCGACCTCACCGATCCCGCCGATCTGCCCGCACCTGCCGCGCCCATGCTCGACGAGTGGTGCCTGGACCATGCCCGATCCGACCGGAGGTTGTTCCGTGCCTGAAACCCGAGAATTCACCGACCTGCCGCAGCGTGCGGTGCGGATCGGTGTGGCCGGCCCGGTGGGCACCGGGAAGAGTTCGTTGATCGCGACCGTCTGCCGCAGCCTCGCCGACCGGCTGCGGCTCGGCGTGATCACCAACGACATCTACACCGACGAGGACGCCCGATTCCTGCGCGCCGCAGGGGTCCTCGCGCCCGAACTCATCCGGGCGGTCGAGACGGGAGCCTGTCCGCACACCGCGATCCGCGACGACATCACTGCCAACGACCTGGCGGTCGGCGACCTGGAGGCCGACCACGGCCCGCTCGACCTGGTGTTGGTCGAGTCGGGTGGCGACAACCTGACCGCGACCTTCTCGCCGGCACTGGTGGACGCCCAGTTGTTCGTGCTCGACGTGGCCGGCGGTGGCGACGTCGTGCGCAAGGGCGGCCCCGGCATCTCGCGCGCGGACCTGCTGGTGATCAACAAGACCGACCTCGCCGTGCATGTGGGCGTCGACGTAGACCGCATGGTGCGGGAGGGTCGCGAGGTGCGCGGGGAGCGGCCGGTCATCGCGCTGTCGCGCAACGACCCGGCATCCGTCGATGCGCTGAGCGCCTGGGTGCTCGGCCTGGTCGACGCACAGCGGGCCGGCCGGCACACCCCGCACGATCCGGGGCCGATGGCGCCGCACACCCATGCAGACGACCACGATCACCGCCACAGCTGACGGGGCCGGCGGCTGCCGGCTCGTCCTGCGGTCCGGCCTGCTCGCCCCGCGCGTCGTCCGTCGCTCGGGCACAGCCGTCGAGGTCGCCCTACTCGCGACCACCGCGACCCTGCTCGGCGGGGACCACGCTCGCGTCGACATCCGGGTCGGCTCGGGCTGCCGCGTGACGATCGTCGACGTGGCCGCGACTGTCGCCTATGACGCGGGTGGTCAGAAATCCTTCTGGGACAACCTGATTCACGTCGAGGACGGCGGCGCGCTGTGCTGGCTGGCGGAGCCGCTGGTGGTCGCCGACGGTGCCCACGTGCAGCGGGCGACCTCAGCGGCGGTCGCGTCCGGCGCGCGCCTCGTGCTGCGCGAGGCGCTGATGCTCGGGCGGCATCAGGGAGTCGGCGGCGTGCTGGACGCCCGCACCCGGATCGACTACGACGGACGCCCTGCCGTCGTCGAGGATCTGGTGCTCACCCCGCAGTCGCGCCGGCAGCGCCCGTTGATCGGCGATCACCGCTTCGTCGACACGGTGACCGCGGTCGGCTTCCGGCCGGTGTCCGAGGGGCCTGCGCCGACCTACCGGCTGGCGGTGCCGGGCGCGCAGAGCCGGCGCCTGTCGAGCGCCGCGCACGCCTCCGACATACCGCGGATCGCGCGCGACTGGGCGGGTCAGGCGCTGTCGCCGGAGTCTTAACAAGCCTGTCGCGCAAGGTAACTCGGCCGAAACAAGGAGTCGGCACGCTACCGGAATGACAGTGACTGAGCAGGTCGAACGCGGCAACGCAGGTGAGACGCTCGAAGACTTCACGCTGCGCTTCGCGCCGCGCAGCTATCGGCGTTGGGGGCCGGGTGTGGTCGCGACCTCAGCCCTCGGCGGCATCGCCTACCTGGCCGATTTCGCCATCGGCGCCAACATCGGCATCCAGCACGGCACCGCCAATGCGCTCGGCGGGATCGCGCTCGCGGCGCTCATCATCTTCGTGACCGGCGTGCCCCTCGCGATCTATGCCGCGCGCTACAACCTCGACCTCGACCTCATCACCCGAGGCTCCGGATTCGGTTACTACGGCTCGATTCTGACCAATCTGATCTTCGCGTCGTTCACCTTCATCTTCTTCGCGCTCGAGGGTTCGATCATGGCCCAGGGTTTGCAGCTCGGCCTCGGGATCCCGCTCTGGCTGGGTTATCTCGTGTCGAGCGTGCTGGTGATCCCGTTGGTCGTCTACGGCATGCGGGTGCTGTCGAAGCTGCAGTTCTGGACGACCCCGCTGTGGCTGGTCCTGATGGGCGCGCCGCTCGCCTACCTGCTGCTCGCGCACCCGGGGAGTGTCTCGTCGTTCATGGACTATCAGGGTGAGAGCGGCCGGTCGGGGACCTCGCTGAGCGCGATGATGCTGGCCGCTGGTGTCTGTCTGTCATTGATCGCGCAGATCGCCGAGAACATCGACTACCTGCGGTTCATGCCGCCGAAAACCCCTGACAACGCGCGGCGTTGGTGGTCGGCCGTGCTCCTGGCGGGTCCCGGCTGGGTGGTCTTCGGGGCGGCGAAACAGGTCATCGGCCTGTTCCTCGCGGTCTACCTGCTCTCCTCGGCCGGTGCCGGCGCCACGGTCGCGAACGAGCCCGTGCACCAGTTTCTCGTCGCCTATCGCGAGATGATGCCCGGCTGGCTGGCGATGACGCTGGCCGTCGTGCTCGTGGTGGTGTCGCAGATCAAGATCAACGTGACCAACGCCTACTCCGGCTCACTCGCGTGGACCAACTCGTTCACCCGCATCACCAAGCACTATCCCGGGCGGCTCGTCTTCGTGTTCGTCAACGTCGGGATCGCGTTGGTGCTCATGGAAGGCAACATGTTCACCTTCCTCAACGACATCCTCTCGTTCTACGCCAACCTCGGCATCGCCTGGATCGTGGCGGTCGCGAGCGACATCGCGATCAACAAGTGGCTGCTGGGGCTGTCGCCGCGCGTCCCGGAATATCGCCGTGGCCTGCTGTATGCCGTCAACCCGGTCGGCTTCGGCGCGGTCGTGCTCGCGGGCGGGTTGTCGATCGCGACCTATTTCGGCGCACTCGGCGAGACGCTCAAGCCGTTCTCGCCGCTCGTCGCCGTGGTGCTCGCCGCCGTCCTGCCGCCGGCGATCGCCGTGGCCACCCGCGGCCGCTACTACCTCAAGCACGGCGACGACGGAATCCTCCTGCCGATGCTCGACGAGCACGGCAATCCGTCCGCCGCCGAGATCGACTGCATCGTGTGCGCCCAGGTCTTCGAGCGCCCCGATCTGGTCGCCTCCGCGACCGGCGCCGGGCCGGTCTGCTCCCTCTGCCTCGCCACCGACAGCTCGGGCGTGCACGTGCGCTGACGGCCACCGCGGGATGCGGGGTGGCCGCAGGCGGCCTCAGGCGGCGATCAGCGCGATCCCGGCGAGCACGACGACGGCGCCGGCGAGCTTGCGGGCCGGGCGGGGCTCCTTGAACAGCCACCAGGCGAGCAGCGCACCCACCACGATGCTCGACTCGCGGGCCGGTGCGACGAGTGCGACCGGGGTGGTCGTCATCGCCTGCAGCACCAGCACGTAGGCCAGCGGGGAGAGCACCGCGATCACGGCGACCTCGCGCCAGTGGTCGTGCAGGATCCGTCGCATCGTCCCGCGCTGCCCGCGCAGCGCGGGCGCCATCAGCAGTGACTGCCAGGCCGCGGTGAGCGCGAAGTAGGGGATCGGCAGCAGCGCGAGCTCGGTCATCGCGTGGTCGTCCCAGAGCGTGTATGACGCAATCGTCAGCCCGGTGAGCGTGCCCCACAGGATCCCGCTGTATGCCGAATGTCGCTGCACCGCATGGCCTTCCGGCGCCCGAGCAGTCGCGACGATCGCGACGCCGGCCACGACGACCAGACCACCGGCGACACCCAGCAGCCCGGGTCGTTCGCCGAGCGCGGCGATCGCGAAGACCATGGTGATCAGCGGACCGGTGCCGCGGGCGACCGGATAGACCACGCCGAGATCGGCGTTGTCATAGCCGGTCTGCAGGGCCAGACCGTAGAGGTTGTGGAACAGCCCGGACAGGGCGCTCGCGAGTAGCAGCGGCCAGTCGATCGAGGAGTCGCTGCGCAGCAGCACGACTGCCCCGATCGGCAGCCACAGCGCCGCCGACAGCAGCGCGTAACAGAAGACGAAGACCTGGCTGCCGCCCTGCACCCGTTTGGCCGCGATGTTCCACACCGCGTGCAGCACCGCGGCGGTCAGCACCAGGGCGAGGGCGGCTAGGGACACCGGACCGACCCTATCGATCGGCCGCATGCGGGACCGGGTCAGGGGAATGATGGCGGGTATGGCGACCTTGGACAGTCAATGACCGACGACGGACAGCCGACGAGCGACGAGCAGGCAGGCGACCGGAAGTTGCTCTCGCTGAGTGAGCCGGCCGGCAAACGGCTGCTCGCCACGACCGTGCTCGGCTCGGGGATGGGCTTCCTCGACGGGACCGTCGCCAACGTCGCCCTGCCGCACATCGGCGACGACCTGCACGCGGACCTCGCCGGCCTGCAGTGGGTGGTGAACGGCTACACGCTGTCGTTGGCGTCGCTCATCCTCGTCGGCGGCTCGCTCGGCGACCGGCTCGGCCGCAAGCGCGTATATGCCTGGGGGATAGCCGGTTTCGCGGTGGCCTCGGTGCTGGTCGCGATCGGTCCGACGATCGAGACCGTGGTGCTCGCCCGGGTGCTGCAGGGTGTCTTCGCGGCACTGATGACGCCGGGTTCGCTGGCGATGCTGCAGGCGTCCTTCCGCCCGGAGGACCGGATGCGGGCGATCGGCGCATGGACCGGCACGCTCGGCATCGCGACCGCGGCCGGGCCGGTGATGGGCGGCTGGCTGGTCGGGATCGACTGGCGCATCGCCTTCTGGATCAACGTGCCGCTCGCGGCGATCGTGCTGTGGCTGCTGAAGCCGGCGCCGGAGTCGCGCGACGAGGACGACGTCTACCGCTTCGACTGGTGGGCGGTGGTGCTCGCGCCGGTCACGCTCGCCGGCATCACCTGGGCGCTCACCGCGTGGCCGGACACCGGCCCGTCCGCCACGACCGTCGGAGCCTTGGTCGTCGGCATCCTCGCCGGCGTCGCGTTCGTACTCTTCGAGCTGCGGGAGCCGCACCCGATGCTGCCGCCCGCGATCTTCGCCTCCCGCGACTTCTCGGTGATCAACATCGTGACGCTGTTCGTCTATGCGGCGCTCTCCGGCTCGATGCTCTTCCTCGCGATCTTCCTGCAGGTGAGCGCCGGCTGGTCGCCGCTCGAGGCGGGCGCGGCAACGGTCCCCGTCTCGATCATCATGTTCTTCCTGGCGTCCCGTTTCGGTGCGGTGGCAACGAAATTCGGTGCGCGCACCCCGATGGTCGCCGGGTCCGCCGTGCTGACCGTCGGCTTCGCGTGGCTCGCGCTCGCGCCGGACGGCCCGTCATACGTCGGCCAGATCCTGCCGGGGGTGATCCTGATGGGCCTTGGGCTGTCGATGCTCGTCGCGCCGCTCACCGGCACCGTGCTGGCGGCGGTGCCCGACGAGGAGTCCGGTCTCGCGAGCGGCATCAACAACGCGGTCTCGCGCACCGCCGGGCTGCTCGCCGTCGCGGTGCTGCCGCTGTTGGTCGGGCTGTCCGGCACCGCCTACCGCGACCCCGCAGCCGTCGGCGACGCCTACCGCGCGTCGATGTGGTGGTGTGCCGCGCTCGTGGCGGTCGGCGGCATCCTCACCGCCGTCGCGCTGCGGTCGCCGGCCAGCGAGGCACAGCCGGCGACGACCGAGGGCTGACCGCACCCTCCACCCGCGTGCAGAAGTCGCGACGGTTGCGGGCTGTGCACGCGGGATCGGCGTACGGCGTGCACAAGTCGCGACGGTCGCGGGCTGCGCACGCGGGATCGGCGTACGGCGTGCAGAAGTCGCGACGGTTGCGGGCTGCGCACGCGGGACTCGCCCCGCTCGGCCACGCCCAACCCAGCCCACCTACTGCGCGATCGGCGCGGTGATCAGTTCGTCGGGTATGCCGAGCGCGTCCACGAGCGTGAGCGCGTGCGGGCGCAACTCGCGGCACAGGTCGTTGACCGAGGCGGTGACCGCGCGGGAGCGGGTGGTGTTGATCCGGCCGTGCTCGATGAACCACGCCTTGTCCTGCTCGATCGAGCTCAGCGCGTAGAGCGTGAGCACCCGGCCGAGCAGATCCTTGGCGGCTCCTGCGGTCATCCCCTCGTGCGCCTCCAGGGCAGCCTCCAGCACGCACCGGTCGATGTGCGCCCGCGCGGCGAAGAGCACGTGGTCCTGCGCCGCGTTGAACAGCTCGAAAGCGTTGTCCTTGGTGGCTTTTCGCAGCCGGTTGCCGAGGGTTTCGAGCACGTGCTCCGCGCGCTGCTCAAACATCGACAACGCCCAGGACAGACTGTCGGTGGCCGAGTCGTCGTCGCGACCCGTCGCGGTGTCGATCAGCCGCTGGAGGCCGGCGCGGCCGGCGGTGCGCTCCACGAGCCGGTCACCGAGCTGGCCGGCGATCTTGCCGACCATGCCCATCGCGTCCAGGTCGCCCCACATCTCCTTGTAGTCGGTGAGCAGCCCCTTGGCCGCGAGCTGCAGCAGCACGGTGTTGTCGCCCTCGAACGTCGCGAAGACGTCGACATCGGCGTGCATCTGCACCAGCTGGTTCTCGGCCATGTAACCCGCGCCGCCGCACGCCTCCCGGCAGGCCTGGATCGTGTCGAGCGCGTGCCAGGTGGTGACTGCCTTGAGTCCCGCGACTCGCGACTCCAGCTCCCGTTGTCCTTCCTGATCCGGCTCGGCGCCCTCGCCCTGCAGCTCCTGCAGGCGCTCGGTGACGGCGTTCTGCGCGAAGCTCAGTGCGTAGGCCTTGGCCAGCCGCGGGAGCAGATTGCGTTGGTGCGCAAGGTAATCGAGGATGACGTTCTCCTGCTCGGCGCCCGGTGCGGAGAACTGCCGGCGGCTGCTGCCGTAGCGAATGGCGATTGCCAGAGCCTTCTTCGCGGCCGCGCCCGAGCCGCCCCCGACGCAGACGCGCCCGCGCACGAGCGTGCCGAGCATGGTGAAGAAGCGCCGGTCCGGGTTGTCGATCGACGAGACGTAGCTGCCGTCCTCGCCGATGCCGCCGAACGCGTCGAGCAGGTTGTCCTTGGGCACCCGCACCTGCTCGAAGGCGAACGTGCCGTTGTCAACGCCGGGCAGTCCACCCTTGACGCCGTTGTCGCCGATCGTCACGCCCGGCAACGGATTTCCCGCCTCGTCGCGCACCGGCACCAGCACCGCGTGGACTCCGTGCCCTCTGTGTCCGCCGTCCGTGCCGTCCGTGCCGTCCTCGGTGCGCAGCTGCGCGAAGACCACCGCCATCCGGGCGTCCTTCGCGGCATTGCCGATGTAGGTCTTGACCGCGGACTCGGTCGGGGTGTCGATGATCAGCTCGTGCGTCGAATCGTCATACGTTGCAGTGGTTTCCAGTGCCTGGACGTTGCTGCCGTGGCCGACCTCGGTCATCGCGAACGACCCGAGCAGCTTCGCGGTCATGATGTCCTCGAGGTAGGCCTTGTGGTGGCGTTCGGTGCCGAGGCGCGCGACCGCGCCGCCGAACAGCCCGAACTGCACGCCGACCTTGACCAGCAGCGACAGGTCGCCGAGCGCCTGCATCTCGAAGAGCACGCACGACGCGGCGTAGTCGAACTCGCCGCCGAACGCGGTCGGGAAGCCGACCCGGCCATATCCCTCGTCCGCGATGCGCTGCAGCGATTTCGTTGTCAGCTCACGGTGTTCGGCGATGCTCAAGCCGTTTGGCGCAAGCATCCACTCGGCCGAGAGTTCCTCGCGGGCCTGCCGGCGCAGGTCGGCCCACCGGCCGTCGAGGGTGTCACGCAGCTCGGTGACGATCGGGTCGCTCATCACACTCTCCTTCGAGGTGGTGTTGCTGGCGGTCAGGCTTCTCGCGATGTTGCCGGGTCCTCTCCCGGGTCGATGCCGAGCACGCCGGTCAGGCCGACCGATGCGAACGCCGCAAGATGCCGCACGACGACCTCCCTCGGCGGGCGGTCGGGGTCGGCTAGCCAGCGGTCCGCCGACTCTCGCACGAAACCGATGAGTCCGTGTGCCCAGATGCGCGCAGCCGTGGTGTCCTGCCCGGCCGCACGCAGGGCGTCGGCGAAGATCGGCGCGAGCACCTGGGCGATCGTGTCGCTGATGCCGGCGACCGGGTCCTGCTCGGGGGAGACGTTGAGCGTCGGGCGGCGGACCACGAAGCGGTAGACCTCGGGATCGCGCTCCACCTGGCGCAGGTAGCTGTCGATGACGGCCTCGATGAGCGCACGCGCGTGGCCGGCGAACGGCGTGGCGCCGGTCGTCGTGCCCACGGCATCGACCTCGCTCAGCACCTTCTGCACGTCGCCGAGGATGCGGTTGTCGACGCTCTCGCAGACCGCGAGGTAGAGCCCCATCCGATCGCCCAAGTGGCGGTAGATGACGGTCTTGCTGGTGCCGGCCTCGGCCGCGATCTCGTCCATGCCGACCGCGGCCCCGTGGCTGCGGATGGCGCGCACCGCGGCGTCGATGAGTTCGCGGCGGCGCTGCTCGCGATGTTGCGTCCACCGCGCGTCGCGACCGTCGACGCGGGTCTCCTCCGGCATACCCATGACAGCCGAGAGTATCCGAAACTCGCTGTACCTGCTACTCTCGGTATCGGTAATTTCACCCGCTCAGTTCGACCCCCAAGGGAGACTCCCTCATGAGCCCTCGTGACGTTTACGTCCTCGGTGGCAACCGGATCCCGTTCGTGCGATCCGGTGGCAAATACCTCAAGGCGTCCAATCAGGACATGCTGACCAGCGCGATCGACGGGCTCGTCTCGCGCTACGGCCTGGCAGGCGAGCGCCTCGGGGAGGTCGCGGCCGGTGCGGTGCTGAAGCACTCGCGCGACTTCAACCTCACCCGCGAGTCCGTGCTCGGCTCGCACCTGTCGCCGACCACCCCGGCGTATGACGTGCAGCAGGCCTGCGGCACCGGTCTCGAGGCGGCGATCCTGGTCGCCAACAAGATCGCGCTCGGCCAGATCGACTCGGCCATCGCCGGCGGCACCGACACCACCTCCGACGCGCCGCTGTCGATCAACGACGGTCTGCGCCGCACGCTGATGAAGGCCAACTACGCCAAGACGCCGCAGCAGCGCATCTCGGCCGTGCTCAAGATCCGCCCGGCGCAGCTGGCGCCGGAGCAGCCGACCAACGGTGAGCCGCGCACCGGCCTGTCGATGGGTGAGCACCAGGCGATCACCACCAAGGAGTGGGGCATCACCCGCGAGGCGCAGGACGAGCTGACCGCGCTCAGCCACCAGAATCTCGCGGCCGCCTACGACCGCGGCTTCTTCGACGACCTGATCACGCCCTACCTCGGGGTGACCAAGGACAACAACCTGCGGCCGGACTCCACGGTGGAGAAGCTCGCCAAGCTGAAGCCGGTCTTCGGCAAGGGCGAGGGCGCCACGATGACGGCCGGCAACTCCACGCCGCTCACCGACGGCGCCTCCGCGGTGCTGCTCGGCACCAAAGAGTGGGCGGACGAGCACAAGATCACCCCGCTCGCCCGGTTCGTCGACGGCGAGACCGCGGCGGTCGACTACGTCACCGGCAACGAGGGCCTGCTGATGGCCCCGCCATACGCCATCGCGCGGCTGCTGCAGCGCAACAATCTGACGCTGCAGGACTTCGACTTCTACGAGATCCACGAGGCGTTCGCGTCCACCGTGCTGTGCCACCTGGCCGCGATGGAGAGCGCCGAGTTCTGCAAGGAGAAGCTCGGCCTCGAGGCGCCGCTCGGCTCGATCGACCGCAGCAAGCTCAACGTCAACGGCTCCTCGCTCGCCGCGGGGCACCCCTTCGCCGCGACCGGTGGCCGCATCATCGCCTCGGCCGCAAAACAGTTGCACGAGAAGGGTTCCGGCCGGGCGCTCATCTCGATCTGCGCCGCGGGTGGCCTCGGTGTGGTGGCCATTCTGGAGGCGGCGTGACGATGCACGAGCGACGCCCGCAGACGACGACAGAGGAGCGATAGACATGGCTGACACTTACTCGAACCTGGTCAACAAGAACCCCCTCGGCAAGAAGGTCGCGAGCCAGTTCGGGCTGCCCAAGCCGGCCCTGCTGCGCCGCTACAAGGAGGGCCAGCAGCTGATCGAGGGACCGGCCGCGGTCGCCGGCATCGGCTCCGCGCCGGCCGTCGCCTCCGCGTCGGCGATCGTCAAGGCGTCGGGCGGCGAGGTCGTCGAGGCCACCCCCGAGACGTCGTATGACGCCCGCCTGGCCGCGATCGTCTTCGACGCCACCCAGGCGCGCACCCTCGACCAGCTCGACGAGCTGCGCCAGGTCGTCGCCCCGGCGCTGAAGAAGACCCACTCGTCCGCGCGGCTGGTCATCATCGGCACCACGCCGAGCGAACTCTCCGACCCCGAGGCGGCCGCCACCCAGCAGGCGCTGGAGGGCATCACCCGCTCCATCGGCAAGGAGATGCTGCGCGGCGGCACCGCCAACCTGCTGTGGGTGGACGAGAAGGCGCAGGGCGACTCGGCCGTGCTGGCCGCCCCGCTGCGCTTCCTGCTGTCGAGCCGCTCGGCATACGTCTCGGGTCAGCCGATCCGGGTGCGGGACGCCGACGTGCCCGACGTCGAGGACTGGCACACCCCGCTCGCCGGGGAGACCGCCGTGATCACCGGTGCCGCCCGCGGCATCGGCGCCGAGATCGCTAAGGTGTTCGCCCGGGCCGGCGCCACCCTGATCCTGGTCGACATCCCCGCCTCCGGGGAGGCCCTGAGCAAGGTCGCCAACTCGCTCGGGGCGACCGCGTTGCAGCTCGACGTGACCGCGGCCGACGCCGGCGAGCGCATCGCCGAGGCGGTCGCGCGCAAGAGCGACAAGCTCGACGTGATGGTGCACAACGCTGGCATCACCCGCGACAAACTCTTCGTCAACACCGACGAAAACCGTTGGGGCAGTGTGCTGGACGTCAACCTGCGCGCGCAGTTCCGGATCAACAAGGTGCTGCTCGACAAGGGCGTCAAGGGCGGTCTCGCCGACGGCGGCCGGATCATCGGCGTCGCCTCGATCAGCGGCATCGGCGGCAACCGCGGCCAGTCCAACTACGCCGCGTCGAAGGCCGGCGTGATCGGCATGGTGCGCCAGCTGTCGCAGACGCTCGCCGACCGTGGCATCACCGTCAACGCGGTCGCGCCCGGCTTCATCGAGACCGAGATGACCGCCAAGATCCCGTTCGCCACCCGCGAGGTCGGCCGCCGGCTCAACTCGCTGCTGCAGGGCGGCCAGCCGGTCGACGTCGGCGAGGCGATCGCGTTCTTCGCCGAGCCGGGTTCGGCGGGCGTGACCGGCCAGGTGCTGCGCGTCTGCGGCCAGAGCCAGCTGGGCGCCTGACCACCCCACGAAGTTCTCCGCTCGTTCCTCGCTCCGATACTTCGCGGGGACCCCGACTCCAAGAACGGTGATGTCTCGATGAGTACGAAAGTGATCGAACTCAAGTCCGCGCCGTCGTTGGGCAAGCTCTATGCCAAGGCGGTCGCGTCGTCGCGCGGCCGCCGCGGCAAGGGCGGCCTGCCCGACGTCAAGGTCGTGCGCAAGGGCGTGAAGGTCGACCCCAGCGCGCTCGCCGACTACGACCACGTGTGCGGCTACACGCTGCGCGAGCAGCTGCCCGCGACCTACCTGCACAACCTGGTATTCCCTTTGCAGGTAACGCTTTTCACGCAAGGCAAGTATCCGTACCCGCTCGTCGGCAGCGTGCACCTCGACAACACGCTGACCGTCCACCGGCCGGTGACCATGGACGAGACGCTCGACCTGTCGACGTGGGCGACCAACGCCCGCCCGCACAAGAGCGGCGTGCAGGTCGACGTCGTCTCGCAGGTGCACGTCGGCGACGAGCTCGTCTGGGAGGGGCTGGCGACATACCTCTATCGCGGTCAGCGGATCGACGGCGACGTGCCGCCGCGGCCCGAGGAGGACGAGGCCCCGGACGGCCCCGGGATCATCTGGCGGCTGCCCGGTGACCTCGGCCGGCAGTTCTCCACGGTGAGCGGCGACGTCAACCCGATCCACATGCACCCGCTCAGCGCGAAGGCGATGGGCTTCCCGTCGGCGATCGTGCACGGCATGTGGAGCCAGGCGGCGATGCTCGCGGCCATCGACAACCGCCTCCCGGACGCGTATGTCGCGACGATGTCGTTCCGCAAGCCGGTCCTCATCCCGGGCACGACCCGCCTCGTCGCCCACCAGGGCGGGCAGGACGGATCGTGGGAGCTGGCGCTGCGCAACCACCGCAAGGGCACCGAGCTCGTGCGGGGGCAGGTGCGGCCGATTTCGTGATCGGAGAGGCAGTGAGGTAGCCTTTTCGCTGCGCTGCTCGGCAGGGTGACAGTCAGTCACGCGCCGGTCAGGCAGGCCCCTATAGCTCAGTCGGCAGAGCGTCTCCATGGTAAGGAGAAGGTCAACGGTTCGATTCCGTTTGGGGGCTCCGATGGGTCCGACGGTCCACCTCGCGTGGGCCGGGGCCCGTCCGAGGCGGGATAGCTCAGCTGGTTAGAGCGCACGACTCATAATCGTGAGGTCGCGGGATCGAGCCCCGCTCCCGCTACTGAACATTTCCGCATCACCCAAGACAGACACGTAATTTCGAGAGCAGGTTGCCGTGGCCAGCAAGAGCGCAGACATTCGCCCCAAGATCACCTTGGCGTGCACCGAGTGCAAAGAGCGCAACTACGTCACCAAGAAGAACCGGCGCAACAACCCCGACCGCGTCGAGTTCATGAAGTACTGCCCGCGGGACCGCAAGCACACCCTGCACCGCGAGACTCGCTGAAGTCCTCGGTCGCGGTTCCTCCTCGATCAGCGAACTCGTTCCTCGTTGCCTGATCCGATCGTCACCACGACGCCGGAATCGCCCGAACTAGTACCACTCAATGTGGACTTGTCACGTGCTCTAGCACGTGACAAGTCCACATTTCGTTGTACCAGTAGGTCGTGGGATCCGCCGTGCTCGATAGGCTCGCGGGCATGCCAGTCAATCCCGAGGTGGCGGGCCGCACTTACCCGCCGTCACCGCCGTATGTCGTGTCGCGCGCGAAGATCGCCGAGTTCGCCACGGCGGTCGGCGCCACCGATCAGGCCCACTTCGACCCGGCCGCGGCCAAGCAGCGCGGCTACGCGGACGTCATCGCGCCGCCGACCTTCGCGGTGCTGATCGCCCAGCAGGGCGAGGCCGCCGCGATGGTCGACCCCGAGGCCGGCATCGACTTCAGCCGCCTGGTGCACGGCGAGGAGTCGTTCACCCACCACCGTCCGCTGACCGCGGGCGACGAGGTGCAGGCGACCACCACCATCGAGAAGGTCCGGCAGGCCGGCGGCCACTCGATGGTGACGTTGGGCACGCAGTTGACCACCGCCGACGGCGAGGTCGTCACCGATACGACATCCGTGGTGGTGATTCGTGGTGAGTGACCTCCAGCCCGGCGACCAGATCCCGCCCCGCACCGTGCACGTCGTCCGCGCCACCCTGGTCCGCTACGCCGGGGCGAGCGGCGACTTCAACCCGATCCACTGGGACGAGCGCTTCGCCACCTCCGTCGGCCTGCCCGACGTCATCGCCCACGGCATGTGGACCATGGGCGCGGCCATCCAGCCGGTCGTGGACTGGCTCGGCGACGCGGGGCGGGTCACGTCATACGGCGTGCGGTTCAGCGCACCCGTCCCTGTGTCGTACGACGGGGGCGCCGACCTGCAGGTCGGCGGCACCGTGAAGGACGTCACCGACGACACCGCCACGATCGACATCACCGCCACCCACGGCGACGACAAGGTCCTGGTGCGTGCCCGCGCGACCGTGGCGCTGACGCCGAAGCCCGAGTCTGAGCCGGAATCCGAGCCGGAATCTGAGCCGGAGCTGCTGGCCTGATGCGCGAAGCCGACGGGGTCGAGCTGGCCCCGCTCACCACCATGCGCGTCGGCGGCCCGGCCGACCGGCTGGTCGTCGCCGAGTCCACCGACGAGATCGTCGACGTGGTGCGCGAGGTCGACGACGCGGACGAGCAGTTGCTGGTGATCTCCGGCGGGTCCAACCTGGTGATCGCCGACGACGGCTTCCGCGGCACGGTGCTGCGGATCGCGAACTCCGGCATCGAGGTCGAGTCCGCCGACGACTGCGGCGGCGTTCACGTGCGGGTCGCGTCGGGGGAGGAGTGGGACGACTTCGTCGCGCGCTGCTGCGTCGAGGGCTGGTCCGGCGTCGAGGGGTTGTCCGGCATACCCGGGCTGGCCGGTGCGACGCCGGTGCAGAACGTCGGCGCCTACGGTCAGGAGGTCGCGCAGACGATCGCGTCAGTGCGGGTGTTCGACCGGCAGGAGCAGCGGGTCGTCACCTTCGCCAACGCCGACTGCCAATTCGCTTACCGTCACTCGCTGTTCAAGGGCACACCGTTTCGCGGCGGCGGTCGCTACGTGGTGCTCGACGTGCTCTTCGCGCTGCGTCCGACGGAGTTGTCGCAGCCGGTCGGCTACGAGGCGCTGGCTCGCGGACTCGGTGTGGAGCTCGGCGCCCGCGTGCCGCTCGGCGACGCCCGCGACGCCGTGCTGGAGCAGCGTCGCCGTCGCGGCATGGTGCTCGACGCCGACGACCACGACACGTGGTCGTGCGGCTCGTTCTTCACCAACCCCATCATCAGCGGCAACGCGTTCGAGCAGCTGACGCTGGCTGCCGCCGACCGGTTCGGCGCCGACGCGCCACCGCTGCCGGGCTGGCCGACGGCGGGCACCGGGGTCAAGACGAGCGCCGCCTGGCTGATCCAGCACGCCGGCTTCGACAAGGGCTTCGGTATGCCGGGCCCGGCCGCGCTCTCCACCAAGCACCCGCTGGCGATCACCAACCGCGGCGATGCGAAGGCGGCCGACGTGGCCGCGCTGGCCCGGCAGGTCCGCGACGGGGTGCTCGAGGCGTTCGGGGTCGAGCTGGTCAACGAGCCGGTCTTCGTCGGCCACGAGCTGTAGCTCGCGCGAAAGTCTCCCCACCGGGCGGGTGCGGTGCGACCATGGAAGTCGGTCGCGGGCGCCGCGGCGGCGCATCGCGACCGGAGGAGGTCGCGATGATGCGCCTGGCCCAATACGCGTTGGCCTGCATCGCCCCGGCGGCGGTGCTGCTCGGCTGCGAGCGCGCGGCGCGGGTGATGAGCGGTGAGGCCGCCTGGCCGTGGCAGCCGCAACCCGTGCGCGGCAGGCGCGGCAGCGCGCCCGACCTGCCGGTGCGGCCGGTGCACGACATCGCCCAGCTCACCGCGGACCTGACCCGGCTCTACGCCGAGCTCGGTGTCCTGCGCACCTCCCGCGCGGCGGCGCGCGTGCACCGCCTCAAGGCGACCACGCTCGCCTACGACGACATGCTCGAAACCTGTTGTCGCTCCTTGCAACTGGACGATCTTCCGCCGCGCCCGTGGTCGGCGGTCGACCGGTTGGAGGTCGAGGCCAGCCTGGAGTCGGCCGGGCTGCGCTGGTGACCGCACACGCCGAGGCCACCCGGGCCGGGACCCGACCGGACCCTGGCGCCGACTGACGGCCCGTTTGTCGGCTGACGGTCCGATGCGGGCGTCACTCGCCGAGGAAGCCGTCAGTCGCGGGGGGGGGGGGGGGCGCTGCCGGCGGTCAGGCCGGGCGCGCGAGCCAGGCGTCGATGTCGCGCCGGGCGGCCGCCCGCACGTCGTCGGGCGCGAGTGACGCGTCGATGGACGACCGCGCGAGGCCGGCGAGTTCGGCGTCGGTGAAGTCGTGGTCGTCGCGTGCCGAGCGGTATTGATCGCCGAGCCGGTGCCCGAAGAGCAGCGGGTCGTCCGCGCCGAGCGCGACCTGCGCGCCGGCGTCGACCAGTCGCCGCAGCGGCACGTCGGCGGGGGTCGGGTAGACGCCGAGGGCGACGTTGGAGCCGGGGCAGACCTCGAGCGCGACGCCGGAGTCCACGACCCGCCGCAGCACCGCGTCCGACTCGGCCGAGCGCACCCCGTGGCCGAGCCGGGTCGGGTCGAGGGAGTCCAGCGTCTCGCTGACCGCCTGCGGCCCGAGCAGCTCACCCGCGTGTGGCACCCGCGCCAGACCGGCCTTGCCCGCGATCGCGAACGCGGGCGCGAAATCCGTTGTCGTGCCGCGACGTTCGTCGTTGGACAGGCCGAAGCCGATCACCTGTCCCGGCTGGTCGCCGGCGTGGTGCGCGGCGAGCCGGGCGAGCGTGCGCGCGTCCATCGGGTGCCGGAGCCGGGAGGCCGCCACGATCACCCCGACGCCGATCGGCAGGTCCTCACTCGCCGCCCGCGCCTCGTCGAGCACGATCTCCAGGGCGGGGGTGATGCCGCCCAGGCGGGCGGCATACGACGTCGGGTCGACCTGGAGCTCCAGCCAGCGCGAGCCCTCCGCCGCGTCGTCCTCGGCGGCCTCGCGGACGAGGCGCCGCAGGTCCGACTCGTCCTGCACGCAGGCGCGAGCTGCGTCATACAGGCGCTGGAAGCGGAACCACCCGCGCTCGTCCCTGGCCGACAGTTGCGGCGGCCAGCCGCCCTGCAGCAGCGCCTCGGGTAACCGCAGGCCGTGCTTGTCGGCGAGGTCGTGCAGGGTCGCGATCCGCATCGACCCGGTGAAGTGTAGGTGCAGGTGGGCCTTCGGCAGCGTCGTGACGTCACGCTCCCTTGTCCGCATACACCAGAACCTAGCGTCTCCGGCGCACACCGAGCTCGAGCGATATTGGCCAGTGCGACGACATGACGTGTTACTTCAGGCGCAGCTGCTGAGTGGCGGGATTGGCGGCGGCCGCGGCCGGATTCCCAGCAGTGCCAACCCAATTGCGGTAGGGCTGGGTGCGCGCGGCCGCTCCTGCAGTGCCGTTCAGGTCGAGCGCCAGGCCGCTGTAGCGGTTGACCAGCCGCAGGTTGCCGCGGTCGTCCGGCTGGAGGAACCACTGCTGCCCCGCGCTCGGTCCGGACGCCGTCGCCGTGCCGAGCGTGGCCGGCGCACCCCAGGCGCGACCGGCGGTGCTGCCGCTGTCGACGCCCAGCAGTTGACCCGACTGCAGGTTGCGCACGGTGTAGGCCCCGTCGCCGGTCGGCACGAACCGCCAGCGTGCCCGCGCCGTCCGGTCGCCGGTCGACACGACCGCCTGGTCGGTGCCCTTGCCCTGACTCAGCACACCACCGGATCGGGAAATCAACTGGTGCGGCTTGTCGGTCGCCACCGGCGCCGAGGCGGGGGCGGACGAGTCGATGGTGATTGTCGCGAAGTCACCGTCGGAGCCGCCGGCGCAGGCGATCGAGCAGTAGCTGCGGAAGGTCTTGCCGACGGTGTTGCCCTGCGTCTTGCTCACCGGGTCGATGAACCATCGATACCAGGAGCTGGTCCGGTAGGTCGGGCCGGTGTCACCGATCAGGGTCCACCGCGGGTTGGCCAGGTCGTCGGTGGCGTAGATCTTCTGCGGGGTGTCGTCGACCTGCCGCTCGGGCGTGCCGATGTACTTGCCGAGGTAGGCGTTCCAGGTGATGTTCAGGATGAACAGGTCGGAGTTCGGCGGCATCGTGCCGGCCGCCTGCTGCTGCTTCCAGGTGCCGGGATTCTGCGGGTCGTACTCCTTGGCCGGGTCGGTGTAACCGGTCGGTGACGTCTGCACCGAGACGACGTTGCTCTCCTTGCCGCCGACGCCCGGCTGCTGCCATGTGCCGTCGTAGTACTTCTGCCAGGATCCGGTCGCCATCTTGGCTGAGATCGAGGCCCGCGCGACGTGCTCGGTGAACCCGCCCCAGCTGCCGCCCTTGTCGACGATCCGCGAGCCGTAATAGACGTAGAAGTAGCCCGACTTCTGGTCCACGAACAGTCGTGGGTCCCCGTCGCCGTAGTAGTAGGTCTGCTGGGGGAAGGCGGCGAGGTCGTCGCGGTTGACGCTGTATGGCGAGCTCAGCGCCTGGCCCTTGATCTGCCAGGTTTTGCCCTGATCGGTGGACACCGCGTAGTCGATCGCGTCGTAGTGCAGCCCGTCGCCGAACGGCTGCGGGGTGAATTCGTTGTGCACCAGCCCGACCCAGTTGCCGGTGTCCGGGTCGACCCAGGTACCGACCAGGTCGCAGTAGTTGGCGAGGGCATAGCGGCTCGGCGCCGGCGCCCTGGTCGCGATCCGGCCGGTCGGGCCGTTCAGGCAGCGCCATACCGTGTTGTCGTTACGATCCTGCGGGTTGGCCGGGTCGGCCGAGGTGCTCAGCGGGACATCCTTGGCGGCGTTGTCCATGTCCGTGCCGCGGTAGAACTCCCACTCATGCGGGTCGTTCGCGCCATACAGCGCGGCGGACTGCTGGAAGTAGAACTGGCCGTTGCTGTCGATGAACGGGAACGCGGGGGTGTCGGTCGGGTAGCGGTACTGCCCGATGGTGCCCGTCGTGACGGTGTATGACGGCGCGGGCGCGGGTGCCGCCTGCGCGGCGGGCAAGGTGCCGGCGGCCAGCGCCAGCCCGGCCGAGCAGGCGCCGATGATGAGGAGGCGGTGACGGAGATCCATAGTCATCGAGATTAGGCCGTCCATGATGTTAGTTGACTGATAGCGATCAAAAACTTCAGCAAGAATCATCGGTGTGCGGCCTCGTCGGCGTCACTGTCGGCGCCACCCCGGGCGGCGGAACCTCCTGCGGTCGTTGCCGGTTGGCCTTGGTGACGGCCGGTCGCGTACACTCGCACTTCGGGTGGTTGACGACAACCAAGCTGAGTCATGTCCGCTTTCCAACCGGCGGACACCGGCCCAGCACTGAAGGGCACTAGCTCAATTGGCAGAGCACCGGTCTCCAAAACCGGGGGTTGGGGGTTCAAGTCCCTCGTGCCCTGCAAGACGCAGAACAACCGGCGGAAGTAAGGATCATCGTGAGCACGAGCACCGCGTCCAAGCGCGGCTCGGCCGAGGGCAAGGCGGCCTCGGGCGGCTTCTTCGCGAAGATCATCCTGTTCATCCGTCAGGTGATCGACGAGCTGCGCAAGGTGGTGCGGCCGACCCGCGACGAGTTGGTCAACTACACGCTCGCGCTGATCGTCTTCCTGGCGCTGATCATGGCGTTCGTGGTCGGGCTCGATCAGTTGATCGTGCGCCTGATCAGCTGGGTGTTCGGCTGACGCATCGGCACCACCCGTCGGATCCGCGTGATCCGACGGCACAACGGCGAGAGATATCAAGGGAAGCAGGGCAATGACAGGCGAGAGGACCTCCGAGCACCGCGTCGAGGACCCGCAGGAGCGGGACATCGAGGTGCAGACCGAGGACGCCCAGGCGCAGGCGTGGGACGCCGACCTGGAGGCCGAGGACGCACAGGACGCGGACGCGCTGGACCTTGCAGACGCGGACGAGCACCAGGCCGACGCCGACGACATGCTCGAGGGCATGGAGAACGACCTCGACATCGCCGACGGGGACAGCGACACCGAGCAGGCCGAGGGCGCGACCCGCGAGGGCGCCGACCCCGAGGACCCGGCCGAGATCGAGGCGATCAACCTCGACGGTGACGAGGCCGTGGACGCCGGCGACGCCGATGACGACGCGGCCGCCGCGCAGCTGGTCGCCGACGACCCGCAGGTCGACGCCGAGATCGCCGAGGCCGACGCCGACTCCGCCGCGGAGGCGGACGCCGAGCGCGACGAGGAAGAAGTCGACGGCGCCGAGACCGACGACGAGGCCGAGGCCGAGGTGGCCGGCGAGGCCGCCGACCTGGGCGAGGACGTCGCAGCCGACGACGAGGCTGCTTCGGAGGACGCCGAGGAGCCGGCGCTCACCGCCGAGGAGCAGCGCGCGGCGTTCATCGCCGACCTGAAGTCGCAGTTCGGTGACTGGTACGTCATCCACTCCTACGCCGGCTACGAGAAGCGGGTGAAGGCCAACCTGGAGACCCGCATCACCAGCCTCAACATGGAGGACTACATCTTCGGCGTCGAGGTGCCGATGGAGGAGTTCACCGAGATCAAGAACTCCCAGCGCAAGACCGGCACCCGCGTGCGGATGCCCGGCTACGTGCTGGTGCGGATGGACCTGACCGACGAGAGCTGGGGCGCGGTTCGCCATACCCCGGGCGTCACCGGCTTCGTGGGCAACGCCCACCAGCCGTCGCCGCTGTCGATCGACGAGGTCGTCACGATGCTCAACCCGGTCTTCGAGGACGCCACGACCGAGACCACCAGCGGTGCCGCCGCGGGTGCGCCGGCCGCCGCGTCGTCCGGGAAGTCCAGCGGGCCGGTCGACGTTGACTTCAGCGTGGGCGAGTCGGTCACCGTCATGGAGGGCCCCTTCGAGACGCTGCCCGCCACGATTTCCGAGATCAACACCGACACCCAGAAGCTCAAGGTGCTGGTCTCGATCTTCGGCCGGGAGACCCCGGTCGAGCTGGCCTTCAACCAGGTCGCCAAGATCTGAGCCGAAGGCTTCCACCCGCCCGCGAGGAATGCTCGTTCGGGCACCTGCAACCGGGTCATCGCCCACGGCGTAGGCCCACGGAAAAGGAACACCAAGAGATATGCCTCCCAAGAAGAAGGTCGCCGGCTTCATCAAGCTGCAGATCCAGGCCGGTCAGGCAACCCCTGCCCCGCCGGTTGGCCCCGCGCTCGGTCAGCACGGCGTCAACATCATGGAGTTCGTCAAGGCGTACAACGACGCCACGGCGGACAAGCGCGGCAATGTCATCCCGGTCGAGATCACGGTCTACGAAGACCGGTCCTTCACCTTCATTACCAAGACCCCGCCGGCCGCTGAGCTGATCAAGAAGGCAGCGGGCGTCGCCAAGGGCTCGGGCGAGCCGCACAAGACCAAGGTCGGCAAGCTGACCAAGGACCAGGTGCGCGAGATCGCCGAGATGAAGATGCAGGACCTCAACGCCGGCGACATCGACAACGCCGCGCGCATCATCGCCGGGACCGCCCGGTCGATGGGCATCGACGCGGAGGCCTGACGAAGGATGTAGCGGAGGTTGGGGGCGAGCGTGCGAGCACCCGGCCGAAGCGGAGTCCGAGGAAGGCCGACAAAGAAAACGGAGGCCTGACGAAGGATGTAGCGGAGGTTGGGGGCGAGCGTGCGAGCACCCGGCCGAAGCGGAGTCCGAGGAAGGCCGACAAAAGGCGCGGAGGCCTGAGCCTCCTCGTCATACCCGTGGAAGGGCTGCTTCAGCCCGCACAACCACAATCCCACTAGGAGAACCACATGAAGCACAGCAAGAACTACCGGGCTGCGGCCGAGCAGATCGACCGCGACAAGGTGTACGCCCCGCTGCAGGCGGTGCGCCTCGCCAAGTCCGGTGCCAAGACCAAGTACGACTCGACCGTCGAGGTGGCGTTCCGTCTCGGTGTCGACCCGCGCAAGGCCGACCAGATGGTGCGCGGCACCGTCAACCTGCCGCACGGCACCGGTAAGACCGCCCGCGTGCTGGTCTTCGCCAACGGTGACAAGGCTGCTGCGGCGGAGGCTGCCGGCGCCGACTTCGTCGGCTCGGACGACATGATCGACAAGGTTGCCGGTGGCTGGACCGACTTCGACGCGGTCGTTGCCACCCCGGACCTGATGGGCAAGGTCGGTCGCCTCGGTAAGGTGCTCGGCCCGCGTGGTCTGATGCCGAACCCGAAGACGGGCACGGTGACGATGGATGTCGCCAAGGCCGTCTCGGACATCAAGGGCGGCAAGATCGAGTTCCGCGTGGACAAGCACTCCAACCTGCACTTCATCATCGGCAAGGCGTCGTTCGACGAGAAGGCGCTGGTGGAGAACTACGCGGCAGCGCTCGAGGAGATCCTGCGTCTGAAGCCGGCCGCCGCCAAGGGTCGTTACATCTCCAAGGCGACGATGTCGACCACGATGGGCCCGGGCATCCCGCTCGACGCCTCGGTGACGCGCAACCTGCTGTCCGAGGACGCGGCTGCGACTCAGGAAGCCTGAGTTACGTTCTAGGTCAACACAATTCGGCCGCTCACCCCGTCAGGGGTGGGCGGCCGGTTTGTTCGGTATGGCGGTGCTCGGCTCGTGCCTGACCACGCGCCCGAGCATCTGCCGGCCCGGTCCCGTCGGTGCAGGTTTCATCCCGGGCCCGGGTTCCACCGGGGCCGACGAGTGCTGGTGCCGTGGATTGCTCACTCGGCTGGGCACGTATCGCTCCATGATGCTCGGCGCGAGCTTCGTGTGCATGGTTCGCCTCCTTCGGCCTCACCAGGACGCGGCATCAACCCGGAGCGATTCGTGGTTGGGTCATGCGCCACGACGTTCGTCGTCCGGGTGCGCTCGACGAGGGATGTGACGATCTCGATCATGTGATGGTGGGGCGTTGGTGGAACAGATGCAGCCCGTTATCCAGTCGGTGGTGCGGAAGAACGTACTTTCGGGTGCGTGATGCACTGCCCCGTTGTGCGCAGCAAGATCACGTGGTCACGCGCTGCGACCACGTCGCGATGGTTCGCCATGTCGCGGGCCGAGGATCCGGCGGCTCACCGCCGCAGCGGCGTCCGCGGCATTCCTTCCGGGTCGCACCGGTGGGCCGGGTCACGCGTTCGATTGAGACCGATCGTATTCCCGTTGTGCGATTTCGATCACATCGATGTGGGTTTCCGCCCAACTTTTCAACTGAGTGATTACGACGCTCAAGGACCTTCCGGATTCCGTCAGGTCGTAGTCAGTGCGAGGTGGAACCGAAGGTGTGACGGTCCGCACAACGAACCCGTCTCGCTCCAAGGCGCGCAGAGTCTGTGTGAGCATTTTCTCACTGATTCCCGCGATGTCCTTGGAGAGTTCTGAGTACCGCATCGATCTCTCGGATAGGCGGCTCATGATCAGCACCGCCCATTTATTGGAGATGCGCTCGAGAAGTTTCCGACTCGGGCAGCTTTCGAAATATGCGTTGAACTCTTCGATCTTCTCGGTTGCAAGGCGTCTCATGTGATAGGCACCATCCCTCCCCAGCAACGCACTTTGAAGTGCGCTCTTCCCCAGGGCCGTGAGCCTAGCAGATAGTTGCTGCGTGCCGACGCGGTCGAAAGAATCGTTTCGACTCCGCGGCACGGTGTGACGGATACCACAGCCAATAAGAGGGTGGATGAACAGATGATTACAGTAAGTGGGGCAACAGGAAACGTCGGTTCCGAGGTCGTTCGGATTCTCCGCGCGCAGGGCGTTTCGGTCGCTGGTCTGAGCCGGCAGGCGCATGCCGGCGAGCCGGACATGGCCTGGCGCGTTCTGGAGCCGGCTGACACCGGATCTGCTCGAGAGGCGTTGGAGGGCGCCGACAAATTGGCGCTGATCACCTCGGCCGGCGAGGACATGTTCGAGCGCGAAAGGGCCCTTGTGCAGGCAGCGGCGGACGCCGGAGTGAGCCACGTGGTGAAACTTTCCGGCCTGGGCGCCGGACCTGACGCGCCGATCAAGTTGCCGCAGCAGCATTTCAAGACCGAAGAGTTGATCAAGAGCCTGGGCCTGGTCTATACGTTCGTGCGGCCGAACCTGTTCATGCAAACGCTCCTGGCGTCGGCGCAGACCGTACGTGACAGCGGCACTCTGTACGCGCCTGCCGGCGACGGGGCGATCAGCTTCACCGATGTCAGGGACGTGGCCGCCGTGATCGCCGCCGCTCTCACTCAGACTGGACACGACAACGAGATCTACGAAATCACCGGTCCCGACGCGTTCACCTTCGCCCAGGTTGCCGCACTATTCAGCCAGGAGTTGGGCAAGGATGTCACGTTCGTCGACGTCGCACCCGACGATGCGCGAGAGGGGATGCTCAGCAGCGGGCTAAGTCCGTGGCTGGCAGACGCATTCGTCGAACTCTACGGGATCTACCGCGCCGGTTACGGGGCAGCGGTCTTGCCCGGACCCATCGAAAAGGTCACCGGACGGCCGGCAGCCAGCCTGACCACGTTCCTGCGCCAATTCGCTGGACAGTTCTAAGCCGCGCCGTAGTGGGGGGAAGTCGTGAATGTACTGCTCGTGGGCGACGCGTTCGCCGAGTTCGCCGTGTTGGATCGCGTATTGACAGTGGGGCAACTGGCGTCATTGTTGGATCACGGCGAGCCGGGCAGATTGCCCGAACGGGTGGTCGTCGGCGAAGGCGTGACCAGCGACGGACTGGAGGCGCTGCGGCGGCGGTCGCTCGAGCAGAACGCGAACATCGACTTTGTCGAGGCAACCTCACCTAGCGCGCGAACCGGGCAGGAGTTGTCGCACAAGCGAATCCAGCGAAACGTTTTGATTGGCGACCCGATTCGCGTCGATCAGAACCGCTTCCAGATGCAGCTGATCATCGATGGCGAGTGCGACATCATGGCCGACCACCGCACCGGCATGCACCTGCAGGGCATGGTGTTGACCGAGGCCGCGCGCCAGGCATTCCTCGCCGTCACTGAAAAATTCGTGCTGAGCGACTCCGCACCGGGGACGCACTACTTCGTGATTGACGCGATCACGATGACCTTTCTGCGGTTCGCTTTCCCAGTAGCGACGAGCATTACCGTCGATGTCGCGTCGTCGGCAGGCACCGGGGACGGCAGCCTGCGCGCAACCGTCGCAGTGTCGTTCGAGCAGGTCGGCGCCGAAGTCGCCAGGGCGCAAGTCCAGCACACGGCCGTGCCCACCAACCGTCTCGCACGGATCGAACGCGCCTTGGCCGCTTCGGTGCTGGGCAGGGCACTGGCCGATTCGACAGTGGCTGGGCGATCCCTACCGGCCCAAGCAACCGGTCCCCAGATGCCGCCAGCAGTGGGAGCAAGACATACTGACCGGAGTCGCCGAGATCCCGATGCTCGTCCTGTGCGTGCTGCTACCGCGGTGGGCAGGCAGGATCATCGGTCGTCGCGGACCATGGCCGCCTCTCCTATGGGGGATGGCAGTCCTAGCGGCCGCGTCGTTGCTACTCGCCCCGATAGGGTCGACCTCGGCATACCTGACCTGCGTCCCGGGCCTGTTGGCAATGGGGGTCGGCATCGCCCTAGCCGTCCCGGCAGTATCCGGCGCCGCGGTCACCGACGTTCCCCCCGCACTCACTGCCTCGGCGTCCGCAACATTGTCCGCCGCACGCCAAACTGGTGGAGTCCTCGGCGTCGCAGTCCTGGGAAGCGTGGTTGCCACCGACATCGAGTCCCGGATCGCAAGCGCCTTCTGTCTCATCGCCGCGGTCATCACAGCCGTCCTCATCCCAGCCGTCGTCCTGGACAGAAACAGCTCTCCAAACGTGTAGCTGAATGCTGTGGAAGGCTCTGCGTCCGGTTCGGTCGACACCGAGGTCTCCATGCCGGATGGAAGACTCAGAAGTAGTCGCGGATGTGTGTCGGCGTGCAGCAGAGCGCATCCCAGGCGGCGTCGTCGTTGCTCGGGCCCGACAGCAGGCCGGCCCGGCGCAGCTGAGCGCAGCGGAGCGCGCCGCCATACAGCGCCGCGAGACCGCGGGCGGTGAACGTCGGACCGTCGCCGGACTCTATTCTGCTGCAGGCGATTTGGCCGTCGCTGACTCCGAGCTGATAGCTGCCGTCGACGCCGTTGGCATATCCGCCGCTGACCTGGAACGGCAGGGTCGCGCTCAGGGCGCCGCTGGTCGCGCGCGCCTCGAACGCCGCCGCAACGTCGAGAATCGCCAGCATGTAACGGTGTTCGTCGACCACCTTGCCCGTCTCACCCGGGAGCACACTCATCACCGGATCGGGCAATGACGTCTCGACGCGCACCCGCCCCGCGACGGACGAGAAGCTGGCGAGCATTCGCCACAGGGCACGAGCCGCGTCCGGGGAGGCGGCGAGCAGGTCGAACACCTCGACGACGGCCACTGCCGGGTCGGCGCTGACACCGCGCTTCCACCAGGCGCAGCCGACCGGACCAGTGGCGTCCTCGGCGATCGTCACCGCCGTGACGTCGTCGAACATGCTCTCGGCGAAGATCGGCTCGGACGGTCCGCCGCGGGTGAGCGGGCCGAGCAGATCCGATGCCCAGGATGTGTAGAGCGCGCGGAGTGTATCGAGATCCGCAGGCGTGGCCCGGCGGAGTGAAATGCCTTCTGGTGGCCGAAGATTGGCCAGTTGACTACTCGTGAACTCCAGCGTGGTCAACGCGCCGACGAGCTCATAGCCGAACCGGCGATAGATGCCGGGTGCGGTCGGATAGAGCGTCGAGATGGGCTGGCCGACCTCCCGCGCCCGTGCGAATGCCGAGTCGAAAAGTGTTGACAGCAGGCCGATTCCGCGCTCTTCGGCACGCACGGTGACACCCGCGATGCCGAGTGTCGGGATGGTCCGCCCGTCCGGCAGGTGCGACTCGTAGTCGCGACAGCGCACCTTCGCGACCAGCGAATCATCTTGCCAGGCACCGAAACTCACACACCCCTTCGGAGGGTATGGCGCAGGCTCCGCCGGGGCAGGGGTGCCGATCGGACGCTCGCCGAACGCCTCGATCGACAGCCCGAGGTCGGCCTCCCGGTCGGCGGCGGTGAGCTGGCGGACGCTGATCGACATACCGCCAAACTACTCAGGGCTGAGCCGGCAGCGTCGCGCAGCCCGACGGCACGGTCTGACCGGCGAGCCGGCCCTTCATCCAGGTGAGCGCACCGGGCAGCCCTTCGAGGATGCCGGCGACGTGATGCAGGGCAGCCTTGTCACCGGTGGGGTCCGGCAGCCCGAACGGTCGGTAGGTCACGTTGGCGCCCTTGGCACACCAGTCGACGGCGAGCTGGCGCACCTGCGGGTGCGGCACCGTGCCGTCGCCGATGTCCGAGGTGACCAGCACCGGGGCAGCCGGTCGCGAGCGGCCGATCCGCTGCTCGTCGAGCACTTGCTTGGCGGCCGGGTTGGCCGCGATGATGTCGCTCATGCTCTTGCCACTGTTGGTCCACGAAGACGTCTTGCGGAAGGCGTAGGAGCCGATCGTGTCGCCGATGCACTGGGTCGAGATGTCCTGCAACGCGGCGCGGCCGGCGGCGTTGATGTTGGCGTCGACCACCGGGCGGATCTGCGGATAGGACTGGGCAAAACCGTTGAGGGAGTAGCCGATCACGCCGGCGATGAGATTGCCGTCGATGCCCTTCAGGGTCACGGCCAGGTCGGCGGGCGGGGCACCGGCATACGCGCCCTTGAGCGGCACATCGGGGGCGTAACCCGGCTGCAACTCGGCCGCCGAAGCAGCCGCGCCGCCACCCTGGCTGTAACCCCACGCACCGATCGGCGTAGTCGCCGGCACGCCGAGCGACCGCACCGCTCGGGCGGCGTCGAGTAGGGCATGCCCCTGGTCGACCCGGTTGACGTAGGTGTGCAGCCGGTCGGTGGCGCCGAGCCCGACATAGTCGGTCAGCGCGATCGAATAGCCCTGGTTGAGCAGCGTCGACATCTGAGTCATGTCGTAGTTGATGCCGAACGTGTTGCCGCCAGAACCGATCCCGAGCACGACCGGATGCTCCAAGCCGTATGACGGGGCACACTGATCACCCTGCCCGATGGTGCCGACCGCAAACGCCACGACCGGCCGAGGCCCGCTCCCGGTCCACGGCTTGGTCGATTGGATGAAGGCGCCGGTGACCGCGACCGGCTTCCCGGACGAGTCGATGGAGGAGTACATCATCCGAGTTGCCTTGCCAGGAAACACAACTGGCAGATTGACCGCGAGCGGCATCGGCTCGGAGCGGATCAGCGTGCCCGGTGCGGCCGGCACGCTCGCGGGCGCGTTGTAGAACGCGGGGATCTCGACGCCGCGCGAGGTCTCGGCGGAGGCGGGCGCGCTCAGTGAGAACGCAGCGGCGCCCACTGTGCCGAGTGCGACGGACGACGCGAGCAGCGATCGGGTGAACGGCGAACGGGCGGGCAGGCGCATGACGAATCCTTCACGGGTGTGTCCTGGAACACACTCAGGTTACTCACACGTAACCCGTAGGTGGACCTTTACGCCCGGCCGATCGGAGCGGACTCAGCCGCTGTAGACGGCCGACTCGCCATAGAGCGGGCCGGAGAAGGACGACAGGTAGGCGCTTTGATCGCCGCCGCGCAGGTCGTAGGTCAGAAACAGTCCGTAGCCGTCGCTCACCGTCCGCGTGGCGAACGACGCGGCCGTCAAAGACGGGGTCTCGGACAGTTTCACGGCCGCGGGGGAGAGCGCCGCCTTGCCTATGCCGGGCACGTTCGGCACCGAGTAGGTGCCGTAGATCGCGTTGCCGCACAGGTCGATCGACGGGCCGGCTTGCACGCCGTTGTAGGTGGTGCGGGAGGCTGCCGGCCCGTAGTAGTAGAAGCTGATGAGCTTCTCCGGCATCGCCCGACGCAGTGCGGTGATCAGCTGCACGAATGACGAGGCGTTGGGCTGCCCGGTGCCGCCCACGCCGTAGTCGGCGTACTCGTCGTCGAAGTCGATCCCGTCGAGTCCGTAGCGATCGACGATCGCGGCCAGCTGTTCGGCGAACGCCGACGCAGCCTGCTCGGTCGGGAAATTGCAGACGCCGGCGCCCTGATGGTTGCCGAGCACGGACAGCAGCACCTTGATGCCGCGCTGCTGCAGGGGGCGGATTTGAGTCGCGGCGTTGTCGAGCGTCGACTGCACCTGCGGGTTGCAATAGAGGTATGCCGCCCGGCCGTCGTAGTTGATGTTGGCGGCGAAGATCACCGCGACGTCGAAGAGCGGCGCCCCGCTGCGGGCGAGCGAGTAGCGACCGGCGTTGGCCAGTTCGTTGGAGTTGACCTCCACGTAACAGATCGTGCGCGGTCCGGACTTGGTGCCGGCGCCGCACGCGCGTGCGGAGGGCGCGGTGGCGACACTGCCGGCGAGGGCTATGCCGGGGACGGCGGCGAGCAGGGAGCGACGCGAGATGGCGAGGGGCACGGCGGCCTCCTTGGTGCGGGAACCGTTGGTGCCTCACCAGTGTACCGGTTTAGTAGTGCTGTGGGATCGGCCGAAGGATCAGGATTCGGTAAAAGGTCGTCGACCCAGGAAAGCTAGGTATGGCTCGTGGCCGTGAAGGCGCGTCAGTCCTCGTCGTATGCCGCGAGCAACCGGTCGGCCGCGGCGGTCGCGAGGAGCGAGCCGTCCAGCACCTCCTGGCGCACCTGCTCCCGGATCGCGGCCACCCCGGGGGAGTGGCGCAGGCGTTGCTCGAGCTCGTCGCGCACGAGCGCCCATGCGAAGTCGAGTTGCTGTTGGGCCCGCTTCGCGGCGAGTCCCTGCTCGCCGAGCGAATCCCGATGCCGCACAACGCGATCCCAGACCTCCTGGATGCCCTCTCCGGTGAGCGCCGAGCAGGTCAGGACGGGCGGGATCCAGTCGTCACCACTGCGCACGAGCCGCAGCGCGGCGAAGAGGTCCTTGGCTGCCGCCGACGCCTCGACCACCCGGTCGCCGTCGGCCTTGTTGACCGCGACCACGTCGGCGATCTCGAGGATGCCCTTCTTGATGCCCTGCAACTGGTCGCCGGTGCGCGCGAGGGTGAGGAAGAGGAAGGTGTCGACCATTCCGGCGACGGTCACCTCGGACTGCCCGACGCCCACGGTCTCCACCAGCACCACGTCGTAACCCGCGGCCTCGAGCACCGTCATCGCCTGCGCGGTCGCGCGGGCGACGCCGCCGAGAGTCCCCGCGGAGGGCGACGGCCTGATGAAAGCCCGGTGATCGGCCGCGAGCGTCGCCATCCGGGTCTTGTCGCCGAGCACCGACCCGCCGGTGCGCACACTTGACGGGTCGACGGCGAGCACGCCAACCCGGTGACCGGCTGCGGTGAGACGAGCGCCCAACGCTTCGATGAAGGTTGACTTGCCGACGCCCGGCACGCCCGAAATGCCCACTCGTACGACATCTTTCGAGGCGAGGGACGTCAGCTCGCCGATGAGTGCGCGAGCCGATGCGCGATGTCTCGGCAGCGACGACTCGACGAGGGTGATCGCCCGCGAGACCGAGGCGCGGTCACCGCGGCGCACACCATCGGCGAGCGCCCCGACGTCGACGGCGGGTCGTGCCATCAGGCCGCGCTCACTCGTGGTGCAACGACGCGGACAGGTCGTCGAGCAGTTCGAGCGCGGCGTCGGCGATCACCGTGCCGGGCAGGAACACCGCCGAAGCGCCCATGTCACGCAGGGTCGCCACGTCGTCGGGCGGTATGACGCCGCCGACGACGATGCGGATGTCCGGACGTCCACCGGCGGCCAGTGCGTCGCGCAGCGCGGGCACCAGCGTGAGGTGGCCGGCCGCGAGCGAGTTGACGCCGACGACGTGCACGTCGTTGTCGATCGCCTGCTGCGCGACCTCCTCCGGTGTCGCGAAGAGCGGACCCACGTCGACGTCGAACCCCATGTCGGCGAACGCGGTGACGATGACCTTCTGCCCGCGGTCGTGGCCGTCCTGACCCATCTTGGCGACCAGGATGCGCGGCCGGCGGCCCTCCTGCTGCTCGAAGCGGTCGGTCGCGTCGATCACCCGTTGCACGTTGCCGGCGCCGGCAGCCTCGTCGCGATACACACCCGAGATCGTACGGATCACCGCCTGGTGACGACCCCACACCTTCTCCAGCGCGTCGGAGATCTCACCGACCGTCGCGTGCGCCCGCGCGGCGTCGACGGCGAGCGCCAGCAGGTTGCCGTCCAGCCCCTGACCACCGCCGCGTTCGGCCGACGCGGTGAGCGCGGCAAGGGCCGAATCCACCTGGGCCTGATCACGATCGGCACGTAGCCGCTCCAGCTTGGCCAGCTGTGCGCTCAACACCGCGGCGTTGTCGACCTTGAGCACCTCCAGCGGGTCCTCGTCCGCCGGCCGGAAGGTGTTGACACCGATCACCTGCTGCACGCCCGCGTCGATGCGCGCCTGGGTGCGTGCGGCCGCCTCCTCGATGCGCAGCTTGGGGATGCCAGCCTCGATCGCCTTCGCCATGCCGCCGGCGCGCTCGACCTCCTGGATGTGCTCCCACGCGCGCTCGGCGAGATCGTGGGTCAGCCGCTCGACGTAGTAGGAGCCGCCCCACGGGTCGATGATCTGCGTGGTTCCGCTCTCCTGCTGCAGCAACAGCTGGGTGTTGCGGGCAATCCGCGCGGAAAAGTCGCTGGGCAACGCGATCGCCTCGTCGAGGGCGTTGGTGTGCAGTGACTGGGTGAGCCCCTGCGTCGCGGCCATCGCCTCGATGCAGGTGCGGCCGACGTTGTTGAAGACGTCCTGCGCAGTGAGCGACCAGCCGGAGGTCTGGCAGTGGGTGCGCAACGACTGCGACTTGGGGTTCTTCGGGTCGAAGTCGCCGACCAGACGCGACCACAGCAGTCGCCCGGCACGCATCTTGGCGACCTCCATGAAGAAGTTCATCCCGATCGCCCAGAAGAAGCTCAATCGCGGTGCGAATGCATCGATCTCGAGACCTGCGTCGCGGCCGGCGCGGAGATATTCGACACCGTCGGCGAGGGTGTAGGCCAGCTCCAGGTCAGCCGTCGCTCCGGCCTCCTGGATGTGATAGCCGGAGATGGAAATCGAGTTGAAGCGGGGCATGCGCGCCGCCGTGAAGGCGAAGATGTCGCTGATGATCCGCATCGAGGGCTCGGGCGGGTAGATGTAGGTGTTGCGCACCATGAACTCTTTGAGGATGTCGTTCTGGATCGTCCCCGCGAGCTGCTCCGGTTTCACCCCCTGCTCCTCGGCCGCGACGATGTAGAGGGCGAGCACCGGCAGCACCGCGCCGTTCATCGTCATCGAGACCGACATCCTGTCGAGCGGTATGCCGTCGAAAAGCGTTCTGGCATCGAGGATCGAGTCGATCGCGACTCCCGCCATACCGACGTCGCCGCGGACGCGTGGGTGGTCGGAGTCGTAGCCGCGGTGGGTGGCGAGGTCGAAGGCGACCGACAGGCCCTTCTGTCCCGCGGCGAGGTTGCGGCGATAGAAGGCGTTGGACTCCTCGGCGGTGGAGAAGCCGGCGTACTGCCGGATCGTCCACGGCTGGGTGGTGTACATCGTCGGGTAGGGCCCGCGCAGGTAGGGCAGCGCGCCGGGGAACGTGCCGGTCGGCAGGCCGTGCACGTCGTCCGGACCGTAGACCTGCTTGATCTCGATGCCCTCCGGCGACAGCCAGGGCTCCCCGGCGGCGACGGGCGTCTCCGCAGCGTCGGCCGACCACGGGATGTCGGCAAAAGACTTGGGAATGCTCATGATCCGAGCTCCTTCCGGACGCGACCCAGGAACGCGACGGCGTCGACCCCCATCGCGCAGCTGTCATCGACATCGAGGTCACCGGGCTTGCCCGCCACGATGACGTATGACGCGCCGGCCGCGCGCAGTGCACTGATCACCTGGGGGCCGGTCTCGGCGTAGGCGGCATCGGTGCCGGCGAGGCAGACCACCCGCTCACCGTCGTATGACGAGACGACCTCGTCCACCGACCCCGTCGCACCGACCGGTCGCACCTCGACGCCGCCCGCGGCGAACAGGTTGGCGGCGAACGTCGCACGGGCGGTGTGCTGCGCGACCGGGCCGAGGGTCGCCAGGAAAACCGGTGCGGCTGCTGGTGTTTCGCGCATGGCCTCGTAGTCGGCGTCATATGCAGCGACGTCCCAGCTGCCCGCGGGTCGCGGGCGGCGGTCCGGCAAAGTCTCACGCTGCTGCGGGAACTCGCTGACGCCGGTGATCGCGAGCTTCCGGGTCGCGACCTGCTTCCGGCGTTCGGCGGCCACCGCGGCGACCCGCTCGTCGATCGACCCGTCGGCCAGCGCAGCGGCGACTCCGCCCGCCGACTCGATGTGGGCCAACTCGGCCCATGCGGCAGCGGCCAGGTCGTGGGTGAACGCCTCGATCGCCGGTGCGCCCGCCGCGGGGTCGGCGACCCGTGCCACGTGCGACTCGCTGATCAGCAGGGACGAGACGTTGCGTGCGATGCGCCGCCCGAAGGCCTCGGGCAGGCCGAGCGCTGCGTCGAACGGCAAGACGGTCACCGCGTCGGCGCCGCCGGCGCCGGCGGCGAAGGCGGCGACCGTGCCGCGGAGCATGTTCACGTATGGGTCGTGCCGCGTCATCATCGGCCGCGATGTCACCGCGTGCACGTGCGCGCGGCCGGTCGTGCCGCTCTCCTTCAGCACTTTCGCCCAGAGCAGGCGGAGTGCGCGCAGCTTGGCGATCGTCGCGAACTGCTGATCGGTTGCGGCCACGCGGAATTCGACCAGTCGCACAGCCTCGTCCAGCGGCCGGCCGGCCGCGGTCAGCGCGCGCAGGTAGGCGACGCCGCAGGCCACGGCATACGCCAGCTCCTGGGCGTCGGAGGCGCCGCGGTCGTGCAGCAGGGTGCCGTCGGCGGTCAGCCCGAAGACCCCGGCGGCAGCCGCGAGGTCGGCGATCTCGGCGGCGACCTGCGCCGGGTCGGCGCCCGCCCCGATCGGATCCGCGCCGAGACTCGAGCCCGCCGGGGCCGGGCCGTCTGCGGCAGTGAGCAACTCGGTGTAGGCCCGCGCTGCACCCACCGGATCCTCCGGGCAGTCGAGCACGACCGGCGCGACGTCGAGCAGCACCTCACCGAGCAGTTGCGGCAACTGCTCGAGCGCAATGCCGGTGCGCCCCAGGCGGATCCACAGCGAGGTGGCGCCGCCCTCGAGTTCGGCGAGCACCTGCTCTGGGGTGGTCTGCGGGTCGTCGACCAGCGAGCGGATGTCCCAGTCGACGGCACCCCGGCCGTCGATCGCGGGATGCTGCGTCGCGTCGCCGGGCAGGCCGAGCGGCGTGACCTGGACACCGTCGAGGGTGGTGCGGGTCAGCGTGCGCCATACGGCGTCGTCAGGGTCGTTCTCGCCCAGTCGCCCGGCTTTGCGGAGCACGCCGGCGGCGGCGTGCTCCCACTCGCGGCGACCTGCGGAAGTGTCCGTGCTCACGTTCGCACCCTAGTCAGGGCGGATATTGCATGCAATTTCAGTCCGGTGGGTGACCGCGGCGTCCTGACGTGCCGACGGCGTGCCCGCCGGGCCCCCGGGTCACTCGATCGTGAAGCCCAGCCCGGCCATCAGCAGGTCCAGGTAGGACTCGAAGAACGCCTCCGCGTCGACGATCCCGGCTCCGCGGCACGGCTCGAGCATCAGGTAGCCGATGACGGCCGCCCAGAAGTGCATCGTCAGCTCGTGGGCGATCGGGCTGAGCGGGCCCTCGGCGGTGCGCCAGGCCTCGGTCGGGTTGTGCAGCGCGTGGGTCTGCGGGGGGCGACGCGAGCTGGCCGGTGGTGATGGCGTTGTCGAGCACCCGGCCGACCAGTGAGCCGGTCGAGATGCGCAGTCCGCGCACCCGCGGGTCGCTGCGTCCTTCGGAGTGGGTCTCGCCATACAGCAGGTAGAAGTCGTCGGGCGCGTCGCGCGACCACCATCGGGTGGCGCGTGCCGCGGCCCGGCACTCGGCCTGATGATCGCCCGGCGGGCAGGTGCCCAGCGCCTCCTGCACGCGCTCGGCGAGCGTCGCGTAGGCCTCCACCCGCAGCTGGTTCATCAGGGCCACGCGGTCCGGGAAGTGCCGGTAGGTCGTCCGCCTGACGTTCTCCTCGACTCCGACCCGGCGCCAGCCGACCTATCTGGTCCCGGCCGCCGACCCCGGTCGGCCGCAGCCGCTGACCGCTCACGCGTCGGTCGGCCGCTTCGCGGTGCCCGCCGCGACCGGCGGTCAGGGCTTCCCGCCTGCTGCGGTGGCGCAGCGGGCGGATGCGACCGGCAGCGTCCCGGCTGCGTCGGCTCCCTCGTCCTTGTCGTCGTTGCTCCTGCTCGGCGGGCTGGTGGCGATGACAGGTGCCGGTTCGGGCTACCTGCGGGTGCGCCGGCACGTCGCCGAACGACGCGCGGCGTGACGGGTCAGTCACCGCCGAGCGCAGGTAGGGGCCGCGCCCGGCGATGCGGGTCGGGCACCGGGATCGCCGCGAGCAGCGCCCGGGTGTAGTCCTCCTGCGGATCGGCGTACACCCGCTCCACCGGGCCGGATTCGACGATTCGCCCGGCCCGCATCACCGCGACGCGGTCGGCGATGCCCCGCACGACGGCCAGGTCGTGCGACACGATCAGCAGCGCCAGTCCGCGGTCCTGCTGCAACTGGTCCAGCAGCGAGAGGATCTGCGCACGGATCGACACGTCGAGGGCCGAGACCGGCTCGTCGGCGATGATCATCCGCGGCCGGGTCGCGAGCGCGCGGGCGATGCCGATGCGCTGCCGCTGGCCGCCGGAGAACTGGTGCGGATATCGGTTCAGGTGCTCCGGCGAGAGGCCCACCGACGTCATCAGCTCGTCCAGCGTTTCGTCGTCACGCGGCAGTCCCTGGTTGCGTAGTGGCGCGGAGACGATGCGAGCGACGGTCTGTCGGGGGTTGAGGGAGGTGTAGGGGTCCTGGAAGACGACCCCGAGTTCTCGACGCAGCGTGCGCAGTCCGCGGCCGTGCGCTCGCGTGACGTCCAGGCCGTCCCAGCGGACGGTGCCCGACGTCGGGTCGGTGAGGCGAAGGGCGATGCGGCTCAGGGTGGACTTCCCGGAGCCGGATTCGCCTACCAGAGCTACGGTTTCGCCCGGGGCGACGTCGAGGGTGACGTCATCGACTGCCTGGGTGACCGCGCCCCTCGCAAACGGGGTCGACCGTCCGCGGAACGTCTTGCTCACGTGCTCCAGGCTCAGGAGTGCTTCAGGCATCCGGCAGCTCCCGCTCTGCGGTGAAGTGGCAGGCCGCGCGGTGCAGCCGGCTCCCAGGGCGCGGCGTCAGCTCCGGCTCGATCGTGCGGCAGGCCTCGCCGACCTGCTCGGCGAACGGGCACCGCGGATGGAACGCGCACCCGGCCGGCCGGTCGGCGCCCGACGCCGGCACGCCGGGTATGGCGGCAAGTCGTCGCGACGGGGCGTCCAAGTTGGGGGTCGCCTGCAGCAGCGCCCGGGTGTACGGGTGCGCGGTGTGGTCGAAAACGTCCAGCACAGTGCCGGATTCGACGATGCGCCCGGCGTACATGACGGCGATGTCGTCCGCGGTCTCGGCGACCACCCCCAGGTCGTGGGTGATCAGCACCAGTGCCATGCCCAGGTCGTCGGTGAGCCCGGTCAGTAGGTCGAGCACCTGCTGCTGCACCGTCACGTCGAGTGCGGTAGTCGGCTCGTCCGCGATGAGCACGGTCGGGTTGTTCACGATCGCCATCGCGATCATCGCGCGCTGCCGCATCCCACCGCTGAACTCGTGCGGGTAGTCGTCGACCCGGCGTTCGGGGTCGCGGATCCCGACCCGGTCGAGCACCTCGATCGCCCGCCGCCGCCCGGTCTGCTTGTCGGCCGAGTGGTGGCGGCGGTAGGCGTCCGAGATCTGCCTGCCGATAGTCCGGTAGGGGTTGAGCGCGGCCAGTGCGTCCTGGAAGACCATGGCAATGCTGCTGCCGCGCAAGGGAACTCGCTGCGATTCTGGGGCGGTGAACAGGTCGACGCCTGCGACGACGGCACTGCCCGTGACGCGCGCCGAGTCGGGCAGCAGGCCGATCGACGCAAGGGCGGTGGCCGACTTGCCGGACCCCGACTCGCCGACGATGGCCAGCACGCGGCCCGGGAAGACCTCGAGGTCGACGCCGTCCACCGCGCGCACGGCGTGCTCGCCGCCGAAGGTGACGCTCAGATCGCGCAGCTGGAGCGCCGGTGTGGTCGGGTCCGTCGAGTCAGCCACGGCGCACCCTCGGGTCGATGAAGCCCTGCACGACGTCGACGATCAGGTTGCCGACGATGATCAACGCTGCGCCGAAAAGCGCTGTGCCGACCACGATCCCGAGATCGTGGGACGAGACACCACCGAGCAGGAGGTCACCAATGCCGTGCATGCTGAACACCTTCTCGGTGAAGATCGTGCCGCCCAGCATGAGCGCGAGATCGATGCCGAACAGCGTGGTGACGGGCACCCAGACACTGCGACGTGCGGTGCGCCGGACCCGTCGGGCCGACGCCCCGGTCGCGCGTTCGGCGAGCAGATAGTCCGAGCCGAGCTCGTCGAGCATCTGGTTGCGCGCATAGCGAGCGTATGCCGCGCCGTTGATCAGTCCGAGCACGCACCACGGCAGCACCAGGTGCCACGCCCAGTCCACGGGGCTTTCGGTCAGGGGGACGTATCCCGACACCGGCACCATGTTGAGCTGGAAGCCGAAGACGAGAATCGCCAACAGTCCCAACAGGTATGCCGGCATCGCGACCAGTAGGAGCGAGCCGCCGCGGACCAGCCCGTCCAGGACTCCGCCGCGGAACCGCGCGGCGAGCGGGCCGAGCGTCATACCGACGATCAGTGAGACGACCGCGCCGCCGATCGCGATCGACGCGGTGATCGGCAGGCGCGACCAGATGAGGCTGGTGACCGACTGGCGCTGGTCGAAGGAGAAGCCGAAGCACGGGGCGGCGCATCGCGCTGCCTCGGCTCCGGTGCCGTAGGTCCGTCCGACGAAGAGTCCCTTCACGAAGTCGAACCACTGCACGATAGAACTCTTGTCGGTGCCCATGAACTGCTTGATCTGGGAAAGGCGTTCGGGCTGACACGGTTTGCCGCACAGCACTCGGGCCGGGTCGGACGGGCCGCTGTAGAACAGCAGGAACACGCAGAACGAGATCGCCAGCAACACCAGCACGGACGCGGCGAGCCGGCGCACGAGGAACCAGGCCATCAGCGGGCTCCCTCCGTGCGCACGTCGAAGGCATCGCGCAGTGCGTCGCCGAGCAGCGTCGCGCCCAGGATGATCAGCAGCAGCGCGATCGAGGGAACGATCAGGTAACCGGCGTCGGCACCGGTGTAGGTCCAGGTGATCGACTGGCCGATCAGCACGCCGAGGTCCGGCGAACTCGGGTCGAGGCCGACGCCGAGGAAGCTCAGGCCGGCCGAGACCGCGACCGTCGCCGGAAAGCTCAGGGCGACCACGACTGCGAGGGTGCCGACCAGATTGGGGAGCAACTCGCTGACGAAGACGCGGTGCAGGGGAGTGCCGGATGCCCTTGCGGCGTCGATGAATTCGCGAGCCGCTAGCTGTCGCGTCTGCGTGTGGATCAGGCGTGCGGTGCCGACCCAGCCGAACGCGGCGAGCACCACGGTCAGCACGACGGGCTTGGGGATGCTGGCGGGCACGATGAGCTGGAGGGCGATCAGGAACAGCAGGGTGGGGAAGCCGAACATGAAGTCGACGAATCGACCGAGAGTCGCCTCGAACCAGCCGCCGAGATAACCCATCGCCATCCCGATTGTCGTGCCGATGATCACCGAGATCACGGTCGCCGCGATGGCGATGAGCACTGTGGTCCGGATGCCGTAGACGACCAGGGCGAAGAGGTCACGACCGGTGCCCGGCTCGGCACCGAACCAGTGCGCCCCGCTCACCCCACCGAAGCTGCCGAAGGGGTTGCCGCCGTTGTTGCCGTCGACCAGGTCTCCGTGGAAGGCGTGCGGATCCTGCCCCTCGAGCGCCGCGAGCAGTGGCGCGCACAACCCGGCGAGCAGCACCAGCAACAGGATGAGCGCGCCCGCCCGGCCGCTCCAGGACCGGCCGGTGCGCCGCAGCGCGAGGGAGAGCGGTGAGCGGGTGCGCGCCCGCACGACCGCCGCCGTCACTTGCGCAGACCCTGGATCAGCACGTTGGGGTAGGTGGGGAACGTCGGAATGTAGGTGTTGGTCACGTTGCTGCCGTTGAGGTATGCCTGGTGGGAGTAGTAGAGCGGCACGACCGGCGCCTGCTGCAGGATCTGCTGGTCGATCTTGGCCCACGCCTTCGCGGCCTCGTCGGGATCGGTCAGGGCGGTCGCGTCGTCGATCGCCTTGTCGACGGCCGGGTCCTTGAATTTGGAGAGGTTGAAGTTGCCGTTCCCGATCTGATTGGCCGCGAAGACCGGCTGCAACTGGGCGTAGGCGCCGGGGTAGTCCGCCTGCCAGCCGGAGATCGTCAGGTCGAAGTTGTTGCTTTGCGACACCGTCGCCTGCCAGGTGTCGCTGTCCTGGCCGGTGAGCTTGACGTTCACGCCGAGCTTCTTGAGGTCGGCCTGGATGGAGGCCGCCTGCTGCGCCTGCCCCGGCGAGGTCGAGTCGTAGACCAGGTTGAGGGTCGGCAGCTTGGTGCTGCCCAGGAGTTGTTTGGCCTTGGTGACGTCGCCGGTCGCGGGGGCGGGGTAGAGGTCGTACTTCTGGTAGCCCTGCACACCCGGCGGGATCAGCGTGGTCGAGATCGCACCGCCATACGTCGGCCCGCCGGCGATCGTCTGCAGCGACTGCTTGTTGATCGCGTACTCGAGCGCCTTGCGCACGTTGAGGTCGGTGAGTCCCGGCCGGCTGGTGTTGAGGAAGAGGTATTCGGCGGCGCCCGACGGCGACACCGTCGTGCGCGCCTTCACGGCCGGGTCGGCGTTGATCTTGGGCACGATCGCACTGGTGACTTGGACACCCGCACCGTTCTTGTCGTTGCCCTGGTCGTCCACCATGCGCTGCGCCAACGTGTCGGGGTCGAGCCCCATCTCGTAGGTGATCGTGTCGGGTGCCCCGAGGCGCACCGGGTCGGTCGCCTTCTGCCAGTTGGGGTTTCGCTTGAGCGTCACCTTCGACCCGACCGTGTATGACGCAACCTGGTAGGGGCCCGACGCGGGGGGAGTGTGGTCGTATGCCGGGATGCCCATGCCCTTGCCCGCCGGGACCGGGGCGAAGGCCGGCATCGAGGCGACCCAGGGGAAGTCGGCGAACGCCTTGTTGAGGTGGAACACGATCGTGGTCGCATCGGGGGCCTGGATCGAGTCGAGGTGCTTGCCCTTGGCCGGCCCCTGGTAGCTGTCGCCGCCGACGAGCAGCGCCTTGTGATAGCTGAGGCCGCCCTGCAGCTGCGGGTCGAAGCTGCGCTCCACGCCAAACTTGACGTCCTGCGCGGTGATGGGGCTGCCGTCCGCATACTTCAGGCCGCTCTTGAGCTTGAAGGTCCAGGTCTTGCCGCCGTCGGATGCCGTGCCAGTGCTGGTCGCCAGGTCCGGTGCGAGCTCGGTGGTGCCGGTCGGCGAGGTCTTCCAGGTGGTGAGGCCACGGAGGATGAGGTGGATGGTGCTGGTGCCCAGGTTCTGGCTCTTCGCCGGGTCGAAGTGGATCTCCTTGCTGGCGGTGTACTCGTAGAGCGCGCCGCCCTGCCGAGGTGCCGCCGTAGCACCCCCGCCGCCGCTTGCCGATCCCGAATTCGTCGCGCTGCCACGCGAATTGGCATTGCAGGAGGTAAGCGCCAGCGCGGCGGTCAGGGTGGTTGCGGCGATCAGGGCGGAACGGCGACGAAGCATGACGGCCTTTCTGGCTACTCACATGAAATTATGTGAATGCTAAGGGCGCGTTATGACCATACTGCACCCGGGTGGGTGCCGGGCCCGGCAGTCGGGCCCGGCACGCCCATCATTCCGCGGGTTGGTAGCCGATGACGGCTTTGGTCTCGACGAAATCGTCGAACGCCTTGTCGCCCCACTCGCGCCCGTTGCCGGACTGCTTGTAGCCACCGAACGGCGCGGTGAAGTCGACCGGGGTGCTGTTGAGGTTGACCTGGCCGGCCCGCAGGCGGGAGGCGACCTTGCGCACCTGGTCCAGATCCGACCCGGTGACGTAGGCGGCCAGCCCGTAGTCGGTGTCGTTGCCGATCTCCACGGCCTCGTCGACCGACTCGTAGGGCAGGATCGACAGCACCGGGCCGAAGATCTCCTCACGGGCAATCGTCATCTCGTTGTTCACGTTGGCGAAAACCGTTGGCTTTGCGAAGAATCCGCTGTCGATGCCGTCGGGTCGACCGGTGCCGCCCGCGACCAGCGTGGCGCCCTCGTCGATGCCCTGTTGGATGAGCCCCTGCACCTTGTCGAACTGCGCCTCCGAGGCGAGCGGGCCCATCTTGACCTCGCCGGTCGGGTCGCCGACGGTGACCTTCTCGGCCGCGTCCTTGGCGATGTCGATCGCCTCCTGCATTCGATGGGCCGGCACGAGCATCCGGGTCGGCGCATTGCAGGACTGCCCGGTGTTCTGCATGACCGATGCGACGCCGAGCTTCACGCCGCGGGCGAAGCTGTCGTCGTCCAGGATGATGTTGGGGCTCTTGCCGCCGAGCTCCTGGTGCACCCGCTTCACGGTGGGCGCCGCCGCCTGCGCCACCGCGACGCCGGCCCGGGTCGAGCCGGTGATGCTGATCATGTCGACCTGCGGATGGGCCGCGAGGGCGGCTCCAACAGTCGGTCCGTCGCCGCCGAGCAGATTGAAGACACCTGCGGGAACACCTGCGGCATCGAGGATTTCGGCAAAGATGTATGCCGTGAAGGGCGCCACCTCGGACGGCTTCAGCACCATGGTGCAGCCGGTGGCGAGGGCCGGGGCGACCTTGGCGGTGATCTGGTTGAGCGGCCAGTTCCACGGGGTGATGAACGCCCAGACGCCGATCGGCTCGCGCACCAGCAGGGTGCCGCCGCGCTGCTCCTCGAAGGGGTAGGTGCGCAGCGCCTCCCGAGCCGTCGCCAGGTGTGCGCGTCCCATCGCGACCTGTGCGTTCTTCGCGAGCTTCGCCGGAGCGCCCATCTCCTCGGTCACCGCCGTCGCGAGATCGCCTGCGCGCCGGTCGTATTCGGCGGCGATCGCGTCGAGCACCTCACCGCGTTGCTCGGGGGAGGTGGTCGACCACGAGTCGAAGGCCTTGCGCGCGGCGGCCACGGCCTTGTCGACGTCGCTGGTGTCGCCGAGCGCGATGTGCCCGGCCACCTGCTCGGTGGTCGGGTTGACGACGTCGTAACTGTTGGGCCGGTCGGGTGCGACCCACGCACCGTCGATGTAGAACTTGTCGTACTCACGCATCGGCGAAGTCATCTCCTTTGGAGGCCGGGTGTCGCCGGTCACATCGGCGACGACTCCGAGCATATGAACAGCGCATCTGAGCAGGGCATCTGAACAGGTGCAGATAGTCGTGGCCGATCGGTGCGGTGCGGCCGTCGCGCGACGTGGGCGCCGGCCCGATTTGGTCGTGGCCGCTCCCGCCCCCTACTCTGGATGCACCGAAGACCGCCGGTTGCCACCCGTGCTCACGCGCGAGTGGTCGAAGGTTCCGCAGCAGCGGGCGACCAGCGCAGGTGAGCTAGGCAGCACAGCACGGCCCCGTCATACCTCGTATGCCGGCAGGTCCATCACGTGAGCCCCGCGCATCTGCGCCGGGGCTCTTTTTGCGTCGCGGACTCCTTCGCCCGGTGATCCTCGGGCCAACATTCACCGATCAAGGAGGTCCGCATGGCCAAGTCCGACAAGTCGGCAGCCATCGCCGAGCTCACGGACAAGTTCCGTGACTCGGGTGCGGCCGTGCTGACGGAGTACCGCGGTCTGTCCGTGGCCCAGCTCACCGAGCTGCGCAACTCCATCCGTGAGCACGCGACCTACACCGTGGTGAAGAACACGCTGACCAAGCGCGCCGCCGAGGCGGCCGGTGTGAGTGCCTTCGACGAGGACCTGCAGGGTCCGTCGGCGATCGCGTTCATCACCGGTGACCCGGTTGAGGCCGCAAAGGGTCTGCGCGACTTCGCCAAGGCCAACCCCCTGTTGGTGATCAAGGGCGGCGTCATGGACGGCAAGTCCCTGACCTCGGACGAGATCACCAAGCTCGCGAGCCTCGAGTCCCGCGAGACCCTGCTCGCCAAGCTGGCCGGCGCGATGAACGCGTCGCTCAGCCAGGCGGTTTACCTCTTCGCCGCTCCGCTGTCGCAGACCGCTCGGGTCGTCGGCGCGTTGCGGGACAAGGTCGAGACCGAGGGCCCGGTTGCCACCGACGCCCCCGCCCCGGCCGCCGAAGAGACCGCTGCCGAGGCTCCGGCCGAGGCTGCCACCGACGTCGCCGAGGGTGGCGACGAGAGCTGAGCCGCATGGCCCAGTTTGCTTGACAATCAACGCCACTCACGGCATATGGCGCCCGCGCCATACGAACACACGAAAGGTTGCCGACATGGCAAAGCTCAGCACCGAAGAGCTCCTTGAGGCCTTCAAGGAGATGACCCTGATCGAGCTCAGCGAGTTCGTCAAGGAGTTCGAGGACACCTTCAACGTCACCGCTGCCGCTCCGGTTGCCGTGGCCGCCCCCGGCGCCGCCGGTGGCGCCGCTGCCGGCGAGGCCGCCGAGGAGAAGTCGGAGTTCGACGTCATCCTCACCGCCGCCGGTGACAAGAAGATTCAGGTCATCAAGGAGGTCCGCGCGCTGACCTCCCTCGGCCTGAAGGAGGCCAAGGACCTGGTTGACGGCGCTCCGAAGCCGGTTCTGGAGAACGTCGACAAGGACGCGGCCGAGAAGGCCAAGGAGCAGCTCGAGGGCGCCGGCGCGACCGTCGAGCTCAAGTGAGCTAATCCCTCACCAGCTTCATCGAAGCGGGTCCGATCCCTTGCGGGGTCGGGCCCGCTTCGTCGTTGCCTGCCAACTCGATTGACGCCGCACCGCGCGTAATCACTAAGCAAGCGCTTAGTCAGTGAGCTACGCTGGACCCGAAAGCCGCGCCGCCCACTACGAAAGGTCCCGTATCGCGATGCGCCTGCAACTGTCCGAGGAGGACGCTGCGTTCCAGCAGCAGATGCGTGAGTTCTTCACCACCAAGGTTCCGGCCGATCTGCGGGAGCGGTGGGCCGCCGGGGGTGAGCCGGCCGCCGACGACATCCGGCTTGCGCAGAAGACCCTGAACGACGCGGGTCTGGCCGTGCCGCACTGGCCCACCGAGTGGGGCGGTCAGGACTGGAGCCAGTTGCAGCGGCACATCTACCTGCAGGAGATGCAGGCCGCGAGCGTGCCGCCGCCGCTCGCCTTCAATGCCAACATGGTCGGCCCGGTCATCGCCACCTTCGGATCGCAGGAGCAGAAGGAGCGCTTCCTGCCGGGCACCGCGAGCCTCGACATCTGGTGGTGCCAGGGCTTCTCCGAGCCCAACGCCGGATCCGACCTGGCGAGCCTGCGCACCTCCGCGGTGCTCGAGGGCGACGAGTGGGTCGTCAACGGGCAGAAGACCTGGACCACGCTCGGGCAGCATGCCGACTGGATCTTCGCGCTCGTGCGCACCGAGCCGGACGCACCGAAGAAGCAGATGGGCATCTCCTTCCTGCTGATCGACATGAAGACTCCCGGCATCACTGTGCGGCCGATCCAGCTGATCGACGGCGGCCACGAGGTCAACGAGGTCTTCTTCGACAACGTGCGGGTGCCCGCCGACCAGCTGGTCGGCGAACGCGGCCAGGGCTGGACCATCGCCAAGTTCCTGCTCGGCAACGAGCGGGTCGGCGTCGCGCCGGTCGGCAGCATCAAGCGCAAGCTCGCCGATGCCAAGGCGTATGCCGCAGCGACCAACTCCGGCGAGGGCACCCTGCTCGACGAGCCGCTGGTCGCCGCTCGCCTGGCAGAGCTCGAATCCCAGGTCGCCGCACTGGAACTCACCGTCCTGCGTGTCGCGGGCAACTCCAAGGAGGGCAAGCCCGACCCGGCCTCCTCGATCCTGAAGCTGCGCGGCAGCCAGCTGCAGCAGGACGTGCTGGAGTTCATCGTCGACATCGCCGGACCGGCATCCCTGGAGTGGGCGAGCACCAGCGACAGCGACGGCAGGGACAGCACTGATCTGGCCGCCTGGACCGGCCATGCGACGCCGACCTACCTCAACTTCCGCAAGGCTTCCATCTACGGCGGCTCCAACGAGGTGCAGCGCAGCATCATCTCGTCGGGCATCCTCGGGCTGAAGGGCTGAGATACCAATGGATTTCACCTACGACGACGAACAGAAGGCACTGCAGCAGGCGGTGCGTGACCTGGCCGGCCGCAACGCGCCGGTCGAGCAGCAGGGCGACCAGCCGGTCGGTCCCGCCAAGCACGACCCGAAGGTGTGGAGCGCGCTCGCCGAGATGGGCCTGATCGCCCTGCCCTTCGCCGAGGAGCTCGGCGGCGCGGACGCCTCGGCCGTCGAGGTCGCCATCGCGTCGGCCGAACTCGGCCGGGCGCGGGTTGCCACGGCATACGCCGAAGCACTCGTGGCGGCCCAGGCGATCGCGCTCGCCGGTGACGACCAGCAGCGCAAGGAGCTGCTGCCGCCGCTGCTCGAAGGCGAATCCCTCGTCGTGCCAGCGCTTTCCGAGCCGGGCCGGGCCTGGTCGCTCGACGCGTACGACGTGACCGCGAGCGGGTCCGACGGCGACGTGACCCTGACCGGCACCAAGGAGCCGGTGCCGTTCGCCGATGCCGCCGAGCGCTTCGTGGTGAGCGCGCGGGTCGGCGACAAGACCGGACTCTTCGTGGTGGAGGCCTCCGACGCCGAGGTGTCGGGGCAGCGCGTCAAGCTCTCGGGCACCCCGGCGAAGGCCCTGGGCACGCTCGACGACGCACCGGCAGCGCTGGCCGCCGCGGTCAACCTCGGCATCCTCGCCGTCTCGGCGGAGGCCCTGGGCGCGATGGACGCCGCGCTGCCGATGACGGTCGAATATCTCAAGACCCGCAAGCAGTTCGGGGTGCCGCTCGCGGCGTTCCAGACCCTGACCCAGCGCGCGGCCGACATGTACGTCTCCGTCGAACTCGCCCGCAGCACCGTGCTGTTCGCGGCGATGCGCCTCGCAGAGGACGCCGGCGAGTCCGAGACGGCGTCCCGCCTCAAGGTCGTCACCGGGCAGTCCGGCCGGCACGTCGGGCAGGAGGCGATCCAGCTGCACGGCGGCATCGGCATGACGGCCGAGTATGCCGTGGGCCACTACACCGCCCGCCTGACCGCGATCGAGCACACCTTCGGCGACACCCGCTACCACCTGGCGCGGCTCGCCGCCGGCCTCGGCGACCACCAGCAGGTCGAGGTGCTCGCCGGCTGAGCGGTTTGTCACCGAACACGTCCCTTGACCGGGCAGAAAGTAAACGCCCGGTCAAGGGACGTGCTGTTTTTGGTCAGCCTTTGACCCAAAGCGTTGCCGATGCACCCGACCAGTGGACACAGTGGCGGGACCGTGGCGCCCCGCGTCGCGACCCAACCGAAAATCCCGTCAGAAGAGGAAGTTCATGCGCATCACGCATCGCCTTGCAGCTGCCACCGCCGCCACCGCGGCCCTCGTTGCAGCCGGCACCGGTAGCGCCATGGCCGACACCGCCAGCCCCGGCATCATCGGCGGCAGCAGCGGCTCGTCGCCATACATCGTGCAGCTCGTCTTCGGGCAGAGCGGCGGCACCTACGGCTGCACCGGTGAGGCCATCTCGTCGCAGTGGGTGCTGACCGCCAAGCACTGCATCGACGGCACCAACTGGATGGACGTCTACTACAGCAACTCGGTCACCAACCCGGGCACGCCGGTCGCGGCCGACCGTGTCGTCGGGTCGCCGTCGGGCGACGTCGCGCTGGTGCACCTGTCCACCGCCAAGTCGGTCTCCAGTTACGCGCCGCTCGCCTCGTCATACACCGCGCGCGCCGGCGACACCGGCACCATCTGGGGCTACGGCCTGACCGCCGGCGGCGCCCAGCCGACCCACCTCAACAAGGCCACCGTCAACGTCGTCGGCTCCAGCCGGGACGCGTATGGCGGCACCGCCGTGCACGTCAAGGGGCAGGACGGCGCCTCCAACCACGGTGACTCCGGCGGCCCGCTCTTCGTCAACGGGGTCATCGTCGGCGTCTGCTCGACCGGTGACGTCGCCGACCCCGGCAGCGACATCCACGCCGGGTCCAACTACGCCAACCTCACCGCCAGCCGCTCCTGGATCAGGTCCACCGCGGGCGTGTGACGGCGTAACCGCACCTGCCCCACCGCGCTGCCGCGGCCCTTCCTCCGGGGGCCGCGGCAGCGCCGTGTCCGGGCGTACGACGACCCGCGCGGGACGATCGCGTATGCGCCCCGGAGTCACGCCGATGGTCGCCGTGCCGGTGCGGCGATGGACTGTCGGTGAACGGATCGCAGCCCGCGGTCCCGGCACCGGAGCAACCGATGACCTCCCGAATCGCCCTCGCAGCAGCCACTTTCGGCACCGTCACCGCCGCGGTCACCGCCGGCGTCTACCTCAATTTCTCGGCGCGGGTCATGCCGTCCCTCGGCCGGATGGCGGGCTCCGCAGGGCTCGCCCGGATGCAGGGCTTCAACCGCACCGCGGTGCAGCCGCCGTTCATGATCTGCTTCTTCGGCGCCGCGTTCGTCGGCGGATACCTCGTCTACCGGGTGGTTCGCGGTGACCGATCGGGCGCCGACCTGCTGCTGGCCGCGGGTGGCACGGCATACCTGCTCGGCTTCGTGCTGACGATCGCCTACAACGTCCCGCTCAACGACAAGCTCGCCGCGCTCGACCCGGACGCCCCCTCCTCGATCCAGGTATGGCGGGACTACCTCACCAGCTGGACCGCCGCCAACACGGTGCGCGCGGTGCTCTCGACGCTCGCGGTCGGGCTGCTGATCGCGGGCACGGTGAGCGGCCTGCGCAGCGGCCGGAATGCCGCCACGCCGACGCAGCCGGACCAGGTGCGCAGCCATGTGGCTCGCTGAACTCGCGAGCCTCGCCGCGCGGCACGGCACCCCGATACGCTGCCCGACGATGGGGGAGACCGGTGACCTGCTCGACGGGCCGCGCGCACGCGGGGCCTTCCTGCTCCGTGTGCTGATGGAGCCGCCGTGGGCCCTGCAGATCACCGAGGACGCGCCGCTCACGATGGTCGCCGTGCTGACCGACGGGTCGTGGCTGCGGCAGCCGGGTGAGGAGTCGCGGCGGCTGACCGCCGGCGACATCCTCCTGGTGCGGGGCGCCACGCCATACGTGCTGAGCGACGACCTGACGACACCGCCGGACATCGTGATCGGGCCGGGTCAGAGCTGTTCGGCGCGTGACGGGCGTGACCTCTCGGGTGAGTTGGCGAGCGGCGTGCGCGCCTGGGGCAACCATTCGGCCGGGCGCGACACCATGCTGGTCGCGAGCTATCCGGAGCAGGCGCAACTCGGCACGATGCTCGGCGCGGCGCTGCCCGAGCTGACGCTGGTGCGCGGGTCGGACAGTCCACTGCTGCCCGTCCTGGTCGCCGAGGCCGCGCGGGACGCGCTCGGGCAGGAGGCGGTGCTCGACCGGATCCTCGACGTGGTGCTGATCGCGGTGGTCCGGGCGTGGGCGGCCGAGGCGCCGTCCGGGGTCGCCGGCCTGCAGGTGCTCGCCGATCCCGCCGTCGCCGAGGCGGTGCGGCTCATCCGGTCGCAGCCGGCGCATCCGTGGACGGTCGACGCGCTCGCCTCGCGCGCCGGTGTCTCCCGGTCTGTGCTGGCGCGCAGGTTCCAGGACGTCGTCGGCATCCCGCCGATCGGCTACCTCGCCCAATGGCGGCTCTCCCTCGCCGCCGATCTGCTCCGCGACACCGACCGCACGCTGGCCGCCATCTCCCGGGAGGTCGGTTATGCCAGCCCGTTCAGCCTCAGCACCGCCTTCAAGAAGGCGTATGGCGTGAGCCCCCAGGCCTACCGGGCCCGCACGACGGCCTGAAGCACCCGGACCGCGGTAGCCGCGACACGCCCCCGATTACTTCCCGGTATCGCTTGACCCGGCCGGTCGCCAGGGTGCACTCTCGTGGCGTCGAATTCGACAGGTCGGGGGGCCGTCCGGGATTCGACCGTTGCCACGTGTAGACATGTGGTCCATTTTCGGGTAGAGTGTTGCTTTGCGCTGCCCGTATCCAGCCAACCCACTTCAGTTCGCGCTCCGTTCGCATGCCTCGATGCTGCCGTCGAGGCCTTTCGAATCGCGACGCCTGCGTCAGAAGTGGCCGGCCGGCACTCGGGAGGCGTTACGAACCGCCCGCATAAGTTGGCCCGTGGAAGGACCCATCCTTGGCTGCCTCGCGCACTGCGACGAAATCCCTCTCCTCGGCAAAGATGGCCTCCGGCCGTCTGTCGTTCGCGAAGATCCGCGAACCGCTGGAAATCCCCGATCTGCTTGCTCTGCAGACCGACAGCTTCGACTGGCTGCTCGGTAACGAGCGTTGGCAGGCCCGCGTGGCCGAGGCCAAGACCGCCGGCACGGTCGGCGTTCCGGAGCGCTCCGGTCTGGAGGAGATCTTCGAGGAGATCTCCCCGATCGAGGACTTCTCCGGCTCGATGAGCCTGTCGTTCCGGGACCACCGGTTCGACGAGGTCAAGTACTCCATCGAGGAGTGCAAGGAGCGCGACATGACGTATGCCGCGCCGCTGTTCGTCACCGCGGAGTTCATGAACTCCGACACCGGTGAGATCAAGAGCCAGACGGTCTTCATGGGCGACTTCCCGCTCATGACCGACCGCGGCACCTTCATCATCAACGGCACCGAGCGTGTCGTCGTCTCCCAGCTGGTCCGCAGCCCGGGCGTCTACTTCGAGCGGACCCCGGACAAGACCTCGGACAAGGACATCTTCACCGCGAAGATCATCCCGAGCCGTGGCGCGTGGCTGGAGTTCGAGGTCGACAAGCGCGACCAGGTCGGCGTCCGCGTCGACCGCAAGCGCAAGCAGTCGGTCACCGTGCTGCTCAAGGCGCTCGGCTGGACCGAGGCGCAGATCCTCGAGGAGTTCGGCGAGTACGAGTCGATCCGCCAGACCCTGGAGAAGGACCACACCGCCGGCCAGGACGAGGCGCTGCTCGACATCTACCGCAAGCTGCGTCCGGGCGAGCCGCCGACCCGTGAGGCCGCCCAGAACCTGCTGGACAACCTCTACTTCAACGGCAAGCGCTACGACCTGGCCAAGGTCGGCCGCTACAAGGTCGACAAGAAGCTCGGTCTCGAGGTCGGCATCGACCAGTCGACGCTGACCGTCGACGACATCGTCGCCACGATCAAGTACCTCGTCGCGCTGCACGCCGGCGAGGAGACCCTGAAGGGCCGCCGCGACGGCGAGGACGTCGACATCCGCGTCGAGGTCGACGACATCGACCACTTCGGCAACCGCCGCCTGCGCAACGTCGGCGAGCTCATCCAGAACCAGGTCCGCACCGGCCTGTCCCGGATGGAGCGCGTCGTCCGCGAGCGGATGACGACCCAGGACGTCGAGGCGATCACCCCGCAGACGCTGATCAACATCCGGCCGGTCGTGGCCTCCATCAAGGAGTTCTTCGGCACCAGCCAGCTGTCGCAGTTCATGGACCAGAACAACCCGCTCGCCGGCCTGACGCACAAGCGTCGTCTGTCCGCGCTGGGCCCGGGTGGTCTGTCCCGTGACCGCGCCGGCATGGAGGTGCGCGACGTGCACCCGAGCCACTACGGCCGCATGTGCCCGATCGAGACCCCTGAGGGTCCGAACATCGGCCTGATCGGCTCGCTCGCGTCATACGGCCGCATCAACGCGTTCGGTTTCGTCGAGACGCCCTACCGCAAGGTCAAGGACGGCAAGGTCACCGACGAGGTGCACTACCTGTCGGCCGATGAGGAGGACAACTTCGTCATCGCGCAGGCCAACGCGCCGCTGACCGACGACAACCACTTCGCCGAGGACCGGGTGCTCGGACGCACCAAGGGCGGCGAGGCGAGCGACGTCCCGATCGAGGAAGTCGACTACATGGACGTGTCCGCACGTCAGATGGTGTCGGCCGCCACCGCGTTGATCCCGTTCCTGGAGCACGACGACACCTCGCGTGCGCTCATGGGCGCCAACATGCAGCGTCAGGCCGTGCCGCTCGTGCAGGCCGAGGCGCCGCTCGTCGGCACCGGCATGGAATACCGTGCCGCGCTGGACTCCGGTGACGTCGTGCGGGCCGAGAAGGCCGGCGTCGTGACCGAGGTCTCGGCCGACCTGGTGACCGTGATGAACGACGACGGCACCCAGACGACCTACCGGATCAGCAAGTTCACCCGCTCCAACGCCGGCAACTGCTACAACCACCGGGTCGTCGTCGAGGGCGGCGACCGGCTCGAGGCGGGCGCGGTGATCGCCGACGGTCCGGCGACCGACGGCGGCGAGATGGCGCTCGGCAAGAATCTCCTCGTGGCGTTCATGCCGTGGGAGGGTCACAACTTCGAGGACGCCATCATCCTGTCCCAGCGTCTGGTGCAGGACGACACGCTCAGCTCGATCCACATCGAGGAGCACGAGATCGACGCCCGCGACACCAAGCTGGGTCCGGAGGAGATCACGCGCGACATCCCCAACGTCAGCGAGGAAGTGCTCGCCGACCTGGACGAGCGCGGCATCATCCGCATCGGTGCCGAGGTCCGCGACGGCGACCTGCTCGTCGGCAAGGTCACGCCCAAGGGTGAGACCGAGCTGACCCCGGAGGAGCGCCTGCTGCGCGCCATCTTCGGTGAGAAGGCCCGTGAGGTCCGCGACACCTCGATGAAGGTCCCGCACGGCGAGACCGGCACGGTCATCGGCGTCAAGGTCTTCGACCGCGAGGAGGGTGACGAGCTGCCGCCGGGTGTCAACCAGCTGGTGCGCGTCTACGTCGCCAACAAGCGCAAGATCACCGACGGCGACAAGCTCGCCGGCCGCCACGGCAACAAGGGCGTCATCTCCAAGATCCTGCCGGTCGAGGACATGCCGTTCCTGCCGGACGGCACCCCGGTCGACGTCGTGCTCAACCCGCACGGTGTGCCGCGTCGTATGAACCTGGGGCAGATCCTGGAGCTGCACCTCGGCTGGGCCGCCTCCCGCGGCTGGGACATCGCGGCCTCGGACGGCAACACCGAGTTCGCCGAGCAGATCGCGCCCGACGCGCAGTCCGCTCCGCCGAACTCCCGGGTCGCCTCGCCGGTGTTCGACGGTGCCTCCGAGGACGTCATCACCGGTCTGCTCGACGCGACGCTGCCGACCCGGGACGGCGACCGCCTGGTCGACCACACCGGTAAGGCGCAGCTGTTCGACGGGCGTTCCGGCGAGCCGTTCCCCGAGCCGGTGTCGGTGGGCTACATGTACATCCTGAAGCTGCACCACCTGGTCGACGACAAAATCCACGCACGCTCCACCGGCCCCTACTCGATGATCACCCAGCAGCCGCTCGGCGGTAAGGCCCAGTTCGGTGGCCAGCGCTTCGGTGAGATGGAGGTCTGGGCGCTGGAGGCGTACGGCGCGGCATACGCGCTGCAGGAGCTGCTGACGATCAAGTCGGACGACGTGACCGGCCGCGTGAAGGTCTACGAGGCCATCGTCAAGGGCGAGAACATCCCCGAGCCCGGCATCCCGGAGTCGTTCAAGGTGCTGATCAAGGAGATGCAGTCGCTGTGCCTCAACGTCGAGGTGCTCTCCAGCGACGGCACCCTGATCGACCTGCGCGACTCCGACCAGGAGGTCTTCCGCGCGGCGGAGGAGCTCGGCATCGACCTGTCCCGGCGTGAGCCGAGCAGCGTCGAGGAAGTCTGAGACAGACAACCGGCGAGGTATGCCGGAAGTCGCTCGTGACTCCCGGCATACCTCACCAAAACCTTTAACCGGCAACTCTTTTCAGACTTTCGAAGCTTTAAGAAGGAAGGCATCAACGTGCTGGACGTCAACTTCTTCGACGAACTGCGTATCGGCCTCGCCACCGCTGACGACATCCGCCAGTGGAGCCACGGTGAGGTGAAGAAGCCCGAAACCATCAACTACCGCACCCTCAAGCCGGAGAAGGACGGACTCTTCTGCGAGAAGATCTTCGGCCCGACCCGTGACTGGGAGTGCTACTGCGGCAAGTACAAGCGGGTCCGCTTCAAGGGCATCATCTGTGAGCGCTGCGGCGTCGAGGTGACCCGCAGCAGCGTGCGTCGTGAGCGGATGGGCCACATCGAGCTGGCCGCTCCGGTCACCCACATCTGGTACTTCAAGGGCGTTCCGTCGCGCTTGGGTTACCTGCTCGACCTCGCCCCGAAGGACCTGGAGAAGGTCATCTACTTCGCGGCATACATGATCACCTCGGTCGACACCGAGCAGCGTCATGCGGACCTGCCGTCGCTCGAGGCGCAGATCGAGGTCGAGAAGAAGGAGTTGGAGAACTCCCGCGACAACGACGTCAACACCCGCGCCGCCAAGCTCGAGGCCGACCTGGCCGAGCTGGAGAAGGAAGGCGCCAAGGCCGACGCGCGCCGCAAGGTGCGCGAGTCCGCCGAGCGCGAGATGAACCAGATCCGCAAGCGCGCCGACCAGCAGATCGAGCGCCTGGAGCAGGTCTGGGACCGCTTCAAGAACCTCAAGGTCCAGGACCTCGAGGGCGACGAGGTGCTCTACCGCGAGATGCGCGACCGGTTCGGTCTGTACTTCGAGGGCGGCATGGGTGCCGAGGCGCTGCAGAAGCGCCTCGAGACCTTCGACCTCGACGCCGAGGCCGAGTCGCTGCGCGAGATCATCGCCACCGGCAAGGGGCAGCGCAAGACGCGTGCCCTGAAGCGGCTGCGCGTGGTCACCGCCTTCCAGCAGACCAAGAACAACCCGAGCGGCATGGTGCTCGACTGCGTGCCGGTCATCCCGCCGGACCTGCGTCCGATGGTGCAGCTGGACGGTGGCCGCTTCGCGACCTCCGACCTGAACGACCTCTACCGCCGGGTCATCAACCGCAACAACCGGTTGAAGCGACTGCTCGACCTCGGTGCGCCGGAGATCATCGTCAACAACGAGAAGCGGATGCTGCAGGAGGCCGTCGACAGCCTGTTCGACAACGGCCGCCGCGGTCGTCCGGTCACCGGACCGGGCAACCGTCCGCTGAAGTCGCTGTCCGACATGCTCAAGGGCAAGCAGGGTCGCTTCCGGCAGAACCTGCTCGGTAAGCGCGTCGACTACTCCGGCCGTTCGGTCATCGTCGTCGGCCCGCAGCTGAAGCTGCACCAGTGCGGTCTGCCCAAGCAGATGGCGCTGGAGCTGTTCAAGCCGTTCGTGATGAAGCGTCTGGTCGACCTCGACCACGCGCAGAACATCAAGTCGGCCAAGCGCATGGTCGAGCGGGCCCGCCCGGTCGTGTGGGACGTGCTGGAAGAGGTCATCACCGAGCACCCGGTGCTGCTCAACCGCGCACCCACGCTGCACCGTCTCGGCATCCAGGCCTTCGAGCCGCAGCTGGTCGAGGGCAAGGCCGTGCAGATCCACCCGCTGGTCTGCACCGCGTTCAACGCCGACTTCGACGGTGACCAGATGGCGGTCCACGTGCCGCTGTCGGCCGAGGCGCAGGCCGAGGCCCGCATCCTGATGCTGTCGAGCAACAACGTGCTCAAGCCGGCCGACGGTCGTCCCGTGACCATGCCCAGCCAGGACATGATCACCGGCCTCTACTTCCTCACCTCGCAGTTCGGTGAGGTCAAGGTCGACGACGAGCACCTGCGGGCGTTCACGTCGCCGGCCGAGGCCCGGATGGCGTTCGACCGCGGCGAGATCAAGCTCGGTTCGCTCGTCACCATCCGGCTCACCGACCAGGTCCCGCCGGCCGGTTTCGAGGCGCCCGAGGGTGCCGAGACCGACGAGCTGGGACGGCTGGCCTCGTTCGAGCTGGACACGACCCTCGGTCGGGTGCTGTTCAACCAGACCCTGCCGGAGGACTACCCGTTCCTCAACAAGGACATCGACAAGAAGGCACTGTCGGCGGTCGTCAACGACCTGGCCGAGCGCTACCCCAAGGTGCAGGTCGCCGCGTCGCTCGACGCGCTCAAGGAGGCCGGCTTCTACTGGGCGACCCGCTCGGGCAGCACGGTCGCGATCAGCGACGTGCAGACCTCGTCGAACAAGTGGCAGATCCTGGCCGGCTACGAGGAGAAGGCCGCCAAGATCCAGACGCAGTTCGACCGCGGTCTGATCACCGACGAGGAGCGCCGTCAGGAGCTCGTCGAGATCTGGACGCAGGCGACCAACGAGGTCGCCACGGACATGCAGCACAACTTCGACCCGCTGAACCCCATCTACCGGATGGTGTCCTCGGGTGCGGGTGGTAACTGGTTCCAGGTGCGTCAGATCGCCGGTGCGCGTGGCCTGATGGCCAACCCGAAGGGTGAGATCATCCCGCGTCCGATCAAGGCCAACTTCCGTGAGGGCCTGTCGGTGCTGGAGTTCTTCATCTCCACCCACGGTGCTCGTAAGGGTCTGGCCGACACCGCGCTGCGTACCGCCGACTCGGGTTACCTGACCCGTCGTCTGGTCGACGTGTCGCAGGACGTCATCATCCGCGAGGACGACTGCGGCACCGACCGTGGCCTCACGCTGCCGATCGCGCAGCGTGGTGCCGACGGTGAGCTGGTCGAGCACGAGAACGTCGAGACCGCGGTCTACGCCCGCACCCTCGCCGCCGATGTCGTCGGGACCGACGGCACCGTGCTGGCGAAGGCCGGCGAGGACCTCGGCGACGTCAACCTCGACAAGCTGCTCGCCGCCGGTGTCGAGGACGTCAAGGTCCGCTCCGTGCTCACCTGTGAGTCGCGGGTCGGCACCTGCGCCCTCTGCTACGGCCGTTCGCTCGCCACCGGCAAGCTGGTCGACATCGGTGAGGCCGTCGGCATCATCGCGGCCCAGTCCATCGGTGAGCCCGGCACGCAGCTGACCATGCGCACCTTCCACACCGGTGGTGCCGCGGGTGACGACATCACCCAGGGTCTGCCGCGTGTGGTCGAGCTCTTCGAGGCCCGTACGCCGAAGGGTGTCGCCCCGATCGCCGAGGCCAGCGGCCGCGTGCAGATCGAGGAGACCGACAAGACGCGTCGCATCCTGCTGACCCCGGACGACGGCTCCGAGGAGCACGCCTACCCGGTCAGCAAGCGCGGCCGTCTGCTGGTGCAGGACGGTGACCACGTCGAGGTCGGCACGCTGCTGGTGCAGGGTGCGATCGACCCCAAGCAGGTGCTGCGCATCCAGGGTGCGCGGGACGTGCAGAAGCACCTCGTCGACGAGGTGCAGGCCGTCTACCGCCAGCAGGGTGTGTCGATCCACGACAAGCACATCGAGGTCATCGTGCGGCAGATGCTGCGCCGCGTGACGATCATCGAGGCCGGCGACACCGACCTGCTGCCCGGCGAACTCGTCGAGCGTGGCCGGTTCGAGGACGCCTCGCGTCGTGCGCTCGCCGAGGGCGGACGTCCGGCGTCGGGTCGTCCGGAGCTGATGGGCATCACCAAGGCGTCGCTCGCGACCGACTCGTGGCTGTCGGCGGCCTCCTTCCAGGAGACCACCCGGGTGCTCACCGAGGCCGCGATGCACGCCAAGAGTGACCCGCTGCTGGGCCTCAAGGAGAACGTCATCCTCGGTAAGTTGATCCCGGCCGGCACCGGTCTGCCGCGTTACCGCAACGTGAAGGTCGAGCCGACCGAGGAAGCCAAGGCTGCGCTCTACGCGCTGCCGGACTACCAGCCCTACGACTACCCGGTCTTCGGCCCGGGTTCGGGCGAGGCGGTGCGTCTCGACGACGCGTCGCTCGGGTTCGACAGCTGATCGACGATTGCTGACGGCGAAAGGTCCCGGTCACCGCGAGGTGGCCGGGGCCTTTCGCGTGTCGGCACATGCGAGGATCCCGGTATGAGCGAAGAGGTCGGGGGTTCGTCGGTCTTCGATCGACCGGAGCCCACCGAGCGCCCTGCGCCGGTGCCGTTGTCCCGGGAGTTGATCGTGTCCGCGGCTGTCGCCCTTGCCGACGAGGAGGGCCTCGAGGCGGTGTCGTTCCGGAAGGTCGCCGCCGCACTGGGAGCCGGCCCGATGCGGCTGTACCGCTACGTCGACACCAAGGACGAGTTGCTCGACCTCATGGTCGACCACGTCTACGGCGAGCTCAGCGGCCAACCGGCGCCCACCGGCGATTGGCGGGCGCAACTCACCGGCTTGGCCGACGATCTGCGCGGGGCGATGCACCGCCACCCGTGGTGCGCCGACCTGCTCGGCGGACGGCCCCATCTGGGCCCCCACGCGGTGGCCTACCTGGAGCGTGGGCTTGCCGGTTTGGCCCCTGCGTTCGGCGACGACATCGTCGGTATGACGACGGCCCGCGCGGCCGTCACGGCGTACGCGCTCGGCCAGGTCCGCACCGAACTCGCCGGCGCCGCCGACCAGGACGATCGCACCTGGCAGGCGGCCTCCATCGGCGGCCTACGTGACCGGATCGCGAGCGGGGACTACCCGATGTTGTCGCGGATCGTGCACGAGAGCGGGCCGGTGGAGCCGGATCAACGGTTCGCCGCCGGACTGAGGCTGCTTCTCGACGGGGTGGCGATCCGACTCTCGCGCGACTGATCCGGCGCGTCCCTCCGCTCCCTCTGCCACCGATGTACGAGTGGGGATGAGTGCGCGGGTCAGCGGATAGCTGCGCCCGCAGGTGAGCGGTCGGTTGAAACGGGCGCGGCGTCGCTCGGAACTGGTGCTGGTTTGGCGGCCTTGTTGCTCGGGTTCTTCAGCAGCAGTACCACGATCACCGCGCCGGCCGCGAGGGTCGCGGCTGGCCACAGCGTGATGTGCGCCATCGCGCTGGAGGCGACCTCGTGGATCAGGGACTGCTGTTGCGCCGTGCCGTGAGCGGTGAGTTCGTCGAACTTCGGCTGGCCGATCTGGGCCCGCTCCTCGGCTGGCAAACCCGCCAGTTTGGCGGTGAATTCGTTCTTCAGGGCGGTCGCGAGAAGTGTTGCCGCACAGGCGGATCCGAGAGTCGAGCCGATCTGGCGAGAAGTGTTGAAGGTGCCGGAGGCCGCACCGATGAGCGGTCGGGGAGCGCTCTGCATCGCGGCAACCGCGAGGGGGCTCATCATGAGCACGCTGCCCGCTCCCATCATGGCCGCCTGGAGCAGCAGCAGGATGATCGGGCTGCTCGGGGTCATGAGGAAAGACCGGATGATCAGCGCCGCGCTGAAGATGGTCAGTCCGAGCGTCGCCGGCAATTTCGAACCGAAACGCTCGACGATCCGACCGACAAACGGGCCCATCGGCACCGAGACCAGAGCCGACGGAAGGGTCATCAGCGCTGCATCACGCGGTGACATCCCGCGCCCGGCCTGGAAGTACAGCGTGCCGGGCAGAGTGGCGGCCGTGAGGGAGAAGCCGGCGATCAAGGTCGCGACGTTGGCGACGGCGAATGTCCTGCTCCGGAAGATCTGCAACGGCACCATCGGCTCCGACCGGTTCACGGCTTGCCAGACGACGAACAGGACCCCGGTCACGACCCCGGCCGCGAGGACTCTCGGCACGGTCACGGCGATGCCGGTTGCACTGCCCAGGACCGTCAGGTCGTCGGTGATCGTCCCCCAGTTGTACGCCGGCGCCTCCTCGAGGCCGAACGCGAGGCAGAAGAGGGATGCGCCGCTGAGCAACATGCCGAGAACGTCGAACCGGTGTCGGTTGCGCTCGGTCACCGGCACGAACTTCGCGGCGACGGCAAATCCGGCGATGCCGATCGGTACGTTGATCAGGAAGATGGACTGCCAGCCGAAGGCATCGACCAGGAAGCCACCGGTGACGGGCCCGATGAGCATGGCGGCGCCGGACACCATGCCCGAATACGCCATCGCTCGTGCTCGGCGTTCGAACGGCACGAGCTTGCCGATTGTGGCCATGGTCTGCGGTGACATGAGGGCAGCGCCCAGCCCCTGTGCACCCCGCGCGGCGATCAGCGCCTCGATGCTGCCGGCGAGTCCGCAGGCGAGCGACGCAGCGGTGAAGACGGCCAGACCGATGAGGTAGATCCGTTTGGTGCCGTAGCGATCGCCGAGGCGGCCGGCGAGTAGCAACGGCACGGTGAACGTCAGCAGATAGATGCTGGTGACCCAGGTCGTGCCGCTCACGTCTGCGTGCAATTGGGTCGAAAGTGTCGGCATCGCGACGACGACGATCGTCGTGTCGAGCATCAGCAGGAAGAAGCCCACGAGGAGGGCCGCCAGTGCGACCTTCACGTGTGGTGTCAACGGCTCAGCCGGCTGAAGTCGCCCACGACGACGCCGGCGAGCACCACGATGATCGGCACGAAGGTCAGCACGTAACGGGAGCGGCCCTGCAACACCAGGATGAGCAGGGCGATGCCGATCGCGGACAGGGCCAACGCCAGAGTTCGCCGGTCGTAGCGGGCGAAGAGCAGCCCGACACCGAGCACCAGCAGGACCGCACACCAGAGGCCGGTGACCAGACCACTGCGCTCGTCCCACAAGCTGCCCTGCACTCGGTCCCACGGCTCCACCATCGGTGTCAGCACGGTGTGGGCGATCACCGGCTGCCACCGGTCCTCGCCCTCGCCGTAAGCCCAGAATGTCCCGTCGCCCCAGGTCCACACCTGCTTGTCCCACTCGAAACGCGCCGTGCCGGATAGGCCGCGCTGATGCCACTGATCCTCGATCACCTGCCAGGAGATCCGGTTGGTCTCATCGACCGGCTTGTTCCGGATCCTTTCGACGAGGGGGCCGTTGTACCCGCCGTACGACGGGGGATGGCCCGGCCCGTAGAGCAAGCCGCCGGCGACGAAGCTCAGCGGCGTTGCCGGGGTGACCTGATGCACCTGGTGTGCGTCGAGGCCGGCCGCGGTGCGGGCGGCTGCGCCGAGTCCGACGTATGACGCGGCGCACACACCGAGCCCTGCGGCGAACGTGAGTAGCGCGACCCCGATGCGGCGGAACGTGGCGCGGCGGGCAACCTCCACCAGGACGACGATGCCGACCGCGATCGGCACGACGATCGGCATCGGCTTGAAGACCAGGGACGCGCCGAGGCTGATGCACGCCGCCAGCGCCAGTGCGACTCTGCGCGCCCGGATTGACGCCCGGTCGGCGGCGATCAGGAGGCACACCGCGAGGGTCAGCAGGGCCATGGTGACGATGTCGGTGTAGCCGATGATCATCCAGGGGCTGAGCCCGAGCAGGAGGAAGGCGACCAGAAGCGCCACCATGCCCGCGCGATGCCCGACCAGCCAGCGGGCACTCAGGTAGACGCTGCCCAGGGTGACCAGCAGGCACAGTCCGTTCATCACCAGGAAGCTGCTGGTGTAACCCACGTGCACGAGCTCACCGGCTGCGCGCACCCGCCGCGCCATCCCGAGCACGGGGATGTTGTTGGGGTAGAGCCCGAAATAGTGCTGCAGGTAGGGCGCCGGGTGGGCGGTCGACGACGCCCTGCGGATGACGCTGGCGTCCCATGTCGGCCGATAGGTCACCGACCCCGCAATGATCACCGCCACGATCGATGCGAGCAGCGCGGTCGACAGGCCGATGATCGTCTGTCGGCGTCGAAGGGCGGGGGAGGCCGGACCGTGTGGCCTCGCGACCCACACCGTGATCGCGACGAGCGCTGTCGTCATCAGGGCCGTGACCAACGCCAGCGCTCTCGGATACCCGTTCACGGGCATCCGGGGCGTGAGCAGCACGGCGATCGCGGTGGCCGCGAATACCGCGCCGACCGCGGCCTGCAGACCGCGGCCGAGCAGTGTCGTCAGTGTCGACATTGTCGTCATTGTCGACACGCCGAAACCGGCCACTCGTCGCGTGACCTCGTGCTGGCTCACTCGCCCCCCCGGGGAACTGACCTGACTGATGCTGACTTAGGTTCTGCGGAAGGAGAACCGACCGTGACCCACCCAACTCCACACGGCTGTGAGAACCACGATCACCACCTGAACCGGAACCGTAGGCAGGTCGAGCACCGTAGAGCCGAGCCACAGTAGCACCGCGTTCACCAGCAGCCCGGACAGGTAGACGGTCTCGAAGCGCACCGCGTCGCGCACCAGGTTGCCGCGCACCCGGAAGACCAGGTAGCGGTAGAGCACGAACGCCACCACGACGCTCACGATGTGCGACGAGATCAGCGTGAGCATGCTGACCGCGGTCTTGCCCAGATCGGACCCGCTGTAGAGCCGGTGGAAGACCACGAACGCACCCAGCCCGACCACCGTGTTGACCCCGCCGACGACCAGGAACGCCGTACGACGGTCCTTCAGCAGCCGGACGATCGGGCCGGCGGGCAGATCCTCGTCCCCGGGGACGACCGGCACCCCCGACGGATCGCCGAACCCGTGATGGTGGGTCTGCTGATCCCTACCGCTCGACAACGTGGCGGTCCTCGTCGGTGGGCTGCAGTTCCGTCGCCCGCAGCGAGTCGTAGGCGACGTAGTAGGCGGGCCGTTGCTGCATCGCGTTGTAGGTGCGGCCGACGTACTCGCCGAGTATGCCGAGACAGAGCAGCTGCAGCGCGGAGAACGCAGCGACGATCACGACCGTCGACGCCCAGCCGGAGGCGACGCCGCCGTTGATCTTGCTGATCACCACGTAGATCATCAGCAGGATCGCGACCGCGAAACCGATGACGCTGAACCACGAGGCCAGGCGCAAGGGCGCCAGTGAGAAGCCGGTGACGGAGTCGACGCTCAGCCGGATCATCTTGGAGAGCGGGTACTTGGATTCGCCGGCTGCTCGCTCGTCGCGGCGATAGCCGACGGTGGTGGAGGGGAAGCCCAGCGTCGGCACGACCAGCCGCAGCACCCGGTTGTTCTCCGGGAGGGCGTTGACCGCGTCGACGGTGGCCCGCGACATCAGCCGGAAGTCGCCCGCGTCATGCGAGATGTCGAGCTTGGACAGTCGTCGCATCAGGCGGTAGAACGCGCCGGCGGTGTGCCGCTTGAAGGCGGAGTCGGTGCTGCGGTCGGTGCGCACGCCGTACACGACGTCGACGTCCTGCTCGAGCGCCGCGTGATACATGTCGGCGATGGTCTCCGGCGGGTCTTGCAGGTCGGCGTCGATGGTGACGATCCACTCGCCGCGCGCCGCGAGCAGTCCGGCCGAGATGGCCGCCTGGTGGCCGGCGTTGGCGCGAAGGCGCACCACGCGAAGTTGTGGCCAGTCCCGCAGGAAGCGCTGCAGCAGCACGGGGGTGGCGTCCTTCGACCCGTCGTCGACGGCCACCACTTCGTAGTCGGCCTGCAGCCCGTCGAGCACGGGACGCATCCGGTCGACGAACAACGGCAGGACATCCTCCTCGTTGTACATCGGGACGACGACGGTCAACGCGGGGGACGGTCCGATATCGGTGCTGCTCAAGGGCGTGTCAACTTCCATGCTGATGCGGTGCTGTTCTGGTACATCTCGGTGGCGAAGGGTCGCAGGTCCACCGACGGCGAGGTGCGCTTGTCGACATACACCCAACGCACTCCTTCATCCCACAGCGCGCGTGCCGCATGGGATGTCGGCGCTGTGTAGAAGCTGTCGTTGAGAGCGAGCAATGCGGGGTCGAAGAACGGAGCGGTGATCGAGGTGCGTCCCTCGACGTACTTCGCTGTGATGGTAGGAGCGTAGCCCCACCCCTCGACCAGCATCTGCCGACCCGAGTATGCCGCGACGACGTATCGCCGGCTCTCGCAGACGCCGCGCACCGGCCGGATCGTGGTGCAGTGCCGGTTGGTCATCACCAGGTCGTCCGGGGCGGAGTGGTTGCCGATGAACGTCGCGGCGTCGAGCTCGCCCTGGGTCACCGCGCCGGCCCGGGCGGCGGATCCGGGTCTGGACGGGGGTATGTCGGTGTCGCGCAGGCTCTGCACCAGCGAGACGACGCCGGTCAGGACGAGCGCACCGGCGCCCACCACGCACGCCGTCATGATGCGCTGGCGGCGGTCCAGCAGCGCGACGAGCACGCCGGCCGCGGCACAGATCAGCAACCCGATGAGGATCACCATGAATGGCCCGCTCGGGCGGTGCGGGTGGATGGTCACCAGCGCGACTGGCAGGCGCCAGGCCAGCACACCGGCGGCGACGGCGGCAACGGCGGCGGCCGCGATCTGCACCGCCGGCCGGCCGCGCAACCAGACGTAGAGTCCGGCGCCGCTCAGCACCGCGGCCAGCGGGATCGCCTGGATGCGGAAGTAGTTCTGGCTGAGGCCCGGCTGCACGAAGAGCGCCGGGCCGAAGGCGCCCGCGATGGCGCCGCCGAGGATGACCCACACCATCGGGTCGCGCCGGCCGAGTTCGCGGTCCGGTCGGAGCAGCAGCGCCACGCCCAGGCCGGCCTTGCTGAGACCCCAGACGACCATGAAGAGGCCGCCGGCGACCAGGAGCCAGGTCGACTGGCTGCCACCGATCGCCGAGATGGGCCAGCTGCGTTGCACCGCTTCCCGCGGGTTGAGTGCGAGGCCGTCGGTCGACCCGTTGAAGATCACCTTCATCGACACCAGCAGCCCGGCGGTCACCAGGACGAAATCGGTGATGAGCGGCCGCACGTCCCGCCGGGACCAGAGCAACGCGGCGACGACGGCCAGCGCGAGGCCGGCCACCACGAGCGGGGTCGCCGAGCCTTTCGCGCCGGCCGCGACGACCGCGAGCGCCACGACACCGACGGCGCTGCCGATGCCGCGCTCCCCGCGCACCCGGATCGCCACCAGCGAGACGAGGGCCAGGAGCACGATGAGGCTCGGGGCAAGTGTCGGGGACTCCGGCGTGATCGGGCCGGCGTTGCCGGTCGTGTGCCACAGGTTGATGTAGTTGGACCACATCGCGACGAGTACGGCGATGGTCGCGGCGAGCGCGCTGCCGGTCACCCGCAGGGCCAGCGCAGCGATGGCGCCGACCGCGACCACCGGCAGCACTGCCGGCGCGAAACGCAGGACGACCTCGGCGGCCGGCACGCCGGCGACCGACGACAGCTGACCCATCCAGGCGTGGGTGAACCAGTGATAGTCGAAGCTCTCGTCGACGATCATCGGCCAGTTGGCCGGACCGCGGAAGCGGAGCTCGTTGGTCATCGCGATCTGGAAGTACTGGTCGACGTGCGGCAGCCCGGACGGGGCCGGCCAGTCCAGGCGGTTCTGCCGGAAGTAGGTCCTCAGCCCGCGCACCGCGCCGAGTGCCGCAAAGCCCATCACGAGCGGCAGCCACCAGGGGGAGGGGCTCCACTCGGCGTGCACGATGCGGCGGCGCGTGGCCGGGACCGCGAGCAACGCGACCGTGATCGCCACCGGCAGGCCCGCGCTCACCAGCGCGCTGTCGGCATACCCGCCGATCACCTGGGCCGGCACGCTCACCGCGAACCCGGCGGCGAAACCGCAGGCGAGGTCCTCGATCAGCCAGCCCGCCCGGGGGCGCACGCTGCGCCACAGGAGTATGCCGGGCAGCCACTGCAACAGCACGAGCGCGACGACGAGACGCAGCAGCGACGCCGCCGGCAGCCCGGCGTGGACCGCGTAGCCGCAGAAGACGGCGAGTGCTCCGAGCAGGACGGCCGCGGTCCAGATGTCGCCCCACCAGCCGGTGATGCGAGGTGCGGTCAGGCCACGCGAGGCGGTCAGCTTCGGCGTGGTCGTCCCGTCGGTCACGGCCGGTGAGCCTTGACCCAGAACGACACTCCGGGCAGGGATCGGACCGGCAGGAAGCGCTCGGCGGTGACGATGCTGCGCAGCGCGGCGTTGACCACCGGCGACGGCCGGTCCAGGTCGCTGCCCTCGCTCGTACGGCGGCGCAGCGCGACCGCCGGTCGCAGCAGCACCATCCACGAGCGGCACTCGTCGACCACGAGCCCGTTGCGCTCCAGCACCGCGAGCAACGACTCGCGGGTGTAGCGGCGCACGTGGTTGACGGCGACGTCGTGCGACGACCACAGCTTCGGATCGGCGGGCACGGCGATGATCGCGGTGCCGCCCGGCCGCAGCACGCGGTGGATGTTGCGCACGGCAGCGTCGTCGTCCTCGATGTGCTCGATCATGTCCAGCGCGGTGACCAGGTCGAAGGACTCGTCGGCGAGAGGGAGCGCGGTGGCGTCCGCACGGGCGACCCGCAGACCACGGGATGCGGCGACCTCGGCGCCGTCCTGGCCGTACTCCAGGGCGATCGCCCGCCAGCCGCGGTCGATCAGCACCCTGGTGTTACCACCGCCCGCGGCACCCACGTCGCAGGCATCGCCGGGGGTCAGGTCACGGACGAGCCGCCCCAGCAGATGACGACGCTCGGCATACCACCAGTGCCAGTCCTCGACGGCGGTGAGCTTGCGTACCTCATGGCCTTCCACGGCCGACACCCTAACGGCCGACGATGGAAGTCTCCTGCATTCGCACCTTCCCCGAGCGTTCGCCGATTTTGCGGGTATCTGCGGGCCCGGTAGCATTGTGGACCGTGCGTGGGCTCTGCCCTGCCCGCTGGTCGCGGGCACCAGGCCGCCACACGCTCTCGCCGGGCAGCCAGCAGGTTGGGAAGTGCGGGGGAGAGCGCCGGTCCGACACTCCCGACCGCGGGGGTCGTAGCGACCGGTCAACACCAAGGAGTCGGCAGCGTGGTCACGGCCGCGCGTCGACGGACAAGATTCGATCAGTTACGGAGACAGTAGGTTGCCTACAATCAACCAGCTCGTCCGCAAGGGTCGGCAGGACAAGATCGCCAAGGTCAAGACGCCGGCCCTCAAGGGCAGCCCCCAGCGACGCGGTGTGTGCACCCGCGTCTACACCACCACCCCGAAGAAGCCGAACTCCGCGCTGCGCAAGGTCGCCCGCGTCCGGCTCACCTCGGGCATCGAGGTCACGGCATACATCCCGGGCGTCGGCCACAACCTGCAGGAGCACTCGATCGTGCTCGTGCGTGGCGGCCGTGTGAAGGACCTGCCGGGTGTGCGTTACAAGATCATCCGCGGCTCGCTCGACACCCAGGGTGTCAAGGGCCGTCAGCAGGCCCGGTCCCGCTACGGCGCGAAGAAGGAGAAGAAGTAATGCCTCGTAAGGGCCCCGCTCCGAAGCGCGCTCTCGTCGTCGACCCGGTCTACGGTTCGCCGCTGGTCACCCAGCTGGTCAACAAGATCCTGCTCGACGGGAAGAAATCGGTCGCCGAGCGCATTGTCTATGGTGCGCTCGAAGGCTGCCGTGACAAGACCGGCACCGACCCCGTCGTGACCCTGAAGCGGGCGCTCGACAACGTCAAGCCGAGCCTCGAGGTCAAGAGCCGCCGCGTCGGCGGTGCGACCTACCAGGTCCCGGTCGAGGTCAAGCCCGGCCGCGCCACGACCCTCTCGTTGCGTTGGCTGGTCGGTTACGCCCGCCAGCGTCGTGAGAAGACGATGACCGAGCGCCTCATGAACGAGATCCTCGACGCCAGCAACGGGCTGGGCGCCGCGGTGAAGCGTCGTGAGGACACCCACAAGATGGCCGAGTCCAACCGGGCCTTCGCGCACTACCGCTGGTGACAGCGACCGTGGCGGCTCCGTCGTTCGTATGACGGGGCCGCCGCGGAGCCGGCGCATCGCGCGAGGGCGCGGCTGCCGGCATACCGAAACCCCGAGTTACTCCACGTAAGCAGAGACGAGAAGAGACACCGTGGCACAGCAGGAAGTGCTGACCGACCTGACCAAGGTCCGCAACATCGGCATCATGGCGCACATCGATGCCGGTAAGACCACGACCACCGAGCGCATCCTTTTCTACACCGGCATCAACTACAAGATCGGTGAGGTCCACGACGGCGCTGCCACGATGGACTGGATGGAGCAGGAGCAGGAGCGCGGCATCACGATCACGTCGGCCGCGACGACTGCCTTCTGGAAGGGCTACCAGATCAACCTCATCGACACCCCCGGGCACGTCGACTTCACCGTCGAGGTCGAGCGCAACCTGCGCGTCCTCGACGGCGCCGTCGCGGTGTTCGACGGCAAGGAGGGTGTCGAGCCGCAGTCGGAGACCGTCTGGCGTCAGGCCGACAAGTACGGTGTCCCGCGCATGTGCTTCATCAACAAGATGGACAAGATGGGCGCCGACTTCTACTTCTCGGTGCAGACCATGGTCGACCGCCTCGGCGCGACCCCGCTGGTCATGCAGCTGCCGATCGGTGCCGAGTCCGACTTCACCGGGGTCATCGACCTGGTGCGGATGAAGGCGCTCGTCTGGCGCGGTGAGACCAAGCTGGGTGAGGACTACGAGGTCGAGGACATCCCGGCCGACCTGCAGGACAAGGCCGACGAGTACCGCTCGCAGCTGGTCGAGAAGGTCGCCGAGTCCGACGAGGAGCTGCTCGAGAAGTACCTCGGCGGCGAGGAGCTGACCGAGGACGAGATCAAGGCGGGCGTGCGCAAGCTGACGCTGGCCGGCGAGGTCAACCCGGTCTTCTGCGGCACCGCGTTCAAGAACAAGGGCGTGCAGCCGCTGCTCGACGCGGTCATCGACTACCTGCCGAGCCCGCTCGACCTGCCGCCGACCGAGGGCCACAAGCCGGGTGACGAGGAGACCGAGATCACCCGCAACCCCTCGTCCGACGAGCCGTTCGCGGCGCTGGCGTTCAAGATCGCCACGCACCCGTTCTTCGGCACGCTGACCTACATCCGGGTCTACTCCGGTTCGATCGCCTCCGGTTCGCCGGTGATGAACTCGACCAAGGGCAAGCGGGAGCGGCTGGGCAAGCTGTTCCAGATGCACTCCAACAAGGAGAACCCGGTCGAGAAGGCCTCCGCGGGTCACATCTACGCGGTGATCGGTCTGAAGGACACCACCACCGGTGACACCCTCTCGGACATGAACGAGCAGATCATCCTGGAGTCGATGACCTTCCCGGAGCCGGTCATCCACGTCGCCATCGAGCCCAAGACCAAGGGCGACCAGGAGAAGCTGTCGACCGCCATCCAGAAGCTGGCCCAGGAGGACCCGACGTTCTCGGTCCGCCTGGACGAGGAGACCGGCCAGACCGTCATCGGCGGTATGGGCGAGCTCCACCTGGACATCCTGGTCGACCGCATGAAGCGCGAGTTCAAGGTCGAGGCCAACGTCGGTGCGCCGCAGGTGGCCTACCGGGAGACGATCCGTCGTCCGGTCGAGAAGTTCGACTACACGCACAAGAAGCAGACCGGTGGTTCGGGTCAGTTCGCCAAGGTGCAGCTGTCGATCGAGCCGATGGACACGACCGAGGGCGAGCTCTACGAGTTCGACAACAAGGTCACCGGTGGTCGCGTGCCGCGCGAGTACATCCCGTCGGTCGACCAGGGCATCCAGGAGGCCATGCAGCTCGGCATCCTCGCCGGCTACCCGCTGGTGGGTGTCAAGGCCACGCTGCTCGACGGCGCCTACCACGACGTCGACTCCTCGGAGATGGCGTTCAAGATCGCCGGTTCGATGGCGCTCAAGGAAATGGCCCGCAAGGCCGACCCGGCGCTGCTCGAGCCGATGATGGCCGTCGAGGTGCGCACGCCCGAGGAGTACATGGGTGACGTCGTCGGCGACATCAACTCCCGCCGTGGCCAGATCCAGGCCATGGAGGACATCAGCGGTGCCAAGGTCGTCAAGGCCGTCGTCCCGCTGTCGGAGATGTTCGGGTATGTCGGCGACCTGCGGTCCAAGACCCAGGGTCGTGCCAACTACACGATGCAGTTCGACTCGTACGCCGAGGTTCCCCGGAACGTCGCGGACGAGATCATCAAGAAGATCCGGGGCGAGTGACGGTGCGGCGTCTGCGCCATACGAATTGAACGTCGTATGGCGCAGCGCTTATCGTCAGCCCGGTTTGTAGAAAGAAGCAAAATTCAGGCGCGTCGATGACAGCAGGGGCTCGCGAAGCGAAGCGAGCGGGGCCCTACGCGCGGAATCGACGCAAACAAACACGGCGCCGCCCCGGCGCTGAAGCAAGTCCTTGAAGGAGGACCCCAAAGTGGCTAAGGCCAAGTTCGAGCGGACCAAGCCGCACGTCAACATCGGAACGATCGGTCACGTCGACCACGGCAAGACCACGTTGACGGCTGCCATCACCAAGGTGCTGGCGGACAAGTACCCGGACCTGAACAAGGCTGCGGCGTTCGCTGACATCGACAACGCTCCCGAGGAGCGCCAGCGCGGTATCACCATCAACGTCTCCCACCAGGAGTACGAGACCGACAAGCGCCACTACGCGCACGTCGACGCGCCGGGTCACGCCGACTACGTGAAGAACATGATCACCGGTGCGGCGCAGATGGACGGCGCCATCCTGGTGGTCGCCGCCACCGACGGCCCGATGCCGCAGACCCGTGAGCACGTGCTGCTCGCGCGTCAGGTCGGCGTCCCCTACATCCTGGTGGCGCTGAACAAGGCCGACATGGTCGACGACGAGGAGATCCTCGAGCTCGTCGAGATGGAGGTCCGTGAGCTGCTGTCGAGCCAGGAGTTCGACGGTGACAACGCTCCGGTCGTGAAGGTCTCGGCGCTGAAGGCGCTCGAGGGCGACGCCGAGTGGGTCAAGTCGGTCGAGGAACTGATGGACGCGGTCGACGAGTCGATCCCGGACCCGGTGCGCGACACCGACAAGCCGTTCCTGATGCCGATCGAGGACGTCTTCACGATCACCGGTCGTGGCACCGTCGTCACCGGTCGTATCGAGCGCGGTGTGCTCACGGTGAACGAGGAAGTCGAGATCGTCGGCATCCGCGAGAACACCCAGAAGACCACCGTCACCGGCATCGAGATGTTCCGCAAGCTGCTCGACGAGGGTCGCGCGGGTGAGAACGTCGGTCTGCTGCTCCGCGGCACCAAGCGCGAGGACGTCGAGCGCGGCCAGGTCGTGGTGAAGCCGGGTTCGACCACCCCGCACACCGAGTTCGAGGCCAACGTCTACATCCTCGGCAAGGACGAGGGCGGCCGTCACACGCCGTTCTACGACAACTACCGCCCGCAGTTCTACTTCCGCACCACCGACGTGACCGGTGTCGTGAAGCTGCCTGAGGGCACCGAGATGGTCATGCCCGGTGACAACACCGAGATGACCGTCACGCTGATCCAGCCGGTCGCGATGGAGGACGGTCTGCGTTTCGCCATCCGCGAGGGCGGCCGCACCGTCGGCGCCGGCCGCGTCACCAAGATCCTCAAGTGATCTTGCGCTGAACGGCTGAAAGGCCCCGGATCTCACCAGAGATCCGGGGCCTTTCGCATGCCCGGGCTGGTCAGCCGCGCAGGTTGTACGCCGCGCGGGTGTACATCGCGATGCCGGCGGAGACCGAGACGTTGAGCGACTCGGCGTCGGGGTTCATCGGGATCGAGACCTCGAGCGCGGACCCCTGGTGGAGTTCGCTCGACGGGCCGAAGCGCTCACTGCCGAGCACCAACGCCAGCCGGTCGGGTATGTCGGCAAGCTCCTCCAGCTCGGTCTCCGCGTGTGCGTCGAAGGTCGCGAGGCGCACCCCGGTCGCCTGGTCCTGCAGGAACGACGCGAGCTGCTGGCGGGTGGCGAGGATGACCGGCAGCGAGAAGACGTAGCCGCGGCTGGCCCGCACCAGGCGGCGGTCGGCGATGGACGGCAGGTCGCTGTCGATGAGGACCACGGCGCTCACCCCGAAGGCGAAGCTGCTGCGGATGATCGCCCCGATGTTGCCGACGATCTTCACCCCGTCGAGCACGACCAGGTCCTGCCTGCTGTCCGCGACGTCACGCAGCCGCGCCGGCTTCGGCAGGTGGGCGATGCCGAAGACCTTCGGCTTCTTCTCGATCTTGAAGATCTCACCGGCGAGTTCCGTGCTGAGCAGCCGCACCGGAATCTGCCTGTCATCACACGCTTGCCGGATCTCGTCCGGGAAGTCGGCGGTCTGCAGCCCGTAGACCTCCACGAAGACCAGGCCCGACCGGATCGCCTGCAGCAGCGGGTCGAAGTCCTCGATCAACAGGCTGCGGACCGGGCCTCGCGCCTTACGGTTGAGGTCGGTCAGCCGCTGCACGGCCGGGTCGGATCGGTCGGTGATGAGTTCCAGGTCGGTCACCGTCGAATCGTACGGGAGACTTATACAAGTACTCTTGTGTATGCCGTGGCTGCCCGCGACGCTTGCAGTCATGCCGAGGAAGACCGCCGCCGAGCGCCATACCGACTCCGCACCCGAGCCGGAGCAGTCCTGGCCAGCCGAAGGGGCCGCGCTGATCGACGCGCTGCTCGCGGTGCACCACCCGGTGCGGCGCCGGATCTACGAGGTGCTGACGACCGACGGGCCGGCCACGGTCGGTGGGCTGGCGGCGCGGCTCGACCTCGCGGTCGGGTCGGTCAGTCACCACCTGAAGCCGTTGCACAAGGCCGGATTCGTCGAGCCTGCACCGGAACTCGCGCGCGACACCCGTGAGTCGTGGTGGCGCGGCCTTCACCGGCGGCTGTCGTGGAGCGGCGACGATTACACCGCCGGCAGCTTCGCCCGGCAGGTGACCGACGCCGCCGAGTGGGCCAACTTCCAGCACCTCAACGCGGCCACGGCCGCATGGATGCGCGGGCGTCACGAGCTGCCGGAGGTATGGCGTGAGGCCCGCGCCAGCGACACCTTCGTCGCGGCGACGGCCGAGCAACTGCGTGACCTGGGGGAGCGGGTCGAGGCGATCGCCCGCGAGTGGACCGACGAGGTGCGGGCCGACGCCGAGCTGCACCCGGACGCCGAGCGGCGACCGGTGCGCTTCATCGCCCGCATCTTCCCGAGCGAGCCCGGGGCGGGTGAGCGCCGATGACCGCAATCGTCGACGAGCCCGTCCTCGTCGCGGCACCACCGCCGCCGGTGCGGCGGGACCGGATGGTGCACGCCTACCTCGCCGCCTCGCTCGTATCTGCGTGCGGGGACACGGTTTTCACGATCGGTCTCGCCTGGACAGCGGTGCACCTACTGTCGCCGGGACTGGCGGGGGTCGTGCTCGGCATCGAGCTGCTCCCGCAGGCGGTGTGCACGCTCTTCGGCGGGGTGATCGCCGACCGCTTCGACACCCGGCGGGTGATGATGGCCGGGGCGGCCGCGCGGGTCGTCGTGCTGCTGCTCGCTACGGCAGCCTGGCAGCTCGGATTCCATTCCGCCGCAGTGCTTTTCGCCGTCGCCATCGCGTTCGGCACGGCCGCGGGGCTGAGCAGTCCGGCGTCGGCGACGCTGATGCGGCAGCTCGTCGCCACGCGGGATCTGGTGACCGTCGGTGGTTGGTCACAGACCGGCCTGCGCCTCGCGCGCCTGCTGGGCGCGCCGGTCGGGGCCGCCGTCGTCCAGTGGGGGTTCGGCGCGTCGATGGTCGTGGATGCCATCTCGTTCGGTGCCGTGCTCCTGGTGCTGGCCTTCGTCATACGTCCGCGGTTTCGTCTGCCGCGCGCCACTCACGAGCCCTGGCATCGGGCGCTGCGTGCCGGACTCTCCTACGTATGGCGCACTCCGGTCGCCCGGACCTTCCTCATCGGGCTGGCCGCGATGAACGTCTTCGTCTCCCCGGTCATGGCCGTCGGCGTCGCGCTGCGCGTGTCCGGATCGCACTGGGGCGCAACGTGGTTGGGCATCGGCGAGGCGGTGTTCGCGGCCGGCGCGATAGCGGGTTCGTTGGCCGGGATCCGCCTGCAGGGCAGCCATCTCGCGCGCCGGGCCTTCTCGGTCCTCGCGATCCAGGGACTGGGTCTCGCCGCCGTCGGTGTGCCCTCCCGGCTGGCCCTGCTCGCCGGCATGCTGACAATCGGCCTCACCGCCGGGCTCGGGTCGGTCTGGCTGGGCGGCACGTTCCAGCGGGTGATCGCGCCGGCCCAACTCGGCCGCGCCTCCTCGGTCAGTCAGCTCGGCGATCAGCTGCTCATCCCCGCGACCATGCCGCTCTTCGGAGTGCTCGCCGCTGCAAGCTCCGTGCTGACCGCGACGGTCACCTTCGGTGCCGGAATGTCGTTGCTGTGCGTGCTCTTCGCCACGCGCCCGCACATCCGCGCGATCCCGTGACCCCGTGACCCCGTGATCCAGGGTCAGCGGGCCCGCCACCTATGCCGTTGCCGGCCGCGGCCGGGAGCGGTCCCGGCTCGCCGGTCGCGAAGTAGGCCGCAACCGGCGACAGCAGCGGCTCGAGCGACGCGTCCGGGCCCGCGAAGCCGAGGGCGCCCACCGCGTCGGCGCCGTGCGCAACCGCGTGCACCCACCCGAGCTGCTCGTCGTAGCCGCGCAGATCCTGCTCGGCCGGCCACCAGGCGAGCACGGCGTCGGTCCATGCCGGCGGCCACGGCTCGCCTTTCGGCCACGTGTCCGCGAGGCGCCGACGAGCTGGGTCAGGCGCGAGTCGTCCATGCGCGGCAGTCTGGCACCTGACGATCCCGCGATCCGGTATGCCGAGCCGGGCCCCAGGCGGCGTTTGGGACAATCGCGGGGTAACCCCTTTGCGCCGCGCCAGGAGATTGCCGAAACCCGTGTCCACTGCACAGCCGCTGTCCGCTCTGTCCGCCGACCAACTCGCGAGCTTCCGCGAGACGCAGCAGACGGCATACGACGAACTCAAGGCGAGCGGGCTGAAGCTCGACCTCACCCGCGGCAAGCCCTCCACCGAGCAGCTCGACCTGTCCAACGGGCTGCTCACGCTGCCCACCCAGGTCAACGACGCCTCCGGCGCCGACACCCGCAACTACGGCAACCTGCAGGGCATCGCCGAGCTGCGCGAGATCTTCGCCGAGCTTCTCTGGGTGTCGCCGGATCAGCTTGTGGCAGGGGGCAATTCGAGCCTCACCATGATGAAGGACACGCTCGTCGACCTGGTGCTCTTCGGCGGTGTCGACTCGCCGAAGCCGTGGCGGCTGGAGGAGAAGGTCCGCTTCATCTGCCCGGTGCCCGGCTACGACCGGCACCACACGCTGCTCGACTCGCTCGGCATCGAGATGATCACCGTGCCGATGACCCCGGACGGCCCGGACGCCGACGCGGTCGCCGCGCTGGTCGCCGACGACCCGACGATCAAGGGCATGTGGCTGGTGCCGACCTACTCCAACCCGGCCGGCTCGGTGTGCAGTCAGGACGTCGCCGCCAAGCTCGCCGCGATGCCGACGGCCGCCCACGACTTCAAGATCTTCTGGGACAACGCCTACGCCTTCCACCACCTCACCGAGGACGAGGTCAAGAGCGCCGACATCCTGTCGCTCGCCAGCGCCGCCGGCCACCCGCACCGGCCGATCGTCTTCGCCTCGACCTCCAAGATCACCTTCGCCGGCGCCGGCGTCGCCTTCCTCGCGGCGTCGCCGGAGCAGGTGAAGTGGTATCTCGGCCACCTCGGCAAGGGGTCGATCGGCCCGGACAAGGTCAACCAGCTGCGCCATGCCGAGTTCTTCGGCAACGCCGAGGGCGTGATCACCCACATGCGGCGGCACCGCGACATCATCGCGCCGAAGTTCGCCGAGGTGCAGCGGGTGCTGCGCGAACGCCTCGGCGGTCTCGACGTCGCCACCTGGACCGACCCGGTCGGCGGTTACTTCGTCAGCCTCGACGTGCTGCCCGGCACCGCGTCCCGGGTGGTCGAGCTGGCCAAGGCCGCGGGTGTCGCGCTGACGCCGGCCGGCGCGTCATACCCCTACGGCAACGACCCGCAGGACACCAACATCCGGCTGGCGCCCACCTACCCGGCGCTTGCGGAGGTGACGCCTGCGATGGAGGCCGTCGCGACCTGCGTGCTGCTCGCCGCCGCCGAGAAACTGAGCGCCGGAGGGCAGGGCCGGTAATGGGCCCGATCCGCAGCGGGTGCCCGGCCGGGCGTCCGGCGGATATGGCAGAGTTCGCCCTGTGGACATCCCGGTGAAGGCGCCGCCGACACCCGTCTTCTTCGTGGCCGGTGGCACGGGCATTTCGGCCGAAACGCTCGGCAACATGATGCTGCAGCAGTTCCCGAGCGTGCGCTTCGTGCGGGAGAAGCTGCCCTTCATCAAGACCCCCGAGCAGGCGCGCGAGGCGGTCGCCCAGATGGACGCCGCCAAGACCAGCGAGGTCACGCCGCTGGTGTTCTCCACGGTCGCGGTCGAGGAGATCCGGGAGATCCTGTCGAGCACCGACTGCGCCTTCATCGACCTCTTCGGGTCGCACCTGGACATGGTCGAGCAGGTGCTGCACGTCAACGCCGCGCACAACTCCACCAGCGCCCACGGCGTGCGCGACGAGGGGCAGTACGACGCGCGCATGAAGGCCGTCGAGTTCGCGATCGAGCACGACGACGGGCAGAGCCTGCGTCAGCTCGACCGGGCCGACCTGATCCTCACCGCGCCGTCCCGCTGCGGCAAGACGCCGACCACCATGTATCTCGCGTTGCAGTACGGCCTGCGGGTGGCCAACTACCCCCTGGTCGAGGAGGACTTCGAGTCCAGCGACCTGCCCCGGCCGATCAAGCCGTATGCCGACAAGTGCTTCGGCCTCTTGTCGACGCCGGCCCGCCTCAGCCAGGTGCGCAGCGAGCGACGACCGGGCTCGGCATACGCCACGCTTGCGCAGTGCACCTACGAGCTGCGGCGCGCCGAGGCGCTCTTCCGCACCCACCGCATCCCCTACATCAACTCCGCCAACATGTCGGTGGAGGAGATGGCGGCCATGATCATGCAGACCCGCAAGCTGAGCGCGGCCCGCTGAGCGCGAGCCTCGTCATACCCCGAAGAATGGCTGGAAGGAACGGCTGGAATGAGCAACATCGAATGGTTCGCCGATCTCGGCATCGACGACGTCGAGTCGGTGGGCGGTAAGAACGCCTCGCTCGGCGAGATGGTGCAGCACCTGGCCAAGGCCGGCGTCAACGTGCCGACCGGCTTCGCCACGACGGCCGACGCCTACCGCCGCTTCCTGGTCGACACCGGCCTGAAGGACGAGATCGACGGGCTGCTCGCCGACCTCGACGTCGACGACGTGCGTGAGCTGGCCCGGGTCGGTGCGAAGATCCGCGGCGACATCGAGGAGCAGGACTTCCCGGCCGACCTCGAGGCCGACATCCGATCGGCCTACGAGAAGCTGACCGCCGAGCAGGGGCAGGACGCGACGTTCGCGGTGCGGTCCAGCGCCACCGCCGAGGACCTGCCGGACGCCTCCTTCGCCGGCCAGCAGGAGACCTTCCTCAACATCAGCGGGATCGACAACATCCTGCACGCGATCAAGCTGGTCTTCGCTTCGCTCTACAACGACCGGGCGATCGCCTACCGGGTGCACGCCGGCTACGACCACTCCCTGGTGGCGCTCTCCGCGGGCATCCAGCGCATGGTGCGATCGGACATCGGCGCATCGGGCGTGATGTTCACGATGGACACCGAATCCGGTTTCCGCGACGCGGTTTTCATCACCTCGAGCTACGGGTTGGGTGAGGCCGTCGTGCAGGGTGCGGTCAACCCCGACGAGTTCTACGTCTACAAGCCGGCGCTCAAGGAGGACCGGCCGGCGATCCTCAAGCGCGGCGTCGGCTCCAAGACCACCAAGATGGTCTACACCGGGGACGACACGGTCGGCGAGACGATCCACTTCGTCCCGGTCGAGCCGGAGGACCAGGGCCGGCTCTCGCTCACCGACGACGAGGTCACCGAGCTGGCCAAGTACGCCGTTGCCATCGAGGAGCACTACGGCCGGCCGATGGACATCGAGTGGGGCAAGGACGGCTCCGACGGCAAGCTCTACATCCTGCAGGCCCGCCCGGAGACCGTGCAGTCGCGCGCGAGCAGCTCCACCCTGAAGCGCTACGTGATGAAGGAGCGCGGACCGGTGCTGGTCGAGGGACGCGCGATCGGTCAGAAGATCGGCGCCGGCAGGGTGCGCAAGCTGACGCTGGAGACGATGCACGAGTTCGAGCAGGGTGACGTGCTGGTGGCCGGCATCACCGACCCCGACTGGGAGCCGATCATGAAGCGGGCGTCGGCGATCGTCACCGACCTCGGCGGCCGCACCAGCCACGCCGCGATCATCTCCCGCGAGCTCGGCATCCCGGCCGTCGTCGGCACCGGCACCGCCACCAAGGACCTCACCGACGGGCAGGAGGTCACCGTCTCGTGCGCCGAGGGTGACACCGGCTTCGTCTACGAGGGTCTGCGCGAGTTCGAGGTCAAGGAGACCGAGCTCGACAAGATGCCCGACATTCCGACCAAGATCATGATGAACGTCGGAACCCCCGACCAGGCCTTCGAGTTCAGCCGCCTCCCCAACAAGGGCATCGGCCTCGCACGGCTGGAGTTCATCATCAACCGGCAGATCGGCATCCACCCCAAGGCGCTGCTCGAGCTGGACGACCAGACGCCCGAGCTGCAGGAGCAGATCCGCTCGCTGATCTCGGCATACGACAGCCCGCGCGACTTCTTCGTGGAGCGCGTCGCCGAGGGTGTCGCGTCGCTGGCGGCGGCGTTCGCGCCGGAGCCGGTCATCGTGCGCATGTCGGACTTCAAGTCCAACGAGTACGCCGGGATGATCGGCGGCGAGCGTTACGAGCCCGACGAGGAAAACCCGATGATCGGCTACCGGGGCGCATCCCGTTATCTGTCAGCGGATTTCGAGGACTGCTTCGCGATGGAGTGCGAGGCGCTGCGCTTTGTCCGGGAGGAGATGGGCCTGACCAACGTGCGCATCATGATCCCGTTCGTGCGCACCATCGAGGAGGCCAAGGGCGTCACCGATCTGCTCGCCAAGTACGGCCTGAAGCGCGGGGAGAACGGCCTGCAGGTCGTGATGATGTGCGAGGTGCCGAGCAACGCGGTCATCGCCGACCAGTTCCTGAAGTACTTCGACGGCTTCTCGATCGGCTCCAACGACATGACCCAGCTGACCCTCGGTCTGGACCGCGACTCCGGTTTGGTGGCAGGCGGATTCGACGAGCGCGACCCCGCGGTCAAGGCGATGCTCACCATGGCGATCACCGCCTGCAAGGAGCAGGGCAAGTATGTCGGCATCTGCGGGCAGGGCCCGTCGGACCACCCTGACCTCGCCGAGTGGCTGGTCGACCAGGGCATCGAGTCGATCTCGCTCAACCCGGACACCGTCGTCGAGACCTGGCTGCGGATCGCCAAGCGTGGCGAGAAGGCCGGCGCCTGACGGTTCTTCGGCACGGCTGAGCGGGAGGTGGGCGAGCAGCCCACCTCCCGCTCGCGTGGTGAGACGCGCCCGTCATACATGGGATGTTAGGTTCAATGTATGACGCAGCCCATCACCCCGCCCAGACGCACCAGCGAGCTGGTGGTCGAACGCATGGAGCAGCTCATCCGCGGCGGAGAGTGGCCGGTCGGCACGTGCATCCCGGCCGAGCCCGAGCTGGTGCGCGACTTCGGGGTCGGCCGCAACACCATCCGTGAGGCGGTGCGGGCGCTGGAGCACACCGGCATGCTGCAGCCGCGCCGAGGTGACGGCACCTACGTGCGCAGCGCCAATCCCTTTGCCGCAGCGATGAGTCGGGGCGCGTCGTCGGCGGCGCTCGACCTGATGCAGGTGCGCCGGGCGCTGGAGTCCGAGGCCGCCGCGAGTGCCGCGCGCAGCGCGTCGGCGCGTACCCGCGCGAAGCTCCGGGCGGTGCTCGACCGGGCGGAGGCCGCGCTCGCGGCCGGTGACCTCGAGACCTACACCCGCGAGGACGTCGGCTTCCACACCCAACTGGTGGCGGCCGCCGGCAACCCGCTGATGGTCGAGATCTTCGACGGGGTCGTCGAGGCGATCGCGGCGACGCACGCCGAGATCACCGCCACGTCCGCGGCACACACCGGTCTGCACCCGCAGGGCCACCGCGAGGCGATCGACGCGATCGACGCCGGCGACCCCGAGGCTGCCCGCGCCGCGGTCAACCACTACATCGACGAACTCGAAGCGGAAATCAAGCGCGCATGACCGACACCGACCTCACGGCGCGCGGCGCCGTCCATCAGCGGCAGTCGACAAGCAGCGAACTCCGAGGTGCCGCAGCTGTTTTCGCGGCCGTCGGCATCATGCTCGTCGCGGCCAACCTGCGGCCTGCGGTGGTGTCGGTCGGGCCGCTGCTCGATACGATCTCCGAGGATCAGGGCTTCAGCAGCGCCGCCGCCGGCCTGCTCACCACCTTGCCGGTCCTCTTCTTCGGGCTGTCCGCGCCGGTCGCGCCCCGGCTCGCGGCCCGCTTCGGCATCGAGCGCACGATCTTCGGCGCGCTCGTCCTGCTGCTCGCCGCGATCGCGCTGCGCCTGGTGCCCGATGTCGTTGCGCTCTTTGCCGGTTCGATGGCGGTGGGTGCCGCGATCGGGGTCTGCAACGTGGTGCTGCCGGCGCTGATCAAGCGCGACTTCGCGCACCGCTCCGGCATGATGACCGGGCTCTACTCGATGACGCTCTCCGGCGGTGCCGCGGTCGCGGCCGGCGTCACGGTGCCGATCGACGACGCGCTCGGCGGCAACTGGCGCCTGACGCTCGCGGTCTGGGGTGTGCTGGCGCTGCTGGCCCTCGTCCAGTGGCTGCCGCAGCTCCGCCGGGTGCACACCATCCGCGACGACGCCGGCGGCGGCAGCCTCTATCGCGACCGGGTCGCCTGGGCGATCACCGTCTACATGGGTGCCCAGTCGCTGATCTTCTACACCTTCGGTGCGTGGCTGCCGACCTACCTGCTCGACCGGGGTATGACGCACGGCGAAGCCGGCACCACGCTGGCGCTGGGCCAGGTGGCGGGTCTGCTCACCTCGCTGACCGCACCGATGATCGCCGGCCGCATGCGCGACCAACGCGCAATTGCCTTGGCGTTCTTGGTCTTCTGCGCCATCGGCTTCATCGGGTTGGTCTCCACCGACGCCGTGCCACTGCTCTGGGTCTGCCTGGTGATGATGGGGCCCGGCTCCGGCATCAGCCTGGCGTTGCTCTTCATGGTGCTGCGCAGCAACTCCACCGCGCAGACCGGTCAGGTGTCGGGTATGGCGCAGTCGATCGGCTACGGTCTGGCCGCGATCGGCCCCATCCTGATCGGCGCCGTGCACGACGCCTCCGGGTCGTGGAACCTCGCCATGAGCGTGCTGGCGCTCGCGATCGTGCCGCAGGCCTTGTCGGCGTTGCGCGCCGCCAGGGCGGGCACGATGCGCGCGGGCTGAAATCGGCGCGGCCCGAGAGGCTACTCCTCGGAGATCGTCATCGAGGCGAGCCGCTTGCCGGCGAGCACGACGCCGAGGACGAGCACCACGGCGGTCGCGGCCAGCGCATACCAGAGCGGCACCGGTGGCGTGTCCGCGATGCCACTCGACACGTGTTGGATGACGGAGTTGCCCCACGTCCTCGGCGACAGCCACTTCACCGGCGAAAACAGCGACGCCAGAGTGGATTCCCAGATCAGCCAGAAGAGCAGGCAGCCGATGATGCTGCGTTTCATGGTGGTCGCGAGCGCGGTGAAGACACCGACGTAGGCGATGCTCGCGACGACCCCGCCGAGGAGGCCGGCCAGCGCCATCCGGTCGGCGGTGCCGCTCAGGATGAGACCGGCGATCAGCATCGGCACCGCGGCGAAGACAACTCCGGCGCCGAGGGTGACCACCGCCTTGCTGGCGATGATCGAGACTCGCGACACCGGTTTGGTGAGCAGGTAGATGATCGACCCGTCGTCGAACTCGGAGTTGATCAGCGTCGTCGTCGCGACCAGTGCTACGACCGGCACGGCGATGCCGATGCCGAAGTTGCGGAGCAGCTGTTCGGCCGAATCTGCGGGCACGTCACCGGAACTCGCCCGTCGTAGGACGAACGCGAGCACGACGAGGATCACCGGCATGGCGACCATCAGCCAGACGCGGGCGCGTCCGAAGAGTGACCGCAGGCCGAGGCGGAGGATGGGGGCGCTCATGTGGCGTTCACCAGGTAGCTGAAGACGCTCTCGAGTGACTCGTCGGTCGGAGTGAGTTCGAGGATGCGGATGCCGTGCTGCTGGGCGACCCGCGGCACCGCGTGCGCGAAGGCACCGAAGTCGTCGGCCTCGACCTCCAGCACGTCGTTGCTGCGCAGGCGCGCACCCCGCACCGACTGCTCGCCCAGCAGCAGCGTGGCGAGCCGCCGGTTGTCGGAGCTGCGCACGACATACTGATTGGGCCGGTCGGTCATCAGCCGTCGTATGGCGGCGAAATCGCCACTCGCAGCGTGCCTTCCGGCGACCACGACCTCCACCTGACGGGCGATCTGCTCGACCTCCTCCAGGATGTGCGAGCTGAAGACGATCGTCCGGCCCTGCTGCGCGAAGTCGGTGAGCAACCCCATCATGTGGCGCCGCTGGATCGGGTCCATGCCGTTGAAGGGTTCGTCGAGCAGCAGCACCGGCGGCTGGTGCACCAGCGCCGAGGCGACCTTGATGCGCTGCTTCATGCCCTTGCTGTAGGTGGAGATCTTCCGGTCGGCGGCGGCCGCCATGTCGACCAGCCCGATCGCGTGCTTGGTCGCGGCGTCGGGCTGGGGCACCTGTTGCAGATCGGCGTTGAGCCGGACGAACTGGCTGCCGGTCAGGAAGTCGTAGAGCGACTCCTGCACCGGCACGAGACCGATCTTGCGGTAGATCTCGACGTTGCCGCGGGTCGGTGCGCCGTCGATGGTGACGGTGCCGGTCGACGGCGGCAGCAGCCCGGCCATCATCGACAGCAGGGTCGACTTGCCGGCACCGTTGGGGCCGAGCAGGCCGGTGATGCCGGGGGAGATGTGCATCGAAACGTCGTTGACCGCAACGACATTGCCATACCAGCGGGACACATCGGTCAGGACGAGATCACTCATGAGATCGGGTCCGTCTTCGGGATTCCTCGGGATTGCTCGCAATGGTCACAGTGCCGCCGCCTTCCGGATGCGCTCGACGAGCACGAACGATGCGCCGAGGATCCACACCAGCGTGACCACGATGAACACCACGGTCCACCCGGCGCTCGGGTGCGGGATGGAAGGCACCGGCCGCGGCTGGTCGAACAGCCCGCTCACCACCTCGGCGACGAGGGTGAACGGGTTGAACATCGAGGCGATCATCGCGGCCGTCTCGTTGCCCGTGTCGTATGCCGAGCCCTGCACGATCGTGACGATGCCGGAGGTGAGCATGAGCGCGACGATGACCGCGACCACGGCGAGCCCGGAGCGGGTGGTGATCGCCGAGACCATGCCGCTGAACGTCGCGAGGATCAGCGACAGCACGAGCACACCGAAGATCGCGGCGAAGAAGTTCTTGGTGTGCTGGGTGCGATCGAGGCCGGAGGAGAGCGCTGCGGCATACCAGATGGTCATCGGGATGGCGATCACCGCAAAGAGGGCGGTGGCCAGCGCGGCGAGCCGGACCAGCACGTAGGTCGAGCGGTCGAGCGGCCGCGCGAAGTAGAGCACGATCGTCCGGTAGCGCAGGTCGCGGGCGAAGAGCACCGGCGCCTGGGACGCCGCGAACACGGTGATCAGCAGCTGCGTCCAATAGGGGTAGCCGAAGTAATTGGCAAGTGGCGCAAAGAGATTGGCCTGATCACCCAGCGACATCTTGCTCAGCTGTATGGCGAGGCCCGCGAGCACGAGGGCGGGTATGAGCATCAGCGCGGCCACGAGGAAGGGCATGATCTTCGACTTGTTCGAGCGGCCGAGGCCGAAGCAGTGCCGCAGCGAGGTGAGGTAGAGCGACAGCGCGATCGCGCCGGTGCCCTGCCGCCGCCCGGTGAAGGTGCGGTAGCCGATGTCGTGGATGACGCCTTGGCGAGGTGGGGTGCTCATGCGGGGACACCTCCGGTCGGCTGCTGGAAGACTTCCTCGAGGCTGTGGTGCACCTCTTGGATGCGGACCAGGCCGAGCCCCTGCGCGACCACCACGTCGCGGATGACATCGAGCGTCTCGGGGCGTTCGAGCCGCACCTCGATGCGGTCGCCCACCGGCCAGGCCGGGATGCCGCGGTCGACCAGCGCCTGACCGACCAGCTGGTCGCTGCCCGGCGGGCCGAGCACCTCGACCAGCACGTTGCCGGTGGTGTGGGTCAGGTCGGTCGTGGGGGAGGCGCGCAGGAGCCGGCCGGCGTCGATGACCACGACGTAGTCGACGGTGCGTTCGAGCTCGCCGAGCAGGTGGCTGGTGACCGCGACCGAGATGCCGAAGTCGTGGCCGATGCGGCCGATCAGGTCCAGCATCTCGTCCCGCGCCCGGGGGTCGAGACCGTTGGTGGGTTCGTCCAGCAGCACCAGCTGCGGGCTGTGCACGATCGCCTGCGCCAGCTTGGCCCGCTGCTTCATGCCGGTGGAGTAGCCGCCCATCGCGCGGTGCCGCTCCTCGGCGAGTCCGACGTGCCGCAGCACGTCGGAGGTGCGCTCGCGGGCGGCGTTGCGCGGCAGCCCGGACATCATCGCCATGTGCATCACGAACTCGGCGGCCGACACGTCGGCCGGCAGCACGTCGTGCTCGGGCATGTAACCGACGAGCTCGCGCACCTGCGCGCCCTGCGTGGCGGGGTCCATGCCGAGCACACGTGCGCTGCCGCCGGTGGGCTTCAGCAGCCCGAGCAGCACCTTGATCAGCGTGGACTTGCCGGCGCCGTTGACGCCGACGATGCCGGTGATGCCCTCGGGGATGCTGAGCGTCAGGTCGTCGAGCGCGCGCACCCGCGGATACTGCTTGGTCAGGTGCTGCGTGTCGACGACCCCCATGCGCGTCACCCTACTGATCCGGGCGCGCAGGTCCCGTCATACGGCCGGAATGTCGACTTCCAGGTCGTCGAGCGGGAACGGCGGCTGGCCCGCGCCGGTGATGTGCAGGCTGCCCCACGGGGTCAGCTCCGAGACGCGCCCGGGAGCGGGCGTCCCGCCTGCGTGTACGACGATCTTGGTGCCCGGCTTGAGACCGTCCGCCGCGGCGATGTGGCCCTGCCAGTGGTACTGGCCGTCGGTCGGCTGCATCGCGCCGGTCAGCTGGGCCTGCACGGTGATGCGCTCGCCGTCCGGCAGCTCGATCTCGGCCGGGCCGTACCAGGCGGCGTCGAGCAGCCCCGGCTCGGCGTAGCCGAACCACAGGTCGTCGCGGCGCGGGTGGCCGGCGTGCCCGACCTGCGCGATGCGCCGGGCGCGTTGCCACGGGAAGCGGCGCCGCTCGGTGACGCGCGGCCAGTCGGAGGTCGAGCGCGGACGGTCGGTCTCCAGCTGCACGGCCTCGCGCACGTCGACCCAGACGGCCTCGGTGACCCGCATCAGCTCGAGCGCGTCGGCGACATACGAGAGGGCCTCGCGGTCGCGCACGACGAAGAGGTTGGGGAAGCCGCTGCGCTGCACGCCGCGGTAGAGGCGGCCGTCCTGCAACGCGTCGTGCAGGACGCGGCCGCCCCGGCCGGTGGCGGTGGCGACCTCCGGGCCACCGACCAGCACCACTACGCCGGCGCCGACCCCGTCGACCAGCCAGTGATCGTCCTCCCAGACGGCCGTGGGCGGGGCAGTGTCGGAGGTGTCGGTGCGGCGCACCTGCACCTGCTCGATCCGGGAGAGCGCATCGGCCGCGCGCGACGTGCTGAGTGCGTCGGCGCCGATCAGGTTGATGGTGATCACGGCAGGAATCCCGCCTTGCGCCAGCCCTTTTCGGCGATCGGGCCCATGAAGCCGGTCTCCCGCAGGAAGCCTGCGAGGTCGGCGAAGCCCTCCTGCTTCATCGCATTGAAGTGCGGGTTGGACCGGGCGATCTTGGCGCACTGGTCGCCGTCGAGTCCGGCGCGGCGGTACATCGCCGGGTTGGTCAGCCACTGGTTGAAGAGGATGGCGACGGCGCCGTGCGCGTTGGCGAGGAAGTACTTCTCGCGCTTGTCCTTGGTGTGGGTACGACGGCGCAGTCCGTCGCGGGCGAAGCTGATGTGGCGCGCCTCCTCAGTCACGTGGATGCGCATCAGCCGCGACACGATCGGCTGCAGCTGCGGGTCGTCCAGCCCGCGGCGCTGCATCGCGTCGAAGATCTCCTCGCCGACCAGCGCGAACAGCCAGAGGCCGGAGCCGTGCAGGGTGAACGGCAGCAGTCGCAGCACCCGCCGGTTGAGCTCGGACATCCGGTAGACGCGGGCGCCGCAGCGGTCGATGACCTTGGCGAACATCGCCATGTGACGGCACTCGTCGCCCATCTCGGTGAGGGAGTACTGCGCCTCCTGGCCGGCCGGGTCCTTCTCGGTCAGCCGGTGCAGCAGCGCCAGGTCGAGCAGCGTCTCGAACCAGAGGCCGACCGACAGCACGTTGGCCATCTCCTCGCGGGAGACGTCGATGCGCTGCTGCTCGGTGAGCGAGTCCCAGAACGGCGTGCCGTAGAGGGTGAGCAGCGTGGGCGGGAGGAAGTATTTGCCCTCCTCCAGCGGCGCGTCCCAGTCGATGTCGACGATGGGTGCGTAGGAACGGCGGACCGACCCCTTGAGAAGGCGCTCGGAGACGGTCTCGCGGTCGGGCGACTGACGGTCGGCGGACCGGCCGGTGGAGGGCTCGAGAGTTGTCGTCATGGCAGTAAGCGTACCGCCGGTAACATCTGAATACCAGTGGTCCGGAGAGTTTGCTACCGTCATACGTCTGATGCCCGAGACCACGCCCTGGAATCGCGCGCGTGACGCGCAGCGGAAAACACAGCGCGACGCGCGCCGTGTGGTGCTGGTCGACGCGGCGATTGCGGCGATCGAGGCGGACGGCCCGGACGTGAGCGTGGCGCAGATCGCGCGCACCGCCGGCGTCACCAAGCCGGTGCTCTACCGCCAGTTCGACGACAAGGACGACCTGATGCGCGCGGTCGGCGTCGCCGAGGGTGAGCGGATCCTGGCCGCGATCCGCACAGAGCTGAACGTGCCCGGCGTGTCGTCGCTCGAGGTGGTGACCCGCGCGGTCGACGCGTTCCTGCACGCGATCGACCAGCACCCGCAGGTCTACCTGGCGCTGATGCGGCGGCGTTCCGGCGACGACCTGCGGCTCACCCAGCAGGGCGTCACCGACTATCTCTACCGGCTGATCCACGAGGTGTTCGTCGCGAGCGGCATCGACGCCGCCGGTGCGCAGACGTGGGCGCACTGCATCGTGGCCATGGGCGTCGCGGCGGGTGAGCTCTACCTGTCCACCCCCGAGCAGGCGGCCCGCGACCGCATCGGCCAGCAGGTCACCGACCTCATCATCGGGGGACTGGCCGGCATCGCCGGCTCCTCCGGCGTCGAACTCGACGCCGTCGCAACCGGATTGGGGCGCGCGTTCAGCGGCGTGAGCTGAGCCTGACTGCTTCGCTTCTGCTCGGTCGGTCCGCGCATCCCGTGAGCGAGGGTGCGTATGGCGTCACGGTTGCTTACGGGATCGCCGCAGACGCGCGGGCGGGGTGTGCGCAGCGTCATACGCCTCGGCTCTGCCTCGATTTGGCGCATGCTGCGGCCTCTGGCACACTGGTCAGGTTGCTTGACGCGCAGTGATCACGCGTGTGCCGATGACTCGGAAGGTTTCGAGGCCGGCGCGCGGCGGAGCTGCCGCCCCGAAAGCATGTCGATCCGGCCCTGGTGCCGAGGGTCGGATGAGGTCGGGAAGCGCAAGCTGCAGGCGCGAAACCATGCGGTATCGCCCGGCCAACCACGCCAGATATGTCGGCGTCGTGCTGCGGAGCACACCCGACACACCCGAGCGCGGGGGTCGGTTCGGATCGTTGGAATCACGGCAAACCAGACCTAGTAGTAACTGAAGTACGGCGAGAGAGAGACACGGGCGAATGGCGGGACAAAAGATCCGCATCCGACTGAAGTCGTATGACCACGAGGTCATCGACAGCTCGGCGCGCAAGATTGTCGACACGGTGACTCGTGCCGGTGCAACGGTTGTCGGCCCGGTGCCGCTGCCGACGGAGAAGAACGTTTTCTGCGTCATCCGTTCACCGCACAAGTACAAGGACAGCCGCGAGCACTTCGAGATGCGCACCCACAAGCGGCTGATCGACATCGTTGACCCGACGCCGAAGGCTGTCGACTCGCTCATGCGTCTCGACCTGCCGGCGGACGTCAACATCGAGATCAAGCTCTGACGCCCGGGAAGGAATGACTCGCAGTGACACACACAACTGAGCGCTCCGTCAAGGGCGTCCTGGGCGAGAAGCTCGGCATGACCCAGGTGTGGGACGAGGCAGGCCGCCTCGTGCCCGTCACCGTGGTGCAGGCCGGCCCCTGCGTCGTGACCGCGGTCCGCGGTGAGGGCGAGGGCTACCACGCGGTGCAGATCGGCTACGGCGCGATCGACCCCCGCAAGGTCAACAAGCCGATGACCGGCCACTTCGAGAAGGCCGGCGTGACCCCGCGCCGCCACCTCGCCGAGATCCGCACCGCGGACGCCGGCGAGTACGAACTCGGCCAAGAGGTCACCGTCGAGACCTTCGAGCCCGGACAGCGCATCGACGCGGTCGGCACCACCAAGGGCAAGGGCTTCGCGGGCGTCATGAAGCGTCACGGCTTCAAGGGCGTCAGCTCCTCGCACGGTGCGCACCGCAACCACCGCAAGCCCGGTTCGATCGGTGGCTGCGCCACCCCGGGCCGTGTCTTCAAGGGCATGCGTATGGCGGGCCGCATGGGCGGCGAGCGCCAGACCACCCAGAACCTGACCATCCACGCGGTCGACGCCGACAAGGGCCTGCTGCTGATCAAGGGTGCCGTCCCCGGCCCCCGCGGCGGCATCGTCCTGGTGAAATCAGCAGCCAAGTCGGCCGACTTCGTCAAGGAGGCCTGAGCCAGATGACGACCGTTGACATCGTCGCGCCCGACGGCGCGAAGGCGGGCACCGTCGAGCTGCCGGCCGAGATCTTCGACGTGCAGACCAACGTGCCGCTGATCCACCAGGTCGTGGTGGCGCAGCTCGCGGCTGCGCGCCAGGGCACCCACTCCACCAAGACCCGCGGCGAGGTCCGCGGCGGTGGCAAGAAGCCCTACCGCCAGAAGGGCACCGGCCGCGCCCGCCAGGGTTCGACCCGTGCGCCGCAGTTTGCCGGCGGTGGCACCGTCCACGGCCCGAAGCCGCGCGACTATGCCCAGCGCACCCCGAAGAAGATGAAGGCCGCCGCCCTGCGCGGTGCCCTCTCGGACCGGGCGCGCCACGGCCGCATCCACGTGCTGTCGACCGTGGTCGAGGGTGAGAAGCCGTCGACCAAGGCCGCGGCCGCGCTGCTCGGTGGCCTCACCGAGCGCAAGAACCTGCTGGTCGTGCTGGCCCGCGGCGAGGAGAACGCGCTGCTGTCGGTGCGCAACCTGGCCGACGTGCACATCCTGTTCGCCGACCAGCTGAACACCTACGACGTGCTCTGCGCCGACGACCTGGTCTTCACCCAGCCCGCGCTCGAGGGCTTCCTCGCGCGCACCTCGGGTGCCGAGCAGGCCGCCCCGGCCGCTGCGCCGGCGAAGGCCACCGAGGCGCCGGCTCCGGCCGCGACCGCCGAGGTCGCCGACGGCGGCTTCGGTGCCGACTCGGCCGCTCCGCTGGCCGACGGCGCGTCGCCCGACCCGGCCGTGTTCGCGGTCAAGGGCAACAAGGACTCGATGAAGTACCACGTCCCCGGCTCCCGTTGGTATGACGCCACGGTCGCCGAGGTGTGGTTCAAGACCGCTGAGGCCGCCGCGGCCGCCGGGTTCGCCCCGGCCGGTGGCGCCGCAGCGCAGCAGACCGAGAAGGACAAGTGATTTCGGTTATGACGCAACTGGGCAAGAACCCCCGCGACATCCTGATCGCGCCGGTCGTCTCGGAGAAGTCCTACGCACTGCTGGACGAGGGGAAGTACACCTTCCTGGTCGACCCGCGGGCGAACAAGACCGAGATCAAGATCGCCGTCGAGGAGATCTTCGACGTCAAGGTCGACTCGGTCCACACGCTGAACCGGCAGGGCAAGACCCGACGCACCCGCTTCGGCACCGGCAAGCGCAAGGACACCAAGCGCGCCATTGTCTCGCTCAAGGAAGGCGCGATCGACATCTTCGGCTCGCAGAGCTGACCGTCGAACCGCCCGAATAAAGAAGACTGACAAGGACTTTCACTCATGGCTATCCGCAAGTACAAGCCGACGACGCCAGGGCGTCGTGGCTCGAGCGTGGCCGACTTCGCCGAGGTCACCCGCTCGACGCCCGAGAAGTCGCTGGTGCGTCCCCTGCCGAAGACCGGTGGTCGTAACTCCTCGGGTCGCATCACGACCCGGCACATCGGTGGCGGGCACAAGCGCGCCTACCGGGTCATCGACTTCCGTCGCCTCGACAAGGACGGCATCCCGGCCAAGGTCGCGCACATCGAGTACGACCCCAACCGCACCGCCCGCATCGCGCTGCTGCACTACGCAGACGGTGAGAAGCGCTACATCATCGCGCCGACCCGGCTGAAGCAGGGCGACACGGTCGAGAACGGCGCGTCCGCCGACATCAAGCCCGGCAACAACCTGCCGCTGCGCAACATCCCGACCGGTACGGTCATCCACTGCATCGAGCTGCGGCCCGGTGGCGGTGCGAAGATCGCCCGCTCGGCCGGTGCGCGCGTGCAGCTCGTCGCCAAGGACGGTCCCTACGCCCAGCTGCGTATGCCGTCCGGCGAGATCCGCAACGTCGACGTCCGCTGCCGCGCGACGATCGGCGAGGTGGGCAACGCCGAGCAGAGCAACATCAACTGGGGTAAGGCCGGCCGTATGCGGTGGAAGGGCAAGCGCCCGACCGTCCGCGGTGTCGCGATGAACCCGGTGGACCACCCGCACGGTGGTGGTGAGGGCAAGACCTCCGGTGGTCGCCACCCGGTCAGCCCGTGGGGTCAGGCCGAGGGCCGCACCCGTCGCCCGAAGAAGGAGAGCGACAAGCTCATCGTGCGTCGCCGTCGTACTGGAAAGAAGCGGTAAGAGATGCCCCGTTCACTGAAGAAGGGCCCCTTCGTCGACGACCACCTCGCCAAGAAGGTGGAAGCCCAGAACGAAGCCGGCACCAAGAACGTCATCAAGACCTGGTCCCGCCGGTCGATGATCACGCCCGACATGCTCGGCCACACGCTGGCCGTGCACGACGGCCGCAAGCACGTCCCGGTCTTCGTGACCGAGTCGATGGTCGGCCACAAGCTGGGCGAGTTCGCGCCGACCCGGACCTTCAAGGGTCACGAGAAGGACGACCGGAAGGGACGGCGTCGCTGACATGTCCAGGACTGAGAACACCAACCCGACGGTCGCTGCCAAGGCGCAGGCCCGGTTCGTCCGCGTGACGCCGATGAAGGCCCGCCGCGTGGTCGACCTGGTGCGTGGCAAGAACGCCCAGGACGCGATCAACATCCTCACCTTCGCGCCGCAGAGCGCGAGCGAGCCGGTGCTGAAGGTGCTGAACAGCGCCATCGCCAACGCTCGCCAGAAGGCCGACGCGCAGTCGGTGGCCTTCGACGAGCGCCTCCTCGTGATCGACGAGGCGTATGTCGACGAGGGTCCCACGATGAAGCGGTTCCGGCCTCGTGCGCAGGGTCGCGCGAGCCGCATCCTCAAGCGCACCAGCCACATCACGTTGCACGTCGCCCAGCCCGAGGCCAAGAACCAGGAAGGACGGGCCTGATATGGGTCAGAAGGTCAACCCGAACGGTTTCCGTCTCGGCATCACGACGGACCACAAGAGCCGTTGGTTCGCCGACTCGCCGAAGCCGGGTCAGCGTTACCGCGACTATGTCAAGGAAGACGTCGCGATCCGCAAGCTGATGTCGACCGGCATGGAGCGCGCCGGCATCAGCAAGGTCGAGATCGAGCGCACCCGTGACCGCGTGCGCGTCGACATCCACACCGCCCGCCCGGGCATCGTCATCGGTCGCCGCGGCGCCGAGGCCGACCGCCTGCGTGGTGCGCTGGAGAAGCTCACCGGCAAGCAGGTGCAGCTGAACATCCTCGAGGTCAAGAACCCCGAGACCGATGCGCAGCTGGTCGCCCAGGGCATCGCCGAGCAGCTGTCGGCGCGTGTGAACTTCCGTCGCGCCATGCGCAAGGGCATGCAGACTGCCGAGCGCGCCGGTGCCAAGGGCATCCGGGTCATGGTCTCGGGTCGTCTGAACGGCGCCGAGATGAGCCGCACCGAGTTCTACCGCGAGGGCCGCGTGCCGCTGCACACCCTCCGCGCGAACATCGACTACGGCTTCTACGAGGCCCGCACCACCTTCGGCCGCATCGGCGTGAAGGTCTGGATCTACAAGGGTGACCTCACCGCCAAGGAGCTGGCGCGCGAGCAGGCCGTCGCACCGAGCCGCCCCGCCCGTGGTCGTCGTGACGACCGCCGTGGCGAGCGCGGTGGCGCGCGTGGCCGTCGCGACGGCGGTGCTGCCCAGCGCAGCACCGACGCCCCGCTCGAGGCGCCGGTCGCCGAGGACGCAGTCGTCGAGGGCGCCGCGCAGGCTCCCGCCGAGGCGACCACCGGAGGAGCTGAAGCCTGATGTTGATTCCCCGTCGTGTGAAGCACCGCAAGCAGCACCACCCCAAGCGTGGTGGCGCTGCCAAGGGCGGCACCGCCGTCTCGTTCGGTGACTACGGCATCCAGGCGCTGGAGCCGGCATACGTCACCAACCGGCAGATCGAGTCCGCTCGTATCGCCATGACCCGCTACATCAAGCGTGGCGGAAAGGTCTGGATCAACATCTACCCGGACCGTCCGCTCACCAAGAAGCCGGCCGAGACCCGCATGGGTTCCGGTAAGGGTTCGCCCGAGTGGTGGGTCGCCAACGTCAAGCCGGGCCGCGTCATGTTCGAGCTGTCCGGTGTGTCCGAAGAAGTTGCTCGCGAGGCGCTGCGCCTTGCGATGCACAAGCTGCCGATGAAGTGCCGCTTCGTCGCGCGTGAAGGTGGTGACCTCTGATGGCAGTGGGATCTGCAGACCTGACGCCGGCCAAGCTGCGTGAGCTCGACGACGAGGCTCTGTCGGCCAAGCTGGGCGAGGCCAAGCAGGAGCTGTTCAACCTGCGTTTCCAGTCGGCCACCGGCCAGCTGGAGAACAACTCCCGGCTGCGTGCGGTCCGCAAGGACATCGCCCGCATCTACACCGAGCTGCGTGAGCGTGAGCTCGGCATCGGCCGCGTGCAGGAGAAGGCCGAAGCATGAGCGAAGAGAGCAAGGGACAGGCAGTGACCGAGGAACGTGCCGGCAAGACCGACGGCGAGCGCAACTACCGCAAGACCCGCCGTGGTTACGTCGTCAGCGACAAGATGGACAAGACCGTCGTTGTCGAGGTCGAGGACCGCGTGAAGCACGCCCTCTACGGCAAGGTGCAGCGCAAGACCGCCCGCGTGAAGGCGCACGACGAGCAGAACACCTGCGGCGTCGGCGACCGCGTGCTGCTCATGGAGACCCGGCCGCTGTCGGCGCAGAAGCGCTGGCGCGTCGTCGAGATTCTCGAGAAGGCCAAGTAATCGTCCGTATGGCGGGGGCCCCGGCTCCCGTCATACGAACCACCGAAGAAGAAGTTCCATCAGGCTTGCGCGCCCGAGGGCGGCAAGAACCGATGAGACAGGAGAAGAAACGTGATCCAGCAGGAGTCGCGACTGCGCGTCGCCGACAACACCGGTGCCAAGGAGATCTTGTGCATCCGCGTGCTCGGTGGCTCGGGACGTCGCTACGCCGGCATCGGTGACACCATCGTGGCGACCGTCAAGGACGCCATCCCGGGCGGAAACGTCAAGAAGGGCGATGTCGTGAAGGCCGTTGTCGTGCGCACCCGCAAGGAGCGCCGCCGTCCGGACGGCAGCTACATCAAGTTCGACGAGAACGCCGCGGTCATCCTCAAGAGCGACGGTGACCCGCGCGGCACGCGCATCTTCGGCCCGGTGGGCCGCGAGCTGCGTGACAAGCGATTCATGAAGATCATCTCGCTCGCCCCGGAGGTGCTGTAAGCCATGGCAGGCAAGCCGAAGATGAAGATCAAGAAGAACGACCTCGTGCAGGTCATCTCCGGTAAGGACAAGGGCCTGCAGGGCAAGGTCATCTCGGTCGACCCCGAGCGTCAGCGTGTGCTGGTCGAGGGCGTCAACCGGATCACCAAGCACGTCAAGGCCGGTCAGCCCGGTGGTGGCGCTGGTGGCATCGAGGTCACCGAGGCGCCGATCCACGTGAGCAACGTGATGGTCGTCGACCCCGAGTCCAAGAAGCCGACCCGCATCCGCATCCGCGAGGAGCAGGTGGAGCGTGACGGCCGCACCAAGACCGTCCGCACCCGGGTTTCGGTGCGGTCCGGAAAGGACCTGTAAGAGATGACCGCGACCACGAACGAGAAGGTGGCGCCCCGTCTCAAGGCGCGCTACCAGGACGAGATCAAGAACAACCTGCAGAGCGAGTTCAACTTCGCCAACGTCATGCAGGTGCCGACGGTGACCAAGGTCGTCGTGAACATGGGTGTCGGCGACGCCGCCCGTGACTCCAAGCTGATCGACGGCGCGATCAAGGACCTCGCGGCGATCACCGGCCAGAAGCCGGCGGTCACCAAGGCCCGCAAGTCGATCGCGCAGTTCAAGCTGCGTGAGGGCATGCCGATCGGCGCGCACACCACGCTGCGCGGCGACCGCATGTGGGAGTTCCTCGACCGCCTGGTGTCGATCGCGCTGCCGCGCATCCGCGACTTCCGCGGCCTGTCGCCCAAGCAGTTCGACGGCAACGGCAACTACACCTTCGGTCTGACCGAGCAGTCGGTGTTCTACGAGATCGACCAGGACAAGATCGACCGGGTCCGCGGCATGGACATCACGGTCGTCACCACTGCGAGCAACGACGACGAAGGCCGGGCCCTGTTGAAGCAACTCGGCTTCCCTTTTAAGGAGAACTGAGCATGGCGAAGAAGGCCCTGGTCAACAAGGCCAACAAGAAGCCGAAGTTCGAGGTCCGCGCCTACACCCGCTGCCAGCGGTGCGGCCGCCCGCACTCGGTCTACCGCAAGTTCGGCCTGTGCCGGATCTGCCTGCGCGAGATGGCGCACCGCGGCGAGCTGCCCGGCGTCACCAAGTCCAGCTGGTGAGGCCCGGTATGACGGGAGCACGCCCCCGTCATACCGCCGCCTGACCGGCATACGAACACCCGATCCACGTAAGAACTACACCGAAGGTCCGGCCACGGACGTGACCAGAAACCACGGTGAGAAGGGCAAGAGCCCAACATGACGATGACCGACCCGATCGCGGACATGCTGACCCGCGTCCGGAACGCCAACTCGGCGCACCACGACTCGGCGACCATGCCGCACAGCAAGCTCAAGGCGCACATCGCCGAGATCCTCCAGGCGGAGGGTTACATCTCCGGCTTCCGCGTCGAGGGCGAGGGCGTCGACAAGACGCTCACCATCGACCTGAAGTACGGCCCCAACCGGGAGCGCTCCATCGCCGGCGTCCGCCGCGTGAGCAAGCCCGGTCTGCGGGTCTACGCCAAGTCCACCAACCTGCCCAAGGTGCTCGGTGGCCTCGGCGTTGCCATCCTGTCCACCTCGTCGGGCCTGCTCACTGACAAGCAGGCCGCGACCAAGGGCGTCGGCGGGGAAGTCCTCGCCTACGTCTGGTGACCCGGAACAGATAAGGAGTTAACGAGATGTCGCGTATCGGACGTCTTCCCGTTCCGGTGCCCAGTGGTGTCGAGGTGACCATCGACGGCCAGGCCGTCGCGGTCAAGGGCCCGAAGGGTCAGCTGGAGCTGACCGTGCCCGCCCCGATCACCGTGGCCAAGGGCGAGGACGGTGCGATCAACGTGTCGCGCCCCAACGACGAGCGTGAGTCGCGGGCCCGCCACGGGCTGACCCGCAGCCTCATCAACAACATGGTCGTCGGCGTGACCGACGGCTTCACCAAGAAGCTGGAGATCCACGGCACGGGTTACCGCGTGGTCGCCAAGGGTGCGGACCTGGAGTTCGCGCTCGGCTACAGCCACCCGATCCTGGTCAAGGCTCCCGAGGGCATCACCTTCGCCGTCGAGAACCAGACCCACTTCTCGGTGACCGGTGTCGACAAGCAGCAGGTCGGTGAGGTCGCCGCCAACATCCGCAAGCTGCGCAAGCCCGACCCGTACAAGGCGAAGGGTGTTCGCTACGAAGGCGAGCACATCCGCCGCAAGGTCGGAAAGGCTGGTAAGTAAGCCATGGCAAAGATTGTGAAGCGCTCCACGAGCAAGGCCGCCGCACGCTCGCGTCGCCACCTGCGTCTGCGCAAGCGGGTCGCCGGCACCGCCGAGCGTCCCCGCCTGGTCGTGACCCGCTCCTCGCGGCACGTCTTCGTGCAGGTCGTCGACGACACCGTCGGCAAGACCGTCGCGTCGGCGTCGACCATGGAGGCCGACCTGCGTTCCTTCGACGGCGACAAGACCGCCAAGGCCCGCCGTGTCGGCGAGCTGGTCGCGGCTCGCGCCAAGGAGGCCGGTGTCGACTCGGTCGTGTTCGACCGGGGCGGCAACAAGTACGCCGGTCGCGTGTCCGCGATCGCCGACGGCGCCCGCGAAGGTGGGCTGACGCTGTGAACGCACCCCACGAAGTCCTCGCTCCGCAGGCTCCGCTCGGTACTTCGCGGGGACCCCGCCGCAATGAGGGCAAGATTTTCACAATGATCGAGAGGAAGCACTGATGCCTGGACCCCAGCGTCGAGGCGCTGCAGGCGCAGCCGGCAGCAACTCGAACAACGAGAACAACAACGACCGTCGCGGTGGCCGCGGCGGACGTGACGGCGGCCGCGACAACCGTCGCGGCGGCGACGACCGCAACCAGTACCTGGAGCGCGTCGTCACCATCAACCGGGTGGCCAAGGTCGTCCAGGGTGGTCGTCGCTTCAGCTTCACCGCGCTCGTGGTCGTCGGTGACGGCCAGGGCACCGTCGGTGTCGGCTACGGCAAGGCCAAGGAAGTCCCGGCCGCCATCGCCAAGGGCGTCGAGGAGGCGAAGAAGAACTTCTTCCGCGTCCCGATGATCGGCGGCACCATCCCACACCCGGTGCAGGGTGAGGCCGCGGCGGGCGTCGTCCTGCTGCGTCCGGCCAGCCCCGGTACCGGTGTCATCGCCGGTGGCCCGGTGCGTGCGGTGCTGGAGTGCGCGGGCATCCACGACGTGCTGAGCAAGTCGCTCGGCTCGGACAACGCGATCAACATCGTGCACGCGACCGTCACGGCGCTGCAGGAGCTGGAGCGGCCCGAGGCCGTTGCCGCCCGCCGCGGCCTGCCGCTGGACGAGGTGGCCCCGGCCGCCATGCAGCGCGCGATGGCGGAGGCTGCCGCCTCGGCCAGCAGCGAGAAGGCAGGTGCCTGATGGCGACGTTGAAGGTGACCCAGGTCAAGTCGGAGATCGGCGGTAAGCCGCAGCACCGTGAGACGCTGCGCTCGCTCGGTCTGAAGAAGATCGGTCAGACCGTCGAGAAGCCGGACAGCCCGGAGTTCCGTGGCATGGTCCGCGCGGTGGCCCACCTGGTCACCGTTGAGGAGAAGTGATGGCTGAAGAGAAGACGCACGCACTGAAGGTGCACCACCTGCGTCCGGCTCCCGGTGCCAAGACCGCCAAGACCCGCGTGGGTCGCGGTGAGGGCTCCAAGGGCAAGACCGCCGGTCGCGGCACCAAGGGCACGAAGGCGCGCTACCAGGTGCCCGAGAGCTTCGAGGGTGGGCAGACTCCGCTGCACATGCGGCTGCCGAAGATGCGCGGTTTCAAGAACCCGTTCAAGGTCGAGTACCAGGTGGTCAACCTGGACAAGCTCGAGAGCCTGTTCCCGCAGGGCGGCGACGTGACCGTCGCCGACCTGGTGGCCAAGGGCGCGGTCCGCAAGGGCCAGCCGGTCAAGGTGCTCGGCACCGGTGAGATCACCGTAACGGTGAACCTCACCGTGGAGAAGTTCTCCGCCTCGGCCAAGGACAAGATCGAGGCTGCGGGCGGCTCCATCACCGCCGTGTGATGGACCCGCTCCGGCGTGAACGCCCCGCGGGGGCACGAGACCTGTAGCGGGTCTCGTCCCACCCGCGGGGCGTTTTGCACGCCCCGGGACCTCCGGCCGTAGCACCGGCCGGGTAATCTCACCCCGTGCCCCGCATCCGCTCGGGCGGACGGCACAAAGACTTTGAACCGGTAGCCCCGCCGCGGGCCGCCCAGGAGGATCCACGTTGCTCACCGTCTTCGGCCGCGCGTTCCGGACGCCGGACCTGCGGAACAAGATCTTGTTCACGCTGGCGATCATCGCGATCTTCCGGCTGGGCTCGCACGTGCCGGCACCCGGCATCAGCTACCAGGCCGTGCAGGCCTGCCAGAAGGCCGCCAGCGGCAACCAGTCGCTGCTCGGCCTCGCCAACCTGTTCTCCGGTGGCGCGCTGCTGCAGCTGTCGATCTTCGCGCTCGGCATCATGCCCTACATCACCTCCACGATCATCGTGCAGTTGCTGACGGTGGTGATCCCCAAGTTCGAGCAGCTGAAGAAGGAGGGCCAGGCCGGCCAGACGAAGATGACGCAGTACACGCGTTATCTGACGATCGCGCTGGCGATCCTGCAGTCCTCGACGCTGGTGACCGCGGTGCACAACAACCCGCAGTCGCTGCTCGGCAACGCCCCGGCGTGCGCCAACATCATGTCCGACGGCGCGATGCCGACGCTGGTCATCATGGTGCTGACCCTCACCGCCGGCACCGGCCTGATCATGTGGCTCGGTGAGCAGGTCACCGAGAAGGGCGTCGGTCAGGGTATGTCGATCCTGATCCTCACCTCGGTCGCGGCGCAGGTGCCGGCGCAGATCTGGTCGATCCGCGAGCAGGGCTGGGGCAAGTTCTTCCTCGTCGTGGTGATGGGCCTGGTCATCCTGACCGTCGTGGTCTACGTCGAGAACTCCGTGCGCCGCATCCCGGTGCAGTACGCCAAGCGGATGATCGGTCGCCGGATGTATGGCGGAACCTCCACCTACATCCCGCTCAAGGTCAACATGGCCAACGTGATCCCGATCATCTTCGCCAGCTCGCTGCTGTCGCTGCCGGTGATGGTCGCGCAGTTCACCAACCCGCAGACGTCGGCCAACCCGGCCGACTGGGCGGTGTGGGTCTACAACAACCTTGCGCGGAGCGACCACCCGTCATACATGATCGTCTACACGCTGCTGGTGCTGTTCTTCACCTTCTTCTACGTGTCGATCACCTACCAGCCGGACGAGGTCGCCGACGGCCTGAAGCAGTCGGGGTCGTTCATCCCGGGTGTGCGCGCCGGCAAGGCGACCGCGCAGTACATCAACTACGTCCTCACCCGGATCACCGTCGGTGGCGCCATCTACCTGGCCATCCTCGCGCTGATCCCGTTGATCGCCTTCGCGTTGGTCGGCGCCAACCAGAACTTCCCCTTCGGTGGCGCGTCGATCCTGATCCTCGTCGGAGTCGGACTCGACACCGTCAAGCAGATCGACTCCAAGCTGCAGCAGCACCACTACGAAGGGTTCTTGCGATAACCATGCGACTGATCATTCTGGGTCCGCCCGGCGCGGGTAAGGGCACGCAGGCCGAGCTCATCGCCGCGGAGCGGGGCATCCCGCACATCTCCACCGGCGACATCTTCCGCGACAACATCAAGCGGGAGACGCCGCTCGGCGTGCAGGTCAAGGGCATCCTCGACTCCGGCGGTTACGTGCCCGACGAGGTGACCAACGAGATCGTCGCCGACCGGCTCGCGCAGGACGACGCCAAGGACGGGTTCCTGCTCGACGGCTACCCGCGCACGCTGGCCCAGGTGAAGGCGCTCGACGAACTGCTCGCGGGGGACGGACACGCCCTCGACGCGGTGCTCGAGCTGCAGGTCGACGAGCAGGAGCTGGTGCAGCGCCTGGTCAAGCGGGCCGAGACCAGTGGCCGGGCCGACGACACCGAGGACGTCATCCGCGAGCGGCAGGAGATCTACCGCCGCGAGACCGCACCGCTGGTGCAGACCTACACCGAGCGTGACCTCGTCGTCGACGTCGACGGCATGGGCGAGATGTCCGCGGTGACCGACCGCATCCGCGCCGCGCTCGACAAGGTGGCCGCGGACCGCTGATGTTCGGCCGCGAGAAGCTGCCGGTCAAGACACCGGAGCAGATCCTGCTCATGCGCCGGGCCGGCCTCGTCGTCGGACGGTGCCTGGAGTTGCTGGCCGGCCGTGCCGCGGCCGGTATGACGACCGGCGAGCTCGATCGCGTGGCCGAGGAGTTCATCCGCGACCAGGGCGCGACGCCGAGTTTCCTCGGATACCAAGGGTTTCCGGGGTCCCTCTGTGTGTCGGTGAACGAGCAGGTGGTGCACGGCATCCCCGGTGACCGCCCGCTCGCCGACGGCGACCTGGTGTCGATCGATTGCGGCGCGATCGTCGACGGCTGGCACGGCGACGCCGCGATCACCCTCGTCGTCGGCGGCGACGCGGCCGCACGACCGGAGGACGTCGCACTGTCCGCCGCCACCCGGCGGGCGCTCTGGGCCGGCATCGGCGCGCTCCGGCCCGGCATCGGGATCTACGAGCTGGGCGGGGTCATCCAGGACTCGGTCGAGGCCAGCGAGCTCGAGGACGAACTCACCTACGGGATCGTCGACGGCTACACCGGTCACGGGATCGGCACGAGCATGCACATGGAGCCGACCGTCTACAACGAGCGGGTGCGCCCGCGCGGGCCGATCGTGCGCACCGGAGCCACCGTCGCGATCGAGCCCATGGTGACGCTCGGCACCCACGCATCTCGCGAGCTCGACGACGAGTGGACCGTGGTCACCGAGGACGGCTCGCGCGCCGCGCACTGGGAGCACACCGTCGCCGTCACCGACGGCGGCCTCTGGGTGCTGACCGCGGTCGACGGGGGAGCGGCCGACCTCGCGCAGGTCGGCGCGGCATACGGGCCGCTGGAGTAGGGTTCCCGCCCCGATTTGGGCGGGATGGGCTTCCCGCGTAGACTGGTATGTCGGGTCCGGAGTGTCTTCACTCACCCATCGCGAAACACCGAACGCCTCGCACCGCAAGGTTACGCCGAGCGGGCCGATGAGTCGTGTGTCCGCGCCGGGGGAGGGCGGCACGACGTACCCGCACCAACAGGGCGGCTCTCATCCGGAGAACCGCCCGCCGACAGCAGTTGAAGGAAGGCATGGCCAAGAAGGACGGTGTCATCGAGATCGAGGGCACGATCGTCGAGGCCCTCCCGAACGCAATGTTCCGGGTGGAGCTGACCAACGGTCACAAGGTGCTCGCGCACATCTCGGGCAAGATGCGACAGCACTACATCCGGATCCTCCCCGAGGACCGTGTGGTGGTGGAGCTCAGCCCTTACGACCTGACCCGTGGCCGCATCGTCTTCCGTTACCGCTAAAGGCAAATCCGCCGCAACGCCGCCCGCCTCACGGTGAGTGGCCTGACTTCGAGACAAAAGGTGCGATGAAGGTCCAGCCGAGCGTCAAGAAGATCTGCGACAAGTGCAAGGTGATCCGCCGTCACGGCCGGGTCATGGTGATCTGCGAGAACGCGCGCCACAAGCAGCGTCAGGGCTGAACACCCCGGCACGACTCGCGTCTTCGATTCGGACGCAAGAAGTGAACAACTGAAGATTTCGATTTGCGTGGCCCAGCCCCTCGTCATACGCACGCCGTATGACGGGGACGCCACCCCGGGCGCAGAGGCCCGGGACCTAGCACACATCCACTCCGGGATGCATGCGGGACAGGCCACGCACTGACACCTCTGCGAGACAACCAGGAGAAATGCCACATGGCACGTTTGATCGGTGTCGACCTGCCGCGCGAGAAGCGCGTCGAGGTCGCACTCACCTACATTTTCGGCGTCGGCAAGACCCGCGCCGACGAGACGCTGGCCGCAACCGGCGTCAACCCGGACACCCGTGTCCGTGACCTCACTGAGGACGAAGTCGTGAAGCTGCGCGACCACCTCGAGGGCAACTACCGCCTCGAAGGTGACCTTCGCCGTGAGGTGGCCTCCGACATCCGCCGCAAGGTCGAGATCGGTTCCTACCAGGGCCTGCGCCACCGCCGCAGCCTGCCGGTGCACGGTCAGCGCACCAAGACCAACGCGCGCACCCGCAAGGGCCCGAAGCGCACGGTCGCCGGCAAGAAGAAGGCCAAGTAATCCCGTCGCGTTCTGCGACCGGGACTTAAACCTCACGTATTCGCTTAGTTTTCAGGAGATTTCATGCCTCCCAAGAGCCGTCAGGCTTCCGGCGCGAAGAAGGTGCGCCGCAAGGAGAAGAAGAACGTCGCTGCGGGTCACGCCTACATCCGCAGCACCTTCAACAACACCATCGTTTCGATCACCGACCCGACCGGTGCGGTGATCTCATGGGCCTCGGCCGGCCAGGTCGGCTTCAAGGGCTCGCGTAAGTCCACCCCGTATGCCGCGCAGATGGCCGCCGAGGCCGCCGCGCGCCGCGCGATGGACCACGGCATGCGCAAGGTCGACGTCTTCGTGAAGGGCCCGGGTTCGGGCCGCGAGACCGCCATCCGCTCGCTGGCCGCCGCCGGCCTCGAGGTCGGTGCGATCTCCGACGTCACCCCGCAGCCGCACAACGGTGTCCGCCAGCCCAAGCGCCGCAGCTGACACCCGACGAGAGACTTGAAGGAGATATAGACCATGGCCCGTTACACCGGCCCCATCACCAAGAAGTCGCGTCGCCTCAAGACCGACCTCGTCGGTGGCGACAAGAACTTCGAGATGCGCCCCTTCCCGCCCGGCCAGCACGGCCGTGGCCGGGTGCAGGAGAAGGAATACCTCACCCAGCTGCAGGAGAAGCAGAAGGCTCGCTTCACCTACGGCGTGATGGAGAAGCAGTTCGTCCGCTACTACAAGGAGGCGGCCCGCCGCCCCGGTAAGACCGGCGAGAACCTGCTGACCATCCTGGAGTCCCGCCTGGACAACGTCATCTACCGCGCCGGCCTGGCCCGCACCCGTCGTGCCGCCCGCCAGATGGTGACCCACGGCCACTTCGAGGTCAACGGCGTCCGCGTCGACGTCCCGTCCTACCGCGTCGAGCAGTACGACATCATCACCGTCCGCGAGCAGTCGCGGCAGAAGTTCCCGATCGAGTTCGCTCGCGAGACCTTCGGTGAGCGTCCGGTGCCGGCGTGGCTGCACGTCGTCCCGGGCACCCTGCAGATCCTGGTGCACGCCCTCCCGGTGCGCGACCAGATCGACGTGCCGCTCACCGAGCAGCTCATCGTCGAGCTCTACTCCAAGAACTGACGCTCGTTCCTCGCGTCTGTTCTTGTCGTCGGGCTCTTGGCTACGGCTCCTCGCGCGGGTTGTCGCCAGCCTTCGGTGAGTGACGGCTTCCTCGCCGGTTGACGGTCGGATACGACCGTCAACCGGCAGAGGGACCGTCACTCGTGGCTCGTAGCTGGTCGAGTAGGGCGAGCCCCCAGGGGCGAGCCCGTATCGAGACCAGCTCCCGCCATACAGGACTGAAAACTCAATAACGCCAGGCGAATACAGAGTCGCCTGGCGGTTCACAGGGCTTCATATAGCGGTGGCCCTGAGGAAAGGAAACAAGAAGTGCTTATCGCACAGCGCCCCACTCTGAGCGAGGACGTTGTCTCCGACAACCGGTCCCGCTTCGTCATCGAGCCGCTGGAGCCGGGCTTCGGCTACACGCTCGGCAACTCGCTGCGTCGCACCCTGCTGTCGAGCATCCCGGGTGCCGCGGTGACCAGCCTGCGCATCGACGGTGTGCAGCACGAGTTCTCCACGATCCCCGGGGTCAAGGAGGACGTCACCGAGATCATCCTGAACATCAAGGGTCTGGTCGTCTCGTCGGAGCACGACGAGCCCGTGGTGATGTACCTGCGCAAGCAGGGCCCGGGCGAGGTCACCGCCGCCGACATCGCGCCGCCGGCCGGTGTCGAGGTGCACAACCCCGACCTGCACATCGCGACCCTGAACGACAAGGGCAAGATCGAGATGGAGCTGACCGTCGAGCGCGGCCGCGGCTACGTCTCGGCGCAGCAGAACAAGTCCGCCGACCAGGAGATCGGCCGCATCCCGGTCGACTCGATCTACTCGCCCGTGCTGGCCGTGACTTACAAGGTCGAGGCGACTCGTGTCGAGCAGCGCACCGACTTCGACAAGCTGATCGTCGACGTCGAGACCAAGAACGCCATCGCGCCGCGTGACGCTATGGCCTCGGCCGGTAAGACCCTGGTCGAGCTGTTCGGCCTGGCCCGCGAGCTCAACGTCGAGGCCGAGGGCATCGACATGGGCCCGAGCCCAACCGACGCCGCGCTGGCCGCCGACCTGGCGCTGCCGATCGAGGACCTGGACCTCACGGTGCGGTCCTACAACTGCCTCAAGCGCGAGGGCATCCACACCGTGGGTGAGCTCGTCGGCCGCAGCGAGGCCGACCTGCTGGACATCCGCAACTTCGGTGCCAAGTCCATCGACGAGGTCAAGGACAAGCTGACCGAGATGGGCCTGCAGCTCAAGGACAGCCCGCCCGGGTTCGACGCGAGCGCGATCGCCGACCGTTACGAGGACGACGACGCCGAGGGCGTCAGCTTCGCCGAGGACGAGCAGTACTGAGCCGCTGAATCACGTTGACGTTCAACGTGGTTCGAAGACCAAGGAGAAAGAATGCCTACCCCAACCAAGGGTCCCCGTCTCGGTGGTGGCCCCGCGCACGAGCGGCTCATCCTGGCCAACCTGGCGCAGGCGCTGTTTGAGCACGACCGGATCACCACGACCGAGGCCAAGGCCAAGCGGCTGCGTCCGCTCGCCGAGCGCCTGGTGACCTTCGCCAAGCGCGGCGACCTGCACGCGCGCCGTCGGGTCATGACCGTCGTGCGTGACAAGGGCGTCGTGCACCGTCTCTTCACCGAGATCGCGCCCGACATGGCCGACCGTCAGGGCGGCTACACCCGCATCACCAAGATTGCGCCGCGCAAGGGCGACAACGCCCCGATGGCCGTGATCGAGCTGGTCCGCGAGCCGGTCAACGCCAAGCCGAAGCGCGCCGTCGTCGCCGAGGCGGAGGGTGCCACCAAGCGCGCCGCCAAGGAGGACGCCGCCGCGGCCGAGGCTGCTCCGGCCGACGCTCCCGAGCTGGAGCCGCTGGACGAGGGCAAGTACGGCGCCGACTCGGCCGCTCCGGTCGACGGTGGCCTGTCGCCCGACCCGGAGAAGTTCACCGTGAAGGGCAACGAGGACTCGATGAAGTACCACGTGCCCGGTTCGCGGTGGTACGACTCGACCGTTGCCGAGGTCTGGTTCACCACCCCCGAGGCCGCGCAGGCCGCGGGCTTCGAGCCGGCCGGTGGCGAGAAGGCTCAGGAAGTCGCCGAGGACGGCGACGACGAGGCCTGATCGGGACTCCCGTCATACGGGAAGGCGGTCCGTCTGCACCATGGGTGCGGGCGGGCCGCCTTTTCGTTGCCCGCGGTCAGAAGGGCGGCGCGGGTGGTGCTGGTGGTGCGGGCTCGAGGCGGAATCCGTCAATCGGCCAATAGATTTCGTAGCCGTCGTGCCGCTCCACCCGCGGCCGGCGGCGAGGCGCCGGAAGTTCCTGCGCCAGGTGGTGGGCGGCGAGGTCCTTGAGGACGCTCGGCATCGCGTCGGTTTCGTAGTAGCGGGCCAGGGCCTTGCTGAGGTGTTGCTCGGCGCGGCTGACTGCCGGTGGTGCGTGGTCCTCGGGCCGGTGGTGGCCATAGGCGGTCGTGGTGACCTCCCGGGTGAGCGTTCGCCAGGTGACGCTGCCGTCGGCGTGTTGTCGTGAGGCCCAGAACCTCCCGGTCTTGGGGTTGTGATGGCCGCGGTGGACGGCGTGCAGGTTGTCGGGGTGCGTCTGACCGGGCTGGTGCTCGCCGGGTGTCGCGTGGTCGTAGGGATTGTCGTGGTCGAGGTCGCAGTCGCTGGCGGGGTGGTCGCAGTCGCCGGGGGCGCGGCAGGTGTGGTCGCGGGCCCGCACGAGGCGGGCCATGCCGGCCGGCACCTGGTAGGTCTTGGCAGCGTCGACGACCGCGCCGGTGGCCGGGTCGGTCACCAGACGGGTCCACAGCGATCCCGCCCGGGTGGCGAGGTCGCGGACCTGGGCGCCGGAGAGGAACCCGACGCCTGGGACCTCCGCGACGTCGGTGCTCGTGCTGCCGGGCACGATGGTGTCGAGGCTGACGACGACGTGCAGCCGTCCGGGCGGTGCGCTGCCGAGATCGGCGTCGCCGGGCACGATGCCGCGGGTCAGCAAGTCGGTGGCGAGGTCGGCTCGCAGCTGCGCCAGGGTGCGGGGATCGCCGGCGGCACGCGCGGCCTTGGCGAGGGCGGTGAGGCGCTGGTGGGCGGTGAACACGAGCACGCTGTCGCCGTCGATCTGCAGAGCGGCGGTGCCGTCGCGGCCTGGGCTGGTCGTCACGTCGCGTCGGTCGAGCGCCTCGGTGTGTTTGCGGTCGCGAGTCGCGTCGGCGGACTCGACAAGTGCGAGTTGCCGGCGCAGGCGGGCGCGGAACCCGTTGCGTGACAGGGGCACTCGCGCATCCGGATCGGTATGACGGGCAGGAGGTGCCAGCACTCGGGACGTGATGGCACCGGCCATGACGGGGTCGAGGTGCGCGGTTTCGGCGTGGACGGTGCGCACGCGCTCGAACGTGGTCGTGCCGTGCGCAAGCTGCGCACGAGCGGTGCCGGCCCGGTCGGGCATGCAGGTGGCGATCCTGACTCGGTCGCGGGCGGCGTGGAGGGTGCACCCGGTCAGGAGCTGGACCTCGTGGATGACGGCTTGCGTGGCGGCGTGCCGGTGCGCGGCGAGCTTCGCAGCGTGGCGTGGATCGTCGGGCGCGATGCGGGCACCGGCGACGACGTCGTCGGTCAGCGCGGCGATGGCCGACAGCGAGACCGCGTCCGCGCACGCCTTGATGGACTCGGCGGCCTGGATGACGTCACCGAGCTGCTCGCGATCTCGACGTACCCGCCCCGCCGGTGCGAAGCGGGCGACCCCCGTCGGGTCGGCGTGTTCGGCGCGCAGCCCCTTGACCAGCAGCCGCAGCGCGGCCGCGACGTCATCGGGCAGGCCTGTGACATCGATGGCGGTCGTCCGCTTGCGTCGGCTCATCGAGGTCACCTCCCTGCCCACGTGTTGCCTTGCGATGTATGTTCGATTCTAGGCGCGACCACTGACACCCTGCCGCATTAAGTTGGTCAGGTGGTCGAGGTGCGACCAACCAGTCACGCGAGCGACGCCAGCGTGCGCCGGGAGAACACCCGCGCCAACGGCAGCAACGCCAGCACGAGGACGGCGGGCACGGCATACCCGCTGCGGAGGGAGCCGGTGCCGATCGCGCCGGTCAGCACCGAACCGACAAGCGCACCAACGTAATTGAACTGATTGAAGCGGGCGATGACCGCATCGATGCGAGCCCGTTCGGCGTCGGCGTCCAGCCTGTCCCCGCGGGCGAGTAGCGCGGCGGCCGAGTAGGACAGTGGGGCGACGACCGCGATGCCGGCCCCGAGCACGAGGAAGCCGAGCACACCGACCGGCCACGAGGGCGCAACGACGATGACGATCAGACCGACGACGGCGACCACCGCGCCGACCCGCAACAACAGTGTGGCGCCGAAGCGGTCGGTGAGCCGGTCACCCGCGATGCGCGCGGCCAGGGAGGCCACCAGATAGGGGAGCGCCGCGAGGGCGACGAGTGCCTCCGGCGCACCCAGCGTGTGGTCGAAATAGACCGAACCCCACGTGGTCGACGCGGTGTCCACCGTGTAGAAGACCACGCACGCGGCGCCCACCAGCAGGATCGGCCGCCACGGGATGTCGCCCGCGCTCGTCGGGTCGACTGCACCCCCACGCCCCGGCAGGTATGGCGCAGCCGCCACCATCAACGGCAGCACCGCAACGCCGACGGACACCGCCGCGACCGAGGCGTGCGGCAGCGCGAGACTGACCAGCGTGCCCACGATGCCGCCCGCGGTCCACGCACCGTGGAACGACGGCAGCAGCGATCGCCGCACCCGGTGCTCGAGCGCGACCGCCTGCATGTTGCTCGTCGCATCGACCACCCCGAGCCCGAGGCCGTAGATCGCCATACCCACGACCAGCAGAGGTATGCCGGGAGCCGGCCCGCTCGCCAACAGCGCGACGCAGACCGTGAGCAGCCCGCCGCGCAGCACGGTCGCGCTGCCGACCCGGGGCGCCAGTCGCTCGGCGAGCAACGACCCCGCCCCGGCCAGGAGCACGATCATCAGCATGAGAAGCGTGAGGCCCAATTGGGAGAGGCCCCAATGCGATTCGACCTTCGGCAACCGTGTGGTCAGCGACAGGAAGGCACACCCCTGCGCGAAGTAGGCCGCCGCGATCGCGGCCCGCGAAGACACCCGCATCTGCGCATGGTGGCACGCTCCCGGCGTCCACGACGGCGAATTGAACGAACGTCCATGAAAGCCGCTCGATAGTCTGCGGCAATGCGCCTGCGGATCGACTTCGGGTATGACGGGACGGACTTCTCCGGCTGGGCGACCCAGCCGGGTCTGCGCACCGTCGAGCAGACCCTCTCCGAAGGCTTGGGCACCATCCTGCGCAGCGCCCCGCCGAAGCTGACCGTGGCCGGGCGCACCGACGCCGGTGTGCACGCCCGCGGCGCCGTCTGCCACGTCGATCTCGACCCCGAGCGCTATGCCGCACTCCGGGGTCGGTCCGAGCGCAGCCCCGCCGATGCGGCCGTGACCCGCCTCGGCGGCGTGCTACCGCCCGACGTCGTCGTCCATCGGGTGCGCGAGGCGCCCACTGGTTTCGACGCGCGCTTCTCCGCGACCTCCCGGCGTTACAGTTATCGCATCATCGACGACCCGGCCGCCGTCGACCCGCTGCGCCGGCGGGACACCGTGGTCGTGCGCGGCCCGCTGGATGAGCACGCGATGAACTCCGCAGCCCGGAACCTGCTGGGACTGAAGGATTTCGCGGCGTTCTGCAAACGGCGAGAGGGCGCCACCACCGTCCGCACCCTGCTCGACTACCGCTGGGAGCGCACGGCGGACGGAGTGCTCGTCGCGACGGTCGTCGCCGACGCGTTCTGCCACTCGATGGTGCGCTCGCTCGTGGGTGCCGTCATACCGGTTGGTCTGGGGCGCAAGCCGATCGAGTGGCCGGCGCAGGTGCTCACGGCTGGGCGGCGGGACCCCGGCGTCACGGTGATGCCGCCGCACGGCCTGTGCCTGGAGGAAGTCAGTTATCCCCCCGACGACCAACTTGCGACGCGCGCCGACGCCGCGCGCGCAGTGCGCACGCTGCCGGAAGAAAGTTTGAGCAACCCGCGCGGGTGAGGGAGAGACGATCGTCTTCTCCCGCACCCGCACGGACCGACGGAGCCGATCACTTGAAGTGGATCACGTACTGGAAGTCGGCTTGCGCGTCGGAGATGTTCACGTGCGAGCGGGTGCCGTAACCAAGCGGCGTGTTCCAGTTGTATTCCTCGACGTCGAACGATCCGTCGTCATAGACCTTGTTGATGTAGGCGACGTGACCGACCTTGTGGACGTCGTTCACCGCGATGCCGCCGACGACAGGCTGGGTGTCGACGACCAGTCCGGCGCCGCGAGCGGCGTCGTCCCAGGTGCCGGCATCACCGAAATGCTGTCCGCGCCAGTCGTTTGCGAAGTCGCCGATGCCGAGCCGATCGGCGATCCGGAAGGCGGCGAATGCGGTGCACTGGTCCTTGGCGAAACCGTAGGTCTGATGGTTGAAGTCGTCCCGCGGCTCCTCACCGGCGCTCGGTGGAGCAGGGTTGCAGTCGGGCACGCCGGGTGCTCGGCCGTCGGTGCCGGTGGTGAGGTATTTGTCGGGGACCCAGGTGTTGTCGGCGGTCTTGTCCCACAGGTCGGCGCCGGCGAATTGCTGGCAGACGACGGGCACCTGGGTGCCTTGGAGGTATTGGTTCTCGATGTGGCCGGGTGCGTCGGCCGGTTCGCCGATGTTCAGGCGGCCGTTGAGGTCGACCTTCGCCGGGAAGTTGGTGACCTGGTCGGCGCCGGCCGTGCCGCCGGCTGCGGTGAGCGCTCCGGTGAGCGTGGCGGCGGCGATTGCTAGGGACGTCGCGCGACGTCCTGTCTTGGTCAACATGGTGATTCGAGTCCTTTCGTTATGACGGTTGGTATGACGGTGCGTTCGGTGCTGCGCGCGCGACCTCAGGCGATCGGTCGCACTCCGGTGTCGAGCCACTCACCGGGGTTGAAGGTGTCGATGCGCACGCTGTCGGTTCCGCGCGGGGGCGCGGCCTGCGCGACCTGACCGTCGCCCAGGTAGATCCCCACGTGATCGGAGCCGCCTGCGCCCTTGAAGACGAGGTCCCCGGGCAGTAGCGACGACGTCGACACCTTCGGGAACTTGTCGTACTGGGTGCCCGAGTAGTCGGTGATGTCGACTCCCGCGCCCTTCCAATAGGCGTAAAGAGTGAATCCTGAGCAGTCGAACCCGAACACGTCGTAGTCGTTGTATCCGCCGGGCGAAGCATCGGCGATCCCGAACGACGGACCACCCTTGCCGCCGGCACCCCACGAGTAGCTCAGCCCCTGCCCCACCTGGGGGCGTGCCGCGTCGAGCACCCGTGCAATCTTCTCGTCGCGGGTCCCGTCCTGCGGGCCCGCCGGGCCATCATTGCGGCCGTGCACGGGGTCAGTCGTCGTGCCGCCGTTGCAGTCGGGCACGCCGGGTGCTCGGCCGTCGGTGCCGGTGGTGAGGTATTTGTCGGGGACCCAGGTGTTGTCGGCGGTCTTGTCCCACAGGTCGGCGCCGGCGAATTGCTGGCAGACGACGGGCACCTGGGTGCCTTGGAGGTATTGGTTCTCGATGTGGCCGGGTGCATCGGCCGGTTCGCCGATGTTCAGGCGGCCGTTGAGGTCGACCTTCGCCGGGAAGTCGTGACTGTCGGCCGCGTGCGCCGCCCCTCCCGTGGACACCGCTCCGACTCCTGCGAGCGCGCTGACGACTGCTACGCCGCAGATCCCGCGGCGCAGTCGCCGGCGCGGACGGCTCGTCGTACCGATGGTCTTTGTGCTGGACATGTCGTCCCTTCCTCTCGGTTGATCGGACGTCGCCAAACTCCCGGAGACCACCAGGTGTTCGGTACCGTGTCAGCCGAGAAAAACCGCAGCAGGACGGCGATCTGACTAGGGGATCTGACAGATCGCGCACGGCGCAGCCGGACTCAGGGGAGTAGTGATGGCGCACCAGGAGGATGCGGTGCGGCGTGCCCGCACCCGCACCGAGATTGAGGGCTTCGCAAAACTGTTGTCAGCTGCGCGTCAGGAGGCCGGGGAGCCGTCCTTTCGCAAGATGGCTGCGACATCGGGGTGCATCTCGCACACGACTTTGCACGAGGCGGTGCAGGGAAACCGCTTCCCGAGTTGGTCGACGACCGAGCAGTTCGCTACCGCGCTGCACCGCGACCCGGCGGATTTCAAGCCGCAATGGGAAGCCGTCAACGCGCTACTCGAACCAGCACAGCCGCCACTGCCGACGCCCGCTTCGCACCAGCCGCCGGAGCCGGTCGAGGACCGGCCGGCCGTCGCGAATGAACCGGACGGCCCGACACGGCGGCGGCCGCCGGTCTGGCTGATCGCGGCGGCTCTGGCCCTGGTGCTCGCGGTCCTCGTGGGTTCGTTGGTTGTATGGCGCGAGCGATCCGGAGTTGCGCATCCTGCTGCCGGAAACACCGCGGCGTTGCTCCCCGGTGGAATACCGCTGTCACCCGGTGGCGCCCACCCGTCGGCATACCCGTCGCCGACCGCTTGCCCGGTGGCGGACGAGCAACGAGAAATAGCGCCTCGGGTCGCCGGTGACCACGCGAGCTACGGAGCAGACCTCACCGTGCCCGACTGCAGCACGGTGGCTCCCGGTCAGACGCTCCACAAGAAGTTCACCCTGCGAAATTCGGGCTCGGTCGCCTGGAAGGGCCGGTCGGTGGTGCGCGTCGACATCCCCTTCACCGAGCGCAGTTGCACCAGCGAGCTGCAGACCTCGGTGCCCGACACTCGGCCGGGTGGCGAGGCGGTCATCGAGGTCGAGGTGACCGCACCTCGGCACAAGGGGCTGTGCGTCGCGCGGTGGATGATGGCCGACGGCGGCCATTGGTCGTTCCCGGGACAGCGGTCCTTCAAAACCCAGGTCTGGGTCCGCTGACCCTCAACCGGTAGTCGGCCAACTCGGCCCCGGCCGCCCCTGTAGCCGCACCCGGATGCCCGGCGGGGCCTGCGCCAGCCGGTCGACGTCGGTGTCGTCGACGACCGCGACCACCGGGTAACCGCCCGTCGTCGGGTGATCGGCCAGGAAGACGATGACCTCACCACTTGGCGGCACCTGTATGGCGCCACGCACGATCGGCTCGCTCGGCAGCGCCGAGTCATCCGCCAGTTGCAGTCGAAAACCGCTGAGGCGCACGCCGATCCGGTCACTGTCGCTCGTCACCGTCCACGCCACCTCGGTGAGCGCTGCCCGCGAGGCCGGCGTGAGTCGATCGGCCCGCGGGCCCCTGGTGACCTCGACGACGATCTCGCCGCCGGTGCTGACGGCCGGGATGGTGAGGTTGACCCGCGGCTCGGCCACGATCGCCTGCCCGATGGGGATGCGGTCACCGGCGTGCACCGGCTTGGCGCCCAGCCCGCTGGAGGTGTCGGTGCTCAGTGAGCCGCCGAATCTGCCAGGCGCCTCCAGGCCGCCGCGCACGGTCAGATAACTGCGCAGACCGTGCACCGCCTGCCCCAGCCGCAGCTCGGAGCCGACGCGCACCGTCACCGGCGCACCGAAGGCGACCGGCCGGCCGTCGACGGTGACCGGGCAGCCGGCACCCGTCACCGCGATCAGCAGGTCCTGCGGCGCGCGCACCACGAGACCGCCGAGCAGCACCTCGAGTCCGGCCGCGCCGACTTCGTTGCCCACCAACCGATTTCCCTGGCCGAGCGACACCCGGTCGATCGCGCCGGACGCCGTGACGCCCTGTCCGGCGAGGCCCGGGCGGCCGAGGTCCTGGACGAGGCACTGCGGGCCGGTGGCGACCACCTCGAGCTCAGCCACGGCCGCGCTCCGTGCCTTCCGACACCCGGAACTGCACCCGGTCGCCAGGAGTCAGCAGCGCGCCGTCACCGCCCGGGTCGAACATCACCGCCGACGTGGTCCCGATCAGTTGCCAGCCGCCCGGCGACGCGCTCGGGTAGACGCCAGAGTAGCGGCCGGCGAGCCCGACCGAGCCGACCGGGATGCGCGTGCGCGGTGAGGATCGGCGCGGCACCTCGAGCGTGTCGCCCGGCCGGGTCAGGTAGCCGAAACCCGGCATGAACCCTAGAAATTCGACTTCCCACGCAGACTCGGTGTGCCACCGCACCAACCCCTCGACCGACATCCCGAGGGCCTCGGCGGCGTCGGCGAGATCCGGGCCGTCGTAGACCACGTCGAGGTCGACGACCGGTGACTCGTGCTCGCTCCGCTCATGGTCGCCGGGATCGGCCTCGCGCAGGTCGCGCAGCACGGCGGTGAGTCGCTCGTGGGCCCCGGCTGCGCCGACCCGACGATCGCCGACCTGCAGCAGGATGGTGCGCTCGGCGGGCACCGACTCGACGCCTTCGTGATCGTGCTCGACCAGCCAGCGGGTGACCGCGCGACGCGTCCCCGAGTCGGGCAGATCGAGGAGCACGGCGCGCTCGCCATACGGACGAACGTCGAAGGTCAGCGCGCCGGTGCTCATGTCACCAAGCTTCGACGCTGACCCCCGCGGTGTCCAGCGCCGACCGCACCGCGCGGGCCAACTCGACAGCCCCCGGCGAGTCACCGTGCACGCACAGCGAGTCGGCGTCGACGGCGACCGTCGCACCGTCGATGGCGGTGACTTCGTGTTCGACCGCCATGCGCACGGCACGCGCCGCGACCTGCCCGGGATCGTGCAGCACGGCACCCTCCTGCGTGCGCGGCACGAGCGTGCCGTCCGCGCTGTAAGCCCGGTCCACAAATGCCTCTCGTATGACGGGAGTCCCTGCGGCAGAAGCCCTTTCGAGCACGACCGATCCGGGCAGCCCGACGAGGGGAAGCCGCGGGTCGACGGCCCGCACCGCGGCGACCACGGCCTCGGCCTGCGCCTGGTGGTGCACGATCGCGTTGTAGAGGGCGCCGTGCGGCTTCACGTAACGGACCCGCGTGCCCTGCGTCCGGGCGATCGCGTCGAGCGCCCCGATCTGATAGACGACGTCGGCGAAGAGATCATCGGGCGCGACCTCGATGAAGCGGCGGCCGAAACCGGCCAGGTCCCGATATCCGACCTGCGCACCGACCCGCACGCCGGCCGCCGAGGCCGCCGCACACGTGCGCACCAGCGTCGCCGGGTCACCGGCGTGGAAGCCGCACGCGACATTGGCCGAGGTGACGATCCGCAACAGCGCATCGTCGTCGCCGAGCTGCCATCGGCCGAAGGACTCGCCGACGTCGGCGTTGAGATCGATGCGCACCGCTGCAGGCTACTTCGGCACGCGGCCGGCAGCGGTCTCAGCCGGCTGCGCGGTGGGTGCGCACGAAGCGGCCGAGCTCACGCAGCGCCCGCCCGGCCTCGGGCACCAGGGGAGCAGCCGCCTGGAAGACGTGCACCTGGCCGTTCCAGATCTGCAGCTGGGTCGGCACGCCGGCCGCCGCGAGCCGGTCGGCCATCTCCTCGGCGTCCGGGCGGAGGATCTCGCGCGACCCCATCTGAATCAGCACCGGCGGCAGACCGGTGAGATCGGCGTCGATCGGCTGCACCCGCTCGCCCTGCACCTCGTGCCGGCGGTCGACCCGGTCGACCAATGCCCGGAGCGCCTCGCAGGCGCGCACCGTGAACAGGTCGCACTTGTCGCGGTGCGGGTTGGCCGCCTTGCGCTCGGTGTCGAGGTCGAGCAGCGGCGACATACCGGCGATCGACGACGGCAGCGGCAGCCCGTCGTCGCGCAGCGCGAGCGCGACGAGGAATGCCAGGTAGCCGCCCGCGGAATCGCCCACGATGCTGATCTTCTCCGGCGGGTAGCCCTTGGCGAGCAGCCAGCGGTAGCCGGCGAGGCAGTCGCCGACCATCTCCTCGACCGTGACCTGCGGCAGCATCCGGAAGTTGACGTTGAGCGCGGGCACCCGGCATACGCGGGAGGTGGACGCGACGAGCAGCCGGTGGGAGGCGAGGCTGCAGACGATGAGGGCGCCGCCGTGCAGGTAGAGCACCGCGCCCTCCTCGGTCGCCCGCGGGGCCCGGATCCACTCGGCGTCGCACGGCCCGAGTTGCACCGACTGCACCGACGTGCCGTCCGGCACGGTGAGCCGGTCGGCGGCGCGGTCCATGATGCGGGACAGCCGGGCGAGCGGCGGTGCGTAGCTCCACAGGTTGAGCGCCGGCTTGGCGACGGCGTGCATCCCGCCCGCGAGAGCCGCGGATCTGCGGCTGGTGCGGGGAAATCGGGTGCGGGCCGGGCCGGCGGGCAGGTCGTTGCCGGCGGCCGCGTGAGCCGACAGCGTCATGAGCGACTCCTTCCGGAGCGGTCCGGCGGGACCAGCACGTTGTGGTCCACTGTGGCGGGTGTCACAATCGACGCCCTAGCTTAAATCTACTGCTGCGTAAGTAGTGGGATCTTCGTGGAGAGGCGGCAGAGGTATGCCGGGAATGGGCCCTGTCGACTCCGGATTCCTGCTCGTGGAGTCACGAGAGCACCCGATGCACGTCGGGGGTCTGCAACTGTTCACCGTGCCCGAGGGCGAGTCGCCGTCCTGGGTGCGCGACCAGCTGACCGCGGTCGAGTCCGAGGAGATCAACCCGCGCTTCCGGCTGCGGCCGATGGAGCCGGTCGGGCTGCTCGGCAACTTCCGCTGGTCGACCGACAACGACCTCGACCTCGATTACCACGTACGCCGATCCGCGCTGCCCAGCCCGGGGCGGCTGCGGGAGCTGTTCGAACTCGCCTCACGGTGGCAGAGCACCCTGCTGGACCGCCACCGGCCGCTGTGGGAGGCGCACGTCGTCGAAGGCCTGGAGGACGGCCGGGTCGCGGTCTTCTCCAAGATCCACCACGCGATGGTCGACGGGGTGTCCGCGCTGCACCTGATGCAGCAGGCGTGCAGTCCCGACCCCGACGCGCGTGACTGCGTGCCGCCGTTCGCGCTGCCGGACGAGCAGGTCGAGGTGGCCGCGGCCGAGCAGAGCGCCGGGCGGGGTCTCGCGCTGCCCCTCGGCCTGGTGCGTGGCGGCCTCGACGTGGTCGGCGAGCTGTCGAGCATCGCGCCCAACTCGCTCAAGGTCGCCTACCGGTCCCTGCGCGACACGGGTCTGACCACGCCGTTCGACGCTCCGCGCACCATCCTCAACGGGAAGATCGGTGGCGCACGCCGCTTCGTCGCGCAGTCCTTCGACCTCGACCGCTTCCGGCGGGTGGCCAAGGCGTGCGACGTGTCGTTCAACGACGTCGCGCTCGCGGTCTGCGCCGGCGCCCTGCGCCGTTACCTCGGCGAGCTCGACGCGCTGCCCGACCGGGCGATGACCGCCATGTGCCCGGTCAACCTGCGCGACGAGACCAGCGAGGTGGGCGGCAACGAGATCGGCGCGATGATCGCCAACCTCGCCACGGACGTCGAGGACCCACTGGAGCGCCTCGAGACGATCCACGAGTCGACCACCGTCGCCAAGCAGACCATGCGCGAACTCACCCCGCTGCAGCTGCTGCTCATGTCGGGCTACAACGTCGCCGGGCTCGGTCTGTCGATGCTCCCGACCTACGGACTGGTCGGGCGGCCGCCGTTCAACGTCATCATCTCCAACGTGCCCGGACCGCGAAAGCAGTTGTATTTCAACGGCGCCCACCTCGAAGGCACCTACCCTGCGTCGATCCCGGTCGACGGGCTGGCGATGAACATCACGCTCGTGACGTATGACGACCAGGTCGACTTCGGCATCACCGCCTGCCGTCGCAGCGCGCCGTCGGTGCAACGGATGATCCACCACCTGGAGGACACCCTGGCCGAGCTGGAGGCCTCGGCCGGCTGAAACCGGTTCGACGCCCACGCGGCGATCGGCGATGCTTGACGACCGTGGGTCATATCGATGTCAACGGGGTTCACTACTTCCTGCCCGACGGTCGGCCGCTGCTCGGCGGTGTCGGTCTGCGGGTGGGGGAGGGCGCGAAGGTCGCCCTGGTCGGGCCCAACGGCACCGGCAAGACGACGCTGCTGAAGATCATCGCGGGCGAGCTCGACGCCCACGAGGGCGCGATCACCCGGTCCGGCGGGCTCGCGGTCATGCCGCAGTTCATCGGCCGCGCACTGCCCGAGGGCGAGGAGTTCGCGGTGCGCGACCTCCTGCTGACCGTGGCGCCGGAGCCGATCCGCCGAGCCGCCGAGGCGGTCGACGACTCCGAGCTGGCGATCATGGAGCGCGACGACGAGCCGGCCCAGCTTGCCTACGCGCAGGCGCTCGCCGACTGGGCCGAGGTCGGCGGCTACGAGTGGGAGACGCTCTGGGACGTGTGCACGGTCGCGGCCATCGGCATACCGTATGAACGAGCGCAATTCCGTGACGTGTCAACGCTTTCCGGCGGTGAGCAGAAGCGCATCGTGCTCGAGGCGCTCCTGCGCGGGCCGGAGGAGGTGCTGCTCCTCGACGAGCCGGACAACTCGCTCGACGTGCCCACCAAGCGCTGGCTGGAGCAGCGGCTGACCGAGTCGCCGAAGACCGTGCTCTTCATCAGCCACGACCGGGAGCTCCTGCAACAGGTCGCCACCCGCATCGCCACTCTCGAGCCGGCCGCGACGGGTGCGAACGCGTGGGTGCACGCCGGCCGCTTCGACACCTACCATCAGGCACGAGTCGACCGGAACAGCAAACTGGAGGAGCTGCGTCGGCGCTGGGACGAAGAGCACGCCAAGCTCACCCAGCTCGTCCAGACGCTCAAGGTGAAGGCCACTTTCAACGACGGCATGGCGAGCCGCTACCGCGCCGCGCAGACCCGGCTGGCGAAATTCGAGGAAGCCGGCCCGCCGGAGGTGCTGCCCTACGAGCAGCGGGTCTCGATGCGGCTGACCGGTGGTCGCACCGCCAAGCGGGCGGTGGTCTGCGAGGGGCTGGAGCTCTCCGGGCTGATGCAGCCCTTCGACCTCGAGGTCTGGTATGGCGAGCGCGTCGCGGTGCTCGGCTCCAACGGATCGGGCAAGTCGCACTTCCTGCGGCTGCTCGCCGGCGGCGGCAGCGACCCGGACGTCGAGCACCGACCGGTCGGTGACAACCCGCCGAAACCCGTGCCGCACAACGGGATCGCCCGCCTGGGGTCACGTGTGCGACCGGGTTGGTTTGCACAGTCGACGCAGGCCGGGGCGCACGGAGACCTGTCGCGGCGGACGCTGCTGGAGATCCTGCACCGCGGGGACGACCACCGCGACGGGATGCCGCGGGAGCAGGCGTCCCGTGCACTCGACCGCTACGAGCTGGCGCGCGCCGCCGAGCAGGCCTTCGGGTCGCTCTCCGGCGGGCAGCAGGCCCGCTTCCAGATCCTCCTGCTGGAACTGTCCGGGGCGACCCTGCTGCTGCTCGACGAGCCCACCGACAACCTCGACCTGCACTCCGCCGAGGCGCTCGAGGCCGGACTCGACGCCTTCGACGGCACCGTGGTCGCGGTCACCCACGACCGTTGGTTCGCACGGGGATTCGACCGCTACCTCGTCTTCGGCGCCGACGGCCGGGTGCGGGAGACGCCGGAGCCGGTCTGGGACGAGACGCGGGTCGAGCGGGTGCGGTGACCGGCGGCGGTCACAGTCGGCGTCGGAGCGGCACCGCCTCCTCGACCCGGCGCAGCTTCTCCGGGTTGCGCACCAGGTAGAGACCGGTCACCGCGCCGTCGTCGATGCGGATGGTCGCGATCGTGTCGAGCTCGCCGGCTGCATAGAGCCGCAGCCCGAGATCGCCGTTGATGCGGGCGACCTCGGCACGCGCGCTGCCATCCGCCGGGGTGACCGCGATGAGAAAGCGCAACACCTTCTCGACTCCCCGAATCGGTTGCAGCGCAGCCTTTTTCAGACCACCGCCGTCCGTCAGCATGACGACGTCCGGCGCGAGCACGTCCATCAGGCTCTGCAGGTCACCGCCGTTCACGGCCGCGACGAAACGGTCGATCACCGCGGTGCGCTCCGGGCTGCCCACCAGGTGCCGCGGCCGGCGCTGCGCCACCCGCTCGCGGGCCCGGTGGGCGATCTGGCGCACCGCCGCGGCCGACTTGCCGACCGCGTCGCCGATCTCGTCGTACGGCAGGTCGAAGACCTCGCGCAGCACGAAAACCGCTCTCTCCGTCGGCGAGAGCGTCTCCAGCACGAGCAGCATCGCCGTCGAGACGCTGTCGGCGAGCGCCACGTCGTCGGCCACGTCCGGCGCGGTGAGCAGCGGCTCGGGCAGCCACGGCCCGACATACGACTCGCGGCGGCGGGAGAGCGTGCGCAGCCGGTTGAGCGCCAGCCGGGTCGCGATGCGCACCAGGTAGGCCCGGTCATCGCGCACCTGCGAGCGGTCGACGTCGTCCCAGCGCAGCCACGTCTCCTGCAGCACGTCCTCGGCATCGGCCGCCGACCCGAGCAGCTCGTAGACGACCGTGAAGAGGAGCCCGCGGTGCGCCACGAAGGCGTCGGTGCTGTCGGTCACAGTGACGACCGTACGGCGAGCGGCAACTCGCACACGTCCGAATACCCCTGCGACTGCAGGCCGGCCGCCGAGTTGAAGCGGGAGCGCATGTTCTCCAGCGCGATCATCTGGGTCAGCTCGACGGTTGCCGCCGCGCCGAGCTCGTCGACGAGCGCGGCGACCATCTCGTCGGTGACCGTGAGCGGGGTCTGCGACATCGCCTCGGCATACTCCAGCACCCGCCGCTCCAGCGCGCTGAAGACGTCCGACTCGCGCCAGCGCGGCACCTGCCGCACCTTGTCGAGGTCGAGGCCGTCGTCGTGCGCCTTGAAGTAGCCGAAGTCGAGACACCAGCTGCAGCCGATCACCCCGGCGCTCGCGATCTGCGCATAGGACTTCAGGGTCGGGTCGAGCGCGCTCCAGCGGTCGACCTTGCCCTCGAAGGACAACACCGCCTTCAGGACCGGCTTGTTGTGGAAGTAGACGTATCCGTTGTCGGGGAACTCTCCGCCGAGCTTGCGCTTGGCGAACCACCGCATCGCGGCGCCGTACGCGCCGGTGACGGGTGCCTTCGGGATGCGGAGCGTGCTGGTGCTGGGCATGGCCTTCGCTTCCTTCTCGTATGACCTCGTATGACGTGACACTCACCAGACACCGGCCGCGCGGCGAGTGTGACAGGCCCACAACGCCGGGCGTGGGCGGATGCGCTGCCCGCGCGACGGCGCCACCTACCATGGCGTCGATGACTTCCCCGGCCACCACGCACCGGCGCGACCGCGCCGACATCCAGGGGCTGCGCGCCGTTGCCGTTCTCTCGGTCCTGCTCAGCCACGCGTCGCTGCTCGGTTTCAGCGGCGGTTTCGTCGGCGTCGACGTCTTCTTCGTGATCTCCGGCTTCCTCATCACCGGCGGCCTGGTGCGCGAGGTGCGTGACCGCGGACGGGTCTCGATCGCCGACTTCTACGCACGCCGCGCGCGGCGCATCCTGCCCGCGGCTGCCGTCGTACTCCTTGCGATCGCGGTGGGCAGCGCGGTCTGTTACACCGCCGGCGACCTGCGCACCGTGCTGTCGGAGGTGCGCTGGGCGACGTTCTTCGGCGAGAACATCAAGCTCGCCACGGCCCGCACCGACTACTTCGCCGAGAACTCCTTCGTCTCCCCGGTGCAGCACTTCTGGTCGCTCGCCGTGGAGGAGCAGTTCTACCTGGCCTGGCCACTGCTACTCGGCGCGGTGGCCTGGCTGACTTTCGGCCGTCGTGCGCGCACCCGGTCGCGCGGCCGCATCGCGGTGCGGCGGGCCGCCGCACTGGTCATCGTGCTCGGTCTGCTCAGCTTCGCCTGGTCGCTCTGGGACACCCGGCACAACCCGAGCAGCGCCTACTTCTCGACCTTCACCCGCGCCTGGGAGCTCGCCATCGGCGCCCTGCTGGCCCTCCTTGCCCCAGAGTTGTCGCGGATCCCGCGGCCCGTGCGGATCGCGCTCGGCTGGGGCGGCCTGCTCGCGATCCTCATCGCCTGCTTCGGGTATGACGCCAGCACCCCCTTCCCCGGCTACGCCGCCGCCCTGCCGGTGCTCGGGTCGGCCGCGATCCTGCTCGCCGGTGCCGAGCCGGAGCAGTTCGGGGTCGGCCGGGTCCTCGGCATCGCGCCGATGCGGTTCGTCGGCGACATTTCCTACTCGCTCTACCTGTGGCACTGGCCGCTGCTGATCATGGCGCCGGCCTACCAGGGGCACCCGATCTCGCTGCGCGGCCGTGTCGTGCTGCTGGTGGCCGCCGTCGCGCTCGCCTGGCTCAGCTACCGGTTCGTCGAGACGCCTTTCCGCCGGGCGCGGTGGGTCACCCGCACGCGGCTGCGCTCGCTGGTGCTCTGGCCGGGTGCCGTCGCGGTGCTGCTCGCCGGTGCGCTTGTCGTGCAGATCGGTTTCGCCACCGTGCCCAAGGTCGAGGCGTCCACCGGCACCACGACGGTGACCGGCACGCCCGCCCAGCAGGCGGGCGCCCTGCAGCAGGACGTCCGTGAGTCCGCGCAGTTCGCCACGGCGAACAAGAAGCTGCCGGAGGCGCTGGTGCCGGCGCTGCCGGACCTGCTGGCCGACGTGTCCCAGCCGGAGCCGGGGTGTTCGGTGTCGACGGCCGAGGGCCTGTCGCACAAACTCTGCCCGCTCGGCGACACGTCCTCATCGAAAGTCATTGCGCTCTGGGGTGATTCGCACGCCGGCCAGTGGATGACCACGCTGTCCGATCTGGCCAAGGCGAAGGGCTACAAGCTCGTGCTCTTCGCCAAGGCGACGTGCGTGCCGGTGCAGGCGCTGGAGGTCTACTACGGCAAGCCCTACCCGCAGTGCCTCACCTTCCAGCGCTGGGTGCTGGACCAGTTGCGCGCGATCAAGCCGGCCATGGTGATCATGAGCGGGAAGGTCGGCGGCGACCTCGTCGATCCGAAGACCGGCCAGGTCCAGTCGGAGCCGGCCGCCGACAAGCAGTTCCGCACCCAGGCGGAGAAGACGCTGCGCGAGGTGCGCTCCATCACCCCGCGCACGGCGGTCATCAGTGACATCAACCTGCTGCCGCAGGACGCCTCGCGCTGCCTCGGGTCCCGCACCTCCACCTACGGCACGTGCGCGCAGCCGCAGCACCCGGCCGTCGCGCGACGCAACGCGTTGTGGAAGTCCGCCGCCACCGCCACGGGCGCGACCTTCGTCGACATGGTGCCGTGGTTCTGCCAGTCGGGCACCTGCCCGGTCGTGGTCGGCAACATGATCGTCTACCGCGACAGCAACCACGTCACCGCGTCCTACGTCGACAAGCTGCGACCGGTGCTGGAGTCCCAGCTCGACTTCTGAGGGTCGTCAGCGCGCCGGCGGCGGGTCCACCGGCAGCAGGGCGGTGTATGCCGCGACCCGCCGCGCGCCGGGCGTCCCCGCGCCGGCGCGGCGGTAGCGCTCCATCACCTCGGCGAGTTCGGCGTCGAGTGCGGTGAGTTGCTCGGTGGTCACCACGACCGCGTGGTCGGTGAGCCCGCAATGCTCCTGCCAGGTGGGCGGCCACCGCGACGCGTCGTCGATCCAGGCGCCGGCGCGTTCGGCGAAGTGCTCGACGTAATCCCGCTGCAGCCACTGCTCGGCCGCGGCGTCGTCGGCGTCGAGCGGCTCGGGGGCGGCGGTGCGCTCCGGCGTCGTCGCGGTCCAGACCCGGCGACGGCCGGTGCCGGTGCCGGTGTCGGCCGCCAGTCCCGCTTCGGCGAGCTTGCGCAGGTGGTAGCTGGTGGCGCCGGTGTGGGTGCCGATCGCGGCGGCGAGCTCGGTCGCGGTGGCCTCACCGTGCACGCGCAGCTGAGCGAGCAGCCGGGAGCGGAGCGGGTGCGCCAGGGCCCGAAGGGGGCTTTGATTCGGGGACGGCGTGGCGGAGTCGGCGGGCGTCATACATGCACAATAGTTGTGCACACTTGCTGTGCACAAGGCCGCACAGCGGCCGGCGGGGGCGTGAAAACCGTTGGCAACGCATCGGATCGGCTCGATTTGGGGCCGCACCTCTCGGCCCCGTAAACTTGATGGTCGTTGTGCTTCGCGCAACCAGATTCTCGTGAGGCGGCCCGCCGGCTGCCTCGGCACCGATAGCAACCGAAGAGGGCAGAACCGTGCGTACCTTCACGCCCAAGCCCGCGCAGCTCCAGCAGGAGCGTGCGTGGCACGTCATCGACGCGACCGACGTCGTGCTCGGCCGGCTGGCCACCCAGGCCGCCACGCTGCTGCGCGGCAAGCACAAGCCGACCTTCGCGCCGCACGTCGACGCCGGTGACTTCGTCGTCATCATCAACGCTGACAAGGTCGCGCTGACCGGCGCCAAGCTGGAGAAGAAGAAGGCCTACCGCCACTCCGGTTTTCCGGGCGGCCTCAAGACCACCAGCTACACCGAGCTGATGGCCAAGAGCCCGACCAAGGCCGTCGAGAAGGCGATCCGCGGGATGATCCCGAAGAACTCCCTCGGCCGTCAGCAGCTGTCCAAGCTCAAGGTCTACGCCGGCCCGGAGCACCCGCACGCCGCGCAGCAGCCCCAGCCGTTCGAGATCACCCAGGTCGCGCAGTAAGCGCCCGCCGGACTTCCTAGGAGACATCACACATGACCGACCAGACCACGGTCGACGTCCTGGAGGACGACGAGCCGCAGCTGACCAGCTACACCTCCGAGTCCTCGGCCGCCCCGGCCGACGGCGAGGAGCCCACCCGCCGCCCGAGCGCCTCGGCGCCCGGCGCCGGCACCGGCCGCCGCAAGCAGGCCATCGCCCGCGTCCGCATCGTGCCCGGCACCGGTAAGTGGAAGATCAACGGCAAGACCCTGGAGGAGTACTTCCCCAACAAGGTCCACCAGCAGATCGTCAACGAGCCGCTGAAGGTGCTCGAGCTCGACGGCGCGTATGACGTGCTGGTGCGCGTCCACGGTGGCGGCAGCTCCGGCCAGGCCGGCGCCGTCCGCCTCGGTGTGGCCCGTTCGCTCAACGAGGTCGACGCCGAGCTCAACCGCCCGGCGCTGAAGAAGGCCGGACTGCTCACCCGTGACGCCCGCGTCCCGGAGCGCAAGAAGGCCGGCCTCAAGAAGGCCCGCAAGGCGCCGCAGTACTCCAAGCGCTGATCCACCCGCCGCTTTCGCGGCAATCGCAGGGGGCCCGCCGGCCGTTCCATGGCCGGCGGGCCGCTTGCTTTCCGGCTCCGTCGCTTACCCTGCAAGGAGCTTCCGCGCCGGACGGCGCGTCGCACAGCCTGATTCTCACGGCCTGATTTCTCGGCACGGAAGGTTTTTGGTGATCCATGGGTCGCTTGTTCGGCACGGACGGGGTGCGAGGCCTCGCCAATCGAGACATCACCGCGGAGCTGGCGCTCGACCTGTCGGTCGCGGCCGCGCGGGTGCTGGCCGAGGAGGGCGAGTTCGCCGGGCACCGGCCCACCGCCGTCGTCGGGCGAGACCCGCGCGCGTCGGGTGAGTTCCTGGCCGCCGCCACCGTCGCCGGGCTCGCCTCGGCGGGCGTCGACGTCTTCGACGCGGGCGTGCTGCCCACCCCCGCGATCGCATTCCTGACCGCGGCGTCGGGCGCCGACCTCGGCGCGATGCTGTCGGCCTCGCACAACGCGATGCCGGACAACGGCATCAAGTTCTTCTCCCGCGGCGGGCACAAGCTGCCCGACGCGACGGAGGACGCGATCGAGCAGCACCTGCGCGGCGAATGGACGCGTCCGACCGGCGCCGTCGTCGGCCGGATCAAGCCGTATGACGAAGGCGCGCAGCGCTACATTGCGCATCTGCTCGGCGCCATACCGCATCGCCTGGAGGGGCTGCACGTCGTGCTCGACTGCGCTCACGGCGCGGCGAGCGAGGTGGCGCCCGAGGCGTTCCGGCAGGCCGGCGCGCAGGTCACGGTCATCGGCGCCGAACCCGACGGTCTCAACATCAACGACGGCTACGGCTCGACCCACCTCGAGCGGCTGCGCGAGGCCGTGCCGGCCGCCGGTGCGGACTTCGGGCTGGCCTTCGACGGCGACGCCGACCGGTGCCTCGCGGTCGACGGCACCGGGGCCGAGGTCGACGGCGACCAGATCATGGCGATCCTCGCGATCGACCTGCACGAGCGCGGCGAGCTCGCCGGCGACACGCTGGTCGCGACGGTGATGAGCAACGAGGGCCTGCTGCGCGCCATGCAGCGCGAGGGCATCGACGTCCGGCGCACCGACGTCGGCGATCGCTACGTGCTGGAGGAGATGCGACGCAGCGGCTTCTCGCTCGGCGGCGAACAGTCCGGCCACGTCATCATGCTCGAGCACGGCACCACCGGCGACGGCGTGCTCACCGGCCTGATGCTCGCCGCGCGCGTCGCGTCCACCGGCAAGTCGATGACCGACCTCGCAGCTTGCATGACCCGGCTGCCGCAGTGCCTGGTCAACGTCCCCGGCGTCGACAAGCACGCGGTCGACGCGCACCCGGTGGTGCAGTCGGCGGTCAGCGACGAGCAGGCGCAGCTCGCCGGCCTCGGCCGGGTGCTGCTGCGCAAGTCCGGCACCGAGCCCGTGGTGCGCGTGATGGTCGAGGCGCCGACCGCCGAGCACGCCCGGCAGGTGGCCGACCGGCTTGCCCAGGTCGTCGCCCGCGAGCTCGCGCTCGCGCCCGCCTGACGTCCGCGCGCACCCGGCTTCTGAACCTTCCGCACGCGCGCGCCCGGACCAGCGCGCACCCGGCCTCTCGACGGGAGGGTTGCGACGGGCCGGGCGATGCGCTCTGGTCAGGCGGCGACGCGCTCGCCGGCCGCGCTGACCAGGGCCTGCACGGTCTCGCGCAGCGAGTCGGCGACGGGCGCGTGGCTGGCGACGTCGACGCCGTCGAGGTCCTTCAGCGAGAAGGTGGCCGCGGCGTCCGCCATCGGCTTGCCGCCGGCGATCGTCACCGCGAGGTGGGTGTGGTCGACGACCGTGCTGGTGTTGTGCGCGGCCGAGGACACCGCGACCGGCTTGCCGGAGAGCGAGGACTCGCCATACGGGCGGGAGGCCCAGTCGATCGCGTTCTTCAGGACCGCCGACAGGGTGCCGTTGTTGGCGGGTGCGAGCAGCAGCACCGCGTCCGCGGCGCCGAGCTGGTCGCGCAGCCGCTGCGCCGGGGCGGGCGCGGGCTGGGTGTCGATGTCCTCGTTGTAGAAGGGCAACTGGTCCAGCCCGTCCACGACCGAGACGGTCACGTCCTCCGGTGCGACCGTCGCCACGACGTCGGCGAGCTGCCGGTGGATCGAAGCTGCGCGCGGGCTGCCGATGACGACGGCGAGAGTGGTGCTCATGGGGTCAATGCCTTTCGGGAGAGTCTGCCGGTAGCTACCGAGCGGATAAACGGACCATAGTCCGCTTTTCTTCCCTCGCCAAGTCCTGCCCGGCGGGTGGATGCGAGGATGGGCGGCATGTCCGAGGTTCGCCGCTCCCTGCCGGTCGCCCAGGCCGCCCCCCGGGTGCGCCGGGACGCGGCGGCCAATGCCGACCGCGTGCTCGCCGCGGCGATGGCTCTCGTCGAGGCCGGCGGGGTCGACACCCTGACGATGGACCGGGTCGCGGCGGAGGCGGGCGTCGGCAAGGGCACCGTCTTCCGTGCCTTCGGCAACCGGTCGGGCCTGCTCGCCGCGCTCACCGACGAGACCGAGCGCGACTTCCAGCGGGCATTCCTCACCGGGCCGCCGCCGCTCGGCCCGGGCGCACCGCCGCTCGACCGGCTCCTCGCGTATGGCGAGGGTCGCCTCGACCTGCAGCGCGTGCACGGGGCGATCTTCCGCGCGATGCAAGGGGTGTCGATCGAGAGGTTCGGCGTGCCGGCTCGCAAGGTGTCGGTCACCCACGTGCGGATGCTGTTGCGGCAGTGCGGCATCGACGACGCGCTCGACGTGATCACCGAGGCCGTCCTCGGTCCGCTCGACTCCGACACCGCCTACCACCTGAGCGTCGAGCGCGGTCTCGGCCGGGAGCGCCTGATCGCCGACTGGAAGACCATGGTGCGCAGGCTCGTCGGCTGAGAGCGCTCACGACGCGAGACGACGGAACGCGCTGCCGTGGAAGACCAGTGGCTCGGCATCGCCGTCGACGCCGAGATCGAGCACCCGCAACACGACGATGTCGTGGTCGCCGGCGCGAATCACGTTGTCGATGCTGGTTTCCAGCCACGCGCTCGCGCCCTCGACGAAGACCGCGCCGAGACGCGAGCTGCGCCATACGACATCACGGAAGCGGTCGGCCGACGGACCGCTGAGGTCGCGGCCGGCCTGGTGCTGGTGGGCGGCCAGCACGCTCACCCCGAGATGTGGCCGGTCCCGCAGCAGCGGCCAGGTCGACGAGGTGTGCGCGACGCACACCGACACGAGCGCGGGCTCGAGCGACACCGAGGTGAACGAACTCGCCGCGAGGCCCCGGGGGTCGTCGCCGACCATTGCGGCGACGGCCGTGACACCGCTCGGGTATGCCGCGAAGACCTTTCGCAGCCGGACGGTTTCGATGGTCGAGTCGGTGGTGACGGTCATCGCTGCTGCCATTCCTTCGCGAGTAGTTGGAAGGACCGCACCCGGTCCTGGTGGTCGTGGGTGATGGTGGTGACCAGCAGTTCGTCGGCCCCGGTCGCGCGCTGCAGGGCATCGAGGCGGTCGGCGACGTGGGCGGCGGTGCCGACGAACTGGGTGGCGAGCCGGTCGGCGACCAGAGCGTCGTCGGCATCGGTCCAGGGCAGGGACCGGGCTTCGTCAGGAGTCGGGAACGGAATCGCGCCGGATGCGTTGCGAATGCTACGAACCCAGGGCGCGTAACCTGCGGCCAGCTCTCGCGCGGTCGCCTCGTCCTCGGCGACGACGACGTCGGCGGAGACGATCACCTGTGGCTCGGCGAGGGCACTGCTCGGCTCGAACGCCGCGCGGTAGGCCGCAACGGCGTCGAGCACCTTGGCCGGCGCGACGTGGTAGTTGGCCCCGAAGGGCAGCCCGTGGCGACCGGCGAGCCGCGCGCTCTCTCCTCCGCTGCTGCCGTGGATCCAGATCTGGAGTCCGGCTCCCTCGCCCGGGACCACCTGCGCGCGCTCGCCGTTCGGGTGCCGGTAGCCGCCGCGGAGAAGGGCCAACAGGTCGGCCACCTGATCGCCGTAGGGCGGCGGCGTCGCGCCGGGCTGGATGAGCAGGGAGCGCTGCAGCTCGATCCGCGGTGAGCCGGCCAGGTGAGCGAAGGAGAACGGCGGCGGGAGCACCAATCCTTCTGGGGTTGTGCGGGTTTGCGTCTCATCGGTCGGGCCGTCGCCACTGGGCGGCGCGCCGCCCGACCGGCCGAGTCCGAGATCCACGCGGCCGGGATGAAGCGCGTCCACGAGCGCGAACTCCTCCAGTACCGACAGGGCGGTCCGGTGACCCATCTGGACGGCTGCGGCGCCGAGACGGATGCTCGACGTTGCGGCCGCCGCGAGTGCGATCACGACCGCGGGTGATGTGCCGGCGACGCCTGGGTTGAGGTGGTGCTCGGCGAACCAGTAACGCTGATAACCGAATTCCTCTGCCCGGCGAGCGAGGTCGATGCTGTTGCGCAGCGCGTCGCCGGCGGTCGAGCCGCTCGGCACCGGCACCAGGTCGAGCACCGACAAGGGCACCCTGCTCACGAGGCGGCCTGCCGATCGGCCGCCGGCTCCTGCGGCCGCAGGCCGAGGTTGTCGCGCAGGGTGCCTCCCTCGTAGTCGGTGCGGAAGACGCCACGCTCCTGCAGCAGCGGAACGACCTGATCCACAAAGGAATCCAGCCCGGTCGGCGTGAGGTGCGGCACGAGGATGAAGCCATCGCTCGCGTCCTGCTGCACGAAGTCGTTGAGTTGCCCGGCGATGGTCTGCGGCGCACCGACGAAGCTCTGCCGTGCGGTCACCTCGATGATGAGCTCGCGGATCGACAGGCCACCGGCGGCTGCTCTCTCGCGCCAGTCGCGCGCTGTCTGCAGGACATCCTCGTGGCGGCGCACGCTGGCCCGTCCCTGCGCGACGGTGTTCTCCCCGGGCAGCGGGTCGACGTCGGGCAGCGGCCCGTCGGGGTCGTATGCCGAGAGGTCTCGATTCCAGAGCTGCTCCAGGAAGTTGATGGCGGTCGCGCCGCTCACCTGCTGGCGCCGCACCTCGGCGGCGAGGTCGCGTGCCTCGGCGTCCGAGTCGCCGAGCACGAAGGTGGCCGCCGGCAGGATGAGCAGGTCGTCCCGGGTGCGGCCGTGGGCGGGCAGCCGCCGCTTCACGTCGGCATAGAAGGCTTGACCCGCCTCCAGCGTGCTGTGCCTGCTGAAGATCGCGTCGGCACGCGCGGCGGCGAACTCGCGGCCCTCGTCGGAGTCCCCGGCCTGGAAGATGACCGGCCGACCTTGCGGGGATCGTGGCACGTTGAACTGCCCTGCGATGTCGAAGTGTTCGTCGCGATGGGCGTAGCTGCCGACGTCCGGGCGCCGCACGAACGTGCCGGCCGCCTTGTCCGCGACGAGGTCGTCGGCGGCCCAGGTGTCCCACAGCTCTGTCGCGGTCTCGAGGAATGCCTTGGCCCGCGCGTAGCGATCCTCCTGGCGCAGGTAACCGCCGCGGCGGAAGTTCTCGCCGGTGAAGGCGTCCCACGAGGTGACGACGTTCCACGCCGCGCGCCCGCCGGAGAGATGGTCGAGCGTGGCGAATTGCCGCGCCACCTCGTAGGGCTCGTTGAAGGTCGAGTTGATCGTGCCCGTCAGGCCGAGGTGGTCGGTGACCGCGGCCAGGGCCGCGAGCACCGAGAAGGTGTCGGGTCTGCCCACCACGTCCAGGTCGTAGATCTGCCCGCGCTGCTCGCGCAGCCGGAGCCCCTCGGCGAGGAAGAGGAAGTCGAACTTGCCCCGCTCGGCGGTCCGGGCGAAGTGACGGAACGACTCGAACTCGATGTGGCTGCCGGCGGCAGGGTCGCTCCAGACGGTGGTGTTGTTGACTCCGGGAAAGTGGGCAGCAAGGTGAATCTGCTTTGTTTTCTTGGACATTCGGCTGCTCCTCACGCGATCGCGTAGCGACTGACGGGCCGGTCGAGCCCGAAGTGGCCCCGCAGGGTGTCGGCTGTGTAGTGCGCACGGAACGCGCCGAGTCGCTGGAGCGCGGGCACCAATTGCTGGGTGATCTGCGTGAGGTCGTGTGGCACCGTCGCGGGCCGGAGCCGGAATCCGTCGACTCCGGACTCCTGCCAGGTGACCAGGTGCTCGGCGAGTTGCTCCGCGGTGCCGACGAAGACGCTCGCGTCGCTGGCGAACTCCTCCCCGTGCCAGTCGTCGAGCAGGTCCTTGCGGGCGCGGGCTGCGGGTGCGGTGTCGTCGAGGAAGACCACCAGGTCGGCGAGCACCGAGACGCTCTCCGGGTCACGCCCGGCATCGACGGCGGCACTGCGTATGACGGAGACGTCCGCGCGCGCCGCGGCCTCGTCGCCCGGTGCGATCAGTCCGATGTCGGCGGTGCGGCCGATCAGCTCCAGCCCGTCCCGCTGGTGCGCGAGGACGGCAACCAATGGCTGGCCCTGCGGCGGTCGCGGGGTGATCGACGGCCCGCGGACCGAGAAGTGAGATCCCTCGAAATCGATGTAGTGCAAGCGATCCCGGTCGACGAAGCGTCCCGTGGCGACGTCCCGGATCTCGGCGTCGTCCTCCCAGCTGTCCCACAGGCGTCGCAGCACCTCGATGTAGTCGGCGACTTCTCCGAAAAGCTCTCGCGTCGCCTCCGCGGTGGGTGCCGCACGGCCGCCGACCTGCGCAACGAGTGCCGGCGCGGACCGGCGGCCCACATTGGCGAACTCCTCCGGGCTGGCGCTCGTGCGCACCCGGACACCCGCCCGTCCGCCGCTGACGTAGTCGAGTGTCGCCGTCGCCTTGGAGATGTGAAACGGCTCGGTGAGTGGGGCCACCACCGTCGGCACCAGGCCGATGCGTGCGGTGACCGGTGCGACGCGCGCGGCGACGAGCTCGGCATCCAGTCGGCCGGTCACCAGGTCGGTGCGATGTGAGGGGCGAACATGGTGGTCGGCGGTGGCCGCCAAGCCGTCCTCGAACGTGACGAAGTCGAGCAGTCCGCGTTCGGCCTCCTGCACGACGTCTACCCAGTGGCGGGCCGTGAAGAGCTGGTCGGGACGGGCTTCGGCCGCGCGCCAGGCGGCGGGGTGTGCGCCGGCGCCGTCGAGGGCGACTGCGAGGTGGAGTGGGTTGCTGTGAGGCATCGACATCGCTTCCTTCTACGGGTGCGGAGTCGCGTCGTCATCACCGAATCATGCTGAAGTGAAAGACGATTCGCGCTTGCGGCATCGGGTGATGCCGCCGGGTCATCACCTGGAGCACCCCACCGCGGCGGAGGGTTGCCGGACGACCAGCCAGGGCTTCGCGTCGTCTCTCGTGACCAGTGCCGACCGTAGACCAGGATGGTCGATCTGTCGAATGTCTACGCGATCGGTAGGGATTGCGCGCGGGTCAGCGCGGCAGCCACGCGTCCTCGATCTCGTTGAGTCGGCGGACCTTCGCAGGGAAGTTCCCCGACAGCAGCTGCTGCAGACTCACCGTGTCGAGGACGGAGCGAAGGCTGGATCGCACGGCGACCCACAGATCAGGCAAATGCGTTGCTACGCCGTCGTATTCGGTCTCGTGCGGGCGCAGCCCCCGCACCTCGGCGAGCGGTCCGTCGACCGCGCGAATGATCTCTCCCAGATAGATCTGGGCGGGCGGTCGACGGAGCAGATATCCGCCGGAACAGCCGCGACGGGTCTCGACCAGTCCGGCCCGCCGCAGCTGCCCGAGGATCGATTCGAGGAACTTTCGGGGCAGCTCCTGCTCCGCCGCGATGTTCTCGACCTTGGCGAGTTCTGGGTAGTGGGAGGCGAGTTCGAGGGCGGCGCGGATCGCGTAATCGCTGCGAGCGGAGATCTGCACGCTGCCGCTCCTTCCTCGGTGCCGGTGAGCAGGCGTAGCCACCCACGATAGCGGCTCCGGGCACACCGAATGTCCACCATGTGAGTAGGGAATAGCCAAACCTTGTGTAAGACAAAACAACTGGTTATGTTCGGCGCAGGTGACGAGAGGCAGCGTCAAGCCCTGGCTTGCTGTCCGGCAACCCTCCGCCGCGGTGGGGTGCTCCAGGTGACCACCGGATGTGCCCGGCTCCGGGCGCATAAGCGCGAGAAAGGGAGACCCATGCCCCTGGTCACTGCCGCATCCTCGTCGGTGCGGTCCGAGAGGGCCGTGCCGGAGGACGATCTGCGGGACACCGTCCTGGTCGGTCGGCGTCGGCCGCTGCAGTGGGTGATCGCCGTCGCGGCGCTCGTCCTGCTGGCCATGCTGGTCAACACGCTGCTCACCAACCCGCGATTCGAATGGCACGTGGTGGGGGACTACCTCTTCAGTGCGGCGATCCTGCGTGGACTCGTGCTCACGCTGTGGCTCACCGCCGCCGTGATGGTGAGCGGCTACCTGCTGGGCATCGGCGTCGCGGCCCTTCGCCTGTCGGACAACACCGTGCTGCGTTCGGTCAGCTTCGGCTTCGTGTGGTTCGTGCGGTCGGTGCCGCCACTGGTGCAACTGCTCTTCTGGTTCGAACTCGCCTCCCTCTATCCCCGGCTCTCGCTCGGCATCCCGTTCGGTCCGGAGTTCGTCGCGGTGCAGACCACGCACCTGCTGTCGGCCGTCGCCGCGGCATACGTCGCCCTCACGGTCGACGTCGCGGCGTTCGCGTCCGAGATCGTCCGCGGCGGGATCCTGGCGGTCGAACGCGGTCAGACGGAGGCGGCCGACGCGCTCGGCCTCACCCGCGTGCGGACCTTCCGCCGGGTCGTGCTGCCGCAGGCGATGCCGGCGATCATCCCGGCCTCCGGCAACCTGCTCATCGGCATGCTCAAGGCCACCTCGCTGGTCAGCGTGATCGCGGTGCAGGATCTGCTCGGCGCCACCGAGCTGATCTACAACGACAACTTCAAGGTCATCCCGCTGCTCATCGTGGCGACGGTCTGGTATCTGCTGTTGACCAGCCTGCTGTCGGTCCTGCAGCTCGGTCTGGAGCGCCGCTTCTCGCGCGGCAAACGCGGATCGGCACACCGCTCAGCACTGGCCGTATGGCGGTCCAACCTGCACCCCCTCTCGCATCGCCGACTCCGAGTGGAGGCCTGAGGTCATGGCCGGAAGTGTGCGAATCCGCAGCCTGCACAAGAGCTTTGCCGGTCAGGAGGTGTTGCACGGCATCGACCTCGACGTGGCGGCGGGCAGTGTGACGGTCATCCTCGGGCCGTCCGGCTCGGGAAAGTCCACCCTGCTGCGGTGCATCAACCACCTGGAGTCACCGGACGCCGGCTACGTCGAGGTGGGCGGGGAGATCATCGGCTACCGGCGCGACGGTCACCGGCTGCGCGAGCGGTCGCCGCGGGAGATCGCCCGGCAGCGCAGTCGCATCGGCATGGTCTTCCAGCAGTTCAATCTCTTCGGTCACCAGACCGCGGCGCAGAACATCATGGAGGGCCAGCTCGCCGCCGGAGTGCCGACCGAGCAGGCGCGCCGGCGGGCGAGTGAGTTGCTCGCGCGGGTGGGCCTGGCCGGCCGCGAAAACGCTTATCCCAGTGCGTTGTCCGGCGGTCAACAGCAACGGGTGGCGATCGCCCGTGCGCTCGCGGTCGATCCCGACCTCATCTTGTTCGACGAGCCGACGAGCGCGCTCGACCCGGAGCTGGTCGGCGAGGTGCTCGCGGTCATCAAGGACCTCGCCGACAGCGGCATCACCCTGATCGTGGTCACCCACGAGATCGGCTTCGCCCGCGAGGTCGCCGACGAGGTCGTCTTCGTCGATCACGGCCGAGTGGTCGAGACGGGGCCGCCGGCCGCAGTGCTCGACCACACCGAGAACGACCGCGCTCGGGCATTCCTGTCCGCGGTGCTTTAACCCCTCCGAGAGGACCAATTGTCATGCATATCAGTCGATTTCGCCATGCCGTCGCGGCGGCCTCCATCGCTGCGACGACCCTCCTGGTCGCGGCCTGCGGCAGCAGCACGAGCTCGGCGGGCGCCGGAGGCGGAGGAGGCGCTGCCAAGGCCGTGCCCGCAGCAGACGTGACCTCCAAGGTCGCCGTCGACGGCGCCGCTCGCGCGCTGCTGCCGAAGGAAGTCCAGCGCAGCAACCAGCTCACGCTGGGCACCACCCAGGTGACCGGCACCGCCAGCCTTCCGCACGCCGGCATCGAGGGCGGCAAGCAGGTCGGCCTCGACCTCGACATCCGGGCGGCGGTCGCGCGGAAGCTGGGCATCGACTGGAAGGTGGACACCGGCACCTTCCAGACCATCGTGCCCGGGGTGCAGAACGGCAAATACCAAGTGGGACAAGCCAATTTCGGGGTGACGAAGGACCGGCTGCAGGTCGTGGACTTCGCGACCTACCTGCGTGACGGCCAGTCGTTCGTCGGGCGCAGCGGCCTGCCGGTGAAGAAGGTGCGCACCCTGCAGGATGTCTGCGGGCTCAAGATCGCCACGTCCCCCGGCACCACCTTCCAGAAACTCCTGCAGAGCGAGCAGGCCAAGTGCGCCGCGGCCGGCAAGAAGCCCTACACCGTGCAGTACTTCGCCGACACGGCCCCGATCTACCTGGGCCTGCAGAACGGCAAGGTCGACGTCTACTTCGGTCCGACCCTCAGCCTCAAGGTGTTGACCTCCAAGATCACCGGCACCACGTTCCTCGGCGAGGTCACCCACACCCCAGTCGGGTTCGTGACCGCCAAGAAGTCACCGATCGCGCCCGCGCTCGTCGCCGCCGTCAACGACCTCATCAAGGACGGCACCTACCAGCGGATCTTCGACAAGTGGCAGGTCGGATCGTCGGTCATCGACAAGTCCGCACTCAACCCGGCACCGACCTTCTGAGAACGGAGACACACCATGACGATCCACCAGGACACCGCGACCGCGACCGATCCTCTGCAGGAGGAGTGGGCGGCGTGGCACCGCGCCCACGAGGAGAAGCGGGCCGACCGCCACGGATTCCTCGCGATCACCGGCCTGCACTTCCTCGACGAGGAACCGCGCAGCTTCCCCGACGCGCCCGGCGAATGGACCAGCACCGAGGACGGCGTCGTGGTCGACCTCGGGCCCGGTGAGTCCCTCGACCTCGCCGGCCAGCAGCTGACGGGCCGGCACTCCTTCGGTGTGTTGCCCGAACGTGGAGGAGTCACAGTGCATTTCGGCGATATCGCGATCGAGGTCGCCAAACGCGGCGGCTACGACATCGTGCGTCCGCGGCACCCGGACAACCCGGTCCGCACGGCATACCTCGGGACGGAGGCATTCCCGGTGCGGGCGAGCTGGCGGATCCAGGCACACTTCACCCCGTATGCCGAGCCCGCGCCCACCCGCGTCGACGGGCTGGAGCACGTCTACGACGCGGTGGGGGAGGTCGGCTTCGAGCGGGCCGGCGCGCACTTCACGCTGCTCGCCTTCCCGGGTCACGCGGACGGCGAGCTGCTGATCCTCTTCTCCGACGCGACGGCCGGCGTGACCACGCATCCCGCCGTGCGCTCGCTCACGGTGACCCCCGACGCGGCAGGGCGCGTCGTGCTCGACTTCAACCGCGCGACCAATCTGCCTTGTGCCTACACGCAATTCGCGACGTGCCCGCTGCCGCCTCCGGCGAACAAGCTGTCGCTCGCGGTCACTGCGGGGGAGCGTCTGCCGCGATGAAGCTGCTTGCGATCACCCTCGTCGTGCACGCGCCCGACCCGGCGACCGGCACGCTGGTGCCGACCCGGGAGCGCTTCGCCCAGGTGGTGCGCTCCGCCGAGCTGGCCGAGTCGCTCGGCTTCGACGGTTTCGGCGTCGGCGAGCGGCACGAGCGGCCGTTCCTCTCCTCGTCGCCCACCGTGCTCCTCTCCCACCTGGCGGCGCTCACCCGCCGCATCCGGCTCTTCACGGCTGTGACCACGTTGAGCCTGCTCGACCCCGTGCGCGCATATGAGGACTACGCGACCCTGGACCACCTGTCCGACGGGCGGCTCGAGCTGATCATCGGCAAGGGCAACGGCACCGCCCAGCGCGACCTCTTCGGAGTCACGCCGGAGGATCAGTGGGAGCGCAATGCCGAGTCGTACGAGGTGTTTCGGGCTCTGTGGCGTGATCAACCGGTGACCGCCGAGACGAGGTTTCGCCCGCCGTTGCGGGACGCGGAGGTGTGGCCGGAGCCGTTGCAGCGGCCGATCCGCGTGTGGCACGGCAGCGCGACGAGCAGGGAGTCGGTGGACCTCGCCGCCCGCTATGGCGATCCGCTCTTCTCTGCCAATGTCACCGGCCCGATCGAGCCGTATGCCGCGCTCGTCGACCACTACCGCGAGCAGTGGGGGCACTACGGTCACGACCCGGCCCTGCTCACCGTCGGTGCCGGCTCCGCCGGCCTGTCGATCGCGGCGCGCTCGCAGGACGCTCGAGCCGCCTTCGAGCCGGCGTTCGCGGCATACCTCGCCATGCAGGCCAACATCGGTGTCGAGCCGGTCTTTCCGACTCTCGACGACTTCGTGCGTCGCAGCTCCGCCCTGATCGGCAGTCCGGAGGAGGTCATCGACAAGGTCGGCCGCTACCAGGAGCGACTCGGGCACTCCGTGCTGCACGTCGCGGCCGAGGGGCAGGGCGTCTCCGAGCAGACCCACCGCCACAGCCTGGAGCTGTTCGCGGCGCAGGTGGCGCCCGCACTACGCCGGCTGCCGGGCCCACCGGTCTGGGGCGGGGCCAGCGCCGACCCCGCCGCCGGGGTGTGTGAGAGTCGTGTCACCGACTCGGAACACCGCGCGCAGCGCGCGGTGCCGGTCGGCTCCGAGTGAGTTCTCCCGAAAGGTGAAGTGCACATGCCAGAGAAGGTCACCGACGTCCTCTACACCACCGCCGCCACGTCCAAGGGCGGTCGCGACGGCACCGTCAAGAGCGCGGACGGCGTCATCGACCTGCCGCTCGGCAAGCCGGGCAGCACGTCCAACCCGAAGGCAAACCCCGAAACCCTTTTCGCAGCAGGCTATTCGGCATGCTTCTCCGGTGCGCTCAACGCGGTGGCCGGGCGAGAGGGCCTCGACACGAGCGAGTCGACGGTCACCGCCGACGTCAGCTTCGGCAAGACCGACTCCGGCTTCGGCCTCGGAATCACCCTCACCGCGAAGATCCCCGGGGTCGACGCGGCCAAGGCACAGGAGCTGGTCGAACAGGTGCACCAGATGTGCCCCTACTCCAAGGCGACCCGCGGCAACATCGAGGTCACCGTCGTCGGCGAGCCTGCCTGAGGACGCTCAGCGGGATGCGATTACCTCGTCCCCGACGGCGAGCTGCCCCTCGCCGTCGGGGATCAGGTGGTGGCAGCACCAGGTCTTGCCGTCCCAGCGCCGGTGCCTGGACAACGTGCGGATCGGCTCCTTGCCCTTGGCCAGCGTCAACGGGTCGATCAACGTCATCACGCAGCGGTCCACCGGCTTCGCGGCCCGCAGCGTCACCGTGCCGAGTTGCACGCTCTCCCAACGGTCTTCGGCAAACGGCTCGTCCCCGTCGATCACGACGTTGGGCCGGAAGCGCTCGACCGGCAGCGCCTCGCCGCCCGCCTGCGCGATCCACTCGTTGAGCTGTCGCAGTGACGCGAGCGAGCACACCGACAGCGGGTAGCCGTCCTGCAGGCGCGCGTGATCGCCGGGCCGGGAGAACGCCGGGTTGAGCGATCGGCGCGTCGGGTCGTCACACCACACCAATCGCAGCCCCGGGACGCCAAGCGCCCGCTGCAGCCACGCGTCGGCTTCGCCCCCGGCCGGTATGACGTCCATCGGCGGCCGGGTGAACATCCGGGCCGACACACGCGGTCCGGCCGGCCGTGCCACGATGAGCGGCTCGACACCGGGTGCGCGCAGCACCAGTGGGTCCTCGAGCGCCGGCCCCGGCGCATCCGCGGAGATCGTGAACAACGCCGGCAGCTCGCGTGCGGTGACCGTCGCGCCCTCGGCGTCGACGACCATCCACTCACGATCGCCGCGCAAGCCGGCGCGACTGAGGTAGCTGCTCGAAACCTCACGCACCGCAGTGCTTTTCACCGGATATACCCGCAGCGACACGACCCGCATCAAGACTTCTTCGTGGTGCCGGGAAGCACGCCCGCGTCGATGACGCGCTTGACCAGCGGCCGGGTGTCGGCGAGCAGGCCCTCGCCGTCGTCGACCGACGTCCAGATGCCCGCGGCGGCGTCGTCGGTTGCCAGCTCGAGTGCGTCGTAGAACGCCACGCCGTCGGCGGTATAGCGCTCGGCGTCCGGCTCCAGCAGCCCGCGGGCCCGCAGCGACTCCGCGGCGGCCGCCCATTCATCGTCCGACCAGCCACGGCTGCCCTGTGCCATCTCCCGGCCGAGTGTCGACTTGCGAGCGGCCGGGTCGGGGTGTGCCGCCTCGTGGAAGACCAGCGCCTCGGCCGGCGTCAGACCCGACTGCACCAGCACCGCGATGTGGCCGTCGCCGCGCCATTCGCGCAGCAGCGCCGTCACGTGCCACAGCTGCAGCAACGGCGCATCGGGCCACGGCATCGCCGCCCACGCTGCCGCGAGCGGGCGGCCGACCGTGGGCAGCCCTTCCGCGATGGGGCGCCAGCGCTCCACCAGCGACCGGGCCACCACCGCGTCGTCGGCCCCGAAGATGTCGTCGAGGGTGCGGGTGACGGATCGCTCGCGGGACGCCATCACCTGGTTCAGGCCGCGGTCCTTGGCCGCCTGCCACCCCGGCTCGACGATCGCACCGTTGAAGTTGAAGAAGGTGGCGGTCAGCACCCGGCCCGGCACGTCACCGAGTGGGCCGCCGCGCGCCCCGACGTAGTAGGCCGTCCAGCGCAGCCCGAGCTCCTTCTGCGCCTCCCGGGCGTAGGGATTGAAGTAGGCGAGCAGGTGGAGCGGCTCCAGCGTGCGGTAGGTCTGGCGGGCGAGCCCGCGAGCGGTGTCGTCGTGGGCGAGCGGCAGCGTCATACGCAGAGGTTAATCGTCCAGCTCGTCGCGGCGGCGCGCTGTCGCGCCGCGCGGCAGGTTGCTGCGGTCGCCGCGCACGAGGATGTCGGGCAGGCCCGAGTCGGGCAGCCGCACCTGGTCGTCCTCGGCCGGGTCCATCGACGCGCGGACCAGCACGAGCTCGTCGGCCGCGAGGCGGGGCAGGGTGCGCTGGCGGAAATAGTCCGGCGAGATCAGCCACCAGATCACCATCACGACGACGCCGAGCAGCAGCGCCGCGACCCCGACGAAGGCGACCGCGCCGATGCCGAAGATCGTCACGTTGTTGCCCTTGTCGTCGGTCAGCCAGTCGGGCAGCGCGTATTGCTGCACGGCGTAGCAGAAGGCGCCGAGCAGGATCAGGCCGCCGAGGAACGGAATGACGCCCTGCATCACGAAATTGCGCACCGATGAAGTCAATTGGCGCCGGTAGAACCACACGCAGGCAAACCCGGTGAGCCCGTAGTAGAACGCGATCATCAGACCGATCGAGCCGATCAGCGCGTTGAGCAGGTTGGTGCTGATCAGGGTGAAGATCAGGTAGAAGAGGATCGAGGTGACGCCCATCGCGATGGTCGACACCGACGGGGTGAGGAAGCGCGGGTGGATGCGCGCGAAGCTCGCCGGGAACGCCTTGTATGCCGCCATCGACAACGACGTCCGCGCCGTCGGCAGCACCGTCGTCTGGGTCGACGCCGACGCCGAGGTCAGGATCGACAGTGACAGCAGCAGCATGCCGGCCTTGCCGATGAAGCTGTCGCCGAACAGGTCGGGGCTGATCGCCGAGAAGACGTCCTCGGCGTTGGCCGGGTTGCCGAGCCCGACACCCTCCTTGCCGACCCCCGCGAAGGCAACGGTCGCGACGGTCACCACGGCATACGTGGCGAGCAGCAGCAGGGTGGAGATGACCGCCGCACGGCCGGGGGTCGACTCCGGGTTGTCGGTCTCCTCGTTGATCGAGACGGCGCTGTCCCAGCCCCAGTAGATGAAGACCGCGGTGAGCAGGGCGGGGGCGATCACGTCGCCGAAGTTGAGCCCGCCCGGCCAGAACCACGACCACTGCGGGTGCAGGGAGTAGGTCTCGGCGTTGCCGGAGTAGACCTTGACCAGTGCGACGGTCGCGAACATCAGCAGCGTCAGCACCTCGATCGTGAGCAACGCGTACTGAATCCGCGCGCTGACCTCGATGCCGCGGTAGCAGATGTAGGTCATCACCGCGATCCAGATGATGCCGGCGACCGTCGACCAGAAGATGTCGCTGTCCAGCGAGTTGTGGATGCCGAGGTCGTTGGCGAACGTGAACGAATAGGCGCCGGCGATCTGCGCCAGGTTGGCCATCACGATCACGTCGGCGGCGATGATCCCCCAGCCGGTCAGCCATCCGGTGACCGGGCCGAAGGCGCGCGAGGCCCAGGTGAAGGAGGTCCCGCAGTCGGGCTCGGCCTTGTTGAGCTCGGAGTAGGCGACCGCGATGAAGTACATCGGGATGAACGCCAGCAGGATGATCGCCGGCGCCTTCACCCCGGCGAGCAGCGCGCCGCTCGAGGCGACGACGAAGCCGAGGCTCGCGGCGAGGCTGTATGCCGGTGCGGTCGACGCGACGCCGACCACGACGCTCGAGACGAGCCCGATCGCGCCCTTCTTCAGTCCCTTGCCGTGCGCGGCCTCCGGGTAGCCGAGCGGCGAACGATCTTCGGTCGTGGTCATGCGGGCTCCTCTCCACGGGCCCGCGGGTGACGTGACCTACCTCACCGCCCGGGCCGCGTTGCAGCGTACGCGCGAGTCGTGCCGATGTGGAGAGAAAACGAAGAATTCCGTTCCCATATCCAGCATGCGGACCGGTGAATCGTGGAGATCACCCGGAAAACGTCCGGAAATCGTTGCCGCCCGGAGGGTCAGGCGACGGTCACCGCACCGAGGGCGTTCACCGCGGAGGCCGAGCCCTCGCGCAGGTGGTAGGTCGCGCCGACGATGCCGAGCCGCCCCTGCTGCACCGCGTCGTGGATCATCATCGACCGCTCGGTGAGCAGGCCGGTGGTCGCCCGCACGTGCTCGGCCTCGAACTCCTCGGGCGTGGTCAGCCCGTGCCCGCGGCCGCTGATCACGCTCGGCATCACCCGCTCGACGATGTCGCGCACGAACCCGCCCGGCATGTCCCCGCTCTGCGCCGAGTCGAGGGTCGCCTTGATCGCACCGCACGAGTCGTGGCCGAGCACCACGATCAGCGGGACCCCGAGCACGCCGACGCCGAACTCGATCGAGCCGAGCACCGCGTTGTCGATGATGTGCCCCGCCGTACGCACCACGAACAGGTCGCCCAGCCCCTGGTCGAAGATGATCTCGGACGCCACCCGGCTGTCACCGCAGCCGAAGAGGATCGCCTTCGGCTTCTGGCCGGCCTCCAGCAGGTGCCGGCGGGCGATGTCCTGGTTGGGGTGCCGGACGTCGTCGGTGACGAACCTGTGGTTGCCCGCGACGAGTTCGTCCCACGCCTGCTGCGGAGTCGGCTCCGCGGCGGTGCTCACAGGCCCGGCCGGGTCGAGATGGTGAACGCCGCCGGCTTGGCGGTCGCGGCGAAGAAGTCGTTGCCCTTGTCGTCCACGACGATGAATGCGGGGAAGTCCTCCACTTCGATCCTCCAGATCGCTTCCATGCCGAGCTCCGGGTATTCCAGCACCTCGACGTGCTTGATGCAGTCCTGCGCCAATCGCGCGGCCGGGCCGCCGATCGAGCCGAGGTAGAAACCGCCGTGCGCCTTGCACGCGTCGGTGACCTGCTTGCTGCGGTTGCCCTTGGCGAGCATCACCATCGAGCCTCCCGCGGCCTGGAACTGCTCCACGTAGGAGTCCATCCGGCCCGCGGTGGTCGGACCGAAGGAACCCGACGCGTAGCCGTCGGGCGTCTTCGCCGGCCCGGCGTAGTAGACCGCGTGCTGCTTGAGGTAGTCGGGCATCTCCTCGCCGGCGTCGAGGCGCTCCTTGATCTTCGCGTGCGCGATGTCGCGTGCGACGACGAGTGGCCCGGTGAGCGAAAGTCGAGTCTTGACAGGGTGTTTGGTCAACTCGGCGCGGATCTCGTCCATCGGCCGGTTGAGGTCGATCTCGACGACGTCACCGCCCTCGAGGTCCTCGTGGGTGGTGTCGGGCAGGAAGCGCGCCGGGTCGGTCTCGAGCTGCTCGATGAAGACGCCCTCCGGGGTGATCTTGCCCAGGCACTGCCGGTCGGCCGAGCAGCTGACCGCGATCGCGACCGGCAGGGACGCGCCGTGCCGGGGCAGCCGCACCACGCGCACGTCGTGACAGAAGTACTTGCCGCCGAACTGCGCCCCGATGCCGAAGTTACGGGTCAGCTCCAGCACCTGCTCCTCGAGCTCGACGTCGCGGAAGCCGTGGGCGGTTGCCGCGTCACCGCTCGTCGGGAGCTCGTCGAGATATTTGGCGCTGGCGTATTTGGCTGTCTTCAGAGCGAATTCGGCGCTGGTGCCGCCGATCACGATCGCCAGGTGGTATGGCGGGCAGGCCGCGGTCCCGAGGCCGCGCAGCTTCTCGTCGAGGAATTTCATCATCGACTCGGGATTGAGGATCGCCTTGGTCTCCTGGAAGAGGAAGGACTTGTTGGCCGAGCCGCCGCCCTTGGCCATGAAGAGGAACTTGTAGGTGTTCTCGTGGCCCAGGGCGGTGTCGGCATACAGCTCGATCTGCGCGGGCAGGTTGGAGCCGGTGTTCTTCTCCTCCCAGGTGGTCACCGGAGCCATCTGCGAGTAGCGCAGGTTGAGCCGGGTGTAGGCGTCATACACGCCGCGGGCGATCGACTCCTCGTCCGGGGCGGTGCCGTCGACCAGCACCTGCGAGCCCTTCTTGCCCATGACGATCGCGGTGCCGGTGTCCTGGCACATCGGCAGCACGCCCGCCGCCGCGATGCCGGCGTTCTTGAGCAGGTCGAGCGCGACGAACTTGTCGTTGTTGCTCGCCTGGTCGTCGTCGAGGATCGTGCGCAGGAACGCCAGGTGCGACGGGCGCAGGTAGTGCGCGATGTCGTGCATCGCGGTGTCGGTGAGCAGCCGCAGCGCCTCGGGGTCGATCTCCAGGAACGTGCGGCCGCCCGGGCCGCTCACCGTCCGCACGCCGCTGTCGCCGAGCTTGCGGTAGGTGGTGTCGTCGTCGCCGAGCGGCAACAGGTCTTCGTAGGCGAACTCGGCCATGGGGCGCGCTACTCCTTGCGGGTGAGAGGGGATTTCAGGGTAATGCGGGCCCGGTAACCGTTTGTGCGCAGTCCGGACCGTTGACAAGACAGCCGGGCCCCATCGGGTGTAGACCGTGAACAACGTGTAACAGCTCACATACCCGATGGAGCGAAGGCATATGAAACGTATAAGGCCACCCCGCCGTGGCATCGCGGTGACCGCCGCGATGGTCATGGCGGCCACCGGTCTTGCCGCGTGCGGTGGAAGCGACAGCGGCTCCGGACCGGCGAAGCTCACCTGGTACATCAACCCCGACATCGGCAACGCCGACGCCACCAAGGGCGGCCAGGCGCAACTCGCCAAGGAGTGCTCGGACGCCTCCGGCGGCAAGTATCAGATCAAGGTGCAACTGCTGCCCAACTCCGCGAGCGACCAGCGGATCCAGCTGCTGCGCCGGCTCGCCGGCGGAGACAAGACGATGGACCTGATGAGCGTCGACCCGGCGTTCGTCAGCGAGTTCGCCTCGGCCGGCTACTTCGCGCCGGTGCCGCAGAGCATGGAGGCGACCTTCAAACAGGACCGGGTGCAGTCCTCGATCGACGCCTCGACGTACGACGGCAAGCTCATGTCGGTGCCGTTCTGGTCCAACACCCAGCTGCTCTGGTACAAGAAGTCGGTCGCGCAGAAGGCCGGTCTCGACATGAGCAAGCCGGTCTCCTGGGACCAGCTGATCGCCGGGGCGCAGAAGACCAAGATGCAGATCGGCACCCAGGCCTCGCTCTACGAGGGTTACGCGGTGTGGATCAACGCACTGGTCGCCGGCGCGGGCGGCAAGATCGTCGAGAACCCCAACGCCAGTTACGAGAACATCAAGCTCGGCCTGAACAGTCAGGCCGGCAAGGACGCCGCCGCCGTCATCCAGAAGGTCGCCTCGACCGGCGTCGGCGGCCCCGCGATGGGCAGCGCGACCGAGACCGAGTCGCTCAACCTGTTCATCAGCCCGGTGGGCGGCTTCCTGGTCAACTGGCCCTACACCTACGGCGCCTACACCGGCAAGGACAAGGCGGACGTCGCCGCGACGACCTACCCGCAGACCGTCGCCGGCAAGGAGGCACGCCCGCCGTACGGCGGCATCCAGCTGGCGGTCGGCAAGGACAGCCGGCACCCGGACGTCGCCTACCAGGCGGCGGCCTGCATCACCGACGAGAAGCACCAGGCCGACTACATGGCCGCGTCGGGCAACCCGGCGAGCCGGAAGGGTTCCTACGACACCGCCGAGGTGAAGAAGGCCTTCCCGAACGGCATCGCCGAGACCATCCGCAAGTCGCTGGACCAGGCCGAGGCCCGGCCGCTGACGCCGTACTGGGGTGACATCTCGACGGCCATCCAGGAGAAGTGGAGCCCGCCGAGCTCGGTCAACCAGCAGACGCCGGCGAAGACCCAGACGTTCATCCTCGACGTGCTGAAGGGGAAGGCGCTGCTATGAGTGACGACCGATTCGAGGACCTGAACGGAGGCCAGGCATGACGACCGTTGACACCAAACCCGAGGTCACCTCGGCGGAAGCAGCGCACCTGTCCGACCGGGCCAAGGCCGAGCGCAACCTCGGCTGGAAGCTGGCCGGCCCGGCCTTCGTGATCATGCTGCTGGTCACGCTCTACCCGATCTGCTACGCGGTCTACCTGTCGCTGTTCAACTACCGGCTGACCGACCCGTCGGCCCGCAAGCTGGTGTGGTTGCAGAACTACATCACCGCGCTCTCCGACCCGCTCTTCTGGCAGGCGTTCGGCACCACCTTTGCGATCGTGGTGATCACCCTGATCGTCGAGCTGGTGCTCGGTATGGCGATCGCCATGGTGATGAACAAGGTGGTCTGGCCGCGGCGCACGCTGCGCACGATCGTGCTCATTCCCTACGCGATCGTCACGGTCGTGTCGGCGTTCTCCTGGAAGTACGCCGCACAGATCGACACCGGCTTCTTCAACCACTGGCTGCACACCCTGACCTTCGGGGCGTGGGACGAGCAGTTCAACTGGTTCGGCGGCTGGTTCTCCTCGATCGTGATCATCTGCCTGTCGGAGATCTGGAAGACCACGCCCTTCATGTCGCTGCTGCTGCTCGCGGGTCTGGCGCAGGTCGACTCGGCGCAGGAGGAGGCGGCGAAGGTCGACGGTGCCACCTGGTGGCAGCGCTTCACCAAGGTGATCCTGCCGAACATGAAGGCCGCGCTGATGGTCGCGCTGCTCTTCCGCACCCTCGACGCGGTGCGCATCTACGACAACCCCTACGTGATGACCGGCGGCGCCAACAAGACCACGACACTGTCGATGCTGGTCGGCACCGAGACGGTGAGCCGCGTCGAGATCGGGATGGGTTCGGCGCTCGCCGTGCTGCTCTTCGTGATCGTGCTGATCATCGCGTTCATCTTCGTCAAACTCTTCAAGGTCGACCTCACGACGAGCGGGAGGAGCTGATCCGCAATGGACACCACCATGAGCAACAAGACCAAGAACGGTCTCGGCATCGTCTCGATCGTGATCATGATCTGGACGATCATCCCGCTGCTGTGGATCGTCGCGACATCGCTGAAATCCGATGCGGCGCTTGCCGATCCGAAGCAGAACGTGCTCGGCAACTTCTGGCCGAAGGACATCAGCTGGGACAACTACAAGCTGATCTTCTCCGGCGGCGCGTCTGACCTGTTCGTGCCGGCGCTGTGGCACTCGATCATCGTCTGTGTGGTCGCGACCGTCATCAGCGTCGCGCTCGCGACGTTCTGTGCCTACGCGATCTCGCGGCTGGACTTCCCGGGCAAGAAGCTGATCCTCACCACCTCGCTCGCGGTGTCGTTCTTCCCGGTCATCGCGATGGTGACGCCGCTGTTCAACCTGTGGCGGCAGGTCGGGTTGTTCGACACGCTCCCCGGCCTGATCATCCCCTATCTGGCGCTGACCCTGCCGCTGTCGATCTGGACGCTGTCGGCCTTCTTCCAGCAGATCCCGTGGGAGATGGAGCAGGCGGCGCAGGTCGACGGAGCGACCAGTTGGCAGGCCTTCGTGAAGGTGGTGGCGCCGCTCGCGGCACCGGGCGTCTTCACCACGGCGATCATCGCCTTCTTCACCGCCTGGAACGACTTCGTCTTCTCCTCCAACCTGACCGCCCAGAACGCGCAGACGGTGCCGGCGGCGTTGAACTTCTTCACCGGTGCCAGCCAGTTCGTGCAGCCGACCGGAGCCATCTGCGCGGCAGCGGTCGTCGTCACCATTCCCGTCGTGATCCTGGTGCTGGTGTTCCAGCGGCGGATCGTCACCGGCCTCACCTCAGGTGCGGTGAAGGGCTGAGGCCCTCCCGCCATACGCACTCCAGGACAAGGAGATTCGCAACATGACAACGATCAACCTCGAACACATCGTCAAGAAGTACGGCGACGGATTCCCGGCCATCAACGACGTCAGCCTGGACATCAAGGACGGCGAATTCGTCATCCTGGTCGGGCCGTCCGGCTCGGGCAAGTCGACCCTGCTGCGCATGATCGTCGGGCTGGAGGACATCACCTCCGGCGACCTGATGATCAACGACAAGCGGGTCAACGACCTCGCGCCACGGGACCGCAACCTGGCGATGGTCTTCCAGAACTACGCGCTCTACCCGCACCTGTCGGTCTTCGAGAACATCGCGTTCCCGCTGCGGCTGCAGAAGGGCAAGCACAGCGAGGCCGAGATCAAGTCGAAGGTCGAGGACGCCGCCGGCATGCTGGAGCTGACCGAGCATCTGGACCGCAAGCCGGGCAACCTGTCCGGCGGTCAGCGGCAGCGGGTGGCGATGGGCCGGGCGATCGTGCGCGACGCCGACGCGTTCCTCTTCGACGAGCCGCTGTCCAACCTGGACGCCAAGCTGCGCGGGCAGATGCGCACCGAGATCGCCCGCATGCAGCGCCGACTCGGCATCACCACCGTCTACGTCACCCACGACCAGACCGAGGCGATGACCCTCGGCGACAAGGTCGCGGTGCTGAAACGCGGTGTGCTGCAACAGATCGCGTCGCCGCGCGAGCTCTACGAACAGCCGGTCAACCTCTTCGTCGCCGGCTTCATCGGCTCGCCGCCGATGAACTTCCTGCCGGCCCGGGTGGACGGCAACACCCTGAAGCTGCCGTTCGTCGACGTGCCGATCGGCGGGGATCTCGCGGCCAAGGTGCAGGGCAAGGACGTGGTGATCGTCGGTCTGCGTCCCGAGCACTTGAAGGACGCGACCGTCGAGACCGCACCGCAGCACTCGGTGCACTTCAACGCGGTCGTCGACCAGACCGAGTGGCTGGGCAACGAGCAGTACGCCTACATCCCGTATGACGCGGACCCGTCCGTGCAGCAGCAGCTGGACGAGCTCGACCGCGACCTCGACGGTGAGGGCATGCGCACCCAGCTGGTGGTCAACCTCGACGCCCGGTCGCGGGTGCTCGAGGGTGACGAGGCGGAGCTCGCATTCGACCCGGCGGTGATGCAGGTCTTCGACCCCGAGACGGGTGACAGCCTGACCCGCGACGAGGCCAAAGCCGCTGAGATCGCTGCGGATTCGGAGAAGATGCGCAAGGCCGCCCTGGAGCGGGCCAAGGCGCGCGAGGCGTCGCAGGCCGAGAGATCGGCCTGATCGGTCGCCCCATCTCTCGGGGTTCTGACCGTGGGGCGGGAGGTTCGTCATACGTTTGACGTATGACGAATCCCCGCCCCACAGTTTTGATCACCGGCGGCACGCGCGGCATCGGCCGTGCCGTCGCCCACGCGCTGGCCCCGGACCACGATCTGCTGATCGGCGGCCGGTCGGCCGACGAGGTCGCCGCGGTGTGTGAGCAGCTGCCGTCCGCCCGGCCGTTCGTCGCCGACATCGCCGACGAGGCGTCGACCAACGCGGCGGTCGAGGCGCTCGGCCTGACCCGCCTCGACGGCCTCGTGCACTCCGCGGGCGTCGCGGTCGGCGTGTCCACGCCCGAGTCGACCCGCGACCTCTGGCGGAAAGTGCTGGAAGTCAACGTGATCGCCGTGTCCGACCTGACCCGGCTGCTGCTCGACGCGCTGGTCGCGGCGCAGGGCACGATCGTGATGGTCAACTCCGGCTCGGGTCTGCGCGCGAACGGCGAGGGCGGCCACTACCCGGCGTCGAAGTTTGCGCTCACCGCACTGACCGACGTGCTGCGCGAGGAGTTGCGGCCGAGCGGTGTGCGGGTCTGCTCGGTGCATCCGGGCCGGGTCGACACCGACATGCAGCGCGAACTCGTGGCGGCGGAGGGCCGCGACTACAACGCCGCGGAGTTCCTGCGGCCGGAGTCGGTCGCCGTCGCGGTGCGCACCGCGATCACCGCGTCGCCGGACGCCACCTACGAGACGATCTCGATCCGGCCCGCGCCGGCGGCGACCAACCAGCGGAAGGACTGACGCGGTGACCGACGGCGAGCAGCGGGTGCAACAGGCCCTCGAAGCGTCCGGCATCGCGCACACGATCACCCGCCACGGGCCGGTGAAGTCGCTTGCGGAGGCGGCTGCAGCCCGCGGCGTCGAGCCCGCGCAGATCGTCAAGACGATGGTCGTGCGCCGCGGCGACGACGACTACCTCTTCGTGCTGGTGCCGGGGGACCGGCAGATCGCCTGGCCGAAACTGCGCGACCTGCTCGGGGTCTCCCGGCTCTCGATGCCCGATGCCGCGACGGCCCGTGACGTGACCGGTTACGAGCGCGGCACGATCACGCCCTTCGGGTCGCTGCGTGCCTGGCCGGTGGTCGCCGACGAGCGGGTGCGCGGCACGGTGTCGATCGGCGGTGGCGGTCACGGCGTCGCGGCAACCGTCGACGCGGCCGACGTGGTGCGGGTGCTCGACGCGACCGTCGCGGACGTGACCGAGGCCGGCTGAGCGCGGCCGGTCTGCGTTGGCGGTGGCCTTCGTTGTCGGTCAGCCTGCGCCGTCGGTCAGGACAGCTCCGCGCGGGTCGGGGGATTGGCGCCCGCTCGCGAGACGGTGATCGCCGACGCCTGGATCGCGCGCTGCACCGCGGGCAACAGGTCCGGCAGGGTCGCGGCGCGCAATCGGGCACGGGCGTCGGTGCCGCCGAGCAGTCCGGCGTCCAGCAGCCCGGAGAGCAGCCCCGACTCGAAGGAGTCGCCGGCGCCGACCGTGTCGACCACCGAAACCTTCTCTCCGGCAACGGTTTCGGTCTCCCCGGTGGCGGTGACGTGCACGAGCGCACCGTCGCCGCCGCGGGTGGCCAGCACCATCGAGGGGCCGAGCTGCCCCCACAACGCGAGCACCTGGCGCAGGTCCGCGTCATCGCCATACAGCCAGTGGATGTCCTCGTCGCTGGCCTTGACCACGTCGGAGTAGCCGACGAGCTGCTCCAGCTGCGCGCGGACCTCGTGCGCGGCGCCGATGAGGGTGGGCCGCGGGTTGGGGTCGAACGAGACCGTCGCGTGCTCCCGGGACGCGAGCATCGCCTCGGCGACCACGGACGCACCCGGCTGCAGCGCGGCCGCGATCGAGCCGGAGTGGAAGTGACTGGTGTCGGTCGGCAACTCGTAGGGCAGGTCCCACGTCAGGTCGAATTCGTAGGTGGCAGCGCCGGTTTCGTCGAGGGTCGCCTTGGCGGACGGGGTGTGCGACGCGCTGAGACTGCCGGGCACGAGGTCGACGTCGGCGTCCGCGAGCTGCTGCTGGATGAGCTCGCCGTAGCGGTCGTCCGCGAGGTATGCCGCGAGACGCACGGGGTGGCCGAGCCGGGCGAGGCCGATGGCGACGTTGAGCGGGCTGCCGCCGACGTGCTCCTCGACCGCGCCCGCCGGGTGGTGGACGACGTCGATGAGTGCCTCGCCGACGACGAGCGTGCGGGCGGGGGAGTCGCTCATCAGCTGAACTGCGAGCCGGCGTAGCGCTGCAGCTTGGACAGCTGGTGGTGCGCCTCGATGGATCGGATCGTGCCGCTCTTGGAGCGCATCACCAGCGAGTGGGTGGTCGCTCCGCCGGCGCGGTAGCGCACGCCGCGCAGGAGCTCGCCGTCGGTGATGCCGGTCGCCACGAAGAAGCAGTTGTCGCTGCGCACCAGGTCGTCGGTCGACAGCACGGCGTCGAGGTCGAGCCCGGCGTCGATGGCCTTCTGGCGTTCCTCGTCGTCCTTGGGCCACAGGCGCCCCTGCAGCGTGCCGCCGAGGCACTTCATCGCGCAGGCGCTGATGATGCCCTCGGGAGTGCCGCCGATGCCGAGCAGCAGGTCGATGCCGGTGTCCGGCCGGGCGGCCATGATCGACCCGGCGACGTCGCCGTCGGAGATGTAGCGGATGCGCGCGCCGGCGTCGCGGATCTCCTGCGCGAGCTGCTCGTGCCGCGGTCGGTCCAGCAGCACGACGGTGACGTCGGAGACGCTGCCGTTCTTGGCCTTGGCGACCCGCTTGATGTTCTCGGCGACCGGCAGCCGGATGTCGACGACGTCGGCGGCCTCCGGGCCGACGGCGAGCTTGTCCATGTAGAAGACCGCGCTCGGGTCGTACATCGAGCCGCGCTCGCTGACGGCCATGACCGAGACGGCGTTCGTCATGCCCTTCGCGGTGAGCGTGGTGCCGTCGATCGGGTCGACCGCGACGTCGACGTTGGGGCCCGTGCCGTCGCCGACCCGCTCGCCGTTGAAGAGCATCGGCGCGTCGTCCTTCTCGCCCTCGCCGATGACGACGACGCCGTCCATCGAGACCGAGGAGATCAGGTGCCGCATCGCGGCGACCGCGGCCCCGTCGGCGCCGTTCTTGTCGCCGCGGCCCACCCAGCGGCCACCGGCCATCGCCGCCGCCTCGGTGACCCGGACGAGCTCGAGGGCCAGGTTGCGGTCGGGGGCCTCGGGACTGATGGCGTCGTCGGACATGAGTCCTCCTGGGTAGAGCCGCTTGAGGCCGGTGGGGCCGCTGGGCGCCGATGATGGGTTCTCCGCGACTCTATCGGGGACTCCGGCCGGCGGCCGGACGGCCCGAGCGCGCCGCGGGCGGCAACGGTTTGCGACGATGGACAGGTGACCACCCCGAGCACGCCTGCCGACCCGTCGAACCCCGACCCCGCCGCGCCCACCGGGGAACCGGCGACGCCGCCGCAGCCGCAGCGTCGGGGGATGGGGTCGGCCAAGAACATGGTCATCTCGGCCGTCGTCGTCGCGCTCGCCTGCCTCGCGTGGTGGGCGTTCGTGCCGCGGCAGGAGAAGGTGACCCGCCCCGTCGCGGACGTCGGCGGGATCGCGCGCGAGATCGGCATACAGCAGCACTGGGACCCGGCCGTGGCCGACGGCCTGCCGGCGGGATGGTCGCCGGTCAATGTGCGACTGCGCACGCAGAGCGGTGTGCCGCCGACCTGGCAGGCCGGGTATGACGCGCCGGGCGACGGTTACGCCGCGGTGTTGCAGACCAAGGATGGCAACGCCGGCTGGGTGAAGGCGCAGACCGGGTCGGGCGCGGACAAGGGGACCGTCGCGATCGCCGGCGGGCAGTGGACGAAGATCGAGCGCTCGGACGGCGAGCAGCGCAGCCTGGTGCGCGCCGCCCCGCTCGGTGGCCTGACCACCGTGGTGACCGGCACCGGCGACTGGACGCAGCTGCAGGGGTTTGCGGCGACCGTCAAACCGTTCAGTGCGAGCGCGCTCGCCACGCCCCGGTCGTCGGCGTCATCGGGGTCGTCGGCGTCCGCACCGGCGTCGGCCGGCTGAGCCTCAGGCGTCGTCCGGCTCCTGCGTCATCGCGTCGATCTTCTGCTGGGCGCCGTCCAGCCACTGCTGACAGTGCGCGGCGAGCGCCTCGCCGCGCTCCCAGAGCCGCATCGACTCCTCCAGGGTCGCGGCGCCGGTCTCGAGCTGCGCGACGATCGAGGCCAGCTCGTCGCGGGCTTGCTCGTAGCCGAGCTCGGCGATGTCGGCGAACTCGTCGGCGGAGTCGGCCGGCTCGTCGTCGGGCCCGGTGGCTGCGGGGTCGCTCGTCATACGGTCAACCTAGGACACCGGTCGGACGGCGAAGTCGCCCGTCGCCACGGTGACGCGGAGCAGCTCGTCGGGTTCGACGGCCGCGACGTCGGTGATGATCTCGCCCTCGGCGTGCCGGACGACCGCGTAGCCGCGTTCGAGGGTCTGCAGAGGTGACAGGGCGCGCAGTTGCTCGCGCAGGTGGGTGACCCGGTCGTGACTGCGTTCGAGCCGGTGACTTAGCCGGTATGCCGCGCGCTCGCGCAACGTGTCGATCTCCGCGCGGCGGGTGGTGACCATCGTCGCAGGCGCCACCAGCACGGGGCGGCTGCGCAGCTGCTGCAGGTGGCGGCGCTCCAGGTCGAGGTGGCGGTGCAGGGAGCGGGCGCCGGCCGCGCGCAACGCCTGCAGCCCCTGCTGCTCCTCGGCGAGGTCGGGCACGATGCGTTTGGCCGCGTCGGTGGGGGTGGAGGCCCGCATGTCGGCGACGAAGTCGAGCAGCGGGGTGTCCTCGTCGTGGCCGATCGCGCTCACGATCGGGGTGCGGGCGGCCGACACCGCGCGCACCAGTGACTCGTTGCTGAAGGGCAGCAGGTCCTCGAAGCCGCCGCCCCCGCGCGAGATGACGATGACCTGGACGTGCGGTGCCGCGTCCAGCTCCTGCAGCGCAGCGGTGACCTCGGCGACCGTGCCGGGGCCTTGCACCGCCACCTGCCGGATCTCGAATCTCGTGGCCGGCCAACGGCGTCGGGAGTTTTCGACGACGTCCTTCTCCGCTGCGCTCGCGCGCCCGCAGATCAGGCCGACGGTGTGCGGCAGGAACGGCAGCGGCTTCTTGCGGGAGATGTCGAAGAGCCCCTCGCTGCGCAGCAGCTGCTTGAGGTGCTCCAGGCGCGCGAGCAGGTCGCCGACCCCGACCGGCCGCATCTGCCGCGCATCGAGGTGCAGCGTGCCGCGCTTGGTCCAGAAGGTCGGCTTGGCGTGCACGACCACGCGGGCGCCCTGCTGCAGCCCCGGGCCCATGGCGTCGAGGGTGTTGACGTGCACGGTGACCGACAGCGACATGTCGACCTCGGTGTCGCGCAGCGTGACGTAGGCGGTGGGTGCGCCCGGCCGGCGGTTGAGCTGCACGATCTGCCCCTCGACCCACAGCGGCGACATCTTGGCGACGTAGTCGCTGATCTTCAGCGACAGCGTGCGCACCGGCCAAGGCGTCTCGGCCGTGGTGTCCGCGGCGCGTTCGGGCAGGGGCGTGCTCATGTGGTCAGCGTATGCCGGGCCGGTGACGGCCGCCGCGCGAGCACGAGGCGCGTGTGCACAAGTCGCGACGGTTGCGGGGTGTGCACGTGTTTTGGGCTTAGGGCGTGCACAAGTCGCGACGGTTGCGGGGTGTGCACGTGTTTCGGGCCTAGGGCGTGCACAAGTCGCGACGGTTGCGGGGTGCGCACGGGTTTCGCGCCTAGGGCGTGCACAAGTCGCGACGGTTGCGGGGTGCGCACGGGTTTCGCGCCTAGGGCGTGCACAAGTCGCGACGGTTGCGGGGTGCGCACGTGCTTCGGGCCCAGGGCGTGCACAAGTCGCGACGGTTGCGGGGTGCGCACGTGCTTCGGGCCCAGGGCGTGCACAAGTCGCGACGGTTGCGGGGTGTGCGCCGGGTTTCGCTACCGTCGGCGGGTGCGCGAACCCGACGGACGCTGGCTCGCCGGCCGGTACGGGCTGGGCGACGTGACGGAGCTGATCCCGGCGGCACGCGGCGCGATGGGTGAGGTGTATCGGTTGCGTTGCGTGATAGGCGATTTCGCCGCCAAACGCTACCTGCGTGACGAGTCGTGGCTGCCGCACGCGGACTTCTCCGAGCGGTTCGCGCAGCGCTGCCGTGCCGTCGGCGTCCCGGCACCCGCGGCGGTGCGGGACGTCGAGGGGCAGCTGCTCACCCGTGATCCGGACGGCGCCTGGTGGCAGCTTGCCGCGTGGATCGACGGTGTCGTGCCCTCCCCGAACGACCGCGCCGCCGCCCTCTGGCTGGCCACCCAGACCGGTCGCATACATGGCCTCGGGCAGGCCCCGGACTGGGATGCCGAGCTCGACCCGTTCTACGCCCGCTGCCGCGTCGACTGGCCGGCGCTCGCGGACCGGGCGATTGCGGCCGACGCGGAGTGGGCGACCGACCTGCACCGCCGCACGCAGGACTTCGCCGAGTTGGCTGCCTGGTCGTCCGCGGCCGCGGTGGGTGCACTGATCGTGTCGCACAACGACCTCACCGTCGGCAACGTGCTGGACACCGGTTCCGGTCGGGTGTTGATCGATTGGGACAACGTCGGCCCGCAGGATCCGGCACGGGAGTTGGGAGTGCAGTTGTTCGATCGGCTCTCGGACGTCGAGCTGACCAGCGACGTGCTGGCCGCATATCGTGCCGCGGGTGGAGTCGAAATCGATTGGGGTGCAGAGGTTTTCGCGTCCGCGGTCAATATCCGACTCAATCTGCTCGCGGAGATGGTCGGTTGGTTGCGCGACCCGGCGGCGGCCGCGCATCACGACTTCGCGTCGGCGCGCGTCGGATCCCTGCTGCGCACGACTCCCGATCTGAGCGCTCTCCTGCACCGGGTGCGGGCGGTCGAACTAGGCTCCCTCACATGACGATTCGCATCCCGGGGCTCGCGCTGACCGACCATCTCCTCCAGCTGCCGCTGGACCACGCGGACCCGGGCGGACGGAAGATCGACGTCTACGCGCGCGAGGTGGTCGCGGTCGACAAGCAGGACGACGACCTGCCGTGGATGGTCTTCCTGCAGGGCGGGCCGGGCGGTGAGGGGCCGCGGCCGATGAAGGCCGAGGGCTGGATCGGCGAGGTGACCAAGACCCATCGACTGCTGCTGCTCGACCAGCGGGGCACCGGGCTGTCCACGCCGCTCACCGCACGGTCCACGGCCGGCATGTCGGCGCAGGAGCTCGCGGCATACGTCAAGCACTTCCGGGCCGACAGCATCGTCGCCGACGCGGAGATCTTCCGCGAGCAGGTCGCGGGCGGCAAGCCGTGGAAGACGCTCGGGCAGAGCTACGGCGGTTTCATCACGCTGACCTACCTGTCGCAGGCACCCGAGGGGCTCGCGGGTTGCCTGGTCACCGGTGGGCTCGCCGGCATCGACGCCAGCGCGGACGACGTCTACGCCCACACCTTCCCGCGGATCGCGCGCAAGAACGCCGAGTACTACCGGCGTTACCCGCAGGACCGTGCCCTGGTGCGCCGCCTCGCCGACTACCTCGCGGCGAACGAGGTGCTGCTGCCGGACGGCTCACGCCTGACGCCGGAGCGACTGCGGCTGCTCGGCAGTGTCTTCGGGATGAGCTACGGCTTCGAGCAGGTGCACTGGCTGCTCGAGACGGCCTGGGACGGTGCCGAGATCTCCGACCGCTTCCGTGAGGCCGTGCTCGGCACGACCTCCTATGCGACGGGACCGATCTATGCGCTGCAGGAGTTCTGTTACGGCGCTCCCGGCAAACCCACCGGCTGGGCGGCGGACAAGGCGCTCGCGGCACGCCCGGAGTTCGCCGCCGATGCCGACCCGTTGCTCTTCACCGGCGAGACGATGTTTCGCTGGATGTTCGACCAGATCACGCTGCTGCAGCCGTTCGCGCAGGCCGCCGACCTGCTCGCCGAGACCGACTGGCCACCGCTCTACGACCCGCGGCGGCTCGCCGACAACGAGGTCCCGGTCGTCGCCGCCGTCTACTTCGACGACATGTATGTCGATGCCGACCTCTCGATCGACACTGCCCGCCGGGTGGGCAACGTGCGGCCGTGGGTGACCAACGAGTTCGAGCACGACGGCCTCCGCAGCGGCGCGGTCGTGGGCCGGCTGCTGGAGATGCTCGACGGGAAGGTCTGAGCGGGGACTGCATCGTGCCCTCGGGGCGGGATGAGTCGCGCGGGGACCGGATCGTGCCGTCGGAACGGGATGGTCTGCGCTGCGTCGCGCAACCTGGTTGCGTCCGGCGCAACCAGGTTGCGCTTCGCGGCGGGGCAAGTCCGATTCCGGCGGTGACGGCTCGGCCCTCGCGAGTGGTCGGGGTCGTCGCAGGTGTCGGAGGTGTCGGAGGCGTCGCCCGACGGTGCCGATGTGGGTGCGCAGCGGTGACGCTTAGCATGGGTGCATGACTTCCGTGCTTCCGACCGGCACCGACGACGCCGCCACCGGCGGCAGTGACGCGTCCGACGGCAAGCGGGTGCTGCTGGCCGCGCCGCGCGGCTATTGCGCCGGCGTCGATCGGGCGGTGGTGACCGTCGAGAAGGCACTCGACCTCTACGGGCCGCCGGTCTACGTGCGTAAGCAGATCGTGCACAACAAGCACGTCGTGACCACCCTGGAGAAGCGCGGCGCGATCTTCGTCGACGAGACCGAGCAGGTGCCCGAGGGCGCGACGGTGATCTTCTCGGCGCACGGCGTGGCGCCCGTCGTACACGACGAGGCGAAGGCGCTGTCGCTCAAGACGATCGACGCCACCTGCCCGCTGGTCACCAAGGTGCACCGCGAGGCGCGGCGCTTCGCCGGTGACGACTTCGACATCCTGCTGATCGGCCACGACGGTCACGAGGAGGTCATCGGCACCGCGGGCGAGGCGCCCGAGAACATCGTGCTGGTGGAGTCGCCGGACCACGTCGACACGATCGAGGTCCGCGACCCCGACCGGGTCGTCTGGCTCTCGCAGACCACGCTGTCGGTCGACGAGACGATGGAGACCGTGCGCCGACTGCGCGAGCGCTTCCCGAAGCTGCAGGACCCGCCGTCGGACGACATCTGCTACGCCACCCAGAACCGCCAGCTGGCGGTCAAGCAGATGGCACCCGACACCGACCTGATGATCGTCGTCGGCAGCCGCAACTCCTCCAACTCGGTGCGCCTCGTCGAGGTCGCGCTGGAGCATGGCGCCCGGGACGGGCACCTGGTCGACTACGCCGACGAGATCGACGAGTCGTGGCTCGACGGCGTGACCACGGTCGGCGTGACGTCCGGTGCGTCGGTGCCCGAGGTGCTGGTGCGCGACGTGCTCGACTTCCTCGCGCAGCGCGGCTACACCGACGTCGCGTCGGTGACAGCGGCCGAGGAGAGCCTGCTCTTCGCCCTGCCGACCGAGCTCCGCCGCGACCTCAAGGCCCGTGGCTCGGACGACTCCGGCCAGGTCCGGCACGACGCGGGCTCGCTGCACTAAGCGCCCGAAGCGCCCGAAGCGCACGACCCAAGCGCACTATCCGGCGTCGCGCTCGCCGGTCGTGTCGGTGTCGCCGGAGAAGGCGCCGCGGTCGCCGGCGGTGGTCCCGAAGTCGAGCATGGGGCGCTCGACCTCCTCATCGAGCGCGTCGATCAACTCCTGCGCGGTGAGTGGCCGCGGCGCCTTCTCCACCGGGGACACCGGCGCGGCCGGCGCGTCGGTGACGACCCCGAGGGAGTGCAGCTTGCGGGCGGTGACGAAGACCCGCGACTCCAGCGCCCCGACCATCGCGTTGTAGGCCTCTACCGACTTGGAGAGCGACTGCCCGAGCCCGGTCGTATGACGCCCCAGCGTGCCGAGCCGCTCGTAGAGCTGCTGGCCCAGCACCAGCAACTCGCGCGCGCCCCGGACCAGGCTGTCCTGCTGCCACGCATAGGCGGTGGTGCGCAGCAGGGCTAGCAGGCTGCCGGGGGAGACCAGCACCACCTTGCGGGCCATCGCCCGGTCCAGCAACGACGGGTCCTGGCGCAGGGCGGCGGCGAGCATCGCGTCGGCGGGCAGGAAGCAGACCACCATCTGCGGGGTGTCGACGAATGCGCTCCAATAGTCCTTGGCGGCGAGACCGTCGATGTGGCGCACCAGGGCGCGGGCGTGGTCGTCGAGCAACTCGTCGCGAGTGGCAGGAGGCAGGTCGACCGCCTGGGCGTCGAGGAACTTGCGGACCGGCGCCTTGCTGTCGATCACCAGCACCCGGTCGCCGGGCAGGCGCACCAGCACGTCGGGTCGCACGCGCGCGTCGTGCCTGCTCACCGCGGACACCTGCTCATCGAAGTCGCAGTGCGGCAGCATGCCGGCGTGCTCCAGCACCCGCCGCAGCTGCACCTCGCCCCAGGTGCCGCTGGTGGACGACGAACGCAGCGCGCCGGCGAGTCCGCTTGTTTCCCGGTGCAATTGGCCGGTCACCCGGCCGACCTCGGCGAGTCGCTCGCCCAGCTCGCCGAACTGCTCGACCCGGTCCCGCTCGAGCGTGGCGACCTGGCGCTCCACCCGGTCCAGTGCGGCGCCGAGCGGCGCCAGCACGGCCGCGGTCTGCTGGTCGTCGGCGACCGCCGACTCGAGGTCGACCACGCGCTCGCGCAGCAGGTCCCGCTCGGTGCTGACGGCGACGGACCTCGCGGCATACACCTGGCGCAGCAGCGCCCAGCACAGGCCGCCGGCGACGACGAGCCCGACAGCCAGGCCGAGCAGGAAAACGATCATGCGGGCAGCCTGCCAAAGAGGTCTGACACCGTTGGGATCACACCCCGCCCGGTCAGCCGCGGCGCATGTAGTGGGGGTGGCGCGGCCGGGACGGGCCACGGCCGAGCAGCCGCGCGCTGTAGCGCATCACGTGGTGCCAGCCGACCCGCTGCAGCGCGAGCGTGGTCACGCCGGCGAGGATCATCCCGGCCAGGTTGACCGCGAGCTGCTGCACCGAGCCGGCGATCTCCGATCGTTCCCAGGTGGCGAGGCCGAGTGCGAGATTGCCCGCGGCCGGCACGGTGGTGACCGAGATGAAGACGCCCACCATCGCCGAGGTCTTGTCGGTGGACATGGCGAGCACGCCGGCCGACCCGGCGACCAGCGCCACGAGGAACGACCAGACGTCCGGGTGCCAGATGAAGCCGGTCTGCGGGCGCGGAGCGGTCACGTCGGCGGGGGTGATGAGGCCGGTGCCGCGCGCGATCAGCCCCAGCAGCGCGACCACGAGGATCGCGAAGGCGAACGAGACGAGGAGGAGCCGGGCGCTGCGCCATACGAGATGCCAGCGGGCGAAGACGATGCCGGTGCAGATCGACGCCACCGCCGCGAAGTCCGGGCCGACGACCATCGCGCCGACGACCAGCACGGCGGAGTCAGTGATCACCGCGATCGCCGCCAGGATCGTCGCCATCAGCAGGAAGAGGTAGAAGGACAGCGTCGGCTGGCTGGCGTCCTCGGCGTCGTTGAGCACCGCGTCCCAGATCACCGCGTCGTCCGGCTCGCCGGGGGCGGCCTCCTCGAGCTCGACGGCCCGCTTGAAGGGTGTGCTCGACGGCCGGCTGAGCACGATGCCGCCCTGCTCGCCGAGACCGAGCTTGGTGAGTGAGTCGAGCAGTTCGCTCGCGGTCTCCCGGGCGACGTCGCACTCGATCAGGTCGCCTTTCGGGTCCACGCAGGCACCACGGAGTATGACGAGGTTCGTCACGCACTCGTGGTGCTCGAGCAGGTGTGTGACGGGCTGCGCGAGGTCGGTCGGCACGGTCAGCCGCAGGTGCACGAGCATGAGTGCAGACTACGAGCAATCACCATTTAGACTCTTGACCTCGTGGCACTCACCATCGGAATCGTCGGCCTGCCCAACGTCGGCAAGTCGACCATGTTCAACGCACTGACCAAGAACAACGTGCTCGCCGCAAACTACCCGTTCGCGACGATCGAGCCCAACGTCGGCGTCGTGCCGCTGCCCGACGAGCGGCTCGGCAAGCTCGCCGAGGTCTTCAGGTCGGAGAAGACGATCCCGGCGACCGTGTCGTTCGTGGACATTGCCGGCATCGTGCGCGGGGCGTCCGAGGGTGAGGGGCTGGGCAACAAGTTCCTCGCCAACATCCGCGAGGCCGACGCGATCTGCCAGGTGATCCGGGTCTTCAACGACGACGACGTGGTGCACGTCGACGGCAAGGTGTCGCCCGAGTCCGACATGGAGACCATCAACACCGAGCTGATCCTGGCCGACCTGCAGACCCTGGAGAAGGCGCTGCCGCGTCTCGACAAGGAGGTCAAGGGCAAAAAGACCGACAAATCGGTGCTCGAGGCGGCGCAGGCTGCGCAGGCGATCCTCGAAGCCGGGGACACGCTCTTCGCCAAGGGTTTCGACGTGGCGCCGATCAAGGAGCTCGGGCTGCTGACGGGCAAACCGTTCCTCTACGTCTTCAACGTCGACGAGGACCAGCTGACCGACGAGGACCTTCAGGCGTCGCTCCAGGCGCTGGTCGCCCCCGCCGAGGCGATCTTCCTCAACGCCAAGCTCGAGATGGACCTCACCGACATGTCCGACGAGGAAGCCCTGGAGATGCTGCAGGGCTTCGGCGCCACTGAGTCCGGCCTGCACCAGTTGGCGCACAAGGGTTTCAACACCCTCGGACTGCAGACTTACCTGACCGCCGGCCCCAAGGAGACGCGGGCCTGGACCATCCGGCGCGGCTGGACGGCTCCGCAGGCGGCCGGCGTGATACACACCGATTTCCAGAAGGGCTTCATCAAGGCCGAGGTCATCTCGTATGACGACCTGATCGCGCTCGGCTCGGTTGCCGAGGCCCGCTCCGCCGGCAAGGCGCGCATGGAGGGCAAGGACTACGTGATGCAGGACGGCGACGTGGTGGAGTTCCGGTTTAACGTCTGATTGCCATGGAGCGAAGTCGTCGCTCACGTAGTCTACTTCGGCAACGCGGCGTTTCGTCATCTCGTCGAGGTATCCCAGGGTGTCGTTGATGCCCGGCTCGTAGTCGCCGTGGCGGGCGCACTGGTGCGCTCAAGCGCGACAGCGCTCAACGGCGGCCCGTAACTCCACCCATCCATATCACGCGATATGATGGTCGCGTGACGAACGTCGTACGACGGCTGCGAGAGGCGGCCGGGCTGAGCCAAGCAGAGCTGGCTGCCCGGTCGGGAGTTGCGCAGCCCAACATCGCGGCCTATGAGGCCGGCAGGCGCAGCGCCTCTGCCGCCATGTTGGAGCGGCTGCACCGGGCCGCTCGTCCGCTTCCGCACGAGGCCTTGGCCGCACACAGGCGTGAGCTGGTGACTCTGGCCGAGTCCTTCGGACTCACTAACCTACGCGTCTTCGGATCTGTCGTGCGCGGCACCGACGGGCCGGGAAGTGATCTCGACATCCTGGTTGCACGCTCTCCCGGCGTGGGTCTGATGGCGTTGGCCGAGTTCACCGAAAGGGCTACGGAACTGCTCGGAGTCGAGGTCGACGTGGTGACCGATGGCGGCCTGCGCGCCGACCACGAGTTGCTGACCACGGCCGTTGCCGTATGACGCCTCGGGACGCAGCGGCGTTGCGAGAGATCGCGCGCCTGTGCGATGTCGGCGCTGGTTTGGTGGCTCGTGGTCATGAATGGTATGTCGGCGACCCCGACAACGTGCCGGGCTTGGCGGCGGAGTCGTTGATCATCAAGATCGGTGAAAACGTCGCCCGCTTGGGAGCTGACACGACCGACCGACACCCCGAGGTGCCTTGGTCTCGCATGAAGCGCATGCGCGATCGCTTGGCGCATCACTACGAAGGGACGGACTATGGAGCCGTCTGGGCCACACTGGTAGGTGATCTGCCGACGATCAAGCGCTATATCGAGTCATTGGACCACCTTGAGTGATGCCAGAGGTGGTTCGGCTACGGGACGTGGAGAGTTCCGGTTCAACGCCTAGCGGGGGAGGCCGGCGCCCAAACCCTGCGCACGCCGGTCGCCGACGGCTTCGTGGCTCGGGAGGCGCAGCCGGTGGTGCCGCCGCTGGTTGAATACTTACTGACGCCCCGCGGGCTGAGCGGCCCGCGCTGAATCGACGCTCATCGACCGGCGGATCGCCCGCGGGTCAGCCCGGTTTCGACCAGGCGATCGTATGGCGGAAGCCGAGTCGGTGGCGCAGCTGCGCGCCCGGCATGACGTCAGCCAGTGCCGACCGCAACTCGCCGAACGTCACCTGCGGGTCGCGCACCGGAAACGGCTCCCGGTCAGGAGGCTCCGGCGCGGCCCAGGGATGCTGCGCAAAGCCGATGATCGGGTTGGTCACCATCGACGCGACCTCCCAGGCGTGGTCGTTGAACGTTTCGGGGCGGGCTAGGCCGACGCACGCGAATCTGCCTGCGGGGCGCAGGATTTCGTGCACCTGCAGCAGCGCCGTGCGGAGGTCGAGGTGGTGCAGGACTGCGATCATCGTCACGAGGTCGGCGCTTTCGGCCGGCATGTCGTCAAGTTGCGTCGCGTCGACCGTGACGTTGGGCAGACCCGCGCACCGTGCCGCGCTGACCCGGCGCATCTCGGCGTCGGCGTCGGTCCCGTGCACGCGCTCGAAGCGCTCGGCGAGCACGGCGAGGAGTTCACCGCGGCCGCACCCGACGTCCAGCGCATCCGCACGGTGATCAGGCAACTGTGTGGTGATCCAGGTGTGGAAAACGTCGTTGTGGCTCCACGGGTGCCGATCATTCATTCGGCGCAGTGCGTTCGCCGCCCACGCGCCGTGGCGCGAACCAGATATCGCTCGAATCACCATGATCTGTAGGCGATTTCAGCGCAATGCCTCGGCCAGCCCGACGAGAATGCCCTCGGGTCCACGGACGTAACAGAGCCGGTAGACGTCCTCGAATTGGACGACCTCGGTGCTGACCAGCTCTGCGCCATACGGCTCGATGCGGGCGAGCGCGGCGTCCAGGTCGTCGAGCTCGAACATCACCCGCAGGTAGCCCAGCGCGTTGACCGGCGCCCGCCGGTGGTCGGCGACGACGGCCGGCTCGATGAAGCGCGACAGCTCCAGACGGCTGTGCCCGTCCGGCGTGACCATCATCGCGATCTCGACCTGCTGATCGCCCAATCCCGTTACCCTGCCTGCCCATTCGCCCTCGACCATCATCCGGCCCTCGAGCTCGAGCCCGAGCGCGCGGAAGAACTCGACGGTTGCGGTGAGATCCTCGACGACGATGCCGACGTTGTTCATGCGCACTGTCATGCCTGCAGCGTATGGCGGCCCGCGCCGACGACCGGCCCGAGGCGCGCAGCTCGGCGGCGAGGGTCGCTGCGTCATACGCCCCGATGTGGCGGCGGTCGCCGACGAAGAACGTCGGGGTGCCGTGCGCACCGCTCGCGTCGGCGCTGCGAGCGTCCTCCAGCACCCGGAGCTCGACCTCGGGCGACTGCAGGTCGGCGAGGAACTGCTCGACGTCGAGATCGAGTTCGGCGGCGTAGCCGATCAGGTCGTCGGTCGTCAGCTCGTCCTGGTGGGCGAAGAGCAGATCGTGCATCGGCCAGAACTTCCCCTGCAGCGACGCGGCCTCCGCTGCGTGTGCGGCCAGCTCGGCGTGCGGGTGCGGCTCGACGAGCGGCAGGTGCCGGAAGACGTAGCGCAGCTCACCCGCAAACTCCTCGCGCAGGTCGCGGAGCATGCCCGTGGCGCGGCCGCAGAAGGGGCACTCGAAATCGCCATACTCCACCAATGTGTATGGCGCGTCGACGTTTCCGCGGATGTGGTCCCGCTCGGGGTCGACCGGTCTGTCCAGTCTCACCGGCAGGGTCGCGTAGTGGTGCCCGAGCACCCGGCTGGAGACCAGGAAGATCAGGCCGCCGACGAGCGCGGCGAAGACGGCGGACAGCAGCACGCCGACCGTGGCGTCGCGGCGCAACTCCTCGGAGTCGAACGCGAGCCCGATGATCAGCAGGGACACCGTGAAGCCCATGCCGGACATCGCGGCACCACCGAGCACCTGCGACGGGCTGACGCCCTCCGGCAGCCGGCCCCAGTGCAGCCGCACCGCACCGATCGCGCCGAAGCCGACACCGACGAGCTTGCCGATGACCAGACCGGCGACGACGCCCCAGGTGACCGGGGAGCGCAGCGCGTCCTGCAGCACCCCACCCCGCAGGTCGACGCCCGCGTTGGCCAGCGCGAAGACCGGGACGATCAGGTAGCTCGTCCACGGGTGCATGCGCACCTGCATCCGCTCGTTGACCGACACCGCGCGCCGCAGCGTGGTCGTCGCGGCATGGCCGACATCGGGCATCGGCGACTGCCGGAACGCCCGGAACTGCTGCACGGCCCGGTCGACGTCGCTGCGGCGCGGGCCGAACGCCGGGACGAGCAGGCCGGCGACCATCCCGGCGATCGACGGGTGCAGGCCGGACCGGACGGTCGCGAGCCACAGCAGGGGGATCGCCACGGCATACGGCCAGGTCTGCCAGACGCCGAGCCGGTCGAGCACGAGCAGCGCCACGACGCACGCCAGTGCGCCGAAAAGGCCTGGTAGGTAGTTGTTCTCGGAGTAGACGACACCGATGATGCTGACCGCGACGATGTCGTCGAAGACGGTCAGGGTCAGCAGGAAGAGCCGCAACTGGCCGGGGCACCTGGGCCCGAGCAGGGCGACCGCACCCAGCATGAACGCGGTGTCGGTGCCGATCACCGTGCCCCATCCGGCGGCGGCGTCACCCGAGGAGTTGATCGCCCGGTAGATCGCGGCCGGCACGAGGATGCCGCAGAGCGCGGCAGTGAGGGGCACCACGATCCGTCGCCGGTCGGTGAGCTCGCCCATCGACAACTCGCGGCGCACCTCCAGGCCGACGACGAGGAAGAACAGCACCATCAGGCCGTCGTTGACCCAGAAATGCAGGTCGTGCTCCATGCCGGCCGACCCGATGCGCACGCCGGGCGGTGGTCTCCCAGAGCGACTCGTAACTGTGCGACCACGGCGAATTCGCCCAGGCCACGGCGATCACCGCGGCCGCGAGCAGGAATCCGGCGCTGCCCGCCTCGGTCGACAGGTAGTGGCGGGCGGCGCGCGGGATCTGGGCCAGCCCGCTGCCCGGTGATCGTTCGGAGGTGGTGCCGAGATCGGTCCGCGCCATGCCGGGAGTCTAGGTGGACGACCGGCCGGGGGAGTCGCCCTCGCCTCACCGGCGCAGGTGTGCTGTGGTGTGCGTATGACGAACGACACCTTCCCCCTGGCCGGCCACGACGTGCACCGCATGGGTTACGGCGCGATGCAGCTGCCCGGGCCGGGAGTCATGGGACCGCCGCGCGACCGGGACGCCGCGCTCGCGGTGCTGCGGCGCGCCGTCGAACTCGGCGTCAACCACATCGACACCGCCCAGTTCTACGGCCCGGACGTCGCCAACGAGCTGATCCGCGAGGCGCTGCACCCCTACCCCGACGACCTGGTGCTGGTCTCCAAGGTCGGCGCCCGCCGCGACGACGTCGGTGCCTGGCTGCCCGCGCAGCGGCCGGAGCAACTGCAGGACGACGTGCGGCACAACCTGCGCGAGCTCGGCGTCGAGCGCCTCCCGGTGGTCAACCTGCGGGTGATGCCGCGCGAGGAGATCGCCGCGGAGGACTACGTGCCGCTCGACGAACAGCTCGCGGCCATGCGGGAACTCGTCGACCAGGGTCTGCTGGAGGCGTTCGGCGTCAGCAACGTGCCGCCGGAGCAGGCACGCGTCGCGATCGACGCCGGCGCCGTCTGCGTGCAGAACGCCTACAACCTGCTCTTCCGCGACGACGAGGCCACCCTGCAGCTGTGTGCCGAGCGGAAGGTCGCCTACGTGCCGTTCTTCCCGCTCGGCTCGGCCTTCCCCAACATGCCGAAGGTCACCGAGGACCCGACCGTGCAGGCGGTCGCGGCCCGGCTCGGCGTCACGCCGTCGCAGGTCGGCCTCGCCTGGCTGCTGCAGCAGGCCGACAACGTGCTGCTGATCCCCGGCACCTCGTCGGTCGCGCACCTGGAGGAGAACATCGCCGCCGCCCAGGTGCGGCTGACCGACGCCGACATCGCCGAGCTGGAAGGGCCGCTCGCGGACTAGCCGCCCGCGGGACCGGCTCGGCCCCCTGCAACCAGTTACAGCCAGGGGCCGAGCTGCGGCAGCGCTGCGTCACCGGCGACGCGCAGCCCCGATGTGCCGCGGCCGGCGAGGTATGCCGCAACCGCCGCCACGCCACCGCTCACCTCGGCCGCGGTCTGCCCCTCCGCGACCGGTGCGGTGACGACCGCGCCATCGTCGACCGACAGCGCCACCCGCGACGCCCCGTCCGGTGCCTTGGCGGTGCGTTGTGCCGCGATGTCCGCGATCAGCGAAGCCAGGAAATCCGTTGGCAGCGAGGAAAATTCGTCTTCCGGTGCGAGGTCGACGGCGTGGATGAAGACCTCCCGGCAGCGCATCCACGGCACCTCCGATGCCGGCACCTCGCGGCCCTGCGCGGTGCGCACGGGCGCCTGCCAGTCGGCGTCGGGCAGCTCGCGGAGCCGGCCGAGGAGCACCGCGCCACGCTCGATCGTCAACGATCGCAACGCGGTTGGCGACTCTTGCGCGAGTCGCTCGATGTCGGCGTTGCGCTGGCCGGGCGAGGAATACATCGGCGTCTCGACTCCGGTCAGGGCCCACGACGCAAGGTTGCCGAGTGCGTCGGCGTTGGCCGCGACGTGCGCGACGACATGTGCGTTGGTCCAGCCGGGCAGGCGGCTCGGAGCGGCGAAGTCGGCGTCGGACAGGCCGTCCACGGCGCGCTCGAAGAGCTGCTGGCCGGTCCTCGCCCAGGGCAGTGTGGTGGCGACGGGCTCCGTCATACGGCTGCCTGTGCTGCGCGGCAGGTCGACGACCCGAGCCCGGTGATCGTGGTGGTGAGCACGTCCCCATTGTGCAGGTAGCGGGCCGGCTTTCGGGCGTGGCCGACCCCGCCCGGAGTGCCTGTCGCGATGACGTCGCCGGGCTGCAGGGTGATCATCGTCGAGACATATTCGACGAGCCGGACCGGGTCGAAGACGAGGTCGGCGGTGTCGGCCTTCTGCACGACCTCGCCGTTGACCTCCCCGACCAGCGCGAGTGCCGGACGGGTGCCGCCGGGCAGTTCGTCCGGGGTGACGAGGTAGGGGCCGAGCGGTGTCGTCTCCTCCCACGTCTTGCCCTGGAGCCACATGGGCGAGCGATACTGCCAGTCACGCATCGTCACGTCGTTCAGCACCGCAAACCCGGCGATCGCGTCCGACGCCTGCTGCGTCGTTGCCCGGCGGACCCGATCGCCGATGACGACCGCCAGCTCGGCCTCCCAGTCGACCGCGTCGGACTCGGGCGGCAGCACGATCGCGTCCTCGGCGCCGATGAGACTCTCGGCATACTTGGCGAAAAGGGTTGGAAACTCGGGGAGTTCGCGACTCATCTCGAGGATGTGATTGCGATAGTTGAGGCCGACGCAGACGATCTTGCCCGGTCGGGTGACGACGGGCGCATAGTCCACCGCGTCCGCTGCGTATGACGTGGCAGCCGCTGCCGCACGGTCCCGCCAGCCCGGCCGAGCCAGCAGCTCGTCCAGCGTGTCGCAGCCCAGGTCGACCAGCCGGTCGTCGTCGACGCGCACGGCCCGGGTGGCGTGCTCGGCGGTGCGGACGGTTGCCAGTTTCATCGGTCATCCTCTGTCTCGGAACGGAATTGGTGCATTGCCAGGTGGATCGGCGCATCGCTGAAGCGGAACAGGTCGAGCGCGCCGGAGTCGGAGTCGTCGGTCGATGCCTCGGACACGACAGACAGCGGCTGCCACGACGGCACGACGAAGAGGTCGCCCCGGCTCACCGACCACTCCTCGTCACCCACCCGGACGCGGCCGGACCCGTCGAAGACCTGCCACACCGATGAGCCGGTCTCGCGGCGCGGCGCGGTCTGCGCTCCCCGTCGCACCCGGTGCATCTCGGCACGGATGGTCGGCAGCACATCGCCACCGGTCTGCGGGTGCAGGAAGCGCACGGCCGCGTGGCCGGGCTCGATCGTGTGGGTCTCGCCCTGTGCCTCGAGCTCGAGCTGCGCGGTGAGCGCGGCGTCGGTGTGCTCCCAGCGGTAGGCGAGCAGCGGTGTCGTGCCGACGGAGGCGTCCGCAGCGGCGACCGGAGCGAGCCCCGGGTGGGCCCAAAGGCGTTCGGACTTGGAGGTTTCCGGCGCCGACCGGTCCTCGATGCGGTCACGCCCGAAGTCGAAGAAGGTCGTCTCGGCGTAGTGCGCATAGGGGATGTCGAGACCGTCGATCCAGGCCATCGGGGCATCGCCCGGGTTGAAGTGCGCGTGGAAGTTCCAGCCGGCCTGTGGCAGGAAGTCGCCGCGCCGCATGGCCACCGGGTCGTCGCCCACGACCGTCCAGACGCCCTCGCCCTCGACCACGAAGCGGAAGGCGTTCTGGGTGTGCCGGTGCTCGGGCGCCTCCTCGCCCGCGCCCAGATATTGGATGGCGGCCCACAGGGTCGGGGTGGCGAACGGGCGCCCGCCGAGGCCCGGGTTGGCGAGCGCGATCGCCCGCCGCTCGCCGCCCCGCCCGACCGGGACGAGATCGCCGGCCTGCCGGGCGAGTGCGTAGAGCGCCGACCACGTCCAGCGGTGCGGCAACGCGCGGGAGACGGGGGCGGCGGGCATCAGCTCGCCGATCTCCGCCCACAGCGGCACGAGCAGCTCCTGCTCGAACCCGCGATAGAGGGCGAGCAGCTGCTCGCTCGGGGCCGGCTGGTCGGGCGCATCCGTCATCTCGATGCGGACACCACCGATGGTGTCGGTCATGCGATCACTCCTGGTCTGGCTGGCCTGCATGGCCTGCCTGGTCTGCATGGTCAGAAGATGGTTGGAAATCAGTGGGCGACAACGGAGTCCAGCTGTTTGCGCGGCGCCGATGCCGCTCGCACGGTGCGCGTGGTCACCGCCAGCAGCGCCGCCGCCAGTGCGGAGGCAGCGGCGAACATCGCGATGTTGCCGCCGACCCCGTAGCCGCCGTCGATCAGCCAGCCGCCGGCCTGTGGCGCGACGATCGCCCCCACGCGCCCCGCGCCGAGCGCGAAGCCGAGCGCCGTGCCCCGGGCCACCGCCGGATAGCGGTTGGTGATCGCGGCGATGATGAGGCACTGCGTGCCGTGGGTGCCGATGCCGGCGATCACCAGCGCGGCATAGACCGGCACGGCGCTGGACGGGTAGGTGAGCAGGAAGGCCAGACCGGCCGCGGCCGCCAACGCGGCAACCGCCGCGCTGCGCAGGGGTCCGAAGCGGTCGCCCGCCCACGCGGTGAGGGCGGACCCGGCGACGGCCCCCAGGTTGAGAGCGAGCAGGAAGGTCAGCGGGTCGCCCAGGTCGAATCTGCCGTCCGGTCCCATGAGCTTGGGCAGCCAGGTGCCGAGGCCATACCACGCGAAAAGCGTTGCGATCGTTGCGCATGCGAACAGCACGGACGCAACGAGATAGGGCGGTCGCAGCACCGCGCTGAGCGGTGCGACGTGTCCGGTGCCGACCGGGTCGGCCTCGCCGGTCAAGCCGAACTCCTGCTCGATGCGGTGGGCCTGCTCCGGCCGGCCGTGCACCCGCAACCACGCGGGCGACTCCGGCAGGAGCACCGCAGCGGCCGGCAGCAGCACGACCAGCGCGAGTGCGGCGACGGCATACATGCCGCGCCACTCGATTGTCGGCATCGCCCACAGCCCGAGCAGCGCGGCGATCGAGCCACCGATCGGCACACCGGACATCATCGCGGTGGCGATGAGCGCGCGCCTGCCCTTGCCGACGAATTCGGCGGTGAGCGCGTTGGCGGTGGGCACCAGGCCGCCCAGGCCGATGCCCGCCACGAAGCGCAGGATCCCGAACGACGTCGGGCCGCCGGCGAAGGCGCACAGGGTCGTGAAGACCGAGAACCACGCGGTGCAGGCGAGGATCATCCGGCGGCGGCCGAGCCGGTCGGCGAGCACCCCGGCGCCGAGTGCGCCGACCAGCATGCCGGCGAAGGCCAGGCTGCCGATCGTGCCCGCCTGGCCGGCGGTCAGCCCCCAGCCGGGCTCGGCCAGGAGCTTCGGGATCGTCGTCCCGTAGACGATGAGGTCGTAGCCGTCGAAGACGACGATCGACCAGCACAACACCGCGACGAGCAGTGTGGACCGGCGCTTGCCGGAGGTGACCTGTGTCATAGCGATCGATGATTCAATGTGTTCCTCATCAAAGAACAGGACTTTCTGCCATGAAGAATCCACCGAGTTACGCGATCGCCAGCGTGGACCACGCGCTGCGACTGGCGGTGATGTTGCAGGTGGAGGGCCCGCTCGGCGTCAGCGACGCCGCGGAACGTCTCGGGGTCGCTCGCTCCACCGCGCACCGGTTGCTCTCGATGCTCGCCTACCGGGACTTCGCCGTGCAGCGCTCCGACCGTCGGTATGCCGTGGGACCCGTGCTGGCAGTGGGTCATTCGTCGGATCGCTCGCGCACCGCGCACCTTCGCGCGGCCGCGATGCCCTGGCTCGCGGCGCTGATGGAGGAGGTGCAGGAGTCGGCGAACGTCCAGGTCCTCACCGGGGAGCACTGCCGCTTCGTGGGCGCCGTCGAGTGCCGCCAGGCGCTGCGCGTGGGGGATCGGGAGGGCATGGCCTTCCCGGCGCACAAGGTGTCGGGCGGGAAGGTGCTGCTCGCCGAACTCTCGACCGCCGAGCTGAGCGCTCTCTACAGCGCCGAGCGCTTCGCCGACCGTCCGGAGGAACTGCCCAATGTGGCGAGCCTGCGGCAGGAGCTGTCGTGGGTCCGGCGGCGCGGCTACGCGATCAACATCGAGGGTGCGGAGAAGGGCGTGGTCGGGATCGGCCGGCCGTTGCGGCTCGGTGCCGAGCGCGCGGAGGCGGCGGTCTGCGTGTCGTTGCCGACCGTGCGATTCGACGATGAGCGGGTGCGGGTCATCCTGGGCGCGCTGACCCGCGCCGCTGTCGGCATCGAGGCCGACTTCGTCGCCCAGCGGCCCGGCGGGCTCAGCGCGCCGGCGGACGCATGACGAACATCGGTGTCCGGCTGCGATATTCGGCATAGCCCGGGCGGTCAGCCATCGCCTTCTCGAGCAACCGGGCACCGCTGCCCCAGACCAGCAGGCCCACCATGATCGCCGGTGACAAGACCGTCGCGACGCCGGGCCAGGCGGCGCACGCCACGAGGTAGACGCCCACCCAGAAGCACGCGTCGCCGAAGTAGTTGGGATGGCGCGACCACGCCCACAGGCCGGTGTCCAGGATCGGCGGGCGAGGTTGCTGCTGCTTGTAGTTGGTCAGTTGCGCGTCGGCGACGGCCTCGATGACCAGCCCGGCGACCGCGACCACCACGCCCAGCACGGCGAGGACGACGAGCGCGCCGCCCGGGTCGGACGTGACCGCCACGACCTGGATCGGCGCCGAGACGATCCACTGGATCAGGCCCTGCAGACCGAACACCCGCAGTGCAGTCGCAAGGGTCGAACGCCCTTGCGTCATACGCACATAACGCGGGTCGTCGTCGTGCGGCCGGCTCCGCCGCCCGATGTGTATGGCGAGGCGTGCGGCCCAGGCGGTCACCAACACCGCGAGCGCGACGCGCCGCCATACGCCGCCGTGGCCGGTCGCCAGGCCGAGCAGTGCCACGGCCGCGATGCCCGGACCCCAGACCACGTCGGCCACGTCCCAGCGGCCGGCCCGTCGTGACCACCAGAATGCGGCCGCCTGGATGAGCGCCACGAGGACGGCGCTGGCCAGTGCCATCCAGAGGAGGTCAGGCACGCGGATCGCTCCAGGACGCCGGGCGCACGGCGGGCAGTCGCGAGGGTCCGGTGCGGCGCCGCACGGCGAGGATCTGGTCGACACCCATCCGGCCCTGCTCGAAGGCGAGCAGGCCACCGGCGAGATAGAGCTCCCAGACCCGGATCACCTCCGGATCGACGAGTTGTTCGATTTGCGAGCGGTTTTGGTCGAATCGGCGCTGCCACGACCGCACCGTCCACGCATAGTGTTCGCGCATCGCGTGCACGTCGCGCACCTCCAGCCCGGCAGCCTCCAGAAGTTCGATCGTGTCACCGACCGGCCGCATCGTCATGTCGGGTGCGATGAACGCCTCGATGAAGGGACCGCCGCCCGGGTGCCGTCCGCGCCGGCTCATCTGCTGCACGAGGATGCGCGCGTCGTCGTGCGCGGCATCGTGCAGGACCTTCGCGTAGGTCGGGTAACCCTTGTCACCGGCGTGCTCGCCCATCTCCAGCGATGCGACGGCGTCGTAGCGACCCTGCACGTCGCGGTAGTCGCGCAGCTCGATCGTCACCCGGTCCTGCAGGCCGCGATCGTGAATGCGCTTGTCGATGAACGCTTTCTGCTCCTCGGCGATGGTCACCCCGGTGACCTTGGCGCCGTAACGCTCGGCCGCGTGGAGCGAGAGCGATCCCCATCCGCAGCCGACGTCGAGCATCGTCATGCCGGGTCGCTGGTCGAGGCCGATCTTGCGGCAGACCAGGTCGAGTTTGTCGGCCTGCGCCGCCTCGAGCGGGTAGGCGTCGGTCTCGGCTCCGTCGATGTCGCCCTCGGTGACGTAGGCGCAGGAGTAGGCCATGTGCTGATCGAGGATCATCTCGTAGAACCGGCTGTCGACGTCGTAGTGGTGGTGGATCACGTCACGGTCGCGGGTGCGGGAGTGCAGCCGGCCGCGCACCGCGATCTGGGTCTTCGGTGCGGTCAGGGGAGCACCGACGGCACCGGTGGTGAAGGCGGCCCGGAGCGCGCGGGGCAGCCGGGCGAGCAGTGTGCCCCGGTCCTTGAGGTCGCGGTCGGCGACGGTGCCCCACGCGTGCCGCAGCGCGTCGGCGACGTTGCCGTCGACCTCCAGGTCTCCGGCGACATAGGCCTGTGCGGCGCCGAGTTCGCCCGGGTGCCAGAGCAATCGGCGCAACGCATCGGGACTGTTGAGCCGCACGTGCGGCCCGTCGGCCGCGCCCGCGGTGCTGCCGTCCCAGGCGGTCAGCCGCACCGGGAGGTCACCGCCGACGACCGGGCGCAGCGCCTCGGCCAGGGTGCCGGCGACGTCGGCCGGCCTCGCGCTCACGCCTCGCCACCTTCGCGCACGAACGTCAGCTGGTGCACATCGAGGTAGCCGGCCCGGAAGCCTCCCTCGGAGTAGCGCAGGTAGAAGTCCCACATCCGCCGGAAGGTGTTGTCGAAGCCCAGCTCGGCCAGCTCGTCCGCCCGCGCGTCGAAGCGCTGTGCCCACAGGTCGAGGGTGCGCGCGTAGGAGTCACCCATGGCCAGGTCGTCCACGATGCGCAGCCCGGCCCGGCCCGCGCTGGCCTCGATGAGCTCCATCGAGGGCAGTGCTCCGCCGGGGAAGATGTACTTGTGGATCCAGGTGTAGGTGTTGCGGGTCTGCAGCACCCGGTGGTGTGGCATCACGATCGCCTGGACCGCGGCGCGCCCGCCCGGCCGCAGCACCGCCGCGATGCGGTCGAAGTAGGAGTCGAGGAAGTCCAGACCGACCGCCTCGATCATCTCCACCGAGACGACCGCGTCGAACGTCCCGGTCACGTCGCGGTAGTCGCTGAGGCTCACGTGCGCGCGGTCGCCCAGGCCCGTGCGTTCGAGGAGGTCGTTGGCCCATCGCTGCTGCTCGGTGGACAGCGTGATGCTGTCCACGATGGCGCCGCGCTGTGCGGCGCGCAAGGCCAAACCGCCCCAGCCAGAACCGATTTCGAGCAGGCGGCTGCCCGTGCCGACGCCGGCCTGGTCGAGCAGCCGGTCGATCTTGCGGCGCTGTGCCGTCGTGAGGTGGTCGCTGGTGTCGAAGAGCGCCGACGAGTAGGTCATCGTCTCGTCGAGGAAGGTCGCGAACATCTCGTTGGACAGGTCGTAGTGCCGCTCGACGTTGGTGCGCGATTGCTCCGGCACCGGCCGGTCGCCGGCCGGTTGCCGCTTGAGCACCGCGGTCCGGAAGGCCCGCAGAGGCGCCGGCACGAGTTGCTCCACGCTCGAGGCGAACTGGGCGATGAGTCCGGCCAGGTCGTCGCTGTCCCATTCGCCCGCGAGGTAGGACTCGCCGAAACCGATCAGGCCGCCGCTGCCGATCCGCCGGGCCAGCGCGGACGGCTCGTGGACGTACATCGTGGGAGCTGCTCCACTGCGGTCACCGCCGAGGACGGTGCCGTCGGGCATCATGACCCGAATCCCCAACCGGGAGACGGCATGCCGGAAGATGCGCTCGGCGACGACGGTCGCGACGTCGGCGCGCACGCCTCGCGGGATGCGGGCCACGTCGGGCCAGCGCACCGGGTCGACGAGTGATGACGGTGGGTTGAGCGCGGTGCTCATGACACCTCCTGGAGGTGGTCGGGTCGGGGTTGGACGGGAAGTCGTTTTGTCCAGAGGCGGATGCCCTGCAGGCGGATCCGGGCCGTGACGAGCTGGGACGCGAACGGCTGGTGGGCGAGCAGCCGCAGCCGGCCGGCGAGAGTGTGGGGCAGGACGCCCTGCCAGGTCGCGACGAACGGCCGCTGGCCGGGACGGTGCAGGGTGATGCGGACGTCGAAACCCTGCGGTCCGGGCGGTGGCACGCTCATCGTGTAGTCACCGGTGGTGTCGTTGAACGGCGAGACGTAGAGCCGCTTTTCGGTCCGGGCGACGTCCCGGTCGTCGGGACTGACGACATACGCATGACGCTGGCCGTAGGTGTTGCGCACCTCGGCGATCACCGTCACCAGGGATCCGTCCGGTGCGGTGCACCAGTAGAGCGTGAGCGGGTCGAAGGCGTATCCCAGCGTCGCGGCGCCGCTGAGCGCGGTGATGCTGCACGCCGACAGGTCCAGTCCCCGCTCGCGCCCGAACGCGACCAGGTTGGCGCGCCAGTCGTCGCCGTCGCCGAGATGGTCGGCGGCGCGGAACCGCACGAACGGCCGCTGCCACCAACGCAGCCCGGCGTTGGGGTCGTCGTCGAGTGAGACCGCCCAGGTGCAGGTGCGGTAGGTGAAGTCGTGGCGGACGGGGGAGGTGCGGGTGTGCCGGACCGTCGCGAGGTATGCCGTGCTCACCACCGGCCCCCGAGCGCCTCCGCGGCGAGCAGACCGGACAGGGCACCGTCCTCGTGGAAGCCCCACCCGTGGTAGGCCCCGGCGAACGCGAGCCGAGGCTCGGTGAGCAGCGGCAGCCTCGCCTGTGCGGCCACGAATTCCCTGGAATACAGCGGGTGTTCGTACTGCATGCGGGCGACGACCGTCGCCGGGTCGACGCGACCCTCGCCGCCGAGCGTGACGAGCACTCGCTGGTCCTCGGGCGACTGCAGCCGCATCAACCGGGTCAGGTCGTAGGACACCAGCACGCCGTCGGTCGCCTCCACCAGCAGCCGGTAGTTCCAGGACGCCCGCGCCGCCCGGGCCGGCGGCAGCACGGAGCTGTCGGTGTGCAGCAGCGCCGGGTTCTGCGAATAACGCAGGGCGCCGAGCACCTCGGCCTGCTCGGGGCTCGGCGACTTGAGCATCGCGAGGGCGGCGGACGGATGCGTGGCGATCACGACCGCGCTGAAGTCGTGCTCGGCCCGGTCGGTCTGCAGGGTCACGCTGTCGGCACGCGGGGCGACCGCCTGCACCGGGGTGCCGAGCTCCAGATCGATGCGCGCGTCGGAGAAGACCCGCTCGACATAGGTGCGGGAACCGCCGGCGACCGTGCGCCACGTCGGGGAGCCGGTGACGGTGAGCATGCCGTGATGCTGCAGGAAGGTGAGCAGGCTGCGGGCGGGATAGGACAGCGCGTCCTGCGGCGCGCACGACCAGACGGCAGCGACGAGCGGCGTGGCGAAATGCTCGAGGAACGCCTCGTCGAACCGCAGCCGGGCCAGCCAGTCGCCGATGCTCGTCAGGTCGTCCGCGGCGGCCTCGCTGAGGAAATCGGTTGCAGCAGCGTGGAATCGGCGCACCTGCCACAACATCTTCAGGTATGCCGGGCGTCGCACGGTGGCCGGGTCGGCGAGGATGCCGCGCACGCCCTGGCCACCGGCATACTGCCAGCCGGTGCGCTCGGAGAAGACCGACATGCTCATGTCGGTCGGTCGCGTCTCGACCGACAACTCACCGAAGAGCCGTTGCAGGGTCGGGTAGGTGCGGTCGTTGTGCACGATGAAGCCGCTGTCGACGGGCACGGTGGCGCCGTCGGCAAGCCGGACGTCGTGGGTGTGGGCGTGTCCGCCCGGGCGGTCGTCGGCCTCGAAAACCGTCACCCGGCCGGTGCGGCACAAGACGTGGGCGGCGACCAGACCGGACACGCCGCTTCCGATGACTGCGTAGTGAGGTGGCACGGTGGTGGTTCGGTGCGGCGCGCTCACCGGATGGGTCTCTCAGTCCTCTGACCGGACCGGGGTCCGATGGTCGTCGCGCAGTGCCGGGAAGACGTGCAGTGCGAGCAACGGCGCGAGGTCGGCCGGGATGGTTTCGACCGGTTGCCAACGGAGTTCGGCGATCTCAGCCGATGCTCCGGTGATGGGGGCCGGCGGGTGCAGGTAGACCGTGCCGTGCACCTCGTGGCCGGCTTCGTTCGCGGCCGGTGCCCGCCATACGCCGAGGAGGGTGAGGTGCTCCGGGCAGAGCACGGCACCCACCTCCTCGGCCGTCTCCCGGACGGCCGCCGTCGCGGCGTCCTCGCCGGGCTCGGGCTTGCCGCCCGGCAGCTGGAACCGCTCGCTGCCGTGCTTGCGCACAGTGAGCACGCGGCCGGCGTCATCGCGCAGGACGACGGCACTGACGGTCACGGTCGGCGCGGCGGTCATCTCAGGCCAGCGCGACCGTCATGAGCGGCTTGCTGGTCGGTTGCTGCGAGCCTCCCGCGGGTTCGACGGTCACTGCGGCGGCACTGGCGCCGGACACGGATCCGTCGAGCACGGTGGCGGTCCCGGGCGTGAGCAGGCCGGCGCTGACCGGCTTGCCACCCGCGATGAACCACGCCTGGTAGGCCTTCCCAGCCGGAGCCGGCGGCATCCCGCGCAGCGTCGCGACCGCCTTGCCGCGTTGTGCGGAGGTGACCACGACCAGCGACCCGCCGTCGGCGGAGACCGTCGTGCTGCGGGCGTCTGGTGCCTGCTCGACCTGCTGCACCGCCGAGACCGGTGCCTTGTCCTGCTGCCACGGCTGCGCCACCAGCGTCACGCCGCCCGCGATGAGCAGGACGGCAGCGGCAGCCGCGAGCAGCCAGCGTGCAGGGTGGTTGCGGCGGCGGCTCGCCGACACGGTCGTTGCCTGCGAGGTCCGGTCCGCCGGAGTCTCTGCGTGCGGCGCCGGTGATGGCGGTGCCGGTGTCTGCGGGGTCTGTGTTTGCGGGGTTTGTGCGACCGCGCTCAGCACCGAGTCGCGCAGCGCCGGTGGCGGGCTCACCGGCGCGGTCGACTCGCCGAGCGCCGCTGTCGCCTCCTGCAACTCAGCCACCTCGGCGCGGCACTGGGCGCAGTGCTCGAGGTGGCGGTCGGCCCATCGCCGACTGACCTCGTCCATTGCATCGAGCGCGTAGTCGAGCGTGTCGATGTGCTTGTCGTGCATGTCCTCGGTCATGATTCACCTCCCAGCGCGTCGCGCAGTCTGAGCAGCCCGTCACGGATGCGTGACTTGGCGGTGCCCAACGGTATGCCGAGGCGATCTGCCACCTCGGTGTGCGAAAGTCCTTCGAAATAGGCCAGTTCCACCGCTTCGCGTTGTCGTCCCGTGAGGGTGCCGATCGCGGCTCGGACTCGGTCTGCTCGCATGCGGTCGTCCACCTGCTCCGCCGTCGAGTCGTATGACGGGGCGTTCTGCTCCGCGGTGTAGGCCGTGTCGCGCCGACGGGACGCGTCGACGGCGCGCACCCGGTCCACCGCCTTGCGGTGCGCGATCGTGAACATCCACGACAACGCCGACCCGCGGCCGGCGTCGAAACCCGGGCTGCCGCGCCAGATCTCCAGGAAGACCTCCTGGGTGACCTCCTCGGCGAGCGTCCGGTCCACGACCACCCGGCAGACGAGACCGTGCAGCCGGGCGGCCGCCTCGTCGTACAACCGGGCGAAGGCGCGCTCGTCACCCTGTCCGACCTGCTGGAGCAGATCGGACAGGGTCGGTGCCTGGCCCACGGACATGGGGTCCATTGTGGCGGGCGGGGCTCCCGTGACGAGCACTGAGGTCATGGCATTTCTCGTGCGGTGACGAGCCGGCTGGTCCTACTTGCCCATCAGCACGGTGTCGACGATGTAGACCGTGGCGTTGGCGGTCTGCACGTTGCCGCAGACGACCGCCGAGTTGCCGTCGACCTTGAAGTTCTCGCCCGAGCCGGCGACGGTCACGGTGGTGCCGGCGAGCGACTTGTGCGTGCCGGCCAGCTGCTGCGGGCTCAGGCGGCCCTGCACGACGTGGCCGGTGAGCAGCTTGGTCAGCTTCGCCTTGTCGGCGAGCACCGCGTCCAGGTCGGCCTTCGGGATCTTGGCGAAGGCCGAGTCGGCCGGCGCGAAGACGGTCAGCGCCGACGCGCTGTTGAGGGTGTCGACGAGGCCGGCCTTCTTGACGGCCGCCGTCAGGGTGGAGAGCGCGGGGTTGTTGGAGGCGGCCGTGGCGACCGGGTCCTGCGCCATACCGCTGAAGGAGCCCTTGCCGTCCTTCGGCACCGTGGAGCAGGCCGGGCCGAAGGGCTGTGCGGCGTTCGCGGCACCGCTGCCCATGCCGGACTCGCTGGCCATCGACGAGCCCATGCCGGACTCGCTGCCCATCGCGCTCGAGCTCATGCCCGATCCCGCGTCGCTGGTCATGGAGGACGAGCTGGAGGCCATCGGGGTGCTGTTGCCGCTGCTGGCCGAGCCGCCCGAACCGGACGAGCCGCATGCGGTGAGCGAGGCGGTCAGCAACGTCGCGGCCGCGAGGGTGACGGTCGTGCGAGTCTTCATGGTCTTAACTCCTGAGGTTTTCGGTGCCTTACGAACACTGGTGATTCGGTGCCGCACGGTGATCGGATGGGTGTGGCGGCAGATGATTTGCGTCGGCCGGGATCAGCCGACGAGGAAGACGCGCTCCTCGATGCCGCTCGACCCGGAGGGAAACACCCCGGCCCGCGCGGACGTCTGGATTTCGTTGTCGCCGTAGACGACTCGGGCCCGCACGCTGTGCTGACCGGGCCAACTGCTCTGCCACGCGTAGTACCACTGCCGCCAGTAGTCGACGTTGACGTCCGGGCCGAGGGTCGCGGCCGTCCATGGGCCGCCGTCGATGCTGACCTGCACGCCCACGACACCGCGCCGTTGCGCCCACGCGGTCCCGCCGATGAGCACGCGCCCCGGCTTGACCGTGGCCAGACCGGCCGGAACATCAATGCGCGCAGTCGGTTTGATCTCGCCGTCGGTCGTCCAGCCGCGCTTGGTCCAGTAGGCCTTGCGGTCGGCATAGGTGGTGACGGTCAGCCTGGTGACCCATTTGGTGCAGCCGAGCATCCCGTAGAGGCCGGGAGTGATGAGGCGAGCCGGGAAACCGTGCTCACGGGGGAGCGGCGCGCCGTTCATCCCGATGGCGAGCATCGCTCCGCGGTCGTCGGTCATCGCGCCGAGCGGGGTGCTGATGGTGAAGCCGTTGAAGGAGGTGCTCAGCACCTGCAGATCCGGCCGGTCCGGGTTCTTCACCCGGGCCTCGGCGAGCAGATCCTTGAGCAGGACGCCGCGCCAGGTGGCACCACCGGCATACTTGCCGCCGACCTCGTTGCTCACGCAGGTGATGGTGATGTTGCGCTCGGTGAGGGGCCGGCGCAGAAGCTCCGAAAAGCTTATGGTGTAAGGGTTTTCGACGTCGCCATCGATGGTCAGCTTCCAGTCGGAAGCGCTGAGGTTGGGCACCGACAGCTCGGTGTCGACACGGTAGAACGACGAGTTGGGAGTGCGCAGCGGCGTGACGCCGGGCACGGTCTCGTCGAGCCCGGCCGGCAGGGCGGGAGCCGCCGGATCGGCGGCGGGCAGTTTCACGTCGATGGCGGAGCGGGAGTCGGTGATCGCCCGGCCGCTGGCGACGCCGAGCGCGGCCAGGGCCGCGGTGCCCCCGGCCGCAGCGACGAAGGTGCGGCGGCTCGCCCCCTGCGGCCCCGGCGACGGCGCGGCCAGCCGGAGCAGCACGAACAACGCCGCGATCGACACGGCACCGGCGCACACCGTCGGCACCAGGTCGCTCGCCGCCGCGAAAGGCCTTGTCAGCACGGCATATCCGGCGACGACGAGCATGGCGACCTGCACGGCGGCTCCGAGCCACGGGCGCGATCGGGCGAGCAGACCGGAGGCGGCAGCCACCACCAGGACGGCCACGACCACCGACGCCAGCAGCACCGGCTTGTCGTTGCTGCCGAAGGTGCGGATCGCCCAGTCCTTGAGCGAGGTCGGCGTGCGATCGATCACCGCGGAGCCGACCGCGAGCACCGGCGAGGTGGCCGGGTTGCGCAGCGCCCCGACGAGCTGGCCCGCGGCGAGTCCGACGCCGACCGACAGCAGGCCGATCAGGGCGGCACGGATCCGGGACAGTCGCTCGTCGGTCATGCACGTGGTTCGACGCGCGACCGCCCGCGGATGGGTGCGCGGGTGGCTACGGCCGCTCGTCGAGCACGCCCAGGCCCAGCTCGCGCAGCGTGGTGTTCGCCATCTCGCGATGCCCGACCGCGTTGGGGTGCGTGTGGTCGTCCATCCAGGCGGTGGGCGCCGCCGCGCCGAAATGGTCCAGCCAGTGCCGCTCGTGGTCGATCAGGGTCGAGCCCTCGGCCGCGGCGACCGCGCGCACGACCTCGGCGTATGACGGGAGCCACTCACGCCGGGCCGCGGGTGCGTCCGGCATGACCGGCACCGGCGTGTGCAGCACGACCCGGGCACCCAGCGCCGTCGAACGCCGCGCGATGTCGGTGAGCTCGTCGCGGAACGATGCCAAGCCGGCCTCACCGTCGAGCGCATCGTTGGTGCCGAGTGCGATGCTGACGACCGTCGGCGCGAACCTGCCCACCAAATGGTCGAATTCGGCGTTCACCTCTGCCGCGGTCCAGCCGGACACGCCCGAGTTGATCACGATGTCCATCAGACGGTCGAGCTCCCAGCGGACGCGTTCGTGGATCAGCTCCACCCACGAGCGAGCTCCGTGGGTGTGGAACACGCCCTGGGTGATGCTGTCGCCGGCAAAGACCCAGGTCGCCCGCTGCGGCAGGCCGCCGAGAGTCATCGCGTGCTCAGCCGAGGGCCGACTGCACCGCGCCGACCACACGCTCGTCGTCCGGGGTCACCGTCGGGCTGAAACGCCGCAGCACCGTGCCGTCGGCGGAGATCACGAACTTCTCGAAGTTCCACTGGATGTCGCCGGTCTTACCGCTCTCGTCCGTGGTCTGGGTCAGCTCGGCGTAGATCGGGTGCCGGTCGTCGCCGTTCACGTCGATCTTCTCGGTCATCGGGAACGTCACGCCATACGTCGCGCTGCAGAACTGCTCGATCTCCTCGGAGCTGCCGGGCTCCTGACCGCCGAACTGGTTGCACGGCAGGCCGACCACCGTGAAGCCCTGTGCTTCGTAGTCCTTCTGCAGTTGCTCCAGCGCAGTGTACTGCGGGGTGAGGCCGCACTTGCTGGCGACGTTGACCAGCAGCGCGGGCCTGCCCCCGGTGATCTCGCCGAGGGTGGACGCGGTGCCGTCGAGGCGGGCGATGGAAATGTCGAGGATGCTCATACCTGCCAATGTATGTCGCCACCGGGCCACGACCCGCCGGGGCACTACTAGCGTGGGTCACATGCGAGCACGTGAGCTGGCCAAACCCTTCCCGACCGTCACGCTGGAGACCGACGCGCTCGTCGCCGCGGCCACGATGGGCGAGCGCGACCTGCCCGGGCTCGTCGTGCTGGACAAGGACGGCCGGCCGTTCACCGTGGTGCCCGCATCGCAGGTGCTGCGGTTCGTCATACCCGGTTATGTGCAGGACGACCCGCACCTGGCCAGGGTGTATGACGAGGAGGCCGCCGACCGCTTCTGCCAGAAGCTCGCCGCGGTCACGATCGGTGACATCGTCGGCACCAAACGCCCGGACGACTACGACCACCTGCCGGTCGTCGACGCGGACGCCAAGCTCATCGAGGTCGCCGCGGTCATGGCGCGCAACCGCAGCCCGCTCGCCCTGGTCACCGAGGGGGACAAGCCGCTCGGCGTGATCCGCATCGGCGCGCTGCTCGGGCAGTTGCTGCCCACCTCCGCCGACCGGGTGCCCGACCCGCTGCCGGACTACCCGGCGTCCTCGCCCGATGCCGGCTCCGGCCCCGCATGATCACCGCGCTCGCGGTCGTCGCCTTCCTGGCGGCGTACATCCTCATTGCCACCGAGCGCATCCACCGCGTCGCCGCAGCCTTCTGGGGCGCGGCCGTGATGGTGGTGCTCGGGCAGGTCACCAGCGAGTCGGCCTTCTTCAGCGAAGAGACCGGCATCGAGTGGAACGTCATCTTCCTGTTGCTCGGCATGATGATCCTGGTCGGCGTCATCAAGCAGACCGGCGCCTTCGAGTTTCTCGCGATCTGGTCCGCAAAACGCGCACGGGGCAAGCCTTTTCGGGTGATGGTCATGCTCGTCGTCATCACCGCGGTGGCGTCGGCGCTGCTCGACAACGTCACCACGGTGCTGCTCATCGCGCCGGTCACCCTGCTGGTCTGCGACCGCATCGGCGCCCCGGCGATCCCGTTCCTGATCAGCGAGGCGATGGCGTCCAACATCGGCGGCGCCGGCACTCTGATCGGTGACCCGCCCAACATCATCATCGCCAGCCGGGCGGGCCTGTCGTTCAACGACTTCCTCGCGCACATGCTCCCGGTGGTCGTGCTGCTCATGGTCGTCTTCATCGGGTTGATGAAGCTGATGTTCGGCAAGCAGCTGGTGTATGACGCCGAGCGCGCCGCCGACCTGATGCGGCTGTCGGAGAAGGACGCGATCCACGACCCGCGGCTGCTGATCTCCTCAGGCGTGATCCTCGCCGGGGTGATGGTCGGCTTCGTCACCCACTCGATCACCGGCCTCGACCCGTCCATGGTGGCGCTGCTGGGCGCCGGTGCGGCCGTTGCGGTTTCGCGGCTCGAGCCACGCGACTATCTCGCCGACGTGGAGTGGTCGACGCTCGCCTTCTTCGCCGGGCTCTTCGTCATGGTCGGCGGCCTCGTGCACACCGGGATCATCGCCGACATGGGCGACTGGCTCACCGCTCGGCTCGGCACCAACTGGCTGCTCGGCTCGACCGTGCTGATCTGGATCTCCGGTGCTCTCTCGGCGATCGTCGACAACATCCCGTATGTCGCGACGATCAGCCCGCTCGTCGCCGACCTCACCCATGGGACGAGCGGCGCCGGCCCCGAATCCCTCTGGTGGGCCTTGGCACTCGGCGCCGACCTCGGCGGCAACGCCACAGCGGTCGGGGCGTCCGCCAACGTCGTCGTGATCGGCATCGCCGCCCGCAACGGCCACCGCATCTCGTTCTGGACCTTCACCAAATACGGCCTCGTCGTCGCCTCGGTGACCATCGCCGTCGCGTGGGCCTACGTCGCCCTGCGCTACTTTGCCCTCGCATGAGTCGCTCGCGCTCTACCTGGAGAACTCCCAGGGCTTCGAGGCCGAGATCGCGGTGGCCGATCCGCCCGGCCGCACACCCTGACAGCCGCACACTCTGACGGTCCGATTCACGTTTGACGGTCGAATTCGACCGTCAAACGTGAATGCGGCCGTCAGAGTCGGCCGGCGCATCGTCGTCCGCGTCGCCCGCTGCAGCGCCCGCCGTCCGGCTCGCTGTCTGGTCGGCCGCGCCGCGACGGGGGCGGATCAGCACGGCGGCGAGCAGCCCGCCGACCAGTCCGAGCACGCCCGAGATGAGCGCCGTCAGCCGCAGGCCGTCGACCGCGGCCAGGTGGATGGTGTGGTCGGCGGCCTGACGCGCGGCGGCCGGCACCTGTGCGAGCACCCGGCCCGACTGGCCGCCGGCCACGGCGTCACCGGCTCGCGACGCGTCGGGCACGGAGTGGGCCGACAGCACCGAGGTGATGCGCGCGGCGAAGACCGTGCCCAGCGCCGCGATGCCGAGCGCGAAGCCGAGCTGGCGCGCGGTGTTGACCGCGCCCGCCGCCATACCGCCCCGGTGCATCGGCACCGCGGACATCGCGGTCGAGCTGAGCGTCGGCGCCGCGAGCCCGACCCCGATGCCGGCGACCACCAGGCCGGGCACCAGCGCCACCCAGGTCGCGTCCGCGCCGTTGAGCAGCCAGGCGACGAGCAGGCCGCCGACGCCGGTGAGCGCGATGCCGAAGCCGACCGCCATCCAGTTGCGGCCGCCGTGCATCAGCCGGCCCACGCTCGCACTCGTCGCAAAGGACGCCGCCGCAAGCGGCAGGGAGGCCAGCCCGGCCTCCACCGGTGACATGCCGCGCACCGACTGCATCCAGATCGACGCGTAGGTCAGGTAGGCGAAAGCGCCTGCGGTCAGGACAAATCCGGCGATCAGCGAGCCGACGAACGGTCCGTTGCGCAGCAGCCCGAGATCGAACATCGGATGCCGCAACCTGGCCTGCGCGACGACGAAACCGAGCAGTGCGAGCCCGGAGAGCACGAACGATCCGATCACCACAGGGTCACCCCAGCCGTCCTCGTTGGCCCGGATCAGCGCATAGGTCAGCGCGCCCGCGAAGACCGTGAAGGTCGTCATCCCGACGAAGTCGAGCGGGGTGTGGTGGCGTTCGTCGCGCGGGAGCACCACGAAGCAGAGCACGATCGCCGCGATCGCGAAGGGCAGGTTGACGAAGAAGATCCACCGCCACGACAGGTGCTCGGTGAGCAGGCCGCCCGCGATCGGGCCGACCGCGGCGGCGGCGCCGGACACCGCACCCCAGATGCCGTATGCCGTGCCCCGGTCGCGGCCGTGATAGCTGCTGTTGAGCAACGCGAACGTGGTGGCGAACATCGCGGCGGCACCGACTCCCTGCACGCCGCGCGAGACGATCAGCACGGTGTCGCTGCCGGCCAGACCGCTCGCTGCCGACGCGAGCGCGAAGAGGGCGAGACCCACGACATACGTCGCGCGGTGACCCAGCCGGTCGGCCAGCGAGCCGATGCCGAGCAGCAGCGCGGCGAGCACCAGCGCGTAGATGTCGACCACCCATTGCAGGGAGGTGAACGTGGTGTGCAGGCCGGCGGCCATGTCCGGCAGCGCGACGTTCACGATCGTGACGTCGACGAGGAGCATGAGCGTGCCGGTGCAGATCGTGACCAGGGGAAGCCACTTGCGCATGACGGATCACACCTTCAAGAGGGGGAGAAGTAACTGGCTGCATCGGTATGACGATCGGCGACGCTGCGCATCGACATCCGAAGCGAACGCGCCCAGTCTGGCGCTCGGCTATGACAGCTTCCAACCCGCAGGCGGCGAGGCGTAGATTTCCGCCATGACTGCGATGTCATCCGACAGATCCGCCATCGCCGACGATCTCGACACCAGGATCACCCACAGCCTGCAGGTGTCGCCGCGCGTGCCGTTCGCGCTGATCGGCGGCGTGCTGGGCGTGTCGGAGCAGACGGTCGCGCGTCGCTACCGGCGGCTGCGCGAGGCCGGGGCCGTGCGGGTGGTGGGCCTGGTTGATCCGTCCGCGTTCGGCCAGCAGAACTGGAGCCTGCGCCTCGCCTGCCGCCCGGACGCCTCCGAACAGATCGCCAGGGCGCTCGCCCGCCGCGACGACGTGCACTGGGTCGCGCTGCTCTCCGGCGGCACCGAGGTGGTGTGCGTCCTCCGGGCGCGGAGCGCGCAGGAGCGCGACCACCTGTTGTTGCGCCAGCTGCCCCGCACCGCGCAGATCGACTCCATCACCGCGTATGGCGTGCTGCACGTCTTCCGCGGCGGGACGATCCGGGACTGGCGGGTCGGCGGCAGCCTGCTGACCCCCGAGCAGGAGGCGGCGCTGCTCGCGTCGGCCATCGTGCGCGACGGTCGCACCGCGTCGCTCACCCCGGCCGACGAGCCGATGCTGCGCGAGCTGCTGCGGGACGGCCGGGCGACCTATGCCGCGCTGCGCGACACCGTGGCCGACGGCCGGAGCGACGCGCAGCTGCGCCGGCGGATCGAAGAGCTCACCGCCGCCGGGGTGCTGACCTCGACGTCGACGTGGACGACGCACAGTTCGGCCGGCCGGTGCGTGCCTACCTGTCGCTCACGGTCACCCCGGCGCAGCTGCAGGCGGTCGGCGACGCGATGTCCGATCACAACGCCGTGCGCTATGCCGCGGCAGTCACCGGACCGGCGAGCATCGTTGCCAACACTGCGTTTGCGAGCGTGGACGACCTCTACCGGTTCGTCGCCGAGGATCTCGGCCGGCTGGACGGTGTCGCACAGGTGCAGGTGCTGCCGATCAGCAAGGCGATCAAGCAGGGCGGCAGCGTGCGCGAGTAGAGCGGGCAGGCTCAGACGGCGCGGCCGACGAGATGACCCACGCCATACGTGATGGCCATCGCGACCACCCCGCCGAGCACGTTGCGGATGATCGCCGGCCGGCTCGGGGCCTGGCCGAGCCGTGCGCTCACCGCGCCGGTGACGATCAGCGCCACGATGACGGCGGCGAAGCAGATCGGCACCCGCAGGCTGGGGGAGGGCAGCAGGATCGCGACCAGCGGGATGAGCGCGCCGAGCGTGAACGACAGGAACGACGCTCCGGCCGCCTCCCACGGGTTGGTGAGTTCGTCGGGGTCGATCCCGAGCTCCGCCTCGGCGTGCGCGCCGAGCGCGTCGTGCGCGGTCAGCTGCACCGCGACCTGGCGCGCGAGGTCCCTGTCGAGGCCCTTGGCCTGGTAGATCTCGGTGAGCTCGTCGAGTTCTTCCTCGGGCAGCTCGCGCAGCTCGTACTTCTCCTTGCGCAGCATCGCCCGCTCGCTGTCGCGCTGAGTGCTGACCGAGACGTATTCGCCTGCGGCCATTGACAATGCGCCGGCGACGAGGCCGGCGATGCCGGCGATCGCGATGCTGTTGCGATCGGTGGTCGCGCCCGCGACGCCGGCCACGATGCCGGCGACGCTCACGACGCCGTCGTTGGCGCCGAGCACGCCGGCGCGCAGCCAGTTGAGCCGGCCGGAGAGCGCATCGTCGTGTGGCTCCCCGGCATGGGCCGCGGTCACCGGGTCACCTCGGCACCGACCTGCGCCGCCGCCTCGGCGATGCGGTGCGCGAGCTCGATGTCGAGCTGGGTGATGCCGTGCTCGCTGTGCGTCGACAGGGTCCAGTCGATGTGAGTGTAGGAGACGGCGAAGTCGGGGTGATGGTTCATCTGCTCCGCGTCGTCCGCGACCCGCGAGATGAGGTCGACCACGCCGGGGAATGTCGTTGTGTCATATGACGATCGGAGCGTGTCACCGGCACGCGACCAGCCCGGCAGGTCACGCAACTGTCGCTCGATCTCCTCGTCGGTCAGCAAGCGGCTCATGAGGAGAGAGTGACCCTCGCCGGGCCCGCTGTCCACGAAGGCGAGGCTTGCCGCACCGACTCCTCGCGGCGCGTGTGCGAGGCTGACGGTCGTGACCAGACGTGCCGTGGTCGGCGCAGCGATCGTCGACGACCTCCGCCGGCCGACCCGGCTGCTCGCCGCGCAGCGCGCCGAGCCATCGTCGCTCGCCGGTGGGTGGGAGCTGCCCGGTGGCAAGGTCGAACCCGGCGAAGGGCCGATCGACGCGCTGCACCGGGAGGTGCAGGAGGAGCTCGACGTGCGGGTGCGGCTCGGCGACCAGGTGCCCGGTCCACTCACCGCGGCCGGTGCCGCGTGGCCGCTCGGAGCGTCATACGCGATGCAGGTGTGGTGGGCCGAAATCATCGACGGCACACCGGAGTTCGGCCCCGAGCATCAGGCGATCCGCTGGCTCACGCCCGATGAGCTGTATGACGTGGCGTGGCTCACCGACGACCTGCCGATCGTGCAACGGCTGGAGGCCGCGTTCCGGTGCACGGGATGACGCTCAGGCGCTGAGGTAGGCGAGCACCGCCAGCACGCGGCGGTTGTCGTCGGCGGAGACCGGCAGGTCGAGCTTGGTGAAGATCGCGTTGGTGTGCTTGCTGATCGCCTTCTCGGTGACGAAGAGGGCAGCCGCGATCGCGGCGTTCGAGCGCCCCTCCGCCATGAGCCCGAGGACCTCGCGCTCGCGCTCGGTGAGCCGGTCGACCGGGCTGCCCTCGGTGCGGCGGGCCAGCAGGTTGCGCACGACATCCGGGTCGAGCACGGTGCCTCCCCCGGCGACCTGGCGCACCGCGCTGACGAAGGCGCCGACGTCGGAGACGCGGTCCTTCAGCAGGTAACCGACGCCGCCGTCGCCGTCCTCGAGCAGCTCTCGGGCATAAAGCTGTTCGACATATTGCGAGAGGACGACGACCGGCAGTCCGGGCCGCTCGCGACGCGCCTCGATCGCCACGCGCAGGCCCTCGTCGGTCAGCGTCGGGGGCATGCGCACGTCGACGACCGCCACGTCGGGCCGCTCCTCACGCAGAGCGCGAGTCAGCGACGGCGCGTTGTCCACCGAGGCGACCACCTCGATCTGGTGGGCGCGCAGGATGCGCTCCAGCCCGTCGCGCAACAGCGCGTGATCCTCGCCGATCACCGCACGCACGGCACCTCCAGGTTGACGATGGTCGGGCCGCCGACCGGACTCGACACCGACATCGTGCCGTCGAAGACCGCCAGGCGCGAGGCGACGCCCCGCAGCCCGCTGCCCTCCGGCGCAGCACCGCCCACACCGTTGTCGCCGATCTCGATGTGCAGCAACCCGTTTCGCGGGTGCATGGTGACCCAGGCGGCGCTCGCGCGGGAGTGCTTGCCGATGTTGGCCAGGCACTCGGCGACGCTGAAATAGACCGCCGACTCCGTCGGCGCCGGCAGCGGGGGCGCCTCCAGCTGCAGCTCGAAGTCGACCGGCAGATCGACGGCGAGGGCCCGGATGGCGTCGACCACCCCTCGGTCGGCGAGCACCGGCGGGTGGATGCCTCGCACCACCGAGCGGATGTCCTGCAGCGCGTCCCCCGCGTTGTCGCGGGCCTCGAGCAGGAGCTGCCGGGCGCCCTCGGGGTCGCCGTCGACGAGCTCCGCGGCGAGGCCGAGGTTCATGCCGAGCGCGACCAGCCGGGCCTGCGCGCCGTCGTGCAGGTCACGCTCGATGCGGCGCAGCTCCGCCGCGGCGGCGTCCGCACCCCGGGCGCGCGAGATCGTCACTTCGTCCACCCGGCGTTGCAGGCGGACCTGGCGGGAGGGGCCGAGCAGGTAGCTGTCGACGCCGAATCGCCAGCGTGCCAGGGGTTTTGCGGCATACCACCAGAGAACGGAGCTGACCACGACGTTGACCGCGGTGAAGAGCAGCGCCTGGCCGGTGGTGTGGATGTGGAGCACCCCGAACGGCGTGCCGAAGACGTCCGGCATGCCGAGCCAGAGGAAGAACCACACGATCGACCAGAGCGGGTAGATCAGCAGGCTGAGGCTGAGCATCGACAGGAAGTGTCCGATGCTCACCGAGTAGAGCCCCCAGAGCAGGTCGCGCCACCGGGTCGGGTCGGTCGCCCAGCGCCGCACCCGCGCGACCGGGCGCAGCCCCTTGGCGTCGGCGTATTCCTGCACGACCGGCTCCCGCAGCACCACACGCGCGAGTGCACGTTGGCCGCTCGCGACGAGTTGGAGGGCAGGGACGGTCGCGAGCAACAGCACGATCCCGATGCCGATCGGGGCGGCGACGATGCCGACGACCGTCAGCGCGCAGAAGAGGAGCGTCGGCACCGAGAGCAGGATCGACACCCAGTGCGCGAGCACGATCAGGGGGCGGCCGGCGATGTGGTTCACGCTGCCATCCTTCCCGACATCGTGCGCCGAGTCCGGCGGGCAAGGCCCACGTCGATGGTGGGGTTAAGCCCACCATCGATCGGGGTGCTCACGACACTGACATCGCCAGTCGTCTGCCGAAGTCTGGTCGGTGCCGGCGGATCCGCCGGCGACCATCCGACCTCGAGGGAGGGACCAGGCGTGAAAAGGTCTGGTATCACACTGAATATCGCACGATGGAGCGTGCGGCACCCCTGGCGGTCGCTCGGGGTGTGGATGCTGCTCGTCGTGGCAGCCGTCGCCCTGGGCGCCGGCATCTCGATGAAAACGACCACCGACGCCGACTACCGCACCGGGCAGTCGGGCACCGCCGCCCGCTGGATCGACGAAGCCGGGCTGCGCGCGCCGGACAGCGAATACGTCGTCGTCACCGACGCCGCCGGCGGCCCGGTGACCGGCGCGGCCCGCTCGGCCGCCGACGCCCTGGGCGCGCGGCTCGCCCGCGACCCCCACGTGCGCGCGGTGGCGCCGCCGGTCGTCGCACCGGACCGCACGTCGGTCCTCGTCGCGGCAACCATGAAGCAGGTCGCCGACGACGCCACACCGGACATCTCGGGTCTCGAGAAGGCCGTCACGCAGGCACAGGAACGCGCGCCGGGCCTGCGCTTCGTGCAGACCGGCGACACCTCGCTCAACACGGCGATCAACGACCGGGTCGCCGGCGACCTCGGTGCGGCCGAGACGATCAGCCTGCCGATCACGCTGGCGCTGATGCTGCTGGTCTTCGCCGCCCTCATCGCGGCCGGCATCCCGGTGCTCCTCGCGATCACCAGCGTCTTCGCCACGATGGGGCTGATGGGGCCGATCTCGCTGATCGTGCCGATGGAGCCCACGGTCACCAGCATGATCCTGCTGATCGGCATGGCGGTCGGCGTCGACTACTCGCTGTTCTACCTCAAGCGGGAGCGCCAGGAGCGCCAGCGCGGGCGCGGCACCATCGACGCCGTCGAGATCGCGGCGGCCACCTCGGGTCACTCGATCGTGGTCTCCGGCTTCGCGGTCGCGGTGAGCATGGTCGGCCTGTATGTCGTCGGCGACGCCACCTTCAACTCACTCGCCACCGGCGCGCTCCTCGTGGTCGTGATCGCGGTCTTCGGGTCGCTCACGGTGTTGCCGGCACTCCTCTCGCTGCTCGGTCACACGGTCGATCGACCGCGAATCCCTTTGCTGTGGCGCGTTTCGGCCCGCATGCAGCCGGGCGCGATCAGCCGGAGGCTGCTCGGTCCGGCGATGCGCCGGCCGGTCGTCGCGCTGGTGGCCGGCGTTGTCGTGCTGGTGGGTCTCGCCGCCCCGGCGGTGGGCATGAAGCTGCAGACGAGCAGCCTCGAATCGCTGCCGCAGGACCTGCCCGCGGTCCAGGCGATGCAGCAGATCAGCAGGAGCTACCCGGGCGACGGGCCCACCGCAGAGGTCGTGCTGCGCGGCGACGACGCGGCCGCCTTGCGCCAGAGGGCCAAAGTCGTTGAGGGCAAGGCGGTTTCGACCGGTCACTGGAAGCGGGTCGCGGACGCGACACGGCAGTCCGCGGACGGCCGGACCCTCGTGCTCACCCTCGGCAGCACGGCGGCCGAGGGCTCCTTCGCCGCGGGTGACGCCGTGCAGCAGTTGCGGTCCGACGTGCTGCCCCGCGCCATACCTGACCGGGAGTGGGCGGTCGGCGGCGGCGTGGCGAGCAGCTACGACCAGATGGAGCAGCAGTCCGCGGGCCTGCCGAGAGTGCTGGTCTTCGTGCTCGGGCTGACGCTGGTGATGATGGCGGTGACCTTCCGCAGCGTGCTGATCGCGCTGCTCACCACCGCACTCAACCTGCTCTCGCTCGGTGCGGCCTTCGGCGTGATCACGCTTGTCTTCCAACATGATTGGGCGCAGTCGCTGCTGCACTTCAACTCCACCGGGGGCATCATCTCGTGGATCCCCATCTTCCTCTTCGTGGTGCTGATGGGACTGTCGATGGACTACCACGTCTTCGTGCTGAGCAGGGTGCGTGAACATGTCAGGGCGGGCATCCCGCCTCGGCTCGCGGTCCGTCAGGGCGTGCAGGAGACTGCCGGGGTGGTGACCAGCGCCGCGGTGGTGATGATCTCCGTCTTCGCGCTCTTCGCCACGCTGTCGATGATCGAGATGAAGGAGATGGGCGTCGGCCTGTCCGTCGCGATCGCCCTGGATGCGACCGTGGTCCGGCTGATCGTGCTGCCGTCGGCGCTCGCGCTGCTCGGACGCACCGCCTGGTGGCCGGCCCGCTCGACGCCCACCGCGGAGCAGCACCAGGTGACGCCGGCGCCGCCCCCGCTGACGCCCACCCGCTGACGCCCACCCGCTGACGCCCGCCCGCCACCACCCCCACCTGACCGAGAGGCCCACACACGGAACGAGGGGCACAAGAAATCAGCCAGACTTCTTGTGCCCCTCGGGGCGTAGGTGTGCCTCTCGGTGGGGTGCCCGCCGTACCGCCGGACGGTCAGACGCCGGGCGGTCGCGCGTCCGGGTAGGGATCGGCCCCGGGCGCCCCGTCCTCGATGACATCGGGACGGGGCTGGTCGGCGTCGGGGTCGACGGCGGTCGGTGCGACGCTGTGCGGCTGGAGTTCGCCCGAGGCGATCTGCTCGGCGAAGTGACAGGCCACCCGGTGGCTCGCCGGCACGCCCTCGATGCGCACCTCGCGCAACTCGGGCCGGTCGGTGTCGCACCGGGTGTCCTGACGCCACGGGCACCGGGTGTGGAAGCGGCACCCGCTCGGCGGCGCCGCGGGGGAGGGGAGATCGCCCGCCAGGATGATGCGCTCGCGCCGGTCCTCGACCTGCGGGTCGGGGATCGGCACGGCCGACATCAGCGCCCGCGTGTAGGGGTGCAGCGGGATCGCGTAGAGGTCGTCCGCGTCGGCCTCCTCCACCAGTGCGCCGAGATACATCACGCCCACCCGGTCGCTGATGTGGCGTACGACGGCCAGGTCGTGCGCGATCACCAGGTAGGTGAGACCGAACTGCTCCTGCACGTCCTCCAGCAGGTTGATCACCTGGGCCTGCACCGAGACGTCGAGTGCACTCACCGGCTCGTCGGCGACGATCAGTTGCGGATCGACCGACAGCGCGCGGGCGATGCCGATGCGCTGCCGCTGGCCGCCGGAGAACTCGTGCGGATACTTCTTCAACGCCGCCTCGGGAAGGCCTACGGCAGCGAGCAGTTCGCGCAGGCGGGCGTGCGCGGCCGCCTTGTCCTTGGTCAGGCCGTGCGCCCGCATCCCCTCCAGCAGCAGGGCCTCCACGGTCTGCCGGGGGTCCAGGCTCGACAGCGGGTCCTGGAAGACCATCTGCATGTTGCGCCGTTGCTTGCGCAGGGTCTCGCCCTTAAGGCTGGACAGGTCGGTGCCGTCGAAGGTGACCGCGCCCGCAGTCGGCTCCTCGAGCCGCAGGAGAGCGCGTCCGAATGTCGACTTGCCGCAACCGGATTCGCCGACCAGGCCGTAGGTCTCGCCGCGGTTGATCTGCAGCGACATGCCGTCGACGGCATAGACGTAACCGACCGTGCGGTCGAAGACCACACCGCGCTTGATCGGGAAGTGCACCTTGACGTCCTGCGCGTCGAGCAGCACGTCGGCGCGGTCTCCGGTGGTCTTCTTGTCGAGGATCGACGTCTGTTCACTCATGACTGGGGGTCCGTTCCGGGGAGGATCGGGTGATGGCAGCGCAGCGTGTGCCCGGGTGTGCCAGTCGGGTCCTGCTCGAGCACCGGTGACTGGTCGCGGCAGATCTCCGTCGCTTGCGTGCAGCGCGGCGCGAACGCGCAACCGGCGGTCCACGGGATGTTGTCCGCCACCGACCCGGGTATGGCGTGCAGCGCCCCCTCACGCGAACCGTCCAGCCGAGGGATCGACCCCAGCAGGCCGTGCGTGTAGGGATGCTCCGGGTGGGCGAAAATCTCGTGGCGAGAAGCACTTTCGACGATGCGCCCGGCATACATGACGTTGACCTCGTCACACAGTCCGGCGACGACGCCGAGGTCGTGGGTGATCATGATCAGCGACGTGCCGGAGTCGACCACGAGCTCGCGCAGCACCTCCAGGATCTGCGCCTGGATGGTGACGTCCAGTGCTGTCGTCGGTTCGTCGGCGATGAGCAGCCGCGGCTTGCAGGCCAGCGCCATCGCGATCAGCGCGCGCTGCCGCATGCCGCCGGAGAGCTGGTGCGGATATTCCTTCAGCCGCCGGGCCGGGTCGGGGATGCCGACCCGGTCGAGCAGGATGCGCGACTCCTGCATCGCCTGAGCCTTCTTCAGCCCCTGGTGCCGTTGCATGACCTCGGCGACCTGCACGCCGATCGGCACGACGGGGTTCAGCGACGACAGCGGGTCCTGGAAGATCATCGCGATGTCCCGGCCGCGCCGGTCGCTCAGTTCGCGCTGGTCGAGGGTGAGCAGGTCGGTCCCGTCGAACGTCGCGGAGCCGGCGACCTTGTTGCCGCGCGCCGGCAGCAGACCCATGATCGCGAGCGAGGTGACCGACTTGCCACAGCCGGATTCGCCCACCAGGCCTATGGTTTGGCCCGGTTTGACGTCGAACGAGACACCATCGACCGCCCGGAACGTCGGCCGGCCCTTGCCGCCGAACTCGACGACCAGGTCGCGCACGGAGAGCAGGGAGTCACCCCCCACCTCCGGTTCGTATGCCGCAGCAGTCATCGCGCGGGTCACCTCCGGCTCTTGGGATCGAGGGCCTCACGCAGCGACTCACCCATCAGTGTGAAGCCGAACGCGACGACGACGATGCAGGCGGCCGGCCAGAAGGCCAGTCGCGGTGCGACGTCGAAGTAGTCCTGCGCCTTGCCGAGCATCTGGCCCCATTCCGGTGAGGAGTCGTCGGGGTTGCCGAGCCCGAGGAAGCTCAGCGCGGCGGCGTCGATGATCGACGTCGCCAGCACCAGGGTGGCCTGCACGAGCACCGGCCCCAGCGAGTTGGGCAGCATGTGCCGGAAGGTGATCGGCCCGCGCTTCACCCCGAGGGCGCGAGCCGCGAGCACGTGGTCGCTCGCCCGCTGGGCGAGCATCGAGCCGCGCAGCAGCCGGGCGAAGATCGGCACCTGCACGACGCTGATCGCGACGATCAGGGTCCACTGCGACGGCCGGCCGAAGAGAGTCGCGACCGAGATCGCGAGCAGCAGCGACGGCAGCGAGAGCATCACGTCCACCAGTCGCATGACGACGGTGTCGACCCAGCCGCCGAACGCGCCCGCGAGCGTGCCGAGCACGATGCCGCCGGCGAGGCCGGCGAGCGTCGCGCAGACGCCGACGATCAGCGTCTGGCGCGAGCCGAGGATCAGCCGGGACAGCAGGTCGCGCCCGGTCTGACCGTCCGCCCCGAGCGGGAAGCCGTCCTGCCCGCCCGGCACCGGGTCGTCCGGGGTGACCTGGCTCAGCAGGTAGCCGGTGTGCCCGTTGTGCGGGGCGAGCAGCGGGGCGAAGATCGCGATCAGCACGAACAGCACGGTCACGGTGAGACCGATCAGGAAGACCGGGTTGCGCCGCAACCGGCGCCAGGCGCTCGCGATCAGGCTGACGCCGCCGGTGTCGGCGACCTTGCCGGCGTCCGGCACGTCGGCCGAGACGCCCGCGGCCTGCTGCGCGAGCGCGTCGATGCGGTCCTTCTTGCGTTGCATGGGGTTCATCGCGCTCACCTCGTCCGAACGCGGGGGTCGATGACGGCATACGCAAGGTCGACCAGCAGGTTGACGATCACATATCCGAGGGCGGCCATGAGGATCAGCACTTGCAGCACCGGGTAGTCGCGGGTGGTGAACGCGGTGGCGAGGGCGTCACCGAGGCCGGGGAAGGCGAACACCGTCTCGGTGAGCACGGCGCCGGTGAGCAGGCCGCCGACCTGCAGGCCGATCGTGGTGACGACTGGGAGCATGGCGTTGCGCAGCACGTGGCGGCCGCGAATCACTCTGCGGGACAAGCCTTTTGCCTCTGCAGTGCGCACATAGTCCTCATTGAGCACGTCGAGCACGGACGCGCGGGTGATGCGGAAGATGATCGCGAACGGGATCGTCGCCAGCGCGATCGCGGGCAGGATGAGGTGCTTGATCGCATCCCACGAGGCGTCGAACTCGCGAGTCAGCAACCCGTCGAGCACGTAGAAGTTGGTCACCCGCGTCGCGTTGAGGTCGGGGCTCTGCCGGCCCGTCGGCGGCAGCAGGTGCCACTCGATCGAGAAGAAGTACTTCAGCACGAAACCGAGGAAGAAGACCGGCACGGCGACGCCGATCAGCGACAGCACCACCGACCCCGTGTCGAGCAGCCCGCCGTGCCGCTTGGCGGCGAAGTAGCCGAGGGGGATCGCGGTGGCCAGCGCGATGATGATCGCGAACACCGACAGCTCGACGGTCGCGGGAAGCCGCTGCCAGAAGAGGCTGAACGCGTCGGTGCCGGACTGCACCCCGGTCGAGGTGCCGAAGTTGCCGTGGATCGCGTTGTCCACGAAGCGCAGATATTGCACCGGGATCGGGTCGTCGAGGCCGAGCGTCTTGCGCATGGCGGCACGGTTCTCGGGGGTGGCCCGCTCGCCGAGCATCGCGTCGACGGGGCCGCCGGGCAGCGAGCGCAGCCAGGCGAAGAGGAGCAGCGACAGGACGAACAGGACCAGCACGGCCTGCAAGAGTCGCCGCAGGATGTAGCGCAGCACGAAGGGTGGCTCCTACCTGGAAGAGGACCGGCCGTCGGTGCCGCGGCGAGCGCCGCGACACCGGCGGGTGGCGGTCAGGCGACTACTTGTCGACCTTGGCGGTCCACAGGTGCTCGTCGGTGAGCGGGCTCGGCGTCACGCCGCTCACCTTCTTGGAGAAGACGATCGCCGGCGGGGAGCTCGAGATCGGCAGGCCCGGCAGGTACTGCTCCATGACCTGCTTGTTGATCGTCTCGTACTTCGCCGCCCGCGCGGACTCGTCCACGATGGAGTCTGCGTCGGAGAGGTCCTTCACGAACGTCGCGCCCCACGGGTAGGCGCCCACGGTCATCTGACCCTTCGGGTCGGAGAAGAAGCTGCCGAGGAAGTTGTCCGGGGTGTCGTAGTCACCGGTCCAACCCATCAGGTATGCCGAGGCCTTGCCGTTCTGGGTCTGGGTGACGTAACCGCCGGCCCACGGCAGCGGCTTCGGGGTGACCTTGATGCCGACCGCTTCCCAGTTGGCCTTGATCGCGTTGAAGATCTTGTCGGGCGCCGGCATGTAGGGGCGGCTGACCTCGGTCGGATACCAGAGGGTGATCGACATACCGGACTTGCCCGCCTCGGACAGCAGCTGCTTGGCCTTGGCCGGGTCGTACTTGTAGGGCTGCAGCGAATCGTTATAGCCCGCAACGGTCTTCGGCATGAACTGGGTCGCGACGCTGGCACCGGACGGCAGCAGCGACTTCACCAGCTGGTCGCGGTTGATCGCGTAGTAGAGCGCCTGGCGGACCTTGAGGTCCTTCAGGTTGGGGTCGACCTTGGAGTTCAGGCCCAGGTAGAGGATGTTGAACGCCGGGCGGATCTCGAGGTTGTCGTCCTTCTTCAGCGCCGGCCAGTCGACCGGGTTCGGCAGGTCGTAACCGTCGATGGTGCCCGCGGACAGCGCCTGCTTGCGGGCGGTCTCGTCCGGGATGATCTGGAAGACGAGCTTGGCGATCGTCGGCTTCTCGTCGCCGGCGTAGTCGTCGTTGCGCACCAGGGTGACGGTCTTGTTGGTCTTGTCGTAGGCCTGGAACTTCATCGGGCCGGTGCCGACCGGGTGGGCGTTGGCGTATGCGGGGTAGACGAAGCCCTCGCCCTGCGCCTTGATGTCGTTGGCCTTGTACTTGTCGAGCGCGGTGGGCGACTGCATCGAGAACGCCGGAAGGCCCAGCAGGGCAGGGAATTTCGAGGTCGGCCGGGCGATCTTGATCTCGACGGTCGAGGCGTCCTTGGCGGTGCAGCCCTGGTAGAGCTCGCCCTTGGCGCCGTTGTAGCCGCCCATGTTGGTCAGCCAATACTCCGATGCCTGCTGGCCGGCGGCGTTCTGGCTGTCCATGCGCTTGAAGTTCTTGCAGACGGCGTCGGCGTTGAACGGCGTGCCGTCGTGGAATTTCACGCCGGTCTTCAGCTTGAAGGTCCAGGTCTTGCCGTCACTGGACGGGGTCCAGCTGGTGGCGAGGGCAGGTGCGACCTCGGCGGTGCCCGGCTTGAACCCGGTCAGGCCCTGGAACATCTGCCGGCTGACCCGGAAGGTCTCGCCGTCGCTGGCGTAGAAGGGGTCGAGCGTGCCGGGTGCTCCCGCAGCGCCGAAGTTCAGCGTGGCGTTGGTGTTGCCTTTCGCGCCTCCCGACGCGTTGCTGTCGCTGCGCTTGGAACTGGCGCAGGCGCTGAGGGTGAGCGCCGAAGCGGCGACCAGCGCAACCGCAGCCGCGGGTTTGGTGACGGCCATGGGGGTGACCTTTCGGGCCGGGAACAAATGTCGTGCGATGTTACCCAGCTCACAGGCCCTGCACGGCTGGTTGCCGGTTTACCTTGATCATCTCGAGATCATCTGGCTGACCTCGGAGGCTCGACACCCCGGCGTGCGGCGTATGGCGCGTCAGCGCGGCGGCTGCGGCCGGCGGAGCAGTGTCGGCAGGAACGCCGCCCCGGGCTCCGCGCCCCCGGCGACGTCGCCGGGGTTGGAGATCGAGCACCGCTGCAGGGAGAGGCAGCCGCAGCCGATGCACGAGTCGAGTCCGTCGCGCAGCTTCTCCAGCGCCGTGATCTGCTCGTCCAGCCGGCCGCGCCAGTGCCCGGTGATCCGCTGCCAGTCGGCCTTGGTCGGGGTGCGGCCGCCGGGCAGCATGTCGAGCTCGGTGCGGATCTCCTCCAGGGTGAGGCCGACGTTGGACGCCGCGCGGATGAAGGCCAGCCGGCGCAGCACACTGCGCTCGAAGCGCCGCTGGCCGCCCGGGTTGCGCTCGGCCGAGATCAGCCCCTGCGCCTCGTAGTAGCGCAGCGCCGACGCCGCGAAGCCGCTGCGCTCCGCGACGGCGCCGACGGTGAGCGAGTCGTGCTTGTCCATTGCGGTTCCTCTGCCGTTCCTCTGCGATTTCTCTGTGAATCACCGAAATTCAGGTCTTGACTTCAAGTTAACTGCAACTTGAAGGATGCCTACATCATCTTCGTCGAGGCAAGGAAACGCAATGGCTGACAACAAGGTCGCACTCGTCACGGGTGGCTCCTCGGGGCTCGGTCTCGAGCTCGTGCGGGCCCTCAGCGGGGACGGCTGGCACGTCATCACCGACGCCCGCCACGCCCAGCAGCTGTATGACGCCACCCGCGGTCTGCACGGTGTCGAGGTGGTGCCGGGAGACGTCACCGACGCGGCACACAAGGCCTCGCTGCTCGGTGCCGTCCGGCGGCAGGGCCGGCTCGATCTGCTGGTGCACAACGCCAGCACGCTCGGTCCGACCCCGCTGCCCGCACTCGGCACGGTCACGGTCGCGGACCTGCAGGACGTCTGGCGCACCAACATCGGCGCGCCGCTGATCCTGACCGCGGACCTGCTGCCCACCCTGCTCGCCAGCGACGGCGTCCTGCTCTCCATCTCCTCCGACGCCGCCGTCGAGCACTACGAGGGCTGGGGCCTCTACGGCGCCTCCAAGGCCGGACTGGACCACATCACGCTCACCTTCGCGGCCGAGAACCCCGCGCTGCACGCCTACGCTGTCGACCCGGGCGATATGCGCACCGCGATGCACCAGGCGGCCTTCCCGGGGGAGGACATCTCCGACCGGCCGCTGCCGCAGGAGGTTGTGCCGCGGCTGCGGTCGCTGTGGACGACCCGGCCGCCGTCCGGCAGATACCGGGCCACGGAGCTGCCGGCCGACGGTCCCGCCAGTGCCGCCGGTGCCGCCGGTGCCGCCGGCGCCGTGGCCGACGAGACCGTCGGGGTGCGCGCATGAGGACCGGTGGACCCACGAGGACGCTGCGCACCGGCCCGGCCACCCGCTTCCCGGCGCCCGAGGAGCAGACAGCTCCGGCACCCGCCGAGGAGCGCGGCCTGGCCCGGGACGAGGTGCGGCTGCTGGTCGGCACCCGCGACGGCATCGACCACGTGCGCTTCCGCGACCTGCCCGACCACCTCAGCGCGGGGGATCTGGTGGTGGTCAACAACTCCGCGACGATCGCCGGTCAGGTCGACGCCCGCGTCGCCGGGAGCGGGCCGGTCGTGCTGCACGTCGCGACGCCGCTCGACGACGGCACGTGGGTGGTGGAGTTGCGTTCGGCGCCGGACGCCGCCCGCGCCGTGCTCGACGCGCGACCCGGCGACCATCTCGAGACGGGCGCGCTCGTGCTCACGCTGCGTGCGCCATACCCGTTCGACTCCTCGCCGACCGGCACGGGCAATCGCCTCTGGCAGGCCGAGGTCGACGGCGACCTGGCCGCTCACCTGCGGGTCGCGGGACGGCCCATCAGCTACGGCTACCTCGACCGGCGCTACCCGCTGTCGGCCTACCAGACGGTCTTCAGCACCGTGCCCGGAAGTGCCGAAATGCCTTCGGCGGCAAGGCCGTTCACGCCCGAGGTCGTCACCCGGCTGGTCGCCGCAGGCGTCGGGGTCGCGCCGATCACCCTGCACACCGGAGTGTCCTCCCAGGAAGCGGGAGAGGGGCCGCAGGCCGAACGCTTCGAGGTGCCGGAGGCGACCGCGCGTCAGGTCAACGCGACCCGCGCCGCCGGCGGCCGCGTCGTCGCGGTCGGCACCACCGTCACGCGCGCGCTGGAGTCGGCGGTCACCACCGATGGACGGGTCGGCCCGGCATACGGATGGACCGAGCGGGTGGTTACCCCCGACGACCCGCCGCGCGTCGTCGACGGCCTGATCACCGGCTGGCACGACCCGCAGGCCTCGCACCTGCTGCTCGTGGAGGCGGTCGCCGGCCCCGTCCTCACCCAGGCGGCGTATGACGCGGCGGTCGCCCACGGCTACCGCTGGCACGAGTTCGGCGACGCTGCGCTCCTACTCTGATGGCTCGATTCCGCGCATCGGGACCGGCTTGCTGCGCTGCGCCGGTCCCGGCTGTCATCTCGCTGCGCTGCTGCTGTGATGGCTCGATTCCGCGCGTCGGGACCGGCTTGCTGCGCTGCGCCGGTCCCGGCTGTCATCTCGCGGCGTTGCTGCTGTGATGGCTCGATTCCGCGCGTCGGGACGTCGTGGTCATGCGCGCTCCAAAACCCTGCGAAAATAGGTCGCATGTCTTTGAAGTCCCGTAGTGACGTGCGTAACGTCGCGATCGTTGCCCACGTCGACCACGGCAAGACGACCCTCGTCGACAAGATGCTCTGGCAGACCGGCTCCTTCGGGGAGCGGCAGACCGTCGAGACCACCGGCGAGCGAGTCATGGACTCCGGTGACCTCGAGCGCGAGAAGGGCATCACGATCCTCGCCAAGAACACCGCGATCTCCTACGACGGGCCGTCCGCCGACGGCAAGCCGGTGACCATCAACATCATCGACACCCCCGGCCACGCCGACTTCGGCGGCGAGGTGGAGCGCGGTCTGTCGATGGTCGACGGTGTCGTGCTGCTCGTCGACGCCAGCGAGGGCCCGCTGCCGCAGACCCGTTTCGTGCTGCGCAAGGCGCTCGCGGCCAAGATGCCGGTGATCCTCTGCATCAACAAGGTCGACCGCCCCGACTCCCGCATCGAGGAGGTCGAGGAGGAGACCTACGAGCTGTTCATGGATCTGCTCGACGACGCCGACGCCGATGCCGACCAGCTGGACTTCCCGGTGGTCTACGCCTCGGCGAAGGCCGGTGTCGCCTCCACGACCCGCCCGGCCAACGGCGGCCTGCCCGACGGCAACGACCTGGAGCCGCTCTTCAAGACCATCCTGGAGACCATCCCGGCGCCGACGTATGACGACCAGGCCCCGCTCCAGGCGCACGTCACCAACCTCGACTCCAGCAACTTCCTCGGCCGGCTCGCGCTGCTGCGCGTGCACAACGGCGAGATCAAGAAGAACCAGCAGGTCACCTGGTGCCGCCACGACGGCTCCCAGCGATCGGTGAAGATCACCGAGCTGCTGATGACCGAGGGCCTGGAGCGTCAGCCCGCCGACTCCGCCGGCCCCGGCGACATCATCGCCGTCGCGGGCATCCCCGAGATCACCATCGGCGAGACCCTTGCCGACCCGGACAACCCGATCCCGTTGCCGCTCATCACGGTCGACGAGCCGGCGATCTCGATGACGATCGGCACCAACACCTCGCCGATGGCCGGCAAGGTCCGCGGGTCGAAGGTCACCGCGCGCCTGGTCAAGGACCGGCTCGACCGCGAGCTGATCGGCAACGTGTCGCTGCGCGTGCTGCCCACCGAGCGCCCCGACGCGTGGGAGGTGCAGGGTCGTGGTGAGCTCGCGCTCGCGATCCTGGTCGAGCAGATGCGCCGCGAGGGTTACGAGCTGACCGTCGGCAAGCCGCAGGTCGTCACCAAGGAGGTCGACGGCAAGCTGCAGGAGCCGGTCGAGCACCTGACGATCGACACCCCCGAGGAGCACCTCGGCACGATCACCCAGATCCTCGCCGCCCGCAAGGGCCGCATGGAGCAGATGACCAACCACGGCACCGGTTGGGTCCGCATGGAATTCGTCGTCCCGTCCCGTGGCCTGATCGGCTTCCGCACCGAGTTCCTGACCGAGACCCGTGGCACCGGCATCGCCCACCACGTCTTCTCCGGCTACGAGCCCTGGTTCGGCCCGATCGTCACCCGGCAGTCCGGTTCGCTGGTCGCCGACCGCTCCGGCGCGGTCACCTCCTACGCGATGGTCAACCTGCAGGAGCGCGGCACGCTCTTCGTCGAGCCGACCACCGAGGTCTACGAGGGCATGATCGTCGGGGAAAACTCCCGCGCCGACGACATGGACGTCAACATCACCAAGGAGAAGAAGCTCACCAACGTGCGCGCCTCGAGCGCGGACAACTTCGAGAAGATCTTCCCGCCGCGCAAGCTGTCGCTCGAGCAGAGCCTGGAGTTCTGCCGCGAGGACGAATGCGTCGAGGTGACCCCGGACGACGTGCGCATCCGCAAGGTCGTGCTCAACGCCGGTGAACGCGCCCGTGCCGCCGCTCGCGCCCGGAGCTCCGCGAAAAGCTAACTATGCGAATGGTTTTCGTGCACGCGCACCCGGACGACGAGTCGCTGTGGACCGGGCTCGCGATCGCCCACCACGCGGCCCGCGGGGACGACGTGCACGTGCTCACCGCAACCCTCGGCGAGGAGGGTGAGGTCATCCCGCCCGAGCTCCGGCACCTGCAGCTGCCGGACGGCGAGGCCCGCCCGGCCGACATCGCCGACCCGCTCGCTGCGGTGCGCCGCGACGAACTCGCCGGCGCCACCAAGGCGCTCGGGGTCAGCTCGGTGACGGTGCTGGCCGATGGCGGCTACCGCGACTCCGGCATGGCGGGCACCCCGTCGGCCGCGCACCCGCGGGCCTTCACCGGCGCCTCGGTGGACGAGGTGGCGGCCGCCATCGCTGGCCACCTGCGGCAGCTGGACGCCGACGTGGTCGTCACCTACGACGCGCACGGCGGCTACGGCCACCCCGACCACATCCGCACGCACGACGCGACCCGGCTGGCGGTGGCCTCCATCGAGCGGCAGCCGGCGCTGTATGCCGTTGTCACTCCTCGCAGTTGGGCGACCGAAGACCGTCGGTGGCTCGCCGGTCACGTCGACCGCCCGGGTGTCGTCGTGCCGCCGGAGGACGATGCGTTCCTGCCGAGCGTCGTCGACGACGAGGTCGTCACGCACACCGTGGTCGACGAGCGTGCGCTGCCCGCGCAGGTGGCCGCGCTGGAGCAGCACCGCACCCAGGTGAGCGTCTTCGACGGCTACTACACGCTGTCCAACGACGTCGCGACCCGCCTCGCCGCACGCGAGGCGTTCGTGCGGCTGGACCCGGCGACCGGTGGGGTGGCAGAGGGGACCCCGTCGGCGCGCGACCTGCGTCATACAGGCTTGGCAGGATGACCGAACAACCCGAACAACCACTGCAACAGCCCGAGCCGGTCGATCCCGACGCCTTCCGGCAGGTGATGGGCCGGCTGGTCACCGGCGTGACGGTCGTGACGACCAAGGCGGGCGGCCTCGACCACGCGATGACCGCCAACGCCGTCATGTCGGTGTCGCTGGAGCCGCTGCTGGTCGTGCTGAGCGTCGAGAAGGAGGCGCGCTTCCACGACGCGGTGCTGGAGTCGCAGGTCTGGGGCATCAGCATCCTGCCCGAATCCGCCCGGGCGACCGCCACCTGGCTCGCGACCCGCGGCCGCCCGCTGCACGGTCAGCTCGACCGCATCCCGCACCACCACGGGCCGGCGACCGGGGTGGCCCTCCTCGACGACGCACTCGGCACCCTCGAATGTCACACCTTCGACACGGTCGGCGCGGGAGATCATTCGCTGCTGATCGGCGACGTACGCTCGTTGTCGATCAATGAACGGCCAGGTGACGCCCTGGTCTACTACCGGGGAGCATTTGGGGTACAACGTTGACGATCGACGAGGCGCAGGCGGGGGAAGTCGTGGCCGACGGCAAGAAGCCCGGCAAACGGCGCGCCCTGCGCCGCGCGCTGTGGATCGGCGGGCCGATCGTCCTGCTGGCGGGCGGCTACGTCGCACTGGCGGCGTCGCAGTCCGGCACCGTGCCCGACGGCACGACAGTGGGCGGCGTCAAGATCGGCGGCCTCGACGAGGCCGACGCGACCGCCAAGCTGCGGGCGTCGACCCGGGCGCAGCTCGACAAGCCGATCACGATCACGGCGGTCGGGCGCGACCTCACGATCACCCCGGCGAGCTCCGGCATCTCGATCGACACCTCGCGCGGGCTCGACGGGCTGACCGGCTTCTCGCTCAACCCCCGGGTGGTGTGGCAGCACCTCACCGGTGGGGGACCGCACCGCAACCTGCCGACCACGATCGACCAGGGCGCGCTGCAGCAGGCGGTGGCGCAGGCCGGAGCCGTCATCAAGGGCTCACCGGTCAACGGCTCGGTGAAGTTCCTCGGCGGCAAGGTCGTCACGACTCCGTCCACCCCGGGCAAGGGCGTCGACGCGGGCGCCGTGGCCAAGGACATCGCGGACGGCTGGCCCGGCCGCACCAGCTACCCGGCGGACATCTCCGAGCAGCCGCCGGCGCTCACCGACGGCGAGATCGACCGCTACGTCAAGTCCTTCGCCGACCCGGCGATGTCGGCGCCGGTCACGGTTGCCGTCGGCGACAAGTCCGCCAAGCTGCAGCCCAAGGAGGTCTCCGACCTGCTCAGCACCAGCTTCGACGGCACGTCCCTGCAGCCCAAGGTCGACCAGGGCATGCTCAAGGAGTTCCTCGACAGCCGCACGGCGGGGCTGGTCACCTCGCCGGTCAACGCCAAGCTGACCGTCAAGGACGGGCAGACCTCCGTCATACCCGGTAAGGACGGGACTGTCGTCGAGACCGGCAACGCCGGCGGGCTGCTCATCGACGCGCTCACCGCGCCGAACCGCACGATGACTCTGCCGACCAAGCCGGCCAAGCCCGCGGTGACCGAGGCCGACCTCAGGAAGGTGACGATCGGCAACGAGCTGATGTCGGAGTTCGTCTCGCCGTTCCCGACCGGCGCCGAAAACGCCGCCCGCACCGCCAACATCCGGGTCGGGCTGTCCCGGCTCAACGGCATCGTCGTCGCGCCCGGCGAGACCTTCTCCCTGCTCGACACGCTGCGGCCGTTCACCAAGGAGAACGGCTACGTCGACGCGCCGACGCTGCAGGGCGGCATCGACGTGCCCGGCATGGGCGGCGGCATCTCGCAGGTGTCGACGACGCTCTACAACGCCACGTTCTTCGCCGGGCTCAAGCTCGTCGAGCACACCCCGCACGCGTTCTGGATCCCGCGCTACCCGATGGGCCGCGAGGCGACGATGTGGGACCCGACGATCGACAACAAGTGGACCAACGACTCCGGCCACCCGGTGCGCATCGAGGCCGGCATCGAGGGCAACGCCGCGGTGATCCGGCTCTACGGCACCAAGGTCTTCTCGGTCAGCTCCACGACCGGCAACAAGTTCGACATCCAGCAGCCCGGCGAGCCCAAGCACCTCACCGGCGACAAGTGCATCCCGCAGCCGCCGCAGGAGGGCTTCAAGGTGACCGTCACCCGCGTGGTCACCGACGGCTCCGGCACAGTGGTCAAGAACGAGAGCGTCACCACCAAGTACGCCCCCGCCGTGCGCGTCACCTGCAACTGACGCCCTCCACTCGCCCCGCGCGCCCCACCCGCACGCCCCACCCGCACGCCAAACCCGCGAGTGACGGCTCCCTCGGCGACTGACGGCTCGAAACAGCCGTCGCTCGGCAGACCGACCGTCACTCGACGAGCGTCGCTGGCGGGCGTCTCCGGCGCCCGCCGGATTGCCTGTGGATAAGGCACGGCAGGTCGGTCGCCCGATGCTGCACGATGCGGCGATGGCAACATCCCAGATCCGGCCCGATGAGGTGCTCACCTCAGCCGAGCTCTACCGCTCCGGCGTCAATGCGCCGTACGAACTGCTCCGTATGCCGTCCCGGCTGGTACGCGTGCGGGTCGGTGACTACGTTGCGGCGGAGCGCTGGGCCGAACTCGACTCCGCAGATCGCCACCGGGCCCTGATCTTCGCAACGCTTCGCCGCATGCGAGGCGAGGTTCCAACCTTGTCGCATCTGTCCTCGGCCGCCTTGTGGGGCATGCCGATCCTCGGCAAATGGCCGGATCGGGTGCACGTCACCATGGCGGCCGAGGCGGCTGGGTCGAGCACTTTGATCCGGCGCCATCGTGTCGAGTCCTTGCCGGAGCCGGCGATGATCAACGGCATCCCGGTGACCGGCGTCGCCCGGACCGTCGTCGACCTGGCGCGGGCCGGCAACCTCGCACGGGCGGTGATTGCCGGTGACTGGGCGGTCCGCGAAGGCGCCTGTTCGTTGCGCCAACTCGACGCTGAGGTCGACCGCGTCCCTCGGGGTGGCCGAGGCCGACGCGGCGCCCAACTCCTGCAACTTCTCGTCGATCCCAGATCGGAGTCGGTCGGCGAGTCGCTCAGCAGGACGCGCATGTTCGAAGGTGGCTTTCCGCAGCCGAACCTGCAGGTGGCGCTCATCGACGCGCAGGGCGAGTTCGGGCGAGCGGATTTCGGTTGGGACGGCCTGATCGGCGAGTTCGACGGCGAACGCAAATATCGCGCGACCGGCGACGCGGGCGACGTAGCCAGCGAGGACGTCGTGCTCAGGGAGAAGGCCCGCGAGGACAGGGCTCGTCGGACCGGAGTGGGCGTCGCGCGCTGGTGCTGGATGGAGGCCCTTGGCGGTGAGGGAATGTTCCGGATCCTGCGATCGGCGGGCCTGCGTCCGAGCAGCAGATCAAATTGGACGCCGTTTCCGCGCGAGTGACGGCTCGTTTGGCGAGTGACCCCTCAAACAGGCCGTCACTCGCCGAGGGAGCCGTCAGTCGCGGGAGGGGGAGCGGGCGTAGTGGTAGTCGTGGTGGACCTCGAAGCCGAGCGACCGGTAGAGCGCGATCGCGGGCTCGTTGTCGGCGCTCACCTGCAGGTAGAGCAGCCGCGAGCCGTGGTCGATCGCGTCGCGCGCGCTCGCCGCCATGAGGGCGCTCGCGACCCCGCGCCGGCGCACGTCCTCGCGGGTGTGCAGGTCGAAGATGCCGCACCAGCCCGCGGAGTGCACCGTGCGCACGTGGCCAACCCCCGCACCGTCGACGTATGACGTGAGATACCCGCCGACCGGCACCAGCCGGAGCATCGCGCTCAGCGTGTCCCGGTGGGCCAGCGCGCGCGGGGAAGCTGTCGCCCACCAGTCCGCATCCGGCTCATCGGTCACCGAAACCTCAACGACACCAGTCGGATTCGCCGCGAGCCGGGATGCGTCGGCGGTCATCACCAGGGTGTGCTGGAAGATCTGCCAGCCGTCCGCGACGAGCAGCGCTCCGAGCGGGTCGTCCGCCGGGTCGAAACCGGCCGGCCCGTAGAGCTGGAACAGTGCGGGCACCTCGCGCGCGGCATACCAGTCCCGCACCCGCTGCACGGCGAGATCCAGCGGCGCACGCGGATCGCCAAGCGGCAGAGTCGAGTTCGCGCGGCCGGTGTAGCCGTTGGCCCAGCGCAACCACCAGTCGCCGACGCGCGCATCGGCGAGCGGCGGCATACCTTCGGCCATCATCCGCTCGAGGTCGGCGATGCCGATCGCACGGTGCGGCCGGCCGCGACGGGCGGGCGCGGGCGGCAACTCCTTGGCCGCCACGACGTCGGCTGCCGGCACGGAGACCTCACCCCGCCGTGTCCGAATAGCGAACATTCCGTCCGCGATGTGTGCGACCTCGCCCACTACATCTGTAAAGTGCGGCCCGCCGGGCGGCACGTCGTCCGCAGCCAGTCGCACCCGCAGGACGACCCGCGAACCAGGGCGTAGCTGCGCGGGGCCGGACTGGCTGAAGGGCGCGGGCGGCACGGCGGCATACTAGTCGTCGATATCGACGCAAGCGGCCCGCTCCGGCGGCAACCGCTCGCCCACCCGCAAGCAGGAGGACCGTTCGTCATGACCTACGTCATTGCACAGCCGTGCGTCGATGTGAAGGACAAGGCGTGCATCGAGGAATGTCCGGTCGACTGCATCTACGAGGGCGAACGCAGCCTCTACATCCACCCCGACGAGTGCGTCGACTGTGGCGCCTGCGAGCCGGTCTGCCCGGTCGAGGCGATCTACTACGAGGACGACACCCCCGAGCAGTGGGCCGACTACTACAAGGCCAACGTGGAGTTCTTCGACGACCTGGGCAGCCCGGGCGGCGCGGCGAAGATGGGTGTCATCGCCAAGGACCACCCGCTGATCGCCGATCTGCCCCCGCAGAACCAAGAGTGACCTCGCGTGCCGGTCGCTGACCTGCCCGACTTCCCCTGGGACTCACTGGCCGGCGCGAAGGCGGAGGCCGCCGCGCATCCGGACGGCATCGTCGACCTGTCGGTCGGCACCCCCGTCGATCCGACCCCGGCGATCCTGCAGGAGGCGCTGGCCTGTGCGGCCGATGCACCGGGCTACCCCCAGGTGTGGGGCACCCCCGACCTGCGCGAGGCGGTCGCGAGTTGGTTCGCCCGGCGGCGCAACGCGCCCGGTGTCGACCCCGACGGCGTCATGCCGACGATCGGCAGCAAGGAGCTCGTGGCCTGGCTGCCGACCCTGCTCGGCGTCGGCCCGGGGGAGAGCGTCGGCTTCCCGCAGCTCGCCTACCCGACGTATGACGTGGGCGCCCGCATCGCCGGCGCCACGCCGACGCCCGCCGCCGGCCTGCTGCAATACGGCCCGACGGCGCCGAAACTGTTGTGGCTCAATACTCCCGCCAACCCGCACGGCCAGGTGCTCCCGGTGGACCATCTCGCCAAAGTCGTTGCCTGGGCTCGTGATCGGGGCGTCATCGTCGCCAGCGACGAGTGCTACGCCGAGCTCGACTGGCGAGGCGAGCGGCAGGAGGGCGACGGCCCGACGACGCCGAGCATCCTCGACGAGCGCGTCACGGGCGGCTCCCACGAGGGTCTGCTCGCGGTCTACTCGCTGTCCAAGCAGAGCAACCTGGCCGGTTATCGCGCGGCGTTCGTGGCCGGCGACCCGAAGCTGGTGCGGCAACTGGTCCAGGTCCGCAAGCACGCCGGGATGATCGTGCCGTGGCCGGTGCAGCGGGTCATCAAGGCGGCGGTCGGCGACGACGCGCACGTCGCCGCCCAGAAGCAGCTGTATGCCGCGCGCCGCGCGCAGCTGAAGGGCGCCCTGGAGCAGGCCGGCTGGCGCATCGACCACTCCGACGCGGGGCTCTATCTGTGGGCGACAGAAGGCAATTCGTGCCGCGAGAGCGTCAACCGGCTGGCACGTCTCGGCATACTTGCCGCCCCCGGCGACTTCTACGGAGCAGCGGGGGCGCAGCATGTACGCATAGCGCTCACCGCAACGGACGAACGTATTGCCGCGGCGTCAAAGAGACTGGTTTCTTGACGCCGGGGTCGCCCCGAAGGGGCAGGTGACTCTGCGGTAACGTCGAAAGCGCTGACTTCTCCGGCATCGGAGCCGGTAACCACGAAGGACGGAAAGCACATGACTGACCAGGCGCCCGCCACCTTCACCACGGGTGACAAGACGCTCGAGTTCGGGGTGATCCCCGCGACTGAAGGCAACAACGGCTACGACATCTCGGCCCTGTTGAAGGAAACCGGCAACTCGACCCTGGACGTGGGTTTCGTCAACACCGCGTCCTGCGAGTCCGCCATCACCTACATCGACGGCGGTGCGGGCATCCTGCGCTACCGCGGCTACCCGATCGACCAGCTGGCCGAGGGCTCGACCTTCCTCGAGGTCTCCTACCTGCTGATCTACGGCGAGCTGCCGGACAAGCAGCAGCTGGAGGACTTCACCGAGCGCATCCGGCGCCACACGATGCTGCACGAGGACCTCAAGGACCTGCTGGCGGCGTTCCCGCGCGACGCGCACCCGATGTCGGTGCTGTCGGCGGCGGTGTCCGCGCTCGGCACCTTCTACCAGGACAGCCTGTCGATCACCGACAAGGACCAGATCGAGCTGTCCACCGTGCGCCTGCTCGCCAAGCTGCCGACGATCGCGGCATACGCGCACAAGAAGAGCCAGGGCCAGCCGACCCTCTACCCGGACAACAGCCTGGGTCTGGTCGAGAACTTCCTGCGGATGACCTTCGGCTTCCCGTCCGAGGACTACCAGGTCGACCCGGTCGTCGCCGACGCCCTCGACAAGCTCTTCATCCTGCATGCCGACCACGAGCAGAACTGCTCGACCTCGACGGTGCGCCTCGTCGGCTCGGGCCACGCCAACCTGTTCGCGTCGATCTCGGCCGGCATCCACGCCCTCTCCGGTCCGCTGCACGGCGGCGCCAACTCGGCGGTGCTGGAGATGCTCGACACGATCGAGAACCAGTTCGACGGTGACGTCGACAAGTTCGTCGAGAAGGTCAAGAACAAGGAAGACGGCGTGAAGCTCATGGGCTTCGGGCACCGGGTCTACAAGAACTACGACCCGCGCGCCGCCATCGTGAAGAAGTCGGCCGACGCCGTGCTGAAGCAGATGGGCGTCAACGACCCGAAGCTCGACATGGCCATGCGCCTGGAGGAGATCGCGCTCTCCGACGACTACTTCGTCTCGCGCAAGCTCTACCCCAACGTCGACTTCTACACCGGCATCATCTACAAGGCGATGGGCTTCCCCACCGAGATGTTCACGGTGCTCTTCGCCATCGGTCGCCTCCCGGGCTGGATCGCCCAGTGGCGCGAGATGATGGAGGACCCGGCCACCAAGATCGGCCGCCCGCGTCAGGTCTACATCGGCGAGGCCGAGCGCAAGTACGTCCCGATGGGCGACCGCTGATCGACCTGATCGACCAGATCGACCTGATCGACACCATATGACGTGAAGGCCCCGATTCCCTTGGGAATCGGGGCCTTTCGCATGCGAGCGGGATCGGTCAGAGCGCCGGCCCGTAACCGCTGCAGGCCGGCTTGAAACCGGCCGGTCCGCCGCCGAGCGCGTTCATCGTCAGCTGCAGCGTCGGCTGGTCGAGGAAGAGCCCGACGTGGCCCACGGGGTCGCTCGGGCAGAGCTGCTGCACCACGATGTTCTGCGCGCCGGGCAGCGACTGGGTGGCGTACGGCGTGACGACCGCGTCCTTGGTGGACTGGATGGTGACGTACTTCGGCCCCTGCGGCAGCGGGATCGCCCCCGTCCTGGTGTTGTATGCCGAGCCGACCTGCTGATCGACCAGTGACGGTGCACCGAAGGCCTGGATGCCGAGGTTGACAAAGCCCAGGGTGCCGAACGCCTTGCCGAGGGTGGTCAGCCCGGAGAGCGTCGTGCCGTTCGAGCTCTGGCCCCATCCGACGTAGGTGCCGACCGCGTTGCCGCCGCCGTGCAGCTTGAGGTAGTTGACGCCCATCGACCCACCCTGGCTGTGGCCGACGATGTCGACCTTGGCGGCTCCGGTGGTGGCGCGCACCCGGTCGATGAACGCCGCCACCTCGTTGCCGGAGTCGGTCTCGCTCCTCATGCCGCCGATGCGACCGCCCGAGAACCAGGTCATCCCGAAGTTGGTGGCGAAGACGCAGTAGCCGGCGTTCTTCAGCATGGGGGACAGCGCCACGAAGTTGGAGCCGATGTTGGCGAACGTGCCGGGCAGCAGCACGACCGGGTTGGGGTGGGCGGCCGACGGCTTGCAGGACCAGTCGTTGGCGCCGGCGACGGTGCCGGGGTGGAGGGCATAGCCGGCGCCGGCCTCGGGCAGCCCGCCGATCGGCAGCGGCGCGGCCTGCGCCGGGGCGGACGCCGCGACGAAGAGCGCGGTCGCCGCGCCGGTGCAGGCGAGGGCGGAGAGGGGGCGGGGGATGCGCATGGGTGACCCTTCGTCGGTGTGAGGCAGGTCACCCCAGATTAGCTACCTTCGGGTAACTTGTCCGCGCTCCCGGCGGGTCACTTCGGCTGGGCAAGGTCGATCCGCACGGTGGTGCCGCCGGAGGTCGGCTGCCCGGCGTCCCGCCACGTCCAGCCGTCCTTGCCGCGGTGTCGCTCCCACGAGCGGTTGCCGACGGTGACGGTCTGGATGCCGTCGGCGTCGGCGTGGGCGACCGCCCAGGACGCGACGGCCCACGCGGTGGCCGGGCTGGAGCCGGTGTAGGTGACCGACCCGTCGCCGGCGCGCGCGACCAGGGCGCTCTGCGTCTGGAGCTCGGTGACCACCTGCTGGGGTGTCTTGGCCGACTTCGCCGGGTCCAGCCGGCAGCCGACGCCCTCCTTGGCCGCGCCGGTCATCACCGCGGTGATCGTCTCGCCCTGCGTCTCGTGGTCGTTGTAGGCGTCGGGGTAACCGCTGCGCTGCACCTCTTGCGCGGCGGCGCCGATCGACAGCGTCTGCCACGACGGGATCTTGGTCAGCGCGTTGTAGAACGAGCCGCTGGCGTAGACCGGGTCCTGGATCTGGTCGGCGGTGCCCCAGCCCTGGCTCGGCCGCTGCTGGAAGAGCCCGAGCGAGTCGAGGTCGCCGTAGGTGAGGTTGCGCAGTTTCGACTCCTGCAACGCCGTCGTCGTGGCGACGGTCGCCGCGCGCGCGGGCAGCCCCTTCTTGAAGACGCCGACGTCGACGATCGTCGCGGCATTGGCCGTCTGCTCCGGATCCCATTGGTAGTCAAAGCCGTTCGCGGCCACCTTGCACGACGGCGAGCCGAAGTTGTTGACCAGGTGCTGGTATGCCGCGTAACCGCCGTAGGCGATGCCGCCGATGATCGCGATCGGAATCAGGCAGCCGAGGGTGCGGCGCAGCGGGCCGCGTGGCTTGTGCTCCTCGGCGGCGTAGTCGTCGTCGCCGAAGCCGAGTGAGTCCGCCGGGTGGCGGTCGTCCTCGTCGTAGTCGGCGTCGTCGTACTCGTAGTGCTCATAGTGCTCCGAGTGGTCGGAGTCGTCCGAGTAGTGGGGATAGTCGTCCTCCAGGCCGTCGTCATCCCGGCCCTGGTCGGTGTGCGTGTCGTAGAGGCCGTCGAACTCGCGGTCACCGGGGTTGCTCTTGCGGCGAAATGGCATGTGGCAGTGGTGGTTTCGGGTGGTCTAGTTGGCGTGGAGTTCGTCGTTGAGCGCGATGCCGTCGCCCTTGCGCTGACGGACCTCGACCACACCGGTGGTCGAGTTGCGGATGAAGAGCATGGAGTCGCCGCCGGACAGTTCCTGCGCCTTGACGACGCTCCCGTCCGGCCGGGTCACCTTGGTGCCGGCGGTGATGTAGAGCCCCGCCTCGACCACGCAGTCGTCGCCCAGCGCGATGCCGATGCCGGCCTCGGCGCCGATCAGGCAGCGCTTGCCGATCGACACCCGCTCGGTGCCGCCACCGGAGAGGGTCCCCATGATCGACGCGCCGCCACCGATGTCGGAGCCGTCACCCACGACGACGCCCTGCACGATGCGGCCCTCGACCATCGAGGTGCCGAGCGTGCCGGCGTTGAAGTTGCAAAAGCCCTCGTGCATGACTGTGGTGCCCTCGGCGAGGTGCGCGCCCAGCCGGACCCGGTCGGCGTCGGCGATGCGCACACCGCTCGGCACGACGTAGTCGGTCATCCTCGGGAACTTGTCGATGCCGAAGACCTGCACTGGGCCGTCCTGCTTCAGCCGCATCCGGGTGGTCTCGAATCCCTCGACGGCACAAGGGCCTTCGCTGGTCCACACCACGTTGGCGAGCGTGCCGAAGAGCCCGTCGAGGTTGATCGAGTTGGGCAGCACCAGCCGGTGGCTGAGCAGGTGCAGACGCAGGTAGGCGTCGGACGCGTCGGCGGGCGCCGCGTCGAGGTCGATGTCGGTGAGCACGACCCGGGTCTTCACCTCGCGCTGCGGGTAGTCGCGTGCGAGGGCGGCCAGCTCCGCGGGTTCGCCGTAGGGGTCGTCGTCGGGGGCGGATCCCAGCACGGGAGCCGGGAACCAGGTGTCGAGGACGGTCCCGTCATACGTCTCGGTGGCGAGGCCGTAACCCCAGGCGCGCCGTGGCGAAGCAGTCATGGGGCAAGCCTAGGTGACCCGGGTATGACGCCGGACGCGGCGCGCGTGCGGCGAGCGTCATACGGGAGACTTGCGACCCATGGCAGACCTCGACCTGACCCGTGACGTCGTCGACCTCACCGCAGACGTGTGCGACATCGCGTCGGTGAGCAAGCACGAGCAGGAGCTCGCCGACGCCGTCGAGCAGGCGCTGCGGGCGCTGCCGCACCTGCGGGTGGACCGCGACGGCAACACGATCGTCGCCCGCACCCAGCTGGGCCGCGACGAGCGCGTGCTGCTCGCCGGGCACCTCGACACGGTGCCGCTGACCGACCCGCCCAACCTGCCCGTGCGCCGGGTCGACGGGATGCTCGTGGGGCGCGGCACCACCGACATGAAGGGCGGCGTCGCGGTGCAGCTCGCGCTCGCCGCGACCGTGCCCGAGCCGACCCGCGACGTCACCTACGTCTTCTACGACTGCGAGGAGATCGAGGACGAGTGGAACGGCCTCGGCCGCATCGCCCGCGGCCATCCCGACTGGCTCGCCGCCGATTTCGCGGTCCTGCTCGAACCGACCGACGGCGGCATCGAGGGCGGCTGCAAGGGCACCCTGCGGGTCGACGTCTCGACCAAGGGCATCTCGGCCCACTCGGCGCGACCGTGGAACGGGCACAACGCGATTCACGATGCGGGGGAGATCCTGCGGCGGCTCTCGGCATACGAGCCGGCGACCGTGACCGTCGACGGCCTGGACTACCACGAGGCCCTCAACGCGGTCGGCATCAGCGGCGGCATCGCCGGCAACGTGATCCCGGACCGTTGCACGGTCACCGTCAACTACCGCTTCGCGCCGGACAAGACCGGTGAGGAGGCGCTCGCCCACGTCCACACCGTCTTCTCCGGGTATGACGTGAGTCTCGGCGACCTCGCCGACGGTGCCCGCCCCGGCCTCGACAAGCCGGCCGCCCAGTCGTTCGTCGCCGCGCTCGGCCTGCCGGTGACGGCGAAGGAGGGCTGGACCGACGTCGCCCGCTTCTCCACGCTCGGGGTGCCCGCGGTCAACTTCGGTCCCGGCGACCCCAACCTCGCGCACACCGACGACGAGCGGTGCCCGGAGCAGCAGATCACCGACGCGCTCGCGGCCCTGCGTCGGTGGCTGACGTGATCCGTGAGAGGTTGGCACCGTGACCATCGAGCGGGGAACCTATCGCAAGGGGGCGACGTCGCTGCGCGGTCGCCACGTGCCCAACACCACCACCGACCAGCGGCTGCTCGACCAGTCGCAGGACACCGACTGGGTGCACAGCGACCCGTGGCGGGTGATGCGCATCCAGGCCGAATTCGTCGAGGGCTTCGGTGCGCTCGCCGAGCTCGGCCCGGCGGTCAGCGTCTTCGGGTCGGCCCGCATCAAACCCGACAGCGACTACTACGCCAAGGGCGTCGAGCTCGGCCGCCTGCTCGCCGAGGCGGGTTACGCGGTCATCACCGGCGGGGGCCCGGGCGCGATGGAGGCCGCCAACAAGGGCGCCAGCGAGGCGGGTGGCACGAGCGTCGGGCTCGGCATCGAGCTGCCGTTCGAGGCCGGCCTCAACCCCTACGTCGACATCGGCGTCAACTTCCGGTACTTCTTCGCCCGCAAGACGATGTTCGTCAAGTACGCGCAGGGTTACGTCGTGCTGCCCGGCGGCTTCGGCACCCTCGACGAACTCTTCGAGGCGGTCACGCTCGCGCAGACCCAGAAGATCACCAGCTTCCCGATCGTGCTGCTCGGCCGGGCCTTCTGGGAGCCGATGCTGACCTTCATCAGCGACACCCTGCTCGCGCAGGGCATGATCGGCGAACCCGACCTGCACCGGCTGCAGGTCACCGACGACCCGGCCGAGGCGGTCCGGCTCATCATCGGCGGCGGTGTGGGCCTCGGCGTCAGCCGCCCGGAGTGATGCCTGACTGACGCCGATCCGCGCGTCGCGAGCGACCTCGCAGGCTCGGTCCCTCGCGGCTGGATCGACGTCTGCGGCTGCCCTCGTCGTACCCTGTCTGTCGTGCTCGTCTTTCTCATCGCCCTGCTGCTGGTCGTGATCGGCCTGGTCGTCTTCGCGGTGCTCGGCCGGTTCGGCGCCCACCTCGAGGCGCCGACCTCGACCTCGCCGTTCGAGCCGCTGCCGCGCGGTGAGATCAGCGCCGAGGACATCGACCAGGTGCGCTTCGACCAGACGCTGCGCGGCTACCGCATGGGCCAGGTCGACGAGGTGCTCGACCGGCTGCGCGCCGAATTGCAGGCGCGCGACGAGGAGATCGCGGGCCTGCGCGCGGGACGCGGCGGTGGCCTTCCGGTGCGCGACTGACCGTGAAAGAGATTGTCGTCACTGCAGATTCGAGCGCATCGGTCGCACGTCTGTGGCAGGTCGTGTCCGACTGGGACGCGCACTCGCGCGCCTTCCCGTTCACCCGTATGACGGTGCTCGCGGGCGACCCCGGCGTCGGCCAGCGGCTGGACGCGATCACCGCGATCGGGCCGGTGCGCATGCACGACCCGATGACCGTCGTCCGGTGGGAGCCGCCGGGGGAGTCCGGCGCGTCGGCGGCCCTCGCGATCCACAAGACCGGGCGGGTGCTCGGCGGCGACGCCACCGTCGAGGTCACGCCGACCGCCACCGGCTCCCGGCTGACCTGGCGCACCGACGTCGGGCCGGCCCCGGCGTGGCTGCGTCGCCTCTCCGCGCCCGCATCCGGGCCGGTCGGGGGCCTGGTCTACCGGCACGCGGTCGGCCGGCTCGTCGCGGAGGCCGAGCATGGCTGACCTGCCTGACCTGACTGACCTGCCTGGCCCGCCATCCCTCGTGGTCGGCGACGACGGCCGGGCGCGGTGCGCCTGGGGCGCCTCCACTGACGACTACCGCGTCTACCACGACACCGAGTGGGGCGCGCCCGTGCGCGGCGAGCAGGCGCTCTACGAACGCATCACGCTGGAGGCCTTCCAGTCGGGGCTGTCCTGGCTGACGATCCTGCGCAAACGCCCGGCGTTCCGTGCCGCGTTCGCCGGCTTCGACCCGGAGGTCGTCGCCGGTTACGGCGACGCCGACCGCGAGCGGCTGATGCAGGACGCCGGCATCGTGCGCAACCGCCGCAAGATCGACGCGGCGATCACCAACGCAGCCGCCGTGCTCCGGCTGCGCGAGGCCGGCGGACTCGACCAACTCATCTGGTCCCACCGCCCGCAGACGCACCGTCGTCCGCAATCGTTCGCCGAAACCCCAGCAACCACACCCGAATCCGTCGCTCTCGCCAAGGCCCTGAAGAAGGCGGGCTTCGCCCACGTCGGGCCGACCACCATGTATGCCGCGATGCAGGCGTGCGGCATTGTCGACGACCACATTGCCGGCTGCTTCCGGGCCCAGTCGTGAGCGTGCGCACCTCTCCGGCGCCGGCCGCATCGGCCGCGGCTCCCGTCATACGGCCAGGCGGCTGGCGTCTGCGGCTGACCCGGCTGCTCGACCACCGGCTGCTGCTCTGCGTCGCGGTGGCCTACCTGGCGTTCCGGTTGTTCTCGGCGATCGTGATGGCGTTGGTCGCCTCGCACCAGGACCTCGGCTTCGTCTATTACTCCACGGGCCGCCAGGACTACTGGGAGATGACCCACGTCTGGGACGGCCGGTGGTACCAGCGGATCGTCGAGGACGGCTATCCGGGCACCCTGCCGCGCGACTCGAGCGGCAACGTCGCCCAGAACCAGTGGGCGTTCTACCCGATGTACCCGATGCTCGTGTCCGCGTTGATGTGGCTCACCGGCGGGTCGTTCGCGGTCGTGGGCTCGCTGCTCTCGCTCGTGCTCGGGCTGGTCGCGGCACTGCTCATGGCGGTGTTGTTCCGGCAGCAGGTGGGTGCGGTCGCCGCGTTCGGGGCGGTCTGCGTCTATGCGGCAGCACCGCCGTCGCCGGTGCTGCAGATGACCTACACCGAGTCGCTCGCGATGGTGTTGCTGCTCGTGGCGCTGCTCGGCTTCCAGCGGCACAACTGGTGGCTGGTGACGCTCGCCGCGCTCGCCTGCGGGGTCGCCCGGCCGATCGCGGTGCCGTTGGCGCTGGTCGCGCTCGTCGTGGCGTGGCACCGCTGGAAGGAGCGTGACCGGCGCCCGATCTCCCGCGGCGAGTGGGCCGGTATGGCGTCGGCGCTCGTCGCGTGCGGCCTCTCCTGGGCGATCTGGCCGGTCTACGCAGGGCTGCGGACCGGGAGCTTCTCGGCATACACCGACACGATGGCCGCCTGGCGCGGCGGCGGGTCGATCACCTACTTCGTGTCCTGGGCGGGCAACTTCGACCGGCTCTTCGGACCGGTCGGGGCGGCGTTCTGGCTGACCGTGATGATCGTCGGCTTCCTGGCGCTGGTGCTCGGGCCGTGGGCGTCCGCCCTCGGCACGGTGCTGCGCACCTGGGTGCTCGCCTACGGGTTCTACCTGCTGGCCGTCCTGGACGCCTGGACCAGCACCTACCGCTACCTGCTGCTGATGTTCCCGATCGCGGTGGTGCTGATCGGTGCCGGCTGGCAGGACCGGCGCAACTGGCTGTTCGTCGGCCCGCGGACGGTGATCTGGGTGGTGCTCGGCCTCGGCTGGCAGGTCTGGTGGTGCTGGACGCTGCTCGTGCTCACCCACATCGGTGGCGACGCGATCTGACGCGCAACCCGAATCGCAATCAATCGCAACCCGAATCGCAATCGGTCGCATTTGATTGCCCCCAATCCACACATCGGCCGTTCATCCAGTTACGTTGGCTGTGCCGCGACAGGGGGGCTGTCGTCCGAAGGGGCTCGCAACACTGCGAGAGGGATGTTCGCGTCTGGGGAGGCGCGTTCGCGGCGAAACACATTGTGAATGAGGGGAATTCGTCTGATGCCTTTGTATGGAATCGACATCAGCAACAACACCGGGGACATCGATCTGGCCGCCGTGCCCTACGACATCCTCGGGCTCAAGGCGACGGAGGGCCGGGGCTACCGCGACCAGTGGATGGCACGCCATTCCGACCTGAACCGCCGCACCAAGAACGCCGACGAGGTCTACTACCACTTCGTCTCGACCGGCAACACGGCCGAGCAGGAGGCGGCCAACTTCATCGAGACCGTTCGTGACCGGCTCCGGCCGCAGGATTGCATCTGCCTGGACTGGGAAGGCGCCGGCGTCGACAACGGGGTCGAATGGGCACGCCGGTGGTGCCAGATCGTCGAGCCGGCGCTCGGCAAGCGCCCGTGGATCTACGCCCAGCAGTCCATTCTCGGGATGTTCGCGGGGACCGACATCGCCGACAACAACCCGCTCTGGATCGCCAACTACGGCCGGTCGCAGACGACTGGCGGCTATGGCGACCGGCCCTCGGTCCGGTGGTCCGGCGAGCCGTTCCGGCGGATCGTGGCCTGGCAGTTCACCGACAAGGGCCACCTCGACGGCTACTCCGGCACGCTCGACCTCGACGAGTTCTACGTCGAGCCCGGCCGGCTGATCGACTGGGCGGGCAACGTCGGCGGCGGCGAGCAGCCGCAGCCGGTGCCCGAGGTCTCGGGCCGCATCGGGGAGCGGTGGCGTGAGCTCGGCGGCCCCAACTCACCGCTCGGCAATCCGACCGGTGAGGAGATCGCCACCCCGCGCGGTGCCTGGCGGCAGTTCGAGCACGGCGTGATGATCTGGTCGCCGGAGACCGACGCGCACCCCAACTACGGTGCGATCCGCGAGCGCTACGCCGACTACGACTACGAGTACGGCCGGCTCGGCTTCCCGATCAGCGACGAATACCAGATCAAGGAGGACGGTCGCTGGCAGGAGTTCGAGCACGGCGCCATCTACTGGTCACCGGCGACGGGGGCGCACGCGGTCTACGGCCGGATCCGGGAGCGCTGGGGCGAATTCGGTTGGGAGAACGGCGCTTTGGGCTACCCGACCTCGGACGAGTTCGACGGCAGCAAGCCCGGTGGCCGGGTGCAGCGCTTCCAGGGCGGCGTCATGTACTGGACCCCGGCGGGCGACGCGCACCCGGTGTGGGGCCTGATGTTCGAGCGCTACACCCAGGACGGCTGGGAAGGCGGTCGCTGGGGTTACCCGGTGAGCGACGAACGCCGGACCGGCGCCGGCTGGGAGCAGGACTTCGAGGGCGGCCGGATGGACATCGCCGGTGGCACGCCTCCGCCCGCTCCGGCGCAGTACGTGCGGCCGGTGAAGGACCCGGCGAAGAACCCGATCGGTGCCAAGTGGCGCCAGCCCGGGCGGATGTGGAAGGCCGGCCATCACACCGGCATCGACATCGTGTGCCCGACCGGCACGCCGGTCTACGCGACGATCGGCGGGGACGTCCGGGATCGGCCGTGGGGCCCGTCGTACGGCACCTTCGTGGTGATCAACGACGACGTCGACGGCTCCGACTGGGGCTACTGCCACCTGTCCCGCAAGGTGGTGAGCGTCGGCCAGCGAGTGCAGACCGGCGACCTGATCGGCTACTCGGGTGCCACCGGCAACGTCTCGGGGCCGCACCTGCACCTCGAGCGGCGCCCGCGCGGCGGCCAGTACGGGTCGGACCTCGACCCCAACCTCTGGCCCTGATCCGCACCTGCTGACCCCGGCACCACGGGCCAGCACGGGTCGCCACAGGGATTACCGCGAGTGACGGCTCCGTCGGCGGCTGACGGTCGATTGCGACCGTCGGTCGGTGAGGGAGCCGTCACTCGCGGGCTGTGCGCGCCGGGACCTCAGCTCTGGTGGTCGGTGCCGTCGCCGTGGCGGGGCTGCGGCTGGCCCGGCAGCTGCACCCCCTGCGGCGGGTATGCCGGGGGCGGCCCCTGCTGCAGCTGCGGCGGCTCACCCTGGCGCGGCTGGGCGGCCGTCGTCTCGGGCGAGACCTCCGGCTGACCGTCGGGCGACTGGCCCGATCCCGACTGCCCCGGCTGCCCGGACTGGCTGGGCTGCCCCGATCCCGACTGGCCCGCGGCCGGGGACGGCGTCTCGGCGGCGCGCTTGGCGAGCCGGCCGGCCAGGGTCTCCTGCTCGGGGTCGGCCGACTGCCGCGCGACCGCCTCGGCGTCGGCGACCGCCTTGGCGACCGCCGGGTCGCGGGTCAGCTTGAACCACTCGGCGACGTCCTCGTCCTCGACCGGCGCCAGGTCCTCCGACGGCGGCATCTCGTAACGGAAGGTGCCGTCCTCGCCCTTGGTGCCGAACGACTTGGCGAAGCCCTGCAGCGCCGACCCGAAGTCGGTCGGCACCACCCACACCTTGCTCGCCTCGCCCTTGGCCATCTCGGGCAGCGTGCGCAGGTATTGGTAGGCCAGCAGCTCCGGGGTGGGCTTGCTCGCCCGGATCGCGTTGAACGTCTTCTCGATCGCCTTGGCCTCACCCTGCGCCTGGAGATACTGGGCGGCACGGTCACCCTCGGCGCGCAGCACCTGCGACTGCCGGTCGGCCTCGGCGGCCAGGATCGCCGCCTGCTTGGCACCCTCGGCGGCGAGGATCTGGCTCTGCTTGTCACCCTCGGCCGACTTGATCGCGGCCTCGCGGTGACCCTCGGCCGCCAGGATGGTCGCCCGCTTCTCGCGGTCGGCCTTCATCTGCTTCTCCATCGACTCCTGGATCGACGGCGGCGGGAAGATCGACTTCAGCTCCACCCGGGCCACGCGCAGGCCCCAGCGGCCGGTCGCCTCGTCGAGCACGCCGCGCAGCTGGGCGTTGATCGTCTCGCGTGAGGTGAGGGTCTCCTCCAGCGTCATACCGCCGACGACGTTGCGCAGCGTGGTGGTGGTCAGCTGCTCGACACCGACGATGTAGTCGTTGATCTCATAGACCGCGGCGCGGGGGTCGGTCACCTGGAAGTAGACGACGGTGTCGATGTTCACCGTCAGGTTGTCCTCGGTGATGACCGGCTGCGGCGGGAAGGACACCACCCGTTCGCGCAGATCCACCCGGGCGCGCACGCGGTCGATGAACGGCATCAGCAGCGTCAGCTGGCCCGACACGGTCTTGGTGTACCGCCCGAGCCGCTCGATCACCGCGGCTTCGGCCTGCGGGATCAGCGCCACGGACTTCACGACCACGACGATCACCAGGATCACCAGGATCGCGACGACGATCAGGACTGGTTCCATATGTCAATCTCCCCGTTTCACGACGGCTGTCGCGCCGTCGATGTCATGGACGACCACCGTCTCGCCGGTGCGGAACGTGTCGTCCTCGTCGGCGGGTCTCGCCGACCAGATCTCACCGGCCAGCCGGATCTGGCCACCGGTGTTGCCGAAGGCGGCGAGCACGGTCGCCTCCTCGCCCCGCAGCGCGTCGATGCCCATCCGCGTCCCCGGTGAGCGCAGCAGGTGCCGCTTGATCACCGGGCGTACGCCGAGCACCAGCCCGACGGACACGATCGCGAAGATGACACCGGTCAGCCACAGCGGCGCGCCGAGCCACGCGGCGAGTGCCGCCGCGAGTGCCCCGCCGCCCAGCATGAGCAGCACGAAATCCCCGCTGAGTGCCTCTGCTGCTGCCAGCAGAACCCCCGCGGCGAACCACACGATGGCTGCCATGGGCTCATTGTTTCATGAGCGACGTCACACGCCGGATGTGACAGGTGGTGCGTCACCGGCCGGTGAAGACCGGCTGCTCCTTGGCGAGGAAGGCGTCGACGGCTGCCTTGTGGTCGGCCGTCGCGCCGGTGTCGTTCATCAGCTGCCCCTCGTGCGCGAGCGACTCGGCGAGGGTGTGGGTGGCCGAGTATTCGACCGCGCGCCGGATGGCGCCGTACGCCCGGGTCGGCCCGGCGGCGAGCGTGCGCGCCGTCTGCGCCACCTCGGCCGCGAACTCGCCGGCAGGTATGACGCGGGTCGCGATCCCGAGCTGCAGCGCCTCGTCCGCCTTGACGGTCCGCGGCATCAGCAGCAGCTCCTTGGCCTTGGCCACGCCGACCAGCCGCGGCAGCCAGAACGACGACCCGGAGTCGCTGGAGAGGGCGATCCCGGCGAACGCCAGGTTGAAGCCGGCCGCGTCGCTCACCAGCCGCAGGTCGCAGGCGAAGGTGAACGCCGCACCGGCACCGGCGGCGACGCCGTTGACCGCAGCGATGACCGGCTTGTCCATGGTCGAGAGCAACTCCACGATTGGGTTGTAGTGCTCGGCGACCGTGGTGAACAGGCTCTCCGAGCCCTCTGCCAGGAGCCCGACGTGCTCTTTCAGGTCCTGGCCGACGCAGAACGCGCGGCCGGTGCCGGTCAGCACCACGCAGCGCGCCTCCGGGTCGGCGGCCACCCGCTGCAGCGCCGCGAGCAGCGCCTCCTTGGTGGCGATGTCGAGGGAGTTCATCGCGTCCGGCCGGTTGAGCCGGACCGTCGCCACCCCCTCGGCGTACTCGACGACGACGGGCTGGTCGGTGGCGGCATCGGTCATGCGGGGTGACTCCTCGGTCGGGACGGCGTGCGGTTCGCCCGTCATTCTGCGGCATGCCCCGGCGCCATCGGATCGGTACAGGATTTCCCTACGCAGCGAGGTTGCTGAAATAATGAGCCAACTTGATGGCTGCATCGGCCGGACCAACCGGCATCGAAACACCGCGTGGCAAAGATGCGGCCGCACGCTGACGCCGCGCGGGCGGAAGGGGAAGCAGCCATGGCGGCTATGAAGCCGAGGACCGGAGACGGCCCGCTCGAGGTCACCAAGGAAGGCCGCAGCATCCTGCTGCGCATGCCGCTCGAGGGTGGTGGCCGCCTGGTGGTCGAGATGAACGCCGAGGAGGCCCAGGCGCTCGGCGACGCGATCAAGGGTTGCATCGGCTGACCCGACCACCCGCGAACACCGCGTGAACGGCCCCGCACCACTGCTGGTGCGGGGCCGTTTCGCGCGTGCTTGTCAGGTCTCGCGCACGGTATGCCGGGGCGAGCGCCCGCCTCAGCGGCGCACTGCGGCCAGCAGCCCGTCGCCGACCGGCAGCAGGCTCGTCACCCAGGCAGGGTCGTCGCGCAACTGCTTGCCGAGGTCGCGCAGCAGCACGGTCGTCTCGTCCCGCACCGCCGGGTCGGCCACCTTGTCGTGCCAGAGCATGTTGTCGATCACGAGCAGGCCACCCGGGCGCAGCAGCTTCTGGGCCGCCTCCACGTAGGCGGGGTAGTCGGGCTTGTGCGCATCGACCAGCACCAGGTCGTAGCCGCCGTCGGCGAGGCGCGACATGACCTTCAGCGCGTCGCCGGTGATGATCCGGGTGCGGCCGGGTGCGACGCCGGCCTCGGCATACGCCTGCCGCGCGGCGCGCTGGTGCTCGGTCTTCACATCGATCGTGGTGAGCACGCCGTCGGCCGGCATGCCGTCGAGCAGCCACAGCCCGGAGACACCGGCTCCCGTGCCGACCTCGACGACCGCGCGCGCCCCGACCGCCGCCGCCAGCATCCGCAGGGCCGGGCCGGTGCCGGCGCCGATCGGCGTCGCGCCCAGCTCCTCACCGCGGCGGCGGGCCTGCTCGACGATCTCTGGCTCGGGGACGAACTCTTCGGCATACCCCCAGGTCGCCGGTCGCATGGAAGACATGGCGACGAAACTAGACCCTCCGCGCGGGCGCGGGCGACGCGGGCGGTGAAAACGCACCCGTGCCGGCGGCCGGTAACGAATCGCCGGTGTCGTGCGTTGTACCGGGCACGTCACCGGTCGGTGGTGCGCGCGCACAGCGGACGCATAGCTTGATCGGTAAGGATGGCCTCTCCTGAAGAGGTTTCCCTAAGCTTCGAGGTGAATCGCACGTCATGACCGATCAACTGCTGCGGGGTGCAGTCAAGACCGAGGTGCCCGATGTGGCGCCGCCCGGCTGGGAGCCGCCGACGTGGGAGGAGATCGTCACCGAGCACTCCGCTCGCGTCTACCGTCTCGCCTACCGGCTGACCGGCAACGTGCACGACGCCGAGGACCTGACCCACGACGTGTTCGTGCGGGTCTTCCGGTCCCTGCACTCCTACCGCCCGGGCACCTTCGAGGGCTGGCTGCACCGCATCACCACCAACGTGTTCCTCGACAAGATGCGCCGCAAGCAGCGCATCCGCTTCGACGCGCTCGCCGACGACGCCGCCGCCCGGCTGCCCAGTCGCGAGGGCAGCCCCGAGCAGGTGTATGCCGACGCGCACTTCGACGACGACGTGCAGCGGGCGCTCGACGCGCTGGCGCCGGACTTCCGCGCCGCGGTCGTGCTCTGCGACATCGAGGGCCTGTCCTACGAGGAGATCGCCGCGACGCTCGACATCAAGCTCGGCACCGTGCGGTCGCGCATCCACCGCGGGCGCGCCCAGCTGCGCGAGGCGCTGGCCCACCGCGCGCCCGAAAACCGTCCCGCGCGCACCCGTGCCGCGACCGGCGGCCTCACCCTGTCCCCGGCGGCAGGCACGCGATGATCAGCTTCGGCAGCCGGCAGCAGCACCAACAGCATCTCGGCGATGCCGTTGCCGAGTATGTCGACGGCAAGCTCAACCCCGCGCAGGAGCACCGGGCCGACCTGCACCTGATGATCTGCGAACACTGCCGCCACGCGGTGCAGCAGGAGCGCGAGATCATCGCCCAGCTGCGTTCGGTGAGCTTCGACTCCGGCGGTCACCAGCAGCTGATGGCCGGGCTGCTGTCGCTCGCGTCCGCCGAACCCCAGGCGCCGGGGTCACCCGCGGCCCCCGCCATACCCGCCCGGCGGGCGCCGGCTGTGGTCACCACCAGCGCCCCGCCGCAATATCAGTCGGCCCGCCGGTCGATGGCCTGCGCGCTGGCCGCGGTCGCCGGCTGCGTCGGCGTCGCCCTGGTCGCCTCGACGGCGACCGGCGCGGCGAGCGGCCCGCAGCCCGCGCAACCCGGCACCGGCGGCAACGCCTCCGCCCGGCTGGTGCGGCAGGTGCCGATCGACTCCGCCGCACCCACCCGGCAGGCAAGCCGCCCGAGCGCGCCGCTGCCGCTGATCAACCAGGTCGCGATCAAGACCACCCCCTGAGGTGGCGAGGCCGGACTCCGTCTCCCGGCAGCGGGTGCGACAATCATCGCCGGAGCGCTACTCCTCGCCGGCAGAAGGGCATTGACGCGACATGTTGGGCATCAGTGGATGGGAATTCCTCATCCTCGCTGTGCTGGCCGCAGCCCTGATCGGGCCGGACCGGTTGCCGGAGTATGTCGCCAAGCTGCGCACCTACATCCGCCAGATGCGGGACATGGCCGACGGCGCCAAGACGCAGCTGAAGGACCAGATGGGTCCGGAATTCCAGGACATCAACTGGCGGGCCTACGACCCGCGGCAGTACGACCCGCGCAAGATCGTCCGGGACGCGCTGTTCGACCCCGAACCCGACCCGGCCGCCGAGCTGGCCGGACCGGACGGCGTTGCCGCGCCGCAGGACTTCGCCACGCCGCCCCCGGCATACGACCTGCACAAGTTCGACCCGGACCGGGCCACCCCGTTCGACTACGACGCGACCTGACGCGCGCCTTCGCTCAGCGGCCGGTCGGGGTGAGGCCGAGCGACCGGCCGGACAGGCCGCGGGCGCGGGTGCCGAGCCCCTTGGCGATGCCGCGCAGGGCGACCGCGGCGGGGGAGTCGGGCTTGCCGAGCACGACTGGGGTGCCGGCGTCCGCGCCCTCGCGCAGGGTGACGTCGAGCGGGATCTGGCCGAGCAGCTCGACGGGCGCGCCGACCGACTTCGACAGCGATTCGGCGACCGCGGTGCCGCCGCCGCTGCCGAAGATCTCCTGACGGGTGCCGTCGGGCAGTTCCAGCCACGACATGTTCTCGATGACCCCGGCCACCCGCTGCTTGGTCTGCAGGGCGATGGCGCCGGCGCGCTCGGCGACCTCGGCGGCCGCCTGCTGCGGGGTGGTGACGACGAGGATCTCGGCGTTCGGGATCAGCTGCGCGACCGAGATCGCGACGTCGCCGGTGCCGGGCGGCAGGTCGAGCAGCAGCACGTCGAGGTCGCCCCAGAAGACGTCGGCGAGGAACTGCTGCAGCGCCCGGTGGAGCATGGGGCCGCGCCATACGACCGGCTGGTTGCCGGGCACGAACATGCCGATCGAGATGACCTTCACGTCGTGGCTGTCGGGCGGCAGGATCATGTCGTCGACCTGCGTCGGGCGACGCTCGACACCGAGCATGCGCGGCACCGAGAAGCCGTAGATGTCGGCGTCGACGACACCGACTTTCAAGCCCGAATCCGCAAGTGCCGCAGCGAGATTGACGGTCACCGACGACTTGCCGACGCCGCCCTTGCCGGATGCGACGGCGAAGACGCGGGTGAGCGAACCCGGCTTGGCGAAGGGGATCTCCTTCTCCGCCTGCCCGCCGCGCAGCTGGTCCTTCAGTGCCGCGCGCTGCTCGTCGGACATGACCCCGAGGCGCACCTCGACGTCGGTGACCCCCTCGACCTTGCCGACCGCTTCGGTGGTGTCGGTCTGCAGGCGGGTCTTCATCGGACAACCGGCGATGGTGAGCAGCACGGTCACGGTGACCTTGCCGCTGTCGCTGATGTCGACCGACTCGACCATGTTGAGCTCGGTGATCGGTCGCTTGATCTCGGGGTCCTGGACGGTCGCGAGCGCGTCGCGGACGGCGTCCTCGGAGGGAATCGGCATGTCTTCCATGGTAGGTCGCGGCATCAGCGACCGCGTCGGCCGGTCCGCGGCTCAGCCACTCGCCCCGGCCGACTCGTCCTCCGGCCGGTGCGCCCGCAGGTAACCGCGGTCCTCCATCTCGTCGAGCAGGGAGCGCAGCTCCGAGCGCACGAAGTCGCGGGTCGCGGTGTCCCGCATCGCGAGGCGCAGCGAGGCCACCTCCCGGGTGAGGAACTCGGTGTCGGCCAGGTTGCGTTCGTCGCGCGCCCGGTCGGATTCGATCGCGACCCGGTCGCGGTCGTCCTGGCGGTTCTGCGCGAGCAGGATGAGCGGAGCGGCATACGACGCCTGCAGGCTGAGGATCAGCGTCAGCAGCGTGTAGTTCTGCGCTCGCGGGTCGAACTGCGCGCTCGGCGGCATGAACGTGTTCCAGGCCAGCCAGATGCTCACGAACAGCGTCATCAACACGAGGAACTGCGCCGTGCCCATCCACCGGGCGAACGCCTCGCTCCACACCCCGAACGACTCCTGGTCGACGCGCGGTCGTGGCAGCAGACGGCGCACCGCCTCGCGCGGCTGGTCCAGGCGGGTCTCGCGGCCGCGGCGGCCGGCCTGCTCCTCGGCCATCAGACCGCCTTTCCGGTCGTCCGGGCGGCGTCACCGGCGCGCACGTCGTGACGCGCCTCGCGCCAGTCCTCGGGAAGGATGTGGTCCAGCACGTCGTCGACCGTCACCGCGCCGAGCAGCCGGCCCGGCTCGTCGACCACGGGCAGGCTGACCAGGTTGTAGGTCGCGAGCAGCCGCGTCACCTCGCCGAGCGGCGCGGAGTCGGCCACCGGCTCGATGGTCTTGTCGACGATCTGCCCCACCGGGGTGTGCGGCGGTTCGCGCAGCAGTCGCTGGGTGTGTACGACGCCGATGAACCGGCCGGTCGGGGTCTCCAGCGGGGGACGGCAGACGAACACCGCCGAGGCCAGTGCCGGGGCGAGCTCCTCCCGGCGTACGACGGCGAGCGCCTCGGCGATTGTCGCCTCCGGGCCGAGCACGACCGGCTCGGTGGTCATCAGACCACCGGCGGTGTTCTCGTCGTAGGTGAGCAGCCGGCGCAACGGAGCCGCCTCGTCGGGCTCCATCAGCTGCAGGAGCTGCTCGGCCTGGTCGGACGGCAGGTCCGACAGCAGGTCGGCCGCGTCGTCGGGCTCCATCGCCTCCAGCACGTCGGCCGCACGCTCGGTGTCGAGCCCGGCGAGGATCTCCACCTGGTCGTCGCCGGGCAGCTCCTCGAGGACGTCGGCGAGCTTGTTGTCGTCGAGCGCGGCGGCCACCTCGGCGCGCCGCTTGGGGTTGAGGTCATGGATCACCTCGGCCAGGTCGGCGACGCGCAGGTCGTCGTAGGTCTCGAGGAGACGCTCGGCGCTCTGCGCGGCCGCCTGCAGGTGCAGCCCGGTGACGTCGCGGGCGTCGACCAGCATGGTGCGGCCGGTGCGGCGTCGGGTGAGCCGGGACATCGCCGACGCCGAGCCGCCCGTCTCCCGGACGAACACCTTCACCAGCACCCAGTCGCGGCGGGCGTTCTGCTCGATCGCCACGTCCTCGACGACCCCGGTGAATTGCTCGCCGTCGGTGCGCACCTCGACCTGACGGTCGAAAAGCTCTGCCAGCACGAGAGTTTCGGAGGCGCGTTGCTCGAATCGGCGCATGTTGACCAGACCGGTGGTGATCACGGCACCGGCGTCGATGCTGGTCACCCGGGTCATCGGCACGAAGACCCGGCGCTTGCCCGGCACCTCGGTGACCAGGCCGATCGCCCGCGGCTGACTGCCGGCGAAGGTGACGACGACGTCCCGGACCCGGCCGACCCGGTCGCCGAGCGGGTCCAGCACGGTGAGTCCGGCGATTCTGGCGACGAAGACTCGGCTGCTCACCAGCAAAGATTAGCTAGTCCATCAGCTCGTCCATTAGCTAGACACGGTCTGCGCCTCGTCGTCCGTCTCGTGTGGTCCGGTCAGGTCGATCGACCACAGGGTGCACTCGGCCGCCCAGTGCTCGCGCAGGCCGCCCGGCGGGTTGTTCTGGCGCGCCGCCAGCAACGCGGTCGCGGCGTCCTCCCACGGCTCGGTCCCGGGCTGCAGCCGGACCGGCCAGGCGTCGACCGGGCCGACCGCCGCCCGGGTGTCCTTGTCGCGCAGGATCACCCGGATCGCCGGCGGAAGCTCCGGCACCGATTGCTCGCCGGGGCCGCCGACGATCAGGGCGGCGTCGGTCGCCGCGGCATACCAGACCGGCACCGTCTGCTCGTCGGGCAGGACCAGCCAGGCGACCTTGGACTTGGCCAGTGCCTTGGCAGTGGCTTCGCTCAGATCCGACATGGTGCCGACCCTATCGGCGGGCCCGGAAAGTGCCGCGCTGGACGATTGTCTGTGCATTGTCCGGCCCGCGTCGGCAGGTGCGGAAGAACTGGACTAGATTGAAGAGAACCTGCGGGCGGTGTCGCGCGTCTATTGCAGTAGATCGGCCGACCGTCCGGGGTGCCGATGTCGCCAGGGGAGGGGCTTTGGCGGCGCATTCATCACAAGGGGGAAACATCATGTCGCACATCGGACGACGCCAAGTGGTCGCCGGAGTCGCCGGCGCGGGCGCGCTCGGCGCGTTGGGCCTTGCCACCGCAGGTCATGCCGAAGCGGCCGGCCGGCCAACCATCCAGCTCGGCAGCACCGGCAGCAACGTCACCTATTTGCAGCAGCGCCTCAACTACGTGGGCTACTGGTGCGGCGGCGCGGACGGCGTCTTCGGCGCGCAGACCCAGCAGGCGGTCTATGCGCTGCAGAAGGCGTGGGGGCTCTACCGCGACGCCGTCGTCGGCCCGAACACCTGGGGCGTGGTCGGCTCCAATCAGCGCCGGCCGGCCCGCTACGGACCCGGCTACCGGATCGAGATCGACAAGGCGCGGCAACTGCTGCTCGTGGTGTGGGGCAACTCCGTGCGCTACACCCTCAACACCAGCACCGGATCCAACCAGCCGTTCTATTCGTGGGGCCGCTGGTACAACGGGCAGACGCCGAGCGGATCCTTCTCGGTCTTCCGCAAGGTGAACGGCTGGTCCAACGACGCGCTCGGATCGCTCTACCGGCCGCACTTCTTCAACGGCGCGATCGCCATTCACGGCGCGACCAGCATTCCGCCGTACAACGCCTCGCACGGGTGCTGCCGGCTGTCCACCTCGGCGCAGGACATGCTGATCGCGGGCGGCTACCTCACCATCGGCCGGTCGGTCGCGGTGTTCTAGTCGCCGGGCAGGAGCCTGGAAGAACCAGCACGCAATTGGGCGGCCGATCGATGCAACCGATCGGCCACCCGGCGCGTCTTGTTCATGTGGGCGCTCGGGGCGCCCACGTCACCCAAAGGTTCGGGGCCGCGGGTGGTATCAGGGGTAAGGAACGGCCGGGCCGGCGCCTTGGGGGAGCGCCGGACCGGCCGTTTCGTTCGTCCCGTGGCGGGTCCTGAAGCCGTCCCGGGGCGGTGCTTCCGGTGGTCAGCCCTTGGCCGCCTGTACCCGCGCCTGTACCCGCTCGATCCATGCCTCGACGTCGTCCGCGGTCCGCGGCAGGTGACCGGACAGCACGTCGTGGCCGTCCTCGGTGACCAGCACGTCGTCCTCGATGCGCACGCCGATGCCGCGCAACTCCTGCGGCACCAGCTCGTCGTCGGCCTTGAAGTAGAGACCGGGCTCGACCGTCAGCACCATGCCGGGCTCCAGGTCCGCGTCCATGTAGTCCTCGCGCAGGGCGAGCGCGCAGTCGTGCACGTCGATGCCGAGGTGGTGGCTGGTGCCGTGCACCATCCAGCGGCGGTGGAACTGCCCCTTCTCCGCGTCGAGGGTGAGCTCCAGGTCGACACCGTCGGGCAGCATGTCCCACTCGGCGATGTGCTCGGCGATGACCTTCATCGCGGCCGCGTGCACGTCGGAGAACTTGTTGCCGGGCTTGACCGCCTCGATGCCGGCCTGCTGCGCGGCGTACACCGCGTCGTACACCCTGCGCTGAGCCTCGCTGAACTTCCCGCTCACCGGCAGGGTGCGGGTGATGTCGGCGGTGTAGAGGGAGTCCAGCTCGACGCCGGCATCGATCAGCAACAGGTCCTCCTCGCGCAGGTCGCCGGTGTTGCGGGTCCAGTGCAGCGTGTTGGCGTGGTCGCCGGACGCGCAGATCGAGTCGTAGCCGACGCCGTTGCCCTCGTGGCGGGCGTAGAGGCCGAAGACGCCCTCCGCCCAGCGCTCGCCGCGCCCGCGGCGTACCGCCTCGGCCAGCTCGGAGATGACGGCCTCGAAACCGTGGCCGGTCGCCGCGACGGCCTGGCGCAGCTGCTCGATCTCGTACTCGTCCTTGACCATGCGCAGGGTCGACAGGAAACGCGCCAGCTCCTCGTCGGCCTCCGTGCGGGTCTCGGTCGCGTCCTGCGCCTCGCCCTCGGTCGCCCGGACCTGGTCGACCGTGGCGGTCACCTCGGCGTCGGCGTCGCGGACCACCCGCACCCCGATCTCACCGGCGTCCTTGGCGACCGCGTCGGCGAACTCGTCGAGATGTCGGGCGCTGATGCCGAACTCCGCCTCGACGTCCCCGAGCGTCGCCCGCGGGCCGACCCAGAACTCCCCGTAGCGGCCGTCGGCGAAGAAGTTGTCGGAGTCGCGCCCGGCGAGCGGCCGGAAGTAGACGACCGCGTCGTGACCGCCACCGTCACGGGGTTCGAGCACGAGCACGGCGTCCGGCTCGCGGTCGCTGCCGAAACCGGTCAAGTGCGCGAAGGCCGAGTGCGGCCGGAAGACGTAGTCGGTGTCGTTGCTGCGCACCTTCAGCCCACCGGCAGGTATGACGAGGCGTTCGCCCGGGAACTGCCGCGACACCTCGTCACGCCGCCGCGCCGCGTGGTCGGCCACCTGCGCCCGCTCCGGGCTCTGCGCCTCGCGCGGCGCCCACCCGGTGCGCATGTACTCCCGGAAGACGTCCGGCAACTGTTGACCTCGAACCTGCGACTTGGCTTGCTTCTCACTCACCACTTCATCGTCGCACGTGTGGCACAGATCACTGCTTCCAGGCCCAGGTGCCGAGGATCCCGTCGAGCGCCTGCGTCCCCTGGGCCGCGGCGGACTGTGCCGCGGTCAGGGTGATGGTGTAGATCTTCCCGCCGAAGATGACGACATATTGGGTCTGCGTCACCTTCGCGCCCTGTGCGGTGCGGTCGAATGAGTAACCGCGAGAAGGCAATCCGCCGACCGTCCGATCGGCGAGCTGCTTGATCGTGATGCCCTGCTGGCGCCAGCTGATCGCGGCCTGGCTGATCACGTCACCGAGATCGGGCAGCGTCTTGGGGGACTGCACGGTCACGCTCACGTTGGTGGTGACCTGGTCCTGCGCGCTCGGTGCCTGGATCGCGAGCACGGCCGGCGGGCGCTTGGCCGACTTCCAGCCGGTCGGCAGCACCACCGAGAACGACTTGTCGCTGCTCGCCGTGCTGCCGGTGGCCGCCGACGTCACCGGCGACGGGCCGGGCGACGAACTGATCGTGGTCGCCACCGGCGGGGTGCTGCTCGATGTCGCGGCCGACCCCGAACCACCGGAGCATCCCGTCAGGCCCGTCACGCCCGCGAGCAGGAGGACCAGGGTCACGGGACGGCGTCGGTGCATCACGGGCACTCACCTTACGAGGGCGGTGGCGCGCCTCCGCCGTGCGACACGGGGCCGTCGAAGAAGCGGGTGCTGCGGCGCTGCCAGAGCAACGCGACCACGAGCAGACCGACCACCGCGGTGAGCGACTGCACCGCCGCCATGGCGGCGACACCACGGGTGACCATGCCGATCGCGAGCAGCACGTTGAGCACCGCCAGCACGGTCGCCACGATGCGGGTCCACGGTCGCCCGGACCGCAGCAGTAGAGCCATCACCAGCCACAACACCGCGGCCACGATCGCCATCGTGAGGAAGCCGTTGCCGGCCAGGTCGGCGGCCCGCCGCACCTCCGCCGCGTCGAGCCGGTCCCCGGCCGGGCGCGACGCGTTGGACTCGCGCAGGCTGTCCCGGATCGCACCCCGGGACCCCGCGGTCACCGCGATGCCGACCACCGCGAGGGCGGCCGCGGCATACATCAGCCGCAGGGCGTTGACCACCGGCCGCGGCGGAGACTTGCGCGTCATGTGCACAGCCTGTCAGCAACCCGGCGCGCGGGCGGCGAACGGCACCGACACCGCGCGGTCGATAGGGTTTCGCGGGTGCTGCTCTCGGTCCTCAACTTCGCCGGCATCGCGGTCTTCGCGGCGTCCGGTGCGCTGCTCGGCGTGCGCCGGCGGCTGGACCTCTTCGGCATCTGGGTCGTCGCGGTGCTCACCGGCGTCGGCGGCGGCGTGGTGCGCGACGTCTTCCTCGGCATACACCCGCCGACGGCCATCGAGGACTGGCGCCTCATCGCGACCGCGAGCGGCGCAGCACTCGTCGTCTTCGAGTTCCACCCGCAGTTCTCGGCACTGCGCCGCAGCGTGCTGATCCTCGACGCGCTCGGCATGGGGCTGTTCGCCTCCACCGGCGCGCTGACCGCGCTGCAGCACCACGCGAGCGGGTTCGCCGCCGTGCTGATCGGCATCACCACCGCGGTCGGCGGCGGTGTGCTGCGCGACGTGCTGGTCAACGAGGTCCCGCTGCTGGTCCAGCAACGGGACCTCTATGCCGTGCCGGCGATGGCCGGCGCCACCGTCCTGGTGCTGATGGAGCACACCGGCATCAGCGACGGACAGTCGCTCATCTTCGGGACTGTTCTTGCCTCGGGCTTCCGGTTGATTGCGCTGAGACTGGACTGGCGGTTGCCGCTGGCGCCCGACCGTTGAACCCGGCGTCCGCCCGACCGTCAGCACACCTCCGGGCCTGGGCTAGATTCGCCGCGTGCGCATCGACCTGCATACCCATTCCACCCAGAGCGACGGGACCGAGGCCCCGGCGCAGCTGATGCGGTCCGCGGCCGACGCCGGCCTGGACGTCGTTGCGCTCACCGACCACGACACCACCCGCGGCTGGGGCGAGGCGGCGCGCGCGGTGCGCGAGGTCGGGGTCGCACTGGTGCCGGGCATCGAGATCTCCTGCGCCGTCGACGGCATCAGCGTGCACCTGCTCGGCTACCTGGTCGACCCGCTCGACGCCGCACTGCTCGGCGAACTCGAGCACGCCCGCGCGTCCCGTCGTACCCGCGCGCAGCGGATGGTCGAGCGACTGGCTCCGGACACCGGGCTCACCTGGGCCGACGTGCAGGAGCAGTTCGGCGCCGAGACGACGATCGGCCGGCCGCACATCGCCGACGCGCTCGTCGGCCGCGGCGTGGTGGCCTCCCGTGACGAGGCGTTCGCGTCCTACCTGGCGAGCGGGTCGAAGTATCACGTCTCGCACTACGCGCCCGACCCGGCGTTCGCGACCCGGCTCGTCCGGGCGGCGGGCGGGGTGCCGGTGATGGCGCACCCGTTCGCGGGCGCTCGCGGGCGGGTCGTCGACGACTCGGTCATCGAGCGTATGGCGGACGCCGGCCTCGCCGGGCTGGAGGTGCACCACCGGGACCACTCCGACGCCGAGGTCGGCGCCGGACTTGGCCTCGCCGAGCGGCTGGGACTGCTCGTCACCGGGTCGAGCGACTACCACGGCACCGGCAAGCAGAACGAGCTCGGCGAGAACACCACGTCGCCGGAGGTCTTCGAGGCGATCGTCGCCGAGGCGACCTCGGGCACGCAGGTGATCCGGCCCTAGGCATCGGCCGGAAAGAGTCCGGAAGAGTCCGGAAAAGACCCTGGAAACGAGGATGGCCGCCGGCACACCCCTGGAGGTGCCGGCGGCCGGTTACCCCTTGGCCCGCTCGCACCCCCTTGACCCCGTGAGGGGTCGTTACGAACGTTAATCCCATGGTGCCGGTCGGCTGACCAGGAGGCCATCGGACTCGGGCCGAGGTTTCCCGGACCGGTCCTAAGACCAAGTCCTAGTCCCGTCGGTCCGCCTTCGGATTAATTGTTCGGATTAATCGTCCTGCTGGTCGGCCATCCCGAGGGTCCACGCGATCGCCGAGCGCTGCGCCACGCCGAGCTTGCGCAGCACGTTGCCGACGTGCGTCTTGACCGTCTTCTGGGAGATGTGCAGCCGGTCGGCGAGCTCGGCATTGCTCAGCCCCTCGCGGGCGATGAGCTCGGCGATCTCCGCCTCGCGGCTGGTCAGCCCCGCCTTCGGGTCCGGCCCGTCCGGTGCCTTGCGCTGGAGCCGGCCGACCAGGTCACCGATCTCGATCTGCAGCTCCTCGCAGAGCAACTGCAACCGGCCGGTGTCCTCCACCATCGCCGGGCTCTGTGAGGTGGCCTTGTCGGCGAGCGCCCGGATCGCGTTGTGCAGCCGGTCCAGCCGCACGTTCACCTCGCCGATCAGGTCGAGCTCATTGCGCAGGTCGGCGCTGTTCAGCTCCGGGTAGATGCTGTAGAGGTCGAGCTGGTCGCGCTCCGCGGCGTCTCGGGCGAACGAGTGCATCAGCGCCCTCGCGAGCCAGTCCAGCGCGCGCACGACCTGGTCGTCATACACGTCGGGCTCGAGGCTCTGGATGCTCATCAGCCCGGCGACGTCACCACTGCCGGTGTCGAACAGCGGCACCACCACGGCATCGTGCGACACCTCGGTCTCGTCGCCGAACGGGATCGCGTTGGCGAGCCGGGCGCCGTTGTCGTCCTGGTAGCGGTAGGGCCGTTTGCTGGCCCGGACCCAATAGGACACGCCCTGCTTGCTGAACACGCCGATGTCGGGGCTGATGAACTCGTCGTGGTCGTAGATGTACGGGATGAAGAGGGTGTCCTCGTCCCGGTAGAAGCCGATGTAGAAGCTGTCCACCCGGGTGAGAGCGGAGATCGTGGTCCGGCAGATCGCGTAACGCGTCGCGTGCCGGCCCCGCTCGGCCGTGCGCAGTCGGATGTCGGCTCCACGGAGTCGTTCCACGAATTCGGCGTCGAACCCGGGTTGGACCGCTTCCATGGCGCCCGGCGTCAGCCCTGCTCGGCGCGCGGCGTGCCGCTGGAGCCGCCGCGGGTGCGGCGGCGACGGCGCGGCGCGCGGGTGGCGCGGCCCTCGGACGGGGTATGACGGGAGCCCTCGCCGGCAGAGTTGTCCCCGCCGCGCCGGCCGCCGCCGGACCGGCCACCACCGCGCGAGCCGGACGCGCCGGAGCGCCCGCGACCGCCGCCGCCCTTGGGGGCCCGCTTGCCGGTCTCGCCGAGATCTTCGAGCGACTCCGCGGTCAGCCCGGCGCGGGTGCGCTCGGAGCGGGGCAGCGTGCCGGTGGCCGACGACGGGATGTCGAGGTCGGCATAGAGGTGCTCGGACGCGGAGTAGGTCTCCGGCGGCTCGGGGATGCCGAGGTCGAGCGCCTTGTTGATCAGGCCCCAGCGGGACAGGTCGTCCCAGTCGACGAAGGTGACCGCGACGCCGGTGTTGCCGGCGCGGCCGGTGCGCCCGATGCGGTGGACGTAGGTCTTCTCGTCCTCGGGGCACTGGTAGTTGATGACGTGCGTGACGTTCTCCACGTCGATGCCGCGGGCGGCGACGTCGGTCGCCACGAGGGTGTCGACCTTGCCGGTGCGGAACGCCCGCAGCGCCTGCTCGCGCGCGCCCTGGCCGAGGTCGCCGTGGATCGCGGCCGCGGCGAACCCGCGGCTGGTCAGCTCGTCGCTGACCTTGGCGGCGGTGCGCTTGGTGCGGGTGAAGATGATTGTCAGGCCGCGGTCGCGAGACTGCAGGATGCGGGAGAGCATCTCGACCTTGTCGAGCGCGTGCGCCCGGTAGACGAACTGCTCGATGGCCTTGACGGTGTGGCCGTCGTCGCCCTCCTCGTTCATCGCCCGGATGTGCGTCGGCTGGGTCATGTAGCGGCGGGCGAGCGTGACGACGGCGCCCGGCATGGTGGCCGAGAAGAGCATGGTCTGCCGCGACGCGGGCGTCTGGGCGAGCAGCTTCTCGACGTCGGGCAGGAAGCCGAGGTCGAGCATCTCGTCGGCCTCGTCGAGGACGACCGACTTCACGTAGGACAGGTCGAGGTGGCCCTGCGCGGCCAGGTCGAGCAGGCGCCCGGGGGTGCCGACGACGATCTCGACGCCCTTCTTCAGCTGCTCGATCTGCGGCTCGAACGCGCGGCCGCCGTAGATGGTCGCCACCCGGATGCCGCGACGCTTCGCGGCGGTCGACAGGTCGCCGGCGACCTGCACGGCGAGCTCACGGGTCGGCGCCACGGCCAGCGCCTGCGGCTTGCCCGGGGCGGGCAGGTCGGCGAAGCCGGGGTCGTTCGGGCCGACCGAGCGGTGCAGCATCGGCACCGCGAAGCCGAGGGTCTTGCCGGTGCCGGTCTTTGCCTGGCCGATGATGTCGTGCCCGGCGAGCGCGACCGGCAGGGTCATCGCCTGGATCGGGAACGGATGCTTGATGCCGGCGTCGGAGAGCGAGGCGACGATGTCGTCGTGCACGCCGAAGTCGGCGAACGTCTGCTCGGGTGCCTGCTCGGGAGTCTGTTCAGAAGCCTGCTCAGGTGCCTGGTCGGCGACCTGCTCAGGGGCGGCGGTGGCGGTTTCGGTGATCTGTTCTGACATTCGCTTTCGAAGATTCCTATCGGCGGGCCCCGAGTGCTGCGGCGGCCGGTGGCCGGGCACGCGCGGGGCGCATGGGTGAAGCGGAGCCGATCGGATTTCTTCGTGCGGACCTTCGGGGCGAAGACCGCGATCAAGCCATGTCGTGTGCCGACCGGGCACCGTCGTGACGGAGGTGTCGCGGGGCAGTCTATCCTCATTCGCCTCCCGGGTCGGACCGTTACCATCTGCGCCATGTCCGATGCCGGCTCCGCCCCCGCACCTCGCACCCCCAGAGCGCGCACGGAGGAGGACCTCGCCGACCCGGCGTACCGTCGCGGCGTCGCCGCTCTCCTCGGAGTCCTCGCGTATGGCGAGCTCACCGGCTTCTTCACCATCGCGCAGGAGGCGGCCTTCGCGCCGCGCTCGACCGACAAGGAGTCGCTCGCCCGGGTCGCGACCGTCGAGTTCGCGCACTACGAGGGCCTCGCCGCCCGGCTGCGCGAGCTGGGTGTCGACCCGCACGAGGCGATGGCGCCCTTCACCACCGCCATCGACGAATGGCACCGCCGCGCGACGCCGTCGGACTGGCTCGAGGCCTTGATGAAGGTGTATGTCGGCAACTCCATCGCGACCGACTTCTACCGCGAGGTCGCCGACTACGTCGATCCGGCGACCCGCGGGCTGGTGCGCGACGTGCTCGAGGACGGTGGCCAGGTGGAGTTCGCCGCGGGTGAGCTGCGGCGGGCGATCGCCGCCGACGCGAAGGTCGCCGGCCGGCTCGCGCTCTGGGGCCGGCGGATGGTCGGCGAGGCGCTCTCGCAGGCGCAGCGGGTGGCGGCGGACGACGACGATCTGATGGCGCTCTTGGTAGACGACGGCTCCGGCTACGGGCTGGACCTCGGCGGCTGGATGCACATGTTCACCCGCATCACCGACGCGCACACCGCGCGGATGGAGTCGCTCGGCCTGTCCGCCTGAGTGGCGCGGGGCAGCTGACCGACGCGGGACGTCCGGGAGTTGCGGATACGACGAAGCCCACGACCGGATCGGTCGTGGGCTTCGTCGTACTGACGCGCTGCGGTCAGCGAGTGACCTGCCGGCGGCCGGTCATGTTGCCGTAGATCACGATGATGACGGCGGCGAAGATGATGCCGACGATGAACGGGATCCAGGCGAAGCCGCTGGCGTTGCGGTAACCGATCAGGCCGACGACCAGGCTGGCCAGCAGCGAGGCGACGATGCCGATGACGATCGTCATCACGACCGAGATGTTCTGCTTGCCGGGCAGCACGAGGCGAGCAAGCGCACCGATGATGAGACCACCGATGATTGCGCCGATAATTGCGCCGATCATGAGTTCTGCTCCTAACGTTTCCCCAAGGCCGCGCCGGGGGTGCGCGGCCAATCGATGAGACTTTGCCCCTTCGGAGGCCACCTTCGCAACATTTCCGGTGGGCGCGGCGAATATCGGTTCGATAAACCACCCCTACGGGTGAACAATGTGTGCATAACAGGAGAGCGGGCCATTTTCCGGCCGATCCGGGCGCCCCGGACAATCCAGGGGACGCCGATACCGGCGGTGGCGCGGGCGTAGGCCGAGAGGCGGACGGGGGTCGGGCCGGACTCAGACCAACGGCGGATGCGCGGCCAGGGTCGACCGGGGCAGGATCAGGGTCGACCCGCATGGCCGCGGCGCGGCGTCGCCGCCATAGTCGTATCGACCAGCCGGCTCCACGGGTAGAAGTGTGTTGCGAAGTCCATCGGGGAAAGGAACCTCATGTCCCACTCAGCAGGTGCGCCGTTGACCGCCGTACCGCCGCAGGCGAACGCGGCCGCGTCCGCCACGAAGCTGGTGAAGACCTACGGCAAGGGCGAGACCACCGTGCACGCGTTGCGTTCGGTGTCGGTCGACTTCACCGCGGGGGAGTTCACCGCGATCATGGGGCCGTCCGGCTCTGGCAAATCGACCCTCATGCACTGTCTCGCCGGGCTCGACACCGCGACCAGCGGCGAGGTGCGGATCGGTGACATCGATCTGACCGGCCTCAACGACAAGCAGATGACCAAGCTGCGGCGGGACCGGATCGGCTTCGTCTTCCAGGCGTTCAACCTGGTGCCGACCCTCACCGCGCGCGAGAACATCACCCTTCCCCTCGACATCGCCGGCCGCAAGGTCGACAAGCAGTGGATGGACATGGTCGTCGACCGGCTCGGGCTGGGCGACCGGCTCGGTCACCGGCCGAGCGAGCTGTCCGGCGGTCAGGTGCAGCGCGTCGCCTGTGCCCGCGCCCTCGTGGGCCGGCCGCAGATCATCTTCGGCGACGAGCCGACCGGCAACCTCGACTCGCGGTCCTCCGGAGAGGTGCTGTCGATCCTGCGCCGGTCGGTGGACGAGTTCGACCAGACTGTGGTGATCGTGACGCACGACCCGCGCGCTGCGTCATACGCCGACCGGGTGGTGTTCCTCGCCGACGGTCAGATCGTGAGCGATCAGCGGGGCCTTTCCGGCGACGACATCTTCGAGTACATGAAGCACCTGGACGAGCCGGCCGCGCAGGCCGGCCCCGCACCGCACGACGCGGCACCGTCCGGCCCCGAGCAGGCGGGCTGAACCATGGCCAACACCATGCGCAAGGTCTCCTTGCGGAACCTGGCGGCGCACAAGCTGCGTCTCGCCCTGACCGTGCTGTCGGTGGTGCTCGGCACGTCCTTCGTCGCCGGCTCGCTGATCTTCACCTCCACGATGTCCAACTCCTTCAACGGGATCTTCGACCAGGTCGCGGTCGGGGTCGACACCCAGATCAGCCCCAAGTCGGGCGGCAACGAGGGCGGCGGCTTCGGCGGATCGGGCACCCTCGGCGTGCCGAACTCGGTGGTGCGCACCATCGAGCAGGACAAGGCGCAGCTCGGGGTCGTCAAGGTCGTCACCGCCTACAGCGGCGGCATGACCATCGCCGACGCCAAGGGCAAGGCGATCCAGACCGGCGGCGCGCCGAGCGTGGGCGCCAACTGGGTCCCCGCCGAGCAAGGGCTCGACCCGAACGGCGCTAAGATCGTGCCCGGAGGCCGCGCTCCGAACGGCCCGAACGAGGCTGTGCTCAACGAGAGCGCCGCGAAGAAGGCCGGCCTCGCGGTCGGCTCCCGCACCAAGGTCGTGGTCAACAGCGGCACCGCCAAACCCTTCGAGGTGACGGTCGTCGGCCTGATGGACATCCCGGGCGACGCCTCCGGCTACACCGAGATGGACTTCGACACCGCGACGGCGAGGACGTTGTTCAGCGACGGGTCGCACGTGGCCAACGTGCAGCTCGGGGCCGCGCAGGGCGTGAGTGCCGATCAGCTGAAGCAGCGGATCGAGCAGCGCTTCCCGGCGTACAAGGTGCAGACCGGCGACGAGGTGCGGCAGGAGAACAAGGACGCGGTCAACTCGTTCCTGCAGATCTTCAACTACATCCTGCTCGCCTTCGCCGCGATCGGGCTGATCGTCGGCACGTTCATCATCTACAACACCTTCTCGATGATCGTCGCGCAGCGGGTGCGTGAGCTCGCGCTGCTGCGCGCGATCGGGGCGGCGCGCAAGCAGATCACCCGGTCGGTGCTGTTCGAGGCCTTCGTCGTCGGGCTCATCGGCTCGGTCATCGGCCTGGTCATCGGCGCCGGGCTCGCCATCGGGTTGCAGCAGCTGCTCGCCAGCACCGGCTCCGGGCTGCCGTCCGGTGGTCTGGTGGTCGGCCCGACCCCGATCATCGCCTGCCTGGCGGTCGGCATCATCGTCACGATGGTGAGCGCCTGGGCGCCGGCCCGGCGCGCCTCCAAGGTGGCGCCGGTCGAGGCGATGCGCGAGAGCCAGACCGACGGCTCGGCCTCGCTCAAGGTGCGCACCCTGATCGGTGCTGTGCTCGCCGTGCTCGGCGTCGCGCTGCTCGTGATCGGTGCCCAGGGCAAGGGCGGGGGCCCGGCCGGCCAGGTCGGACTCGGCGCGGTGCTGCTCATCCTCGCGGTGGTCTTCGCGGCCCCGGCGCTGTCGCGTCCTGTCATCGGGCTACTCGGCCTGGTGCTCGCCCGGCCGTTCGGCAAGCTCGGCCAGCTGGCGCGCACCAACTCCATCCGCAACCCCCGGCGCACGGCCGCGACCGCGTTCGCGCTGACCCTCGGCCTGATGCTGGTCGCGGTGATCGGCACGCTCGGCTCGTCGTTCAAGGCCACCATCGACAAGGCCGTCAGCAACGACGTGAAGGCGCCGATCATCGTCACCGGGTCCGGTGGCAGCGGCGCGCTGCCACCGACGGTCAGCGACGACATCGCCAAGGTCGACGGGGTCTCGAGCGTGGTCTCGATCCGCGGGGTCAACGCCAAGGTCGACGGCAAGGACGTCACCGGCAACTCACCGCGCGGTGACCTGAGCTCGGCGGCCAACTTCCACCTGGTGTCCGGCACCGACAAGCTGCCCGCCGACGGGCTGCTCGTCTCGGACAAGACCGCGCGGGAGAAGGGCTGGACCCTCGGCAAGACGGTCACCTTCGAGGGCAAGTTCGGCGGCTCGGCGCCGGCCAAGGTGGTCGGCGTCTACAAGAGCGCCGCGCTGCTCGACCCGTGGCAGCTGGGCAGTGGCGCCTACGAGAAGCTGACGCCGCCGCGGCTGCGGGCCGACTTCGTCGACCTGGTGCAGCTCAAGGACGGCGCCGACAGCAGCGCCGTGCAGACCGGCATCGAGGACGCGACCGCGGACTTCCTCACCGTCAAGGTGCAGACCCGCGCGGAGTTCGCCAACTCGCAGGCCGCGACGATCAACCAGATGCTGACCGTGCTCTACGGCATGCTCGGCCTGGCGTTGCTCATCGCGATCCTCGGCATCATCAACACGCTGGCGCTGTCGGTGGTCGAGCGCAAGCGCGAGATCGGGATGCTGCGGGCGGTCGGCATGCTGCGCAAGCAGGTGCGCCGCACGATCTACCTGGAGTCGATGCTGATCTCCATCTTCGGCGCGCTGCTCGGCATGGTGATCGGCGTCGCGATCGGCTGGTGCCTGGTGCGCACCTTCCGTGAGTGGCTCACCGGCATACAGCCTGAAATCCCTTGGGGCACCATCGCATTCACCCTCGTCGCCGCGGCGGTGTGTGGTGTGCTGGCGGCCCTGTGGCCCGGCATCCGGGCGGCGCGCACCAAGCCGCTGGAGGCCATCGCCGACCTGTAACTCGGGCGCGCAGAAGGCGCCGGCCGGATCCTCGGGGGACCCGGCCGGCGCCTTGCTGTTGCGGGATTGCTCAGGCTGCCGGATAGGACGCTGCGGCGACGACCGTGGGACGGCTGCGCCGCGGCGAGCCTGCGAGCGCGGCGCCAGCCGGCGCACGCGAGGAGCGCAGCAGAAGGCTCAGCCTCCGAGCTTGATTGGCGGCTTCCTCGCACTCCGCTCCGGCCGCGTGCTTCGCTCCTTCGTCGCTTCGCCCGCAACCTGCGCTGCGTGCTTCGTCAGCCGCCGAAACCGACGCGGCCGCGCTGCTCGCTGCCGATGTCGATGTAGCCGAGCACGTTGGCCGGCACGATGACGGTGTGGCCGCGCTCGTCGGTGAGTTCGAGCGGCTCACCGGAGGAGAGCGCCTTGCTCACCAGGGTGCGCACCTCGTTCGGCGGCTGGTTGGACTCGATGACGACTTCGCGGGCGACGTGCTGAACGCCGATCCTGACCTCCACGGGGGAGCTCCTTTGCATGGTGGCTTGCGATAGTTGCTGCACACGATACGAGCGCCCCGGGTATGACGCCCGGGCGGCTCAGTCCGTGCCGCTCTCCGGGTGCAACGGGAACCCGGCCAGACCGCGCCAGGCCAGCATCGAGACCAGACGCTCGGCCTCCTCGCGGGGGATCGTCTTCTCCTGCATCCAGTAGCGGGCGACGATCTGCGACATACCGACGGTGGCCACGCCCAGCAGGTGACTCTGCTCCGACGGCAGCTCGGTGTCCTCCTGGATCACCTTGGTGACGGCGTCGGCGCATTCGGCGCCCATCTGCTGCACCCGCTGCGCGACCGCCGGCTCACCCAGCAGGTCGGACTCGAAGACCAGCCGGAAGGCCGCGTCCTCGCGCTCCACGAAGGAGAAGAACGCGCCGACGGCGGCCGCCACGCGCTGCTTGTTGTCGGTGGTGGAGGCGATCGCCTCGCGGACCAGCGCCGGCAACTCGGTGGTGTATTGGTCGATCAGCGCCAGGTAGAGGTCGAGTTTGCCCGGAAAGTGCTGGTAGAGCACGGGTTTGCTGACGTGCGCGCGCTCGGCGATCTCGTCCATCGCGGCGGCGTGATAGCCGTACTCGACGAACACCGACTGGGCGGCCTCCAACAACTGCGCGCGCCGCGCGGACCGCGGCAACCGGCCACCGCGCACACCGGTGTCGGGAACACTCACTTCAGGCTCCTTACGTGCACGGGCCGCGTGAGGGCGACCCATCCCGGCATCCTATGGCCAGGACTACGCTTCAGTAGCGTGACCCACCCCGCAGAGTTACGCGCCGGTACGCCGCCGGACCGCCCGGACGCGCATCGCTACGCCCGGCATCTGCTCCTGCCCGAACTCGGTATGACGGGGCAGGACCGCCTCGGCCGGGCCCGCGTGATCGTCGTGGGCGCAGGCGGATTGGCCGCTCCAGTGCTGTCCTACCTGGCCGCCGCCGGGGTCGGCCGGTTGACCGTGATCGACGACGACGCGGTCGACCTCAGCAACCTGCAGCGCCAGGTCATCCACCGCACCGAGGACGTCGGCGTGTCGAAGGTCGAGTCCGCCGTGCGCGCGGTGCACGACCTCAACCCGGACATCGAGATCGTCGGCGTGCCCGAACGACTGACCGCCGACAACGCGCTGCCGCTCTTCGCCGAGCACGACCTGGTCGTCGACGCCACCGACAATTTCGCGACCCGCTACCTCGTCGGCGACGCGTGCGTGCTGCTCGGGCTGCCGCTGGTCTGGGGTTCGATCCACCGCTTCGACGGCCAGGTCACGGTCTGGTCGTATGACGAGGGCCCCTGCTACCGCTGCGTTTTCCCGCAGCCACCACCGGCCGGCGCGGTGCCGTCGTGCGCCGAGGCGGGCGTGCTCGGCGCCCTGCCCGGGGTCGTCGGCGCGATGCAGGCGACCGAGGCGGTCAAGGTGCTGCTGCGGATGGGGGAGCCGCTCGCCGGACGGCTCATGCTCTACGACGCCCTGCGCGCGGCCTGGTCGAGCGTGCCGGTCCGGCGCGACCCGGAGTGCGCGGTCTGCGGCGCGCACCCGACGATCACCACCCTCACCGAGAGCGCGGCGTCGTGCGAGATGCCCGCGGCGGAGGACGGCGAGGCCGTGCCCGAGATCGGCGCCCGGGCGCTCGCGGGCCTCGTCGCGACCGGCCACCCGCCGGTCGTGGTGGACGTGCGCACCGACGCCGAGCGCGAGATCGCGCGACTGCCCGTCGGCATACACGTCCCGATCGAGACGCTGCGGGACGGCACCGGCCTGGCCCGGCTCGACGCCGTGGACGCCGACACCGTCTTCTACTGCAAGGGCGGCACCCGCTCGGCCGAGGCGGTGCGGCTGGTGCGTGACGCGACCGGTGTGCAGGCGCGGTCGCTCGCGGGCGGCATCCTGGCCTGGATCGACGACGTCGACCCGACACTGGCGCGCTACTGATGGCGCACGTTCACCAGCTGCCCGACCTCGCCGATGCGGTGCTCGAGGTGGTCGACCGGGTGCCGGCCGGGCGGGTGGTGACCTATGGCGACATCGGCAAGGTCGTCGGGGCCGGTCCGCGGCAAGTCGGGCACGTGATGTCGGAGTACGGCTCGCTGGTCACCTGGTGGCGGGTGCTGCGCGCCGACGGGCGCCCGCCGCAGTGCAACGAGGACGAAGCGCTCGCGCGTTACCGCGAGGAGGGCACGCCGCTCACCGGCACGTTCCTGGACCGGGTCGACCTGCGGCGGGCCCGGTTTCCGCTGACCGCGGACTAGCGCTCGCCCGGCGGGGGTGGTCGCATTTCTCGACCCTCGGCATACGAACACGCCGGGAAAGTTGCGATCGTCGGCGTGTCCGTATGCCGAGGGTCGACTTTTGCCTGAGTGCGGCTGCGGATCGCGGATCGTCGCGTCGGCGTGTTCGTATGCCGAGGGTCGACTTTTGCGCGGGCTGACGACTGTCGGCGCGACGTGATGGGATGACGACGTGCTGAACCTGCGACGTGCGCCCGACGTGTCGGCGAGCCCGCCGCTGCTGGACGACGTGCAACAGCGGGTCCGCGACAGCACCGACCGTGCGCTCGTGGTGCACGGGGCGCCCGGCACCGGCAAGTCGACGGTCGCCGTCGAGGCGGTGGTCGCCGCCGTCGAGCGCGGGCTGCGACCCGACGAGTGCGTGCTGCTCGCGCCCACCCGGCTGGCGGCCGCGGCGCTGCGCGACCGGGTCACCGCCCGGCTGCAGGGCACCTCGACCGAGCCGCTCGCGCGCACCCACCAGGCGCTCGGTTTCGGCATCCTGCGACGGCACGCGGCCCTGCTCGGCGAGCCGGCGCCCCGGCTGCTGTCCGGTCCGGAGCAGGACGTGGTGCTGCGCGAGTTGCTGGCCGGTCACGCGGCCGGCGACGGCATACCACCGCAGTGGCCCGACTTCGTCCGGGAAGCGTTGCCCACCAGGGGTTTTCGGGCCGAGCTGCGCGACCTGCTGATGCGCGCGGTCGAGTGGGGGCTGAGCGCGGACGACCTCGCCGCCCTCGGTGACGAGCACGGACACCCGCAGTGGCGCGCGGCGGCGAGCGTGCTCGACGAGTACGACCGGGTGACCGCGCTGTCGCGGCCCGGATCGTTCGACCCGGCGTGGATCCTGGGCGCGGCCGCCGACGTGCTCGAGCACGAGCCGGCCGAACTCGAGCGCCTGCAGCGCGAGATCCGGCTGATCGTGGTGGACGACGCCCACGAACTCACCCGTGCGGCCGCCCGGCTGCTCGACCTCGTCGTCGCCGAGGACACCCGCGTGGTGCTGATCGGCGACCCGGACGCGACCGTGCAGGGCTTCCGCGGCGCCGACCCGCTCGTCTTCGGTGCGCTCGGCGAGCGGCTCGGCGCGGCGGACCGTCTCGTGCTGCCGATCGGGCACCGTCAGCCGGAAGCCCTGCGGGCTGCCGCGACCCGGGTCAGCGAGCGCATCGGCGCGGTCGCGGGGGCGGAGCACCGACAGATCGAGTCGCGGCCGGGCGGAGTGGTGGACGTCGCGCTGCTGCGCGCGGCGCCGCAGGAGGCGGCGCACATCGCCGCCGAGTTGCGGCGCGCGCACCTGGCCGGCGGGGTGCCGTGGTCGCAGATGGCGGTCATCGTGCGCGGTCAGGCGCGTGCCGGATCGCTGCGCCGGGCGCTCGCCGCGGCGGGCGTCCCGGTCACGTCGCCGCCGACGGTCGTGCCGCTGCGCGAGGAGCCGGCGGTGCGACCGTTCCTCGCCCTGCTCGAGACCATCGGCGCGATGCTCGCCGACGACCCGCAGCCGATCTCCACCGAGACCGCGATCGACGTGCTGACCTCACCGCTCGGTGCCGCCGACTCGGTCTCGCTGCGCCGGCTGCGGCGCGCGCTGCGGGCCCAGGAGATCGCCACGGACGGGTCGCGCTCGTCTGACGAGCTGCTCTGCGCGGCGGTGATCGACCTGCCGTGGCTGCAGTTGCTCGGGCCCGAGGCGGCGCCGGCCCGCCGGGTGCACGCGGTGCTGCGTGCCGGCTTCGAGGCCGCCGCTGACCCCGACGGCACCGCCGAGACCGTGCTCTGGCAGATGTGGGAGGCGTCCGGACTGGCGCAGCCGTGGGCGGAGACCGCGCTCGGCGGCGGGGTCACCGGCGCCCGGGCCGACCGCGACCTCGACGCGATCGTGGCGCTCTTCGGCGCGGCGGCCGCTTACGTCGACCGGCTGCCCGGCTCCAGCCCGCTCGGTTTCCTGGAGCACATCCGCGGCCAGGACGTGCCCGGCGACCGGCTGGTCGCCGCCGCCCCCGACGACGAATCCGTCGCCCTGCTCACCCCGCAGGCGGCTGCAGGCAGGGAGTGGCAGTTTGTGGTCGTCGCCGGGGTGCAGGAGGGCGTCTGGCCGGACCTGCGCCTGCGCGGTTCGCTCCTCGGCTCCGAGCGGCTGGTGGATGTCCTTGCGCAGCGCGGGGATTCGCTGCGCGCGGCGCAGACGGCGGTCCGGTATGACGAGACGCGCCAGTTCCTCGTCGCGATCAGCCGGGCGCGGGAGCGACTCCTCGTGACCGCGGTGCGCAGCGAGGACGAGCAGCCGTCGCCATACCTCGATCTGGTGGACCCACTCGACGGGCACGGCGCGACCGACCCCGACGCGCTGCGCGAGCTCACCGAGGTGGCCCGGCCGATGACGCTGTCGGCGGCGGTGGCCGAGCTGCGGCGCGAACTCGCGATCGGCGACGACGAACACCGGCAGCAGGCGGCGCTGCGACTCGCGCGACTCGCGGCCGAAGGTGTGCCCGGCGCCGACCCGGAGCGGTGGTGGGCGATGCGCGAGCTGTCCGACGACCGGCCGCTGCGTGCCGACGACGTCAACGTGCAGGTATCCCCTTCTCGCGTCGAGGGATTCGGCACCTGCGGGCTCAATTGGCTGCTCACAACCGCGGGCGGCGACGGCCCCGACGTCGGTGCCGCGTCGCTCGGCACGCTGGTGCACGAGATCGCCCAGGAGTTCGCCGACAGCGACCCCGACGCGATGGCCGCCGAACTCGACCGACGGTGGGCGCGGCTCGGTCTGGGGGACACCTGGGTGTCGGAGCAGAAGCGCACCCTCGCCCACCAGATGCTCGGGCGGCTCACGTCATACCTGGACGAGGCGAAGGCGCAGGGCTGGGAGCCGGCCGGTGTCGAGGTCGGCTTCCGCGCGCTCGTCGGCCGGGCGTTGCTCACCGGCCGGGTCGACCGGCTCGAGCAACGCGACGGCAAGCTGCGGGTCATCGACCTCAAGACCGGCAGCACCAAACCGCCCGCCGCGGACCTGCCCGGCAACCCGCAGCTCGGCAGCTACCAGGTGGCGATCGCCGAGGGCGCCTTCCCGCAGGGTGACCAGTCCGGCGGCGCCGCCCTGGTGCAGATCGGCAAGGCCGCCACCAGGACCGTGGTCACCCAGGTGCAGGAGCCGCTCGCCGACCAGGAGGAGCCGCGCTGGGCCTACGACCTGCTCGCCGACACCGCCGAGCGTATGGCGGGAGCCACGTTCACGGCGCGGCTGTCGACCCGCTGCGGCACCTGCCCCGTGCGGAAGTCGTGCCCCCTCCAGCCCGAGGGCAACGTCCTATGAGCACCCCGCGAGGTTCGGTTCCCCCGCTGAACGAGGCGGCCCACCAAAAGCGTTACAGCGCAGTAGAAATCGCGCAGGCGCTCGGGCAGCCGCGACCGACCGACGAGCAGATCGAGGTCACGCAGGCGCCGGCCGACAAGCCACTGCTCGTGGTCGCCGGTGCGGGGTCCGGCAAGACCGAGACGATGGCCGCGCGCGTGGTCTGGCTGGTCGCCAACGGACACGTCCAGCCCGACGAGGTGCTCGGCCTCACCTTCACCCGCAAGGCCGCGAGCCAGCTCGCCGAGCGCATCGGGCAGCGACTGCGCCGGCTGCGTCGCGAGGGGCTGTGGACCCCGGTCACCGATGTCGACGGCACTCCGGCGCTGGACGACCTGCCCACTGTGCAGACCTACCACGCCTACGCCGGACGGCTCGTCGGCGAGCACGGGCTGCGGCTGGGCGTCGAGCCCGAGTCCCGGCTGCTGTCGGAGGCGGCCGCCTGGCAGCTCGCCTCCGAGGCCGTGCTCGGCTATGACGGGCCGATGGACCTGGTGGACAACGTCGACGCCAACGTCACCAGCGCCGTCGTCAGCCTGGCCGGTGAGATGGCCGAACACCTGGTCACCACCGATCAGCTCGCCGAATACCTCGACCAATTCCTCACCGACACACAGCAATTGCCGCCGTCCGGCCGGCTCACCGTCACCAGCGAACCGCACGGCAAGGTCATCTCCGCGCTCGCCAAACGTCGGCAGATCGTGCCGATCGTGCAGCGCTACCAGGAGCTGAAGCGACGACGCACCGCACTCGACTTCGCCGACCAGATGGCCCTGGCCGCGCAACTCGCGAGGACCTACCCGCAGCTCGGCGGCCTGGAGCGTCGGCGGTTCCGGGCAGTGCTGCTCGACGAGTTCCAGGACACCAGCGAGGCGCAACTGGTGCTGCTGCGCTCGCTGTTCGCGGGGGGCACGGACGGGCCGACCGATCCGGCCCACCCTGGCGACCCGGCCCACCTGGACAACCCGGCCGACGCCGTCCGCGTCACCGCGGTGGGCGACCCGCACCAGTCCATCTACGGCTGGCGGGGTGCCAGCGCGACGACGCTCGGCAGCTTCCCGGAGCTCTTCGCCGACTCGGACGGGCCGGCGAAAGTGCTTCCGCTGTCGACAAGTTGGCGCAACGACGAGTCGATCCTCGCCGCTGCCAACCGGGTCGCGGCGCCGCTTCGGGAGGAGAGCCGGGTGCCGGTCGAGACGCTCCGTCCGCGGCCCGGCGCGGGGGAGGGCGTGGTCAGCGCGGCGCGACTGGTCGACCAGGAGGCGGAGGCGGCATACGTCGCCGACTGGATCGCGGAGCGGCACACCGACACCGACGGCGAGTGGACCGGCCGCACCGCCGCGGTGCTGTGCCGCAAGCGCAGCGGCTTCGTGCCGGTGGTGGAAGCGCTGCGCGCCCGCAGCATCCCGGTCGAGGTGATCGGTGTGGGCGGTCTGCTCACCACGCCTGAGGTCGCCGACATCGTGAGTTTGCTGTGGGCAGTGCAGGATCCGACGCGCGGCGACCAGCTGATGCGGCTGCTCACCGGCCCGGCGGTGCGCCTCGGAGCGGCTGATCTCGACGGGCTCGGGGAGTGGGCCCGGACCATCGAGCAGCGCGACCGACCGCCCGTGCAGCGAGAGCAGGCGGACATCGAGAGTGAGACCCGTGACCGCGCGTCGATCATCGAGGCGCTCGAAGAACTGCCCGACGAGGACTGGCGCGGGCCGGCCGGGCAACGCATCGGCGCGGCCGCGCTGGGCCGACTGCACGGGCTTGGCAGGACGATCAAGCGGCTGCGCTCGCTGACGGGTCTGCCCCTCAGCGAGCTGGTCGTCGAGGCCGAGCGCGCGCTCGGCCTCGACATCGAGGTCCTCGCCATACCTGGTCAGACGCCGGAGACCGCCCGCGTGCACCTCGACGGATTTGCAGAGGTGGCAGCGAGTTTCGCGGCAGCGGCCGATCGGCCGACACTCGGTGGTTTCCTCGACTGGCTGGCCGCGGCCGAGCGTGAGGAGCGCGGTCTGGACCGGCCCAGCCTGGAGGCCGAGGCCCGAGCGGTGCAGGTGCTGACCGTGCACGCCGCCAAGGGGCTGGAGTGGGACCTGGTGGCGGCGCCCGGCATGGTCGAAGGCACCTTCCCGAGCCATTCGGGTGCGGTGACCTGGCACGAGGAGCTGCACGGCTGGAAGATCAGCGCCGACGGGCTGCCCGGCGATCCGAGCAGCTGGCAGGTCAATTCGGCCGAGTGGACCGGCGGACTCGACGGCGTGCCGTTCGACCTGCGCGGCGACGCGGAGGGTCTGCCGCAGCTGCGGTGGGCGGAGGCGAGCGACGCCCGCGAGCTGAAGGAGGCGGTGCTGGAGTTCCGGGCCGCGGCGGGCGCGCACGATCTCGACGAGGAGCGTCGTCTGGCGTATGTCGCCTTCACTCGCGCGCGGTCGGAGCTGTTGCTCACCGCCTCGGTCTGGTCGACCGCGGCCACACCGCGGATCACCTCGCGCTATCTCACCGAACTCGTGGACGCCGGTCTGCTGCAACTGGATCCGGCCGAGCCGATGCCCGAGCCGCCGCCAGGGGAGAAGAAGGTCGCCGACCCCAGGGGTGACGAGGACGCGACCGCGAGCTGGCCGGCTGATCCGCTGGCCCACCGGCGCGGGCAACTTGCCGACGGCGCGCTCCGGGTGCGCGAGGCGATCTCCGCGGGCACCGGACCGGATCTGCTGCCCCTCGACGAACGTGACCAGGAGATCGACCTGCTGCTCATCGAGCGAGACCGAGCGCGACGGCGCGAGCAGCGCCCGGTGCAGTTGCCGCGGCACCTCTCGGCATCGCAGGTCGTCGCGCTTGCCGACGACCCGGTGGAGTTTGCACGGCAGATCCGCCGGCCGCTGCCGTCGCCGCCCGCGCTCGCCGCCCGGCGGGGCACGGCCTTCCACGCCTGGATCGAGCAGCACTACGCGCGGGCGGCGCTCGTCGACGTGCTCGAGCTGCCCGGTGCCGCCGACGAGGACGCCGACGACGGTGCCGACCTGGAGACGCTCAAGGAGCACTTCCTCGCCTCGGAATGGGCCGCGCGCACCCCTGAGGAGATCGAGGTCGCGGTCGAGACCTGGATCGACGGCATCTCGGTGCGCGGCCGCATCGACGCGGTGTTCCGCCGGCCCGACGGAGGCTACGTCATCGTCGACTGGAAGACGGGGCAGCGGCCGCACGGCGCGCGAGCGGCGTCACGGGTGCTGCAGCTCGCGGCATACCGCCTCGCCTTCGCGCGCCTCCGCGGGGTGCCGACCGATCAGGTCGACGCCGCGTTCTACTACGCCGCGAGCGGGGAGACCGTCTGGCCCGACCTGCCGCCCGACGACGCGATCGCCCAGTTGCTGGAGGAGATTCCCGGCTGACGGGCGTGCGTAGGTCGCGATCGTCGCGACTTGTGCACGGTGCGGGCGGGTTCGGCGTGCGTAGCCCGCGATCGTCGCGACTTGTGCACGCTGCGGGCGGGTTGGGCGTGCACAGCCCGCAACCGTCGCGACTTGTGCACGCCGTGGGCGGGGTCGGCGTGCACAGCCCGCAACTGTCGCGACTTCTGCACGCGCTGGGCGAGTGCGGCGGGGGAGGCGTGCGCAGGCCGCAACCGTCGCGACTTCTGCACGCTGCGGGCGGGCTCGGCGTGCATAGCCCGCGAGCGTTGCGACTTCTGCACGCCGCGGGCGCCCGGGACGTCAGCGGCGTTCGGCGTCCTCGGCGTTCTCGGCGTCCTCGCCGTCCTCCAGCGGGTATGACGAGGGCTCCGGGCCCTCCTCGGCGTCGTCGTCCGGTCCGGTCTGCGCAGCTCCCGCAGTTCCCGTAGCCCCCGCGGCCGACGCCTCGCCCACCGACCGGGCAGACGTCTGATCCGCCGACCGAGCAGACGTCTGATCCGCCGAACGACCAGACGTCTCGGCCGACTCCTGAGCCGACTTCTGAGCCGAACCGGCCGCCGAATCACCTTGCGCACCAGCGATTTCCGGCTTCGTGTCCGCCTCGTCCGACACCTTGGCGATCGGGATCTCCACGGTCTCGTCGTCGGACTCGGCGTCGGTGAGTTCGACGACCTCGATGTCCTTCGGGTCGACCGCGGGGGCCGGCTCTTCCTCGACCGGGGCCGGACGACGCCGGCCCGGGGTCGGCGGCATCAGCGAGTCGTCGTCCTGCGTGGCCTCGTCGAGCCGGCGCAGCGCGGAGGCGCGCCGCCGGACGAGGTCGTCGTCGTCGGTGGAGACGGCGTCGAGCAGCGCGTTGACCCGCTGCAACTCGGCCGCCAGCCGCACCCGGCGCTCCAGGTGGGGGTCGGGTGCGTCGCGACGCGCCGCGGCATACGCCTCGAGCACGGTGTCGAACGACTCCGGCGGCGCCAGCACCGACAGCACCGCGAAGTCCTCCGCCGGGTCGGAGACGCCGGCGCGTTCCCACCCGGTGATCGCCGAGATGTCGCCGTCGACCAGCACGTGCGCCCCCTCCAGCGGGCCGTGCACCGTGCAGGTCGCGAACTTCCAGAGGGTGACCTCCTCCAGCGCCCGCTCCCAGCGGGCGAGCAGACCGGTCGGCACCTGACCGGTCGCCGCGGCCCGGTCGAGGGTCGCAAGGCGCCGCGCGCGGTAGGCGTCGGCGTCGTAGGTCGGCAGGCCGGCCTCCTCGACCACGCGCGGGTCGACGTCGTGCAGCACCGCGAGCGCGCTGCCGACCGCCCGGGCGAGGTCGCCACCGGCGGGCAACTCCCGCCATACCGACGGGGTGCCGCGCAGCCGCGGCTGCACCGCGATCGTCGACCCGTCGTCGGCGGTGATGCTGCCCTCGATGCGCGGCAGCGCATAGGGCAGCCGCTTGGCGAGCAGCTTCAGCAGGGCGTCCGACTGCTCCATCTGCGCGCCGGCCGCGGTGCTGAGACTGGCCCGGACCACCCATTCCTTGTCGTCGTCGGTCGTCAGGTAGGCCACCTGGAAGCGATCGTCGCGATGGGTTTCGGTGCCCTGCACCATCGTCGGGCGCATGCGGGGCACCGCAGCGCTGGCGAGCGCGGCAAGGGCGAGCGGACTGCGAAGCACGGGCCCCACGGTATGCCGAACCGGCGGCATAACCTGGATGGCGTGCCCATGGCTTTCGATCTTTCCCTTTCTCACACCACCCTCGACCGCGGTTCGGAGCTGCGCCGCGACCCGGGCCTGCTGCCGCGGCTGCTCGCCGACCCCGCGACGGGTGTGCTCGAGCTGCACGGTGACCGCTTCCCGGTCAGCGACGACGGGAAGTCGCTCCGCCTGCGACCGCCCGCGCCCGGTGACGCCGACGAGCTCGTGGTCTACCTCGGCGAGGTGTCCGGGCGCTCGGTGATCTGTGTCGTGCTGCCGCGCGACGACGACAGCAACGACCTCGCTGATCTCGCCACGCTCCGCCAGGTCGGTGCCTCACTCGGGCCGAACCACATCGGCATCGCGGTGACCGCGATCGGGATCGCCAATTGGCATGCGGCCCAGGGGTTTTGCTCGTTCAGCGGGCACGCGACCGAGGTTGGCGAGGCGGGCTGGCTGCGGCACTGCCCGGGATGCGGCCGCAACCACTACCCGCGCACCGATCCGGCCGTGATCATGTCGGTCGTCGACGCCGACGACCGCATCCTGCTCGGGCGCGGTCACAACTTCGCCGGCAAGGGTATGTCGGTGCTCGCTGGTTTCGTGGAGCCCGGCGAGTCACTGGAGGCCGCCGTCGCCCGCGAGGTCATGGAGGAGGTCGGAGTGCCAGTCACGGACGTGCAGTTCCTCGGCGACCAGCCGTGGCCCTTCCCGGCGTCGCTGATGATCGGGTTCACCTGCCGCGCCACCGCGACGAAGCTCACCCTCGACCCGGTCGAGATCGCCGACGCCCGCTGGTTCACCCGCACGGAGCTGGCCGACGCGGTCGCCGACGGCGAACTGCGCCTGTCGCCGCGCCTGTCGATCGCCCGGCACCTCATCGAGCACTGGTATGGCGGGGCGATCGACCAGCCCGCCGGCGACCCGTTCCTGCGATCCGCCCGATGAGCATTCCGATGCCCAGCCCCATGCCGCCGGCCGGCGCAACCACCGCCGACGACGTCCTCGCCGGCCTCGACCCCGAGCAGCGCGAGGTCGCGAGCAATCCGCTCGGGCCGATGTGCGTGCTGGCCGGCGCCGGCACCGGCAAGACCCGGGCCATCACCCACCGCATCGCCTACGGCGTGCACTCGGGCGCCTACCGCGCCGATCGCGTGCTCGCGGTGACCTTCACCGCCCGCGCCGCGGGCGAGATGCGCACCCGGCTGCGCGGCCTCGGGCTGCCCACCGTGCAGGCCCGCACCTTCCACTCCGCCGCGCTCCGCCAACTGCAGTATTTCTGGCCCCAGGCGATCGGCGGCCCGACGCCGACCGTGCTGAAGCAGAAGGCACCGGCCGTCGGTGAGGCCGGCGCGCGGCTGCGCCTGGAGCTGGACCGGGTGGTGATCCGCGACCTGGCCGCCGAGATCGAGTGGGCCAAGGTGTCGATGCTGACCCCGGAGACCTACCGCGACGCCGCCGCCCGCGCCGGCCGGTCACCCGCCGACCTCGACCTGACCGCGATGGCGCGGCTCTGGGAGACCTACGAGGAGGTGAAGTCGGCGCGGGGCGTCATCGACTTCGAGGACGTGTTGCTGCTGATGGCCGGGGTGCTGGCCGACCGGGAGGATATCGCGGCGACGGTGCGCGGCCAATACCGCCACTTCGTGGTCGACGAATACCAGGACGTCAACGCCGTGCAGCAGGCACTGCTCGACCAGTGGGTCGGGCAGCGGCCCGACCTCTGCGTGGTCGGTGACCCGGCGCAGACCATCTACTCGTTCACTGGCGCGACGCCGCGCCACCTGCTCGACTTCGCCCGGCGCCGCCCGGACACCCGCACCGTGCGGCTCGTGCGCAACTACCGCTCGACCCCGCAGGTGGTGGGCCTGGCCAACCTCGTCCTCGACGCCGGTCCGCGGCGCGCGGACTCGGTGCAGCTGCAGGCCCAGCGCGATGGCGGCCCGGTGCCGACCCTGAGTGCGCAGCCCGACGACGACGCCGAGGCGTCATACGTCGCTGCGGAGGTGAAAAAGCTTCTCGCGCAAGGGGTTCCGGCCAGTGAAATCGCCGTCCTCTATCGGGTCAACGCGCAGAGTGAGGCGATCGAGCAGGCGCTGTCGGCGGCCGACGTGCCCTATCTGGTGCGCGGCGGCGAGCGCTTCTTCCAGCGCAAGGAGGTGCAGCAGGCGATCGTGTTGCTGCGCGGCGCGGTCCGCGGTGACGACGGCAGTGAGCCGCTCGGCCGGCTGGTCCGCGACATCCTGACCGGGGCCGGCTGGTCCCCGCAGCGCCCGGCGGGCGGCGCGGTGCTGGAGCGCTGGCAGTCGCTCAACGCCCTTGCCGAGCTCGCGGACGATCTGGCCGCCGCCGGCGAAGGTGTGCGCATCCGCGAGCTCGTCGCCGAGCTCGACCGCCGTGCCGGCGAGCAGCACGCCCCGACGGTCGAGGGAGTCACGCTCGCGTCGCTGCACGCGGCCAAGGGCCTGGAGTGGGACGCGGTCTTCCTGATCGGCTGCTCCGACGGGCTCATCCCGATCTCACTCGCCGAGGGGCAGCAGGCGATCGAGGAGGAGCGCCGGCTGCTGTATGTCGGGCTCACCCGCGCCCGCACCCACCTCGCGCTGAGCTGGGCCGCCCGCAACCCCGGCGGCCGGGCGACCCGGCGACCGTCCCGATTCCTCGACGCGGCCGCGCCGGTGCTCGGGGAGGGTGCGCGCAGCACCCCCAAGTCGGCGAAGTCGGCTGCTCGTGCGGGCGGCCGGGGCACCAAATCGGTCAAGCCGCGCACCTGCCGCACGTGCGGCGCGACGCTCGAGTCGGCCGCCGAGCGCAAGATCGGCCGCTGCAACGACTGCCCGGCGACCTATGACGAGGCGCAGTTCGAGGCGCTGCGCACCTGGCGGCTTGAGGTCGCCACGCAGAGCAAGGTGCCGGCGTTCGTCGTCTTCACCGACGCGACGCTGGTGGCCATTGCCGAGCGGCAGCCCGCCGGCGCCGCGGATCTGGCCCGCATCTCCGGCGTCGGCAAGCACAAGCTCGACACGTACGGCGACTACGTCCTCGCGGTGCTGGCCGGCGACGACCCGACCGAGGTCGCCACCCGATGCGTGACCGATCGCGCCGCATCGGCCTGACCGCATGCGCACACCGGGAGACGTTTGCGGCATACAGGCGCGTGAAAAGCACTGTCACGCAAGGGTTTTCAACAAACTTCGCATCCCGGGGAAACTTTTTCGTTAATTAAGTTGCTCGTGACAATGAGCACGCCGTAGCCTGAAGCACGTCCAGCCCAGACGTCTCGGTGGCGCGCTGGGGACCGCGAGAAGCGAAAGGAGGGTCGGCAACGATGGGAAACATCATGATGCCGCTGCTGTGTGAAACACGCGCCGCGATGACCCCTGCCCTCCTCGCCACGCCGGCCCTCAAGCCCGCGCGTGCTGGATTCGAGGGCACCGCTCTCTTCGCGACCAACGCCAGCAACGGCATCGGCGGTCAGTTCATCGTGCGTGACCGCGCCCTCGCCTTCGGTGCCCGCATCACGGGCGAGGTCTCGGTGCAGGTCATCGATGGCGATGTGCCGACCTACCACAACTCCAAGTTTGCCGGCGGTGTCAGCCGTTCCGCAGTGGGGAGACCCCCCGTCTGAGGCGACAACTCAGACAGGTCCTTCCAGGCCGCGGAACCCGACACCAGGGTCCGCGGCCTTTTTCGTGTCGCAGGCCGTCCATCCACCACAAGGAAGCCCAGCTCATGTTGCCGAGCACGACCACGAAGAACGCAGCACCCGCCCACCAGGCAGGTGCCGAGCAGGAAGGACCCCGCACCCGGGGTCGTCACGACAAGGAGGTGCCACCGATGATGCTCACCGATCTGATAGACGCCACCGAGTTGGCCGCGCAGTGCGGCGAGCGGCTGCCCTGCCGGGTCAATGACCCGGAGCTGTGGTTTGCCGAGCGCCCGGCCGACCTGGAGTTCGCCAAGTCGCTGTGCGGCGACTGCCCGCTGCGGGAGGCCTGCCTGAGTGGTGCCCTCCAGCGTGAGGAGCCCTGGGGAGTCTGGGGCGGCGAGCTCTTCGAGCAGGGCGTCGTGATCCCTCGCAAGCGGCCGCGTGGCCGTCCGCGCAAGCAGACCGTGGCCGCGTGATCGCCGTGATGTCCGCTCGTCCGGTCGCGTCGTCGACCAACTCATCAGCCCGTATGACGGAAGGCCGGCGCGCCCTCGCCGGTGGGTGCCGGTCTTCCGTCATACGCGAAAATGCTTGTGACGAAAAGGTTCTCACCATGTTCCAGTTGCTGAGGGTCGAGCCCCTGCGGGCTCGGCACCCGGGCGCGCCGCCGCCGGGGCGGCAGCCGCACCGCACACCGCCGGTGCGTAGACCGTCCCCGACGACCGTGCCCACGGAGTGAAGATGCGCAGCCGCGACAGCGCGGCACCGATAGTTGGACCGAAGCCGGCCACGGCTCACCGTGGCCGGCTTCGTGCTGTCCGGGCAGGAACGGGCCGGCTCAGAGCGCCGGCAGGTCCGACCCCGGGACGTTGGCGTCGAATATCTCCCGTGCCGGCACGGTGCCGCCGATCTGGCAGAGCACCGCGATGCCGCCCAGCCACGCCCGGTGGATCAGCACGTAGCTCGGCGGCAGGTTGAGTCGCAGGCCGACCGTGAAGGTGGCGTTGCGCGGGTCGTTGAGGTAGTTGAAGATGCCGCGCAGCCAGTCGCGGTCGAAGTGGAAGTCGTTGCTGCGCAACGGTTTCAGGAAGATGCCGAGGTAGTCGAGGACGTCGTCGGCGTCCACGTCGATCGAGGGCTTGACGAAGCCTTCGTCACGCAGGCCCTCCAGCAGTCCGTCGGCGTCACCGCGCACCGCAGCGGTGATGAGCTCGCCCATCGCCGGCGGCAGGCCGTCCGGCAGGCGGTTGACCGCACCGAAGTCGAGCACGCCCAGGCGGCCGTCCGGCAGGAGACGGAAATTGCCGGGGTGCGGGTCGGCGTGCAGCAGGCCGGCACGCTCGGGTCCGCCGACCAGGAACTCGAAGTACCGGCCGGCCGCCAGGTCACGCTCCTCCGGCGTGCCGCTCGCGATGATCTCCGACAACGGCTTGCCCTCGAGCCATTCGCCGACGATCACCTTGTCGGTGGCGGTCACCACCTGCGGCACGAAGAAGTGCGGGTCGTCCGCATAGGCCTCGGCGAACTGCTCCTGCATCGCCGCCTCGAGCCGGTAGTCGGTCTCCTCGGCCATCCGGCCCTTGAGCTCCTCCAGGATCGGCGCGACCTCGAGGCCGGGGATCCAGCCGGTGCTCATCCGCGCGACGCGGGACAGCTGGTTGAGATCGGACAGCAGCGCCTCCGCCGCACCCGGGTATTGCACCTTGACCGCGACCTCGCGCCCGTCCCGCCAGGAGGCGTGGTGGACCTGACCGATCGACGCCGCCGCGCGCGGGGTCTCCTCGAATTCGGTGAATTTCGAGCGCCACCGGGTGCCGAGCTCGGCGCGCAGGGTGGCGTGCAGGGACTTGGCGGGCATCGGGGGAGCGGTGTCCTGCAGCTTGGTCAGCATGCCCCGGTATGGCGCAGCCAGATCCTCGGGCAGTGCGGCCTCGAACATCGACAGCGACTGCCCGAACTTCATCGCGCCGCCCTTGAGGCTGCCGAGCACCTTGAACAACTGCTGGGCGGTCTGGGCCTGCAGCTCCGCGGTGACCGCCTCGGCCGGCCGGCCGCCGACCCGCTTGCCGAGCCCGACGGCGGCGCGGGCACCGAAGCCGATCGGCAGCGTCGCCAGCTGGGCAGCACGGACGACGGTCTTGCGCGGCAGATCACTCACCCCGTCATTGTCTCCTGTCGCTCGGCGGAGCCACAGCAGGCGGGGTGCACCGGCCACAGATGGTGCAGCAGGCGCGGGCGCGGGCTGCGCATCGAGAGGCTGACCCCGGCCGGCAGCGGCTCGCCGGTGACCAGGCCACGCACGATCGTGCAGACCAGCCCGGCCGCCATGGCGGCGATCTCCGGCGGGGCGCCGACCGGTGCGTCGGTGCCCGAGGGCGCGGTCCGGGTCGCCGCCCACGCCGCCCAGCTCGGGTCGCGATCGGCGCGGTGCAGGTCCAGACAGTGCAGGCAGGGCCCGCTGCCGGGCCGGATGAGGGGGCCGACCGTCAGCCGGTCGCCGGAGACGATGACCGGCAGTTGCCGGACCCCGCTGCGCTCCCAGGCCCCGGCGGTCCACGGCGGCAGCGCGTCGACCGCGGGCAGCACGACGAGGTCGGGACGGTCGTGCTCCCGGGCGGGGTGGGCGAGTCGGGCAGTGGCGAGGTCGTCGGTGTCGACCTGGGCGACGCAGGTGCGCAGGGCGCGGCCGACCGCGTCCGGCACGCTGCCGGTGGCGAGCACCGCCACGTGGCCGGCCGGGGCGGTCTCCGGCGCGAGCGCGCGAGCCGCGTCGTGCAGTTGGGCGACGACCGCGGCCCACCGCTGCGACGATGCGGCGACGCCGTCGAGCCGGTGCAGCTGCAGCGCCGGGCCGAGGCTGACGATCGCGGTCGCCTCGGCGGTGCTCAGCCCGGAGAGGACCAGACCTCCGGGCCGCGCGCCCTCCAGCAGGACCTCGCCCCGGCCGTGGCGTCGGGGGCGCAGTGCGGCGGTGACGGGTGCTGCATCGGCAGCTGTGGTGTGGGCGCTGGATGGTGTGGGCATGGTCGTCGGCCTTCTCGGGGTGCGGCCCGGGCGGGCCGCGCGGAAGGTGTCACGGTGCCACCGATCCGCTCACCGGTGCCGGGCGTTGTCCACAGGGGGGGGGTGACGTCGGGCGGCGCATCCACAGGGTCCCGCTCGGGTTGTCGCCTTTGTCACCGCGGTGGCCTAGGTTCGAGACATGGAGTCGTCGTCGCCGCGGGTCGAGGTGCGGCGCTCGACGCGACGCCGCCGCACCGTCTCGGCCTACCGCGAGGGCGACCGCATCGTGGTGCTGATGCCGGCCCGGGTGTCCAAACGCGAGGAGACCCGGCTGGTCGAGGAGATGGTGCGCAAGGTGCTCGCGCAGGGCGCCCGCCGGCCGCGCAGCGACGAGGACCTGATGCGGCGCGCGGGCCAGCTGTCGCAGCGCTACCTCGGCGGCCTCGCCCACCCGGTGTCGGTGCGCTGGGTCGGCAACCAGCGATCCCGGTGGGGTTCGTGCACGCCCGCGAACGGCACGATCCGGCTGTCCGACCGGCTGCAGGGCATGCCGGAATACGTCAGCGACTACGTCCTGCTGCACGAGCTGGCGCACCTGCTGCAACCCGACCACGGCAAGAGCTTCTGGGCGCTGCTCGAGGGCTACCCGCAGCTGGAGCGCGCTCGCGGTTATCTCGAGGGCGTCGCGTTCGGGTCGGGGATGCCGCCGCCGGAGACACCCGACGACGTCGACGCCGACGAAAGCACCGAGACGCTCTTCTGAGGCGTCAGCGCAGCGCCGTTCTGAGGCGTCAGCGCAGCGCCGCGATGCACGCGGCGAGCCCCGGGTCGGTGTCGTCCGGGAGTGCGTCGACCGGCCACCAGCGCACGTCGTCGGACTCGTCCGAGACGGCGATCGCGGCATCCGGCGGGGCGGTCGCCGCGATGCGCAGGTCGAGGTGCGAGCGGCAGCGCCCGAAGCTCTCGGCGAGCGTGTGCCGGTCGAGGAAGAGCGCGCCCGGCACGGCACGCAGTCCGGCGATGCCGGACTCCTCGGTCGCCTCACGCAATGCGGCGTCCACCACGGTGGCGTCGCCCGGCTCGAAGTGCCCGCCCGGCTGCAGCCACAGCCGGGCCTTCTTGTGCAGCACCAGCAGCACGTGGCTCCCGTCCGCGGAGAAGACCACCGCGCTCGCGGTGAAGTGCTCCGGCGGTCCTTCCCGGCGCAGCCCCGCATCGCCGTATGACGAGAGCTGCGCCAGGAACGCATCGCGTTCGGGCGACGGCGGCGCCGCGGTCAGCACCGCCCGGGCGTCGGCCGCCAGGCCGGTCGCGCTCACCTGGCCGGACCGGCGCCGGTGTCGCCCTCGTCGCTGCCGGTGTCGTCGCCTGGCTTGCCGTCACCTGTTGTGTCGTTGCCTGTCTTTCCGTCGCCCTGGCCGGTGTCGTCGGCGTCGTCGCTGTTGCTGGTGCTGTCGGTGCGGGAATCGCCCGAATCGCCGGAATCGCCTTCGCCGGAGGCATTTTCACCGCGTTCGGCGTCGAGCTCGGCGGTGCCCTGGGCGAGCAACGCCTCCAGCGCCGCGTCGACCTCGTCGGGCTGCGTGGGCTCGGCGTCCGGTGACTGCCGGCGCTGCACATAACCGGCCGGGTTGTCCAGGTCGTCGGCGGTCGGGGCGAAGTCGGGGTGCTTCCACGAGGCGTCGCGCTCCTCGGTGCCGAGCGCCTGCTCCAGCGCGGTGAAGACGTCGGCGGCGTCCCGCAGCCGTCGCGGCCGCAGCTCCAGGCCGACCAGCGAGGCGAAGACCCGCTCCGACGGACCGCCGGTCGCCCGGCGGCGGCGCACCGCCTCGGTCAGCTGCGCGGTGTGCGGCAGGTGGTCGCCCGCGGCCTCGTTGGCGACGACCTCGACCCAGCCCTCGACGAGCGCGAGCAGCGTCTCCAGGTGGGCGAGCGCGCGCTGCTGCGCCTCGGACGGCTCCGGGCTGAACAACGACCCCTGCAGCGCCTCCTGCAGCGCGGCCGGGTCGGACGGGTCGGCACCGGCGACCGCCTGCTCGATGCCCTCGGTGTCGATCGAGATGTCCCCGGCATACGACTGCACGGCGGCGATCAGCGCCGGCCCGAGCCATGGCACGGAGGCGAAGAGTCGCGCCCGGGCCGCCTCGCGGACCGCGAGGTAGAGGTGCACCTCGCCGGCGTCGATGCCGAGCCCTTCGGCGAACTCGGCCACGTTGGCCGGCAACATCGCAACCCCGTCGACGAGCGGCAGCCCGACCTCCGTGCCGCTCACCAGGTCGCCGGCGAGCGCGCCGACGGCCTGACCGACCTGCGCGCCGAACATGCCGGCGCTCATCCGGGCCATCATCGGCTGCATCTGGCCCATCAGCGCAGCCGGGTTCATCCCCGGCGGCAGCCCGAGTTGTTCGGAGTCGCCCGGGCCGAGCCGGCCCAGCTGCTCGCGCATCGCGGACTCGATCGCACCGTTGACGCCGTAGGCCACCGGCTCGACGAGCTGCCGCCACATCGGCATCGTCTCCTCGACCCATTCGGCGCGGCTCAGGGCCTTGGCCGGCCCGGCGGCCGGGAACTCGGTCACCACGTCGAGCCAGAGGTTGGCCACCTGCACCACCTGGTCGACGTCGCGGGCCGTCCCGGCGCTGACGCTGCTGTCGCCCTCGGCGGCAACGGTCTTGCGCGCGACGTCGGTGGCGAGTTCGACGTTGAAGGCGCCGTCGGCCGGGCCGGACATCATCGCCTGCAGCTGGCTGCTCAGCGCCTGCATCATCGACGGGTCGAGATCCTGCACGCCCATTTGCTGCAGCGCGTCGGCCAGCTGCTGGTTGCCGGTGTCACCGCCCAGCACCTGACGGAGCAGCTCGGACAGGTCCGGCTGGTTCGGCTCGTCGTCGGGACGCTCGGGTGGGTTGTTCGACATGTCATCTCCTTGCCACGAGGGTGGCGGCATACCCTCGGTCCGTCCGCCGGTATGCCGTGGGGCGGTCACCGAGTGCAAGTCTTCCTTGTGAAGTACATAACCACGAAGGAGCGGATGTGAGTTCCACCGGGCGGCCGCGTTCGCTCCCGGCGCAACCGGCACCGGGCAGGATGGCGGTCGGCATACGGCCGACGGAGAGGATGACGCGATGACCACGGGCGACCCGCGGGTGCGCATGGCCGACCTGAGCGACGGCGAGCTGTCGGTCACCGACGTGCTCGGCGCGGTGAGCGATCCGGGTGCCGGGGGCATCGGCCTGTTCGTCGGGCAGGTGCGCAGGCAGGACCACGCCAAAGCCGTTGAGCTGCTTGATTATTCGGCCCATCCGTCGGCGATCGACGAACTCCGCAAGGTCGGCGAGGAGGTGCTCACCGACGACATCACCGCGCTCGCCGCGGTGCACCGGATCGGGCGTCTGCGGGTCGGCGATCTCGCGGTGGTGGTGGCCGTGAGCGCACCACACAGAGGGCCTGCGCTCAGCGTCTGCACAGCGATGATCGACACTCTCAAAGCGCGGGTGCCGATCTGGAAGCACCAGGTGTTCCTCGACGGATCAGACGAATGGGTGGGTTTGTGACGCAACAAGGTGGTGTGAGCGGAGCCGACCCGTCGGCGCAGCCGCCAAGGCAGCGCTCGCTGAGCACCCGCAACATCGTCGTGCTCGTCACCGCGGTCGTGGTCATCGTCGCGATCGCGGCGCTCAACCTGATCCACGTGCCGGTCGCGATCCTGCGGCCCGGGCCGGTCACCAACACGCTGGGCAAGGTCGACGGCAAGCCGGTGATCGAGGTGCAGGGCGCCAACACCTACCCGACGTCCGGCAGCCTCGACTTCACCACCGTGTCGATGGCGGGCGGTCCGCAGTATCCGGTGAGCGTGATGGAGTGGATCCGGGCGAAGCTGGACGACCAGGCCCAGATCGACCCCGAGGACCGGTGGTTCCCCAAGGGCATCACCTCCCAGCAGGTGCAGCAGCAGAACACCGCCGAGATGACCAACTCCCAGCAGACCGCCGAGGTCGTGGCGATGCGGGCGGCGGGGGTGAAGGTGCCGGAGACGATCACCGTGGCTCAGCTGCAGGCCGGCGCCGCCGCCGAGGGCCGGCTGAAGCAGGGCGACACCCTGGTGAAGGTCAACGGGGTGACCGTGCAGAACCTGCAGTCGGTGGCCGACGCGATGCGCACGGTCAAGGCGGGCAGCACGGTGGCGGTCACGGTCAGCCGCGGTGGCAAGCAGCAGCAGCTGCAGGTGCCGACCGCTGCGGGCGACGGCGGCCGGGCGGTGTTCGGCATCGCGATCACCCCCAAGTACACGTTTCCCTACCAGGTGAAGGTCAACGCCGGGGATGTCGGCGGGCCGTCCGCGGGCACGATGTTCACGCTGGCGATCTACGACCTCATCACGCCGGGCCCGCTGACCGGCGGCAAGAAGATCGCCGGCACCGGCACGATGAGCGAGGACGGCGCCGTCGGACCGATCGGCGGCATCACCCAGAAGATGCAGGGTGCCAAGGACGCCGGCGCGCAGTTCTTCCTGGCGCCGGTGAGCGACTGCAGCGACGCCAAGGGCAACATCCCCAAGGGCCTCACCGTGGTGAAGGTGGCCACCTTCAACGACGCGCTGACCGCCGTGAAGCAGATCGGCACCGGCAAGACCAGCGGCTTCCCGAGCTGCTGACGCCCCGCGCCGGAGCGACCCCCGCCGGCTCAGTCCTGCAGCGTCAGTCCTCCAGCGTCACCTGGAGCGCGTGCACCAGGCCGGGTGCGATGTCGTTGCCGATCGCGACCTTGTCGTCGCTGTCGTTGGCGCGCTGCCGCAGCAGACACACCGACTCCCCGTCGCGCAGCACCGCCACGAGCAGCCGCACGTCGGAGCGATCGGGGTGTGCGGCGAGCGCCTCGGACGCCTCCTCCGGTTTGTCCGGCAGATCGCGCTCGGCCTCCGGCGGCACCACGATCCGCTCGATCGCGAGCGCGACGCCGTCGACCTCCGGGGGCCAGGCGAGCTGACGCAGCAGTGACTCGATGTTGGAGGTCTGCGGCACGCCCTCCTGCTCGATCGTGCTGTATGCCGCAGGATCCGCCGCCCCTAGCTGCTCGGCGAGGGCCGGCTCGCGCTGCAGCAGGTCGGCGTTGCGGGCGATGGCGAAGAGCCGCGGCGCCTGGTCCCAGCCGGCGGCCGCGACGTGCCGCTCGGTGTCGACCGCCGCTTCGGCGAGCGGGCTGAGTACGGGCTTCACCTGGGGCGTCGAATCATCCTGCGGCATACGGCCCATGCTGCCGCATCCGGCCGCCGCGACCGATCTGCGGGGCCGTCTCATAAGTCGCCGGGTTAAGTTGTCCTCGACGAAGTTGCCCCACCCGCCTCATGAACCCCGGAACCCGAGGTCCACGTTGAGTTCTTCGGACGACGCCGCAGACAGCGGCAACGACCAGAGTCCAGACCACCCGCGCGTCAACTTCGGGCGGGTCGGGGTCACCCGGGGCCGCCGGCTGCTGATCGCGGTGCTGGCGGTGATCGCACTCGTCGTGCTCGTGCAGGTGTGGGCCAACGTCTGGACCACCAAGCTGTGGTTCGACAGCCTCGGCTACTCCGCGGTCTTCCGCACCGAATACCTCACCAAGGGCACGATGTTCGTCGCCGGCGGTCTGCTCACCGGCCTGCTGATCTTCGCGAGCATGCTGATCGCCTACCGCAGCCGCCCGCTCTACGCGCCGGCGACGCCGGAGCTGGACAACATGGACCGCTACCGGGAGGCGATCGAACCCTTCCGCAAGGTCGCGTTCTGGGTGATCCCGATCCTCTTCGGGCTGTTCGCCGGGTCGGCCGCTGCCGGGCAATGGAAGCTCGCGCTGCTGTGGCTCAACCGGCAGAGCTTCGGGGTCAAGGACCCGGAGTTCCACAAGGACGTCGGCTTCTACGTCTTCACCCTCCCGTGGCTGCAGCTGATCCTCAGCTACCTCACGATGGCGCTGATCCTCTCGCTGGTCGCGGCCGTCGTGATGCATTACCTCTATGGCGGCATCTCGTTGCAGGGCGTCGGAGTGCGCACCACCAGCGCAGCCCGGATCCACCTGTCGCTGATCCTCGCGGTGCTGGTGCTGGGACGGGCGCTCGCCTACTGGCTGGGGCGCTACGACCAGACGGCCCGCGACAACTCGTTGTTCACCGGCATCGACTACACCGCCCAGAACGCCGTGCTGCCCTCGAAGGCGCTGCTGGCCGGGGCGGCGCTGATCTGTGCGGCGCTGTTCGTGGCCACGATCTGGACCCGCACCTGGCGGCTGCCGATCGTCGGGCTGGCGTTCCTGCTGGTCTGCGCGATCGTGCTCGGCGCGATCTATCCCGCGCTGGTGCAGCGCTTCCGGGTGCGGCCGTCCGAGCAGTCGCTGCAGTCGCCATACATCAGCCGCAACATCGAGGCGACCAAGACGGCATACGGCCTGAACAACGTGAAGACAGAGACGTATTCGCCGGTCACCGACACGAACCGCAACCAGCTCCAGAAGGACCAGGCGACGGTGCCGGGGATCCGGTTGGTCGACCCGTCGATCGTGTCGCCGACCTTCCGGCAGCTGCAGGGGCAGCGCAACTACTACCAGTTCGGCAACACCCTCGACGTCGATCGTTACTCGGTCGACGGCAAGAGCCAGGACGCGGTCGTCGGGGTGCGCGAGCTCGACCTCGACGGGGTGCCGCCGGCGCAGCGCAACTGGGTCAACGACCACACGGTCTACACGCACGGCTTCGGTTTCGTGGCGGCCAAGGGCAACGAGCGCACCGCGGACGGCCAGCCGGTCTTCATGGAGTCGAACATCCCGCCGCAGGGTGATCTCGGGAAATACGAGCCGCGCATCTACTTCGGTGAGTCCTCGCCGCAGTTCTCGATCGTGGGCGGCCCGGCGAACGGGCCGAAGCGCGAATTGGACTATCCCGACTCCAAATCCGGCGGTGAGCAGCGCACGACGTACACCGGCGGGGGAGGGGTCGGGGTCGGTTCGTGGAACCGCCGGCTGGCGTATGCCGTGAAGTACCACGACTACAACTTCTTGTTCTCCGGGTCGATCAACGACCGGTCGCGCATCCTCGACACCCGCAACCCGGTCGACCGGCTGAAGAAGGTCGCGCCGTGGCTCACGGTCGACGGCGATCCCTACCCGGTGGTCGAAGACGGCCGCATCGAGTGGGTGGTCGACGGCTACACGACTTCGGCGCAGTATCCGAACTCCCAGCTGCAGTCGCTCGGCAATGCGACCGCCGACTCGCTGACGACGACCTCGGAGAACCTGCGCACGCTCGCGGGCGGCCGGGTCAACTACATCCGCAACTCGGTCAAGGCGACCGTCGATGCCTACACCGGCAAGGTGACGATGTATGCCTGGGACGAGAAGGACCCGGTGCTCAAGGCGTGGATGAGCGCGTTCCCGGGGACGGTCAAGCCGATGTCGCAGATCTCGGCGGGGCTGATGTCGCACCTGCGCTACCCGGAGGACCTGTTCAAGGTGCAGCGGGAGCTGCTCACCAAATATCACGTGACCGACCCGGGCCAGTTCTTCCAGGGCAACGACCAGTGGCAGATCCCGACCGACCCGACGAGTGAGGGCGCGCAGCAGCCGCCCTACTACCTGTCGCTCGCGATGCCGGGGCAGTCGACGCCGACCTTTTCGCTCACCACGACGTTCATCCCGACCGGCACCCGGCAGAACCTGTCGGCGTTCATGGCGGTGGACGCCGACGCCGGCTCGACCGCGGGCCAGAAGCGTCCGGGTTACGGGGTGTTCCGGGTGATCGAGATGCCGCGGAACGCGACCGTGAAGGGCCCGGGGCAGTTCCAGAACGACATCAACTCCTCGCAGGCGGTGTCGCCGACGACCGGGCAGACGCTGTCGCAGTTCCTCACCTACAACAAGCAGGTCGGCTCGCAGGTGCAGGAGGGCAACCTGCTCACGCTGCCGATCGGCGACGGTCTGCTGTATGTCGAGCCGATCTACGTGCGCGCGGCGGGCAGCACGTCGTTCCCGCTGCAGAAGGCGGTCGTGGTGGAGTTCGGCGACAACCTGGCCTGGGACGTCACGCTCGACGGCGCGCTGAACGAACTGTTCGGCGGCCAGTCCGGCGCCACCGCCGGCGACGAGGGGACGGCGCCCCAGTCGACCCCCGCACCGAGCCCGTCGGGGTCGGCGTCGCCGACACCTTCCCCGAGCGGCAGCGCGTCGCCGACGCCGAGCGGCAACCAGTCGCTGCAGCAGGCGCTCTCCGACGTGCAGAAGTGGTACGACCAGGGGCAGGCCGACCTGAAGAAGGGCGACTTCGCGGCATACGGGAAGTCGCAGGAGGAGCTGAAGAACGCGATCAAGCGGGCGATCGACGCCCAGGGCGGCACCGGCTCCGCGCCGTCGGGCGGCGGTGGCGGCGGCAGTGGGTCCGGTGGCTCGTCCGCGAAGCCGTCGCCCTCGCCGACGTCGACCCGCTGAGTGGGGCCGGCCGATCGGTGGGTGGGGCTGGCCGGTGGGGCGTGCACAAGTCGCGACGGTTGCGGGGTGTGCACGCGTACGGCGAGATGCGCACCACGGTGAGCGGATCCGGGGCTGCTGAGTGCTCGATTTGGTCTGAGGGGCGGCTGCCCGTAAAGTGGTGTTCACCGACGCGGGGTGGAGCAGCTCGGTAGCTCGCCGGGCTCATAACCCGGAGGTCGCAGGTTCAAATCCTGCCCCCGCTACCAAATCCCGTCGGGATGGAAATGGGCCGGACTCTTGCGAGTCCGGCCCATTTCGCGTGTCGTAGGTCCTACGGGGGCCGGTCGCCCTCGCGCTCCCGAGTGACGTCGGATTGCGACGAGCGACGACGTTCGCAATGACTGACGTCGAGGTATGGACGTCACTCACTGCGACGGACGTCAGTCGGCGAGTCAGGACGATCGCTGCGGGGCTCCACTCACATCATCACTGTCAGTTGGCGAGGCCGAGTCCGTCGCGACCTGGATCTCGACCGCTCGTCCACGTATGACGAGGGCTCCGTGGCCAGGGCGCGGTTGGTCGGGCGGCCCGAGGTCGACGCCGAGGAGTTCGCCGTCCCGGCGGCCGGGTTGCAGGATGAGGCCGGTCTGTCGTCGGCGCAGCTCGGCGAGCAGGCCGCGGAACGACCCGGCCAGGGTGCTGGTCTGTCCGCTCACGCACACGATGCCGCCGGTCTGTCTGCTGCGGCCGAGGTGTTCGAGCAGGAGGTCCTCGATCGGGGACCCGAGCAGTTCGTCGACGTCGTCGGCCAGCACCCCACCGTTCGGATGCGCGCTGAGCCAGCCGGCGACCGCGGCCGGGTCGTTCGCAGCGAGAGCGTCGACGGGGCCGGGCAGGTCCCCCGGCTCGGCGCGGCCGGACAGCCAGCAGACCGGCCGGTCCGGGGCGAGCCGGTCCGCGATCGTGCGCAGTGTGGTGGTGCGACCGCTGCGCGGCGGTCCGCAGACCAGGGCGGCGAGCTCGCCGGAGGCGTCCAGCGGCAGGCCGACCGGCGCCGGGTCCTCACCGCCGATGCCGATCGTGAGCTCGCGAGGTCGCTGCGTCAGATCGGTCAGCGGCACATGAGTCGGGACACTGTCGAAGCGGCGGATCCCGACCGCCGACATTGACGTGGCCAATGACGAAATGTGTTGCGCAGCAGTCATTTCCGGGACCGGCGCGGATCGCCTCGCGATCTGCACCTCGACCGCGTCAGGCGTCGTCAGGGCGCGGCCAGGTGGCATGCGGTCGGGCAGTTCCGCCGGACGCAGACCGAGCAGCCCCGCATCCGAGCGATCGGCAAGGCGCAGCACCAACCTGCTCGGGAAGACACTCGTCACGCGCCCGGCGAACAGCCCACGGCCACCGCTGACCAGCGCGTGGATGCCGACCGCCGGACCGTCGCGGAGCACCTGGAGCAGGTAGTCGGTGAGCCGGCCCAGAGTGACCTCGTCGCTGCTGTCGGTGAACGACTCCCAGCCGTCGATGAAGAGCAGCACCCGGTGCGGCGCGCGATCCCCGCTGAAGGAGGCCTGCTGGCGCGCGCGGACCTCGGCACCCAGCCAGCGCACCAGCCGTGACAGCCGGGCCGTGCTGTCCGGGCGGATGACCGCGCCGACCTGAGGCAGACCGGCGAGCGCACCGAGCGCGCCGGAGCCATCGATCACATAGGCCGCCAGGCCCCCGTCCGGCCACCGCAGTGCGGCCTCGATCGCGACCGTGCGGACCGCCTCGGTGCGCCCCGACCGCGGGCCGCCGATGATCGCGAGGTGGCCGTCGGTGTCGGGGGTCCACGCGAGCGTGCAGGTGGTCTGCTCGTCCGGCAGGTCGGCCAGCGCGAAGTCGATGGCATCGGCCGGGGCGTCAGCGCCCAGCACCGTGCGGCGCCGGCCGGACAGGTCGCGCACGTCGAGCAGGTCGGGCAGCGGCGGCAGCCAGGGCGAGGCGGGCACCGTGAGGTGCCTGTGCTTGGCGGCGGAGCGGATGGCAGCGACGGTGCGTTGCAGGTCGGTGGGCCCGCAATCGGCGGTCGGGGTCGCGTCCCACAGTGGAGCGCCGCCGGGCCACGCGACCCGCCCCACCCGCACGTCGACACCAGCCGTTGCGCTGCGACCTCCGATGCGGGCGGTCTGGAAGTCCACCGGCGCACCGCCGCCGGTCCGCACGATCGCCCGTCCCGGCTGGGTCGCCGCCAGATGGGCAGCGCGGCCGGTCCCGATCACGTCCTGGGAGTCGGCCTCGTCACGCACCCGCAGCGCGATCCGCAGATTGACGTTGGCGCGGATGTCGGCCGACACCACTCCCGCGGGTCGCTGAGTCGCCAGCACGAGGTGGATGCCGAGCGAGCGGCCGACCGCGGCGAGCCGCACCAGGCCGGTGATGAAGTCCGGCAGTTCCTCCGCCAGCACCCGGAACTCGTCGATCACCAGCACCAGGCGTGGCAACGGCTCGGTGCCGGGGACCGCGCGGTAGTCGTCCAGGTCCTTCGCGCCGACCGCGGCCAGCAGTCGCTCGCGGCGGCGTACCTCTGCGTCGAGGGAGTGCAGGGCACGCTCCGTCAGGTGTGCGTCCAGGTCGGTGACCAGGCCGACGGTGTGGGGCAGTTGCGCGCAGTCCTTGAACGCGGCGCCGCCCTTGTAGTCGATGAGCACAAAGACGAGGGCGTCCGGCCGGTTGACCAACGCCAGAGAGGTGACGAGCGTCTGCAGGAGCTCGGACTTGCCTGCGCCGGTCGTGCCGGCGATGAGCGCGTGCGGCCCGTCGACGCTGAGGTCGATCGTCAGCGGCCCCTCCGGGCCGACCCCGAGCAGTGCGCAGGTGGTGCCGTCGGAAGCCGCCCATCCGGCGGCGACGGATGCCGGATCGGTCGGGTCGCCCGCCTGCTCCGTCGCCCAGAGCGTGAGCAGGGAGGAGCTGTCCGGCAGCGTCGTGTCGCGGGGGCCCGGGCTTGCGTCGGTCAGCGTCGCGAGACGCCGGCCGACGGCGCGGCACAGGTCGGCGGTGGGCAGATCGGGCCGGCCGGCGACCGTGCCGTCCGTGCCATGTCCGCCGTCCGTGGTCACGGTCATCGTGGTCGGACCGTCGGCGCGCACGGTGGAGGCGCATTCGGCCGGCAGTGATCCCGCATCCTCGGCGAGCGCGATCACGCAGACTCCCGTAGCGGGTCCGTCCCGCAACAGCCGGGCAATCTCGGCCCGCCCCGCGAGCTCAGCGCTGCCGTCGAGCACGACCACCGTGTGCACCGGCGGGTCGTCCTGGCGCAAGCCGAGCGACGGCGCCCGCTCGGGCAGCAACGCCAGCAAAGCCGGCGCGAGACGTTCGTCGTCGGTCTCGGCATCCAGGATGTTCGCGGCGGCAGTCGGGTGAATCGCCAAGTGCGGCAACGGAATCGCCCAGTTCCACCGGTGCCGCGACGCTGCCGACGCGCAGACCACGAGGACGCGCACGTGCAAGGGGGAGTGCCAGGTCGCGACCTGCAGGACGATCGAGTCCGCCACGCGCCGCCGGTCGGAGCCGCCGATCCCGACCACCCGAAGCTCGTCGAGCCGGACCGCGACCGGTGCATCGCGCAGCGGTGGGACGTCGGCGGCGCTGCCCGCCATGCCGTGCGACGCGACCCGCACGTGGCTCGCGATGGTGCCGATGCCCAGTCGACAGGTGAGGAAGTCGGCGTGGCCGGGCGCGCGTGCCCACAGTCGTTCGTCCCGGGCGACGGCCGACCGCAGGGTCTCGGGCAGCGGCGGCGTGATCCTCCGGAGCAGCGACAACTCCGTGGCACACGCGGACCGTCGGCGCTCCTCGACCTCCCGGGTGGCGACCTCGTGCCGCCGGGCCGCTTCCTTGGTGCGTGCCGAGCCGCCGCGTCGGTCGGAGACGTGCTGCCCGAGCATCATCAGCGGGCTGAGCAGCGCGAACATCAGGAAGATCGGATTGCGCAGCACGACCAGCATCACCCCGGCGAGCACCAAGGGCAGCAGCAGCATCGCCCACGGCAGCCGGCGACGCTCCTCCGGCGTGGGCGGCGCCGGCAGGGTGAGCTCGACCGTCGGCACGCGGAGTGGTCGACGCGGCGGACGACGCACGGGGATGCGGCAGGAGTCGTCGACGGCGTCCGTCGGCGGAGTCGCGGCGCGCCGCTCCAACGTCAGGGTGGTCGAGCCGGCGCGCAGCCGTGCACCGGCCCGCAGCTCGGTCGGGCGCCCCGCGGCGATGAGCGCGTCATCCACGCGGCTGCCGTTGGTCGAGCCGGCGTCGGTGACCACCGACCTGCCCTGGTCGACCGCGACCAGCAGATGCGCGCGCGACAGGTCCGGGTCGGCCAGCACCAGATCGGCGTCGGTCGCACGGCCGATCCGTTGCACGTCGGCGGTCAGCGGGATCCGCGCGCCGGTGCACGGGCCCTCGATCGCGACGAGCTCGAGCAGGTGCGCGTCCGGCGTTGCGGTCGGCGCCGCGGCGACCACCGCGGCATTGAGCAGAGGCGGCTCGCCGATCACGTGGGACTCGAACACCTCCTGATCGCCGATGTATGACGGGAGCGGCACCGCCATACCCGCCGCGGCGAGGGCCGCCCGCGCCTCGCCCCAGCACGCCCCCTCCGGGACCTGCAGCACCACCTCGACCGGCTCGCACGCGTCGGCCGGCAGCAGGCTCAACCGCAGCGTGCGGCTGCCGGCGGTCGGCGGGGCCTGCGCGTGCGTGGTCATGCACGGAGTCTGCGCCGGACGCACGCCGGGCCGCTGCGCCGCGACCGCATCCTGTGGACGACCGGGTGAGGACGCCGGGGGATGTGGACCGAATTGCTTCCAGCGGACAACGTCGGAAGAAGCGGTCCACCTCGGTCCCGCTCAGCCTCGCCGCGCTCGACACGAACCGGTAGGTGTCGATGTGCGGCCACCTCGCCCGTCACAGTGATGGCGGCGCAACCCGCGACCGCCATACGACTCAAGGAGCGCCCGTGTCCGAACTCGACCAAGAACTGCTGTTGGCCTCCCTCGCCGCGCAGCGGCGGCACGTGCTGTCCGCCTTCCACGGACTGGACGAGGACCAGTTGCACCGCAGCGTCCTCCCGTCCGGATGGACCCCACTCGCGCTGGTGCACCACCTGACGATCGACGTCGAGATGTGGTGGTTCGGCGCGGTGGTCGACGGCGACGCCGCCGTGCGCGCCGAGATCGAGGCGGCTGACGGATGGCGTCCGCCGGACGTCCCGTCGGCCGAGATCTTCCAGCGGTATGCCGCCGCCTGCTCGCGCTCGGATCAGATCGTGCGGGCGCGCGGTCTCGCCGCGGATCTCGCGTGGTGGCCGGACGACCAGCCTCGTCATCTCGACAACGTCCCCGGGGTCGTGCTGCACGTCATCGCCGAGACCGCGGCGCATGCCGGTCACGCGGACGCGGCCGCCGAGCTCCTCGACGGCAGGCAGTGGCTGGTGCTCGACTAGGGACGTCGGGTGGCCCGGGTGAGGACGCCGGGGGATGCGGACCGAACTGCTGCCTGTGGACAACGTTTTCGACCCCTTGCCATGTGGCTTGATGAAGCCATGAACGGTGCGGACGTCATCGAGGACGAGGTGCGGGAGCTGATCCGTCGGCAGCGCCTCGACCCGAGTCGGGATCAGCAGGTGCTGCACGCCCTGGTGCGTGACGCCGTGCAGGACTACGAGGAGCGCAGCCTGCACGGCGGTCTCGCGCCGCTCGGGGACCGGGAGGCCGCGACCCAGCGGGTGCTCGACGCGGTGCTCGGGTTCGGGCCGCTGCAGCCCTATCTCGACGACCCGACGGTCGAGGAGATCTGGGTCAACGAGCCGCAGCGGGTCTTCGTGGCCCGCCACGGGGTCGCCGAGCTCACCGCGACGATCCTGTCCGAGGAGCAGGTCCGCAATCTCGTCGAACGCATGCTGAAACCGTCGGGGCGACGCATCGACCTGTCGTCGCCGTTCGTCGACGCAACGCTGCCCGACGGGAGCCGTTTGCACGTTGCGATCCCGGACATCACCCGCAGTCACTGGCTGGTGAACATCCGCAAGTTCGTGGCGCGAGCTCACGGCCTGGACGATCTCGTGCGGCTGGGCACGCTCACCCAGCCCGCCGCCCGATTCCTCGGCGCCGCAGTCGCTTCCGGCCTCAACGTGCTCGTCGCCGGCGGCACCCAGGCCGGCAAGACCACAACCCTCAACTGCCTGGCTGCGGCGATCCCGTCGTCGGAGCGGGTCGTGTCGTGCGAAGAGGTCTTCGAGCTGAAACTCAGTCTTCGGGATTGGGCGGCGCTCCAGTGCCGTCAGCCGAGCCTCGAGGGCACCGGCGAGATCCCGCTGCGCCGCCTGGTCAAGGAGGCGCTGCGGATGCGCCCGTCGCGCATCATCGTCGGCGAGGTGCGCCAGGCCGAGAGCCTCGACCTGCTGATCGCGCTCAACTCGGGATTGCCGGGTATGGCGACGCTGCACGCAAATTCGGCGCGCGAGGCGATTGTGAAGATGTGCACCCTGCCGTTGCTCGCCGGGCCCAACGTGAGTTCCACCTTCGTGGTCCCGACGGTGGCCGCGTCGATCGATCTCGTCGTCCACCTCGCGCTCGACCGCGACGGCAAGCGACGGGTGCGGGAGATCGTCGCCGTGCCCGGGCGCATCGAGGGCGATGTCATCGAGCTCGCGGACATCTTCGTGCAACGCGGTGGCCGGTTGGTGCGTGGCAACGGATTCCCCACGCACGCAGAGCAATTCGAGCGCGCAGGGTATGACGTCGCCGAGCTCCTGGGGGACCGATGACCACCGTCATACCGCTCATCCTCGGCGCAGGCCTGTTCTGCGTCTGGTGGTCGTGGTGGCCTCGGCCCGAGGCGGCCGACCAGGCCCGCCGGGTGACGGTCTGGGACCGGCTCGACGACGAGATCGTGCAGGCCGGGCTCTCCGGACTCGGCCGTGCCAAGCTGCTGTGGGTCTGCGCCGGATGCGGGGCGCTGGTCTTCGTGCTGGCCATGGCGATCACTGCCGTGCCGGCGGTGGCGCTCGCCTTCGCGGTGATCGCGGCATACGCACCGATCGCCTGGATGCGTGGGCGGGCCCGCCGGCGACGCGCGCAGTTGCGCGACCTCTGGCCCGACGTTGTCGACCACATCGCGTCCGCGGTGCGCGCCGGACTCGCCCTGCCGGAATCCCTCAGCCAGTTGGCGATTCGCGGTCCGGAGCAGCTGCGGCCGGCGTTCGCCGAGTTCGCGCACGACTACCGCGCGACCGGCCGCTTCCACGAATGTCTCGACGCCTTGAAGTCCCGGCTGAGCGACCCTGTCGCCGACCGTCTGGTGGAGTCGCTGCGCATCGCTCGCGAGGTCGGCGGCACCGACCTCGGCAAGTTGCTGCGCACCCTGTCGAGCTTCCTGCGGGACGATGCGCGGACCCGCTCGGAGCTGGAAGCCCGGCAGTCCTGGACAGTCAACGCGGCACGGCTCGCCGTGGCAGCACCGTGGATCGTGCTGGCAATGCTGGCAACTCGCGGTGACTCGCTCGCGGCCTACCGACAGCCGGCCGGGGTCGCCGTGCTGGTGGTCGGCACGGCGGTCACGGTGGTCGCCTACCGCATCATGCGGCGCATCGGGCGGCTGCCGGTCGAAGCGCGGGTGCTGCGGTGATCGCGACCTACGCCTGGGTGGGCGCGCTCTGCGGCGCACTCGTCGCCGGCGGCCTGATCCTCGTCTTCGCCGGCCTGCCGATGCACCGCCGACCAGATCTCCTGGCGCGCATCGAGCCCTATGTCCGCGACAGTCCCCGGCCGTCGCGACTGCTGGCGCGGTCCACCGACCAACTGGACGTCAACCAGGTCCTCGCGCCGCTGCTGCGGCGGGTCGGTGTGGCCGTCGACCACGTGCTGGGCGGCACCGCCTCCGTGCGGCTGCGTCTCGAACGGTCCGGCCAGCCGGCGGACGTCGAAGGGTTCCGGGGGCAGCAGGCGCTCTGGGGCCTGGCCGCCATGGTGATCGGTGGGTTCTACGTCTCGCTGACCTTCGTCGGCGGCAACGGCTCGGTGCTGCGCGGTGTGGTCATCCTGGTCGTCGCCTTCCTCGTCGGCGTCATCGTGCGCGACCAGCTGCTGACCCGGGCCGCCGAGCGTCGCGAGCAACAGCTGATGGCCGAATTCCCTGCAGTGGCAGAGATGTTGGCGCTCGCCGTCACGGCCGGTGAGGGCGCGGCCGCGGCGCTGGAACGGGTCGCCGGACTCTCCTCGGGGGAGTTGTCCGGCGAGCTCGCCCGCTGCCTGGTCGACGCTCGCGCGGGGTCCAGCCTGCCGGAGGCGTTGCAAGGCCTGGCCGACCGCACCGGATTGCCGAGCTTGGCTCGATTCGTCGACGGCATCGTCATCGCGGTGGAGCGCGGCACTCCGCTCGCCGACGTGATGCGCGCGCAGGCCCAGGACGCCCGCGACGCGAGCAAGCAGCAACTGCTCGAGCTCGGCGGACGACGGGAGCTGCTGATGATGGTGCCGGTCGTCTTCCTCGTGCTCCCGGTCACCATCGTCTTCGCCGTCTTCCCCGGCCTCGACGCCCTCAATCTCTCAGGCTGATCGTCCCCGAAACCAGTTGACAAACAACGATATCCATCATCAGGAGGAAGAAATGACAACTATCGACAAGCTGCAGTCCCGTGCTCTGCTCGCCTTCCACGACGTGCAGGTGCGCTACGCCCGGGCGGTCGCCGAGCGCGAGCGGGGAGACGTGCCCGGCTGGGTGCTGATCACCATCATGACGGCGGGCCTGGTCACCGCGCTCTGGGCGACCGCGCAGGGCACGCTCACCAGCCTGTTCAACACCGCGGTCCAGAGCGTGACCGGCGGCGGACGCTGAACCGATGCCGACCGGCGGGTGGCGACTGCCCTCCGATGCCGAACGCGGCTCTGCCGTCGCGGAATTCGCGATGGTCGGCGCGCTGGTCGTGCTGTTCTTTCTGGCGGCATTCCAGCTCGGGTTCTCGCTCTACGTGCGCAACACGCTGATCGAGAACGCCGCCGAAGGCGCCCGCTACGGGGCACGCGCCGACGCGACCCCGCAGCTGGGTGCCGAGCGGGCCCGCGAGCTGATCGGAGCGAGCCTGTCCGGACGCTACGCACGGAACGTGTCGGCAACCGTCGAGGCCGAGGGTGGCGCGCAGGTGGTGCAGGTGACGGTGCGTGCACCGTTGCCGATCATCGGCCCGTTCGGGCCATCCCAGTCGTTGACCGTCTCCGGTCGGGCATACGAGGAATCCCAATGATACGCAACGCTTTTCGCCATACCTGCGCGCGAGTCCGGCGACGAGTGGGGGACGGGGAGCGCGGTAGTGCGCTGGTCGAGTTCATCGTGATCGGGGTGCTGCTCACCCTGCCGGTCTTCTACCTGGTGATCACCCTCGCCAGGCTCCAGGCCGGCACGTATGCCGTGGCCGCCGCCGCGCGGGAGTCGTCGCGGATGTTCGTCACGGCGCCCTCGGACGCCGCCGGTGCCACCCGGTCGCAGGCAGCGGCGGCGTTGGCCTTCCGCGACCAGGGGTTCGGCGGGCAGGGGAGCGTGCGGGTCGCGTGCACGCGCAGCCCGTGTCTCAGCCCGGACGGCACGATCGACAGCGCGGCCGACCTCGACGTGCCGCTGCCGCTGATCCCGGACTTCCTGCGCGGCGCCGTCCCGTCGTCGGTGCACCTGCACTCGCGGCACGCCGAGTCCGTCGACCGCTACCGCGCTCCGGGCACGCCATGAGCGCCCATCACCCCACGCGCAGCGCGCGTTCCGCGGTGCGGGCGCGGCTGCCGGGACGCGGTGACGACGCCGGCCGGGTCGTGCTGCTGATCGCGGGGCTCTTCGCCGTGCTCGGCATGCTGATCGTCGGCGGGATCAACGTGACCGCACTGCAGCTGGCCCGGGTGCACGTGCTGGACGCGGCCGATGCCGCGGCGGCCGACGCGGCCGACTCGGTCGACGAAGCCGGCATCTACCGCGGCGGCGTCGGTGAGCAGCTGCGCCTCTCCGATGCCGACGTGCGCACCACCGCGACCCGCAGCCTGGCCGGTCAGCCGGTCCCCGCTCACGTGCTCGGCTGGCAGGTTGCCGGCGGGGCGGTCGCCGCGGACGGCCGGACGGCGGTCGTGCGAGTGAGTGCCGTCGTACGGCCGCCGATGCTGGCGGGTCTCTGGTCCGGGGTCTTCGGTGACGTGCACGTGTCGGTGCAGTCGCGCGCCCGCGCCGACGTCGGCTGATCGCGCTCAGATCGCCGCGGTTCGCCGCACCGGTAGCGACGCCGTACCCTGTGAGGTTGTGGCTACCGACTTCCCCGCAGAGATCAAGGCGTTGCGCACGACCATGGGCTCCGTCCGTGACGTGACCGACCTCGACACGCTGCGCACCCAGATCGCCGACCTCGAGCAGCAGTCGGCCGCGCCGGGCCTGTGGGACGACCCGGAGTCGGCGCAGCAGATCACCAGCCAGTTGTCGCGCGCCAACGCCGAGCTGGAGCGGGTCGAGACGATGGACAACCGCATCGACGACCTCGAGGTGCTGGTCGAGATGGGCCAGGAGGAGAACGACGCCGACACCCTGGCGGAGGCCGAGAAGGAACTCACCGACCTGCAGAAGGCGGTCGGCGAGCTCGAGGTGCGCACGCTGCTGTCGGGGGAGTACGACCAGCGTGAGGCCGTCATCACGATCCGCGCCGGCGCCGGTGGTGTCGACGCAGCCGACTTCGCCGAGATGCTGCTGCGGATGTACCTGCGCTGGGCCGAGCGGCACGGCTACCCGACCAAGGTCATGGACACCTCGTATGCCGAGGAGGCCGGCCTCAAGTCGGCCACCTTCGAGGTCAACGTGCCCTACGCCTACGGCAACCTGTCGGTCGAGGCCGGCACGCACCGCCTCGTGCGGATCAGCCCGTTCGACAACCAGGGCCGCCGGCAGACCAGCTTCGCGGCGGTCGAGGTGATCCCGCTGATCGAGCAGACCGACTCGATCGAGATCCCGGAGAACGAACTCAAGATCGACGTCTTCCGCAGCTCCGGCCCCGGCGGCCAGTCGGTCAACACCACCGACTCGGCAGTGCGTATGACGCACATCCCGACCGGCACCGTGGTGTCGATGCAGAACGAGAAGAGCCAGATCCAGAACCGCGCCGCCGCCCTTCGCGTCATGCAGTCGCGGCTGCTGCTGCTGAAGCGCGAGGAAGAGGCCAAGCAGCGCAAGGAGCTGGCCGGCGACTCCACCGCGAGCTGGGGCGACCAAATGCGTTCCTACGTGCTGCACCCCTACCAGATGGTCAAGGACCTGCGCACGGAGTACGAGGTCGGCAACACCTCCGGCGTCTTCGACGGCGACATCGACGCGTTCATCGAGGCCGGCATCCGCTGGAAGCGCAACCAGGAACGCGCCGCCTGATCAGCTCCGGCGGCTCAGCTCCGGCAACCCGGCGGGGTCCGCGGCGGCGCCGTCATACGTGATCTGACTGCGGCCGTAACTGGCCGCGCCTCAGGCGCCGGGGCAGCTGGGCGCCTTCTTGAGGGCCGCGGCTGCGGACTCGTAGTCCTTCAGCGGCTTCTTCGCGGCGCTGATGCGGTTGAACCACTCGCCGTAGTAGGCGCTCGGGTCGTGCTGCTTCTGCATCGTGTGGGTCATCTGGACCTGGTGCTCCTTCCACTGGGAGTTGAGCACCGAGCCGGTCGACGCAACCTTGGCGAGCGCGCTCGCCCGGTTGCTGCACTGCTCCATCGGCGTGCGGTCGGCGGCCGGGACCGAGGCGGTGCCGTCACAGCCGGCGGCCTTGTCGTAGGCGGTCTTGTCGGAGTCGAACGTCTTGACGTGCCCCGGGCCGGCCGCCTTGGTGTCGGCCCAGACCTTCTTCGCTGTGGCCTCCGACACCTTGCCGGCGTCGTAGTCGATCTGGGTGTAGACGTGGCCGGACCAGTCCTTGTAGACCGCGTCGGCGGCCTTGGCGAGGCTGTCGCCGGCCGCGACCTTGGCGCGGCATCCGGTCAGCGCGGCCGACGCCCCGGCGTCGCCGGTCGGGCTCGTGTCGGTGCCGGGGCTGGTGGTGTCGCTCGCTCCGTCCGGGGCGGGCGCGGTCTCGCCGCTCGACGACGAGCCGGCGTTGGTGGGTGAGTTGTCGCGATTGACCCCGAACGCCCAGCCGCCGATGCCTGCGGCGAGCAGCACGGCGATCACCGCCGCCACCAGCCAGCCGCCCTTGGCCCCGCCCCCTGCACTACCGGCCGCTCTGTGCCGGCCCCTGCTCCTGTCCGTCACGGTTGTCTCCCTCTCTGCGCGTCGCTGCGCCGCACCAACCTTAGCCACCTGTCCAGAACTGTGCACAGGATCGGTGCGTCGGTCGTTCGTTCGGCGCGCCTGCAGGACCGCGGTCGTGCCGCGTCATACGGTGTTGACGCCCACCCCGCTGACCATGAAATGGCCTCCCCGCGCACATGATTCGTCTCGAACACGTCACCAAGAGGTATGACGCGGGCGGCGCACCCGCGCTGGACGACGTGACCTGTGAGATCACCCGCGGCGAGTTCGTCTTCGTGGTCGGCACGTCGGGTTCGGGCAAGTCGACGCTGATGCGGCTGGTCACCCGTGAGGTGTCGCCGACGAAGGGTTCGGTGCTGGTCGCCGGTCGTGACCTGGTGGCGTTGCCCGATCGGCAGGTGCCGGCGTTGCGCCGGGAGATCGGCGTGGTCTTCCAGGACTTCCGGCTGCTGGAGGGCAAGACTGTCTACCAGAACGTCGCGTTTGTGCTGCGGGTGCTCGGCACCAAGCGGCACCGGATCAAGCAACTCGTGCCGGAGACGCTCGACCTGGTCGGGCTGGACGGCAAGGCCGGCCGGTTGCCGCACGAACTCTCCGGTGGCGAGCAGCAGCGCGTCGCCATCGCCCGTGCGGTGGTCAAGAAGCCGCCGATCCTGCTCGCCGACGAGCCGACCGGAAACCTCGACCCCGAGACCAGCGCGGAGATCGTCACGGTGCTCGACCGCATCAACAAGACCGGCACGACCGTCGCGATGGCGACCCACGACCAGGGCATCGTCGACGACTTCCGCAAACGGGTGCTCGAGCTGTCCGACGGCGTCCTCGTGCGCGACGAGGCGAGCGGCGGCTACACCCGCGGTCTCCCGGCGTATGACGAGACCCGCGCCAGGGAGGGCGACGCCTGATGCGGGTGACGTTCCTGCTCGGCGAGGTCGCCAACGGCATCCGCCGCAACGCCTCGATGATCATCTCGGTCGTGCTCGTGTCGATGATCTCGCTGTTCTTCCTCGGCGCCGGCCTGCTGGCGCAGCGCGAGGTGAGCGTGGCAAAAGGCTTCTGGTACGACAAGATCCAGGTCTCGATCTTCTTCTGCACCAACCAGTCCACCCAGGTGCAGTCGTGCACCGGCGGCGCCGCGACCAAGGCCCAACAGGACCAGGTGAAGAGCCAGCTCGACGGCATGAAGCCCCTGGTCGAACGCGTCTACTACGAGTCCTCGGCCGACGCCTACCAGCGCTTCAAGCAGCAGTTCCGCAACAGCCCCTACCTGTCCGACGTGTCGGCGGATTCGCTGCCTGCGTCATACCGGGTGAAACTGTCGGATCCGGACAAGTACTCCGACGTGGTCGACGCCTTCCGGGGGCAACCCGGGGTCGAGGCGGTGAGCGACCAGAGCCGGGTGCTCGGCACGTTCTTCAAACTGCTCAATGTCGTCAGTGTCGGTGCCGTCGGCCTGGCGGCGGTGATGGTGATCTGCGCAATCCTGTTGATCACCACCACGATTCGTCAGGTCGCCTACTCCCGCAGGCGGCAGGTCAGCATCATGCGGCTGGTCGGGGCCTCGGCGACGGTGATCTATCTGCCGTTCGTGATGGAGATCCTCGTCGCGACGCTGCTCGGCGCGGCGCTGGCGATCGGTCTGCTCTGGGCGCTGGTGCATTACGGCGTCGAGGGCCTCTTCAACACCCGCGGGTCCGGTGGCGACCTGGTCAGCATGATCGGCACCCAGGACGTGTGGGACTTCGCGCCGTGGCTCGTGGCCGGCGCCATCGTGATCGCGCTCGCCACGGCGTGGTTGACCCTCCGACGGTTCCTGCGGGTGTAGGGAGTGCGTATGTCGTTCGCGCGCAACACGATCCGGCGTCGCGTCGTCGGCACCGCGACGGGCGCGGTGCTGGTGGCGCTGTTGGCGACGGCCGGGCAGGGCGCGCAGGCGAGCCCCGACCCCAAGAAGCCGCAGCAGTCGAGCGTCGACAAGCAGAAATCAACAGTCGACAAGAAGATCAGCGACACCCAGGCCAACCTCGACGACACCTCCGCCAAGCTGATCAACGCCAACAACGCGCTGACCGCCACCAACGCGAAGGTGAAGACGGCGCAGACCAACCTGACCAACGCCAACACCAACCTGACCAACGCGCAGAACCACCTGTCCGACATGCGCGCGCAGCTGGCGATCGCCCAGGCCGACGAGACCAAGAACCAGAAGGACCTGGCGACCAACACCAAGCAGCAGGCCAAGTCGAAGGTGCTGGTCGGCGGCATCGCCCGGCAGAGCTATATGTCGGGCGGTCTCGGCAACTGGGAGCTGACCCTCAACGTGCTCTCGGGCACGGGCGACGCGACCTCCCAGCTGTCGCTCGCCGACGTCGTCATGCGGCAGCAGAGCGGGGTCCTCACCCGGCTCGCCAGTGAGCAGGCCGCGGGCACCGCCGCCGACGACCGGCTGAGCGCGACCCGGCGGCGCATCTCGACTCTTACGGTGCAGGCGAGCAACGCCGAGACCAATGCCAAGACCGCGCAGACCAATGCGACCAACGCCCGCAACGCGTTGCTGACCCTGCAGAAGACGCAGCGGACGCAGCGTGACAACCTGCAGAAGCAGAAGACCGCCGAACTCGCCGACCTGAAGTCGCAACAGGCCGAGTCGGCGCGGCTGGCGGGCGTCATCCGGGCCCGCAACATCGCCGCGGCCAAGGCGGCGAAGCGCCCGCCGCAGACCGCCACCCAGCCGGCGAAGCCGCCGGCGCAGGCGGCCGCCGCCGGCAAGTCCTCCGGTGGTGGGGTGCTCGCCGCGCCCATGCCGCTCGGTGCGGTCGTCTCCGGCTTCGGCTGGCGGGTCAACCCGGTGCTCGGCGTACGCCTGCTGCACGAGGGTGACGACTTCCCCTACGCCTGCGGCACACCGGTGTATGCCGCGGGCAACGGCACCGTCGTGCAGGCCAGTTACGACAGCGTCGGCGGCAACCACGTGCTGATCGACCACGGTTATCTGGGCGGCACCAACCTGGCGAGCTACTACGCCCACTTCCAGTCGGCGGCCGTGGTGTCGGCGGGGCAGAAGGTGTCGCGCGGGCAGCTCATCGGTTATTCGGGCACCACCGGGCGCTCGACCGGGTGCCACATGCACTTCGGGGTGCTGGCCAACGGTGCTTACGTCAATCCGGCGCCCTGGATCAGCTGACCCCGGCCGGCGGGCGACCCGGCACTGACGCGGGAATCCAGTTGCGCCGCCTCCGTAAACTGGTGGGATGGCCAAGAACGCGAAGAAGTCGGCGAAGAACGAGCCGGCCAAGAAGGTCGTCGCGACCAACCGCAAGGCGCGTCACGACTACCTGATCGAGGACACCGTCGAGGCGGGCCTGGTGCTGACCGGCACCGAGGTCAAGAGCCTGCGGATGGGTCGCGCGTCCCTGGTCGACGGTTTCGCCTCCGACCGGGGCGGTGAGCTCTGGCTGGAGAACGTCCACATCCCGGAGTACCTCAACGGCACCTGGACCAACCACTCGGCCCGGCGCCGGCGCAAGCTGCTCATGCACCGCCACGAGATCGAGAAGCTGCTCGGCAAGTCCCGCGAGGCCGGCCACACGCTCATCCCGCTGTCGATGTATTTCAGCGACGGCGGACGGGTGAAGGTCGAGATCGCGCTCGCCAAGGGCAAGCGGCAGTATGACAAGCGGCAGGCGCTGCGCGAGCGGCAGGACCAGCGCGAGGCCGAGCGCTCGATGTCGCTGCGCCGCGCGCACTGACGGCGTCCCTCACCGGCCACTTGCCGCTGTCGGCCACGTCACAGCTTCGCGGCTTATGCTCGGGGAATGAGCGGACTTCTCACCCGACGTCCCGCACTTCGCTGGATCGCACCCGGCGCGGCGCTCGCGGTCGTCGTCACCGGCTCCCAACTCGCGGCCCACTGGCCGGCCGACGCGGCCACCGACCTGCAACCACGCACCGCGCAACAACTCCTCGTCGACCTGCAGCAGGCGAAGCCCACGGCCCTCTCCGGCACGGTCCGGGCGACCTCGTCCCTCGGGCTGCCGCAGTTGCCCGAGTCGGTGACGAGCGGGAGCGGCAACGCCTCACCGCTGGCGCTGCTCGCCGGCAGCCACACCGCCAAGGTCTGGTATGACGGCAAGACCTCCGCACGGGTCGCGCTGCTCGGGGACGGCTCGGAGACAGATCTGGTGAGCAACGCCAAGGGCCTCTGGCTGTGGCAGAGCGCCGACAAGTCGGTCGTGCACGTGCCGGTGCCGGCCGCGCGCGGAGGCGCGCAGCGTGCGGCGGGTGATGACAAGACCTCTCAGCTGCCGGCCGAATTGAGCACCCCTGAAGGCGTGGCGTCCTGGGCGCTGCGCATGCTCGACCCGTCGACCGCGGTCACCACGAGCAGCAACGAGCGCGTCGCCGGCCGGGCCGCCTACCAGCTGGTGCTGACCCCGAAGACCGCCGGCACCAAGATCGGCTCGGTGCGCATCGCGATCGACGCCGCCAACCAAACCCCTTTGCGGGCACAGGTTTTCGCCAAGGGAGCCGGCAAGCCCGCGGTCAACGTCGGCTTCACCTCCGTCGACTACGGCAAGCAGCCGGCGAGCCGGTTCGACTTCACCCCGCCGCCGGGTGCGAAGGTCACCGAGGCGACCCCGCACGCCGCGAAGGCGAAGGGCGCGAAGCCGGAGGCTACGGCGCGCTCGGCCACCCCGCCGCGCCTGATCGGCAAGGACTGGGCGAGCGTCGTGGTCGGCAAGCTGCCGCCCAAACAGACTGTCGCCAAGGACGACTCGTCGCTGCAGTCGGCGCTGCGGCTGCTGCCGGAGGTGTCCGGCAGCTGGGGTCGCGGCCGCCTGCTCGACACCGCGCTCGTCACCGCAGTCATCACCGACGACGGTCGTTACGCGGCCGGAGCGGTGCCTGCTTCGACGCTATATGCCGCCCTCAGCCGCGGCTGACCCCGCCGCCGCAGAAGCGGACGGCCGATCAGGTGGCTCGCCATACGCTGTTGAAACGCGAGGACTGACAAAGGTTTTCGGCAAGCAACGCGCAGTCGACGGCGTCGACCTGCGGGTGCCGTCCGGCAGCGTCTACGGCTTCCTCGGCCCCAACGGCTCGGGCAAGACCACCACGATCCGGATGCTCATGGGGCTGGTCGCGCCGACGAGCGGCGACCACGACATCCTCGGGCAGCCGATGCCGGCCGAGCTGACCAGCGCGCTGCACCGGGTCGGCTCGCTGATCGAGGGGCCGGCGTTCCACGCGCACCTGTCGGGCCTTGCCAACCTGCGCCGTCTCGACGCCGCCGACGCCCGGTCCGACGCGCGCACCAGCGCGGCCCGCATCGGCGCCGCGCTGGAGCGCGTCGGCCTGGAACCCGCTGCGAACAAACGCTTTCGGGCCTACTCGCTCGGCATGAAGCAGCGCCTCGCGATCGCGGCGGCCCTGCTTGCGCCCCGAGACCTGCTGGTCCTCGACGAACCCACCAACGGCCTCGACCCGCAAGGCACCCGGGAGGTGCGGCACCTCGTTGCCGGCCTCGCCGCCGACGGCATCACCGTGCTGATCTCCAGCCACCTGCTGGCCGAGATCCAGCAGATCTGCACCCACGTCGGAGTCATGAGCGCCGGGAAGCTGGTCGCGCAGGGCGGCATCGACGAGCTGCGCGCCGGTCAGACCGCAGAGCTCGTCGTGCACACCCCGGACCCGGCCGACGCGATGCGGGTGCTGAGCACGGCCGGCGTCGCCGCCCTGGCCGCCGACGGCGAGGTCGTCACCGGTCAGCCCGGCGGGCTGCCGCCCGAACGCCTGGTGGCCGAGCTCGTCGCCGCAGGTGTGCGGGTGCGACGCTTCGGCATCGACCGGCCCAGCCTCGAGGACCTCTACGTCTCGCTCACCGGCGAAGGCTTCGAGGTGCGTCAATGAAAGCCGCCCCACGAAGTTCTCCGCTCGTGCCTCGCTCCGATACCTCGCGAGGACCCCGAATCACCACTGCACGATTCCTGCGGTCCGAGCTGCGGCTCATCGCCGGGCGCCGGCGCAATCAGGCCGGGCTGCTCGTGCTCATCGCGATGCCGGTGCTGCTCGCCGTCGCGGTGCGGCTCACCGAGGACAACCCGAGGGGCGGCGGCCCGCCCGGGTTCATCGACCAGATCGTCGGCAACGGCGTCTTCGTGGCGTTCGCGGCACTGACCTTCGAGATCACCATCTTCTTCCCGCTGGCGATCTCGATGATCAGTGGCGACGCCATCGCCGGCGAAGCACACTCCGGCACGCTGCGCTACCTGCTCACCGTGCCCGCCGGACGGGTGCGCGTGCTGACCGTGAAATACCTTGGCATCGTTGCCGGTTCGCTGGTCGCTGCCTTCGCCGTGGCGATCGTCGGTGCGGCGGTGGGCACCACGATCTTCGGCACCGGGTCGCTGACGACGTTGTCCGGCACCCAGATCCCGCTCGGCACCGGCCTGGGGCGACTCGCCCTGTCGACCGCCTACGTCGCCCTCGGCCTGTGCGCGCTCGGAGCGGTCGGCCTCTTCCTGTCGACACTGACCGAGCAGCCCATCGCGGCGACCGTCGCGCTCATGGTGGTGACTTCGGCGATGTGGGTGCTCGACGCCATACCGCAGTTGTCGGGGCTGCACCCGTGGCTGCTCGTCGACAAGTGGCCGGCGTTCGCCGACCTCATGCGCGACCCGCCCGACTACTCGGCAGTGACGCAGGGTGCGCTCGTCGATCTCGGCTATATCGCGGTGTTCCTGCTCGCCGCTTGGGCGCGGTTCGCCGGCAAGGACATCACGAGTTGAACCCGGCGATGGGATTGCGCAGAGTGCCGACGAGCTGCAGTGCACCGGCCGGATCGGCGAGGTCGACCATCTGCTGGTTGTCGCGCAGCTGCAGCCGGTTGAGGCAGGACAGCGCGAACTCCTCGGCGAACAGGTCGAATTGCTCAAACCTTGCTCGCAGGTCCGGCTCCGAGCACTGGTAATCGGCTGCTGTCTGCGCGACCGTCGCCCAGAAGTCGTCCGCCGCGATCAGCCCCTCCTGGTGCAGGATCGCGCTCAGGTGGCGCAGGAAGCAGTCGAAGACGTCGGTGAAGATCGACAGCAGCTGCACCTGCTCGGGCACGTCGGCCCGCACGCGCTCGACCGCCTCGGGCAGCGGAGTGTCGGGGGACATGACCGCGATCTCCTCGGCGAGGTCCTTCATGACGACCCGCTCGACCGCGCCGTCGTTCAGCACCAGGATGACGTTCTCCCCGTGCGGCATGAAGACCAGTCCGTAGCGGTAGAAGCAGTGCAGCAGCGGCACCAGGTAGGCGTCGAGGTAGCCGCGCAACCACTGCGCGGGGGTGAGACCGGACTCGTCGATCAGGGCCCCTGCGACCGACTGACCGTCCGCGTCGACGTGCAGCAGTGCCGCCATGGTGGAGAGCTTGCGGCCCGGCTCCAGCTGCGGCACTGGGCTCTCCCGCCACAGTGCCGCGAGCATCTTGCGATAAGGGGAGTAGCGGTCGGTCGCCTGCTCGAACTGGGTTGCGTGGTAACCGATTGCGGCCCGCTCGCGGATCACGCCGACGCCCGTGCGCTTCAAGGTGTCGTCGGCGGCGATGAGGTCGGCGAGCCAGTCGTTGATCGCCGGTGTCGCCTCCATGTATGCCGCGGACAGACCGCGCATGAAGCCCATGTTGATCACCGAAAGTGCCGTCTTCACATAGTGTTTCGAGGGGTCACTGGTGTTGAAGAAGGTGCGCACCGACTGTTGCGCGCGATAGGCATCGCGCCCTTCCCCGAGCAGGACGAGCCGTTGCCCGGCGACCTCGGCCGCGAAGGTGACCGACAGCTTGTTCCACCACTGCCAGGGGTGCACCGGGATCAGCCGATAATCGTCCGGGTCGAGGTCATGGGCCCGCAGCTGCCCTGCGAAGTCGTCGACCTGCGCGCCGAGCTCACCACGGATGAACTCGTCGTATGACGTGTCGCGGCTGCAGGTGAAGGTCGCGAGGTCACGTCGGGCGGCCAGCCAGAGCAGCCGCACCGGTTGCCCGGACTCCGGTGCGAACGCTTGATATTCGTGCACGCCCCAGCCGACGCGGCCGCTGTTGGCGATGAAGCACGGATGGCCGCTCAGCATGCCGGCCTCGATCGCCTGGAAGCCGGCCGCCAGCAGCTCCCGGCTCGTCGGCGGTGTGCCGGACAGCTTGAACGCGACCGCGGAGAGCGTGGATGCGATCTCCTCCAGATAGACCGGGAGCACCTGGTCGGACAGGCCGAGCTCGGTGCGGAAGTCGAGCACGCACTGCATCAGGTCGAGCGGTCGCGGCGCGCCGTCGACCGTGCAGGTCACCGAGTCCGCGTCGATCTGCCAGTGATCGAGCGGGAGCCGCTCGGCCGCGAACGAATAGACGACGCGGCCGGCCTCGGCAGTGATCGTCCAGCGCTCACCGTCTTGTGCGATCGGCTCCAGCAGGCGCTCGTGGCTGAACTCCGAGAGTGCCTTGGTGAGCAGAAGCCTGTTGGCGGCCGCCCAGTCGTGCGGGTTCAGATGGGCGACGGCAGTGTGGGCAGGTGTGCGGTATGGCGTTGTCATCTCTACTGATTCGTGGTTGGTGAAGTCTTCGCGGGTGCAGATGCTGAGAAGCGCGGTCTTGGCCGGCAGGGCGACCTCGCGCAGTGGTGTGAAACCCACCGCGGCGTTGAGCCGGTGCACGGCCGTGTTGCGGATGTCGGGTTCGACGACGACTCGCCGCACGGTGTCGTCGGCGAAGATCGCCGACAGCACGGCGCGCAGCACCGATCGGGTGAAGCCGTGCTTCGGGCGGTCGGTGGGCGCGACCAGGAAGTGCATGCCGACGTCGCCGGGCTCGGCGGCGTGCACGCCGACCAGCTCGACGCGGGCCGGGTCGTAGCGCTCCATCAGGAACGCCGGCACGCCGTCGACCAGACCGAGGAAGGCCTCGTGGTGCCGGTCGTCCGCGATGCGCCGGTATTCGCGCTCGACGTCGGCGACCGACGCGTCGGCCATCATCCAGAACGTCGCCTTGGGATGCGTGACCCAGGAGTGCAGCAGCGTCGCGTCGGCGGCGGGCTCGACCGGGCGGACGCTGAATTCGCCGTGGTGGTCGCGGTATACGCGGGTCGGTGCCGGCGTCATGAGATCGCCCCTGCCGGTGCGCCGAACTCCTGGAAGGCGATCGACTTCTCCACCGGGTAGACCTCGCGGCCGGTCAGCTCGCGCACGATGCACGAGTTGCGGTAGGCGCCCATGCCGAGATCGGGGGAGGAGACGCTGTGCACGTGCTCGCCGGCGCTCTGCACGAAGACGCTGCGTCCGTCGCGATCGACGGTGTAGTTGCGGGCGATGTCGAAGCGGCCGCGGCGGTCGAAGCGCAGCCGGTCGCGGATCGGTGCGAGGAAGTCCGGCATCGGGTGGTGGTAGCCGGTGGCGAAGACCAGCCCCTCGGTCTCGAGCGTGAAGCGCCGGTCCTGCTCGTGATGGTGCAATCCCAAGGTGTAGCAACCGGTTGCGGCGTCGTAGGAGGCTTGCTCGACGGAGGTGTTGGTGAGGAGCCGGGTGGTCGGGCTCGAGTGCAGACTCTGCGCGTAGAGCTCGTCGAAGATGTCGTTGATCAGGTCGGCGTCGATGCCCTTGGACAGCGCCTTCTGCTGGCCGGCGAGGCGGTATCGGTCGTCCTCGGGCAGGCCGCTGAAGTAGTCGATGTAGTCCGGTGACGTCAGCTCCAGCGTGAGCTTGGTGTATTCGAGCGGGAAGAACCTCGGTGACCGGGTCACCCAATTGAGTTGGTAGCCATGGGTTTCCCGCTCGCCGAGCAGGTCGGAGTAGACCTCGGCCGCACTCTGCCCGCTGCCGACCACGGTGATGCTTCGCTTGGCCTGCAAGGCGGCCTTGTGGTCGAGGTAGTGCGCGTTGTGGATCGCATCCCCGGCCAGTCCCGCCGCTGCGGGCGGCAGGTAGGGAGCGCTCCCGGTGCCGAGCACGAGTTTGCGCCCGTGATGCTCCACGAGCTCGCCGGAGTCGGCGCGCTGCGAGACCACCCGGTAGCTGCCGCGGGCCTCGTCATACGTCACGGACCGGACGTCGTGCCCGAAGCGGACGCTGCGCAGCCCGTCGGCGGCCCAGCGGCAGTATTCGTTGTATTCGCGGCGCAGCGGGAAGAACGACTCGCGGATGTAGAACGGGTAGATGCGGCCTCGCTGCTTCAGGAAGTTGAGGAAGCTGAACGGCGAGGTCGGGTCCGCGAGCGTGACCAGGTCGGCGAGGAAGGGCACCTGCAGGGTGACACCGGGCAGCATCATGCCGGGATGCCAGTCGAAGGACGGCCCGCGTTCGAGGAAGACACCCTCGACGTCGGTGAGCGGCTCGGTGAGGCAGGCGAGTCCGAGGTTGAACGGCCCGAGGCCGATGCCGATGAAATCGTGTGTGGTCATTGCGTTCCCGGTTTTCACGAGGCCAGAGACGGCTGGGCGGACAGGTGCTCCGACGCGTAGCCGGCGATGAGCGCCACCACCTCGGCGATGTCGGCGAGGGTGGTGCGCGGATTGAGCAGGGTGAACTTCAAGAAGGTGCGCCCGTCGACGGTGGTGCTGGCGATCATCGCCTCGGCGTTGGCCGAAAGCGCCGCGCGGGCAGCCAGATTGGCCTCGTCCGTGCCGGCGAAGCGGAAGACCACCGTGCTGAGGTCCGACGGGGTGACGACCTCGAAGCGCGGGTCGGACGCGACGAGGCGGTGCGCTTCGCCCGCACGGTCGATGACCCGGTCGAAGAGCTCGCCGATCGCGTCGGCGCCCATGACCCGCAGCGTGAGCCAGAGTTTGAGGGCGTCGAACCGGCGGGTCGTCTGCAGGCTCTTGTCGACCTGGTTGGGGATGCCGGCGCGCGTCATACGGACCGGGTTGAGGTAGTCGGCGTGGTGCCGGCCGGCGTCCATCCACTCGCTGCGGCGGACGAGGAGCGCGCTGGCGCTGATCGGCTGGAAGAACGACTTGTGGAAGTCGACGGTCGCGGAGTGGGCGCGCTCGATGCCGGCGAGCAGTGACCGCCGGGTGGGGGACACCAGCAACCCCCCGCCGTATGCCGCATCGACGTGCAGCCACAACGGCGCCGGTTGCTCGTGCACGACCTCGGCGATCTCCGCCAACGGGTCGATCACCCCGAAGTCGGTGGTGCCCGCGGTGGCGACGACGGCCATCGGGATGGATCCCTCCGCACGGGCGCTGTCGATCGCGGCGCGCAGCGCGTCGACGCGCAGGCGGCGATGTCCGTCGGTGGGGATCGGCACCACGGCGTCCGGATGCAGGCCGAGCAGCCGCGCAGCGGTGCGCACGCTGAAATGGCTGTCCGCAGAAGCGAATACGCGCAACCGGGGGAGCGCTGCAGTGCGGTCGGTGGCGTGCCGGCTCCCCACCGCGTGCTCGCGGGCGAGGTAGAGGGCGTGCAGGTTGGACTGGGTGCCGCCGCTGGTGAAGATGCCGTCCGCGGCGGCCGCGTCGAAGCCGAGCCGGTCGCAGGTCCACTGGATCAGCCGCTGCTCGATGAGGGTCCCGCCGGCGCTCTGGTCCCACGTGTCCAGAGACGAATTCACCGCGCTGGCAACGGCATCCGCCGCGAGTGCGGGAAGGACGACCGGGCAGTTGAGGTGCGCGAGGTAGCGCGGGTGGTGGAAGTAGACCGCGTCGCGCAGGTAGAGCCGGTCAAGCTCGCGCAGGGCGCTCGCGCAGTCGCTGGTCGGCTGCTGCAGGTCGACCGCGTCGACCTCCCGGCGGAGGGCTTCGTGGTCGATGCCGGAGAAGGTGGCGTCGCACTCGGCAAACGTCGCCGAGACGGCGCCGATGGCACTGATCAGATCGCGTTCATATCTGGCCGGGCTGTGTCCGTCGAGCAGGAAGTCGGCCGGATCAGGGGGCAGGGACATTGCGTCCTCTCGTCGCTGACAAAGGCAAGGCTAACCTAACTACAAGACGATTGGACGATGCAAGATGCGGCGCGTCACATCGACCGGCGCAGCGTGCACGACAACGCGAACGGCCCTGGGAACATTGGGTTCCCAGGGCCGTTCGAGAGGCCGTGCGTGAGTGGCAGGCTCAGTCGGTGCTCTTGCGGGTGAGCCGCCAGAGGGTGATCGCGGAGTAGAGCGCGGCGAGCACGAGCAGCATCACGATCGACAGCGTCCAGACGCCGGCGGAGTGCTGCCACAGCGGGTCGTCCTGGGACAGCAGGATCGTGCGAACGTCGGTGGTCGAGGCCGACGCGGCATACCCCCAGCGAGCGGGCGTCAGCCAGGAGACCTGTTCCAGCCCGGGCCGGCCGTTGACCGGGAAGAGGCCACCGCACAGCGCGAGCTGGGCCATGATCGAGATGACGAGGGCGGGCATCGCCTGCTCGGACGTACGCACGACGCTGGACAGCAGCAGGCCGAGCGACGCCGCGGCGAAGGCGGTGAGCCAGCAGGCGACGATGATCTCGACCGTCGACGAGCCGAGCAGCACGGCACTGTCCGGCATCGGCTTGCGCAGGCTGACGAGCAGCACCATGAGGATCGACTGGAGCAGCGTGAGCACGCCGAAGATCGTCAGCTTGCCCCACAGGTAGGCCTGCGGTGAGAGCCCAACTGCCTTCTCGCGGTTATAGATTGCCCGTTCGCCGACGAGCTCACGGATGGTCGCGGCCGTGCCCATGAAGACCGCGCCGATGATCAGGAAGACCAGCAACTGGAGGGGCTCGGTGGTGTGGAAGCGCACCTGCCCCGGGCCGGGTCCGATCGGCGGCTGCTGACGCAGGCCGTAACTGCCGGGCACCAGCATCGCGACCAGCGCGAGAGCGATCGGCAGGACGAGCATGAAGATCGAGTAGCCCCGGTCGGCGAGTATGACGCGCACGTGCCGCCGGGCCAGGGTCGACAGCTGGGAGGGGATGCTCTGCTGCCGCGGCGGCTTCTCCAGCGGGGGAGCCTCCCGGCGCGGAGCGCTGAGCGGCCCCTCGACCTGCTCGTCCTCCATCGGTGACTCCCGGAAGCGCTGCTGCGCGCCGTCCGGGTCGCCGGTGACGGCGTTGAAGACGTCGGCGTAATCCCTGGCGCCGAAGAACGGCAGGAGGTCGCCGGGCGGTCCGAAGTAGGCGACCTTGCCGCCGGGGGCCAGCAGCAGCACCTTGTCGCACACGTCCAGGTTGGCGACGCTGTGCGTGATGACCCCGACCGTGCGTCCGCCGTCGGCCAGGCCGCGCAGTGTCTGCATGACCTGCTTGTCGAGGCCCGGGTCGAGACCAGAGGTGGGCTCGTCGAGGAAGAGTAGCGACGGCTGGGTGAGCAACTCCAGCGCGACCGAGGTGCGCTTGCGCTGGCCGCCGGAGAGCTTGTCGACACGGGTGTCGGCGTGCTCGGTCAGTCCGAGCTCGGCCATCACCTCGTCGACCCGCTGGTTGCGCAACTCGTCCGGCAGGTCGTCGGGGAAGCGCAACTCGGCGGCGAAACGCAGCGCCTGCTGCACGGTCAGCTGTCGGTGCACGACGTCGTCCTGCGGGACGACGCCGATGCGGTGCCGCAGGTCCTGGAAGTTGCTGTAGAGGTCGCGACCGTCGTAGTAGACCTCGCCCTCGGTGGCCGGCTGCGAGCCGATGAGCGCCTTCAGCATCGTCGACTTGCCGGCGCCCGACGGTCCGATGATCGCCAGCAGGCTCGAGCCCTCCAGGGCGAACGACACGTCGTCGAGCAGCTTCTTGCCGCCGTCGAGGGTGAAGCTCAGGTGGTTGGCCACGAAGTTGACGTCGCCCTCGTCGACGCTCGCGACCAGCTGGCCCTGCCGGACGGTGAAGCGCGAGTGGCCGATCGCGAGCAGGTCGCCCTCGCCGAGCCGGCCGGCGGTGACGCGCTGACCGTTGATGTAGGTGCCGTTGCGGCTGCCCAGGTCGTGCACCTCGAAGCCGCCGCCGGACGGCACGAGGCGGGCGTGCTGGCGCGAGGCGAGCAGGTCGTCCAGGACGATCTCGTTCTCCAGCCCGCGGCCGATGGTGATCGCGCGTCCGGTGCCGTGGCCGCCGGCCCCCGGCTCGACCGGCATGACCTGCGGCACCGAGCCGGTGACGGTCGCGCGGCTGCCGGCCGCGACCGGCGTGCGTTGCTGGATCGGGCCGCTCGGCAGGGAGTAGCGCTCGAAGACCACGCCGGTGTTGCTCGGCGCCTTGGGCAGCGGGGCGACGCCCTGCTTCTTGCGCGGAAGCGGGCCGCTCTTGGCGGAGTGCGCTGCCGGCGCGTGCGTCTCGTGGCGCGACTGGCCGGCCGCCGCCGGGGTCGAGGTGACCGACGCGGTGGCCGCGGCGCCCGGCATACGGGCGGCGACCCCTGCCGGTGCCGACCGCAGCCCGACCTGCGGGCCGGCGGCACCGCCGAGGCGCAGCTGGCTGCCGGGCCCGAGGGCCATCGGTGCGCCGATGCGCTCGCCGTCGACGAACGTGCCGTTGGAGCTGCCCAAGTCGGTGACGGTGAGCGTGGCGCCGGTCAGCCGCAATTCGGCGTGCCGGCGGGACGCCAAGGCGTCGGTGATGACCAGGTCGCAGTCCAGGCCCCGCCCGATGACTGCGGTCTGACCGGATGTGAGTGAGATCGTGCGCCCTTCGCACGAGACCTCGACGGTGGTTGTGGCCACAGCGGCGCGTCCCCCATGTGTGTCGGCTTGACGCGGTCGCGCGTCCCTTCCCGGCTGCACACCTTAGTGGGGCGCGGCTCGGTCAGATGTTCAGCAACCAGCCGTCCCGCACTTCGAAGGTCGCCGCGCCGATGCCGATGCGGTCTCCCTCGGACAGATGCGTGCGTTCGACGCGACGCCCGTTGACATAGGTTCCGTTGCGGCTGCCGAGATCCTCCAGCACCAGACCCTCGGCGTCGGCGGTGATGCGCACGTGCTGACGCGACACCAGCATGTCGTCCAGCACGATCGAGTTGTCGCGTCCGCGACCGATCGTGAGCGCGTCGTCGCCGGGCTCATCCTGCGGGGTCGGCTCCGGCACGGCCGGGGTGGTGACGGTCTGCGCGCGGGCGATGTCGGCGTCCTGCTGCGGTGCCGGGGTCTCGCGCGCCGGCTCGTATGCCGGTGCCGGCGCTTCGGCGGCCCGCGGTGCTTCGGCGGGTCGCTGCGCCTCCCGCGCCTCTCGGGCCTCGGGTGCGAACGACGGTGCCTCCTGCGCAGGCGGATTCGCTTGCGGCGCAGGCGCATTCGCCTCCTGAGCGGGAGCCGGGTTGCCGGGAGCTGCGGGAGGAGGAGTCATGGGAGCAGGAGCGGCCGAACCGCGGGATGCCTGCCAGTCGCCGACGACCTCTTGTGCGGTCGGCGCGGCACCGGAGGACACCCATGGCTGTTCCGGCTGTGCCAGCTGTTCAGCCTGTTCCGGCTGCGGGGCTCGCTCGGGGGCCGACTGGCCGGGCTGCTCGGGCTGGTCGGCGCCGGTCGACGGAGCCGGGCGGTAGGGCGCCGGGGCCGGTGCCTCGGAAGCGGGGGAAGCAGGGGGAGCAGCGGGTGCCGCGGCGAAGGCCGTCGGGCCGTCCCACGCGGGCGCGCCGGACGCCGGCTGCGGCGGACCCCACTGGATCTGCGCCGGCTCGGCCGGGGCCGAGTAGCCGTAGTGCGGCGTCTGGCCGTAATCCTGCTGCTGGTACCCCTGCTGGCCGTAACCCGGCTGGCCGTAATCCTGCTGCTGGTACCCCTGCTGGCCGTAACCCTGCTGGCCGTACCCCTGCTGCCCGTAGCTCGGTTGCTGCGACTGCCCCGGCTGCCCGGTCCACGGCTGGTCGGCCGGCGGGCGACCGTACTCGCCGCCCGCGGGCCCGTCGCCCTGCGGCGGCCGGCCGTAACCCGGGGCGGGCGCGCTTCCGTCATACCCACCGGGCTGCGAGGGGTGGGACTGCTCGCCCCACTGCTGCTGCGAGGGGTCGTTCGGGTTGCTCATCAATGCCTCCGGGACGAACGGCGTGGGCTCCGGCAAGGGTAACGCTCCAGTGAAAACGCACACATCTTCCACGAAATCGGAAGTCCGGTCCCGGCTCGGATGTTGAACCATACGGAAACCGGCGCATGCGACCACTAGCGTGGGAAGCCGGATTCGGGCGGCCGACAGGTCGTCACGCGACGGAGGTAGGTGCAGATGTCTGAACTCAACGAAACCGGGCCCACACTCGACGAAACCGGGCCCGGCGCGGCCGCGAAACCGGCTCACGGTCACGTGCCGACCGGTCGCCCCCGGGTGGTGATCATCGGCTCCGGGTTCGGCGGATTGTTCTCGGCGCGGGCGTTCGAGCACGCCGACGTCGACGTGACGTTGATCTCGTCGACCACTTACCACCTGTTCCAGCCCCTGCTCTACCAGGTGGCCACCGGCATCCTGTCCGAAGGCCTGATCGCCCCGTCGACCCGCGAGGTGCTGGCGAAGCAGAAGAACGTCGAGGTCGCCTACGGCAAGGTCGTCGACATCGACCTGCAGGGGCAGACGGTCACCGCCACCGCGCTCGGCACCGACACCATCTACGACTACGACTCGCTGATCGTCGCCGCAGGCTCCGGCCAGTCCTACTTCGGCCACCCGGAGTTCGCCGTCTACGCACCCGGCATGAAGAGCATCGACGACGCGCTCGAGTTGCGCGGCCGGATCTTCGGCGCGTTCGAACTCGCAGAGATCGCAGCGGCTTCCGGGCGCCACCAGGACCTCGAGCGGCTGATGACCTTCGTCGTGGTCGGTGCCGGCGCGACCGGCGTGGAGATGGCCGGTCAGATCGCCGAGTTGTCCAAGCGCACGCTGCCGCACGACTTCCGCAACATCGCCTCCGAGGACGCGCGCATCATCCTGATCGACGCGGCCAACGCCGTGCTGCCGTCGTTCGGCGACCACCTCGGCGCCAAGGCCCGCAAGAAGCTCGAGTCGATGGGCGTGGAGGTGTTGCTCGACACCAAGGTGACCAACGTCGACGCCGAGGGCATCGAGGTCGAGACCGGCGACGGTGCGCACCAGCGCATTCCGGCGCTCACCAAGGTCTGGGCGGCCGGCGTGCAGGCGAGCGAGCTGGGCAAGACCCTCAGCGAGCAGAGCGGCGCCGAACTCGACCGGGCCGGCCGCATCAAGGTGCAGCCCGACCTCACCCTGCCCGGCTATCCCAATGTGTATGTCGTGGGCGACATGATCTCCCTGGACAATCTCCCGGGTGTCGCGCAGGTCGCGATCCAGGGCGGCAAGTTCGCCGCCAAGCAGATCCTGCACCGCCTCAAGGGGCAGCCGACCGACGAGCGGTTCAAGTACTTCGACAAGGGCTCGATGGCGACCATCTCGCGGTTCAGCGCGGTGGCGAGCATGGGCAAGCTGCGCTTCTCCGGCTTCATCGCCTGGTTCATGTGGCTGGCCGTGCACCTGTTCTACATCATCGGCTTCAAGAGCCAGCTCGGCACGTTCTTCCACTGGGCGGTGTCGTTCCTCGGCCGCACCCGCGGTGAGCGCACCGCGACCGAGCAGCAGATCTTCGCCCGAAATGCGTTGGACGAGAGCGGTTTCGAGGCGAAGGTGCCGCTCGGCAGCGGCCGGGCGCTTCCCGAGCGCACGCCCGACCCGAAGCGCGACGCCGGCTGATCGCGCGCCGGTCGTCATACCTCGTTGTCGTATGACGACCGGCGCCGCGGCGGGTCAGCCCTCGTGCTTCTCGAGCGCGACCAGCACGCCGGCGGTCGCGAAGTACTTGTTGGAGCCGAGGTCACGCACGGTCTTGATGCCGAGCAGTTCCTTCAAGGCCTCCGTGTGACGCGGGGTCAGTCCGGCGAGGGCGTCGACGGGCGCGTCGAGGATGTCCTTCAGCTCCTTGTCCTCGTAGGCCTTGTCGAGCTTCTTGGCGAGGTTGACCGAAACTGCCATGAGCATGCCTCCTGATGGGGGATGGAAAGCGCGGCCGGGCGGTCCCGGCGGTGCCAGGTCGATCGTGCTCCAGGGGGTCGCCGCGAACAAGGTCTCCGGGCGAACTCCCAGGAGTTGTTCAGCCGGCGCGCCGCGTAGGGTGCGGGCATGCGGCCTGACTACCCGATCGCCACGCACCGGCTGGACAACGGCCTGCGCGTCGTCGTCTCACCGGACCACTCCGTGCCCACGGTGGCCGTCAACCTCTGGGTGGGCGTGGGTTCGCGGCACGAGCAGCCCGGGCGCACCGGTTTCGCGCACCTCTTCGAGCACCTGATGTTCCAGGGCTCGGAGAACGTCGCCGAGGGGGAGCACTTCGCGGCGCTGATGGCGCAGGGCGCGCAGCTCAACGCGACCACCTGGGTCGACCGCACCAACTACTTCGAGCTGGTGCCGACCGGCGCGCTCGAGCTCGCACTCTGGCTGGAGGCCGACCGGCACGGCCGGCTGCTCCCCGCGGTCACCCAGGCCAACCTCGACAACCAGCGCGACGTGGTGAAGGAGGAGAAGCGGCAGCGCTACGACAACATGCCCTACGGCAACGCCTTCACCGAGCTGACCGAGCTGGTCTTCCCGGACGGGCACCCCTATCACCACTCGACGATCGGCTCGATGGACGACCTGGACGCCGCGACCGTCGAGGACGTGCACGCGTTCTACCGGCAGCACTACCGGCCGGACAACACCGTGCTCACGCTGGTCGGCGACATCGAGCCCGAGGCCGGATTTGCCCTGGCCGCAAAGTATTTCGGCGAGCTCACCAACCCCGACCATCCGCCCTCGCCGCCGCTCGACCCGCCGCTGCCGCCGCTGGACAACCCCGAGCGGCTGGAGCGGGTCGCCGACGTCCCCGCCAACCGGGTCTACCTCGGCTTCCGGTTGCCGGCCGGCAACACCGACGACTTCATCACCTCCGAGGTCACCTTCGACGTGCTCGCCGGGCTCGCGACATCCCGGCTCTACCGCCGGATGGTGCGCGGCGACCAGGTCGTCACCCACGTGTCGCGCAACGCCGGCGGCCGGGTCGACGGCACGTCGATGGGTGCGCTGGTCTTCGACGTGGCCGACGGGGTGCCGGTCGAGCAGGCCGAGAAGATCGCCGCCGAGGAGCTCACCCGGCTGGCCGCCGAGCCGCCGACCGATGCCGAACTCGAGGCGGCCCGCGCCGACGTCGAGCGCTGGTGGCTGCAGAGCCTGGCCCAGCAGGACGAACGCGCCGACGTGATCAGCGCCGGCATGCTGCTCTACGACGACCCGCACCAGCTCAACACCTACCTCGACCGCGTCGCGCGGGTCACCCCGGAGGACGTGCGACGGATCGCCGCCACCTATGTCCGGCCCGACGCCGCCGCGACGGTGGTCTACCGCAAGGAGCAGAACTGATGGTGCAGCCCCGTCCGGCCGTCGCAGCGGCGGAGCCGTGGACCTTCCCGGCGGCGACGCAGCACACCCTCGACAACGGGATGCGGGTGCTGCTCTACAACCGTCCCGGGCAGCACATCACCTCCACCCGCCTGGTGGTGCCGGTGCCGCTCTCGGTCGAGCCGCGGCAGCTCGAAGGTGTCGCCACGCTCGTCTCGCGCACCATGGACGAGGGCACCGCGACGCACACGGCCGACGAGCTCGCCGAGCTCTTCGAACGCGACGGCATCGCGCTCTCTGCCGGCTATGGCGCACGGGGCATGACGGTCGAACTCGAAGCAATGGCAAGCCGATCCGCGCGCGGATGGGAGCTGCTCACCGAGAGTCTGCGTGAGCCGGTCTTCCCGCAGGAGGAGGTCGACCGCCACCTGCGGCAGCGCCTCGCGGAGTATGACCAGGAGCAGGCGTCGCCGACCGCCCGCGCCGCGCTGGAGTGGGCTGGGGTCTTCTACGACCAGGCGTCGCGGGCCGCCCGGTCGGCCGCCGGTCTGCCCGACACCGTGCGGGCGATTACCCGGGACGACGCCGTCCGCTTCCACGCCGACTGGGTGCGCCCGGCCGGCGCGACCGTCGTGGTCGCCGGCGCGCTCGACGAGGCGGCGACGCTGGACGCGCTCAACCGGTCGCTCGGGTCCTGGCAAGTGAACGGCGAGGCACCCCAGTCGGATTCGCCCGCCGCGATCGTCGCCGAAGGTGGCCCGCGCATCCGTTTCGTGGACCGTCCCGGCGCAGTGCAGACCGAGATCTACGTCGGCTCGTTCGGGCCGGACCGGCGCGACGCACACGGCTGGGCGCCCTATCCCGCACTCGGCTTCGCCGTCGGCGGCTCGCCGGGCGCGCGCCTGGACGCGGTGCTGCGCGAGGAGAAGGGCTACACCTACGGCTTCCGCGCCGGCTTCCGGCCGCGTGCCGCAGGTGGGGTCTTCGTCGCGTCGGGGTCGGTGCGCAGCGACGTCACGGTCGAGGCCACCGAGCTAACCCTGTCGATCCTCGACCAGGTGTCGGGCAAGCCGCTCACCGACGAGGAGACGCGGTCGGCGGTCGACTACATCGGCAAGACCGCCCCGGCCCGCTACGCGACCGCGGACGCCGTCGCCGACGAGGCGGCCGCGCTCGAACTCGACGGGCTGTCAACGGAGTTCGTTTCGTCATACCTCGCGCAGCTGGCGGGGCTGACCGCTGACGACCTCAACGCAGCCTGGGGTGCGTGGGCGCAGGAGCCGCGCACCGTCGTGCTGGTCGGGGACGCCGAGGCCCACGCCGACGGGGTGCGGGCGCTCGGTCGCGGTGAGGTCACCGTCGTCCGCTGACGCGCTCCGAGCTATGACCGGTATGACGGCGCGACCGTGACGACCGGGCGGTCAGGGGGCCGACCAGTCGCGGCCCGGACAGCCGCTGCTCGAAGCGTCGCGCCTCGCGGCTGAGCGGCTGGGCGATGTACTCACCGAGGATGACCCCGGCGCCGAGTGCGATCGCGATGACCGCCGCGTTGACGAGGTCGATGAGGCCGCGCGCGGAGTTCTCCGAAAGGATCGCCAGCCCCCGGTAGATCGCGAGACCGGGCAGCAGGGGCACCACCCCGGAGACGACGATCGCGAGGGTCGGCACCCGCACCCGGCCGGCGATCGCGTAGCTGATCAGACCGACGAGGACCGCGGCGAGCGCGGACGGCCAGGCGACACCGAGGCCGCCGAGGTAGCCGAGCGCAAAGGTGGTGCTAGCGAGGCCGCCGACCAGGGCGATCGGCAGCAGTGAACGCAGGGGCGCGTAGGACGCGAACGCGAACGCGGCCGCGGTCACCGCGCCGCCGACGGTCATCAGCGGGGTCGCCGAGTAGATCGAACTGCCCGGTGTCACCCGCGGCATCTCCATCCCGACCGCGTTGGCCAGCGTGAGGCCGCCGCTCACCCCGGCGATCGCGCCGGCGGTGGCGAGGGTCGCCTCGAGCAACCGGGCCATCGAGGTGAGCGGGAAACCGGTCAGTGCGTCCTGCACGGCACCCATGAAGCTCACGCCGGCGAGCAGCAGGATGATGCCGGCGCTGATGATGCGGCTGGGTTCGTGGCTGAGGTGGGTCGCGGAGACGAGCACCGCCAGCACGGTGGCGAGCAGGCCGCCGGCGACCTGCTGGTAGAAGACCGGCAGCCGGCGTCGGGCGAGCGCACGGGTGCTGACGTCGATGAGGATCGCCCCGATGAACGCCGTGACGACGACGATCGGGGTGGCGCCGAGCATGAGGCCGACGCCGACGCCCATCACGCCCCAGCCGAGCGTGGCCGCGCGGCGGGAGCGGGTGTGACCGGAGGAGACGATGCGGGCGAGCTCGGCGCGCGCGCCGTCGCGGTCGATCCGCCCGGCGACCAGGTCGCGCACGAGCTGGTCGACGAGGGTGAGGTCCTCGTAGTCGATCTCGCGCTGCACGACGTTGCGCACCTGCAGCACGGTCGGCTGATCGGGCGACTCCTGGTGGGTCAGCTGCAGCTCGGTGAACGTCACACTCGAGCTCACGCCGCGCAGCCCGCAGGCGAGCGCGACGTTCTGCATCTGGATGCTCACGTCGGCCGCACCGGCGCCGGAGGAGAGCAGTAGTTCACCGACGCGCAGGCCGAGATCCAGCGTCAGATAGGTGTCCTCATTGGTCATCGCAGGCAAGTGTGACGGGTTCCATGCCGCGGCGCGAAATCGCCCGGTATGACGCGGGTTTCGCACCGCTTAGACAGCCTATGACAGCCGTCCGGGAGGCGTCTCGGTTTGACGCTAGACGTAGTCCTTGAAAACGTCGTGTGGCCCGTTTTTCCACATCCGACCCATTGAGGAGCACCCCCGGAGTGCAGACGCTCGAACCACTCGAGGAACCCAAGGAGTACGCCGTCAGCGACGTCGTCGTGACCGAACCCGGCGTCATCCGACGGGCGATCGGCGCTGCCGCCGTCGGCAACGTCACCGAGTGGTACGACTTCGGCGTCTACGCCTACTTCGAGCCGACGATCAAGGAGGTCTTCTTCGACGGCCTCAGCGACACGGCCGGCACGATCGCGACCTTCGGCCTCTTCGCGGTGGCGTTCCTGGTGCGCCCCTTCGGCGGGATGTTCTTCGGCCCGCTCGCCGACCGCATCGGCCGCAACAAGGTGCTGGCGATCACGATGGTGCTGATGGCACTCGGCACCTTCGCGATCGGCTGCATCCCGAGCGAGAGCTCGATCGGCATCTTCGCGCCGTTGCTGCTGCTGGTCGCCCGGCTCGTGCAGGGCTTCTCGACCGGCGGTGAGTATGGCAACGCGATGACGTTCATCGCCGAATACGCCCCCGACCGCAAGCGCGGCTTCTGGGGCAGCTGGCTGGAGTTCGGCACCTTCACCGGCTACCTCTTCGGCGCGATCATGGTGACGGCCGCCGACGCGGCCCTCACCCACGACCAGCTCGTCTCCTGGGGCTGGCGCATCCCGTTCCTCATCGGTCTGCCGCTGGGACTGGTCGGTGTCTACCTGCGCACCAAGCTGGCGGACACCCCGGCATACCTGGCGCTGGAGAAGGAGAGCGAGCAGCGGGAGAAGGAGAACAAGACCGGCGGTGAGCTGCGCCAGATCCTGCAGCTGTGGCCGTTCATGCTGGTGTGCATGGGCCTGGTGCTGGTCTGGAACGTCACCAACTACATGCTCACGTCCTACATGCCGACCTATGTCACCGACACCCTGCCCAAGGACGGCGCGGTCTCCTCGTCGACGTCGCAGGTCATCCAGATCGTGGTGATGGCGTTGGCGCTGCTCACGATTCCGTTCCTCGGCATGCTGTCGGACAAGGTCGGCCGCAAGCCGGTCTGCTGGGTCGGTGCGGTCGGCCTGGTCGTGCTCGGCCTGCCGATGATCGCGCTGGTGCGCTCGCAGACGACCGTCGGTGTCTTCGCCGGGCTGCTGATCATGGCGCTGCTGCTGATCTGCTTCTCCTCGACGATGCCCTCGACGTTGCCGACGCTCTTCCCGACGAAGGTGCGCGGCGGCGCCCTGTCGATCGCGTTCAACGTGTCGATCTCGTTGTTCGCCGGTACGACGTCGGTCGTCGTCGGCGCGCTCGTCAGCGCGACCGGGGACCTCAACTGGCCGGGCTACTACCTGGTCGCCGCCGGCCTGATCGGCATCGTCTCGGTGGCCTTCCTCGCCGAGCCCAACGGCCGCAAGATGTGGGGTTCGCCGCCGGCGGCCGCGACCAAGGAGGAGGCCAAGGAGATCGTCCGCGCGCTCCGCAAGCGCCTGCCTCGCCGGCCCGGCAAGGGTCCGAAGGACGGCCCCGCCCCGGCGTAGGACGCCCACCCGCACGGAGGACTGCAAAGAAATGTTTGCAAACATTTCTGTGCAGTCCTACTCTGCGGGGTATTACGAAACGGCCGCACGGCGACGAGTCCGCCGCCCGGAGCACCCACGTCGAGCCCGACCTGGGGCAGCTCAAGGCGCTCGCCCATCCGGTGCGGCTGCGCATGCTCGGCATGCTGCGCATCGACGGCCCGGCCACGGCATCCCAGTTGGCGCAGCGCCTCGGGCTCAACTCCGGGGCGACCAGCTACCACCTACGCCAGCTCGCCGAGGCCGGCCTGATCACCGACGACGAGTCGCGGGGCAGCAAGCGGGACCGCTGGTGGAAGGCGGCACACCGCACCACCACCACCGAGCCGTCCAGGGTGGACGACCCGGAGGAGCGGGCGGTGATGGGCAGCTACCACGCGGTCGTCGCGCGCTCCGCGTCCCAGGAGATCGAGCGGGCGGCTGCCGAGGTCGAGGAGTTGCCGCGCGAGTGGCAGGACCTGGTCGAGGCGAGCGACTGGCACGCACGGCTGACGCCCCGCCAGGTGCGGTGCATCAAGGATGCGGTGCACGAGATCCTCACCGACGGCACCGCCGGCGACGACGAGAGCGCCGACGCGGCGCTGGTCACCTTCCAGTTCCACGCCTTCCCGCGGCCGGGCACGCTGGTGCACCGTGATGACGCCGAATCATGAGCAGCCGCAAGCCTTTCGTCGGACTGGCAGTCGCCGAGACCTTCTCGATCTCGGGCACCCGGCTCGCACAGATCGCGGTGCCGTGGCTGGTGCTGACCACGACCGGCTCGGTGACGTGGACCGGCATCGTCGGCTTCGCGGAGATGCTGCCGTATGTCGCGGCCAAGGCCCTCGGTGGCCCGATCGTCGATCGCGTCGGCGCCAAACGTGTTGCGGTCACAGCAGACTCGTGCAGCGTGCTGATCGTGGGCCTGGTGCCGGTGCTGCACTGGCTGGGCTGGCTGCACCTCGCGGTCCTGGTGCCGATCGCCGTGCTCATGGGCCTGGTCCGTGGGCCGTCGGACGGTGCCAAGCAGGCGCTGGTGCCCGCGGTGGCGGACGCGGCCGGTTTGCCGTTGGAGCGAGTCACCGGGGTCGCCGGGGCGATCGAGCGGCTCGGCGGCACCGTCGGTGCGGCAGCGGCCGGTGCAGTAGTCGCGTTTGTCGGTGCACCGCAGGCGTTGCTCGTCAACGCGATCACCTTCGCCGTCGCCGCGACCTGCGTCGGCTTCCTTGTGCCGCAATCGGATTCGCATGCTGACGGGCGGGAGGCCCGGTCGTCATACCTCGCCGATCTGCGCGCTGGGTGGCAGTTCCTGCACGGGGATTCGGTGCTCGTCGGCATCACGGTCATGGTGTCGCTGACCAACCTGCTCGACCAGGCGTGGAGCGCTCTCCTGCTGCCGGTCTGGGCCCACGACACCGGGCGCGGTGCGGGAGCCGTCGGCCTCGTGCTCGCCGCGCTCTCCGGTCCTTCGATCCTCGGCTCGCTGACGGCGGCGGCGCTGGGGGAGCGGTTGCCGCGGCTGCCGGTCTACCTCGCCGGATTTCTCGTGGTGGGTCTGCCGCGCTTCGCGCTGTTCGCGTTCGACCTGCCGGTGTGGGTGATGGCCGTCGTGCTGGCGGTCGGCGGATTCCTTTCCGGCTTCTGCAATCCCGTGCTCGGTGCGGTGATCTTCGAGCGGATCCCGGCGCCGCTCGTGGGTCGGGTGAGCGCGCTCAGCACCTCGTTGTGCTGGTCGCTGATCCCCTTTGGCGGACTGCTCGGTGGCGTGCTGGTGGGTGCCGTCGGGCTCCGGGTGGCGGTGCTCGTGACCGGCGTCGCCTACTTCGCGGTGTCGCTGATGCCGTTGTGGCGCAAGAGTTTCCGCGAGTTCGGCCGCCCGTCACCCCCTGCAACGCGACTGACGGCTCCCTCGGCGACTGACGGTCCGATGAAGGCGTCGGTCGGCGAGGAAGCCGTCACTCGGGGGTGAGAGCGCCGGCCGTGGGTGAGCGCGTCGGCGGCGCGTGAGCGCGTCAGCCGAGTGCGGCGAAGGCCTCGCCCAGCACGTCCAAGCCCTCGAGCAGCAGCTCGTCGCTGATCACCAGCGGCGGCAGGAGGCGGATGACGTTGCCGAATGTGCCACAGGTCAGGATGATCACGCCCTGCTCGTGGCAGCGCTTGGCGACGGCCGCGGTCAACTCGGCGTCCGGCTCCTTGGTGCCCGGCTTCACGATCTCGATCGCCAGCATCCCGCCGCGGCCCCGAATGTCACCGATGGCAGGGGTTTTCGCCTGCAACTCGCGCAGCTTGACGGTCGCGACCCGCTCGATCTCGGCAGCGCGGCCGAGCAGGCCGTCCTGCTCCATCGTGTCGATCGCCCCGAGGGCTGCGGCGCAGGCGACCGGGTTGCCGCCATACGTGCCGCCGAGGCCGCCCGGGTGGACGGCGTCCATCAGCTCGGCGCGACCGGTGACCGCGGCGAGCGGGAGGCCGCCGGCGATGCCCTTGGCGGTGGTGACCAGGTCGGGCACGACGCCCTCGTGGTCGACCGCGAACCACTCGCCGGTGCGTGCGAAGCCGCTCTGCACCTCGTCGGCGATGAAGACGATGCCGTTGGCCTTGCACCAATCGGCAATAGCGGCAAGGAAACCCGGCGCCGGCACGATGAAACCGCCCTCGCCCTGGATCGGCTCCATGATGAACGCCGCGATCTGGTCGGCGCCGACGGCCTTCTCCGCCATGGTGATGGCGCGCTGCGCGGCCTGCTCGCCCGTCATGCCCTCCGGGTCACGGAACGGGTATGACGTGGGCACCCGGTAGATGTCGGACGCGAACGGCCCGAAGCCCTTCTTGTAGGGCATCGCCTTCGCGGTCAGCGCCATCGTGAGGTTGGTGCGGCCGTGATAGGCGTGGTCGACGGCGACGACCGCCTGCCGGCCGGTGGCGTAGCGCGCGATCTTGACGGCGTTCTCGACCGCCTCGGCGCCGGAGTTGAACAACGCCGACTTCTTGGCGTGGTCGCCCGGGGTCAGCTCGGCGAGCTTCTCGGCGACCGCGACATACTCCTCGTAGGGGCTGATCATGAAGCAGGTGTGGGTGAAGTCGGCCACCTGGTCGGTCACCTGGTCCACCACCCGCGGTGCGGAGTTGCCGACCGTCGTGACCGCGATGCCCGAGCCGAGGTCGATCAGCGTGTTGCCGTCGACGTCCTCGACCACGCCGCCGCCGGCGCGCGCGACATAGACCGGCAGGGTGGAGGAGACGCCGCCGGCGACCACCGACGAACGGCGCGCGGCGAGCTCCTGCGACTTCGGGCCCGGCAGTGCCGTCTTCAGCTCACGGCGCTGGGGGATCTCGGTGGACGTGACCGTCATGGCTGGCTCCTTCGAAACATGCGGTGGGGCGCCGCGCTGGGGCGCTCCGGCCAGTGTGCCACGCCACTGTTTCGATATCGAAGTCGTCTCGGGAAAGGGATGGGGGCTGGCGCGGAGGGGGCGTGCACAAGTCGCGACGGTCGCGGGGTGTGCACGGGTTCGGGCGGGTGGGCGTGCAGAAGTCGCGACGGTCGCGGGGTGTGCACGGGTTCGGGCCGGTGGGCGTGCAGAAGTCGCGACGGTCGCGGGGTGTGCACGGGTTTGCGCTCGTTGGCGTGCAGAAGTCGCAACTGTCGCGACCTGTGCGCGCGCCAGCCGCGCCAGCCGCCCCACCCCGACCTCACCCGCCGATGCGGGCGAGCACCTCGTCGTGCAGGAGGCCGTTGCTCGAGAGCGCGTTGCCGCTCCACGGGCCGTCGCGGCCGTCGAGGCCGGTGAAGCGGCCGCCCGCCTCGGTGACGATCGGCGCGAGCGCCGCCATGTCGTAGAGCTCGAGCTCCGGCTCCGGCGCGAAGTCGACCGCTCCCTCGGCGACCAGCATGTGCCCCCAGAAGTCGCCGTAACCGCGCACCCGCCAGCACTCGTCGAGCAGGTCGATCAGCCCGTCGCGCCGGCCGAGCTGCGCCCACGTCGACCAACCGGCGATCGATGCCGACGCATCCGACAGCTTCGAAACCCCTGAGACCGCAACGCGTTTCGCGCCCGACAGCGACCGGCCGGTCCAGGCGCCGGTGCCGATGCCGGCCCACCAGCGCCGCCCGAGTGCCGGCGCCGCGACGAGCCCGACGACCGGCACTCCGTCGTCGACCAGCGCGATCAGGGTGGCCCACACCGGCACTCCGCGCACGAAGTTCTTGGTGCCGTCGATCGGGTCGACCACCCACTGCCGCGGGCCGCCGCCCTGCAGCCCCTGCTCCTCGCCGAGCATCGCGTCCCGCGGCCGGCTGCGGTGCAGCTGGGAGCGGATCGTCTCCTCGACCGTGACGTCGGCGTCGGTGACCGGCGTGAGGTCGGGCTTGGCGCTGACCTGCAGGTCCTCGGCCCGGAAGCGGGCCATCGTGATCGGCTCCACGGCGTCCGCCAGCACGTGGGCGAGGCGCAGGTCGTCGTCATACGTCGGCATAACCCAAGAACCTACGGCCCCGGGCGCCTAAACGAGCGGCCAACCCTTCTTGGCGAGTCGGGCGCGCACCCGGTCCAGGTCGTCCTCGCTCGGCACGACGCCGGCGACCTGCTGGATCAGCGCCTGCGCGTCGTCCTCGGAGATCGGGGTCTTCTCCGCGCCGTCGACACCCGCGCCGTTGGCCTTCTCCTCGGCGATGAGTTCGCGGGCGACCTGCTTGACCTCGTCCTTGGTCAGCCGCCGCTGCAACAGCGCGAGGATCGGCGGGAAGTCGGTCGGCGGCACCCCGTCGGGATAACCGGCGCGCAGCCAGCCGAGGATGCGCTGGAAGAGCGAGGGCCAGCCGGCGCCGCTCGGGTCGTCCTTCTCCTCGTCCGGGATCGACAGCGGCCAGCCGACCGCCGCCAGCCGAGAGGCGATCTCATTGATCTCCTCATCGCTCGGCGGCGCGTCCTTGACCTGCTGCACCGCGGCCGCGACCTGCTCGCGGGCGATCTGGCCGTCGGGGTTGTCGGAGATGATCTGCGCGCAGACCGCCTGCACCTCTTCGGGGCTGAGCGAGCGCTGCAGCAGCGCGAGCAGCGGCGGGAAGTCCTTGGGCGGGATGCCCTCGGGGTAGCCCTTGCGCAGCCAGTCGACGACCGACGTCAGTGGGTTGACGCTCATCAGAACAGCGTGATGCCGAGGTAGTGGTCGATGCTCTTCTGCGTGATGTAGAGCACCCCGATGACGATGGCCGCGGCGACGACCGCGAAGACCGCGTAGGCGGCGTAGAGCATGGCCGGTTTACCCGCGGTGACGGTGCCGTCGGCGTGCTCGCCGCCGGAGCCGATGTCCCACAGCCGGATGCCGAGCGAGAAGAGCAACGGCAGTCCCGCTCCGAAGAGCAAGCCGGCGACGACGACCTTGCTGGTGCCGTCGGCGATGCTCGACCAGTCGATGTTCATGCTTCCCCTTCGTTCGTGCCGGAGTGTATGGCGGGGCGCCCGCTCAGGCGACCGGCGTCTTGGCGCCCGGCTTCTGCCCGCTCGCCGCCGGGACCACGCTGTTGGAGCTCTCGTCCCAGTCGGCGTTGACGTTGTCGGCGTTGACCTTCTGCTGCTGGGCGCGGTGGTAGATGTAACCGGCGAGCGCGACGAGCAGCAGGAAGATCACGACCGCCCCGGCGGCGCCGCCGACCAGGTGGCCGATGAAGTAGGTGACCGCGCCGCCGACGGCCGCGCAGGGCAGGGTGATCAGCCAGCCGGCCGCCATGCGCCCGGCGACCGACCAGCGCACCTTCGCGCCGGGCTTGCCGACGCCGCTGCCCATGATCGAGCCGGTGGCCACGTGGGTGGTCGACAGCGCCATACCGAGGTTGCTGGAGGTGAGGATGATCGCCGCCGACGAGGCCTCGGCCGCCATGCCCTGCGGCGCCTCGATCTCGACCAGTCCCTTGCCGAGGGTGCGGATCACGCGCCAGCCGCCGATGTAGGTGCCGAGTGCGATGGCGCCGGCGCAGATCACGATGATCCAGACCGGCAGGCCGTTCTGCTCGATCTCGGCGTCGCTGAGCGTGCCGTGCGCGATGAGCGCGAGGGCGATTACGCCCATCGTCTTCTGCGCGTCACCGGTGCCGTGCGCGAGCGAGACCAGCGACGCGGTCGCCACCTGTCCCCAGCGAAAACCGTGGTCCTTCTTCTTCTTTCGCACGTTCTTGGTGACCGCGTAGACCAGGAACGTGCCGACCGCGGCGACGCCGCCGGCGATGATCGGGGAGAGCAGCGCGGGGATGATCACCTTGACGACAAGCCCGTCCCAGTTGATCCCGCTGGACCCGATCGCGGCGAGTCCGGCGCCGATCAGGCCGCCGAAGAGCGCGTGGGAGGAACTGCTCGGCAGGCCGAACAGCCAGGTGAGCAGGTTCCACAGGATGCCGCCGATCAGCCCGGCGAAGATGATGAACATCGCCTTCTCGGCGTCCAGTCCCGCGACGAGGCCGCCGGACTTGTTCTGGATCTTCAGCACCGACGTCGTGACGGTGACCGCGACCTCGACAGAGAGGAAGCCGCCGATCAGGTTGAGCACTGCCGAGAGCGCGACCGCGACCTTGGGCTTCAGCGCCCCGGTTGCGATCGACGTCGCCATCGCGTTGCCGGTGTCGTGGAAGCCGTTGGTGAAGTCGAACCCGACCGCCGTGACGATCAGCAGGATGAGGATGAAGAGTTCAGCACTCACAGCTCATCAGTATGACGGTGGCCGCTCGGCGTGTCGCAAGTCGGGAGCGACGGGCTGCGTGCTCGTTCACCTGCTGTTCACTCCGGCCGAGACGTGGGTCACGACGCGTCGGCCCGCCTCACCCGCTGGCGGCGACCTGGCGGATCCGGCGCAGCCCGAGCGCGATGTCGTGCGCGTCGACCGGGGTGGTGCCGATCGGCGGCAGGCCGGCGATCAGCCGGGCGAGCAGCCCGGCCATCCGGTCGGCGTCGATCGCGTGCCGCGGGTCCTTGGTCCAGCAGGCGGCCAGCACCACGTAGCTGAGCTCGTTGAGCGCGGTCTCCAGCTCGCCCCAGTCGACCAGCTGGTGGGGCAGGTCGGTCTGCGCGATCTGCAGGATCTGGGAGCTCTGCAACTGCTCGAAGGCCAGGTCGCGCCGCGCCTGGTAGCCCTTGGGGGAGGACGACTCGCCGTCCGCGATCGCGAGGAGCAGTCGCTCCAGGGAGCGCAGGGTGCGGCGAAACTGCCGTCGTACCAACGCAATCGGGGCGCGGTGGCCGGTGACCCAGACGACGAGCACCGACACCCCCGCGCCGACGAGCGTCTCGAGCACGCGCTCGCCGACGATCTCGCCGACCGGCTTGTAGGGGTTGGCGGCGGTGCTGATCATCAGCGCCATCGGCGTCACGAAGATCACCGCGAGCGCGTAGTTGCGCACCGCGAGCAGCTGGATGCAGAAGACCAGCACGAGGGCGATCAGCACGATCGCCGCGCCGCGCGGGTGCAGCGCGTGGATCACGAAGAACGCGCCGATGCCGATCACCGTGCCGACGAGGCGGTGCATGGCGCGGTGGGTGAGCGAGAGCCGGTCGGCGGTCACCGACATCACCAGAGCCGTCGTCATCACCGCCCAGTAGGGGTGCCCGATGTGCAGCCCGTAGGAGATCGCGCAGGTGATCAGCACGGCCGCGCCGATGCGGCGCGACGCCAGCCACGGCAGCGACGACCGGGACATGCCCCAGCGCATCAGGTAGCGCAGGTCGGGCCGGCCGAGGTAGCGGCGCTGCTCGACGCCGGTCACCACCACCTCGCTGCCCGGCAGGTGCACCGTGGCCACCTGCTGGATGATCGCCAGGTGCAACTGCCGCAGGTGGGTGTTCATCCGGCGCCACTTGGCGAGGCGCGGCTGCCGGCCAACCGCGTCCTCGAGGATCATCGAAGCGACGAAAACCGCTGCGAATGCTTGGTCTCGCAGCCGTGCGAGGTCGCGGCGCGGGGTGGTGCGGCGGTCCGCGTCGACGTATGCCGCAGCCGCCTCCTCGGCCGCGTCCAGCGCCTCCTGCTCGGCCTGCCGCGGCCGGGCGAGCTGCAGCAGCAGCGACGCGATCGACGCACTCACGCACCCGATGGCGGCGACGGCGATGATCTTGCCGGCGTTGAGTCCGACGGTCGGCAGGTAGGACGCGATCGCCGGCCCGATGATGAGGAACATCGCGCCGGGCGGCTCCGCCACGAGCGTGTTGTAGACCAGCACCGTCGACGTCGCGATCGCGGTCAGCACCAGGGTGAGCAGCAGCGGGTTACTGCCGACGGCCGCGCCGAGCGCGACGCATGCGACATACGTGATGTCCATGCACGCGAGGATCGAGAGGCGGGACCGGATCGGGCGGCCCGGCGCGACGATGCCGAGGAAGGCACCGGTGAGGCCGACCAGTCCGAGGCTCGGCCCCAGCAGGACGCTGATCAGGACGACCGCGACCGCGGTGATCGCGGTCGCGTGCAGCGCGAACTTCCAGCGACCGGGGGCCGGTTTGACCTCGGCGAAGGCCAGCAGCTGACGGCCGAAAGCATCGGTGGCACCGGAGGCCATGGGCGTCAGCCGTCCTCGTGCCGGTTTTCGTCGGGGGCGTCGGGGGTGCCGTTGTCGGTGGAGTCGGCGGTGCCGGTGTCGTCGGTCGCGCCGGATTTCGAGCGCAGCAGGCGGCGCAGCGACGCCAGTCGGGTCGCGCCGGAGGGCCCGGCGTGCCCGTCGGCCACCCATTGGTCGAGGGCGCAGTCGGCTTCGAGGTGGGTGCAGCCGCGCGGGCAGCCGTCCGTGCCCGCGGCGAGGTCGGGGAAGTTGGCGACGATCCGGCCGATGTCGACGTGGGCCAGCCCGAACGACCGCACGCCCGGGGTGTCGATCACCCACCCGCCGTCGGGCAGCGGCAGCGCGATCGCCGAGGTCGAGGTGTGCCGCCCGCGCCCGGTCACCGCGTTGACGTGGCCGGTCGCCCGGTCGACGCCCGGCACGAGCGCGTTGACGAGCGTGGACTTGCCGACGCCGGAGTGGCCGACGAGCACGGTCATCCGGTCGTCGAGGCGTTCGCGCAGCTCGGCGAGGCCGGCGAGGTCGTCAGGGTCGTCGACGGACGCGGAGGTGATGACGTGCGGCACGTCCAATCCCGAGTAATTGGAGAGGAATTCGTCCGCCGGCGCCAGGTCGGCCTTCGTCAGCACGAGCAGCGGCTCCACCCCTGCGTCGTATGCCGCGACCAGGCACCGGTCGACCATGCCGGTGCGTGGGGGAGGGTCGGCGAGCGCGGTGACGATCGCGAGCTGGTCGGCGTTGGCGACGATCACCCGCTCGTAGGGGTCGGTGTCGTCGGCGGTGCGGCGCAGCACGCTGCTGCGCGGTTCGACGCGCACGATGCGGGCGAGTGTGCCGGGGGCGCCGGTGGTGTCACCGACCAGGGCCACGCGGTCGCCGACGACCGTGCTGGTGCGACCGAGCTCCCGGGCCCGCATGGCGACGACCTCGTGGTCGTCGACGAGGCAGGTCCAGCGGCCGCGGTCGACCGTGGTCACCAGGCCGATGCGCGCGTCCTCGTGTTTGGGGCGCTCCTTGGTGCGGGGACGGCTGCCGCGCCTGCTGGGGCGCACCCGGACGTCGCTCTCGTCATACGACCGTCTGCCGCGGGGCACGCCTCAGGCCTCGACCAGCTGCGTCCAGCGGGTCTGGAAGTCGGGCATCGTCTTGGCGACGGTGCCCGCGTCGTGCACCACGAGGCCGGGCACCCGCAGCCCGAGCACGGCCGCGGCCATCACCATGCGGTGGTCGCCGTAGGTCTGAAAAGTGCTGCCGTGCAACGGTTTCGGGCGGATGACGAGGCCGTCCTCGAGCTCGCTGACGTCACCGCCGAGGCGGTTCAGCTCGGTCGACAAGGCGGCCAGCCGGTCGGTCTCGTGCCCGCGGATGTGCGCCACGCCGCGCAGGTATGACGGGGCATCCGCGAATGCCGCGATCGCCGCGACGACCGGGGTCAGCTCGCTCGCGTCATGCAGATCGAGATCGACCGCCTGCAGGCCGCCGGTGCCGCGCACGGTCAGGCCCTCGCGGCCGAGCTGCACGTCGGCGCCGAACTGCTGCAGGATCTCGCGGATGTGGTCGCCGGCCTGGGTGGTGGCGTGCGGCCAGCCGGGCACGGTGACGCTGCCGCCGGCGACGGCTGCTGCGGCGAGGAACGCCGCTGCATTGGACAGGTCGGGCTCGACGTCGAGGTCGAGGGCGTTGATCTCCGAGGGTTCGACCCGCCACCGGTTGGCCTCGGAGTCGTCGACGAGCACCCCGGCGTCGCGCAGCACCTCGACGGTCATCGCGATGTGCGGCAGTGACGGGACCGGCTTGCCCTCGTGGATGACGGTGATGCCGTCGTCGTAGCGGGCGCCGGCGAGCAGTAGCGCGCTGACGAACTGCGACGAGCCCGACGCGTCGATGCGCACGGTGCCGCCGCCGACCCGTCCGTCGCCGGTGAGCTGGAAGGGCAGGGAGTCGCCGGCGACGTCGATGCCGAGGCTGCGCAGGGCCTCGAGCACGGGGCCCATCGGCCGCCGCCGGGCCGCCTCGTCACCGTCGAACTCGACCGTGCCGTCGGCGAGCGCGGCGACCGGCGGCAGGAAGCGCATCACGGTGCCGGCCAGTCCGCAGTCGATCGCGGCGGGGCCGTGCAGCGGCGCGGGTTCGACGATCCATTCGGTGTCGTCGTCGGTGGTCTGGATCTTCGTGCCGAGCGCCTGCAGCGCCTCGCACATCAGCGTGCTGTCGCGCGAGCGCAGCGGCCGCACCAGCCGCGACGGCTCCTTGGCGAGCGCGGCGAGCACCAGGTAGCGGTTGGTGAGCGACTTGCTGCCGGGCACGGTCACGACCGCGTCGAGCGGCTGCCGGGCGAGCGGGGCGAGCCAGTCGCCGGCGGCGAGCGTGGCGGTGGAGGTCGGATGCGCGGGATCGGAGCTCATGTTGGGCTACAGGCTACCGATTCTCCGCGGGGGTGGTGGCCCGTAGTGGGGCGTGCAGAAGTCGCGACGGTTGCGGGGTGTGCACGGGTTCGGGCCGGTGGGCGTGCAGAAGTCGCGACGGTTGCGGGGTGTGCACGGGTCCGGGCCGGGAAACGTGCACAAGTCGCGACGGTTGCGGGGTATGCGCGGGTTCGCGCTGGTGGGCGTGCAGAAGTCGCGACGGTTGCGGGGTGTGCACGGGTGTCGTCGCTGCGGCATACGCTGACCGGCATGTGTGGCCGGTATGCCGCGAGCTTCGCACCCGACGACCTCGTCGACGACTTCGAGATCGACGTCGACCGCACCGACGAACGCAGCCGGTCGGTGCTGGTCAATCCGCAGGACCCGCCCGCGGGCACGCCGGACTGGAACATGGCGCCGACCAAGCAGGCGCCCGTCGTGCTCACCCGCACCCCGCGCGACCAGCCCGACGCCGACCCGCAGCGGCAACTGCGGCTGCTGACCTGGGGACTGGTGCCGAGCTGGGCGAAGGACACCAAGGTGGGGCTGCGCATGATCAACGCCCGCGCCGAGACGCTGCTCGACAAGAGCGCCTACGCCAAGGCCGCGCTCGCGAGGCGCTGCCTGGTGCCGGCCGACGGCTGGTACGAGTGGCAGGCCAGCCCGACGGCCACCGACAGCAAGGGCAAGCCGCGCAAGCAGCCGTTCTACATCCACCGCGCTGACGACGAACCCACTGCGTTTGCAGGCGTTTACGAGTTCTGGCGGGACAAGAGCCTGCCCGATGACGACCCCAACGCCTGGCTGGTCAGCTATGCGATCGTGACCACCGCGGCCGAGCCCGGGCTCGATCGCATCCACGACCGGCAGCCGCTCGTGCTCGACAAGGACCGCTGGTCCGACTGGCTCGATCTGGCCACCACCGACCCCGACGCGGTCCGCGCGCTGCTGGAGCCCGAGCCGGCCGGCCGGTTCGAGGCGTGGCCGGTCGGCAAGGCCGTCGGCTCCGGCCGCAACAACGGCGCCGAGCTGATCGCACCCGCTCCCGCCGACCAGCTCGACGGCGTCGTCGACCCGATGACCGGCGAGGTGCTGCAGCCATGAGCACCCCCAAGCCGCGCACGATCGACACCCCGCAGGGCCCTGCCCGGGCGTATGTCGAGCGCCCCGCACCGGCCACCCCGGTCCGCGGCAGCGTGGTCGTCAGTCACGGCGCCGGTGGCGGCATCGACGCCGCCGACCTCGTCGCCCTGCGTGCGCTGGTCGACGACGGCTGGACCTACGTGCGGGTCGAGCAGCCGTGGCGGGTCGCCGGCAGGAAGGTCGCGACACCGCCGAAAACCCTTGATGCTGCGTGGATTCCGATCATCACCGCGCTGCGCAAGGGCCGCTGGGCCATCCCCGGTCCGCTCGTGACCGGCGGCCGCTCGGCCGGGGCGCGGGTCGCCTGCCGCACCGCTGCAGAGGTCGGCGCCGACGCCGTGCTGGCGCTGTCCTTCCCGCTGCACGTGCCCGGCAACCCGGAGAAATCGCGGGCGTTCGAGGCGCAGGAAGTGCTGCAGGCGGGGCTGCCGTTGTGCGTCATACAAGGAAGGCGGGACCCGTTCGGCGATCCAGGCGAGGTGCGCGCCGCGCTCGGGACGGCGCCGACGATCGCGCCGGTCACTGGCGACCACTCCCTGGCTCGCGGCGCCGACGAGGTGGTCGCCGCCGCACGCGACTGGCTCGCCACCATCTCGTGAGCGGGAGTGCGCCCCGCGTCACGGTCGCTTACGGGACGCGCGGGTTTCCGGCGTACGTTTGACCACATGACGCTGACCATCGGATACAAAGCATCCGCAGAGCAGTTCGCCCCCAAGGAGCTCGTCGACCTGGCCGTCGAGGCCGAACGCGTCGGACTGGACAGCGCGTTCGCCTCCGACCACTTCCAGCCGTGGCGGCACGAGGGCGGCCACGCCCCGCACGCACTCACCTGGATGGCCGCGGCCGGCGCCCGCACCGAGCGGATCAAGCTCGGCACCTCGGTGATGACGCCGACCTTCCGCTACAACCCGGCGGTGCTCGCCCAGACCTTCGCCACCATGGGCTGCCTCTACCCGGGCCGCATCATCGCCGGCTTCGGTACCGGCGAGGCGCTCAACGAGATCGCGGTCGGGCAGGAGGAGTGGCCGGAGTTCAAGGAGCGTTTCGCCCGCCTGCGCGAGGCGGTGCGGCTCATGCGGCAGCTCTGGACCAAGGGCCGCGTCAGCTTCGACGGCGACTACTACCGCACGGTCGACGCGACCATCTACGACCGCCCCGAGCAGCCGATCCCGGTCTACATCGCGGCTGGCGGCCCGACCGTCGCCAAGTACGCCGGCCGGATGGGCGACGGGATGATCGTCACCTCCGGCAAGGGCATGGAGCTGTATGCCGACAAGCTCGTCCCCGCGATGCGCGAGGGGGAGGAGCTGGGCAAGCGGGCGCCGGGCTCGGTCGAGCAGCTGCTCGAGGTGAAGATCTCCTACGACCGCGACCCCGACCGTGCGCTGGAGAACACCCGATTCTGGGCGCCGCTCGCGCTCACTCCCGAGCAGAAGCACAGCATCGACGACCCGGTGGAAATGGAGCGGGCGGCCGACGCGCTGCCGATCGAGCAGATCGCCTCACGGTGGATCGTCGCGTCCGACGCACAGACCGTGGTCGACGGCGTCCGCCCGTATGTCGACCTCGGCTTCACTCACTTGGTGGTGCACGGACCGGGGCAGGACCAGCGGCGTTTCCTCGAGCAGTTCAGCCAGGACGTGGTGCCCGCGCTGCGCGAGGCGTTCTGACCTTCGGCGTTCTGACCTTCGACGTTCTGACCTTCGGCGTGCTGACCTGGGAGCTCTGACTCTCAGGCGACGCTGGTGCGGTGGCCGTCCTCGGCCAGCGGCTCGGCGGCCGGCTCGGTGGGCATCGTGACCGCGCCGCGTGCCGCGCGCCGCTCGCTCCACAGCGTGCCGCCGACGAGCACGGCCACGAAGACGATCGAGAGCGTGTAGATCGCGGCGACGGAGTAGATCGCGAAGGTCACGATCCGAGAAATTATCGGTGCCTCTCACAGGCGTCAAGCGGCTCCCGCGAGCCTGTGATCCAACTCACCGAAGGCACCCCGAAAAGCACATCGGTGTCGGATATTTCTGGCCGGGTTATTGCCTTATCAATCCGGGGTGTCGGTCGGGGCGCTTCGCCCGCAACTCGCGGGTGCCGGCCGGGCCCGGGAATGCCGGACGGGGCGGCCGGCGTTGAGGGGGATGTCACGACCCACGGACTTACCGCTTCGAGGAGTCAGTTTGCTGCACGCCCCCATGACGCTGTCCGAGCCGAGCGGCTCGGGCGCCGGCCCGTCGACCGCCACCGCCGACCCGCGCGCCGCGGTCGGACTAGGGTTGACCCCGATGACCACTCAATCCGGCGAGAGCCAGGACCGGCCCGCCGAGGACCCCAACCTCGACGTCGCGGCCGAGTCGGAGACCGCGCGCGCCGCTCGCTTCGAGCAGGACGCGATGCCCTACCTGGACCAGCTCTACAGCGCGGCGCTGCGCACCACCCGCAACCCGGCCGACGCCGAGGACCTGGTGCAGGAGACGTTCGCCAAGGCGTTCGCGGCCTTCCACCAGTACAAGCCGGGCACCAACCTCAAGGCCTGGCTCTACCGGATCCTGACCAACACCTACATCAACAACTACCGCAAGCGGCAGCGGCAGCCCCAGCAGTCGGACGCCGCCGAGATCGAGGACTACCAGCTGGCCCGCGCCGAGGCGCACACCTCCCGTGGCCTGCGGTCGGCCGAGACCGAGGCGCTCGACCACCTGCCCGACAGCGACGTCAAGCGCGCGCTGCAGGAAGTGCCCGAGGACTTCCGGTTGGCCGTGTACCTGGCCGACGTCGAAGGTTTCTCCTACAAGGAGATCGCCGAAATCATGGATACGCCGATCGGCACGGTGATGTCGCGACTGCACCGCGGTCGCCGGCAGTTGCGTGAGTTGCTCACCGATTACGCCGTCGAGCGCGGATTTATTAAGGAAGGGGCGTCTTCCTGATGGGCGCCGAATGCAGCGATTACGTTTCGCGGATTTTCCAATACCTCGACGGTGAGCTGGACGACGAGGGCCGTGCCCGGCTCAAGGAGCACCTCGACGGGTGCCCGCCGTGCCTGGACGAGTACGAGCTGGACGCTCTGCTCAAGGCGCTAGTCCGGCGCTCCTGCGCGTGTGAGCAGGCGCCCGACGCGTTGCGCGCGCAGATCCTCACCCGGATCACCAGCGTCCAGGTGACGACCGTCCGGGTCCGCGAGGCCTGACGCCATACGTCATACGAAAGGGGAGGCACACCGCGTGGTGTGCCTCCCCTTGTCGTCGTATGACGGTGCCGCTTCTCAGGCGTTGGGCTTCTTGCCGTGGTTGGCGGCCTTGCCCTTACGGGAGCGACGCTTGCGGGCGCGCTTGCTCATGGTGTCTCCTCGGTTGCGCTGCAGATCTGCAAAAGCGCCGCCCGAAGGCGGCGAACCCCACCATCATCGCACACCGGCGGCACCGTAAAGAATTGGTCAAATCGCGCGATCCTGCGGTTTGCGCCGTAGGAAGTGGCCCGCCGGCGTGAGACGATCGGAGTCGGCCGAGTTGGATCGGCCGGATCCCCGTGTGCACTGCGTCCCGATCCCCCACGGGTGCGCGGAAAGGATGATCGCCTGATGGACGCCGCGACTCTGCAGGCCCTGTTGCTCGCCGGTCTTGCCTCCGGCAGCAGTAACGTCTCCACCGGCTCCATCGACTGGGAACCCAAGTAGCCTCACGAGCAGCCCGCCGGCGACCGATCGCGCCTGATCGCGCCACGCGAGGCACACTGCCGGGGTGAAGGAGAACACGTCGGCCTGGCGGGTGGTCGCCGGGCTGTGCGCGGTCTTCGTGACCGCGCTGGGCAGTTACCTGCTGCTGTCCGGCGGGCAGCATTTCTACCCCGAGCCGGTGATTCTGCTCGCGGTGCTGGCGCTGGTCGCGCACTTCACCAATCTCACCGCCGTCGAGGCGAGCATCTCGCTGACCTCGATCCTCGTGGGCGCGGCAATCGCGCTCAGCGGCCCGCTCGGCGGCGCCGTCGTCGGGCTGGTGTCGCCGTGGTCGGCGGCCCGGCGCCGGTCGCTGGTCGCCACCGTCTTCAACTCGGTGATGAACGGACTGCTCGGCACGGTCGGCGGATTGGCCTACCTCGCCGTCGGCGGGCTGATCCAGCCCGAGCAGTCGCTCTCCCCACTCGGACTGCTGGGCCGAGAGCTGTTCCCGCTCGGCGTCGCGACGGTGGTCATGCTGCTGTGCAACATCGCCTGCGTCGGCCTGATGATCTCGGTCAACGGCGGCCCGCCGGCGCTGCTCACCGCCCGGCGCCTTGCCCGGCAGGTGGGCCGCACCTACCTCGGGTATGGCGTCGTGGCCTTCCTCGCCGTGGTGCTGTGGGACGCCGCGAACCTCGGACCGGCGGCGATGCTCGTCGTGCTGGTGCCGCTGGTGCTCGCCCAGTGGTCCTACAGCCAGCTGCGCACTGAAGCCGTCGCGCACGAGCGCACCGTGTCGAGTCTGGTCGCCGCGGTCGACGCCCGCGATCCGGTGCTGCGCGGCCGCAACCAGCAGGTGGCGGCGGTCAGCGAGATCGTCGGCAACGCGTTGCGGCTCACCCCCAAACAGTCCGAGGCGTTGCACTTCGCGGCGCTGCTGCACGACATCGGCATGGTCGCGCCCGCCGGCGACCGGCACGCGCCGCGCGCCGAACTCTCCGCCGACGACATCGACCGCATCCGAAGCCACCCCGAGCTCGGGGTCGAGATGCTGCGGTCGATCGTCTTCCTCGCCGACTCCACCACCGCGATCCGCTCCCATCACGAACGCTGGGACGGCACCGGTTATCCCGACGGCCTCGCGGGAGAGGAGATCCCGCTGCTGGCGCGGATCCTCGCGGTCGCCGATGCCACCTGCGCACTGGTCGCCGCAGACCCGGCCGGTGGAGTGCCGTCCGCGATCGATTGTCTGCGGGCCCGCGCCGGCAGCCAGTTCGACCCGGCGTGCGTCGAGGCGCTCTCGCTGGCGCAGGATCTGGTCGCCGACGCGCTCGGGCAGCTGCGTGCCGACCGGGAGCCGCAGCCGCCGGCTGGTCGCGGCTGGGACCACGACCTGCCCCGGGTCTCCGACCTGCTCGCCTCCCGCGCCAGGACGCAGACATGACCGGCTTGTCGACCGCACTTCGCCGCCCGGGCACCGGCACCGTGCTCGTCGTCGCGCTGCTCGTCACCGTCGCGGTGCTGTTGCAGGACCGTCTGCCCGGCGCGGGCGACGGGATCGTGCTCGGGTCGTTCGTCGTCGCGATCTCCTTGGCGTCGCTGCTCAACCTGGCGACCAGCCGCGGCGAGATCGCCTCACCGGTCGCGTCGTCGGTGCTGCTCGCACTGGCGCTCACCGGGCCGCAGCCGGACGGTGAGCTGGTGCCGGCCGACGGGGTCGGCGTGCTGCTGACCGGGGCGGCGGGGCTCGCCGGCGGCGCGGTCCTGCGCCGCCTCACCGGCAAGGGGCGGCCCAGCCTGCGGTCGCTCGTCGCCCAACTGGTCGCCCTGTTCGTGGCGCTGCTGCTCTATCGCGTGCTGCCCTTGTATGCCGGGCAGTCGGCACTGCACCGCTACGACGACTGGTCGGGGGAGCGGTGGCGGACCGCCGCGGCGATGGCCCTCGCCGGGGTGGTGGCCGGCGTCGTGCTGGTGCTCGCCTCGCTCCACGAACGCCGCGGCCGGCGGACGCTGCCGACCGCCGTGAGCCAGATCGGCCCGATCGAGGCGGCGCTCGCGGGTGCGACGGTCTCCACGTCGGTGGCGATCGCGCTCGGAATGGCGCCGCTGGGGGTGCTCGCCATACCGCTGATGTCGGCACCGCTCGTCATGCTGCGTCTGGCGCTGCGGCAGCGGGAGGCGGTGACCGAGACGCGACGGCAGACGATCGCGGCGCTGTCCCGGCTGACCGACGTCGCCGGTTACACCGCCGCCGGGCACGCCGAGCGAGTTGCCGCGCTGTGCCTGCGGATCGGGCGGTCGATGGACTTCAGCGAGCAGCAGCTCAACGACCTCGAGGACGCCGCCCGGCTGCACGACATCGGCCAGGTCTCGCTGCGGTCGCCGATCCCGGGCGGGGCGACGATCGACATCGCGCCCGCGGACCAGCGCGGCATCGCCGACGAGGGCGCGCGCATCGTGCGGCGGACCGAGGCGCTCGACTCGGTCGCCGACATCATCCAGGCGCAGGTCGTGCAGTTCCGGCAGGTGCAGGAGTATGGCGCGCCGGTCCCGGTCGGCAGCCGAATCATCAAGGTCTGCAATGCATTCGAAGACCTCACCGGCGGCGACCCCGCGCTGCGCGACGCCGCGATCGAGCGGATGACCCTCGGGATCGGCTACGAATACGACCCCAACGTGCTCGACCTGCTGATCCAGGTGACCGACCCCAGTCGCCGCTACGCGCGGCCGCACCCGGAGGGCGACTCGTCCGCGTAAGGGGGACTTGTCCGCGGTAACGGGACTTGTCCACGTGAGGGCGACTTGTCCATGTAAAGGTGACTTGTCCGCGAAAAGGGGACTTGTCCACGAAAAGGGGACTTGTCACGTGCTAGAGCACGTGACAAGTCCCGTTGTAGTGGTACGAGTTGCCCGGGGAGCCGTCCAGCAGCCGCACGAGCCGCCCAGAAGCCGCCCGGGCGCCGCGTCAGACCGGATCCGGGCGCGCGCCGTGCTTGCCCGTCGGACCCGTGCCGGGCTCGTCGTCGAACGGCTCCGGGTCGTATGCCGCAACCCGCGGATCGTCGGCATCCGCGAAGTAGTCGACGACCACCGTCTCGTCGCGCCCCTGCGGCACCTTCACCGCGCGGAGCACGAGGGTGAGCACGACCGCCACGATGACGTTGATGACCACCGCGGTGAACGCGATGTAGCCGAGCTCGCCGATCACCGGGATGTCGGCCGTCGATCCGCCGAAGTGCTTGGTGGCGGGGGAGGCGACGTCATACGCCTGCTTGGTGCCGTAGATCATCGCGACCGCCCAGCCGGCGAGCAGCGCCCAGCGGTCGAGCCACCGGGTGTAGAGGCCGATCACGATCGCCGGGAAGGTCTGCAGGATCCAGATGCCGCCGAGCAGCTGCAGGTTGATGGCGTTCTGCTTGTCCATCGTGAGCACGAAGACCAGCGCGAACACCTTCACCACCAGCGACGTCAGCTTGGAGACTTTCGCCTCCTCGGCGACGGTCGCGCCCGGGCGCAGCCACTCCTTGTAGATGTTGCGGGTGAAGGTGTTGGCCGCGGCGATCGACATGATCGCGGCCGGCACGAGCGCGCCGATCGCGATCGCGGCGAAGGCCACGCCGGCGAACCAGCTCGGGAACTGGTCCTCGAAGAGCTGCGGCACCACGAGCTGGGCGTTGGGTTTGCCGTTGAGGCCGATCGGCTTGGTGCCCGCGGCGATGGCGACCCAGCCGAGCAGCGCGAGGAGCGCCAGCACAAAGCTGTATGCCGGCAGGATCGACGCGTTCTTACGGATCGTGTCGCGACTGCGCGAGGACAGCACCGCGGTGATCGAGTGCGGATACATGAACAACGCCATCGCGGAGCCGAAAGCCAGTGTCACGTAAGCCCATTGGGCCTTCGGACCGACCGTGTCGGAGAACGGCGCGGCACCCGGCTTGGGCGGCTTCTGCGCCTTCTCGTGCGCCGCGTTGAAGATCGCGTCCCAGCCGCCGACCTTCTGCGGCAGGTAGATCACCGCGACGATGATCACCAGGTAGATCAGGATGTCCTTGACGAAGGCGATGATCGCCGGCGCGCGCAGACCGCTGGTGTAGGTGTATGCCGCGAGCACCACGAACGCGATGAAGAGCGGCGCGTCGTTGGCGAGCCAGTTGCCCGAGCCGCCGACACCCGCCACCTCGAGCACGGCCTGGATGCCGACGAGCTGCAGCGCGATGTAGGGCAGCGTCGCGACGAAGCCGGTGATCGAGATCGCGAGCGAGAGGCCGCGCGAGCCGTAGCGCCCGCGCACGAAGTCGCCGGCGGTGACGTAGCCGTGCCGGTGACTGACCGACCACAGCCGCGACATGAAGAAGAAGATCATCGGGTAGACGATGATCGTGTAGGGCACCGCGAAGAAGCCGCTGACCGCACCGGCGCCGAACATCGCGGCGGGCACCGCGACGAACGTGTATGCCGTGTAGAGGTCACCGCCGAGCAGGAACCAGGTGATCCACGTGCCGAACGACCGGCCGCCGAGGCCCCACTCGTCGAGCGAGTCCAGCGAGGCGGCGCGGCGCCACCGGGAGGCCATGAAGCCCAGCACGGTGACGACCAGGAAGATCGCGATCAGCACGATGAGCGCGGGCAGGTCCACCCCGGTGCCGGGGCGCGAGGGGTCGGCGGCGGTGGGCAGGAGCGCGAGCTGCGTCATACTCACTCACCGTCCTCGGCGGCCGCGTGCCGGCCGACCGGGCCGAAGGGCACGTGCGGGCGGGCCTTCTTGACCAGCACGTAGGCGAGCGAGGTGCACAGCGCGCAGAAGAAGACCAGGGCCATCTGATACCAGATGAAGAAGGGGAAGCTGCCGAGCTTGGGCTCGGTCTTGGCATACCAGCCGACCGGCACCAGGGCCAGCATCGGCAGCAACAGGACGACGCCGGCGACGACCTGCAGGCGCCGATCGGCGGGTGGCGCCTGGTTGGGGTTCGGGTGTTGCGACATCGTCGAACTACCTCCGGGTGACGGATGTGAAGCAGCCGTGAAACGTTACCGCTGTGACAGGTGTTACTGCCGGGTTTTGCCGAGGTCGGGGCCCCGGCGGGCAACTGGTCACCCGAAAAGTGCACGCCGCCACCGGAACTCGTTCCACGTGGAGGGCACGCCGCCACCGGAACTCGTCCACGAAAAGTGGACTTGTCACGTGCTAGAGCACGTGACAAGTCCTCCGTTGTTGGACAAGTCGCCCTTTCGTGGACAAGTTGTGGTGTGGCGGACAAGCAGGGGTCCACGCGACAAGTCAGGCCGGCTGCTGCGCCCACGAGCGCCGCTGCCGGATCGCCTCCCGGATGCGGCGACTGAGCCGGGCGGCGTCAGCCAGGTCCGACCACACGATGCGTATGACGAGCCACCCCTGCTCGCGCAGTGCGTCCTCGCGGATCTTCTCGTCCACGACCGAGGTGCTGCCGTCCTTGCGATATTTCACCGCCCCGTCGAATTCGAGCAGCACGCCGACCTCGGTCAGCGCGAAGTCGGGGAAGAACCGGCCGAGGCGGGTGTCGATGGCGGGCTGGCTGACGAAGCGCAGGCCCATCCCGAGCAGCACCAGACGCGTGCGGGTCTCACCGGGCGACTCGGCCGCGGGGTCGGCGAGTTGGAGCATGCGGCGGGCGTGGCTGATCCCTGGGCGTTGCGGCGCGGACTCGACGATGCGCCGGAGTTCGGCGAAGCCGACGAGTCGGTCGTGCAGTGCGGCGTCGCACGCGATCAGTCCGGACTCGGTGCCGTGCCAGACGGCCGTCGACACGATCGCGTAGGCCGGGGTGAGCGCGGGCACGCCGTCATACCTCGCCCAGGAGTCGGGGCCGAAGCTGCGGTGCACGCGCACGCCGGCCCAACCGTGCGATCGGCCGTCGGCGACCCGGGTCACGTGGGTGAGGGCGTCCGGCGGCCACACCGGCAGGCGATGTATGGCGAGGGCGGTCTGCTGCCCCGCGACCACCGTGACCGGGTCGGTCGTGAGCGATCGCATCGCCGCCCGCGCCATGAGCCAGCGGCGTTCGTCGAGCTCGATGTCCTGGAGGCGGCACGCCTCGACATACGCGCCGCGGCGCACCCGGCGGAGGACGCCCTCACGGACGAGCCGGCCGGCGTCGGCCGCGCTGATCCCGGTGGCGCGCAACTCGCGCGCGGTGATGATGCCGCGGGATGCGGTGAGCCGGGCCTCGAGTCCGGTGCGCGGCACAATGCCGAGCCAGTGCGCCTGAGCGGCGAGCGAGATCTTCTGCGATGGGGTGGCCATGCCGATCGAGTGTGCTCCGATCGGCGGCCGGACCACGGTCGTGAGCGGCCCGGGTGTGGATAAGCGGTCGGGCGGGCGGACTCGTCACACAAAAAGTGGACTTGTCACGTGCTAGAGCACGTGACAAGTCCACTTTTACGTGACAAGTCGGCCACCACGTGACAAGTCCACTTCGACGTGACAAGTGGGCTTCAGCGCGACAAGTCCGCTCTCAGCGTGACAAGTCGGCGGCCGCCGTGATGTCAGGCCTTCTTGGTCTCCCAGAAGATGGTGGAGATCTCCTCGATCTTGCCGAGCAGGTCGTCGGCGGTCTTGACGTCCCAGGACGCCTTGGTGCCGCCGGCGCCGGCGAGCTTGGTGGCCTCGTTGATCAGCGTGTGCAGCTGCGGGTAGCTCTCGAAGTGCGGCGGCTTGAAGTAGTCGGTCCACAGCACCCAGAGGTGCTCCTTGACCAGCTGCGAGCGCTGCTCCTTGATCACGGTGGCGCGCATCTTGAAGTCGAGGTCGTCCGGCTTCTCGTTGACCTTCTCGACGATGGCCTTGATCGACTCGGCCTCGATGCGGGCCTGGGCGGGGTCGTACACGCCGCACGGCAGGTCGCAGTGTGCGCTGACCTCGATGGTGCGGGCGAAGATTCGGCGAAGCATGTGCGGTCCTTCCGTCGGTTAGCTCGGACGTATGGCGGAGCCTGCCGCTTCAAGCGAGGTTGAAGTCAACCGATGCCCTCGAAAACGCAGGCATCCGCGCACAATTCGAACCTACTCGCGGGGAAGGGTGCGATTGAACCCGCCCGCGCTACTTGCGAACCCGTCGCATCTGCACCGTCCACGTCGACGGCACCGCCGACCTCACCGTCGACGCCGACGCAGCCGCGGGAGGCGGGCCAGCACCACCGCCAGCACATCCTCATCCGGTATGGCGCCAACCAGCCACGAGTCGATGCCTTCGCGGGGATTGTCACGCTCGGCCCACCAGCCGCTGCCTTCCCGCCGGGTCAGTCGCTTGACCGCGACCGGGCGCGGTCCGTCCGGACCGTCGGGCAGCCGGATCACGTGCGCGCGCCCCGGGCGGGGTGTGCCGTCGTAGCGGACGAGGAGGCGGTCGCCGTCGACGTAGGTCGGCTCCATCGACCGTCCGCGCACGACGGCGACGCCGATCCTCACTCGGCGGCGGTGCCCTGCGCGGCCCCGCCCTGCGCGGTGCCCGACGCGACCCCGCCCGGCGCAACCTCACCCTGCGGCACGGCGGACTCGTTCTGCTCGGCGAGAATCCGGCGCAGGAAGCTCTTGGTGCGCTCGTGCTGCGGATTCGCGATCACCTCGCGCGCGGGCCCGGACTCGACCTCGACGCCGCCGTCCATGAAGACCACCCGGTCGGCGACGTCGCGGGCGAAGGCGATCTCGTGGGTGACCACGATCATCGTCATGCCGTCGTCGGCGAGTTCGCGCATGACGTCGAGCACCTCGCCGACCAACTCGGGGTCGAGCGCGGAGGTCGGCTCGTCGAAGAGCATCAGCTTCGGCTTCATCGCCAACGCCCGTGCGATCGCGACCCGCTGCTGCTGACCGCCGGACAGCTGGCTCGGGTAGTGGTGGCTGCGTTCGCCGAGGCCGACGCGTTCGAGCAGCGCCATGGCCTCGGCGCGGGCGGTGGCCTTGTCGACGCCCCGCACCTGCACCGGCGCCTCCATCACGTTGGCGATGGCTGTCTTGTGCGGGAAGAGGTTGAACCGCTGGAAGACCATGCCGATCTCCCTGCGCTGCTTGGCGATGCGCTTGTCGTGCAGCCGGTGGAGGCGGCCGTTCTTCTCCTCCAGGCCGAGCAGGTCGTCGTCGACCCAGATGCGGCCGCCGTCGATCGTCTCGAGCTGGTTGATGCACCGCAGGAAGGTCGTCTTGCCGGAGCCGGATGGCCCGAGCAGGCAGACGACCTCACCCGGCGCGACGTCGAGGTCGATGCCCTTGAGCACCTCGACCCCGTGAAAGTGCTTGGAAACGTTGAGTGCTCGCACCAGCGGGCGAGGGTTGACGGTGTCGGTCACTTGCCACCACCTCCGAGTTGAGCCAGCTGCCGCAGTCGTCCGGCCGCACCCTGGCGTGAGTTGCTCGACTGGCTGCCGAAGCCGCGACCGAAGTAGCGCTCCAGGTAGGTCTGTCCGACCATCAGCACCGAGCAGACGATGAGATACCAGATCAGGGCCGCCATCAGCGCGGGCATGACCAGGTAGGTGGAGTTGGCGACCGCGTTGGCCTGGAAGAACAGCTCGGTCGAGACCGGCACTGCCGACAGCAGCGAGGTGTCCTTGACCATCGCGATGGTCTCGTTGCCGGTCGGCGGCACGATGACCCGCATCGCCTGGGGCAGGATGATCCGCCGCATCGCCTGCCCGCGGCTCATGCCGAGCGCCGACGCCGCCTCCTCCTGGCCGGTGTCCACCGACAGCAATCCGGCGCGGGCGATCTCGGCCATGTACGCCGCCTCGGACAGCCCCAAGCCGATGATGCCGACGATGATGCCGCTGCTGATCGTCTTCACGTCGAGCGAGTAGAACGTCATGCCGTCCTTCAGCCCGATGAAGTGACCGAGCTCCTTGCTGAAGGGCACGCCGAAGTCGAGCTTGGGATAGAGGTAGAGCACACCGACGCCGAGCACCACGAGCAGCACGTAGCGCGGCACTGCCCGGAAGAACCAGATGTAGACGAAGGACACGAAGCGCAGCACCGGGTTGGTCGACAGGCGCATGATCGCGAGCAGGATGCCGAGCACGATGCCGACCACCATCGAGGCGATCGTGCAGATGACCGTGCCCTTGACCAGACCCTCCAGGACCGGGCGATACTCCATCACCCGCCAGACGAAGCTCCAGTCCCACTTGGGGTTGGTGACGAAGGAGTTGATGAGCATCGCGGCGAGGATCGCGATGACGACGACCCCGACCCACTGCCACGGGTGGCGCACCGGCCGGGCGTCGATCTCGCCCGGGCGTTCGGCCGAATCTGCTTGTTTGCCAGTCGTTTCCGCCATCAGCCTGCCACCGCCGGGTTGACCGCGAACATGTCCACTGCTCCGCTCTGTTGCGCCCACTTGGCGAGGATCTTGTCGTAGCTGCCGTCGGCGACCATCGCCGCGAACGACTGCGCGATGGCGTTGCCGAGGTCGATGGCGTCCTTCGGCAGCACCATGCCGTATGGCGCAGCTCCCGTGATCTTGCCGACGGCCTGCAGCTTGTCGCCGGTCTGCTTCACGGCATACAGCGCGACGGGGGAGTCGGCCGCCATCGCGTCGACCTTCCCGGCGAGCAGGTCGGTGGTGACCTTCGACTGCAGGTCCTCGATCACTGGCTTGATCGGCTTGCTCTTGCACTGGTCCTTGTTGATCGCGGCGACCTCGTCGGCCTGCGTGGTGCCGGTCTGCACGCCGACGGTGAGGCCGCACGGGTTGGTCGGGTCGACCTTCTTCGGGTTGCCCTTCTGCGCGATCCACTGGGTGCCGGCGGAGAAGTAGCTGACCATCGTGACCTGCTTGAGCCGGTCGGGGGTGATCGTGAAAGAGGACGTCGCCAGGTCGTACTTCCCGCCGGCGACGCCGGGGATGATGCTGTCGAACTTGGCGTTCTGGAATTTCAGCTTCAGCCCGAGCTTCTGCGCGGCGGCGGTGAGCAGGTCGATGTCCATGCCCTGCACGGTCTGCCCGTCGCGGGCGAGGAACTCGTTGGGCTGGTAGGACGCGTCGGTGCCGACGGTGAGCGTGCCCTTGGCCTTGATGTTGGCGGGGACGAGCTTGGCCAGCTGGTCGGACACCGAGCCGGACGGACCGGTCTGCGCGGCGCCGCCGCCGAGACCGAGGGACGTGGTCCCGATGCCGCAGCCGCTGAGCGCGAGCGCGACACCCACCGCACCGGCAGCGGTCAGCTGCGAGCGCTTTGCAAACATGACGATGACGTGCACCTTCCTGACCGGATCACCCTCGGGGGCGACCCGAGTGTGCCGCACATCGTCCCACTCGTGGCGCAGGTCACGCGCCGGACCCGCGAAGTCGTGACCGGCCCGTCACCGGAGGGTCAGTCGACGGTCAGGCCGCCGCTCAGGAGGCGCCGCGCAACCTCGTCGTCAACTCGCTCGCGAACACGTGATGCGGGTCGAGCCGGTCGAGGGTCGCCCACGCGGCGTCCCACTGCGGGAAGGCCGCCGGGATCGGCCCGCGCATCGCGGCGTCGTCGGTCCACGCGCCGGCCGGCGTGGTCGCCCACCGCTTCGACCACTCGGGCCGGACGACGGCGTAGGAGGCGTAGTTGGTGCGGATGAACTGCTCGTTCTCGGCAAAGAAGTCGAACTCGTGCGCGGTGCCGGGCATGGTGAGGATGTCCAGCCAGACCACCGTGTCGAGCTCGGGCCGTCCGTCTACCGGGCGGGCCGGCGACAGCTCCGCGACGCGGGCGCCCGGCGTCGCGACGTCGGCGGGGTCGTCCACCCCGGTGACCCGGATCTCGACGCAGCTGTTGACCGGGAACTGCCCGCGCGACTGGTATGCCGAGAGCCGCGCACTGAAGGACTCGGCAAACTCGTGCACCACCCGCTGCACGTCGGCGCGGCGGCAGACGACGGCCTGGCTGCCGGCGCTCACCCGCAGCGTCGTGGGCTTGACGAAGTTGATGAAGTTCTTCGCCGGCCCCCAGAGGTCGCGGGCGAGCGCCATCGTGAGCGCGCTCGCGGTCGTGCCGAGCACCGCACCGCCGAATGCCGGTGCCACCCAATACATTCCGGCGATCAGCTGTCCCATGAGCTGCGGCACAGGTGAGGGCAGGTTGTCGGCGAAGCCGAAGTTGTAGGGCCCGGTCGTCGGGCGTGAGAGCAGCGGCCGATTGGGGGTCGGGGTCCACACCTGCACCCAGGGATATTGGGTGAACGTGTACCAGATGACGCCCACCCGGCCGGCCTTGTCGAGCAGCGACGTCAGTGAGCGCGACGTGACCTTCGACGGGTCGGCGAAGAGCTCGGTGCTGCGGATGTCGGTGTAGGACTGACAGCGCAGGTTGTAGTCGGGCACGGTCTGCAGGAGCACCTCGGTGACGAAGGCCCGGCCGAGGTGGGCGAGGAGCGCTCCCGCCTCGGGTGCGGAGCGGGAGAAGGTCTGCTCGTCATACCGCCCGGTCGCAGGGTTCCAGGCGATGGCCCGCAGCTCGAGCACCTGGTTGCTCATCGTGCCGAAGGACCTGCCCGGCGCGTGCGCCTCGCCCTTGGCGGGTATGCCGGTGCCGTGCGCCCCGACCGCGAGCACGCCGCCGACCGACACGTCGCCGGGGGCCGGCGCCGCGAGCAGCGACCGGCGCTGCTGGTGCAGGAAGGCGAACAAGGTGTCCATGCGGGTGCCGGCCTCGGTGCGCACGGCGTCGCCCTCCATCCGCGTCGCGGTGAGGCACTGGGTGGTGTCGACGAGCAGCACCTGCTGGTCGGTTGCGCCGTCAGCGACCGTGAGCGGCGCCCAGCTGTGCCGGAAGCCTCGCGGGCGCACCGTCCAGCCGGCGCCGTAGGCCCAGTTGACGACGGCGAGCAGCTCGGCGCGGGTGCGCGGCGCGCAGGTCCAGAGGGCTGAGCTGACGACGACGCCGTCCCAGTTGCGGAACACCTCGCGGTAGAGGGAGGCGTCCGTTGGGTAACCGGCCGGCCGCTCGGCGGCGGTGGCGGGTGTCACGCCGAGCAGCACGGGCAGCCCCGAGGCGGCGACGCCCGCGAGCAGCGAGCGTCGGGGGACTTCAGGGAGTCCGGGGCGTCCGGGGCGTCCGGCGTGGCGGGGGTGACGGGGGTCTCCGGGGGTTCCGGGGTCGGGCTTGGTCATCGGCATGCTCCGAAGTAGGTCGCGGTTTCGGCCAGATGACATTTTGACGCATGTCACGCGCTGAGGTGGGCGGATTTGGGTGAAGCACCCCGTGAACCTTCGGATAGTTGGACGACCGACTAAATCGATGAAGGTGAAATGGATTTCATTTCGCTTGTTTGTCACTTGACTAATACGCCATACGACCGTCAGGATCAGCCACGTCCGAAGGGGTTGGCCGCGTCGCTGCGTGCGCCCGCAATTCGTCATTGAGGGGAAGGGTTGACAGGATGGTCAACACCAAGAACGTGTCGCGGCGGACGGTCGCGAAGGGTGCGGCGTGGACCGTGCCGGTCGTGTCGCTCGGGGTCGCGGGCCCGGCGGCCGCCGCCAGCCCGCCGGCCACTGGCGACGTGCAGGTCAGCAGTGCCTGTGGCGGCATCAGTATCGGGCCGATCGGGGGCGTCTACACCTTCCCCGCCTACAAGATCACGGTGACTGGCTCGGATCTCATGCCCGGTAGCACGTTCGCAGTCAACCTGCACGCGTTTGGGGGCGTGGTCGGTGTGGTCAGCGGCACGCCGACGCTCAGCGGGTCGCTCGTCGCCGCGTCTACGGTGAACGGGCCCGCCGTGAGCGGGTTCAACAACGTCGTCGACTGGACCCTCACCACCAACCAGCCGCTCGCGGCGGGTGGCACGTACAACGTGGACATCAACATGCCGCTGTTCGTCGGCGACTTCGTGGCGTCGGTGACGTCGACGAACGCCGTGGGCAACCCGGACACCGCCAAGACCAACAATTCGGCATGTGTTCAGTTCGCCGGCGCCGGCATCGCCAACACCGGCAAGATCGTGTGCACCAACATCATCTGCCTGGGCTGAGAGGAGACCCTGAGATGAATACGTTTGCTCGCTCTGCTCTGGCCGCTACGACTGCCGCCGCGGTGCTCGTCCCGGCGGGCGTCGCGTCGGCCGCGCCTGCACCAGTCACCTCCGCGCCCATGGCGACGGTCAGCTACCTTCCCTCCGCGACATCCGGGACATCGGCGACCACAACGCCGCCGAAGCCGATGAGCATGGACAACCCGATGCCGCCGGAGGAGGAGCTGGACGAGTGGATCAAGATGATGCCGGGCATCCTCGAGCCGCAGGCGCCGATGGGCCCGATGCCGATCCCGATCTGCGGACAGACCCCGTCCTACATGGCGAAGTGGCTGTTCGTGGTCTTCGGTGGTCACTTCGACGACAGCGTCGAGTGGGTGGCCGCCCAAGGAAAGCTCTTCAGCGACATCGCGACCTTCAGGATTGACCCGTTGACGGCGATGGTGAAGCTCGGCGCGGCGCTGCTTCAGCTGCCGGTCTACGCGGCCAAGGTGGGCTGGGCGCACATTCCGCCGACGATCGGTTACGTGCTCAACGGGTGCAAGGTCTGACCCTGAGCTGACCCCTCAGACCCTGCTCCTTCCCCGCAGGACGCGTGGCGCCCGGCCGTTTGCGGCCGGGCGCCACGTCGCTTTTGCGTGCCGGCGTCAGCGGGTGCGCAGGCTGTCGTCATACGCCAGGCAGTCGGCGTATGACGGGAGCAGCCCGTCGGCCTCGGCCTGCGCGAGGGTGGGCGCCGCGGTGTCCTTGGGGGAGAGCACCGGCGCGATGCCGTCGGGGAAGCGCAGCGCAATCTGCCGGTCGAGCGGGTTGATGCCGTGCTCGCGCTGCGGGTTGTAGGCCTCGGAGCAGAGGTAGACGGCGGTCGAGTCGTCCTCGCGGGCGGCGAGGCAGTGGCCGAGTCCTTCGGACAGGTAGACCGCGCGGCGGGTGTCGGTGTCGAGTTCGACGCTGGCCCACTGCCCGAAGGTGGGGGACCCGACGCGGATGTCGACGATGTAGTCGATGAACGAACCGCCTACTGCGGTCACGTATTTCGCCTGGCTGGGCGGCACGTCGGCGTAGTGGATGCCGCGCACCGCGCCTTTGCTCGACACGGAGATGTTGGTCTGCACGACGTCGAGCCGGTGGCCGAGGTGCTCGGCGAGCTTGTCGCCGCGGAAGCCTTCCATGAAGACGCCGCGGTCGTCGGGAAACTGTCGTGGCGTGACGACATACGCCCCGGCGATGTCGAGGGGTGCGATGTCCATCAGCGGGGTTCCTCCAGCAGGCGGTGCAGGTAGACGCCGTAGCCGCTCTTGGCGAGGGGTGCGGCGAGGGCGGCGAGCTGGTCGTCGGTGAGCCAGCCGTTGCGCCAGGCGATCTCCTCGACGCAGCCGATCTTGTAGCCCTGGCGTTCCTCGATGACCTGCACAAACTGGGAGGCGCCCATCAGGCCTTCGAAGGTGCCGGTGTCGAACCACGCGGTGCCGCGTGGCAGCACGGTCACCGACAGGTCGCCGCGGCGCAGGTAGGCGTCGTTGACACCGGTGATCTCGAGCTCGCCGCGCGCGCTGGGGGTGAGGGAGCCGGCGATCTTGACCACGTCGTTGTCGTAGAAGTAGAGGCCGGGCACGGCATACGACGACTTGGGCTGGGCCGGCTTCTCCTCGATGGAGATGACGGTGCCGTCGCTGTCGAACTCCACCACGCCGTATGCCGTGGGGTTGGCCACGTGGTAGGCGAAGACGTGGCCGCCGGTGAGTGCCTCGTTGCCGCGCAGAGCGGTGCCGAGCCCGGTGCCGTAGAAGATGTTGTCGCCGAGCACCAGGGCGACGCTGTCGTCGCCGATGAAGTCGGCGCCGATGACGAAGGCCTGCGCGAGGCCGTCGGGGGAGGGCTGCACCGCAAACTGCAGGTTGATGCCCCAGTCGCTGCCGTCGCCGAGCAGCCGGCGGAACTGCTCGGCGTCGTGCGGGGTGGTGATGATCAGCACGTCCCGGATGCCCGCCATCAGCAGCGTCGACAGCGGGTAGTAGATCATCGGCTTGTCGTAGATCGGCATCAGCTGCTTGCTGATGCCGCGGGTGATGGGGTGCAGGCGTGTGCCTGTGCCGCCCGCGAGCACGATCCCTTTCACCTCGCCGACCCTACCTATCCGTGCGCCAGCCGATGATGTCCTGACTACTCTGTTGCCGTGCGAGTTCTGGTCACCGGTGGTGCCGGTTTCATCGGCAGCAATTTTGTTCATCTCACCAACACTTCGCGGTCCGAGGTGAAGATGACGGTTCTCGACGCATTTACCTATGCCGGTGATCGCGCCTCGCTCCACGGGGTAGGTGTGGATATTGTTGCGGGGGACATCTCGGACGCCGCGTTGGTCGATCGATTGGTCGCGGAGAGCGACCTCGTGGTGCATTTCGCCGCCGAATCCCACAATGACAATTCGCTGGCCGAGCCGTTGCCGTTCGTGCAGACCAATCTGGTCGGCACCTACACGCTGCTCGAGGCGGTGCGCAAGCACGACGTGCGCTACCACCACATCTCCACCGACGAGGTCTATGGCGACCTGGACCTCGACGATCCCGAGCGCTTCACCGAGGCGACGCCCTACAACCCGAGCAGCCCCTACTCGTCGACCAAGGCCGGCAGCGACCTGCTCGTGCGGGCCTGGGTGCGGTCGTTCGGCGTGCGCGCCACGATCAGCAACTGCTCCAACAACTACGGCCCGCGGCAGCACGTGGAGAAGTTCATCCCGCGCCAGATCACCAACATCCTCGACGGGGTGCGGCCCAAGCTCTACGGTGACGGCCTCAACGTGCGCGACTGGATCCATGTGGACGACCACAACCGGGCCGTCTGGACGATCATCGAGCGCGGCGAGATCGGTCAGACCTACCTCATCGGCGCGGACGGCGAAGAGAGCAACAAGCGCGTGGTCGAGCAGATCCTGGTCGCGATGGGCAAGGACGCGAGCGACTACGACCACGTCACCGACCGGGCCGGCCACGACCGTCGCTACGCGATCGACTCCACCAAGCTGCGCACCGAGTTGGGTTGGGAGCCGGGCTTTTCCGACTTCGCAGCGGGCCTGACCGACACGATCGACTGGTATCGCGCCAACGAGTCGTGGTGGCGTCCGCAAAAGGCTGCAGCCGAGGCGAAGTATGCCGATCAGGCCGTGATCGGCAGTGGTCGCTGATGCGCTGGCTGGTCACCGGTGGCCGCGGCATGTTCGGCACCGACCTGACGCTGCTCCTGAAGGAGCGCGGTGAGCAGGTGGTGCCGGTGGGCTCCGCCGAGTGCGATATCCGCTCGCTCGACGCGGTGCGGGACACGATGCGCGACTTCGACGTGGTGGTCAACGCCGCGGCCTGGACCGCGGTCGACGACGCGGAGGCGCACGAGGCCGAGGCCTTCGCCATCAACGCGACCGGCGCCCGCAACGTAGCGCTGGTCGCGCGCGAGACCGACACGCGGATGGTGCAGATCTCGACGGACTACGTCTTCGACGGCACCGCCAGGGAGCCCTACGAGCCGGAGCATCCGCAAAGTCCCCAGTCCGCCTACGGCCGCACCAAGACAGCAGGGGAGTGGGCCGTGCGCGCGACGAACCCAGATGCGCTGACCGTGCGGACCGCGTGGCTGTATGGCGAGCATGGACCCAACTTCGTCAAGACCATGCTGCGTCTGGCGGGCGAACGCGAGGAGCTGGCTGTCGTTGACGACCAGGTCGGGCAGCCCACGTGGACCCGAGACCTGGCTAAGCACGTCGCGGCTCTGATCGACTCCGGTGCGCCCGGTGGTTACTACCACGGCACCACGTCCGGTCAGACGTCGTGGTATGGATTCGCACTGGAGATATTCACCGTCGCCGGCCTCGACGCCTCACGCGTGCAACCGTGCAGCAGTGCCGATGTGCCGCGCGCGGCGCGGAGGCCCACTTACAGTGCGCTTGTAGGGCATAAGCATGGGGTCTCGGTCGCATCTCCGATGCCGAGCTGGTCGGACGGGGTAAGGCGCTTCCTTGCCTCGCGCGCTTAGGCACTGTCACATCACGTTTGCATCCCAGATCCCGACCCATACGTCCTGAGCGCTCCGCGTCAGGCCGTTGTCGACGTAACGCGGCGTGATGCTAAGAGCCTCGGGACGTGACTGGGTTGTCCAGTCATTTCCCTGGCGGTGGAGGAAGAACTCCTGGGTGGGCCCGAGGGTATTGGAGGCGATCGCGACATCCAGCCAGCTGTTGAAACCGCGAGGACAGGTTACAAAAAGTTGCCCACCGGGGGCCAAAAGTTCGCGGCTGTGTCGCACTGCATCCAGGATCTTAGACGGGTGCCGGGGCTCCTCGTCCCATCCGATGTGCTCAAACGTAGAGATTGCCACTATCGCGCCAAATTTCTCCGCAGATTCGAAGTCGACAATATCTTCGTTAAGCGCACGGCCACCTTTTTCGTATTTGTCAACAACGACGTCCGCGTCATAGCCGTAGTAGGTCAGAACGTTGCCGACTTCCAGCACCGGGCCGGGGCGTCCGTTGAGAAAGTCGAGGGCCAGTGGCACCTCCACCATACGCTCTCCACGCCAGGTAGCGTTGTAATGATGAATGAGAGGCGCGACGGTAGAATCGCCGACAGTTATCCGGTGATTTCGGTGCAGTGCGCGCCGGAGTGGGTATGCAGCGTAGACGCCCAATTTGTCAGCGGCGCGTCGGGCACTTCCGACGTACCCCCAGCGTTCGATGGCGAGCGGTGCGCGCCGTCGCAATCTAGCAAACTCTGCGGTGCCTTTTTTCAACAAGGTTCCTCCATGAAGGTTTGTGTGTGGGTACTGCCCTTAGATGATTCACTAGCCCCGATTCGAAGCTGGCGTTCGGTTGCTCGGCGTGTCCGGGGACGTGACTCCGGCTTGGTGTTTTCCGTTAGGACGTAGACCAGCAGGCACTACTGCTAGGAAGATTGGAGACCACAAGATTAGGCCGATCGGCACTGCCAGTTCGGCGAGGTCTTGGCTCGAACGCGTGGCTGCCATCACCCAGGTTCCACCAGCGATGGCGACCGCAGGGAGCACGAAGACGAGATCGTAAATGGGTCGCCCGATTCCCGTCGTCATTGAAAGTCCGACGGTACATATCGCATGTAGGTTAAATGCGGCCGCCATTACCCAAAATAGTCCCCATGGGAGTGAAGTTCCCCCGAGTATCAATGCGATGGTGGCCGCGCCGCCGGTTGCAGCGATCAGTATGGCCGAACAAAATACAATCGACCTCGAGTAGATATGCTTCAATTTTGAGTAGTCTGACCAGTTGCTGGACGCCTCTGCAACCAAAACGCCCACGATCCCTGCTATGACGAGGCGAGGGATACCCGCGAATCTACTCGTAACATCGTACGCGGCTAGGCGAGTGGGCGTTATAAGTGCGCCCACTACCCATCGGTCTGCCTGGGTGAGGACCAGACTAAGCAGCGCGAATGCAATTTTGATCTGCGCAAAGGAACGCAAGTCGTTGAGCGAGTCCGAGGGCGCAACCCCGACCTTATTCAATGACCTATGCCGAAGGAACCACGGCGCGGTCGCAATAGACGCGAGGATGCTGCTGGCCGGGAGAGCCCAGATGCTCCCAATCTGGAGCCCCGCGTACAGCAGCACGGACTGCAGGGTTGCCTGCCCAAGCAAAAGGGCTGCGCGAAGGGAGTCCCGGTCCTGGGCCATAAGGATGCCCATGCCAATTGTGGTCAACGATCGGAGGCACGCCGCGAGAGTGACGGACAAAAAGAAAAGCACACCGCTGATACCCGGCAACGCCAGGTGGTGGGCGGCCTGGTACGAAGGCCAGATCGCTGCTGACAGCAACCCGACGAAGGCACTCCCAGCGACAGACATGGAGGCGGCCTTTGTCAGGGCCGCCCTAGTCAGCGTGCCCGACGCCGACGCGGCCACCGAGTAGGCCGTTCCGCCAAAGTCGAGGATCAGACCCATCGACAGGACTGTCGCACCCAACGCCCACGTGCTGTACTCCGTCACTGACAGGTGGGAACGGCCAAGGATCGGCTGTAGGTAGATCAGGCCGGACGCAACAAGTGTTGGTAGTCCTGTTCGGAGGAGGCGCCCACCGAGTCCGGCGCGAGCGGACGCGAAGATGCGCCCTATCGGGCCGCTGCGCAGGCGATCCTGCATCAGGCGCGCTCCTCGGTTTGGCCTGGCGACGACGCTGCGTGCCGTTCGTCGATGTACTGGATTGGCGCGGGGTCTGCGACCGCGCTTAGGGTACACAGCCTCTCGCGGGAGGCCGCCTCCAGGATGCGTTACTGTACGTTGCCGTGCAGACGAATGCCGCCGCGGTGGCGAGCCGCCGCGACGCGGCCTCGGAAGACCCCGTCGAGCAGGCCAGCGTAGGGCGGATCAGTCTGAGCGATCGCCTCTTGGCGCTCTCTGTGGCTGCACTGCCGCTACAGAAGGCATTCACTGTCGACGTGGGATTTCCATTGAAGCCCACCGAGATACTGTTGATCTTTGCCGTTGCGACCGGAATATTGCGTGCTCCTGCGGGATACTGGCGTGGCCCCAGGATCCCGCGTGGCATTTATTTCGCTGTCGTCGGCTTGGGCGTGACGGTTGTCCTGGCTACTGCTTGGGCGTATACCGGTGATATACCCCCCGGGCCTTATTCGGGCTTCACTCGGTCTGTTACAGCAGATCTCGTCTCGTATCTTTTCTACGGGCTTTTGGTCATAGCCGCATGGATTCGCCTCGCAAAACTTCCGTGGAAGTTGTTTCAGCGCATGTTTGTCGTCTCCATATATGTGGCCGCGGCAGGGTGCCTTCTTCAGTATATACTGTTCAAGTCAAACAATTTGGCGGCAATGCGACAGTTTGGCTTCGAATTGGTGGTCGGGGGAGCGTACGGGGCGCCGGTGCCGCGAAACGGCACCTTTTTTGAAGGAAATTATCTAGGGTTCTATGCGGTTGTAGCACTCTTCGTGGCTGTTCGATCTGGTAGGAAGTTGCCAGTTGCTGCGGCTTTGGCGTGTCTTGCATACTCTCAATCGACCGGTGCCGTCGTCGGGTTGGCAGCTGGGATAGCTGCGTCGGCGATATTCATGGCTAATGCCAGATGGCGATTCCGAATTATGGTGACTGCGTTGGTTACCGTTGCCGGGCTTCTCATGGTTGCACCGGCGCGCGGCTTCATGCTGTACCAGATTCAGAAGCTTGGCGGGGGATCTGCACAAAATGCGGATGTCACCGCATCTGCGGATGTCCGGTCAACGAAGGCTGATATCGCCTTCCGAATGATCGAGCACCATCCAGTGGTCGGCGTTGGCCCCGGGCGGTTCGGGGTTTGGTTCCAGCAGTACATCGGTGACGCTCAACTCCCGGTGTCATATTTCACGGGAAAAAGCCGTTTCATCGTCGAGAATGCGTACTTGCAGGTGGGTGCAGAGCTGGGCCTTCTCGGACTCGCGTTCCTCGCGCTCGTCCTGTGGTTCTCGTTCCGCCAAGCCACCACAGTTGATCCGCTGACTGTTGCGATTGTTGCCGCTGTCGCGGTGATGTTGAACGCGACGCCATCATGGACTACCTTAACCATTTGGTATTCGCTGGCTTTCGTGGCCGCGCTTGCGTTTCAGAAGGCGGCACCTCGCGCCCCCTGGCACCAAGGCATCTTCGTAGCGCGCACGTCCGATTAGAAGCAAATCTCAATTTATATCAACGGTCTACGCTTTCGCGCAGTAACTTAACCAGGCTGTCCCGACGTTTTGCCAGGGCAGTCCTAGATGCGGTGATTTTGGCGTCATAGTCGGCCCGTACCGGGGCGTCCGAGAGCAACGCCACGACTTGGTCCTTAACTGCTTGAACGTCGAAAGAAGATACGTTGTGCACATACTCGGGAAGTCCGAGATCTTCAAACGCACCAAAGCCTTTTCGTTCATATGCAAGATGCACGACGTAGTGTCCAGCGTTTATCGCCATGAGCGCGGCGTGCAGCCTGACAGCCACTACGACGCGACGGGGCCCTGATCTGGCCATGATGAGGTCGCGAGGGATGATCTGTTCTGGCCCGAGTTCGGCGACAGCAGCGCTGTCGTCGTTGCCCGCTCCCGTGCTCTGGACATAGCCGTCGAAAGAGTTGAACCTCGTCGCAAGAGTGCGCAGTGCCGCGACAGACTTTCCATGGACTTTGCGCACAGACAGGACAGGCCGTGGATCAACGATCCGTCCGTCGCGCGGGGCGTAGGAGCGGGTCAGTAGTGCCATGTCCGGAAACCGCACCGCGTTGTCCAAGCCGCTCTCGGTAACGCTGCGGTCGTCGCGCAGGAAGACCGAACGAAGCCGCCGCATCGGCGGGATAAATAGAGCCCGCGACCCGCCGTTCAGTGGACCGACGCTCTGGGGCAGGTAGAAAGTCGGTCGCTTGCTACGGCTGGCAGCAATCAGTTGCGGACCGTGTGCAAATACGGTCTTTAGTCCCTCGAGACAGTCGCGTGACCGTAGATAGCCGCCTCCGACGCCCACGATCAGGTCATAGTCGCCGAGAGTGCATAGAAGCCTGGCGAGGTCGCGTCCCGGTCCTCGCTTTGAGAAGCCGGCGTCAATAATCTCGACGCCAGGCCGGGCGGGGAAGGTCTCGGGGTGCTGAGCGGCTACTGTCACCGAACTACCTGGTAAGGCCTCGTCGATGAGGTCGAGCGCTTCTTCGACAAGCAGTCCGTCGCCAGCATTCGTCGCGCTGTAGGCGTGGAGAAGAACTACTCGCATCGCAAGACCTGACGGTAGACGCGCATATGAGCCTCGACACTCCGGTCCCAGCTGAACTGGCTCGCCCAGGCTCTGCCCTCGTTTGGGGCTTCAGATCGCCATGACCTGTCGTTGAGCGCCGACACGATTTCCATTTCCAGAGACTCGGCGGTTAGCTCATCGAGTTGCCACGAGGGCCCCGCAACCTCCGCGAGCGAGCCTCGTCGGCTCGTCGCCACCGGCGCGCCGGCCGCCATTGCCTCGAGAACAGGAAACCCAAAACCCTCATATAGGCTCGGAAACGCAAATAGCGTGCATTCTTGCATGAGGGCGGCGCGGTCTTCGTCGGATACGAAGCCCAAATATATTACGTCTTGCGAACTTGTTATTGCGCGCATGGTTGAGTCGTAATTCCATGCAGGTTTCCCGGCGATAACGAGTGGAATCCCGAGCGACCTCAATAAACTTCCACTAAAGGCCTGAATGAGCGGACTTAGGTTCTTGCGCGGCTCGATGTTGCCTACGTAGAGGACGAATTCTGAGGGTATTTTGTCCGCAACCTCGGTGCTTAACTTGTGTCGGCCGTCGAAGGCCCGGACATCGATCCCGTGAGGAATTACGTGGATAGATTCCCGATCCACGTGAAAGACGCTACTGACATCGTCTGCGGCGGACTCAGAAACCGTGATCAGCGCAGTCGTGCTACGGATATTGCGCTGGACTCTGGTGCGCCATATCCACTCCTGACGCGGCGTGCGGGCGACATCGATCCACCGGCTCGCAACGCCATGGACCGTGGCTATAGACCGCCGCACAGGAAACAGGGCGCCAGTGTCTGCGGAGAAATGGATAATTGTGTCGGCTCGAGCGCGTATCCCGTACGTCGACTCTCTGGCCATGGTCAGGACGGGATGGCTCGCGGACGGGATGGTCGAGACTTCTACGCCTTCCCGTTCGATTCGGGACGCGATTTCGCGAGTGTACGTGGTGTTTCCGCCGACGTGACGCTTCAGTATTCGCTCAGGGAAGAGCACCTTCATCGCGGCTGGGCTCCTATGGAGAGATAGAGTTCTGATATCAACTTGCGCTGACGGTGAGGATTCATTTCCTCAAGGAGGCGTGCCCCTCTCGCGCATGCCGCCAGGCGCCTCTCTTTGTCGTCAACCAAACGCACCACGGCAGACGCTGCCTCGGCAGGCGTAGTTCCTGCTCGATCAAGCGGCACCCCGTCAAACGCGTCAATCGACCGGACCAGTAACGGCAGGCCGACCGAGGCGGCGTCGAGAACGCTGATTGGGAAGCCTTCATATTTCGCCGTGTGCAGGTAGATGGCGGGGTGGGAGGTAAGTTCTCGCTCCAGTTCCTCGGATGTGAGCCACCCGGACACCTCAACACCTGACGCCGTCAGCGCGTCGATGGCGCTGGTCGGACCTGCACCGAGCCACCTAAACCTAATGTCCGGGCGTGTACTTCGCACGAGTTGGGCGACGGAGGCGAAGAATTCGGGGTCCTTCTGTGGGACTGCCCTCCCGACCATGAGCACGTGTGTCGGAGTGCGGTCCTCCGGGCCAGGGGCGGGCTCGCCTCTGGCCACTGGGCCGAGACTTGGCGCGTTCGGCAGGCGGACCGTGGCAGCGCGTGGCGACAGCCTGCGGGTCAGTGCTTCCTCGTGAGGGGACAACACAACTGTCATCTCTGTATTGAGAAGAAGTAGGCGTTCGGCACAACGAAAGATGAACTGCATGAGCCCGCTAAGGGCGGAGTCGTCGAATTTGTAGCTGTGCGGCTCGTAGATTATGGGCGCCGATGCTGGCAGGATGCGGGTGTAGGCGCCGGCCCAGCTTGAGTGCGCGTGAATGATATCCGGCTGGATCTCACGTATTGCTCTCCGGGTCGCACGTATCCGCGAAAGCTGCCCCTGTGGCATACGGCGTTCGCTCGAGAACCATTTGGGGATGTCGATGATCTCCCCGTCCGGGTCATTCCAAAACAAGTGGTGGGTGTCGCCGCTTGTTGAGGCAATCATGTCAATCGCGCGTCGAACGCCCCCGGCGTAACACTCCGTCACATGTAGAATCGTTCGCTGCGTATTCGCAGGAGTCGATGAGGCAGAATTTTTCTCCATGCGTTTGAGCGTCTTCCAGCCATGGCGCAATCGGCTGATCCGGCTCGGATTGTTTCCTGGAGGGACTCCGATGTCCGGGTTGCGGACGATGTCAATAGCGAGGGCCATTAGAATTTTCAGCTTGCCCGTGAGGGATGCGCGCCGAAATGCTACCAGCCAATGAAACGCCGTTGAGTTAGCGGGCCCGCGGGTCAAGAGTGTCCAAGCCTCCGCCTCGGCGGGCGTGAGATCAGGTTCGGGTGATTCGATCTCCAAGCGACTCCAGAGTGGGGAAAGCGCCGAGACTGCTCTGAATTCGACCGCGGCTGACAACAGTTCATCGATTCGCTCTGGGCACGCCCGCGCGTAAGCCGCGACCTGTGAGAGCTCGGCGGCGCTTCGTGGGTCAGCCGAGTTGCGGCCGCTGTGTGCGGCGACGATGACCGCCATGTCGATTGCCCGAGGCGTGGGTACCTGAACCCCGCCGATGAGGTGGTTGTCACGCCTGCTCCAGAGCACGTCGAAGGTCTGCTCGATTGGTGCGAACAACCCCGGATACTCGTGATGGACGTCGATGTCACATGGCCACTGCGGATGAAACAGCGAGGTCGAGTGCAGGTTGAAAAATCGGGGTGCCTCGCGCGCTGGTCGCTCTCTCCACCCCTTGTCCATGAGCAGGCCGAGAAACTGCTTGTATGAATTGGGTTCGACAAGCACATCCGCGTCGCCTGATGCCAGGCGATCTCGAACTCCTTGACGTGCTGCGAGCGGACCCTTCACGAAGAGCACTCGGATTTCATTTTGATGTGCAAGGCGAGCGGCCATCGCGTGCGCAAGCAGTACGGCGTCAGTAACACCTAGACGGGTGGTCGCCTCCGATGCAGTCATCAGGAGGTGGCGCCGCTCTGGAATGGTCGGTCCACCACGAGTAAGCCATGCCCGATCAACTCGGCGAGGAAACCTGACACCTGCGCAATTGCCTCTGTTGCGTCGATGGTGTATAGCTCCGACACTTGAAGCGCGATGTCTCGCGGTGTTGTTGGGGTCTCCGTGAGACCCCAGATGGCCAAGGCACTATCGCGGAGCACGATCGGAACCTCCCCGGTCCCCAAAAGTAGTAAATGGTCCGCTTCGACCGACGGGAGTGCAATGGTGTCCGGCGCTCGGCGCACTGACACACTCGGCTCAACCGTGACGGACTCGGGCACGCTATGAGAATAGTCGGAGCCGTTCTGCCGGAGGCGATCAGGTTCAGCTGTCGAGGCGCAGCCAGCTCTGCCAGCCGGCGTGTAGCACGAGCCACGCGATGAGGCCGTAGCCGGCCTGGCCGGGGTGGATTCCGTCGCCGGAGGCAAGGTCCGCGTGCCACTGGTCGTGACCGAGCAGCGGGCGGAAACAGTCGACATACGTGACGCCGCGGCGTGAGCAGACATCGGCCTGGGCGTCGACCAGCACCTGGAGGCGGTCGTTGGTCTCCGGGTCGACGGTAGGTGCGGGACCCACGACATACGTCGAGATGGCGGCGCTGGAGGCGTCGTCCAGGATGTTGGCCAGGTTGAGGCGGGACCGCGCGGTCGTCATGCCCTGCGCGATGTCGTTGAGGCCAAAGCCGATGACCAGGCGGCGTTCGTTGACCGGGTGTGCCCAGCGCAGCTCGGCCTCCTGCTGCCAGCGACCGAGCACGTCGGTCGAGCTCTGGCCGCGCACCCCGAGGTTGTAGCTCGCCAGGTCGACACCGGCGTGCGGGGTGCGGGCGACGACGCGCGAGACCCAGCCGAGTGCCTTCGGGTCACCGAGGCCGGCGACAAACGAGTCTCCGACGAAGCACAGGCCGACGTGGCGGTTGCCCTCGGCGACCTGGAAGCTGGCGCTGGGGCTGAAGTCGGGTTCGCTGCCTTCGTGCGGGTAGGTCACGGACGACATTCTCACTCATCCTCGTCGTCGAGCCGGGCAAGCCAGGTCGCGAGTCGCTCCACAGGCACCTCGAAGTCGGGGTTGAGGTCGACGAAGGTGCGCAGCTGGTCGGCCAGCCAGCCGAGCGTGACGTCCTCGTCGCCGCGGCGAGCGGCGAGCTCCTCGATCCCGCGATCGGTGAAATACATGCGGGTGTCCTTCCGGGGTGATCGTCGTGAGGTGGGCTGGTTTCGATACGGCCTCCGCTAGCGCTCCGGCCTACTCAACCAGCCAGATGAAGCGCTCCGGCCTACTCAACCAGCCAGATCCGCCTACTCGACCAGCCCGAGCAAGCGGACCGCACCCGGTGCGCGGGTGCGGCCCGACTCGCGGCTGAGCGATCAGCGGTCGAAGGCCTGCTTCATCAGCTCGGCGTTCTGCGCCTGGTGCCGCTTCGATGAGCCGGTCGCCGGGGCGGCGGCCGCGGGGCGCGACACCACCCGCAGCGGACGGTGCTCGCCGAGCGCTGCCAGCTGCTCGGGCAGGTTGAGCGCCATGAAGGGCCACGCGCCCTGGTTCTTCGGCTCGTCCTGCACCCAGACAACCTCCGCGTGCGGATACTTCGCCAGCTCGTCGGCGATCTCCTGCGCGGGGATCGGCGCGAGCTGCTCGACCCGCACGATCGCGGTCTGGCCGTCGCCGCGCTTCTCCCGCTCGGCCTCCAGGTCGTAGACCACCCGCGACGAGGCGAGCAGCACACGGGTCACGTCCTCCGGCTTCGGCGACTGGTGGTCGGCCATCACCGGACGGAACTTGCCCTGCGTGAAGTCCTCCGGGTTGGAGGTCGCGGCCTTGAGGCGCAGCAGCTGCTTCGGGGTGAAGACGATCAGCGGCTTGCGCGGACGCGCCGCGGCCTGCCGGCGCAGCAGGTGGAAGTAGCTCGCCGGGGTCGACGGGTAGGCGATCGTCATGTTGTCCTCGGCGAAGAGCTGCAGGAAGCGCTCGATGCGCGCCGACGAGTGGTCGGCACCCTGCCCCTCGTAGCCGTGGGGGAGCAGCAGCACGACCGACGACCGCTGGGTCCACTTCTGCTCCGAGGAGCTGATGAACTCGTCGATGATCGTCTGCGCGCCGTCGGCGAAGTCACCGAACTGCGCCTCCCAGAGCACGAGGGCGTCCGGCCGCTCCACGGAGTAGCCGTACTCGAAGCCCATCGCGGCATACTCCGATAGCAGCGAGTCGTAGACCCAGAACCACGCCTGGTCCGGCGTGAGATAACGCAGCGGCGTCCACTCGTTGCCATTCTTGTGGTCGATCAGCACCGAGTGCCGCTGCACGAACGTGCCGCGGCGGCTGTCCTGACCGGCGAGGCGCACCGGGGTGCCCTCCATCAGCAGCGACCCGAACGCGAGCAGCTCGCCCATCGCCCAGTCGATGCCGCCCTGCTGCACCATCTCCGCGCGCCGCTCCATGAGCTTGGCGAGCTTCGGGTGCACGGTGAAGCCCTCGGGCGGGTTGACCCAGGTCTGTCCGATCCGGTGCAACGCGTCGGCGCTGATCGCGGTGTCGAGGCCGCTGCCGTCGGCGCGGGCGTCGTCCTGCTCCTGCGCGGACGGCCGCTCCAGGCCGCCGTGGCCCTCGGCGTCGGTGCCGGCCGAGGCTTCGCTCGGGGATGCTGTCGCGGCGTCCTGCTTGGCGGCCTTGGTCTCGGCGAAGACCCGCTCCAGCTGCGCCTGGTAGTCCTTCAGCGCGGCCTCGGCCTCCTCAGTCGTGATGTCGCCACGACCGATCAGCGCCTCGGTGTAGAGCTTGCGGACGCTGCGCTTGGCCTCGATGAGCTTGTACATCATCGGCTGCGTCATCGACGGGTCGTCGCCCTCGTTGTGACCGCGGCGGCGGTAGCAGATCAGGTCGATGACCACGTCCCGGTTGAACTTCTGCCGGTATTCGTAGGCCAGCTCCGCGACCCCGACACACGCCTCCGGGTCGTCCCCGTTGACGTGGAAGATCGGAGCCTGGATCATCCGGGCGACGTCGGTGCTGTATGTCGAACTGCGGCTCTGCGACGGTGCGGTCGTGAAGCCCACCTGGTTGTTCACCACGATGTGGATCGTGCCGCCGGTGCGGTAGCCGCGCAGCTGCGACAGGTTGAGCGTCTCGGCCACGATGCCCTGGCCGGCGAACGCCGCGTCACCGTGCATCAGGATCGGCAGCACGGTGAAGGCCGTGCCCGCGAGGTTGATGCGGTCCTGCTTGGCGCGGGCAATGCCCTCCAGCACCGGGTCGACCGCCTCCAGGTGGGAGGGGTTGGCCGCCAGGTAGACGCTGGTGGTGTTGCCCTCGTCGGAGGTGAACGTGCCCTCGGTGCCGAGGTGATACTTCACGTCGCCGGAGCCCTGCACCGACTTCGGGTCCTGCTTGCCCTCGAACTCGTTGAAGATCTGCCCGTAGGACTTGCCGGCGATGTTGGCGAGCACATTGAGGCGGCCGCGGTGCGGCATACCGATCGCGACTTCCTCCATGCCGTCGTTGGCGGCCTCGGAGATGATGCGGTCGAGCATCGCGATGACCGACTCGCCACCTTCGAGCGAGAAGCGCTTCTGCCCGACATACTTGGTCTGCAGGAAGGTCTCGAAGGCCTCCGCCGCGTTGAGCCGGCGCAGGATGCGCAGCTGCTCGGCGCTGCTCTGCTTCTCGTAGCCGCGCTCGACCTTGCCCTGGATCCAGGCCCGCTGCTCGGGGTCCTGGATGTGCATGTACTCGATGCCGATCGAGCGGCAGTAGGCGTCGCGCAGGATGCCGAGGATCTGCCGCAGCTTCAGGAACGGCTCGCCGCCGAACCCGCCGGTCGGGAAGGTGCGATCGAGGTCCCACAGGGTCAGCCCGTGGTTGGTGACGTCGAGGTCGGGGTGGCGCCGCTGCTTGTATTCGAGCGGGTCGGTGTCGGCCATCAGGTGACCGCGCACCCGGTAGGCGTGGATCAGCTCCTGCACGCGGGCGACCTTGTTGATGTCGTCGTCGTGGCTGACGTCGATGTCCTGCACCCAGCGGATCGGCTCGTAGGGGATCTTGAGCGACTGGAAGATCTCGTCGTAGAAGCCGTCCTCGCCGAGCAGCAGCCGGTGCACGACGCGCAGGAACTCACCGGACACCGCGCCCTGGATGATGCGGTGGTCGTAGGTGGAGGTCAGCGTGATGATCTTGCTAACGGCGTTCTTGTTGAGGGTGTCGGTGCTCGCGCCCTGCCACTCGGCCGGGTATTCGAGCGCGCCGACTCCGATGATCGCGCCCTGGCCGTTCATCAGGCGGGGGACCGAGTGCACGGTGCCGATGCCGCCCGGGTTGGTCAGGCTGATCGTCGTGCCGGCGTAGTCCTCGATCGCCAGCTTGTTGTTGCGCGCCTTGCGGACCATGTCCTCGTAGGCGGTCCAGAACTGCGCGAAGTCCATCTCCTCGGCGCCCTTGATGCTGGGCACGACCAGGGTGCGGCTGCCGTCCGGCTTGGCCAGGTCGATGGCCAGACCGAAACCGACGTGGCCCGGCTTGACCAGCGTCGGCTTGCCCTTCTCGTCCTCGCCGAGCGCGTAGTTCATCTCCGGGATCAGCGCCAGCGCCTTGAGGATCGCGTAGCCGATCAGGTGCGTGAAGCTGACCTTGCCGCCGCGGCTGCGGGACAGGTGGTTGTTGATGACGATCCGGTTGTCGATCAGCAGCTTGGCCGGCACCGCGCGCACGCTGGTCGCGGTCGGCACCTCCAGGCTCGCCTCCATGTTGGACACGATGCGGGCGGCGACGCCGCGCAGCGGCACCGTCTCGTCCTCGGCCGGCGCGACCTCGGGCACCGACGGCTTGCCGGCGTCCCGGGAGATCGGGCGGGTGTATGACGCCTCGGCCTCCTTCGGGTCCAGTGGCGCGGCATGACGCGGCTGGTGGTCGGTCGGGTCCTGGCCGACGTACTCGGCAGCCGGGGCCTGCGGCGTGCCGCCCTTGGGCTGGCTCACGTCCGCGGACGCGGCGGACGGCTGCTTCTGCTGCTGCTTCGACTGCGACTGCTCCGGGGCGCTCTGCTGGGTTGCCGGCGCGCTCTGCTGGGGTGTCGACGCGCTCGGCGCGGCCGCGCCGTTGCTGCCGTTGGCGGCCGCCTCGGCGTGTCCGTTGCCGGGGCCCTCCGGCGTCGACGGCTTGTAGTCCTCGAAGAAGCTCCACCACGCCTTGTCGACGGAGTTCTTGTCCTGGCGGTACTGCTCGTAGAGCTCGTCCACCAACCATTCATTGGGTCCGAATGTCGCGAGTGGGTCCGGCGACTGGGATGACACGCGAATGCGCCTCTTTCATAAGGTCAACAAGCCGAATATGAGCCGGTGGGCACGGGGCTTTCCGGTACTTCTCAGGGTAACGCGCGGGCGCCCGGCCGCACGCACCTGGTCAGAGGTTGTGCTATAAGCGCGATGTCCGGCCCGCGCCGTTGATCGTGTCGAGGAACGCTGCCACGTCGTGACGGAGCGTGGCGCGCGGGACATCCCACCATTGTTCGGCCACGTCGGTGACCGCGTCGATGTCCATGCCGACGTCCTCGATGATGGTCCAGAGCGCCGCCGCAGTGCCCTGGAGTGCGAGCGGCACCTGCACGCCGCCCGGCGCGAGCGGCAGCACGTAGACGTCCGTGGTCGCCGTGGTTTCCTGCTCGGTCGGGTCGGCCGGTGCCCGGTCCACGGCGAAGCGGGGATGGGTCCGCGGCTCGGCGCTCGCACCGGACGACGTGTCCCGTGCGTCCGTCGCGCCGGTCGCCTGCGCGATCGGCTCCTCCGCGCCGGTCGCAGCCGTGGGCTCCGGCGGCGTACCTGCCGGTTGCCCGGTCTCCCGGTGGCCGGCCCGGACGTCGCGATAGGAGCGCGCGACGTTCAGCAACGCGCGGGGAGCGAGCGCGGCGGCACGCCGCAGTCTGCGGGCGTAAGCGCGAAGCAACGCACCGCCGCCGTCCGTTGCCTCCGGGTGATCGGCCACCAGCTCCTCCCGTGCCGGGACCAGCGCCCGCGCCAGGATGTGCAGGCGGGACCAGCCGTGCGCCTCCATCAACAACAGCATCCAGCTCTCGGTGCGGCTCGGTGCGGCCTGCAGTCGCCAGAGCGCGAGGTCCGGCGAGGGAGTTGCCCGCGCCGGGCGCGGCACTCCGAGGCCACGGAAGAAATCCGCGGTGACCTCCGTCGCGCCCGTCTCGTCGACCAGGGCGAGCAGGGTGGAGCGCTCGCTGTCGGTCAGCTCGTCCCGGAAGCTGCGGTGGGCCGCGTCGACCTCGGCGGCGTTGCGCGGCAGGTCGGGGGAGCGCAGTCCGTGCAGCAACAGGACGAGCCACTGTGCCAGCCGCGACGGAGCGTCGAGGTCGACGGCGGCGACCTGGTGGCACTCCCGATCGCGCCAGAGCGCCTCGAAGACCGTGTCGGGGTCGGCGAAGAATCCGGGAAACCGCACGTGCACGTCGATGTCGCACGGCCACTCGTCGTGCAGCACCGTCACCGAATGCGTGACGAACTCACGGGCCGCCGTGGAGAGCGGACGAGCCCGCCAGCCGCGCGCGGCGAGAGCCGCGACGAAGGCGTCCTGATCGCGGGGGCGGCAGAGCACGTCGACGTCGCCGGAGACCCGGCCCTTCTCGCGCAGCCCCTGCAGCGATGCGATCGGGCCCTTGAGGAAGAGGACCCGCACCCCGAGGTCGTCGGCGACCGCCTGGCACAGGGCATGCGCGAGATTGACCGCGCTCGCCGTCGGCACCCTGACGTGATCGGTCACCGGTCAGTGCGCCCCGTCGCGCTTGAGCACGACGCCGACGGTGCGCAGCAGGATCGAGATGTCGCCGATCACCGACCAGTTCTCGACGTAATAGAGGTCCTTCTGCACGCTCTCGGCCCAGGTCAGGTTGGAGCGGCCGCCCACCTGCCAGGGGCCGGTGACGCCGGGCTTGACGTTGAGGCGCCGGTGCACGTGGGACTCGTAGCGTCGCACCTCGTCCGGCAGCGGCGGCCGCGGACCGACCAGCGACATGTGACCGAGCAGCACGTCGAACAGCTGCGGCAGCTCGTCGAGCGAGTAGCCGCGCAGGAAGCGGCCGACCTTGGTGATGCGCGGGTCGTCGCGCATCTTGAAGAGCACGCCGTCGGGGTCGTCGGCCACCAGGTCGGCGCGCAGCCGCTCCGCGTCCACCACCATCGAGCGGAACTTCGACATCTTGAAGAGCCGGCCGTTGACGCCGACGCGGGTCTGCCGGAAGAGGATCGGGCCGCGGTCGTTGAAATAGATGCACGCCGCGATGACGACGAAGACAGGGGAGAGCACGAGGATCGCGGCGCCGCTGAGCACGACGTCCATGCAGCGCTTCACCGCAAACTTCCAGCCGGTGTAACTGGGCGACTCGACGTTCATCAGCGGCGGGCCCTCGACCGGGCGCCGGTGGATGCGCGGGCCCGCGACGTCGGTCATCGAGCTGGCGAGGGCCAGCTTGGTCTGGGTGCCCTCCAACTGCCAGCCGATCGAGCGCAACTCCTTGGCGCCGATCGTCGCCTGGCCGGCGATGATCAGCACGTCGACGTTTTCGATGGCCGCCGGGATGTCGGCGATCGTGCCGAGGTTGGGCACCACGTCCTCGTCGTCCCGGGGGTCGAGAGAGTCGAGACGGAAGGTGTCGCCGACGTCGCTCGCGACCGCGACCGCGGTCGTGACGTAGCCGGCCGACGGGTTGCGCCGGATGGCGGCCGCGGCGTGACGCACCTCGGCCGGTGCGCCGACGATCAGCGCCCGCTCGGCGTAGTCGCCACCCGCGCGGCGCCGGACGATCCACTGGCGCACCAGCGCGCGCTCGACGAGCAGCAGCACCAGGCCCAGGGGGAAAGCGATCGCGAGGTAGCCGCGGGCCAGGTCGAGCTTGGCGAGCAGGGCGATGATCGCGAGTGCGCCGAAGACGCCGAAGGTCGCCTTGCCGATGCGCCGGTATTCCTCGGTGCCGATGCCGAAGAGCTCCGGCTTGTAGGCCTGGTTGAGATGCAGACTCGCCACCCAGGAGGCGCAGAGCACCGCCGACAGGACCGTGTAGTCGACCGAGCTGAAGCCCCTGACCGCCACGTCGACGACGTTGCCGAACCGCACGACCAGTGCGACCGCTATCGCGAGGACGATCATCGAGAAGTCGAGAAGGGCTGTCGCGCGCTGGAGTTCGCGCCGCCATACGGTTGCCGGTTTGACGCGATCGGCCGGGATCGAGTCGCGCGACGAGATCGTGAGGGCCACGCGTGGCCTCCCCTCCGCGATGCGTCGCATGACCCGACGCAGACTCCCCTTACCGGCGGGAAACGATAGCAGTTCGCGGGCCCTGCGCGGCGGCTCCGGTTGACAGCCGGGAAATTCACGATATAGCGTGTTTATACGCGATATGTCGCGAACTACGGAGCACGCGGAACACGGATGAATCGAGCGAGGGGTCGGCATGACCGAGAAGTGGCAGATCAGTGAGCCGAGGACGCTGGACGTCGGCGGCGAGGGCGAACGCGTCAGGGCGCTGACGATCGGCCTGGTCGGCGGGCACGTCGACGTGGTGACCCACGACGACTCGCCCACCGCGCGGGTCGAGATCCACGAGGTCGTCGGCCCGCCGCTCGAGGTCAGCTGGGACGGCAGCACGGTCAAGGTGGCGCACGTGAAGGCCGAGGGACAGAGCCTCTGGGAGACTCTGAAGAGCCTGGGCGGCGGCGTCACCCAGAAGGCGCGAGCGCGCGTCTCGGTGTCGATCCCGCAGGACGCGAGGGCCAGTGTCAGCACCGTGAGCGCCGATGCGGTCGTCTCCGGCATACACGCCGCGACGAAGCTCAACACCGTCTCCGGCGACATCACCGCCGACGACCTGGTCGGCGACATCGACGTCAACGGGGTGTCCGGGGTCTTCGAGGGGCACGACCTGCGCGGCACCCTCAAGGTCAACACCGTCTCCGGGAGTATGACGGTGCACCGCAGCGCGCTGGACCCCGTCAAGCTCAACGGCGTCTCGGGGGACATCACGCTGGACCTCACGCAGGCTCGCACCAACATCGACTCCAACTCGGTCTCCGGTGACGTCACGGTGCGTCTGCCCGCGGGCGGCGGCTACCGGGTGCGGGTGTCCACGATGAGCGGCGCCGCGATCGTCGACGGGGTGGCGCTCGGCGGCAAACCCGGCAAACGCGGGGGCGAGGCCTCCGAGGGAGACGAGTCGCTGCGGCTGAAGGCGTCGTCGGTGTCGGGGGACGTCGTCGTCCTTCGGTCCGCAGCGACCGCCGGCCCGGAGCTGGCCAAGGACGGCTCGGCATGAGCCCGGTCTTCGCGCACGGTCAGCTGCGGCTCTACCTGCTCGCGCTGCTCGCCGAAGGGCCGCGGCACGGCTACGAGATCATGCGTGACCTGGAGCAGCGCTTCAACGGTCTCTACACCCCGAGCGCCGGCACCGTCTATCCGCGGCTGGCGAAGCTGGAGGAAGACGGACTGGTCCGGCGCAGCGACGACGGACGCAAGGCGACCTACACGCTCACCGACGCCGGCAGGGCCGAAATCGACTCTCGTCAGGGCGATCTCGGCGATCTGGAGCAGGACCTCGACCGTTCGGTGGCGCAACTCGCCGACGAGGTGCGCTCGCGGGTCAAGGGTGAGGCGGCCGACCTGCGCGCCGAGCTTAAGGCGGCCGCGCAGGAGGCCCGGCGCACCGCCACCCCCATCTCTGGCTGGGGCGACTGGTCCGGGTCGGGCAAGGCCGACGACGCCGACTTCGAACGGGCGATCAACACCCTGCGGCAGCGCGCCCGCAAGGTCTATCGCGCCAAGCAGGCGACCGACGACCTCAAGGCCGACGTGCTCCAGGTGATCCGGGACGCGCAACGCCTGATCGACGAGCTCGGCCGCCGCTGAGCCCGCTGGTCGGGGGAGAGGCCGCTGGTCGAGTAGCGGCGAGGAACGAGCCGCGTATCGAGACCAGCGCCGGATTGGTGGGGGGTCTCGATACGGCTCGCCCCTGGGGGCTCGCCTACTCGACCAACTCATGCCGCCTACTCGACCAACTCAGGCTTGCTGGTCGAGTAGCGGCGAGGGACGAGCCGCGTATCGAGACCAGCGCCGATTGTTGGGGGTCTCGATACGGCTCGCCCCTGGGGGCTCGCCTACTCGACCAACTCATGCCGCCTACTCGGCCAGCTCATGCCGCCTACTCGACCAGCTCAGGGTTGCTGGTCGAGTAGCGGCGAGGGACGAGCCGCGTATCGAGACCAGCGATCCGCCGAGTTCGTGTCACCATGGGCGCCGATATGTGGGTGCAATGGATCCTCGTCCTGGCCGGTGTGGCGCTGACGGTCGGCACGGCGCTGTTCGTCGCCGCCGAGTTCAGCCTCGTCGCGCTCGACCGGCCCTCCGTCCAGCGCGCGTATGACGCAGGCGACTCCCGGGCCGGGGTCGTGCTCGGGTCGTTGCGACGCCTGTCGACCCAGCTGTCCGCGGCGCAGGTCGGCATCACCCTCACCACCCTGGTGCTGGGCTACCTCGTCGAACCGTCACTGGGCGCGATCCTCGAGTCGCCACTGCAGGCGGCCGGGCTCTCCGAGGACGGCGCGACCGCGGTCAGCACGCTGGCGGCCCTGGTCATCGCCACGCTCTTCTCGATGGTCTTCGGCGAGCTGATCCCGCAGTTCCTCGGCATCTCCGCGCCGCTGCCGGTCGCCAAGATCGTCGCCGGCCCGGTCCGCATCTTCTCCGTCGTGGTCAAGCCGCTGATCCTCGTGCTCAACGGCTCCGCCAACGCGATCGTGCGGCTCTTCGGCATCGAGCCGCAGGAGGAGCTGTCGGCCGCGCGCACCCCGCAGGAGCTGTCCTCGATGGTGCGACGCTCCGCCGAGGCCGGCACGCTCGAGGAGGGCACCGCCCGGCTGCTCACCCGGTCACTGCACTTCGGCGAACGCACCGCCGCCGACGTGATGAGCCCGCGCGTGCGCTCGGTCTACGTCGAGCGCGGCGCGTCCGCCGCCGACGTGGTCGAGCTGGCCCGCGAGACCGGGCACTCCCGCTTCCCGGTGATCGACGACGACTGGGACGACGTCGTCGGCGTCGTGCACGTCAAGAAGGCGATCGCGGTGCCGCAGGACCGCCGCGCCGAGGTGCCGGTCACCGCGCTGATGATCAAACCGGTCTTCGTGCCCGAGACCATCAAGCTCGACCCGCTGCTGATCTTGTTGCGCGCCAGCGGTTTTCAGCTTGCCATCGTCGTCGACGAGTATGGCGGCACCTCCGGCGTCGTCACCCTCGAGGACGTCATCGAGGAGATCGTCGGCGAGGTCAGCGACGAGCACGACCCGGTTGCCGACCCGAGCCGGCTGCTGCCCGACGGCTCCTGGACGGTGCCCGGCATGTGGCGCCCCGACGAGGTGCGCGACCGCATCGGCGCGACCGTGCCCGAGGGTAACTACTACGAGACGCTCGGCGGCTTCGTGATGGCCGCGGTCGGCCGCGTGCCGCGCGTCGGCGACGAGGTCGACCTCGACGGGTGGCGGTTGCGCGTGGTGTCGATGGACGGCCGGCGGGTCGACCGGGTGCGGATCCTGCCCGTCATACCTGCCGACGAGCGAGCGGAGGCGAGCCGATGAGTCTCTGGCTGGCCCTGCTCTTCCTGCTCGGCAACGCGTTCTTCGTCGGCGCCGAGTTTTCCGTCATGGCGGCGCGGCGCTCGCAGCTGGAGCCGCTGGCCGCTGCTGGCTCGCGGCGAGCGCGGCTGAGTCTTGAGGCGCTGGAGAACGTTTCGTCGTTGCTGGCCTGTGCGCAGCTCGGCATCACGGTCTGCTCGGTGCTGCTTGGTGCGGTCGCCGAGCAGGCGCTGGAGCACCTGCTGGAGCCGGCGCTCGAGGCGGTCGGCCTGCCGCATGGCGCGGTGGCCGCGATCGCCCTGCTGCTGGCCCTGCTGATCGTCGCCTATCTGCACGTGGTGGTCGGCGAGATGGTGCCCAAGAACCTCGCCATTGCCGGGCCCGACCGCGCCGCACTGCTGCTCGCGCCCGCCCTGCTGTGGGTCACCAAGGTGCTGCGGCCGCTCATCCGCGCCGTCGAGGCGATCGCGAAATTCGCCGTACGCCGACTCGGCGTGGAGCCGAAAGATGAAGCCACGTCGACGTTTTCGGCCGAAGAGGTCGAGCTGATCGTCGCCGAGTCACAGCGCGAGGGACTGCTCCAGGAGGAGCAGTCGGCGCGCGTGCAGGGCGCCCTGGAGTTTTCCGACCGGGTCGCGGCCGACGTCGCCGTACCCCTCGACGAGCTGGTCACCCTGCACGTCGGCGCGACCCCCGAGGACGTCGAGCGACTCGTCGCCAAGCGTGGCTTCTCCCGCTTCCCGGTGCTCGACCGCACCGGCGTGATCGCCGGTTACGTGCACCTCAAGGACGTGCTCTATGCGACCGACGAGGCCTACAGCGAGCCGGTGCCCCCGCGCCGCATCCGCCGACTCGCGACCGTCGCACCCGACGACGAGGTCGAGGACGTGCTGCTCACCATGCAGCGCAGCGGCGCCCACCTGGCGCGCGTCGTCGACGCCGACGACGCGGTGCTCGGGGTCGTCTTCCTGGAGGACGTGCTCGAGGAACTGGTCGGCGAGGTCAGCGACGCGACCCAGCGACGGCCCTGGGTGGAGAGCGGACCGTGACCGCCCGCACATGGCAGAAAGGGGAGGGCCGGGCAGCGGTGGCGTCCGCTCCCACGAGAGGACGAGGAACGGTATCGCCCACCGCTAGCCCGGCTGTCAGCGAGATGTGTCAGCTGGCATCGGTGGCTTGCTGGTGGTCGCCTCCTCTCTCCGGCGTCTGCGGTGTCGTGGTGGAGGTGACCACACGTTGGTCACCGGTTGATGAGTGCGCAACCTGGATGCGCCGGGGCTTGGCGCGCTCGTGCAACGGGATGGTCAGGTTGAGGACCCCGTTGTCATAGCTGGCCTCGATCCGCTCGGTGTCGATCTCGTCGCCGAGGCTGACTTGGCGACGGTAGACGCCGGCGAACCGTTCGCTGGCCAGCCACTGCACGTCGTGTTCGGGTGGGGGTGTGCGGTGAGCGGTGAGAGTCAGCACGCCGCGGTCGACGTTGACGTCGATGCTTCCGGGGTCCATGCCGGGCAGGTCGGCGTGGAGGACGTAATGGTCCTCCACCCGGTAGAGGTCGATGGGCATGAACTGGGGTGATCGGGCCGAGCCGTCTCGCATACCCAACAGGTTGCGGGCGAGAGCGTCGAGATCAGAAATCGAGTCAGAGCGCATAGCAACCTCCAACGATCATGGGCTGCCTACCAGGTCACCCGGAGGCAACCGACTACGAATTCCTACGCCACCAAAATTAGCACTCTTGCCCAGGGAGTGCCAAGAGCTCGTTGCCGGCCGATGTCGGGAAGGCTGCTCCGCTCTGCTGCCATTTCCCAGGTGCGGGAGTGGGGCCCCGCACCGCGGGGCCCCACCGGTGGATCAGTTGATCCGGTTGACGTAGACGCCGCGGCCGTGGGTGGCGGCATACAGCCGCTTGCCCGAGTCGTCGAGCGTCAGCCCGTAGACGGCCACCTGCGGCATCGCCGGCGTCGCCATCCACGACGTGCCGCCCGCCGGCCGGGTGAGCACGCCGAAGTCGGTGCCGATGTAGATCGCACCGGTCCGCCAGTCGCGCTGCACCCCGGTCACCGGCTGGTCGCCCAGGTCGGACGAGATGTCCTTGCTGGTGATCGTCTTGGTCGCCGGGTTGTAGGTGACGTCGTAGACGTGACCGCCCGCGGCATACGCCGAGTAGCCGCTGTAGCTGACGATCGCGTGATACGGGTTGGCGGGGTCGAGCGAGATGCCGGAGATGAAGCGCGTCGGCAGCGCGTCACCAATTGCGGTCTTGTCCAGCCGCGTGTAGCTGACCGCGTTCGCGTCGGCCGCATTGGCGTTCTCGCTGATGAACAGCCGGCCGCGGCGCGTCGCCGCCCACATGACGTTGGTCTTGCGCTGGGCGTGCACGACGCTCACCACGTAGTTGCCGGCGCCGGCGTTGTCCGCGCCGTATGCCGACCCGGACAGGTCGCCCTTCGCCCCGCCGAGCGGCACGAAGTCACCACAGGTGATGGTGAAGTCGCCGGTCTGCTCGTTGCAGTGCTTGTCCAGGTCGGCCTGGTTGCCGCCGTTGTCGGTCGTGCGGAAGACGTGCTGCAGACCGGCATACACGGTGCCCGGGGCGGTCTTGTCGGCCTCCACCGGGATGTAGAACGACGACGACTCGCCACTCGCCAGCAGCGGGTCGGCGATCCAGTCCCACCCGGTCGCGCTGGAGCCGTGGAAGTTCACGTCCATCTGCGGGTTGTAGTAGGTGTGGAAGCGGATGTTGGTGTTCGCCGGGTTGATGGCGGAGTTGCCGCCGTCGCCGCCGACCGTCTCGGCCCACCCGCCGGGGTAGTCCGACTCCCACGTGCCGTTGTCCTGCGTGCCGCCCTGGACGATGCCGCCCTGAGTCGAAATCGACTGGTACTGAAGGGTTTGCAGTCCCTGGTTGACCTGCCGGTTGCTGGTCGGGATCGCGCTCAGCCAGCGCTTGCAGTTGGCCAGGTCGGTGGCGCCGAGACCGCGCGTGTTGCAGTCGGCCGACTTGTCGACGAACGGGCCGCTCTCCACCGTGACACCGCCGTCGTCGGTCGCCACCCAGCTGTTCGGGTTGTTCGGGAAGAACGCAAACCCGTGCTGGTCGGGGTGCAGACCGTTGTTCGACACGTCGTTGGTCATGTCGGTGAAGGACACGCCGGCGTTGGTCGAGCGCACGATCGCCCGGCCGTTGCTCGGCTGGTGCGCGGTGAAGATCTCGTCGTAGTTCATCGAACCCGACAGCGCCACGGTGTTCGGCTGGCCCTTCGGCGTGGTGACCACCATGTCGTAGCTGCACTGGCCCTGACAGAAGTTGTAGCTGTCGTAACCGGTGCTGGTCTTGTCGGGCGAGCTCAGCTCGGTCCACGCCGGCGTCGCGGCCTGCGCGTCGTCGGTGCGCAACAGCCCGGCCACCGAGCTCTTGTAGCGCGTCGCGTCACCGAGGTAGATGCGCGTCTTGCCGCCGACGCTCGTCGCGTCGAACTCGATGCGGCTGCTCGGTGAGGTGGTGAGCGAGCCGGGCGTGCTGATCGTGTAGATCCTGCTGTATGCCGTGTCGCCCGCCGCGCGCCGGTAGAGGCCGTAGTCGCTCACGCTGGCGTAGGTGACCTTCGGGTCGTTCGGGTCGAACTCGACCTTGGTGACACCGCCCCGGAAGAAGTCGTTGCCGTTGGCCGACGCCGGGTTGACCGCGTCCTGCTGCTCCTTGATGACCTGCGTCCAGGTCGCGCCGCCGTCGGTGGACTCGAAGAGGCCGACCGGCGGTGCGCCCGGCGGGGTGTAACGGCCGCCGTTCACCGACGACGAGCCGTGCCGGCCGACCTGGGTGCCGACCAGCAGGTGCTCGCTGTTGGTCGGGTCGACCGCGACCGTCGCGACGCTGCGGTCCTGGCCGTACTGGTGGAAGCCCTTGACCTCCGACCACGTCGAGCCGCCGTCGGTGGACTTGAACAGGCCGACGCCCGCCTCGCTGTCGGAGGAGCCGTTGGGTTCGCCGGTGCCGGCATACAGCACCCCACCGGAGAGGGTGAGGGTGCCGATCGCCTGGCTCGGCAGGCTGTCGCTCACCGGGTGCCAGTTGGGCGTGGCCGCGGTGATGTCGTCGGTCTTCCACACGCCGCCGCCCGCCGAGCCGATGTAGGCGGTTTTGCCGTTCGGGTCGATGACCACCGACGTGGTGCGGCCGCTCACCTGGCTTGGCTTGCCGGTGTAGGTGACCTCGGCGGGCACGGTGCCGGTGGTGTTGGGCAGCAGCGTCCAGACGCCGAGCCCGGGAGGGGCACCGTTGCCGTTCCGCGCGATCGCCTGGAACTGCGCGCGGCTGGCGTTGCTCTGCGCTGCGGCGATGGTCGTGCGCGGGAACGCCTGGTTCTCGTAGGTCTCCTGGTTGGGGCCGCTCACGACCTCGCCGCTGCCGCCGTCCTTCTTCTCCATGATCACCGACAGCGCCTGCGAGTGCCGGTTGATCTTCTTGTGCTCCTTGGCAAACTCGTGCAGGCTCTCGCCGCCGCCGTCGTGCTCGCCACCCAGCGCTTCCTTCACCTTCTCCGGGCCGCCCACGGCGACGACGGTGACGCCGCCCGCGGCGACGAGCGCGAGCGCGGCTCCGCCGGCGATCAGCGCGGTCCGGGTGGTGCGGCGGGGGCGGCGCTTGGGCGGCGTGGCGTTCTCAGGCTTGGGGGACTCAGGATTGGACGCGGTCACAACAGACCTCCAGGGGACATCCGAAATTGCTGCTCGGGGGTAAGCAGCGACCGAAGCGTAGGACCGCGATGGGTCCGATGGGGCCGTTACGACCTTGCTGGGTGTTCAACTGCGACGAGGTCGCGCGGGGAGGGCGCTGACCTGGGAAAACGCTGCTTGTTGCTCGGGTGGTTGCTGTATGCCGGCTGGGTTGCGGTACCGCCACAAAGCTGGGGTTTCGTACCCCCGTCGGCGCCTCGTCCGACCTCGTTCCTCGGTCGTGCGAGCCGCCTGTTACTTCTGCCGGGGGTACAAAAAAACCAGCCGCAAGCTGCTGGATGCGCCCCCGTCGGCGCCTCGTCCGACCTCGTTCCTCGGTCGTGCGAGCCGCCTGTTACTTCTGCCCGGGGGTACGAAAAAATGATCCAGCAGCAAGCTGCTGGATCATTTTTTCGTACCCCCGGCAGGATTCGAACCTGCGCTCCCGCCTCCGGAGGGCGGTGCTCTATCCCCTGAGCTACGGGGGCGTGCGGCGAACCGCGCTGAGCCACGTTATCAGCCGCCGGGCCCCCGCTCCGAATCGGCGAGGCCCGGCCGCCCATCCGCCGGACGACCCGCCATGACGCAGGTCGCCCCGCCGTATCGTGTCGCCCGTGACTTCCAGCCCCGACCTGCAGCAGGCGACCGCGGCCGACGTGTGGCCCGCGGGCCTCACCCGCGACGCCGACGGCGCGCTCGCGCTGCGCGGCCGTCCGCTGACGGAGCTGGCCGCGGACTATGGGACACCGGCATACCTGATCGATGTCGAGGACCTGCTGACCCGCGCGCGCAGCTTCCGGGACGAGTTCGCTGCCGCGTTCGCCGCGATCGGCACCCGGTGCGACGTGTTCTACGCGGGCAAGGCGTTCCTCGCGACCCCGCTGGTCCGGCTGCTCGACGCCGAGCAGCTCAACCTCGACGTCTGCACCGGCGGCGAGCTCGCGGTCGCGGCGAAGGCCGGCTTCCCGGGCGACCGCATCGGGATGCACGGCAACAACAAGTCGGTCGCCGAGATCGACGCGGCGCTCGACTACGGCGTCGGCCGCATCATCGTCGACTCCTTCGACGAGATCGACCGGGTCGCGGCGTCCGCCGAGCAGCGGGGCATCCGGGCCAGGGTGATGCTGCGGGTCAAGACCGGCGTGGAGGCGCACACCCACGAGTTCATCGCGACCGCGCACGAGGACCAGAAGTTCGGCTTCTCGCTCGACGGTGGGGAGGTTGCCGAGGCGGCGGCGCGGGTGCTCGCCCGCCCGGATGCGTTGGAACTGCTCGGTTTTCACTCCCACATCGGCTCCCAGATCTTCGAGTCCGACGGCTTCGCGGTCGCCGCGCAGCGGCTGATCACCCTGCAGCTGCAGGTGGCCCGCGACCAGGGTGTCACGCTGCCGGAGCTCGACCTCGGCGGCGGTTTCGGCATCGCCTACCTCCCGAGCGACACCCCGCTCACCGAGGCGCAGATGGCCGGCCGGCTCGCCGCGATCGTCCGCGACGCCTGCGCCGAGGCCGGTATGCCGGTCCCGCGGGTCTCCATCGAGCCCGGTCGCGCCATCGTCGGCCCTGCCGGCATCACGCTCTACGAGGTGGGCACGGTCAAGCCGGTGCAGGCCACCGACACCCTGGTGCGCACCTACGTCTCCGTCGACGGCGGCATGAGCGACAACCCGCGGCCGGCGCTCTATCAGGCCGATTACGCTGCGGCGCTTGCCAATCGGGCCGGTGGCAACACTGATCTGCTGGCCCGCGTGGTCGGCAAACACTGCGAGTCGGGGGACATCGTGGTCCGGGAGGCGCAGCTGCCCGCGGACACCGCACCCGGCGACCTGCTCGCGGTCGCGGCGACCGGCGCCTACTGCCGGTCACTCGCCAGCCAGTACAACCACGTCCCCCGGCCGCCCGTGCTCGCGGTGGTCGACGGCGACGTGCGCACCTGGCTGCGACGCGAGACGATCGACGACCTGTTGGCCCTGGAGGGGGAGTAGTCAAAACATGGCGAAGGACATGGCAGAGCCGTTGAAGGTGGCCCTGCTCGGTTGCGGTGTGGTGGGCAGTGCGGTCGCCCGGCGGCTCGTCGACGACGCGTCGGACCTGGCCGCCCGGGTCGGCGCGCCGCTCGAACTCATCGGCGTCGCGGTGCGCGACCTCGACAAGCCGCGCCCCGCGTCGGGCGTGCCGCAGGACCTGTTGACCACCGACGCGGAGGCGCTGGTGGCCAAGGCCGACCTCGTGGTCGAGCTGATGGGCGGCATCGAGCCGGCCCGGTCGCTGCTGCTGCGAGCCATCGACCACGGCGCGAGCGTGGTGACCGCCAACAAGGCGCTGCTCGGCGCCGACGGCCCGCAGCTCTACGAGGCAGCCGACGCCCGCGGTGTGGACCTGTCGTTCGAGGCGTCGGTCGCCGGCGCGATCCCGCTGCTGCGGCCGCTGCGCGAGTCGCTCGCCGGCGACTCGGTGCAGCGGGTGATGGGCATCGTCAACGGCACCACCAACTTCATCCTCGACAAGATGGACCGCACCGGAGCCGCCCTGGCCGACGTGCTCGCCGAGGCGCAACAACTCGGGTATGCCGAGGCCGACCCGACAGCTGACGTCGAAGGCCACGATGCGCAGGCCAAGGCCGCGATCCTCGCCTCCCTCGCCTTCCACACCCGCGTCTCGACCGGTGACGTGCACTGCGAAGGCATCATGGGCATCACCGCCGACGACATCCGCGACGCCCGCAAGATCGGCTGCACGGTCAAGCTGCTCGCGATCTGCGAGCGCACCGCCGACGGCGTGAGCGCGCGCGTGCACCCGACGCTGGTGCCGCGGTCGCATCCGCTCGCGTCGGTGCGCGAGGCGTTCAACGCGGTCTTCCTCGAGACCGAGCTCGCGGGGGAGCTGATGTTCTACGGCCAGGGTGCCGGTGCGCAGCCGACGGCGTCGGCGGTGCTCGGCGACCTGGTCCAGGCGGCCCGGCACAAGGTCGACGGCGGTCGCGGGCCGGGGGAATCGGCATACGCCGCCCTGCCGATCCTGCCGATCGACCAGGCGCGCACCAGCTACTTCATCCGCCTGGACGTGCTGGACCAGCCGGGGGTCCTCGCGCGGGTCGCGAATGTGTTTGGCAATCAAGGGGTTTCGATCGAAAGCATGCGTCAGGGGGTCGTCCGGTCGGAGGACGGCCTGGCGATGCTGCAGATCGTGACCCATCAGGCGACCGATGCGGCGCTGGCCCGCACGGTCGAAGGACTGCAGGCTGCCGACGACGTGCACGAGGTCGCGTCGGTGCTGCGCGTGGAAGGTATGTGATGGCCCAACAGTGGCGCGGTGTGATCCGCGAGTATGCCGACCGTCTCCCGTTGTTGCGCGACGCTCCCGTCGTCACGCTCGGCGAGGGCGGCACGCCGCTGATCCACGCCGACTATCTCAGCGAGCTGGTCGGGGCAGAGGTCTACGTGAAGTACGAAGGCCTCAACCCGACGGGTTCGTTCAAGGACCGCGGCATGACCGCCGCGATGTCGATGGCCGCGAAATCCGGTGCGAAGGCAGTGATTTGCGCATCGACCGGCAACACGTCGGCGTCGGCCGCGGCATACGCCATCAAGGCCGGCATGACGTGTGGCGTCCTCGTGCCCGAGGGCAAGATCGCGATGGGCAAGCTCGCGCAGGCGATCGCGCACGGCGCCGAGCTGCTGCAGGTCGAGGGCAGTTTCGACGACTGCCTGACCGTGGCGCGCAAGGTGGCCGAGTCCTACCCGGTCGAGCTGGTCAACTCGGTCAACCCGGCCCGCATCGAGGGCCAGAAGACCGCCGCCTTCGAGATCATCGACGTGCTCGGGGACGCGCCCGACATCCACTGCCTGCCGGTCGGCAACGCCGGCAACATCACCGCCTACTGGAAGGGCTACCGCGAATCCGCAGCGCTCGCAGCGGATTCCGACGGGCACGCCACCAAGGCGCCGCAGATGTGGGGCTTCCAGGCCGAGGGGGCCGCACCGATCGTCAAGGGCCACCCGGTGGATGAGCCGGACACCGTCGCCACCGCGATCCGCATCGGCAACCCGGCATCCTGGCGGCAGGCGCTCGCGGCACGCGACGAGTCGTCCGGGCTGATCGACGCGGTCACCGACCGGCAGATCCTCGACGCGCACCGCGTCATCTCCAGCAGGGAGGGCATCTTCGTCGAGCCCGGGTCGGCCGCCAGCATCGCCGGCCTGCTGATGATGCACGCGCGCGGCGACATCCCGGCCGGCGCGACCATCGTCTGCACGGTGACCGGCCACGGGCTGAAGGACCCGCAGTGGGCGCTCCGCAACGCCGACGGCGAGGACGTGCAGCCGACCCGCATCCCGGTCGACGCCGTCACCGCCGCCCGCGCCCTCGGTCTCGAAGACTGAATCCCGTGGATCGGCAGTCGTTTTCGCCCGGCACCTCGGTCACCGTCGAGGTGCCGGCGAGCAGTGCGAACCTCGGGCCGGGCTTCGACTCGATCGGGCTGGCACTCGGCATCTACGACACCGTCGAGGCGACGATCGGTGGCGACGACCTCGTCATCAACGTCGACGGGCACGGCGCCGACGACGTGCCGACCGATGACGGTCACCTCATCTGGCAGTCCGCCGTGACGATGTGGCGGCACCTCGGCATCGAGCCGCCGCAGGGCGTAACTCTCAACTGCCGCAACGAGATTCCGCACGCGCGCGGGCTCGGGTCGTCCGCCGCGGCGATCGTCGCCGGCCTCGCCGTCGGCCTCGCGCTGGTGCGCGACCACATCGACGACGACGCGTCGCTCGCGCTGCTCAACAATCTGGCCAGTGACGCCGAAGGGCACCCGGATAACGCGTCGGCGAGCGTCTACGGCGGCTTCACGATCTCGTGGGCGGATGACCAGCGCGGCGGATGGCACACCGTGCGGCCGCCGCTGCACCCGCAGATCACCCCGACCCTGCTCGTGCCGCACGCCACCCTCTCCACCGACAAGGCGCGCGCTGCGCTCGGCGACACCGTCACACTCTCCGCTGCGGCCTCGACCGCGGGCCGTGCCGCGCTGCTCGTGGAAGGAATGACGCGCGACCCGTCGGTGTTGTATCCGGCGACGCGGGACTGGCTGCACCAGGAGGCGCGGCGCCCGTCATACGCCCAGAGCATGTCGTTGCTCGACGTGCTCCGATCGCGAGGCGAAGCCGCCGCGATCTCCGGTGCCGGCCCGGCCGTTCTTGTGCTCGGCACGCAGGCACCCGCACTGACCGCCGAGGACTTCGGCGACACCTGGCAGGTGCTGCGACCGGGGATCGCCACGACCGGTGTGCGGGTCGTTTCGCGTTCGGCACCTTCCACGGTGTAAGTTGGGTGCTGCATCGAAGGCAGTTCGTCGGCCGCGTGACATTTCCGTCCCGGCTTCACTCGATGCCTCATCACCTGGGCTCCGGGCCGAACCACTCGGCCCCTGCGTATGGCGATGAGGTCGCAGCACTCAGCGCGACTCATGTGACACCCCAACAAGATCGGCTCATCGACAAGCCGGCACAGACGAGGGGGAAGGAACCTTCGTGACAGAAACCACCGAACTCACTGCGACGACCAACGCGTCCGCGCCGAGTTCCCGGGGCAGCCTCAGCACCATGAAGCTCGACGAGCTCAAGCAGCTCGCCGTCACCATGGGCATCAGCGGCACCTCGAAAATGCGTAAGAGCGACCTGCTCGCGGCGATTCGCGAGCGTGGCGCCGAAGGGGGAGCTGCGTCCGGGGGGACCAGCAACGGCCAGACCGGCACCCGTCGGGCGCCGCGTCGAGCCGGCTCCGGCACCACGACGCCGCAGGAGCGGCCGGCCGAGCAGGCCGCCGCGGACGCCTCGCAGCCTGCGCAGCAGGCCGAGCCCGAGCAGCGTCAGGCTGAGTCGCGTCAGGGCGAGTCCGGTCAGAGCGAGTCGGGTCAGGCCGAGTCGCGGTCCGGCCGCGGCGGCCGCTCCGACAAGCCGGCCGACGGCGAGCAGGCCGACAAGCAGACCGAGCAGGTCGAGAAGACCGACCGGTCCGACAAGTCTGACAGCGGCCAGGGCGACCGAGGCCGCCGTGACCGGAACGACCCCGGCGACCGCAACGACCGCGGCAATGACCGCCAGGGTGGCAATGACCGTCAGGGTGGCGACCGTCAGGGTGGCAACGACCGCCAGGGCGGCCGGCATCAGGGCCAGAACCGCCAGGGCGGTAACGACCGCCAGCAGGGCGGCAACAACGACCGCCAGCAGGGCGGCGGCAACGACCGCAATAACGACCGCTGGAACGACGACGGCAGCGGCCGCGGCGGCCGACGCCGTCAGCGCGGACGGGACCGCAAGCGCGGTCGCGGTCGCGGCGACGACTTCGGCGACGTCGACCTGGCGGTGCGCGAGGACGACGTCCTGGTGCCGGTCGCCGGCATCGTCGACGTGCTCGACAACTACGCGTTCATTCGCACCAGCGGATACCTCGCCGGCCCCAACGACGTCTACGTCCCGCTGGGCATGGTGAAGAAGAACGGCATGCGCAAGGGCGACGCGGTGACTGGCGCCATACGGGCCCTGCGCGAGGGTGAGCAGCTGCCGAGCCGGCAGAAGTTCAACGCCCTGGTGCGTGTCGACACCGTCAACGGGATGACCCCGGAGAAGGCCAAGGAGCGCGTCGAGTTCTCCAAGCTGACCCCGCTCTACCCGCAGGAGCGGCTGCGGCTGGAGGACGACCCGAAGCACATCACCAACCGGGTCATCGACCTGGTCGCGCCGATCGGCAAGGGCCAACGTGGCCTGATCGTCGCGCCCGCCAAGGCCGGTAAGACCCTGGTGATGCAGGCGATCGCCAACGCGATCACCACCAACAACCCCGAGTGCCACCTGATGGTCGTGCTCGTCGACGAGCGGCCGGAGGAAGTCACCGACTTCGAGCGCTCGGTCAAGGGTGAGGTCATCTCCTCGACCTTCGACCGTCCCGCCTCCGACCACACCGAGGTCGCCGAGCTGGCGATCGAGCGGGCCAAGCGCCTGGTCGAGCTCGGTCAGGACGTCGTGGTGCTGCTCGACGGCATCACCCGCCTCGGCCGCGCCTACAACCTGGCCGCGCCGGCCAGCGGGCGCATCATGTCCGGTGGTGTCGACTCGGCCGCGCTCTACCCGCCGAAGAAGTTCTTCGGTGCGGCCCGCAACATCGAGAACGGTGGCTCGCTCACCATCCTCGCGACCGCGCTCATCGAGTCCGGTTCGAAGATGGACGAGGTCATCTTCGAGGAGTTCAAGGGCACCGGCAACTGGGAGCTGCGCCTGTCGCGTCAGCTCGCCGAGCGCCGCATCTTCCCGGCGGTCGACGTCAACCAGTCGTCCACCCGCCGCGAGGAGATCCTGCTCGGCCAGGACGAGCTGAAGATCATGTGGAAGCTGCGCCGGGTGCTCGCCGCGCTCGACTCCCAGCAGGGCATCGAGCTGCTGCTCGACCGGTTGAAGAAGACCGCGTCGAACACCGAGTTCCTGATGCAGGTGCAGCAGACCAGCTCGATCAAGCTCGACGACGAGGACTGAGCGGGCTCACTCCCGCACCTCACCGAGCGGCACAGAACGGTCCCGAGGGGACCACGAAATCCAACGGATCTCGTGGTCCCCTCGGTGCGTGTGTGGGCCTCTCGGTGAGGGGAGTGCGTCAGCGCACCTGCACGTCCTTCGCCTGCACGAACATCACCCGGTGGCCGAAGCTGACCATCAGGTATTCGGTCGTGCCGACGATGTCGATGTGGTCGTTCGGGGTGTTGATGTCGAAGGTCTTCGCCTTGTAGTAGTCGGTGGGCACGTGCTCGTCGACCACGACATACGCCTGGCCCGCTCCCCACACATAGCTGTATGGCGAAATCGCTTGCACATCAGTCGGATCCGCGTATGCCGAAGCCTCCGGGTAGGCCCGCCCGTAGAGCGGCACCGCACCGGTCCCGCCGGCCGCGGCGGTCGCGATGCGGGCCTTCTTGAGCACCCGGGCGGTCGGCGACGAGGCGGGGTTGCTGAACCACGCCTGCTGCCCGAGATACCAGATCGCGGTCCAGTCGCCCTCGACGGCGGCGACCACCCAGTCGGTGCCGGCCGACGCGCGGGCGCTGATGTCCGACGGATTGGTGGTCGAGGGCGACCCGTCCGGGTGCAGCCCGATGTCGTCCACCAGCGGCGCGTTGTCGTCGGGCTGCTTGCGCAGGGTGACGAAGTTGGTGCCGGGCTGCGGGCCGTTGGTCACGCAGATCGGCGGGTTGTTAGTGTCGCAGCCGGTGACCACCTGCTCGTTGCCGGCGAAGCCGGGCAGGATCCGCACCGCGTCGCCCACCTGCGGCCGCTTGTTGCGGAAGGTGCCCTTGTCGAGCGGCGCGCCGAGCAGCTCGAAGTAGTGCTCCCAGTCCCAGAAGGGGCCCGGGTCCCAGTGCATCCCGCGGATCCCGGCGGTCGTCGTCGCGGGCACCTGGTCGTGGCCGATGATGTGCGCCCGGTCGAGCGGGATGTCGTACTCACGCGCGAGGTGGGCGACCAGGCGTGCCGAGGTGCGGTACATCGCCTCGCTGAACCACTTCGGCCCGGCGACGGCGTATCCCTCGTGCTCGATGCCGATCGAGTGCATGTTGACGTACCAGTTGCCCGCCTGCCAGCCGACGTCCTTGGTCTCCAGGTGCTGGGCGATGCGGCCGTCGCTGGAGCGCACCGAGTAGTTCCAGGCGAGGTAGTTGGGGTCCTCGACCAGCGTGATGCTGCCCTCGTAGGTGCCCTCCATGTCGTGGATCACGATCTGGTTGATGATCGGCGCCTTCGGGCGGCGGGCCAGGTCGTGGTTGCCGTAGTCACCGGGCGTCGGTCCCGTCTGTTCGTATGGCGCAGGCACCCAGTCGACCGCGAGTCCCTTCGGGGCGTCGATGGGTGCGGTCTGGCGCGCCTTGGCGGCCTCCGCAGAGCGCTCGACGAAGCGCGCTCGCTGGCCGCTGACGTCGCCGACCCGAGCGGGGGCCAGTTGCAGCCTCGCACCGGACGCCTGCTTGCCGACGCCCGCGCGCAGATCGGCGATGACGTCGTCGGCGAAGCCGAGTTGCGTTGCGGCAGTGGTAAATCCGCAGGTCGTGGCGATCGCGGCATACCAGGTGGCGGGGTCGGTGCCGGTTCCCGTCGGGTGGCCGAGGGCGCGCTGGGCGGCCGACAGCACCGCCGCCGCACCCTCGATGTTGGCGCCGGGGTCGGTGCGCAGCTGCTGCTTGTCGATGCCGGTGAGGGTCGCCGCCTGGTCGAGGGTGTCGACCACCGCAGGCGCGGCATCGCCGTGCGCGTTGTCGCGCAGTGCCTGGGCCGCCGCGCCGTCGATCAGGTGCATAGGGCCGTAACCCATGCCGGTGCTCGGCCGCCCGGCGTGATCCTCCCAGCGGGTCTGCCCGTAGGAGAACGCGGCGAGCACCGCGGGCGGCACGCCGTACTTCGTCCCGGCGGTGGCGAAGAGAGGTTGCTCGTCCACCGCGAGGGCCGGCGCGGCGGCCGCGGTGAGCGGCACCGCGAGGGCGGCGGCCAGGAAGTTTCGGCGGGAGAGGGGAGGAGTCATGGGGATCTCCGAGGGCACGGGCGCAAGCCGGGGTGAACGATGACTGATTCACCATGCCACCGATCGGCCGGTAAATGGTTTCCAGCGGCCGACGAACTTCACCCGGCCGCCGGCTCAGCTCACCACCACGTCCGCCGCCTTCACATACATCAGCCGGTGCCCGAAGTTGACCAGGTAGTACTTCGTGGTGCCGACCACGTCCACGTGCGTGCCGGGCGCGGTGAGGTCGAAGCCGCCCGTCTTGTAGTAGTCGGTCGGCACACGCTCGTCGACCACGGCATACTCCTGGCCGACTCCCCACACATAGCTGTATGGCGAAATCGCTTGCACATCAGCAGAATTCGCGTATGCCGACGCCTCCGGATAGGCGCGGCCGTAGAGCCTGATCGGCCCGCTCCGCGGCCGGGCCTTGCGCCCCGCCGGGACGACGCGCGCGGTCGGCCGGGCCTTCGGGTTCTTGAACCACGCGAGCTGGTCGAGATACCAGATCGCGGTCCAGTCGCCGTCGACGGCGGCGACCACCCAGTCGGTGCCGGCCGCCGCCCGGGCGCTGATGTCGGACGGGTTGGTGGTCGACGCGGACCCGTCGGGGTGGGCGCCGATGTCGTCAACCAGCGGCGAACTGTCGCTCGCGAGCTTGTGCAGCGCGACGAAGTTGGTGCCGGCCTGCGGGCCGTTGGTCACGCAGATCGGCGGGTTGTTGGTGTCGCAGCCGGTCAGCACCTGACGGTTGCCGGCGAAGCCGGGCAGGATGCGCACCACGTCCCCGATGACCGGCGCGGCGGTCGAGGTGCCGGTCGTGAGCGGCCTGCCGAGCAGCTCGAAGTAGTGCTCCCAGTCCCAGAACGGGCCCGGGTCCCAGTGCATCCCGCGCAGCCCGGCGGTGGTCGTCGCGGGCACCTGGTCGTGACCGATGATGTGCGCCCGGTCGAGCGGCACACCATATTTGGCGGCGAGGAAGGCGACCAGCTTGGCCGACGTGCGGTACATCGCCTCGCTGAACCACTTCGGCCCGGCCACCGCGAAGCCCTCGTGCTCGATGCCGATCGAATGCATGTTGATATACCAGTTGCCGGCGTGCCAGCCGATGTCCTTGGCCTGCAGATGCTGGGCGATGCGGCCGTCGCTGGAGCGCACCGAGTAGTTCCACGCGACATACGTCGGGTCCTGCACCAGCTTCACGCTGCTGGCGTAGGAGCCCTCCATGTCGTGGATCACGATGTGGGTGATCGCGGGCGACGCCGGCCGGCGGGCGACGTCGTGGTTGCCATAACCACCCCCGCTCAACCGCTGGTATGGCGCAGGCACGTCGTCGACGACCAGCCCCGGCGGAGCGTCGACCGCCGCGGCCGCGAGCTGCGCGCGGGCCGCGTCGACCTGGGCGGTCCACTGCGCGCGCTGCGCGGTCACGTCCCCGACGCGGGCCGTCGGGAGCCGCAGCCGGGCACCCGACGCCTCCTTGCCGACGCCCTTGCGCAGGTCGGCGATCACGTCGTCGGCGAACGACCGCTGCGCGTCCGGGCTGGTGAAGCCGCAGGTGCTGGCGATCGCGGCATACCAGGTCGCCGGGTCGGTGTCCGTGCCGGTCGGGTGGCGAAGTGCGCGTTGCGCCGCGGCCAGCACGGCGGCCGCGCCCCGGATGTTGCTGGCCGGGTCGGTGCGCAACCGCTGCTTGTCGATGCCGGTGAGGGACGCGGCCTGACCGAGGGTGTCGAGCACGCCGGGTGCGGTCTCGCCGCGGGCGGTGTCGCGCTCGGCCTGTGCGGCCGCGCCGTCGATCAGGTGCATCGGTCCGTAGCCGAGGCTGGTGCTGGGGGCGCCGGCGTGGTCCTCCCAGCGGGTCTGGCCGTAGGACACCGCCGCGAGCACAGCGGACGGCACCGCGTGCTCCTGCGCGGCAGCGGTGAAGTGGTCGTGCTCGTCGACGGCAAGGGCAGGCGTGGCGGCCGCGGTGAGCGGCACAGCGAGGGCGGCGACCAGGAAGTTGCGGCGGGATACCGGGCTCATGGGGCATCACGATGGCAGCGCCGGTGGGCGCGAAAGGTATTGTCCCGGTAAGGATTTCGCCAATTTGCCCTATCGAACGGGTGTTCAGCCGGCGGTCAGCCGGTGCTCACTCGCGGGGCGGCCCGGCCGCGATCCGGCGGCGCAGCTCGGCGACGGCGTCCGGCCCTTCCGGCAGCGACCACCACGACTCGACCCACCAGGTCGCGCCGGCCTGCGCCCAGTCGGCCGGTCCGCCGGGCAGGTCGAGGAACTCGCCGTAGGAGTCGGCCTCGAGCACCACGTCGTAGCCCTCCCACGGCAGACCCGCGTCGGCGCGCAGGACGCGCAGCCGGTCGACGATGTCGGCGAAGAAGTCGGGGTTGATCCCGGACGAGCCCTCGGAGACCCCGGCCACCGCCGGAAAGATGCCCTGGAAACGCGCGGCCCGGGCCAGCGACGGCTGCCGCTCCTTGCCCGGCACGAGCGCGCCGACCACCCAGACCGGCGGGTGCGGCCGCTGCACCGGCGGAGGCGGCAGTAGTTCCTCGGTCGGGCGCACCTGGAAGTGGGTCCCGTCATACGAGAACGGCTGCCCGCGCAGCAGCCCGGTCACCACGTCGAGCCCCTCGTCGAGCTTCTGCGCGCGGACCTTGCGCCCCTCGTCGGGCTCGAAGGCCAGCCAGTTGGCATTGGGCGCGCCCAGCCCGGCGCCGAGGATCACCCGGCCGTCGCTCAGCCGGTCGACCGTGCCGATCCGCGCCGCGAGGTCCCACGGCCGGTGCCGGGGCACCGGGGTCAGCAGGGTGCCGAGCCGGATGCGCTTGGTCGACACCGCCGCAGCCGCGAGCGTCGCCCAGGCGTCGTGTCGGAAGACCGCCTCCCAGGTGAAGACGGCGTCCCAGCCGTGCTCCTCGCCGAGCTGCGCGAGCTCCACGAACTCGCGCTCGGTCGTCATCGGCACGACATACGCGAATCTCATGCTCCGACCGTATGACGCACCACCGACAGCCGCCCCGCGCCGGAACATGCGCCCGGAATATGTCGGGAACGGTTCTCGTTTGGACTGTTGGTCTGCCACCTGGCAGAATCTTCGGTTGGCCCACCGGTTCACGCGCCGCATCAGCGATGCGACCCGGAGGGGAAGAGATCGCAAGGAGACTTTCATGAAGAAGGACATTCACCCGGCTTACGGTGAAACCGTCGTGACCTGCACCTGTGGTGCGACCTTCACGACCCGCAGCACTGCCGAGTCCGGCCGCATCAGCGCCGACGTCTGCTCGCAGTGCCACCCGTTCTACACCGGCAAGCAGAAGATTCTGGACACCGGTGGTCGCGTGGCCCGCTTCCAGGAGCGCTACGGCAAGAAGGCCGCGAAGTAACTTCACCGCACCGCCGGTCCCACTCCTTCTCGAAGGAGTCGGGGCCGGCGTTTTGCATCCACGCACCCCTTAGCGAAGGCAGAGCATGAACGAGTCCGCAGCAGCCGTAGCCGACGAGTACGCCGACCTGGAGCGGCAGCTCGCCGACCCGGCGGTGCACGCCGACCCGACGGCGCTGCGCAAGCTCAACAAGAGGTATGCCGCGCTGGCCCCGACCGTCGCGGCCTACCGCACCTGGCAGCAGGCCCACGACGACCTCGACGCCGCGCGTGAGCTGGCCACCGAGGACGAGTCCTTCGCGGCGGAGATCCCCGGCCTCGAGCAGCAGGTCGGCGAGGCGGAGGACAAGCTGCGCAAGCTGCTGCTGCCGCGGGACGAGGACGACGACCGGGACGTCATCCTCGAGGTCAAGGCGGGCGCGGGCGGCGCCGAATCCGCTTTGTTCGCAGCTGATCTGGTGCGCATGTATCTCCGGTATGCCGAACGTTCCGGCTGGAAGGCCGAGGTCACCGACGGCACCGAGTCCGACCTCGGCGGCTACACCGACGTGCGCGTCGCGATCCGAGCCAAGGGCCAGCCGGAGCCGGGCCACGCCCCCTGGGCGCGCCTGAAGTACGAAGGCGGCGTGCACCGCGTGCAGCGCGTGCCGGTGACCGAGAGCCAGGGGCGCATCCACACCTCCGCGGTCGGCGTGCTCGTCATGCCCGACCTCGACGAGGGTGACGACGACGAGATCGACTTCGGGCCCAATGACCTGAAGATCGACGTCTACCGCTCGTCCGGCCCCGGCGGCCAGTCGGTCAACACGACCGACTCCGCGGTGCGTATCACCCACCTGCCGACCGGCACGGTGGTGTCCTGCCAGAACGAGAAGTCGCAGCTGCAGAACAAGGAGGCCGCTCTCCGCGTGCTCAAGGCGCGGCTGCGGCAGATGGCGCAGGAGGAGCGCGACGCCGAGGCGTCGGCGGCCCGGCGCTCGCAGGTGCGCACGGTCGACCGCAGCGAGCGCATCCGCACCTACAACTTCCCGGAAAACCGCATCGCCGACCACCGCACCGGCTTCAAGGCCTACAACCTCGACGGGGTGCTCGACGGCGACCTCGACCCGGTGGTGCAGTCGGCGATCGAGCTGGACGAGGCGGCCCGTATGGCGGCAGTCGCCGACGGCTCCGCGCCCGGCTGATGACCGGTCTGCGCGAGGCGGTCGACGGCGCCACCACGCAGCTGCGGGAGGCAGGCGTGCCGAGCGCCCGCGCCGACGCGGTGACGCTGCTCGCCCATGTGCTCCGGGTCCCGGCGGCCGAGCTGCAACGCCAGCTGGTGCTCGGCGGCGACCTCGATCCCGACACGCTCACCCGCTATGACGACCTGGTCGCCCACCGGCGCAGCCGGGTGCCGCTGCAGCACCTCACCGGCACGGCGCCCTTCCGCCACCTCGAACTCGCTGTAGGCCCAGGCGTTTTCGTGCCTCGCCCGGAAACCGAGCTGCTGGTCGACCTGGTGCTGCGGGCGGCGCACGGGCTGGCGTCTCCCACCGTCGTCGACCTGTGCACCGGCTCCGGCGCGATCGCGCTCGCGGTCAAGCAGGAGCTGCCGGCGGCCGCCGTGTCGGCGGTCGAGCTCGACCCGATGGCGCACGCCTGGGCGGCGCGCAACCGCGACAACCTCGGGCTTGACGTCGAGATCGCCTGTGGTGCGGCCCAATCCGCCTTCCCCGACCTCGATGAGGGAGTCGACGTGGTCGTGAGCAATCCGCCATACATCCCGGTGGGGATGGTGCCGATCGATCCCGAGGTGCGCGACCACGACCCCGAGGTCGCGCTCTACGGCGGCAGCGAGGACGGGCTGCGCATCCCGCTCGCCGTGGCGTCGCGGGCCGCCGAGCTGCTGCGCCCCGGCGGGGTGCTGATCATGGAACACGCTGACTCGCAAGGGGATTCACTGCCCGCAGCGCTGCGACAGCAAGGCATGTGGGTCGAGGTGGCCGATCATGTCGATCTCACCGAGCGACCGCGTGCGGTGACCGCGGTGCGGCGCTCCTAGCGCTGCGTCGGGCGCCAGCCTCGCGCCGAGGTAGTAGTCCCGGTCGTGATGACGGCCTCTTAACGACCTGGGGTGCTACCTCGACGAGGGGGAGCCGCGCCCATTCAGCCCTTCACGCCGCCCGCCGCGACGAATCCGTCGCGCAGGCGCCGGCCGAGCAGCAGGTAGAGCAGCGCGACCGGCAGGGAGTAGAGGATCGAGAAGGCGGCGAGCTGGCCGTATTGCACCTGCCCGTACTGCGAGGAGAAGGTGAACAGCGACACCGCGGCGGGCAGCTTGTCCGGCGACAGCAGCAGCATGAAGGGCACGAAGAAGTTGCCCCACATGCCGACGAACGTCAGCATCGTCACCACCGCCGTGCCGGGCCGCATGAGCGGCAGCACGATCGACCACAGCGTGCGCACCATGCCGGCGCCCTCGGTCCAGGCCGACTCCTCGAGCTCCTGCGGGACGCCGTCCATGAAGTTCTTCATCAGGAAGATCGCGTAGGGCAGCGAGGACGCGGCGAGGAAGACCGCGGCGGCGGGCATCGAGTCGATCAGGTTGACCTGCACGAACATCGCGTAGACCGGGATCATGATCGCGGTGAGCGGCAGCCCGCTCGCGAAGATGATCGTCATCAGGAACGGCCGGGTGGCCCGGGAGCGATAGCGGCTCAGCGGGTATGCCGCGAGTGCCGCACAGACCACGGTGAGGATCGTGCCGCCGCCGCACAACAACAGCGAGTTCCAGATCGGCCGGTAGGTGGTCTTCTCGTTGAGCACGCCGCGGTAGTTGTCGAAGGTGGGCGAGCCCGGCCACGCGACGGCCAGCGAGGCGTTCTTGTCGAACGACGCCAGGATCACCCACACGAGCGGGATGCAGAAGAGGAACGCGACGATCAGCAGGATGCCGCTGGAGCCGGTCTTCACCGCGGTGTCGCGCGGGCGCGAGCGCCTCGTCGTACGCCGCAGAGCGGGGGCGTCGGTCGTCATCGCGTCGTCCTCACGTCAGGTCCTCCTTCGGCAGCACCTTGAGGTAGGCGAGCGCGGCGACGCCGCCGACGAGCAGGAGCACGAGTGCGACCGCCGTGCCGTAGCCGAGCTGCCCGAAGCTGAACGCCTGTTGGTACATGTAGAGCGGCAGCGTCTGGCTCTTGGTGCCGGGGCCGCCGCCGGTCATCACGAAGATCAGCCCGAAGACCGACAGCGTCTGCAGGGTGGTGAGCAGCAGGTTGGTCATGATCGAGCGACGGATCAGCGGCACGGTGATGGACCAGAAGCGGCGCAGCGGGCCGGCGCCGTCGATCGCGGCGCTCTCCTCGACCTCCGGGTCGAGCTGGGAGAGCGCGGCGGAGTAGGTCAGCATCGAGAAGGCCGTACCGCGCCAGATGTTGGCGAACGACACCGCCACGATCGGCGCACTGATCAACCAGTCCTGCGGGCCGAGGCCAAACCAGTCGAACACCTTGTTGAGCGAGCCGTCGCCGGAAAGGAAGGTGTACCAGAGGTATCCGGCCACGACCTCCGGGATGATCCACGCGCCGATGACGACCGTGCCGGTGAGCCACGAAACCCATGCGGCGCACTTGCGCAGGAGCAGTGCCAGCGCCATGCCGAGGAGGTTCTGGCCGATGACGCCGGACACCACGGTGAATACCAGCGTCAGCCACATGGCGTTCCAGAAGTCGGCCTTGGCGAACGCGTCGGTGAAGTTGGTCAGCCCGACGAGCGAGGTGTGGTCGGCGCCCTCGCCGCGCAAGGCCTTGTTGGTGAAGGCGAGGTAGATCGAGTAGATCACCGGGCCGGCCATGAAGATCAGCAGCAGCGCGACCGCCGGGAGCAGCGGCATGCCGCGGCGTGCGGTGCGTGCCGGGTCACGGTCGTTCGTGCGGCCGGGACCGGTTGTCAGCGTTGAGGTTTCGGCGACAGCAGCCATCACGCACCTGCCTTCGTCGTCTGGTCCCGACCCACGATGTCGATCAGCATCGAGTCGTATGCCGCCGCTGCCGCGGCCGGACTCTTCGATCCGATCAGCATCGCCTCGCAGGCGATCTGGATCGCGTTGGAGATCTGCGGATAGGGCGCCAGCGCCGGCCGGTAGGTGGTGTCCTTGACGAGTGAGGTCATGAATTTCGTTGTCGGAGAGGACTTTTGGTAGCGCGGCTCCGCGGCGACGTCCGAACGCACCGCGATCTGGGAGTCCTTGATGCAGTAGTCGGTGTTGTTGGTGCGGTTGCACATGGTGCGCACGAACTCAAACGCACGGTCGGGGTTCTTGGCCCGCTTCGGGATCGCCCAGCAGAAGCCGCCGGACATCGTCACCACGCCGGGAGCCGCACCGTGCTGGGTCGGCATCTTGGCCACCGACATGCTCCCCGCCCAGTCCGGCCACGAGTCGGTCCAGCCGCCGGGGATCCAGCTGCCGTCGACCGCCATCGCGATCTTGTCGTGGGGCCACATTGTGTTGTAGAGCCGGTCGGCCATGTTGGGGTCGAGCGCGTCCGACAGTTGCAGCCCGAGCTTCTCCGCCGAGATGGTCCGCATGAAGCGCAGGGCGTCGGTGAAGCCCGGTGAGCCGGTCACCCACTTGCGCTGCTGCTCGTCATACAGCGTGGAGCCGGTGCCGTAGAGCAGCATCTCGAAGCCCTGCATCGCCGTCGCCTCGCCCATCGCCTTGCTCGACCAGATGTTGATCGGTACGACGCCGGGCAGCTTCTGCTTGATCGTGCGCGCGGCGGTGAGGATGTCGTCCCAGGTCCTCGGTTGCCACCGCTCGGGCAGCCCGGCCTTGGCCAGCAGCCTGCGGTTGAACCAGATCGCGCGGGTGTCGGTGCTGAGCGGCACGCCGTAGTGCTTGCCGTCGGTGTATTTCACCGCGTCCCGGGTGGTCGGGTAGTAGAGCTTCCAGTCCGGCCAGGTCGCCAGGTAGTCGTCGATCGGTCGCAGGTAGCCGGCCGCGATGTCGGAGTTGAGGATGAACGTGTCCTCGTAGATGAGGTCGGGTGCGGTGCGGCCGCTGCTCATCATCAGCTCGGTCTTGGTGTAGTAATCGTTCTCCGAGGCGACCAGCGGAATGAGGTCGACGTCGAACCCGGCTCCGGCCGCTGCGAACTGGCTGGAGACGCCGCGCAGGAAATCGCCCATGATCGTGCCCGAGCCGAACTGCTTGTAGGTCAGCTTCACCGCATCGCCCGAGTCGCTGCCGCAGCCGGACAGGCCGAGCGGCAGGGCGATCACCGAGCTCGCGGTGAACCACAGCGCGGTTCTCCTGCTGACTCCCGCTGTCGGGTCGGGCATCGGGCACCACATCCTGAAGGCCGATCGTCGCGGCAGGCGTTGACGCGACGTTGACCTACTGTGACAAGAATTGCCCGGTCGTGGGTGGAAACGGGCCCGATTGCTTGATCGGTTCAGTCGAGCACGACCGCGCCGGTGAGCTCCACGACGATCTCCCGGGCCTGCTCGGTGGTGATCATCGCGCCCTTGAGCACGCGCAGCCGGTCGAGGTCGCACGGCCCGAGCGAGGCGCCGCGCAGATCGGCGCCGTCGAGGTTGGCGTCGTAGAGGTCGGCCTGGGTCAGGTCGCACCCGTCGAGGGTGGAGGAGCGCAGGTCGGTGCCGCGCAGGATCGCCTCGGTGAAGCGGCACCCGGTGAGATCGGTGTGCGACAGCACGGCGCCGATCAGGTTGGCGGCGAAGAGGTTCGACCGCTGGATGGTGAAACCGAGCCCACGGGTCTGTGGCATCGAGACGCCCATCAGGCGGCACCCGACGAGCCGCGCACCGCCCATCGACGCGCCGTCCAGACGTGCCTCGTCGAGCACGCAGTCGGTGAACGCGACCTCGGTCAGGTCGGCGTCGCGCAGGTCCGCGCGGGTCAGGTCGCAGCGCACCAGCTCGACCGCTTCAGTGGCGTCCGCGAGCAGCCTGCGCAGTTCGGGCCCGGCATACGTCTGGTCGACGAGTTCCATGGGCACGAGTCTGGCAGCGGGCACCGACTGGTCCACCAATATGGGACTTGTCACGTGCTACAGCACGTGACAAGTCGGGTGTTCGTGGGACAAGTCCGGTAGTCGTGGCACAAGTCGGCAGGGCTGGACCCGGCTGCGCACCGCGGCCCTGACCGCCGACGGCAGGGGGTGCCGGCTACCGACCTGCCCGAGCGCCTGCGTGCCGGCCGTCGCTTCGTGCAGACGCACACCGAGCGGCACAACGCGCCGATGCAGCGCGCCAACGAGGCGTTCGGTTTTCGCCGCGTCGACGTGCTGCACGAACTCGAGGGTTGAGCTGCCCGAGCCCACCGGTGCCGACGCCCCGGCCGACCGGTAGCTCGGGCGCACCCTCGGCGTCCCGGCCGATCTGACAAACTTGCCCGCGTGAGCCCGGTCTTCGATTGCAGCACGCCCGAATCCCGTGACGAGGGCATCACCGCCGCAAGCGACGCGATCCTGCGCGGGGAGTGCGTGGTCATCCCGACCGACACCGTCTACGGCATCGCCGCCGACGCGTTCAACGCCGCCGCGGTCGGTCAGTTGCTGGAGGCCAAGGGCCGCGGCCGCGAGATGCCGCCGCCGGTGCTGATCCCCAACCGGCAGACGGTCGACGGCCTGGCGATGGCCGTCCCGTCATACGTATGGCGGCTGATCGACGCGTTCTGGCCCGGCGGACTCACGCTCGTGCTGCGCGCGCAGCAGTCTCTCGCCTGGGACCTCGGCGACACCAACGGCACCGTGGGGCTGCGGATGCCCGACGACGAGATTGCCCTGGCGGTGCTGGAGCGCACCGGCCCGCTCGCGGTGAGCTCGGCCAACCGCACCGGCAAGCCATCGGCCACCACCGTCACCGAGGCCGGTTTCATGCTCGGCCACTACGTCGACGTCTACCTCGACGGCGGCGAGCGCGGCGCCGACACCTCCTCGACGATCCTCGACTGCACCAAGCCCGACCCGGTGGTGCTGCGCGAGGGCACGATCTCCGACGACGCACTGCGCAAGGTTCTCGGCGACGTCGAGCTGATCAGCGGGCGCGCGGTCAACTCGGCGGTGCCCGAGCACCCGGTCGACCTCGACAAGCCGGCCGGCGACGACGGCTCGGCCGGTGCCGCGATCGACCTCGACAAGCCGGCCGACCAGTCAATTCAGGACCAGCCCGACGACCAGCCCGTCGACCAGCCCGACGCCGACCAGCCCGTCATCCACGACTCCGCCGACGCGCCCGCACACCCGCCGACCCTCGGTCAGCAGTGGGAGCAGGACGCGCCGCACGATCCCGCTGGTCCGTCCTCCGGCCGGCACGACCAGCCCGACCACGAGAAATAAGGTGTCCGACATGAGCACGCCCTACTACGGCCCCGACTACGCCGCGCTGCAGGACTTCGACCCGGAGATCGCCGGGGTGCTGGTCGACGAGCTCGACCGCATCCGCGGCGGTCTGCAGCTGATCGCCAGCGAGAACATGTCCAGCCCCGCGGTCATCACCGCGCTCGGCTCGACCCTGACCAACAAGTACGCCGAGGGCTACCCCGGCCGCCGCTACTACGGCGGCTGCGAGGTCGTCGACGTCGCCGAGAACCTCGCGATCGACCGGTGCAAGGAGCTCTTCGGCGCCGACCACGCCAACGTGCAGCCGCACTCGGGCGCGAGCGCCAACCAGGCCGTCTACGGCGCGTTCATGCAGCCCGGCGATACCATCCTCGCGATGTCGCTGCCGATGGGCGGCCACCTCACCCACGGCACCAAGGTCAGCTTCTCCGGCAAGTGGTTCAACGCGATCGGCTACGGCGTCGACAAGGAGACCGAGAACATCGACTACGACGAGGTCGAGCGCCTCGCCAAGGAGCACAAGCCGAAGGTGATCCTCGCCGGCGGCTCGGCCATCCCGCGGCTGATCGACTTCGAGTTCTTCCGCAAGCTCGCCGACGAGGTCGGCGCGATCTTCTGGGTCGACGCCGCCCACTTCATCGGTCTTGTCGCCGGGCAGGCGATCCCCAGCCCGGTGCCGTATGCCGATGTCGTCTCCTTCACCACCCACAAGGTGCTGCGCGGCCCGCGCGCCGGCGCGATCGTCTGCAAGGAGGAGCACGCCAAGGCGATCGACAAGGCGGTCTTCCCGATGATGCAGGGCGGCCCGCAGATGCACTCGATCGCGGCCAAGGCGGTCAACTTCAAGGAGTGCAACACCCCGGAATACCGCGACTACGCGCGGCAGGTCATCGCCAACGCCCAGCAGCTGGCAACCTCGTTGGGGGAGTTCGGGATTCGCCCGACGACCGGCGGCACGGACACCCACCTCTCCCTGCACGACCTGCAGGGCATCGGCGTCACCGGGGCCGACGCGGAGAAGCGCGCCGACGCCGCGGGCATCGTGCTCAACAAGAACGCCATCCCCTTCGACCCGGCCAAGCCCAACATCGCCTCCGGCATCCGCGTCGGCTCGCCGAGCGTGACCACCCAGGGCATGGGCACCGACGAGATGAAGCTCATCGCCGAGCTGATCAACACCGCGATCACCAAGGGCGACGGCGACCCGGAGCACCAGGTCGCCAAGGACGTGCGCGCCCAGGTGACCGAGCTGGTCGGACGCTTCCCGGCATACCCCGCCCCCGGCGCCTGATCGCGGCGCCGGCCGCGACACCGAGATCAGCACGTGCGTGAATACCTGCTCGTCGCCATCGTGGCGGCCGCGATCACCTTCGTGGCGACGCCCGGCATCCGCTGGGCGGCCATCCGGTGGAACGCGGTCACCCCGGTGCGCGTGCGGGACGTGCACACCGTGCCGATCCCGCGGCTCGGTGGCCTGGCGATGCTGCTCGGCTTCGCCGCGTCGATCCTGATCGCGTCGCAGCTGCCCTATCTCGGCAACCGGATCGACTACTCCAACCTCTTCTGGGTGCTGGTGGCCGCCGGCATCATCACCGTGCTCGGCGCGGTCGACGACTTCCGCGACCTCGACCCCCTCACCAAGGTGGCCGGCACCGTGCTGGCCGCCCTGGTGATGGCGGCGCTCGGCGGGGTGCAGCTGCTCTTCCTGCCGGTCTTCGGGACCCAGACGATCCTGCCGCAGCAGGTGCTGCAGGGGCTGACCGTGCTGGTCGTGATCGCGACGACGCAGGCGGTCAACTTCGCCGACGGCCTGGACGGGCTGGCGGCCGGGACGGTCGCGATCGCGGCCACGGCGTTCTTCATCTGGAGCTACACGACCCGGCCCAACGACGACCAGAGCGTCTTCACGATGGCGACCTTCATCTCGGCCGCCATCGTCGGCTGCTGCCTCGGCTTCCTGCCGCACAACTTCCATCCGGCGAAGCTCTTCATGGGCGACGCCGGCGCGCTGCTGCTCGGGTTGCTGCTCGCGACCGCCACGATCTCCTTCACCGGCAACTTCGATCCGTCCTCGGACACCAAGCAGTCGAGCGTGGCGATCCTGCTGCCGATCGCGCTGCCGGTGGTGATCCTCGCGCTGCCGGTGCTCGACGTGGTGCTGGCGTTCATCCGGCGCGGCGGGAAGTTCTGGCATCCCGACAAGAAGCACCTGCACCACCGGCTGATGCGGATGGGCCACCCGCACCGCCGGGCGGTCCTCCTGCTCTACCTGTGGTCGGCCTCCGCGGCCGGGGGAGTGCTGGCCTACAACTACCTGTCGAGCCCCTGGGCGACGGCCCTGCTCTTCGGCCTGCTCGCGCTTTCGCTCGGCCTGACGTTGGGTCTGCCGAGGATCGGGTAAGCCTTGTGGCAGAGCCGATTTCGTGTCTCACAGGAGCTTGTGATAGTTTTCACAAGCACGAAGACAGGGTGTTCTGGAGCAGTCTCGGACAGCCTGTATGCCGCTTCGCGAGACGCCCCTCCGACGCCCACGACCCAGGCAGATTGAGCAGATTGAGTAGAGCCCAATGATCACCCCACGAAGTCCTCGCTTCGCTCGGTACTTCGCGGGGGCCCCATCATGACGGACTCCGACCCCGCGGCCACGCCGGTGAAGCGTGGCGTCGCGCTCAGCAACCGCCCGTTCGCGGTCATGCTCCGGGCGGGTCTGCGGGCGTCGGTCTGGATGCTCCCCCTCGCGGCCGCGGGCTGCTGGATCTTCCGCGGGGCCGAAGGCGGCTGGTCCGCGGCGCTCGGCGCAGCGATCGCCCTGGTCTTCTTCTCCGGCGGACTGCTGCTGATGGACAAGATGGTCGGCGACAACGCCCACGCGATGATGGCCGGCGCGCTCGCGATCTACCTGGCCCAGGTCATTTTCCTCGGCATCGTGATCTTCGGACTCTCCGAGGCCTCCTGGCTGGACGGTCCGGCATTCGCGATCGGGGTCATCGCGGTCACCCTGGTCTGGCAGGCGGCGCAGGTCGTGGCGTTCATCCGGCTGCGGCAGCCGGTGTACGACGTGCCGGCCGGGTCTTCCGAGTCCTCGGAGCGGCAGCCATGACCTGGTTCAGCCTGCACTCAGGTCGATATGACAACGGCCGCGTCCCCAGCACCGGACACCGTCCGGTAGCGTACGCAGTGGCCAGCCACGTGTGCGGCGATTTCGCGGTGCCCGCAGTGCCTGCCCGACAACTTTTCCGGCGCGAACTCGCGCCGACCCCAGCCCGACCGACCGACGTATCACTGGCCGAGGAGATCTTGTGAGTACAACCCTGGTGGCTGCGGCAGGCAGCCTCCGCGGCGCGGTGCCGACCGACAGCTTCGAGACGCCGGGCACCAAGGACTTCTGGTGGCCGCTCATCGGCAGCGACACCAACTCGTTCACCTTCACCCGTCCGGCCCTCGTCTGGATCCTCTCCTGCATCCTGATCTGCTGGTTCTTCCTCTCCGCGACCAAGAACCTCCAGCTGGTGCCGAGCAAGCGTCAGTGGCTGACCGAGCAGGCCTACGGCTTCGTGCGCAACACCATGGGCCAGGACATCATCGGCAGCAAGAACTTCAAGCCGTTCATCCCGCTGCTGCTGAGCCTCTTCACGGTCATCCTGCTCAACAACATCGCCGGTGTGATCCCGTTCGTGCAGTACCCGACGACCGGCCGCATCGCCTTCCCGATCGTGCTCACCGCGATCGTCTACGTCGTCTATCACGTGACCGCGGTCCGGCATAAGGGCGGCTTCGGCAAGTACCTCGGGTCGCTCACCCCTCCCGGGCTGCCGGGCTGGCTCAAGCCGATCATGTTCGTGCTGGAGTTCCTGACCTACTTCGTCATCCGGCCGCTCACGCTGGCCCTGCGACTCTTCGGCAACATGATGGCCGGCCACCTGATGCTGCTGGTCTTCATCCTCGGCGGCGAATACCTGCTGCTGCACGGTGACAACCCGTTCATCAACGTCTCGGGCGCGTTCTCCTTCCTCTTCGCGATCCTGATGATGTTCTTCGAGTTGCTCATCGAGTTCCTGCAGGCGTTCATCTTCACGCTGCTGACCGCGATCTACCTAGCCGACGCCGTCTCCGACAGTCACTGACCGTCACTGAGATCACTGACGGTGACAGAGACGGCCGGTCCAGGCCCTACAACTTCACACTGACCCGCAAGAAACCCCAAGCGGCCCGGGAAAACCGTCTCGGGCCACTCGAAAGGAAACAAACACAATGGGTGGAAACATTGCCTTCCTCGGCTACGGTCTCGCCGCCATCGGCCCGGGTATCGGCATCGGCCTGATCTTCGCCGCCTACATCAACGGCGTCGCCCGTCAGCCCGAGGCCCGCGGCATGCTGCAGACCATCGCCTTCACCGGTATGGCCCTGACCGAGGCGCTGGCGATCCTGGGTCTGGTCTTCGCGTTCGTCTTCCGCTCAGCCTGAGCCTTCGAACGTTCCCCGAGTCCCTAGGTTCAGCGCTCCAGGAGTGACCCATGTTGAGCATCGTTAAGGCGAGCGGTGGCGAGGTCGGTTGGCCCGACAAGCTCCCGCTGCTGCCGCAGCCGGGAGAGATGATCGCCGGTCTGATCTTCTTCGCGATCGTCTATTGGTTGATGAAGACCAAGGTCGTGCCGCGGATGGAGCAGATGTACGCCGAGCGCACCGCCGCCATCGAGGGCGGTATGGAGCAGGCGGAGCAGGCGCAGAAGGAAGCCGAGCAGGCCAAGTCGCAGTACGAGGCCCAGCTGGCCGACGCCCGCGCCGAAGCTGCTCGCATCCGTGAGGACGCCCGCTCGCAGGGCGCGCAGATCATCGCCGAGATGCGCGACCAGGCGGGCGCCGAGTCCGACCGCATCATCGACAGCGCGCACAAGCAGACCGAGGCCGAGCGTCAGCAGGCCCAGGTCGAGCTGCGCGGTCACGTCGGCCGGCTGTCCACCGACCTCGCCGGCAAGATCGTCGGGGAGTCGCTCGAGGACGAGACCCGCCAGCGCGGCATCGTCGAGCGCTTCCTCGCCGACCTCGAGACCGGCGCCGTGAAGCCGCAGAAGGTCGGCGGCGCCGACGAGGGCGTCTGATGCAGGGGCCGTCCCGCGCCGCACTGCTGACCTCGCGGCAGGACCTCACGCAGCTGCTCGCCTCCGGCGTCGATCCGGCGGCGGTGGGCGACGAGCTGTTCGCGGTCTCCCGCGTGCTCGGCAGCAGCGCCCCGCTGCGCCGTGCGCTGACCGACCCGACCAGCGACGCGGCGGCCCGGCGTGGCCTCGCCGACAAGCTGTTCGGCGGCAAGGTCAGCGACGGGGTGCTGGAGGTCGTCCGCGTCGCGGTCGGGCAGCGGTGGGCCGACGAGCGTGACCTCGGCGACGCGCTGGACCAGCTCGGCGTCGAAGCCGTGCTGACCGCCGCGGAGCGGGCCGGCCGGCTCGACCAGGTCGAGGACGAGCTGTTCCGCTTCGAGCGCACGGTGGCCCGGGACTCCGGCCTGCGCGACGCGCTCGGCGACCGTCGCCGCTCGGGCGCCGACAAGGCCGACCTGGTCGGCACGCTGCTCGAGGGCAAGGCCGCTCCGGAGACGGTGCGCCTGGCTCGCCAGGCCGCGGCCAACCCGGGTGGGCGCCGCGTCGAGCGGGTGCTCGAGTCGTATGTCGACGTGGCCGCGCAACTGCGCGACCAACTGGTCGCCACGGTGACCGCCGCCGTCGAACCGACCGCCGAGCAGCGGGCCCGTCTCGGCCGGGCACTGGCCGGTCTCTACGGCCGCCCGGTGCAGATCAACGTCCTGGTCGACCCCGCCGTGGTCGGCGGCCTGCGGGTGCAGGTCGGCGACGAGGTCATCGACGGCACCATCGCAACCCGTCTGGAGGACGTCCGCCGCAGCATGGCGGGCTGACCTTCGCCCCAGCGTCATTCGCACCGACGTGATTTGCACCAACGACAACGGCATACACGCTGAAGCAGGACCTACGGGCCACCAGCCCCGAAGAGGAGAAGGAACAATGACGGAGCTTTCGATCCGTCCGGACGAGATCCGGGAAGCACTGGACGGCTATGTCCGGTCCTACGAGCCGGGTGCCGCGAGCCGCGAAGAGGTCGGCACGGTCGCCGACGCCGCTGACGGCATCGCGCACGTCGAGGGCCTGCCGTCGGCGATGACCAACGAGCTGCTGAAGTTCGAGGACGGCACGCTCGGCATCGCGCTCAACCTCGACGTGCACGACATCGGTGTCGTCGTGCTCGGCGACTTCGGTGGCATCGAGGAGGGCCAGGAGGTCAAGCGCACCGGCGAGGTGCTCTCGGTCCCCGTCGGCGACGCGTTCCTCGGCCGGGTCGTCAACCCGCTCGGCCAGCCGCTCGACGGCCTCGGCGAGATCAAGGCCGAGACCCGCCGTGAGCTGGAGCTGCAGGCCCCCAACGTCGTGTCCCGTAAGTCGGTCTTCGAGCCGATGATGACCGGCATCAAGGCGATCGACGCGATGACCCCGATCGGCCGTGGCCAGCGCCAGCTGATCATCGGTGACCGCAAGACCGGCAAGACCACGATCGCCACCGACACGATCATCAACCAGAAGGCCAACTGGGCGACCGGTGACCCCAACAAACAGGTGCGCTGCATCTACGTCGCGGTCGGCCAGAAGAACTCCACCGTCGCCGAGGTGCGCCGCACCCTCGAAGAGGCCGGTGCGATGGAGTACACCACCATCGTCAACGCGCCGGCCGGCGACGCCGCGGGCTTCAAGTACCTCGCGCCGTTCACCGGCTCCGCGCTCGGCCAGCACTGGATGTACCAGGGCAAGCACGTCCTGATCGTCTTCGACGACCTGACCAAGCAGGCCGAGGCCTACCGCGCCATGTCGCTGCTGCTGCGCCGTCCGCCGGGCCGCGAGGCCTACCCGGGCGACGTGTTCTACCTGCACAGCCGGCTGCTCGAGCGTTGCGCGAAGCTGTCCGACGAGCTCGGCGGCGGCTCGATGACCGGTCTGCCGATCATCGAGACCAAGGCGGGCGACGTCTCGGCATACATCCCGACCAACGTCATCTCGATCACCGACGGCCAGATCTACCTGCAGGCCGACCTGTTCAACGCCAACCAGCGCCCGGCGGTCGACGTCGGTGTGTCGGTGTCGCGTGTCGGTGGTGCCGCCATGACCAAGGCGATGAAGGCCGTCACCGGTTCGATCAAGGTCGACCTGGCGCAGTACCGCGAGATGCAGGCGTTCGCGATGTTCGCCTCCGACCTCGACGCCGCCTCCCGCCACCAGTTGGCGCGTGGTGACCGTCTGATGGCGCTGTTCAAGCAGCCGCAGAACGACCCCTACTCGCTGTCCAGCCAGGTCGCCTCGATCTGGGCGGGTACGACGGGGCAGCTCGACGACGTGGCCGTCGACGACGTGCCGCGCTTCGAGGCGGAGTTCCTCGACGCGCTGAAGCGCGAGCAGAAGGGCACTCTCGACGCGATCGAGGAGACCACCAAGCTCGACGACGACGCCAAGCGGGTCTTCGAGGAGACGATTAGACAAGTCAAGTCGCAGTTCCAGGCCGGCCCGGAGCACGGCGGCGAGGGTGCTGTGTCGCACGACGAGATCGCCCAGGACCAGATCGACCAGGCGCAGATCGTCAAGCAGCGGTCCAACTGATCGCCGTTAGCTGACCACCACGAGACGAGGAAGGGGACGACATGGCAGCGCAGACGCGGATCTACCGCCAGCGCATCCGGTCCGTCCAGGCCACCAAGAAGATCACCCGCGCGATGGAGCTCATCGCCGCGTCGCGGGTGGTCAAGGCCCGCAAGCGGGTCGAGGAGTCGACGCCGTACGCGTTGGCCCTCACCCGGGCGTGCTCCGCGGTGGCCACGAACAGCAACACCGACCACCCCCTCACCACCGAGCGGGACAATCCCAAGCGCGCGGCGGTGCTGATCTGCACCAGCGACCGCGGGCTGGCGGGTGCCTACTCGGTCAACGCCATCAAGAAGTCGGCCGAGCTCATCGAGCGGCTGACCAACGAGGGCATGGAGGTCGTCGCCTACCTGGTCGGGCGCAAGGCGGTCAGCTACTACCGCTTCCGGCGGCGTGACTTCGCCAAGGAGTGGACCGGCTTCACCGACGGCCCCGACTTCGAGATCGCCAAGGAGATCGGGGACGAGCTGACGAGCCAGTTCATCGCCGGCAGCGAGGAGGGCGGCGTCGACGAGGTGCACCTGGTCTACACGCGCTTCGTCAGCATGGTCACCCAGGAGCCGCAGGTCGTGCGCCTGCTGCCGCTGGAGGTCGTCGAGGGTGAGATCGACACCGATGGTGACGGCAAGCCCGACTCGGGTCCGCTGCCGCTCTACGAGTTCGAGCCGAGCGCCGACGAGGTGCTCGACGCGCTGCTGCCGAAGTACGTCACGGCACGCATCTACAACGCGTTGCTGCAGTCGGCGGCCTCCGAGCTCGCGGCCCGTCAGCGTGCGATGAAGTCCGCGACCGACAACGCCGAGGACCTCATCAAGACCTACACCCGCCTCGCCAACCAGGCGCGGCAGGCCGAGATCACCCAAGAGATCAGCGAGATCGTCGGCGGTGCCAGCGCTCTGGCAGACGCGTCCTGACGTCATACGGAATTAAGGAAAGACATGACTGAGATTGCCCACGAGGTCGACGTCCTCGACAAGAAGGCCGAGGAAACCAAGCCTGGTGCCGTCGGACGCGTCGCCCGAGTCATCGGTCCGGTCATCGACGTGGAGTTCCCCACCGATGGCATGCCGGACATCTTCAACATGCTGACCCTCGAGGTCGACCTGTCCAACGAGGGCGGCGAGAACGAGGGCAAGAAGCAGATCAAGCTCGAGGTCGAGCAGCACATCGGCGACAACATGGTGCGCGCGATCTCGCTGCAGCCGACCGACGGTGTGGTCCGCGGCCAGCCGGTGCAGGACACCGGCGGCCCGATCATGGTGCCCGTCGGCGACGGCACCCTCGGCAAGGTCTTCAACGCCACCGGCGAGGCGCTCAACCTCGAAGAGGGCGAGAAGCTCGACATCAAGGAGCGGTGGGGCATCCACCGCAAGTCCCCGGCGTTCGACCAGCTGGAGTCCAAGACCCAGATGTTCGAGACTGGCATCAAGGTCATCGACCTGCTGACCCCCTACGTGCAGGGTGGAAAGATCGGCCTGTTCGGCGGTGCCGGTGTCGGCAAGACCGTGCTCATCCAGGAGATGATCGCGCGTGTGGCCCGCGACCACGGTGGTGTGTCGGTGTTCGCCGGCGTCGGCGAGCGCACCCGTGAGGGCAACGACCTCATGGTCGAGATGGACGAGGCCGGCGTGCTCGGTCAGACCGCGCTCGTCTTCGGCCAGATGGACGAGCCGCCGGGCACCCGTCTGCGCGTGGCGCTCTCGGCGCTGACGATGGCGGAGTACTTCCGCGACGTGCAGAACCAGGACGTGCTGCTCTTCATCGACAACATCTTCCGTTTCACCCAGGCGGGTTCGGAGGTGTCGACCCTGCTCGGCCGTATGCCGAGCGCGGTGGGCTACCAGCCGACCCTGGCCGACGAGATGGGCGAGCTGCAGGAGCGCATCACCTCCACGCGTGGTCACTCGATCACCTCGATGCAGGCGATCTACGTGCCGGCCGACGACTACACCGACCCGGCACCGGCGACCACCTTCGCCCACCTCGACGCGACCACCGAGCTCTCGCGTGACATCGCCTCGAAGGGTATCTACCCGGCGGTGGACCCGCTCACCTCGACGTCGCGCATTCTCGACCCGCGGTACGTGAGCAAGGAGCACTACGACACCGCGGTGCGCGTGAAGCAGATCCTGCAGCGCAACAAGGAGCTGCAGGACATCATCGCGATCCTCGGCATCGACGAGCTGTCGGAGGAGGACAAGATCCTCGTCAACCGCGCGCGTCGCATCGAGCGCTTCCTGTCCCAGAACACCTACGTCGCCAAGCAGTTCACCGGCATCGAGGGTTCGACCGTGCCGCTGTCGGAGACCATCGAGGCGTTCAACAAGATCGCCGACGGTGACCTCGACGACATCCCGGAGCAGGCGTTCTTCATGTGCGGTGGCCTGGACGACGTCTACAAGAAGGCCAAGGAGCTGGAGAAGCAGGACAGCGAGGGCTGACCTTCTCTCCTTCTCGGGCAGCGCCCCGGACCCGCCCTGGTCCGGGGCGCTGCCGCGTCCCGGCGCCCCATATGCTCGCTGTTCGTGAAGTTGCTGCCCTCGTGGACCCTGCATGGTGACGGCCGGACGATCGCGGCGGGCGAGGTGGTGGCTCCCGACGAGCGCCTGAGCTGGCCGCGCACCATCGGCATCGGCGTGCAGCACGTCGTGGCGATGTTCGGCGCGACCTTCCTGGTGCCGCTGCTGACCGGTTTCCCGCCGGCGACGACGCTGTTCTTCTCCGGCATCGGCACGATGCTCTTCCTGATCGTGACCGCGGGCCGGGTGCCGAGCTACCTCGGCTCGTCCTTCGCCTTCATCGCCCCGATCACCGCGGCCAAGGCCGACCACGGTATGGCGGGGGCCCTCGGCGGCGTCGTGCTCGCCGGGGTCGCCCTCGCGGTCGTGGGCATCGTCGTACAGGCGGTGGGTGCGGGCTGGATCCGCGCGCTGATGCCGCCCCTGGTCACCGGTGCGATCGTCGCGCTGATCGGGCTCAACCTGGCCGGCGCCGCCAAGGCCAACTACGTGAAGGCGCCCGTGACGGCGACCGTCACGGTGGTGGTGATCTGCCTGGTCACCGTGCTCGGCCGGGGCCTGGTCGGGCGGCTGGCGATCCTCGCCGGGATCGCCGCCGGTTACGTCACTGCCGTCATACGGGACGAGGTGAGCTTCACCGCGGTCGGCAAGGCCGACTGGGTGGGGCTGCCGCCGTTCCACTCGCCGAGTTTCGACTTCAGCGTGGTGGCGTTGTTCGTGCCGGTCGTGCTGGTGCTCGTCGCGGAGAACATCGGCCACGTGAAATCGGTCGCGCAGATGACCGGCCGGGACCTCGACGACGTCTCCGGGCGGGCGCTCTTCGCCGACGGTGCGGCGACCGCGCTGGCCGGTCTCGGCGGCGGGTCGGGCACCACCACCTACGCCGAGAACATCGGCGTGATGGCCGCGACCAAGGTCTACTCCACGGCCGCCTACTGGGTGGCCGCGGTCGCCGCGCTGCTGCTCAGCTTCTGCCCGAAGTTCGGCGAGGCGATCGCGACGATCCCGGTCGGGGTGCTCGGCGGGGCCGGTGTCGTGCTCTACGGCATGATCGGGCTGCTCGGCGCGCGCATCTGGGTCGAGTCGCGCATCGACTTCGGCAACCCGGTCAACCTCATCCCGGCCGCGATCGGGCTGATCGTCGGCATCGCCGACTTCACCTGGAAGATCGGCAGCGTGCAACTGGCCGGCATCGCACTCGGCACGATGGCGGTGCTGCTTGCGTACCATGTGATGGCCGCGCTCGACCGCTGGCGCGGGAGCGACCCGGCCGCCGGCACCCGCGACTGACCGGCCACGACCCGCGACTGACCGGCCACGACCCCTCGACCGAGAGGCACACGTCCGCATCCAGCGGGCTAGGAAAATCGGGCCATTTCGTGGTCCGCTCGGTCCGGTTGTGGACCTCTCGGTCTGGGGCGGCGGAGCGTCACTCCACCTCGGCGCGGCCGGCGAGCGCGAGACAGCCGGCGAGCGTGACGGCGAAACCGATCGGCGCGACGACGACGAACCCGTGCCGCACCTGGTCGCCGAGGAAGGCCAGGCCGATCGCAGCCGGGACGATCGTCTCGACCGCGAAGGTGATTGCGGCGACGCTGGTCGTGCGTCCCCGATCCAGCGCGAAGCCGTAGGCGACGATCGCGACTGCTCCGGCGATGACCAGCGCCCACAGCTGCGGCTGGCGGGCGGTGTGCCACCACGGATCCGACGCTTCGAGCACCCGCGCGACGATGCCGGTCACTCCGAAGCCGAGCCCGCTCGCGACGGCGAGCACGACCGACGAGCGCGCGGGGGAGCGGTCGAGGTAACCGGCCGCGAAGACCAGCGCGACCAGCACCCCGAGCGCGAACAGCCACCAGCCGCCGCGCGTGCCGACGTGCCGGCCGGGTCCTTCCTCCGCGCTGATCGCAAGCAATACCAGCCCGATCGCGACGACGAGCAGCGCAGCGACCTCGCGTCCGCTGAGCCGGACGTGGAGCACCACGACGGCCAGCACCGCGGTCACCGCGACCGACGAGGCGAGCATCGACTCGACCAGGAAGAGCGGCAAGCTGCGCAGCGCCGCGAAGGACAACAGGAAGCCGAGGCCGTCGAGGGCGAGGCCCACGGCATACAGCCTCCCCGCGCGGGCGCGGGCGGCCCAGCCCGACCCGGTGGGTACCGCCGCGAGCCGGCGCACCCCGATCGCCTGGAGGATCGTGGCCGTGCCGTAGGCGATCGCCGCGGCCACGGCCCCCAGGATCCCGATCACCGGGTCATGCTGTCACGCCCGGGCTGCGCCGGCCGGCAATGACGCCGACGGCGAACTACGACGCCTTGCTCTGATCGGTCGTCTCGGTGACGTTGAGGCCGTTCTGCTTGGCAGTGCTGAGGATCGAGCCCAGGATGCCGTTGGTGGCGACCGCCGAGGTCAGGTTGCCCGAGGTGATCTCGCCCTTGAGGTTGCCGAGCTTGTCGACGGCGTTGCTGATCGGCTGGTAGAGGTGCTTGCAGAGGGTCGGGTTGGCCTGGGCGTTCTTCTTGGCGTTGTCGAGCAGTTTGATGTCGAGCGCGGTGATCGCGGCCGCCTTGATGCCGGCCTTGATCCGGCCGTTGGCACCTTTCTTGAACTGCCCGGCCTGGTAGGGCTTGTAGAGCCAGCGGTGGAAGGTGCCCGCGGCCAGTCCGAGGTCGGTCACGAAGCGGGTCTTGGCGAACGAGCGCGTATTGGAGGTCGGGCACTGGTCGGCGGAGGCCGCCGATGCCGACGCGCCTGCCGACCCGCCTGTCGATGCCCCTGCCGACCCGCCTGCCGCGCCGGATGCCGGAGCCGACGACGCCATCGCGGTCGACGAACCGCCGGCGGCCGGCTGCGAACTCGCGGCGGACGATCCGGAGCCACTGTTGCACCCGGTGATCAGCACGAGGGTCAGTGCGGAGGGAATTGCTGCATAGCGAGCGGTTTTCATGGACATGGGCGCCGACGCTAGGAGCGGACTCTGGGAGAAGTCTGGTCGCCGGCCGGTGATCAGCCGCGCCGTTTAGGTATGGCGGACTCCACGAAATAAGCTGGCCCGCATGTGTGGAATCGTCGGATACCTCGGCCCGGGCGGCAACGCAGCGATGCTGCAGCGGATGAACGACAGCCAGGCGCACCGTGGCCCCGACGGTCAGGGCACCTTCACCGACGGCGAGCTCGGCCTCGGCCACCGCCGCCTGTCGATCATCGACGTCGCGCACGGCCAGCAGCCGATGACCACCAAGGACGGCCGCTTCACCATCGTCTACAACGGCGAGGTCTACAACTACCTGCAGCTGCGCGCCGAGCTGGAGCAGCTGGGTCACGAGTTCACCACCGACTCCGACACCGAGGTCGTGCTGGAGGCGTTCGCGCAGTGGGGCGTCGAGGCGTTCGACCGCTTCAACGGCATGTGGGGCCTGGCGGTCTGGGACGGCAAGGAGCAGCGCCTCACCCTGAGCCGCGACCATTTCGGCATCAAGCCGTTGTATGTCGCGCAGGTCGGCGACACCTTCCTGTTCGCCTCCGAGATCAAGTCGATCCTCGCGTCCGGCCTCTACGAGAAGAAGCCGAACGACCGCACCATCTACCGCTACCTGCGCTTCCGCATCCACGAGGACGGCCGCGAGACGTTCTTCGACGGCATCGAGCGACTCGAGCCGGGGGAGGCGCTCACCGTCGACGCGAGCGGGGTGCAGCGGGCGCCATACACCCGCCTGCGCGAGGAGCTCGCCGAGCTCGCCACCGAGCAGCGCCCGTATGACGATGCCGCGGCCGCGGACTACAAGGCGCGCCTGATCGAGGCAGTCCGCCTCCGGCTGCAGTCCGAGGTGCCGGTCGGCACCTCGCTGTCGGGTGGGCTCGACTCCAGCGCGGTCGCGGTGATTATCAACCAGCTGCTCAACCAGGGCGACGAGACCACCAAGGAGTCGGTCGGCGCCCAGCAGAACACCTTCTCCGCCGTCTTCCCCGGCTCGCTCAACGACGAGGAGAAGTACGTCGACGCGGTGCTCGACATCTGCCGCGGGCACGTCGACGCGCACAAGATCCTGCCGACCGCCGACGAGTTCAAGGCCGACCTGCGCGACTTCATCCGCACCCAGGAGGAGCCGCTGATCTCCTCCGGTCCCTACGCGCAGTATCAGGTGATGCGCGAGGCGACCCAGCACGTGACCGTGCTGCTCGACGGCCAGGGCGCCGACGAGATGATGGCCGGCTACATCCCCTACTACTTCGTCTACCTGCGCCAGCTGCGCGCCCAGGGCGCGACCAAGGCGGCCGCCGAGCTGGCCCGGAGCCTCGACGTCATCTACCGGCTCGGCCGCTTCAAGCTGAAGGCGAAACTCAAGCGGCAGAAGGGGATTCCGGCCACCCAGCTGATGGGCAGCGACTTCGCCCAGCGTTACGCGGGGGAGCGTTACGCCGTCGAGGGCAGCAACCTCAAGAAGCGCCTGATCGAGGATCTCTTCGTCGGGTCGCTCCCGTCGCTGCTGCGCTACGAGGACAAGAACACCATGCGCTTCTCGCTCGAGGGGCGCGTGCCGTTCCTCGACAAAGAGGTGGTGAAGTTCATCTTCAGCCTCTCCGACGAGGCGATCATCAAGAACGGCTGGAACAAGCGGGTGCTGCGCGACGCCACCCGTGGGCTGCTGCCGGAGTCGATCAACCGGCGCCGCAACAAGATCGGCTTCACCACCCCGCAGGGCGAGTGGTTCATGCGGCTGAAGAACCACTTCTACGGGATCTTTCTGTCGGAGTCGTTCGCCGGCCGTCCCTACTTCGACCAGCCCGAGGTGCTGCACGCCTTCGAGGGCTGGATCAAGGGCACCAACGACGTCGACTCGATGATGTTCTGGCGACTGCTCAACATCGAGCTGTGGCTGCGCGAGTTCTTCGATGAGCACGACGCCGACCAGGACGCGCCGGTGCGGATCAAGACCGACCTGGAGGCCAACGAGGGCAAGGAGCTCGACCTGGTCACCGCGTCCGGCCAGACCGTACGCCGCTACCCGCTGCGCACCGAGCTGTTCAGCCGGGAGGACGACCTCGACGCGCGCGTCGCCGACGAGATCGACGGCTTCTTCAAGGAGCTCGACGCCGACCCCGAGCACGCCGCGCAACTGGCCGGAAAGCGTTGGTACTTCTTCATTTCGGAGAAGATCGTCGCGATCACCCAGGGCCGTTCCTATTTCATCTGGGACATCAACGTCGGACGCCCGGCCCGGGTGCTGTCCAAGTACGTCACCCGCACGCCGGCTGGCATCGGGCTCGGGTCGCCGTTCACCATGCAGCTGGCGATCCAGGAGGCCGGCCTGCCGCGGGTGCTCTACGCCAGCGCCGGCGGCGCGGTCGGCAAGCTGATCGGCAAGCGCGGCATGTTCTACGAGCTGGTCGGCGGCGACATCCGCGCGATCGACGGACCGACCGAGTACTCCGCCTACCCGTCCAACGTGTCGGCGAAGCTCGCGCCGAAGGACCCCGACGAGGTGTCGGCCCGGCTGTCGGCGCTGATCCGGTCGCGGGTGCCTGCGGCATACGCCCAGACGTTCGGAGGCACCGTGGTGATGGACGCCAACGACATCGGCCGCAACGTGCTCGGCAGCGATGTCGCCGGCGACCGCACCCGGTTTGAGGAGATGTTCGCCGACAACCCGCTGGGGCAGGGCGGCGAGCAGACCCCGATGGCGATCGTGGTCGAGCGGTAGGACCGGCTCAGGCCTCGTACTTGCTGTGCAGGTGCACCGGGTCGCTCGCCGGCTGGTGCCGGCGGGCGGCCTGTCGCTTGCGGTAGGTCAGGTTGAGCGCCTCGACCGCGATCGCGAAGGCGATCGGGCCGTAGATCACGGCCTTGTCGAGGTGTACGTCGAAACCCTCGGCCAGCAGCGTCGAGCCGATCAGCACCAGGAAGCTCAGCGCGAGCATCTTCACCGTCGGGTGCTCGTTGACGAAGGCGCTGATCCGGCCGGCGAGGACCATCATCAGGCCGATCGACAGGACCACGGCCGCCACCATGATGTAGAGCTGGTCGACCATGCCGACCGCGGTGATCACCGAGTCGAGCGAGAAGACCATGTCGATCAGCAGGATCTGCACGATCACCCGGGCGAAGGTGCTCGACTTGCTGGCCGTTCCCGGTGTGCCGTCGGAGCCGTGCTCCTCCACGCCCTCGAGCTTCTCGTGGATCTCGGTGACTGCCTTGTAGACCAGGAACGCGCCACCGACGATCAGGATCAGGTCGCGGCCGGACAGTTGCAGGGCCGACGCGTCGCCGATCGAGATCAGTGTCGACTTCAGACCGATGATCCACGAGGCGACCATCAGCAGCAGGATGCGCAGCACCAGGGCCAGGCTCAGTCCGACGAAGCGGGCCTTGGGCCGCTGGTGCTCCGGCAGCCGGCCGGTGAGGATCGAGATGAAGACGACGTTGTCGATGCCGAGCACCAGCTCGAGAGCGAAAAGGGTCAGGAACGCGACCCACAGGTCTGGGCTTGAGAAGAAGTCCATAGTTATCGCCCCTAACGTCGGAGGTATGGCGGCAGTTCCGCGCGACGGCGCGGTCAGCGCCACCTGCGCGGCCGGGTAGACTAGCCCAAAGTCCACCGGCGTCGACGGTGGAGCGCCCCGCCATACTCCAAGGAGCTGTTGCCCCGTGAGCCTCAACGTCGAGATCGTCGCCCCCGACCGCAAGGTCTGGAGCGGTGAGGCCAAGCAGCTGTCCGCGCGCACCGTCGAGGGCGAGATCGGCATCCTGCCGGGTCACTCGCCGATGCTCGCCGTGCTCGGCAACGGTGAGGTGCACATCGACCCGATCGACGGCAAGCGCAGCACGATCACCATCGACGGCGGCTTCATCTCGGTCGACAAGGACCAGGTGCGTCTCGTCGCCGAGCGCGTCGACGCCACGGCTCTGACCGCCTGAGCACCGGATGGCCGCGACGATCGACTGGATTGGGGTCGGTCTCGCGTGCCTGGTGTTGCTCGTCGTGCTGGTGCTCGCCGGCATGGTGCTGCGCCGGCGTCTGATCGCCCGGGGCGAACCCATGGCGCTCGTCGCGCTCGCTCGCGGCGAGGACGGCTGGAAGCTCGGCATGACCCGGCTCACCACCCACGACGTCCAGTGGTTCGCGCTCGTCGGCCTCGGGCTGCGGCCGCGATGGGTGTGGGTCCGCGGCGACCTCGACCTCGGCTCACCGGAGCCGGTCGCCGGCAACCGCCCGATCGCGATCGTCGACCCGGTGCAGGTGGACTGTCAGGCGGGCGGGCGGAGCTTCCGCATCGCCGTCGCGCGCGGTGACTACACGGCCCTGCGCTCCTGGTCGGAGTCGGCGCCGCCCGGCCGGGGCGTCAACGTCGCCTGATCCCGGCGACTGCTGCTCCCACTCTCACCCCACCTTCACTCCCACTCCCGCCTCCACTCACAGTCCCGCCTCCGCTCCGGCAGCCGCTCCCACTCCCGCGACTGACGGCTCCCTCGCCGAGTGACGGCCCGATCGCGCCGTCACTCGACCGGTGACGCGTCAGTCGCCGGTGGGGTGCCATCGCGTGCATAGCCCGCGACGGTTGCGACTTGTGCACGGCCCACACACTCCGAGCTGGTTTCGCGTGCGCAGCTCGCGACGGTTGCGACTTGTGCACGGCCCGGGCGGGTTTGGCGTGCGCAGCTCGCGATCGTTGCGACTTGTGCACGGCCCGGGCGGGTTTGGCGTGCGCAGCTCGCGATCGTTGCGACTTCTGCACGCGCCGCGACTGACGGCTCCCTCGCCGAGCGACGGCCCGATCGCGCCGTCACTCGACCGCTGACGCGTCAGTCGCCGGTGGGAGACTCGTGGGCGTCCGGCCCGGACTCGCGGCCGCCGCCCGGCTGCCACAGCACGTCGCCGCCGCGCGGGAGGTTCGCGACCCGGGCGGCGAGGAAGAGCAGATCCGAGAGCCGGTTCAGATAGGTCGCGGTGAGCGGGTTGACGCCGCCCTGGCCACGCTCGCTGCCGGCGGGAGCGGGTGCGTCGCCATACGTCTCGACCGCGGCCCAGGCGGCTCGCTCGGCGCGGCGGGCGACCGTGCGCGCCACGTGCAGCTGCGCGGCTCCGATCGTGCCGCCGGGCAGGATGAACGACCGGAGGGTCTCCACCTCGTCGCCGAGCCGGTCGCAGTCGGCCTCCAGATCATCGATCCACGGCTGTTTGACCCGCAGCGGCGGGTGTTCCGGATCCTCCACGAGAGGCGTGCACAGGTCGGCGCCGACGTCGAACAGTTCGTTCTGCACGCGGGTGAGCGTGGCCGCCAGGTCGTCGCGCAGGTCGCCGCTCGCGATCGCGACGCCGATCGTGCTGTTCGCCTCGTCGGTGTCGGCGTAGGCGACCAGCCGCGGGTCGTTCTTGCTGGTCCGGCTGAAGTCGCCGAGCGCGGTCGTGCCGGCGTCTCCGGTGCGGGTGTAGATGCGGCTCAGGATCACCATGCGGGCCATCCTCGCAGCCGCCGCACTACCGCCGGGCGACTGCCCTCCGTGCCGCATTCGTGCGCCGGTTTACCGAACTGTGACCTCAGCGTGCCCAACGAGGCGGCATCCTCGTGCGTCAATACATGCGAACGAGGAGACCGCTCACAACAGGAAAGGTGGCAAGACGATGGCTCGGTCGGGGGATCGCGAACCAAACTCGACCACCATTGAAGTGCTCCGGCCCGGCAACGAACTCGCGGTGCACGGCGCGCTCGACGTGCATTCCGTGGCGGACGTGCGCAATGCGCTCAGCCGGGCCATCGACGACGGCGCCGGGGATCTGGTGCTGCATCTCGGCGGTGCCGAGATCGGCGACGCCACCGGCCTCGGCGTGATCGTCGGTGCGCACCACCGCGCGATGCGGGCCGGCCGCAAGCTGGTGCTGGCCGACGGCTCGGCGCGTCTGGAGCGACTGATGCGGGCGACGAAGCTGAGCCGGGTCATCCCGCTCGGCCGCACGTCGCTCTCGACGCCGGCGACGCTTCCCGCCTGACGGACGTGGCCGACCTGACCGCCTGCCTGATCACCGCCGGTCAGGACACCGCGGTCGCCGCCGCGCGACGCGGGTCACCGGCGGCCGCGAGGTCGCCCTGCGCGGTGCGGTATGCCGCGCCGACCCCGCCGAAGTACATGGCGAGCGGCGGATGCTCGACGTCGCGGTAGCCCAGCTCCCGGATCGCCGCGGTGATCGCGGCGTCCGGCTCGTGGTCGACCTGCACGTCGTCGCCCTTGCGCTGCACGTGCAGGCGGGGTGCGTCGATCGCCGCCTGCAGGTCGGCCCCGGTGAGGCAGTAGCGCGCGATCACCTGGGAGAGCGCGGTCGTGATGCGGTCGGCGCCCGGGCTGCCGATCGCCAGCGTCACTCCTGCGCTGCTCCGCGCCGTGGTCGGTGCCATGTTGGAGGCGAGGCGGGTGCCCGGCGGGAGCGCGTGCAACCCGAGGCGGTTGAGCTCGGGCTCGCCGAGGCAGTTGTTGAGCACCAGGCCCGTGCCGGGCACGGTCACTCCCGAGGAGTAGCCCGCCGAGGTCGTGATCGCGCAGGCCGTGCCGTCGCCGTCGACGACCGACACGTGTGCGGTGTCGGTGCTGGTCGGCAGCGACTCCAGGCCGGTCGTCTCCAGCGCGAGCAGCAGCTCGTTGCCAGCGATCCGCAGGTCGTGTGCGAGGTCGAGGTGGGCGGCCCGATAACTGAGCACCTGTCGCTGGATCTCGATCAGCGTCTTGGGGTCGTGGCCGCGCTCGCTGATCAGGCGCAGCATCGCGGTGAGCACCGGACCGCCGATCGACGGCGGCGGGTTGAGCGCGACGTCCCAGTCGCCGACCGTCGCGCGGCTCGCGGGTCGGCACACCGCTTCGTATGCCGAGAGGTCCGCACGGCCGATCAGCCCGCCCTCGGCGCTCACGTGATCGGCGATCGTCCGCCCGAGGTCACCGGTGTAGAGCGCCGAAACACCCTCCGCGGCAACGATTTCCATTGACCTCGCGAGGTCGTCGTTCGTCAGCAGCGTGCCCGGCCCCACCGGCCGGCCACCGTCGAAGTGCTGAGCGCGGGTGACCGGGTCGAAGCCGTAGAGCTCGGCGCCGACCAGCTGCAGATAGCTGCCGGCTGCCTGGCCGACCCGGAAGCCGCGGCGCGCGGCGTCGATCGCCGGGGCGAGGATGTCCGCCCAGCTCGCTTTGCCGAAGCGTGTGCGGGCGAGCTCGTAGGCGGCGAAAGACCCTGGTGTTGCTGCGGATCCGGCGCCGGCGAAGACCGTGATGCCGCCGCCGTAGTCCAGGTCGATCTGCCGCAGCCCTTGACCGAAGCGGTCCGGGGTCGCGTCTCGACCGGGCATCTCGCAGTTGCCGTCCACGACCTCCGGGGCTCCGCCCGCCGGCCAGACGTTGACGAAGGCACCGCCCAGGGCGCTCACGATCCCGGGCTCGGTGACATAGGTGACCGCCTGGGCCGCGATCGCGGCGTCGACCGCGGTGCCGCCGAGCGCGACGACGTCGAGGCCGGCCTGCGCGGCGAGGGCGTTGGGTGCGGCGATCGCGGCTCTCGTCATACGGGGTCCTAGAAGAGGCGCGCTTCGGCGTCGTCCATGCCCTTGAGAGCCTCGTAATCCAGTGTGACGCAACGGATCCCGCGATCCTCGGCGAGCACGCGTGCCTGCGGTTTGATCAGCTGCGCGGCGAAGACGCCGGTCACCGGGGCCAGGTGCGGGTCGCGGTTGAGCAGCTCGAGGTAGCGGGTCAGCTGCTCCACGCCGTCGATGTCGCCGCGCCGCTTGATCTCGACGGCGACCGTGGCGCCGGAGGAGTCACGGCACATGATGTCGACCGGCCCGATCGCGGTCATGTATTCACGACGGATCATGCTGTAGCCGTCGCCGAGGGTGTGGATGTGCTCGGCGAGCAGCGCCTGCAACTGCGCCTCGACGCCGTCCTTGACCAGACCGGGATCGACCCCGAGGTCGTGACTGGAGTCGTGCTGGATCTCGTGGATGCGCACGTGCAGCCGGTCCTCGGACTTCGCGTGCTGCACCGACCAGACCGCGACCACGCCCTCCTCGCGCTCGTCGTCCGTCGGGTCGAGCTGCGCCATCGAGCACGGCGGCGACATCCAGTTGAGCGGCTTGTAGGACCCGCCGTCACTGTGGATCAGCACCGAACCGTCGGCCTTGACCATCAGCAGCCGGGTGGCGAGCGGCAGGTGGGCGGTCAGACGGCCGACGTAGTCGACGCTGCACCGGGCAATCACAACGCGCACGGAGAGCCACCCTAATGCCCGCGCGCCGGCTACGGCGCCGCGGCGACCACCGTGGCGCAGCCGTCGATGCCCCGGCTGTCAGACTGGCCGCATGGTTTCTGACATCTCCACCGTCGGTGTGATCGGGCTGGGCACCATGGGTGCCGGCATCGTCGAGGTCTTCGCCAAGGCCGGCAAGCGCGTCTACGCGGTTGACAACACCCCCGAACTCGCCGAGCGCGGAAAGGGATTCGTCACAAAGTCGCTCGACCGTGCGGTTGCCAAGGGCAAGCTGGAGCAGTCGGCTCGGGACGAGACGCTCGGCCGGATCACCTTCACCTCCGACCTGCAGGACCTCGCCGACGCCGACCTGGTGATCGAGGCCGTGCCGGAGCGGATGGAGATCAAGAACGCCATCTTCGGCACGCTCGACGGCATCGTGCGGCCGGATGCGATCCTCGCCTCCAACACCTCCAGCCTGTCGCTGACCGCGATCGCGGCGGCGACCGAGCACCCGGAGCGCGTCGTCGGCATGCACTTCTTCAACCCGGCCCCGGTGCTCGCGCTGGTCGAGGTGATCCGCACGGTGCTGGTCGACCCGGCCGTGGTCGACCAGGTGCGCGAGCTCGCCATACAGCTCGGCAAGAAGCCGGTCGTGGTCGGTGACCGAGCGGGCTTCGTGGCCAACGCGCTGCTCATCCCCTACCTCGCCCGCGCGATCCGTCTCTATGAGACCGGCAAGGTCAGCCGGGAGGACCTCGACAACGCCGCCCGCGTCGGCATCGGCCTGCCGATGGGCCCGTTGACGCTGAGCGACCTCGTCGGGCTCGACGTGGTCAAGGAGGTCTGCGACGTCATGTATGACGCGACGAAGCGCCCGAGTGACGCGCCTCCTGCGCTGTTGCAGCAGCTCGTCCTCGCCGGCCGGCTCGGTCGCAAGACCGGCCAGGGTTTCTACGACTACGGCGAGCAGGCCGCCGAGGAGCAGGCGCCGCAGGCATCGCCCTTCACCAAGGCGGCGGTCGTCGGAACCGGTGAGGTGGCAACGGCTTTCGCGGACGCGCTCCGCAAGGCGGGGGCCGAGGTCACCGTCGTCGACGACCCCGAGGCCGATGTCGAAGGACTGAAGGGGATGCCGCTGGTGTTGCTCACCGGTGGCGACGAAGCCGACTGCGACGAGTGCAACGCCGGCGCCTGCCTGGTGGCCGACGACGACGCCGACGCGAGCGACTGCGCCTGCTGCGGGGGAGCGGCGCCGGGCAACTGGTTCCCGGAGGTCGCCGAGGTGCTCGACGCGAGCACCGTCGTGCTCGCCGTCGACGAAGCCAGCGAGCTCGCCCTCGAGGGCGGCCTCGAGGAGGGCGTGACCGTGCTGCCGGTGCGGCTGCACCAGGAGACCAAGGGTGGCCAGGTGGCCGAGATCGGCGTGCCGCTCGACGCCACCGCCGACCAGGTGACGCAGGTGCGGGCGACCTTCGAGGCGGCCGGTCTGGTGCCCGTCGTCGGCCCGGCCAGGCCCGGCCTGGTCGTCGACGCGTTGCTCTTCCAGCACCTCAACGACGCCGTGGCGATGGTCGATGCCGGCTACGCCACCCCGCAGGACGTCGACACCGCAATGACCGCCGGATGCGGTTATCCGACAGGGCTTTTCGCCATCCTCGACCAACTCGGTGCGGTGCCGGTCGCGGAAGGCCTTGCCGAGCAGAGTGCGATCGAGCCGGTCGCCGCGCCGGACCCGCTGCTGCTGGAGCACGCGGCCGCCGGGCGTCCCTTCCTGGCCTGAGAGCGCCGCACCGTGCCGCGCCGAAACCGCCCTGACCGCGCGCGAGGCGGCCGCGGTCGTCCGTCGCCCGCGAAGGGGCCGGACGTGTCGCGGCTGCTCGACGCCGGGGTGCGCACCGAGAGCTATCTCGGGCGGTCGTGGCGGGTGCGTGAGGTGCGCGGCAACAGCAGTGGACGCCACTACGTGTGCCCCGGATGTCAGCAGTCGCTGTCCTCCGCGGTGGCACACGTCGTGGTGTGGCCGGATGACGGGTTGGGCGACGTCTCCGACCGACGACATTGGCACACCGCCTGCTGGGCGGCACGGGACCGACGCCCGCCCCGTGGCTCCTGGAGATGAGTGAAGGACCGACCGATGGATGAGCTCGTCGAAATCCGAGCGAACACACTGCTTTCCGCCGACCGTCGTGAGATCGACCTGGAGACCGCGGACGGGCTCGGCCTCGTCGGCGAGCTCGCCGTGCCGGCCGACCGGCCGCCCCGCGCGACGCTGGTGACCCTGCACCCGCTGCCGACCCACGGCGGCTTCATGGACAGTCACGTCTTCAAGAAGGCGTCCTACCGGCTGCCGGCACTGGCCGATCTCGCCGTGCTGCGCTTCAACCTGCGTGGGGTGAGCTCGCCGCGCGGGACGTCCGAGGGCAGCTTCGACGGCGGCGACGCCGAGCGCTATGACGTGGCGGCCGCCATCGAGTATGCCGAGTTCGCCGACGCACCGGCGCTGCCGCGCAAATGGCTGGTCGGCTGGTCGTTCGGCACCGACCTGGCGCTGATGTACGGCAACGACCCGTCGATCGAGGGGCTGATCCTGCTGTCGCCGCCGCTGCGCTTCTCGCAGCCGGAGCACCTGGCCACCTGGGCGGAGGCGGGCAAACCGGTGGTCTGCCTGGTGCCGGAGTTCGACGACTACCTCCGGCCGGCCGAGGCGGCCGCGCGCTTCGCCGCGATCCCGCAGGCCCGGGTCGTCGGTGTCGACGGTGCCAAGCACCTCTGGGTGGGGGAGCACTACGTGCGCCGCGTGCTGGACGAGATCGTGCGCACGGTCGCTCCCGAGGTCGCCACGCCGCTGCCGACCGAGGTGCCGGCCGGGCTGGTGGTGAGTGCGAGCAGTTGACCAAGAGAAGCCCCGACAACGTTCGACAAAAGACAGTCGTCTCAGCCAAATGACCAGTTTGGACTAGACGACCGACCATGACATCCGTATGGTCACTGGTTGCCGATTCAACCGAATCGGCAATCGTTTCGACTACGGGTGGGGAAAACACATGGTCAATCAGTCCAGTCAGTCGCGTCGGTCCGGGCGGGACGCGGTCACGCGACGCACCGTCGCCAAGGGTGCGGCGTGGTCCGTGCCGGTCGTCGCCCTCGCCGCGGGAGCGCCCGCGGCCAGCGCGTCGCCCGCGACGTGCGACGTCACGCTGAGCGTGCCGGGCGGTGCGAAGGTGCCGCCGGAGATGACGGTCGGCATGGACGTGACGGTGGTGAACAACAGCGGCACCGAACAGACCGTGACGATCCTGTCGATCACCGGGCCGAACAGCGGTGTCTGGGGCCCGACGGACCCCTCGACCTTCCCGGCCTCGCCGGGGACGTCGACGGTGACCCTGAACGTCTCGCGGTCCAACAACGCCAACGGCGACGCGACGATCACCTACGAGGTGTGCGGTCAGACCAAGACCGCCACGTTCTACGTCTCGATCTGATCGCCTGCGGCCCCAGGCGAGTTGGTCGGGCCCGCTCAGCGGGCGGGCTCGACCAACTCCACCAGCACCCCGCCGGCGTCCTTCGGGTGCACGAAGTTGATCCTGCTCCCGGCGGTGCCGCGCCGCGGCTCGTCATACAGCAGCCGCAGGCCGCGCTCGCGCAGCGCGGCACTGACCTCCTCGACCGACCGCACCCGGTAGGCCAGCTGCTGCAGCCCGGGGCCCGAACGGTCGAGGAACTTGGCGATCGTCGACTCCGGCGAGAGCGGGGCGAGGATCTGCAGTGCCGCGCCCGGCTCCGCGCCCGGCGCGACCATCGCCTCCCGCACGCCCTGATCCTCGTTGGTCTCCTCGTGGGTCACCGTCATACCGAGCACGCCGGTGTAGAAGGCGATGGCTGCGTCGTAGTCGGGCACCGCGATGCCGACGTGGTCGATGCTCTCGAACAGGTGCGAGGGAAGGGCGCTCATGGGGACAGCCTAAAATGAGACGCATGACACAGCCTGACGCCTCTGCCGACCGCACCCCCGTCCTCGTCGCCGGAGCCCGCACGCCCATGGGCAAGCTGCAGGGCTCGCTCGCCGGCTTCAGCGGTGCCGACCTCGGCGGCTTCGCGATCAAGGGCGCGCTCGACAAGGCCGGCGTCCCGGCCGACCAGGTGCAGTACGTCATCATGGGCCAGGTCCTCACCGCGGGCGCCGGGCAGATGCCGGCCCGCCAGGCCGCCGAGAAGGCCGGCATCCCGATGACCGTCCCGTCCCTCACGATCAACAAGGTCTGCTTGTCCGGTGTCGACGCAATTGCGTTGGCAGCACAGCTGATTCGCGCAGGCGAGTTCGACGTCGTGGTCGCCGGCGGCCAGGAGTCGATGAGCGCGGCGCCGCACTACCTGCCGGGCAGCCGCGGCGGATACAAGTACGGCGACGTCACGATGAAGGACCACATGGCGCACGACGGCCTGTGGGACGCCTTCACCGACCAGCCGATGGGCGCGCTCACCGAGCAGGCCAACGTCGGCGACCGCGCGGTGACCCGCGAGGAGCAGGACGCCTTCGGCGCCCGCAGCCACCAGCTCGCCGCCCGCGCGTGGAAGGACGGCATTTTCGATGACGAGGTCGTCACGGTCGAGATCCCGCAGCGCAAGGGTGACCCGATCGAGTTCCGCGCCGACGAGGGCATCCGTCCCGAGACCACTGCCGAGGGCCTGGCCGCGCTCCGGCCTGCCTTCGCCAAGGACGGCACGATCACCGCCGGCTCCAGCTCGCCGATCTCGGACGGCGCCGCCGCCGTCGTGGTGATGAGCAAGGCCAAGGCCGACGAGCTGGGTCTGCCGTGGCTGGCCGAGATCGGCGCGCACGGCGTCGTCGCCGGTCCCGACTCGAGCCTGCAGTCGCAGCCGGCCAACGCCATCGTCGCCGCGTGCGACAAGGAGGGCATCAAGCCCGCCGACCTCAACCTGATCGAGATCAACGAGGCGTTCGCGGCGGTCGGCATCGTGTCGACCCGCGAGCTCGGCGTCGACCCCGAGATCGTCAACGTCAACGGCGGCGCGATCGCCATGGGCCACCCGATCGGTATGTCGGGGGCCCGCATCACCCTGCACCTCGCGCTCGAGCTGGCCCGCCGCGGCGGCGGTGTCGGCGCTGCCGCACTGTGCGGTGGCGGCGGCCAGGGCGACGCGCTCATCGTGCGGGTGCCGCAGCGGGTCGAGCTGGACAGCGAGACCTCGCTGTCCGGTCAGTCCTGAGGGTCGCCCTGAGCAGGATGTCGCGGCGCCAGCCCGACGTGCCGGCGCTCGTCGAAGCCGCCCGAGCCGGTCAGCCGCGCGCCGTCGCGCGACTGATCACGCTGGTCGAGAACGCCGATCCGGCGTTGCGCGAGGTGATGGAGCGGCTTGCGCCATACACCGGGAATGCGCACATCATCGGCCTCACCGGCAGTCCCGGTGTCGGCAAGTCGACCACCACCAGCGCCCTCGTCGGCGCGATGCGGGCCCGCGGCCTGCGGGTGGGGGTGCTCGCGGTCGACCCGAGCTCGCCGTTCTCCGGCGGGGCGCTGCTCGGCGACCGCATCCGGCTGATCGACCACGCGCTCGACGACGGCGTCTACATGCGGTCGATGGCCAGTCGCGGTCACCTCGGCGGCCTGTCGTGGGCGACGCCGCAGGCGCTGCGCGTGCTCGATGCGGCCGGCTGCGACGTGATCTTCCTCGAGACCGTCGGGGTCGGGCAGAGCGAGGTCGAGGTGGCGGCGCTCGCCGACACCACGATGGTGCTGCTCGCGCCCGGCATGGGCGACGGCATCCAGGCGGCGAAGGCCGGCATCCTCGAGATCGGCGACGTCTTCGTGGTCAACAAGGCCGATCGCGACGGCGTCGACGTCACGATGCGCGACATCCGGGGCATGATCAGCCTCGGCGAGCGCAAGGAGGCAGGGCAGTGGCGGCCGCCGGTGGAGAAGCTCGTCGCCGAGAAGGGTGACGGTCTCGCCGACGTGGTCGCGGCGCTCGACAAGCACTGGGAGTGGCTGCAGGAGACCGGCACGCTCCAGCAGCGCCGGGAGCGCCGCGCGGCCGAGGAGATCGAGGCGATCGCGGTGCGCACCCTGCGGATGCGCATGGGCACGCTGGACGGCGCGGGCGACCTCGCCGCTCTCGCCGAGGCGGTCGTGGCCGGTGAGCAGGACCCCTACACCGCGGCGGACCGCATCGTCGAACATCTGTGAGTGCGCGCGGCCGCTGCTCCCGGCATACAGTTGACCGGTGAAGCCTCCGAAGCCCGCCATCGTGCTCGTCGGCGACCAGAGCGCCGAGCAGATGCAGCACGAGTTCAACCGCTATGCCGACGACTACCGGGTCGAGTTCGCCCGTGGACTCGGTCCGGCCATGGCGCTGGTGCAGTCACTGCTCGCTCAGCACGTCGAAATCGCTTTGTTCGCAGTCGAGTTCAGCCAGCCGGACGCGCCCGGCCTGATCACCATGGACTGCCTGCACGCGGTCAGCTCGACCTCGCGGCGGGTCATGCTCTACGGCTGGGGTGAGTTCAAGGTCAACCGTGAGACCTTCCGCGAGGCGCAGAGCGAGGGCCGCATCGAGGCGGCGCTCGCGGTGCCGCGGGGCGAGCGTGACGAGGAGTTTCACACCGCGATCACCGAGCTGCTCTCCGACTGGGCGTGGAGCTCGAGCAAACCGGTCATCGAAGCGGTGCAGATCGTCTCCCCGCCCGGCAACGCCGCGGCCGGGCGGATCCGCGACTTCCTCGACCGGCTCGGCATCCCGGCCCGCAGTTACGAGCCGGAGACACCGGTGGCGGAGCAGATCCTCGAGGACGTGGAGTGGCCCGACCGTGTGCCGACATACCCGGTGGTCAGCACGCAGCTGACCGGGCCGATGGTGCAGCCGGAGATCGCCGAACTCGGCCGGCGGCTGTATGCGATGGACGACTTCGACGAGGGCGAGATCTTCGACCTGGCGGTCGTCGGCGCGGGGCCCGCGGGGCTGGCGGCGGCGGTGTACGGCGCGTCCGAGGGCCTGGCGACAGTCGTCTTCGACTCCGAGGCGATCGGCGGCCAGGCCGGCACGAGCTCGATGATCCGCAACTACCTGGGTTTCCCGCGCGGGATCTCCGGGATGCGGCTGGCGCAGCGGGCCCGCACCCAGGCCTCGCGGTTCGGCGCCAAGCTCTACTCGGCGCGACCGGTCGAAGGGGTCGAATTCGCGACGGACGGCGGCCTGCACACGCTGCGCCTCGCCGACCGTGACGTGCAGGCTCGCGCGCTGATCATCGCGACCGGTGTCGCCTACCGCCGGCTCGGGGTCGAGCGCATCGAGGACTTCGTCGGGCTCGGCGTGCACTACGGCGCGGCCACCAGCGCCGCTCGCGAATGCCAGGGCAAGGACGTCATCGTCGTCGGCGGCGGCAACTCCGCGGGCCAGGCCGCCGTGCACCTGTCACGCTTCGCCCGGTCGGTGAAGATCGTGGTGCGCCGGCCGGACCTGTCCGAGACGATGTCGGACTACCTGATCCGCGAGATCGAGGCCAACCCGCGCATCGGCGTGAAGGGCTGCGCCGAGATCGTCGACGCCGGCGGCAGCAACAAGCTGGAGTGGGTCACGTTGCGGGACAACGAAACCGGCGCGGAGTTCCAGAAGTCGTGCGCGGGCTTGTTCCTGCTGCTCGGGGCGTTGCCGTCGTGCGACTGGCTGACCGACGACGTCGCGCTCGACGACAAGGGCTTCGTGCTCACCGGCCGCGACGTGCCGATGGAGTCGTGGGTGGACGGCTGCCCGCCGGAGCCGCTCGGCACCACGGTGCCCGGGGTGTTCGCGGCCGGCGACATCCGGTCGGGGTCGATGAAGCGGGTGGCGTCGGCGAGCGGCGAGGGCGCGGCCGCCATCCCGTCGGTGCACGCATATCTCGCCTCGATCGCGCCCCGGGTCGAGCCGATGGACGTGGCGCCCGCCTGACCCCGCAGCGACCGCCCGGCGCGCGGGCATAGCCTTGACGACATGCTCTTCGCCTTCTCCATCGCACCCGGCACCAGCGACGACCCCGACGGCTCGGTGAGCGCAGCCGTCGCCGATGCGATCCGGGTGGTGCGCGACTCCGGCCTGCCCCACGAGACGACCTCGATGTTCACCACGATCGAGGGCGACTGGGACGAGTGCATGGCGGTCATCAAGGCCGCGTGCGAGGCGGTCGCGGCCCGCAGCCCGCGGGTCAGCCTGGTGCTCAAGGCGGACATGCGCGAAGGCTTCACCGGTCAGCTCACCGAGAAGGTCGAACGCATCGAGGAGCAACTGCGCCGCCCCGGTGCCTGACCGCAGCATGAGAAGCGACTTCCGGATCGAGCCGTTCGCCGAGGCCGACGCGCCCGAGCTTGCCGCCATGCACATGCAGGTATGGCGAGACACGTATGCCGGCATGCTCTCCCAGGATTACCTCGACTCCATGGAGCTCGGGCCCCGAATCGCACACTGGCGCAAGCGAATCGGCGTGGCCAACGCACGGGAGCACGAAGGGAGCAGCGATGTCGACGGCGTGCGGCAGCTGTCGCGGCTGGCACGCCACCTGCCGAGCGGACGCATCGCCGGCTTCTGCCAGGTCGGTGCCGCCCGCGACGAGGGCGCTCCCGTCGCCCAGGAGCTCGGCGCGCTCAACGTGTTGCGCGAGTTCCACGGCTGCGGGGTGGCCGGTCAGCTGGTGGACGCGACGCTGGGAGGTCTGCCGGCATACCTCTGGGTGGTGGAGCAGAACCTGCGCGCGCAGGCGTTCTACGCCAAGCTCGGCTTCGCGCCCGACGGCGGCCGGCAACGCGACGACGAGCTCGGGTGCGACGAGCTGCGAATGGTGCGTGGCGCTCAGCGGTAGAGCAGCGGCTTGATCTTCGGCGAGTCGATGTTGGTCTTGTCGTACCAGAAGTAGCCGGTGTCGATCTTCTTCGGAAGCGGCTGGCAGCGCAGCGCTTTCATCGCCGACGCGACCACCTGCTCGCCGATGCCGATCGGGTTCTGGGTGATCGCGCCATACTCCAGGCCGGAGCGGATGGCGTCCAGCTGCGCGCCGCCGGAGTCGAAGCCGACCACGACCACCTTGCTGTTGCCGCTTTCCTTGACGCCCTGGACGACGCCGGCGGCGGCGCCCTCGTTGGTGCCGTAGATGCCGGCCAGGTCGGGGTGTGCGGCGAGCAGCGACTTGGCGAGGTTGGCCGACTTCGACACGTCGCCGCCGCCGTACTGCGGGGTCAGCAGCTTGACCTTGGGCGCGTTCTTGGTCATCCAGTCCACGAAGCCGTCCCGCCGGTCGATGCCGGAGCTGCTGGTCTGGTCGTGCACGACGAGGCCGACCGTGCCCTGGTAGCCGATCTTCTCGGCGAGGTGCTTGGCCGCGGCCGCCGCCGCGGTGCGGCTGTCGGTGGCGGCCGTGGTGAGCGGCACCGGAGAGTCGACTCCGGAGTCGAAGGCGATCACCGGTGTCTTCGACTGCTGCAGCTGGGTCATGATCGGCGCGGCCGCCTTGGAGTCGAGCGCCGCGAAGCCGACCGCGTCGGGGCTCTTGGTGATCGCGGTCTTCAGCATGTCGATCTGGGCCTGCACCTCGGCCTCGGTCGCCGGGCCGTTGAAGGTGATCGTGGCACCCTCCTTCGCGGCCTGCTTCTTCGCGCCGGCGTTGACGGCCTGCCAGAACTGATGCTGAAAACCCTTGGAAATGATCGCAATATAGGGCTTCTTGCCCTTGGCGATCGGCGTGCAGCCCGCCTCGACGCCGCCGGTGTTGTTCGCGCTGCCGGCGACCTGCGCCTTGTAGTCGCTGGCTCGCATGCACCCGGCGGTGCCGGTGGCGAGCAGGGCGGCCGCGAGCACCGCGGCCGGCCTCGTCATACGGCGGGACATCTCAGACCACCTCCGAGTTCTTGCTGCGGAGCATGTCGACGTAGACGGCCGCCAGGATGACCACGCCGAGGATGACGTACTGCCACTCCTGCGGCACCCCCATGATCTGCAGGCCGTTGTTGAGCACGCCGATGATGAGCGCACCGATCACCGAGCCGACGATCGTGCCCTTGCCGCCGGCGAGCGACGTGCCGCCGATGACGACCGCCGCGATCGCCTGCAACTCCAGACCGCCACCGGCGGTCGGGCTCGCGCCGATGCGAGCGGACGAGAGGATGCCGGCGCACGCGGTGAAGATGCCGGCGACGGAGTAGATGATCAGCTTCCACTTGCGCACGTTGATGCCCGAGAGGGCCGTGGCCTCCTCGTTGCTGCCGATCGAGACCGCGTAACGCCCGAAGACCGTGCGGTTGAGCAGCACCCAGGCGATCACCGCGAGCACGAGGAAGATGAGCACCGCGTTGGGGAACTTCGGGATCAGCGTGCCGCCGGAAAGGTCTGCGTAGGGCGGGAATTGGGTGTTGAGGTAGATCGTCGCGCCGTTGTCGCTGATGACCAGGGGGAGCCCCTGGCAGACGAGCATCATCGCCAGGGTCGCGATGAAGGGCGGCATGCCGAGGATCGAGACGTTGAAGCCGTTGACGAAGCCGAGCAGCAGCCCGACCAGCAACGTCATCAGCAGGCCGAGGCCGAGCGGCAGGTCCCAGGTGATCAGGAACGTGCCTGCCGCCATACCTGTCAGAGCAATGCCCCACCCGATCGAGAGGTCGATGCCGCCGGTGACGATCACGAACGTCGTGCCGATCGCCAGCACCCCGATCAGCACCGACGACAACAGCACGTTGTTGACCAGGTTGTCGTAGGTGAGGAAGTTGTCGGCGGCGATGCTGAAGAAGATCGTGATGATCACCAGGCCGGCGAACGCGGCGAGTTGCTGCAACCGCATGCGCAGTTGCGGGTTCATGCCGCGGGCAGCGGGCGGTGGCTCCTCCGGCTTCTGCTGCTCCAGGCTCACGCCTGCGGTCTCGGTCATCGAAAGGCTCCTCGATCAGCGGTATGACGGTGCTCGCGCCTCACGCAGACGCGGTGTCGTGATGGGTCATGGTGGCCAGGTGCATGACGGACTCCGGTGTGGCGTCGGAGGATTCGAGGGTGCCGGTGATGCGGCCCTCGGCCATGACGACCACGCGGTGACTCAGCCGGAGCACTTCGGGCAGCTCGGAGGAGATCACCACGATCGCCTTCCCGTCGGCGGCGAGTCGCCCGATGAGTGCGTAGATCTCCTCCTTGGCGCCGACGTCGATGCCGCGGGTCGGCTCGTCGAAGATCAGCACGTCGCAGTCCTTGAGCAGCCATTTGGCGATGACCACCTTCTGCTGGTTGCCGCCGGACAGGTTGCCGACCATCGACCGCACGGACGGGGTCTTGATGCGCAGCTCGTCGACGTAGCGCTCGGCATCCTTGGCGGCCGGCCCGTCGTTGACGAATCCGCCACGGGAGAAACGTGATCCGAGCGAGGGGAGCGCGATGTTCTGCGCGACGGTCTGCTGCAGCAACAGCCCGAGCCCCTTGCGGTCCTCGGACAGGTAGCCGATGCCCGCGGCACCGGCCTGTGCCGGGTTCTGCAGGCGCTGCGGTCTGCCGTGCACGCTGATGGTGCCCGCGGTCCGGCGGTCGGCGCCGACGACCGCGCGGGCGACCTCGGTGCGGCCGGCACCCATCAGTCCGGCGAAGCCGAGGATCTCGCCGGCCCGCACCGAGAAGGTGATGTCGCGCAGGAGTTTCGGGGTCGCCAGGCCGTCGACCTCCAGCACCACGGGAGCGTCCTGCGGAGGCGTGTCCGCGCGGGCGTGCTCGACGGCTGGGCGCTCGCGGCCGACCATGAGCGAGACGATCCGGTCCATCGAGGCGCTCGCGGTGTCCAGGGTCGCGATGAACCGTCCGTCCCGGATGACCGTGGTGCGCTGCGAGATGTCCTTGAGCTCGTCCATCTTGTGCGAGATGTAGATGACGCCGGTGTCCTCGGTGACAAAACGTCGGATCAATTGATGAAGGGTCGCGACTTCCGCGTCGTTCAGGGCAGCCGTGGGTTCGTCCATGATCAGGATCCGGGCGTCAAGCGAGAGGGCCTTGGCGATCTCCACCATCTGCTGCCCGGCGACCGACAGGCGGCCGACCAGGGTGTTGGGCCGCAGGGGCAGCTCGAGCCGGTCGAGGAGCTCGGTCGCGCGCCGCTCGAGGTCGCGCGGGCCGAGCAGGAACCCGCCGCGCGGCCGCTCGCGGCCGATGAAGATGTTCTGGGCGACGGTGAGATCCGGCATCAGGTTGAATTCCTGGAAAATAATGCCGACTCCGGCCTCCTGGGCCTCGCGTGGGGTGGCGAACCGGCGCGGCTCGCCGTCGATGCGGAGCTCGCCGGCGTCCGGCTGGTAGACGCCGGACAGCACCTTCATCAGCGTCGACTTGCCGGCGCCGTTCTCACCGACCAGGGCGAGCACCTCGCCGCGGCGTAGGTCCAGGTGCATGTCGTCGAGCGCCCGGACCCCGGGGAAGGACTTCCCGATCCCCGACATGGCGAGCAGTTCGGCGGTGTGCGGCTCCGCGCTCATCACCTCAGGCTAGCGCGAAACATCGGATGGATGAAGGGTTTGTGTGACCTGAATCTCATCCGTGCCGTCAGCGCGGGCGGTGCGGCTCAGAGCAGGTCGCGCAGCGTGTCGTCGGCGAGCCGCAGGGCTGCCTCCCGCGCAAGGAGTGCCGAGTCCGCGGCGCGCGCCGCGGACGCCATCTCCCGGCAGGTCGCGAGGGTGTGGGTGCCGAGCGCGAAACGCACCAGCCCGACCCGGCCGGCCGTCATCGAGAGACTGCTGACGCCCAGGCCGGTGAGGACGCACGCCATCAGCGGGTCGCCGGCGGATTCGCCGCACACCCCGAGCGGACGATCGGCGGCGCGGGCTCCGTCGGCGGCACGGGCCAGCAGGTCCAGGGTCGCGGGCTGCCAGGGGTCGAGCAGCTCGGCGAGCGGGCCGAGGGTGCGGTCGGCCGCCATGGTGTACTGCGCGAGGTCGTTGGTGCCCACCGAGCCGAAATCGACTGCGCCCAAAATGTTTTCGGCGCGCAGGGCGGCGGCGGGCACCTCGATCATCACGCCGACGCTCGCCAATCCCTGCTCGTGTGCCTGCTCGGCGAACCAGGTCGCCTCGGCCGTCGTGGAGACCATCGGCGCCATCACCCGCACCGGCGTGCCGGTGAGCTCGGCCGCGCGGGCGAGCGCCCGCAGCTGGTCGGTGAGCAGATCGGGGTTGCGCAGGCTGAGCCGTAGCCCGCGCACCCCGAGCGCCGGGTTGCTCTCCTCCGGCGCGGTCTCACCGGTGGTCGCGAAGTCGAGCGGCTTGTCGGCGCCGGCGTCCAGCGTGCGCACCACCACGGGCCGGTCGCCGAACGGCGCGAGCGCCTCGCGGTAGATCTCCGTCTGCTCCTCGACGGTCGGCGCGGCGTGGTGGCCGAGGAAGAGCACCTCGGTGCGGAAGAGGCCGACGCCCTCGACGTCGGTCGCCGCCGCGATCTGCGCGTCCTGCGGGGTGCCGATGTTGGCGAGCAGCGCGACCGGGTGGCCGTCCTTCGTCCGCCCGGGTCCGGTATGGCGGGAAGCAGCCGTCATACGCGCGGCAGCCTTGTGTTGCAACGCTTCTCGCAGCTCGTCGTCGGGGTCGACCGTGACCGTGCCGGTGTCGCCGTCCACCGCGACGACGGTGCCCCGTGCGAGCGCGGTCGCGCCGGCGACCTGCACGGCGGCCGGGATGCCGAGCTGCGCCGCGATGATCGCGGTGTGCCCGCCCCGGCCGCCGGCAGCGAGGACGACGGCCTGGACCAGGTCGCTGTTCAGGGTGGCGGTGTCGGCCGGCGCCAGGTCGTGTGCGACCAGCACGCAGGGTTCGGTGAGCGGCGGCACGCCGGTGTCCGGTGCGCCGAGCAGCCGGGCGACGACCCGGTTGCCGACGTCGCGCACGTCGATCGCCCGGTCGGCGAAGTAGCCGCCGAGCGCGATGAAGGACGAGGAGATCTGCTCGACCCCGCCGGCGACCGCGGTGAGCGGGCCGGATCCGGTGGAGATGCGTTCGTCGACCGCGCCGCGCAGAGTCTTGTCGCGGGCGATCATCGCGGTCGCCTGCAGCACGTCGCGGGCCGCGGCGGTCGCCGATTGCGCGCGCCGGTCGAGCGAGGTGGCGACGGCCTCGAAGGCATCGGCCACGCGTGCCTTGGTCGCGTCGACGGCGGTCGTGGGTTCCTCGTGCGCGGGCAGCGGGGGAGGCGCGGTGACCTGCACGACCTTCCCGACCGCCCAGCCCGGGCTGACCGGCACGCCGTGGAGTTCGCGGCTCACCCGGGTGCGTCCAGGTCGGTCGCGAGCAGCTCGACGAGTCGTTCGAGCGCGTCGTCGGCGCCGTCGCCCTGCACCGACACCTCGACGGTTTCGCCGTGTTTGGCGCCGAGTCCCATCACCGCGAGGATGCTGGTGCCGTCCACCGCCTCGTCGCCCGGGCGGCCGATCGTGACGTCCCCGCCGGTGGCGGTCGCCGCCTGCACGAAGAGCGCCGCGGGGCGGGCGTGCAGGCCGACGGCTGAGGCGATCTCGACGGAGCGGGTGGGCATCGGACTCTCTCCTTTGAGCTGGTGCCGGAGCGTGCGGTGATTGGAGTTGGCCGGGGTTGGTCGGAGTTGGTCGGGGTTGGTCGGGGTTACCGAGTCTGGCAGGCCGTCTCGCGCCCCGTGTGCGTCCGCGGCGATCGAGTTCATCCGGTTACATTTTGGCGGCATGAGCGCCGACCCGAGCGAGGACACGAACGCAGTGAGGCCCGCAGGGAGGGGCAGAGGCGCGACAGAAAGCATGAGCGCCGACCCGAGCGAGGACACGAACGCAGTGAGGCCCGCAGGGAGGGGTAGAGGCGCGACCAAGGGCACTTCCTCCAGCACCCTCGGCTTCGACCCGATCCAGCGCGCGACGGAGCTGTGGCAGCAGCGGTGGGGTGCGGACTCGCCGCACGAGGCGATGGCGAGCGCGACCTCGATCATGCGGGTGCAGCAGTTGCTGATCGCCCAGCTGGACGCGGCCGTTGCGCCATACGACCTGACGTTTGCGCGCTATGAGGCGCTGGTGCTGCTCACCTTCTCCAGTCGCGGGGAGCTGCCGATGAGCAAGATCGGCGAGCGGCTGATGATCCACCCGACGAGCGCGACCAACATCGTGCAGCGGCTCTCGGCGGACGGGTATGTCGAGCGTCGTCCCAACCCGCGCGACGGCCGGGGGACGCTGGCCGCGATTACGGCGCGCGGGCGTGAGGTGGTCGAGCGGGCGACGGCGGCGTTGCACGAGATCGAGTTCGGGCTCGCGGCACTGGGCGACGCCGAGCACGCGGGCCTGCAGGACGCGCTGCGGAAGGTGCGCCGGGCATCGGGGGACCTGCCCGATTAGCAGATACTAGGAAGTCCTAGTAAATTTGGGGTATGGGATCTGACGAGCAGCTGACCGGCAAGCAGCGGTGGCAGGCGGCCTATGACGAGGCCGAGTCGAAGGGCAAGGTGCGCGACGCAGACTTCACGACCCTGTCCGGCATGGAGGTCGACCCGGCATACGGCCCCGACGAGGTGCCCGCGTCGATCGGCTGGCCGGGCGAATTTCCTTACACCCGAGGCCTTTACCCGACCGGCTACCGCGGTCGTCCGTGGACGATCCGGCAGTTTGCCGGCTTCGGCAACGCCGTCCAGACCAATGAGCGCTACAAGCTGATCCTGAAGCGCGGCGGCGGCGGTCTCTCGGTCGCGTTCGACATGCCGACGCTGATGGGACGCGACTCCGACGACCCGCTGAGCCTTGGCGAGGTCGGCCACTGTGGCGTCGCGATCGACTCCGCGGCCGACATGGAGGTGCTCTTCAAAGACATCCCGCTCGGCGACATCACCACGTCGATGACAATCAGCGGGCCGGCCGTCCCGGCGTTCTGCATGTATCTCGTCGCCGCCGAACGGCAGGGCGTCGACCCGGCGCAGCTCAACGGCACGCTGCAGACCGACATCTTCAAGGAGTACATCGCGCAGAAGGAGTGGCTCTTCGGGCCCGAGCCGCACCTGCGGCTGATCGGTGACCTGATGGAGTACACATCGTCGAAAATCCCTGCGTACAAACCGCTTTCGGTTTCCGGCTACCACATTCGCGAGGCCGGGTCGACCGCCGCGCAGGAGCTGGCCTACACCCTCGCCGACGGCTTCGGCTACGTCGAGCTCGGGCTGTCACGCGGTCTCGACGTCGACGTCTTCGGGCCCGGCCTGTCGTTCTTCTTCGACAGCCACATCGACTTCTTCGAGGAGGTCGCCAAGTTCCGCGCTGCCCGCCGCATCTGGGCGCGGTGGATGCGCGACGTCTACGGCGCCACAACCGAGAAGGCGCAGTGGCTGCGCTTCCACACCCAGACCGCCGGGGTGTCGCTCACCGCTCAGCAGCCGGTCAACAACGTCGTCCGCACCGCGGTCGAGGCGCTCGCGGCGGTCATGGGCGGCACCAACTCGCTGCACACCAACGCGCTCGACGAGACGCTGGCCCTGCCGACCGACCAGTCGGCCGAGGTGGCGCTGCGCACCCAGCAGGTGCTGATGGACGAGACCGGCGTGACCAATGTCGCCGACCCGCTCGGTGGCTCCTGGTATGTCGAGGCGCTCACCGACAAGATCGAGGCCGAGGCCGAGGCCATCTTCGACAAGATCCTGCAGATGGGCGGCAGCGACCTGCGCTCGGCCGATACCGCCGGCCTGCGGGCCAAGGTGGAGGAGTCGAAGGGCACCAGCGGCAAGGACGCCTGGCCGATCACGGCCGGTCTCCTGCGCGGCATCGAGGACGGCTGGTTCATGTCCGAGATCGCCGAGGCGGCGTTCCAATATCAGGTCGCGCTCGAGAAGGGCGACAAGAAGGTCGTCGGCGTCAACGTCCACACCGAGTCGCTCGCGAGCGAGCTGGAGATCCTGCGCGTCTCGCACGAGGTCGAACGTGAGCAGGTGCGAGTCCTCGGTGCGCGCAAGGCAGCTCGCGACGACGCTGCCGTGACGCGGTCGCTGGAAGCGATGGTGCAGGCCGCCCGCTCCGACCAGAACATGATCGAGCCGATGCTCGACGCCGTACGCGCCGAGGCGACCATGGGCGAGATCTGCGACGCGCTGCGCGAGGAGTGGGGCGTCTACCGCGAGCCCGCCCGCTTCTGACACGTCATCCTCGGGGGCCGCGCCCACACGGGTGATCGGTCGGTAAGAATGAGGGCATGACTGACCAGCCCATCACCCCCGCCTCGCTGCGCGGCGCCGTCGACCTGTCCGGCCTGGCCCGTCCGGCGGCTTCCCCAACGTCCGCACCGGGCGCCGGGGGCGCCGACGGCATCGTGGTCGCCGTCGACGACACGACCTTCCCCGAGGTCATGCAGACCTCGACCCGGGTGCCGGTGATCCTGGCGCTGTGGTCGGGGGCCCGACCGAAGTCCAAGGAGCACATCGACCTGCTCGCCAACGAGGTGCGGTCGTATGACGGGCGCCTCCAGCTGGCCACGGTCGACATCGACCGGGCGATGCAGATCCGCCAGGCGCTGCAGGTGCAGCAGGTCCCGATGGTGCTCGCGGTGCTGCAGGGCCAGCCGCTCCCGCTCTACGTCGGCGACCAGCCGGCCGAGGCCGTGCGACAGGTGCTGGACAAGGTGCTGGAGGCGGCTCAGGCCAATGGCGTGACCGGCCGGCTCGACGTGGCACCGTCGGACGATGCGACCGCGGACGGCGACGAAGCCTCCGCAGAGCCCGAACTGCCCGAAACCCACCAGCGGGCCTTCGACGCGATCGAGCAGGGTGACTACGACGCGGCCGTCGCGGCATACGAGGAGGCGCTCGCCGCCGACCCGGCCGACGACGAGGCGCGACTCGGGCTGGGTCAGGTGAAGCTGCTCAAGCGCACCGACGGCGTCGACCTGGCGCAGGCCCGAGAGGCGGCCGCCGCCGCGCCGACCGACGTCGCCAAGCAGACGGTGGTCGCCGACCTCGACCTGCTCGGTGGTCATGTCGAGGACGCGTTCACTCGCCTGGTCGACCTGGTCAAGGCGACGACGGGTGACGAGCGCAACGCCGCCCGGCAGCACCTGATCGAGTTGTTCGACGTCGTCGGCCCGACCGACGAGCGGGTGAAGAAGGCGCGCACGGCCTTGATGTCCGCGTTGTACTGACGCCCTCCGTGATTTTTACCCTGCCCGACGCCGAACGCCGTTGGCGCAGTGTTGAATTCGACTCGGTCGTCGGAGCCGGTCCGTGCGCGTGGCGAGCGGGGGAGTGGCGTCGCGAGGTGCGCGTGCGCAGCTGGCGACTGGAATACCAGTTCGTGGCCCGGGATGCGCGTGGGCGCCGTCATACGCTGCTGGACCCTGGGCAGGCGGGACGGGTCGACACCGAGTTCGGGGTCCGGTCGGTCTGGACCGCGCCCGACTACCGGCCGCCCGGCTGGCTCGGCGAGACCGCCGTCCACGGGCGGCGGCAGCGGCTGACGCTCCCGAGTGCCCTGGCCGATCCGCTGCCGGTCGAGGTGTGGTCGCCACGCGGCCTGCGGGCGCGCGACGCCGCGCCGATGCTGTGGTGCTTCGACGGCTCGTCGTACGCCGGCGCCGGGCAGCTGCTGCAGTGGGCGGGCGCGTCGATCGCGGCGGGGCGGCTGCCGGCCTTCCGCATCGTGCTGGTCGACGCCCGGCGCCGCATGCAGTGGTTCTCCGGGTCGCAGCGGTTCCTGCGGAGCGTCGACCTCGGCGTGGCCGCCCTGCGAGAGCGGTATGCCGTCACCGGACCGCTGGCGATGCTCGGCTCGAGCCTCGGCGGGCTGACCGCGATGCTCGTGGCCATGCGGCGCTCCGACGTGGGCGTCGTTGTGTCGCAGTCGGGTTCGTTCTTCAACGCGTCGTCGGACGAGGGTGGTTGGCCCTGGCTGACCCGGGTTCGGCGGCTCGTGCGCGCCATACGGGACGAGGAACCGGTCTGGGGGCGGCGACGTGCCGGCCGCGACCTGCTGATCGGCATGACGTGCGGTCGCCACGAGGGCAACTTCGCCGCCAACGAAGAGCTCGCCACTGCCCTTCGCCGGCGCGGGTACGACGTGACCTTCGAGCCAGGCCGCGACCTGCACAACATGGTCGCCTGGCGCGACCAACTCGATCCGATGTTGCCAAACCTCTTGCAGCGGGCGTGGTCTGCGACAGGATGAGCGGGTGAGCCAACGTGTTCAGCTGCCCGTGCCCGGGACCGACGCGTCCCTGGGCGTGGTCCGGCACGGCCATTGGGGGCGGCCGGTGCTGGTCTTCCCGAGTGAGGCCGGCCGGGCCGAGGACTTCGCCGCCAACGGCATGGTCGGGGCGGTGCAAAATCTGGTCGACGCCGGCCGCGTCACCTTCTTCTGCGTCGACGCCGCCGACAAGTGGACCTGGTCGGACAACACCGCGAGCACCGAGGAGCGGGCGCAGCGCCATCAGGTCTACACCGCGTGGCTGGAGCAGTCGCTGCTGCCGTGGATCGACGAACAACTGGGCAGCCGGCAACCGCTCATCACGCTCGGCGTGTCGATGGGTGCCTACCACGCGGTGCACTTCACGCTGACGCACGCGCACGTGGCACCGCTCGCGATCGGCCTGTCCGGCAACTACGACGTCTCGTCCTGGCACGGCCACGGATCACGCGGCGAGGCGACCTATTTCGCCAACCCGGTCGACTACGTCGGCGGCATGCAGGGGGATCACCTCCAGTGGTTGCAGCAGCATGCGAGCGTGCTGCTGGTCGTCGGTCAGGGGCCCTTCGAGGTGGACCCGACCCGTGCGCTGCCGTCGACCAAGGACTTCGCAAACTTGTTGGCGCAGAAGGAGATTCCCCACCAGCTTGACGTGTGGGGCTACGAGAGCGCGCACGATTGGCCGTGGTGGCAGCGGCAGCTCGCCCACCATCTGCCCCGGTTCTGTTGAGACACGTCGGAAAGGATCGAGGTATGACGGAGCACCTTGTCGGACTGCTGCTCGGCGCGGAGGAGGACTGGCCGCAGGCCTTCGAGGAACTCATGCGCCGGGTCGGCCCGGTGACCGCACCCGACGGGACCACGCACGAGGTCCGCAGCGAACGGCTCACGATCGAGCCGTTCAACCTGCGCGACAAGCCGCGCACCGACCTGGTCATCGACCGGCTCGCGCACTGGTACTACCACCCGCGCGAGTGGCTCAAGAAGGTGTCGCTGATGGACGACGTCTACCTGCTCAACTCGCCGTTCACCTTCCAGTCGATGGAGAAGCACTCGGCATACTGCGCACTCATGCGGCTCGGCATGCACGTGCCCGAGACCGTGCTGGTGCCCTACAAGAACCCGGTGGACAACGTGCGCTGGGCCTACACGTCGTCGAAGTACAACCGGTCGTTCGACCTCGACTCGGTCGCGGCCGAACTCGGCTACCCGATGTTCATGAAGCCGTTCGACGGCGGTGCGTGGCGCGGGGTGTCGATGATCTCGGGCGTGGACGACCTGCACCGAAGCTACGACGACTCGGGCGAGATGCTCATGCACCTGCAGCGGGCGGTCGACGGATTCGAAGTGTTTGCAAGGGCGCTCACCATCGGGCCGGAGACGATGGTGATGAAGTTCCGTCCGGACGAGCCGATGCACGACCGCTACGAGGTGGCCTACGACTTCCTGACACCGGAGGTCGGTGCGGAGACCCGCACGATCGCGCAGACCGTCAACGCGTTCTTCCGCTGGGAGTTCAACAGCTGCGAGATGCTGGTCAAGGACGGCGTGGTCTACCCGATCGACTATGCCAACGCCTGCCCCGACGTGGCGGTCACCTCGTTGCACTACTACTTCCCCTGGGCGATCAAGTCGCTGCTGAAGTGGTCGATCTTCTGCACGGTGACCGGCCGCAAGGGTTACAGCCAGGTCGACACCGGCCCCTGGTTCGACGTCGCCGACGCCGACACCGATTACGAGACGAAACTCGAGGCCTATCAACGGCTTTCGGACGAATACTTCGAGACGGAGAAGTATCGCGACTTCGTCGAGCATTCGCTCGGGCACGTCGACGAGATGGTGCTCGACTGGGTGCTGTCGGACGACTTCGACCGGTTGTTGGTCGAGACGGTGAAGTCCACCTATCCGCAGCACGAGCACGAGCGTTTCCTGGGTCACTTCCGCGGGCTGACCGGGCTGTGGGCCAAGGACGAAGAGAAGATCCTTGGGTGACCTCGCCATGACAGACACCACCACCGACATCACCACCGCGCCGGCATCGGCCGGCGTCGAGGCCAACGGACTCAACGTCATCGACGAGTCGGAGCGGCACGGCAGCCCGGCGACGCTCTTCTGGCCGTGGTTCGCGTCCAACATCTCGGTGCTGGCGATCAGCTACGGCTCGTTCGTGCTCGGCTTCGGCATCAGCTTCTGGCAGGCGGTCGTGGCCGCCGTCGTCGGCATCGTCGCCTCCTTCCTGTTGTGCGGCTTCGTGTCACTCGCCGGCAAGCGCGGGTCGGCGCCGACGCTGGTGCTGTCGCGCGCCGCGTTCGGGGTGCGCGGCAACAAGCTGCCGGCCGCGCTGTCGTGGATCCTCACCGTCGGCTGGGAGACCGTGCTGGTGGTGCTGGCGACGCTCGCGACGTCCACCGTGTTCGAGCGGCTCGGCTGGGGTGGCGGCACGGCCACCAAGCTCGTCGCACTGCTCGTCGTCGCCGCAATCACCGTGTTCGCAGGGGTTTTCGGCTTCGCGGTGATCATGCGACTGCAGACGGTGATCACGATCGCCACCGCGGTGCTGACGATCGTCTACATGGTGCTGGCGGCCGATCACATCCACTGGTCGTCGGTCACCGCGGCGAAGTTCGGCGGCTTCGCCGAGATGGTCGGCGCGTGCGTCCTGGTGATCACCGCGCTCGGGCTGGGCTGGGTCAACTGCGCCGCCGACTACTCGCGCTATCTGCCGCGCACCGCGTCCAGTGCCGGGGTCGTCGGGTGGACGACCTTCGGCGCCGCGCTCGGACCGCTGGTGCTGGTGATCTTCGGACTGCTGCTGGCCGGGTCCGACCCCAAGCTGGCGGACGCGGTCGGCGCCGACCCGATCGGTGCGCTGACCGGCATCCTGCCGACCTGGTCGCTGATCCCCTTCCTGCTCGTCGCACTGCTGGGCCTGATCGCCGGGGCGGTGCTCGACATCTATTCGTCCGGGTTGTCGTTGCTCAGTCTCGGACTGCCGGCACCGCGCTGGGTGGCTGCGCTGATCGACGGCACGATCATGACGATCGGCGCGATCGTGGTGGTCTTCTTCGCCGACGACTTCCTCGGGCCGTTCCAGGCGTTCCTGGTCACGATCGGTGTCCCGATCGCGGCGTGGTGCGGGATCTTCCTGGGCGATCTGGCGCGCCGGCGCGGACCGTATGACGATCAGGCGCTGTATGACGCGCGCGGTCGCTACGGGTCGGTCAACCCGATTGCCCTGGTGTTGCTGGTGATCGGCACCGCCGTCGGATGGGGCCTGGTGACCAGCCTGAGCAGCAGCACCGACTGGCTCACCTGGCAGGGCTACCTGCTCGAGCCGTTCGGGCTCGGCGGGAAGGCCGGCCTGTGGGCCGGTGCCGGACTCGGTGTGCTGGCAGCTCTGGCGATCGGCTTCGTGGGCACGGTGCTCACCTGGCGTGGCGACCGGGGCGCGGCGAAGCAGATCGGGTGAAACGTCGAATCCACCTGGTGCGACACGCAATGCCGCAGATCAGCGGTGAGTAGGCGCCTGACCGGTGGCCGTTGTCGGACGAGGGGCGTGCGGCCGCGGTCGCCTTGGCCGGGTTGTTGCCGGGCGGTGGTGGCAGGCGCTGGCACTCCCGCAGGTGGTCACCGTGACCGTCGCCTGACGCAGCCCTGGGTCACGCGCCGGGCAGCCCCCACGCCTCGGCCAGCAGCTCGAACGATCGGATGCGCAGCGCCGGGTCGTAGGTGTAGGTCGTCACGATCAACTCATCGACCTGGAGGTCGGCGACGATCGCTTCGAGCTGGCCGACCACCGTCTCGGGCGAGCCGACGGCGCGGACCTGCTGGAAGTCGTCGACGAACGCGGCGACGTCGGGCGGCAGCACGGCCCCGATGTCGTCCACCGGCGGCTGCAGCGGCACCCGCTGGCCGGTGCGGATGCCGGCGGCCATGAGCTGCGCCGTCGTGAAGAGCCGATGCGCCTCCTGATCGGTGGGGGCGACCACCACGTTGACTCCCGCCATCGCGTAGGGCTCTTGGAGCTCCGCTGTGGCGAACTCGGTCGAAAAGCGTTGGCGATAAAGGGAAAGAGCCTCGTGGCGCAGCTGCGGGGCGAAGTGGGAAGCAAACGCGTAGGGCAGCCCCAGGTAGGCCGCGACGGCGGCTCCGTCGAGGCTCGACCCGAGCATCCACAGCGGCACGTCGGTGCCGAGACCCGGTCGCGCGCTGACGCCGTTGGGCGTCTTGCCATCACCGAGGTAGTGATGCAGATCCACCACATCCTGGACGAAGGTGTCGGCTCCCTCCGAGCCGCGACGCAGCGCGGACGCGGTGATCGGGTCGGTGCCCGGCGCGCGTCCGAGGCCGAGGTCGATGCGATCGCCATACATCTCGGCGAGGGTGCCGTAGTACTCCGCGACCATCAGCGGGCTGTGGTTGGGCAGCATCACGCCGCCCGACCCGAGCCGGATGCGCTTGCTGTGCTCCGCCGCGCGGCCGATGAGCAGCGACGTGGCGGACGAGGCAAAGGTGGCCGTGTTGTGGTGCTCGGCATACCAAAACCGCTGGTAACCAAGGGCATCCGCGCGCCGGACCAGATCGATCGACTGGTTGAGCGCGTCCTGGGTGCTGCTGCCGGCGGAGAGCGGCACCAGGTCCAGGATCGACAGCGGCACTCGGGACGTACTCATGCGGCCTCCTCAGGTGGTCTCACCGCGACGCTAGTACAGATCGTCCGTCTCGTCCGGCACGGAGTGGCTGCCGTCGAACTCAGCTGTGTCGAACTCGCTCGTGTCGAACTCGGTCGTGTCGACGAGCGCTTCATCGGCCCGTTGCAGGATCTGGGTGATCGTCTGTGCCACGGACAGATTGGTGTTGTCGATCCACAGTCCGACACGACGGGTGCCGTGCTCGACCGAGTCGACGAGGCTCTCGACGGTGAAGCCGTCACGGTAGGCGTTCTTGCGTCGTCCCTCTTCGCGCTGGTAGATCGCGTCGACCGACGGCGTGAGCATCACCAGGTGGACCTCGGCGGGGGCGGCGATCGACAGAAAGTCGTCCAGGAAGGTGCCGAAGATGTTGTCGGCGATGACGGCGTCGAAGCCGGCCGCCCGGTAGACGTCGGCGAGGGTGAGTGCCCCGGCATACCGCAGGAAGAGCTGCTCGATCGCCTCGACGGTCGGCGGCTGCGACATGCCCGCCGCGCCGGAGGCGACCATGCCGCCGATGGTGTCGCCGTCGATGAAGACCGCCTTGCGCAGGCCCTCGGCCAGTGCCTGACCGACGGTCGACTTGCCGGCCGCCTGGGCGCCGGTGATCACGAAAAGTCGGCCAAGCTGTTCGGGTGCGTTCACCCGGCGAGCCTAACCGGCGCGGGCTTGAGGCGGCTGGCGCGGCGATCACTCGCCTGACGGTCCGGCCTCAGCCGAGCGCCGCCGAGACGATGTCGCGAGCCTCGCGCTGGACCTTCGCCAGATGCTCTGGGCCCTCGAAGGATTCGGCGTAGATCTTGTAGACGTCCTCGGTGCCCGACGGCCGGGCCGCGAACCAGGCCTTCTCGGTGACCACCTTCAAGCCGCCGATCGATGCGTCATTGCCGGGAGCCTTCGTCAGCTTCGCGGTGATCGGGTCGCCGGCCAAGGAGGTCGACTTCACGTCGTCGGGGGAGAGGGCGGAGAGCTTGGCCTTCTGCTCACGGTCGGCCGGGGCGTCGATGCGGGCGTATGCCGGATCACCATGCTGCTCCACGAGTTTCGCGTAGTGCTGGCTCGGGGTCTGCTCCGTGCGGGCCAGGATCTCGGATGCGAGCAGCGCGAGGGCGATGCCGTCCTTGTCCGTCGTCCACACGGTGCCGTCCTTGCGGAGGAAGGAGGCGCCGGCAGACTCCTCACCGCCGAATCCGACACTGCCGTCGAGCAATCCGGGCACAAACCACTTGAAGCCGACCGGCACCTCCCAGAGCTGTGCGCCGAGTGACGCGACGACCTTGTCGATCATCGACGAGGAGACGAGGGTCTTGCCCACTGTGGTGGACTTCCAGTCGGGGCGTGCCCCGCCATACAGATATTGGATGGCGACGGACAGGTAATGGTTCGGGTTCATCAGGCCTGCGTCAGGGGTGACGATGCCGTGACGGTCGGAGTCGGCGTCGTTGCCGGTCGCGATGTCGTAGTCGGCGCGCTTGTCGATCAGCGAGGCCATCGCGTAGGGCGACGAGCAGTCCATCCGGATCTTCTCGTCCCAGTCGAGGGTCATGAAACGCCACGTCGGGTCGACCAGGGGGTTGACGACCGTGAGGTCGAGGCCGTAGCGGTCGGCGATCGCCTGCCAGTAGGCGACCGAGGCTCCGCCGAGCGGGTCGGCGCCGATGCGCACGCCCGCGTCCTTGATCGCTTGGAGGTCAATGAGATTCGCCAGGTCGTCGACATACGTGGACATGAAGTCGTAGGAGCCGGCTGCGGCCCGCGCCTTCTCGAACGGCGTGCGCTTCACACCCTTGAGGCCGGCGCGCAGGTAGTCGTTGGCGGCCGCCGCGATGATCTTCGTCGCGTCGCTGTCGGCGGGGCCGCCGTGGGGCGGGTTGTACTTGAAGCCCCCGTCGGTGGGCGGGTTGTGCGACGGGGTGACGACGATGCCGTCGGCGAGGCCGGCGCCGGTCGTGCGGCCGCCGTTTGCGCGCAGGATCGCGTGCGAGACCGCAGGGGTCGGGGTGTAGCCGTCGGCGCTGTCGACGAGGAAGTCCACGTCGTTCGCGGCGAGCACCTCGAGCGCCGACGCCCAGGCCGGCTCGGACAGGCCATGGGTGTCCCGGCCGACGAAGAGCGGACCGTCATACCCTCGCGCATTGCGGTAGTCGACGATCGCCTGCGTCGTGGCGAGGATGTGTGCCTCGTTGAACGCCGATCGCAGGCTCGAGCCGCGATGGCCGGAAGTGCCGAAAACGACCTGCTGGTCGAGGTTTTCGGGATCAGGTTGCAGCTCGTAGTAGCTGGTGACGAGGTGGGGAACGTCCACCAGGTCGCTGGGCTGTGCGGGCTGACCGGCTCGGCTCTGGCTCATGGGTCCAGCCTGCCATGCGCGGTGGGGGTCCGGTCAGGTGTCGGTCGGATCGAGATGCGCCCGGATTGCCGTGACGAACTCCGTCGGCCGCGTCGCGTGCACGAGGTGCCCGGCGTCGATGGTGGTCATCCGCCCGTCGGTGAGGGCGGCTGCCAGTGCGGCGACGTCGGCCTCCGGCACGAAACTGGACGGGCCGCCGCTGATCGCGAGCGTGGGCGCGCCGACCTTCGCCAGCAGCTCCGGCCAGGACGGGTCGGGGTCGTCGATCTCGGGGCGCACCTGCCGCACGACCTCCCAGTCGAAGTCGAGCTCGCCCTCAGGGCGGGTCGGTGGGTTTGGCCGGTGCGGGCGCGGCACGCCGACGTCTTCGAGGACGAGTCGGCGCATGGCGGCACGTGCGTCGCTCCCACCTTTCGCGATGGCTTGCACCGCAACCAATCCGCCGAGCGAATGCCCGATCAAGTCCAGGCGATTGCCGAGCTGGGGGAGGAGGGCGGCGACGTCACCGGCCAGCAGCGCGATGCTGTAGCGCCCCGGCCGGTCGCTTGCGCCATGGCCGCGCAGATCGATCGCATGGACCGGCCGGTCACGGCTCAGCTCGGCGGCGATCTCGTCCCAGTCGTTCGCGGTGGCGCCGGTGCCGGGGAGCAGGACCAGTGGTGGATGGTCCGCCTGCTCGGTCGGCCAGCTGCGCACCGCGATGGCGATGCCGTTGGCGTCGTAGCGGCGCACGGTTGGCCGGGGTGTATCGGACACGACTCATCATCACCGATCGGCGCCGGGGCCGCTTGCGTGTTGTTCGAGTAGGCCGAGCCGTTTTCCTACGCTGATCGAGTAGCCCGAGCCGCCGCTTGCCCGCTGGTCGAGTAACCGGCCCTCCCGACGCTGATCGAGTAGCCCGAGCCGCCTTCTCCATGCTGATCGAGTAGGCCGAGCCGCTAGGCGAGGCCGTATCGAGATCAGCTGTGTCTTAGTCGGCGGGTCGGGTGGTGTAGGTGTGTCCGGTGGGGCTGGCCCAGGTGCAGGTGCCATCAGTTGTCATGTACACGGTCCAGCCGGCTTCGTGCTTGGCGCGGTGGTGGTGCCGGCAGAGGCATTGCAGGTTGTGTGGCGCGGTGGGCCCGTCCGGGTACGGGGTGACGTGGTCGAGGTCGGTGAGTTTGGCCGGTCGGGTGCAGCCGGGGAACCTGCAGTGCTGGTCACGGGCGCGCACGAACCGCGCCAACCGCATGCCCGGTGTGTACGAGTGGCAGCCGGTTTCGGCAACGGTGCCAGTTTCCGCATTCACCAGGGCGCGGGTGAACTTCACTCCAAGTAGGCCGGACAGTTCCCGGATCACGCCGGCGGGGATGACGCCGACACACCCGGGAACTGGACGTCGCCGAGTCGGTAGCCCACCGGCGCTGGGTCGTGAGTAAAGCGGGGCACTGTCCCGCCCGGATGGGTTTGCGCTGGGTCAGTGGAGCGCGCTGGATCAGTGCCGCTCGCGGGACCGGCCGATTGCAATGGATCAGGTGGTGGCCGGGTGCCGGTGCGTAGTGCGGCTTCGAGGAGCATGGCTTGGAGTTGGCGTTCCGCCTCGCTGATCGGGCGGCAGCTGCCGAGATCGACGACCATCCGGTTGACCGGGAGGATGACCTTCGGCGGACCGGGCGGTCGCACCTTCGACATCCACGCGCCGACGACCCCGGGCGCCGCGCCGTTCGCTGCTGCTGCGTCGTCAATGCTGCTCGCCCGGTCCAGCACATCAACCCCACCGCCCGTGCCCGTGCCGTTTGCGTCGCTCGCGCTCGTCGCGTCGCCCGTGCCGGTCGCGTCACTCGTGCCCGTGGCATCGTGCGAGCCGGGCGCTTCGGTCCCGCTCACGCCGGTGCCGGTCCCCGGGCTCGCGTTGGTGGACGGCGCGGTGTCCGGGTGGAACGGGACGTGCAAGACGAGCTCGGTCGTCACTTGCGCGTTCGACAGGAGGAGGTCCGTCAGGGCGTCGACGCGGCATTCGCCGAGGCTCTTGCTGGCAGTAGTCGAGTCGTGGAGCAGGCGGGCGTGGGCGTTGACCGCGGCCATGACTTTCGCCGCGTCAAGGGAGGGGAGCACGGCGGTGAGGGTGGACATGCCCGGCTCCCAATGGGGTTCGACGGTCACGTTGGTGCAGTCGCGCCGCCGCGCCGCGGACGCCTGGTCGGACGCGACCGGTGCGTGCTGCACCAACAAGCGCTGCGCGCGCCGGCGCAGCTTTGTCGAGGTGGATGCTTCCGGGGCACTGGCCAGGATCTCGGCCTCGACGGTCGCGGCGAGGTCGCCCGGACAATCGGCCGCCTCGACGGTGCTGGGTGCTCCGGGTGTGTCGGTTGCGGGGATTGCGTCGGCGAGGATGTCGCTGACCGCGACCACCTTCCGCGACTCCAGGCCGCCGGTGCCGGCGTGGTGGAGCAGCAGCGGCGTGTGACGCACGCTCTCGACCGCTTGGGTCAGTCGCAGGCTGGTTTGCCGGTCGGTCCACCCCAACCGGGCACCCACCTCCAACAGGGTCCAGGTGTCCGGGCTTTCCGGGTGCTTGTCGAACTCACGCTGCGCCAGCTGCTCCAGCCGCAGGGTCTGGGTGGCCCAGGCGGAGTTCTGCACCCGCTGCGTCGCCAGCACCTGATCGAGCAACTCGTCATCCGACAGATCCGAGCCGTCGCCTCGTGTGCTGGCGGTGTCGTCGCGGGTCTTGTCGAACACGGCGCGCAGCAGCGTCTGCGCTGCATCGAGGAGTTCACCGGTGGTGGCAGCGGCGATCACTGGATCGGTGAGGGCTCGCTGCAGGTGCGACATACCAAAACCATACACCTGTTCGAATCGGGTGGGAAGAGTTGAACACGATGAATTCGGTGTGTTTCCAGTGTGATTCGTGGGGTTCGGCAGGGTTGTCAGTGGCGGGTGGGATGGTGTCGCGTGGTGGAGTGGGTGGGTCTCGATACGGGCTCCCTCGCTTCGCTCCTCCGCCCTACTCGACCACCACAAAGGGGCTTCGCTGGTCCGCCCTACTCGACCACCATCAGGGGCTGCTCGTGTCCTACTCGACCAGCGCCTGGGGACTGCACCTGTTCGGTCGCAGTCGGCACGATCAGGTGAGTGGCGAGATCACCGAGCGGGGCGAGGGGCCGCGTGAGCGGCCCTATGAAGCGAAGCGGAGCGCTAGCGGAGCGAAGCGGAGTGAGGCCGCGAGGGCGGTCCCTCGGCCCGCGGCCGGCGAGTCGTCCCGCGGCCGTCGAGTCGGTCGCGCGGTCGCCGCAAGGCCTGCACTACGGCCAACTGGGCGCGGACGGCCCCGATGCGTCAAGCGCCCGGTCACCCTCACGGGCGCCGCTTGAGCGCCAACCAGCCGGCGATGCCGAGGTAGCCGACTCCGGTGGCTCGATCTACCTGACGACGACGGCGAGCGTCGTTGAGTCGGCCGCGAACGCTGTTGCCCAACAACACATAACCGACCGCGGTGATCGCCTCGACCCCGATGTAGGCGACGCCGACCACGCACAGTGACACCCAGTCGCGAGGGCCGGTGATGAACTGTGGCACGAACGCGGCGAAGAGCAGGTAAGCCTTGGGGTTGCTCATGGCGGTCAGGAACTCCCGGCGCACCGGTGTGTGCAGCGCGACGTTGCCCGCGCTCACGGCCTCATGCGGCTGCGGCGACGTGCCCGCATCACGAAAAGCCTTGAACCCCAACCAGACCAGATAGCCGACTCCCAACCACCGCAACATCTCGAAAGCAGCTGCCGACTGCAGCATGATCGCTGCCAGACCAGCTGCGACGAGGCCGACCTGTATGCCGAATGCCGCGAACCGGCCGGCCAGTCCGCAGAGCGCCGGGCACACGCCGAGGCGCGCGCCGTGCTGCAGGCTCAGCAGCTGGTTGGCGCCCGGCACGAGCGAGACGAGGACTGCCGCGGGCAGGAAGGCCGTCCAGTCGATCGAGGTCAGCATCGTTCGACGGTAGCGCCAGAGACCGACGGCCGGTGGTTGTCGGCGGTCACGGCTAGCGTCCGCGGGCATGGACGCATCTACCCTCGAACTCCGTGACGCACATGACGTGCTGGCCGGGGTCTACCGCGAGAAACTGGCCACGATCATCGACGAGATGCCGATCGAGCAGGCGGTGCTCGGCCTCTTCTGCGGCTGGGTGCGCGATGCGCCGGGGGACAACGTGATCGGCGACATCGGTTGTGGCACAGGCAGACTCGCGCCATACCTCGCTGATCTGGGGATGACGCCGCGCGGAGTGGATCTCTCACCGGAGATGGTCCGCGTCGCGCGCGAGGACTACCCGGACCATGACTTCGGCCAGGCCGACGCGCGCGAACTGCCCTTCGCAGACGGCGAGCTCGCGGGCGCGATCGGGTGGTATTCCCTGATGTACCTCGACCCGGAGCAACGGCGTCGAGCATTCGCGGAGCTGGCTCGCGTCATCCGGCCGGGCGGATATCTGGCGATGGCGTACAAGCAGGGGAATGACCAGCACCGGCGGGCGAGTCGGGCGAGAGCGTTCGGTGTCGACTTCGACATCTACTGGCTATCCGCGGCGGAGGTCGAGAGCCGCGCGGCGGAGGCCGGCTTCGACGTCGTCTTCTGGGCGGGTCGACCGGCCGGCACCGATGAGCTACAGCCGCAGGGATACCTCATAGCACAAAAGGCCACAGCCCAGAAGGCCACAGCCCAAAAGCATTGCGGCTCAACGAAACCTGGGTGAAACCTGGAAGTGCGTCCAGCCACACGCCCGTCCGGCGATGGCTAGCTTGGCTATCGGTGTGGATCGCACCTCACATCCTCGGAAGGATCCATCTTGATGCGTACACAGCTCGCCCTGCTCGGCGCGATCACCCTCGCAGCCGGAGCAGCCGCAACACCTGCCATGGCAGCCGGCAACCCCGGAGGGGCCAAGGGCCGCAAGGTCGTCGCGCACGCAGTGCAGAGGCCGGGCCAGGCACTCGGCGCGGCGCCGCAGACGAGCGGCACCAGCTTCATCGTCACCTTCAAACTGCGCGACGAAGCGGGCGCGGAGAGCTTCGTCAAGGCGGTCTCCGACCCGTCCAGCCCGCAGCACGGAAAGTATCTGAACCCGGCGCAGTTCACCAGCAGGTTCGCGGCGTCGCAGACCGACGTGTCCAGGGCACTCGCGTGGCTGCGCAGCCAGGGGCTGAATCCGGGCGCGGTGTCACCGACCCGCAGCTATGTGCAGGTCACCGGTGCGGTGTCCGCGGTGAACAAGGCGTTCTCGACCTCGATCAGGTCCTACCGCTCCGCCGGGCGCACCTATACCGCGCCCGCATCCTCGGTCACCGTCCCGAATGACGTCGGCGCGGTCATCTCGGGGGTCGTCGGCCTGGACCGGTCGAAGACGCTGACCACGAGCAACGCACGCTCGGACGAGACGGGTCAGAAGAAGGCAGCGGGCTCGGTGAGCGCGCTGGGTGCCAAGCCCGGCGGGAAGTCGGCCCGGAGCGACGCGTGCTCGTCCTACTACGGGCAGTACACCCTGCCCAACATCCCCGACGCCAAGTCGCCGCTCACGGGCACGCAGCCCGGTGCCATGTGCGGCTACACGCCTCAGCAGATGCGGGCGGCACGCGGCATCGACAAGGTCAAGCAGACCGGCAAGGGCAGATCAGTCGGCATCACCCTGTGGTGCAACGATCCTCGGATCGCCGACGACACCAACACCTGGGCGAAGGACCTCGGCTTCCAGAAGCTGAGGAACGGGCAGCTGCAGGTCATCGCGCCCGCCGGTGGTTACGACCCGCAGTACTGCGACGACAAGGACTCCGGCGGGGTCAACGGCGAGCAGGCCCTCGACGTCCAGTCGATCCACGGCGCCGCCCCCGACGCCAACATCGTGTATGCCGCGGCGGCACGCCCCTTCGACGACGCACTGCTGGCCTCGTTGCACACCCTCGTCGACGGCAACAAGGTCGACGCGATCTCCAACTCGTGGGGTGGCGGGGAAACGAACGACCCGGCCACCAACGACGCCTACAGCTCGGTCTTCATGCAGGCCGCGGCCCAGGGCATCTCGGTGCTGTTCTCCTCGGGCGACGACGGCGACAACACCGGCGGCGACCAGGCAACCACCCCGCCGAGCCCCGACTATCCGGCGGCCAACCCGTGGATCACCGCGGTTGGCGGCACCTCGCTCGCCACCGGCAACGCCTCGGGGTCGAAGGTCAGCTGGGAGCAGGCCTGGAACACCTCGCGCAGCGTGCTCAAGGACGACGCGTGGGGGCCGTGGACCTACCGCTACGGTGGCGGAGGCGGCGTGAGCCAGTATCACCCCGAGCCCTACTACCAAAAGGGCGTGGTGCCAACGCGATTCACCGGTGTCGACCCGCATCGCGCCTACCCGGACCTGGCCGGCGCCGGTGATCCCTACACCGGATATCTGATCGGCTTCCACGACGGAGAGGCGGCGTCCGGCAACTTCGGGCTGACCAAGATCGGCGGCACCAGCTGGTCGTCACCGTGGACCGCCGGCACCGTCGTGCTCGCCGGCAAGCGCGTGGGCTTCCTCAACCCGGCGATCTACGGCGCCGGGCACGCCGGGCTCTCCGACATCGCGGGCAACGGGCTCACCCATGGCTTCGAGGTCAAGACGACCATCGTGCCCAAGAGTGGTGCGCCCTACACCGCGCTGACGACCGTCGGCGTCAACTCCCAGGAGGTGCAGAACCAGACGCTCACCTCCGAGCCGGGCTACGACAACCTGACCGGGTTCGGCGTGCCGGCCTCGACCAGGGCATTCCTTTCCGGCATCAGCAGATAGCGGCAGGTATGACGAGCCCTGGGTGGTCTCGATACGGCCTCGGCTAGCGCCTCGGCCTACTCGACCACCCAGGGCTTCGTCTCGGGTCAGCGCCTCGGCCTACTCGACCACCCAGGGCTTCGTCTCGGGTCAGCGCCTCGGCCTACTCGACCACCCAGGGCTTGGTCTCGGGTTAGCGCCTCGGCCTACTCGACCACCCAGGGCTTCGTCTCGGGTCAGCGCCTCGGCCTACTCGACCACCCAGGGTTCAGCGCCTCGGCCTACTCGACCACCCAGGGGGTTTCGCTAGGGGCGTTCAGGCGTCAGCCAGACCGCACCGAGCGGGGGCACGGTGACGAGCGCGGAGTAGGGCTGGCCGTTCCAGGGTTGCTCCTGCGCCTCGACGCCGCCGAGGTTGCCGCGGCCGGCACCGCCATACGTCTCGGCGTCGGTGTTGAGCACCTCGGCCCAGCGGCCGCCGCGCGGCAGCCCGACGCGCACGTCACGGGCCTCGACACCGCTGAAGTTGATCACCGAGGCGACGACGTCGCCCTTGCGCTCGGAGTCCTCGAAACGCAAGTAGGAGAACAGGTTTGCGTCGGCCGCGTTGGCGTCGATCCACTGGAAGCCGTCAGGGGCGTGGTCGAGCTTCCACAACGCCGGGTGCTCGGTGTAGAGCGCGTTGAGGTCGCGCACCAACTCCGCGATGCCGCGGTGAGCCGGCTGGTCGAGCAGCCACCAGTCGAGGCTGCGACCGTCGGCCCACTCGGCCTCCTGCGCGAACTCCGAACCCATGAAGAGCAACTGCTTGCCCGGGTGGCTCCACATGTTGGCGAGGAACGCCCGCACGCCGGCCAGCTGCTCCCACCGGTTGCCCGGCATCTTGCGCAGCAACGACCCCTTGCCGTGCACGACCTCGTCGTGGCTGATCGGGAGCACGAACTGCTCGCTCCACGCATAGACGAGCGCGAACGTCATCTTGTCGTGGTGGTAGCGCCGGTAAATCGGTTGCTGCGCAACGTAATCCAGCGTGTCGTGCATCCACCCCATGTTCCACTTGAAGCCGAAACCGAGGCCGCCCTGATCGGTCGGCTTGGTGACGCCGGGCCACGAGGTCGACTCCTCGGCGATCATCACCGTGCCCGGCATGCGCCGGTAGGTGGTCGCGTTGGTCTCCTGCAGCAGTTGCACCGCGTCGAGGTTCTCCCGGCCGCCGTGCTTGTTGGGCACCCACTGGCCCTCGTCGCGTGAGTAGTCGAGGTAGAGCATCGACGCCACACCGTCGACGCGCAGCGCGTCGGCGTGGAACTCCTGCATCCAGTAGACCGCGTTGGCGACCAGGAAGTTGCGCACCTGCGGACGGCCGAAATCGAAGATGTACGAACCCCATTCGGGGTGCCAGCCACGCCGCGGGTCCGGGTGCTCGTAGAGCGGCGTGCCGTCGAAACGGGCCAGCGCCCACTCGTCGGTCGCGAAGTGCCCCGGCACCCAGTCGAGGATGACGCCGATGCCGGCCTGGTGCAGCTTGTCGACCAGGAAGCGGAAGTCGTCGGGGGAGCCGAGCCGCGAATTCGGGGCGTAGTAGCCGGTGACGTGGTAGCCCCACGACGGCGGATAGGGATGCTCCATCACCGGCATGAACTCGACGTGGGTGAAGCCGAGTTCGCTGACGTAGGAGACGAGTTCGTCGGCGAGGTCGCGCCACGACCGGCCCTGGCGCCAGGACATCGGGTGCACCTCGTAGACGCTCATCGGCTGCGTGTGCGCGTCGACCGCCGAACGCTTCGCCAGCCAGTCCCCGTCGCCCCATTCGTATGACGTGTCGGTCACGACCGACGCGGTCGCAGGTGCCACCTCGGCCTGGCGCGCCATCGGGTCGGCCTTCTCGCGCCATACGCCGTCGGGGCCGAGCAGGTCGAACTTGTAACGGGTGCCGGCCTCGACACCGGGCACGAACAACTCCCAGACACCACTGGTGCCGAGCTGTCGCATCGGGTGGCCCTGACCGTTCCAGAGGTTGAAGTCGCCGATCAGACGGACGCCCTGGGCGTTGGGCGCCCACACCGAGAACGCCGTGCCCCGCACGTCGCCGAGCGGGCCGGCGTAGCTGCGCACGTGCGCCCCGAGCACGGTCCACAGCTGCTCGTGCCGGCCCTCGCCGATGAGGTGTAGATCGACCTCGCCGAGTGTCGGCAGGAAGCGGTAGGGGTCGTCGGCGACGTGCTCGACGCCGTCGTCGTAGGTGGTCACCACGCGGTAGTCGGGCACCTCGTCGACCGGGAGCCGCCCGCTCCAGAGGCCCTCGACCTCGTGGGTCAGGGGAGCCCGGGAACCGTCCGGCAGTTGCACTTCCACCGACCGGGCGAGCGGGCGGAAAACCCGCACCAACACACCGGATTGGTCCTGGTGCGGGCCGAGCAGCTGGTGTGGGTCGCCGTAGCGGCCGGTGAGAAGTTTCGCGGCCGCGTCGGCGGGGAGTGCGTCGGTGGACGGGGTATCGGTCGGCATGTCGGTGCTCCTTGGTCTCGATACGGGCTCGCCCTGGGGGGCTCGCCCTACTCGACCGGCGGGGGTGGGGGTGGGCTCGGCCTGGGTTGCTGGCCCTACTCGACCGGCGGGGGTGGGGGTGGGCTCGCCCTGGGGGGCTGGCCCTACTCGACCGGCGGGGGTGGGGGTGGGCTCGCCCTGGGGGGCTGGCCCTACTCGACCGGCGGGGGTGGGGGTGGGCTCGCCCAGCAGCCGGTCGATCGCGCTGCGGGGGATCGGCAGCCAGGTGGGCCGGTTGCGCACCTCGTAGACGACCTCGTAGGAGGCCTTGTCGACCTCGAACGCGTCGAGCAACGCCTGGTGCGCGGCGAGGTCGACGTCCAGCTCGGTCGCGTAGCCGTCGAGGAACGCGGCGCGTGCGTCGGCAGCCCAGCCGCGCCGGTCGCCGCCGATGCGTTCCTGCCGGATCAACTCCTGCTCGATCGAACCGGCGGCGTAGTCGAACGACCGCAGCATGCCCGCGACGTCGCGCAGCGGCTGGTCGAGCTGGGTGCGTTCGGGCAGCGGACGCAACGGCTCGCCCTCGAAGTCGAGCAGCACCCAGCCACGCTCGGGGGTATCGAGCACCTGACCGAGGTGGTAGTCGCCGTGGATCCGTTGCAGCGCAGGCCAATTCGAGTCGGCGGCAGCGGCGAGGAGCGCCTCGAACGCCTGCCGGCGCTCACCCAGCTCGGGCACGGCGGCGGCGGCCGCGGCAAACCGCATCCGCATGGCGTCCAGCGACCTGCGAGTGGTGTCGGCATCGGCAGCGGCGGTCGGCAGCGCCTCCGCGAGCTGGCGGTGCACCTGCGCGGTGGCGACCCCGAGGGCCCGGGCCGGCCCGGCGAAGGACCGGTTGGCGCGTGCCGCGTCGAGCGCCTCCCGCCACGCGTCCCGCACCCCGGGGAAGAACTCCTGCGCGAAGGCGAGGTCGCCGGAGAGGCGCGGGACGGCCGCATCGCCCGAGACCGCAGGCCATTCGCCGCGCAGAGAGGCGACCATCTGCGGCACGTGCTCGCTGCCCGCGGCGCTCAGCACGGTCTGCAGCTCGACATCGGGGTTGTCCCCGGGCTGCACGACGCGGAACACCTTGATGATCACCGGTTCGTCGCGCTCGACGTCGACGATGATCGAGGTGTTGGACTGCTCGCCGGACAACACCCGGCTCGAGCTGATCGCCGGGACCGCGGCGTGCCGAAAACCACTGCCGCGCACGGTGATCGACGGGTCCAGCACCTCACCGGTCGGGCCGCTCTCGTCGTGCATCTCGAAGGCGGCCTGCCGCCCGCCCGTCACCATCGTGCGCAGCAGCGTGGCCACGAAGACCGGGTCGTGCGGGCCGTCATAGGCGAAGCGGCGTCCGAGCGTCGAGTGCTCGAGCTCGCCGATGAGCGCGTGCTCCGCGCCGGGCAGCGGGGCACCGCGGTAGGTCACCGGCACCTGGTAGACCACCGGCTCGGCGCCGGACTCGTCGACCAGGAAGAGCACCTCGACACCGACCTCGCCGGCCGGGTCGTCGAAGCGGTAGTTGCCGAGCGGGCGCAGCTTCGGGGCGCTGCCCTTGCCGACATACCAACGCTGTTCGCCGATCCAGGCCTCGACGACGTCCTTCTTGGACGGCGTCAGGGTCGCGCGGTGGATGATCGCCATCGGTGCCTCAGTCTCCCTGCTGCGGGCGGACGACCAGCCAGAAGAAGTCGCGGGAGCCGAGCGTCAGCGTGACCGAGCCGTCGTCGCCGACCGGGGGGAAGTAACCGCCGCCGAACGTGTCGCGCAGCCGGGCTCCGGCGAACCGCTCCGGCAGCTGCACCGTCACCGACTGGGGACGACTCGACAGGTTGTTGACGCAGAGCACGTCGCGCACCTCGATCTCGTCGTCGGGGTCGTCCTCGGGACGCAACGACCTGGTGAACGCGAGGATCGCCTCGTTGTCGGTCTCCTGCGTGGCGTAGTCGCCGAGACCGAAGACCGGGTAGCGCTTCCGGATCGCGAGCATCTCCCGGGTCCAGTGCAGCAGCGACGACCCGGAGCCCATCTGGGCTTCGACGTTCACGTTGTTGTAGTGGTAGACGAGGCTGGAAACGATGGGCAGATATAGCTTTCCGGGGTCCGAGGTCGAGAAGCCGGCGTTGCGGTCGGGTGACCACTGCATCGGCGTGCGCACCGCGTCGCGGTCCTCGAGCCAGATGTTGTCGCCCATGCCGATCTCGTCGCCGTAGTAGAGACACGGCGACCCCGGCAGCGAGAGCAGCAGCGCGTTGATCAGCTCGGTCTCGGCCCGCGAGTTGTCGAGCAGGGTCGCGAGCCGCCGCCGGATGCCGACGTTGGCGCGCATCCGGGGGTCGGGGGCGTACCAGCCGTACATCGCGGCGCGCTCCTCGGGCGTGACCATCTCGAGGGTGAGCTCGTCGTGGTTGCGCAGGAATGTGCCCCACTGGGTGCCGCCCGGGATCTGCGGCGTCTCGTCCATCACCTCGATGATGCGGGTCGCCTTCTCGTCACGCAGGGCGTAGTAGAGCCGCGGCATGATCGGGAAGTGGAAGCACATGTGGCACTCGGGGTCCTCCGGGGTGCCGAAGTAGTCGACCACCTCGTCGGGCATCTGGTTGGCCTCCGCGAGCAGCACCCGTCCCGGGTATTCCTCGTCCACCATCTTGCGCAGCTTGGCGAGGAATTCGTGTGTCTTCGGGTGGTTTTCGCCGTTGTGCCCCTCTTCGATGTAGAGGTAGGGGATCGCGTCGAGGCGGAACCCGTCGATGCCGAGGTCCATCCAGAACCGGACGATCTCGAAGATCTCCTCGTGCACCTTCTCGTTCTCGAAGTTGAGATCGGGCTGGTGGGAGAAGAAGCGGTGCCAGAAGAACTCGCGGCGCACCGGGTCGAAGGTCCAGTTGGAGACCTCGGTGTCGACGAAGATGATGCGCGCGTCGGCATACTTCTCGTCGGTGTCGGACCACATGTAGTAGTCGCCGTAGGGCCCCTCGGGGTCCGACCGCGACGCCTGGAACCACGGGTGCTGGTCGCTGGTGTGGTTGATCACCAGGTCGGTGATGATGCGTATGCCGCGCGCGTGCGCCTGCGACACCAGCTCGGTGAACTCCGGCAGCGTCCCGAACTCCGGCAGCACCGCGCGGTAGTCGGCGATGTCGTAGCCGCCGTCACGCAGCGGCGAGGCGTAGAACGGCGGCAGCCAGAGACAGTCGACGCCGAGCCACTGCAGGTAGTCGAGCCGGTTGATCAGGCCGGTGAAGTCGCCGGTGCCGTTGCCGGTCGAATCGCCGAAGGCACGCACCAGCACCTCGTAGAAGACGGCCTTGCGAAACCATTGCGGGTCGTGACGCAGACCGGGCTGCTGCAGGCTGAATCCCTGGACGGACAACGGTCTAGAACCTCCGGACTTCGACGATGTGCACCGGCTGGGCGTCGGGGCCCAGCCTGACGTAGTTGTGCTCGCCCCATTGCCAGGTCGAGTCGGTCAGCAGGTCGTGCGCGACGAACGAGTCACCAGGCTGCAGGCCGAGCGCCGCCAGGTCCAGGTGGATCGTCGACTCGCGTGTCGCGTGCGGGTCGGTGTTGGCCACCACGACGATGACGTCGTCGCCGCGACGCTTGGAGAAGACCAGCAGCGCCGGGTCGTCGACCCGGTGGAAGGTGATGTTGCGCAGCCAGTGCAATGCCGGGTGCGCACGGCGAATCTCGTTGAGCTGCTTCAGGTATGGCGCGAGCGACTGCCCCTCACGCTCCCCGCCGGGCTGGTAGAGCTCCCACCGGCGGTCCTTGTACTCGTACTTCTCGTTGTCGATCTGCTCCTCGGCGCCCGGACGCGCGACGTGCTCGACCAGCTCGTAACCGGAGTAGATGCCGTAGGTCGGCACGAGGGTCGCGGCCAGGGCGGCGCGCAGCTTCCAGGCGGTCGGCCCGCCGTACTGCATGTAGGGGGTGAGGATGTCGTGCGTGGTCGGCCAGAAACTGGGCCGCATGTAGGGCGCGTCCTGCGACGCGAGCTGCTCGACATACTCCTGCAGCTCGGCCGCGCCGTTGCGCCACGCGTAATAGGTGTAGCTCTGCTGGAAGCCGATCTTGGCGAGCGTCGCCATCATCGCCGGCCGGGTGAAGGCCTCGGCGAGCCAGACCACGTCGGGGTGGTCGCGGGCGACGTCCTCGATCAGCCACTGCCAGAACTCCAGCGGCTTGGTGTGCGGGTTGTCGACGCGGAAGATCTTGACGCCGTGGTCGATCCACACCTGCACCACGCGGCGCACCTCGGCGTAGATGCCCTGCGGGTCGTTGTCGAAATTGACCGGATAGATGTCCTGGTATTTCTTCGGCGGGTTCTCCGCGTAGGCGATGGTGCCGTCGGCGCGGGTGGTGAACCACTCCGGGTGCGAGGCGACCCACGGGTGATCGGGGGAGCACTGCAACGCCAGGTCGAGCGCGACCTCCAGCCCGAGCTCACCGGCGCGGGCGACGAACGCGTCGAAGTCCTCGAACGTCCCGAGGTCGGGATGTATGGCGTCGTGGCCCCCGTCGGCGCTGCCGATCGCATAGGGGGAGCCGGGGTCGTGCGGCCCGGCGGTCAGCGTGTTGTTCGGGCCCTTGCGGTTGGTGGTGCCGATCGGGTGGATCGGCGTCAGGTAGACGACGTCGAAACCCATGTCGGCGACCGCGGGCAGCCGGTCCTGCGCGGTGCGCAGCGTGCCCGAGATCCACTGTCCCTTCTCATGATCGAAGCGGGCGCCTTCGCTGCGCGGGAAGAGTTCGTACCACGCGCCGTAGAGGGCGCGGTCGCGTTCGACGAGCCAGGCGTAGGTGGGGCTGGCGCTGACGAAGTCGCGCAGCGGCGTCTGCCGCATGACGCGCTCGACCTCGCCGGTGGTGCCGGCCGCGAGGCGGGTGCCGGGCGGCTGTTCCTTGTCCCGCAGGGTCGCGATCGCGTCGGTCAGCACGGCCTTGTCCGCGTCGGCGTGCGGCACCTGCGCGACCGCCCGCTCCAGCACCCGCGCGCCCTCCTCGAGCATCAGCTCGACGTCCACCTCGGCTGCGATCTTGATCACGGCGTCGTGCTCCCACGTGCCGTAGGGATCGGACCAGCCCTCGACCCGGTAGGACCAGAGACCCGGCCGGTCGGCGACGAGCGTGCCCTCCCAGGCGTCCAGGCCGGGATTGGTCAGTGTCATCGGCAGTAGCGTCGTCACGTCGTCGGGGTCGGTGACCACGACCGTCGCGTTGACCGCGTCGTGACCCTCGCGGAACACGGTCGCGGTGACCGGAAACTCTTCCCCGACAACAGATTTGGTGGGCAGCACGCCGCCGTCGACGGACGGCGCGACGTCCTGCACCGGGATGCGTCCTATCGGGCGTGCGCTCGGGATCTTGCTCGATGTCGAAGTCTTGGTGGTCGGCAGGGGACGGGCCATCGGCTCCTGGTCAGTCACCGCACCGACGCTACACAATCCGCACCCCGGACTGACACCTGTCGCCGCAACCTCCGGCCGCACAGATGAGCGGCGCGGCACATCATCACCCTTTGGTGCTCGCACCCACGGGTGAGCGCCCTACCATCGGTGCACGTGAGAGCCATCCGCCGCTTCAATGTCCGCACCGCGCTGCCCGAGCCGCTGTCCCCGTTGTCCGAACTCGCGACCAACCTGCGGTGGTCGTGGCACAGCCGCACCCGCGAGCTGTTCCGCGATATGGACCCCGAGGCGTGGGAGCGGGTGCACGAGGACCCGGTCGCGCTGCTCGCGGCGCTCACCCCGGAGTGCCTCGCGGAGCTGGCCGCGGACGAGTCCTTCGTCGCCCGGATCCGCGCCGCGAGCGAGGGGTTGTCGTCATACCTCACCTCGAAGGTCTGGTACGACGACTTCCGCGGCGAGCGGCAGGCGCCGGCGTCGATCGCCTACTTCAGCGCCGAGTTCGGGCTGACGCACGTGCTGCCGCAGTATTCCGGCGGCCTCGGCATCCTCGCCGGCGACCACCTGAAGTCCGCGAGCGACCTCGGCGTGCCGATCGTCGGGATCGGCCTGTTCTACAAGTCCGGCTACTTCAAGCAGCAGCTGTCGGCCGACGGGTGGCAACTCGAGACCTACCCGCTGCTCGACCCCGACGACCTGCCGCTGTCGCTGGTCCGCGAGGCCGACGGCACCCCGGCCGAGGTCGTGCTCGCGCTGCCCGGCGACCGCACCGTGCGGGCCCGGATCTGGAAGGCGCAGGTCGGGCGGGTGCCGTTGCTGCTGCTCGACTCCGACGTCGAGGGCAACGACGCGGCCGCCCGCGAGCTGACCGGCCGCCTGTATGGCGGGGGCGGCGACCAGCGCCTCGAGCAGGAGATGCTGCTCGGCATCGGCGGCGTCCGCGCGCTGCGCACCTGGTCCCGGCTGACCGGTGCGCCGGAGCCCGAGGTCTATCACTGCAACGAGGGCCACGCCGGCTTCCTCTCGGTGGAGCGCATCAGCGAGCTGGTCACCCGGCAGGGGCTCGACTTCGACCAGGCCCAGCAGGTCGTGCGCGCCAGCAACGTCTTCACCACGCACACGCCGGTGCCGGCGGGTATCGACCGCTTCGACGCCGAGGCGGTGCGCGCGCACTTCAGCGGGCACGGCGAGCTCGCCGGGGTGCCGGTCGACCGCGTGCTGCCGCTGGGCGCGGAGGACTACGACGGCGGCCAGCCGGGCATCTTCAACATGGCCGTGATGGGGCTGCGTATGGCGCAGCGCAGCAACGGCGTCTCCCTGCTGCACGGCGAGGTCAGCCGCGAGATGTTCGACGTCCTGTGGCCGGGCTTCGACGACACGGAGGTGCCGATCACCAGCATCACCAACGGTGTTCACGCCCCGACGTGGATGGATCCGAAGGTGGTGGACCTGGCTCGCCGCCACCTCGGCGAGCAGGACGTGCGCGAGGGGATCGGCTGGGACGATGTCGACCGCATCCCGCGGGCGGAGCTGTGGGCGGTCAAACGCGAGCTGCGCGAGCAACTCGTCGCCGACGTGCGGGAGCGGATGCGCCGGTCGGCGAGCACCCGCGGCGCGAGCCAGGCCGAGCTCGGCTGGACCGACCAGATCCTCGACCCCGATGTGCTGACGATCGGCTTCGCGCGGCGCGTGCCGACCTACAAGCGGCTCACGCTGATGCTGCGCGACCCCGAGCGGCTACGGGCGCTGCTGCTGCACCCGGAGCGGCCGATCCAGCTGGTGATCGCCGGCAAGTCGCACCCGGCCGACGAGACCGGCAAGAAGCTGATCCAGGAGATGGTGCGCTTCACCGACGACCCGCAGCTGCGGCAGCGCATCGTCTTCCTGCCCAACTACGACATGGAGATGGCCCAGACGCTGATGCCCGGTGTCGACGTCTGGCTGAACAACCCGCTGCGGCCCTACGAGGCCTCCGGCACCTCCGGCATGAAGGCCGCGCTCAACGGCGGCCTCAACCTGTCGATCCTCGACGGCTGGTGGGACGAGTGGTATGACGGCGAGAACGGCTGGGCGATCCCGTCGGCCGACCCGACCGGCGTCACCGGCGAGCCGACGATGGACGAGAACCGCCGCGACGACCTCGAGGCCGCCGCTCTCTACGACCTCATCGAGTCGCAGGTCGCGGCGCGGTTCTACGACGTCGACGAGCAGGGCGTGCCGCAGCACTGGCTGGAGATGGTCGAGCACACCCTGCGGGTGCTCGGCCCGAAGGTGCTCGCGACCCGCATGGTGCGCGACTACACCACGCTGCTCTACACCCCGGCCGCGATCGCCGGGCGTGCGGCCAGCAGCGACGACTACGCCCTTGCCCGTGACCTTGCGGCATACCGTGACAACGCGCGGAATGCGTTCTCGCACCTGCAGATCGAACACGTCGAGGCCGAGGGCGTGAGCGACGCGCCGCTGGTTGGTGACCAGCTCACCGTGCGGGCCTACGTCCAGCTCGCCGGGCTCGCACCCGACCAGGTCACGGTGCAGGCGGTGCACGGCCGGGCCAGCGACAGCGACGAGCTGCGCGACGTCGAGGTCGTCGACCTCGCGCCCGCGCAGGACCTCGGCGACGGCCGCTGGCGCTTCGACGGGTCGGTCGCGCTGCGCCGGTCCGGCGCGTTCGGTTACACCGTCCGCGTGCTGCCGAGGCACCCGGCGCTGGCCAACCCGGTCGAGCTGGGCCTGGTCGTCAACGCCTGAGGCGTCACCTGCTCTGCAGGAACTCCTTGGACTTGGCGATCGCGAACCCCCACGCCTGACCGGGCGTCGCCTTGGGCGGCAGCGCGATCTCGTCGGGGTTGGTGACCATGTCCAGCAGGTAGGGGCCGTCGGTCGCCAGCGCCGTCCGCACCGCGTCGTCGACGTCGGCGGCGCCGGTGACCCGGCGGGCCGGGACGCCCATCGCCTCGGCGACCGCGGCCAGGTCGGGGTTGTCGAGCTCGGTGCCGAACTCCGGCAGACCGCCCTGCTCCTGCTCGAGCTTGACCATGCCGAGCCGCCCGTTGTCGTAGACCACGAAGGTCACCGGCAGCCGGTGGGTCACCGCCGTGCGCAGGTCGCCGAGCAGCATGGTCAGGCCGCCGTCGCCGCAGTTGGCGATCACCTGCCGGCTGCGGTCGAGCGCCTGTGCGCCGAGCGCCTGCGGCATGGCGTTGGCCATCGAACCGAGGTTGTAGGAGCCGAGCAGCCTTCTGGTGCCTCGCAATTCGATGAAGCGCGACAACCAGACCGTCGCCATGCCGGTGTCGCTGGTGAAGATCGCGTCGTCGGCCGCGTGCCGGTTGAGCGCCGCGGCGACCGCCTCGGGACGGATGCGGTGGTCGGGGTTGTCGGCCTTCCCGCGGAGCCGGCCGAGCAGCGTGCGGTCGTGCCCGGGGTCGGCCAGCTTCGCCTGCTCCTCGCGCCATTCGCGGTATGCCGAGGCCGCCTTCTGCAGATGCTTGCCCTTCTTGCCCGCCCGCAGTCGCGGCAGGAGGGCGCGCACGGTCGGACCCACGTGACCGACGAGCGCGTGCGTCACCGCGGTGCGCCGTCCGATGTGGCCGGCCCGCTGGTCGAGCTGGATCACGGTCTTGTCGCTCGGCAGCCAGTCGCGATAGGGGAAGTCGGTGCCGAGGAGGAAGAGCGTGTCGCAGTCGTCGAACGCCTCCTTGGTCGCCGGGTTGCCGATCAGACCGGATTGTCCGATCTGGTAAGGGTTTTCGGCCTCCAGGCCCTCCTTGCCCTTGAGCGTCAGGACCATCGGCGCCTGCAGGACCTCGGCCAGCTCGAGCACTGCGTCGCGGTCGGCCCGCGCGCCGCAGCCGACCAGAAGGGTCACCTTGCCGGCGTCGTTGAGCGCGGTCGCCGCGGCGTCCAGCTGCGCCTCGGGTGCGGCCGCCTGCTCGGCCCGCGGCGCGAAGCGGGGCGCGGTGGTGTCCTTGCCGACCTCCTGCGAGCCGAGGTCGCCGGGAAGGGTCAGCACCGCCACCCCCTGCTCGGCGTATGCCGTGTTGACCGCCTGCTCGAGCAGTCCCGGCAGCTGCGCCGGGCTCGTGACCGTCTCGTTGAACACCGCGACGTCGGCGAAGAGCACGTCGTTGTCGACCTCCTGGAAGAAGTCGCTGCCGAGCTCCGGGCTCGGCACCTGCCCGCACAACGCGAGCACGGGCGCGTGCGACTTCTTGGCGTCATACAGGCCGTTGAGGAGGTGTATCGACCCGGGGCCGACAGTGCCCATGCAGACCCCGATCCGGCCGGTGAGCTGGGCCTGCGCCCCGGCCGCGAAGGCCGCGACCTCCTCGTGCCGCACGCCGATCCACTCGACGCCGTCGTTGCGGCGGATCGCGTCGGTGACCGGGTTGAGGGCGTCGCCGACGACGCCCCACACCTGCTCGACGCCGTGCTCGGCCAGCGCCCCGACGATCAGTTCGGCAATGTCAGTCATGCGAAATCCTCTCTCCTGCACGATATTTCGAGATCGGGAAGCTGAAACGGTCGGCGCTCGCGAGCTGCCAGTCGCGGGTCCAGTCCTCCGGACCGCCGTCCAGCAGCTCCCCGGGCCGCAACCAGGTGAAGAGTTCGGCGTAGGTGCGGCTCTCGTCGGGGGAGGTGTTGTGCCGCAGCATCCACGGACTGAGCTCGTGCGGCTCCCGCGCGCCGAGCGTCGCCATGAGTTGCGCCGCCTGCGCGACGGTCGCCTCCTGGTAGCGGCGCACGCGCTCGCTCTTGTCGTCCACGTCGAGTGCGCGGGCTCGCGCGTGGCTCTGGGTCGCGACCCCGACCGGGCACTTGCCGGTGTGGCACTGCTGCGCCTGGATGCAGCCCGCGGCCATCATCATCGCGCGCGCGGCGTTGGTGTAGTCGGCTCCCTGGATGAGCCGCTTGACGATGTCGGCGCCGCCGGCGATCTTGCCGCTCGCACCCAGCTTGATGCGCTCCCGCAGCCCGGTGCCGACGAGCGCGTTGTGCACGGTCATCAGCCCGTCGGTGAGCGGCATGCCGACGTGGTCCTCGTATTCGAGCGGGGCAGCGCCGGTGCCACCCTCGGACCCGTCGACGATGATGAAGTCGGGTGCGGTGCCGACCTCGAGCATCGCCTTGCAGATCGCGAGCACGTCGACCCGCGACCCGACGCACAGCTTGAAGCCGGCCGGCTTGCCGCCGCTGAGTTCGCGCATGCGCGCTACGAATTCGATGAGTTCGGCCGGTGTGCGGAAGACCTTGTGCGCGGCCGGGCTCACGCACTTCTCGCCCTGTGGCACGCCGCGCACCGCGGCGATCTCGGCGCTCACCTTGGCGGCCGGCAGCACCCCGCCGATGCCGGGCTTGGCGCCCTGGCTGAGTTTCAGCGACACGCACCTGACCTGCTCGTGGGCGGCGTTGTCCCGGAACTGCGCCGGGTCGAAGTCACCGTCCTTGGTGCGGGTGCCGAAGTAGCCCGAGCCGATCTCCCAGACCAGGTCGCCGCCGTGCTCCAGGTGGTATGACGACAGGCCGCCTTCGCCGGTGTCGTGCGCGAACCCGCCCATCGCGGCACCCTTGTTGAGCGCGCGGATCGCGGCCGCCGACAACGCCCCGAAACTCATCGCGGAGACGTTCAGCAGCGCCATGCTGTAGGGCCGGGAGCAGTCCGGGCCGCCGACCAGCACCCGCGGCGGACGGTCGGGCGCCTCGAGCGGTGCCGTCGAATGCACCAGGGCCTCGTAACCGGTCTGGTTGACGTCGCGCTCGGTGCCGAACGGCAGCTCGCCGTGGATGCCTTTCGCCCGCTCGTAGATCACCGACCGGGTGTCCCGGTCGTACGGGCGACCGTCCCAGTTGCGCTCGATGAAGTACTGCTGCAGCTCCGGCCGGATGTCCTCCAGCAGATAACGCAGGTGACCGACCACGGGGTAGTTGCGCAGCACCGAGTGCTTGCGCTGGAGCAGGTCGTGCGCGGTCAGCGCGGCCACCGCACCGGCGGCGGTGGCCGCCGCGGCTCGCCAGGACGCCATGGATGTTTCTCCGTTCTCGTGTGCGGACAAGTGCGCTCCTACCCTCCGCACGGCAGCTGCATGCGAGCTGAATGTCGTGCCTTCCGTACGATGTCCGGGTGCTCGTGCCCCTCACCGTCGTCTTGGTCGTGCTGCTCGCCGCACTCGCGGGCTACGCCGCCTACCTGACGATCGCCGGCCGGGCGATGGACAACCCGATGTTCTACCTGGCCTGCGCCGCCGAGTTCGCGATCATCGCGCAGCTGGTGGTCGGCATCATGCGCATCGGTGACAGCCCGGGCCACATGTCGCAGGGGCTGTTCGTCGCCTACCTGGCAGGGCTGGTGCTCGTGGTGCCGGTCGCCGGCTTCTGGGGCATCGCCGAGCGGACCACCCGGTGGGGGACCGGCGTCGTCCTCGTCGGCGCCCTCGGCCTGCTGGTGATGGTCGGCCGCCTGCTGCAACTGTGGAACGGCAGCTGATGTCGATGGCACGCTCCTCGATGTCGACCCCGGCCTCATCGCCGACCCCGACCAACACCGGCCCCGGACGCATGCTCGTGGCGGTCTACGGCCTCTTCGCGCTCGCCGCGACCGGCCGCTCGGTCATGCAGATCGCCCAGACGTGGCCCGACCAGCACCTGCCCTACTGGCTGTCGGCGCTCGCCGCGGTCGTCTATTGCGTCGCCACGGTCGCGCTCGCCCGCGGCGACCGCACCAGCGCGCGAATCGCCCTGGGAACCATCAGCTTCGAACTTTTCGGGGTGATCGCTGTCGGCATCTGGTCGTATGCCGACAAGGCCGCGTTCGTCGCGGCCGGCCAGGCGGGGGACACCACCGTCTGGTCGAAGTTCGGGCAGGGCTACGGCTACGTGCCGCTCATCCTGCCGATCGTCGGACTCTGGTGGCTGCGGCGCACGGGCCGGAGAGCGGCCGGCGCCTAACCCGGGCGAGCGCGTCCCGCGGCGGACGGGTCTGCGCGGATCAGCGCCCCCGCCATACGGCGAACGAGGCTGCGGTCATGGGATATTCGTCGCCGACCGCGACCTCCTGACCGGGCACCTGGTCGGGCCGGTCGTAGCTGCTGTCCCAGACCAGATCCCACCGGGTGACCCCCGTCTGCTTCGGCAGCCGCACCGGCCCGTCGTGCGCGGCACCATGGAGGACCAGCAGCAGGCGGTCGTCCTGCACGTCGGTGCCGTCGAAGACCACCTGCACGGTGCGGGTCGACCCGTCGTTCCACTTGTCGGCCGTCATCACCGCGCCGTGGGCGTCGTGCCAGTGCAGCGCGGCGAGGGTGTCGCCGTCGACCGGGTCGCCGGGGAAGAACTCCCGCTGACGCAGCACCGGGTGCGCGGCGCGCAGCTCCACGAGAAACGCGGTGGTGTCTGCGAGGTTACGCTGCCAGTCCTCGAGATTCCAGTTGTACCAACTGATTTCGTTGTCCTGGCAGTAGGCGTTGTTATTGCCCTGCTGGGTCCGCCCGAATTCGTCGCCGCCGAGCAGCATCGGCACCCCGGAGGAGAGCAGCAGCGTCGCGAGCAGGTTGCGCATCGCCCGGCGCCGGTGCTGCTCGAGCTCGGCGTGGACGCCGTCGTGCCCCTCGACCCCGAAATTCCAGGAGCGGTTGTCGTCGCTGCCGTCCCGGTTGTCCTCACCGTTTGCCTCGTTGTGCTTGGTGTTGAAGGCGGTCAGGTCGGCGGCGGGGAAGCCGTCGTGCGTGGTGACGATGTTGATCGACGCCATCGGCGACCGCGACCCGAAGAGGTCGCGCGACCCGGCGAGGCGGGTGCCGAGGTCGCTCACGCCGTGCGCCGGCCGGCCGGCCAGGTCCGCCGCGACGTCGCCGAGCCAGAAGTCGCGCACGGTGTCGCGGAAGCGGTCGTTCCAGTCGGCGAACGGCGCCGGGAACTGCCCGGTCCGCCAGCCGTGCGAGCCGACGTCCCACGGTTCGGCGATCAGCTTCACCCGCGACAGCACGGGGTCGGCCCGCAGCGCCATCAGGAAGGGGTGGTCGGGGGTGAAGGCGTCGTCGGCGCCGCGGGCGAGCGCCGGTGCGAGGTCGAAGCGGAAGCCGTCGACGTGCATCTCCTGCGCCCAGTAGCGCAGCGAGTCCAGCACCATGCGCAGTCCGGCCGGCTGCCGCAGGTCGACGGTGTCCCCGCACCCGGTGACGTCGACGTCGTTGCCGCGCTCGTCCAGCCGGTAGTAGGTCGCCTCGGCCAGCCCGCGCCACGACAGGGTCGCGCCGCCGCCGGCGCTCTGCTCGGCGGTGTGGTTGTAGACGACGTCGAGGATCACCTCGATGCCGGCCGCGTGCAGCAGCTTGACCATGCCCTTGAACTCGGCGATCACCTCCTGCGGCTCCGCCGCCGAGGCGTATGCCGCATGGGGCGCGAAGAAGCCGAGTGTGTTGTAACCCCAGTAGTTCTGCCGGCCGGCCCGCACCAGCCCCGGCTCGGAGGTGAAGGCGTGCACCGGCAGCAACTCCACCGAGGTGACGCCGAGCCGCCGCAGGTGCGCGATCGTCGCGGGGTGCGCGACCCCGGCATAGGTGCCGCGCAGGTGCTCGGGCACGTCCGGCAGCAGCTTGGTGAGGCCGCGCACGTGGGTCTCGTAGAGCACTGTCCGGTCCCAGGGGACCTGCGGCGACGCGTCGTCGCCCCAGTCGAATCCGTCCGCGACGACCACGCTGCGCGGCATAAAGGGCGCGCTGTCGCGGTCGTCGCGGACCGAGCCGTCACCGGCGAAGGAGTCATCGACGCGGTGACCGAAAACCTCCGGACGCCAGGTGACTTCGCCGGCGATGCCGCGTCCGTAGGGGTCGAGCAGCAGTTTGGCCTTGTTGAAGCGGTCGCCCCGCTCGGGCGCCCACGGCCCGTCCGCGCGGAAGCCGTAGCGCTGCCCGGACCCGATGCCGGCGACGTGCCCGGCCCACACCCCGTGGGCGTGCCGGGTCAACGGCAGCCGGCGCTCGGCGCCGTCCGCGTCGAACAGGCAGACCTCCACCGCGGTGGCGCGCTCGGCATACACCGCGAACTCGACCCCGTCACCGGTGACGGATGCGCCCAGAGGGGGAGGTGCGTCGGGTGAGTTGCGGACGCTGACGAGAGGGTCGGTCGCGGGCATGGTGGGGAGGGTACTGAGCGTCCTGCCGGTCAAGTAGCGTGGCTCACATGACTGATCCGACTTCGCTGCCCAACTTCCCGCCGCCCGCCGACGAGCACCCGCTGCGCGGCCGGGTTCTGGACGCCCTGCAGGACGAGGGCTTCCGCCCGGACATCGACGCCGACGGCGACGTCAGCTACAAGGTCGAGGGCCAGCAGTTGTTCGCCCGGTGCATGGAGGGCGAGCCGGCGATGCTGCGCATCTTCGGTCAGTGGCAGATCACCGACGACCTGCCGCAGGACGTCACCAAGCAGCTGCTCGCCGCCAACGACGTCACCCTCAGCCTCAACATCATCAAGACCGGCATCGCCAACGGCACCCTCGTGGTCACCGGCGAGCACCTGGTCTCGCAGGGCGACGACGTGCGCTCGCTGGTGCAGTCGACCACCCAGATGGTGCTGCAGGCCGTGCAGCTGTGGCACCAGAGCGTGACCGGCGACGGCCCGCACGCGGCCACCTCCGCGCAGCCGCCCAACATCGGCCAGCCGGGAGCCGACGGCCAGCCGGGCGATGCGCAGCCCGGTGACGGTCAGCAGCCGCCCGCCGACGGCCAATCCGAATGAGCGACAACGCTTTCGGCGAGTTCGTCTCGCTGAGCGTGCAGGACGGCATCGGTGTCATCCGCATCGATCGCCCGAAGATGAACGCGCTCAACAAGGAGATCCAGGAGGGCCTCGCCGCGGCCGCCGCGGCGGTCACCGAGGACGACGACATCGCCGCCGCGATCGTGTATGGCGGGGAGAAGGTCTTTGCCGCCGGCGCGGACATCAAGGAGATGGAGCCGCTCGACCACGCCGAGATGGTCGGCCGGGCGGCCCGCCTCCAGGAGTGCTTCGCGGCGGTCGCGGCGATCCCGAAGCCGACGGTCGCCGCGGTCGCCGGCTACGCGCTCGGCGGCGGCTGCGAGCTGTCGATGACCTGCGACTTCCGGGTCGCCGCCAGCGACGCGACCTTCGGCCAGCCGGAGATCCTGCTCGGGATCATCCCGGGTGCCGGCGGCACCCAGCGGCTCACCCGGCTGGTCGGACCGGCGAAGGCGAAGGATCTGGTCTTCACCGGTCGTTTCGTCCCGGCGGAGGAGGCGCTGCGCATCGGGCTGGTCGACGAGCTGGTCGAGCCCGGCACGGTGCTGGAGTCGGCCAAGGCGAAGCTCGCGCCATACGTCGGTGGCCCGCGGCTCGCGCTGCGCGCGGCCAAGGAGGCCATCGATCGCGGGCTCGACGTCGACCTGCGCACCGGCCTCGCGATCGAGACCCAGCAGTTCGCGTCGTTGTTCGCCACGAAGGATCGCGCGAGCGGCATGCGGTCGTTCCTGGAGAACGGCCCGGGCAAGGCGACGTTCGAGGGTCGTTAGGCCGCGCGGACCCCGCCCGACCGTTACTCTCGGCCCGGATGGCCGGCCGGACAGCCAGCCTGACAACCAGCAACCAGCACGAGGAGGCGCCATGAGCACAGAGGAGCCGGTGCTGCCCGGCAGCGCAGCGGCCGAACGCAGCAGGATCGTCGCGATCGGCGTCGCCCTGATCGGGCTGGTCGGCATGTTCGTGGCGCTGCTCGGCTGGACCGGGATGATGCGTGACGTGGAGAAGACCATCGGCATCGCGCCGTGGGTCATCTTCGTGGTCGGCGCGGTGATCACCGTCGGTGCCGCACTCTTCGACCTGGCGGCGGGCAGTCGCTCCGACGTGTTCGCGGTGGCCCCGGGCGCACGGCTGACGCCGCTGCAGTTCACCCTCAACAAGCTCGCGCCGTGGATCATCGTGCTGCTGACCCTGGTCGGCATGCTGATCATCTGGCTGCGATACCGCTGACGGGGGCGACCCCCTGTCCAGAAGTTGTTACTGACCGGTAGCCTGACCCTTCAGTACGTCCCGTAGTACCCGAATCACCCGTTCCCACCGAAAAGGACGATCGACACATGAACATCGTGGTCTGTGTCAAGTACGTGCCGGACGCGCAGGCGGACCGTACGTTCTCGCAGGACAACACCACCGACCGCACCAACGTCGACGGTCTGCTGTCCGAGCTGGACGAGTATGCCGTCGAGGAGGCGCTCAAGCTGGCCGAGGCCGGCGAGGGTGAGGTCACCGTCGTGACGGTCGGCCCGGACGGTGCCGCCGAGGCGATCAAGAAGGCCCTGCAGATGGGCGCCGACAAGGGCGTGCACGTGCTGGACGACGCGATCCACGGCTCCGACGCCCCCGCGACCTCGCTGGTGCTGGCCGAGGCGGTCAAGAAGGCGGCCGGCGGCAGCCCCGAGCTGGTGCTCATGGGCCTGGCCTCCACCGACGGCACGATGAGCGTGGTGCCGGCGATGCTCGCCGAGCGCCTGGGCCTGCCGCAGATCACCCAGCTGTCCTCGATGGAGATCGCCGACGGCAAGGTCACCGGCCGCCGTGACAGCGACGCCGCGTCGGACACCCTGGAGGCGCCGCTGCCCGCGGTCGTCTCGGTGACCGACCAGATCAACGAGCCGCGCTACCCCTCATTCAAGGGGATCATGGCCGCCAAGAAGAAGCCGGTCGAGACCTGGTCGCTCGCCGACCTCGGCGTCGACGCCGGCCAGGTGGGCCTGGACAACGCATGGACCAAGGTCGAGTCGTTCACCGCGCGCCCGCCGCGCGAGCAGGGCGAGATCGTCACCGACGAGGGCGACGGCGGCACCAAGCTCGCCGAGTTCCTCGCCAAGGCCAAGCTCATCTGAGCTGCCCATCGAACGACTAGAAGTACGAAGGAGATTCACCCATGGCTGAAGTGCTCGTTCTGGTCGACCACACCGATGGTCAGGTCAAGAAGAACACCGCCGAACTGCTCACCCTGGCCCGCCAGATCGGCGAGCCGTCCGCGGTCTTCGTCGGCAGCAACGCCGAGGCGGCCCGCCCGCGCCTGGCGCAGTTCGGTGCCGAGAAGGTCTACGTGATCGACACCCCGGACGTGACCGGCGCCCTCGCGGCCCCGCTCGCCGAGGCGCTCGCCGCGGTCGCCGAGCAGGCGAAGCCGGCGGCGATCCTGCTGCCGACGAGCGGCGTCAACAAGGAGGCCGCGGCGCGGCTCGCGGTCAAGACCGGCTCGGGGCTGATCACCGACGCCACCAACGTTGAAGGCGGCGAGGGTGGCGTCAAGACCACCCAGTCGGCGTTCGCGTCCAACTTCACCGTCACCTCGACGGTGACGACGCCGACGGCGATCGTGACGGTCAAGGCCAACGCGACGGCACCGCAGGCATCGCAGGCCGGCGCCACCGTCGTACCCGTCGACGTGACGGTGTCCGACGCCGCCAAGGCGACGCAGGTGACCGCGTCGGAGCCCAAGCAGAAGTCCGGCCGTCCGGAGCTGACCGAGGCCCAGATCGTGGTCTCCGGTGGCCGCGGCACCGGCGGCGACTTCTCGCCGGTCGAGGCGTTCGCCGACACCCTCGGCGCCGCCGTGGGTGCCTCGCGCGCCGCGGTCGACGCCGGCTGGTATCCGCACTCCAACCAGGTCGGCCAGACCGGCAAGCAGGTCAGCCCGCAGCTCTACGTCGCGGCGGGCATCTCCGGCGCGATCCAGCACCGGGCCGGCATGCAGACGTCCAAGACGATCGTGGCGATCAACAAGGACGAGGAAGCGCCGATCTTCGAGCTGGTCGACTTCGGTGTCGTCGGTGACCTCTTCACCGTGCTGCCCCAGGCCAACGACGCGGTCAAGGCCGCCAAGAACTGACGCGGCATACGCACCACCGGCGCGGCCCGGCATCCCTCGAGGGGTGCCGGGCCGCACCGCGTCGGGCCGGATTCAGCCGAGCGGCGCGAGGCGGTCGGAGCCGTGCCAGGCGGCGGCCACCGTGCTCCCGCCCGGCTTGTCGAGCTGCAGCAGCGTGAGGCCGCCGACCGGCCGGCCCTTCGGCACCCAGAACACGATCGTGTAGTCGCCGGACTTGCCGGGCTGCACGAGCGCGCTGGTGAGCGTCTCGCCCTGGCTGCCGAGCGTCGAGGAGCGGCAGGTGCGTCCCTTGTCGTCGACGAGCAGGTAGCTGCCCCGGTCGACGTATGCCGGGGCGCCCTTCGCGGTCATGTGCAGCTTGACGTCGACGGCGTCGACGTCGTTGGGCTGGGTCGGGCCCGGTGTGAACGCGCGACGGGCCGGCTTGCCGGCGCGCACCGACGCCGACACCGTGTCGTCGCCCACCGTCACACTCGAGCCGTATGACGCAGCGTCCTTCGCGCGCAGCGTCGTGGTGGGGCCGTCACATCCGGTGCCGGCCGCGCTCGACGACGGCGCGGCCGCGCCGGTCCGCCACTCGGCCGCGGCACTGCCGGCCGAGGGTGCGGACAGGTAGCGCACCCGCAGCGTGCCGACCGGCAGGCCCTCCGGCACGAGGAAGGCAACGGCGCCCTTGCCCTGCTGCTTCTCGTCGACGGTCAGCGCCGCGAACCCGTCGGAGAGCGGATTGACCGCCGGGGCGGCGCAGAGTTTGCCGTCCGCGCCGGTGAGCACGAACTGTCCACTGTCGATCGCGAAGGTGCCGTTGGTGCGCACCGAGGTCGTCACCGGCACCTGGACGACCTGCATGCCGTCGCGGCCCGCGGGCGCGGCGCTCACCGTCGGCGCGCCGACCTGCACCTGGAGGGCGCCGTCCTTGCCGGTGGTCGCGGCAGCGCCATACGGCAGGGCGGGGCCGGAGAAGCTCGGCGCCGCATCGCCGCTGCAGCCGGCCGGCCGCGTGGACGAGGTCGTCGCGGGCGTGCCACCTGGGGTGGGGGCCGCGTCGCCGGCACCGGACGAGGTGCACCCGGCCGCGCCGAGCGCGAGGACCGAGAGGAGGCAGGCGGCGACGGGGCGACGGGGGCTCACGCGCCATAGTGTGGCAAACAGTGTGGTAAGTCACGCGCGTAGGCTGAACCGGTGAGTTCTCCCGTTTACCTGGACCATGCGGCGACCACCCCGGCTCGTCCCGAGGTCATCGACGCCATCGCGCAGCAACTGGCGGTGGTCGGCAACGCGTCGTCGTTGCACACCGCCGGCCGGGCCGCGCGCCGCGTCGTCGAGGAGTCCCGCGAGCAGGTGGCTGCGGCCCTCGGCGCCGGACCGTCGGAGGTGATCTTCACCTCGGGTGGCACCGAGTCGGACAACCTGGCGATCAAGGGCACCTTCGCGCGACGGCGCGCCGACGACCCGCGCCGCGACCGTCTCATCGTCGGCAGCACCGAGCACCACGCGGTCATCGACTCGGTGGAGTTCCTGGTCGCCGAGCAGGGCGCACGCGTCGACTGGATCGAGGTCGACTCCGAGGGCCGCGCGGACCCGGAGCAGGTGCGCGCGCTCATCGAGCGCGACCCGGCCTCGGTGGCGCTGGTCTCGCTGATGTGGGCCAACAACGAGATGGGCGCCGTGCAGCCGGTCGCCGAGGTCGCCGCGATCGCCCACGAATACGACATCCCGTTCCACACCGACGCGGTGCAGGCGATCGGTCAGTTGCCGGTCGACTTCGCCGCCTCGGGCGCCGACCTGCTGAGCGCCAGCGCGCACAAGTTCGGCGGACCGCAGGGCGTCGGTCTGCTGCTCGCCCGCCGCGAGGCCCAGGTGGTGCCGTTGACCCACGGCGGCGGCCAGGAGCGCGAGTTCCGCAGCGGCACGCTCGACGTCGCCGGCATCCGCGGACTCGCCGTCGCGGTGCAATTGGCGACGGCCTCGCTCGAGGCCGAGCAGGACCGGCTGGTCGCGTTGCGGGACAAGCTGATCCAGGGTGCGCTGGATGCCGGACTCGACATCGAGATCACCGGCCCGCACGAGGTCGGCGACGTGACCCGGCGACTGCCCGGCAACGCGCACCTGCGGGTGCCCGGTTGCGACGGCGACTCGCTGCTCTACCTGCTGGATGCGGCCGGCATCGAGTGCTCGACCGGTTCGGCGTGCCGGGCCGGGGTGCCGCAGCCCAGCCACGTCCTGCTCGCGATGGGCATCCCCGAGGACGACGCGCGCGGCGCGCTGCGCCTCAGCCTGGGCCGCACCTCCGGCGACGCCGACGTCGCGGCATTCCTCGAGGCGCTGCCCGCGGCCGTCGACCGGGCCCGGCGCGCGCGGACCGCGAGCCGGGGCAGCTGATGCGCGTCGTCGCTGCCATGAGCGGAGGCGTCGACTCCGCCGTTGCCGCCGCCCGCATGGTCGACGCCGGCCACGAGGTGGTCGGCGTGCACCTCGCGCTGTCGCAGTCCGCCGCCACCCTGCGGGAGTCGGCCCGCGGGTGCTGCACGATCGAGGACGCCGGGGACGCCCGCCGGGTGGCCGACCGCATCGGCATACCTTTTTACGTCTGGGACATGGCCGCGCGGTTCAAGCAGGACGTCGTCGACGACTTCGTCGCCGAGTACACCGCCGGCCGCACCCCCAACCCCTGCCTGCGCTGCAACGAACGCATCAAGTTCGCCGCGCTGCTGGACAAGGCGCTCGCACTCGGCTTCGACGCGGTCGCGACCGGTCACTACGCCCAGATCGTCGACGGCCCTGCCGGCCGTGAGCTGCACCGCGCCGTCGACCCGGCCAAGGACCAGTCCTATGTGCTCGGGGTGCTCGACGCCGACCAGCTCGCCCGGTCGTTCTTCCCGCTCGGTGACACCACCAAGCCGCAGATCCGCGAGGAGGCTGCCGAGCGCGGCTTCTCGGTCGCCAAGAAGCCCGACAGCCACGACATCTGCTTCATCGCCGACGGCGACACCAAGGGCTGGCTGACCCGCCGCCTCGGCGAGCAGCCCGGCGACATCGTCGACACCGACGGTGAGGTGGTCGGGCAGCACGAAGGCGCGTTCGCCTACACCGTCGGTCAGCGCCGCGGCCTCGGCCTGAAGGTGCCGCGCGCCGACGGTGCCAAGCGTTACGTGGTCGACGTCGAGCCGCGGACCAACACGGTCGTGGTCGGCACGCAGGACCTGCTCGGGGTCGACCTGGTGCACGGCGACCACGCCCGCTGGTGCGGCGCTGCACCGTCCGGGCAGTTGCGGGTCGGGGCGCAACTGCGGGCGCACGGCGAGGAGATCCCGGCCGTCGCCACCGCGCACGGCGACGAGGTCGAGGTGCGCCTGGACCGCCGGGCGCGCGGGGTGGCTCCCGGCCAGTCCGTCGTGCTGTATGACGGCACTCGCGTGGTCGGCTCTGCAACCATCAGCCGGTCAGGACGCGTCTGAGGGGAGCGCCGCAGGATGCCGCGGGATGCAGCGGGATATCGTGTCGGCGCACACTACCTGGGAGGGGAACGCACATGCAGCCTGCGCGCAACACCGCTCGTCACAGCACCGCACGCAACACCGCACGTCACAACACGGCACGTCACAACACCGCACGACGACTGATGGCGACAGGGGCGGCCGGAGCCGCGTGCCTCGCGCTCGCCGCCTGTGGCAGCGACGGCGGCACCGTGTCGGTGTCGGCACCGTCGACCACGGCGAGCACCGGACCTTCGGCCGGGTCGTCCGCATCGTCCGGTGCCACCACGCCCGGCAGCTCGGGCAGCTCAGCCGGCTCTGCGGCGCCGAGCGGGTCGGGCGCCTCCGCGGAGGCCGACTTCGCACCCGGCCAGTGCTACGACAACACGGTCAACTGGAAACTCACCCCGTGCGACCAGAAGCACAAGCTGGAGATCACCCAGGTGGTGACCAACGACCAGTACGCCGACGATGTGCAGAAGCGCTCGGTGCTGCGGACCTGGACGTGCAACAACGCGCTCGGTGGTTACCTCGGCGACCCGGCGGGCTACTTCTCGCTGGTGCTCGCGCAGCCGGTGCCGACCTCCGCCGACCCCAAGAACGCCGGCCGCATCGTCTGCGCCGCTGCCGTGACCAAGAACGACGACTCCGGCTACGACCAGATCACCTACCCGATCAAGAACTTGCTGAAGGACAAGGGCTACGTCGACTACCGGATCTGCACGCCGGAGCGACCGAGCCAGTCCGACTCCCCGAAGATCGTGCCGTGCACCGAGCCGCACGCCGCCGAGACCATCGGCGGTTACGTCATCGGGCAGGCCAACACGCCATACCCGGGTGAGGCGGCGACCGACAAGATCTCGCTCGACAAGTGCAAGGCGCTCGCCAAGACCTACCTCGGTGGGGTCGAGCGCAAGGACGTCGTCGCCGCGTCCAACCACTCGGGCCCGGGGCCGTGGGGTCGCGGCACGACGCTGACCGCCTGCTTCGTGGAGTCGACCAATGGCAAGTTCGTCAAGCCGCTCAAGGACATGAAGAACCAGCCGCTCTCGAAGTTCCAGTGACGCGGTCACCACGTCGTTCGACGGCATCGGCAACGCGAGCCCGGCCGACTATCGTTGACCGGCGTGACTGAAGCCAGTGCCGTCGGCTCGCTGCCCGGCGAGGACGTCGCCCGCGCGATGCGCGTCGTCCGGGAGTTGTATGACGACAAGGGGATTCCCTACCTGCCGGAGTTGCCCGACCGCGGACCCGGTGCGGACCTGATCGGGCGGACGGCGGCCCTGCTGGTGGAGCTGCCGGTCGACCTGCAGCCGTCCGGATGGCGTCTCACCGACGCACCCGGACGGGACGTCGTGCGGGCCGGTGGTTTCCTGCGGCACGACCTCGACGAGCTGGCCGAGGTCTACGACGGTTACTCCGGGCCGCTGAAGCTGCAGGTGTGCGGACCGTGGACGCTCGCCGCGACGCTGGCGCTGCCGCGCGGGGAGCGGGCGGTGACCGACCCGGGAGCCACTCGCGACCTGATCCAGTCGCTCGCGGCCGGCGTCGGCGAGCACGTCGGCATCGTGCGGCGGCTGGTGCCGGGCGCCGAGATCGTCCTCCAGTGGGACGAGCCCGCGCTGCCGGCGGTGCTGGCCGGACGTCTTCCGACCGCGTCCGGCTTCGGCCGGGTGCGCGCCGTCGAGCCGATCACCGTGCGTGACGGACTCGCGACTGTCACCGAAAGCGTTGCGGGACAGGTTGATTCGCAAGTGCTGCACTGTTGTGCGCCGGACGTCCCGGTGCCGCTGGTGCGGCAGCTCGACGGGTTGCAGCTCGGCGTCGACGTGTCGCTGCTCAAGGCCTCGCAGTGGGACGGCGTCGCCGAGCTGGTGGAGTCCGGGCGCCGCCTGTGGGCGGGCATCGTGCCGACCGGCTCATCGGCTCGGCATCCGCGCGAACACACCGAGCCGTTCCTGGACCGGTGGCGGCGGGTCGGCCTCGAAGCGCGGCTGCTGGACTCGGTGGTCGTGACGCCCGCGTGCGGTCTCGCCGGGGCCTCGCCGGGCGCGGCTCTCGCCATACAGCAGCTGACGGTGCAGGCGGCCGATCTGCTCACCGGGGCTGCCTCGGACTGACTGTCGGCGGCATGCGGAAGGATGACGCAACGTGAGTGAGATCGAGATCCCGGCCGAGGCCCGCCACGAGTGGACCGAGCTCGCCGAGGAGGTGCGCGGCCACCAGTTCGCCTACCACGTCAAGGACGCGCCGACGATCAGTGACGGGCAGTACGACGCGCTGATCCGCCGGCTGAACGAGCTGGAGGAGGAGCACCCGGGGCTGCGCACCCCGGACAGCCCCACCCAGCAAGTCGGTGGCGCGGTCTTCAACACCGACTTCGCCGCGGTCACCCACGCCGAGCGCATGCTGAGCCTCGACAACGTCTTCAGCGCCGACGAACTCGCCGCCTGGATCACCCGGGTGCAGCGCGACATCGGCGACACTCGCGTGCACTTCCTGTGCGAGCTCAAGATCGACGGCCTGGCGATCAACCTGACCTATGAACGCGGCAGATTGGTGCGCGCGGCCACCCGCGGCGACGGCACGACCGGCGAGGACGTGACCTCGAATGTCCGCACCATTGAAGGGATTCCGCACAAACTGACCGGTGACAACGTGCCGGAGCTGGTCGAGGTGCGCGGCGAGGTCTTCATGGGGATGGCCGATTTCGAGAAGCTCAACGCCTCGCTGGTCGAGGCGGGCAAGCCGCCGTTCGCCAACCCGCGCAACACCGCCGCCGGCTCGTTGCGGCAGAAGGATCCGCGGGTCACCGCGAGCCGCGCCTTGAGGATGCTCGTGCACGGCATCGGCGCGCGCCGCGGCTTCGACATCCAGCGGCAGTCGCAGGCCTACGACCTGCTGCGCGAGTGGGGTCTGCCGGTATCGACCCACTCCAAGGTCGTCGACACCGCCGCCAAGGTCCAGAAATACGTGGAATGGGCTGGTAACAACCGGCATTCGGTGGAGCACGAGCTCGACGGGGTGGTCGTCAAGGTCGACGAGGTCGCCACCCAGCGCGCGCTCGGGTCGACGTCGCGGGCGCCACGGTGGGCGATCGCCTACAAGTATCCGCCGGAGGAGGTCAACACCAAGCTGCTCGACATCGAGGTCAACGTCGGGCGCACCGGGCGGGTGACGCCGTTCGGGGTGATGGAGCCGGTGGTCGTCGCGGGGTCCACGGTGGCCAACGCGACGCTGCACAACGCGTCCGAGGTGAAGCGCAAGGGCGTGCTGATCGGCGACACGGTCGTGCTGCGGAAGGCCGGTGACGTCATACCCGAGATCGTGGGGCCGGTGGTCGACCTGCGCGACGGCAGCGAGCGGGAGTTCGTGATGCCGACGCACTGCCCGGCGTGCGGCACCGAGCTGGCCTACGAGAAGGACGGCGACAAGGACATCCGCTGTCCCAACTCGCGCACCTGCCCGTCGCAGCTGCGGGAGCGGCTGTTCAGCCTCGCCGGCCGGGGCGCCTTCGACATCGAGGCGCTCGGCTGGGAGGGCGCCGTCGGGCTGCTCGACTCCGGCGTGCTGACCGACGAGTCCACGCTGTTCGGGCTGACCCGCGAGCAACTCTCGCGCGTGCCTGTCTACACGCGGGCGGCGAAGAAGACCGACGACCCCGAGCATGTCGTCGACGGAAAAGTGTTGTCCGCCAACGGGGTCAAGCTGCTGGACAACCTGCAGCAAGCGAAGTCGCAACCCCTGTGGCGGGTGATCGTGGGGCTGTCGATCCGGCACGTCGGACCGACCGCGGCGCGTGCGCTCGCCACCGAGTTCGGCTCGATCGATGCGTTGCGCGCGGCGAGCGTGGAGGAGTTGGCGGCCGCGGACGGCGTCGGGGGAGTGATCGCCCAGGCGGTGACCGAGTGGTTCGGCGTCGACTGGCATGAGCAGATCGTGCGGCAGTGGGCGGCCGACGGGGTGCGCATGGCCGACGAGCGCGACGAGTCGATCGAGCAGACGCTCGCCGGACTCACGGTCGTGGTGACCGGTTCGCTCGAGGAGTTCAGCCGCGACTCCGCCAAGGAGGCGATCCTGGCCCGCGGTGGCAAGGCGGCCGGGTCGGTGTCGAAGAAGACGTCCTATGTCGTGCTCGGCGCCAATGCCGGCTCCAAGGCGGACAAGGCCGCCCAGCTGGGCGTGCCGACGCTGGACGAGGCCGGGTTCGTGCAGCTGCTCGAGCAGGGGCCGCCGCCGGCCGAGGCCGCGGACGGGTCGGCAGAGGCGGAGGAGTCGAAAGAGGCGGCCGAGGCGGAGGAGTCGGCCGATGGCTGACGCCGTGCCGGTGCATGCGGTGCCGGTCCATGCGGTGCGGGTGCACCTCGATCGCGCGCTCGACGGCATGTGCGAGACCGTGCGGGAGCTCGGCGACGACCTGGCCAACACCGGCACCGGGCTGCCCGGAGGCAACACGGCATACCAGCTGCTGCGGCACTGCGCGGGGGTGTTGGAGTTCTGGGGTGGCCGGGTGCTCGCCGACCGGCCGATCGACCGTGACCGGGACGCGGAGTTCGTGGCGGCCGGCCCGGTCGCTGAGCTGCTGGAGCTGGTGGCGGCGCAGCGCGCCCGATTCGCCTGCGATCTGGACGGATTCGACGGTGCGGCGCCGCCGCGCGGCCCGCTGCGCGAGCGCGACCTCGACCGCGACGAGGTGCGCACCCAGGGCGGGGTGCTGATGCACATCTACGAAGAGCTCGCCCAGCACCGCGGCCACCTCGACGTCACCGCCGACATCGTCCGCGCGGCCGCCGCATCTCGTAAGCAACCGTGACGTCAGGCGCACCGTCGCTTACGAGACGCGCGCCTCTCAGGAGACGTGCCCCCATCGCGGGGCCGTAAGCAAGCGTGACGTCAGCGGCACCTTCGCTTACGGGATGCGCGCCTCTCTGGAGGCGCGGCCCCTATCACGGGGCCGTAAGCGAGCGTGACGTCAGCGGCACTGTCGCTTACGGGATGCGCTCAGTCCTCGCGACGCGTCCCTCAGGACGCGCCCCGATCGCGGGGCCGTAAGCGAGCGTGATGTCAGCGGCACCTTCGCTTACGGGATGCGCGCTGTCCGCGAGACGCGCGCCCCGTCGCGGGGCCGTAAGCGAGCGTGATGTCAGGCGCACCTTCGCTTACGGGATGCGTGCTTCTCAGGAGGCGCGCCCCCAGCCGAGACGTCAGCCGGCCGCGACGCGCTCGCCCTTCTTGGCGAGGAATGCCTGGTAGGCGGTGACGATCATTTCGATGCACTGGCCCTGTTCGAGCAGGGGAGTGTTGAACTGCAGGTGGTAGAGCGCGGGGTCGTCGATGTCGCGACCGTAGAGGTGGTGCACATACTTCGCACGGGCGGCGTCGGTCTGCTCCATGTGTCGCCGGGCCTCGTCCTCACTGACGCCGCTGAAGCGCATCGCTGCGTCGAGCCGCTGCTCGGGAGTGCCGTAGAAGCGGATGTGCAGCACGTCGTCGCGGTCCTGGAAGGCTGCGGCGCCGCCGCGTCCCAGGATTACCGCGCCCTTGTCGAGGGCGTCGCTCATGATCCGGTTGGCCTCGGCGCGAAACTCCGAGGCGCCGGCCTGGTCGCTGCGGGCGATCTCCGCGTCGCCGGCGACGGTGTCGGCGAGCGGGGCGAGCGCACAGAAGAACCGGTCGGCGAAGCTCTGCTTGCGTTCGCCGTGCTGCGCCTCGTCGAGCGAGACCTGCAGGTCGTCGGCAACCCGGGCGCTGATGGCCCGGTCCAGCATCGTGACGCCGAGGCGCTCGGCGACCTTGGGTGCAACGACGCTGCCGCCCGCGCCATACGCGGAAGAAATGGTGATGCCTGGCATGACTTCCTCCTTGCCGAACCACGTGAGAAGGTAGCTCTACTATCTATTTCTATCACCGTGGAATGCCGCGTCTCACACCGGCGTTGCCGGATGGTGTGAATGCCGACGTGACGATCTACTGGCGACCCGGTTGTCCCTTCTGTACCAGACTCGAGTCAATCATCGGTCCCGATCGCGACCGAGCACAATGGCGCAACATCTGGCAGGACGCCGACGCCGCGGCGTTCGTGCGCAGCGTCAACGACGGCAATGAAGTCGTGCCGACCGTGGTGATCGACGGCATCCCGCTGACCAACCCCGACCCCGCCGTGGTCAAGAGCGCGCTGCGCGCCGAGGGCTGATTTCCCTCTCACCGTCCCTTCGCGGGCCCGATGCCGATGGCCGTCCGTCGGCCGGTCCGGCGCGCGAATAGACTGCGCGGCATGTCTGCGCTGTCCCGCGACGAGGTTGCCCACGTCGCCATGCTCGCCCGCATCCAGCTGTCCGACGGCGAACTCGACCGGCTCGCCGGTCAGCTCGACCAGATCGTCGGATTCGTCGCCACCGTGGGGGAGATCGCGGCCGACGACATCCCGCCGATGTCGCACCCCCTGCCGCTGGAGAACGTCACCCGCACCGACGAGGTGCGCCCCAGCCTGACCCCGGAGCAGGCGCTCGCCGCCGCTCCCCGCGCCGAGGCAGACCGCTTCGCGGTGCCGCGCATCCTGGACGAAGAGTGAGGCAGAGCCGACCGATGACTGACTACACCCGTATGACGGCGGCCGACATCGCCGCCGCGCTCGCCGCCGGCGAGACCACCTCCGTCGAGGTCACCCAGGCCCACCTGGACCGCATCGCCGAGGTCGACGGCGACGTCCACGCCTTCCTCCAGGTCGACGCCGAGGGCGCGCTCGCCACCGCGCGGGCCGTCGACGAGGCGCGCGCGGCCGGCCAGGAGCTCGGCCCGCTCGCCGGGGTCCCGATCGCGGTCAAGGACGTGCTCGCCACCGAGGGCCTCACGACCACCGCCGGCAGCAAGATCCTCGAGGGCTGGGTGCCGCCGTACGACGCCACCGTCGTCGCCAAGCTGCGCGCCGCAGGGATGCCCATCCTCGGCAAGACCAACATGGACGAGTTCGCGATGGGCAGCTCGACCGAGCACTCGGCATACGGCCCCACGCACAACCCGTGGGACCTCGACCGCATCCCCGGCGGCTCGGGCGGTGGCTCGTCGGCCGCGGTCGCCGCATTCGAGGCGCCGCTCGCGATCGGCACCGACACCGGTGGCTCGATCCGCCAGCCGGCTGCCGTCACCGGCACCGTCGGCACCAAGCCGACCTATGGCGGGGTGTCCCGCTACGGTCTGATCGCGCTGGCGAGCTCGCTCGACCAGGCCGGCCCGTGCACCCGCTCGGTGCTCGACGCGGCCCTGCTGCACGAGGTCATCGGCGGCCACGACGTGATGGACTCGACGTCGATCGATGCGCCGGTGCCGCCGGTCGTCGAGGCTGCCCGCAAGGCCGACGTCAAGGGCCTGAAAATCGGTGTCATCAAAGAGATTTCGGGTGAGGGCTTCCAGCCGGGGGTGAAGCAGCTCTTCGACGAGTCGGTGCAGTTGCTGGTCGACCGCGGCGCCGAGGTCGTCGAGATCAGCTGCCCCAGCTTCGAGAAGGGACTGGCCGCCTACTACCTGATCCTGCCGAGCGAGGCGAGCTCCAACCTCGCCAAGTTCGACGGCATGCGTTACGGCCTGCGCGTCGGTCCGGAGGGCGTCGCCAGCCCGAGCGCCGAGCAGGTGATGGCCGCCACTCGCGACGCCGGCTTCGGCGACGAGGTCAAGCGCCGCATCATCCTCGGCACCTATGCGCTCTCCGCGGGTTACTACGACGCCTACTACGGGCAGGCGCAGAAGGTCCGCACGCTGATCGCGCGCGACTTCGCCGCGGCATACGAGAAGGTCGACGTGCTGGTCACGCCGACCGCGCCGACGACGGCGTTCAAGCTGGGCGAGAAGCTCGACGACCCGATGGCCATGTATCTCAACGACGTTGCGACGATCCCGGCCAACCTGGCGGGCGTGCCCGGCATGTCGATCCCTAACGGCCTCGCGTCCGAGGACGGTCTGCCGAGTGGCTTCCAGATCCTCGCCCCGGCGACCAAGGACGAGCGGCTCTACCAGGTGGGTGCCGCCCTGGAGGCTGCGTTGCAGGAGAAGTGGGGCGGGCCGATTCTCGCGCAAGCTCCGGAGCTGGCCGGAAAGGCGGATGCACGATGACCGACGCAGTCGTCGACTACGACGAGGCGCTGCAGACCTACGACCCGGTGATGGGTCTCGAGGTGCACGTCGAGCTCAACACCAAGACCAAGATGTTCTGTGGCTGCTCAACGGTTTTCGGCGCCGAGCCGAACAGCCAGGTGTGCCCGGTCTGCCTCGGCCTGCCCGGCGCACTGCCGGTCGTCAACGCCTCGGCGGTCGAGTCGGCCATCCGGCTCGGCCTGGCTCTGCACGGCAGCATCGCCGACTGGAGCCGCTTCGCCCGGAAGAACTACTTCTACCCGGACATGCCGAAGAACTTCCAGACCAGCCAGTATGACGAGCCGATCGTCTACGACGGCTACCTCGACGTGGAGGTGCCGACCGAATCCGGTGACGGCACAGAGGTTTTCCGGGTCGAGATCGAGCGTGCCCACATGGAGGAGGACACCGGCAAGTCCCTGCACGTGGGTGGCGCGACCGGCCGCATCCAGGGTGCGGAGTATTCGCTCGTCGACTACAACCGGGCCGGCATCCCGCTGATCGAGATCGTCACCAAGCCCATCGTCGGAGCCGGTAGCCGCGCTCCGCAGATCGCCCGTGCCTACGTCGCGGCGCTGCGAGACCTGTTGAAGGCTCTCGACATCAGCGACGTGAAGATGGAGCAGGGCTCGGTGCGCTGCGACGCCAACGTGTCGCTGCGCCCGGTCGGGACCGATAAGTTCGGCACCCGCACCGAGACCAAGAACGTCAACTCGCTGCGGTCGATCGAGCGCGCGGTCCGCTACGAGATCAGCCGGCAGGCGGCTGTGCTCGACGCCGGCGGCACGATCACCCAGGAGACGCGGCACTGGCACGAGGACACCGGCATCACGACCGCCGGGCGTCCCAAGTCCGACGCCGACGACTACCGCTACTTCCCGGAGCCGGACCTGGTGCCGGTGGCACCCGCGCCGGCCCTGGTCGAGAAGCTCGACGAGACGCTGCCCGAGCCGCCGGCCCAGCGCCGCAAGCGACTGCAATCCGACTGGGGTTACAGCGATTTGGAGATGCGCGACGTCATCAACGCCGGCGCTGTCGACCTGATCGAGCAGACCGTGGCCGCGGGAGCCAGCCCGGCCGGTGCCCGCAAATGGTGGACCGGCGAGCTCGCCCGGCGGGCGAATGCCGAGGGCAAGACCGTCGAGGACTTCGGCGTCACCCCGGCATACGTCGCCGAACTCGACGGCCTGGTCAAGGGCGGCCGGCTCAACGACTCGATGGCCCGCCAGGTGCTCGAGGGCGTCATCGCCGGTGAGGGCGCGCCGACCGCGGTCGCCGACGCCCGCGGGCTGGAGCTGGTGCAGGACGACGGCGCGCTCGAGGCGGCGGTGGACAAGGTCATCGCGGCCAACCCGGACGTGGCCGAGAAGGTGCGCGGTGGCAAGCTCAACGCCGCCGGCGCGCTTATCGGCCAGGTGATGAAGGAGCTCAAGGGACAGGCCGACGCCGCCAAGGCGCGCGAGCTGATCCTCGCCAAGCTCACCTGAGGCCGACCGCCGGCGGAGGGCTTGCTCTGACGCGGTTTCGCACTACGTTCGTAGGGTGAGGTCACCGATCGACTGGCAGGAGCTGCGGCTGGCGCGCGCGTTCGCGGTGCAGCTCTACGCGGCGAAGCTGAAGGTGCAGGTGGACGCGCGGCTGCGCGGCGACCCGCTCGCCCGGGTCGGTCTCACCCCCTGGCACAACGACCCCTACCCGCTCTACGACCAGGTGCGGGAGCGGGGTCCGCTGAGCCGTGGCCGGCTGCCGGGCACCTGGGTGACCGCGACGCACGCGGTGTGCAAGGACGTGCTGAAGAACCGCGACTTCGGCACCGTCGGCCGGGAGGGGGTCGGGCGGGAGTCCGAGGAGTTCGACCTGTCGATGCTGGAGCAGAACCCGCCTGACCACACCCGGCTGCGCCGGGTCGCCGCGCCGGCGTTCACCCCGCGGCGGATGGCGTCCTACGAGACCAGCATCGGCAAGACCGTGCACGCGCTGCTCGATCAGGCGCCCGCCGGTGAGGTGTTCGACCTGCAGCGCACCGTCTCGGCGCCGCTGCCGATCACCGTGATCAGCGACCTGCTCGGCATCCCGGACGCCGACGCCGACAGGTTCACCCGCTACGGCACGGCGTTGGGCAAGGCGCTCGACGGCATCAAGTCGATGCGGCACGCCCATCAGGCGTATGGCGCCAAGCTCGCGCTGGCCCGGATGTTCTCCCGGCTGCTGGAGCAGCGCGCGGCCGACCCGCGCGACGACCTGCTGTCGGTGCTCGCGGCCGAGCGCGGTGAGACGATCCGGCCCGAGGAGATCCTGCCGCTGTGTCAGCTGCTGCTCGTGGCCGGTTTCGAGACCACGGTCAACCTGATCGGCAACGCCGTCCATGCGCTGCTGCGCCATCCGGACCAGTGGCAGCTACTCGTCGACGACCCGACGCTCGCCGGAGCCGTCGTCGAGGAGACGCTGCGATGGGACCCGCCGATCCAGTTCACCTCACGGGTGGCGATGCGCGACGTCGAGGTCGCCAACACCGTTGTCAAGCAAGGATATTGGGTCGTCACCGCACTCGGCGGGGCCAACCGTGACCCGGCCGAGTTCAGCCGGCCGAACGACTTCGACATCACCCGCACCGACGGCGGGGACCACCTGGCCTTCTCCAGTGGCATCCACTACTGCCTCGGCGCCGGCCTCGCCCGCCTCGAAGGCGAGATCGCGCTGCGGGCGATCGCCGAGCGGATGCCGACGCTGCAGCTGGCCGGCAAGGTGCCCATGCGTCGCACCACGACCATCCGCGGCGTACGCGCCCTGCCCGTCCGCGGCTGACCGCTACCGTGCAGTCCATGGTCGTGGTCAGCATCGCCGAGCAGGAGTGGGTCGAGCCGCTGCGTGACGTCGCCGGGGTGGAGGTCGTGCACTGGGACCTGAAGTCCGACGCGCCGCGCGACGACATCGAGGTGGTCGTCCCGCCATACATGAGCAACCCGAAGCGGCTGGAGCGGCTCGCCGGCCTGCCGAAGCTGCGGGCGGTGCAACTCGTCACCGCCGGTTACGAGCACGCAGTGCCCTACCTGCCGGACGGCGTCCAGCTAGCCAACGGTCGCGGCATCCACGACACCTCCACCGCCGAGCTCGCCGTCGGCCTGGCGATCGCCGCGGAGCGTGGCATCCCGGAGGCGGTGCGCGCCCAGGAGGACGGCGACTGGCTGCGTATGGCGGGCCGCCCGTCGCTCGCCGACCGGCACGCACTGGTGATCGGCTACGGCTCGATCGGCCGGGCGCTGGCGCAGCGCCTGCTCGCCTTCGAGGTGGAGGTGACCGCGGTGGCGTCCACGCCGCGGGAGGGCGACGACCTGGTCGACCGGGTGCACGGCATCGACGAGCTCCCGACGCTGCTGCCGCAGCACGACGTCGTCTTCCTGATCGTGCCGTTGACCGAGACCACCCGGCACCTGGTCGACGCGCAGTTTCTCGCCGCGATGCCGCCGAATGCGTTGCTGGTCAACGTCGCTCGCGGGGGAGTGGTCGACACCGACGCCTTGGTCGAGGCCTGCGCCGAGGGCCGGGTGCGTGCGGCGCTCGACGTGACCGACCCCGAGCCGTTGCCGCAGGACCACCCGCTCTGGCGCACCCGCGGCGTGCTGATCACCCCGCATGTCGGCGGTGCGACGACCGCGTTCGCGCCCCGTGCGCTGCGCTTCCTGCGCGACGAACTCGGCGGCTACGCGGCCGGCCGGCCACTGCGGAACACGGTGCGGTGAAACAGCGCACGATCGGGGTCCGGGTCCTGTGGCTCGCGATCGTCGCCCTCGGGGTCCAGGCCGTCTTCGTGCTGACGTATGCCGGGGCCTTCGAGTCCGGTGCGGACCGTCTGCGGGTGACGGTCGTGTCGCCCGACGCCGGCTGGGCCGGGCTGATGGCCAATCGGATCAATTCCATTGACGGTGAACCGATTTGGGCCGACATCGGCTCCGATCGCGCCAGTGCCGAGCAGTTGTTGCGCCAGGACGACCTGCAGGCGGTGCTGGTGTTCGACCCGCAACAGCAGGAGGACCTCCTGCTGACCAGTTCGGCCCAGGGTCAGACCGCGGCCACCGGGTTGCGGCTCGCGATCACTCAGATCGAGGCGAGTCAGGGACGCACCGTCCGCGCGCAGGACATCACTCCCGTGCAGCCCGGCGATCCGGGCGGCGTGACCGGCTACTACCTGGTGACGTGCTGGGTGGTCAGCGGCTATCTCTTCGCCGCGCTGCTGGTGACCAGTCGCGACATCATCCGCCGTCCGCAGCGCCACCATCCTGCATGGTGGCTGCTCGGCTCGGTCGTATTCGCCGCAGCCGCAGGGCTTTCCGGCGCATTCCTGGTGACCGGATTTCTCGGCGCGCTGGACGCCGCCCTGCTCTCGCTGGCAGCCGTCGGCGCGCTGGTCGTGCTGACGGGTGCGGTCGTGACCCTCGCCCTGACCCGGTTGTTCGGCGCGTTCGGCCTCGGCGTGTCGGTGCTGGCCCTGGTCGCGGTCGGCGGACCGTCGGCAGGCGGTGCCTACGGCTTCGCCGTGCTGCCGCCGGTGTGGAGCGGGATCGTGCGATGGCTGCCCGGTGGGGCAGGGGTCGACGCGGTCCGCAAGCTGACCTACTTCGCCGCGGACGGCCTCGCGCTGCCCCTCGGCACGCTGATCTGGTGGTTGGTGCTCGGCGGTCTGGTCGTCGTGCTCGCCGGCGTCAATGCGCCCGCGGCCACCCGCAGCCGGCCCGGACGGCATCGCGCGGCTCCCGCGCGCAGGTCCGGGCGACACGGCGGGAGCAGCGGGTCGAGTCCACAGCGCGGACCCAGGAAGTGACATCCTCGTCGGTATGACCGCACCCCGACAGCTCATCGTCATCCGGCACGCGAAGGCCGCGAGCCCCGAGTCCGCCGAGGCCGACCACGAGCGCCCGCTGACGCCACGCGGAGTCGCGGATGCCAAGGCGATGGGTGCCTGGCTGAAGGAACGCGGCATCAGCGTCGACCTCGTCCTCTGCTCGACCGCGACCCGCACCCGCGAGACGTGGGCCGGCATCGTCGAGGGCGGCAAGCTCGGGGCGCTCGTCGAGCACGACCCCCGCATCTACAACGCCTCGGTCGAGCGCCTGATCGGGGTGATCCGGGAGCAGGGCAAGTCGGCGCGCTCGGTCGCGCTCGTCGGGCACGCCCCCGGCATACCCGGTCTGGCCGCGACGCTCAGCGAGGGACGTGGCGACGAGGACGAGAAGCTCGCGATGGCGAGCGGCTTCCCGACCTGCACCGCGGGCGTGCTCGAGGTCGAGGCGCCGTGGAAGGAACTCGCGGCCGGCACCGCCGAGCTCGTCGCCGTGCACACCGCGCGCAGCGACGATGCGTCCGATTGATGGGACCGCCGTCCCAACAGGTGGACGCGGGCATACGATGCCCACATGACCGACACGCCGGACCCCAAGCCCCGTAGCCGCGACGTCACCGACGGTCTGGAGAAGACCGCCGCGCGAGGGATGCTGCGCGCGGTAGGGCTCGGCGACGACGACTTCGCCAAACCCCAAGTGGGAGTGGCGAGTTCGTGGAACGAGATCACCCCCTGCAATCTGTCGCTGGACCGGCTCGCCCAGGCGGTGAAGGAAGGCGTGCACGCGGCCGGCGGTTACCCGCTGGAGTTCGGCACGATCAGCGTCTCCGACGGCATCTCGATGGGCCACGAGGGCATGCACTTCTCGCTGGTGTCGCGCGAGATCATCGCCGACTCGGTCGAGACGGTGATGAACGCCGAACGCCTCGACGGGTCGGTGCTGCTCGCGGGCTGTGACAAGTCGCTGCCCGGCATGCTCATGGCCGCCGCGCGGCTCGACCTGGCCAGTGTCTTCCTCTATGCCGGTTCGATCCTGCCGGGCATCGCCAAGCTCTCCGACGGCAGCGAGAAGCAGGTCACGATCATCGACGCGTTCGAGGCGGTCGGGGCGTGTGCCGCCGGCCGGATGAGTCGCGAGGACGTGGACGCGATCGAGCGGGCCATCTGTCCCGGTGAGGGCGCCTGCGGCGGCATGTACACCGCCAACACGATGGCGTCGGTGGCCGAGGCGATCGGTATGTCGCTGCCCGGGTCCGCGGCGCCGCCCGCCACCGACCGGCGGCGCGACGGGTTCGCGCGCAAGTCGGGCGAGGCCGTCGTCGAGTTGCTGCGCCGCGGCATCACCGCGCGCGACATCATGACCAAGGAGGCGTTCGAGAACGCCATCGCGGTCGTCATGGCCTTCGGTGGCTCCACCAACGCGGTCCTGCACCTGCTCGCGATAGCCCACGAGGCCGACGTCGAGCTGACCATCGACGACTTCCAGCGGGTCGGCTCGAAGGTGCCGCACCTGGCGGACGTGAAGCCGTTCGGGCAATACGTCATGACCGACATCGACCGCGTCGGTGGTGTGCCGGTCGTGATGCGCGCGCTGCTCGACGCGGGCCTGCTGCACGGGGACTGCCTCACGGTCACCGGCCGCACGGTCGCCGAGAACCTCGCCGACATCGCACCGCCGGACACCGACGGCAAGGTGCTGCGCGCGATGAACGAGCCGATCCATCCGACCGGCGGCCTGACGATCCTCAAGGGCTCGCTCGCGCCCGAGGGTGCCGTGGTGAAGTCGGCCGGTTTCGACAGTGACGTATTCGAAGGCACCGCAAGGGTTTTCGACGGCGAGCGTGCCGCGATGGACGCTGTCGAGGACGGCTCGCTGAAGGCGGGCGACGTCGTGGTGATCCGCTACGAGGGCCCCAAGGGCGGGCCCGGCATGCGCGAGATGCTCGCAGTGACCGGCGCGATCAAGGGTGCCGGTCTCGGCAAGGACGTGCTGTTGCTCACCGACGGCCGGTTCTCCGGAGGCACCACGGGGCTCTGTGTCGGCCACGTCGCGCCGGAGGCGGTCGACGAGGGGCCGATCGCGTTCGTCCAGGACGGCGACCCCATCCGACTGGACGTCGCCGGCGCGACCCTCGACCTGCTCGTCGACGAGGACGAGCTCGACCGTCGGCGGGCGGCCGGGGTGACCCAGCCGGAGCCGAAATACACCCGCGGTGTGCTCGCGAAGTACCGCAAGCTCGTCGGCAGCGCGAGCGGCGGGGCGGTCTGCGACTGATGCCTGCGGCCGAGCGGATGGTCCACATTCCGAGACGTGCGTCTCAGAATGTTGACCTCCGCTCGGTCGGCGGCGGAGACTGTCCGCGTGGCACGAATTCTCGTACTTCCCAGGCGCGCAAGCTGATTCGACGACTCAGCTAGCGCGCCAGCCCTCACTACCCGACATCGGGATTGAGGGTTTTTTTGTGCTCAACGTCCGTTAACGAACCACGAGGGACGACATCGTGACAACACAGATCCCGACCCCGGCAGAGGTGGCGGCCAAGTCCTCGACGCAGGCTGCCGTCCAGGAAGTGACCGGAGCGCAGAGCCTCGTCCTCGCGCTCGAGGCGGTGGGGGTCGAGGTCGTATTCGGGATCCCCGGCGGTGCGATCCTGCCGGCATACGACCCGTTGCTGGACTCGGTCAACCTGCGGCACATCCTGGTGCGGCACGAGCAGGGCGCCGGGCACGCGGCCGAGGGCTACGCCTCGGCGACCGGCAAGGTCGGGGTGTGTATGGCGACCAGCGGTCCCGGCGCCACCAACCTGGTGACCGCGATCGCGGACGCCTACATGGACTCGGTGCCGCTGGTCGCGATCACCGGGCAGGTCAACTCCCGCACGATCGGCACGGACGCCTTCCAGGAGGCCGACATCCGCGGCATCACGATGCCGATCACCAAGCACAGCTACCTGGTCACCGACCCCGCCGAGATCCCGGCGGCGGTCAAGGAGGCCTTCCACATCGCCTCGACCGGTCGCCCGGGGCCGGTGCTGGTCGACATCACCAAGGACGCGCTCGTCGCCAAGACCCGCTTCGAGTGGCCGGCCGACGTCGAACTGCCCGGTTACAAGCCGGTCACCCGGCCGCACCACAAGCAGATCAAGGCCGCCGCCAAGCTGATCCGCGAGGCGAAGCGCCCGGTGTTCTACCTCGGCGGCGGGGTGGTCCGGGCCGGGGCGTCGGAGGAGTTGCGCGAGCTGGTCGACCTCAGCGGCATCCCGCTGGTGACCACGCTGATGGCCCGTGGCGCCGTGCCGGACAGTCACCCGCTGCACCTCGGCATGCCGGGCATGCACGGGTCGGTCGCCGCGGTGACCGCGCTGCAGAAGGCCGACCTGCTGATCACGCTCGGTGCCCGGTTCGACGACCGGGTGACCGGTGACCTGGCGTCGTTCGCCCCCGGTGCCAAGGTGATTCACGCCGACATCGACCCGGCCGAGATCTCCAAGAACCGCGCCGCCGACGTGCCGATCGTCGGCGACGCCCGCGAGGTGATCCGCGACCTGACAACCACCCTGCGTGCCGACATCGAGGCCGGCAAGGGCGGCGACTACGAGGCGTGGCGCCAGCGCACCAAGGGCTGGACCCGCACCTTCCCGCTCGGCTACACCACGCCCGAGGGCGCGACCGCGATCGCCCCGCAGTACGTCATCGAGCGGCTCGGCGCCCTGTCCGGCCCGGACGCGGTGTATGCCGCGGGCGTCGGCCAGCACCAGATGTGGGCGGCGCAGTTCGTGCAGTACGAGCGGCCGAACGCCTGGCTCAACTCCGGTGGCCTCGGCACCATGGGCTATTCGGTGCCGGCCGCGATGGGCGCGAAGGTCGGCGAACCCGACCGGACCGTCTGGTCGATCGACGGCGACGGCTGCTTCCAGATGACCAATCAGGAGCTGGCGACCTGTGTGATCAACAAGATCCCGATCAAGGTCGCGATCATCAACAACTCCAGCCTCGGCATGGTGCGTCAGTGGCAGACGCTGTTCTACAACGAGCGCTACTCCAACACAGACCTGCACACCGCGATCGGCGAGTCACGGGTGCCCGACTTCGTGAAGCTCGCCGAGGCCTACGGGTGTGTGGGTCTGCGCTGCGAGAAGCCGGAGGATGTCGACGCGACCATCGCAAAGGCGTTGGAGATCAACGATGTTCCGGTGGTGATCGACTTCGTCGTCGAGCGGGACGCCATGGTGTGGCCGATGGTGCCGGCCGGTGTCTCCAACGACCTGGTGACCACCGCGCGCGCGATGACGCCGGTCTGGGACCGCGACGACGACGCCGCGATCAGCGAGGAGACCGTGATCATCGAGGAGGAGGAGCGCTGATGGCGCGTCATACCCTGTCCGTGCTGGTGGAGGACAAACCCGGTGTGCTCGCACGCATCTCGGGGCTGATCTCCCGGCGTGGGTTCAACATCAACTCGCTCGCGGTCGGTCCGACCGAGCACCCCGAGATGTCCCGTATGACGATCGTCGTCGACGTCGACGAGACCGCGCTGGAGCAGGTCACCAAGCAGCTCAACAAGCTCGTCGAGGTGCTCAAGGTGGTCGAGCTCGAGACCAGCGCCTCGGTGCAGCGCGAGCTGGTGCTGATCAAGGTCCGCTGCGATGCGACGACCCGCGCCGAGATCGTGCAGCTGACCCAGATGTTCCGCTGCAACGTGGTCGACGTCGGTCTCGATTCGGTGGTCATCGAGGCGACCGGCACCCCCGAGAAGCTCGACGCACTGCTCGCCGTCCTCGAGCCCTACGGCGTGCGCGAGATCGTGCAGTCCGGTCTCGTCGCGGTCGGGCGCGGTGGCAAGTCGATCACCGACCGCGGTCGCAAGACCGCCTGAAAACTTTTCTGCCCCAACGAAGTTCACGTAACACAACAAGGAGATTCCAGTGGCCGAGATGTTCTATGACGACGACGCCGACCTGTCGGTGATCCAGGGTCGCAAGGTTGCCGTCATCGGCTACGGCAGCCAGGGCCACGCCCACGCGCTCAACCTGCGCGACTCGGGCGTCGATGTGCGCATCGGCCTGCGTGACGGCTCGACGTCGAAGGAGAAGGCCGAGAACGAAGGCCTGCGGGTGGTGCCGGTCGCCGACGCGGTCAAGGAGGCCGACGTCGTCGTCATCCTGGCTCCGGACCAGGTGCAGCGCACCCTCTACACCGAGGAGATCGAGCCCAACCTGCAGGAGGGCGCGGCGCTCGTCTTCGGGCACGGCTTCAACATCCGGTACGACTACATCAAGCCCAAGTCCGACTCGGACGTGCTGATGGTCGCGCCGAAGGGTCCCGGTCACATCGTCCGGCGCGAATACGTCGACGGCCGTGGGGTGCCCGTGCTGCTCGCGGTCGAGCAGGACGCGTCGGGCAAGGCATGGGACCTGGCGAAGTCGTATGCCAAGGCGATCGGCGGCCTGCGCGCCGGCGGCATCAAGACGACCTTCACCGAGGAGACCGAGACCGACCTGTTCGGTGAGCAGTCGGTGCTCTGTGGTGGCGCCTCCCAGCTGATCCAGTACGGCTTCGAGACGCTGACCGAGGCCGGCTACCAGCCGGAGGTCGCCTACTTCGAGTGCCTGCACGAGCTGAAGCTGATCGTCGACCTGATGATCGAGGGCGGCATCGCCAAGCAGCGCTGGTCGATCTCGGACACCGCGGAGTATGGCGACTACGTCTCCGGCCCGCGCGTCATCGACCCGCACGTGAAGGAGAACATGCAGGCGGTGCTGAAGGACATCCAGGACGGCACCTTCGCCAAGCGCTTCATCGACGACCAGGACGCAGGTGCACCGGAGTTCAAGGCGTTCCGGGAGAAGGGCGCGCAGCACCCGATCGAGAAGACCGGCAAGGAGCTGCGCGGCCTGATGAGCTGGCTGAAGGACAACGACACGGACACGGACTACGTCGAGGGTTCAGCCGCCCGCTGACAGCAGCGCGAGGACACGAGCGAGGTAGGAGTGAGGCCCGGAGCGGTGCGCGGAAGCGGGCAGTTCTACTCCGCCCGCTGACAGCAGCGCGGTCCTTCGTCGTTGGGCCGGTGGACGCGTCCGCATCGTGGGAATTGGGTATCGCGAAGTGGACGACGCGGCGTACTCTTCGACGTTATGACGCGGTGGATCATCCTCATTCCCAGCCGCGGCGAGCTCTAGGTCAGCCCCTCGCCGCGGAGAACCCGCGCTGCGCTGACCACTCGCAATTTCCTTTATTCGCAACACCGTTCGGCTCCCGAACTTGGGGGATGAGCCGACCCGAGATCCCCCGGAGGATGACATGACCGAAGAGCAGCAGGACGCCCGCCGCGCATTGCAGGAGTCGATGGACCTGCGCGACTGAGTCCGACTGAGTCCGACTGAGTCCGCTCGTCTCGCACGCCCGAGCCCGGGTGACCGCAACGGTCACCCGGGCTTCCTGCTGTCCGCGAGCGACTGTCCGGCATACAAGACTCAGATATCGTATGGCGAGACGCGCGCCTATGGTGGCGGCATGACGACAGCAGGCGACACGATCAATCTGGCGGTCATCGGGGGCGACGGGATCGGGCCGGAGGTGGTGGCCGAAGGTCTGAAGGTGCTGGACGCCGTCTCCGACGCGAAGGTCGCGCGCACCGACTACGACCTCGGCGCCAAGCGCTGGCACGCGACCGGCGAGACGCTGCCCGACTCGGTGCTGGAGGAGCTGCGCGGCCACGACGCGATCCTGCTCGGCGCGATCGGCGATCCGAGTGTGCCGAGCGGCGTGCTCGAGCGAAACCTGTTGCTGCGTCTGCGATTCGAGCTCGACCACTACATCAACCTGCGGCCCTCCAAGCTCTACCCGGGCACCGCATCGCCGCTCGACGTCGACCGCGTCGCACCCGACGGTATCGACTTCGTCGTCGTGCGGGAGGGCACCGAAGGTCCCTACACCGGCAACGGTGGCGCGCTGCGCGTCGGCACCCCGCACGAGCTCGCGACCGAGGTGAGCGTCAACACCCGGTTCGGCGCAGAGCGCGCGGTGCGCGACGCCTTCGCCCGCGCCCAGGCGCGCGACCGCAAGAAGCTGACGCTCGTGCACAAGCACAACGTGCTCACCCACGCCGGACACCTCTGGCGGCGCACGGTCGAGGAGGTCGGCACGGAGTTCCCCGACGTCACCCACGACTACGCCCACGTGGACGCGGCGACCATCTACCTGACCACAGACCCCGGCCGGTTCGACGTGATCGTCACCGACAACCTGTTCGGCGACATCGTCACCGACCTGGCCGCGGCCGTCACCGGTGGCATTGGCCTGGCAGCATCCGGCAACGTCAACCCCGACCGCACCGCGCCGAGCATGTTCGAGCCGGTGCACGGCTCGGCACCGGACATCGCCGGGCAGGGCAAGGCCGACCCGACCGCGGCGATCCTCTCGGTCGCGCTGCTGCTGTCCCACCTCGGGCGCGACGCCGAGGCCCAGCGCATCGAGGACGCGGTCACTGCCGATCTCGCGGCGCGAGGTGAGCAGCCCCGCACCACGAGCGAGGTGGGCGACGCGATCGCCGCCCGCATCGGATAGCAAGCCGTCGCGGCGGCCACACCGCCGCGCAGCACCCTCCGGCGGTAGCTCTACCCTTAGTAGGAAGACCTAGTACTACGTCCCGGAACCGTCGGAGGTTGCCATGGCCCTGGAGTTCACCGTCACCGAGCGCGCCGATCGCGCAAGCGACGCGCAGCGTCAGGAGGTCCTCGCCAACCCCGGCTTCGGTGACCACTTCACCGACCACATGGTGCGCATCGAGTGGGACGCCGAGAAGGGCTGGCACGACGCGAGCGTCGCGGCATACGGCCCCTTCCAGCTCGACCCGGCGGCCGCCGTCCTGCACTACGCGCAGGAGATCTTCGAGGGTATGAAGGCCTACCGGCACGCCGACGGGTCGGTCTGGACCTTCCGCCCGGAGGCCAACGCCGCCCGGTTCGCGCGCAGTGCCACCCGTATGGCGCTGCCGCAGCTGCCCGAGGAGGACTTCCTGCAGTCGCTGCGCGAGATCGTCTCGATCGACCAGGCCTGGGTGCCGGACGCCTCCGGCGGTGCCGAGACCTCGCTCTATCTGCGGCCGTTCATGTTCGCCTCCGAGGCATTCCTCGGTGTCCGGCCGGCCCGCAAGGTCACCTACTCGGTCATCGCCTCCCCGGCCGGCGCCTACTTCGGCGGCGACGGGATCAAACCGGTCAAGCTCTGGATCTCCACCGACTACGCCCGCGCCGGCGAGGGTGGCACCGGTGCCGCCAAGTGCGGCGGCAACTACGCCTCGTCGCTCGCCGGCCAGCTCGAGGGCATCGCCCACGACTGCGACCAGGCGGTGTTCCTGGACTCCTCGACGCACACCTACATCGAGGAACTCGGCGGGATGAACCTCTTCTTCGTCTACAAGGACGGCCGCATCGTCACTCCGGAGCTGACCGGCACGATCCTCGAAGGCGTCACCCGCAGCTCGATCCTCGAGCTCGCCAAGGACCTCGGCCTGTCGCCGGAGGAGCGCCGCATCCCGATCCAGGAGTGGAAGGACGCCGCCGAAAACGGTGAGTTGGCAGAGATTTTCGCCTGCGGCACCGCCGCGGTCGTCACGCCGGTCGGCGAGCTCCGGTGGGACGGCGGCTCGGTCGACCACCGCCGCGAGGGTCACACCGACGAGATCGCCACCAAGATCCGGTCGACCCTGCTCGACATCCAGTACGGCCGCGCCGAGGACACCCGCGGCTGGATGACGCGCCTGGTCTAGTCGGTGAAACGTCCCCGCCTGGTCGCCAGCGATCTCGACGGCACGCTGCTGGCACCGGACGGGACGGTCTCGCCGCGCACCGCGGCCGCCTGGAGCAGGCTGCCCGCGCTCGGCATCGAGTCGGTGCTGGTCACCGCCCGGCCGCCGCGGTGGCTGCACCCGCTGCAGGACATCGTCGGCGCGCACGGCCTCGCCATCTGTGCCAACGGCGCCTTCGTGTATGACGTGAGCAACCGAACCCTCCTGCAATCACAAGGGATCGAGCGTTCGCTCGTGTGCGAGCTGGTGGCCGAGTTGCGCGCGGAGCTGCCCGGAGTCGGCTTCGCCGCCGAACTCGCCGACGGGCTGCACATGGAGGACGCCTATCCGGATCTGCACTCCCAGTGGGTGCCGGCGGACGCGGTGCGGGCCCCGATGGACGACCTCGCCGACTCGGCGGTGGTCGGCAAGCTGCTCGCGCGGAGCATGCAGGTGCCGGAGCAGTGGTTCCTCGACCGGGTCGCCGAGCTGGTCGGCGACCGCGCCGTCGTGTCCTACTCCGGCGCCGGCGGGCTGGCCGAGATCGCTGCGGCCGGCGTCACCAAGGCGTCCGCGCTCGCGCGGTGGTGCACGGCTCGGGGCGTCGACGCGGCCGACGTGTGGGCGTTCGGCGACATGCCCAACGACCTGCCGATGCTGCGCTGGGCCGGCACGTCATACGCAATGGTCAACGGGCACCCCGACGTGCGCGCCGCCGCCGATCACGTCTGCCCGAGCAATGCCGAGGACGGGGTGGCGCAGGTGCTGGAGGGGCTGCAGTCGTCAGGTCCAGGGCGCGGTTGATCGCTCTACGCGCGCGGCCAGTGTGGGGATGTCGTCGAGGGCACCAGTGGTGACATCGATGATCAGGGTGTACGCCTCGTCGTTGCTAAGGACGAAGCGGTAGCCGTTGATGCCGCAAAAGGCGATGGTCGCCGTCAACGCGAGGCGCTTGTTGCCGTCAATGAGCGCGGGATTGCGCGTTATCGAGTGTAGGAGTGCAGCGGCTTTGTCGTGGATTGTTGGGTAGGCATCTTCTCCGAACGCTGTCGCTACCAAGATTGGTATCGCGCGGCGTCCTGATATTCGAGACACCCATTCCGCGCACCGGACGCGCAGTGGCAAGCTACGACCGTGGCTTCAGCACTGACCACGGTCACCACCGCACAGGTCATTATCAGCTAGCGCGTCGGACCCGGTCCGACGCGCAACCTCCCGTTACCCCGGGAGGTTTTTTCGTGTCCGGGCCACCCACACCCGACGCGAAGCCGAGGACCGGCCGACGCGGCCACCGAAGACACCGCGACGAAAACACCTGAAGGACAAGGCAATGAGCGACTTCCACGTCTACGACACGACGCTGCGGGACGGCGCGCAGCAGGAGGGGCTGAACCTCTCGGTCGCGGACAAGCTCGCGATTGCGGCCTACCTCGACGAGCTCGGCGTCGGCTACATCGAGGGCGGCTGGCCCGGCGCCAACCCCAAGGACACCGAGTTCTTCCGGCAGGCCCGCACCGCGCTCGACCTGCGCAACGCCAAGCTCGCGGCGTTCGGCTCCACCCGGCGGGCCGGGGCGGTCGCCGCCGACGACCCGCAGGTGCGCGCGCTGCTCGACGCGCAGACCGACGTCGTCACGCTGGTGGCCAAGTCCCACTCGCGGCACGTCACGGAGGCACTGCGCACCACGCCGGAGGAAAACCTGGCGATGATCCAGGACACCGTGAGTTTCCTGGTGGGAGAGGGGCGTTCGGTCTTCCTGGACGCCGAGCACTTCTTCGACGGCTATCGTGCCGACGCGGCATACGCACTGGAGGTCGTGCGCACCGCCGCAGCCGCCGGCGCCGAGGTCATCGCACTCTGCGACACCAACGGCGGCATGCTGCCGCCTCAGGTGACCGACGTCGTCGGCGAGGTCATCGCCGGCACGCAGGCGCGCCTCGGCATCCACTGCCACAACGACACCGGGTGCGCGGTCGCCAACTCGCTCGCCGCGGTGGAGGCCGGCGCCAGCCACGTGCAGGGCACGATCAACGGCTATGGCGAGCGCACCGGCAACGCCGACCTCGTCACCGTGGTCAGCAACCTGCAGCTCAAGCAGGGACGCGAGGTCGTCGAGCCCGAGCGACTGCGGCAGGCGCTGCACCTGTCGCACGCGATCAGCGAGGTCACCAACGTGGTGCCCTACAGCCGCCAACCGTATGTCGGGGCAAGCGCTTTCGCGCACAAAGCAGGCCTGCACGCCTCCGCCCTGAAGGTCGACCCGGACCTCTACCAGCACACCGATCCGTCGCTGGTCGGCAACTCGATGCGCACCCTCGTCTCCGACATGGCCGGCCGCGCGAGCATCGAGCTGAAGGGCAAGGAGCTCGGCTACGACCTCACCGGGCAGCCCGAGCTGCTCGGCCGCGTCGTCGCCCGGGTGAAGGAGCTGGAGCAGCAGGGCTGGACCTTCGACGCCGCCGACGCGTCGTTCGAGCTGCTGCTGCGCGAGGAGGTCACCGGCGACAAACTCGACTACTTCGACGCCGAATCCTGGCGGATCATCACCGAATCCGGCGACCGGTCACCATCACTGTCCGAGGCGACGGTCAAGCTGAGGGCAGCCGGCAAGCGGGTCGTCGCGACCGGCGAGGGCAACGGTCCGGTCAACGCGCTGGACCACGCGCTGCGCGAGGCGCTGACCGACGCCTACCCGGAGCTTGCGACCTTCGAGCTGATCGACTTCCGGGTGCGCATCCTCGACGCCGCGCACGGCACCGACGCGACGACCCGCGTGCTGATCGAGACCAGCGACGGCAAGGACAGCTGGCAGACCCTCGGGGTGGCCCCGAACATCGTGCACGCCAGCTGGACCGCGCTCGTCGACTCGTTCAGCTACGGGCTGCTCAAGCAGGGAGTGCTGCCGAGGACGTGAGCAGGGCGTCGCATGCGCTGATCAACCGCGCCCGCAACGCTTGGCCCCGGTCAGTGAATGCCCTTTGCTGGCGGACATATTCGGCCTTGCCCTCCGGCGTTTCGATCGGCACGGGCAGGTAGCCGAGCTCGCGCAGGTCGTACGGCGACGCCCGCATGTCGAGGGTGCGCACGTCACGGGCCAACTCGAAGCAGTCGGCGACCAGCTCGCTCGGCAGCGCGGGAGTCAGCTTGTAGGCCCACTTGTAGAGATCCATGCCGGCATGGAGGCAGCCCGGCTGCTCGTCGGCGACCTGCGTCGCCCGCGACGGGGCCAGGGTGTTGCGCGGCCTGGCGTCGTCGGTGAAGAAGCGGAACGCGTCGTAGTGCGAGCACCGGACCGTATGCCGCTCGACGACCTCGTCCGTGCCGTCCTGCCCGAGGCGCAACGGCCACGCCTCGTGCCGGATGTCCTGCGCCCGGTAGACCATCGCCCACTCGTGCAGCCCGAAGCAGCCCAGGCTCGGCGGGCGTTCGGCGGTCGAGGCCAGCAGGGAACGCACGAACCGCACCGTGCTCCCGCGCGCGTCGAGGAAGGCGCGGGCGTCGAGCGACACCGCGCCGTCATACGAGCGGTAGAACTTCCAGCCGGTGTGCTCGGGCGCCTCGATGAGCGCGGTCCCGGCGCCCGGGGGCCACCGTCGCAGCAGCCGCGGCCGGTGCGAGTAATAGGTGAAGAGGAAGTCCTCGACCGGGTGGGCGCGGCCCCCGGCGGCGCGTTCGCGGTGACCGCAGGTGAGGTCGTCGACACGCCGCTCGTGAGCGCGGGCGAGCGGGCGCCATACCCCGGGCGCGAGGATCTGCAGATCAGCCATCCGGACCAGCGTAAACGTGGCAGAGTAACCGTGATTCGGCTCACTTCCGGGAGGAAATCCATGTCTCGTGCTCTGCGGGTGGCAAGCGCCCTGGCACTGGCGGCGGCATCGGCGGGCGGCGCCGCGGCGTTCGCGCAGGCTGCTGCGGCCGCGCCGTCGACCGGCGGCTACTACCTGGCACTGGGCGACTCGCTCGCCGCGGGCTACCAGCCGGGGCAGGGCGACGACAAGACCGGCGGTTATGTCGGGGACGTCCTCGCGCACCTGCAGCAGACCGAGCCCGGCTTGCAGCTGCAAAACCTCGCCTGCTCGGGGGAGACCACCACCACGATGCTCGCCGGCGGCAAGTGCAGCTACCCGCAGGGCAACCAGGTCGACGCGGCGGTCGCCTACCTCAAGGCGCACCCGAAGGTCAGCCTCGTCACCATCGACATCGGCGCCAACAACGTGCAGAAGTGCGCGACCACCAGCAACGTCGATCTGCCGTGCGTGATCAAGGGCCTCGGCGAGGTGTCCGCGGACATGCCGAAGATCCTCGGCAAGCTCCGCGCAGCCGTGCCCAACGCCCGCATCGTCGTCGCCAACTACTACAACCCTTTCCTCGCCGCCTGGCTCACCGGAACCAGCGGGCAGGCGCTGGCCAAGGCGTCCGTGCAGCTGCAGGGGCAGCTGAACGGCGCCATCGAGGGCGCCGCCAAGGGCATCAACGCCCCCGTCGCCGATGTCGCGACCGCGTTCTCCAGCACCGACTTCACTACAACGAAAACCGTTGCCCCGTATGGCGCTCTGCCGCTCAACGTCGCGCGGATCTGCGAGTGGACCTGGATGTGCGCCCAGAAGGACATCCACGCCAACGACCTCGGCTACCCGGTCGTGGCCAAGGCGGTCATCGCCGCGATCCCGGCGGCGCCGAGCAGCCCGACCCCGAGCTCGTCCGGCACGTCATCCAGCACCGCGACGTCGACCAGCAGCACGACCAACACTGCGACCTCGACTGCGACGTCGACCACCACCGGGCCGCCGATCATCACCGACGGCGGCGAGACCGGCGGCAGCAACGACGGGCTGCTCGTCGGCGCCGGAGTGGCGGCCGCCGGAGCCGCGGCGCTCGCCGGTGGAGCGCTGGTCCGCACCCGCCGCCGTCGCGACTGACGACCCCCGTCATACGCACTAGGGTTGACGGGTGCGCATTGCGAGATACACCACGGGTGACGATCCGACGTACGGGCTGGTCGACGGGGCGGGCGAGAAGATCGCCCAGATCAGCGGCGACCCGCTCTACACCAAGATCGAGCTCACCGGAGTCACCACCACGGTCGATGAGGTGCGGCTGCTCGCGCCGGTGATCCCGCGCTCCAAGATCATCGGCATCGGCCGCAACTACGCCGAGCACGCCGCCGAGCTCGGCAACGAGGTGCCGAAGCAGCCGCTGATGTTCCTCATCCCCAACACCGCGGTGGTCGGTCCCGGCGACCCGGTGGTGATGCCGCCGCAGTCGCAGCGCGTCGACTACGAGGGCGAGCTCGCGGTCGTCATCGGCCGGCTCTGCAAGGACGTCAGCCCGGACGAGGCACGCACCGCGATCTTCGGTTACACCTGCGCCAACGACGTCACCGCGCGCGACCTTCAGAAGCCGGACGGCCAGTGGGCGCGCGCCAAGGGCTTCGACACCTTCTGCCCGCTCGGGCCGTGGATCGAGACCGACCTCGACCCGGCCGCCCAGCGGGTGCGCACCCGAGTGGCCGGCGAGACCGTGCAGGACGGCACCACCGCCGACCTGATCTTCGACATCCCGACGCTGATCTCCTACGCGTCCCACGCCTTCACGCTGCTGCCCGGCGACGTGATCCTGACCGGCACCCCGGAGGGCGTCGGCCCGGTCGAGCCGGGCCAGCGCGTCGAGGTCGAGGTGAGCGACATCGGCGTGCTCGACAACATCTTCGTCCGGCACGACGAGGACTGAGCCGGTGTGATCGGACTGACGCCCCGAATGGTCATCCCGGCGTCGCCGAGGTTTTACCCTGGACATCGTGTCTGACGCGCCGATCGGGATCTTCGACAGCGGGTACGGCGGTCTGACCGTCGCTCGTGCGGTGCTCGATCAGTTGCCGCACGAGTCGATCGCCTACCTCGGCGACACCGCCCGAGCGCCCTACGGCCCGCGGCCGATCGGGCAGGCGCGCGCCTACGCGCTGGAGTGCCTGGACCGGCTGGTCGCCCACGGCGTCAAGGCCCTCGTCATCGCCTGCAACACCGCGTCGGCGGCCGTCCTGCACGACGCGCGCGAACGCTATGACGTGCCGGTCGTCGAGGTGATCCGTCCCGCCGTACGCCGCGCCGTGCGCGCCACCCGCAACGCCCGGGTCGGGGTGATCTCGACCCGGGGCACCCACCAGTCCGGCGCCTACATCGACGCGTTCGCCGCCGCACCCGACCTGCACGTGCGCAGCGTGCCGTGCCCGCGTTTCGTGGAGTTCGTCGAGGCCGGGATCACCGCCGGGCCCGAGCTCATCGAGTGCGCCCGCGCCTACCTGGAGCCGCTGCAACGCGACGAGGTCGACACCCTGGTGCTCGGCTGCACCCACTATCCGCTGCTCACCGGCGTCATCTCCTATGTCATGGGTGACGGCGTGACGCTCGTGTCCTCCGCGGAGGAGACGGCCAAGGACCTCTACCGCGTCCTCGCCGACGGCGACCTGCTGCGCGACGACGCGCTGCCGCCGCCCGGCCACTCCTTCACCACTACTGGGGACACCGACGAATTCCGAAAGCTGTCAAGGAGATTCCTCGGTCTGGGTCCGGAGTTCGACCACGTCTTCCGCAACAACTTCCATCACGTCGGGGTCGAGGCGGGGGCGTCATGAAGGTGACCGTCATCGGTTGCTCCGGGTCGTTCGCCGGCCCGGAGTCCCCGGCGTCCTGCTATCTGGTGCAGGCGCGGCACGAGGGCCGCGACTGGCACCTCCTGCTCGACTTCGGCAACGGCGCCCTCGGGGTGCTGCAGCGCTTCCTCGACCCGGCCGCGCTCGACGCGATCGTGATCTCGCACCTGCACCCCGACCACTGCGCGGACCTGTCGGGGCTGCACGTGATCTACCGCTACCACCCGCAGTCCGACGAGCCCCTCACGGTGCCGGTCTGGGGGCCGCCCGGCACTGACCTGCGTGCGGCGCGCGCGGCCGGCGTCACCGACGAGGAGGCCGAGGACCCCGACCTGTTGCGGCCGGAGTTCGACTTCCGTGACCTGGTCGACGGCGGATCCTTCGAGGTCGGCCCGTTCACCGTCACCGCCTACCGAGTCAACCACCCGGTGACCGCGTTCGGGCTGCGCGTCGAGGCGGACGGCGCGGTCCTGGCCTACACCGGCGACACCGACAGCACCCCCGCGCTGACACCGTTGCTCGCCAATGCCGATGTGGCACTGATGGATTCGGCCTTCTGCGAGGGCCGCGACGACGAGGTCGTCGGCGTGCACCTGACCGGCCGCCGCGCCGCCGAGGCGGCCGTGGCCGCCGGAGGAGTCAAGCGACTCATGCTCACGCACATCCCACCGTGGAACGACCCGCAGTGCTGCCACGACCAGGCCGCGGCTGTCTGGCCGGGCGAGGTCGAACTCGCGCAGCCGCTCGCGTCATACGAGATCTGAGAGGTATGCCGAGAGCGTCTCGGCCTCGGTGCGCAGGCGCGCCGCCCGGTCGGGCGCAGCCGCCTCGTATTCGGTTGCGGCCGAACGCCGTTCACTGATCTCGTCCTGCAGAACTGCTCGTATGTCGTCAGCGGTCAGCTCCCGGCGGGCAGCCTCGGTCGTGCCCGCGCCGACCGACGCCTGCTTGATGGCCCCGGCCTTCGCCTCCGTCGGGACCGCCTCCGCGTTGTCGATGGCGGAGAGCGCGCCGCGCAGCGTGCGGGCCCGGTCGGCGTCGCGATCGCGCATCGCCTGCAGCAGGTCCGTTCGAAGGCGGGTGCGGACGGTCTCGATCGCGGTCATACCGAGCACGGTAACGACGCTCGCGCTCGCGGCCCAGCGCATTTGGCGGCGGCCGACCTCTCTACCCTGGTCGGCATGAGCGAGAACGACGCAGCCCGCCACGACGGACGCACACCCGACCAACTCCGCAAGGTGCGGATCACCCGCAACTGGCTGGACCACGCCGAGGGCAGCGTGCTGGTCGAGTTCGGGCGCACCCGGGTGCTGGTCGCGGCGTCCTTCACCGAGGGTGTGCCGCGCTGGATGAAGGGTCAGGGCCGCGGCTGGGTCACCTCCGAATACGAGATGCTGCCGCGGTCGACCAACACCCGCTCGGACCGTGAGGCCCGCAAGGGCAAGGTCGGCGGCCGCACCCACGAGATCTCCCGGCTGATCGGCCGGTCGCTGCGCGCGATCATCGACCTGAAGGCGTTGGGGGAGAACACCATCGTCGTCGACTGCGACGTGCTGCAGGCCGACGGCGGCACTCGCACCGCGTCGATCACCGGTGCGTATGTCGCGCTCGCCGACGCCGTCGAGGACGCCCGCAAACGCGGACTGATCGCCGCCAAGGCACAGCCGCTGACCGGGTCGGTCGCGGCGGTGAGCGTCGGCATCGTCAAGGGCACACCGGTGCTCGACCTCGACTACCCCGAGGACTCCACCGCAGAGACCGACATGAACGTCGTGATGACCGGCGAGGGCCGCTTTGTCGAGGTGCAGGGCACCGCGGAGGGCGCGCCGTTCGACCGGGCCGAGTTGGACGCACTGCTCGGTCTCGCGGAGAAGGGCATCGCCGAGTTGACCACGCTCCAGCAGGCGGCCCTCGACGCGCCCGCGCGGGAGCGCCTCCAGTGAATGACCTCGACGTGAGGGAGGTCGTGCTCGCCACCCGCAACGCGGGCAAGCTGCGGGAGATGCAGGAGATCGTCGCGTCCGTGCCCGAACTCGCCGGCGTGAAGGTGGTGTCGGTCGCGTCGTTCGAGGACGTGGACGACGTCGTGGAGACCGGCGTGACCTTCGAGGAGAATGCCGCGCTCAAGGCGCACGCGGTCGCCAAGGCCACGGGTCTGCCTGCGATTGCTGACGATTCAGGTCTTGCCGTCGACGTGCTCGGCGGCTGCCCGGGTGTCTTCTCGGCACGCTGGTCGGGCGCGCACGGCGCGGACCAGGCGAACATCGACCTGTTGCTGGCGCAGACCGGCGACGTCGACGCCGAGCGACTCGCCGCGCATTTCGTGTGCTGCGTCGTACTCGCCCTGCCGGACGGCACGGAGCGGGTGCGCTTCGGCGAACTGCACGGCCGGCTGACCCGCGACCAGCGGGGTGCGGGTGGCTTCGGCTACGACCCGATCTTCGAGCTGCCCGACGGCCGGACCCTCGCCGAGCTGGACTCGCAGGAGAAGAACGCGATCTCGCACCGCGCCAAGGCATTGCACGCGCTGCGCGCCGACCTGGCCGAGGTGCTGACCGGCTCCTGAGCAGCCGGCCATGGCAGCGGCCCCGAGCAGCGTTCCTGCGGCTCCTGCCAGGAACGCGTGACACGATCGAGGCATGCACCAGAAGGCACCGACCATCACGCCGTCGTGGGCGCTCGCACCACTCGGCGGCCTGCTCGCCGGTGTCGTCACGGTGGGCATCGCGGAGTTTCTCGCCGGTGTCGTGCAGCGCATGGGGTGGAGCAACGGCACCCCGTCGCCGGTGCTCGCCGTCGGCGGCGCGTTCATCGACCGCACTCCGCCCTGGCTGAAGACCTTCGCCGTCGACACCTTCGGCACTCACGACAAGCAGGTGCTGCTCGGCGGCATCGCGGTCGTGCTGGTGCTGCTCAGTCTGCTGATCGGGTGGCTGGCGCGCACCCGCTTCACGATGACGCTGGTGGTCTTCGTGGGTTTGGTCGCGGTGGCTGCCGCAGCCGTCACGTCACGTCCGCACGCGGGCGTGCTCGACGTCCTACCCCTGCTGGTCGGGGCGGTCGCCGGCCTTGGCGTGCTCTCGCAGTGGCGGCGAAACCTGTTGGCGCCCAAGGCTTCCGACGACCGCGTCGTGGCGCTCGACCGGCGGCGTGCGCTGCTGCTCGGCGGAGGGGCCGCGCTCGGCGCGGTGGTCCTCGGTCTCGCCGGGCGGGCGTGGAGCACCGGGGCACGCGCGGTCCAGGACGCGCGCCGGGCGTTCCGGGTGCCTCGCGTCGCGCGCCCGGTGGCGGTGCCGCCGGGCGCCTCCGTGGGGGTGTCCGGGGTGACGCCGTTCGTCGTACCCAACGCGGACTTCTACCGCATCGACACCGCGCTCACGGTGCCGCAGGTCGACCCGGCGAGCTGGCGGCTACGGGTGACCGGCATGGTCGACCGTGAGGTCGAAATCGACTGGCAGACCTTGCTGTCCAAGCCGATGCAGGAAGCCATGGTCACGCTGATGTGCGTGTCGAACGAGGTTGGCGGAAGTCTCAATGGCAACGCGATCTGGACCGGGTGGCCGGTGCGCGAACTCCTCGCCCAGGCCGGGGTGCGGCCCGGCGCCGACATGGTGCTGTCCCGGAGCGTCGACGGCTTCACCGCCGGCACGCCGATCGAGGCACTCACCGACGACCGCAACGCGCTGATCGCCGTCGCGATGAACGGCGAGGCGCTGCCGGCCGAGCACGGCTTCCCGGTGCGTCTTGTGGTGCCGGGGCTCTACGGATATGTGAGCGCGACCAAGTGGCTCACCGAGCTCAAGGTCACCACCTACGCCAGGGACATGGGTTACTGGACGCCGCGCGGCTGGTCGGCGAAGGGGCCGGTCAAGACATCGTCGCGCATCGACGTGCCCCGCAGCGGCGCCAAGCTGAAGGTGGGCACCATCGCCGTTGCCGGCGTCGCCTGGCATCAGCACACCGGCATCGAAAAGGTCCAGGTGAGAGTCGATTCCGGCGACTGGCAGGACGCTCGCCTCGGCACCTCCGCCGGCGCGGACGTATGGCGGCAGTGGGTCTACGAGTGGTCTGCGACGCCCGGGCACCACACGCTCACCGTGCGGGCGATCGACGCCGTCGGGCAGGTGCAAAGCTCGGTGGTGGCGCCGCCCGCGCCCGACGGGTCGAGTGGTTATCACTCGGTGTCGGTCACGGTGTCGTGACCTGCTGCCCGAGCTCGTCCAGTGGCACGGACTCGTCGGCCAAGGCGACCGCATCGACCTGGGCATGACTCTCGATCAACCCGCGGATCGTGTCGGCGGCGCCCCAGGAGTTCGCGTTGAGACCGGCCTGAATGACATTGTCCTGCAACCAGAAGGCCATGAAACTGCTATCGGTGGGGTCGCCCCGCAGGACCAACCGGTGCGTCGCATCGGGGCGGCCGGTGACTTCGATGGTCACGTCATACTGGGTGGAGAAGAAGTAAGGCACCCGCTCGTAGACGCCGTCAGCGCCGAGCATCGACGAGCCGGCGAAGCCGCCTTGCTGCATCGCGTTGTCCCAGTGCTCGACCCGGATGGCCTCCGCGTAGCGAGGATGGTCCGCCCTCGCGACGTCGCCAGCGGCGTACACCTCGGGTGCGCTCGTGCGTAGTCGGTCGTCGACCAGGACGCCGCGGTCGACGCGGATGCCCGCCTGCTCGGCCAGTTCGGTGTTGGGCTCGGCGCCGACGGCGACCAACACCAGGTCGGTCTCGATGACGTCGCCACCGTCGGTGCGGACCCCCGTGACGCGGCCGCCTTTGCCGTCGATGCCGGTGACGAGCCGACCGGCGCGCAAGTCCACTCCGTTGTCGGTGTGCCGGACACCGAACGCCCGGCCGATTTCGGCGCCCAGGACAGACTCGAGTGGAACTGTCAGCGGATCGAGCACTGTCACCTCAGCCCCCAGCGAACGGGCCGTGGCCGCAACCTCCGACCCCACCCAACCCGCACCCACGATGGTCAGGTGCACTCCGGGCGCGAGACGTGCGCGAAGCGCGTCGGAGTCGTCGATCGTGCGAAGGTAGTGCACGCCGTCCAGGTCGATCCCGGGCAACGCAGGGATGCGCGGGCGAGCGCCGGTCGCGAGGAGCAACTGATCGTAGGCGATGTCGTCGCCGTCATCCACGGACAGGCGCTGCGAGGCGGTGTCGATCGCGGTCGCCCGGGTGCCAAGACGGAGGTCGACGGCCAACTCCCGATAGCGATCCTCGGGGTGCACCAGCAGCTCCTCGTGTCCGTCCTTGCCCCGAAGGTATCCCTTGGACAGACCTGGCCGCTGATACGGCAGGTGCGACTCCGCGCCGACGAGGACGATAGCGCCGTCGTGACCACGGTCGCGCAGCGCACTGGCGGCGTGGGCACCGGCGAGGCTGGCGCCCACGATCACAATTGTGCTGGGCATGGCTCTGCCTTTCGTTGAGAGTTGCTGATCAGATGACTTTGAAGTTGGCCATCATGGCCATGTCTTCGTGCTCGGAGTTATGGCAATGGAAGACGAATCGACCTCGGTATGCGTCGAATCGGGTGATGACCTCGGCGGCTTCGCCAGGACGCAGGTCGATGGTGTCCTTCACGCCTGTGTCGAAGGCTCCCGGCGGCTTGCCCCCACGGGACAGCACCTGGAAACCGACCTGGTGCAGGTGGATCGGGTGGTGCAAGTCGGTGATGAAGCGCCAGATCTCGACCGCGCCCAGTCTTGGCTCCGCAGCGAAGTAGTCCGGGGCGAAGGGGCGGCCGTTGATCACCCAACCGGCGTGGCCACCGTGCACTTTGCCCGCGCGGAACGAGAACTCCCGGGTCACTGTGGCATCCGAGCGCTGAAGCGGCTGGATCTGTCTGAGCGCAGCTGGGATCCGGCTCTCATCGGCCGCGCGACGGACGACGTTGAAGCGCATGACGCGGCTGGTAGTTCCCCTGCCGAGGGAGTTGACCAGTTCCACCTTGGCGCCTACCCGGACCTTTGCGAAGTCGATGACGAGGTCAAATCGTTCGGCCGGTGCGATGACGAGGTGCTGATGCTCTCGTGGCCGGTCGAGCAGGCCCTGATCGGCGCCGATCTGCACGAACGGCACCGGCTTGCCGTCGACCCGGAACGCGAGGTCGTAGCGACGAGCATTGGACGCGTTGAGGATTCGCAGGCGATACCGGGCAGCGTCGACCGGATGCTCAGGCCAGGGTGCACCGTTGACCAGGATGACGTCGCCGAACACGCCCTCGATATACGTCTCCCGCACACCCGGTGTGCGGGTCAGCGTCGGGTCCTTCGACGGGTAGGCGAACTGGCCGTCGGCGGCGAATGCGCGGTCGGCGATCGCCAGCGGCAGATCGCGGACGCCGGAGGGCAGCCCGAGCCCCTGCTCGTGGTCGTCGGAGACCAGATGGAATCCGGCCAGGCCGCGGTAGACCGCGGGGCCGGTGAAGTCCATCCGGTGATCGTGGTACCAGAGGGTGGCGGCTGGCTGCTGCAGGGGATACACATAACGCCGCGAGCCGCGGGTGAGCTTCGCGAGCTGGTCGCCCATGGGTGCGGAGGCCGCCCAACCGTTACGGGGCAGGACCAGATCGGTTGGATATCCGTCGGATTCGGCAGGCGTGCGTGCTCCGTGCAGGTGGACAACCGTCGGCACCGGCAGCTGGTTGTCGTGCTCGACCTCGGTGCGGCGGCCGCTGCGGCTGACGATCGTCGGCCCGGGAAATCTCCCGTCATACCCCCAGATCGGGGTCTGCACACCCGGCAGGATCTCGGCGATCGCCTCGCGCTGCACCATGCGGTAGCTGTCATGGTCGGACCCACTGCTGACCGGCCGGGCGACGGGCGGGATCGGGAGCGGGAGTTTGTACGGCGCCGGAAGCTTCAGCTGACTGCGCACCAGGTGCCCGGTGCTGCCCGAGCCGATGACTGCCGGCAGACCGACCCCCGCGCCGACGGTCAGGCCCGCGCCGACGACCCCACCGACGAACATGCGGCGTGACATGTGGGTCATGGCTGCTCCGACGAGCGGGACGGACGCTTCCACCGGAAGATCCACACGGCGAAGAGGACGACGCCGACTGCGATGCTGACCCCGAGTGGAATGTGCAGGTAGAGCGCGCCGGCGACGCCGGCGAAATACTGGGCGGTCTCGGCGATCACGATCAGCGCGGTGAAACCCGCGGCGGCCCACGAGTGGCTCGACCAGCCGAACCCGAGGGTGAGGAGCAGCTGCAGCAGGCCGCCGTACCAGACCAGGTCGGCGCCGTGCTGGTGCAGGCCGAGCATGTCGTAACGGCCGCTGAGGAAGAGTCCGGCGAACGACGCCTGCCCCATGACGGCGACGACCTGGATCACCGCGAGCACGCGCACGACACCGAGCAACACGCCGGTCGTCCTGGACGGTCGTGCTTCCGGCGCTGCGTCGACTGCGACCATCGTCTCTCCTTCGGAGCGCATCAAGATGCTTCGAAGTTATGTCGCTGCGGATATGACGTCCAAGACCAGTTGGGTTATGGCGGCATGTCTCTCGAGCTATCAGATTGCATCGTCGAGGACTGCGAAAACATCGGGATATGTCGCGAAAAGCGTTGGTATTGAAAAGGATTCAGCGACTCGCGGGCGCCGGATTGTGGTATGTGAACAGTGCCTGTCGTGGTGGTTTCCCACGGCTTCATCCAGCGGGTCTTGTGGCGACTTCCAGGCGACCCACAGGCTTTCACCTGGTCGATCGACCGGGGCTGGCGGAAGTGCGGCGCGGCCCCTCGGTGGTGCAAGCAGATGTGAGTAAGGGGAAGACGAGATGTCGGAAGACAAGATTCTGCGCAAGCCGGATCCGGAAGTGTTCGCAAGCGACGTGGATCTGCGACGCAAGAACCAGGCGACGGTTGAGACGTACATGGTCTGCACTGGGCAGGCTCGGCTCCGTCGGCATGAGCTGTTCGCGGAGGACGGGGAGGGCGGTCTGTGGACCTCGGACAAGAACGAGCCAATTGTTACGAAGGGCCGGGAGCGGCTCGCAGAGCACGCGAAATGGTCGCTGCGCTGTTTTCCGGACTGGGAGTGGTACAACATCGAGATTTTTGCAACCCACGACCCCAACCGTTTCTGGGTGGAATGCGACGGGCGTGGAACAATCGATTTCGATGGATATCCAACGGGTTTCTACGAAAATCACTTCATGCATTCATTTGAGCTTGCAGACGGGAAAATTCTTCGCAATCGCGAGTTCATGAATCCCCTGAGGCAGATGGCTGCTCTGGAAATCGACGTTCCGCAAATCTCCAGGGAGGGAATTCCGCTATGACGACGAACCTCATGCCGCGTGAAAGAACCGGGCCGCTCGCGTCGATCGAAGAGCGGATGGCAGCCGCGCTCCAGCAACCGCAATGGCCCGATCCAGATCGGGTCGACGCGGTCCGTGCCGCGCTGCGCGGACGCCCGGCGTTGGTTCGGCCCGAGCATGTCATCGAGTTGCGCACGCGACTGGCGGCGGTGGCCGGTGGGGAGGCGGTCGTCATCCAAGCCGGCGACTGCGCAGAGCACCCCGAGGAGACGGATCCGATCTCAGTGGGCCGCAAGGTCGCGTTGATCAGTTCGCTCGCCGGGATCCTCGGTGCTGAGTTGGGTTGCCCAGTGGTCAAAGTGGGCCGGATCGCAGGTCAGTTCTCCAAGCCTCGATCGCGTGCGACTGAACTGGTGGACGGTGTCGAACTCACGGCGTACCGCGGTGAGATGGTCAACTCCCAGCAGCCGACGGAGTCCGACCGGCGCCCCGACCCGATGCGGATGTTGACCGGCTATCTCGTGGCTTCGGACGTCATGCGCCACTTGGGCTGGCTGACGTCCACCCGTGGTGCCAGGAGCATGGCCAGGACGTGGACCTCACACGAGGCGCTCCTCTTGGACTACGAGCTGCCAATGGTCCGGACGGACGACTACGGCCGGCTCTTTCTCGCGTCGACCCATTGGCCGTGGGTGGGTGCTCGCACCCGGAACCTGAATGGTCCACACCTGGAACTCATGAGTCGCATCATTAATCCGGTCGCCGTCAAGATCGGGCCAGATGTTGGGGTTCCGGAGATTCGCGAGCTTTGCCGCTTGCTCGATCCGCACCGGCTGCCCGGCCGGCTGACGCTGATCTCGCGGATGGGTGCGGGCCGAATCGGTGAGGGGCTACCCAGTCTGGTCGGTGCGGTTCGCGATGCCGGACATCCGGTGATCTGGATGTGCGATCCGATGCACGGGAACACCATCACGGTCGCGGGCCGAAAAACGCGAATGGCACGGGACATCGTCTCGGAAGCGGAGAATTTTGTCCGAATAGTCCGCAATGCCGGGGTGCATCCCGGAGGACTCCACTTGGAGGCTACGCCCGACGCTGTCACTGAATGTGACCTTGTGGACGGCCCTGCTGAGCCGGGCACGTACCGCACTCTGTGCGACCCGCGGTTGAACCCTGAGCAGGCGACTCGCATTGCCTCGGCGTGGGCGCGGGGTGTGCGGTGAACGCCACAGCGAGCGGGGCGACTGGGTTGCCAGTCATCGACAGCTATCGGCTGCCTGCCCGAAGACCGACGGTGCCGGTGGCATTGGGTTGGACCGTTTCGCCGGAGCGCGCCGTCGTCCTTGTCCACGATATGCAGCGGTACTTCGTGGAGCCATTCCCCGAACGCATGCGAGCGGACCTCGTGGGCAACATTGCCGCGGTCAGTCAAGCGCTCCGTGAGCGAGGGGCGATGGTGGCGTTTTCTGCACAGCCGGGCGATATGACGAGCAGTGAGCGCGGCCTGCTGAACGATTTTTGGGGGCCGGGAATGAAGGCCTCGGCCGATCAGCGTCAGATTGTGGCAGAGCTTACTCCTCATCCAAGTGACTGGCATTTCACGAAATGGCGATACAGCGCGTTCCACAGGTCGGATCTGCTGCAGTGCATGCGGGAGTCCGGACGGGACCAGTTGATTTTGTGCGGCGTGTATGCACATGTCGGCATTCTGGCGACGGCTCTCGACGCATTCACAAACGACGTACAGACCTTCATCGTCGCGGATGCCGTCGCCGATTTCTCTGAGCAGGAGCATCAGTGGGCTCTGGACTATGCGGGCCGTCGGTGTGCTCAGATCGTTATGAGCACCGAGGTGGTCGCATGAGTCTCTTGCAGCAGATCCTTAAATCGCCGCCACCTGCCTTCGCCATCATCGCCCGCGGTGAAGACAAGAAGGTCAGTGTGCATGTGGGCGATGTGGCTTATCCCCGCACCATCGATGAACTACCCGACGGTGACATGGGGCCGACGATCGCTGTCGTTCCTTTTCGGCAGGTTTCTGAGCGAGGGTTTACCTGCGAGGACGACGGCACCCCACTCCTTGCCATCCGATCATTTTCCCACGAGCACATTTCGCTGAGTGAAGCACTTGAAGACCTGCCTGATGTCGACACCGAACTCGTGGGCGGAGCGTTCGACCAGTCCGACGATGAGTACGCCGACATGGTGAACACCGTCAAACAGGACGTGATCAGTGCCGGTGACGGAGCGAACTTCGTGCTCGCACGACAGTATGAGGCGCGCCTCGCCCGGCCCGACGCGAACGCCGCTCCGAGCGTGTTGCGCCGACTGCTGGCGAACGAGGTATCGGCGCACTGGACGTTTCTCGTGCACGCAGGAGGTCGCACCCTCGTCGGCGCGAGCCCGGAGTTGCACGTGAGTCTGCGAGGCGGCATCGCAGCAATGACGCCGATCAGCGGCACGTACCGATATCCGGTGACGGGTCCGAGCGAGCTGGGCGTCCTGCGATTTCTTCGCGATCAGAAGGAGACGAGTGAGCTCTTCATGGTCGTGGACGAGGAACTCAAGATGATGGCCGAGATCTGCTCGGAATCGCCGACGGTCACCGGGCCGTTCTTGCGCACCATGGCGCGTCTCGCTCACACCGAGTACCGAATCGAGGGCAGGTGCGACAAGGATCCACGGGTTGTGCTCCGCGAGACACTGCTTGCCCCGACCGTCACTGGTGCGCCGTTGGAGAACGCTTGCCGGGTAATTGCTCGGCACGAGCCGTCTCCTCGGGGGTACTACAGCGGGGTAGCCGCATGGATTGACTCCGATGACGACGGGACGGCGGCACTGGATTCCGCAATCCTTATCCGCACCTGTGAGATTGACTCGGAGGGTGGGGTCCGCTTGGGTGTCGGAGCCACACTCGTGAGTGGTTCGGATCCCAGGACCGAGGTTGCGGAGACACACACCAAGGTCGCGACACTCCTGGCCTCCTTCACGAGAACTGCAGAGGTTCCGGACCTGCATACCGAATCTGTGCAGCGCGCCCTTGCGCAACGTAACTCCCATCTGTCTCAGTTCTGGGCCGGCGCACGGCCAACGCGGCCGATGCAGCGGCGCTGCCGTGGCCTGTTGGTTGACGCGGAGGATTCGTTCACCGCGATGCTTGAGGCCCAGCTGGACGCGATCGGGATCGAGGTGCGCACGTTACGCGTCAACGAAGTCCACGGTCTCGACCATGACTCTGATTTGCTCATTCTCGGCCCCGGTCCTGGTGACCCGACCGACCTGTCACTACCGAAGAATCAGGTCCTCGGGTTCCTTGCGGACCGGGCGTTGAGTGCGAAGCAGCCCATGCTCGCGATCTGCCTCAGCCATCAGATCTTGTCGGCCAGGATGGGCGTCTCGGTTCGGCGCAAGGAGACGCCGAACCAAGGTGTGCAACAAGAGATCGATCTTTTCGGTGCGCGCGAGCGGGTTGGCTTCTACAACTCCTTTGCAGCAGTGTTGGCGGGAGATCAGCCGCCACCGGCCGACCTGGAGATTGCCTGTGATCCTGCGACGGGCGAGGTACATGCCATGCGGGCGGCCGGCCTATCGTCGATGCAGTTCCACCCGGAGTCCGTGCTGACGATGAACGGGCCGGATCTCCTGGCTCGGGAGATTGATCATGTCTTGGCGACGTCACCGGTCCGAGCGGAGGCGGATTGATGAGACGCTATGTGACTGTCGACTGTTTCACGAAGACCAGGCTGCACGGCAATCCGGTGGCAGTCTTCGACGATGCAGACGGGATGAGTCCGGGGCTGATGCAACGCGTCGCTCGGGAAATGAACCTCTCAGAGACCACTTTCGTGACTCGTCGGCCACAACGTGGAGAGTTCTCGGTAAGGATCTTCACCCCGGTCAACGAACTCGCATTCGCAGGCCACCCTTTGCTCGGCACGGCGCTTGCGCTCGCAGCGGAAGCCGAGGGCGGCGAGCTCGGACTGCATACCCAGATGGGGCGAGTACCGGTGCGCCTGTCGGACGACGACAGCTGTGCGCGTATGACGCAACCCACCCCGACCGTGAAGACGTTCGACCGGTCGGAGGATCTGTTGGTCGCCCTCGGCGTGCGTGAGGCCACCATGCCGTTGGAGATTTACCACAACGGACCGCGGCACGTGCTCGTCGGTCTGGCCAGTATCGCTGAGTTGGCGAGTCTGCGGCCCGATCATCGCGCGCTCGGCGCCTTCGAAGACATGGCTGTGAACTGTTTCGCCGGCTCCGGGACGCAGTGGCGAAACCGAATGTTTTCGCCGGCCTACGGTGTGGTCGAGGACGCCGCGACCGGCTCGGCCGCCGGCCCGATCGCCATACACCTCGCGCGCCATGGAGCGGCCACACTCGGCACACCGCTACGCATCACCCAGGGCGTCGAGATGGGGAGGCCGTCGGATATGTACGCGTGTGTTTCGCAAGACCACGACGGTGGAGCCCGGGCGGTCCAGGTCTGGGGCCACGGCATCCTATGCGCGGAAGGTCGAATGCATGTCTGACCTTGCCGAGCAACACCGATCCGAGTCGATGACGGCTGCTCGGCCGGCCGATTTCCCCGAGTATCACTCGCCGCCGCCCGATCCAATGCCGTTGCTGCACAAATGGATCGAGGAGGCCGCCGAGCTTGGAGTCCGAGAACCATTGGCTCTCGCGCTTGCGACGGTCGACGCCACCGGCCAGCCATCCAGCCGCACCGTCGTGGTTGGTGCGGTGACCAACGTGGGTCTGGTTATCGCCACCCACTCAACGAGCCGCAAGGCCCACGATCTCAGGTCGAACGAGCGCGCGAGCGGTCTGCTCTACTGGCGTGAAACGAGCCAGCAATTGCAGTTCGAGGGACGAATGATCGCTCTCGACGAAGCATCGTCCGATCGACTCTGGGAGAAGCGGCCCGTCTTCACCCACGCGATGACGGTCGCATCCGAGCAAAGCGCGACGCTGGCAGATCCCGCTGAACTGCGTTCTCGTGCAGCCCAGTTGGCCACCGGAGCACCCCTGCCTCGGCCCGCGCGGTACACGGCATACGAGTTCGTCATATCGGCGATCGAGTTCTGGGCGAACGGCACAGACCGCCTGCACGAGCGGCTGCGCTACACCCGGACACCGGCATCGGCCGGCTGGTCCTGGAACCGGCTTCAACCGTAAATCGGCAGAGGAGAGTGACATTGAAACCCGGACTCGCATTGATTGACGCTTACCTCGACGTCAGCCACGAGGCGCGCCTGAACCGCTACCAGCTTTATGACGAGAACGGTGCCGCATCGTTGTGGTTCACCGATCGTGGCAGACCGATTACGGTTCGTGGCCGCGACAACCTGCGTAAGCACAACGAGCTGTCCATCCAAGTGCTGCCCGACTGGCGGTGGGGCGATGTCGAGATCCATCTCGATGACAAACGCCGCACGGCGTGGGTTGAATGCACAGGGGAGGGGACGATCCAGTTTCCTGGCTACCCCTGGGGTCACTATCGCAACAGCTTCGTGCACCGCTTCGAGTTCGGGGACGGCCTGATCGTGTCGACGCGTGAGTACACCAACCCGTTGGAACACATGCGAGCATTGCGCATCGCGACCCCACAGATCCGGCGCGATTGGATACCGGAAGCATGACCGGGTCGGGCCGGACGGAGACGTCCGTGATCGAACTCTTGACGGGCGGATGGCGCGCGCAGCTCGCGCGCGTCGGGGTCGAGCTGGGCATACCAGATCTCCTCGCTGGTGCTGATCTCACGGTCGCCGAGCTGAGTACACGCACCGCCGTCCCGCAGAACCTTATGTATCGGCTGATGCGCGGACTGGACTCGATAGGCATCGCCGCGAGGATTCCGGACAGGCCGGACGGCACGACCGACGCCGGCGCGACCTACGCGCTCGGGCCGTTGGGTGTCCACATGGTCGATGGGCCGGGGAGCATGCGTGACGCATGCCTGCTCTACGGTGACGAATTCCACAGCGCGTGGGGCAACGCTCCAGTGGCCTTCGGCTCCTCCGCAACCGGATTCGAGGCTACCTACGGCACCGAGCTGATCCCGTATCTCGCGGCGAATCCACCTGTCGCTAAACGGTTCCAGAGCGCATTGGCGGCGACAAGTTTCTACTTTGATCTGCTGGCTGACGCGATGGAGGTGCCCGTTCACGGCGTGGTCGTGGACATTGCGGGCGGAAGCGGCGCGTTGCTCACCCAGGTGCTGCAGGCCCGTCCGCATGCCCGTGGTGTGCTCACCGACTTGCCACACATGCTCGCGATCGCCGATGGTGCCTTTGCCGATGCCGGCTTGACCGAGCGAGTGACCACGATGTCCGTCGACCTGTTCAGGGGACGGTTGCCCAAGGATGCGGACATCTACGTCTTGTCACGCGTGCTCGGCGACTGGAGCGACGAAGAGTGCGAGCGGATACTCACCAACATCAAGGTCGCAATGGGCTGCCGATCGAGACTGTGGATAGTGGAGCGGCTCACCAGGGATGACGGCTCCGCGCCACTGGCGACGCTTTGGGACCTCCACCTCCACGTCGTCAACGGGGGACGTCAGCGATCGATCCGGGAGTATCAACGGCTGGCCGAGGACTGCGGGTTGGAAATCCTCGAGGACAAGCGCCTTCCTGCGGACAACGCCGCGCTGGCCCTGCGGCTCAGGTAGCGTGCCGACCGCGCCTCCGTGACTCTTGCGCACGGTGGTTCATGAACGGTCGGCTGGTGACGACTTCCCGGAAAGCAACTGCGGGCGCGGGAAGCTCGCGGTCTCTGCGCCACATGAGCCGCAGGGTGCGCTGGGCGCCGGGCGAGTCGATGTGGGCCCACGCCACCGGCGCGTGAGTGCCGGCCCGCTGGGACATGGCCGGAATCAGGCCGATGCCCAGACCAGCGCTGATGAGGTCTTGGGAGACGCCCGGTTCGTTGGACTCGCACGCGATGATCGGCTGGGCGCCGGCATCGGCGAAGAGGCGCTCCAGCAACTCCCGCTGCCAATGCCCACGGCGCGTCGTCACCCAGTCCTCGGTGGTGAGGTCAGCAACGGGTATCGCGTCCTGCTGGGCACGCGGGTGTGACTGTGGCATGGCGAGGAGCACCTCCTCCCGCACCAACTCGACCGACTCGAGATCTTCGGCATTCACGGATTGGGATGCGATGCCGAAATCTATTTCCCCGGAACGCAATTGGCGGCGCATTTCTCCGGCAGCCGCCTGCTGCAGGCGCACTCTAATGCCGGGTTTGGCACGACGAAAGGTGGTGAGTACGCCGGTGAGGGTGAGCAGCGACTCGGCTGCGACCACGACCTCTCCGCCGGCACCGCCCTTGAGGTCGTCCAAGGCGCGGCGTCCGTCATCCAGCTCGCTCAGCGCACGTTCGACGTGTCGCAGGAACACCCGACCGTTCTCGTTCAGACGGACGCGACCCTGCCGGGTGAACAGCGGCATGCCCAGCTCGTCCTCGAGCCTTGCGATCGTCCGGCTCAGCGACGGCTGGGCGACGCGCAGCTCGTCGGCGGCCCGGCTGAGGTGCTCGAGCCGGGCAACCGTGCGGAAATATTGCAGTGCGAGTAGATCCATCCACCCTCCTCAACGATGCGACGGTATCGGGTGAACAAAACTCGATGGACCAGCACCGATGGATGCCCTCGGGGCGCACGGGTGGAAGTGTCGACCCGTCATACCCGATCGAGCGGCGGCCGGTCCCGGCTCGGACCGACCTGCCGCTCGACGTGTGACGTGCAGGATCTGACGACTTGGTGTTACAGGCCCTTGCCGTTGTTGTCCGCGCCCGCCCAGTTGTTGTCCCAGTTGACGTCGGTCGTGCCCGACGGGTAGCTGTCGATGTAGACCTCGACGTGCACCCGGTGCCACGGGGCGTAGTGGTAGACGCTCCAGTTGAAGGAGAAGGACTGCCCGGGGGCGAGCGGCTTCAGCGTGCGCAGGCCGTTGCCGTTGAGTCCGATCGGGAAGACGCTCAGCTCGCCGGAGCCCTTCGGCGAGACCATCGTGGCGTGGACCTCGTTGGGCATGCCGGGCATGTTCATCACGCCGTACTTCACGACCGTCCCGGCGGGAATGGTCGTGGTGCCGTTGTTGACAATCGAGGCGACGCCCCAACCGCTGATGCCCTGCATCTCGCCGGTCTGCTGCATCGTGACGGCCCCGTCGACCATCGTGTCTGCGGCGTGTGCCTGCGGCGCCGCCATACCAAATGTGGCCAGGGCCGCTACCGCCGCGCCTGCGGTTGCGACTGCGACTTTGCGTTTCATGTCTTCCTGCCTTCGGGTGTGAGTGCCAACGACTGGACAGCCGCGACTAGACAGCCGTCCAGTCGCACACTAGCGGTCGCAGCAGGGCCGGCGGGTTAACAGTTCGTACGGAGATCACCAAGAATGTGCCGAGGCGGTCGGGCACCGTGGCACTCCGAGGAGGTTGGCTGATGGACCTGCAGGTTTGCGTGAACGGAGCACGGTCCGTGAGTGAACATCCGCGGCTGTCATCCGATGCCTCCGAGGTGGCGGAGGAGGCCGCCGCCGCGGTCGACGCCGGCGCCGGCAGCGTGCACCTGCACCCCAAGGACGCCGACGGCACGGACACCCTGGACGAGGATTGCGTTGCGCACTGGGTGCGGGAAGTGCGGCGGAGGTGTCCGGGCGTCCCGGTCGGGGTGACGACGGGGGCATGGATCGCACCCGACGTGGACCGCCGAGTGGCCGCCATCGCGGCCTGGAGCACGATGCCCGACTTCGCCTCCGTCAACTGGCACGAGCAAGGAGCGGAGGCGGTCGCCGCCGTCCTGCTGGAGCACGGTGTCGGCATCGAAGCCGGGATCTGGCACCTCGACGGCCTGCGGGCGTGGCAACGCTCCGCGCTGCGCAGTCAGTGTCTGCGGGTGCTGATCGAGCTGCCGGACATCGGGGACGTCGACGCAGTGCGGCAGCATGCCGAGTCACTCGTGACCGGGGTGCGACGGGTCGCCCCGGGCTCCTCGATCCTGCTGCACGGGGAGGAACGCTCCACCTGGCCGGCGATCGACCTCGCGGTCGAGGCAGAGCTGCCGACGCGCATCGGGCTGGAGGACACGCTCACCCTGCCCGACGGCACCCCGGCGAGCGGGAACGCCCAGCTTGTCGAGGAGGTGGTGCGATGCTTCGGCCGGCGGGCGCGGTGAGGGGCGCGGTCACGGGCGCGACTCCCGCCATACGTCGTGGAAGTGGTCGACGGAGGGCACCGGGTCGTAGAAGTGGTGCAGGGCCGTGCGCCAGCGCTGATAGTCGTCGGACTCACGAAATCCGACGGTGTGGTCGGCGAGTGAGTCCCACTCGACATGGAGCAGGTATTCGTTCGGACGCTCGATGCAACGCGACAGGCGAAGGCTGCGAAAACCCTTCTGCCGTTTGATGATCGGCACAGCGTCTGCGAACGCCGCTTCGAACCCGGCCTCGTGCCCGGGACGAACGGGCAACACGACGGACTCGATGCAGGGTGCGCTGTCGGAGGTCATGCCCGCACGCTACCGAGCCGGCTCACCTCCGCCGTGGCAGTCTTGCCCCATGACCCTGATGAAGCTGCCCGACGGGCGCGACCTCGACATCCGGATCAGCGGAGCGGACGACGGACCCGTCTTGCTCTTCCACCACGGCACACCGGGGTCGGTGCTCCCGCGGTCCGCGATGGCCGAGTCGGCGAAGGAGCGGGGCATTCGCCTGGTGACGTATTCCCGTGCGGGGTATGGCGATTCGACGCGCAACCCGGGCCGGTCCGTGGCCGATGTCGCGGACGATGCCGCCGCCATACTCGACCACCTGGGTGTCGAGAAGGCGATGACCGCCGGATGGTCCGGCGGCGGGCCGCACGCGCTGGCGACGGGAGCCCTGCTGCCCGACCGCGTCACCGGCATCCTCAGCATTGCGGGTGTCGCGCCGTACGACGAGCCGGACCTGGCCTTCCTCCAGGGCATGGGGGAGGGCAACCACGTCGAGTTCAATGCTGCTGCCGAGGGCGAGGACGCGCTGCGCCGAGTGCTCGAGCCGATGCGCGCCGAGCTCGCCGACGCCACGCCCGACGACATCATCGGCGAGCTGAGCACCCTGCTGCCCGACGTCGACCGGGCCGTCATCACCGACGAGACCGGTGCGGAGGTCGCGGCCAACTTCGCCGAGGGTCTCAAGAACGGCGTCGACGGCTGGGCCGACGACGACCTGGCCTTCACCCGGCCGTGGGGTTTCGACCTCAGCAGCATCACCGTGCCGACCTTCGTCTGGCAGGGCAGCCTCGACCTGATGGTGCCGTTCGCGCACGGCCAATGGCTGGCTGGCAACATCCCGGGCGCGACCGCGCACCTGGTCGACGGCGAGGGGCACCTGTCGATCGGCATCGGCGCCATCGACGCGATGCTGGACGAACTGCGTGAGACCTTCGCCGAGCGGGACCCGAGATGACCACGCTGGGCGACTTCACCGCCGACCTGCTCGACGGCACGCCGCAACCTCTCGATGCGTATGACGGCAAGGTCGTCCTCGTCGTCAACACCGCCTCCAAGTGCGGATTCACCCCGCAATACAAGGAATTGGAGCAGTTGTGGCAGGACTACCGGGACCAGGGGCTGGTGGTGCTCGGCTTCCCGTGCAACCAGTTCGGGCACCAGGAGCCCGGTGACGCTGACGAGATCGGCGGCTTCTGCGAGCGCAACTACGGCGTCACCTTCCCGATGTTCGCCAAGGTCGACGTCAACGGCGACGACGCGCACCCGCTCTACGCCTGGCTGCGCAACCAGGCGAAGGGCGCGCTCGGCAGCAGCCGGATCAAGTGGAACTTCACCAAGTTCCTGATCGGCCGCGACGGCTCGGTGCTCGCGCGCTACGGATCGGCCACCAAGCCGGGCAAACTCGCCCAGCCCGTGGAGCGAGCGCTGGCCGGCTGAGGGAGTGACTAGAGCTCCCGGTGGTGCAGATCGCGGGGTATACGGCGCGATCTGCACCTCCCCGGGCGAGTCCGGCCGCTACCGCTCTACACATCGTGCGCCATACCGCACGATGTGCAGAGCGACGGAACGCCGAGTCAGCTGTGCGCGAGGCGGGACTCGAACCCGCACACCCGAAGGCACCAGAACCTAAATCTGGCGCGTCTGCCTGTTCCGCCACTCGCGCGCAGTCACCGAGTCTAAGCGGCTCGGCGACGCTCGCGTCATACCAGCTGGAGCGCCTTGCTCAAGGAGGCGACGTGGCCGGTGGCCTTGACGTTGTAGCGGGCGAGCTCGACCGTGCCCTCGGGGTCGACCACGATCGTCGAGCGGATGACGCCGACGACGGTCTTGCCGTAGAGCTTCTTCTCGCCGTAGGCGCCGTAGGCCTCGAGCACCTTCTTGTCCGGGTCGGCGAGCAGCGGATAGGTGAGCGACTCCTTCTCCACGAACTTCGCCAGCTTCTCCGGCTTGTCGGGGGAGATGCCGACGACCTCGTAACCGGCGCCCTGCAGGGTGGCGAGTGAGTCGCGGAAGTCGCAGGCCTCCTTGGTGCAGCCGGGCGTCATCGCGGCGGGGTAGAAGAAGATCACCAGGTGCTTGCCGGCGTAGTCGGAGAGCGACACCCCCTTGCCCGAGTCGGACGTCAGGGTGAAGGCGGGGGCTGTGTCACCGATCTCGAGCCGCGGCATGGCATGTCCTCCTGGTTACGAACGGGGGTTCCTGCGTTATCGTCTCAGGCGAATCGCGACCCGCCTAAGGAGACATCATGGCTGACAAGGCCCCCGCGAAGCCCGCGACCCGATCCGCCCAGCAGATCGAGGCCGACCTCGCGGCGACGCGCGAGCGACTCGCCGGCACGATCGACGAGCTGTCCTTCCGCGCGCAGCCGAAGGAGATCGTCAACCGGGCGGTCGAGGACGTCAAGCTCAAGGCGAACGACGCCACCCACACGCCCGACGGTGAGCTCAACACCCAGAAGCTCGGTATGGCGCTCGGCGGCGTCGCGGCGATCCTGCTGACGCTCGGCATCATCCGCCGCGCGCGCAGCTGACCCCCCGTGGCTGACGCAGCCGCGTCGGGGAATCTCCCCATCAAGATGCTGCACGACCGGCTGCTGGTGTCCGCGGACGCCGAGTCGGGGGAGCGCAAGTCCGGCGGCGGCATCGTCATCCCCGCAACCGCGTCGGTCGGCAAGCGACTCGCGTGGGCCGAGGTCGTCGCCGTCGGGCAGCACGTGCGGCAGGTGCAGCTCGGCGACCGCGTGCTCTTCGACCCCGAGGAGCGTGCCGAGGTCGAGCTGCAGAGCAAGACCTACGTGTTGCTGCGCGAGCGCGATTTGCACGCCGTCGCCGCGCAGCGGGTCGACTCCAGCAGCTCGACCGGGTTGTACCTCTAGTCGCTGGTTTCGATACGCGGCTCGTGGCTCGCCGCTCAACCAGCGGGATTTTCGTCGCCGCGCAGCGGGTTCGTAGCGAGCACCTCGTCGCGCGCCTCGACGAACGCCTGCACGCAGGCGCGCACGTCGGCCTCGCTGTGCGCGGCCGACAGCTGCACCCGGATGCGCGCCTTGCCCTGCGGCACCACAGGGTAGGAGAAGGCGATCACGTAGACGCCGCGCTGCAGCATCGCGTCCGCGATCTGCGTCGCCTGCCGGGCACCGTCCTCGCCGGGGAACATGATCGGCGTGATCGGGTGGCTGCCCGGCAGCACCTCGAAGCCGGCCTCGGTCATCAGTGACCGGAACAGCTCGGTGTTGGCCGTCAGCTGCGCGCGCTGCTCCGTCGAATTGCCAGCAATCTCAAGGGCTTTCAGTGACCCTGCGACGACCGATGGGGCGACGGCGTTGGAGAAGAGGTAGGGGCGCGACCGCTGGCGGAGCAGGTCGACGATCTCCTGATGCGCCGCGACGTAGCCGCCGGAGGCCCCGCCGAGCGCCTTGCCGAGCGTGCCGGTGATGATGTCGACCCGGTCCATCGTGCCGGTGAACTCCGGTGTGCCGCGGCCGCCGTCGCCGACGAAGCCCACCGCGTGGGAGTCGTCGACCATCACCAGGGCGCCGAATTCCTCTGCCAGGTCACAGATCTCGGCCAACGGCGCGTAGTAACCGTCCATCGAGAAGACCCCGTCGGTCACGATCACCGTATGCCGCGCGCCGGCGTCCTTCGCCGCCTGCAGCTGCGCGCGGAGATCGGCCATGTCGGCGTTCTTGTAACGGAATCGCTTGGCCTTGGACAACCGGATGCCGTCGATCAGCGACGCGTGGTTGAGCTCGTCGGAGATGATCGCGTCCTCCGGGCCGAAGAGCACCTCGAAGATGCCGCCGTTGGCGTCGAAGCAGGAGGAGTAGAGGATCGCGTCGTCCGTCGACAGGAAGGCGGCCAGTGCGCGCTCGAGGTCGCGGTGCTGCGTCTGCGTGCCGCAGATGAAGCGCACGCTCGCCATGCCGAATCCCCACTCGTCTAACGCGTTTCGCGCCGCGTCGAGGACATCGGGGTGGTCGGCGAGGCCGAGGTAGTTGTTGGCGCAGAAGTTGAGCGCCTCGGAACCACCGGTGGCCACGTGCGCCGACTGCGGCGTCGTCAGCTCACGCTCGTGCTTGGTGAGCCCGGCGTCGTCGATCTCGCGCAGCGTCTGCTGCAGGGCGTCCTTGTTGGCGTACATCCGTCAGCTCCAATCCATCACGACTTTGCCGACCTCGCCGGACCGTGCGGCGTTGAAGGCGTCCTGCCACTGCTCCGCCGGGAAGCGGTGGGTGATCACCGAGGCGACCGCACGCTCCAGCTCCGGGGAGGACTGCAGCATCGAACTCATGGCATACCAGGTGTCGTACATCTCCCGGCCGTAAATGCCCTTGATCGTCAGCATGTGGGTGATCACCCGGCCCCAGTCGATCGCGAACTCGTCGGCGGGCAGGCCGAGCATCGCGATGCGTCCGCCGTGATTCATGTTGTCGATCGCCTCGCGCACCGCCGACGGGTTGCCGGACATCTCCAGCGCGATGTCGAAGCCCTCGCGCATCCCGAGATCGCGCTGCGCGTCCGCGATCCGCTCGCGCGACACGTTGACCACCCGGTCGGCACCGGCGGCCTTGGCCAGGTCGAGCCGGTAGTCGCTCACGTCGGTCACCACGACGTAGCGGGCACCGACGTGCTTGGCGATCGCGGCGCCCATCACCCCGATGGGTCCGGCGCCGGTGACCAGCACGTCCTCGCCGGCGATCGGGAAGGACAACGCGGTGTGGGTGGCATTGCCGAACGGGTCGAAGACCGCGCCGACGTCGGGGTCCAGGTCGTCCGGCTGCACCCACACATTGGAGGCAGGTATGACGACGTAATCCGCGAACGCACCGTCGCGATTGACACCGACGGAGCTGGTCCGGATGCACAGCTGGCGACGTCCCGCGCGGCAGTTGCGGCACTCGTTGCACACGACGTGCCCTTCGCCGGACGCGAGCTGACCGACCTTGACGCTGGTCACGCCCGGCCCGACCTCGACGACCTCGCCGAAGAACTCGTGCCCGATGATCAGCGGCGGCTCGACCGTGGAGGCGGCCCAGTCGTCCCAGCCCTCCAGATGCAGGTCGGTGCCGCAGAGGCCGGCCCGCCATACCTTGATCTTGACTTCACCCGGGCCGGCAGTCGGCTCCGGAGCGTCGATCAGCTCCAGACCGGGACCGGCACTCGTCTTTGCAAGTGCACGCACTGCACCAGTCTCGCATGCGAAAAGCCCCAGGTCACAAGGGGACCCGGGGCTCTTCGAGGGTGGTGCGCCATCAGGGACTCGAACCCCGAACCCGCTGATTAAGAGTCAGCTGCTCTGCCAATTGAGCTAATGGCGCAACGAGGAAAAACCTTAGCAGGCAGTGGTCGCAGATCTGAAATCGAGGCGGTCAGCGACGCATCTCGCGCAGCGCGACGCCCGCGGCGAGCAGGGCAACCACCGCCGAGCCGGCGACGATGACGGTGCGCGTGGTGTCCGACGAGCCGCCGTCCGGCTGGGCGGTTGCCGCCGACGAGGTCGGCGGCGTGCTGAACGACACCGTCGCGCTGGATGATGAACCGGCCGAACTGGCCGGGCTGTTCGTCGCCGCACCGGTGTCCCAGGTCGTCGTCTCCGGCTGCTGCGTCGTGACCGCCGTCGAGGTCGCACTCTCCGGACCGGCGTATGACGGTGCTTGCGGTGAGCCCGACGACGTCGAGTAGGGCCGATCGGCACCCGCACTGGTTGAGGTGGTCGCCGCCGGGTCGCTCGGTTGCAGCGGCGGCGGCGCGATCGTCGTCGGACCGATGGTCGGCGGACGGTAGGTCGGCCGCGTCGGCGGACGGTAGGTGGGCCGGGTCGGCGGTCGGGTGGACGGATCCGACGTCACCGACGAGGAAGAGCTCGCACTCACCGAGGTCGACGTACTCGGCGAACCCGACGTACTGGCCGACGGGCTCACCGGTTCGGCCGTGGCCGCGCTCGCCGCCAGGGCAAGGGCGCAGCCCGTGCCCAGCACCAGACCCGCCGCGGTGAGACCACCCCTCCACCTCATGGCGACATTGTGCACTGCGGCGCGCGGGATCTCGCCTCTTTGGCGGACGGGCGCTAAGTTGCACAGTCAGTGCCAGAAGACGCCAGAAGACGTGGCCCCCGATTCTGCGAGGACTCATCCCGATGTCGCTGCTGTTGCTCAATGACGAAGAAGTGGAACGTCCGAAGGAAGACATCCCGGACGCACCCGCCAAACCGAGCTGGAGCGTCGCCCTGAAGCGGGCGGCGAGCAAGTTCTCCAGCGATCAGTGCACCGACAAGGCCGCGGCGCTGACCTATTACTCGATGCAGTCGCTCTTCCCCGGCCTGATCGCGGTGCTGTCGCTGATCAACGTGTTCGGCAATGGCAAGGAGACCACCGACAGCCTGGTCAAGATCCTCGCCGGGATCGCCGGCAAGGACCCGAACGACAAGTCGCTCAGCACGATTCGCGACTTCATCGACAACATCAGCACCCAGGGCGGCGGCGGCGTCGCGCTGGTCGTCGGCATCCTGCTGTCGATCTGGTCGGCCTCCGGTTACGTCGGCGGCTTCAGCCGTGCGCTCAACAAGATCTACGAGATCCCCGAAGGCCGCCCGGTCTGGAAGCTGCGGCCGGCGCTCTACCTGGTCACGATCATCGAGGTCATCCTGATCATCGTGGTGATGATCGCGCTGACCACGACCGGCAGCGTCGCCACGTCGATCGCGAACGAGATCGGCATACCGAGCAACCTGGTGACGATCTGGGACATCGCCAAGTGGCCGTTCGTCGTGCTGATCGTGGTCTTCATCATCGGGATGCTCTACTGGGCCACCCCGAACGTCCGCAAGACCAAGCGCGATATCTTCACCTGGGGTGCGCTCATCGGCTTCGTGGTGTGGGTGGTCGCTTCCGGTGCGCTCGTCACCTACTTCGGGCTCACCCAGGGCGCGAGCTACCAGAAGACGTATGGCGTGTTCGCCGGCGCGATCATGTTCATGCTGTGGCTCTGGATCACCAACATTGCGATGCTCTTCGGCGCGGAGGTGGACGCCGAGCTGATCCGCACCCGGCAGCTGAAGTCCGGCCTGCCGGCCGAGGAGATGATCCTGTTGCCGCCGAAGGACGACTCCGGTTTCGCCAAGCAGGATCTCAAGGCCGCCACGACTCTCGACGTGGCGCACGACCTGCGACTCAGCTCGATGAAGGACGCGTCCGGCGACCCGACCAGTTACGGCCGGGCGTCGCTCGCCGCCGGGCACGCCGCGCTGGTCAGCGGTGCGGCCAGCACCGCGGGCCGCGGCACCAAGACCGGCATCGTCGGTCCCCGCGACGCCGGCGCCCCGCGCGGCACCGGGAGCACGTTGACCGGATCGAACGACCGAAAGGCAGGAACCACCGTGACGCCATACGACCCGCAGTTGCCGCCGGCCGTCGAGGAGGCGCGACTGCTGCGCCGCGACGCCGCGCTCATCAAGGCCCAGCGCTCGCGCAAGGAACGTGACCGTCTCGAACGCCAGCAGGCGAAGGCGAAGGCCGCCGCGAAGCAGCAGGAGAAGAAGGAAGCGCAGGCGCACAAGATCGCCGAGTCGCACATCACCCGTGAGGAACGCTGGGCCTCGGTCGAGCGGGTGCGGGCGCAGTATGCGCCGCCGGAGAAGCCCGAGCGCGACCAGGTCGCTGCCGAGCGTGCCGCGCGTCGTGCGGCGTATGACGCGAATCTCGCTGAGCGGCAAGCGAAAGCGGCGGCCGAGCCGCCCAAGCCGCCGGAGCCGAAGAAGCCCAAGGTGAAGAAGCCGCCGATGCCGAGCGAGCTGCGCACCGAGACCGAGCAGGAGCAGCAGCGACGTCGCGACGAATGGTTCGCCACGCACCCGCCGCGGTCCACTGATTGAAATCGATTGCACCCGTGCCCTTTTGGATGTGGCGAGGATGGGGTAGACACGGTGGTGGCGTCGGCATCGGCCGCGCCCGGCGGGCGGACAGCCCGCAGTGCACCCAACAGGTCCCTGGTGGACCACGAGATTCGCAGGAGGACGCATGACTGATTCCACGCAGGACTCGTTCGGGCAGGAAGACTCGACCGGGGGTAACGACAACCTCTCCGGCGGCCAGGACAGCAACACCGGCGGTTCCGGTGGCTTCGGTGGCTCGGAGGGCCCCGCTGACGGCGGCGCCTCGGGCCAGCAGGGTGTGCAGGACGGCGGCGCCGACGGTGGCGCGGGCGGTGGCTCCGGTGAGGGCCCGGCCGACGGTGGAGCTGCCGGTTCGACCGGCCAGGACGGTGGCGCCGATGGCGGTGCCGACGGTGGCGCGGGCGGTGGCTCCGGTGAGGGCCCGGCCGATGGCGGAGCTGCCGGTTCGACCGGCCAGGACGGTGGCGCCGATGGCGGTGCCGACGGTGGCGCGGGCGGTGGCTCCGGTGAGGGCCCGGCCGACGGTGGAGCTGCCGGTTCGACCGGCCAGGACGGTGGCGCCGATGGCGGTGCCGACGGTGGCGCCGGTGGTGGCTCCGGCTACAACAATTGAGCATTTCGCGCTCTGACCTTCGCGACCCCGGCGCCACTGCAGGCGCCGGGGTCGCGTCGGCTCGCCTCATCGACATACCTCTGCCGACCTTCGCCGACGAGCACTGGGGGTCCCGGGCCCTGCTCACCCGCGGCGCCGACGACTACTCCGATCTCTTCTCGGCCGGCGCGGTCGACCAACTGCTCTCCGAGCGCGGTCTGCGCACGCCGTTCCTGCGGATGGCCAAGGACGGATCCACGCTGCCCGAGCGCAGTTTCACCGCCGGCGCCGGTGTCGGCGCGACGATCACCGACCAGCTGGACGACACCGCGATCTGGCGGCAGTTCGCCGACGGGGCGACGATCGTGCTGCAAGCGCTGCATCGCACCTGGGCGCCGATCACCGACTTCACCGCCCGGCTCGGCACCGAGCTCGGCCACCCGGTGCAGGCCAATGCCTACGTCACGCCGCCGCAGAATCGCGGCTTCGACGATCACTACGACGTCCACGACGTCTTCGTGCTGCAGATCGAGGGCAGCAAGCGCTGGATCATCCACGAGCCGGTGCACCCCGACCCGCTGCGCGACCAGCCGTGGACCGATCGCCGCGAGGCGGTCGCCGACGCCGCGGCGGGGGAGCCGGTGATCGACACCGTGCTCGGGCCCGGGGACTGCCTCTACCTGCCGCGCGGCTGGCTGCACGCCGCGCAGGCGCAGGGGGCGGTCTCGATCCACCTCACCCTCGGCATCCACAACTGGACCCGCTATGCCGTCGCCGAGCAGCTCGCGCAGGACGCGCTCGCCCGGTTGCGGCAGGAGCCGGACCTGCGGGCGTCGCTGCCGCTCGGGGTGGACGGCACCGACGAGGTCGTCGACCAGGTGCGCAAGGCGCTCACGGCCGCCGTCGAGCAGGCCGACCCCGAGCCGGCCTTCCGGCGTACCCGCCGCACGCAGGCGCGTCCGGCCGCGCTCGGTCCGCTGGCGCAGCTCGCGGCCCTCGACGCATTGACCCCGCAGACGGCGCTGCGGCTGCGCGGCAATCTCGCGCCACGCCTCGACGGCACCCGGCTGCACACCCGGGTCGGCTGGCTCGACCTGCCCGCCGACGATGTGGCGGCGGCCGAATTGCTGCTTGCCGGAGGGGTTTTGGTCGCCGACGAGCTCGGACTGGACTTCGCCCGTCGCGTGCTGCGCGCCGGCATCGCCATACCCGCCCGGCCGTGACGCAGAGCGGGGACTTCAGGTGTGCCGTCCAGGCCCGCCTGCGGGGTGACGACCAGGCCGGCACGGCGGCCCCGGCGCACGGTTGGGTGCTGATCGAGCACCACGGGCCGTGGCCGTTCGGCGGCTTCGCGGAGTTGCCGATCGACCCCTCGATCGTGCAGCCGGTCCGGCACGCGGCGCAGCGAATCGGCGCGCGGGTGTTGCTGATCCGGCGCTACGGGCGCCGGGCGGCGGGCGTGCCGCTGCGCTGGGCCGTGCTGCGCTACGACGCCGCCGGCAACCACAGCCAGCAGTGGGGCACGTGGACCACCGACGAGGACCTGCTGCAGATCGTGCCGGGGACCGAGGCACCGGGACGCACCGACCTGCCGCCGGTCTTCCTGGTCTGCACACACGGTGTGCACGACGCGTGTTGCGCGATCCGAGGGCGGCCGGTGGCGGCAGCGCTCACCGAGGTGTGGCCCGAAAACACCTGGGAATGCAGCCATGTCGGCGGTGACCGGTTTGCGGCGAACCTGCTGGTGCTGCCGTCCGGCGTCTACTTCGGCGAGGTCGAGCCGGCCGAGGCGGTCGAGGTCGTCCGCGACCTGCTGCACGGGCGGGTGTCCGCCTCCCACCTGCGCGGGTATGCCGACCTGAACCCGCCGGCCCAGGTGGCGGTGATCGAGGTGCTGCGTCGCTTCGGTCCCGCGGGCCGGCACGCCATACGGGTGGAGAAGGCCGTGCGTGCGGGGGAGCGGTGGCGGGTCCTGCTGGCCTGTGCGCCGCCGCTGCCGCCGCGGATCGAGGTCGAACTGCAGGCCCACCAGCTGCCGGAGGCGAAACTCACCTGCCGGGCGCCGATGCCGACGCAGGCGGTCGGTTTCGCGCTCGTGGAGCTGCGGGCGGGATGACGAAAAGGCCCGGCCGTCCGACGACGACCGGGCCTCATCCCGGGGTGAGTGACGGGGCTTGAACCCGCGACATCCGCGACCACAACGCGACGCTCTACCAGCTGAGCTACACCCACCATGGCTGCCTCTGGCGGGAGGCAACGCCGACTATCGTACCTGCTCCGAAGGGGTGGTCGTGACCACCACCGGGGCGGGGACGTGGCGGCGGTCTACTCGCCGCTGTACTTCTCGGCGATCTTCTTGGCCTGCTTCGAATCCGGGCCGGGCGGCGGCACGAAGACCGCCTCGCGGTAGTAGCGCAGCTCCTCGATGGACTCCCGGATGTCGGCGAGCGCCCGGTGGCCGCCGTTCTTCTCCGGGGCGTTGAAGTAGGCACGCGGGAACCAGCGGCGGGACAGCTCCTTGATGGAGGAGACGTCGATGATGCGGTAGTGCAGGTGCGCCTCGAGCTCCGGCATGTCGCGGGCCAGGAAGCCGCGATCGGTGGCGACGGTGTTGCCGCCGAGCGGCCAGCGGCCCTCGTCCGGGGCGAACTCCCGGATGTAGTCCAGCACCTGCTGCTGCGCCTCCTCCATCGTGACGCCGTGTGAAAGCTCTTCCAGCAGACCGCTTTTGGTGTGCATGTCGCGCACGAAGTCGTTCATCTGCTCCAGCGCCCCGTCGGACGGTTTGATGATCACGTCGACGCCGTCGCCCAGCTGGTTCAGGTCGAAGTCGGTGACCAGCGCGGCGACCTCGATCAGCGCGTCGTCGGTCAGGCTCAACCCGGTCATCTCACAGTCGATCCAGACGATGCGGTCGCTGCGTGCCTTGTCCTCACTCACCCGCTCACTGTAGGGGTTTGTTCGCGATGCGGAGCACCGTGCAGGCCCGCGGCTGCCGTCATACAGTGCCGTGGTGATGCCGACCATGCAGCCCCGAGCGGACCGTCGCCCGCTGCTGCGCAAATGGCTGTATGGCGCACTCGGCGCTCTCGTGTTCGGCTTCGGCGGTGTGGCGATGCTCACCCTGATCGGCATCCAATCGGGCGTCACGGCAACGGTTTTGGGCTTCGTCCTGTCGCTGATCGTCGTCGGCGTCGTCGTGCCGGTGTTTCTCTGGCTGGACCGTTTCGAGCGCGAACCACCGTGGATGCTTGTCTTCGCGTTCCTGTGGGGCGCGTGCATCGCGACCCTGGGCGCGGCGATCCTCAACGACGTCGGCTCCTACCTGATCGACCCGTTGCGCGACCAGCAACCCGGCGTCGCGGTGTGGGTTGCGCCGGTCGTGGAGGAGTCGATGAAGGGCCTCGGCCCGTTGATCCTCCTGCTGCTGCGGCGGCGGGAGATCGACGGCGTCGTCGACGGGATGGTCTACGCCGGCCTGACCGCCGCGGGGTTCGCCGCGGTCGAGGACATCGTGTATCTCGCTGCGGGATATGCCGATTCGGGCGACAAGGGACTGGTCGCCACCTTCATCGTGCGCGTGCTGATGAGCCCGTTCGCGCACCCGATGTTCACGATCTGCACCGGCATCGGGATCGGCATCGCCGCCACGACCCCGCACCGGTGGCTGCGGTTCGTCGCACCAGTGGTCGGCTGGTGCTGTGCGGTCGCGTTGCACACCGTCTGGAACCTCGGCGCGGTCCTCTCCCAGAACGGCTGGCTGATCTTCTACATCGCGCTCCAACTGCCGCTCTTCCTCGGCTTCCTCGCGCTGATCGTGCTCGCGCGGCGGCACGAGGCCCGGACGATCGCGGTCGAACTCGGCCGCTACGTCGGTCCCGGGCTGTTGTCCCCGCAGGAGGTGACGATGCTCGCGTCGGTGAAGGAGCGGCGCTACGCGGTCGCCTGGGCCGAGCGGCACGGCGGCAAGCGGGCGCAGCGCGAGATGCGCGAATTCCAGGAGGCCGGCAGCGAACTCGCGATGATCCGCGCCCGGCTCGACCGCGGCCAGACCGACCCCAAGACGGTGCAGGCCGAGCACGAGCTGCTGCAGCTGGTCGGCCGGCGTCGCGCACAGTTCCTCGGCACGGCGCTCTACCGCTACTACGACGACAGCGGGATCACCCGCGGCGGGGAGCAGCCGGTATGACGGGACGCCCCGATCTGACGACATACATCGACGGGCGCCGGGTCACCCGCGACCAGGTGCTCCAACGGTGTGGCTCCACACTTGCGCCTCCTACACTGAGGGGCGTTTGCCCCCGTAGCTCAGCTGGATAGAGCGTGTCACTTCTAATGACTTGGTCGCAGGTTCGAGTCCTGCCGGGGGTGCTTCGGGCAACACGATCTCCCGGCGATGGGTGCGGAGGCGACTGATCGGGTCGCTGCTGCCGGTGCAGCGGCCCGCCGTTTCGCGGCTGCCTCGCCGGAGTGCCAAGTTGAGTCGGGGGCGCTGACACGAAATGCTGTGCCCTGTGTCCCACGACGTCGAGGGCGAACGCCTACTCACCGCGCTGCAATCGCTGCGTCGTGGCGTCGACGCGACGGCGCTCCCGCTCGACCTGCCCGCGGTCGACCAGGCCCGGCGTGAGCGCGCCGAACTCCTCGCCCAGCTCGACGACTACATCATCCCGCGGGTCACCGCACTCGACGCACCGCTGCTGACCGTCGTCGGTGGCTCGACCGGGGCCGGAAAGTCCACCCTGGTCAACTCGCTGGTCGGCACGGTCGTCACCCGCAGCGGCGTGCTGCGCCCGACCACCCGCGCGTCGACGCTGATCCACAACCCCGCCGACGAGCGGTGGTTCACCGGCACCCGGGTGCTGCCCGGCCTCGCCCGGCTCACCGGCGCCGCACCGGAGACCGGCGACCCCAACACGCTGCGGCTCGTGGCGAGCACCGGCGTGCCCCAGGGCCTCGCACTGCTCGACGCGCCCGACATCGACTCCGTGGTGTCCGCCAACCGCGACCTGGCCCGGCAGCTGCTGTCCGCCGCCGACCTGTGGATGTTCGTCACCACCGCGGTCCGCTATGCCGACGCCGTCCCCTGGGACCTACTGCAGCAGGCGATACGCCGCGGCACGTCCGTCGCGGTCGTCCTCGACCGGGTGCCGCTCGACGCGATGGAGGAGGTGCGCGCCGACCTCGCCGGGATGTTGATGGAGCAGGGGCTCGGCCAGTCGCCGGTGTTCGCGATCGCGGAGTCGTCGCTCACCGAGGACGGACTGCTCCCGCCGAACGAGGTCGAGCGGATCAACGGCTGGCTGCGCTCGCTCGCGGCCGACGCTCACGCGCGCAGCATCGTCATACGACGCACCCTGCAGGGAGCGCTCGACTCACTCGACGGCCGGGCACGGGCGCTCGGCAACGCCGCGCAGGAGCAGACCGACGCACGCGGCGCGCTGCACACCGCCGCACTCGACGGCTACGCGTCGGCGCGAGCCGGCGTCGAGGAGGGCATGCGCGACGGGTCCCTGTTGCGCGGCGAGGTGCTGGCCCGGTGGCAGGAGTTCGTCGGCACCGGCGAGCTCTTCCGGCAGCTGGAGGCCGGGGTCGGGCGCATGCGGGACCGGGTGGTCTCCGTGCTGCGCGGCCGCGGTCGGCAGCAGCCCGCGAACGACCTCGGTGAGGCCCTGCAGAGCGGTGTCGCGGCCCTGCTGCAGGCGCACGGCGAGACCGCCGCAATCACCGTCAGCCGGGCCTGGCGCAGCCTGCCCGGAGGAGCCCCGATCATCGGGTCGCATGCCGAACTTGCAGAGGTGTCAACCGATTTCATCGCTCGCTCCGAGAAGCTCGTCCGTGTCTGGCAGGACGACGTGATGGAGATGGTCCGCGACGAGGCCGGCGGCAAACGCACCACCGCGCGTTTCCTCGCTTTCGGCGTCAACGGCATCTCGGTGCTGCTGATGCTCGTGGTCTTCTCCGCCACCGCCGGCCTCACCGGCGCCGAGATCGGCATCGCCGGGGGATCGGCGATCCTCGCCCAGCGGCTGCTCGAAGCGGTCTTCGGCGATCAGGCGGTCCGCTCGCTCGCCGCCCGCGCGCGCACCCGGCTCCTCGAGCTCACCGACGAGCTGTATGGCGCCGAGCGCGCCCGATTCGAGGACGTGCTCGAGCAGGCAGCGCCCGCCGGCGAATCGCCGGCAGCGCTCACGCGTGCCATCTCCGACGTACAGGCGTCACGATGATCACCCCCCAAAGTTCTCCGCTCGTGCCTCGCTCCGATACTTTGCGGGGACCCCGATGAGCAACTTCTTCCGCCGCGACGACACGGCCACCGCCGACAGGGCGGTGTCCCGCGCCGAGCTGACCTCCCGCGGCGAGGCCCTCGCCGAAGCATTGCGCAGCGGCGCCGGGCGGCTGCCCGCGGACCAGGTCGCGCAGACCGAGGAGCTGCTGCGCAAGGTCGACTCGCGCACCTCGATCGCGGGCTCGCGCACGGTCGTCGTGCTCGCCGGGGCGACCGGCAGCGGCAAGTCGAGCCTGTTCAACGCCCTTGTGGCAGAACCTGTTTCGCGCATCGGCGCTCGCCGTCCGACGACCTCCGTGCCCAGTGCCGCGATCTGGGGCGACGAACCGAGCGGCGAACTGCTCGACTGGCTCAAGGTCGGCGCGCGCCACCAGGTGCCGCCGACGGCGCGTCGCGCCGAGTCGCTCGACGGCCTCGTCCTGCTCGACCTGCCCGACTTCGACTCGCGGGTGGCCGCGCACCGCGCCGAGGCCGACCGGGTCATCGGGCTCGCCGACGTCTTCATCTGGGTCACCGACCCGCAGAAGTATGCCGACGCCGTCCTGCACGACGACTACCTCAAGCGGCTGGCCGGCCACAACACCGTCACCCTCGTGGTGCTCAACCAGATCGACCGGCTCACCCGGCCCCAGGTCGCGGCGTGCGTCGACGACCTGCACCGGCTGCTCGCCGCCGACGGTCTGGCCGACGCGACCATCATCCCGACCTCGGCCGCCCGGGGCATCGGCGTCGACGACGTCGCGGGCACGATCGCGGCGATCGTGCAGGAGCGCAACGCGGCCGAGCAGCGGCTGCTCGCCGACCTGCGCGGTCAGGCGCGCACACTGCTCGCCGGCGTCGCACCGGATGAGCCGGCGCTGCACCGCTCGGACGACGCCAAACTGAACGAAGCGCTCGCCCGCGCAGCCGGCGTGCCCGCCGTCGTGAGCGCGGTCGAACGCGACTACCGGATGCAGTCGGTGCGGCACGGCGGATGGCCGTTCACCCGCTGGGTGCACCAGTTGCGGCCCGCGCCGTTGCGCCGGCTCGGCCTGGACAAGGTCGGCGGTATGACGCGCAGCGAGGCCAAGCGGGCGCTCGGCCGGTCCTCCATGCCGCCTCCCACGCCGGCCGCCCGTGCGGCGGTCGACCTGGCGACCCGCAAGGTCGGCCAGGCGGCTTCCGAGGGGCTTCCCGCTCCGTGGGCCGATGCCGTGCAGGACGCCGCGACGCCCAGCGACCGGCACCTGCACGACGCACTCGACCAGGCGGTGCTCGGCACCCAGCTGCGGGAGCGCACGCCGATCTGGTGGACGGTGGTGTCGGTGCTGCAGTGGATCTTCGCGGCCGCCGTCATCGTCGGGGTGCTGTGGCTGGTGCTGCTCGCCGCGCTCGGCTTCGGTCAGATCCACGTGTCCGCGCCGACCTGGATCGGCATCCCGATCCCGTTGTGGCTGGTGGTGGGCGGCGTGCTCGCCGGGCTGCTGCTGGCGCTGTTGTCGCGGTGGTTCGCCGCTCGTGGGGCGCGGCGGCGCGCGGCGCACGCCGACCGGCGGTTGCGCAAGGCGGTGGCCGGGGTTGCGGCGGAGCAGATCCACGAACCGGTGGCCCGGGTGCTGCGCGAGCACCGTCATACCCGCGAGGCGCTGGAGTCGGCCGCGGCCTGAGCCGGCGTCCACATCCCCGGCCCGGCGGCGCGGTCGTCCACAGTCGGACCGATCGGTGCTGTCACCGGGACCGGCGGCGGGTCGAGTGTTGGGGCAGGTGACCGCCCGGTCGCCGCACCGATGCAAAGGACCCGTCATGAACGAAACCACCGTCACCATCCACGGCAACCTGGTCGCCGACCCCGAGCGCCGCAGCGGGCGCACCGGCGACTTCACCACCTTCCGGGTCGCGGTCAACGAGCGCTGGTACGACAAGAAGACCCAGGCGTATGTCGACGGCCCCAGCTCGTTCTACAACGTGCGGGCGTTCCGGACCCTCGGCGAGCACGTGCACAAGTCGTTGCACTCCGGTGCCGCGGTGATCGTCACCGGCTTCCAGCGGATCAACCGCTGGCAGACCTCGAGCGGGGAGCCGCGCGAGACGATCGAGATCGACGCGCACAACGTCGGCCCCGACCTGAAATGGGGCATCGCCACCTTCCAGCGGGTAAGGACGCATGCCGAGGAGGCGTCCGGCTGGGGCGACCAGCGGTCCGACCGGCCGCAGTCCGACTCGAGCGACGTGTGGTCGCAGGGCGCACCCGGTGAGCAGGCCGCCGCCGTCCGGCAGGCGGCACCGGGCTGGCAGACGGGTGTGTCAGTCTCGTCCGGGCCGGCACCGGACTTCGCCACCGACGAGGCGAGCGCCCTGCAGCAATCCGTCGACGGGACAGGCGATTTCGCCGATTCGGGCACGACGGCGCAGGACGACCAGGCGCGGGTGGAGCAGCAGGCCAGTTGACGGGCGCGCTCACCGGCAGCGCGTCCGCCGGGCGCGATTTCGGGGGCGTGGCCCGGCCCCGATAGCCTGACGGTCATGCCCGAGTTCATCTACACCATGACCAAGGCGCGCAAGGCGGTCGGCGACAAGCTCATCCTCGACGACGTCAGCATGTCCTTCTATCCCGGCGCCAAGATCGGCGTCGTGGGCCCCAACGGTGCCGGCAAGTCCACGATCCTGAAGATCATGGCCGGCCTGGACCAGCCGTCCAACGGCGAGGCCCGGCTGTCGCCCGGCTACAGCGTCGGCATCCTGCAGCAGGAGCCGCCGCTCAACGAGGAGAAGGACGTGCGCGGCAACGTCGAGGAGGGCCTCGGGCAGATCAAGGCCGACCTCGACCGCTTCAACCAGATCTCCGAGGAGATGGCGCAGCCGGACGCCGACTTCGACGCCCTGATGGCCGAGATGGGCACGCTGCAGGAGAAGATCGACGCCGCCGACGCCTGGGACCTCGACTCCCAGCTCGAGCAGGCGATGGACGCGCTGCAGTGCCCGCCCGGCGACGCCGACGTCAGCGTGCTGTCCGGTGGTGAGCGCCGCCGCGTGGCGCTCTGCAAGCTGCTGCTGTCCAAGCCGGACCTGCTGCTGCTCGACGAGCCGACCAACCACCTCGACGCCGAGTCGGTCAACTGGCTCGAGCAGCACCTCGCGTCCTACCCCGGCGCCGTGCTGGCCGTGACCCACGACCGCTACTTCCTCGACCACGTCGCCGGCTGGATCTGCGAGGTCGACCGCGGCCGGCTCTACCCCTACGAGGGCAACTACTCCACCTACCTGGAGAAGAAGCAGGAGCGACTGCAGGTCCAGGGCAAGAAGGACGCCAAGCTCGCCAAGCGCCTGAAGTCCGAGCTGGAGTGGGTGCGGTCCAACGCCAAGGCGCGACAGACCAAGAGCAAGGCCCGCCTGGCCCGCTACGAGGAGATGGCGGCCGAGGCCGAGCGCACCCGCAAGCTGGACTTCGAGGAGATCCAGATCCCGCCGGGCCCGCGGCTCGGAGCGCAGGTCATCGAGGTCAAGGACCTGCGCAAGGGCTTCGGCGACCGGGTGCTGATCGACAACCTGTCGTTCACCCTGCCGCGCAACGGCATCGTCGGCGTCATCGGCCCCAACGGCGTCGGCAAGACCACGCTGTTCAAGACCATCGTCGGGCTTGAGGAGCCGGACGGCGGCGAGGTCAAGGTCGGCGACACCGTCAACATCTCGTATGTCGACCAGGGCCGCGGCGGCCTCGACGAGAACAAGACGCTCTGGGAGGTCGTCTCCGACGGTCTGGACCACATCCAGGTCGGTCAGGTCGAAATCCCCTCTCGCGCCTACGTTTCGCAGTTCGGCTTCAAGGGGCCGGACCAGCAGAAGAAGGCCGGCGTGCTCTCCGGTGGTGAGCGCAACCGCCTCAACCTGGCGCTGACCCTCAAGCAGGGCGGCAACCTGCTGCTGCTCGACGAGCCGACCAACGACCTCGACGTCGAGACCCTCGGCTCGCTGGAGAACGCGCTGCTCGACTTCCCGGGCTGCGCCGTGGTCATCAGCCACGACCGGTGGTTCCTCGACCGGGTCGCGACCCACATCCTGGCCTACGAGGGCACCGACGAGAACTCGGCCAACTGGTATTGGTTCGAGGGCAACTTCGCCGCCTACGAGGAGAACAAGGTCGAGCGCCTCGGTGTCGAGGCCGCCCGCCCGCACCGGGTCACCCACCGGCGCCTGACCCGCGACTGACCCGCGACTGGTCGGCCCACAATCGAGCCCTCGTGGATCGAGCGGCCCAGTTACGCATCGAGAGGCACACGAATACGTGTGCCTCTCGATGCGTAGGTGGGCCTGTCGATCAGCCGGGCTGGTCGCCCTGGGCGCGTTCGCGGTCGGCGACCTCGGCGTCCGACATCAGGACGCAGAACTCGTTGCCTTCCGGATCGGCCAGCACCGCCCAGCCGCTGTCGGGCCGGCGACGATCGTCATACATGGTCGCGCCGAGAGCGAGGATGCGGTCGACCTCCTCGTCGCGGGTGCGGTCGGTCGGGCGCAGACAGACGTGCATCCGGTTCTTGACCGTCTTGCCCTCGGGCACCTTGAGGAACAACAGGTAGGTGTCGTTCGGCCCGGCGAGCCCGGCCTCGTCGTCACCCGGCTGCGGCGGGTCGTCGGTCTCGAGGTGGTAGTCGCCCAGCACCTTGCTCCACCAGAGCGTCTGGGCGTAGGGGTCGGCGGCGTCGATGCAGAAGTTGGCAGCGCGTGAGGTCATGACCTCATCGTGCTGCGACCCACCGACACCGGCAACGCGATTTCGCGCGCTCTCGCGGGCGACCGTCGTCGCAACGGCGCGGTGGCCGCTCGCGGGCGGCGTCGGTCGTGGCGGGTGCGCCCGTCAGACCCGGTGCCGCAGACGGTGCTCGAGGTTGGCGCGGACCGTCGGCCACTCGTGCCGCAGGATCGAGAACAACACCGCGTCGAGAAGCGCTCCGTTGCGGTGCCGCTTGTTGCTGCGCAGGACGCCGTCCTGCTTGGCGCCGAGCCGGGCAATCGCCTCCCGGGACTGCGTGTTGACCCACTGGGTGCGCAATCCAACGCATTCGCAGCCGAGTTCGTCGAATGCGTGCGTGAGGAGCAGCAGCTTCGACTCGGGGTTGGTGCCGGTGCCGTGCGCGGACGCGGCGTTCCAGGTGTAGCCGATCTCGAGCCGTGGCACCTCCGGGTCGATGTCGTAGAAGGTGGTCATCCCGATGACCCGGTCGTCGGACTGGCGGATCGCGGTGAACGGCAGCATCTCGCCCCTCGCCTGCAACTCGAGGCGACGCTCGATCTCGGCGCCCATGTCCTCCGGCCGCGGCACCGAGGTGTACCACCGGTCCCACACGTCACCGTCGCGGATCGCCTCGACCAGGCCGTCGTGGTGGTCGGGCGAGAGCGGCGCGAGGCGCACGAGTGTGCCGGTGAGCGTGACCGGTCGCAGGGGAGTCGGCATCGTCATACGGCGATCAGAGCAGATACTGGTCAACCATCTCGGACCAGAATCAGTTGATTGCGAAGACCAGTATGGTGCGCTCATGCCGCGGAACCGTCGCCCCGACACGCTCCACCTGCCGACCGATGCCGGCGCCTCCGCAGAAGCAGTTGCCGAACATGTCGTGCGCCTGATCGCTGCCGGCCGGTTGAGCGTCGGCGACCCGCTGCCGTCGACGCGCGCCGTGGCGCTCGACTCCGGCATACCCCGATCGAGGGTGGTCCGCGCCTACGAGCTGCTCGGTGCCGGCGGCTACGTGACGGCGAGGGCGGGTTCCGGCGTGGTCGTCGCCGCCGGTCGCGAGGCCGCGCGCAGCGTCACCGCGTCGCCCGGCCTGCGCGGGGCGCGCCCGTCCTCGGCTCGGCCGGCCGATCGACGGCAAGCGCGTCGCCCGCGGCTCAACCTGATGCCCGGGGCGCCGGACACCTCCCTGATCGACGAGCGCGCCTGGCGACAGGCCTGGCGCGAGTCGAGCCGACGGGTGCCGGACCTCGACTGGTATCGCCCCAACGAGCACGAGGTTCTCTCGCACGCGCTGCGCGACCACCTCCGACAGGTGCGCGGCGTCGTCGCCGACGCGGCGGACATCGTGATCTTCCCCGGTGTCACGGCCGCGATCACCGCGGTCGTCGATGCGGTCACCCCGCGCCGTGCGGCGATGGAGGACCCGGGTTATCGGTGGGCACGAAAACCACTGCAGGACAATGTTGCTCGCCTTGATCTGCTCGATGTCGACGACGACGGGCTGCGCGTCGACCGACTGCGAGACGCCCACCAACTCGTCTATGTGACACCGGCTCACCAATATCCGCTGGGCGGCCGGATGCCGGTCGAGCGCCGCCACGACCTGCTGCGCTGGGCCCGGACACACCACGGTGTGGTGATCGAGGACGACTTCGACGGCGAGTTCCGCCACGACGCGCCACCGCTCGGACCGTTGCGCGCGATGTCCGGCGCCGCCGACCAGGTCGTGTATGTCGGGACCGCCTCCAAGACCCTCACTCCGCATCTGCGGCTCGCCTGGGCCGTCACGCCCGCGCGGCTCACCGACGACGTGCGCCGCGCGGCCGCCGAGCGCCGTGCGGATGTCTGCCGGATCACCTCCGGCGCACTGGCACACTTCATCCAATCCGGAGCAATGGCAAAGCATTTGGCCCGCACCCAACGCACCTATGCCGCCCGCCGGCAGCGCCTGGTCGCCGCCCTGACCGAGCAGCTGCCCGACCTGCGGATCACCGGCGCGGACAGCGGCATGCACCTCACCGTGCGCTGGGCCGGCGGCCGCGACGACGTCGAGGTGGTCGAGCGCCTGCGCCGGCGCGGGGTGGCGACTGCGGCGCTCTCGTCATACGGGGTGGAACATCGGCCCAACGGCCTGCTGCTCGGCTACGCCCAGCTGCCCGAGACCGCCGCGGCCGGCGCGGTCCGTGACCTGGCCCACGCCCTAGACTGAAGACCCCTCGATCGGAAGGAGCCCGCTGTGCGTGCAGCTACCTATTCGGCCTATTCCCAAGACAATTCGACGCTCTCGGTGACCGACCAGCCCGACCCCAAGGTGGCGCCCGGCACGGTGCTGATCGAGGTCAGGGGAGCGGGCGTCAACCCGGTCGACTGGAAGATCATGACAGGCTACCTCGACGGCCTGATGGACGTCGTCTTCCCGGTGATCCCCGGCTGGGACGTCGCCGGCGTGGTCACCGCAGTTGGCCCGGACACCCCGGAGTTCGCCGTCGGTGACGAGGTCTACGCCTACGCCCGCAAGGAGGTCGTGCACGGCGGGACCTTCGCCGAGCTCGTCGCGGTGCCGGCCGAATCGGTGGCCGCCAAGCCGCGCAGCCTCGACTTCGTGCAGGCCGGCGCGGTCCCGCTCGCCGGCCTCACCGCGCTGAAAGCGTTGCAGCGCACCTGGCTCAGCCCGGACGGCGCCGGCAAGACCGTGCTGATCCACGGCGGATCCGGCGGTGTGGGCGGCTTCGCCATACAGATCGCCAAGGCGGCGGGCGCGCGCGTCATCGCGACGGCCTCCGAGCCTAACCACGACTATCTGCGCGAGCTCGGCGCCGAGCCGGTGACGTATGGCGCAGGTCTGCCCGACCGGGTGCGCGCCCTCGCCCCGGACGGCGTCGACGCGGTCGTCGACTTCGTCGGCGGCGTCGAGCAGGACACCCTGGCCGTGCTCGCCGACGGCGGCAAGCACGCCTCGGTCGCCGACGCCGAGGTCACCGAGCACGGCGGCGACTACCTCTGGGTGCGGCCCAGCCACGACGGGCTGGTCTTCCTCGCCGAGCTCATCGACGCGGGCAAGGTGAAGGTCGACGTGGCGCAGACCTTCGGCCTGGACAGTGTCGGTGAGGCGTTCGACGTCAGCCGCGCCGGGCACACCCGCGGCAAGCTGGTGATCGTGCCCACCGAGCAGGGCTGACTCGCAGGCGGACCGGAGGCTAACCCGAGGTCGCCGGGGCGCTCGGGCTCCCGCTCGCCCCGGCGGCCTTCTTGCAGTCGTCGAAGACGAGCATGCTGCCGCCGTAGCAGGCGACCCACACCTGGCGGGTCGTGTCGTCATACGTGATGCCGATCGGGCTCTCGTCGGTCGGCACCCGCCCGACGACCTTCATGTCCGCGGTGCTGATCTTGCTGACCGACGCGCCGAAGTAGTTGACGGTGTAGAGCGCGGTGCCGTCGGCCGAGATCGTCATGCTGCGCGGCTCCGGACCCGAGATGACCTGTGCCACGGTCTTGTCGGTCGCGGTGTCGATCTTGTAGACGGTGTTGGTGCCGCTCGCGGCGAGGTAGACGTACTTGGCGTCGGGGGAGAGCACGAGGTGTCGCGGCCGGTAGACGTCCTTGATCAGCGTCGTGGTGCCCGCCTGCAGGTCGACCTTGAAGACCTTGTTGCCGTACATCGCAGCCACGTAGGCGGTGCGGTTGTCGGGCAGGATCACGATGCCGCGCGGCTGCTGGCCGATCTTGATGACCTTGGTCTGCTTCGCGCTGGCCCGGTCGACGACGCTGATCGTGAAGTCGCACCAGTTGCTGACCACGACCTTGCTCTGATCCGGAGTGATGGCAACGTATTTCGGCACCGCACCGACCGGGATGACCTGGTCCCAGTCCATCGTGTCGGCGTTGAAGCGGTAGAGGTAGCTCGAGCCGACGCCCGAGTCGGAGGTGCAGTCGTCCCAGCCTTCCTTGCCGAAGCCGGTGCCATACATCGTGTACTGCGACACGTAGGCGTACTTGCCGTCCTTGGTCCAGGCGGCCTCGACCGGGGCGCCCTTGGAGATGCCCGGGTGGCCGTTGATGCCGAACTTCGACAGATCGACCGAGTCGGGCAGCTTCTTCAGCAGCTTGCGGCTCCGGGAGTCGTAGAGCGTCACCGTGTGGCTGTACATCATGTTGTTGGCGATGACCAGGCCACGCTGGCTGGCGTCGACCGACTTCGGGGTGATGCCGCCGGTGAAGCGGTCGATCCGTTGCAGCGTGGTGCCCGACGACGGACCGTCCTGCGCGGGCGGTTTCGGGGCCGACGACGACTCGGAGCCACCGGACGAACTGTCGGGCGAACCGGATCCGTCGGTCCCCGCCGCGGCAGCAGGCGGGTCGGAGCTGAAGGACCGCCATACGGCGATGGTCGACCCGGCGGCCACCACGACCAGCAGCACCACCAGGGCGAGCACCATCCGCCGCCGACGCACGTAGATGTCGTCCTGTCTCCATCGGGCCCCCGCCATGGCAGTGAGCGTACGGGAGGAACGCCCAGATCGATGTGATAACCGAGATCGTCGGCGGGGCGCCGGTGCGGCGGGTCAGCGCCCGGTCACTCCGGCTTCAGCCGCACCATGCCCTCCTGCGCGACGGATGCGATGAGCGTGCCGTCCAGCGCGAAGATCTTGCCCAGGCCGAGACCCCGGCCGCCGGACGCCGACGGGGATTCCTGCTCGTAGAGCACCCACTCGTCGATGCGACCCGGCCGGTGGAACCACATCGCGTGGTCCAGGCTCGCCGCGCGCAGTCGGCGGTTGGCCCAGGCCAGGCCGTGCCCGCGCAGCACCGACTCCAGGAGCGAGTAGTCGGAGGCGTAGGCCAGCACCGCGGCGTGCAGCAACGGGTCGTCGGGGAGGGTGTCGAGCGCCTTCATCCAGACGTGCTGCTGGGCCGCGTGCTGCCGGCCGGGCACCAGGAAGATCGCACCCTCGACCGTGCGCACGTCCATCGCCCGGCGCTTCCAGTGCTCGGCGGCCGGGTGGTCGATGCCGGCGAGCTCCTCGGCGGTGGTGCGCACCCGGTCCGGGTCGGGCACCGAGCTCATGTCGGCCTGGTGGTCCAGGCCATCGGCAGGCTCCTGGAAGGACAGCGTCGCGGAGAGGATCGTGTGGCCGTATTGCATCGCGTAGACGCGCCGGACCGAGAAGGAATTGCCGTCGCGCAGGTTTTCCACCCCGAACTCGATGGGGTGATTGGAGTCGCCCGGCCGGATGAAGTAGCCGTGCAGGGAGTGGATCAGCCGGCTCTCGAGGCCGGCCGACGCGACCGACCGCCCGGCGGCGATGACGGTCTGGGCGAGCACCTGGCCGCCGAACGCCCGCCCGTGCGGGGTGCGCTGGCTCCGGCCGGTGAACAACTGGAGGGTGCGCTCGCTGAGGTCGAGCTCGGGGGCATCCGCCGGCGCGGTGACCACCGAGCTGGACCGGGCCTCGCCGACCGACTGCAGGTCGAGCACGTCGAGCAGGTCCTCGACGGGGTTGATCGCGGGCGTCTCTTCTTCGGAAGTCACGACGCGAGCCTAGTGCGCGCCATTTCGTTGCTGCTGGGACCATGAACCCATGCCGACTCGTCCCTATTACGTCGACGTCCCGCTCCGCTGGTCGGACATGGACGCGCTGCGCCACGTCAACAACGTGCAGTTCCTGCGGCTGCTGGAGGAGGCGCGGGTGCACGGCCTGCGCGAATGGTTCGAGAGCACCGCCGCCGACCGGCACCGACCGCCGATGCTGATCGCCCGTGCCGAGATCGACTACGTGCGCCAGCTGCACTACCGCGAGGAGCCGATCGTCATCGCGATGTGGGTGCCGGCGATCTCCGGGGCGTCGTTCGACCTGGCCTATGAGGTGCTGTCGTCGCGTGAGCCCGACGCGGAGCTGTATGCAGTGGCCGAGACCACCCAGGTCGCCTTTGACATGGAGACCCAGCGCCCGAAGCGGCTGAGCGACGCCGACCGGGAGGTCCTCGAGCGGTATGCCGGGGAGTCGCCCCACCTGAAGCGGCGCCCCAAGGATCACCTGTGACGCTGCGCCTCGCGGACGCCGAGACGCGCGCCGACCTCGCGACCTACGTCGCCCGGGTGCGGCGTCTCGACGAAGGCGGTGCCATGCGGCTGCAGGCGAGCGGCCGCACCCTCGCCGCGTGGGCGGGGGTGCTCTCCGGGCGCGGGTTGTCCGCCGAGGGCACCGCCCTGGGCCTGCGCGTGATGGCGCTGGGGGAGGACGCCGACGAGGACGCCGTGGTGCCGGTCGCCGCCCTCGGGGACCGGCTGGCGCACGCCGGGTCGGGCACCGAACTCGACGTGCCACCGACCCGGGTGATGGTCAGCTGGGCTGCGGTGTCACCGCCCCGTTCGGGGTGGGAGCAGATCGGTGAGGTGGCGACAGGTGTGCTGAAAGATGTTGCCGAGCAAGGCATTTCGGAGATCGCGGCGGGCGCTCCGGAAGGGTCGGGCGCGGCTGCGGTGGAGTCGCTGCGGCACCGCGTGTGGGGCCGTGGCTTCCCGGCGCCGGGCGGTGCCGACGGGTTGCCGGCCGGAGCGGCCTTTGCGGCATACGCCCTGGGATTCGTGGTCGGTGACCACGCCCAGGTGTATGCCGCAGGCCGCTGGCACCGGCTCAGCACGCCCGTCGGGCACGTGCTCGTGCGCTGAGACCGGCGCGGGACCGGCGGGCAGCCGCTGGTCTCGTAAGCGATGGTGACGCCGCACGTGCGCTTACGAGATGCGCGGGGGCGTGCAGAAGTCGCGACGGTTGCGGGCTGTGCACGCGGATCGGCGCGGGGGCGTGCAGAAGTCGCGACGGTCGCGGGGTGTGCACGCGAAACCGGCGAGCGGCCGCTGGTCTCGTAAGCGATGGTGACGTCAGCCGCACGTGCGCTTACGAGATGCGCGGGGCTGTGCAGAAGCCGCGACGGTTGCGGGGTGTGCGCGCCACCGGTCACGACGGACGCATCCATCGCGACCGGCGGCGGCGCGCTGACTACTGCAGCCAGACGGCGGTGTCGGTCGGCAGCTGCCCGGCGATGTCCGGCTCGCTGGCGACGAGCACCTCGCGGTCGGCCGGCAACTGCACCGGCTGGGCGCCGAAGTTGACGATCACCCGCACGGTCTGCGAGCCGCTCGTGACGTCGTAGGCGAGGACGTCGTCGCCGAGGTCGACCGTGGCGAGTGCGCCCTCGCCGAGGTCGAGGTCGCGGCGCACCCGCAGCAGGCGGCGGTAGAGCTCCAGCGTCGAGGCTGGGTCGCCCTCCTGCTGGTCGACGGCGAGGTCGCCATACGCCTCGGGCTGGGGGAGCCACGGCTGGTCTCCCTCGCCGAATCCGTATGACGTAGCGTCCTTCTCCCACGGCATCGGGATGCGGCAGCCGTCGCGTCCCTTCTCCCGGCCCGCGGTGCGGTGGAAGGTCGGGTCCTGACGCACCTCGTCCGGCAGGGCGGTCGCCTCGGGCAGCCCGAGCTCCTCACCCTGGTAGAGGTAGGCGCCACCGGGCAGCGCGAGCATGAGCGTCGTCGCCGCGCGAGCGCGGCGCAGGCCGAGCGCGGCGTCCGGCTGGGGGTCGTCCACGCCGATGCCGTTGGGCCGGGGCTCGCCGACGGGCAGCCCGAGCCGCGAGGCGTGCCGCACGACGTCGTGGTTGGACAGCACCCAGGTGGTCGGGGCGTCCACCGCGTCGTTGGCCAGATAGGACCGGTCGATCGCGTCCGCGAGGTCGCGTGCCCGCCAGGGCGCCTGCAGGAACTCGAAGTTGAAGGCCTGCTGGAACTCGTCGTCGCGCACGTAGAGCGCAGCCCGGTCGGCCGGCTGCACCCATGCCTCGGCGACCATCGCGCGTTCGCCGGGGTAGGACGCGAGCACCCGGTGCCAGTCGCGGTAGACCTCGTGCACGCCGTCCTGGTCCCACATCGGGGGCCGGGTCTGGTCGCCGCTGAGCTCGAGCATGTTGAGCGGACCGCTCCAGTCGGGCAGGCCGTCGGCCTTGATCAGGCCGTGCGCGACGTCGACCCGGAAGCCGTCCACGCCACGGTCGAGCCAGAAGCGCAGGATGTCCTCGAACTCCGAACGCACCTGCGGGTTCTGCCAATTCAGGTCAGGCTGCTTGCTGTCGAAAAGGTGCAGGTACCACTGGCCGGGGGTGCCGTCGGGCTCGGTGACGCGGGTCCACGCGGCGCCGCCGAAGACGCTCTCCCAGTTGTTGGGCGGCAGCTCGCCGTGCGCGCCCGAGCCGTCGCGGAAGATGTAGCGCTCCCGCTCCGCCGAGCCCGGAGCCGCCCGCAGCGCCGCCTGGAACCACGCGTGCTCGTCGGAGGTGTGGTTGGGCACCAGGTCGACCAGCACCCGCAGACCGAGCTCGTGGGACCTGGCGATGAGTGTGTCGGCGTCGTCGAGCCGGCCGAAGAGCGGCTCGACGCCCCGGTAGTCGGAGACGTCGTATCCCGCGTCGGCCTGCGGGGAGGGGTAGAACGGTGACAGCCAGACCGCGTCGACGCCGAGTGCCTTGAGGTAGGGCAGGCGTGCCGTGATGCCCGGCAGGTCGCCGATGCCGTTGCCGTCGGCGTCGGCCCAGGAGCGCGGGTAGATCTGGTAGATCACGGCGCTGCGCCACCACTCGCCGCCCGGGTGGGCGTCGTGCACCTGCACGTCGGTGGTCGTCTCGGCCGTGCCCTGCACGTTGATGTCTTGCATCGGAATCCCTTCTCGTTCTTCGAAGTTCGTACGTTCAGACGTTCATGGGTTTCAAGAGTTCATAGGTTTAGAAGTTCACGGGCTGGGAGTGTTAGGGCCGGGCCAGCAGCCGCTCCCAGGCGTATGACGCAGCCGCGGCCACGCCCCCGTGGACGACCGCGGTGCCGCCCAGCGTCGATGCCCGCAGTGTGACCGGCCGCCGCTGGAGCTCGTCCATCCGCGGCAGGCCGGCCTGCAGCGCCTCGATCAACCCCGGGGCACCCGCGACCGCCCCGCTGATGACGATCACCTCAGGGTCGAGCAGCAGGTGCAGCGAGGCGATGACCCGGGCGACCGGCCGGACCGCCCGCTCGACCAGGCGCCGGGTCGCGACGTCCTTGGTCGCGAGCTCGAACACCGTTGCCGGGTCTGACATTCCGCGAGGTACGGCAGCCTGGCGGACCAGGTAGCCGACACCGAGAGTGCCCTCGACACCGCGGAGGAGGCCGGCGCCGCCGATCTCGCCGGCGCCCCCGCGCGAGCCGTGCAGCAGGCGCCCGTCGCAGACGACGCCGGCGCCGAGTCGTTCCCCGGCGAGCAGTGCCACCAGGTTGTCGCTGCCCTTGGCGACGCCGCCCGCTCGCTCTGCGAGGGCGGCGAGGTTGGCGTCGTTGTGCAGGACGACCGGCGCGTCCTGTGCGCGGGCGACGTTGTTGGCCAGACCGGCCCGCGGCAGGTCGCCGAGAAAATCCTCGTCGGCGATGATCTCGGCCCCGTGCACCGGTGCGGGCAGCCCGATCGCCACCGCGAGCAGCCGATGCCCGGGCAGCTTGGCGCGCAGTCCGGACAACTGCTTGTTGATCGCGCCGATGCGGGCCCGCCCGCCCGCCGTCGGGGAGATCGCCACGCTGCTGGAGTGCCGGATCCGGCCGGTCAGGTCGGCGATCGCGACACGCACGCGCCCGAGACCGAGGTCGACGCCGGCGACGACACCCGCGTCAGGGTCGATCTCGAAGGTGCGGGCCGGGCGGCCGCGCCCCGTCGCGGCACCGGGCACTTCGCGCACCCAACCCGCCGCGACGAGATCGTCGCAGGCGGTCAGCACGGTCGGCCGCGACAGACCGGTCGCCGCGACCAGGTCACCCGCGGCGGCGGGGGAGTCGGAGCGCAGCACGCTCAGCACGCGGACAGCGCTGTCGCCACGGGCATCCGGCACCCCGAGGGCCAGAGCGGGCAGCTCAAGGCCCGGCGTCGTCGTCATGGGCGTGCTCCCTCCCGATTGCCGCGAAGTGCTTGACAGTGGCCTGCGTCACACGACAATATCAACTCAGTTTATTAAAGTCACCTTATTTAATCGCCGGAGGCAGCATGTCACAGCTCCCACCCACGCGGCGGCAGGTGCTCCGCTGGGGACTGCTCGGCGCGGCCGGTGCCGCGACCTCGGGCGCCTTGGCCGGGTGCGGACTCGGCTCGAGCGACGACATCCGCTTCCTGCAGAACAAGCCCGAGGTGATCCCCTACTTCGACAAGCTGACCGCGCAGTTCAACGGCTCGCAGCGCGGCGTGCGCGCCTCGCACGACCCGACCACGACGCCGCTCACCCCGCAGTTCGTGCGCGGCACCCCGCCCGATCTCGCGTGCTACAACTACCAACTCGAGGCCGCGAGCTTCCTCGCGCGCGGTGCGCTCAGCGACCTGTCGGACCTGCCCGAGGCCAAGACGATCGCGCCGAGCGTGCAGGCGCTCGTCGGTCAGTTCGCCAGTTACAAGGGCCAGACCAGCGTGCTGCCCTACTCCGTCGCATCGGCCGGCGTGATCTACAACAAGGACCTCTTCGCCAAGCACGACGTCGCGGTGCCGACCACCTGGAGTGAGCTGATCGCGGCCTGCAAGAAGTTCCAGGCGGCCGGGGTCACCCCGATCTACTTCACCTTCCTCGACGGCTGGACCCTGCTGCAGGGCGTCTGGGACTACGTCAGTGGCGGCACCCTCGACGTCGCCGCGTTCTTCCGCCGGCTCAAGCAGGAGGAGGGCAAGGTCGACCAGAACTCACCCGCGTCGTTCACCCGCAACTTCGGCGACGCCTGCCACAAGATGGTGGAGCTCTACCGCTACCGCAACGCCAACGCGCCGAGCCTCACCTACAACGCCGGCAACACCGAGTTCGCCAAGGGCAAGGCCGCGATGTACCTCCAGGGTCCGTGGGCGCTGACCCCGCTCGGCACCGCCAACCCCAAGCTGCAACTCGGCTCGTTCCCGCTGCCGTGCACCGACAACCCGGCCGACACCAAGGTGCGGGTCAACCTCGACCTCGCGCTGTGGATCCCCAACGACTCCAGCCACAAGGAGCAGGCGCGCACCATGCTGCAGTGGCTGATGCGCCCCGAGGTGATGAACGCCTACAACAAGCAGGCACTGGCCACCTCGCCCACGGTGAACGCTCCGGCGCTCACCGACCCCCGGGTGGCGGGACTCTCGTCATACGTCAAGCAGGCGAAGTTCTACCAGGGCGCGAGCACCTACATCTCGATGACGATCCCGCTCGGCAACTACATCCAGACCATGCTCACCAGCGGTGACGTCAATGGTCTGCTCAACCGACTCGACACCGACTGGGCAAACCGTGCCGCCCGGTCGGCGGCGGCCTGAGAGGACCGATCCGATGACCGCACCTGCTCCCGCAGCGCCTGTCAGCACGGCCACGTCCGGCACCACCGCAGGCACCGACACCCGGCGGCGGCGCCCCGACGCGGCATACCTCTGGATGCTCTTCCCGGCGCTCGCGCTCTTCACCCTCTTCGTGACCCTCCCGGCGCTGGTCGGGGTGTTCTTCAGTTTCACCAACTACGCCGGCTTCGGCTCGTGGAAGTGGGTCGGCTTCGAAAACTACCGGTCGCTCTGGCACGACAGCACGATCCTCGGGTCCTACCAGTTCACACTGCTTTTCGCGGTCGTGACCACGATCGTGGTCAATGCGCTGGCCCTGGCGCTCGCGATCGGACTGAGCTCGAAGATCCATCTCAAGCGCGGCCTGCGCAGCGTGTTCTTCGTGCCGATGGTGCTGTCCGGCATCGTCATCGCCTACGTCTTCCAGTATTTCTTCTCCTTCTCGGTGCCCGCCGTCGCCGGCAGCATCGGCTGGACCGGCGGTGAGCAGAGCCTCCTCGCCAACCAGGACTGGGCCTGGCTCGGCGTGGTCATCGTGACCGCATGGCAGGCGATCCCGAGCGCGATGATCATCTACCTGGCCGGGCTGCTCGCCATCCCGGGCGAGGTCTACGAGGCCGCGTCGCTCGACGGCGCGAGCGCGTGGCGGCGCTTCCGCAGCATCACGCTGCCGCTGGTCGCCGGCTACGTCGTCGTCAACTCGATCCTCAGCTTCAAGAACTTCCTCAATGCGTATGACGTGATCGTCGGTCTCACCGGCGGCGGTCCCGGCACCTCCACCACGAGCGTGGCGATGGGCATCTTCAACGGATTCAACAACGGCGACTACGCCTACTCGATGGCCAATGCGGTCGTCTTCTTCGTGATCACCGTCGTGATCTCCCTGCTGCAACTGCGGCTGCTCCGCGGTCGAGAGGTGAATCTCTAGCCATGGCAACGATTCCGACTCCTGCACCCCGCGCGCGCACCAGCGCGGCCACCGGCGAGCGCCGCAGCTGGAAGCTGACCACCGTGCTGGCCCTCGCCAGCCTGGCGGTGTTCATCCCGCTCTACCTCGCGGTCACGATGGCGCTCAAGACCAACGCCGAGGCGTCCAGCGGCAGCGGCTTCGCACTGCCGACCTCGCTGCACTGGAGCAACTTCTCCACCGCGTGGAACCTCGTGCACTTCCCACGGGCGGCGGCGGTCTCGGTGGTGATCGCCGTGGTCGCGGTGGTCGGCTCGCTCGCGGTGTCGTCGATGGCGGCATACGCGATCGTGCGCAACTGGCACCGCAAGGCGTTCCGCTACTCCTACTTCTACCTGCTGGCCGCGATGTTCATCCCGTTCCCGGTGATCGCGCTGCCGCAGGTGAAGCTGACCGCGCTGCTCGGGCTGGACAACCCGATCGGCGTCGGGCTGCTGCACGTGCTGCTCTCGATGGGCTTCAACATCCTGCTCTACACCGCGTTCCTGCGGTCGATCCCGTTCGAGCTGGAGGAGAGCGCCCGGCTCGACGGCGCGAGCACCTGGCAGACGTTCCGGCAGCTGATCGTGCCGCTGCTCGGCCCGATGAACGCGACCGTCGGCATCTTCGCGTTCCTCGCGTCCTGGAACGACTACATGATGCCGGCGATCATCACGGCCGACGCGCAGTATCAGTCGCTGCCGGTGGTGCAGAACATCTTCGCGGTGTCGCTCACCACCAACTACAACGTGGCGTTCGCGTCCTACCTGATGGCGATGCTGCCGACCCTGGTCGTCTACTTCCTCGCCCAGCGCTGGGTGCTGAGCGGCGTCACCCAGGGCGCGATCAAATAGAACCTCGTCGCGCCTAGTCCTCCCAGGCGTTGACCATCGAAAACGCCGCGCGCGTGAGGTATTCGCGCAGCAGCGCGTCATGCTGGGCGTCGAGGTCGAGGGTGTCGACGGCGGCGAGCATGTGCGTGAGCCAGCGGTCACGCTGGACCGGCGTCACCTTGAACGGCATGTGCCGCATCCGCAACCGCGGGTGACCGCGCTCCTGGCTGTAGGTGGTCGGGCCGCCCCAATACTGCTCGAGGAAGAGCAGGAGGCGCTCCTCGGCCGGGCCGAGATCCTCCTCGGGATAGAGCGCCCGGAGTTCGGGGTCGCCGGCGACCCCGACGTAGAACTCGTGCACCAGCTTGGCGAACGTCGGGTGTCCGCCGACCTCGTCGTAGAACGTGCTCACGCGGTAAGTCTCTCAGCCCGCCGGCGTGGTGCCGCTCGTGCCCTGGCCCGGGTATGACGGCAGCTGCGGTCCGCGGATGCCCGCGGCGTCCAGCGCGACCTTCGCCCGCTCGCGGATCTCCCGCGCCACGCTGTACTGCTCGTTGGGCACGCAGGTCGCGATGATGCGCAGGGTCACCACCCCACTGCCGACCGACTCGACACCGGCGACTTGCGGCTCCTCCAACAGCCTTTCCTTCCAAGGGGATTCGTCATCCACTGCGGCGGCGACCTGGCGCAGCACCTGCAGCGCCTTCTCGACCGACTGGTCGTAGCCGATCGGCACGTCGATCAGCGCGGTGGCCCAGCCCTGCGACTTGTTGCCGATGCGCAGGATCTCGCCGTTGCGGACGTACCAGACCACGCCGGAGGCGTCGCGCAGCCGGGTGACGCGCAGGGTGACCTCTTCGACGGTGCCGATCGCCTGACCGGTGTCGATCACGTCGCCCACGCCGTACTGGTCCTCCATGATCATGAAGATGCCGGAGAGGAAGTCCTTGACCAGGCTCTGCGCGCCGAAGCCGAGGGCGACGCCGCCGACACCGGCCGACGCGAGCAGCGGGGCGAGCGGCACCCCAAGCGCGGACATGATGGTGAGCGCCGCGATGCCGAAGATGACGATCGTGCTGACCGATCGCAGGATCGAGCCCATGGTCGCCGCGCGTTGCTTGCGGCGCTCGGAGTCCAGGCCGGTCGCCTGCCGCAGCACCCGGCCCGCGCGGCCCTCGCGCTGGCTGCCGCGGTGCTCCATCATCCGCACCGCACGCCCGATGGCCCGGATCACCAGCCAGCGCAGCAGCACCGCCCCGATCGCGATGCAGACGATCATCAGCGGGGTGCCGACCGCCCAGTCGAGGGTCGATCGCTGGCCGGCCTGAGCAAGAGAAGGCATGGGGTCCATGATGAGCGGTGCCGACCGGGACCGTGCCATCCGCCGCGCCGCGGCGCCTCTGACACACTGGCGCACATGCCCGACGCACCACCCGCCGCGCCCTCCGAAACCCTCGCTCAGCTCGCCCGCGCCCACGGCGTCGCCACCGACTACTGGGACTGGAAGGGCAACCACGTGACGGTCTCGCGGGAGACCGTCACCGCGGTGCTCGCCGCCCTCGGTGTCGACCTGGGAGACGACGACGCGGCAGACGACGCCGCCCGTGCGGCGCTCGCCGACAAGGCACTGGAGTCGTGGCGCCGGGTGCTGCCGCCGGTGATCGTGATGCGCGAGGGCTGGACCCCGTGGGTGCCCGTGCACGTGCCCGCCGACACCGCTGTCAGCGCGCGAATCACGTTGGAGGAGGGCGAAACCCGCGACATCGCCGAGGTCGACCACCAGGTCGAGCCACGCGAGGTCGACGGCGAGCGCATCGGCGAGGTCACCTTCGAACTCCCGAGTGACCTGCCGCTCGGCTACCACCGCATGCAGGTGTCGTATGGCGACGACGGGCAGTCCGCCGAGACCACGGTGATCGTCACCCCCGCGTCGCTGCAGCTGCCGGCGGCGCTGCAGCACGACCGCGCGTGGGGCCTGACCACCCAGCTCTACTCGGTGCGCTCGGAACACTCGTGGGGCATCGGCGACGCCGCCGACCTCGCCGAACTCGGCACCTGGGCGGCCCGGCAGGGCGCCGACTTCGTGCTGATCAACCCGGTGCACGCCGCGGAGCCGGTTGCGCCGATGGAGGCCTCGCCCTACCTGCCGACCTCCCGCCGCTTCGTCAACCCGATGTACATCCGCGTCGAGGAGGTCGCCGAACTCGGCTACCTGTCGGCCGCCCAGCACCAGCTGGTCGAGTGGCACAGCGACGACGCGCGCCGGCTCAACCAGCTCGACCACCTCGACCGCGACGGCAGCTGGCAGTCCAAGCAGGCCGCCCTGCGGATGATCTTCCGCACCGAGCGCACCCACCGCCGGCGGCGCGACTTCGAGAGCTTCTGCGAGCGCGAAGGGCAGGGGCTGCTCGACTTCGCCACCTGGTCGGCGATCGCCGCCGACCGTGGCCTGCCGTGGAGCGACTGGCCGACCGACCTGCAGGACCCGCGCAGCACGGCGGTCGCCGCGGAGCGGGACCGGCTCGCCGAGGACGTGGAGTTCCACTGCTGGCTGCAGTGGGTGGTGCAGTCGCAGTTCCTGGACGCCCAGCGCGAATTGCGGGCTGCCGGAATGTCGCTCGGCGTCATACAGGATCTCGCGGTGGGGGTGCACCCCGGCGGCGCGGACGCGTGGTCGCTCGGCGACGTGCTGGCCGGGGGAGTGTCGGTCGGCGCACCGCCGGACGACTACAACCAGCAGGGGCAGAGCTGGAGCCAGCCGCCGTGGCGACCGGACCGACTCGCCGCACTCGACTATCAGCCCTACCGCGATCTGCTCCGCACCTCCCTCCGTATGGCGGGAGGGCTGCGCGTCGACCACATCCTCGGACTGTTCCGGCTCTGGTGGGTGCCCGAGGGCAAGGACCCCTCCCAGGGCACCTACGTGCGCTACGACCACGAGGCGATGGTCGGCATCCTCGCGCTCGAGGCGCAGCGCGCCGGTGCCGTCATCATCGGCGAGGACCTCGGCACGGTCGAGGACTGGGTGCGCGACTATCTCGCCGAGAGAGGGCTTTTCGGCACTTCGATCCTCTGGTTCGAGCGCACCGACGACGGGGCGCCGCGTCAGCCGGAGACCTACCGCAGCCTCGCGCTGGCGAGCGTCACCACCCATGACCTGCCGCCCACCGCCGGCTACCTGCAGGGCGAGCACGTCACCGTCCGGCACGAGCTCGGGCTGCTGGAGCACTCCCTGGAGGAGGAGCTCGAGCAGGACACCGCGCAGCGGGAGAAGGTGCTGGCGGCGCTGCGCGAGCGCGGACTGCTGCGTGACGGTGCCTCGGTCGACGACCAGGTCGACGCGCTGCACCGCTTCCTCACCTGGTCGCCGAGCAAGCTGCTCGGCGTCTCGGTCAACGACCTCGCCGGTGACGTGCGCACCATCAACCAGCCGGGCACGTTCGAGGAATACCCCAACTGGCGGCTCCCGCTCGCCGGCGCCGACCGGGAGGCGGTCACCCTCGACCAGCTGATGGTGTCGCGTCGCGCCAAGCGACTGATCCGTGCGGTCACCCGCCGCGGCGAAGGCGCCTGATCCGCGTGAGCACCGACATCGACGCAGCGCCGGAGCTGAGGCGCAAGCTCAAGGCGCGACACATCAACATGATCGCGATGGGCGGCGCGATCGGCACCGGGCTGTTCGTGGCGTCCGGCAAGTCGATCCACGACGCCGGTCCGGGCGGGGCGCTCGCGGCATACGCGGCGATCGGCCTGATGGTCTTCCTGCTCATGCAGAGTCTCGGCGAGATGGCGACCTACCTGCCGATGGCCGACTCGTTCGAGGCCTACGGCAGCCGCTTCGTCAGCCCGTCGTTCGGCTTCGCCGCCGGCTGGAACTACTGGTACAACTGGGCGATCACGGTCGCCGCCGAGCTGGTCGCCGCCGCCCTGGTGATGGGCTACTGGCTGCCCGACGTGCCGGCGTGGATCTGGTCGGCGATCTTCCTGGCAATCCTCTTCGGCCTCAACGCATTCAGCGTCGGGACGTTCGGGGAGGCGGAGTTCTGGTTCGCCTCGATCAAGGTCGCCGCGGTCGTGATCTTCCTCATCGCCGGCGTCGCGATGATCTTCGGCATCCTCGCCGGGCCGTCACCGGGCACGTCCAACTGGACGCGCGGCGAGGCGCCCTTCGTCGGCGGGTGGTCGGGGATGCTCGGCATCTTCATGGTGGCCGGGTTCTCCTTCCAGGGCACCGAGATGGTCGGTGTCGCCGCGGGGGAGGCCGACGACCCGAAACGCACCATTCCCAAGGCGATTCGCACCGTCTTCGTGCGGATCATGCTCTTCTACATCGGTGCGATCGCGGTGATCGGCTTCCTGCTGCCCTACACCGACAACCGGCTGCTCAAGGCTAGCGACAACTCCGACGTCAGCATCGCGCCGTTCACCCTGGTCTTCGACAAGATCGGTGTCCTCGGCGCCGCGTCGGTGATGAACGCGGTGATCCTCACTGCGATCCTGTCGGCCGGCAACTGCGGGTTGTTTGCCTCCACCCGCATGCTGTGGGCGCTGGCCAGGCGCGGCAAGGCGCCGAAACTCTTCTCCCGCATCGACGCCCGCGGGATCCCGTGGCCGGCGCTGCTCGCGACCACCGCGATCGGCGCGCTCTGCTTCCTCACCAGCCTGCTCGGTGACGGAGTCGCCTACACCTGGTTGATCAACGCCTCCGGCCTGGCCGGTTTCATCACCTGGCTCGGCATCGCGTGGAGCCACTACAACTTCCGCCGCGCGTTCCTGCGGCAGGGGCACAGTCTGGACGAATTGCCTTACCGCGCAGCGTTCTTCCCGGCCGGCCCGATCATCGCGATGGTGATGTGCGCGATCGTCATCGTCGGCCAGAACTACCAGGCCTTCACGTCGGACACCATCGACGTCAAGGCGTTGCTCTCGTCATACCTCGGGCTGCCGCTGTTCCTCGCGATCTGGTGGGGACACAAGCTGATCACGAGACAACCCAAGGCGGACCTCGCGACCGCGAGCTTCCGCGTCGACTGAGTCCGCGCACCCGCGGCCGGCCCAACCCTGACGGTCGGATTCACGTCTGACGGTCGAATTCGACCGTCAGACGTGAATCTCGCCGTCAGAGTGCGCCTCGGAGTGGGCGTAGGCCTCAGGCGATCCGGATGAGCTTCTTGTTGACGAACTCCTCCATGCCGAAGCGCCCGAGCTCGCGGCCGAAGCCGGAGCGCTTCACGCCGCCGAACGGCAGCTCGGCGGCGTCGGCGCCGACCACGTTGACGAAGACCATGCCGGCGTCGATCTGGGCGGCGACGCGCTGGGCCTGCTCGGAGTCGGTGGTGTAGAGGTAGGAGCCGAGCCCGAAGGGCGTGTCGTTGGCGAGGCGCACGGCGTCCGCCTCGTCCTTGGCCTTGACGACCATCGCGACCGGCCCGAAGAACTCCTGGTGGAAGGAGTCACCGTCCGGGTCCATGCCGGTGAGCACGCCGGGCGGGAAGTGCGCACCGTCGCGCTGACCGGAGGTCTCCAGCGTCGCGCCGGCCGCGGTGGCCTCGTCGACCTGCTTCTGCAGACGCTCGGCGGCGGCCTCGGACGACAGCACCGCCGGCGGGGCGGCCTTCAGCTGGGCGGTGAACTCGGTGAGGAAGTCGTCGTAGAGGTCCTCGGCGACGATGAAGCGCTTGCCGCCGTTGCAGACCTGACCGCCGTTCTCCAGCCGGGCCTGCACCGCCGCACCCACGGTCGCCTTGAGGTCGTCGGTGCTGAGCAGGATGAACGGGTCGGACCCGCCGAGCTCGAGCACGCACTTCTTGAGGTACTTACCGGCCTGGGCGGCCACCTGCGCGCCGGCCCGCTCCGAACCGGTGAGCGACACACCCTGCACGCGCGGGTCGGCGATCAGGTCGGCGATCTGCTCGTTGGTGGCGTAGATGTTGTTGTAGACACCCTTGGGCGCCTGCGCCTCGTCGAACATCTGCTGGATCGCCGCCGCCGACTCCGGGCACTGCGGCGCGTGCTTGAGCAGGATCGTGTTGCCGATCAGGATGTTGGGGCCGGCGAACCGGGCCACCTGGTAGTAGGGGAAGTTCCACGGCATGATCCCGACCAGCACGCCGAACGGCTGCCGCACGATGACGGCGCTGCCCTCCTCGACGTCGATCTTCTCGTCGGCGAGGAACTCCGCGGCGTGGTCGGCGTAGTAGTCGTAGATCTCCGCGGCGAAGTCGACCTCGCCGAGCGCCTCCTCCTCCGGCTTGCCCATCTCCCGGACGATGATCTTGGCCAGCTCGTCGCGGCGGTCGCGGTGCAACTGGGCCACCCGCTTGATGACCGCGACCCGGTCCTCGAGCGCGGACGTGCGGCCCCAGCTCAGATACGCAGACTCGGCCGCCTCCAGCGCCGCAGTCACCTCCTCATCGGTCGCCGTGGGGTAGGTCTTGATCTGCTCACCCGTGGCGGGGTCGACGACGGCATAGATCACCGAAGCTGCGTCGGACATCACTGTCCCTCTTTCGTGGGTCGCGAACTTTCCAAATCGAACAAGTCCCACGCTAGCCGCCCGGAGTGAGCTGCGACACTCAAGGGCCGGGGATCCGTGCGGCGGATCCCCGGTCCGAGGGGTCAGTCCGCGTCGGCGGCCTGCGCGGTGAGCGCGACCTGCACGATGTCGCGGTTCTCCGCCACCAGCCGCACCAGGCCCGCGGGCGCGTCCGGGTGGGCGTCGAGCCACGCCTGCGAGGCGTCGAGCAACTCCTCGCTGGCGAGCGCGATCGGGTAGGCGAGCTTCACCACCGCGGCCGCCATCGCGTAGGTGCGTGAGGCCCAGAGGTCGATCAGCACGTCGTGATAGCGCTCGATGTATGGCGTGAGCAGCGCGGCGTCGCGCGCCCGTCCGAAGCCGAGCGCGACCGCCCGGGCGGTCTCGTTGGGCAGCGAGTCCGACTCGACCAGGTCGTGCCAGGCCGCCGCCTTCGCCTCCGGTGTCGGCGCCGCGGCACGGGCTCCCGCGGCACGGGTCGTGCCGTCCGCGGTGCTGTCGGCGCGCAACTGCTCGGCGATCTCCTCCTCGCCGGCGGCACCGGCCGCGACGAGCGAGGTCAGCAGGGTCCAGCGCATGTCGGCATCGAGCTGCAGACCCGCGAGCACGCTTGTGCCGTCGAGCAATCCGCGGATGAAGGTCAGGTCGTTGGGGCGACTGGCCATCGTGGCGAACGCCTGGGTGAACTGCAGTTGCGCATCCCCACCGGGGGCGGCGCCGGTCATCAGCGCACGCAGCGCGGTCGCGACCTGTGCGGCCTCGTCCTCGCGGTGCTCCGGTCGCAGGAACGAGGTGATGTTGCCGACCGCGGAGTTGGTCAGGTAGGCCGTCGTCGCACCCACGACGCGCATCAGCAGGGCCTGCCGCAACGCCGAATCCGTCTCGGTGGCAACGGCGTCCAGGCAGTAGCGGATGAACGTGCGCGGCGGGAGCAGCCCGTCCCGCGCCATCTCCCAGAGCGCGCCCTGCACCACGGCCCGGGTGAGCGAGTCGGTGATCGCCGTCGGGTGGGCGAGGACGGTGTCGAGCGAGCGGTCGTCGAGGCGCACCTTGGCGAAGGTCAGGTCCTGGTCGTTGACCAGCAGGAGGTCGGGCACCTGACGGCCGGCGACGCCCGGCACGTCGGTGGACTCGCCATCGACGTCCACCTCGATGCTGTCGACGGCGGCCAGCGAATCGCCTTGCATTTCATACAGACCCACCGCGAGACGGTGCGGGCGAAGGGTCGGGTGCTCGGACGTCACGGTCTGCTCGATGCGCAGCGCGGTGAGCGTGCCGTCGTCGCTCACCGTGACGGCGGGGCGCAGCACGTTGCTGCCGGCGGTCCGCAGCCACAGGTCGCGCCAGCTGGACAGGTCGCGACCAGACGTCGCCTCCAGCTCGCCCAGCAGGTCGTCGAAGGTCGTGTTGCCCCATTTGAACTTCTCGAAGTAGGAACGCAATCCGGCGACGAAAGGCTCCACGCCGACGTAGGCGACCAGCTGCCGCAGCACCGATGCGCCCTTGGCGTAGGTGATGCCGTCGAAGTTGGCCTCGACGTCGTCCAGGTGCCGCATGTTGGCGTAGACCGGGTGGGTGGAGGACAGCGAGTCCTGCCGGTAGGCCCAGGTCTTCTCGACCGCGCTGAAGGTCGTCCAGGCGGTGTCCCACTGGGTCGCCTCCGCCTGGCAGTAGGTCGAGGCCCACTCGGCGAACGACTCGTTGAGCCACAGGTCGTCCCACCAGCGCATGGTGACCAGGTCGCCGAACCACATGTGCGCCAGCTCGTGCAGCACGGTCAGCGCGCGCCGCTCGATCAGCGCCTCCGACACCTGGGTCCGGAAGACGTAGGTCTCGGTGATGGTCACGCACCCGGCGTTCTCCATCGCGCCGGCGTTGAACTCCGGGACGAAGATCTGGTCGTACTTCTCGAAGGGGTAGGGCTCGCCGAATTCCTTTTCGTAGAAGTGGAATCCGCGCTTGGTGGTGTCGAAGATGTTGTCCGCGTCGATGTGCTCGGCCACCGACTGGCGGCAGAACACACCGAGCGGCACGACACCACGGGCCGTCTCCACATCGTCCCGCACGACCGCGTAGGGGCCGGCGACGATCGCGGTCACGTAGCAGGCGAGCCGCGGCGTCGGCGCGAAGCGCCAGGTCGCGGCCGGTTCGCTGCTGCCGTCCGGCGCGGTGTAGGTGGCGTCCCCGGGCTCCGGCTCGGGAGTCGGCTGGTTGGAGAGCACCTGCCAGCGCTCGGGGGCGGTCACCGTGAAGGCGAACGTCGCCTTGAGGTCCGGCTGGTCGAAGACGGCGAACACGCGGCGGCAGTCAGCGACCTCGAACTGCGAATAGAGGTAGACCTCGCCGTCGGCCGGGTCGACGAAGCGGTGCAGCCCCTCGCCGGTGTGCATGTAGCTGCCGGTCGCCGCCACGGTCAGCTCGTTGTGCTCGGCGAGCTGAGGCAGAGTGATGCGCGCTCCGTCGAAATGCGTTGCCGGATCGAGAGATTCGCCGTTGAGGGTGATCGACTCGACCGACGGGCCGATGAAGTCGATGAACGTCCCACCCGCATCCGGTGCTGCGGTGAAGCGGACCGTCGACGTGGTCGCGAACGTCTCCGGACCGGTGCACAGGTCGAGGCTCACGTCATACGAGTCGAGAGTGAGGGTGGCGGCGCGACGCTGCGCCTCCTCGCGGGTGAGGTTGAAATCGGGCACGGAGCGGCTCCATCGGGTTCTGCGGGACGGAAATGTGGCGTCGGTCATCCTCGCACGCTGGTGTTCCCGGCCCGCCGCGCTGGTGGCAGGATGAGGACTCGTGAGCACTGAGACGAATCAGCAGCGAACCCAGGTCGAGATGTTCTTCGACCCCATCTGCCCGTGGGCCTGGATGACCTCGCGGTGGCTGATGGAGGTCGAGAAGGTGCGACCCATCGACGTCACCTGGTCGGTGATGAGCCTGTCGGTCCTCAACGAGGACCGTGACGAACTGCCCGACCAGTACAAGGAATTGCTCAGCCGCGGCTGGGCGCCGGTGCGCGTGGTCATCGCCGCCGCCCGCGAGCACGGCGACGAGATGAAGAAGAAGCTGTACGACGCGATCGGCACGCGCGTGCACCCGGGCGGCCGCGGCAAGGACGAGGCCGACATGCGCGCCGTGCTGGTCGAAGCGCTCGCCGAGGTCGGCCTCCCGCCGGAGCTGATCGAGGCGGCCGACAACGTGCCGGGCGACGACATCGACAAGGCGCTGCGCGCCTCGCACGAGCGCGGCATCAGTCTGGTCGGGCAGGACGTGGGCACGCCGATCATCGCGCTGGAGGACACCGCGTTCTTCGGCCCGGTCGTGACCCCGGCCCCCAAGGGTGAGGCCGCCGGGAAGCTCTGGGACGGTTGCGTGCTGGTCGCGAGCACGCCGGGCTTCTACGAGCTCAAGCGCACCCGCGACGAAGACCCCGACTTCAGCTGAGGAGACCTCGCGATGCGAGTGCACATCGGCGGCGACCACGCCGCCTACGACATGTCCCGCGCCCTGGTGGAGTGGCTGCCGACGCAGGGCCACGAGGTGATCGACCACGGCGCGACGGAGTATGACGCCGTCGACGACTACCCCGTCTTCGTGCTGCGGGCGGCGCAGGGGGTCGCCAAGGACCCGGGGTCGCTCGGCATCGTGCTCGGCGGCTCGGGCAACGGCGAGCAGATCGCGGCCAACAAGGTGCCCGGCATCCGCGCCGCGCTCTGCTACAACACCGAGCTCGCGCAGCTGGCCCGGCAGCACAACGACGCGCAGATCATCTCGATCGGCGGTCGCTTCAACTCGATCGACGAGGCCAAGGAGATGGTGCGGGTCTTCCTGGAGACGCCGTTCTCCGGCGAGGAGCGCCACCAGCGCCGCCTGGACATGGTCTCGGCCTACGAGAAGGACGGCTCACTTCCCCCGGAGGGGTGAGTTTCCCAAGGAAATCACGGCCGCGGGGTCAAGGCTTGGCATGTGGTCGGTAAGAACTCGGTAAAGAACGATCCGTCCGGCCACGACGGGCGTCAGGATCGTCCGCATGGCCATCGATCTGTCGCTCGCTCCGCGACGGCTCACCCGTGCCCACGGGCCGAGCGCCGCGGAGCCGACCCGGATCGGGCCGTGCGCTCCCGCGCTCGTGTCGCTGGCCGCCGCGGTCCTGCTGGTGACGCTTGCCTGGCCGTGGGCTGCGTCATACGCGTTGTTCATCCCCATCGCCGTCGCGGCCGGCATGCTGCTGCCGCGACGGCAGGCCGCCTTCGTCTTCGGTTGTCTCGGCGTCGCGTATGTCGTGAGCGTCGTGCAGACCGGGCAGCCCGGCGCGGTCTCGATGGGTCTGGTGCTGCTCGCCACGATGGCGCTGGTGACGGTCGTGGACCGCAGGCACACCCGGGCCGGAGTGAGCCCGGCCGTCGGCAACGACATGCTGCTCGACCTGCGCGAGCGGTTGCGGGCCCAGGGCCGCCTGCCGGTGCTGCCCACCGGGTGGAACGTCGAGGCGAGCGTGCAGCCGGCGTACGGCGACTCCTTCTCCGGTGACTTCGTGGTCGGCAACTGCCCGACGCCCGACCGGTTCGAGCTCGCGCTGGTCGATGTGTCCGGGAAGGGCTGCACCGCCGGCACCCGGTCGTTGCTGCTCGGCGGCGCGTTCGCCGGTCTGCTGGGCGCGATGGAGCCGCGCCGCTTCCTGCCCGCCGCCAACGACTACCTGGTGCGGCAGGGCTGGTCGGAGGGGTTCGCGACCGCGGTGCACGCGTCGGTGGACCTCGCGACCGGCGACTACTCGATCGGTTCGGCGGGACACCCGCCGGCCATGCACTTCCGCGCCGGCTCCGGCCGCTTCGCGCCGGTCACCGGCGCCTCCGGGATGCTGCTCGGCGTGCTCGAGCGGCAGGGCCCCGACGACTTCGTGCGCGCGCACGGCCGGCTGGCCCGCGGCGACGCGCTGCTCTTTGTGACCGACGGGGTGATCGAGCAGCCGGGCGTCGACCTGATGCAGGGGGTCGACCGGATGCTCGGCTACGCCGACCGCGAGATGACGACCGGGGTGCGCGGCGCAGCGACCCGCATCTGCAACGTCGGCAGCGGCGGTGACGCGGACGACCGCGCGGTGGTCGTAATCTGGCGCGAGTGAGCGGTCGCGTCTTCGTCGTCGGCAGTATGTCGGCGGATGTCACCACCTTTTCCCAGCGACTGCCGCGGCCCGGCGAGACGATCCACGGCGACCGGCTCAGCCTGGTGCTCGGCGGCAAGGGCGCCAACCAGGCAGTGGCCGCGGCCCGGGCCGGTGCGCCGACGGCGCTGATCGGCTGTGTCGGTGACGACCTCTTCCACGACCTGGTGCTGGGCGGCCTGCGCGATGCCGGCGTCGTCGTCGACGGCATCCGCACCGCACCCGGCGCGACCGGCGTCGCGCACATCCGGGTCGACCGGGCAACGGGGCAGAACGACATCGTGATCGTCGCTGGCGCCAACGGGGCGCTCACCGGTGCGGACGCCGAGCGTCAGCTGCACGCGATGGGCGCGGCTGCGGGGGACGTGCTCCTGCTGCAGCTGGAGGTGCCGCTCGAGACCTCGGTGCACGCCGCACGGGTCGGGGCCGAGCTCGGGCTGACGGTCGTGCTCGACCCGGCTCCCGCGATGGAACTGCCGGACGAGCTGTGGCCGTCGCTCACGGCGGTGACGCCGAACGAGTCGGAGGCGGCGCTGCTGACCGGCATCCCGGAGGGCTCGTCGGATGCCGCGGAGCAGGCGGTGCGCTGGCTGGCCGGCCGCGGCGTCGACCACCCGATCGTCACGCTCGCCGAGCGCGGGCTGGTCGGGATCTGGGCGGACGAGGTGCGCACGCTGCCCGCCATACCCGCGGACGCGGTGGACACCACCGCGGCGGGTGACGCGTTCGCCGGTGCGCTCGGCGCCGCCCTCGCCGCCGGGCTCTCCTGGGGCGAGGCGATCCGGCGGGGGAGTGCGGCCGGTGCGTATGCCGTCACCGTCGAGGGCGCGAGCCCGAGCCTGCCGACGGCCGCGCAGGTGGATGCGCTGCTCGCGGGCATGAAGTAAGGCATGTAGCGGGCATGAAGTAAGGGCCCGGGCGAGTTGCCCGGGCCCTTCAACTCACGCGAGGTGAGTCGTCGTCACTGCTGCTGCTGGTCTTCGGCGTTGCCCTCGGCGCCGCCGCCGAACTTGTCCTTGGCGAAGTCCTGACCCTGGTCGACCTTGTCGGCGTACTGACCGCCGGTCTTGTCGTCGACGAAGTCGCCGGCCTTGTCGATGCCGTCACCGACCTTGTCCGGGTTGTTCCCGGCGAACTCGGAAGCCTTGTCCTTGGCACTGTCGAACAGACCCATTGTGGGAGTCTCCTTCGGTTGCCACCGGCCCGTCGCCGGCGGGGCTTCCGTCATGCAAGCACAGATCGCCGGATAGGTCGATACCCCCGCGGATGCGTGTTTACCTTCCCGTAGGTGGCGTGGGAGCGGGCTGGGAGTCGCCTGTGGAGATGGTGGCTTCGGGGCCGGAGTGCGGACTCGTCCGCGGCGCGTCGACTTGTCACGTGCGTGCCCGACTTGTCACGTTGACCGCGACTTGTCACGTCTTCTACCGACTTGTCACGTGCAGTAGCACGTGACAAGTCCATGTAGCACGTGACAAGTCCGCACTTTGCGTGACGAGTTGCCGAGAACGTGACAGTACGGCGGAGCGACGATGCCGCCCGGGCGAGCGCCAGCGAGCCCGGGCGGAGGAGGAGCGCAGCCCAAAAGACATGTCGCTCAAATGAATTCGCCCGCGCGAAGCGCGGGCGAATTCATTTGAGCGGGCGACGAGAATCGAACTCGCGTAATCAGTTTGGAAGACTGAGGCTCTACCATTGAGCTACGCCCGCGGGGTCTGCCGGGACCGCGATGTGCGGTGTGACGAACCGGGGCGTTAGCCTACTGCCCGCCATACCTCGTGCCAAAACCGGCCGGGCGTGTGGAACGTGTCGGGCGGGGTATGGCGCAGTTTGGTAGCGCGTCCGCTTTGGGAGCGGAAGGCCGCCGGTTCGAATCCGGCTACCCCGACAGCTAGCATGACTGGGAAGTGCGGTTGCGGACGTCCGCGTCATTGCCCTGCACGGAACCACTACCGAACCACCGAACCATTCGGTCCGCTGATCCCTCGGACCACACCACCACCCATTTGGAGTCCTTGCAGTGAAGAGTGCCGTCGAGAAGTTGGGTCCGACCCGGGTCAAGCTGACCGTCGAGGTCCCCTACGAGGAGCTGAAGCCGAGCGTCGACGAGGCGTACAAGACGATCGGTGCGCAGATCCAGGTGCCGGGTTTCCGCAAGGGCAAGGTGCCGGCGCGCATCATCGACCAGCGGGTCGGGCGCGGCGCGGTGCTGCAGGAGGCGGTCAACGACGCGCTGCCGACCTTCTACGGTCAGGCACTGGCCGAGAACGACGTGCACCCGATGGGTCAGCCGGAGCTGGAGGTCACCGACGTCCCGGCCGACGAGTCGCAGCCGCTGAAGTTCGACGTCGAGGTCGACACCGTGCCGGAGTTCGACCTGCCCGACTTCAAGGACATCACCGTCGAGGTCGACCCGTTGAAGGTCACCGACGAGGACACCGAGAAGGAGCTCGAGTCGCTGCGTGAGCGCTTCGGCACCCTGGCCGGTGTCGAGCGCCCGGCCGCCGAGGGTGACTCGGTCACCATCGACCTGAAGGCGACTATCGGCGACGAGGACATCGACGACGTCACCGGCATCTCGTATGTCGTGGGCGCCGGCAACATGCTCGAGGGCATGGACGAGGCGATCACCGGCATGTCGGCCGGTGACACCAAGACCTTCAAGGCGCCGCTCGCCGGCGGTGAGCACGAGGGCGAGGACGCCGACGTGACCGTGACCGTGCAGTCGGTCAAGGAGCGTCAGCTGCCGGAGCTGGACGACGAGTTCGCCCAGATGGCCTCCCCGCACGACACGTTCGAGGAGCTGAAGGCCGACGTGGCGCAGCAGGCCGAGCGTGGCAAGCGCTTCGAGCAGGGTGTGCAGGCGCGCGACAAGGCGCTGGACCAGCTGCTGGAGACCTTGGACATCCCGTTGCCCGACAAGGTGATCGAGGCCGAGGTCAACCAGCACCTGGAGCAGGAGAACCGCCTGGACGACGACGAGCACCGCGCGGAGGTCGACGAGCAGACCCGCAAGGCGCTGAAGACCCAGCTCATCCTCGACAAGCTGGTCGAGCGTGACGAGGTGCAGGTCTCCCAGGAGGAGCTGATCGAGTACCTCATCATGTCGGCGCAGCAGTATGGCATGGACCCCAACCAGTTCGCGCAGGCGCTGGACCAGCAGGGCCAGGTGCCGGCGATCATGGGTGAGGTCGCCCGCCGCAAGGCGCTCGCCTCGATCCTGGACGAGATCAAGGTCGTCGACACCGACGGCAACGAGGTCGACCTGAGCGAACTCGACGACGAAGACGAGCCTGCCGAGGCTGCTGAGGACGCCGACGGCCCCGATAGCTCTGTCGAGGCGGACGACGCTGAGGCCGACGACACCACGACGGACGAGGACAAGGCCGACGCGAAGGCCTGATCCACCCGTGTCGTATGACGCGGCACCCGGCTGACAGGGGCCCGGACGACCATGCGGTCGTCCGGGCCTTTCCGTCGCCTTTTCCGCCCGTGGCGAACATCGCCGAAGCCGGGGACGAAGACGTCAGTTCGTGGCGTTAGGGTCCAGTGAAGCCACGCAGCAGGAAGCTGCCAGCACCACCAACAACGATGGAGACGCGTGTGAGCAACACATCGGAGGTGTCCATGGCCACCGAACCGCAGGCCGGCCTGGACGACCAGATCTACAACCGCCTGCTCAAGGAACGAATCATCTTCCTGGGCTCCGACGTGCGCGACGACAACGCCAACGCGATCTGCGCGCAGCTGTTGCTGCTTGCCGCCGAGGACCCCGAGAAGGACATCTGGCTCTACATCAACAGCCCCGGCGGGTCGATCTCGGCCGGCATGGCGATCTTCGACACGATGAACTGGATCCCCAACGACGTCGCGACGGTCGCGATGGGTATGGCGGCCAGCATGGGCCAGTTCCTGCTGTCGGCCGGCACGCCCGGCAAGCGTTACGCCACCCCGCACGCCCGCGTCATGATGCACCAGCCGTCCGGCGGCATCGGCGGCACCGCCTCGGACATCAAGATCCAGGCCGAGCAGCTGGTCTTCATCAAGAAGCAGATGGCCGAGCTGATCGCCGAGCACACCGGTCAGAGTGTCGAGCAGATCGAGCAGGACTCCGACCGCGACCGCTGGTTCTCCGCGCAGGAGGCCAAGGACTACGGCTTCGTCGACCACGTCTTCGAGCGGTCGACCGACGCACCCGGTGGGACCAACCGATGACCGAAAACTTTGGAGCACAGATGAATTCGCCGTATGCCGGGCTGCGCGCCCCGCAACCGAGCAGTCGCTACATCCTGCCGCAGTTCGAGGAGCGCACCTCCTACGGCATGAAGCGGTCCGACCCCTACAACAAGCTCTTCGAGGACCGCATCATCTTCCTCGGGGTGCAGGTCGACGACGCGTCCGCCGACGACGTCATCGCCCAGCTGATCGTGCTGGAGAGCCAGGACCCCGACCGGGACATCCTGATGTACATCAACTCCCCGGGCGGCTCGTTCACCGCGCTGACCGCGATCTACGACACGATGCAGTACATCCAGCCGGACGTGCAGACCTTCGTGGTCGGCCAGGCCGCGTCGGCCGCCGCGGTCCTGCTGGGCGCGGGCGCGCCGGGCAAGCGGTTCGCGCTGCCCAACGCGCGGATCCTGATCCACCAGCCCGCGATGGAGGGCACCGGCGGCACCGCCTCCGACCTGGAGATCACCGCCAACGAGATCTTCCGGATGCGTGAGTGGCTGGAGCAGACGATGGCCAAGCACACCGGACGCAGCGCCGACGAGGTGAAGAAGGACATCGAGCGCGACAAGATCCTCACCGCCGAGGAGGCCAAGGAGTACGGACTGATCGACCAGGTGCTGACCAGCCGTAAGGCGTCCGCCCAGTAGGGCACGCATGCGATCCCACGTCCGGGCCGGTATGACGGGAAACCCCCCGCCATACCGGCCCGCACGTGTGTGTCGCCGGCGATCAGGACGCCGTGTGGACGCCGGGTTGCGCTGTCAGCGGACAGGCGTGACTTCGCGGCCGACACCGCGATTCAATGGGGGCCCGTACGGTGCCGGCGAGGTAGCGTCGATCAGGCCAGCGCAGTGAAGTCGTAGGACATGGAGGGCACGTGGCACGCATCGGAGAAGGCGGAGACCTGCTGAAGTGCTCCTTCTGTGGGAAGAGTCAGAAGCAGGTCAAGAAGCTCATCGCAGGCCCCGGCGTCTACATCTGCGACGAGTGCATCGACCTCTGCAATGAGATCATCGAGGAGGAGCTGGCCGAGACCTCCGAGCTGGGGCTGGAGCAGCTGCCGAAGCCGCGGGAGATCTTCGACTTCCTCGAGCAGTACGTCATCGGTCAGGAGACCGCCAAGCGTGCGCTGTCGGTGGCCGTCTACAACCACTACAAGCGCATCCAGGCCGCCGAGCAGCCCGCACCGGGCAAGAAGGACGCCGCGGCCGTCGAGATCGCCAAGTCCAACATCCTGCTGATCGGCCCGACCGGCTGCGGCAAGACCTACCTGGCGCAGACGCTGGCCCGCATGCTCAACGTGCCGTTCGCGATCGCCGACGCGACCGCGCTCACCGAGGCCGGCTACGTCGGTGAGGACGTCGAGAACATCCTGCTGAAGCTGATCCAGGCCGCCGACTTCGACGTGAAGAAGGCCGAGACCGGCATCATCTACATCGACGAGATCGACAAGGTCGCCCGCAAGAGCGAGAACCCGTCGATCACCCGCGACGTGTCCGGTGAGGGCGTGCAGCAGGCGCTGCTGAAGATCCTCGAGGGCACCACCGCGAGCGTGCCGCCGCAGGGTGGCCGCAAGCACCCGCACCAGGAGTTCATCCAGATCGACACCACCAACGTGCTGTTCATCGTGGGTGGGGCGTTCGCCGGGCTGGAGAAGATCATCGAGGGCCGCACCGGCCGTCAGGGCCTCGGCTTCGGCTCGGAGCTGCGCACCGCCAAGGACCCGATGACGAGCTTCTCCGACGTGCTGCCGGAGGACCTGATGAAGTTCGGGCTGATCCCGGAGTTCATCGGCCGCCTGCCGGTCATCACCACCGTCGAGCCGCTCGACCGCGAGGGCCTGGTCTCGATCCTCACCGAGCCGCGCAACGCGCTGATCAAGCAGTACGAGCGGATGTTCGAGATCGACAACGTCGAACTCGAGTTCACCACCGACGCGATCGAGGCCGTCGCCGAGCAGGCGATGCTGCGCGGCACCGGCGCCCGCGGGCTGCGCGCGATCCTGGAGGAAGTGCTGCTGCCGGTGATGTTCGACGTGCCGAGCGACGACGACATCGCCCGGGTCGTGGTGACCCGCGAGGTCGTGCTCGACAACGTCAACCCGACCATCGTGCGGCGCGACCCGCAGCCGGCCCGCAAGCGCGCCGCGCGCAAGGAGTCCGCCTGACGCCTACGGGTGCTCATCGGCCGGCGCGACGGGCGAGGGCCACCCCCGTGGCCGCGAGTGCGAGCAGCGCGAGTGTTGCGGCATACGGCAGGAGCGGGCCGGTGAGCGGTGACGCCGTGCGGCCGACGACCGCGACGAGTGCGGTGGCCGCCGCGACCACCCCGACCCGCCGCAGCCAGGTGAGCAGCTGCTTGCGCGGGATGGCCGCCGCGTCCGGCGCCGACGACAGCAGCGCAACCGACGCGAACGCGACCAACAGCAACCACGCCGCGAGCAGTGACCACCACGTGTCGGTCGGCGGCCGGCTCGAAATCCATTGCCAGACAAGGGCAATCAGCAGCAGCGCGCCGCTGAGTCCGTCGCTGTCGCCCGCAACCGCGAGGGTCGCCAGCGCCACCATCAGCAGACCCAGGCGGCCGATGCGGTCGCGGTCGGCGGAGTGCAGCACCGGCGTCCGGTGCGCTGTGGTGATGACGGTGAGCGCGATCAAGCCGGCGACCGTCGCGGCGGCGACCAGCCACCCCCGCCCGCGGGCCCCTGTCACGCCCGCCAGGCTAGATCGCCGGCTCGACCCGCGGTCGCCGGGCGCCCGCTTTCGTTATCGAACGTATGCCTGCGGTCGATCGGCACCGATCGACCACCGATCAGCACCGGTCGGCGTTGCTCGGTGGCCCGTCAGTTCTTGGGCGGCGGCGGCACCAGCTCGACGTCGCGCACCTCGAGACGCTCGGCGTCGTCATACCCGAGATCGCCGGTGACCTTGCCCGCGGCGCGCAGGTCGCGCTCGGACCGGCGCACCAGCTCCTGCAGGTCGGCCGGTGCCGCGAGGGTGGCGGCGGTGACCTCGGCGCGCATGCCGAGCTTGGCGTCCGACTTGGCCTTGCGCAGGCCGGCGAGCGCCTCGCCCACCGCGTGCAGCGCGGCCGGCTCGCCGCTGTCCGGGCCGGTCTCCTCGACCGTCGGCCAGCTGCTGCGATGCACCGAACCCTCCTGCCACCACGACCACACTTCCTCGGTCGAGTAGGGCAGGAACGGTGCGAACAAACGCAATTGGACGTTCAGCGCGATGCGCAACGCGGCGCGGGCGCTGGCGGCCGCGGCCTCACCCTGACCGCCATACGCGCGGTCCTTGACCAGCTCGATGTAGTCGTCGCAGAAGGTCCAGAAGAACGCCTCGGTCAGCTCCAGGCTGCGGGTGTAGTCCCACGCCTCGAAGTGCTTGGTCGCCTGCTCGACCACCGTGCGCAGGCCGGCCAGCATCGCCAGGTCGAGCGGCTCGGTGACGGCGGCCTCCAGGTCCCCGTCGACCTCACCCATGCCGAGCGCGAACTTGCTCGCGTTCAGCAGCTTCATCGCGAGGCGTCGGCCGACCTTCATCTGGCTCTCGTCGTACGCCGCATCGGCGCCCAGCCGGCCGGACGCCGCCCAGTAGCGGACGGCATCGGCGCTGTGCTTCTTCAGCACGTCCTCCGGGGTGACCGCGTTGCCCTTCGACTTGGACATCTTCTTGCGGTCCGGGTCGAGGATCCAGCCGTTGATCGAGGCGTTCTTCCACGGCACGGTGTCGTTCTCGAAGTGGGCGCGCACGACCGTCGAGAAGAGCCAGGTGCGGATGATGTCGTGGCCCTGGCTGCGCACGTCCATGGGGAAGAGCTTGGCGAAGAGCTCGGCGTCGTTGCGGCCGCCGGCGTTGCTCGCGACTGGCCAGCCGGTGGCGATCTGCGGGCTCAGCGACGACGTCGCCCAAGTGTCCATGATGTCCGGGTCGGCGGTGAATCCGCCTGGCACGTCACGCTGTTCGGCGATGTAGCCGGGCGGCACGTCGGTCGCCGGGTCGACCGGAAGTGACTCGGGAGCGGCGAGGATCGGGTGCTCGTGGTCGGCCTCCCCGTCGGCGTCGAGCGGATACCAGACCGGGAACGGCACCCCGAAGAAACGCTGGCGGCTGATCAGCCAGTCGCCGTTGAGGCCGTCGACCCAGTTGGTGTAGCGGCTGCGCATGAACCCTGGGTGGAAGTCGACCTGCTCGCCGCGGGCAACGAGCTCCGTGCGCAGGTCGGCGTTGCGGCCGCCGTTGGTGATGTACCACTGGCGGCTGGTGACGATCTCCAGCGGCTTGTCGCCCTTCTCGAAGAAGTTGGCCTTGCGCTGGGTCGGCTTGGGCTCGCCGTCGAGGTCGCCGGACTCGCGCAGCGCGTCCACCACGGCGGTGCGGGCCGAGTGCACAGTCTTGCCCGCGAGACTCTCGGCATACAGACCGGCGCCGGGACCGCCGGCGATCCAGTCGGGGGTCTCGGCCTGCAGGCGGCCGACGCGGGTGATGATCGAGCGGGTCGGCAGCTGCAGCTCGCGCCACCACATGACGTCGGTGAGGTCACCGAAGGTGCAGCACATCGCGATGCCGGCGCCCTTGTCGGGCTCGGCTGCGGGGTGTGCCAGCACGGGCACCTCGACGCCGAAAAGCGGTGAGGTGACGGTGGATCCGAAGAGCGGCTGGTAGCGCTCGTCGTCCGGATGAGCGATCAGCGCCACGCAGGCAGGGATGAGCTCGGGGCGGGTGGTCTCGATGTAGATCGGCTCGTCACCGTGGTGGAACGCCACCCGGTGAAAGGCGCCCGGGTAGTCGCGAGCCTCCAATTCGGCTTGTGCGACTGCGGATTGGAAGGTCACGTCCCACAGCCCCGGCGCCTCGGCCTGGTAGGCCTCGCCGCGCTCGACGTTGTGCAGGAACGCCTCCTGCGCGACCGCGCGGGAGCGGTCGTCGATCGTGCGGTAGGTCTGCGCCCAGTCGCAGGAGACGCCGAGCCGCTCGAAGAGCGACTCGAAGGCCACCTCGTCCTTCTCGGTGAGCTCCTCGCACAGCGCGATGAAGTTGGCGCGGCTGACCGGCACCTGGTCGGCCGCCTTCACCGACTTGCCCTCCGCACCCTGCAACGGCGGGGTGAAGTCGGGGTCGTAGGCCGCGCCGTGGTCGCCGCGCACGCCGTAGTAGTTCTGCACGCGACGCTCGGTCGGCAGGCCGTTGTCGTCCCAGCCGATCGGGAAGAACACCTCCTTGCCGCGCATCCGCTGGTAGCGGCCCATGCAGTCGGTGTGGGTGTAGGCGAAGACGTGCCCCACGTGCAGGCTGCCGCTCGCGGTCGGCGGGGGAGTGTCGATCGAGAAGACCTGATCGCGCGGCAGCTCGAGCGCACGGTCCCGGTCGAAGCTGTAGGTGCCCTGCTCCCGCCATACGGCAGCCCACTTGTCCTCCAAGCCGTCGACGGTGGGCTTGTCGGGGACCTGGGCGGTGCGCGGGTGGGCGGAGTCACTCATGCGACACATGATCCCATCCGGGGGCGGCCCGAATCGAATCGGTTGGTGCGGCAGGCTTGGCCGCATGGCCGACCGTATGGCGAGCGCCGCGCTCGACGCCCACGTCACCGCGTTCAACGCGCTGGTTGCCTCCGGTCCCGATCGGACCTGCCCCGCCCGCGAGGTAGTACTCGTTGTCGTTATTCGCGCGCTATGGCGACAACGACTGCTACCTCGGCGAGCGGTCAGCCCGTGTAGTGCTCGTCGGCGACCTTGAGCGCCTCGTCGAGGATCGCGATGCCCTCGAGCGCCTCGTCCCGCGTGGTCGTGCAGGGCGGCACGACGTGGGTGCGGTTGAAGTGGGTGAACGGCAGCAGGCCGCGCTGCTTGCAGGCGGCGGCGAACTGCGCCATCGGAGCGGCGTCGGCGCCGGTCGCGTTGAACGGCACCAGCGGCTCGCGGGTGTCCCGGTCGCGCACCAACTCCAGCGCCCAGAACGCGCCGATCCCGCGGACGTCCCCGACCGACGGGTGGCGGTCGGCCAGCTCCCGCAGCCGCGGCTCGTAGACGTCCTGCGCCATACGGCGGACGTGGCCGAGGATCTCCTCCTCCTCGAAGATCCGCATCGAGGCGACCGCCGACGCGCAGGCGAGCGGGTGCCCGGAGTAGGTCAGGCCGCCCGGGAACGGCTTCTCGTCGTATGACGCGGCGATGTCCTCGTGGATGACGACCCCGCCGAGCGGCACATATCCGGAGTTGACGCCCTTGGCGAAGCTGATGAGGTCGGGCGCGACGTCCCACGCGTCGATCGCGAACCACTGCCCGCACCGGCCGAATCCGCTCATCACCTCGTCGGCGATCATCACGATGCCGTGCTCGTCGCAGATCTCGCGGACCCCGGCGAGGTAGCCCGGCGGCGGCACGAGGACGCCGTTGGTGCCGACGACGGTCTCCAGCATGATCGCCGCGATCGTCTGCGGCCCCTCGACCATCACCACGTCGCGCAGGTGCTGCAGCGCGCGCTCGGTCTCCTGCTCCGGCGAGTCGGAGTGGAACTGGCTGCGGTAGGGATATGGCCCCCAGAAGTGCACGGTGCCGTGGGTGACCGGCTCGTTGGCCCACCGCCGCGGTTCGCCGGTCAGCCCGATCGCGCCGGTCGTCGCGCCGTGGTAGCTGCGATAGGTGGTGAGGATCTTGGGCCGGCCGGTGTGTCCCTTGGCCAGCCGGATCGCATACTCGTTGGCCTCCGCGCCGCCATTGGTGAAGAACACCTTGGTGAGCTTCTCGGGTGCGACGTCGCTGATGCGCCGGGCCGCTTCGCTGCGCACGTCGTTGGCGACCGCGGGCGCGATCGTGCACATCCGCGCAGCCTGATCCTGTATGGCGGCAACGAGTTTCGGGTGCTGGTGGCCGATGTTGACATTGACCAGCTGCGACCCGAAGTCGAGGTAGCGGTTGCCGTCGTAGTCCCAGACGTAGGAGCCCTCACCGCGCTCGATCGCCATCGGGTCCAGGGTCGCCTGTGCCGACCAGGAGTGGAAGACGTGCGCTCGGTCGAGCGCCTTCACCTCGTCGCCGGAGAGGCCGAGATCGTGTGTGCTCACTGGAGATTCCTTCTCGTCACGGGGTGGCTCAGCGGGTCGTCGGGAAGCCGAGGTCGACCTGCGACGTCGCAGGGTCGGGCCAGCGGCTGGTGACGACCTTGCCGCGGGTGTAGAAGTTGATGCCTTCGGGTCCGTACATGTGGGTGTCGCCGAAGAGCGACGCCTTCCACCCGCCGAAGGAGTAGTAGGCGACCGGCACCGGGATCGGCACGTTGATGCCGATCATGCCGACCTCGACGTCGTTCTGAAACTCCCGCGCTGCTCCGCCGTCGCGGGTGAAAATGGCTGTGCCGTTTGCGAATTCGTTTGCGTTGATCAGCTCGAGCGCTTCCTCGAAGGTCTCGCAGCGCACCACCGACAGCACCGGCCCGAAGATCTCGTCGGTGTAGACGCTCATCTGCGGGGTGACGTTGTCGAGCAGCGTGGTGCCGAGGAAGAAGCCGTCGCCGGGCACGTCGGCCGCGCGCCCGTCGGCGACGACGGTGGCGCCGGCCTCCTCGCCGGCCGCGATGTAACCGGCCACCTTGTCCCGGTGCTCGGCGGTGATCAGCGGGCCCATCTCGACCCCCGCTTCGGCACCGTTGCCGATCCGCAACGACGGCAGTCGCTTTGCGATCGCCGGCACCAGGTCGTCGGCGACGTCGCCGACCGTGACGCAGACCGAGATCGCCATACAGCGTTCGCCGGCCGCGCCGTAGGCGGCCGACACCGCAGCGTCCGCGGCGAGGTCGAGGTCGGCGTCAGGCAGCACCACCATGTGGTTCTTGGCGCCGCCGAGCGCCTGCACGCGTTTGCCGGCCTGGGTGCCCCTCTCGTAGATGTAGCGCGCGATCGGGGTGGAGCCGACGAAGCTGATCGCCGCGACGTCGGGGTGGTCGAGCAGTGCGTCGACGGCGGTCTTGTCGCCGTGCACGACGTTGAAGACGCCGTCGGGCAGTCCGGCCTCCTTCCACAGCCGCGCCAGCAGCAGCGACGCCGACGGGTCCTTCTCGCTCGGCTTGAGCACGAACGTGTTGCCGCAGGCGATGGCGTTGACGCACATCCACAGCGGCACCATCCCCGGGAAGTTGAACGGGGTGATGCCGGCGACGACGCCGAGCGGCTGCCGGATCGAGTAGACGTCGACGCCGGTGGAGACCTGCGAGGAGTAGTCGCCCTTGAGCAATTGCGGTATGGCGGTGGCGAATTCGACGTTCTCCAGCCCACGGGCGATCTCGCCCCTGGCGTCGGCGAGCACCTTGCCGTGCTCGGCGGTGAGGATCGCGGCCAGCTCGTCGGCGTGCTCGTGGACCAGGTGACGGAAGGCGAAGAGGATGCCCGCGCGCTGCGACAGCGAGCTGCGCGACCAGGTCGTGGCCGCCTCCTTGGCCGACTGCACCGCGGCGTCGACCTCGCGCGCGTCGGCCAGGTCGACCGCGCCGGTCTGCTCACCGGTCGCCGGATTGAAGACCGGTCCGGTGCTGCCCGAGGTGCCGGCCTGCTCGGCACCGTTGATCCAGTGATGAATGCCCGTCGTCATACGGCCACGTTACGTGTGGTCGTATGCCGTGACAATAGAAACAATGTACTGTCACAAACATGCCAGTGCCGTCGAAGTCGTCGAAGACCTCTGAGCCCGAGAAGCCCTCGGGCGATGCCGTCGAGACGATGCGTGCGCACCTCGCCGAGCCGAGTGCGCGGGGCATCGCCGACGCGGTGACCGCGGCGCTCCGCTCGGGGGAGCTGACCCCCGGGGAGCTGCTGCCGCCGGTGCGGCAGGTCGCGCGGCGGCTGCAGGTGTCGCCGACGACGGTGAGCGCCGCCTGGTCACTGCTCTCCCGGGCCGGCGCGATCCGCACCGACGGCCGCCGCGGCACCCGCGTCGCGGCGCTCGAGCATCCCGGTCCGGCCCGCTACCGGCGGGCGATCGAGACCCGGCCGGAGTTCGCACTCGACCTGGCGACCGGAGTGCCGGACCCGGCGCTGCTGCCCGACCTGCGTCCGGCGCTCCGCAGCGTGCAGACCGGTTCCGGCGCGAGCAGCTACCTCGAAGCGCCCGTCCTGCCGGAGCTGGAGGCCCAACTCCGGGCGACCTGGCCGGGCGATCCCGAGCGCATCACGGTGGTGGACGGCGCGATGGACGGGCTGGACCAGGTGATCGGGCAGTTCGTCCGGCCCGGTGACCGGGTGGTCGTCGAGGACCCGACCTTCCCGCAGATCCTCGACCGGCTGGACGCTGCCGGCGCCGTCGCCGTGCCCGTCGCGCTCGACCGGCACGGCATGCGCCCGGACGCTCTCGCCGACGCGCTGACCGGGCGGGTGCGGCTCGTCATTCTCCAGCCGCGCGGGCACAACCCGACCGGTGCCACGCTCACGCCGGCCCGGGTGCGCGAGCTCTGCCGCGCGCTCGCCGACCACGACTGCCTGGTGATCGAGGACGACTCGGCGGGCGACTTGTCGGACCGGCCGCCGATCAGCCTGGCCGAGCGGCTGCCCGACCGCACCGTGCACGTGCGCAGCTTCTCCAAGTCGCACGGTCCGGACCTGCGGCTGGCCGCGGTCGGCGGCCCGGCATCGCTGATCGACCCGATCGTCGAACGTCGGCTGCTGGGCCAGGGCTGGACCTCCCGGTTGTTGCAGCAGGTGCTGCTCGAGCTGCTCCGCGACCGCGACGCCGTGCAGGCTGTCTCCGACGCGCGCGCTGAATATGCTCGCCGCAGAAGGACTTTGGTCGATCGCCTGCGCACGGAAGGCATCGATCTGCCTGACGGCGAAGGCCTCAACCTCTGGCTGCCGGTCGCCGACGAGCCGGCGGCGCTGGTGCTGCTGGCGAGCCGGGGAATCGGCGCTGCCGCTGGCCGCCCGTTCAGCGCGACCGCTGATCCGCAGCCGCACCTGCGGGTGACCTGCGGCCTCGCCGCGACCGACCACGAGTCCCTGGCGGCCCACCTCGCGGCCGCCGCCCGCGCCCCCGGCTGGTCCGGCCCACGCTGACCGGACTCATCGGCTCACCAGGCCGGCAGCTCACCCTCGCCGGGCGTCACCCGCAGGTCGGACTCCGCGATCGCCACGTCGTTGATCGACGCCTCGCGCCGGCGCATGTAGCCGTCGGCGTCGAACTCCCAGAGCTCGTTGCCGTAGGAGCGCCACCACTGCCCGGCGGCGTCGTGCCACTCATATTGGAAGCGCACCGCGATGCGGTCGTCGCCGAAGGCCCAGAGGTTCTTGCGCAGCCGGTAGTCCAGCTCGCGCTCCCACTTGCGGGTGAGGAAGGCCACCACCTCGTCCCGGCCGCGGACGTGCTCGTCCCGATTGCGCCACTCCGTGTCCACCGTGTAGGCGCCCGCGACACGCTCGGGATCCCTGGTGTTCCAGGCGTCTTCGGCTGCCTGCACTTTCGCCAGGGCGGTCTCGCGGGTGAACGGCGGCAGCGGCGGGCGGGGCTGACGGGGTGTGGTCATGGACCCATGATCCACGGGATTCAGCGTGCGCGCGCTACGGTCGGGGGCGAAGCGCCATACAACCGAGGAGAGAGCACCGATGCCCGACAGGATCGCGCTGCAGCAGTTCGTCGACGCCTTCCCGCCCGATGCCGGCACCCGGGTGCCGACCGACCCCTTCCTCACGTATGGCGAGGGCCACGTCCCCGACGCGCTCGTCGAGTTGTGGCGCACCCACGGCCTCGGCTGGTACGGCAATCAGCGGATCGCGCTGGTCGACCCCGGCGAGTGGATGTCGACGTTGCAGACGTGGTTCGGCAACGAGGTGGGCAGCTTCCCCATCGCGGTGACGAGCTTCGGTCACGTCTACCACTACGACCGGCCGGGCGGCCGGGACCGCATCCAGTGCCTCGACCCGCACTTCCAGAACAACCAGGTGGTCTCCGACGACATCGTCGACTTCTTCAACTCACACCTGACCGGCAACAACTCCCACCCGGCCGACCTGCACGCGCTGCACAACGCGTCGCGCGACGCCAAGGGCGACCTCGGCGAGAACGAGATCTACTACTTCGACCCGATGCTCGCGATGGGCGGGCAGGTGCGCATCGAGAACCTGCAGAAGGGCGACGGCCCGCGCCATCTCGCCGAGATCCACCGGGCCGTCGGGGCGCGCGCCGGGGCGTGAAAACCGTTCCGCGCGATGCGGATCGCGTGCCATTCCACGCGATCCGCACCGCCGGGAGCGCCTGCCGTCATACGCCGGATCAGCCGGTGTGGTGCACCTCCTGCAGCCGGTAGACCGGCGTCGGGATGCCCTCGTAGCGCGCCTTCAGCTGCAGGGCGAGGTAGAGCGAGTAGTGCCGTGACTGGTGCAGGTTGCCGCCGTGGAACCACAGCGCCTCCTGCTGCGTGGGCTTCCACATGTTGCGCTGCTCGCCCTCCCACGGACCGGGGTCCTTGGTCGTGTCGGAGCCGAGGCCCCACACCTTGCCGACCTTGTCCGCGGTGGCCTGGTCGATGATGTCGGCGACCCAGCCGTTCATCGAGCCGTAGCCGGTCGCGTAGACCACCAGGTCGGCCGGCAGCTCCGTCCCGTCGTCGAGGATGACGGAGGTCTCGGTCAGGTGGTCGACCTGCCCGTGGGCCAGCTTCACCTTGCCGTCGCACACCAGGTCGGCGGCACCCACGTCGATGTAGTAGCCCGAGCCACGCCGTAGGTACTTCATGAAGAGGCCGCTGCCGTCGTCGCCCCAATCGTGCTGGAAACCAACGGCTTCCAGCCGGTCGTAGAAGTCCTTGTCGCGCTCCTTCATGCGCTCGTAGAGCGGGATCTGGAATTCGTGCATGATCCGGTAGGGGAGCGAGGCGAAGATCATGTCCGCCTTCTCGGTGGTCACGCCGTTGGCGACCGCACGCTCGGAGTAGAGGTCGCCGAGGCCGATGTCCATCAGCGTCGCCGACTTCACGATGTGCGTCGACGAACGCTGCACCATCGTCACGTCTGCTCCGTGCTCCCACAGTGCGCCGCAGATGTCATGGGCCGAGTTGTTCGAGCCGATCACCACGACCTTCTTGCCCTCGTAGGCCTCCGGGCCGGGATGCTGCGACGAATGCTGTTGCTCGCCCGAGAAGACATCCATGCCAGGGAAATTCGGCAGGTTGGGCTTGCCCGACATGCCGGTCGCAAAGACGAGGTGCTTCGGCTCGAGCACGATCTCCTCGCCGTCGCGATCGACCACCACACGCCAGGTCTGCGAGTCCTCGTCATACGACGCCGTGCGCACGGTCGACTTCGACCAGTAGGGCACCTCCATCACCCGCGTGTACATCTCCAGCCAGTCGCCGATCTTGTCCTTGGGCGCGAAAACCGGCCAGTTCGCTGGGAATTGGAGGTAAGGCAGGTGGTCGTACCAGACCGGGTCGTGCAGGCACAGGCTCTTGTAGCGGCCGCGCCACTGGTCCCCGGGCCGGTCGTGCTTGTCGAGGACCACGTGCGGCACGCCGAGCTGACGCAGCCGTGCGCCGAGCGCGATGCCGCCCTGGCCGCCGCCGATCACCACGACGTAGGGCTGCTGCTCGCGGCCGAGTGTGGCTTCCTCCTCCTGCTTGCGCTCCAGCCACGACTTGCGGCCCGGCGCCAGCCGGTGCTCGACACCCTGCGGACGGCGCTCGCCGAGGCCCTCCTCGTGGCCCTTGAGCTCGCGCAGGGTGGTGAGCAGGGTCCAGCCGCGCAGTTGCCCGTCGTCGTCGGCCTTGAGTCGCAGGTGGCCCTTGCCGCGGCCGACTCCGGTCTCGAAGGCGAGCCAACCCTCGATCACGCCGTCCGCCTCGGTGACCGGCTCGGTGAACTCGAAGGTCTGCGGGGCGGCCTGGTCCAGGGTCGCGGCCAGCAGGTCGTGAATGCCGTCGCGGCCCTCGGCGGTGGTGATGTTCCAGGTGAGCGCGACCAGATCCCGCCAGAAGCTCTGGGTGCCGAAGAGACCAGTCACCGCCTCGGCGTCGCGGGCGTCGAGCGCGGCGTTGAAGTCGGCGAGCCAGCCCTCTGCGCGGCTCTGGGCGTCGCCCGTGTCGGTCGGGTCGGTCGTGTGCTCGGTGGTCGCGGCACCGGTGTCGGGTTCGAGGGTCTGTGTCATGACGCAGCCTTCCGAGTCGGGGAATGTGATCCACAGCACACCGCGCCGGTTAGGCTTGCCGGAAGCGTTGCACCACGTTGCAGCCGCGCACCGCGCGATGCGGCGGCGACCAGGAGACCTTGTGACCGACTACAGCGCCATCAGCGCCGGCACCGACCTGACGCGTTACGCGCACGAGCTGGTGCGGATGCACGATGCGCTGATCGGCGGCAGCCGGCCGGCGATGCAGCCGCGGCCGCTGGTCGAGCGGTCCTGGCAGCGCGTGATGCAGCTCGGCCTGGTGCCGGATCGGCCGGGTGCGCGTGACCCGCTGCCGATCGAGGCGCTCGAACGTCGCCGGCGGGAGTCGCCGCTGCGGCTGGTGATCGACGACCTGGAGAGAGTGGTCTCCTCGGTCGCCGACGCCTCGCACTTCCTGATGGTCGTGACCGACGGCGACGGCGTGATCCTCTGGCGCAAGGGTGCCCCTGCGGTGCGGCGGCGCGCGGACGAGCTGGGCTTCTGCGACGGTGCGCGCTGGACCGAGGAGGCGGTCGGCACCAACGCGATCGGCACCGCGCTCGCCGAGGCGTCGCCGGTGCAGCTCTTCTCCGGCGAACACTTCGAGCAGGCCCAACACCCCTGGTATTGCACGGCTTTCCCGATCCACGACCCACGCACCGGTGAGCTGCTCGGCATCGTGGACATCAGCGGACCGGCCCTCACGCTGCACCCCGCGATCGGCGCGCTGGTCGAGACCGCGGTGTTGCTGGCGGAGTCGTTGCTGCACCGGCACCATGCCGCGTCGCTGGAGCGCCTGCGCCAGGCGGCCGAGCCTGTCGTGGCCGCCGCCGGCGGCCCCGCGCTGGTGGTGGACGACGCCGGCTGGGTGGCGCACAGCCTCGGGGTGAGCACGCGGGACCGCATCGCGGTCCCCAGCGCCGACCGGCCACTCGCTGTCCCCGGACTCGGGCTGTGCCTGCCCGAACGCCTCGACCACGGGTGGCTGGTGCGGCCGTCGGGTGGCGACCGTGGCGTGGAGGCCCGACTCGAGCTCGGTGACTCACCGGTCGTCGAGGTGCGCTCGGAGGGCGAGCCGTGGCGGATTGCGTTGTCCCCGAGACGTGCCCAGATCCTGCGCGAGCTGACCCGCGCGGGCCGCGAGGGTATGACGGCGCAGCAGCTGTCGGTCGCACTCTTCGGCGACGGCGAGCACACTGTCGCCGCACGCGCCGAGGTGTCCCGCATGCGGCGGAGCCTCGGCGCGATCGTCGCGGGCAGCCCCTACCGGATCGCCGAGGGCGTGCGGCTGACGGTGATCGAGCCGCACCCGGCGGGCTAACCGAGTTGGCCCGCCCGCGCGTGGTCCGTAGACTGGACACATCAGCGTTCGAGCCGTCATCAGCGGCGAGCTTCCGGAAGAACCGCACTCCCTCAGGGTGCGCAGTAGAACCGGACGGGACGAGCCCGTCACAGCTCATGCACGAGCGGTCGCCGGCCCCGGCATACGGGATCGGCGGCAAGCGAGGTGGTACCGCGGTGCCGACCGGAAATCCGGGCGGACGTCGTTCTCGCACCAAGAGATTCGATCGACCGCGAAAGAGTGCACCCATGGCCTACCCCAAGGTCGACCTGACGTCCGAGCAGCCACACGGCGTGGCCCCGAGCGCCAACTTCCCCGACATCGAGGTCGCGGTGCTGAAGTACTGGGACGCCGACGGCACCTTCCGGGACTCGGTCGAACAGCGCGACGCCGGCAAGGACGGCGACAACGAGTTCGTCTTCTACGACGGGCCGCCCTTCGCCAACGGCCTGCCGCACTACGGTCACCTGCTCACCGGCTACGTCAAGGACCTCATCCCGCGCTACCAGACGATGCGCGGCAAGCGCGTCGAGCGCCGCTTCGGCTGGGACACCCACGGGCTGCCCGCCGAACTCGAGGCGATGAAGCAGCTCGGCCTCAAGACCAAGGACGAGATCCTCGACATGGGGGTCGACAAGTTCAACGCGGCTGCGCGCGACTCGGTGCTGCGCTACACCCAGGAGTGGCGCGACTACGTCAACCGGATGGGCCGCTGGGTCGACTTCGACGGCGACTACAAGACGCTCGACCCCGACTTCATGGAGTCGGTGCTCTGGGCCTTCAAGAAGCTGTATGACGAGGGCCTCGTCTACGAGGGCTTCCGGGTGCTGCCCTACTGCTGGAACGACGAGACCCCGCTGTCCAACCACGAGCTGCGCATGGACGACGACGTCTACCAGATGCGGCAGGACCCGGCGGTCACCGTCGGATTCACAGCAACGAGTGGGCAACTCGCCGGTGCGAAGCTGCTGATCTGGACGACCACGCCGTGGACGCTGCCGTCCAACCTGGCGGTCATGGTGCGGCCCGACATCGACTATGTCGTGGTGGAGAGCGACCTGCCGACCGGCAAGCCCGAGCGTTACGTGCTCGCCGAGGCGCGGGTTGCGGCATACGCCAAGGAGCTCTTCGGCGACGCATCAGCCGACTGGCAGGAGCACGTGGTGCAGCGGCTCACCGGAGCCGACCTGCTCGGCACCACCTACGCGCCGCCGTTCACCTACTACGAGGGTCACGAGGGCGCGTTCCGGGTCGTCGAGGCCGACTTCGTCACCACCGGCGACGGCACCGGGCTGGTGCACAGCGCCGGCGCGTTCGGTGAGGAGGACATGGAGGTCACTGACCGCGAGGGCATCGCGCCGGTGATCCCGGTCGGCCCCGACGGGAAGTTCACCTTCCCGGTCACCGAGTACGAAGGCATGCAGGTCTTCGACGCCAACCCGCACATCATCGACGACCTCAAGGCGGCCACCAACGCCGCCACCGATGCTGGTCGAGTAGCGGAGGAGCGCAGCGGGGGAGCGTATCGAGACCAGGCCGCTGGTCGAGACCAGGTCGCTGGTCCAGACCAGGTCGCTGGTCTCGATACGGCCTCCGCTAGCGCTCCGGCCTACTCGACCAGCGAGGGCAGCGCTCCGGCCTACTCGACCAACTCGGCGGGGTCGGTCACTCCGGGCACCGTGCTGCTGCGGCGCGAGACCTACGACCACTCCTACCCGCACTGCTGGCGGTGCCGTAACCCGCTGATCTACATGGCGGTGTCCTCGTGGTTCGTGCAGGTCACCAAGTTCAAGGACCGCATGCTCGCGCACAACCAGGAGATCAACTGGGTGCCGGGCAACGTCCGCGACGGGCAGTTCGGCAAGTGGCTGGAGAACGCCCGCGACTGGTCGATCTCGCGAAACCGCTTCTGGGGCAGCCCGATTCCGGTGTGGAAGTCGGACAACCCGGAGTTCCCGCGGGTCGACGTCTACGGCTCGTTCGCCGAGCTGGAGCGCGACTTCGGCGTCACGGTCGACGACCTGCACCGTCCCGGCGTCGACCAGCTCACCCGGCCCAACCCCGACGACCCGAGCGGGAAGTCGACGATGCGCCGCGTCGAGGACGTGCTCGACGTGTGGTTCGACTCCGGGTCGATGCCGTACGGCCAGGTGCACTACCCCTTCGAGAACTCCGACTGGTTCGAGCACCACTTCCCGGCCGACTTCATCGTCGAATACATCGGGCAGACCCGCGGCTGGTTCTACATGCTGCACATCCTGTCGACCGCGCTCTTCGACAAGCCGGCCTTCAAGAACGTCATCTGCCACGGCATCGTGCTCGGCTCCGACGGACAGAAGATGTCCAAGTCGCTGCGCAACTACCCGGACGTCACCGAGGTGTTCCACCGCGACGGCGCCGACGCGATGCGCTGGTTCCTGATGAGCAGCCCGATCCTGCGCGGCGGCAACCTGGTCGTCACCGAGCAGGGCATCCGCGACGGCGTGCGTCAGGTGCTGATGCCGCTGTGGAGCAGCTGGTACTTCTTCAGCCTCTACGCCAATGCCGCTGGTGCCGAAGGCCATTGGTCGACCGACTCGACCAACGTCATGGACCGCTACATCCTCGCCAAGACCCGCGAACTGGTCGAGACCGTGCAGCGCGACCTCGACGAGTTCGATGTGGCCGACGCCTGCGACGCGGTGCAGTCCTTCCTCGACGTGCTGACCAACTGGTACATCCGCCGCTCCCGCGAACGCTTCTGGGCGCAAGGGGGCGTCGACGCCGACAACCAGGCCGCCTTCGACACGCTCTACACCGTGCTCGAGGTGACCTGCCGGGTTGCCGCACCGCTGCTGCCCTTCGTCACCGAGCAGGTATGGCGGGGGCTCACCGGCGGCCGGTCCGTGCACCTGACCGACTGGCCCGTCGCCGCGGACCTGCCCGCCGACAGCGGCCTCGTCGAGGCGATGGACCGCGCCCGTGCGGTGTGCTCGACGACGCTGTCGGTGCGCAAGGCCGAGCAGCTGCGGGTGCGGTTGCCCCTCGCCGGGCTGACCGTGGTGACCGCCGACGCCGACAAGCTCGCTCCCTTCACCGGGCTGATCTCCGACGAGGTCAACGTGCGCGAGGTGCGGCTGGTCGACGTGGCGGACGCCGGCGAGTCCGACTTCGGCGTGACCACCAAGCTGACCGTCAACGCCCGTGCCGCCGGACCGCGCCTCGGCAAGGACGTGCAGCAGGCGATCAAGGGCAGCAAGAGCGGCGACTGGTCGGTCGCCGAGGACGGCACCGTGACCAGCGGCGGCCTGCAGCTGCAGGACGGCGAATACGTCCTGGAGACAGTCGTTTCGGACGAGGCGCGCGCGGGCCAGGTGCCCGCGATGCTGCCCGGCGGCGGTTTCGTCGTACTCGACACAGAGGTCACCGACGAACTGCGCGCCGAGGGCCTGGCCCGTGACGTGATCCGTGCCGTGCAGCAGGCCCGGCGCGCCGCCGATCTCGACGTCAGCGACCGGATCAGCCTCGGCGTCGCCGGTGACGACGAGGTCTGGCAGGCGACCGTGGCCCACCAGGAACTGATCATGCGCGAGACCCTCGCGGTGCAGTTCGGGTCGGCCGGTGCCGGCCACGACCTGCCGGGTGGCACGCTCGCCGACCTCGGTGGCGGGAAGAAGGTCACCATCACCGTCAAGCGGGTGGCCCCGCGAGCCGCGACCGAACAGGGGGCCTGAGCGATGAAGGTGGCCAACGGGGTGCTGCTGCGGGCCGCGACCGGCGAGGACCTGCAGGGCGTGGTCGAGGTCGGCCGGCGGACCTGGCCCGCCACCTATGCGCCGATCGCCGGAAAAGACTATGTCGCAATGGGTTTGGCCAAATGGTGGACCGCCGATGCGACCGTGCCGGCGATCCGCGCGGGACGGGTGACCGTCGCCGAGTTCGACGACGAGATCATCGGCATGACGTCGGTCGGTCCGCTCGACGGGCACCTGGCCCTGTGGAAGCTCTACGTGCTACCGGAATATCAGGGCGGTGGCGTCGGCGGGATGCTGCTGCGGGCGGCGATCGCCAAGGCGAAGGCCGATGGCTACGACGAGTTGCGGCTGTCCTACCTGGACGGCAACGACTCGGCGCGCGGCTTCTACGAGCACTACGGATTTGTCGAGACCGGTCGGGAGAGCTCCGGCTCCGGGGTGCCCGACTCGGTCTGGCTCAAGCTGACCCTGGAGGATGGCACGCATGGCTAGTGGACGACCCGACGCAGCGCAGCGCGAGGCCGAGCGCAAGCTCGAGGTGCGCAAGCGGCTGCGCGAGGTGACCGACGAGATCCTGGCCCGCACCCCCGAGAGCTCTCCGGAGCCGTCGCTGGAGCGGGTGCGCCAGATCATGGAGTTGCTCGGCGACCCGCAGCGCTCCTTCGCGGTGATCCACCTGACCGGCACCAACGGCAAGACCACGACCACGCGCGTGATCGAACGCATCCTGCGGGAGGCGGGTCTGTCCACCGGGCGCTTCACGTCGCCCCACCTGCACGACATGCGTGAGCGCATCAGCTTGAACGGCAAGCCGATCGACGCCGAACGCTTCATCGAGACCTATGACGACGTGCTGCCCTACGTGCGGATCGTCGACGAGCGTGCGGAGGCGGAGGGCGAGCCGCGCACGACCTACTTCGAGATCCTCGTGGTGATGGCGTATGCCGCCTTCGCCGACGCCCCGGTCGACGTCGCGATCGTCGAGGTCGGCCTCGGCGGGGTCTGGGACGCCACCAACGTCGCCGACGGCCAGGTCTCGGTCATCACCCCGGTCTCGCTCGACCACACGCGCCTGCTCGGCTCCACGCTCGAGGAGATCGCGATGGAGAAGCGCGGCATCGTCAAGGACGGCGCGATCACCGTGGTCGGCCGGCAGGAGCCGATCGTCGACGAGGTCATCGCCGAGCGCGTCGCCGAGGTCGGCGCCACCGTGCGCCGCGAGGACACCGACTTCGAGGTGCTCGAACGCGAACAGGCCGTCGGCGGTCAGCAGCTGACCGTGCAGGGCCTCGCCGCGGTCTATCCCGACCTGTTCGTGCCGCTCTTCGGCGAGCACCAGGCGCACAACGTCGTCACCGGCATCGCCGCCGCCGAGGCATTCCTCGGCGGGGGAGAGCAGCCGCTCGACCTCGAGGTGCTGCAGGCGGCGCTCACCGACCTGACGTCGCCCGGACGGCTGGAGATCGTGCGGCGGTCGCCGACGGTCCTGGTCGACGGCGCGCACAACGCCGCCGGCGTGCGCGCGCTGCGCGACGCCCTCGAGGACTCGTTCAACTTCGCCCGGCTCGTCGGGGTGGTCGCGATCTTCGCCGACAAGGACGCCGAGGACATGCTGCAGACCCTCGAGCCGGTGCTGGACGAGATCGTCATCACCCGCAACTCCTCGCCCCGGTCGGCCGACCCGGCCCAGCTCGGCGCACTCGCCGTCGACATCTACGGCGAGGACCGGGTGAGCGTCGAACCCGGGCTCGCCGACGCCATCGACCGGGCCGCCGAACTCGCCGACGAGGGCGGCGTCGCCGGCGGCGTGCTCGCCACCGGCTCGATCGTGACCGCCGCCGACGTCCGCGCGATGCTCGGTGCCACCGACACGTGAAAACCGCTGTGCAGCAACAGATCGGCGGCCTGCAGGTCTACGGCATCCCCGACCGTATGAACACCCCACGAAGTTCTCCGCTCCTTCGTCGCTCCGATACTTCGCGGGGGCCCCGAGCATGCTGACCGGTGGTCTGCCGATTTACGGCATCCCCGACCGTATGACGCGACGCTTCGCCGGCATCGTCGTCGGCTCGGAGACGCTCGCGGTCTTCCTCGGCGCGCTCGTCGCCTGGGCCATCGCGAAGGCCCAGGGCAACGAGGCGCACACGTCATACCTCGTGGTCGGACTCGTGCTCGCGGTGCTGTGCATCGTGTCGGCCGGGTCGCTGCGGCGGCCCTGGGGTGTGACCCTCGGCTGGCTGATCCAGCTGGCCACCATCGCCTCGGCGGTCATCGTGCCGATGATGCTGATCGTCGGGGTGATGTTCGCGGCCCTCTGGGTCACGGCGCTGCACCAGGGCCGCAAGATGGACGCCCTGACGCTCAGCGCGTCGTCGCGAGCCGGCGAGCCACCACGGGAATGACGATGAGCGCCGCCACCAGGTGCAGCGTCATCAGCACCGCGGCGCTCGCGACGTCGAAGCCGAAGGTCGCGTCCGGCACCACCGACAGCGCCGTCAGCGCGACCGTGGTCCGCACGAAGGTGCGCCGCGGACGGCGGGCGACGCGCGACATCACGACGGCCATCGCGACCCCGACGAGGGAGAAGACCGCGGTCAGCTGAGTGAAGCCCAGCAGCGGGATCGCGCTGCCCCCGGCCTCGAACGAGACGCCGGCGGCCGACGCGAGCGCGGCAAGGCCGGTGGTGGCGAGGGTGGCGCCGGCGGCCGCGGCGACCCCGGCCTTCCAGATCGCGGGCGTGGCGGTGGAGCCGGAGGCGGCTGTGGCGGTCGAGCTGGTGGTGGGGTTGCTGATCGAGGTCGACATGGCGGTCTCCGATTCGTGAGCGGTGACGGCCCCCGGTGGGCCGTTCTGCAGAGACCACGAACGGGCCCGGCCGGATTCGACAACCGGCGGCCAAGAATTTCTCGGAGCCACCTCCGGTGGTGTCGGGCGGTGTCCGGTGGTGTGTCGCCGCCCGCCCCGGCGGGCCCGTGTGCGACCCTTCTCCCGGCCCTGGCCGATCCCCGCTGCCGCCCGCGGCATACCACGCCGGGACGACCTGCCACCCAGAACAGACCACCCGGAACAGACCACCCGGAACAGACCACCCAGAGCAGGAGCTGAGCAGAACGATGACGTGGATCGAAGCGATCGTGCTCGGGATCGTGCAGGGGCTGACCGAGTTCATCCCGATCTCGTCCTCGGCCCACCAACTGATCGTCGGCCGGTTGTTCTTCGACAACGACGGCGGCGGATCGGCGTTCACCGCCGTCAATCAGCTCGGCACCGAGACCGCCGTCATCGTCTACTTCTGGCAGGACATCGTGCGGATCATCAGGCAGTGGGCACTGTCGGTCGTGGGCAAGGTGCCCAAGAGCGACCCCGACGCCCGGATGGGCTGGCTGGTCATCGTCGGCACGATCCCGATCGGCATCCTCGGCCTGGTCTTCAAGAACGTCATCGAAGGCCCCCTGCGCAACCTGTGGATCACCGCGTCGATGCTGGCGCTCTTCGCCATCGTCATCGCGGTCGCCGACAGCACCGCCAAGCAGCGCAAGACCCTGGACGACCTCGACACCAAGGACGGTCTGCGCTTCGGCCTCTGGCAGGCGCTCGCGCTGATCCCGGGCGTCTCCCGCTCCGGCGGCACGATCGCCGGCGGTCTGTTCATGGGCTACACCCGCGAGTCGGCCGCCCGCTACTCCTTCCTGCTCGCGATCCCGGCGGTCGTCCTCTCCGGGCTGTTCCAGCTGAAGGACGTCTCCGACGGGTCGAGTGACGGGTGGGGCCAGATCGCGGTCGCCACCGTGCTCGCCTTCGCCGTCGGGTATGCCGTCATCGCCTGGCTGATGCGCTACATCTCCAGCCACACCTTCCGGCCGTTCGTCTACTACCGGCTGGCGCTCGCCGCGGTGCTGTTCGGGCTGCTCATCAGCGGCCAGATCGCCGCCTAGCGCCGGGCAGTGACGCCCCGGCATACGGGGTCCGGTTGAATGTCGCCCATGGAACGCACCCTGGTCATCGTCAAACCCGACGGATTCGCGCGCGGCCTCACCGGTGAGGTGCTGCGTCGCATCGAGGCCAAGGGCTACGGCCTGTCGGCGCTGCGCATCGACACCCCCGACCGTGAGCGGCTCGCCCGCCACTACGCCGAGCACGAGGGCAAGCCGTTCTACGGGCCGCTCGTCGACTTCATGTCCAGCGGCCCGGCGACCTTCGTGATCGTCGCCGGCGACCGCTGCATCGAGGGCTTCCGCTCGCTCGCCGGCGCGACCGACCCCACCACGGCGGCGCCGGGCAGCATCCGCGGCGACCTCGGCCGCGACTGGGGCCTGCCGGTGCAGCAGAACATCGTGCACGGCTCGGACTCCCCGGAGTCGGCCGAGCGCGAGATCGGCATCTGGTTCCCCGAGCTTGCGGCAGACTGAATCCATGACCACCACCCGCCGGGCCGGCGCCGGCCTCGCCACCATCGCCTGCGCCGGCCTGACCGGTTTCGCGCTCGCCGCCCCGGCGGGCGCCGCGACCCCCGACGCCGGCACCGCCGGCTCCTTCCTCACCGCGCAGCTCGCCGCCGGGGGAGACCACTTCTCCACCTCTGCGGGCGGGCAGTCCTACCCCGACTACGGCCTCACGATCGACGCCGTGCTGGCACTCGACGCGGCCCGGGTCGGGCAGCAGGGCGCCGGTCGAGCGGCGGCCTACGTCAGCAAGAACGCTGCGTCATACAACGCGATGGGCAGTGACCTCTACGCCGCGGCGACCGCGAAGCTGCTCGTCTTCGCGCAGGTGCAGGGCCTGCCGAGCGCGGGTTACGCCGGCCAGCTGCGGTCGCTGCAGCAGCCGAGCGGTCAGTTCAAGGACAAGTCGGCCTATGGCGACTACTCCAACACGATCGGTCAGTCGCTCGGTGTCATCGGGCTGCAGCGCGCCGGCACCCCGAATGCCGCGGCCACCGCGTTCCTGCTGAAGCAGCAGTGCACCGACGGCGGCTTCCGGATCTCCTTCGCCGGCGCGTGCACCAGCGACCCCGACGCCACCACCTACGCCGTGCAGGCGCTCGCCGCCTCCGGCGGCCACGCCGCCGCGATCGGCAAGGCGGCCGGTTTCCTCGCCGGCAAACAGACCGCGAACGGCGGCATCATCGAGCCGGCCGCCGGGCCCACCCCCAACGCCAACACCACCGCGCTCGCGGCCGTCGCGTTCACGCTCGCCGGCAACCCGGCCGCGGCCGCCAAGGCCAAGGCTTTCGTCGCGGGGCTGCAGTACGACTGCTCGTTCCCGGCGGCGCTGCGCGGCGGGATCGCCTACGACCGCAAGGCATTCGACGCGCAGAAGGCCAAGGGCAAGGCCTCCACGGCGATCGACTCCGACCGGCGCAGCACCTCCCAGGCGGTGCTCGGCCTCACCGGCACGCCCTACCTGACGCTGACCGCGGGCGGGTCGGCGAGCGCGCCGTCGCTCGCGTGCGGTGCTCCCGCGCCGACGGGTACGCCGAGTGCGACCGGCACGGCGACCGGCACGGCCACCGCGACGAGCACCACCACCGGTCCGCCGATCATCACCGACGGCGGCACGACCGGCACCGGCAACTCGGCGTTCGTGGTCGGCGGTGCTGCCGCGGTCGGCGGCGTCGCGCTCGCGAGTGCGGGCCTGCGTCGGCGGTTGCGCCGGCGCTGACCGGCTTCGGGGCTGCGGGTCCGGCCCCGTGCAGAAGTCGCGACGGTTGCGCCGTACGCACGCGGATCTGGCGAGCAGCCGCTGGTCTCGTAAGCGATGGTGACGTCAGCCGCACCACCGCTTACGAGATGCGCGCCGGCGTGCAGAAGTCGCGACGGTCGCGGGGTGCGCACGCGGAACCGGTTGGAGGCGTGCAGAAGTCGCGACGGTCGCGGGGTGCGCACGCGGAACCGGTTGGAGGCGTGCAGAAGTCGCGACGGTCGCGGGGTGCGCACGCGAAACCGGCTGGAGGCGTGCAGAAGTCGCGACGGTTGCGGGGTGCGCACGCGGATCTGGCGAGCAGCCGCTGGTCTCGTAAGCGATGGTGACGTCAGCCGCACCACCGCTTACGAGATGCGCGGGGGCGTGCAGAAGTCGCGACGGTCGCGCCATACGCACGCGGGACTGGCTGGCCGCGCGCCCGGCTCAGCGCAGGCCGTCGTCGAGGCCGGCGATCGCCAGCTCGAGCAGCTTGGCGAGGCGTTCGCGGTCGCGCTCGGGCACGCGGGCCAGCACGTCGGACTCCACGACGTCGGACTCGCGCACGACCTGCTGGAACATCTGCCAGCCCTGCTCGGTGAGCCGCACCAGGATGCGGGTCCGGTTGGTCGGGTCCGGGTTGCGCTCGATCAGGCCGCGCTCGGCCATCTTGTCCAGCCGGTGCGTCATCGACGACGGCGCCACCGCGGCGGCATCGGCGAGCTGCGACGGCGTCGACACGTGGTCGGTGGTCTCGGCGGCGAGGTGGGAGATGACCGCCCACTCGCCGGCGGACAGCCCGATGTCGGCCAGTTGCTTGGTGTACCACTGCGCCAGCCGGCGGTGCAGTCCGTGCACGGCGGTCACCACCCGCTGCACCTGCTCGTTGCCGCCAGCCGCGACATACGCGGCCACCTCGGCCTCGTAGCGCTGCTGTTCGCTCGGCTCGGCGGGCTTGTCGGCGCTGGTCATGGCAACCCATTCAAACGTATGACGCGCCTCGGCCCCGCCGCGACGTGCCCCCGCCGGGTGTCGGCCCCGCCATACGGAGCCGGATCGTTAGCATCGCTCAGGTGACGGGAGCGCGCGGACTGGCCGGACGGGATCTGGCGATCGACCTCGGCACCGCCAACACCCTGATCTACGAACGCGGCCGCGGCGTGGTGCTCGACGAACCGTCCGTGGTGGCTCTCGAAGTGGGCACCGGCCGGCTCATCGCGGCGGGCGCGACCGCCCGCGAGATGCTCGGCCGGACCCCCGGCCACGTCGACGTCGTGCGTCCGCTGCGCGACGGCGTCATCAACGACGCCGAGGTCGCCGAGCGGATGCTGCGCTACTTCGTCGCGCAGGTCCGGCCGTCCCGGCTGATCCGGCCGCGGATGATCGTGTGCGTGCCGAGCGAGGTGACCGGTGTGGAGCGCCGGGCGCTGGAGGACGCGGCGACCCGTGCGGGCGCGCGCCGGGTCTATGTCGTCGAGGAGGCGATGGCCGCCGCGCTCGGCGCCGATCTGCCGATCAACGGCACCACCGCGAGCATGGTGTGCGACATCGGTGGCGGCACCACGGACGTCGCGGTCATCAGCCTCGGCGGCATCGTCGTGGCGCGCTCGATCCGCGTCGGCGGCGACGAGATCGACGAGGCGATCATCGGTCACGTCAAGACCGAGTACAGCCTGCTGCTGGGGGAGCGCAGCGCCGAGGAGATCAAGCGCACGGTCGGTTCGGCGTTCCCGCTGCGCGAGGAACTGTCGATGCGGGTGCGCGGTCGCGACCTGATCAGCGGGCTGCCCAAGACCGTCACGATCACCTCGGGTGAGGTGCGCCGCGCGATCGAACCCCCGCTGCTGCAGATCTGCGAGCTCGTGCGGGCCACCCTCGACGTCTGCCCGCCGGAACTGGCCGGCGACGTGCTCGTGGACGGCATCGTGCTCACCGGCGGCGGCGCCCTCCTGCGCGGTCTGGATGCCCGCATGCGTCACGAACTCGGCGTGCCGGTGCGGGTGGCCGAGGAGCCGCTGCGATCGGTTGCGCTCGGATCGGGCCGGTGCGTCGAGGAATTCGCCACGTTGCAGTCCGTGCTCGTCGACGGCAAGCGCTACTGAACGGCGGCCACCCGGCGATGGCACTCCAGGTCCGCACCAGGCGACGGCTGCTCGCCGGCGGTGTGGTCGCGACCCTCGCACTCGTCGCCGTGGGGCAGGCGCGACCGGCCGCGCTCGACCCGGTCCGCAGCGCCGCCGGCGAGGTGTTCGGGCCCGCGGAGAGCCTGCTCACCGCACGCGACACCACGATCGAGACGCTCACCCGCCAGCGCGACGACGCCCGCCGCCAGCTCGCACAGCGCAGCCGGGACGCCCAGCAACAGGACGACCTGCACGGTCTGCAGGGCGCACTCAGCAGGGTGACCCGATTCCTGCCGGCCCAGGTCGTCGGGTTCGCCAGCGACGCCACGACGGGTCTGCTGCAACAGATCACCATCGACCTCGGCAGCGCCGACGGCATCGAGACCAACCAGGCGGTGCAGGCGTCGGCGGGTCTGGTCGGACGCACGGTCTCGGTGTCCCGGCACAGCAGCACCGTGCAACTGGTCACCGACCCGAAGGCGGTCGTCGGAGCGCGGGTCGGCGCCGAGGGTGCGCTCGCGACCGTCGGCAACGTCACGCCGCCGGGGCTGTCCGCACGCAGTCCCGGGCTGCTCACCCTGACCATGGTCGCCGGCGGCACCGTGCGCAAGGGCGACCAGGTGCGCACCCTCGGCAGCGAGGGCGGTCGCCCCTATCCGGCGGGCATCGTTGTCGGACAGGTGGTTTCGGTCGATCCGGATCGTGGTCAGTCGGGCACGACGGCGGTCGTGCGGCCGGCCGTCGACCTGGCGAGGCTCGACCTGGTGGCCGTCGTGATGTCGGTCGAGCGGGCGACGCCCGACCGCATCCTGCCGGGGGCCGGCGCATGATCGAGCTGCCCGGCCGACTCGCGCTGCTGCGCACCGTCTGGCTGCTGGCGGCCGCGCTGCTCGCGGCAACGGTGCTCCCGCGCTTCGTCGTCGCACCAGACCTCGTCGTGCTCGTCGTCGTGGCCGTGGCGTTGCGCGCCGGCGCGACCGTCGGGGCGCTGACCGGCCTCGCCGCGGGATGGCTCGTCGACCTGGTGCCGCCCGGCGGACTCCCGCTCGGCGCCACAGGGCTGATGTATGCCGTCATCGGGGCGGCAATCGGCTTGGCGCAGAGCAGTTTTCGGGTGTCCGCCCTCCTGCCCGCACTCAGCGCGGGCGCTGCGTCCGCCGTCATCCAGGTGGTGCGCGCCGGCCTCACGATCTATCAGGGCCGGGCCGTCGACTGGCCGGTCGCGGCCGCCACCGTGGTCTGCACGGCCGTGGTCGGGGCGCTCCTCGTGCCGCCACTGATCCATTGGGAGCGCCGTCTCGCGCAGCGGGGGCTGGTGTGATCCGGCCCCTGCGAGCGCGCAGGCGCCGCCGGGCGAGTCGCTGGCGACCGCCGCGACGCTCGCCATACATCGCTCGCATCTGGGCACTGGTGCTCGTCGCGGTGCTGGTCGTCGGCACGCTGGTGGGCAGGCTCGGGCAGCTGCAGGTCTCCGACGGTCCGCAGATGCGCGCCGCGGCCGAGCGCATCAACACTCGCTCGGTGCCGATCCCCGCGGTGCGGGGACGCATCCTTGACGCGAGCGGAAAACCGTTGGTGGCCAACGGATCCACCGAAGTGCTGACGATCGACCCGGCCACGCTCGCCGCGGCGGCCGACGGTGGCAGGGCGCTCATCGCACGCGTCGCGAAGGTCGTGGGCGGGGACCCGGTGCAGATGTTCGGCCGCACCAAACCGTGCGGCACGAAGGGCGCCCCGAAGCCGCCGCTGTGCAACACCGCGGACGCCGTGCGACCGGTGCCGATCCTGCTCGACGTGTCGCCGGTGAAGGCGCTGCCTCTGCTCGAGCGGCCCGAGGACTTCCCCGGCCTGGCGGTCGAGTCGGTGCCGGTGCGCCGCTACCCGGGGCCGGATGGCGCCAACGCGGCGCAGCTGCTCGGTTATCTCGGGCCGGTCAATCAGGCTGACCTCGAAGCCGATCCGGCGCTGACGGCGGACGACCGCGTCGGTCGTGCCGGACTGGAGTTGCAGTACGAAGCCCAGCTGCGCGGCACCGACGGCAGGTCCGTGCTCGCCGTCGACGCCCGCGGGTTGCCGACCCGAGAGGTGGAGCGCACCGCTCCCGTCGCCGGCGCCGACGTGCGGACCAACCTCGACGCCGCCGTCCAGCAGCGCGCGGAATCCGCTCTCGCCCAAGGCGTCAGCCGGCTGCGTGCGACCAAGAAGGTCGCGGCCACCGGGGGCGCGGCGGTCGTGCTTGATGCGAGCAGCGGTGCCGTCGTCGCGGCCGCGAGCAATCCGTCATACGACCCGAGTGTGTGGAGCGGCGGGATCAGCACCGCGGACTATGCGGCGCTCACCGCGCAGACCGCCCACCAGCCACTGCTCAACCGCGCGGTCGGCGACCTGCAACCGCCCGCGTCGACCTTCAAGGGGGTCACGCTGCCCGCCGCGATCGCCTCCGGTGTCGACCCGAAGGGCAGCTACGAGTGCTCCTCGGCATACCGGGTCGGCGGGCGGGTGTTCACCAACTTCGAGTCGTCCGCCTACGGCCCGATCTCGATGACCAAGGCCCTCGAGGTCTCCTGCGACACGGTCTTCTACCGCTGGGCCTACGGGCAGTGGCAGCAGGCCGGCGGCCTCAAGGCACCTGCCGACAGCGCCGACCCGTTCGCCGCGATGGCGCGCCAGTTCGGGATCGGCGAGCGCACCGGCGTCGACCTGCCGGGGGAGCAGGCCGGGCTGCTGCCCGACCGGCAATGGAAGGTCGCCAACTGGCAGGCCACCCGAGCCGACCTCTGCCGGCGCGCGAAGACCGGCTACCCGGAGGTGAAGGACAGCAAGCAGGCCGACTACCTCAAGCAGGTCGCCGCGGAGAACTGCGCCGCCGGCTACCTCTACCAACCCGGCGACGCGGTCAACTTCGCCATCGGCCAGGGCTCCACCCAGGTCACTCCACTGCGTATGGCGGTGGTCTACGCCGCGATCGCCAACGGCGGGACGCTGTGGACCCCACAGGTCGCGGCCGCCGTCGAGCCCGCGTCGGGCAGGGCCCGGCCGATCGCACCGAAGATCGCCGGCCCGGTGACGATGCCCGCGGCGGCGCAGCAGATCGAGCGGGACGGGCTGCGCAACGTCGTGGCGCAGCCACAGGGCACGGCATACGCCGCCTTCCGGGGCTTCCCGGGCAGCTACCCGATCTCCGGAAAGACCGGCACCGCAGAGGTTTTCGGCAAACAGGCAACCGCGTGGTTCGTGTCCTACGGCCCGAAGCTGCCGAGCGGCAAGCAGTATGTCGTCGCAGTGATGATCGAGCAGGGCGGCACCGGTGCGGAGGGCGCCGCGCCGGTCGCACGGCAGATCTGGGACCTGCTGCGCGGCAGGAAATAGTCCGCTCCAACGGGGTGATGCAGCACGATGTGCGGGCGCTGACGATCTATGGTGCAAGTGGAAGACCGACAACTGGTAGGGAAGTGGGGAACGCAATGCCGCACCTGGGCCGCGAGGTGGACGTCGACGCATTCTGGCGCGACGGATTCACCATCGTTCGCAACGTGTACAGCCCGGAAGAGGTCGAGGAGCTGCGCCAGGCATGCCGGGCCGGGGGTGGTGCGTCGTCCGGTGACCTGCTGGCGCGGCCCAACCTGCGGAGGGTGCTGACCGACGGCGTGATGATCGAGATTGCCCAGAAGGTGCTCGGGCGGGACGACATCGTCTACGCCGGCGACAGTTCCTTCACGATCAACAGCACCGGCCGTGGCTGGCACAAGGACAACGCCGACCGGGTCGACCCCAACGCGCCGGACTGGCGGTCGCCGTACACGCAGCTGCGGTTCGGGATCTACCTGCAGGACCACAAATTCCACTCCGGCGGCCTCAACGTGCGGGTCGGCTCGCACAACAAGCCGACCAACCAGGAGGGCAAGATCGTCTCGGTGCGCTCCGGCATCGGCGACGTCGGGGTCTGGAGCATGCGCATCACGCACTCGGCCAACTCCGACCTGTTGCGTTTCCCGCCGTTCGGCTCGACGGACCCGGCCACCGCGGAGACCGCGCCGCCCAAGCCGTGGAAGCTCTTTCCCAAGAACGACGAACGGATCGCGGTGTTCGCCGCGCTCGGCCTGGACGACGACCACGGCCGGCGCTACACCGACTACCTCAAGACCCGCACCTACATGGTCAACCTCTGGCGCAACGGGCCCTACACCCCGGAGGCGATCGCCGAGGCGGAGGCGGCGGGCTTGACGGTGCGCGACATCCCGGCGGAAGTCAAGGACGACGCGACCGCCGGCCAGAACGCCGAGTGGGCGCCGATCCCTTACTGACCCATCGACAACTGAGCCGGCGGCACTGAGGTGGCGACAACTGAGTCGGCGGCATTGGCCCGGCGACGACCGCGAGCCGACGAGCGGTGCCCGACCGATTAGGTCGGGCGCCGCTCCCGCTGTTAACCTGAGCACTGCCGTGAACCGGCCGCGGATTCGATAGCGCCCTGGTGGATATGCCCAGGAGCACCGCGCAACGATCGAGAAAACGGAGTCGCCACACCATGCCTTTGGACACTGCCACCAAGCAGCAGATCATCTCCGAGTACGCCACCAAAGAGGGCGACACCGGCTCGCCCGAGGTGCAGATCGCGATGCTGACGCAGCGCATCAAGGACCTCACCGAGCACTCGCGGCAGCACCCGCACGACCACCACAGCCGTCGTGGCCTGCTGCTGCTCGTCGGTCAGCGCAAGCGCATGCTGCGTTACCTCGAGACCGTCGACATCGAGCGCTACCGTGCGCTGATCAAGCGACTCGGACTGCGTCGCTGAACGACGCCGAGAGTAGCTGCACAATCAAGACTTACGACCGCAAGGCGGCCACCGGTGACGGTGGCCGCCTTGTCGGCGTGAGCGGACGTTTCCGGGGCGCCGCGCGAGGCGCGGGCCGGCTCGGCATACGTCCGTAAGAACGACGCCCACGCACAACGACGATGCGTGGACCACGAAGAGAAGAACAGGAGGGCCCATGGAGGGTCCAGAGATCACGTTCGCCGAAGCCGTCATCGACAACGGCAAGTTCGGCACCCGCACCGTCCGGTTCGAGACCGGACGTCTCGCCAAACAGGCCGGCGGCTCCGTCGTCGCGTACTTGGACGACGAGACCACGCTGCTGGCGACCACGGCCGCCGGCAAGCACCCGAAGGAGCAGTTCGACTTCTTCCCCCTGACCGTCGACGTCGAGGAGCGGATGTATGCCGCGGGCAAGATCCCGGGCAGCTTCTTCCGTCGTGAGGGTCGCCCGTCGACCGACGCCATCCTCACCGCCCGGCTGATCGACCGCCCGCTGCGCCCGTCCTTCGTCAAGGGCCTGCGCAACGAGGTCCAGGTCGTCATCACCGTGTTGTCGCAGAACCCCGACCACCAGTACGACGTGCTGGCGATCAACGCCGCCTCGGCGTCCACCCAGATCTCCGGTCTGCCGTTCTCCGGCCCGATCGGCGCCACCCGCGTGTCGCTGATCGACGGCCAGTGGGTGGCCTTCCCCAACTTCTCCGACGCCGAGCGCTCGACGTTCGACATGGTCGTCGCCGGCCGCAAGGTCACCGGTGCCGACGGCACCGACGACGTGGCGATCATGATGGTCGAGGCCGAGTCCACCGAGTCCACCTGGGACCTGGTGAAGGTGCAGGGCCAGCAGGCTCCCACCGAGGAGATCGTCGCCCAGGGCCTGGAGGCCGCCAAGAGCTTCATCCGCGCGCTCTGCGACGCCCAGGAGCAGCTCGCCGGCCAGGCCGCCAAGGACGTGCAGGAGTTCCCGCGCTTCCTGGACTACGAGGACGACGTCTACGCCGCCGTCGAGAAGGACGCGACCGACCAGGTCGCGGCCGCGCTGACCATCGCGGGCAAGCAGGACCGCGAGGAGAAGCTCGACGACATCAAGGAAAACCTCAAGGAACTGCTCGCCGGTGAGGGCAAGCCGTTCGAGGGGCGCGACAAGGAAGTCTCCGCGGCGTTCCGCGCGCTGCAGAAGAAGCTGGTGCGCGAGCGCATCCTGCGCGAGAAGGTGCGCATCGACGGCCGTGGCCTGAAGGACATCCGTGCCCTGTCGGCCGAGGTCGAGGTGCTGCCGCGGGTGCACGGCTCGGCGCTGTTCGAGCGCGGCGAGACCCAGATCCTGGGTGTCACCACGCTCAACATGCTCCGCATGGAGCAGCAGCTGGACACCCTGTCGCCGGTGACCCGCAAGCGCTACATGCACAACTACAACTTCCCGCCCTACTCCACCGGTGAGACCGGTCGCGTGGGTTCGCCCAAGCGCCGCGAGATCGGCCACGGTGCGCTCGCCGAGCGTGCCCTGCTGCCGGTGCTGCCGACGCGTGAGGAGTTCCCCTACGCGATCCGTCAGGTCTCCGAGGCGCTGAGCTCCAACGGCTCGACCTCGATGGGCTCGGTCTGCGCCTCGACGCTGTCGATGCTGAACGCGGGTGTGCCGCTGCGCGCGCCGGTCGCCGGCATCGCGATGGGTCTGGTGTCGGCCGAACTCGAGGACGGCAAGGGCGGCACCTCGACGCAGTATGCCGCGATGACCGACATCCTGGGAGCCGAGGACGCCTTCGGCGACATGGACTTCAAGGTCGCCGGCACCCGCGAGTTCGTGACCGCGATCCAGCTGGACACCAAGCTCGACGGCATCCCCGCCGAGGTGCTCGCCGGTGCGCTGACCCAGGCCCGCGACGCGCGCCTGCACATCCTGGACGTGATGCACGAGGCGATCGACGCGCCCGACGAGATGTCGCCGTTCGCCCCGCGCGTCATCTCGGTCAAGGTCCCGGTCGACAAGATCGGTGAGGTCATCGGCCCGAAGGGCAAGATGATCAACCAGATCCAGGAGGACACCGGCGCCGACATCTCGATCGAGGACGACGGCACCGTCTACATCGGCGCCACCGACGGACCCTCGGCGGAGGCGGCCCGTGCGGCGATCAACGGCATCGCGAACCCGCAGATGCCGGAGGTCGGCGAGCGCTTCCTCGGCACCGTGGTCAAGACCACGACGTTCGGTGCGTTCGTGTCGCTGCTGCCGGGCAAGGACGGCCTGCTGCACATCTCCGAGGTGCGCAAGCTCGTCGGTGGCAAGCGCATCGATGCGGTCGAGGACGTCCTCAAGGTCGGCCAGAAGGTGCAGGTCGAGCTCAAGGAGATCGACCCGCGCGGCAAGCTGTCGCTGGCCGTCGTCGAGGAGGGTGGCGACAAGGGCGCCGCCGACGAGGCCTCGGATGCGGCTGGTGCCGACGGCGATTCGGCTCCGGCGTCGACCGACGCGTCGGACGTGTCGGATGCGGCTGACGCCGGCAATGACGACGCCGCGTCCGGTGACGCTGCCGACTCCGGTGACGACAAGCCGGAGCGCGAGCGTCGCCCGCGCAACCGCCGTCGTGGCGGTCGCGGACGCGACAAGGCAGCCGAGTCGGGCGACTCCGCGCAGGACGCCGAGCCGGTCACGGCCGGCGACGACGCCTGAGTCACCTCTCGCACACGGTCCGCGGGCCCGGCACTCCTTCGTGGGTGCCGGGCCCGCGGCCTTTTCGCTGGGCGAGAATGACCGGATGACCGCTGCCCCCGAGACTGCGCCCAGCGCCGTGCTGCTCGGCTGCCCCGACGGCCTCGACGACCTGGTGCGCGGCGACCTGCGCGAGCGGCACGGCATCGCCTCGGAGCGCGTCGCCCCCGGTGTCGTCGGCGTCGACGCGGTGCCTGCCGCCGAGGCGCTGGGCCCGATGGTGGAGCGGGTCGGCCTGGCGCTCGACCCGTCCGACCCGCAGCGGGCGCTGCCGGTGCTCGACGCGGCTGCCGCCGCGATCGGTATGACGCAGCCGGCGTTCCGGGTGCAGTCGGCCGACCCGGACACCCGCTCCCGGTGGATCGACGCGATCGGCGCCCGCGGCTGGCCTAACCTGCCGGCGGACTGGCAACTCAACGTCGACCTCGACACCGGCCGGGTCGACCTCGGCCCGCTGCACTGGTCCCGCCGGGTGGCCCGGCTGGAACGACTGCCGGCGACGACCCCGGGACCGGTGGCCGCCGGCCTGCTGCGGCTGGCCAAGCTGCGTCCCGGCGACCTCCTGCTCGACCCGTGCGGCGGCGTCGGCACCGTGGCGATCGTCGACGCGGTGCAGCGCGGCGGCCCGGCGATCAGCGCCGACAGCGACGCCGAGTCGGTGGCGACCGCTCGGCGCAACGTAGCCGCGCTCGGCCTCGACGACGCGGTCGAAGTGCTGGAAGCCGACGCCGCGCACCTGCCGCTCGACGACGATTGCGTGGACCGGGTGGTGAGCGACCTGCCCTTCGGCAAGCGCATCGGCAGCAACGAGCTCAACCGCACGCTCTACCCGGCGATCCTGCGCGACCTGGAGCGGGTGCTGACCGCCGACGGCAGGTGCGTGCTGCTCACCGACGACAAGCGCGTCTTCGCCGACGCCGTCGCCCGCGCGCGTGGGTTGAAGGTGGTGGGCGAGCGGGTGATCCGTTACAACGGAGTGACCCCCACGGCATACGTCGTGGTGCGCAGCCGCCGTCGCAAGCGTCGCTGACCCGAGGGGACACCGCAGGATGGGCAACCGCGGGCGCCGGAGGTGACAGGCCATCCTCAGCGACCTGCTGGACGGTCGCCCGGTGGCTCGGGGCACAATGACGCGATGACTGCCCAACTCCTGCTCGGTCCGCTCGTGCGCTATGTCGACGAGACCTCCGCGACGATCTGGGTCGAGACCTCCGAGGCCACTGACGTCACCGTGTCGATCGGGCAGGCCAGCTGGCTCGCACCGACCTTCTCCGCACACGGGAAGCACTACGCGCTGGTGATCGTCGACGGGCTGGCACCGGGCAGCGTCTCGGACTACCAGGTGCGGCTGGGCGCCGAGCAGGTGTGGCCGCCCGCTGATTCGCCGTTCCCGCCGAGCCGGGTCGCCACCCTCGACCCGGCCAAGCCGTTGCGCATGGCGTTCGGGTCGTGCCGCACCAGCGTGCCGCACAACGCGGAGGGCAACCGCACGCACGGTGTCGACGCGATGCGCGCCTACGCCTACGACATGGCCAACAACCCTGACTCGCACCGGCATTGGCCGGATCTCGTGCTCTTCCTCGGGGACCAGGTGTATGCCGACGAGACGTCGCCGGCGATGCAGGACTACATCGAGAAGCGGCGTGGTCTCGAGGAGCCGCCCGGCGAGGAGCTGAAGGACTTCGTCGAATACGCCCACCTCTACCACCTCGCGTGGAGCGACCCCGCCAACCGGTGGCTGTTGTCGACGCTGCCGAGCGCGATGATCTTCGACGACCACGACGTGCGCGACGACTGGAACACCTCGCTGACCTGGCACGAGGAGATGAACGCGGTGCCGTGGTGGCACGAGCGCATCGTCGGTGCCCTCGCGTCTTATTGGGTCTATCAGCATGCCGGCAACCTGTCGCCGGAGGAGCTGGCGAAAGACCCCATCTGGCAGGCGATTTCGTCATACGAAGGCCCGGGGGAGTATGACGCGACGGAGCTGCTCGACAGCTTCGCAGAGCGGGTGGACAAGGACCCGACCAGCTACCGCTTTAGCTACGCCCGGGACCTCGATCAGGCCAAGCTGATCGTGATCGACTCGCGCGCGGCCCGGGTGCTCGACCCGGAGCGGCGGGCCATGCTGGACGACAACGAGTGGCAGTGGCTCGACGGCCAGCTGCGCGGCGACTTCGACCATCTGCTGATCGGCACGTCGCTGCCGGTGCTGCTGCCGCCGGGCATCCACGACCTGGAGTCGCTCAACGAGGCGATGGCCGAGGGCGCGTGGGGCGACCGGGTCGGCCGGTTCGGCGAAAAGGTGCGCCAGGCGGTCGATCTCGAGCACTGGGCCGCTTTCGAGAAGTCGTTCCGGCAGTTGATCGGTGCGGTGGTGTCGGTCGCGCGTGGTGAGCGCGGGAAGGCGCCCGGCACGATCACCTTCCTGTCCGGCGACGTGCACAACTCCTACGTCACCGAGCTCGACCGCGACGTGCCCGGCATGACGTCGGTCGTCGCGCAGGCGGTGTGCTCGCCGATCCGCAACCCGCTGCCGGTGCACGTGCGTGCCCTCCAGGGCGGCGTCGCCCGCGGACTGGCCCGCCCGATGCGCGCGCTCGTCGGCCGGCTGCGCAAGGTGCCGAAGCCGCCGTACGACTGGTCGATCACCCACGGCCCGTGGTTCGACAACAACCTGGCGACGCTCGAAGTGGACGGGGATTCCCTTCTGCTGACCTGGGATTCGGGCAAAGTGATCGGCGAGGAGTATGACAACCCGAAGCTGCACCGGGTGGCCGAGGTGCGGGTCGGTCGGCGGGAGGACTGAGGGAGCCGGCTGGCCAGTCCAGTGCGCAGAAGTACCCCCTGTGGATAACTTCTGCGGCGCCGGGCCGGTCCGTGCCACGGTCTCCCACATGCGATTTCGAGGTCTGACCAACACGATGCCGGGCGTGGCCGCGGCAGCCATCTGCGCCGCGGCCGCGCTCACTGTGTCCGGCTGCAGCGGATCCACCGGGATCGGAGCGGCGACGAGCACCGGCACCTCGCGCCCCGCGACGTCGGCGGCTCCGGCCGCCGTCAGCATGGCGGAGGCGAAGGCAATCGTCGCCACCTACGACCGGGACAATCAGCGTGCGATCGCCCGGGCGCTCAACCCGCCCTATGACGAAAAGGCCTGGCAGCAGGTGGATTCCGAGCAGGTCCTGGCCAGCGACCTCTATGACACCAAGGACGCGCGACTGACCAAGCGAAAGGCGAAACCGTCCGCGTTCGATGTCCGCCTCGACGCCGCGTACGGCAGCACGACCGTGAGCGCGGACGGTCAGGCCCCGTGGGTGTTGACGGTCGGGCAACGGGGCGGCGGGTCGCCGTCCAGTGCCTCGCCGAGCGCCGGCGAGTCAGCGAAGCGGACGGCGATGTCCTGGATCCGCACCTCCGCGGGCTGGCGGCTCGCGGCGACCATCGCCGGTGTGGACCCTGCGACGTTGCCACCCCAGGGCACTCCGCCGGCCAAGCTCACCGCGGCGCAGCGGCAGGCGGCCGCCAATGTCGTGCCGGCCGTCGCCCGTGCGGTCAACGTCGGCGATGCGAGCACCGTGCAGAACCCGGGGCCGCTCACCGAGTTCCGCAAGGTGACCAGCTCCGACGGCGGGAAGGGCTACATCGTCACGCCGACCTGCCGCCCTTGGGGCAGCCCGGTCGGCACCAACCCCAACACCGCGATCACTGTCGGCACACCGGCCCTGAGGGTGGTGCGGGCCGGCACAGTGACCTTGGGGGTGCTGGCCTTCGACTGCTCGCTCTACACCGAAGCGACGGATGGCGGTCAGATCCAGATCCCATCGGGCGCCGCCGCCGTCGAGGGTGATGACGGAAAGCCCAAAACCACTGTGGTCAGGCGGAGCTCGCTGACCGTTCTGCTGTCCATTCCGGACTCCGGGAAGGCGACGGTGCTGAGCTCCGACGGCGACCTGATCATTCCGGCCGGCAAGTAGCGCGGTCAGCTCAGACGGTGGATCTCCCGCCGCACGTTGGCGCGTGCGAGGTCGGTCCACGCCTCCTGCGCGGTCGGCGTGCGGTAGACCTGCCCGCGGTCGACGAGGTCACCCAGGATCAGTGACCGCGCCCGGCGATAGGCGTCGTCCGGCACGTGCGCATACTCCTGCCGGACCTGCCCGCAGTAGGCGTCGAACCGCTCCGCCGACGCCGCGAGGATCCACAGGTCGGCGTCGTGGAAGACGTCGCCCGCCGGGGTCGCCGCGGTGTCGCCGTGATCGATCGTCATCAGCACCAACGCCTCGACCTCGGCGACGTCGGCGTCGCGAAAGCCCAGCGACGACAGTGTCTCCCGGGCGAGGGCGGCACTCGCCCGCTCGGTGTCGCCGGGCGGCGCCTGCACGTCATACACCGCATCGTGCAGCCACGCCCCGATGCGTATGACGGCACTCTCGCGCGCGCTGAGGCCCGCGGGCCGAGCCAGCCGCTCGAAGGCCGCGAACATCTCGGCGAGGTGCTGGAGTGTGTGATAGCGGCGGTGCGGCTCCGACCACCGCGCGACGAGGTCGTCTCCCGCGGCGGCCACCAGATCCGGATCGGCCTGCGGTGCAAGGGTGTTCACGTCGTCGAGCCAGGCCTGCGGGAGGCCGACACCAGCGTCGTCGGTCATCGCGCGCCTCTCAGGAGTCGTCGTGCCGCCCGAACCGGTCGGCCAGTCGCGGATCAGTCAACCACCACGGCTGATCGGGCCCGGTGCCGACCGCGTCCGGAGCCTGCGCACGGCGGCGTGCTTCCAGGTCGTCGAGCCGGGCGTCGGTGACGGCGGCCTCGGCCCGGTCCGAGCGCAGCCACTCCACGAACACCGCGGCGAGCATCGGGATGCCGATCGTCTCGGCCACCACGAGCAGCGCGCCACCGGCATATTGCTGGTCGAGTCCGTGACTCAGCCCGCCGCGCACCACGTCCGCGGACGCCGCAAAGCCCGGAAACCCCGGCAGCAGAAGGGAATGCGCGGTCATCACCAGGATCCCGGGCACGGCGTCGGCGAGGCCGTCGAAGAACGCGAGGAACGTCCGGACGGCGGGTGTCGCCCAGTCGGGCAGCAGGTCGTCGGCGAGGGTGGGCAGCACGAAGAGCAGACCGACGACGAGGAGCTGCACCAGCAGCAGAGTCCCGACCAGCGTCGATCGCGCTGCCTTTTCGCCATACGGGGTCAGGAAGACCGCGAGGATGCCGCCGATGTCGAGCAGGCAGCTGACCGCCGGGAAGGTGAGCACCCGGGCGGCCCGTGAATGCGTGATGCGATGCACCAGGCTGCCCCGCGATCCGGCCGCGGCCTCGATCAGCCGCAGCGGATCGCCGATCGCCAGCCCCACCGGGGTCACGGTGCCGACGACCGCCACCTGCGCGGCGAACATCCACATCAGCGTGCTGCGGTAGACGCCCACCGGCCCGCAGGTGACGTAGACCAGCGAACCCACCCCCAGCACGATGTATGACGCAGCGCGCCACCACGGCCAGTGGATCCCGCGGGATCGGGCGCGCGCGAGGAGCACGACATACGGCACGAGCAGTGCCAGGGCGAGGATCACGCCGACCGCGTCGAACCGCCAGGCGGTCAGCCAGCTCGAGGTCTGCAGTGGCGCCGGTGCGAGGGAGCTCACCCGCGGATTGTCACCGGGGAACCGCAACGTCCGCTGAGTGCTGCGACCTGGAGGCGTCGAGTGAGTCGTCGTGGACGTACTTGCTGCCGCGCATCAGGCTCGCGACCGCGGCCACGACCATCATCGCGGCCGCCGCGCCGAACACCACGACCAGCCCGTCGTGGAACGGCCCGGACAGCAGGTGCGGGAAGAACTCCTTGCCGGTCAGCGTGTGCACGTTGCCCGCCGGGAGGTGCTGCAGCGCGCCCGTCGGCTCCAGCAGCGACTGGATCGGGTTGAAGCCGAGGAACGCGGCGAACATCGACCCGACCGGCGGCAGCGCGGCCACCTGGTCGGCGACGCCGGGGGAGACGTGCTGCGCGGTCAGCCCGGTCCGCATCGCGTCCGGCAGGTGCTGCGACAGCCCGACGATCATCAGCGAGAAGAAGATGCCGATCGACAGCGACGTGCCCGCGTTGAAGAAGGTCGCGCGCATCCCGGAGGCGGCACCTCGCTGGTGGGCCGGCACCGCATTCATGATCGCGGTGGTGTTGGGCGCGGAGAACATCCCCGAGCCGACGCCGTTGAGGAAGAGCAGCAGCGCGAAGCTCCAGTAGTCGAAGTCGACCGGGATCAGCAACAGCCCGACGAAGGTCGCGGCGTTGAGCAGCAGCCCACCGCTGGCAAACGCGCGGGCGCCGAACCGGTCGGACAGGTAACCGGACACCGGGCCGGCGATGAGGAAGCCGATCGTGAGCGGTAGTAGGAAGATTCCCGCCCATAGCGGGGTCGACTCGTAGTCGTAGCCGCGCAGCGGTAGCCAGATGCCCTGCAGCCAGATGATCAGCATGAACTGCATGCCACCGCGGCCGATCGAGGCGAGCAGCCCGGCGAAGTTGCCCGCGCTGAACGCCTTGATGCGGAACAACCCCATCGAGAACATCGGGTCCGCCACCCGCGTCTCGATGACGCAGAACGCGACGAGCACGAGCGCCCCACCGACGAGACCGGCGAGCACCCACGGGTTGGTCCAGCCCATCGTGTGCCCTCCATACGGCTGGATGCCGTAGGTGATCGCGACCAGGATCGCGGTGACGCCGACCGCGAAGGTGAGGTTGCCCGGCAGGTCGAGTCGGCCGCGCCGGGTGCTGCCGAGCTCGTGGAGTGACTTGTAGGACCAGATCGTGCCGAGCAGCCCGATCGGCACGCTCACCCAGAAGACCGCGCGCCAATGCCATTCGGAGAGAACGCCGCCGATGATGAGGCCGAGGAACGACCCGGCGATCGCCGCGACCTGGTTGATGCCGAGCGCCATCCCGCGCTGGGTGGAGGGGAATGCGTCGGTGAGGATCGCGGTCGAGTTGGCCATCAGCATCGCGCCGCCGACCCCTTGCACGATGCGCCCGACGATGATCCAGAGCGCGCCGGAGCCGCCGCCCCACGGGTCGAGCGAGAGCAGGATCGAGGCGATGGTGAAGACGACGAAGCCGAGGTTGTAGATCTTCACCCGGCCGAACATGTCGCCGAGCCGCCCGAGCGCCACCACCAGCACCGCCGAGACCACCAGGTAGCCCATCAGGGTCCAGAGCAGGTAGCTGATGTTGCCGGCACCGAGCGGGTCGAGGTCGATTCCGCGGAAGATCGCCGGCAGCGAGATGATCACGATCGAGGAGTTGATCGTCGCCATCAGCACGCCGAGCGTGGTGTTGGACAGCGCCACCCACTTGTAGTGCGGGTGGTCGGCCTCGTACCGGCGGCGCGGGCCGCGCCGGCGGGCGTCGACGGCGTGCCGGCCGGCGGAGGGACGATCGGGTGCGGGGGAGGGGCGGGGAGCTTCGGTCACAGGCGGGACGGCTTTCGGTCGCTCGATTCGTTACCTTAGGTAATGAATATAGCAATGGTATGACGAAACGGAAGGCGTCTCCGTCTGATGCGTGAGACGTGTCCGGATCCCGGACGGCGCGCTGTCCTAACCTGATCGGCGTGACTGACACGATCGATGTCGCCGTCATCGGCGCCTCCGGACGCATGGGCTCCACCACGTGTGAGGCGGTGGAGGCGGCCGACGGACTACGGCTGGTCGGCCGGTATGACGAGGGCGACGACCTCGGTGACCTCGGCGGAGCGCAGGTCGCGATCGACTTCACCGTGCCGAGCGCGTCCCCGGCCAACGTCGCCTACTGCGTCGACCGCGACGTCAGCGTCGTCGTCGGCACCACCGGCTGGGACGACGCCAAGCTCGACACGCTGAAAAAGCAACTGGCGCAGCATGATTCGGTCGGCGTGCTGATCGCCCCCAACTTCGCGATCGGCGCGTTGCTGATGATGTCGTTCGCCCAGCAGGCGGCCCGGTTCTACGAGTCCGTCGAGGTCGTCGAGACCCACCACTCCGGCAAGGTCGACGCTCCGTCGGGCACCGCCGCGCGGACCGCCCGGCTGATCGCGCAGGCCCGCGACGAGGCGGGCCTCGGGCCGGTCCCGGACGCGACGCAGACCGACCCGGACGGCGCCCGCGGGGCGGACGTCGACGGCATACCGGTGCACGCGCTGCGGCTGCGCGGCCGCGTCGCCCACCAGGAGGTCGACTTCGGCGCCGAGGGCGAGGCGCTCACGATCCGGCACGACTCGTTCGACCGGGTCAGCTTCATGCCCGGCGTGATCGAGGGGGTCCGTCAGGTCGGGCAGCACCCGGGCCTCACCGTCGGCCTGGAGCACTACCTCGGTCTGTAGGTGCATCGCGGGGACGTGCCTGGCGCGCCGTGGTCGCGCGCACGTCGACCGCACGCCGCCTGCCGTTCACCGATGTGTCGGCCTCCCCGCCTAGCGTGACCTGACCGGCCGGCCTCCTCGGGCCCGCGCCGCGCCCGAACACCGTTGGAGGAGCCATCGTTTCCGACGTCATGTCGTTCATCGAAGGTCTGATGGACTCCGTCACCGTCTACCCGATGCTGACGGCGATCTCGTTCGTGGACGCGCTGATTCCCGTCATACCGAGCGAGGCGCCGATCATCATGGCGGGCGTCTACGCGGCGTCGACCGGTCAGCCGTTCGTGCCGCTGGTGGTGGTCGCGGCGTTCCTCGGCGCGTTCGCCGGCGACCACGTCACCTACTTCGTCGGCCGGCGCTTCAGCGGCCTGATCGACCGCACCCGTCCGGACAGCCGCCGCGGCAAGGTGCTGGCCTCCACCCGGGAGCTGCTCGACCGGCGCGGCCCGACCGCCCTCATCGTCGCGCGGTTCATCCCCTGGGGACGCATCGGCGTCAACCTGCTGATGGGCGCGACCGGCACGCCGCTGCGCAAGTATTCGCCGTACGACGCGATCGGCGTGCTGGTCTGGGCGGTCTACGGCGTCGGCGTCGGGTATGTCGGCGGCTCCGCCTTCGAGAACAACCCGCTCGCCGGGCTGGTGCTCGGGCTGGGCGTCGCGCTGGTCTTCACGCTGATCGTCGAGTGGGTGCGTGCGCGGCTGGCCAGGCGGCGCGAACGCCGGCAGCCCGAGCGCAGCCCGGTGCCGGCCGGACAGCCGCTGCGCTCAACCGAGTCCGGCGACAGCCCCGCCGGATCCCGTGGTGGTGCGCGCGGGCGCGTGTAGCGAGGGGTCGTGGTTGGCTGAGCGTATGGCGCAACCCACGCTCACCCTGATCCGTAACGACGCCGACAGCGGCCCCGGCCGCCTGCTCACGTGGGCTGCCGCGGCCGGTGTCGCGGTGCGGCAGGTGCGGGCCGATCAGGGCGAGCCGGTGCCCGCGGACGCCGACGGCATCGACGGGCTGGTGCTGCTCGGCGGCGGCCTGCTGCCGGACGACGACGCGAAGGCGCCCTGGCTCGCCGACGAGCGGGCGCTGGTCGCGTCCGCCCTGCGGCATGACGTGCCGGTGCTCGGCATCTGTCTCGGCGGCCAACTGCTCGCCCACGTCGGCGGCGGCCGGGTCGAGGGCGACCACGGCCTGCCCGAACGCGGTGTCACCGAGCTGACCCTGCGTCCCGAGGCGGCGGGCGACGCGCTGCTGGGCGAGCTCGCGATGTCCCGGGCGACGAGCGGAGCACCCGTCATCGCGGTCGAGAGCCACCGGGACCAGATGACCGTCCTGCCCGAGGGCGCGGTCTGGCTGGCCAGCAGCGCACGCACCCCGCACCAGGCGTTCCGCCTCGGCGAACGCGCCTGGGGGCTGCAGTGGCATCCCGAATCGTCGGCGGAGCGGGTCGCCCAGTGGGACCGGAAAACGTTGCGGGAGCAAGGTTTCGACCCCGACGAGGTGGTGCGGGTCGCGCAGGAGCGGGACGAGGAACTGGCGCAGACGTGGGGGCCGGTGTTCGGCCGGTTCCTGAGCCTGCTCTGACCGCGACGGGAGGGGTAATCGGAGGGGCAACGCGGGCTCTCGGCCGTGCGTGAGTTCCCCGCACCGGGAGGGCGCCCCGCGTCACGCAACCGGCTCGCGGGCGCAGGACGGTCGCCGGGGGCGGAACAGCGGCGCAGGACGAGGACGCGGATACCGGGTCACCCGCGCAGGACGATGACCCGCAGCGTGCGCGGCCCGTGTACACCTTCGACCCGGTCGAGCTCGATGTCGCTGGTCGCGCTCGGCCCGCTGATCCAGGTGAGGGGTCGCCCGGCGCACACGGCTGCCGCGAGCGCGGCCGTCGCGTCCGGCACGTCGTGCACGATTTGGTCCTCGCGCACCACGCAGACGTGCAGATCCGGCACGAGGGACAGCGCCCGGCGGCCTTGCGCCGCGCCGTGGTCCAGCACGATCGTGCCGGTCACGGCGACGCCCAGCGCGGCGCCGGTGACGACCGCGTCGATCCCGTCGAGGTCGTCGGGTGACAGCGCGGCGTCGGTCACCTGCCGGGCCGTGACCCGCGAAAGCCACTGTGCCGGCACGCCATCCGGCACCACCACGGTGGCCGCGTCGCCGAGGGCGGCAGCGATCGCGTCGGCAATCGCGCCGGGAGCCGGGTCGGTCACCAGATCCGGGTCGTTGGGAGCGTCGGTGCCGGTGCCGGTGCCGGTGCCGGTGTCGGGGTTGATGCCGGTGTCGGCGCTGACGACCGTCACTTCGGCCCGGTAGTCGGCCATGCGTTCGGCGAACAGGCCGACCAGGCCGGCCGCGTCGGCGCTCTTGGGCCGCCGCCCGGCCGGGTCGGTCGCGTCCGTGTCGGCACGTCGAGCGTCCGCGGATTCGGTTGGCACATCTGCGGATTCGGCGGATTCGGCGAACCCAGAGAGTCCAGAGAACTCAGCGGATTCAGGAGACTCAGGGGACGCTGCGGACCCAGGAGATACAGGGGACTCAGGGGATGCTGCGGACCCAGGGGAGACAGGGGACTCAGGGGCAGTGGCAGCAGCCGCCGCGTTCGCGCTCCGGATGCGGCGCAGGATCTCCTCGCGCGCCCCGCCCGCACCGCCGGTCATGCCTGGCCTCGGTGGGTGCGGGCCCACCACTGACGGAACGACTCCCGCGGCGGGGCGGGCACGTCGCGGGCCGCGGTCCACGCCCCGGCCGGTCCGGGGAGCCAGCCGGGCAGCCGGTAGCTCGCCCGCGCCTGACCAATCGTGCCGTCACCGATCCTGCCATCACCGATCCTGCCGTCATCAGTCACGCCGTCACCGGTCGCGTCGTCACCAGGCGCCCCGTCACCGGCCGCCCGGCTTCCGGTCCGCAGCACGCGCGCTGCCGCGGTGACACCCTGCTGCGCGACCTTGAGCCGGCCCGGTCTGCCGAGCAGCCACTGGGTGCCCCGCATCGCGATCGCCTGAGCGTCCGGCAGCCCGCCGCGGTGTTCGTCGACCACCTGGCCACGCAGCCGCACCAGCAGTCTCGGGATGTCGATGCGCACCGGGCAGGCGTCGAAACACGCGCCGCACAGGCTGGAGGCGTAGGGGAGCGACTGGTCGAGTTTGCTTGCGGTTCCTCGCAGTTGAGGCGTCAGCACCGCACCGATCGGCCCGGGGTAGACCGACCCGTAGGCGTGGCCGCCGGTGCGTTCGTAGACCGGACAGACGTTGAGGCAGGCCGAGCAGCGGATGCACCGCAGCGCCTCGCGGCCGACCGCGTCCTCCAGCACATGGGTGCGGCCGTTGTCGACCAGCACGACGTGCACGTCCTGCGGCCCGTCGCCCTCGCTCACCCCGGTCCACATCGAGGTGTAGGGGTTCATCCGCTCGGCGGTGCTCGACCGGGGGAGCAGTTGCAGGAAGACGTCGAGGTCGTCCCAGGACGGCAGCACCTTCTCGATGCCGACCACCGAGATCAGCGTCTCCGGCAGGGTCAGGCACATCCGGCCGTTGCCCTCCGACTCGAGCACCACCAGGGTGCCGGTGTCCGCGACCGCGAAGTTGGCGCCCGACACGGCCACCCGCGCCCGCAGGAACTTCTCCCGCAGGTGCAGCCGCGCGGCCTCGGCGAGCGCGGCGGGGTCGTCGGTCAGCTCGGCGGGCGCGGGGCGGCCGGTCTGCGCCATACGGGCAGTGAAGATGTCGCGAATCTCGCTGCGGCCCTTGTGAATTGCCGGCACCAGGATGTGCGACGGCCAGTCGTCACCGAGCTGCACGATCAGCTCGGCGAGGTCGGTCTCCCAAGCGTGTATGCCGGCCGCCTCGAGCGCCTCGTTGAGACCGATCTCCTGGGTGGCCATCGACTTGACCTTCACGACCTCGTCCGAGCCGGTCGCCTGCACCAGGCGGGTGACGATCGCGTTGGCCTCGTCGGCGTCCCGGGCCCAGTGCACGGTCGCGCCGGCCGCGGTCAGCCGCTCCTCCAGGCGCAGCAGGTGGTCGTCGAGCCGGGCCAGTGTGGAGTCCTTGATGTCCGCAGCGCGCCGCCGCAGCTCCTCCCACTCGGGCACCTCGGCGACCGCGGCCGCCCGCTTCGCGCGGATCGTGCGGGTGGCGTGCCGCAGGTTGCGCCGCTGCCGATCGAGGCCGAGCTCGTGCCGTGCCGCCTGCGGGAACGCCGGCATCCCGAGGAAGAACTCGGTCGTCGTACCCACCGGGTTGGTGCTCATCGGGCCTCCTCCTGCCGCGCCTCCTGCTCCTCCCGGGTGCTGGCCAGCACCTCGGCGAGGTGGATCGGCCGGACGGTGCGACCCTGGTGACCGAGCAGGCCGCCGATCTGGGCGAGGCACGAATTGTCCCCGGACACAACGTATTCGGCGCCCGTGTCGGTGATGTTGCGGACCTTCTCCTCACCCATTGCGACAGACACGTCCGGGTTCTTGACTGCGAACGTCCCACCGAAACCACAACACTCGTCCGCGCCGGGCAGCGGCACCAGCTCCAGGCCCTCCACTGCCGCCAGCAGCCGCGTCGGCCGGTCGCCGACCCGCAGCATGCGCAGCGAGTGGCACGTGGGGTGGTAGGTCACCCGGTGCGGGAACCACGCGCCGACGTCGGTCACCCCGAGCACGTCGACGAGGAACTCGCTGAGTTCGTGGACGCGCGGGCCGACCTCGGCGACCGCTCGCGCCAGACCGGGGTCGCCGGCGCGACGTGCGAGAGCCGCATATTGCTCGCGCACCGAACCGACGCAGGAGCCGGACGGTGCGACGACGGCGTCATACCCGCCGAACACCTCGACGAAGCGGCGCACGAGCGGGACGGCCTCGTCGGCATACCCGGTGTTGGTGAGCATCTGCCCGCAGCAGGTCTGCTGCGCCGGGAAGTCGAGCGCGACGCCGAGGCGTTCGAGGAGGCGCACGGTGGCCTTCGGAGTCTCCGGCCACATCGTGTCGTTGAAGCAGGTCGCGAAGAGCGCGACCCGCCCGGGGCTGGTCGGCGCCGGGTTATTCATCCGATGAGTTTGGCACGGAGGGCGGCCACCTGGTCCGCACTCCAGCCGTTCGCCTCCAGCCAGCCGGCGACCGAGCCGTAGTCGGTGTCGATCGCGTCGAGCACCCGGGTGATCGTCTCGGCGCGGGAGTGGTGCGCCTCCAGCGGGACGCCCTCGAGGTTCTCGGCATACCCGGGCACCGCGCTGAGTCGCTGCACGATGCGCTCGGAACGCTCGGTGCTCGCCACGTAGTCGGCGACGATCTCCTCGCGCGGCACGCCGGCGACGGACAACGCCATCGCCACGACCGTGCCGGTGCGGTCCTTGCCGGCGGCGCAATGCACCAGGGTCGCGCCGTCGCTGGTGGCGATCACGTCGAGTGCGGCGCTCACCGAGTCGGGGCGTTCGGCGAGATAACTCAGGTAGTGGCTCGCGGTCGGGTTGTCGTCGCGCGGCTCGTCCTTGCGCCCGTGCCACGGCAGCACCAGCGCGTCCTTGGTGCTGATCGGCTGCTCCGCGGGGAAGAGCGAATGATGGTGGTGGGTGATCGTGCTGACCTGCTGCAACGGGCCCGGGCCGGTGATGTGCAACTCCATGTCGGTGCGCAGGTCGACGATGTCGGTCACGCCGTGGTCCTCGACGAGCAGGCGGATGTCCTCGTCGGTGAGGTCCTGCAGGTTGTCCGAGCGCAACAGCCGCGACGGGCGCACCGCGCCACCGTCACCGGTCGGCAGGCCACCGAGGTCGCGCATGTTCGCGACGCCGTCGAGATCGATCCAGGAGGGTGTCGTCGTCACAATCCTCAAGGCTAGACGGCCGATCCGGCGCGCGGGCGTCGGCCGGGTGATCGCCGATGCCCGGGCTGGCGTGGCTGCTCGGCGTCGGGCGATCAGCCGGCCCCCACGGCGTCGGCCGGTCAGCCGACTCCGAAGGCGCGCAGCACCGCGGCGGTGGCCGCCGCCGCGATCACCACGACCAGGAACGGCGCCCGCGCGAACAGGCAGCAGATCGCCACGCCCAGGCCCGCGGCACGTGCGTCGATGGTGACGTCGCCCGAGCCGGTCGTGAGTGCCTGCACCGCGATCAGGGCCGAGAGCAGCGCGACCGGCAGATAGCGCATCACCCGGTCGGTGAGCGGGTGGTCGAGCGCGGACTGCGGCACGACATACCCGAGGAACTTGGTGGCGAAGCTGATCGCGCTCGCGATCAGCACGGTGAGCCAGAGGTCCATCAGATGTCCTCCGCGCTCGCGATCGTGCGGTCCGGCAGCAGGCCGGCGACGACCGCGGCGAGTGCCGCGACGAGCACCGGTATGCCGGAGGCCGCGTGCGGCGCCACGAGCAGCGCGATGACGCCGGCCGCGATCGCGACGACGCGGGCGCGCGTCGTGGTCAGCCGCGGCCAGACGAGCGCGCAGAACGCTGCCGGGGCGGCGGCGTCCAGGCCGAACGTCTTCGGGTCGCCGATCGCGTTGCCGAGGATGGCACCGACCGCCGACATCGCGCCCCACAGCACGTAGACCGACAGTCCGGTCCACCAGAACCCGGTGCGGGCGAGTGCACGGTCGGGCTGGGTGACCGACACCGCAGTCGACTCATCGATGGTCAACTGCGCGGCCACCACCTTGCGCCAGCCGGTCTCCTGCAGCAGGCGGCTCACCTGCAACCCGTAGAAGCCGTTGCGCAGCCCGAGCAGCGCCGAGGTGCCGATCGCGCTCGCGCCGGAACCGCCCGCGCCGATCACCCCGATCAGCGCAAACTGCGACCCGCCGCTGAAGAGCAGCAGCGACAGCGCGACCGCCTGCCAGACGTTCAGCCCGGCGGTGACGGCCAGCGCGCCGTAGCTGATGCCGTAGGCACCGGTCGCGACCCCGACCCAGAACCCTTTGCGGGCAACGCTTTTCGCTGTCGGAGCGTCCGGGGTGGTCGCGGCGTCACTCACGCGCGAGTGCTCACGTGTCGTGTCCGGCGGTGTCGTTCGTGGGGGGCGCGTGCGGGTCTGCGGGCGCGTCGTCGTGGGCGCGCGCGTGCGGGTCTGCGGGTGCGTCGTCGTGGGTGGGGGTGTGCGGGTCTGCGGGTGCGTCGTCGTGGGCGGGCGCGTGCGGGTCTGCGGGTGTGTCGTCGTGGGCGGGCGCGTGCGGGTTATCGCCGGCGCCTTCGCCGGCGGGCGCGTGCCGGTCCGAGGGCTGTGGGCGATCGGGCGCCACCGCGGCCGCGTGCTCCGACGAGTTGTCGTGCTCGTGCGACGACGTGTTTCCGGCTGCCGGCGGGCCCTCGATGCCTGCGACGAGCCGGACCTCACGCGCGGTGCGCCCGTCCGCCGAGACCACCCGGTCGCGGTAGGCACCGTCGGGTCGCAGCCCGGCCGCCTCGGCGAACGCGCGCGTCGCCTCGTCATCGGCGAGCAGCCACGCGGTTACGCTGGTGAAGTCACCCGCCCGCAGGGTGTCGACAGCCGCATTGAGCAAGCGCGACCCGTGCCCGCTGCCGCGGTGCGCCGGGTCGACGGCCAGCGCAAAAATTTCGCCATCGGTCGTCCCCTGCCCGCGCGTCGTCCCGTCGACAGTGCCCGAGGTCGGTCCCGCACTGTCGGGGTCGGAGTTCGGTCCGATCGCGACGAACCCCACGATCGCCTCGCCCTTGCCGTCGAGGTCGCCACCCTCGGTTGCGACCAACAGCCGATGTTGCGGCGTCGGCGCCTGCTGCAGCGAACTCCGCCACCCCTCCTCGAACGCCTCCGGCCGGAACGTCTCCAGCACCTCGGCGTCCAGCAACGGCGCGTAGGCCTGCCGCCATACCGCCGCCTGGACCTGGCCGACGTCCCGCAGGTCATCCGGGCGGGCCGTGCGCACGCTGGCATCACTCATTTGGCCAGTGTTCCAGCCCAGAGTGGCCGGGAATGCCGTGGGGCGGCGTGAGAGTTTTGACGGCGTGAGCATGTTGCAGACCAGGCCGCGGCGCGCCCGCCCGCGCTTCCACCCGCTGACGGTTTCGCGAGTGGAACGGCTGACCGACCGCGCGGTGGCGGTGAGCTTCGCCATACCCGACGAACTGCGGGAGACCTTCGCCTTCCGGCCCGGTCAGCACCTCACGCTTCGCACCGAGATCGGCGGCGACGAGGTACGCCGGTCCTACTCGATCTGCCTGTCGCGGGCCGAAGCTGAGCGGCGGCGCGAGCTGCGGATCGGTTCGGCCGTCGTCGACGGAGGGCTCATGTCGACCTGGCTCAACGAGGACGTGCGCGCCGGCGACGTCATCGACGTGCTGCCCGCCCTCGGCGATTTCACCGTGCCGACCGACGCCGCCCGCGCGCGGCATCACGTCGCGATCGCCGCCGGTTCGGGCATCACCCCGGTGCTGTCGTTGCTCACCACGGTGCTCGAGGACGAGCCGACGTCGCGCGCGACGTTGATCTTCGGCAACCGCGAACCGGCGAGCGCGATGTTCCTGCCCGAGCTGGAGCAGTTGGCCGAGCGCTACCCGGAGCGGTTCACCCTGCGCAACGTCTTCTCTCGGGTGCCCCAGGCGGACGGCTCACCGGCCGGACGCATCGACGCCGCGCGGCTCGAGGCACTTCTCGGCTCGACCACCCCGCCGGCCGAGGTCGACGAGTGGTACCTCTGCGGCCCGTTCGAGTTGGTAGAGACCGCTCGAAAACTGTTGGAACACAAGGGGGTCGAGCAGCATCACGTGCACCACGAGGTGTTCCACGTCGACCGGCCCGGCATGACAGCCGGGTGAGGCACGCGGCCGGGGCGGCCGTTCCCGTTCGCCCGCCCGTGCCGCGTCGAAGCCGCGCGGAACCGACGCAGCCCTTACCGTGGGGCGCCATGAGCGAACCGAGCTGGGTGCAGCACAGCCTCTGGTGGCACGTCTATCCGCTGGGCTTCCTCGGTGCGGATACCACCGGGGCCGACCGCAGGCCCGGTCCCGAGGTCGCCTCTATGGGTGGCTCGGGGGTGGAGGATTCCGGCGCCGGCGACGCAACCGACGGCGGGCACCGCCGTACCCTGCGCGATCTCATCCCGTGGCTGGACTACCTGACCGACCTCGGTCTCAACGGTCTCGTGCTCGGGCCGATCTTCGCCAGCGAGACTCACGGATACGACACCGTCGCCTACTTCCGCATCGACGAACGCCTCGGCGATGACTCCGACTTCGACGCGTTGGTCGCCGCCTGCCGTGAGCGTGGGGTGCGCCTGATGCTGGACGGCGTCTTCAACCACGTCGGCCGTTCGTACCCGGATCGCGAGCATTTGCAGGCGGATTCGGTGTTCGAAGGTCACGACGCGCTCGTCGAGCTCGACCACGGTCGACCGGAGGTCGCTCGGCTTGTCACGAGCGTGATGGACCACTGGTTGGCGCGCGGGGCCGACGCGTGGCGGCTCGACGCGGCATACGCCGTACCGCCCGAGTTCTGGCAGCAGGTGCTGCCCGCCGTGCGCGACCGGCATCCCGAGGCGTATGTCGTCGGCGAGATCCTGCACGGCGATTATGCGGAGCTCGTGCGCGCGAGCGGGATGGACGCGTGCACCCAGTATGAGCTGTGGAAGGCGACCTGGAGCGCGCTCAACGACCGCAACTTCTTCGAGCTGGAGTGGGCGCTTCGTCGCGACGACGAGATGTTGTCGGTGATGGTGCCGTGGACGTTTCTCGGCAACCACGACGTCACCCGGATCGCCTCCCAGCTGACCGACGAACGGCTGCTCCCGCTCGCGCTCGTGTTGCTGCTGACCCTGCCGGGCACGCCCGCGATCTACTACGGCGACGAACAGGCGTTCCGGGGGATCAAGGAAGAACGCGTGGGCGGGGACGACGAGATCCGCCCGGCGTTCCCGGCGTCGCCCGCGCAACTGTCGCCGCTCGGGTGGCCGACCTACCGGCTGATCCAGGAGCTGATCGCGCTGCGGCGTCGACACCCGTGGCTGCATCGCGCACGGGTCGAGAAGGTGCATCTGACGAACGAGCAGTTCGTGTATGTCCTTGCCGCACAGGCTGATTCGGGCGATAAGTCCGGCGCTGATTCGGGCGCTGGCTCCGGCGCTGATCCAGGCTCAGGCTCGGGCTCTGGCTCGGGCAACGTCGAGAGCCGTCTCGTGGTCGCGCTCAATGCCGCGGACGACCCGGTGGCCGTGCCGCTGGCGCTGCCCGGGGACCGCGATGCCGAGGTCGACGGTGGTGTGGAGGGTGCCGGTGATGCGGAGGGTGCCGGCAGTGTGGGGATCGCCAGTGGCCCGGAGGGTGTGGCGGGCAGCAGGCGAGGTGGTTGGCAGCGGCTCGCGGGAACTGCGGAACTGCTCGACCCGACAAACGCGCCGGGCGAGGTGCCCCACGCGAGCGTGCCCGGGCACGGCTGGGGCGTTTTCCAGATCATCGCGCGATGATCCGAGAGAACGAGGTGGCTCGGCATTTGCGGGATCCAGGCGCTCGGGCAGCGGTGGGCTTGGGCGCGCCCAGGCACGGTTGGCGCGCTTTCCGGGGCTCCGCGCGATGAGCGGGCAGCTGGGATAACGAGGGACTCGCGGCGAACCGCGCAACCGATGGAGAGGTCTAGGACGGCGCACCCGGGCCGGTCAACCAACTCGGGTAGCCTGCCGAACGGTGCCGTTCTGGCCGCCGAAATCACTGCGATGCATGATGATTCGTGGCAGCCGCATGTCGGGATCACTGGCAGATCGGAGCGGCCGTGTTACGGGTCGCCTGGCAGCTCTGGCGACTCGGGTGGCTGGGCGCGGCCAAGGCCGGCTAGGTATTCGGGCCAGTGCGGCAGCCGAGCGCATCGGGGCGAGCGGGGGAGCTTCCGTCGCCGCCCACCAGACATCTGGTGGCTCCCCGACGGACGACAGTTGTGGGGCCGAGTCGGGCCGAGCCGTGCGGCCGCCGGCGCCACTTCGACGCTGTCGGGCCGGGGCCAGCTCGCCCCCTGCCGGGCCGCCGATGTCACCGCGGCCCCCGTCGCGCCGGCGCCACTTCGACGCTGTCGGGCCGGGGCCACCTCGACCCCTGTCGGGCCGCCCTCGCCACCTCGACCCTCATCGGGCCGGGCGACCTCGCCCCCCCCGTCGGGCCGTTCACGCCACTTCGACGCTGTCGGGCCGGGGCCAGCTCGCCCCCTGCCGGGCCGACGTCACCTCGACGTCCCATCGGCCGGCACCAGCTCAACGCCGGCCGGACGCCGCTCGCCGGAGATCAGGATGATCGACCTACGCGTCACCTCAAGACGCTGCGGGCGGGTCGGCGTCGTCATCGCCGGGTGGCCGCTCGGTCGAGCTGGGGTGCGCGCGGCGATTGGGGTCGAAGCGCACCATCGCCAGGTGCAGAGTGTCGTTGGTCGGCCCGGCGTAGCTGACGAATTCCTTTGCACGGAAGGGAGTTTCGCCATACGCAGGACGCATCGGGCCGATCGTGGCGCCGTCACGTGCGGTGAAGATGACGCCGTTGGGTCTGCTGGGATCGCCGACCATCGTGAACGTGCCGCAGTGATGTTCGTGATGGTGGAACTGGCAGAGCATCAGCAGCCGGTCGTCGTCGGTCGGGCCGCCGTCGATCCAGTGGTCGAGATGGTGACACTCGAGATGGTGCAGGGTCAGGCAGCCGGGAAAACGGCAGCCGCGGTCGCGGTCCTCGATGATGCGCCGGGTCCGCTCGGGAACGATGCGCTGGGCGCGGCCGACGCTCACGGGGCGACCGTCGCTCTCCCAGATGGGCTGCACGACACCGTCGCAGGTCATCCGGTTGCGCAGGGCGGGCGGGATCGCTGCGCCCTTGTTGAGCCACGCGTTGCCGTCGATGTCGAGATGCAGGTAGACGCGATAGCGGCGAGAGCGGGAGCTGCCGGGTGGCGCGCCGCTGTCGAGCGATCGCTGGGCGAGCAACGTCATCGCCTCGCCGAGACTCGCCCTCTGCCCGCGCGGCCGGCCCGATCGGTGGTTGACCCGGGCTGAGTCGGGCGTGGCTGGGCCGCCGGTGCCGGCGGTGCCAGGGGCGGTAGGGATGCCAGCGTCGGCAGGCTCGGCAGCGATCTGGTCGCCGCGGCCGGCAGTCTCGGACGCCGCCTCCGGCCGCGGGTCGCGTACCCGGAAAAGTGCGTCCTTGGCCTCGAGGACGGCCTGCTCGACGAGGGCACCGATGTCGGCGGGAGCGTGGTAGGTGAGGTGGAAACGGCCTGCGGCGTAACGCATTTCGAGCTGGGGAGGCGCGGTGGCCGGGTCGAAGAGGCCGGGTGCCCGGGCGAGCGCCGCGTTGACGACCGAGTCGACGAGGTCGGCGGCGGCCGGGTCGTCGATCGTGTCGGACGGCAGATGGGCAGACGTGGTGGCGGTCGCGTCATCGGGACGGTGAGCCTCGCCGGGCTCGCCGTTGTGGAGGCAGCCATCGGCGGCAGGTGACTCGGCGGTGGACGTCTCGGCGGCCGGAGATGCGGGACCTGCTGCCTCGTGGGCCGGGTCATCGGCGACCGGCGACTCGGTGGCGGCTGCGGACTTCTCGACGTTGAACTCATAACGGGTCAGCGTGCGGCGCAGCTGCGTCACCGTGGCGTAGCTCGCGAACTCGGCAACGTCGTCGTCATGCCCGGTCGGGGTGTATTTGGCGACGACGGCTGCCTGGCCGAGGGTCAACCTGCCGTCATCGATCAGCGAGGTCATCGCCGGCAGGTCGTCGGCGCGGGAGGCGATGCGGACGACGTCGTGGGCGCTGGACCAGGTGAGCCCCGCGAACGCGGTGAGCCAGTGCTCCGGGGACTTGATGCCGGCGCCGGCCCACAGGTCGTCGGCGAGGACGTGGCGCATCAGGCCGATCAGCCGTCGGTGGCCGTCGTTGATCTGGCCGCAGATGGTCGACAGCTCGTCGCGCGCGGCCTGCAACGGGTCGGAGTGCGTGGCCGTGTCGTCACCCGGGGCCAACAGATCGGCGGCCGTGTCGTCTCCTGCGCCGAAGACTGCGGTGCCGGGACTCGCGTCGTACGACGAATCGGCAGCGACAGCAACGCTTTTCGCGTTACTCTCCGGCTGCCGTGCCGGCTGGCCGGCGGCTCCTCGTCGCGTCATGCAGGCAGTCAAACACCGACCACCGACAACCCCGGGGCGAGAGGCGGTGGGTCAGTCGAAGTAGGCGGTGCCGGCGGGCAGTTCGAAGGCTGCGCGCACGAGCGGCCGGTGGGCGGGGACGATCGGCAGGCGCTCGGTCTCCGCCTTGGTGAGCCAGGCGACCTGTGTCACTTCGTCGGACAGGCCGGCGCTGCCCTGGACGACGTGGGCGCGGAAGCAGACGCCGAAGATCGCGTTGCGGCGCCCGTCGGCATAGACCACCACGACATCCGGATTGCTGTATGCCGCAAGGACGTCGTCCGCGGACACGACCAGCCCGGTTTCCTCGCGGACCTCCCGGACCGCGGCCTCCGACCACGTCTCGCCGGGCTCGACACCGCCGCCGGGCAGGCACCACAGGCCGTTGTCCTCGCGGCGGGTCAGCAGCAGCCGGTCGCCGTCGCGCACCGCGCAGCTCGCGCCGACCTTGACGCGGGTCGTCGGCTCTCCGGTGCCGGCAGCGCTCGCAGCGTCGGACGCGCCGGCAGCGTTGGACCCGCTGGCAGGGTTGGGCGTGCTGACAGTGTCGGACCCGCCGGCAGCGCCCGAAGCGCCCGCAGTGCCGGCACCGCCCGCAGGGCCGGCTGCGATACGTCGGCCCACCTCGACCTGGGTGCGTGGTGTGCGGCGTTCGTAGGTGACCACCGTCCAGCCGTCGTGCGGCTCACGGGAGACCTCACGCCAGGTGGGGGAGTCGGTGAACGGCCAACCGGGGAAGTAGGTGTCGCCCTCGGGTTCGAGCGGGATCTCCGACAGGATCATCCGGTCGGCGAGCTGCGCGAACTCGGCCCACACCTGTGCTCCGCCGGTCACGAAGAAGTCGTCGTCGCCGGCGAGGAAGAGGGCCTCGTCCACCGAGTGGGCGACCTCGACCCCGTCGGGCGCGAACGACTCGTCGCGGGTGAGCACGATGTGCCGGCGGCCGGGCAGCAGCCCGTGCGACTCGAACGTGCGCCGTCCCATCACCATCGGGTGGCCCATGGTGGCGGCCTTGAAGCCCTTCTGTTCGCCGGGCACCCGCCACGGCATCGCACCGTCGCGGCCGACCACGCCGTTGCGGGCCACCGCCGCGATGAAGCTGATCGTCATGCGGGGTCCTCGCGAAGTATCCGGAGGAGCGGAGCGGGGGAGGAACTTCGTGGGGTGCTCATGCGAAAGTGGTGGGCGTCCGTCATACCGCGATCGGGGCCTTGATCGAGGGCGCCGCGACATAGCCGTCGAGGGTGATGTCGGGCAGGTCGAAGGCGTCGATCTCGCGGATCTGCGGGTTGAGGCGCAGGGTCGGCAGCGGGCCGGGCTCGCGGGTCAGCTGCAGCCGCGCCTGGTCGAGATGGTTGGTGTAGAGGTGTGCGTCGCCGAGGGTGTGCACGAACTCGCCGGGCACCAGGTCGGTCACCTGCGCGACCATCGCGGTGAGCAGGGCGTATGACGCAATGTTGAACGGCACCCCCAGGAAGACGTCGGCCGACCGCTGGTAGAGCTGGCAGGACAGGCTGCGGCGTCCGTCGGGGCCGGGTGCGCCGACATAGAACTGGAACATCGTGTGGCAGGGCGGCAGCGCCATGTCGTCGACGTCGGCGACGTTCCAGGCCGAGACGATGTGCCGGCGGGAGTCGGGGTTGGTGCGCAGACCGTCGATGAGGCGGGCGATCTGGTCGATCGTGCCGCCGTCCGGAGCCGGCCAGGAACGCCACTGGTGTCCGTAGACCGGGCCGAGGTCACCGTGCTCGTCGGCCCACTCGTCCCAGATCGTGATGCCGCGCTCGTGCAGCCAGGCGACGTTGGTGTCGCCACGCAGGAACCACAGCAGCTCGCCGAAGATCGACTTCAGGTGCAGCTTCTTGGTGGTCAGCACCGGGAAACCGGCGGTCAGGTCGAACCGCATCTGATGCCCGAAGACCGACAGCGTGCCGGTGCCGGTGCGGTCGTCCTTGCGGGTGCCGTCGGTGATGACCCGGTCGAGCAGGTCGAGATACTGCTTCACGAGGTATGACGCTAGCAGCGGACCCCGACAGCCCCTCGCCGTTGTCCGGCTCGTCCGGCTCGTCGGGCTCGTCCGCTCGCGCTGGTCGCCCGGCTCGCCCCCCGTACGGCTCGGCGGGCGCGCTCAACAGGCGCGTCACGAAAAGCTTGCCATGTGACCTATATCACACAAACTAGTTGTAACGTCCACGATGTGCGGAGCGATGTACCCGGTGATCGCGTCGCCACCCGGACCCCCGAGCGGGTGGCGACGCGATCTTCATGTTTCGGCTTCCTCCGGTCTGCGGGCCACATCTTCCGGTCACTCCTCACGCCCCGCGGCCGCGGCGGATCGACGGCTTTCTGCCCGCCCCTCGGCCGGGCCGACCCCGATCGGCGGCCGCCGGGCGGCATACTCGTCGCGATGACCACCGACCTGCCGATCGTTCCGATCATTGCGCGACGCGGCGGCCTCCCACCGAGGACCGCCCGATGAAGCGCTGCATCCTCGCCCTTCTCGCCTTCGCGGCCGCGCTCGTCGTTGTTGCCGGCTGCTCGTTGCCGCAGAGCCAGGAGAACGTCAAGGCCAGTTCGAAGTTGCTCACGCCCGATCAGGTGAAGATCGCCGTGGTGACGCACGCGGCACCGGGCGACCAGTTCTGGGACTTCGTGCGGTCCGGCGTCGACCAGGCCGCCAAGGACGACGGCGTCCAGGTCGACTACAACTCCAGCCCCGAGCCGGCGCAGCAGTCGACGCTGATCGACAACGCGGTCGCCTCCGGCGCCAACGGCATCATCGTCTCGATGGCCAACCCGGATGCACTGCGGGCCGCGATCCGCCGGGCCGTCTCCAAGGGCATCCCGGTCGTCACGATCAACTCCGGCATCGACGACTGGAAGGCGTTCGGCGCGTTCACCCACATCGGGCAGTCGGAGTCGATCGCCGGCACGGCCGCGGGGGAGCAGCTGTCCAAGAACGGCGCGAAGAAGGCGATCTGCGTCATCCACGAGGCCGGCAACATCGGCCTGGAGCAGCGGTGCGCCGCTGCGAAGAAGGCCTTCAAGGGGACGATGACCAACCTGCAGGTCAACGGCACCGACACCAACGGCACCGCGGCATCGATCACCTCCAAGCTGCGCGCCGACAAGAGCATCGACGCGGTGCTCGCGCTGCAGGGCCAGGTCGCGACCCTGGCCGTGGGCGCGAAGGGTTCGGCCGGCAGCAAGGCGCAGATCGCGACGTTCGACGTCGACCAGAACGTCCTGTCGGCGATCCTCGGCGGCCGGCTCGCCTTCGCGATCGACCAGCAGCCCTACGCCCAGGGTTACGAAGGCGTCGCCGCGATGGTGCTCAAGCTGACCCGCGGCATCACGCTCGGCGGCGGTCAGCCGATCTACACCGGCCCGACGATCGTGGACAAGTCCAACGCCCAGGTGACCCTGGACGCGCTGAAGGGAGAAGTGGGATGACCCAGGTGCCCGCCACCCCGGGCCAGGCCCCAGACCGTATGCCGGAGCACCCGCCCCAGGCCGACGAACGCGTGAGCAGCACCGGCACGCTGGCCCGCCTGCTCAAGCGCCCCGAGATGGGCGCCGTGCTCGCGGCGGTCGTCGTACTCGTCTTCTTCTCCGTCACCACCGACGCGTTCTTCACCGCCAGCGGTGCGAGCACCTGGATCGAGCAGTCCTCGACGATCGGCATCATGGCGGTCGCGGTCGCGCTGCTGATGATCGGCGGCGAGTTCGACCTGTCCGCCGGTGTCATGACCGGCTTCTCCGCGCTCACCGTCGGCGTGCTCACCACCCACTGGGGCTGGAACGCGTGGCCGGCGATCGTCGTGTCGCTGCTGCTGTGCGCGGGGATCGGCGCGCTCAACGGATTCCTGGTGCTGAAGACCGGCCTGCCGAGCTTCATCGTCACCCTCGCCACCTTCTTCGTGCTGCAGGGCATCGACCTGGCGTTGGTGAAGCTGGTGATCGGGCAGGTCTCGATCCAGGGCTTCAACGGTCTGCCCGGGCAGCGCAGCGCGAGCTGGTTGTTCACGTCCTACGTGTCGATCGGCAACCTCACCCTCTGGTCGAGCTTCTGGTGGTGGCTGGCGGTGACGGCGGCCGCGACGTTCGTGCTGCTGCGCACCTCGGTCGGCAACTGGATCTTCGCGGTCGGGGGCGCGGTCACCTCCGCGCGGCAGGTCGGGGTGCCGGTCTTCCGCACCAAGATCGCGCTCTTCATGGGCACCGCGATCTGCGGCTGGCTGGTCGGCATGCTCAATCTGTTCCGCTACAACACCGCGCAGAGCTCGGACGGCGTGGGCCTGGAGTTCATCTTCATCATTTGCGCGGTCGTCGGCGGGTGCGTGATGACCGGCGGTTACGGGTCTGCGGTCGGCGCGGCATTCGGTGCGCTGATCTACGGCATGGTCAACCAGGGCATCCCCTACGAGGGCTGGGACAGCAACTGGCTCTACGCGTTCCTCGGGGTGATGCTGCTCGCGGCGGTGCTGCTGAACAACTGGGTGAAGACGCGAGCGGAGAATGCGACATGAGCGCCGACCGAGCCGAGGACACGAGCGAGGGACGAGCGAGGCCCGCAGGCGAGGGCAGAGGCGCGACAGAAAACATGAGCGGTGCTTTTAAAGACGTGGCCGGAGAGCCGCTGGTCGAGGTGCGGGGCATCGGCAAGCGCTACGGCAACATCATCGCGCTGCACGACGTGTCGACCACGGTGGGGGCCGGTGAGGTCACCTGCGTGCTCGGCGACAACGGCGCCGGCAAGTCGACCTTCATCAAGATCCTCGCCGGTGCGCATGACTACACCGAGGGCGAACTCCTCGTCGACGGCAAGCCGACCCACTTCGCCAGCCCTCGGCAGGCGCTGGACGCCGGCATCGCGACCGTCTACCAGGACCTCGCGGTGGTGCCGCTCATGCCGGTATGGCGCAACTTCTTCCTCGGCAGCGAGGCGACCAAGGACGTCGGCCCGGTCAAGCGGCTGGACGTGAAGTTCATGAAGGAGACCACCAAGGCCGAGCTGGCCGCGATGGGCATCGACCTGCGTGACGTCGACCAGGCGATCGGCACGCTGTCCGGCGGTGAGCGGCAGTGCGTCGCGATCGCGCGGGCGGTCTACTTCGGGGCCAGGGTGCTGATCCTGGACGAGCCGACCGCGGCGCTCGGGGTGAAGCAGTCGGGCGTGGTGCTCCGTTACATCGCCAAGGCGCGCGAGCGGGGCCTCGGCGTCGTCTTCATCACCCACAACCCGCACCACGCGCACCCGGTCGGCGACCGGTTCGTGTTGCTGCGGCGGGGCCGCAGCATGGGCGACTTCACCAAGGACGAGGTCAGTCTCGCCGAGCTCACCGACATGATGGCGGGCGGCGCGGAGCTCGAGTCGCTCGCGCACGAACTCGGTCAGACGATGGGTGACGACTCGCAGGTGGCGACTTCGCTGCGGGCGTCCGCGGGCAAGCCGCACCGCTGAGCCGCAGTCCGCGCCGCCCCGCGCATCCCTTCGCAGAACCCGCATGCGCGCATCACCCGCACGTGCGTAACCCGCACACGCGCGCATACCCGCGTACCCACATCCCGGTCGCACGATCGGCTGACGCGGCGCCGCGGTGGTGGCAGGCTGCAGGTATGGCGCAGCACACCGGGATCCGGGTCAAGTCGATGGCGATCCTGCTGAGCCTGGACGGCGGCCGGCAGGCGGTCTCCCGGCTCGGCCCGACGGCCGAGCACCCGCGCGGCTTCCACCGCCTGCTCGGCGGCTCGGTCGAGCACGGCGAGCGGGCCGCGGACGCGCTCGCCCGCGAGCTGCGCAAGGAGCTCGGCGCGGATGTCGTCGAGGCCCACCTGGTCGAGGTGGTCGAGAACATCTTCACGATGGACGGCGAGCCCGGGCACGAGGTCGTCTTCGTCTACGCGACCCGGCTGGCCGACGCCGGCGTCATACCGCAGGACGGTGGGACGTTCACCGACGGCGACGCCCCGCTGCAGGTCGTATGGCGGCAGCTGTCCGACACCGGCGAGGTCCCGCTCTTCCCGGTCGACGCCGTCGAACTCGCGCGGGTCTGCGCGGCCAACGCGGCGCAACTGTTCGCAGCGTCTGCCCCCGGCCCCGGCGAAACACCCCGCCGATAGCCTTGGCCCCATGACGACGACGCCCTTCGGCCGGATGGTCACCGCGATGGTGACGCCCATGCACGACGACGGAACACTCGACCTGGACGGTGCGCAGAAGCTGGCGTCATACCTGGTCGACCGGGGCAACGACGGGTTGGTCGTCAACGGCACGACCGGTGAGTCCGCGACGACCACCGACGAGGAGAACGTCGACCTGGTCCGCGCCGTCGTCGAGGCGGTCGGAGACCGGGCCCGCATCACCGCGGGCGTCGGCACCAACGACACCGCCCACTCGGTCGCGGCGGCCCGCAACCTTGCCGCCGCCGGCGCGCACGCGGCGCTGATCGTCACGCCCTACTACAACAAGCCGCCGCAGGCGGGCATCGTCGAGCACTTCAGGGCGGTCGCCGGCGCGACCGACCTGCCGGCGATGGCCTACGACATCCCCGGCCGCACCGGTATGGCGCTGACGTCCGACACCATCCGCGCGCTCGCCGACGTGCCCAACATCGCGGCGCTCAAGGACGCCAAGGGCGACCTGGCCGCGGGCGTCCAGTTGATGGCGGAGACCGGGCTCGCCTGGTATTCCGGCGACGACGCGCTCAACCTGCCGTGGCTCGCGCTCGGTGCGACCGGCATGGTCAGCACCGTCGGCAACGTCGACGCCGCCCGGCTCGCGGCGCTGATCGCCGCCGTCGACGCGGGCGACCTGGCGAAGGCACGCACCCTCAACGACGAGCTCGCGCCGCTCATCGCCGCCGTCATGAACGTCACGCAGGGCTGCATCCAGGCCAAGGCCGCGCTGCACCTGCTCGGCGTCATCGACTCCGACTTCTGCCGGCTGCCACTGCTGCCGGCCCCCGAAGACCACCGCGCACTGCTGCGCGACACCCTCACCAACCTAGGACTGCTGTGAGTCATCCCCACCCCGAGCTCGAACTGCCGCCCCCACTGACGAAGGGCGGCGTTCGCGTCGTGCCGCTCGGCGGGCTGGGCGAGGTCGGCCGCAACATGACCGTCGTGGAGTACGACGGCAAGCTGCTCATCGTCGACTGCGGGGTGCTGTTCCCCGAGGACCACCCGGGCGTCGACCTGATCCTGCCGGACTTCGAGTACATCCGGGACCGGCTCGACGACATCGTCGCGATCGTGCTCACCCACGGCCACGAGGACCACATCGGCGCCGTGCCCTACCTGCTGCGGCTGAAGCCCGACATCCCGCTCGTCGGGTCGACGCTCACGCTGGCGCTGGTCGAGGCCAAGCTGAAGGAGCACCGGATCACGCCATACACGATGGCGGTGAAGGAGGGGCAGAGCGAGCAGCTCGGCCCGTTCGATGCCGAGTTCATCGCGGTCAACCACTCCATCCCGGACGCGCTCGCGGTCTTCGTGCGCACCCCCGGCGGCAACCTGCTGATCACCGGCGACTTCAAGATGGACCAGTTGCCGCTGGACGGCCGCATCACCGACCTGCGGGCGTTCGCCAAGGCGGGGGAGGAGGGTGTCGATCTCTTCCTGACCGACTCCACCAACGCCGAGGTGCCCGGTTTCACCACTCCGGAGCGCGACATCACGCCGGCGATCGAGCGGGTCTTCGACACCGCCGAGCGGCGCATCATCGTGGCCTGCTTCTCCTCCCACGTGCACCGCGTGCAGCAGGTGCTGGACGCCGCGCAGGCGCACGGCCGCAAGGTCGCGTTCGTCGGCCGGTCGATGGTGCGCAACATGGGGATCGCGTCCGACCTCGGCTACCTGCACGTGCCCGACGGCGTGCTGGTCGACCTCAAGAAGATCGACCAACTGCCGGACGACAAGGTCGTGCTGATCTCGACCGGCTCGCAGGGCGAGCCGATGGCTGCGCTCTCCCGGATGGCCAACGGCGACCACAACCTGATCGACATCGGGCCGGGGGACACCGTGCTGATGGCCTCGTCGCTCATCCCCGGCAACGAGAACGCCGTCTACCGGGTGATCAACGGCCTGATGCGGCGCGGCGCGAAGGTGGTGCACAAGGGCAACGCGCTGGTGCACGTCTCCGGTCACGCCAGCGCCGGCGAGCTGCTCTACTGCTACAACATCGTCAAACCGAAGAACGTCATGCCGATCCACGGCGAGTGGCGTCACCTGGTCGCCAACGGCGACCTCGCCAAGGCCACCGGCGTGCGGGACGACCAGGTGCTGCTCGCCGAGGACGGCGTCGTGGTCGACCTGGTCGACGGCAAGGCGTCGATCGTCGGCGCGGTGCCCTGCGGCTACGTGTATGTCGACGGCTCCCTCGTCGGCACCACCGACGAGACGATGCTGAAGGACCGGCGCATCCTGCGCGACGAGGGTTTCGTCACGATCATCGTGGTGCGCGACGCCGCCACCGGCAAGATCGCCGCCGGGCCGGAGATCCAGACCCGCGGCTTCGCCGAGGACGCGGCCGTCTTCGACAAGGTGCTGCCCAAGGTCGAGGAGGCCCTCGAGGAGGCGCGCGCCAAGGGCGTCACCGACACCTACCAGCTGCAGCAGGTGATCCGCCGCGCGGTCGGCGGGTTCGTCGGCGGCAAGCTGCGGCGCCGGCCGATGATCATCCCCATCGTCATCGATGCCTGACAAATAATCGCGGCTGCCGTCATACGGCATGCGAAAGGGCCCCGAGCGAATCCGCTCGGGGCCCTTTCACGCATTTAGCGTGAGCCTGAAGTTCAGGCCGGCAGCTGCAGGTGCTGGCCGACGAAGATCAGGTTCGGGTCGTTCACGATGCCCTTGTTGGCCGCGAACAGAGCCTGCCAACCACCCTTGATCTGGTAGGTCTCGGCGAGCTGGCTCAGCGAGTCGCCGGCCTTCACGGTCAGGGTCTTGCCCGAGAGCGCAACCTTGGGGGTGGCGGCCTTCGGCGCGACGTAGGTCTTGCGCTCGGTGGAGCGCGAGGTCTGCGGCGCGGTGTAGTTGGACTTCGGCGCAGCCTTCGGCGCGACGTAAGCCTTCTTCGGCGTGACCTTCGGCGCGACGTAGTTCTTCTTCGGCGTGACCTTCGGCGCGACGTAGGTCTTGCGCTCGGTGGAGCGCGAGGTCTGCTTCGGAGCCTGGGTCTGGGTCGGCTGCGGCGCGACGACCGGGCTGCCGCCACCACGGGTCAGGCCCGCGCGGACCGAGCACACCGGCCAGGCGCCGGGACCCTGCGAAGCGAGCACCTTCTCGGCGATCGTGATCTGAGCCGACTTGCTGGCCAGGTTCGCGTTCGGCGCGTAGGCGCCGCCGCCGTAACCGATCCAGGTGGAGTGCGTGAACTGCAGACCACCGTAGAAGCCGTTGCCGGTGTTGATCGACCAGTTGCCACCGCTCTCGCAGGCAGCGACGCGGTCCCAGGTCGAGACCGACGCAGCCTTGGCGGTGCCGGCGTTCGCGAAGCCTGCACCGACGACCGCTGCGCCGGCAACCCCGATGCCGACGATGCGGGTCTTGGTCGAGATGTTCGAGCTGAGGTTCATTGATTCCTCTCCTGACGTGCGCATACGGGGTTAGCTGTCGGGTCGGGCTGTCAGGTGCCCGGCAGGTATAAGGCCTGCTTTCACCCCAGGACCGGCATTCGGCCGAAATTGGGTCCCCCATCCTCGTCGTGCCTCCGGGACCATCCCGGATCTTCGGTGACCGCTCGACGAGGCTGTGCGCAGCGAGTCACAGGCATTAGGGACGGAGTCGCGCCGGGTTGCGCTGCTCCGCTCGGTGGTCCAGGGGATTCCGCCAGGGGGACGGAAGTTGCACCACCGACCGACGAAGGTACGGGGTTTCGATGCCAAATCCAAGTTGAACCGTGACCGTTTCGTGACTTTTGTGTGATTTGTCGGCCATCTCACAGTTTCGGTGCCACTCCGATCACGCCAGTCACAGGGGTCTCAGGAGTACGGCGGGGCGTCCAGTGTCGGGGGCGTTTCGCCGCATCAGGTTGCCCGTGCGGCGTGTCGCGGCGTGTCGCGACGTGCCCGTGCGACGTGCCCGTGCGACGTGCTCGTGCGAGGCGACGGGCGACACGCCGGGCGAGCTGAACGGGCGAGCTGAACGGCCGCCGGCCGGCACCCGGCTCGGAGGGGCGGTGCCCGGTGGTCTTGGATGACCTCATGCGTGCGCCTCGACCCCGGCGGGCGCCCGCGATCCTCCGGTGGGCGCCCGTCATCGCTCTCGGCGTGGTGGCGCTCGGCGTGGGCGCACGGTGGGTCGATCTCACCTGGCGGCTGCCGCAGGTGCAGTCGGTCTTCCCGGTCTTCGGCGGTATGGCGGTGCTGCTCCTCCTCGCCATGCTCGCGGCCCGGCGCTGGCGGCTGGCCGCCGCAGCCGCACTCGTCGCGGCCGCGCCGGTCGTCATCGGCGTGCAGTCGATGACCGGCGACACCGTGCCGCCCGGACCGCGCGACGAGGTGGTGATGACCAGCAACCTCGAGCTGGGCTCGGCCGATCCGCGCGAGGTCGTCGCCGCCGTGCGGGCGCAGCGCGTCACCACGCTGGTGCTCACCGAATGCACGCCGCCGCAGCTCGCGCGGCTTCGAGCGGCGGGCCTCGACACGCTGCTGCCCGAGCAGGCGGGGCAGACCGCGGACGGGCCGCGGGGCACCGTCATACGCAGCAGGCATCCGTTGCGGCTGATCGCGCTGCACCCGGGCGGGCGTTTCCCGTTCAGCCCCGAGGTGCAGGTGGGCACCGGCCGGGGCAGCTACCGGCTGCGGGCGGTGCACACCGCGGCGCCGCTGCCGGACATCGTCGGCGACTGGCGGGCCGGTCTGCGGTCGATCGGCGCGTGGCAGAAGAATCTGCCGCAGCGCGAAAACGTCGTGATGGCAGGCGATTTCAACGCCTCGGCCGCCATGCCCGCCTTCCGCAAGGCGATCGACGGGATGACCGACTCCAGCCGCGCCGCCGGAGCCGGCTGGCGGCGCACCTGGCCGCACGGCCGCGCCTACCCGCCCTTCGTGCAGCTGGACCACGTGGTGTCCCGCGGCTTCGGGGTGGTGCGCGACGGCACCGTCGCGATCGCCGGCACCGATCACCTGACCTACTGGGCGCGGCTGCGGCCGCAGTGATGCCGGCTCAGTAGATGCCGGCGCAGACGGGGCGGGCTCAGACAGGGCCGGCTCAGACAGAGGCGGCTCAGACAGGACCGGCTCAGCAGGTCACCAGGGGAGGGGCTCACTGAGGTCGCGCGGGTCGGCGGGGGCCGACCAGCCGGTCTCGGTGTGCACGTAGGACAGCTGTGGCCCGTCCTCGACGAGGCGCCGCACGGCGGTGATCAGCCGGTCGACGTGCTCGCCGGTGGTGGCCAGGCCGAGGCTCGCGCGGACGGCGGTCTGCCCGGGGCCGACGATCGCGTCGCACAGCAGGTGGGCACAGAAGCGCCCGTCGCGCACCGCGATCGCCTGCTCGTCGGCCAGCACCTGCGACACCAGCGACGGTTCGTAGCCCTCGACGGTGAACGTCACCACCCCCACATTGGGCCGGTCCCCGAGCGCCTCGATCACCCGCACGCCGTCGATCGCGGCCAGCCCGGCGCGCAGCCGGCCGTGCAACTGCTCCTCGTGCGCCTCGATGGTGGCGCGATGGGCGCCGAGTGTCGCGCAGGCCGCGGCGATCGCGATCGCGCCCACGGCGTTGGGCGTGCCGCCCTCGTGCCGGGCCGGCCCCGTCTGCCACTGGGTATGACGGGGAGTCACTGCCGCGGTCGCCCCGCCCGCGGGCAGGTAGGGGCTCGCCGCGTCGAGCCAGTCGCTGCGGCCGGCGAGGACGCCTGCGCCATACGGGGCATAGAGCTTGTGGCCGGAAAACGCGACCCAGTCGACGCCCAACTGCTCGAGGTCCAGCTCGCGGTGTGGCGCGTACTGCGCCGCGTCGAGCACCGTGCGAGCGCCGAATTCCTTTGCGACCGCGACGAGTTCGGCGACCGGCCACACCTCGCCGGTGACGTTGCAGGCTCCGGTGATGACAACCAGCTGATGGCGGGCGGGGGAGTCCTGCAGGGCCCCCCGCAGCAGTGCGACCGCGTCGTCGGCGCTGTCGGGCACCGGCAGCCGGGTGGTGGTGCGCGCCGGCCACGGCAGCAGCGCGGCGTGGTGGGCCGACTCCCAAGCGATCACCCGGGTGCGGCGCGGCAGGCAGTGTGCGAGCAGCCGCAGCGCGTCGGTGGTGTTGCGGGTGAAGACGACCTGGTCGCCGTCGCGCGCGCCGACGAACTGCCCGACCTGCGCCCGGGCCGCCTCGAACCAGCCGGTCGTCACCCGGCTGGCGTAGCCGGCGCCGCGGTGCACCGAGCCGTAGCGGCGCTGCACCCGCTCCGCGGCCTCGGCGACCGCGACCAGGGCGGGCGTGGTCGCGCCGTGGTCGAAGTTGGCGTAGTCGGTGACCGTGCGGTGCACGGTCGGCACCCCGAGGTCGTCGGAGACGGTGCGGGGCAGCCCGGCGACGACCGGCCGGATCGATGGGCCGTGCGTGCCGCCCTGCGTGCCGGCCAGGCCGAGCCGGCGCGGCGTCCCGGCGGATGCGGTGGACGTGGGGGACGTGGTGGTCGAAGCGGTGCGGGAGGCGGTCTGCCTCGCGGTGGCCTCTGAGGTGGTGTGCTGGACGCTGGCGGTGCTCATGGGCTTGCTCCTCGTCGGTCAGGGACCGACGGGCGTTCGCGAGCGTCGATCCGCGCTTGCCGGCGTGGGTGTCACGCCGACCCGGTCGTCACCCGGAGCACCCCACCGCGGAAGGAGGGTTGCCGCTCAGCAAGCCGGGGCTTGACGCTGAGACTCATGACCTGGGTCCGACCATAGAGGATCGGCCGCCGGCGAGGGCAACCGCCGTCCGTATGCCGGGCGCTCGCGCGCCGGCGGCTGCGCTCTCGGGCCGGGCAGCTGCCCGTCTGCCCCTCGAGCCAACGGTTGCCGTCTGTGTGACGACGGTCGCGCGCACCCCGACCGGCGTGTAACTGCTGTGACTGGTGGGGTCGTCGCGTACGGTGTTTTCGTGCCTACCCGTCCGTCCACCACGACGTCCACCGCCCGCGCCACGCGCAGCACCACGTCCGGCTCCGGGTCGCGGTCGAGCAGCGGCGGCGCGAAGTCGCGACCGGCGTCCGGTCGCACCTCGAGCCGACCGCCGGCCAAGCGTGCGTCCGGTGCCAGTGCCCGCGCCGGCGGCAAGGCGCAGGGCGGCGGCCTGCCGCTGCCGTTGCGCGCCGCCCGCGGCACCTGGATGGGTGTCGCCCACGTCGCCGGCGGCGCCGCCCGCCGGGTCGGCCACTCCGCGCGCGAGCTCGAGCCGGAGCTGCGCCGCGACGGGCTCGGTTTCGCCCTGGTCGCCGCGGCGGTCGTCATCGCGGCCCGCGAGTGGTGGGGCCTCGCCGGAGCAGCGGGCGACGTCATCCATGCGATCGTCGCCGGCACGTTCGGCCTGGGCGCCCTCGTGCTGCCGCTCGTGCTCGTGCTGATCGGCGTGCACCTGATGCGCTCGCCGCGCGGCCATCACGCCACCAACCGGGTGCTGATCGGGCTGGCGCTGTTCGCAGTCTCGGTCTGCGGCGTCACGAGCATCGCCAAGGGCGTGCCGCAGCCGGGCAGTGGCGAAGCGCTGCGCGACGCCGGCGGCATCATCGGCTTCCTCGCCTCCAGCCCGGTCGTCGCCGCGGTCCACACCGCGGGCGCCCTCGTGCTGCTGTTGCTGCTCGGCATCTTCAGCGTGCTGGTGATGACGGCGACGCCGGTGAGCATGATCCCCGAGCGTATCCAGCAGGTGCGGACGCGGCTGTTCGACCACCACCCCGACGACGGGTATGACGAGGGTCCCGTCGACGCGGTCGCCGGCGACCTGCACGGCGACCAGATCGACGGCCCGAAGAAGCGCCACCGCAAGAGCTCCAAGAAGGCCGACGGGCAGGGCGACGGCCTCGACGGCGACGAGGCGTTCGAGCAGGCCGCGACCGTCGCGCCGCGCCGCACCAAGGGCGGCCGCGTGCTGCGGCCGGGCGAGAAGGCTCCCGCCGCCGATGTCTACGACGTCGACGCCGCCGGCACCGACGCCGCCGATGCGGACGCACCGGCGTCGCGGCCCGTCCCCGACGGTGCGTCCGACCGGCCCGCCGCCGGCGAGACCCGCGCCGTGCCCCTGCCGGGCACGACCGGGGCGCCGCCCGCTGCCGCCGCGGCTCCCGGTCCGAAGCCGGGCCTGGAGGCCCCGCCGACCACGCCGCTGCCGCAGCGGGTCGAGCAGCTCCAGCTGGCCGGCGACGTCACCTACACGCTGCCGTCCGCCGAGGTGCTGCAGCCGGGCACCCCGCACAAGGCGCGCTCGGCCGCCAACGACCGGGTCGTCGAGGCGCTCACCGAGACGCTCGAATCCTTCGGCGTCGACGCCCAGGTCACCGGCTTCACCCGCGGCCCGACCGTCACCCGCTACGAGGTCGAACTCGGCTCGGGCACCAAGGTCGAGCGGGTCACCGCGCTCTCCAAGAACATCGCCTACGCGGTGGCGTCCGCCGACGTGCGCATCCTCAGCCCGATCCCCGGCAAGAAGGCGATCGGCATCGAGATCCCCAACACCGACCGCGAGAAGGTCAGCCTCGGCGACGTGCTGCGCAGCGGCGCCGCCCGGGGTAACGACCACCCGATGGTGATGGGCGTCGGCAAGGACGTCGAGGGCGGCTACGTGATCGCCAACCTGGCGAAGATGCCGCACATGCTGGTGGCCGGTGCGACCGGTGCCGGTAAGTCGTCGTTCGTCAACTCGATGATCACCTCGGTGATGATGCGCGCCACGCCGGACGAGGTGCGGATGGTGCTGGTCGACCCCAAGCGGGTGGAACTGACGGCATACGAAGGCATCCCGCACCTGATCACGCCGATCATCACCAACCCCAAGAAGGCCGCCGAGGCGCTGCAGTGGGTCGTGCGCGAGATGGACACCAGGTATGACGACCTGGCGGCGTTCGGCTACAAGCACATCGACGACTTCAACAAGGCGGTCCGGGCCGGCAAGGTCACGCCGCCGCCGGGGTCGGAGCGGGTCATGCAGCCCTACCCCTACCTGCTGGTGATCGTCGACGAGCTCGCCGACCTGATGATGGTCGCGCCGCGCGACGTCGAGGAGTCGATCGTCCGCATCACCCAGCTGGCCCGCGCGGCCGGCATCCACCTGGTGCTGGCGACGCAGCGCCCCTCGGTCGACGTCGTCACCGGTCTGATCAAGGCCAACGTGCCGAGCCGGATGGCGTTCGCGACCTCCTCGCTCGCCGACTCGCGGGTCGTGCTCGACCAGCCCGGTGCGGAGAAGCTGATCGGCCAGGGTGACGCTCTCTTCCTGCCGATGGGTGCCTCCAAACCGATGCGCGTGCAGGGCGCCTGGGTCACCGAAACCGAAGTGCAGGAAGTGGTTTCGCACGTCAAGGGTCAGCTCACCGTCGCCTACCGCGACGACGTGCAGGTGTCCGCGCCCAAGAAGGAGATCGACGAGGACATCGGGGACGACCTCGACCTGCTGCTGCAGGCCGCGGAGCTGGTGATCACCAGCCAGTTCGGGTCGACGTCGATGCTGCAGCGCAAGCTGCGCGTCGGTTTCGCCAAGGCCGGACGGCTGATGGACCTGATGGAGAGCCGCGGCATCGTCGGCCCGTCCGAGGGGTCCAAGGCGCGCGACGTGCTGGTCAAGCCGGACGACCTGCCGACCACGCTCGCGCTGTTGCGCGGGGAGGACGTGCCCACCGAGCAGCCGTATGACGGGGCCTCCGACCAGGGCGCCGCGGCCGACTACGGCGACGACGACGGCGGTGGCGAGGACGCGTGGCAGCTGACGGATCGTCGCGACTGAGCGGCGCGCCCGGCGGCGGTCTCGCCGGTCCGGTCGGCCCGCGGCAGCTGCTCGCCCAGTTGCGCGAGGTGCCGTGCGGCGTGCTGCTCGCGGTGCAGCTGCTCGGCATCCTGGTCTACCCGTTCACCGAGGGCAGCACCGCGGGCCGGACGGTGTTCTCGCTGTTCCAGCTGCTGGTGCTCGGGCTGGCCGTCGGCGCGGTGCGGCACACGCCGGCGCTGACCTGGATCTCGGTGTGCATCGGCGCCCCGGCCGCCGTGCTCACGGTGCTGACCGCGATCTGGACCGACCCGGAGGGCCTGGAGCTGGCCTCCGACGCCACGCATGCGGTCTTCTACTTCTACACGGCCTACGCGCTGATCCGTTACATGTTCTCCGACGACCACGTGTCGCGCGACGAAATGCTCGCCACCGGAGCGTGTTTCACCGTCGTCGCGTGGGGCTTCGCCTACCTCTACGGTGCGGTGCAGATCCTCTGGGGCGCCGGGCAGTTCAGCTCACCGGGCGGCGGTCAGCTCAGCTGGATGGAGCTGCTCTTCCTGTCGTTCACCACGATGACCGGCACTGGCCTCTCCGACATCTCACCGGCCGGCTCCTACGCGAGATCGGTCATCATGCTGGAGCAGCTGGCCGGGGTGAACTATCTTGCGTTGGTGGTGGCGCGGCTGCTCGGCATGACGCTTGCCCGGTTCCAGCGCACGACGCGGCGCAACAAGGGAGGGGATGGTCAGCAATGACAGACGATTTCGACCGCACCCAGGAGATCCGGCGCGATCGCGACTGGGAGGGTGGCGGCGAGCGGCAGCCCGACCAGGCTCAGCAGCCCTACCCGCAGCAACCGGCCACCCAGCCGACGGCGCCGCCGGACTACCGCGCGCCGGACTATCGGGCGCCCGGCAGCTACGCGCCGGGCGGAGCGCGGCCGTCCTACGAGCCGGGCGTGCGCACCGACAACGGCGACAGCGGCTTCCCCGCCGCGACCGTCGGTGCGGTCGTCGCCGCGGTGCTGATGGCGGTCAGCAGCTTCCTCGGTCACCAGCTGGCCCGGGACGGCAACGTCTCGATGCGCAGCTGGAACGGCTGGCTGGCCCAGACCATGCCGGTCGCGTTCTGGCCCTTCGACGGTGGCGGGCAGACAAGGGCCACAACGGCTTTCGTCGTCGCCCTGGCGATCGTGCTCTTCCTCGTCCTGCTCCTGCTGATGCTCGCCACCATGTCGACCAGGTCCGGCAACGGCGGCTTCGCGCTGCTGCTGTCCGGCTGGATGAGTTGCGTGCTCGCCGGCGCCGTCGCCCGCGTCGTCGCCGGGCTCATCGGCCGCGACACGCAGTTTGCCGAGGCGATCCGGGCGGACGTCATGGCGGGCGCCACGTGGGGCCTCGCGGCCGGCTGGATCGTCGGCTGCGCGACCGTCGCCGTCCACCTCCTGCGGCGCAAGCCGCACACCTTCTAAGCGGCGTCATGCTGATCCGGCTGCCGGACCGGGTGCCCGAGGTGGCGTCGTCGTCCTGGATCGCCCCCAACGCCACCGTCGTCGGTGCGGTGACCGTCGGCGAGCGCTGTGGTGTCTGGTATGGCGCGGTGCTGCGCGCGGACCTCGAGACCGTCACCCTCGGGGACGAGACCAACATCCAGGACAACAGCGTGCTGCACGCCGACCCCGGTGCCCCGCTCACGGTCGGTGCGCGAGTTTCGGTGGGGCACAACGCAACTCTGCACGGCTGCACGATCGAGGACGACGTGCTGGTCGGCATGGGCGCGCGCGTGCTCAATCGCGCGACGATCGGCGCGGGCTCGCTGATCGCGGCCGGCGCCGTCATACCCGAGGGAATGCAGGTGCCGCCGAGGTCCCTGGTCGCCGGTGTGCCGGCAAAGGTCCGCCGCGACCTCACCGACGAGGAGGTCGAGATCATCGGCCTCAACGCCCAGGTGTACGTCGACCTCGCCGCCACCCATCGCGACGGCGAGGTCGACGCAGGCTGAGCAGGTCGGCGCCGCCGGTCAGACGTGCAGCTTGGCCTTGATCTTGTCCAGGCGCTCCTTGCGGTCGGCCTTGCGCTCGGCCTTCTTCTCCTCGTGCAGCTTGCGATCGGCGGCGTCGGCCGCAGCGATCGCGGCGTCCTCGGCCTCGGCGACCTCGTCCATCACCTCGTCGAGCGGCCGGCGTTCCAGCGTGGCGCCGCTCTGCTGGGCGAGCTGGTCGACGGCCGCGGGCGAGCCCTCCTTCACCTCGCCGATCAGGCCGGTGACCCCGGGCGGGATCGCCCGGCTCAGGTCGGCCACGACGCTGGAGGTGTCGGCGGCCCGGCCGGCGTCGACCGTGCCACCGACGAGCGCACCCCCGGCCCAGCCGAGCAGCATGCCGAGCGGTCCGCCGAGCACGCCGACCAGCATGCCGATGACACTGCCGCCGAGGGTGCCGGAGCCGATCTCGTTGTCGTCGCCGTCCTTCACGGTGAACGTGCCGTCCGGATTGCGCTGCACGACGGCCGCGCTGACCAGGTCGATCGCGCCGTCGTTGGAGAGTGCGTTCAGATCGCTGTATGCCTGATAGGCCTTGCTCTGGTCCGGCCAGGTCATCAGGATCACGTTGTCTGCCATGAGCTTCTCCCTTGAGCTGTCGCAGGCCGCGGCGGTTGCCGCCGCCATCTCCACCGTCGCAAACACTGGACGACTGTATAGTGCGAACGCCCAAAGACGTTGGCAGCAAAGGAAATTCGTGCCTCGGGCGAAGGCATCGCCACTCGTCGATGCATTCGCTGGATATATCGACCGGTGCCGGCCTACAGCTGCAGGCGGTAGCCGATGCCCGGGTCGGTGATCAGGTAGCGCGGCTTGGCGGGGTCGGGCTCGAGCTTGCGGCGCAGGCCACCGGCATACACCCGCAGGTAGTGGGTCTCCTTCTCGTAGCCCGGGCCCCACACCTCGCGCAGCAGGTCGGCCTGGCTCACCAGGTGCCCCGGCCGCGCCGCGAGCGTCTCCAGGAAGTGCCACTCGGTCGGGGTGAGCCGCACCGGCACACCGTCGCGCAGCGCGATGCGCTCTGCGAAGTCGAGCGCAAAGTCCTTGGTGCGCACCGGAAGTGCGTGCGGCGAGGCGGTGGAGCGACGGCGGATCGCGGCGCGCACCCGGGCGAGCAGCTCGTCCATGCCGAAGGGTTTGGTGACGTAGTCGTCGGCACCCTCGTCGAGCGCCTCCACCTTGTCGTCGGAGTCGTGCCGTGCCGACAGCACGATGATCGGCACGTCGCTGCTGCGGCGGATCCGGCGGATCACCTCGACGCCGTCGATGTCGGGCAACCCGAGGTCGAGCACCAGCACGTCGGGGGCCGACTCGTCCACGCTCTGCAGTGCACTGCGCCCGTCGAAGGCGTGCTCCACCTGGTAGTCCCGGGCGCGCAGGTTGATGCTGAGCGTGCGCACGAGGCTGGGTTCGTCGTCGACGACGAGGACCCTGGTCACGATGAAGCTCCTTCTCGCTGTGCGGATTCGGCGGGGTGGGCGACCCCGGGCTTGTGGTCGACGACCGGCAACCGCACGCACATCGTGAGGCCGCCGCCCGGAGTGTCCTCGGCGTCGAGGGTGCCGTCCATCGCCTCGGTCAGCCCCTTGGCGACCGCGAGGCCGAGGCCCACGCCGTTGCCGCGGGGGCTGTCGCCATAGCGCTGGAAGGGGGCGAAGATGCCGGTGCGTTCGGACGCCGGCACGCCCGGCCCGCGATCGATGACCCGCACTTCGACTGCCTTGCCGAGGCGTTCGGCGCTGAGCACGACCTCCTGGCGCCCGGGGGAGTAGCGCAGAGCGTTCTCCAGCAGGTTGGCGAGCACCCGCTCGGCCAGGCCCGCGTCGGCGAGGCAGGTCAGGTGCGGGTCGGGCAGCCAGCTGCGCACCCGGTGCGGCTCGCTGACCGTGTGGAGCGTCGCCGAGACCAGGTCGCCGACCTGCAGCTCGTCGGTGCGGGCGGTGATGCTGCCGGACTGGATGCGCGACATGTCGAGCAGGTTCTCGATCAGCCCGTCGAGCCGATCCGTCGACTCCTCAACGGTTTCCAGCAGCTCCCGCTGATCGGCAGCCGTCAGTTGTATGTCGGTGCTGCGCAGGCTCGACACGCCTGCCTTGATCGCCGCGAGCGGAGTCCGCAGGTCGTGCGACACGGCGGCCAGCAGCGCCGCGCGGGACCGGTTGTCCTTCGCCAGACCGGCCGCGGCCGCCGCCTGCTTGGCGAGCTCGTTGCGGTGCAGGATCGCCGCGGCGACGCTCGCGTAGGCCTCGACGAGCCGGCGCTGCCCGGCGTCCGCGACGTCCCCGGCGATCACCAGCTGGTGCTCGTCGTCCACTGGCGCACGGGTCAGGCGCGCGTCGAGCTCCTGCAGCGGCACCTCGCCGCTGATCATCACCGGCTGCCCCGGGACCCCGGTCGTGGTGGTGCGCACCAGGGCGGCGCCGTCGGCGTCGAAGATGTCGCGGGCCTGGTCGAGCAGCACCGGCAGCTGGTCCTTGACCGCGAGCAGGGAGTGGGTCAGCTCGGCGAGCAGGCGCGAATCTCGTTCGGCCGCAATGGCTCTCGCAGTGCGCCGCGCGGTCAGGTGGACCACGGACGCAACGGCCACGGCGACGACGACGAAGACCAGCAGCGCGAAGGCGTTCTGCGGCTGGCTGATGGTGAGCGTGCCCTCGGGTGGGGTGAAATACCAGTTGAGCGCGAGGCTCGCCAGCACCGCGGAGGTAAGCGCCGGCCAGAGACCACCGACGATCGCGGTGATCACCGTGAACGCGAGGTAGATCAGCACGTCGAGCGGGAGCGCCTGCCCCTGCGACGTCACGTCGATGATCCAGGTGAGCAGTGCGACGCCGACGGTGGCGAGCAGCCAGCCGGCCACCTCACGGCGCAGCCCGAGACCGTCCCAGTCGACCGCGGGAGATCGGCCGGCGTGCGCGAGTTCGTGGCTGACCATCAGCACGTCGATGTCACCGGACCCGTCGACGACCGTGTCGCCCACGCCCCGGCCGAGCAGCCGCTGCCACCGGCTGCGGCGGCTGGCGCCGACGATGATCTGCGAGGCATTGACCCCGCGGGCGAACTCCAGGATCGCCTCGCCGACGTCGGAGCCCGTGACCGTGTGCATCGTGCCGCCGAGCTCGGCGACCAGCTGCCGCGCTGCCGTCGCGGATTCCGGTGGTACGTCACGCAATCCGGTGTCGGGGACGACCTGCACGGCATACAGCTCGCCGCCGGCGCCGCGGCTCGCGATGCGCGCGCCACGACGCAGCAGCGTCTCCTGCTCGGGGCCGCCGGTGAGCGCGACGACGACACGTTCGCGCACCGGCCAGGTGGAGTCGATGTCGTGGTCGTCGCGGTAGCGGGCGAGCGCCTCGTCGACACGGTCGGCGGTCCACAGCAGCGCGAGCTCGCGCAACGCCGACAGGTTGCCGGCGCGGAAGTAGTTGGCGAGCGCCGCGTCGACGCGGTCGGCGGCATAGACATTGCCGTGCGCGAGCCGGCGACGCAGCGCCTCCGGCGTCATGTCGACCAGCTCGATCTGGTCGGCGGCCCGCACCACGGCGTCCGGCACGGTCTCCTGCTGACGGATGCCGGTGATCTGGAAGACCGCGTCGTTGAGCGACTCCAGGTGCTGCACGTTGACCGTGGAGATCACGTCGATGCCGGCGTCGAGCAACTGCTCGATGTCCTCGAAACGACGCTCGTGGCCCGCTCCGCCGGCGTTGCTGTGGGCGAGCTCGTCGACCAGCACGACCTCGGGCCGGCGGCGCAGCACCGCGTCGACGTCGAGCTCGTGGAGCGTGGCGCCGTCCCGCACCACCTCGCGGCGGGGCAGCACCTCGAGCCCGTCCAGCTGCGCGGCGGTGTAGGCCCGGTCGTGGGTCTCGACGAGCCCGACGACCACGTCGGTGCCACGGGCCCGGCGGCGCTGCGCCTCCTGCAGCATCTTGACGGTCTTGCCGACTCCGGGAGCGGAGCCGAGGAAGATGCGCAGACGGCCACGGGACATGCGTCGATTGTCCCGCTCCCGCGGCTGCTCGCCGACCGTGCCCGTCATGGGCGCGTCACTTCGTCCCGGACAGCTGCTGGAGGGCCAGGTTGAGCCGCAGCACGTTGACCCGCTCGTCGCCGAGGAAGCCCGCGACCCGTCCCTCAGTGGCCTCGTCGACCAGCCGCAGCGCCTGCGCCGGTTGCAGGCCGCGCGCCCTCGCGACGGCCGGTGCCTGGAGCCGGGCGTAGGCGGGCGAAATGTGCGGGTCGAGACCGCTCGCGCTCATCGTGAGCGCGTCGGGCGGCGGGGTGCCGCCGAGCGGTGCGAGCGCCTTCTCGCGGGCGGCGACCGCCTCCTGCTGCCGCGTGTCGGTCGCCGGGAGGTTGGAGCCGCCGCTGGCGTCCCCGGCATACGCCGACGCCGAGTCGCGGCCGTGGAACCACTCGGGGCCCTTCCACTGCTGGCCGAGCAGCGACGAGCCGACGACCCTGCCGTCGACCGACACCGGCGAGCCGGTGGCCTGGTCGTGGAAGGCGACCCGTCCGACGGCCCAGACCGCGGCCGGGTAGAGCACGCCGACCAGCACGGTCAGCACGAGGAAGATGCGCAGGGCCGCGAGGGTCTGGCGGCCGATGGTGAGCGATGAGGTGGTCATGGGTCACATCCCGGGGAGGAACTGGATAACGAGGTCGATGAGCTTGATCCCGACGAACGGCACGATCACGCCGCCCAGTCCGTAGATCAGCAGGTTGCGCGTGAGCAGCTGGTCTGCCCGCAACGGGCGGTAGCGAACTCCCTTGAGCGACAACGGGATCAACGCCACGATGATCAGCGCGTTGAAGATGACCGCCGACAGGATCGCCGAGTTGGACGAGTGCAGCCGCATGATGTTGAGCCCGTCGAGGCCCGGGTAGATCGCCACGAACATCGCGGGAATGATCGCGAAGTACTTCGCCAGGTCGTTGGCGATCGAGAAGGTCGTGAGCGCGCCACGGGTGATCAGCAGCTGCTTGCCGATGCCGACGATGTCGATCAGCTTGGTCGGGTTGGAGTCGAGGTCGACCATGTTGCCGGCCTCCTTCGCCGCCGAGGTGCCGGTGTTCATCGCCACGCCGACGTCGGCCTGCGCGAGCGCGGGTGCGTCGTTGGTGCCGTCGCCGGTCATCGCGACCAGCCGGCCGCCCTCCTGCTCGGTCCGGATGAGGCGCATCTTGTCCTCGGGCGTCGCCTCCGCGAGGAAGTCGTCGACTCCCGCCTCGTCGGCAATCGCCTTGGCGGTCAACGGATTGTCGCCGGTGATCATCACCGTGCGGATGCCCATCTGCCGCAGCTGCGCGAAGCGTTCGACCATGCCGGGCTTGATCACGTCCTTCAGATGTATGACGCCGACCGCGTCCGTCACGCCGCCCTCGCGGCCGATGGACACCACCAGCGGCGTGCCGCCGTCGGCGGACACCCGGTCGGCGATCGCCATCGCCTCGTCCGCGCCGGCGCCGCCGGACTCGCGCACCAGACGGCACACCGAACCGGCTGCGCCCTTGCGCAACTGCGTCCCGTCGGCGAGGTCCACGCCGCTCATCCGGGTCTGCGCGGTGAACGGCACGACCGTCGCGCCGGCAGGCGAATCGTGATCTTTGCCAAGGTGGTTCGCGGTCCAGTCGACGATCGACCGCCCCTCCGGGGTCTCGTCGGCCAGCGACGACAGGTGTGCCAGGCGGTGCACCTCGCTCGCCTCGCCGTCCCCGACCACGATGATGTCGGCGGCCTGCCGGTTGCCGAGCGTGATCGTGCCGGTCTTGTCCAGCAGCAGCGTGGACACGTCACCGGCGGCCTCGACCGCGCGGCCGGACATCGCGAGCACGTTGCGCTGCACGAGCCGGTCCATCCCGGCGATGCCGATCGCCGACAGCAGGGCACCGATGGTGGTCGGGATGAGGCAGACCAGCAGCGCGACGAGCACCAGCACGCTGGGCTTCGGGCCGTTCCAGCCGGCGAGCGACGGGATGGTCGCGACCGCCAGCAGGAAGATGATCGTGAGCACCGTCAGCAGGATGCCGAGCGCGATCTCGTTGGGGGTCTTCTGCCGTTCGGCGCCCTCGACGAGGGAGATCATCCGGTCGATGAAGGTCTCGCCGGGCTTGGCGGTGATGCGCACCACGATCCGGTCCGACAGCACGGTCGTGCCGCCGGTGACGGCGCACCGGTCACCGCCGGCCTCCCGGACCACCGGGGCGGATTCGCCGGTGATCGCGGACTCGTCGACGGTCGCGATGCCCTCGACGACGTCACCGTCGCCCGGGATCACCTGGCCGGCCTCGATGACCACCCGGTCGTCCAGCTTCAGCTCCGCGGCCGGCACCTGCTCCTCGCCCCCGCCATACGTGATGCGACGGGCGGTGGTGGTCGAGCGGGTCTTGCGCAACGTGTCCGCCTGCGCCTTGCCGCGGCCCTCGGCGACGGACTCGGCGAGGTTGGCGAACAGGACCGTCGCCCACAGCCAGATCGCGACCAGGACCGAGAACCACGACGGGTGGATGCAGGCCAGGACGGTGGTCAGGACGGCGCTGATCCAGACCACGAAGAGCACCGGCTGGCGCACGAGGTGCCGCGGATCGGCCTTGCGCAGCGCGCCGGGCAACGACTCGACGGCCTGGTGGGTGAGAGTCGACATGGTGTTGCTGCTCGTTTCTTCGTCCAAGATGGCGGGCCTGGTTCGTTCTGCCTCGACTGCGGGCCTCGCTCGTTCCTCCGATTTCATGAGGTTGCTCGTGCCTCTTTCCTCGACTGCGGGCCTCGCTCGTTCCTCGCTCGTGTCCTCGTCTCGGTCGGCACTCATGGTGTTGTTCGTGCCTCTTTCCTCGACTGCGGGCCTCGCTCGTTCCTCGCTCGTGTCCTCGTCTCGGTCGGCACTCATGAGAGCGCCTCCGCGAGCGGGCCGAGCGCCAGCGGGGGCAGGAAGGTCAATCCGGTGACCAGCAACGCCACGCCGACCATCAGGCCGGAGAAGAGCGGGGTGTGGGTGGGCATGGTGCCCTCGGTGGTGGGTCGCCGGCGCTGCGTCGCGAACGCCCCGGCCAGGGCGAGCACCAGAAACATCGGCAGGAACCGGCCGATCAGCATGCACGCGCCAAGGGTCAGGTTGAGGTAGGGCTGATCGGCGGTGAGGCCGGCGAACGCCGAGCCGTTGTTGTTCGAGGCCGACGCGTAGGCGTAGAACATCTCGGACAACCCGTGCGGGCCGGTCGCGAGCAGACCCGCCTTGGCCGTGCCCACCGTCAGCGCGGCGGCGGTGCCGACGAGCACCAGCGCCGGAGTCACGATCGTGTAGAGCGCGGCATACGTGATTTCCTTGCGCCCCACCTGTTTTCCGAGGATCTCCGGGGTGCGCCCGACCATCAGGCCGGCGATGAACACCGCGAGGATCGCGACGACGAGTGCGCCATAGAGGCCGGAGCCGACGCCACCGGGGGTGATCTCACCGAGCAGCATGTTGGTGAGCGCGCCGCCCCCGCCGATGGGGCTGTAGGACTCGTGCATCGAGTTGACGGCGCCGGTCGAGGTCGCGGTCGTGGAGTTGGCGAAGAGCGCCGACGCCCAGACCCCGAACCGCACCTCCTTGCCCTCCATCGCGCCGGTCGGCGCCGTCGACGCCGCCTGCTCGGCCCAGGTGATGACCACGAGCATCGCGGCCCAGAGGAAGGCCATGAACCCGGCGACGGCGTAGCCCTGCCGCGTGTCGCCGACCATTCGGCCGTAGGTGCGCGGCAGCGAGAACGGGATGACGAGGATCAGGAGGATCTCGACCAGGTTGGTGAACGCGTTGGGGTTTTCGAAGGGGTGCGCGGAGTTGGCGTTGAAGTAACCGCCGCCGTTGGTGCCGAGCTCCTTGATCGCCTCCTGGCTCGCGACCAGCCCGCTCTCGATCGTCTGGTGACCGCCGCCGAGCGTGCTGATCGTCTGCGGTGCCGACAGGTCCTGTATGACGCCGCCCGCGAGCAGCACCACGGCGCCGGCGAACGCGATCGGCAGCAGCACCCGCACGACGGCCCGCGTCAGGTCGACCCAGAAGTTGCCGACCGTGCCGGTGTGCCGGGCGGCCAGGCCGCGGATCAGCGCGACGGCGACGGCGAGGCCGACCGCGGCGGAGACGAAGTTCTGCACCGCGAGGCCGAGCGTCTGCACGAGCGCGCTCGCCCCGGACTCCCCGGCGTAGCTCTGCCAGTTGGTGTTGGTGACGAACGAGATCGAGGTGTTCACCGCGGTGTGCCAGTCCATCGATGCCCCGCGCGCGAGCGGCAGGTGCTGCTGCAGCATGAGCAGCGCCCCGAGGAAGACCAGGCTGACCACCGAGAACGCGCCGACCGACACGGCATACCGGCTCCACCGTTGCCCCGACCGCGGGTCGATCCCGCAGAGCCGGTAGAACGCCCGCTCGACGGCGAGGTCCCGATCGGTGGTGAAGACCCGCGCCAGGTAGTCGCCGAGCGGCACGTGCACCGCGGCGAGCGCGATGACGAGGACTGCGATGGTCAGCAACCCGCTGACGTCCTCGCTCATCAGAACTTGTCCGGGCGGATCAGGGCGTAGACGAGATACGCCAGGAGGGCGAGCGCGATGACGCCCGCGACGAGATATTCGGCCATGCCCTCAGCCAACGCCGAGGTATGGCGGCAGAACCCTTCGTTGACGCGGCTTTTGCGGGCGTTGACGCCTTCTTTACGGGCTTCTCTTTACGGCGTCCGGTACGGCGCCAGGTGCGCGCCGCTCAGCCGTCGAGCTGCTCGATCGTCGCCACGCTCGGCCCACGGGTGGTCTGCAGGTCGCGCGCGACCGCCTCGGCGTCGCGCAGCACGCGCAGCACGTTGCCGCCCGCCACCTTGACCAGGTCGGCGTCGGACCAGCCGAGGTCGGCGAGCGCGGCGAACACCTTCGGGTAGCCGGTGACGTCCTCCAGACCGGCCGGCAGCCCCGGCACCCCGTCGTAGTCTCCGCCGACCCCGAGGTGGTCGATGCCGGCGACCTCGCGGATGTGCACGAAGTGCGCGACCACGTCGTCGATCGTCGCGACCGGCTCCGGGTGGTCGGCCGCCCACTGCTTGGCAAACGGCTGGAACGCGGCCAGGTCGGTCGGGGTGATGCCGGCCTCCCGCGCGGCATCCTGCGCGTCGGCCCGCCACCTGGCCGCGGCCGGCGAGACGAAGCCCGGCACGAACGTCGACATGATCACGCCGTTCCTGTCGCGCAGCGTCTCCAGCACGTCGTCGGGCGCGTTGCGCGGGGTGTCGCAGACCGCGCGCGCCGAGGAGTGGCTGAAGATCACCGGTGCCTCCGACGTGGCGAGCGCCGCGCGCATCGTGTCGGCGGACACGTGGGACAGGTCGACCAGCATGCCGAGCCGGTTCATCTCGCGCACCACCTCGACCCCGAAGCGGGTGAGCCCGCCGTGCACCGGCTCGTCGGTCGCCGAGTCGGCCCACGGGTTGTTGTCGTTATGGGTGAGCGTCATGTAGCGCACGCCCAGCACGTAGAGCATCCGCAGCGCCGCGAGCGAGCTGTCGATCGACTGACCGCCCTCGGCGCCGAGCAGCGAGGCGATCCGCCCGGATCGGAAGACCGACTCCACCTCGTCGGCGGTGCGGGCCAGGCCGAACGCCTCCGGCCAGCGGCCGATCATCTGGTGCACCGCGTCGATCTGCTCCAGCGTCTGGGTGACCGCCTGGCTGCCCGGCAGGTTCGACGGCACGTAGACCGACCAGAACTGCCCGCCGACGCAGCCCGCCCGCAACCGCTCGATGTCGGTGTGGGTGCGCCCCGCCGTGCCCGCCGCCAGGTCCAGCTCGTCGAAGTCGTAGCCGACGAGGTCGCGCGCGGCATACGGCAGGTCGTTGTGTCCGTCGATGAGCGGGTGCTCGTGCAGGAGTGCGATGACCCGGTCGAGGCTGGTGGTGTCGGTGGTCGCCATACCGTCATCTCATCACGATTCGATGGTGCCCCTGCCGTCCCATAGAGTTGACGACATGGATTCCCGCAGCGTCGCCCTGGTCACTCTGGGATGCGCTCGCAACGAGGTCGACTCCGAGGAGCTCGCCGGCCGGCTCGCCGGGGAGGGCTGGGCCCTCGTCGACGACGCGGCCGACGCCGACGTCGCGGTGATCAACACCTGCGGGTTCGTCGAGCAGGCCAAGAAGGACTCGATCGACGCGCTGCTCGAGGCGCGCGACCTGAAGGACCACGGGCGCACCCAGGCGGTCGTCGCCGTGGGCTGCCTCGCCGAGCGCTACGGCGAGCAGCTGGCCGCGCAACTGCCCGAGGCCGACGCGGTGCTCGGCTTCGACTCCTACGCCGACATGTCCTCCCACCTGAGCGCGGTCCTCGCCGGGCACGCGCCCGCCTCGCACACCCCCGGTGACCGGCGCAAGCTGCTGCCGATCAGCCCGGTCGCGCGCCAGGACGCCGGCGTTGCCGCGCCCGGGCACGGTGACGTGCGCCGGCCCGACGACGTCGAGGTCGCCTCTCCGGTGTCGTCGCCGCGGGTGATCCGCGCCCGGCTCGACGGCCGGCCGTGGGCGCCGCTGAAGATCGCGTCCGGCTGCGACCGACGGTGCGCGTTCTGCGCGATCCCGTCCTTCCGCGGGGCGTTCGTCTCCCGCCGTCCGTCCGACGTGCTCGCCGAGGCCCGCTGGCTGGGACAGCGCGGGGTGCGCGAGGTCTTCCTGGTCTCGGAGAACTCCACGTCATACGGCAAGGACCTCGGTGACCTGCGGCTGCTCGACACGATGCTGCCGGAACTCGCTGCCGTAGAAGGCATTTCGCGGGTGCGGGTGTCCTACCTGCAGCCGGCCGAGATCCGCCCGGAGCTGCTCGACGTGATGGCGCAGACGCCCGGCGTCGTGCCCTACTACGACATCTCGTTCCAGCACGCGAGCGGACCGCTGCTGCGTCGCATGCGCCGCTTCGGCGACCGCGAGTCGTTCCTGCAACTGCTCGACGAGGTGCGCCGGCGCACGCCGGAGGCCGGCATCCGCAGCAACGTGATCGTCGGCTTCCCGGGCGAGACCGACGACGACCTGCAGGAGCTGGAGGACTTCCTCACCGCGGCCCGCCTCGACGTGGTCGGCGTCTTCGGCTACTCCGACGAGGACGGCACCGAGGCCGAGACCTATGACGGCAAGCTGCCCGAGACCGAGGTCGCGGCCCGGCTGGAGCACTTCCGCACGCTCGCCGAGCAGCTCAACGAGCAGCGCGCCGCCGAGCGCATCGGGCAGACCGTCGAGGTGCTGGTCGAGGCCGACGGCACCGGACCCGACGACGACGGAGAAGTGCGCGGTCGGGCCGCGCAGCAGGGCCCGGACGTCGACGGCGAGACGATCCTGCAGGTGCCGGCCGGTGCGGTGCAGGTCGGGCAGGTGGTGACCGCCCGCGTGACGGACACCCTGGGTGTCGACCTGATCGCGGCACCCGAGCAGACCGCATGAGCGCGGCCGAGCGCCGGACCGGGCGCGCGGGGCGGGAGGACGGCGCCAGCAGGACGGCGAGGGACAGCATCGAGCGGAGGCGCGCCGAGGCGACCCGCGAGCTGGAGCGGCGCCGGGCGGAGTTCGAGCGGCGGCGCGCGGCGGGGGAGCCGATCATCGCGCCGCCGATGCCGGATCCGGCGTCGGTGCAGAGCACCGGGGTCAGCAACTGGAACATCGCCAACGCGTTGACGATGTTCCGGGTGTTGCTGGTGCCGGTTTTCGGCTGGCTGCTGCTGGCGCGCGGCGGCGACGACACCGGTTACCGGCTCGCCGCGGTCGCGGTCTTCGCGATCGCCTCCATCACCGACCGCATCGACGGCGACCTGGCCCGGTCCCGCGACCTGGTCACCGATTTCGGCAAGATGATGGATCCGATCGCGGACAAGGCACTGATGGGTATGGCGCTCATCGGCCTCTCGGTGATCGGGCGCCTGCCGTGGTGGGTGACCGTCGTGATCCTGGTGCGCGAGGTCGGCATCACCCTGCTGCGGCTGTCGGTCATCCGGCACGGCGTGCTGCCGGCCAGCCGCGGCGGCAAACTCAAGACCTTCCTGCAGGCGGTGGCCATCGGGCTGTTCCTGCTGCCGATCACCGGCTGGTTCGACGTGGTCGCGTGGGTGGTGATGCTGGCCGCGCTCGCGGTCACCGTCGTGACCGGTGTCGACTACGTCTTCCGGGCGCTGCGCCTGCGGCGCGACAGCGAACGGTCGCGGGCCCGCCGGGAGCGCCGGGCTGCCCGCCGTCGCTGAGACCTGCTGAGAGACAAAGGAACCCGCCCGTGGACGACATCGCCCTGATCGCCGAACTCACCCGTCGTGGCGACACGGTGGCCGTCGCGGAGTCGCTCACCGGAGGGCTGGTGACGGCGGCGCTGACCGCGGTGCCGGGCGCGAGCGCCGTCGTACGCGGGGGAGTCACGTCATACGCCACGCAGGTGAAGGCGAGCGTGCTCGGGGTCGACGACTTCCTGCTGCGCGCGGGCGGAGCGGTGCAGGCCGACGTCGCCCGGCAGATGGCGCACGGGGTGCGGCGTCTGATGGGTGCCACCCACGGCCTCGCCACCACCGGCGTGGCGGGCCCGGAGCCGCAGGACGGCGCGCCGGTCGGTCGGGTCTTCGTGGCCGTGGCCTGGGAGGACGCGCCCGGGGTGCCCGTCGACGAGGTGCGCATGCTCGACCTGCGCGGCGACCGCGAGCAGATCCGCGCGGCCGCGGTGCGCGCGGTGCTGGACCTGCTGGCCGGCTGCGCGACCGGCCGAAACTGACCGGGCACCAACGGGAACCAACGCGCACGAGCGGGAATGAATCGGCCGAGCGCGAAGGTTGTCGCCAGGGTGCGGCGGCCACGTCGCTCGACGGACTGTCGGGTCCGGGGTTTAGAGTGGTCGCATCGGCAGGAAACAGCGGGCAACGTGAAGGAGGCGCCATGATTCTGCTTCGTCGAGAGCTCGGTGACGTCCTGCGTCAGGCGCGTCAGGCCCAGGGCCGCACGCTGCGCGACGTCGCCGCGAGCGCCCAGGTTTCGCTGGGTTACCTCTCCGAGCTGGAGCGCGGTGAGAAGGAAGCCTCCTCCGAGTTGCTCGCCTCGGTCTGCGAGGCGCTCGGGGTGCGCCTCTCCGAGGCGATGCACCAGGTGTCCGAGCGGCTCGTGCTCGCAGAGGCGATGACCGCGCCGGTGCAGCTGCCGGTGCCGGCGCCCGAGCCGGTCGTCTCCGCGGCCTGACCGCCCTCAACGTCCCGCCGGTCAGCGCACGCCCTGACAAGTGGGGCAGTGAAACATCACCCGGTCCTGCGGCGGCACGCCGATCGGTGCCACCCGCACCGTCCCGCCACACCGCCGGCATCCCCGGCCGGCGCGCCCGTGCACGGCCGGCTCCTCGTCGAAGCGGTCCCGGTGCGCCGCGTAGGTCAGCATGTCGCGGGCGGTGTCCAGCAACTCCTCGAGCGTCTCGACCGGCAGCTCGCCCACCGGCGTCCACGGGTTGAGCCGGCGGACGAAGAGCGGCTCGGCGGTCCAGATGGTGCCGAGCCCGGCGAGGTTGCGCTGGTCGAGCAGCGCGGCGCCGAGCGCGCGGTCCGGCTGCGCCCGCAGATTGCGTATGACGCGCTGCGCGTCCCAGTCGTCGCCGAGCAGGTCGGGCCCGAGGTGCCCGACCAGGAGCCGCTCGTCGCGAGTCGACACCAGGTCGAGCATGCCGAGGCTGGTGCCGATCGCGGTCCATTCGGTGGTCGCGAGCAGCGCCCGGATGCTGCGCGGCCCGGCCGCGGCGGGCGTCATCGTGCTGGTGCGGCGCAAGCGCCAGCTGCCCTCCATCCGCAGATGGCTGTGCAGGGTGAGGCCGCCGGAGAGCCGGTGCAGCAGGTGCTTGCCGCGGCTCGCGACCTCCAGGGTGGTGTGCCCGTGCAGGCTGCGGTCGCCGAGGCTCGGCCAGCGCAGCTCGGCGCCGACCAGCGGCTCGCCGCGCAACGCCTGGTCGAGGCGGCGCGCGGTGCGCCATACGACATCTCCCTCGGGCATGGGCCGATCATCTCAACACTCGTATGACGCGCCGGGCACCGACCGCTTCGTAGTCTGGCCGGCATGACTTCCGTGCCGGCCGACTCGATGCGGCGTCCGTGGTGGCAGCGGCACGCCGTCGACGCCGTCGCGCTCTTCGTCGGGGTCGCCGTCGTCGGGTCCGCCTGGCACCTGTCCACGCGGCCCGGTGAGCGGCCGCTCGACGCGTTCGGGGTGGCGCTCGGGAGCGTCGCGGTGGCAGGCGTGCTCGCGCATCACTGGCGGCCGATCGCGGCGCTGCTGGTGCCGAGCGGCGCGATCTTCGTCTATCTGCTGATGCACTATCCCAATGGCCCGATCTACGTGCTGGGTCCGCTCGGACTGTTCGTCTTCGGGCTGAGTGCGCAGCGCCGTCCCCGTCCCTGGCTGAGCCCCGCGGTGATGCTGGTCGTGGCCCTGTGCGCGTTGCTGACCGATGACGGCGAGTGGTTCCGGGCGGCGATGGTGGTCGGCTGGAGCGTGGTGGCGATCCTGCTCGCCGACCTGATCCGGACCCGGCTGGAGCAAGCTGCCGAACGTCGAATTGCGTTGCAACAACAGCGAAAGCGGGCCGAGGTCGAGCAGCAGCTGGAGCTTGCGCGGGACCTGCACGACAGCGTCGCGCACGCCCTCACGGCGATCAACGTGCAGGCCGCGCTCGCCGAGCGGGTGGCGGTGACCGCACCGGACGACGCCGCCGAAGCGGCCCGCGCGATCCGCATGAGCAGCCGTGACGCCTTGGCCGAGCTCAACGCGATCGTGCGGTCGCTGCGCGAGCCGGGCGCCGTCCCCACCCGTCCGCAACACTGCCTGTCGGACATCGACGCGCTCGTCGACCGGGCGCGGGAGGCCGGGCTGACCGTCGACGTCGAGTCGTCGATCGGTGCCGAGCTGCCCGACGACGTGCAGGCTGCGTCATACCGGGTGGTGCAGGAGAGCCTGACCAATGCGGTGCGCTACGCCCCCGGCTCGCGGGTGCGGCTGCGCGTGCAGGGCGTCGGTGGCGGGTTGCAGGTCAGCGCCCTCGACGACGGCCCGGCGCCGGGGGAGTCGGTGCACCCGCCCGGTGGCGGTCACGGTCTGATCGGTATGGCGGAGCGGGTCCGCGCGACCGGTGGCACACTGCGGCATGGGCCGTCCGGCCCGGGCTTCGTCGTCGAAGCACGTTGGGAGCGCGTGTGATCCGGGTTGTGGTCGCCGATGACCAGGCGCTGGTGCGTCGCGGTTTCGCGGCGCTGCTGGCGCTCGAATCGGACATCGAGGTGGTCGCGGAGGCGACGACGGGCGACGAGGCGGTCGTCGCGGCCCGTCAGCATCACCCAGATGTGCTGTTGATGGACATCCGGATGCCCGGCAGCGACGGACTCGAGGCGACGCGGCAGATCACCGGCGACCCTGCGCTGGAGGGGGTGCGGGTCGTCATACTCACCACCTTCGACCTGGACGAATATGTCTTCCAGGCCTTGCGATTCGGCGCCAGCGGCTTCCTCGTCAAGCACACCGAACCGGACGAGCTGATCCGGGCGGTGCGGGTCATCGCCGACGGCGAGGCGCTGCTGTCCCCGAACGTCACCCGCCGCCTGATCCACCGATTTGCAAGCAGCACAGCGCATTCGGTGCAGCCGACCGTGCAGGAGTCGCAGCTGGCGCAGCACCTGACCGAGCGTGAGCGCGACGTGGTGGCGCTGGTCGGCCAGGGGCTGTCCAACGACGAGATCGCCGCCCAGTGGTTCGTCAGTCAGGCCACGGTGCGCACCCACGTCAGCCGGGCGATGACCAAACTGCACGCGCGCGACCGTGCGCAGCTCGTGGTGATCGCCTACCAGCACGGCCTCGCCGAGCCGCCCGCGATCGACTGACCCGCTCAACATCTGACGTACGCCGATCTCCGCGCCCGGGCGACGTGCGCGACCCGTTCGCGAAGCGATCGTTGCGGTCATGGATACGCAAGAGCAGCTGGACGCGGTCGCGGTGACCGGGCTGACCAAGAGGTATGGCCGGCGGACCGTGGTCGATCACGTGGACCTGCACATTCCGGCAGGTTCGGTAACCGGGCTGATCGGGCCCAACGGCGCAGGGAAGACCACGGTGATGTCGATGCTCCTCGGGCTGGTGCGCCCGACCGAGGGGCGCGGCTCGGTGCTCGCCCACGATCTGCGGGAGCCCACCGCCTACATGTCCCAGGTCGGGGCGCTGATCGAGTCGCCCGCGTTCTACCCCAACCTGTCCGGCCGGGAGAACCTGGTGCACCTGTGCCGGCTCGGCGGGCACGACCCGTCCGAGATCGACGGCATCCTCGACCTGGTGGGTCTGCTCGGGCGAGAAAGCGATGCCTACGGCTCCTACTCGCTCGGCATGAAGCAGCGGCTCGGCATCGGCGCGGCGTTGCTCGGCGATCCGCGGCTGGTGATCCTGGACGAACCCACCAACGGCGTCGACCCGACCGGCATGCGCGACATCCGCGCGATGGTGCGGCGCATCGCCGACAGCGGTCGCACCGTGCTCGTCTCCTCACACCTGCTGGCCGAGCTGGAACACGTCTGCGACCACCTGATCGTGCTGGACCAGGGTGGCCTGCGCTACCAGGGCACGCTCGCCGGGCTGCCCGCCACCCGCGACGAGGTCATCGTGCTGCGCGGCCGGATGGCGGCCGACGAGGAACGCCTCGTGCAGTTGCTGCGCAGCGGCGGCCACGTCGTCGAACACACCGCCACCGGACTCGCCGTCGCCGTCGGCGCCTCCGACCCGGCGGCGCTCGCCGGCGACCTCAACCGCACCGCGGCCGACGGAGGGGTCAACCTCGTCGAGCTGCACCACCGCACCGAATCACTCGAGGACCGGGTGCTCGGCCTGGTCGGAACAGGAAGTCGATCATGAAACGCGCCTTCGTCGCCGAATGGACCCGGCTTGCCCGGCCCCGAACCTGGCTGATTGCAATACCTTTCACGATTCTCTACTCCGCCGTGCTCACGGTGGTGATGATCACGACCGCCCCGCAGCGGTCATTCAGCGGCGGTGTCAGCATCGACGCGCTGTCGCAATCGGGTGGCGGCACGCTGGCGGTGACCGCTGCCGTGGCCTTCACCTCGGTGTTGTTGCTCGCGGTCTTCGTCGGGATGAGCGCGGGTGCCTTCTCGCGCGGCACCTGGCGGGCATCGCTGCTGCACCATCCCGGGCGCATGTCGCTCGCGACCGGGACGTTCGTCGCGCGCATCGCGATCAGCGCGGTCATCATCGTGGTGCTGTTCGCGGCGGGGCTCGGCACGGCATACATCGTGGGGCCGGGGCAGGGCGTCGACACGAGCAGCTGGCTGGACGCGCAGTCGCTGCGCACCGCCGGCGAGGACATGCTGCGGGTCCTGGTCTTCGTCACCGGGTGGGGCCTGCTCGGCACGCTCGTCGGCATCGCGACCCGCTCGGTGCCGATCGGCCTCGGCGCCGCGATCCTGTGGGCCGGCCCGATCGAGCACGTGCTCGGCGAGAACCTCTCGATCGGCCGGGACTTCTTCCCCGGACTGCTGCTGCAGTATGTCGTCGCCGGCGACAACGCCGCGGTGAGTGGCGGCGCGCTCGCCCTGCGGCTGGCGGTGTACGGCGTGGTCGCGGCCGGTGCGTGTGCGTTGCTGGTGAGCCGGCGCGACGTGTCGAGCTGACCGGACCGCCTCCTCGATCTTGCAATCCGGACAGGGGTTACATCGCGTTATGTGATTGATAACCTCACGGCATTCTGTTCGGTATCGAGGAGGTGTCCGGTGAGCCTGGTGCAGGAAGTCCCCGACCTGCGTGACACGTTCCGTGACGCGGTCTCCAGCACCTGGGTGGTGACCAGTGCCGCGGACGAGGTGCCGGCCGGTTTCACCGCGATCTCGGTGGTGTCGGTGTCGGTCGCGCCGCCGCTGGTGTCGTTCAACCTGAGCAAGGCGTCGTCGAGCCGGCCGATCGTCGAACGGGCCGGCCGGGTGGCCCTGCACCTGCTGGGCGAGGAGCAGGAGCATCTCGCCCGCCGGTTCGCCGGCGACCGAGCGCAGCGTTTTGCCCCGGACCGCGAATGGCATTGGCATGCGGACGGATTGCCCGCGCTCAGTGCTTCGGTATGCCGGCTCGGCGCGCGCGTCGTGTCGCTCGTCGACGCCGGCGACAGTCTCGTGGTGCTGGCCGAGGTGGAGTCGCAGGTCGCCTCGGGCGGCCGGCCGCTCCTGCACCACCGCGGTGCCTACCACTTCGTCCCGACCGCCCTACCGGCCGAGGAGGCCAGCAGATGAGTGACCTGAAGTTCGCCTACTGGGTGCCCAACGTCTCCGGCGGCCTGGTGATCAGCAAACTGCCGCAACGCACCAGCCACAGCCCGGCATACAACATCGACCTGGCGAAGGCTGCCGAGGAGCACGGCTTCGAATACGCCCTGACGCAGGTGCGTTACCTCGCGTCGTACGGCGCCGACGCGCAGCACGAATCGACGTCGTTCTCCCAGCTCCTGCTGGCGCACACCGAGCGCCTCAAGGTCATCGCGGCGGTCCACCCCGGTTTCTGGCAGCCGGCCGTGCTGGCCAAGCTCGCCGCCACCGCTCAGGAGTGGAGTGGCAATCGCTTTGCGCTCAACGTCGTATCCGGTTGGTTCAAAAAGGAATTCACCAATCTCGGCGAGCCGTGGCTGGACCACGAGGAGCGCTACCGCCGGTCGGAGGAGTTCATCGAGGTGCTCAAGGGCGCCTGGACCACCGACGACCTCACCTTCCGCGGCGACTTCTACCGCACCCGGGATCTGACCTTCCGCCCGCAGCCGCCGGTGCCTCCGGAGGTCTTCCAGGGTGGCAACTCCACCTCGGCCCGGCGCATGGGCGGCCGGCTGTCGGACTGGTACTTCATGAACGGTGGCACGGTCGACGCGATCGCCGAGCAGGTCCGCGAAGTCGAGAGCTACGGGCGCGAATTCGGCCGTCGGCCTCGTTTCGGGCTCAACGGTTTCGCCGTGGTGCGCGACACCGAGGAGGAGGCGCGCCAGGTGGTGCAGGACATCATCGACCACGCCGACGCGGACAAGGTGCGCGACTTCGGCGAGGCGGTGAAGGCTGCCGGCAGGGCCACTGCGGACGGCAAGGGCATGTGGGCGGGCTCGGACTTCTCGGACCTGGTGCAGTACAACGACGGATTCAAGACCGGTCTCGTGGGCACGGCCGAACAGGTCGCCCAGCGCATCGTGGACTACAAGCGGGTCGGCGTCGACCTGCTGCTGCTCGGTTTCCTGCACGTGCGCGAGGAGGTCGAGCGCTTCGGCACGCAGGTGATCCCGTTGGTGCGCGAACTGGAGGCCTCGGACCGCGCGGTGCGGGACGCGACACCGGCCTGATCGGCCAGGGCGGCCTGGAGGCTGACAGCCGAGCGTTCAGGGAACGTTCGGCGGGGACGTTTAGCGACGGAGGCGCAGGCCTCGGGTGGTCGGGTGAAAACCGTTGTCGGACAACGACTTCAGCAGTGGATGGTCCGACCGAAGCGCCGGGGAACCGTTCACGGTCTCCACGGTGAGACCGCGCAGCGCCGGTGCACCCCGCGCAGCGGACGTGCCGGTCACCGCCGCAGCCAGTGCGCGGGCGGCGGCGTCGAGCGTCACCGGATCGTCGTCGAAGGTCAGCACGGTCTTGCCGCCTCGCTCGACGTAGAGGACGAGCGCGCCGTCGACGAGCACGACCATCGCGCCCGCGCGGCGGCCGGGGCGGTGTTGCTGGTCGTCCGGGCGGACCGGCCAGGGCAGTGCCGCGCCGAACGGGTTTGCCGGGTCGGCCGCGGCGAGCACCACCGCGTCGAGCGTCTCGGGCGGCGGCACGTCCCACGGATTGCGCGGTGTGGCAATGGCTTTGCCGCTGGCGCGCAGCCGGTCGACGGCGCCCGCGCCGCCGAACTGTGCCGCGCCGAGACCCTCCACGAAGTAGCCGCGCCGCACGCGGCCGGACTCCTCCGCAGCGGCGAGCACTCGGTAGACGCCGGCGAAGCCGCCGGGCACACCCTCGGCCTGCACGGCGCCGCGCGTGACGATGCCGTGCCGGTCGAGCAGCACCTCCGCCTGGGCGAAAGCCCTTGCGGTGACGTCACTTTCGACCACCGGCAGCAGCGCCCAGCGCCCCGTCGCAGTGGGTGGCCCGTTGCGGGAGGGCATCGCCGGGCGGGCGGATCGACCCAGGCCACCGATCCCGGGGCGCCCGTGTCGAGACTGCCGCGGACCGGCTGATCGGGTCTTGTGGGCGGTGCGGCCACCGGCGAGCAGGGCGCGCACCGGCCCGAAGGTGTCGCCGCTGACCCGGCCCGACCAGACGAGATCCCAGAGCGCAGAGAGCATTTCGTCGTCGGCGACGCGTTCGCCACCGGCGTGCACCGCGTCGCTGAGGGCACGGAAGAAGTAGGCGCCACCGCCGTCGAGAGCGGTCAGCAGGTCGCGGTGCAGCGGGGTGAGGTCGACGGTCTCGTCCGGAGGGGCGAGTGTCAGCGGCGCGGTGTCGGCGACGTGCAGCGACACCCAACCGTCGTCGCCGGGCAGGGCGGCGTGCCCCTGCCAGACGACCTCACCGCTCGCCATGAGTTCGTCCAGCATCCCGGGGCTGTATGACGCGACCCGCGTCGGCAGCACCAGCGACTCCAGGGCGCTGGCCGGCACCCGCGCCCCGGCCAGTTGCTCGACGGCGCGCAGCAATCCGTCGATCCCGCGCAGTTTGCCGCCGACGCCCTGCCACTGGGGGAGGAATGCCACCAGATCGCGCGGTGGCACCGGCTCGACCTCGGCGCGCAGCGACGCCAGGGAGCGGCGCTTGATCGTGCGCAGCACCTCGGGGTCGCAGTAGTCGATGCCGTGGACGCCGCCGCCGAGTTCGGCGGGCAGGAACTCGCCCTCCACCAGGCGGCCGGCCGCGACCAGACGGCGGAGCGTGTCGTGCGCGACCGCGCGACCGACCCCGAGGGCGCGGGCGGCGGCGACGTCGGGGAACGGGCCGTGGGTGCGCGCATGGCGCGCGACCAGGTCGCCGAGCGGGTCGTCGGCGGGCTCGAGGAAGGCTGCCGGCACACCGGGCGGCACCGCGACTCCGAGGGCGTCGCGCAGGCGGGCGGCGTCCTCGACCGCGGCGTAGCGGATGGCGTCGTCCCAGCGCAGCTCGATCAGCCGCCGGGCCTCCACGAGTTGACCGAGCCAGCCGGACACCTGGCTCCGCACCTCCTCCCGCGTGCGGTCGGTGACCTGCTCGAGGGTGAGTGGGCCGAGCACCCGCACCAGGTCGGCGACGTCCTCGGCGTCGCGCGCCTGCCGTTCTTCGGTGAGCCGCTGCAGCCCGGCTTCGGTCTGCGAAATCACTTGGGCGTCAAGGAGTTCGCGCAGGGAGGCGCCTTCCCCAGTGCCGAGGAGGTCGGCCAGGAGAGAGGGGTCGAGGGACAGCGCGGCAGCGCGACGCTCGGCGAGCGGGGAGTCGCCCTCGTAGAGGAACTGTGCGACATACCCGAAGAGCAGGCTGGTCGCGAAGGGCGACGGTGAGTCGGTGTCGACCTGCACCACCCGGATGCGACGCGCCGCGACGTCCCGCATGAGCTGGGTCAGCCCGGGCACGTCGAAGACGTCCTGCAGACACTCGCGCACCGCTTCGAGCACGATCGGGAACGACGGGTAGCGCGAGGCGACCTCGAGCAGTTGCGCCGACCTCTGGCGCTGCTGCCAGAGCGCCTGCCGGCGACCCGGGTTGCGGCGTGGCAGCAGCAGCGCGCGGGCCGCGCATTCGCGGAATCGCGATGCGAACAAAGCAGATCCGCCGATCTCGGCGGTGACGATCTCGGTGACCTCGTCGGCGTCGACCAGCACCTGGTCCAGCAGGTCCGGCGACTGCGCGAGGTCTCCGTCGCCGAGATCGGGTAGCCGAAGCACGATGCCGTCGTCACCGTGCATCGCCTGCACGTCGACGCCGAACTTCTCGCGCATGCGGGCCGCGATGGCGAGCGCCCAGGGTGCGTGCACCGGCGCGCCGTACGACGAATGGACGACGACCCGCCAGTCGCCGAGTTCGTCGCGGAAGCGTTCGACCACGATCGCCTTGTCGTGCGGCACCTGACCGGTCGCCTCGCGCTGCTCGCGCAGATAGGCGAGCAGGTTGTCCGCCGCCCACTCGTCGAGGCCGGTCGCGCGCACGCGGGCGTGGGCGGCGTCTTCCTCGGCGGCGACCAGCTCGCGCACGAAAGCGCCTACGGCAGAGCCCAATTCGACCGGGCGGCCGGGGGAGTCGCCGCGCCAGAACGGCAGCCGGCCGGGTTGCCCGGGCGCCGGGGAGACCAGCACCTGGTCGTGGGTGATGTCCTCGATGCGCCAGCTGCTCGTGCCCAGTGTGAAGATGTCGCCGACGCGCGACTCGTAGACCATCTCCTCGTCGAGTTCGCCGACGCGGCGGCCGGGCCCTTCACCGGATGCGAGGAACACGCCATACAGCCCACGGTCGGGGATGGTGCCACCGCTGGTCACCGCGAGTCGTTGCGCGCCGCGGCGGCCGGTGAGCGTGTCGGTGATGCGGTCCCACACGATGCGCGGCCGCAGCTCGGCGAACTCGTCGGACGGGTAGCGGCCGGCGAGCATGTCGAGCACCGACTCCAGCACGGTGCGGGGCAGGCTGGCGAACGACGCCGTGCGCTGCACGAGTTGCTGCAGGTCGTCGACCGTCCAGTCGTCCATGGCGCACATCGCGACGACGTGCTGCGCCAGCACGTCGACCGGATTGCTCGGCACCGCAAGGGATTCGATCAAACCCGAGCGCATGCGGTCGACCACGACGGAGGTCTGCACCAGGTCCCCGCGGAACTTCGGGAAGAGCACACCGTGCGACACCGCACCGACCTGGTGACCGGCGCGGCCGACGCGCTGCAGTCCGCTCGCGACACTCGGCGGCGACTCGACCTGGATGACGAGGTCGACCGCTCCCATGTCGATGCCGAGCTCGAGTGAGCTGGTGGCCACGACCGCCGGAAGGCGGCCCGACTTCAGTGCATCCTCGATGTCGGCGCGCTGGTCCTTGCTGACCGAGCCGTGGTGCGCTCGGGCCAATACCGCTGGTGCGCCACCGGATTGGCCGGCCTGTCCCATGAGTTGGGCGGGTGGCGCGGTGCTGGTTGCTGCGTCGGTGGGAGGCGCGTCGAGCTGCTGCCGGTCGGCCCAGATCTCGTTGAGCCGGGCGGTGAGTCGCTCGGCGAGCCGGCGCGAGTTGGCGAAGACGATCGTCGAGCGGTGCTCGGCGATGAGGTCGACGATGCGTTCCTCGACGTGCGGCCAGATCGACGACCGCTCGACCGGGCCGGCCGCCGGTCCGGTGAGATCGTCGGTGACCCGGCCGAGCTCGGTCAGGTCCGGCACTGGGACCACGACGTCGAGCTGCCACGACTTGTCGGCCCGTGGCTGCACGGTGGTGACCGGGCGGCCACCGGCGAGGAACCGGGCGACCTCCTCGACCGGGCGGACGGTGGCCGACAGCCCGATGCGCTGCGCAGGCTTGGGCAGGATCGCGTCGAGCCGCTCGAGGGAGAGCGCCAGGTGCGCGCCGCGTTTGGTGCCGGCGACCGCGTGTACCTCGTCGACGATGACCGTCTCGACGCCGGCGAGCGCCTCGCGGCCTGCGGAGGTGAGGAGCAGGAAGAGCGACTCCGGGGTGGTGATCAGCACGTTGCTCGGCCGGCGGGCGAAGCTCCGGCGGTCGGCGGCCGGGGTGTCGCCGGACCGCACCGCGACACTCACGTCGGGCGCGGGCAGGTCGAGTCGCTGCGCCGCGTGCCCGATGCCGACGAGCGGCGAGCGCAGGTTGCGTTCGACGTCGACGGCGAGCGCCTTCATCGGTGAGATGTAGAGCACCCGGCAGCGCTTCATCGGGTCGTCGGGCACCGGCTCGCGGGCCATGGAGTCGATCGCCCAGAGGAACGCCGACAGCGTCTTGCCCGAACCGGTGGGCGCCACCACCAGCGTGTGCTCGCCGCTGCTGATCGCGCGCCAGGCGCCGTCCTGGGCGGCCGTGGGCGCGCTGAAGGACCCCTCGAACCACGCGCGGGTGGCAGGGGAGAAGCGCTGCAGGACGTCATCGGGCATGTAGCACTAGCTTCGCACCGAGCACCGACAGCCGCTCCATCCCGTATGACGGCCGGGGCTGGGGCGTGCAGAAGTCGCGACGGTCGCGGGGTATGCACGCGGAACCGGGCTGGGGCGTGCACAAGTCGCGACGGTTGCGGGCTGTGCACGCGGATGGTTGCGGGTTGTGCGCGGGCGCGATGCGAGCGCCCCAGCCCACGCCGCCTACGCTGGCGAGGTGAAGCTTTCCGAATACCGGCGCCTGATGGCCGACGAGTTCGGCTCGGCATACGCCGGCGTGCTCGGCAGCACCCACGTGCTGCAGGCGCTCGGCGACCGCACCCCGGACGAGGCGCTGGCCGACGGGGTCAAGCCGCGCCAGGTGTGGGAGGCGATCTGCGACGACCTGCAGGTCCCGCCCGAACGCCGCCTCGGCAAGGACCTGCCGATCCGCGAGCGCCGGGACGGCTGAGCGCCTTCACCGCGGCGGTGCATCGAGGCTGGGCGACAGGCCGATCACTTCCTCGGGCGCGACCCGGGGCGCACCGCTGAGGGGGCGTCAGTGACACGTGTTATGTAAGCATCGCATACATAGGCTGTATGCTGGAGAAATGGTGGACAAGCAGCAGGCGAGCTACCACCACGGCGACCTGCCCGCGACGCTGGTGCGGACGGCCGTGGAGATGCTCGACGAGGACGGCGAGGTCGAACTCTCGTTGCGTGCCGTGGCGCGCAAGGCGGGGGTGTCGAGCGCCGCGCCATACCGGCATTTCCCCGACCGCATCTCGCTGCTGTCGGCGGTGGCGGCCGTGGGCTACCAGGAGCTGATGGCCGGGCTCGCCGCCCGGCACCCGCAGCCCGCGTCGACCGCCGACCTGGCCGATCTCGCCGTGGCGTATGTCGAGTTCGCGCTCGACCGGCCGGGGCTGTTCCGGGTGATGTTCGCCGAGGGCTGCGATCGCACCAGCCCCGATCGGGTGGCCGCGGTCGACGCGATCCACGCCTACCTGCGGGAGGCGGTCGGCCGGGTGGTCGAGACCGACGACCCGTCCGCCACCGCCACCGGCATGTGGGCCCTCGTGCACGGGCTGGCCTTCCTCTACCTCGACGGCAAGCTCGACGCGTCGTCGCGCAAGGAGGTCGCCGCGCGCATCCGGCAGACCGTGGTCGCCATGCAGGAGGCCCGGTCGAGGTGACCGGCCCGGCCGGCCAGTCCGGCCAGTCCGGCCAGCCTTGTCGGCGTTGTCAGTTGTCGTCCGGCAGGAGGAGCACCTTGCCGACCGAACCCGCCGAGTCGAGCAGCGCCTGACCCTCGGCGGCGTCGCGCAGCGGCAACTTCGCCGAGATGACCGGACGCACGGATCCGTCTGCGATCAAAGGCCATTCGCCCTCGCAGACCGCCTCGACGATCTCCGCCTTCGAGCCGGGACCAGTGGTCGGCCGGTTGCGCACGTTGGTGCCGATGACACGGGCGCGCTTGCCGATGAGTTCGGCGATGTTGAGCTCGCCGACCAGACCGCCCTGCATGCCGATGATCACCAGCCGGCCGCCCGGCGCGAGAGCCTTCACGTTGGGGCCGAGGTAGCTCGCCGCCATGATGTCCAGGATGACGTCGACCTGCCCGGCCAGCTCCTCGGCGAAGTCCTGCTCGCGGTAGTTGATCACGATGTCCGCGCCCAGCTCGCGACAGCGCTGCGCCTTGTCCTCCGAGCCCACGGTCACCGCGACCTTCGCGCCCAACGCCTTCGCCACCTGTATGGCGTGGGTCCCGATCCCGCCGCCACCGCCGTGCACGAGCAACGTCTCACCCGCGCGCAGGCCGGCCTCGACCACGAGGTTGGACCAGACGGTGCTCGCGACCTCGGGCAGCGCGGCCGCGTCGACGACCGAGACGCCGTCGGGGATCGGGAGGAGCTGACCGACGGGCACGACTGCGAACTGGGCATATCCGCCACCGGCGAGGAGTGCGCAGACCGGGTCGCCGACCGACCAGCCGGTCACGTCGGCACCGACCTTCGCGATGGTGCCGGCGATCTCCAGGCCCATGATGTCGGTGATGCCCGCAGGCGGCGGGTAGAGCCCCAGCCGTTGCATCAGGTCGGCCCGGTTGATGCCGGCGGCCTGCACCTTGACCAGCACCTCGTCCGGGCCGGGCTCGGGAGTCGGCACCTCGGTCAGGCGCAGGTCCTGGGTCTTGTCGTCGACAGTTATCGCTTGCATGAGTTTCCTTCGTGGTCGTGAGGTGTGGTGGATCGGGCCGGCGCTCATTTGACGCCGGGCACGCGTCGCAGCAGGCGGAAGGCCGCCGTGACGACCCGCGCGTAGAGCGCCGGACTGACTCCGTCGGGTGCGCCGACGGGCAGGACGCGTTCGACCGCGATCGTCTGGGCGTCGGTGTACTTGGTGATGCCGTGCTCGCCGTGGCGACTGCCGATGCCGGAGGCCTTCATCCCGCCCATCGGCGCGTCGATCGAGCCCCACGTCGCGGCATACGCGTCGTTGACGTTGACCGTGCCGGCCTGCAGCCGGGCGGCCACCGACCGTCCGCGCTCCGGATCCGACGTCCACACACTGAAATTCAGGCCGTACTCGCTGTCGTTGGCCCGGGCGATCGCTTCCTCCTCGGTCGCGACCCGGTAGAGCGAGACGACCGGCCCGAAGGTCTCGTGCGCGAACACCGTCATCTCTTCGGTGACGTCGGTGAGGATGGTCGGCTCGTAGAAGTGCGGGCCGAGGTCGGGCCGTGGGCGGCCACCGGCGAGCACGGTCGCGCCCTTGTCCTTGGCGTCCTGGACATGGTCGGTCACCGTGCCGAACTGCTTGGCGGAGATCAGCGAGCCGATGTCGCCCGAGTAGTCGAGCGCCGGGGAAAGCGTCAGCGCGCGGGCCGCCTGCGCGAACTTCGCGGTGAACTCCTCCCACAGCGTCGCCGGCAGATAGATGCGCTCGATCGAGATGCACAGCTGGCCGGTGTTGGAGAAGCATGCGCGCACGGCGCCGGCCACGGCGTTGTCGACATCGGCGTCGTCCAGCACGAGCAGGGCGTTCTTGCCGCCCAGCTCCATGGAGCAGTCGATGAGCCGCTCGCCCGCCTGGCCGGCGACGGTGCGGCCGACGGCGGTCGAGCCGGTGAACATCAAGAAGTCCGACTGCTCGATGATCGCGCTGCCGAGCTCGGCCCCGGAGCCGGTGACCACCTGCACCAGACCGGCGGGAAGCCCTGCCTCCTCGAGCAATTCGACCGCCCAGAGTGCGGCAAAGGGCGTTTGCTGGTCGGGCTTGGTGAGCACGGCGTTGCCGGCCATGATCGCCGGGAGAGCGTCGCTGATGCCGAGGGTGAGCGGGTAGTTCCAGGGCGAGATCACCCCGACCAGACCCTTCGGGTGGCGCAGCTCGGTGACCTTGGTCAGCGCGAGCTGCACGCCCTGACGGCGCTTCGGCTGCAGGTAGTCGGCGGCGGTATGCGCGTAGTAGCGCGCGTTGAGGGAGACGTCCATGATCTCCTCGAACGCGTGCCGGCGAGCCTTGCCGTTCTCCAGCTGGATCAGGTCGAGCACCTCGTTCTGCCGCTTCAGCACCAGGTCGTGGAAGCGCAGCATGATGGCGGCGCGATGCTCGAACGACATTGCGGCCCAGGCGGGTTGGACGGCGCGCGCTCGCGAGGCCGCCGCTGCGACGTCATCGGGGGTGCACCGCGGCACCTGCCCGAGATCATCGCCGGTCATGGCGTTGCTGACGACGAGAGCGGGCCGTTCGCCGACGGTCTCCACTCGTGCCACCAGGGAGTCCAGACGCGTCGGATTCACTGATCCAAGAGCTGTTTTCGTCGTGATGGTCGCACTCATGAGCGCGTCGCCACCGAGATCGGTGCGGGCAGGTGCAGCGCGATCTGCACCTCGGTCGCCACCTCGAACTGCAACGGCCGGATGGTCTCCAGCGACCGCAGGTCGTCCGACACGCGGCCGTTGCCGAGCTCGACGTCGACCTTCCGCGGAAGGAGTTGCACGCCGGAGGCGAGCACGTTGGTCTGGCTCAGCGTCGAGAACCAGTCGTCGCCGATCTGGGTGTAGGACGTGAGCGATCCGACCTTGCTCCCGCTGGGGTAGTGCTTCTGCTTCGGGGTGCGCGCCGTCAGCGCGATGTCGGTGCCGCCGGTGTCGTTCGCCACCCGCGCGGAGGTGCGTGCGGCGTCGATGTCGACGTCGAGCTCGGTGACCCACTTGGGGAAGCCGTATCCGTCGTGGCCGCGCACCTGCGCGATCTGGGTGTTCACCGGTAGTGACATCACATACGCGTAGAGGTGGTTGTTGCCCAAAGCCGTTGCCAGGTCGGCAAATCCGACGTGACCGTGCCGCGCCGGACGCACCGCGGCACCGACGGCCGCCTCGGTGTAGAAGTCGATGTCGGCGACGTCGTAACGGAAGAACATCACGAAGGCGAGGCCGATGCCGGGCGCCACCTCGAGCGGGTCCAGCTCGCGGGGGAGGCGCGAGCGGATCGCGCCGGTCTTGGCCAGGTAGGTGAGGCGCGCGGTGGAGTTGCGGTAGTAGAAGTTGGGCGTGAGCGTGGTGCCGATCGGCGACTCCACCACGGTCTTGGGGATGCTCCGGAAGAAGCTCACGTCACTGACACGCGGATCACGCGCGACCTCGTCGAGGTCGGAATTCATCCGGAAACGGTCGTAGTACCCGCCCTTCGGCACCGGAACGGTGTGGGTGCCAAGGGTGACGTCGACGGTGTCCATCGCTGCTCAACTCCTTACATGTTTTCACTGATTACATCGAGCATACTCGCAATGTAATCAGTGTCAACATTGGTGCGTCGTCGCACCCTGACGGTCCGATTCACGTCTGACGGTCGAATGCGACCGTCAGACGTGAATGCGGCCGTCAGACTCGGTGGGAGGCAGTCATCCCGTCGGTCATCCCGGCGGTCAGTTGCCGTTGAGCGCGTCGTGCAGGAAGTCGATCGCGACCTGACGGGCCAGGTTGGCGGCCTTGGTGTCGCGCAGGCTGTCCAGCAGCAGGAAGTCGTGCACCATGCCGGCGACGCGCATCGAGGTGACGTCGACGCCCGCTTCGCGCAGCTTGTTGGCATACTGCTCGCCCTCGTCGCGCAGCACGTCGGCCTCGTCAGTGATCACGAGAGTCCTTGGCAGACCACGCAATTCGTCGAGCGAAGCCTGCAGGGGAGCGGCGTACTTCTCCTTCCGCTTCTCCGGGTCGGTGGTGTAGGCGTCCCAGAACCACTTCATGCCGTCGCGGGTGAGGTAGTAGCCCTCCGCGAACTGCAGGTATGACGGGGTGTCGAAGTCGGCGTTGGTCACCGGGTAGAGCAGCGCCTCCGCCTTGAGGTCGAGGCCGCCGCGGTCCTTGTTCATCAGGGCGAAGACTGCCGACATACATCCGCCGACCGACTCACCGGTGACCGCGAGGCGCGAGGTGTCGATGCCGTACTCCGCACCGTGCTCCGCGACCCACTGACCGACCGCGTAGTTCTGCTCGACCTGGGTTGGGTAGCCCTTCTCCGGGGCGCGGTCGTAGACCGGGAAGATGCCGACCGCGCCGGCGCCGACGGTGAGCTCGCGGAAGAGGCGGTCGTGGGTGTGCTCGTCGCCGAACACCCAGCCCGCGCCGTGGATGTAGAACAGGCCGGGCAGGTCCCCGGTGACGCCCTTGGCCCGGACGATGCGGGTGCGGACGGTGCCCCACTCGCCGGCGTCGACGTCGACCCACTGCTCGTCGACGTCGGGGCGCTCGACGCCCTCACCGCTCTGCAGGTCGGAGAGGATCTTGCGGCCCTCCTCCGGCGGCACCTCGTAGATGCGGGGGTGCGGATCGGTCGCGTCGGCCAGTTCCTTGGCCTCGGGCTCGAGGTAGGGGGTGATCGGAGGGGGAAGCTCGGACATTGTCACTCCTTGTAGGGTCGGACTGCTCTGACGGGATGGGTGCTGCGTCTCGGTCAGTCCGGCGATGATTTGCTTCGCCAGCTGCTCCGAGGATTGGGGGTTCTGGCCGGTGTAGAGGTTGCGGTCGACCACGATGTGCGGTCGCAGGGGGAAGCCCTTGGAGTAGTCCGCACCGGACTCCTTCAGCCGGTCCTCAAGGAGCCACTTCGCTTTCCAGGCAAAGGGATTCAGCCGTTCTTCGCGGTTGGACAGCCCGGTCATCCGGTAGCCCGCGAACGGCCAGGAGCCGTCGGGGTTGCGGGCGGCGAGCGATGCCGCGGGCGCGTGACAGAGCAGTGCGAGCGGGCGACCCGAGGCGAGCCGCGCCGTGAGCAGCGCGCCGGACGTCTCGTCGACCGCGAGGTCCTCCATCGGACCGTGGCCACCGGAGTAGAAGACTAGGTCGTAGTCGGCCTGGTCGACGTCGGAGAGGTTGGCCGGGTGCTCCAGCACCGGCGCCAGGCGCTTGGCCTCGGCACCGATCCTCTTGGTCTTGGCGGGCAGCCCGCCGGAGATGCCGAGGCTGAGCTTGTCGATCACCGGCTGGCGGCCGCCCGGCGTCGCGACCGTGACGTCGAAGCCGGACTCGGTGAAGAGCTCGTAGGGCACCACGAACTCCTCGGCCCACACCCCGGTCGGGTGCAGCGTGCCGTCCCGCAGCGTCCACACGTGTGCAGCGGACAGGACCATGAGGACGGACGTCATGCGGGCTCCTCGGGGAGGTGGGACGACAGCGACGACCGCACTGTGGGCGGTGCTTACATCACGCTAGGCAAGGATGTGAGCATCGTCAACACCGGACCGTAGGTTGGCGCCGTCCGCGTCCGACGTCGACGGCGTAAGCCATTTCCGCCCGATACATTGCCTGGCATGTCGGCTCCAGATCAGGTGCGCGCCTGGGACCCCGGCGTGCCCGGCGTCCGCGAAGTGCTGCACGCGCGGTGGGCCGACCACCACTACCCGGCGCACACCCACGACGCCTGGACCGTGCTGATCGTCGACGACGGCCGCATCGGGTATGACGTCGACCGGCACCGTGACGCGGCCACCGCCGGAGCAGGGGTCACGCTGCTGCCGCCGCACGTGCCGCATGACGGGCATCCGTTGACCGCGGCCGGTTTTCGCAAGCGGGTCGTCTATCTGGAGACCGCCGCACTGCCGGAGCGGCTGATCGGGCGCAGTGTCGACGCACCGCTGGTGCTCGACGACCGGTTGCGCGCACAGGTGTCGGTGCTGGACGACGCGCTCGCGGCGGGGGAGCGGCCGGCCGCGGAGTCCGCGCTCGCCATCGTCGTCGAGCGCCTGGAATGGCACCTGACCGGCCACCCCACGCCGCGCCGGGCGGCACCCGGTCAGCCGGCGTGGCTCGCCCGCCGCGCCCGTGACCTGCTCGATGCCGACCCGATCGATCCGCCCAGCATCACCGAGATCGCGCGGCGGCTGGGGGTGAGTCCGGCATACCTGATCCGAGTGTTCACCCGGGAATTCGCGATACCTCCGCACCGGTACGTCGTCGGGCGGCCGCCTCGATGCCGCCCGTCGACTGCTCCTCGCGGGGCAGCCACCGGCGCAGGTCGCCGTCGCGACCGGCTTCTACGACCAGGCGCACCTGCACCGGCACTTCCGCAAGCTGCTGCGGACCTCTCCGGGTCGCTTCGGGGCGGTTGCCGGCTGAGGTCAGTTTCGTACAAGACCGGTGAATGGGTGCCGAAAGAGCATCGGCTCATGGATCAACCCCAACCCGCTGATCAGCTGACCCCGCCCTTCGCGACCAAGGTCGCCGTCCTCGTGCGCGACGACCTCGCCACCTGGCAGCGACTCAACGTCACCGCGTTCCTCGCCGCCGGGATCGCGGCCGCCTACCCGGCACTGGTCGGTGCGCCGTATGCCGACGCCGACGGCGGCAGCTACCTGCCGTTGCTCGGTATGCCGGTGCTGGTCTTCGAAGGTGGCGCGCACACCCTGGGCAACGCCCGGACCCGCGCGGTCGGCCGCGGCCTACCTGCCGCGATCTTCACCCAGGAGATGTTCGGCACGGGCCACGATACGGCGAATCGCGCTGCCACTGCTGCGGTTCCGGCTGATCAGCTCGACCTGGTCGGCATCGCGGTGCACGGCCCGAAGAACGCGGTCGACAAGATCCTCAAGGGGGCTTACCTGCATCGGTGAGGTCGGTCGGCTGGCCCGTTGCCATAGCCCTTGTCCTGGCCCGCTGTCATGGTCGGGTCAGGGGCACGGTGGGCGACGCGCGAACCGACACGCGCACCGACACGCCGAGCACCCCGGGTTTCGTACGGATGTTCGGGTGCGCGTTAGGCTCGTCCACATGTCCCCGACGGGCAGCTCGCCATCCACAGTGCGTGGATCTCGCACGGTGGGTTGTCGGTGCGGAGGCATAGCGTCTGATCAGTTCCAAAGCCCGGCTCACCCGAGCCTGCACGAGGGCGGCGGACGGTCGCAGGTAGGCGCGACCCACCCTCGCAACAGCTAAGGAGTGCCCACCATGGCAGCAAACGCCGGCAACGCCGACAACAAGCTCAAATCACTCGACACCGTGATGGCCCAGATCGAGAAGGCTCACGGCAAGGGTGCCGTCATGCGGCTCGGTGACGACGTCCGCCCACCGATCGACGTGATCCCGACCGGCGCCATCGCCCTGGACGTGGCACTCGGCATCGGTGGTCTGCCGCGCGGGCGCGTCGTGGAGATCTACGGTCCGGAGTCCTCCGGTAAGACGACGGTCGCACTGCACGCGGTGGCCAGCGCCCAGCGCAACGGCGGCATCGCGGCGTTCATCGACGCCGAGCACGCGCTCGACCCCGAATACGCCAAGAAGCTCGGTGTCGACGTCGACTCGCTGCTGGTCAGCCAGCCCGACACCGGTGAGCAGGCGCTCGAGATCGCCGACATGCTGATCCGGTCCGGCTCGCTCGACATCATCGTGATCGACTCGGTCGCCGCACTCGTGCCGCGCGCCGAGATCGAGGGCGAGATGGGTGACAGTCACGTGGGTCTGCAGGCACGCCTGATGTCGCAGGCGCTGCGCAAGATCACCGGCGCGCTCAACAGCACCGGCACCACCGCGATCTTCATCAACCAGCTGCGCGAGAAGATCGGCGTGATGTTCGGCTCGCCGGAGACCACCACCGGTGGTAAGGCACTGAAGTTCTACGCCTCGGTCCGCCTCGACGTGCGTCGCATCGAGACCCTCAAGGACGGCACCGACCCGGTCGGCAACCGCACCCGCGTCAAGGTGGTCAAGAACAAGGTGTCCCCGCCGTTCAAGCAGGCGGAGTTCGACATCCTCTACGGCCAGGGCATCTCCCGCGAGGGTGGCCTGATCGACATGGGGGTGGAGCAGGGCTTTGTGCGCAAGTCGGGCGCTTGGTACACCTACGACGGTGACCAGCTGGGCCAGGGCAAGGAAAACGCCCGTGGCTTCCTGCGGGACAACCCCGACCTGGCCGACGAGCTGGAGAAGAAGATCAAGGAGAAGCTCGGCGTCGGCCCGCAGGTCGACAAGCCCGCCGAGGACTCCGTCGTCACCCCGGTCGACTTCTGATCGAGACGAGACCCCTCCTCGGCCGCTGACTGGGCGGTTCGCGGCCGAGGAGTTCTCGATCGATCGCCACCATGACAGTGGTCGAGCAGGGACCAGCCGCGATGATGGTGGTCGAGCAGGATCCGGCCGCGATGATGGTGGTCGAGCAGGGCCGAGCCGCCATGATGGTGGTCGAGCAGGGCCGAGCCGCCATGATGGTGGTCGAGCAGGATCTGGCCGCGATGACGGTGGTCGAGCAGGATCCGGCCGCGATGACGGTGGTCGAGCAGGATCCGGCCGCGATGACGGTGGTCGAGCAGGATCCGGCCGCGATGATGGTGGTCGAGTAGGGCCGAGCCGCTAGGCGAGGCCCGTATCGAGACCACCGTTCGGCCGCGAAGGAGCGCACCTTTTGAAACCCTTTGACAGCGAGTCGGATGCGCTGCCGGATTTCATCGATCCGGCGGATGTGCCGGCGCGCCCGGCCCCGCCCGCGGCGTCGTCGGCGCCGGAGGCCGGACCGGGTCCACGGCGACGGGTCGAGTGGTCGGGGCAGCGGTCGGCGAACACGCGCGGCCGCGGTGGGCGTGGGACGCGCGGCGGCAAGGCGGGGCGCCGTCGGGATCGCGAGCCACCGGCCGACAACCCCGACACCGAGCCCGACCCGCACGAGGTCGCCCGCACGATCGTGTTGCGCCAGCTCACGATGGCGCCGCGCAGCCGCAAACAACTCGCCGACAAGCTGCGCCAGCGCGGCTGCACCGACGAGGTCGCCGCCGAGGTGCTCGACCGGATGGAAGAGGTCGGGCTGATCGACGACGCCGCCTACGCCGGCATGCTGGTGCGCTCCCAACAGGCGAGCCGTGGCCTGGCCCGCGGCGCGCTCCGCCAAGAGCTGCGGCGCAAGGGCGTCGACGACGAGATCGCCCGCGCACAGCTGGACGAGATCGACGAGGAGAGCGAGCGCGAGCGTGCCCGCGCCCTCGCCGACAAGAAGCTGCGCTCGATGCACGGCCTCGACGCGACCGTGCAGACCCGACGGCTCGCCGGCATGCTCGCCCGCAAGGGCTATTCGCCCTCTGTCGCGTGGTCGGTGATCCGCGAGGCAATTGCGGACGCCCCGGAGCACCAGCCCGACTGACGTCGTCACCGAGCGGCGGCCGGTCCCGGCTCGGACCGACCTGCCGCCCGAGTGACTTCCACCGCCCAAATACCAGCATTGACAGGCACACTCGCGCATCGAGGGGCACACGAATTCGCCCTGACCGTGTGTGCCTCTCGAAGCGGAAGTGGTCCTCTCGATCAGGGGCGAGCGCGGATCGACCGGCACCTGTCTCCAACGCCGCTCCGATGACCGAGTGACGTCCGCCTTCGTCGAGTGACGTCCGCCGCAATGCGTGACGACGCTGCATCGACGTCACTCATTGCGAGCGTCGTCACTCGGGTGCGTTCGCCGGTCATGCACCGACCGGCCACTGCGTGAGTCGGCCCGTCGGTGTAGGGCGGCGGTGGCCTAGCTCGTCGATGGAGGTGCCGCGCGGCGTGCTCCTCCGGGCTAGCGGGCGAGGTCGAGTTCGCGGCGCAGGCCGCGGAGTATGCCGAGCAGTCGCGGATCGGCAGTGCGGGGTGCCGCCATGACGAGCCGCATCGAGCGGCGGAACGGTAACCGCTCGACCACCTCGCCCTCGCGCAGGTCGAAGGCGACCGCGCTCCGGGGGAGGACCGCGAGATGGCCGCGCTTGCGGGCCATCGCGATCGCCGCCGCCAAGGTCACGCCCGGCCGGGCATCCGCGCCCAGGCGATGCAGCCGCTCCAGCACCTCCTCGGTGCTCAGGTCGTAGGTCGACGCGACCACCTGCCGGTCGCGCAACGGCAGCCGGCCCCGGCCGATCGGCTCGACCCCGACCGCGCGAAACAGCACGAGCGGGTCGGTGCCCACCTGGTGTGTCACGACCGACGACGGCACCTCGACCTGGTCGGCCACCGCCACGAACGCTGCATCCATCGACCCCTCCGCGACCCATTGCAGCAGCACGGGACCGTGATCCTGCCGCTGGTCGATCGCAACCTCCGGCAGCAGTGCGTCGAGCGCCGGAAACAGCAACGAGGTGAGACTCGCGAAGGTCCCGACGACCAGCCGCCGCTCCCGCGTGGCCGCCCGACTCGCGGCGAACGCCCCCTCCAGGTGGCCGAGGATGTGCCGCGCCTGCCGCACCAGCTCCGCGCCGGCGGGCGTGGGTCTCGCGCCCGTTGTGTCGCGGTCGAAAAGTGTTGCGCCCACGCGGCGTTCGAGCCGGGCGAGCCGTGCACTCGCCGACGGCTGCGTGACGCGCAACGACCGGGCGGCGCTTCCCACCGATCCGGTCCGTGCGACAGCGACGACAAGACGCAGGTCGTCGACCTCCGGCAATGAGTCCATAGGCACAGGCTATGAGAGCTGCAAGCAATTCGGCGGCTACCGCGCGATGGTTGCTCCCGAGAGGCTGGATCCATGAAAGACGACTCCGCGGCAGGCGCACCCGTGACCACCGCAACCACGACCAACGCACCCATGACAGACGCACCCACGACAGACGATCCCGTGACTCAGCAGGCTCGCACCGCAACGAAACTCGACCGGGAGGAGGCCCTGCGGTGGCTGCGGCGATGGGACGACCAACAAGGCACCTACTTCGTCGATCGTGAGGGACGGTTCGCGGTGATCGCCGACGTCGTGCAGGCATGCGTGCGACGCGACGACCCACTGATCGTGGATCTCGGTGTCGGTCCCGGGTCCTTGGCCTCGCGGCTCCTGCGGCAGTTGCCGGGTGCGACCGTCGTCGGCGTCGACCTCGATCCGTTGCTGCTCGGGCTGGCCGAATCGGCATACAGCAGTGGGAGATTCCGCGTCGTGGCTGCGGATCTCAGCGAGACCGGCTGGCTCCGCCGGCTCGATCTCGACCGCGCACCCGATGCATTCGTCAGCACCACCGCGCTGCACTGGTTGCCCGGGGCCGCGTTGGCGACTGTTGTCCATGAGGCGGTCGGAGCGCTCACGCCGGGCGGTGTCTTCGTCGACGGGGACCACTTCTACGAGCCGGGCTCCGAGCCGCGGCTCGACGACGTGCGACGCCAGGTCGCCGCAGCAGGGGTGCGCCGCACCGGCCGCGTCGACGGGGAGGACTGGTCCACGTGGTGGGCGGCGGCGCAGGCCGCGCCGGAGCTGGCCGAGCTGGCCGCCCGGCGGGAGCGCCTGGCCTTCGCGGCCCGCGCCGACGACGATCGTCCGCCGGCCACCCGGGAGGAGCTGACGGCCGCGCTGCGCGCCGCGGGTTGCGCCGAGGCGGGCGCGGTGTGGCAGCACGGCGACGACTACGTCATGGTCGGCGTGCGCTGAGCGGCCCGGCGGTGCCGGTGGGCGAGCGCCGAGGTAGCCGCGCCGAGGTAGCACTGGACGTCGTATTCCGGCGCTCTTGGCGACATCCAGTGCTACCTCGGCGGCCGGCCAGCCCCGAAGGGACATTGAAACAGTCGAAACGTTCGCTATAGTGAACTCATGCCTCCTGGATCGTCCGGCCTCGCCGCGGCCGTCGGCGCGCAGATCCGCGCGCGTCGCGGGCAGCGGGGGATGTCCGCCGCCGAGCTCGCGAGGCGCTCGGGCGTGTCCAAGGCGACACTGTCCAGCCTCGAGTCGGGTGGGGCCAACCCGACGATCGACACTCTCGACGCGGTGGCCGTGGCACTCGGGATCCCGTTGTCCGACCTGCTCGTGCGCGGCGAGGACACCGGGCCCCAGTTGATCCGCGGCACCCCCGCAACCGAGGGTGAGATCGACCGGGAGCTGCTGCGCCGCGTCACCGGCGGCCATCAGGTCGAGATCTGGAGGTTGCGGATGCCGCCCGGCACCGAGTTTGCGGGCGTGCCACACGCTCCGGGCACCGTCGAGCACCTGGTGGTGGCGTCCGGGTCGCTCCGCGCCGGACCCACGGACGACCTGACCGTGCTCGACAGGGGAGATCTGCTGGCCTTCGCCGGGGACGCGCCCCACACATACCGCACCGACCACGAGCCGGCCGACGTGACCGTGCTCATCGCCTCACCGATGATCGGATAAGAGATGCTCGCGATCACTCCGCTGTTGCTCGCCTGGGCCGTCTGCGTGGTGACGCCCGGACCGGACTTCCTCGCCGTCCTGTGCACCGCCGCGGCGCGCGGGCGGGCCGCCGGTCTGCGCGTCGGCCTCGGCGTCGTCTGCGGTATGGCGTGCTGGGCCACACTCGCCCTGGTCGGGCTGAGCGCTCTGATGGCCCGCTACGAGCACCTCTATCTGGTGATTCGGGCGGTCGGCGCGGTCCTGCTGATCGGCTACGGCCTGCACGTGCTGTGGTCGACCCGCAACGCCGCATCGTCTGGTGCAGAGGCGCCGGGGACGCCGAATGACAAGCAACCACAGTCACATCGGCACCATTGGCGCCTCGGCCTCTTCACCAACCTGTCCAACCCGAAGGCGCTGGTCTTCTTCGGCGCGCTGTTCGCGACGCTGATGCCCCATGGCGCGTCGCCTGCGGTGCGGGTGGCGCTGCTCGCGATCATGCTCGCGATGGGCGCCGGCTGGTTCGCGGCCGTCAGCTGGTGCGCCGGCGCCCAGCCGGTCGTCGCGGCATACAAGCGGCTGCAGAACGTCATCGATCGCGTGGCCGGCGGGGTCTTCGCCGCGATCGGGCTGACCCTGATCCCGCGCTGACCGGCTGTCCGGCCGGTCGCGCTCAGCCGACCGGTTCGGTCGCCACCGGCGGCAGCTCGCGCGCCGCGAAACGCTGCGCGCTGCGCACCGCGGGCGCCATCCCGAGGGTCGCGATCACCGCGATCGCGGCGATCACCAGCCAGCCGGCTGGCCCCCAGCTGATCGCCAGGAAGGTGAAGACCGCGGGCGCCCATCCGTCGCCGGCGGTCTTGAAGACCTGACCGACGCCGCCGTACTCGCCGCGTCGTCGCGGGTCCATCAGCTGCGCCTGGAAGGCCCACTCGCTGGCCGAGTTGGCCAGCTCCGCGCCGGTCACCGTCACGTGCCCGAGCCAGACGAGCAGCACGGTGAGGAAGCCGACCGTGGAGTGGGTGAGCAGCGTGATCAGGCACGAGAGCACGAAGAACGCGCCGCTGATCCGGATGCCCTTGAGGGCGTCGTCGATTGTGCGCACGCCGCGCGAGGTGTAGGCCGGCAGGAAGATGCACATGACCGTGTTGGTGCCGAAGAGCCAGGCCAGCAACCAGTGCGGGGAGTCGGTCTTCTCCACCAGCCACAGCGGGATGACCACGTTGAGCAGCACCTGATTGGTTTCCAGCACCCCGGCGAAGAAGTTGAGCGCCATCCACCCGCGATTGCGCAGCGCGCCCGGACCCGGCACGGGCTCCTTGCGCCGCGACTTGTCCGCGACCCGCACGTCACGCTCGGCGCGCGGCAGCCGCACGATGAAGAAGGCGTTGACCAGCCCGAGGACCAGCGTGACGATCGGCATCCACCGCAGCACGGTCAGGTTGTCCAGCGCCAGCGCCACGCCACTGATCAGCGCGCCGAGGGTGAAGCCGACGTTGAGCGAGGAATACATGTAGGCCTGCGTCTGCACGCGTTCCTTTTCGGGCATCACGTCGAGGATGTAGGCGTTGCGGCCGGCGCCGCCCGGGTTCTGCACCAGCTCGAAGACGACGGTCACCGCGAGGTATGCCGCGAACCCGTGCAGGAACGGCCACAGCGCGAACATCAGCGCCCCCACCAGGGTGCAGACCGCCCACGTCCGTTTGGGACCGATGATGTCGACCACGCGACCGGCGGGGTATGCCGCAAGGAACGCGACAACCGCCGCGACGCTGAGACCGACACCCACCTGCGACGCCGACAGGCCGACAAGCTTGGTGAAGTAGACCGCGCTGCCGGTCAGGAAGGTGCCGAATCCGGTTGCGAACAAGAGGGATTGCAGCGCCAGGCGACGTGAGAGCGGCGTCGGCGGGATCAGTCGCTTGGCCGCCGCGAGCACCCGTCGCGCCTGGGTCGGAGTGCTCGGCGGCTGGGTCACGGGCCTCATCCGACCACATCGGCAGCCGAACTGTCAGCCGGATTATCCGGGCGGCGCGATAGCGTCGGCGGATGAGCGATCGCGACCAGATCGAGCAACTGCGCAGCCGGCTGAGTGACGGGGCCGTCGTGACCGATCCGGCCCTGCTGGAGTCCTATCTGCACGACGAGGCCGAGTGGGCGGCATACGGCAAACCGGTGGCGGTGGTGCGCGCCGGCAGCACCGCCGACGTGCGGGACACCGTGCGCTGGGCGCTCGAGCACGGGGTGCCGGTCGTGCCGCGCGGCGCGGGCACCGGCCTGTCCGGCGGCGCCAACGCGCTCGAGGGCTGCGTCGTGGTGTCCCTGGAGAAGCTCAACCAGGTGCTCGAGGTCAACCCGCTCGAACGCCTCGCCGTCGTGCAGCCCGGGGTCGTCAACGATGACCTGCGCAAAACCGTTGCCACGCAAGGACTTTGGTATCCGCCGGACCCTGCGAGCTCGCCCTGGTCGACGATCGGCGGCAATGTCGCCACCAACGCCGGCGGCGTCTGCTGCGTGAAGTATGGCGTGACCCGCGACTATGTCATCGGACTCGAAGTGGTGACCGGGACCGGCGAGGTCGTGCGCCTCGGGCGGCGTACGGCGAAAGGGGTGGCCGGACTCGACCTGGTTGGCCTGTTCGTCGGCTCCGAGGGCACCCTCGGCATCGTCACCGAGATCACCGTCAAACTGCGCCCCCTGCCCGACCCGGGTCGCACCGTGCTCGGCTACTTCGACGGCATCGTGGACGCCGGGGTCGCGGTGCGCGACGTTGCCGCGCGCGGGCTCACCCCCTCCGCGCTCGAACTCGTCGACCGCACCTGCCTGCTCGCCGTCGACGAGATGACCCACATGGGCATTGCGTCGGAGGCGAACGTCGTGCTGATCGGCAAGGTCGACGACCCGGGCGAGGCGGGGGAGCGGGCGGCGCAGGAGATGGTCGCGGCGTTCGAGACGGGCAACGCGACGTTCGTCGCCGAGACCGACGACCCGGAGGAGGCCGACGCGATGATGGCCGCCCGGCGTCTCGCCTACCCGGCGATGGAGCGGCTCGGGCCGCTGCTCACCGAGGACGTCTGCGTGCCCAAGGAGCACGTGCCGGAGATGCTGCGGCGGGTGGAGCGGATCGCCGCCGAGAGTGACATCACGATCGCCACGGTCGCGCACGCCGGTGACGGCAACCTGCACCCGCTGATGATCACCGGCCGGGGCGACGACGAGGCGAAGGCACGGGCGCAGGCGGCGTTCGACCGGATCATCGAGGAGGCGCTCGACCTGGGCGGCACGGTGACCGGCGAGCACGGCGTCGGGCTGCTCAAGATGCCGGGCGTGACGCGGGAGCTCGGACCCGAGGTGCTGGCGATGGAGCGCGCGGTCAAGCAGGCGCTCGACCCCGAGGGCATCTTCAACCCGGGGAAGGTCTTCTGAGCGGGATCGTCCCTGTGGACAACGGTTTTCCGGCGTCGCAGCGGCCTGCTGTCGGCCGGTGCTGGCCGCGTTCCTCGCCGCGCTGGTCGCCCTGGCGCATCCGGCGCCCTAGCGAAGCGGCCGAGCGGGCCCGCGCGATTCGGGAGTGCGGGCGGCCACGCCGTACCCTGGGTCGGTCATGAAGACCTATGAAGTGCGCACCCACGGCTGCCAGATGAACGTCCACGACTCCGAGCGGATCGCGGGTCTGCTCGAGTCGGCCGGGTATGTCGACCGGGCCGCGCTCACCGACGACGCCCGCCCCGCCGGCCCGGACGTCGTGGTCTTCAACACGTGTGCGGTGCGCGAGAACGCCGCCGGAAAGCTCTACGGCCAGCTGGGCCAGCTGCGCCCGGCCAAGACCGACAACCCGGACATGCAGATCGCGGTCGGCGGCTGCCTCGCCCAGAAGGACCGGCAGGAGATCGTCCGCCGCGCGCCGTGGGTCGACGTGGTCTTCGGCACGCACAACGTCGGCTCGCTGCCGGTGCTGCTCGAGCGCGCGCGGCACAACGCCGAGGCGCAGGTCGAGATCCTCGAGTCGCTGGAGACCTTCCCGTCCACGCTGCCGACCCGACGCGATTCGGCATACAGCGGCTGGGTGTCGATCTCGGTCGGCTGCAACAACACCTGCACGTTCTGCATCGTGCCGTCGCTGCGCGGCAAGGAGAAGGACCGCCGCCCGGGCGACGTGCTCGCCGAGGTGCGTGCGCTGGTCGAGCAGGGCGTCGTCGAGGTGACCCTGCTCGGTCAGAACGTCAACACGTATGGCGTGGAGTTCGGTGACCGCCTCGCCTTCGGCAAGCTGCTCCGCGCGTGCGGCGAGATCGAGGGCCTGGAGCGGGTGCGCTTCACCTCACCGCACCCGGCGGCTTTCACCGACGACGTGATCGACGCGATGGCGGAGACGTCCAACGTCATGCCGTCACTGCACATGCCGCTGCAGTCCGGCTCCGACCGGGTGCTCAAGGCAATGCGCCGGTCCTACCGGTCGGAGAAGTTCCTCGGCATCCTGGAGCGGGTGCGCGACCGGATGCCGGACGCCGCGATCACCACCGACATCATCGTCGGTTTCCCGGGCGAGACCGAGGCCGACTTCGAGGAGACCATGCGGGTGGTGCGCGAGGCGCGCTTCTCCTCGGCCTTTACCTTCCAATATTCGATCCGTCCCGGCACGCCGGCCGCCGACCTGCCCGACCAATTGCCCAAAGCCGTTGTGCAGCAACGGTTTGACCGGTTGATCGAGTTGCAGGAGGAAGTCTCCTGGGTCGGCAACCGGGCGCTCGAGGGCCGGACCCTGGAGGTGCTGGTCGCACCGTCCGAGGGGCGCAAGGACGCCGAAACCCACCGCATGTCCGGGCGCGCCCGGGACAATCGCCTGGTGCACTTCGCGGTGCCCGAGGGCACCGAGCGGCCGCGCCCCGGAGATGTCGTCTCCGTCGACGTCACCTATGGCGCGCCGCACCACCTGGTGGCCGACTCCCCGGTGCAGGGCGGCACCTGGTCGGTGCGCCGCACCCCCGGCGGTGACGCCTGGCAGGCGCTGCAAACTGACTCCGGCGCCGACTCCGGCGCCGGAGCGGTGCGCAAGCCCGCGGTGTCACTGGGCATGCCCGCCATCGGAAAACCCGAGCCGGCAGCTGTTGCCGCCGGCCCGGGTTGTGCTTGTTCGTAACGGTTTTCGCTACTCCGACTGGTCGGCATCCTCGGCGATCAACTGCGCGCAGCGCTCGCCGACCATCATCGTGGTGATGTTCGGGTTGACCGTGGTGTGCTCCGGGAAGACCGACGCGTCGGCAACGCGCAGACCCTGCACACCCTTCACCCGCAGCTGCGGGTCCAGCGGTGAGTCCGCGTCGTCGGCCGCGCCCATCCGCACGGTCCCGGCCGGGTGGTAGACCGTGTTGTGGGTGCGCCGAATGTAGTCGGCGAGCTCCTCGTCGGTCTGTGCGTCGGTGCCCGGGTAGAGCTCCCGACCTGCCCACTCTCGCATCGCCGGCTGCGCCACGATGTCGCGGGCACGCCGGATGCCGGCGATCATCACCCGCATGTCGTGGCCCTCGGCGTCGGTGAAGTAGCGCGGGTCGACCTTCGGCTTGTCGCGGAAGTCGCGAGAACGCAGTCGCACCGTGCCACGTGACTTGGCGTGGGTCACGTTGGGGGTGAGGCAGAAGGCATTGTCGCTGGTGGGATAGCCCTGCCGGAGCGTGTGCATGTCGAAGGGCACCGAGCCGTAGTGCATCATCAGGTCCGGCCGGTCCAGACCGTCCTGCGTGGTGTCGAAGACACCGATTTCCCACCACTGGTAGGACTCGGTGACCATCGGCTGCCTGGCCTCCCACTGGATCACGCCCTCCGGGTGGTCCTGCAGGTGCTCGCCGACGCCGGGGGAGTCGACCCGGACGTCGACCCCGATCTCGCGCAGGTGATCAGCGGGTCCGATGCCGGACAGCATCAGCAGCTTCGGGCTGTCGATCGCGCCGCACGAGACGACGACCTCGCGGGTGGCGGTGATGGTGCGCGCCCGGCCGAAAGCGTTGTCCACCACCGAAACTCCGACGCAGCGCTGTTGCTCGCCGCCGTCGTCGAAGACGAGCTCACGTGCCCAGGTGTCGGTGAGGATCGTGAGGTTGTCCCGGTCCAGGATCGGGTGCAGGTAGCTCACCGAAGAGGAGGAACGCCGGCCGTCCGCCATGCGGTTGACCTGGAAGAAGTTGGCGCCGCTCACGACGGTGTCGCCGGTGTTGAACCTCGCACGGGGGATCCCCGCCTGTTCGCACGCGTCGAGCAGGGCAACCCCGCAGGGGTCGTGCGGCGGGATGTTCATCAGGTGCACCGGGCCGTCCTTGCCGTGCAGCGGCCCGTCGTCCTCGTTGGTCTCCAACTTGGTCAGCAGGGGGAAGGTCTGCGCCGATCCCCAGCCGGTGCAACCGAATTCGCTCTCCCAACCGTCGAGGTCCTCACGCGGTGGCCAGAACGCGATGCACGAGTTGTGCGACGAGCAACCACCGAGCACCTTGGCCCGCGCGTGCCGCATGAACGAGTTACCGTGCTCCTGTGGCTCGATCGGGTAGTCCCAGTCGAAGCCTGACTCCAGCAGCTCCATCCAGCGGTCGAGCTGCAGGATCACCTCCTGGTCGAGGTCGGTGGGCCCGGCCTCGAGCAGCGCCACGCGGACGTCGGGGTCCTCGGAGAGCCGTGCCGCGACTGCGGCGCCGGCCGAGCCGCCGCCGACGACGACGTAGTCGAAAGTGTTGTCGGTCAAGGTGTTTCGTCCTTCCACGTTCGTCTGTGTCAGCGCTGCGCAAACCAGCCGGTCACGCCCGGACGCAGATTGCGGTAGATGTGCTTGGCCTCCTGGTATTCGGCCAGACCGGTCGGACCGAGCTCCCGCCCGAAACCGGACTGCCCGTAGCCGCCCCACTCGGCCTGCGGCAGGTAGGGACCGAACTCGTTGATCCAGACGGTGCCGTGGCGCAACCGGGAAGCGACCCGGTCGGCCTTGCCCGCGTCGTTGCTCCAGACGGCTCCGGCTAGGCCGTATTCGGTGTCGTTGGCGATCTGCACGGCCTCGTCCTCCGTCGTGAACGTCTCGACGGTGACCGTCGGGCCGAACGCCTCGTCGTGCGCGCAGTCCATGGTGCTCGTCACGTCGTCGATCACCGTGGGCAGGTAGAAGTAGCCGTCGTCGAGGGATCCGGCACCCATGTCTCCGGTTGCGTTGGCGCCTCCGGTGCGGATCGTCGCGCCCTGCTCCTTGGCGCGCCGCACGTAGGCGTCGACCTTGTCGCGGTGCTCAGCGGAGATGAGCGGCCCTGTCTCGGTTGCCTTTTCGAAGGGGAGCCCGAGCACGATCCGCTCGGCGCGTTGCACGAGCGCATCGACGAACCGGTCGTGCACCGACTCCTCGACGACCAGGCGCGCACCGGCCGAACACACCTGACCGGAGTGCAGGAAGGCCCCGTTGAGCGCGTTGTCCACCGCGGTCGCCAGATCCTCGTCGGTCTGCACCGCGTCGGCGAAGATCACGTTGGGGTTCTTGCCGCCGAGCTCGAGCGCGACCTTCTTGACCGAACCCATTGCCGCCGCACCGAGTTTGCGGCCGGTGACCAGACCGCCGGTGAACGACACCAGGTCGACGTGTGGGTGGGTGGAGAGCGGCGCGCCCGCGGTCGCGCCCGCGCCGGTGATCAGGTTGGCGACGCCGGCCGGCACACCGGCCGTCTCCAGGACCTCCATCAGCAGGATCGACGTGTGCGGCGTCAGCTCGGCGGGCTTGAGCACGAAGGTGTTTCCGGCGGCAAGCGCGGGCGCGACCTTCCACGCCGCCTGCAGCAGCGGGTAGTTCCACGGGGTGATCAGCGCACAGACGCCGACCGGCTCGTAGACGATGCGGGAGAGCACGTCGGGACTGCCGGCGTCGACGATCCGGCCGGCGTCCTGCCCGGCGAGCTTGCCGAAGTAGTCGAAGCAGCCCGCGATGTCGTCCATGTCGATCTCGGACTCGTAGGGCCGTTTGCCGGTGTCGAGCGTCTCGGCGCGGACGAATTCGTCCTTGCGGCGCCGGATCTCGGCTGCGACCCGCAGCAACAGGTCGCCGCGCTCGGCGGTGGGCCGGGTCGACCACTCGCCGGCGTCGAACGCCTCGCGGGCCGCCGCGATCGCGCGCTCAGTGTCCTTCGCCGTCGCTTCCGAGACGGTGCCGACTGGCGATCCGTCCGCGGGACAACGGATCTCACGGGTGCCGCCGTCGGCCGCGGCTTCCCAGCGGCCTCCGATGTAGAGCGTCGCTGTCGTCATACTCCCTCTCCTTCGGTGCTCGCGTAGTCGTGACGCAGGTGCAGATAGGTCAGGTGGTGCTCGTACTGGTCGAGCACGTCCCCGATGATCTGGTCGGTGGTGTAGCCGTTGATCTGGTAGCCCTGGCTGCCCTCGTCCAGGAAGACCTCGCAGCGGTAGTAGCGGTCGCTGGTGCTGCCGGCCCGCGAGTTGGCGAAGGACGGCGTGGGGCAGGAGACCGGACTGAGCCGGTAGCTGAAGTCCGGCTCGTCCTGCAGGTCGACGACCAGGCGCGGGGCGGGGAGGCCGTCCTCGCCCACGGTCTCCTCGACGAGTGCCGGGGTGCCGGCGTCCCGCAGCCCGGCGGCGACGGATTCCAGTGCGGGCAGGCCGCGTTCGCGCAGGAAGCGTTCGGTGGCGCGATGCCCGGGAAAGGTGGTCGCGCGGGCCAGGCGGTGGCGCCAGTCGGGCTGCCTGCCGGCCGCGCCGCGTCCGGCGGCCATGAAGCCGCGCAATGAGGTGCGCAGCGACGCGTCCTTGAGCGACTCCTCGCGCATCGCGCGATAGAGGCCGATCATGATCAGCGCCAGCACGAACGAGAACGGCAGACCCATGATGATCGTGGCGTTCTGCAGCGTGATGATCGAGCCCGCGCCGCCGCCGGCGAAGAGCATGCCGAGGGTGAGCAGGCCGATGGCGACCGACCAGAAGACCCGCACCCACTTGGCGCAGTCCTGCATCGGGTGGTGCAGGTGCGAGGTGAAGTTGCCCATCACCAGGGCGCCCGAGTCGGCGCTCGTCACGTAGTAGAGCAGCCCGGCGACGGTGGCGATGCCGACGATCAGCGGCGTCCACGGGTAGGTGTCGAGCAGGGAGTAGAAGCCGGCCTCGAACTGATTGAGCGTCTTGGTGCCGAAGGCCGGGTCCTGACGCGCCTGCGAGAGGGCGCTGTTGCCGAAGATCGAGACCCACAACAGGATGAAGAGGAACGGGATCGTGAGCACGCCGAAGAGAAACTCGCGCACGGTGCGGCCGCGGGAGATGCGGGCGAGGAAGAGCCCGACGAACGGCGCCCAGGCGATCCACCAGGCCCAGAAGAACAGCGTCCAGGCGTTCATCCAGTCGGTCGGGTTCTGCCAGGCCATCGTGTCCATCGACTTGCCGACGAAGCCGGTGACGTAGTCGCCGGTGTTCATCACCAGCCCGCCCAGCAGGAAGCCGGTGCGTCCGGTGACCAGCACGAAGAGCAGCAGCGCCACCGACAGCAGCACGTTGAGCTCGGACAGCCGGCGGATGCCTTTGTCGACGCCGGTGGTCGCCGAGATCGTGCCCATCACCACCGACAGCACGATGAGGCCGATCTGCGCGGCCTTGCCGAGCGGTATGCCGAACATCACGTTCAACCCGAAGTTGAGCTGCACGATGCCGATGCCGAGCGAGGTCGCGATGCCGAAGATCGTGCCGAGCACGGCCGCCACGTCGACCGCGTCCCCGAGCCGGCCCTCGACTCGTCGCCCGAAGACCGGTGCCAGGGCCGAGCGGATCGCGAGCGGCAGGTGGCGGCGGAAGGCGAAGTAGGCGAGCGCCATACCCATGAGCGCGTACATCGCCCAGCCGGTGATGCCGTAGTGGAACAGCGTCCACGAGACGGCTTCACGTGCGGCGTGCACGTCGCCGCCCTTGCCGGTCGGGGGCTGGAGATATTGGCTGATCGGCTCGGCGACCGAGAAGAACATCAGGTCGATGCCGATGCCGGCCGCGAAGAGCATCGCGGTCCAGGTGAACAGGTTGTACTCGGGGCGGGACTCCTCCGGCCCGAGTCGGTAGGTGCCGAAGCGGGACAGCCCGATGAAGACGACGAAACCGACGAAGACGGTCGCGAGGGCGAGATACCACCAGCCGAACCAGCTGGAGATCCACTCCACGACCGACCCGATCACGGTCGATGCGGTGTCCGGCAGAGCCAGCGTGAAGATCGCGAAGGCCAGCACGAGGCCTGCTGCGGTGAAGAAGACGGTGCGGTTGAGAGACGGCGGCGGAATGTCTTGTGCGGCCGAAGAATCCGGCGTGGTGTCCAGGTCGGCTGCGTTTGTCACGTGGCAACACCATACAGACGACGCTCAGGAAAGTCGGATCGGCGTATGTCGGGTGCGTGCTGTCGGTGGGCGGCGCGATGCTTGGACCATGGCACTCATCGAGCTGCAACTCTTCGCCCTGGACAGCCCCGAGCCGGAGCGGCTCGGCCGTTTCTACGCCGATCTGCTCGGCTGGGAGGTGACCCGCGCGGACGACGACTGGTGGGAGGTGACGCCACCCGGCGGCGGGGTGCCGCTGGCGATCCAGTGGGCCCGCGAATTCACCCCACCGACCTGGCCGGACCCGGCGGTGCCGATGCAGGCGCACCTCGACTTCACCGTCGACTCCTACGACGAGGCCGAGGCGCACGCGCTCTCGCTCGGCGCCCGCAAGGTCGAGGGCGACGAGGAGCACCCCGGCTTCCGGGTCTACCTCGACCCGTCCGGGCACCCGTTCTGCCTCTGCCTGCGCGGTTAGCGGTGGTGGCCGGGGGAGCGGGGTAGCCGGGTCGGCCGGGTCAGCGGGCGAGGTCGCGCACCCGGCGGGCCGGCTCGGGCAGTGCCCGATCGCGCGCCCACACCAGGCCGACTTCCCGGCCGGCGTCGATCCCTGAGATGTCCAGGAGCACCACGCCGGGCGGCACCCGGGTGTTCGGTGAGTCGGGCAGCAGGGCGATGCCGATGCCCGCGGCGACCAGACCGGCCACGGTGTCCAGCTCCTGGCACTCGACGCTGATGCGTGGCTCGATCCCGGCCGCGTCGCACGCCTCGTCGAGCAGCTGGCGCATGCCGAATCCGCGCCCCATCGCTACGAATTCGACATCGGAGAGCTGCGCGAAGTCGATGGCTGTCTCGCGGGCGAGGGGACTGGCGGCCGGCACCGCGAGGTGCACGTCCTGCCGCAGCAGGCGCCGCCAGCGCAGGCCGCTCGCGGCGGGCCGGGGCGAGACGATGCCCAGGTCGAGACTGCCGTCCGCGACCAGGCCGGTGATCGTCTCGGCGGCGTCCTGCACCAGGTCGAAGCGCAGGGCAGGGTCGGCCGCGCGCGCCTGCTGGATCAGCTGCGGCACCAGCCAGGTGCCGAAGGAGTGCAGGAAGCCGAGGCGGACGACCCGCTCGGCCGGGGTGCCGAGTTCGCGGACGCGCTGCTCGCCGGCGGCCAGCTCGGCGTCGGCCCGTCGCAGGTGCTCGGCGTAGATCCGCCCGGCGTCGTTGAGCACGAGCCGGCGGCCGATCCGGTCGAAAAGCGTTGTGCCCAGCTGGCGTTCGAGCCGGCCGAGTTTGCGCGACAGTGTCGGTTGCGGGACGTGCAGCTGCGCCGCGGCCGCCGTGACGTTCTCCTCGTCGGCCAGCACCACGAACCAGCGCACCTCGTCCCGCATCCCTTCATCATGCATCAGTGCATCGATCTGGTGTCGAGGATTCATTTCCGTATGACGGTGCCGCGCGCCACGATGGTCCGGTGACTGCCCTGCAGACCTCGCCGCCGGCCGCGGGTTACCGCCGCGGTGATGCGGGTTATCGCCGCATCACCCTGGCGCTCTTCGCGGCCGGCATGACGACGTTCGTGGCGATGTACTGCGCCCAGGCCGTGCTGCCGTCGCTGGCCACCGACTTCGGCATCTCACCGGCGGCGTCCGCGCTGACGGTGTCGGCGACGACCGGGCTGCTGGCGCTCGCGATCATCCCGGCGAGCGCGCTGTCCGAACGCTTCGGCCGCACCAGGGTGATGACCCTCTCGGCGGTCGCCTCGGCGGCGCTCGGGCTGGTGCTGCCCTGGTCGCCCAACCTCACCGTGCTGGTGGTGCTGCGGGCCCTGCAGGGGATCGCACTGGCCGGCGTGCCGGCGACCGCGATGGCCTACCTCGCCGAGGAGGTGCACCGCGACCACCTCGGCGCCGCGATGGGCCGCTACATCGCCGGCACCACGATCGGCGGCCTGGCCGGCCGGCTCGTCGCGTCGTTCACCCTGGACGTGTCGACCTGGCGGTGGGCCATGGAGGCCGCCGCCGTCGTCGCGCTCGGTTTCACGCTGATGTTCGTCCGCCTCGCCCCCGCGTCGCGCTACTTCGAGGCGCAGCACGTCGGCCTGCGGTCGACGTCCGCGGCGGTGCGTGAGCACCTGCGCAACCCGGCGCTGCTCGGCTTGTTCGCCACCGCGTTCCTGCTGATGGGCGGCTTCGTCGCGGTCTACAACCTGCTCGGATTCCGGCTGCTGCGGCCGCCGTTCGGCCTGCCGGAGTCGATCGTCGGGCTGGTCTTCCTGATGTATCTGTCCGGCACCGTGTCGTCCGCGGTGGCGGGCCGGCTCGCCGATCGCTTCGGGCGTGCCCGCACGCTGATGACTGCGGAGCTGGTGACGGGGGTGGGCCTCGTGCTGACGCTCCCGTCATACGTCCCGAGTGTGTTGGTGGGCGTATTTCTTTTCACCGCAGGGTTTTTCGCCGCCCACGCGACGGCCAGCGGTTGGGTGGGCCTGCTCGCGAAACAGCACCGTGCCGAGGCGAGCGCGCTCTACCTCTTCGCCTACTACGTCGGGTCGTCGGTGCTCGGTGCCTGCGCGGGCGTCGCCTTCAGTGCCGGCGGCTGGGGCGGCACTGTCGTGTATGTCGGCGCCCTGCTGCTCGGTGCTACCGTCATCGCCATGCTTCTGCTCGCACGCACGTCGTGGTGGCTGCCGTAACCGGCGGCCCCGACGAAGCAACCCCTTTCATTCGACGCCGCCCGGGCCGGGCGGCGTCCTTGTGTCATGCGCCGGTGGTCCGGGCCCACCCCAAGGAGCGCAGATGACCACCATCACCACCCCGCCCTGCCGGCAACGGATTCTCACCGGTGACCGGCCGACGGGACCGTTGCACATCGGCCACCTCTTCGCGACATTGAGGTCGCGAGTCGCCTTCCAGGAGAAGGGGATCGACACGATGATCCTGATCGCCGACCTGCAGGTGATCACCGATCGCGGCGCGATCGGCGACGTGCGGTCGGCGGCTCTCGGTCAGGTCGCGGACTATCTGGCGACCGGCATCGACCCGACCTGCTCGACGATCTTCGCGCACTCGGCTGTCCCGGCGATCGGGCAGCTCACGCTCCCGTTCCTGTCCCTGGTCAGCGACGCGGGGTTGCGACGCAACCCGACCGTCAAGGACGAGCTCGCGGCGACCGACGGGCGGCCGCTGTCGGGGTTGCTGCTCACCTACCCGGTGCATCAGGCGGCGGACATCCTGGCGGTGCACGGCAACGTCGTGCCGGTCGGCAAGGACCAGTTGCCACATCTGGAGCAGGCGCGGGTGATCGCGCGCCGCTTCAACGCCCGTTACGGCGAGGGCTACTTCACCGAGCCGGAGGCGCTGCTCACGGAGGCGCCGGTCGTGCCCGGACTCGACGGGCGGAAGATGTCGACGAGTCGTGGCAACGGCATCGAGCTGGGTATGACGGCAGACGCGACCGCGACGCGAATCCGTAAGGCCCGCACCGATTTGCAGCGCCGGATCACCTTCGAGCCCGACCGCCGTCCCGAGGTGTCGAGCATGCTGCGCATCACGGCGCTCTTCACCGGTGAGACACCCGAGCAGGTGGCCGACCGGATCGGCGACGGGGGAGCGGCCGCCCTCAAACGGGAGCTGACCACGGCAGCCAACGACGGACTCGCCGAGCATCGCCGCAGGCGCGCGGACTTCGCGGCCGACCCGGCATACCTGCGTGATGTGGTGCGTGCCGGGAACGCCCGCGCGGCGGCCCTCGCCGACCGCACGCTGGCCGACGTGTTCGAGCTGATGGGCATGACCTACTGAGGACCCACCCGCCGCGACTGACGCTCCTCTCGCCGAGTGACGGCGCAATGGCGCCGTCACTCGGCGAGGGAGCCGTCAGTCGCCCTTGACGTTGACGATCTGCCGCAGCGTGTGCTGGATCTCGACCAGGTCGGCCGCGTCCTGCATGACTACGTCGATGTCCTTGTACGCCTGCGGGATCTCGTCGAGGAATGCCGCGGTGTCCCGGTACTCGATGCCGCTCATCGCCGAGCGCAGCTGCTCCACGGTGAACGCCCGTCGCGCGGCCGACCGGGAGTAGGCCCGGCCTGCGCCGTGCGGGGAGGAGTTGAGCGCCACCGGGTTGCCCCGGCCGGTCACCACGTATGACGCCGTGCCCATCGAGCCCGGGATCAGGCCCGGCCGCCCGGCCTCGGCGTTGATAGCGCCCTTCCGGGACAACCACACCTGCTTGCCGAAGTGTCGCTCCCGTTCGGTGTAGTTGTGATGGCAGTTGATGCGCTCCTGCTCGATCACCGGCTCACCGACCCAGTGCGACACGTCGTGCACGACCCGATCCATCATCTCCTCCCGGTTGAGCAGTGCGAAGTGCTGCGCCCACCGCAGCTCGGCCAGGTAGCGATCAAACTCCGGCGTGCCCTCCACGAGGTAGGCAAGATCCTTGTGCGGCAGCGAGATCCACCACTTCGCACACTGCTCGCGAGCAACCGCGATGTGTCGCTGGGCGATCCGGTTTCCGACACCCCGCGACCCCGAGTGCAGGAACAACCACACCCGGCCCTGCTCGTCCAGGCTCACCTCGATGAAGTGGTTGCCGGACCCGAGCGAGCCGAGCTGCAGCTTCCACTTCTTGGCGTAGGACGCCGGGTCGAAATCGGCATCCACCGCCATCGCGGACAGCTCGTCGAGCCGGGCAACGGTGTGGTCCCTGCTGATTCGCCGGTTGGCGCCGCCCGCGGACAGCGGGATCGACCGCTCGATGCTGTGCCGTATGACGGAGCGGTCCTCCGGGAGGTCGGCCGCGGTGAACTGGGTCCGGACCGCGATCATGCCGCAGCCGATGTCGACCCCGACCGCCGCCGGGATGATGGCACCCAGGGTCGGGATCACCGAGCCCACGGTGGCGCCGAGTCCGAGGTGAGCATCGGGCATCAGCGCGACGTGTGGGTGGATGAACGGCATGGTCGCGGTGACCTCGGCCTGCTCCCGGGTGTTGTCCTCCAGGAGCGATGCCCAGTTGAACAGTCTGTCGTTGATCTTCTCCATGATGAATTCCTTTGTCGCACAATGACAAACGGCCTTCGGTCGATGACCGAACGCCGCTTCTCACAAGCGGGAAGGCGTCGGTCAGGTCTTGGTGGCCTGCAGCGTGTAGCTGGCGGCAAGCCGTTCGGGTCGGTCGGTGAGGCGCCACTCGCCGCGCTCATCGACGCTCATCTGGCCGGGCAGCGCGCACCACGGCACGCTGTCGTGCTCGGCGAGCGCGGTCAGCCGTAACCCGTGATCGAGCAGGGCGGTGACGATCTCGCCGAGGCCGTGATTCCACTCGACGGTGGTATTCGCGGTGAATGCGTGGTCGGTCTCGACGTAGGTGCCGCCCTCGTCCCAGACTTGCCCCTCGAGTTGTTCGAAGTAGCTGAACTCGACTGTGGGTCCCGGTTTTTCGTCAGTCAAGGACCACAGCATCGGATGCCCTTCCCGGATGAACAGTCGGCCGCCGGGGCGGAGCAGCGCACCGACGGTCGCCGCCCACTGGTCGACGGAGGGCAGCCAGCAGAGGGCGCCGATGCCGGTGTAGACCAGATCGAAGGTCCGGCCGCGAAGGGCGGTCGGCGCGGCATACACATCGGACTCGACGTAGTCGATGTCGGCGCCCGCGCGGGCGGCGATGCCCCGCGCCTCACGCAATGACGCAGGGGAGAGGTCGACGCCGGTCATCCGGGCGCCGAGCCTGGCGAGCGACAAGGTGTCGGTGCCGATGTGGCACTGCAGGTGCACCCCGTCCAGCCCGTCGACGTCGCCGAGACGCGGCAGGTCGAACTCGACGACATCGCTCAATCGGCGTGTGCCGTCTACGAGTTGGGCCACGGCGTAGTCCGGGCTCGCTGCGTGTGCGGCGGCCCGGTCGTCCCAGTTGGCGCGGTTGAGCGCGAGGTAGTCGGTCACCGGAGCATCTTGCTCGCACCCGCCGCCCGCGCGCACCTGGTTTAGCGCGCAGCTCACCCACCGCGACTGACGCTCCCTTCGCCGAGTGACGGCGCAAACGAGCCGTCACTCGGCGAGGAAGCCGTCAGTCGGCCCCCGTCAACGTCGCGTATGACGCCGCACACGCCCCACAGTCACACGTCGTCGTCGCGTGCATCGTCCCGGTGTTGCGGCGCGCGCCGGGCGCGAGCAGCGGCTCCGGGCGCCATCCGGGCAACGAGAACGTCTGCAGCACAACAGGATCCGGGTCAGGGTTGGCGCTGCCTGCGCGACAGCAGAGGCACCGGGTGTAGCCGCCGTTGCGAGGCAGGTGCCCCTCGGTCTGGTGGCCGCAGTCGCGACAGAGGTGGACCAGGGCGCTCACGCGGACGCGCGGGGGTGGGTTGTCGTCATACGGACGAGCCCACACCCTCGACCGGGTTGAAGGTCAAGGGCGCGGGCTCGCCGGGTGGTGCCCCGTGGTGTTGCTGCTCAGTCGTCGGAGGAGGTCTCGGTCGGCTCCGGCCGGTTGGCGTCGTCGTAGCCGGGGCGCAACGGCATGCCCTCGTCGGTCGCCGTCTCCTCTTCCTCGATGTCGTATGTGTCGTCGGTCGGCTCGTTGCTCATGGCGCCCAGTATTCCGAAGTCGGGCGCCCGCCGCTGCGGGTGGGGAGGGTGAGCCAGCCGGTGCGCACGTGCAACTGCCCGCCGGAGCGCCAGTGCGCCAGCACGGCCTGCTCCAGGCGGGAACTGCCGCTGAGCTCGCCGGGCGTCGCGTCCGGGCGGCGGAAGACGAAGTTGCGCACCGACCAGTCGCCGTCGATGGGCGGCCCGATCGGCCGCCAGCGGCCGCAGAACGCCGCGATGTTGCTGCCCGGCACCAGCCTCTCCAGCTGCTCGTCGAGCAGCCAGCTGGTGCAGACCGCCACCCGCAACGGCGGCAGCTCCGGGAAGTGCCGGGCGAAGAACGGCCGCATCCGGGCGAAAGACGCATCGACCTGCGCGGCCCGCAGCGGCCCGCTGTCGGGGATGTGGATGTCGATCACGGGCGCGCCGGGGGGCGCCGGCACCGACGCGGCCGCGAGCTGGGCCGGCGGCTGGGTCAGCTCGCTGAGGTTGCCCTGGAGCCGGCCGAAGTCGTAGATCAGCCCGCGCAGGTGCAACGCGAACCACTCCTGCACGTGCAGGCCGGTCTGCCCGAACGTCCGCTCGAAGATGCGCAGGTGCCGCCCGAGATCGGCGAAGATCGCCCGCGACGCGGCATCCGGTATGGCGCGGGCCCGGTGAAAGGCCAGGGCATCCGGCAGTGCCGCCGCGAACGCCACCGGGTAGAAGAACCGCTCCGCGACCGGCGTCCGACGGTCGTGCGGGTCGAAACGGCCGGGGAGGTCCGCTGGGAGGCGGGTGAGCGGCACACCCATGCCCTCCCGCAACCTGCCGACGACCTCCGCGACCTGCGCCAGCCGCTCACGGTCGGCCGCGACGGCGTCGGCGGCTGCCGCGAAATCGGCCCGGTCCGCGGGATCGACCGTGAAGTAGGAGAAGGCCCGCCGGCGGGCCGGTCCGCAGATGCGGGCTCGCACCTCGGCGCTGCTCGGCACACTCACCCGCTCATCGTAGGGAGCGCGCCGACTATCTTCGGGGCGTGAGCCGCATGCCGATCGTCGCCGTCGTCGGGCCGACCGCGACCGGCAAGTCCGACCTCGGCATCGCGCTCGCCCGGCGGCTCGGTGGCGAGGTCGTCAATGCCGACGCGTCGCAGTTCTACCGCGGCATGGACATCGGCACCGCGAAGCTGCCGCCGGAGGAGTGGGGCGGCGTGCCGCACCACCTGCTCGACGTGCTGGACGTGCGCGAGGAGGCGAGTGTCGCGGCATACCAGGGGCGGGCGAGAGAGGCGTTCGCCGCGATCCGGGCGCGTGACCGGGTGCCGCTGCTGGTCGGTGGCAGCGGGCTCTACGTGCGAGCGGCGCTGGACGACCTGCAGATCCCGCCGACCGACGCGTCGGTGCGGGCCCGCTGGGAGGCCCGGCTGGAGGAGCTCGGTGCGGACCGGCTGCATGACGAGCTCGCGGCGCGCGATCCGGAGGCCGCCGCCAACATCCCGGCCGGCAACGCACGCCGCGTCGTGCGCGCCCTCGAGGTCGTCGAACTCACCGGTCGCCCCTTCTCCGCGACCATGCCGCGCCGCGAATTCGTCGCTCCCACAGTGGTGCTCGGCCTCGCCATCGAGCGAGCCGACCTCAACGAACGCATCGTGCGTCGCATCGACCGGATGTGGTCGTCGGGTCTGCTGGAGGAGGTCCGCCGCCTCGATGCCCAAGGTCTGCGCGACGGGCGCACCGCGAGCCGGGCGATCGGCTACGCCCAGGCGCTGCGGCAACTCGACGGTGAACTCACCGAGGAAGAAGCCAAGAGCGAAACCGCAGCCGTCACAAGGAAGTTCGCCCGCCGACAGCAGTCTTGGTTTGGACCCGACCCCCGCATCCACTGGCTGCCGTATGACGCGCCGGACCTGCTCGACCGCGCGCTCGGGGTGCTGGGCCGCGCCGCGCCGCTCCGCTGAGTTTGTCCCGTCATACGGCATGCCGTTGAATGTCGGCGTGACGACGATCGCCTTTGCCAAAGGGGAGGGCACGCTCAACGACTTCGTGCTCGTGCCCGCGCTCGACGGTGCCCCGGAGCTGGACGCCCGCGAGGTGACGTTCCTCGCCGACCGGCGGGCCGGCATCGGCGGGGACGGCGTGATCCGCGTGGTGCCGATCGAGCACGCGCCGGAGGAAATCCGGCAGCGCGCCGAGGACGCGCGGTGGTTCATGGACTACCGCAACCACGACGGCTCGATCGCCGAGATGTGCGGCAACGGCACCCGTGTCTTCGCCCGCTACCTGGTCGATCACGGGCTGGTCGACACCCCGGAGTTCGCGATCGCGACCCGGGCCGGCGTCAAGCGGATCACCCCGGCCGGGGACGGCTTCGCCACCGATCTCGGGCCGTGGCGGCTGGCCCGGCCGGCCGACGCCGCCGAGCGGGGGATGGACGGTGTCGTGCAGGTCGTCGGCGCCGAGGACCCGCTGCCGGCGCTCAGCCTCGACCTCGGCAACCCGCACACGGTCGTCGCGTTGCCCCCGGGCATCGACCTCGGCGCGCTGGACCTGACGCACGCGCCGCACGTGGACCCGCACCCCGAGCACGGCACCAACGTGGAGTTCGTCCGCGCGCTCGACCCCGGCCACATCAGCATGCGCGTGCACGAGCGCGGCGTCGGTGAGACCCAGAGCTGCGGCACCGGCGCGGCCGCGGCCGCGCTCGCGACGTGGTGGTGGGCGGGTCAGCCCGCCGGCCAGCTCGACTGGCGGGTCGACGTGCCGGGCGGGACCCTCGGCGTACACATCGCCGGCGACCGGGTGGCCCTCTCCGGGCCGGCGCACGTGATCGCCGAGGGACAGGTCACGTTGCCGGGCTGACGCGCAGGATGCGGAACCCCTTCACACTCGTGAAGCGCTCGGCCGCGAAACCGCGCTCGGTCAGCCACTTCTGCAGCGAGTCCGACCCGAGATTGCGCTGCACCACCAGGTAGGCGACGCCGTCGTCGGTGAGGCGCGGCAGCCAGGTGGTGAGCAGGTCGTGCAGCGCCTGCTTGCCGACCCGGATCGGGGGGTTGGACCAGATCAGGTCGAACCGCTGCCCGGCCGGCACCTGCTCGGCGGTGGCGCCGTGCACGTTGGACAACCCGAGATCGGCCGCATTGTGGGCGAGCAGGTCGAGGGCGCGCTCGTTGACGTCGACACCCCACACGTGCGCGTCCGGTGACAGCAATCCGAGGCTGAGCGCGATCGGGCCCCAGCCGCAGCCCAGATCGAGGAAGGTGCCGTCGCTCGGCGGCGGGGGAGCGTGCTGCAGCAGCACGCTCGTGCCCTGGTCGATGCGGTCGGGGGAGAAAACACCCGGTGCGACCTGCACGGCGCGGGTCCGCCCGGCAAGGGGCACGTTGATCGTGCGGCGCTCGTCCGCGCTCGCCGGCTGTGCGGTGAAGTAGTGGTCGCTCATCGGATCGCAACGGTATCGCCGTACGGGTGGATTAACTCGCTCGCCCGGAGCGTTGACACCTGAGACGATATGGAGAACATGACAGCTCGAAACACCCAAGACATGCGTCGATCCGATCTGCTGGACGGCCGCGCAGAGGCGCTGGCCGCGGAGGCGGACGTCGACCCCCGCTACGACAACGACGGCTTCCTCATCGAGGGAAGCACCGACGGCGACCAGTTCGACCGTGAGGACCGTGCCGCGCTGCGCCGCGTCGCCGGTCTGTCCACCGAACTCGAGGACGTCACCGAGGTCGAATACCGCCAGCTGCGCCTCGAGCGCGTCGTGCTCGCCGGCGTCTGGGGCGAGGGCACCGCGGAGGAGGCCGAGCACTCGCTGCGCGAGCTCTCCGCGCTCGCCGAGACCGCCGGCTCGACCGTGCTCGCCGGCGTGCTGCAGCGCCGGCTCAAGCCGGACCCCGGCACCTGGATGGGCTCGGGCAAGGCGGCCGAGCTGCGCGACATCGTGATCGCCGAGGGTGCCGACACCGTCATCGCCGACACCGAGCTCACGCCGAGCCAGCGTCGCGGGCTGGAGGACGTCGTCAAGGTCAAGGTCATCGACCGCACCGCGCTGATCCTCGACATCTTCGCCCAGCACGCCAAGTCCAAGGAGGGCAAGGCACAGGTCGAGCTGGCCCAGCTGCAATACCTCCTGCCGCGCCTGCGTGGTTGGGGTGAGTCGATGTCCCGGCAGGCCGGTGGCCAGGCCGCCGGCGGTCAGGGCATGGGTTCGCGCGGTCCCGGTGAGACCAAGATCGAGCTCGACCGGCGCCGCATCAACACCCGCATCGCCAAGCTGCGGCGTGAGCTGTCGGGGATGAAGACGATGCGCGACACCAAGCGGCACTCCCGCCGCGCCGGCCAGGTGCCGTCGGTCGCGATCGCCGGCTACACCAACGCCGGCAAGTCCTCGATCCTCAACCGGCTCACCGGTGCTGGCGTGCTGGTGCAGAACCAGCTGTTCGCCACCCTCGATCCGACCGTACGCCGGGCCGAGACCCGCGACGGTCGCGGTTACACGCTGGTCGACACGGTCGGCTTCGTGCGCGAGCTGCCCCACCAGCTCGTCGAGGCGTTCCGCTCCACGCTGGAGGAGGTCGGTGAGGCCGACCTGGTGCTGCACGTCGTCGACGGCTCCCACCCCGACCCGGAGTCGCAGATCACCGCGGTGCGCGAGGTGCTCGCCGACGTCGGCGCCGACCAGGTCAAGGAGGTCGTGGTCGTCAACAAGGCCGACCTCGCCGACCCGCACGTGATCGACCGTCTGCTGCGCGCCGAGAAGCACGCGATCGCCGTATCCGCCCGCACCGGAGCCGGATTCGACGAGCTGCAGCAGCTCATCGACGACGAGTTGCCCCGTCCCGACATCCGGGTCGAGCTGTTGCTGCCCTACCAGCGTGGCGACCTGCTCTCCCGGCTGCACGAGGAGGGCGAGGTGCTCGCGACCGAGCACACCGCCGATGGGACGCACGTGCACGCCAAGGTGACGCCGGTGCTGCAGGGGGAGCTCGCCGCGTTCGCAGTGTGACGGTGCGCGACCGCGAGGCTCGCCGCCGCGACTGTATGCCGGCGCCCGCGCCACCCCACGCGCCCAGCGGGACGTGGCAGTCTTCGGCGGGTGACGACGACACCGACGACACCGCCGACCGCCGAACACGCCCGTCTCGCTGAGTCTCCCGACGCCGACGCGCCCTGGCGCCTCTGGGGGCCGTATGTGTCCGGGCGCCAGTGGGGCACGGTCCGCGAGGACTACTCGGCCGACGGGAACGCCTGGGACTACTTCCCGTTCGACCACTCCCACCTGCGCGCCTACCGGTGGGGCGAGGACGGCCTCGCCGGTCTCACCGACCGCTTCGGCTTCCTCAACCTCGGGGTCGCGGTGTGGAACGGCCGCGACGACCGGCTCAAGGAGCGGCTGTTCGGGCTGACCAACGGCCAGGGCAACCACGGCGAGGACGTCAAGGAGGTCTGGTGGCCGACCGACGCCACCCCGACCCACTCCTTCGCCACCTGGCTCTACCGCTACCCGCAGGCCGCCTTCCCCTATGCCGAACTCGTCGCAGGCAATGCGGCCCGTGACCGGTCCCAGCCGGAGTACGAGCTCACCGACACCGGTGTGCTCGACGACAACCGCTTCTTCGACGTCGAGGTCACCTACGCCAAGGCGGGCCCGACCGACGTCCTCATGCAGGTGACCGTCACCAACCAGGGACCCGACCCCGCGCCACTCGACCTGGTGCCGCAGGCGTGGCTGCGCAACACGTGGGCGTGGGGCGGCGACGACCGCACGCCGACGATGCGACTGGTGGACGGCGCCGTCGAGGTCAAGCACGCGTGGCTGGGCACCTACCGGCTGGAGGCCGAGGGCGACCCGCGGATCGTCTTCTGCGACAACGAGACCGACGATCAGGAGCTCTACGGAAGTGCCGGCCGGTCGGACTGCCCGAAGGGCGGGATCGGTCGTGCCGTGGTGCACGGCGACGAGTCGCAGGTGCGGGCCGACGAGGGCACCAAGGCCGGCTTCTGGTGGCACTACGACCAGGTGGAGCCGGGCGGCACCCGCACGGTGCGTCTGCGCCTCTCCGCGACCGGCGCGAGCACCGAGGACGCGCACGCGCCCTTCGAGGCCGCGTCCGCCGGCGGGTTCGCCGACTTCGACGAGGTGCTGCGAGCACGGAAGCAGGAGGCTGACGACTTCTACGCGGCGGTCATCCCGCAGCAGGCGACTGCCGACGACACCCACATCGCCCGCCGCGCATTCGCCGGATTGCTCTGGGGCAAGCAGCTTTTCCGCTACCCGGTCGAGTCCTGGCTGCAGGGGGACCCCCAGCCACCGGCTCCCACGGAACGCCGCGAGCCCGGCGCCCGCAACGTCAACTGGACGCACCTGGACCTCGCGGACGTCATCTCGATGCCGGACGAGTGGGAGTATCCCTGGTTCGCGTCCTGGGATCTGGCCTTCCACACCGTGCCGCTGGCGCTGATCGACCCGGCGTTCGCCAAGGACCAGCTCGAGCTGATGGTCGCCGAGTGGGCGCAACATCCCAACGGACAGCTGCCGGCATACGAATGGAACTTCGACGACGTCAACCCGCCGGTGCACGCCTGGGCGACCTGGCTGGTGTATTCCGTTGCGGGAGACCAGGATCGGGACTTCCTGATCCGGGTGTTCGGCAAGCTGTTGCTCAACTTCTCGTGGTGGATCAACCGCAAGGACGCCGACGGCTCCTACCTCTTCGAGGGTGGCTTCCTCGGCATGGACAACATCGGGCTGTTCGACCGGTCCAAGCCGCTGCCCGACGGGTTGCGGCTGGAGCAGTCCGACGCGACGAGCTGGATGGCCTTCTACTCGCTGTCGATGCTGCGGATCGCGGTCGAACTCGCCCAGGAGACGCCCGCCTGGGGTGCGACCGCGCGCACCTTCTTCGACTACTTCCTGCGCCTCGCACAGGCAATGGACACCTTTGGCTCCCAAGGCATTTCACTCTGGGACGAGGGCGACGGCTTCTACTACGACGCCGTCGTCCGGCCGGACGGCAGCTGTGAGCGACTGCCGGTGCGCTCGCTCGTCGGGTTGCTGCCGCTGATCGCGGTCGAGTCGGTGCACCCGCTCCTCGCCGCGCAACTGCCACGGCTGGTGGGCGAGGTGCAGTGGATGGAACGCCGCGACACCGGCCTGGCGTCGGTCTTCGACCATCACCAGACCCATGACGATCAGCGGATCACCATGGCCCTCGTGACAGCTGACCGCCGGAAGCGGTTGCTGGCAATGGTTTTCGATGAGTCGGAGTTTCTGTCGGCGCACGGCATACGCTCGCTGTCCGCGCAATATCGCGAGCCGCTCACCGTCGACATCGGTGGTGAGCATCTGTCCCTGCGCTACACGCCCGCCGAGTCCGACAGTGCGCTCTTCGGCGGCAACTCCAACTGGCGCGGGCCGGTCTGGTGGCCGGTCAACTTCCTGCTCCTGGACGCCCTCCAGACGTATGCCGAGGCATATCCCGACGAACGGATCGCCGACGCGAGCGGCGCCGCCACCGAGCGCACCCTGGGGGAGGGCGCCGACGAGCTCGCGAACCGGCTGGTCGGGCTCTTCCGCCCCGGGCCGGACGGGCGTCGCCCGGGCACGCCCCGGTGGTATCCGAGCGGGCCGCTCTGGGATCAGCACGTCACCTTCAGCGAGTACTTCGACGGGGACGACGGCTCAGGCCTTGGCGCGACCCACCAGACCGGCTGGACGGCACTGGTGGCCCAGCTGATCTGCGCGGGCACCGCGCAGACACCGGGCTGAGCGGCGGGGATCCACACGGCGCCCCGCGCCTGCACGAGCCGGGGGTCGGCACGGCATACCCTGGACCAATGCCTGTGGATCTCGACGACCTGATGCGTGCCGCCGTCGGGGGAGTCGGCGGCAGCGAGCGCCCGGGGCAGCAGCAGATGGCCAGGGCGGTGGACCAGGCGGCGCGGGACGGCGCCCACCTGCTCGTGCAGGCCGGCACCGGCACCGGCAAGTCGCTCGCCTACCTGGTGCCCGCGATCAAGCATGCGGTCGAGACTCGGCAGCCGGCCATCGTGGCGACCGCGACGCTCGCCCTGCAGGCCCAGATCGTCGACAACGACCTGCCCCGCATCGCCGACGCCGTCGAGCCGCTGCTCGGCCGGCGCCCGACCTTCGGGCTGGTGAAGGGCCGGCGAAATTACCTGTGCCTGCACAAGGTCGAGGGTGGCTACCCGGACGAGGAGGACGCACTTCTCGAGATCGGCGAGGTCGATCGGGCTGCCGGCCGCATCGGCGAGGAGGTCGTCCGGCTGCGTGAGTGGGCGCAGGAGACCGAGACCGGTGAGCGCGACGAGCTGGTGCCCGGCGTCAGCGAGCGGGCCTGGCGCCAGGTGTCGGTCTCGGCGGAGGAGTGCCTCGGGTCCAAGTGCCCGATGGTCACCGAGTGCTTTGTCGAGCGATCCCGCGCGGCGGCCAAGGAGGTCGACGTCGTGGTCACCAACCACAGCTTCATGGCGATCGACTCCTTCGAGGGCCGGCAGATGCTGCCCGAGCACGACCTGCTGATCGTCGACGAGGCGCACGAGCTCGTCGACCGCGTCACCTCGACCATCACCGACGAACTCACCGCAGGCATGGTTTCCACGGCGGCGCGCCGGTGCGGGCGAATGGCCGACGCGTCCACGATGCGTGAGGCCGGGGAGCTGATGCAGGAGCTGCTCGACGGCCTCCAGGAGGGACGGCTGCTCGGCATACCCGACGCTCTCGGTCTTGCGCTGGCCAGGGTGCGCGACGCGGCACGCTCGGTGCAGAGCGAGCTCAAGCCCGCCTCGCCCGCCGACAACGACGCGAGCCGGCAGGTTGCCCGGGCGGCGGTCGACGAGATCTTCGACAACGCCGACCGGATCCTCGAGGGCCGCGAGCTCGACGTGGTGTGGATCTCCAAGGACCCGCGCCGCGGATCGGTGCTCCGTGTCGCGCCGATGAGCGTGGCAATGCTGTTGCGGGACAAGGTGTTCGGTGACCGCACGGTGGTCATGACCTCAGCCACCCTGGAGCTCGGCGGCTCCTTCGACGCTGTGGCCGGCACGCTCGGCCTGCGCGGCGAGGGCGGCCCGCGGTGGACCGGGCTCGACGTCGGCTCGCCCTTCGACTACCCCCGCCAGGCCATCGCGTATGTCGCCTCACAACTCCCGCCGCCCGGTCGCGACGGGCTGTCGACCGCCGCCATGGACGAGATCGAGACGCTGATCCGCGCCTCGGGCGGACGCACGCTGGGGTTGTTCTCCTCCACCCGCGGCGCGCGGGCCGCGGCGGAGGAGATGCGCGCGCGGCTGGGTGACGACTTCCCGGTGCTGTGTCAGGGCGACGACCAGATCCGCACGCTGGTGGGGCAGTTCGCCGCCGACGCGCGCACCTGCCTCTTCGGCACGATGACCCTCTGGCAGGGCGTCGACGTGCCCGGTGTGTCGTGCCAGCTGGTGATCATCGACCGCATCCCGTTCCCGCGGCCCGACGACCCGCTGGCGTCCGCGCGCTCCCAGGAGATCGCCCGTCGCGGCGGCAACGGCTTCATGGCGGTGTCGGCGACCCACGCCGCGCTGCGTCTCGCGCAGGGCGCCGGCCGCCTGATCCGCCGCAGCTCCGACCGGGGAGTCGTCGCGTTCCTCGACACCCGGATGATCACCGCCCGTTATGCGGGCTTCCTGCAGAAGTCGCTGCCGCCCTTCTGGCCGACCACCGACCGGGCGCTGGTGCTCAAGGCGCTGAAGCGGCTGGACGAGACCGCGGGTCCCGTTGGCGCGCAAGCGGATCCGGCGCCCGAGGAGTCACAGGTCGAGGTCGACCCGGCGCCCGCCGAGGAGGAGCCCGGCGACATGGCGCCTGTGCCCGACCCAGAGCACGACGATCTCGCGCCGGTGGTGGATGAGTCTGCTGGCGCCGAGCCGGTGGAGGCTCCGGAGACTGAGGCGCCGGCCTCGGCGACGGAGGCTGGGGCGCCGGTCTCGGTGACGGAGGCTGAGGCTGCGGCGACGGCACCGGTGCCCGCGGCACCACCGGCCGAGGGGTGGACCGAGGAGGACGACGAGGAGCTGCGCGACGGCGCCGAGCTCGGCCTCGACCCCGAGGAACTCGCCGACCATCTCGACCGGCCGCTGCCGCAGGTGCAGTCCCGGATGGCCCAACTCGGCCTGGGCACAACGTGATCCGTCGGAGCGAAGCGGCCGGCGTCGTGTTCGTCGTGGTGTCGGTGCTGTTGGGCGCCTACCTGACCCACCGCGGCGCATCGCACACCGGCGAGCTGCGGCTCGACATCTGGTGGTCCCACCACCGGCCGTCCTGGCTGGCCGAACCCAGCAAGGTCATCGCCCACTACGGCGCGGGCCCGCTCGCCTACCTGCCGGTGCTCGCCCTGCTCCTCGTCGTATGGCGCAAAGGCGGCATCCCGGCAGCCCTCGCCACCGCGCTGGTCTTCCTGGCCGGCCGGATCAGCGTGACGATCGCGAAGGCGATCTATCAGCGGCCGCGGCCCCCGGCGGACGTCGTGCACGCCCTCGTGCCGGTCACCGACCGCGCCAGCATGCCGAGCGGACACACAGCGTTGGCAGCGGCTTTCGCGGGTGCGCTGGTCTACGCGGTGCACCGAAGCGGTCGCTCCGTCATACCTGCGGTGGTGGTGGGGGTGCTGCTCGTGGTGGCCTACGCCGTCAGCCGGATGGTCGTCGGTGCGCACTATCTCGGCGACGTCACGGTCGGCGCGCTGCTGCCGGTCGGGGTCATGCTGCTGGTCGGCGGCCTGCTCGACCGCCGACTCGATCGCCCCGCGCGCCGCTGACCGGCGGCCCGCATACCCTCCGGCCGGGGACTCGTCACGTCATACGGCGACTTGTCACGTCAACGTTCACTTGTCACGTAAAAGGCGACTCGTCACGTAACAGGTGGACTTGTCACGTGCTAGAGCACGTGACAAGTCGGCACAACGTGGACAAGTCCGCATTGACGTGACAAGTCGGCATTCACGTGACAAGTCGGCAATGACGTGACAAGTCGGCACAACGCGTGACAAGTCCTCAGCGCAACACGACCGTGCTGGTGCCGTTGGGAAAGACGCGGTGCTCGGCGTGCCAGGTCACCGCCCGCGCCAGCACCTGGGCCTCGACGTCGCGGCCGGCCACGACCATCGCGTCGGGGGAATAGCCGTGGTCGATGCGGGCCACGTCCTGCTCGATGATCGGGCCCTCGTCCAGCTGCGGCGTGACGTAATGCGCGGTCGCGCCGATCAGCTTCACGCCGCGCTGGTGGGCCTGGTGGTAGGGCCGCGCGCCCTTGAAGCTCGGCAGGAACGAGTGGTGGATGTTGATCGCCCGCCCGGCGAGCCGCGCGCAGAGGTCGTCCGACAGCACCTGCATGTAGCGCGCCAGGATCACCACCTCGGCACCGGTCTGCTCCACCAGCTCGAGTAGCCGGCGCTCGGCGGCCGGCTTGGTCGCCGCCGTCACGGGGATGTGGTGGAAGGGGATGTCGTGCGACGACACCAGCTTCTGGAAGTCCAGGTGGTTGGAGCCGACCGCGACGATGTCGAGCGGCAGCGCGCCGACCTGCTGCCGGTAGAGCAGGTCGTTGAGGCAGTGGCCCAGTTTGGACACCATCACCAGGGCCTTCATCCGCTCGCCGGCCGGCCAGAGCCCCCACGTCATCGCGAAGCGTTCGGCGACGGGCGCGAGCGACGCGCGCAGAGAGTCTTCGTCCACCGGCCCGTGCACCCGCGCCCGGATGAAGAACTGCCCGCTCAGCGGGTCGCCGTACTGCTGGCTCTCGTCGATGTTCGCCCCGTGCTCGACGAATACCGAGCTGATCGCCTGCACGATGCCCGGTCCGTCCGCGCACTGTGCGGTGAAGACGAAGGACTGGTCTTGCTCGGGCACGCTCGTTCCTCGGGTGTCGGCGGGGGATGGCAGGCTGTGAGTATGACGGACGTCCCCTCGCTGGTGCTGATCGCGGGCCCGGAGCAGGTGTTGGCCGAGCGCGCCGCCGCGAGCACGGTGGAGGCGCTGCGCGAGGCCGACCCCCAGGCGGAGCTGATCCGGCTGGACGCTGCGTCATACGAGGCGGGGGAGCTGCAGCTGCATGCCAGCCCGAGTCTGTTCGGCGGCAGCAAGATCGTGCTGGTCCGCGACCTGGACGAGGCCCGCGAGGAGCTGATCGCCGATGTTGTCGACGTGGCGGCCGCTGGGCTGGTCGACGCGACGCTGATCGTGCAGCACAAGGGCGGTGCGCGCGGCAAGAAGGCGCTCGATGCGCTGAAGAAGGCCGGCGCCCGGGTGATCGACGCGCCCGCGATCAAGAGCGACCGGGACAAGTCGGCGTTCGTGACCAACGAGTTCCGGGTCGGCCGCCGCAAGATCGAGCCGGATGCCGTCCGCGCGCTGCTGGAGGCGGTCGGCAAGGACCTGCGCGAGCTGGCGTCGGCCTGCCGGCAGCTCATCGACGACACCGAGGGCGTGATCACCGCCGAGGTGGTGCAGCGCTACCACGGCGGCAAGGTCGACGCGACCGGCTTCCGGGTGGCCGATGCGGCGGTCGGCGGCAACGCCCCCGAGGCGCTCCGCCTGCTGCGCCACGCGCTCGCGTCCGGCCTCGACCCGGTGCCGATCGTCGCGGTGCTGGCCAGCCAGCTGCGCCAGATCGCCCGGGTCGCGACGGCCGGGCGTGGATCGTCCGCGGCCCTCGCCAAGGAGCTCGGGATGGCGCCGTGGCAGGTCGACCGGGCCCGCCGCGACGCCAAGGGCTGGGACGGCGACCGGCTCGGCCGGGCGATCCAAGCGGTCGCGGCGGCAGACTTCGACGTCAAGGGCGGCGGCCGTGACCCGGTCTATGCGGTCGAGCGGGTGGTGCTGGCCATCGCTGCGGAGCGGCAGGGGTAGTGCCGCGGAGCGGCGGGGCTAGTGCCGCCGTGCCCGATTTGGGCGCGATCGAGCGGCGCTGGTAGATTTGGCGCTTGCGTGCGCGCTCTGGTCGTGCGCGCACGACTGCACGATCAGCATCAACCAGCGCGGCACGTCGCCCGGGTGTCCCCACGCCCCATCCGTCGCCGCGTCTGTCACCCTCATGACAGAAATCGACTCGACCGAGGAAGTATTCAGTGGCAAACATCAAGTCGCAGATGAAGCGGATCAAGACCAATGCGATCCGCACTGAGCGCAACCGGGCCTACAAGTCGGAGCTGCGCACGTGGATCCGCAAGACCCGTGAGGCCGTCGACGCCGGCGACAAGGACAAGGCGACCGAGCTGCTCGCCGCCGCGTCCAAGAAGCTGGACAAGGCCGTCAGCAAGGGCGTGATCCACAAGAACCAGGCCGCCAACAAGAAGTCGGCCCTGGCCAAGGCGGTCAACTCGCTCTGATGCGAAGCACGCGATGAGCCCGGTCCCGCCGTGCGGGGCCGGGCTTCGTCATACCCTCGCGCCCTGCCCGGTCCAGGCGGCGCGCGCAGGTGCGGTAGCCTGACCGGCGTGCGGCAGCTGCTCCTCCTTAGCCGGCCGCGTTGACGCCTGACGGACTTCGACGCGGCCTACCCTCCCGTGCTCCTCGTGAGCGACCGGAGGGTTTTTTCGTCCTAGCGGATCCGAACGCTGCCCACCACCGGCGAATAACCACGAGGAAAAGACGATGAACGACGAGAGCCCCGCGCACCGCTACACCCCGGCGCTGGCCGGCCGCATCGAGCGCGCCTGGCAGGACCGCTGGGAGGAGAACGGCACCTTCGAGGCGCCGAATCCCACTGGCCCCTGGGCCGATCCGCAGGCCGTCGGTGACCGGCCGAAGTTCATGGTGCAGGACATGTTCCCCTACCCGAGCGGTGACGGCCTGCACGTCGGGCACCCGCTGCCGTTCATCGCCACCGACGTCTATGCGCGCTACCAGCGGATGACGGGCAAGAACGTCCTCTACACGCAGGGCTTCGACGCGTTCGGGCTGCCGGCCGAGCAGTATGCCGTCAAGACCGGGCAGCACCCGCGCAAGACCACTGAGGACAACATCGCCACCTTCACCCGGCAGGTGCGCATGCTGGGACTCTCGCACGACCCGCGCCGTAAGGTCGCCACGATCGACCCCGGCTTCTACAAGTGGACCCAGTGGATCTTCACCAAGATCTGGGGCGCCTGGTATGACGAGGCCGCCGGCAAGGCACGCCCGATCGAGGACCTGGTCGCCGCCTTCGAGGCCGGCGACGTCGCGACCGCGGACGGCCGCCCGTGGGCGCAGCTGTCCGCCGACGAACAGCGCGCCGAGATCGACGGCCGCCGCCTCGCCTACAAGAAGGAGGTGCCGGTCAACTGGGCGCCGGGCCTCGGCACCGTGGTCGCCAATGAGGAGGTCACCAACGAGGGCCTCACCGAGCGCGGCGACATGCCGGTCTTCCAGCGCAACCTGTCGCAGTGGATGATGCGGATCACCGCCTACGCCGACCGGCTGCTGGACGACCTGGACCGGGTCGACTGGACCGAGTCGATCAAGGTCATGCAGCGCAACTGGATCGGCCGGTCGCACGGTGCGTCGATCCGGTTCGCGGTCGACGGGGTGGCCGCGCCGATCGAGGTGTTCACGACCCGGCCAGACACGATCTTCGGCACGACGTTCATGGTGCTGGCGCCGGAGCACCCGCTGGTCGACCAGCTGGTCCCGCAGGAGTGGCCCTCCGGCACGCACGACGCGTGGACCGACGGCGCGGCGACACCGGCGGAGGCCGTCGCGGCATACCGCACCGCGACATCGCGCAAGTCCGAGCTGGAGCGGCAGACCGAGGACGCCAAGGCCAAGACCGGTGTCTTCACCGGGTCGTTCGCGACCAATCCCGTGACGGGAGAACCGATTCCGGTCTTCATCGCCGACTACGTGCTGATGGGTTACGGCACCGGCGCCGTCATGGCGGTGCCCGCCGAGGACGCCCGCGACTGGGACTTCGCCAAGAAGTACGACCTGCCCTACGTTCGCACGGTCCAGCCGAGCGAAGGGCACGACGAGGACAAGCCCTACCTCGGCCACGGCGTGATGATCAACTCCGACAACGACCGGATCTCGTTGTCCGGCAAGGAGGTCGAGGAGGCCAAGGAGCTCGTCATCGACTTCCTGGAGAAGGAGGGCGTCGGTCGCGGCACGGTCACCTACAAGCTGCGCGACTGGCTCTTCAGCCGGCAGCGCTACTGGGGCGAACCCTTCCCGGTCGTGTATGACGAGTCCGGCGTCGCGCACGCGCTCCCCGAGTCGATGCTGCCGGTCGAGCTGCCCGACGTCGCGGACTACTCGCCGAAGACCTACGAACCCGACGACGCCGACTCCGAGCCGGAGTCGCCGCTGTCCCGAGCGACCGAATGGGTCGAGGTCGAACTCGACCTGGGTGACGGCCCGAAGAAGTATCGCCGCGAGACCGACACGATGCCCAACTGGGCCGGATCCTGTTGGTACGAGCTGAGATACACCGACCCGGCCAACGACGAGCGATTCGTCGACCGGGGCTGCGAGGAATACTGGATGGGGCCCGGCCGCGGTGCCGGTGCGGGCGTCGCGAACGACCCCGGCGGCGTCGACCTCTACGTCGGCGGCCCCGAGCACGCGGTGCTGCACCTGCTCTACGCGCGGTTCTGGCACAAGGTGCTCTTCGACCTGGGCGAGGTAACGTCGGAGGAGCCCTTCCGCCGGTTGTTCATCCACGGTTACGTGCAGGCCTACGCCTTCCGCGACCACCGCGGCCAGCCGGTGCCGGCGGCCGAGGTGGTCGAGCACGGCCAGGGCAAGGACATGACCTTCACCTGGCAGGGCGAGCCGGTCACCCGCGAATACGGGAAGATGGGCAAGTCGCTGAAAAACGTTGTCACGCCTGACGAAATGTCCGCCGAGTACGGCGCTGACACGTTCCGCGTCTTCGAGATGTCGATGGGCCCGCTGGACATCTCCCGCCCCTGGGAGACCCGCGCGGTCGTCGGCTCGCAGCGCTTCCTGCAGCGGCTGTGGCGCAACGTGGTCGACGAGGAGACCGGCGACCTGCGGGTCGCCGACGAGGCGCCGAGCGAGGACCTGAAACGCCTGCTGGCCAAGACGATCGACGGTGTCGGCCGCGACTACGAGGCGTTGCAGTTCAACACCGCCATCGCCAAGCTGATCGAGCTGAACAACGCGATCACCAAGGAGCCGGCGCCGCCGCGCGAGGCCGTCGAGGCGCTGGTGCTGATGACCGCGCCGGTCGCACCGCACATCGCCGAGGAGCTGTGGTCGCGGCTCGGACACCCGGAAACGCTGACCTACGAGGCGTTCCCGGCCGCCGACGAGTCGCTGCTGGTCGACGACACAGTGACCTGCGTCGTGCAGGTGCAGGGCAAGGTGCGCGACCGGCTCGAGGTGCCGGTCAGCATCTCCGACGCCGACCTGGAGGCCATGGCCCGCGAGAGCGAGAAGGTGTTGAACGCGTTGGACGGCAAGCAGATCCGCAAGGTGATCGTGCGTGCGCCCAAGCTGGTCAACATCGTGGCAGGCTGAGGCAGGGCGACACCCGAGGAGGCGACGACATGAAGGTCGCGGTGGTCACGGACTCCACGGCGTATCTGCCGGCCGAGATCGCGGTCGGCCACGGTCTGCACGTCGTGCCGATGCGCATCGCGATCGGCGGCGAGACCCGGCTCGAGGGACGCGACGTGAGCGCCGGCGAGGTCGCGCAGGCGCTGCGCGAGTTCGTGCCGGTGTCGACCTCCCGGCCGTCGCCCGCGGTCTTCACCGAGCTCTACGCCGAACTCGCCGAAGCCGGTCACGACGCGATCGTCTCCGTGCACGTGTCGTCGCAGATGTCCGCGACCCTGTCGTCGGCGCAGCTCGCCGCGCGTGACTCACGGATCCCGGTGACCGTCGTCGACAGCGGAACCATCGGCATGGCAATGGGTTTCGGAGTGATAGCGGCCGCCGAGGCGGCGGCGGTCGGTGACCCTGCGGAGTCGGTCGCAGAGACTGCGCGGCGCCATACGACGGCGTCGGAGACGGTGTTCTACGTCGACACGCTCGAGCATCTGCGCCGCGGCGGGCGCATCGGGCGGGCGTCGGCGCTGATGGGTTCGGCGCTCGCGATCAAACCGTTGCTCACGGTGCGCGACGGCCACATCGAGCCGCTGGAGCGGGTGCGCACCACGGCCAAGGCGCTGTCGCGGCTGACCGAGCTGGCCGCGAAAACCGTCGAGGACCTCGCCGCGCGGCTGGACGTCGACGGCGTGGACGTCGCGGTGCACCACCTGGACGCGCGTGAGCGCGCCGAGACCCTGACCGAACGGCTCGCCGAGCGACTCACCGACGCACGGCGGGTGCTCCTGGTCGAGCTCGGTGCGGCGGTCGGCGCGCACGTCGGTCCCGGCACCCTCGCGGTCGCGGTGACGCCGCGCTTCAGCGGCCGGCGCCGCATCGTCGGCTCCTCGGTCTAGCGTCGTCGGTCGAGCAGCCGGCTCCGGCGAGTGGGCGAATGTGGCTTCGGTGGTCGAGTAGCCGGCTTCGGCGAGTGGGCGAATGTGGCTTCGGTGGTCGAGTAGCCGGCTTCGGTGGTCGAGTAGCCGGCTTCGGCGAGCGTGCCAGCTTAGCTTCGTTGGTCGAGTAGCCGGCCCCGGCGAGCGTGCCATCTTAGCTTCGTTGGTCGAGTAGCCGGCCCCGGCGAGCGTGCCATCTTAGCTTCGGTGGTCGAGTAGCCGGCCCCGGCGAGCGAGTCGGCCCTGGTGTGGCTTCGGTGGTCGAGTAGCCGGCCCCGGCGAGCTTGCGAGCCCTCGGCGTATCGAGACGACCACCAGCCCCACCGTCCACATCCCCTCCGGCCACGCGCGGTCGTCCACAGCCGGCCGATCTCGCGCGGCGCCAACTGCCTTGTCACGTCTAGCTTTCCGGGTATGGCGCGACAGCGGAACGACGATCCGGTGCCCGACCGGCTGACGGCGGTGCTCGAAGAGCTCGAGGCGGTCCGGCGCGCTCCGGGCTGGGTGCCGGCGGAGGACGACGTGATCGACGAGCCACGGTCGCGGGTGGCGCAGCTGCCGCGCCGGGTCGCTGCCACCGCCCGCCGCCCGACGGAGGACACCGACCGTGAGTCGTCCGGGAGCGACCCGTCGACGACGGCCGGCACCTCCCGGGCAGGGCGCGGTGCGCGACATGCCGCCGGCACCGGCCCGGAGCAGGTGCGGCCCCATCGGCCGTTGCTGCGACCTCCGGAGCCCTTGCTCGGCGCCCAGGTGGCTCCGAGCCGGCTGGCAGTGGTGGGGGCCGTCGTCCTGGTGCTGATCGCCGCGCTCGTCTTCGGCGGCCGGGTGTTGTGGGCCCGCACCGCGGCGGCCCCGCACCCGGTGGCGCCGTCGGGGGCGGTGGCGGCGTCGCAGTCTGCCCTCGCGTCGGCGCGGGCAGGGTCGACGGCAGCGTCCGGTCCCGCGGCCGGTTTCGCCCCGTCGGCCGGTGGCACCCCTTCGAGCGCCGGCGCCTCCGTGCTGGTCGTCCAGGTCGTGGGCCAGGTGCGCCGTCCGGGTGTCGTGCAGGTGCGCGCCGGCTCGCGCGTGCAGGACGCGGTCCAGGCGGCGGGCGGCGCGCTGCCGGGTGCCGATCTGGCGGCGATCAACCTGGCGCGGCCGGTCACCGACGGGGAGCAGATCCAGGTGCCCAAGCCGGGGGAGCAGACCACGCCGGCACCGGCGGCAGCACCCGGGCCCGGCGCCCGGGCACCGGGCCCGGCGGCCGCCGGCGGGTCGGCGCCCGCGGTCGTCGACCTCAACTCCGCGGACATCGCCGCGCTCGACACGCTGCCCGGTGTCGGGCCGGTGCTGGCGCAGCGCATCGTGCAGTGGCGCACCGACAACGGACGGTTCACCAGTGTCGAGGAGCTCGGCGAGGTCAGCGGCATCGGGGACAAGCTGCTGGCGCAGCTGACACCGCTCGTCCGGGTGGGCTGATCGGCGGTGCGGCTGCTCCGCTCGGTGCTGGACCGGGTGTTTCCCGACCGGGCCTCCGGCGGCGGAGCGCCACCGCGCCTCGATCTGCGACTCCTGGTCGCTGCCGCGACCGGCTGGGTGGCCGTGCTGATCGCATTGCGTCTGCCCGCGACGCTCGTGCTCGCGTGGGCCGGGCTCGCCGCCACCAGCGCGGTGCTGCTCCTGCGGCTGGGCCGGCAGCGGGAGCTGCGGGTAGCCACTACTGCCGCACTGTCCTGCGCCGCGGCCGCCCTGGTGCTGTGCGCGACGGCCGGTCAGCTGCTCGCACGCCAGGCCGGTCCGGTGCGCGCGCTCGCCGCCGACCGCGCGACGGTGCGTGTCGAAGCGGTCGTCGACACCGACCCGCGACCGGTCGCCGCAGCCCACACCTATGGCAAATCCCTTGTGATCACCAAGGTTTCGGTCCGCGAGATCACCGGACGCGGGGCACGCAGCACGCCCCACACCCCGGTGCTGGTGATCGGCGACGATCGTTGGCTGCCGCTGCACTGGCATCAACGGATCGCCTTCGCGGGCAGACTGCAGGCGGCGGAACCGGGCGACGACGTGGAGGCGGTGATCATCCCTCGCGGGCCGCCCCGGGTCGTCGGCGGAGCCGGGCCGCTGCTCGACGGCATCGAGCGGCTGCGCAGCGACCTGCGCGATGCCACCGACGGGTTGCCGCGCGACCCGCGCGGGCTGGTGCCGGCGCTGGTCATCGGTGACACCTCCCGGCTGCCGCAGGAGCTCAACGACGACATGCGCGCGACCGGCATGACCCATCTCAACGCGGTCTCCGGCAGCAACGTCACCATGGTGCTGCTCGCCGCGATGTGGGTCGCCGGGTGGTTGCGTGTCCGGGGCCGCCGACGGCTCGTCTTCGCCGGTGTCGCGTTGCTGCTGTTCGTCCTGCTCTGCCGACCGGAGCCGTCCGTCGTGCGGGCGGCGGCCATGGGCGCGGTCGGCCTGGTGGGCCTCTCGACGGCGCGACGCACGGCAGGGGCTCCGGCTCTCGCGGCCGCGGTGCTCGCGCTGCTGGTCTACGACCCGTGGCTGGCCGCGTCATACGGTTTCGCACTGTCGTCACTCGCGACCGCGGGCCTGCTCTTCTTCGCCCGCCCATGGGCCGACCGCATCGCCCGATACCTGCCCCACCGGCTGGCGCCGCTCGCGGAAGCGATCGCGATCCCGATGGCCGCGCAGGCGATGTGTGCTCCGGTGATCGTGCTGCTGCAGGGCTCGGTCAGCCTCATCGGCATCCCGGCCAACGTGCTGGCAGCGCCATTGGTCGCCCCCGCCACGCTCGCGGGCATCGTGACCGTGCTGGTGGCCCCGATCAGCACGCAGCTGGCCTACGCCCCGGCGTGGCTCGCCGCGCTGCCGACCTGGGGCATCGCCTGGATCGCCCACACCTGCGCACGGGTGCCGCTCGGGGTGCTGCCGTGGCCGGACGGTGCCCTGGGCGCGCTGCTCCTCGCCGGTCTCACCCTGGTGCTGCTTGTCGGCGGGGTCGCGCTGTTGCGCCTGATCTGGCTGCGGCCCTACCTCGCGGCCGCCGCGGCTCTGCTCGGTGCCGCCGCGTGGGCCCCGGTGCCGGCGTTCGGCTGGCCGCCCGCCGGCTGGGTCTACGTGGCGTGCGACGTCGGTCAGGGCGACGGCGGCGTGCTCGCGACCAGCCCCGGGCACGCGGTGGTCGTCGACGCTGGCCCGGACCCCGGCCCGATCGCGCAATGCCTCGATCGCCTCGGCGTCACAGTCGTGGACGCGCTCGTGCTCACCCACTTCCACGCCGACCATGTCGGTGGGATCGACGGGGTCTTCCGCGGCCGCACCGTGCGCGAGATCTATTCGACGCCAGTGCATTCGGCCGGTCCGTCGTCCCCGGGGACCCATGACGCGCGGTCCGGCGACGAGCCCAGCGACGAGCCCCTGGTGCAGGCCGCACTCCGAAAGCACGGCATGACGGCGCGGTCGCTCCAGACCGGGATGCAACTGCACTACCTGGGCCTGGACGCCCGGGTGCTGGGACCGACGCGGCTCATCCGGGCCGGGTCGGTGCAGAACAACGCCAGCGTGGTGCTCGACGTCCGCTCGCGCGGGCTGCGCCTGCTGCTCACCGGCGACATCGAGAAGGAGGCGGGCGCGGCCGTGCTGCGCGCGCTGCGGGCAGAAGCCGATCCGGAGCCGGTCGACGTGCTGAAGGTGCCGCACCACGGCTCGGCCAACCAGGACCCCGACCTCGAGCGTGCGGTGCACGCGCCGATCGCGGTGATCAGCGTGGGCGCCGGGAACGACTACGGCCACCCGGCGCCGCGCACCCTCGACCTATTGCGGGACAGCAACTCCACGGCGTTTCGCACCGACCGCGGGGGCGCGATCGCGATCGTGGCTCGCGGTGGTCTGCCGTTCGTCGCCCGCCCCTGACCCGACCCGCGCGCCAGGACGCGCAGCCGTGCGACGCTCCGCCCCCTGCCCAGCGCCGAGGTAACGAGGTAGCACTGACTGCCGCTATGGCGGCGTTATAGCGGCAGTCAGTGCTACCTCGCGGGGGCGCCGGCTCAGGCACACCGACGTTCGCGGGTTGCCTTGGACGATGAGCTCATAGCCAATTGCTAGGCGGGCGCGCCATCATCCCGCGTGTGCCTCCTCTCAGCGCCACCCGCCTGCTCACCGAGTGGACCTGGTCGACCGGCGGCGTGCTGCTCGCCGTCGCGCTCACCGCCGGCTACCTCGCGCTGGTCGTGCGGGCCCGGCGGCGAGGAGTGCACTGGCCGTGGACGCGCGTCGCGCTCTTCCTGGTGCTCGGCATCGGCGTGCTGATCTATGCCACCTGCGGCCCGGTGGGGGCTTACCGCACGACGTTCATGTTCATGTTCGCGGTGCAGGTGGTGCTGGTCGGCACCATCGTGCCGGTGGGCGTCGCATTGGGGGATCCGATGCGGCTGTTCACCGCGGCGGCCGGGCACGACCACACCTGGCTGCACCGCGGCTTGCGCAGCCGCGTGGCGAAAATCGTTCTGCACCCTGCAGTTTCGGCCGTCCTCGACATCAGCGGCATCATGCTCGTCTTCTTCACCGGGTATGGCGTAGCCGCCACCCGGTCCGGGATCGTCGAGGGCCTCCTGCTGGTCCACCTGGTGACGATCGGCGTCGCGTTCGGGGTGCCGTTGCTGGTCGAGGAGTTGCTGCCCCGCTGGGCGACGCCGCCGGTGCGCATCATGCTGGCGTTCTTCGACGGGCTGATCGACGCGGTGCCGGGCATCGTGGTGTTCACCCGCAGCTACCTGCTGATGCCGACCTTCCCGGGCTTCGGTCCGGCGGCCGCTGCCGCCCGCGACGGTCTGTCACCGATGCAGGACCAGCGATTCGCCGGCGGCGCGCTGCTGCTCGCGACCGAACTCATCGGCGTGCCCGTGCTGGGAGCGGTCTTCATGGAGTGGCTGCGCTCGGACGCCGTCGAGACCCGTGAGGTCGACGCCCGGCTGGACGAGCAGGAGGCCGCCCGGCGCGCGGTCGGCGCCTCGCAGGTGGGGGAGTCGGGGGAGCCGGATGACGAACCCTGGTGGGTGAGCGATCCTCGCCTGTCCGACCGTTTCCGGCGCTGATCCGGGCGTGGTCGAGGCGGCGGTGCCGCCGCGACTCAGGAGCAGACGTTCTTGGTCTGCGCGGCCTCGCACAGCGCGTCGAGCGTGGCGGCGACCGCCGGGACCCGTTGCAGATCGGGGGTCGTGACGGCATACACGGCGCGGCGGGACGCCGGATCGATCGGGAGCGTCTTGATGCCGGGGTTGCTGGCCGAGCGGCGAATGAGATCCGGGATGAGCGAGACGCCGAGACCTTCGGCGACCAGGCCCATCACCGCGACGTAGTCCTCGGTCTCGAAGGCGACGTCCGGGGTGAAGCCGGCCCGTCCCGCGAGCGACAGCAGGTGGCCGCGACATCGCGGACAGCCGGCGATCCAGGGCTCCTCGGCGAGGTCGGCGAGCTTGACCTTCTTGGACTTGGCGAGCTTGTGGCCGATCGGCACCGCGAGCCGCACCTCGTCGTCGAGCAGTTTGCGGGTCACGAACGCGTCGAGGTCCTCCTCGCCGCGCGCGAGATCGGTGCCCTCGTAGGCGAACGCGACCGCGACGTCGCACTCGCCGGAGCGCAGCGCGGCCAGCGACTCGGGCGGCTCGGCCTCGGTGAAGCTGACGTGCACGTCGGGGAATCGCTCCTTGACCAGCGCGAGGGCTCGCGGCACGAGCGTCGAAGAGGAGGAGGGGAACGCCATCAGCCGCACCCGGCCCGCGCGCAGTCCCGCGATGGCGGCGACCTCGGACTCCGCGGCGTCCAGCGCCGAGAGCACCGGCACCGCATGCCGTGCCAGCACCGACCCGGCCTCGGTCAGCCGCACGTTGCGACCGAGCCGCTCGACGAGCACGGTGCCGGTGCGCTCCTCGAGCCGGCGCACCATCTGCGAGATCGCCGGTTGTGAGTAGCCGAGCGACGCGGCGGCCGCCGTGAAGCTGCCCTCGTCGTGGATCGCCTTGATCACCCGCAGTCCTGCCGCATCAATCATGACCCCAGAATAACCCGATGTTATTGATGATCGCCACTTGCGGTCGATCGCTAATCGAAGGGGTGGGCGCGAAACTCCGCCCCGGGGCTGATGTATGACGGGGGTCTTCGGCATACGGTCGGACCATGCTGATCTGCTGCGAAGTCCTGCTCGCCGCGACGAGTCCCGCAGGCAAGCGCCTGGCCGGTGGTGCGCAGCTCGACCTGGCGCTCGCCGGCGGGGTGCTGACCGAGCTCGCGGCCCACCAGCGGGTGGCGGTCAAGGGCTCGCGGCTCGTCGTGCTCGACGAGCGCCCGGGCGGTGACCCGTTGCTCGATCATGCGCTCGCGATCTTCGCCCAGGGTGCCGGCAAGAAGCCCGAGAAGGTGCTGCCGAGGCTCGCCAAGGGGATGACCGACCGGGTCTATGACCGGTTGGTCGCCGACGGCGCGGTGCGCCGGGACCTGGGTGGCTTCCTGCGGCCGACCAGGCATCCCGTCGTCGACGCGGCGAGGCGGGAGGCGGTGCTGCGCGCCGGCCGCCAGGTGCTCGCCGGGACCGCCCGGCCCGACCTGCACAGCGGCTCGCTGATCGCGCTGCTCACCGCCGCAGACGCAGTGACCACCGTCTACTACGCCGAGCAGTTCGGCGTCTCCGCCCGGGAGCTGAAGAAGCGCGCCAAGGCCGTCGGAGCGCAGGACTGGGCGGCCGGCGCCGCGGAGGCCGCGATCCGAAGCGCGCAGCACGCAGTGTCCGCCGCACTCGCGACCTCGGCGGTGGCGGCCAACATCGCCCTGAACAGCTGATCCGCCGTGACCGGCTGACCCCGGGGCGGCAGATCTCCGCCTCCGCCCGATGTGAGAGCTTGAAGGCGTGGTGACCACCGACCCGGACGCGTTGCGCGACCTGCTGCGCGCGGGCGGCGTCGTCGCTCTCACCGGCGCGGGGCTGTCGACCGAGTCCGGCATCCCGGACTATCGCGGCCCGGACGGCAATCGCCGCTTCCAGCCGATGACGGCGCAGGAGTTGCTCGCCGATCCGGTTGCCCGCCAACGCTATTGGGCGCGTTCGTATGTCGGTTGGCCGCGCTTCGCCGCGGCGCGGCCGAACCCCGGGCACGTCGCCCTCGCGCAGTTGCAGCGGGCCGGGGCACTGGGGCCGATCATCACCCAGAACGTCGACGGGCTGCACCAGAGCGCCGGCGCCGACCGCGTCGCCGAATTGCACGGCAGCCTCACCCATGTCGTCTGCATGCACTGCGGGGAGCGCTACCGCCGGGAGACCGTCGACGAGTGGCTGACGCTCGCCAATCCTGACTTCGACCGCTCGGCGGAAGGCCCGCTGCGGCCGGACGGTGACGTCGCGATCGCCGACGAGCTGATCAGCAGATTTCACATCGTGCACTGCATCATCTGCGGATCGGATCTGCTCAAGCCGGACGTGGTGATGTTTGGCGAGTCGGTCGCTAAAGACCTTGTCGCACAGTGCTTTTCGTATGTCGAGAACGCGTCTTCGTTGCTCGTCCTCGGGTCGTCGCTCGCGGTCATGTCGGGCTACCGATTCGTCCGGCGCGCGGCTCGGCTCGGCATACCGGTGGCGATCGTGACGCACGGGTGGACGCGCGCCACCGACGACGAGGTCAGCGTGCGGGTGGACGCCCCGCTCGGTGCCACCCTGACCGCTCTCGCGGCCGACCTCGCCCGCGCGCCCGGCTGAACCGCCGAACGCGCGCGGGGGCGGTGGGCTGGTGACTCGCGCCGGCTCAGACCCGCCGCAGCACCGCCGTGACCTTGCCGAGGATCGTCGCGTCGTCGCCGTCGATGGGTTCGTATGCCTCGTTGTGCGGCAGCAGCCAGACCTTGCCGCGGGTGCGCTTGAAGGTCTTCACCGTCGCCTCGTTGTCGAGCATCGCGGCGACGATCTCGCCGTTGCTCGCGGTCGGCTGCTGGCGCACGACGACCCAGTCGCCGTCGCAGATCGCGGCATCCACCATCGAGTCGCCGACCACCTTGAGCAGGAAGAGGTCGCCCTCGCCGACGATCTGCTTGGGCAGCGGGAAGACGTCCTCGACGACCTCCTCGGCGAGGATCGGGCCGCCGGCGGCGATGCGGCCCACGACCGGCACGTATGACGCCGACGGGCGCTCGTCGCCGAGGCCCGTCTCGTCGATGCTCGTCTCGTCGGCCGCGGTCACGCTCGACCCACCGCGGTAGCCGCGCTCGTCGCGACCGGCCTCGGGGTCGATGACCTCGATGGCGCGCGGCCGGTTGGGGTCGCGGCGCAGATAACCCTTGCGCTCGAGCATCGTCAGCTGATGTGCCACCGAGCTGGGGCTGGTGAGGCCGACGGCGTCGCCGATCTCGCGCAGGCTCGGCGGGTAGCCGCGGCGTGCGACGGAGCTGCGGATCACCTGGAGCACCTTGCGCTGCCGTGTGGTCAGGCTCTCACCCGACCGGTCCGGCAGCTTGTGAACTTTCGCCATCGCCTCATCTCCTGATCGACCCCGTGTCCACGAAAACCCGCGCCGTTCGGAGTGTTTCGGCGCGATCCCCGTGCGACCGCCGAGGGGCTGTCGGTGGTCGGTGCTTGTCTGATCTTCGTGCAGAACTTGGTACAGAACCCCGTCCAGAACTTCGCGAAGAACGTCGTGCAGCCAGAGTATGGGGTTCGGACACAGTTGCCAAACATCTGTACGACGCGTGTCTCGACAGTGTCGAACGTCCGTGCTATACATCGTACAGAGGTCCTATCGCACACGCGTTCGCAACAGCCAGCAGTGGCGAAGGCCATGGTCCAGGAGGAAGAGATGAGTGCAGTCACCCAGTGGGAGATCCCGGCGACCGTCCCGCCGCGCCCGCGGCGTCGCCTGCGGTCGGTGCCGACCGGGGCCGGTGCGACGGCGAGCGTGGCCGGTGTGCCGCAGCGGCGCGCGGTGCCGGCGCAGATCGGTGTGCGCCTCACCGCCCGCGGCCGCCGGCTGCTGGTCGCGGCTGCGGTCGTGATCCTCTGCCTGTCGGGGGCGTTCGTCGCCCGCGCCTGGGCGGCGCCCTCGGCGCCCGCCGTGCCGTCGGTCACGGTCCAGCCGGGCCAGACGCTGTCCGAGGTCGCCCATCGCGCCTACCCGCAGCTGACCACGGGCGACGCGGTGACCAAGGTGCAGCAGGCCAACTCCCTCAATTCGCTGCAGGTCCACGCCGGCCAGCGGCTCAGCCTGCCGCGCTGATCGACTCTGCCGCCGGAGAGGCGGCAGCACATGCCATGGGTCCAACCGTGTCCCGGGCTCATGGAACGGGCGGGCGCAGCACGGGATTGTGCTGCGCCCGCCCGTTGTTGACAGATAGGTGCGGCGTGGCCAGGTAAGTGCGGCTGCGGCGGCGACTGCGAGCCGGTGAGACCCGCGACACGCCGTACGACACACCCGCAATCGGCCGCTGACCTGCGCAGATTCGACGCGACGCGCCGACGTCTTGCGTGCTTGTGGTCCAGGTGCCTAACATCCCTACATCTAGTAGTTACATCGTTGGGATTCATCCACATCTAGTCCACACGTCATCCCCAAGTCATCCACCGGATACCCACACCTTCATCCACAGGGAGCGGGTTTTTCCGGTGCTTGATCGCCGGGATGGCCACACCTGCACGACCCCGCGACAGCTTCCGAGGAGGACCGCCATGCACTGCCCGTTCTGCCGGCACGACGACAGCCGCGTCGTCGACAGTCGCACCAGTGAGGACGGCACCTGCATCAAGCGTCGCCGGCAGTGCCCCAACTGCGGCAAGCGGTTCTCCACCATGGAGACCGCCAGCCTGACGGTGGTCAAGCGCTCCGGCGCGAGCGAGCCGTTCAGCCGGGGCAAGGTGCTGGTCGGCGTGCGCAAGGCCTGCCAGGGCCGTCCGGTCAGCGAGGACGACCTCGCCCTGCTCGCCCAGCAGGTGGAGGAGTCCATTCGGGCCCAGGGTGCCGCCGAGATCGACGCCCACGACGTCGGTCTGGCGATCCTCGGCCCGCTGCGCAGCCTCGACGAGGTGGCCTACCTGCGGTTCGCGAGCGTCTACCAGGCCTTCGAGGGCCTGGAGGACTTCGAGGCCGCGATCACCCTGCTGCGCGCCGAGCGGGAGGCGACCGGCGTCGAGCCGGGCGCTGTCCGGGAAACCGCTGTCGGTGGTCGCACGGACAATGCATGAGTGGCTGACGTGTGGGCGGTGTGCGACCGGCGCCGCCCACGGGGACTACGCACGAACACCGCGCGTGAACACCCGTATGAACACCGTCGATGAACGACCAGTAGCAAGCAGTTTTCGAGGCAATTTCACCGATCCGGTTCTGGAAGGAAGTTGGACATGACCGACACGGCAGACGCCAGCCCGCAGTCCCGCCGCGCCACGAGCGCAGGGAAGGGGCTGACCGTCGAGCGCATCTTCACCACGCCTGGCGTGCACCCCTACGACGAGGTCACCTGGGAGCGGCGCGACGTCGTCCAGCAGAACTGGAAGACCGGCGAGACGATCTTCGAGCAGCGCGGCGTGGAGTTCCCCGCCGACTGGTCGCTCAACGCCTCGACCATCGTCACCACCAAGTACTTCCGCGGCGCGCTCGGCACCGAGGCGCGCGAGACGAGCCTGAAGCAGCTCATCGACCGGGTAGTGCTTACCTATGTCAAGGCCGGCAAGGAGCACGGCTACTTCGCCACCGACGACGACGCCGAGATCTTCGAGCACGAGCTGACCTGGTCGCTGCTGCACCAGGTGTTCAGCTTCAACTCGCCGGTGTGGTTCAACGTGGGCACCAAGTCGCCGCAGCAAGTTTCGGCCTGCTTCATCCTGTCGGTCGACGACTCGATGGACTCGATCCTCAACTGGTACAAGGAAGAGGGCTTCATCTTCAAGGGCGGTTCGGGCGCCGGCCTCAACCTCTCCCGCATCCGGTCCTCCAAGGAGTTGCTGTCCTCCGGTGGCACCGCCTCCGGCCCGGTCTCCTTCATGCGCGGCGCCGACGCGTCCGCGGGCACCATCAAGTCCGGTGGCGCCACCCGCCGCGCGGCCAAGATGGTCGTGCTCGACGTCGACCACCCCGACATCGAGGAGTTCATCGAGACCAAGGCGCGCGAGGAGGACAAGATCCGCGCGCTGCGCGACGCCGGTTTCGACATGGACCTCGGCGGCAAGGACATCACCTCGGTCCAGTACCAGAACGCCAACAACTCGGTGCGTGTCTCCGACGAGTTCATGCGCGCGGTCGAGGACGGCACCTCGTTCGGGCTGCGTGCCCGGCACACCGGTGAGGTGATCGAGGAGGTCGACGCCCGCACGCTGTTCGACAAGATCAACAAGGCCGCCTGGGAGTGCGCCGACCCCGGCATCCAGTACGACGACACGATCAACGCCTGGCACACCAACCCCGAGACCGGCCGCATCACCGCGTCCAACCCGTGCTCGGAGTACATGTCGCTGGACAACAGCTCGTGCAACCTGGCCAGCCTCAACCTGCTGAAGTTCCTGCGCGAGGACGACACCTTCGACGCCGCCACCTTCCAGAAGGTCGCCGAGCTGGTCATCACCGCGATGGACATCTCGATCTGCTTCGCCGACTTCCCGACCGAGGCGATCGGCGACACCACGCGCGACTACCGTCAGCTGGGCATCGGCTACGCCAACCTCGGCGCGCTGCTGATGGCCACCGGCCACGGCTACGACTCCGAGGGCGGCCGGTCGCTCGCGGCGGCGATCACCTCGCTGCTGACCGGCGCGGCATACAAGCGCTCGGCGGAGCTGGCCGGCATCGTCGGCCCCTACGCCGGATACGCCCGCAACGCCGAGGCGCACCAGCGGGTGATGCGCAAGCACCAGGCCGCCAACGACGCGGTCCGCACGCTGGACGCGATGGACTCCGAGGTGCACCGCTACGCGACCAAGGCCTGGGCCGACGTCGTGGAGACCGGTGCCCGCAACGGCTACCGCAACGCGCAGGCCTCGGTGCTCGCACCGACCGGCACCATCGGCTTCATGATGGACTGCGACACCACCGGCATCGAGCCCGACTTCTCGCTGGTGAAGTTCAAGAAGCTGGTCGGCGGCGGATCGATGCAGATCGTCAACCAGACGATCCCGCGGGCGCTGGCCAAGCTCGGCTACCAGGACGAGCAGATCGAGGCGATCGTCGAGCACATCGCCGAGAAGGGCCACGTCATCGACGCCCCCGGTCTCAAGCCGGAGCACTACGAGGTCTTCGACTGCGCGATGGGGGAGCGGGCGATCGCTCCGATGGGTCACGTGCGGATGATGGCGGCGGTGCAGCCGTTCCTCTCCGGCGCGATCTCCAAGACCGTCAACCTGCCCGAGAGCGCGAGCGTCGACGACATCGCCGAGGTGCACCTCGAGGGCTGGAAGCTCGGGCTGAAGGCGCTCGCGGTCTATCGCGACAACTGCAAGGTCGGCCAGCCGCTCTCCGACGGCAAGAAGTCGGAGAAGCCGCAGGACGAGGCGCAGGAGCAGCCGGAGAAGATCGTCTACCGGCCGGTCCGGCGGCGGCTGCCCAAGCGGCGCAACAGCCAGACCACGTCGTTCGCGGTGGCCGGTGCCGAGGGTTACCTGACCGCCGGCACCTACGAGGACGGCACCCTCGGTGAGCTCTTCCTCAAGCTCGGCAAGCAGGGCTCGACCCTCGCCGGGATGATGGACGCGTTCTCGATCGCGGTCTCGGTCGGCCTGCAGTACGGCGTGCCGCTGGAGACCTACGTCGAGAAGTTCACCAACCTGCGGTTCGACCCGGCCGGCATGACCGACGACCCGGACGTGCGGATGGCGCAGTCGATCATGGACTACGTCTTCCGTCGCCTGGCGCTGGATCACCTGGACTTCGAGACGCGGTCGTTCATGGGCATCCACACCGCCGCCGAGCGGGCCCGCCAGCTCGAAACCGGTTCGTATGCCGAGGAGTCCGACGACGACGAGGTGGCCGACGAGATCGCGTCCTACTCGCAGTCGGTCGGTGCGACCTCCAAGAAGAGTGACGACGTCGAGCAGGTGGAGGACTCCGCGGCGCCGGCCGATGCGGCCGAGGCCGACTTGGAGTCCGGCTCCGGTGCGGCCGACGCCCGCGCGGTGTCCGGCGAGATCCACTCGTCGGCCGAGCTGCTGGAGAAGTTCCAGGGCAAGGCCGCCGACGCGCCGATCTGCATGACCTGCGGCACCAAGATGCGTCCCGCCGGTTCCTGCTACGTCTGCGAGGGCTGCGGCTCGACCAGCGGCTGCAGCTGATCGCCCCGGTGGCCGGGCGCTGAGCCGCCCGGCCACCCACCGGCAACGGTCCCGTCCCGTGGTTCGAGCCACGAGGCGGGACCGTTTCGCGTCTCCTGGCTCCTCATCCGCGACTGAGGGCTCCTCAATCCGCGACTGACGGCTCCCTCGCCGAATGACGCCCCGATCCGGCCGTCGGTCGCCGGGGAAGGCGTCACTCGGCGGGAAGGGTGCCTCCGGCGGGGAAGTGAGCGTCGGCGCGGAAATCGTTTGCCGACCGGTAAGGTCTGCGGTCGAGAGGGAGAGCGTCCCGAACGCACGGCATGGCCGTCGTCGGCCCGGACCGTGTGAGGAGGAAGCGCCATCGTCACCATCAAGGACGTCGCCGCAGCGGCGGGCGTGTCGGTGGCCACGGTCTCCCGCGCCCTCAACAACCAGGCAACCGTCGACGCCGACCTCGCCGACCGGGTGCGGGTCGCCGCGGCCGAGCTCGGCTACCGGCGCAACGGGGTGGCGCGCAGCCTGCGCCTGCAGCGCACCGACGTCTGGGCGCTGATCATCTCCGACATCGCCAACCCGTTCTTCACCGCCGTCGCCCGGGGCCTGGAGGATGTGGCGCAGGAGCAGGGCTACTCGGTGGTGCTCTGCAACTCCGACGAGGACCCCGCCAAGGAGGCGCGCTACCTCGACGTCGCCGTGCGCGAGCAGGTCAGCGGAGTCGTGCTGTCGCCCAACGAGGTGAGCAGCGACATCTCCCACCTGCAGCGGCTCGGCGTCCCGGTGGTCGCGATCGACCGCCCGTTGCGCGAGCCGGTGGACTCGGTGCTGGTGCGATCCGCCGCCGGCGCCGAAGAGGCGACCGCGCACCTGCTGGAGCAGGGTTGGCGCAGACCCGCCTGCATCACCGGTCCGGAGTCGGCCGGCACCGCGGTGCAGCGGCTCACCGGCTACCGCCGGGCGATGGCAGCGCACAGCAGCCGACCACCGAAAAACCTTGTGCGCTATGCCGATTACCGCGCAGACCGCGCGGGCGAGGCCGCCGCCGACCTGTTGGACGGTCGCTACCCGCCGGACGCATTCTTCGTGGCCAACTCCGAGATGGCGCTCGGGGTGCTGGAGGAGCTGCGCCACCGGCAGCTGCTTCCCGGCCGCGACGTCGGGCTGGTGGCCTTCGACGACGCGCCGTGGACGCCGTTCACCGAGCGGCCGCTGACGGTCGTGGCCCAACCGGCATACGAGATGGGCGTGCTCGCCGGGCGCCTGCTGCTCGACCGCATCGGGGTGCCGCTAGATGCGCAGCCACCCGCGCGCACCCGTCGCCTGCGCACCGAACTCGTCGTGCGGGGGAGCTCGCTGCGCGGGTGACGGCCGCCCGGCGGTCTACGTGCCGGTGTACGTGGCGCTACTTCAGCCCGCTGCTCTTCATCGACTCGATCAGCCAGCGCTGCCCGAGCAGGAACACCAGGATCGTCGGGATGACTGCGATCAGCGACCCGGCGAGCACGTAGTTGTACGCCGAGGCGTACTGGCCCTGCAGACTCGACATGCCGACCTGCACCACCGCGAGGTCCGGGTTGGAGGTGATCACCAGCGGCCAGAGGAAGGCGTTCCAGTTGGCGAGGAAGAACAACACCGAGAGCGAGGCGAGCGCCGGCCGGGAGAGCGGCAGCACGACGTGCCAGAACAACCGCGGATAGCCGCAGCCGTCGAGCTGAGCCGCGTCCTCGAGCTCGGTGGGGAAGTTCAGGTAATACTGCCGCAGCAGGAAGATGCCGAACGCGTTGAAGATCATCGGCACGATCAGGCCCGCGAAGTTGTCGAGCAGCCCGAGTGCCTTGGCGATCAGGAACAACGGCACCAGGATGACCGGCAGCGAGACCAGCATGGTCGACACCATCGCGCTCAGCACCAGGCCGCTGCCGCGAAAACGTAGACGGGACAAGGCGTATGCCGCCATCGAGTGGAAGAGCAGCGCCAGAGCCGTGACGACGACCGACACGATCGCGCTGTTGAGCAGGTAGCGGGGGAACGGCACCTCGGTGAGCACGAACGTGAGGTTGTCGAAGGTCCAGCGGGACGGCAGCCCGCCCGAGAACGACTCACCCTCGGGCTTGAATGCGGTGAGCAGCAACCAGACCAGCGGGAACACGGTGATCAGCGCGACCGCCCAGGCGATCACCGCACGGGCCAGGTGACCCGCGCGGGGGCGCCGGCGGCGCACCGGGCGGGGCGGCGTGCGGGGTGGGGCGTCGACGGTCCTGGTGACGTCGGTGGTCTCAACGGGCATGGAGTCGTCCTCCTCCGGTGACCTTGAACAGCGCTGCGGTGACGATCACCAGGAAGAGCACGAGGATCACCGTGATCGCGGCGGCATACCCGAAATGCCCGAAGCTGAAGGCCTGTTGGTAGATGTAGAACACAACGGTCGACGTCTGGTTGTCCGGGCCGCCCTTGGTCAGCACGAAGACCAGATCGAAGGCTTGCAGGCCGGTGACCGACGCCACCAGCGACGTGATGAGCACGAAGAAGCTGGTCGGGCCGAGTAGCGGCCAGATGACGTGCCGGAATCGCTGCCAGCCGCCGGCGCCGTCGACCCGCGCCGCGTCGAGGTGCTCGCCGTTGATGTCGTTGAGCCCGGCGAGGAAGAGCAGCATCTGATAGCCCATCGAATACCAGACACTGATCAGCACGTAGGTCGGCAGCGCCCACTTCGGGTCGCCGAGGAAGGAGACGTCGCCGAGACCGAACGGCCTGCCCATCTTGGTGAGCACGCCCTGCTTGTCCACCAGCAGGAACTGCCAGAGCAGTCCGATCACCACCAGGCTCAACGCATTCGGCAGGAACAGCAGCGTGCGCACGACGCCGACGCCGGGGAACGTGTTCCACACCAGCAGCGCCAGCCCGAGGCCGAACGCGAAGGACAGCGGCACGAAGAGGACGACATATTTGACCGTCACCCAGATTGCCCGGCCGAGCATCGGATCGGACAGCATGCGGTGGAAGTTGTCCAGGCCGACCCACCGGTAGTTGCCGAAGCCGTCGACATCGAACAGTGAGAGTGCAAGGGCGAAAACCATGGGTATGGCGACAAAGACGAGCAGGCCGACCGCGTCCGGCGCAAGGAAGAGCCATGCTGCCCGCGTTTCCCGCTTGTGCCGGTCGGCGGACAGCGCTGCACCGCGCCTCATCGTTTCGGATGTCACAGGATCGACCCGCCTCGGTAGGTGAGTAGGAAGTTGTCGATGACGTCGGACGCCTGGCGTGCCGCGCCGCCCGGCGCGTTGCCGCTGAGCTGGGTGCTCTGGATCGCGTCCGAGATGGCCTTGTAGACCTCGGGCGGATAGCGGGGCTCCGATCGCAGGGTCGGCGCGATGGAGGTCGCGAAGGTCTTCAAGACCCCGGAGGTGAAGTCGCCATGTGCTTCGGCGGCCTTGCGCACGCTCTCGCGCGGCGGCAGGTTGGTCTTGGCGACGGTGTTCCAGCGGCGCGCCCGGTCGACGCCCGCGGCGTCGGTGGAGGCGAGCGCCCAGGCGACGAAACGCGCTGCGGCCTCCGGGTTCTTGCCGCGTGCATTCACCGCGAAGGCCCAGCCACCACCGTCGGTGACCTGCTTGCCACCCTCGGGGATCGGCAGCGGGAAGATCCCGTAGTCGAACTTGGGGGCCTGGGTCTTGAGGTCGGCAACGGCCCAGATGCCCGACTGCTGCATGGCGCAGTAACCGGCGACGAGGTTGGACGGGGTGTCACCCGAGCCGCCGCCGAGGGCCGCCTTGGGCGAGATGCCGCGGCGCTGGGTCTCCCGCCAGAAGCCGAGCGCGTTGCGCGCGGGCTCGGAGTCGAAGATGCTCTTGCCGTCCGCGACCGCGCCACCCCCGCCCTGCCACAGGAACGGATACCAGACGAAGTTCTGGTAGTAGCCGGGCAGGGTCTCGAAGAGGGCGCCGAATCGGTTGCGGCTGGTGAGTTTCGCGCCGACGTCGAGAAACTGGTCCCAGGTGCGCGGCAGGTCCGACTCCGCCAGGTGCGCCTGCTCGAAGGCCCGCTTGTCGTAGTAGATGACCAGCGGCTCGATCTCCATCGGGAGCGCGTAGACCCTGTCATCGACGGTCCTGGTGTCCAGCGCGCCCTTCACGTAGTCCTCCCGGGCGCCCGCCGGCAGGTAGGGCGTGAGGTCGAGCAGTGCCCCGCCGTTCTGATAGCGCAGGAAGTCACCCGGGCTGAGCAGGAAGATGTCCGGGCCCGACCCCGCGGAGAAGGCGGTCTGCAGGGTGTTGCCGTTCATATATGCCGAGCCGGCGATGAACCGGGGACGCACCTTCACGTCGTTGTTGCGGTTCCACTCGTCGGTGACCGACCGGAACCAGTCGCTGGTGGACGACGGCGTCGGGCTCGGGCCGTAGAAGTTCCAGAAGGACAACTCGTGCGGGTTGTCGGATCCGCAGGCCGTGAGGAGCGCCGCAGCCCCGGCCCCGATACCCATGCCGAGCAGGCCGCGACGGGACACCAGGTTGCTGCGTGGGCGCTGTGCCACAGCGATTTTCGTCATCGATGAGCCCTACTGTCGAAGATGCCCGAACGGAGGCAGCACTAGTGCGCACTCGACGGGAAAACGATTACTGACCATAGGTGTGCGGATCCGGGCGGTCAAGCGATTCGCGTGATCCAGATCACCGGATCCGGTTGACCGGCACGGTCGCGGCTGGGTAGTTTCGGACCGTCCTAGAAAACGATTACTCCTGAATGGACCGGCATGACATTCGACCTGGCGCGCCTCCGGGACGCGCGGACGCGTTCGATCTCCCCGGAGAACTTCGACGGCAGGAAGGGCGGTGGCGCGAGGGCCACCGAGGGCACCGGAGCCGACTGCGCCCGAGAGCTGGGCATCGGGTGGAAGATCTCGCCGAGTGTCGACATCGAGCCGGGAGCCACGTTCGTGCTGGCCGAGATCGACGGTCCGGGAGTCATCGAGCACCTCTGGGCGACGACACATCGGGACAACTGGCGCACCCTGGTGTTGCGCGCCTACTGGGACGGGGCGGCGGAGCCGGCGATCGAGGTGCCGTTCGGTGACTTCTTTGCCAACGGATGGGGGCAGTTCGCGCAGGTGTCGTCGGCGATGGTGGCGGCCAACCCCCACGGCGGCTTCAACAGCTACTGGCCGATGCCCTATCGCTCGGGTGCGCGGCTGACGCTGGAGAACCTCGCGGACGAGCCGGTGACGGTCTACTACCAGCTCACCTACGAGGAGGGTGCCACGCAGGACGGGTCCGGCTACCTGCACGCACACTTCCGGCGCTCCAATCCGTTGCCCTACAAGCAAACCCACCCGATCGTCGACGGCGTGACGGGCAGCGGTCACTACGTCGGCACCTATCTCGCCTGGGGCGTCAACAGCCCCGGCTGGTGGGGCGAGGGCGAGGTGAAGTTCTACCTCGACGGCGATCGTGAGCAACCCGACGGGGCGTTCCCGACGATCTGTGGCACCGGCACCGAGGACTATTTCGGCGGGGCCTGGAACTTCGACGTGCCGGGGCAGGGCTACACGTCCTACACGACCCCCTATCTGGGTATGCCGCAGGTCATCGCGCCCGACGGTCTCTATCGCTCGCAACAGCGCTTTGGGATGTACCGCTGGCACGTGCCCGACCCGATCCGCTTCGCACAGGACCTCTCGGTCGACGTGCAGGCGCTCGGCTGGCGGCCCAACCATCGCTATCGCCCGCTGACCGACGACATCGCCTCGACCGCGTTCTTCTACCTCGACCGGCCCACGGCGGAGCGTCCGCCATTCCCCGGCCGCGAGCAGCTGGAGGTCACCGGCGAGCCGATGGCCCCGATGCAGTGAAACCCGATGCAGTGAAACCCGAGGCAGAGCCGTCCGGCGCAATGCCGTCCGGCGCGGAGAGCGACTCATGACCACACCGGCCGTGCTCGGGGTCGACATCGGGACCTCCAGCAGCAAGGGCGTGCTGGTCGGTCTCGACGGACGCGTGCTGGCGCAGGCTGCGCGGGCGCACCGGGTGGACCGTCCCCACCCGGGTCACGTCGAGATGGACGGCCGCATCTGGTGGGACGAATTCCGCAGTCTCGCAGCCGAACTCGTGACGGCCGACATCGGCGTTGTCGCGGTCGGAGTGAGCGGCATGGGGCCGTGCGTCCTGCTCGCCGACGAGGAGGACCAGCCCGTGCGGCCGGCGATCCTTTACGGCGTCGACACCCGCGCCGGGAAGCAGATCGACGAGCTCGACGCAGAGTACGGGGCGCAGGAGATCCTGCGGCGCGGCGGTTCGGCACTGACGAGCCAGGCCGCAGGCGCGAAGATCGCCTGGGTGCGGGAGAACGAACCCGACGCCTATGCGCGCGCACGCCGGCTTTTCATGCCGGCGTCGTGGCTGGTCCGAAGGCTCACCGGCGCATACGTCCTGGACCATCATTCGGCCAGCCAGTGCACGCCGATGTACGACCTGCGCGACGCGGACTGGGCGCAGCCGTGGGCCGCGCAGGTCGCGCCGGGGATCGAGCTCCCGCGGTTGCGCTGGGCCGGCGAGGCGGCCGGCACCGTCACTGCGGCCGCTGCCGCCGAAACTTCTCTGCCGCAAGGGATCCCGGTCATCACCGGCACCATCGACGCGTGGTCGGAGGCAATCAGCGTCGGCGCACACGAGGTCGGCGATCTGATGCTGATGTACGGCACCACCATGTTTCTCGTCAACACCGTGCGGGAGCCGATCGCGGTGCCGTCGCTCTGGGGCCCGGTCGGCGCGCTGCCCGGCACGTTCAGCCTAGCCGGCGGCATGTCGACGACCGGTGCGATCACCGCCTGGCTGCAAGAGCTCTACGGCGCCCCTGACTTCGCCACGCTCACCGAGGAGGCGGCGCAGGTCGCCCCCGGGTCGGACGGTCTGCTGATGCTCCCCTACTTCGCGGGCGAGCGGACCCCGATCATGGACCCGCAGGCGCGGGGCGTGATCGCCGGACTGACGCTCTCGCACGGGCGGGCGCACCTCTACCGATCTGCGCTGGAGGCAACGGCATTCGGGGTCCGGCAGAACATCGAGACGATGCTGGACGCGGGTGCGGACCTGGACCGTGTCGTCGCCGTCGGCGGCGGTGCGGCCAGCGACCTGTGGCCGCAGATCGTCAGCGACGTCACCGGTCGCGAACAGGTGCTCCCGCAGCGCACCATCGGCGCGTCATACGGTGCCGCCTTCCTGGCCGCCTCGCTCGTCGGCACGCCGTCGATCGAGGAGTGGAACCCGCCGCGCGGCACGTCCCGGCCCGATGCCGCGCGGCACCGCGTCTACGACCGGATGTACCCCCTCTATCGGCGCCTGTATGACGAGACGCGCGACGTCGTGCATGCCCTGGCGGACCTGCACTCCTCGCCCGACTGACCAGAATCCCGCTGACCGCAACACGATTGACAACCCAAGGAGAGCGCCCATGACGACCTACGACCTCCCGACCGTCCGACCGGAAGCCGTCGCGGCGCCGGGGGAGGTCTGGACCGTCGCGAGCGGCGACCTGCGGCTGTCGGCCAACCAGACGTGCTGGCCGGTGCAGGAGCAGCTGGAGAAGGATCTGGGCGCGGCGGTCACCGCGCTCGGGCACACGGTGCGTCGCGGCCATCGGTTCGATCCGGACAAGGGGCACGGTTTCATCGACAGCCAGCGCGCCGGCATCGACATCTTCAAGCAGATCCCGCCGGACGCCCCGCTGATCGTCGCCGAGGGCGTCTGGCAGTACTCCCATCACGTGCTCGCCGGTCTGCGATCGCACCGCGGGCCGATCCTGGTCGTCGCCAACTGGAGCGGTGAATTCCCAGGATTGGTAGGCCTGCTCGGTCTTTCGGGGAGTCTCACCAAGGCCGGTGTCGCGCACTCCGTGCTGTGGAGCAAGGACTTCACCGACGAGTGGGCACGCGACGGTCTGCGCACCTGGCTGGAGACCGGCAAGCTGACCCACGACACCAGCCACGTGCGCGACCTCGGTGCCCAACCGGACAGTCCAGAGCGGGAGCTGGGTCGCGCGTTGGCCCGGCAACTGCAGACCGACAAGGCCATCGCCGGCGTCTTCGACGAGGGCTGCATGGGCATGTACAACGCGATCTTCGACGACGAGCTGATCAATCCGCTCGGCATCTACAAGGAGCGGCTGTCGCAGAGCGCGTTGGTCGCCGAGATGCGACAGGTGACCGACCGCGAGGCGAAGGCCGTGCACCAGTGGCTGCTCGATCGCGGGATGACGTTCCACCTCGGTGAGGACGAGGCCACCGAGCTCACCGAGGCGCAACTGCTCAGCCAGTACAAGATGTATGTCGCGGCGCTCCGCATCGCCGACGACTTCGGCCTCGACGCGGTCGGCATCCAATATCAGCAAGGCCTCAAGGACACCGTGGCCGCGAGCGACCTCGCCGAAGGTCTGCTCAACAACGTCGAGCGGCCCCCGGCATACAGCAGGGACGGTGAGCGCGAGCTCTACGCCGGCAAGGCGCTCCCGCACTTCAACGAGGTCGACTGGGGCGTCGCCGTCGACGCACTGGCGACCAACCGGGTCTGGACCGCGATGGGCCTCGACCCGGCGACGACGCTGCACGACGTGCGCTGGGGTGAGGAGTATGACGGGAGATTCGTCTGGGTGATGGAGATCTCCGGCTCGGTCCCGGCCGCGCATAACGGCGGCTACGACAAGTCCTACTCGATGCGCCAGCCCCCGATGTACTTCCCGCTCGGCGGCGGCACGCTGAGCGGAGTCTCGAAGCCGGGGGAGATCGTGTGGTCCAGGGTCTTCATCATGGACGGCGTGTTGCACGCGGATCTCGGCCGGGCGAGCGCGATCGCGTTGCCGGAGAAGGAAACCCAGCGCCGGCTGGACGCAACAACACCGGCCTGGCCGATCATGCACGCGGTGCTGCACGGGGTGACCCGCGACCAGTTCATGGCCCGTCACAAGGCCAACCACCTCAACGTCGCCTACGCGCCGGACGCCGGCGCCGCCGACCGGGCGCTGGCCGCGAAGGCGGCGATGTTCGACGCGCTGGGCATCGCGGTGCACCTGGTGGGTGACGCCGGCTGAGGCCATGGGGTGGTCACCCCATCACGACCTGGGCGTGGCCGACAACCTGAGCGAGTGCTGCGACGTCTCATGGGTGGACGAGCTGCAGGGGGCAGCACGATCACTCGGGGGGAAGCATGTCTCGCAAGGGTTTTCGCACGGGAGCGATCGCGGCCGCACTGGCGGCGACGCTCAGCACCGCGGCGTTCGTGACCGCGTCGGCCGACACTCAGCAGGGTGCGGTCAGCGCGACGCGATCGCTGCTCGGGGTGCCCGCGGCCGACGGCTCGGGCGCGCCGAGTCCGGAGTCGGCACCGACGACACCGACACCGACAACGACAACGACAACGACACCGCCGGCGCCGTCTCCGTCGGAGTCTCCGTTGTCGCCGTCATCGAGGTCGTCGACGCCGGCGCAACCGTCATCGCCAGCGTCGCCGTCAGCGTCCTCGGCGCCGACGCAGGCACCGGCACCCACGCCCGTGCAGGGCGGCGGCGCGGTGCAGCTGACGTTCGACGACGGACCGGACCCGCGGTGGACGCCGCAGATCCTCGAGATCCTGTCCGAGAACAACGCAACCGCAACCTTTTTCAACATCGGCCAGAGCGCCGCGCACTATCCCGACCTGGTGCGGCAGATCCGGGCTCAGGGGTCGCAGGTGGCCAACCACACCTGGGATCACCCGTCCCTGCCGTCGCTCGGCACCGCCGCGATCACCCGCGAACTCGACCGCACCGATGCCGCCCAGGGACGCACACCCTGCGTCCGGCCGCCGTATGGCGCGACGAGCGCGCGCGTGCGGTCGCTCATCGAGGCACGGGGGCAGCGCCAGGAGCTCTGGGACATCGACACCCGCGACTGGGCGCGACCGGGCGTGGCGTCGATCGAAGCTCAGCTGCTCAGCGCGACGCCCGGCTCGACCGTGCTGATGCACACTGGCGGTGGTGACCGGTCCCAGACCGTCGCCGCACTGCGCGACGCACTGCCGAAGCTGCGGGCGAAAGGCATTGCGCTGCAGGGCATCCCGGGCTGCTGACGGGTGCCCGCACGCGCATCAGCGGGCGAGCGTGTCCGCGGCCGTCTGGGCGAGCGCGTTGAAGGCGGCCGGGGCGACGCTGCCTTGCGACGCGGCCATCACCACCAGCACCTGGTCGCCGGCGGGGCTCTCGGCATACCAGCTGCCGGTTTGCACGCCGACGACCGTGCCGCCCTTGAAGGCGGGGTTGCGCCAGGACACCGGCAGGCGGATGCCGGTGTACGGCACCTGCCGGATCGTGCGCAACGGTTCGAGGCCACGCACCTGGGCGAGGCGGTGGAGTGTGACGTGGGCGCGGGCGATGTCCTCGGGCGTGGCGAAGTAGCCCAGGCCCGACTGCCAGCGCGGCACGACACCGGCGCCGGTCGCCGCCGGCACCGGTGATCCAGGTGCCGTCGCCGGCCGCAGCAGCTCGGTGCGCCGCGCGGTGGAGGCGCCGGACCACGCGTTGCGCGCAGCGACCGCCGCCGGAGCGGTCGACCACTCCAGCCACATGTCCTGCCGGATCGTGATGAAGGGGCTCAACCGGTCCGGGTGCGAATGCCCAGTGCTGACAACGGCTTTGGCCAACGCGTCCTGACCGAGGGTCCGGATCAGCAGGTCGGTCGCGGTGTTGTCCGAGATCTGCATCATCAATCGGGCGGCCTCCTGCACCGTGACGGTCGACCCGGGCGCGCGCCCGATCAGGCTCCCGCTCCCGGCGGCCGCGTCGGTGGCCTGCAGGGTCAGCGGCTGCGACCAGCGCAACCGGTCTGATCGCACCGCCTCGGCGACGGCGACCAGCACGAACAGCTTGACCATCGAGGCGAGCGGTTGCGGGTCGGCCGGCCCGCTGCGATGGACCAGTCGCAGGGTGGAGTCACCCGCGAGGGTGCCGGCGAGCACCGAGACCTGCGGTGCGACGGCCGTGGACCGGGCGTCGACCTGTCGCCAGGCGGCGTCGGCCGGGCCGCTCGGCGGCACGATGCGCAGCGCGGCCGGGCCGGACGGTTCGGGGGAAGGGGAGCGCGACGGCTTCGGCGCGGCCGACGTGGACGGGGCTGCCGTCATCCGGGAGCTGCTGCAACCGGCGAGCAGCAGCGCTGCCGCGCCGAGGGTCGCGGTGCGACGGCTCGGACCGTGGGAGCCGCCGGTCACCGGTAGGTCACCAGCGACCGGTCGTGCTCCAGGTGGCCGTGCTCGTTGAAGGTCAGCGCCGTGAGGCCACGGCCGCTCGAGAGCACCTTGCTGATCGAGGCGTTGACCACCACCGTGTTGAGCTGCGCCCACCGGGTCGCGTCGCCGCCGAGCAGCCGCGCGGCGAGCAGCCCGATCACGCCGCCGGAGGTGACCACGACCGCCGTGTCGTCACCGGCCACCGCCTCCAGGGCGGCGGTGCAGCGCGCGTCGAACTCGGCGAACGTCTCCTGCGCGGCAGCCGCACCCGTGGTCCACGCGGCGACCGCCTCGAGATAGGCCCGGTGGAACTCCTTGCTGTCGGTGAAGTCGCCCGACCGGCCCGTGGTGGCGAGGAAGTCGTCCAGCACCGCGGTGTGGTCGAACTCGTCCCAGCGCGCATCGACCCGCGGCTCGAGGTCCCACCCGGCGGCGTCGGCGAGCGCGGCCAGCGTGTCGCGCTGGCGCCGCAGCCCGCCGCTGACCAGCCGGTCCGGGCGTATGCCGCGGGCGGCGAGCGCCGCTCCTGCGATGCGGGCCTGCTCGCGGCCGCGGTCGGCGAGCACGTCGTAGTCGTCGGCGCCGAAGGACGCCTGGCCGTGTCGGACGAGGTAGATGACTCCCACGTGGCTCGACGCTACCGGTCGGTCGGCGGCGCCCGTCATACGAGACCGATGGCCGTATGCCGGACACCGGGCGAGGCCGCCCAGGCCCGGATGGGAGACTGCCGTGCGTGAAGGCGCTGTTGTTGGAAAGCATCCACCCGCTCGCCGAGTCGATCCTGCGCGACGCCGGCATCGAGGTCGACGTGCGCACCGGCGCGCTCGACGAGTCCGAACTCATCGACGCCCTGCGCGGCGTCGACCTGGTCGGCATCCGGTCCAAGACCGAGATCACGCCGGCCGTGCTCGACAAGGCGACCGATCTGAAGGCGATCGGTGCCTTCTGCATCGGCACCAACCAGATCGCGCTCGGCGACGCCGCCGGCAAGGGTGTGGTCGCGTTCAACGCGCCGTTCTCCAACACCCGCAGCGTGGTCGAGCTCGCGATCGCCGAGATCATCATGATGGCGCGCCGGCTGACCGAGAAGGACAGCTCGCTGCACGACGGCGTCTGGGACAAGAACGCCAAGGGCTCGCACGAGATCCGCGGCCGCCGGCTCGGCATCGTCGGCTACGGCAACATCGGCTCCCAGCTGTCGGTCGTGGCCGAGATGCTCGGGCTGCAGGTCTACTTCTACGACACCGACGACAAGCTCGCGATGGGCAACGCGCACCGTTGCGACAGCCTCGATGAGCTGCTCGGCATCGCCGAGGTCGTCACCCTCCACGTCGACGGGCGCTCGGGCAACGCCGGCTTCTTCGGCGCCGAGCAGTTTGCCAAGATGCGTCCGCGCTCGCTCTTCCTCAACCTGTCGCGCGGCTTCGTGGTCGACTACGAGTCGCTGCGCGACAACCTCCGGTCGGGGCACATCGCGGGCGCGGCCGTCGACGTCTTCCCGAGCGAGCCGAAGAAGCGCGGCGACGCGTTCACCTCGCCGCTGCAGGGCATCCCCAACGTCATCCTCACCCCGCACATCGGCGGCTCCACCGAGGAGGCGCAGGAGGACATCGGCCGCTTCGTGGCGACCAAGCTGCGCGACTACGTCGACCGCGGCACGACCACGCTGAGCGTCAACCTGCCGTCGCTGACCCTGGAGGCCCGGCCCGGCGGCCGGCGCATCAGCCACCTGCACGTCAACACCCCCGGTGTGCTGGCGAAGGTCAACAGCATCTTCGCCGCGCACGGGGTGAACATCGAAGGTCAGCTGCTCAACACCCGCGGTGAGAACGGCTACGTGGTGACCGACGTCGCCGAGTTGCCCGACGCGGCGGTGGAGGAGCTGCGTGCGATGCCGGAGACGATCCGGCTGCGCGTCATCGACTGACGGGCCCTCAGCCGTTCGGCGCGCCGGCCAGCGACACCAGCCGGTCGGCGATCTCGTCGACGATCTCGTGCGACGTCGCAAGGGTCAGACGCAGGAATCCCGGTGTGCCGCAAGCTGTTCCGTTGACGCCGAGCACCCCGGTGCGCGCGGCCACGGTCGCCGGGTCGATGTCCAGCCCGCGCAGGTCGATCCAGTGGATGTATGTCGCGGCGGGCGGCGTGTAGCCGAGCCCCGTCGCGGCGGCGAGCTTCCGCGCGAAGCTGTCGCGGCCGCGTCGCAGGTAGTCGACGAGACCGTCCAGGTGCTGCACGCCGGCTGCGTCATACGCAGCAGTGGCAGCGACGGCACCGAGCGGTGAGGTGCCGTGCCGGGTCACCATCGGAGACTTGGTCCAGAGCTCCCGGTGGCGATCGGTGGTGAGGATGAGTTGCGCGCAGGCGAGCCCCGGCAGGTTCCAGCCCTTGGACGCCGAGACCGCGGTGACGGTGTGCGTCGCGGTGCGCTCGTCGAGCGATGCGTAGGGCAGGTGCTCGGCGCCGGGATAGACCAGGGGAGAGTGGATCTCGTCGGCGAACACGGTGGAGCCGGTGCGCTCCACGACGTCGGCGATCTGGAGGAGCTCGTCGCGCGTCGCGACCTGACCGGTGGGGTTGTGCGGGTTGATCAGCACGAGCAGGCCGCCGCCGTCGAGCGCGTCGGCGAGACGCTGCGGGTCGAGCACGTGCCGGCCGTCGACCCGGTCCATCGGCACGGTGCGCAGCTCCCGGCCGAGGGCGCCCGGCAGCTGCAGGAACGGCATGTATGCCGGGGTCGGCAACACGATCGGGGTCGCAGGATCGACCAATTGCGTTGCGGTGTATTGGAAAGCGGCCAGTACGTCGGGCAGCAGCCGCACGTCGCCGGGGTCGACACCCCAGCCGAAACGGCGCTGCTGGAAGGCGGCTGTCGCGGCGGCGGTGGTGGCCGCGACCTGGTCGGGCAGATAGCCGGTGAGGCCGCGATCGACGGCGTCGGTGATGGCGGCCCGGATGCTCGGTGCCAGCGGCAGGTCGGACTCGGCGATGAACGCGCCGAGCTGGTCGCCGCTGGTGACCGACCACTTCACCGATCCGCGCGCGCGAAGTTGGTCGACGGTCACCCGCTGCATTGCCTGCTCGATGTCCACGAACGTCAGGCTAATGGGCCTCGGGTGCGGCTCTAATGACCCCCGCGGCCCGGACCGATCTGCCGCGGTTCACGGTCGATCGTGCGCTCACACCACGCCATCGCGAACGGCAGTGCGCCCGCGACGAGCAGGATGGCCACGATCAGTGCAACTGCTTCATCGATCCCCACGGGGGACAGCATGCCACTGAATCCTTGGGTGGCGCTGGACGCGCTGGACGCGTGGCCAACAAACTCGTATGCCGTCGCCGGCGCGAGGTCTCCTCCACATCCCCGCACGGTGCGTCGGAGCGTCCACAGCTTCGGCGACCGGCCGTGGCGTCCGGTCCTGCGACGGGTGGAGCGTGTGCAGCACATGCCCGCTCGCCGAAGGAGTCATCATGCAGGTCCGTCAGCTGGTCGCCGGTGTCGTCGCCGGTCTCGCGCTCACCGTCGCCGGGGGAGTGCCGCACGCTGCCGCGTCGCCGGCCGTCGCGCGGTCGTCCGATGCGTGGTTGTCCGATTCCCAGTCTGCGCGGTCCGCGCCGGAGCGTGTGCTCGGCGACGTCCGGCTCGGCCGGCTCCCGGGCGGCCTCGGGGTGCCTTCGGATGCCGAATTCAGCTATGACGACGTCGATTTCACCGCGCGCTACTGGGAGTCGACGACGTCCGTCGGCACCCGCGTGGACCTGGTGGCGGAGGTGATGCGCGGGGCGGTGCTCACCGACGACTACGCGCTACGCGACTGGTTCGTGGCCTACCAGGAGCGGCCGGCACCCGAGGCGGTCTACCGATTGCAGCGAGTGGGTCAGTGGACCGCATGGGTCGGGCACGACGAGGCGTTCTGGCTGGTCGGCCCCGGGGAAGCGGTCTCCGTGCGCATCGATGCGTCCCGGTTCGACGCCGATGCGCTGGTCGCGCTGGTCTCGGGCACGCGCCGCGTGAAGTCGAGCATGAACTCCTCGGGCATGAGCGTCAGCCGCTCGGAGATCTTCAGGTCGTATGCCGGGTCGGCCACGAAGTCGTAGCGATGACAGATCCGCGCAAGCACCAGGATCGCCTCGTGGAGCGCGAACTGCCTTCCGATGCAGGCGCGTTCGCCGGTGCCGAAGGGGAAGTAGGTGTGCGCGGGCCGCTTCCGGACGTTCTCCGGCAGGAACCGGTCGGGGTCGAACCGCTCGGGATCGGCGCCCCACACCTGGGGGTCGCGGTGCGCGGCGGTCGCCATCACGATGCACCAGTCGGTCGAGCGCATCCGGTAGCGGTCGCCGATGACGGTGTCGGCCCGTGGCCCGCGCGCGAAACCCGGTGCGGTCGGCCAGAGTCGCAGGCTCTCGTCCAGCACGCGCCGCAGATAGCGGAATTTCGCGACCTGTTCGAACGTCGGCGTGGCGTCGGGGTCGGCGCCGAGGATCTCGTCGGTCTCCGCGGCAGCCCGTGCGCGCACCTCGGGGTTGGTCGCGAGGTAGTACATCGCGAATGACAAGGCGCCGGAGGTGGTTTCGTGGCCGGCGACCAGGAAGGTCAGGATCTGATGACGGATGTTGACCAGGTCGAGCTTCTCCCCGGTCTCCTGGTGGGAGGCGTGCAGCATCAGGCCGAGCAGGTCGTCCTGCGCGTCGTCACCGGAGGCGACTCGCTGCTGGATGATCCCGTCGACGACCTCGTCGAGGTAGGCCTGCTTCTCGGCATACGCCTTCTGGCCGCGGCGCAGCAGCAGCTTCGACCCGGGCACCGGCCCGAGCGTCCCGCGACGCTGACCGCGGCGCAGCGCCGCGACCATCGCGTCGACGAACGGGTCGACCTGTGGGCGGGTGAACGAACCGAAGTCCTTGCTGAAGGAGGTGCGCCCGATCGTCTCCAGAGTCATTTTCGTCAGGCTCGAGGACACGTCCATGCTCGCCGGCGACGCGTCCCAGGAGCCGATGAGTTCGTCGGCGACGGAGGTCATCGTGCCGTGGTAGCGCTGCATGGCCTGCCGGGTGAACGCCGGCCGCAACAGGTCGTGGGCGAGGCGCCAGTTGGGTTCGTCGGAGTAGGCGGTGAACAGTCCGTCGCCCGCGATCGACCGCAGCGCCCGCACCCCCGGGGCGAGCTTCTTCTCGAACCGGCGCTCGTCGCACAACTCCGCGGCCAGCACGGCATCGCGCACGAAGACCAGCTTCTGACCGAAGATGCGCACCTCGAAGATCGGGCCGAGACCGGCCGAGACCTCCATCGCGTGTTGCACCGGCCTGCCGTGCGACCCGCGCAGCATCGTCGGCAGATCACCGGCGAACGGCCGGCGGCCGGGTGGGTGCGGGAAGTCGACCTGAGGCCAATTGGCCACTGCAGTAGGCATTTTGGGGATGCTCCGCTCTGTGGAGGCACGGGACGTGACTGCCACGAGCACTGTACGTCAGATCACACAACAGGTGTAGTGAAAGGCTGCTGTGAGTTTGCCGGGAGCGCGGTCAGTCGGGGGTGGTTCGGGTGGTTCGGGTGGTGCGGTCCTGCAGCGTCACTGCGGCAGGTCGACGTACGGGATGGCGTAGGCGCCGAGGACCTGGATCCGGTGGTCGCTGGTGCCCGGCCACCGGACCTGCAGGCCCTGCGCGCGGAACGTCCCGGCGATGCGCTCGCCGATCGCGGTCGATCCCTCGCCGTGCTCGTTGAAGACACCGAACCCGACATAGAGGCGCTGCTCGAAGATCATCCGTTCCACGTCGGCGACGGTGCTGAAGCAGTAGCCGTCGACCGGGTGGCCGTCGTCGAGCAACGTCTGCGCCGCGCGGATCACCCCGTCGAGCGAGTCGTGTACGCCATACCCCTCACCGAAGCCGAAGACGATGCCGTCCTCGGTGAGCCGGTCGAGGCCGGTGATGAGCCCGACCGCCGACGGGCTCGGCTCGGTGACATGCGTGTTGTGTTCGTCGATCAGCCGGTCGATGACGTCCGGCACCACCGCGTCGGTGAGGCCGGCCGCCCGCAACTCGGCGTCCTGGCCGATCTCCCAGCGCATCCGCTCGACCAGTGCCGCGCGGGAGTCGGTGCCGATGCAGATGCGCACCATGACCCGGCCGACTGCGGTGTCGAGGTCAGGCCGGAACGTCCCGGCGAAATTGGGATCCGTGTCCCGCGGCCCACCAGTCACCGGTGCATCGTGCCAAACCGGGGGGACGCGCCGAAGGCAGACAACTGTCAAGAATCGGTGAGACGTTGATAGCCTGCGGTCCCGTAACCTTGCCAGCGGTTCGCCGATCCGCCCCCTCACACACCCGGAGCGACAACACCGTGGCCCTGTCCGACATCACCCGCGACGACGTTCTTGCCGCCGTGCAGGAATGCCAGGCGCAGGGACGTGATTCCTTCCTGGATGCCTACGGCTTCCGGCCCGATGTCGAACACGTCCTGCTGCACGACGGCGTGGTGTACGACGCTCCCGCCATCGCCGCGGCCGCGCACGGTTTCGCCCGCCCCGAGTTCGGCCCGCTGACTCCGGTGTCGCTGCCCGCTCCCGACGAGGTCACCGAGCACCTGATCGCCCTCGGTTTCGAGGTGAAACGCACCCCGGTGACGCCGACCCCGAGCCCGGGGCGCCAGCGCGACCTGCGCAGGTGGCGTTCGACCTACGAGCTGATCAAGGTCGCCGCCAACAACGACCCGGCGGCGCAGAGCAGCTGGCAGGAGTTGGACGCCCTGCGGCCGGAGCGGGTCGCCGAGGCCCGTGACCTGCTGGCCGAGCTCGCGCACTCCCGCGATCTGCACCCGTTCGTCGAGGGTTTCTCGGTGTGGTCGCGGCGGCCCGGCCCGTTCGCCGCGCAGGCGGCGTCCATGCCGACCTGGCTCGGGCAGCTGCGCGGCAGCGCCGCCGGTTACGAGCGCGACCTCGCCGACCTGCTGGTCGACACGACCCAGACACCCCGGGACGACGAGGAGGCGAGCACCCGGATCCGGGCGCTCGAGGAGTTCGTCGAGGGCAGGCTCGACACCTCGCGGGTGCCGACCCTCCTCTCGATCTTCTGGTCGACCGACGAGCAGGCCGACTGGCCTACCCTCTGGCCGAGCGGCTCCGAGCCGTTCCAGACCCTCGGCTGGATGGGCCGGCACCTCAGCCACTCCGAGCGCTACCTCGCCTTCGCCGACCTGTGTCGCAGCTTCGAGCCGGACGATCCCCGGCTCGCCGAACGACTCGTCGGCTACCTCGGCGGCAAGCAGACGTTCATCGGCCTCGGCACCGCCCTGCCGGACATCTGCGACGAGGCCGCCGACCTGATCGTCGACCACAAGCCGGTGATCGGCTACCCGACCGCCGACGCCGAGGCGCGCGCCGCCGGCCTCGCGCTGCAGCTGCGCGGGGTCGCGACGCTCGCGGTGCGCTCCCTGCACCATCCGCTGCAGCACGCGACCGGGCTGCGCCTGCACGAGACCAACCTGCAGACCCGCGTCGGGCAGAGCAAGGACGCGCCATACCGCGTCGACGCGCACGCGACCTGGACCCTGCCCGGCGGCACCGGGGCGCCCGGGTTCCGGCTGTGGATCACTCGGTCCGGCGTTGCGGTCGGACTCCACTCGGGCTGGGACGGGCCGGGCTCGGTCGACCGGCACGAGGAGATCGGGCGTGCGGTCGAGCCCCGCCTGCCCGAGGGCATGCATTTCTTCCACCTGCGCCAACCGGAGAGCGCCGACCGGGTCGAGGCCGTGGGGGACGAGTATCCGGGCGGGGAGGTGTATGTCGGCCGCTGGTGGCCGCACCCCGAGGCTCTCGGCCGGGCCGACTTCGAGGCCGACATCGTCGACACCGTCCGGCGGCTGGCGCCTCTCGTCGAGGTCATGTCGGGCAAGGAACCCACGCCGACCGGGCCGGTCGACCTCGACCTGCTCGCCCAGGTCGAGCGCTTCGTGGCCGAACGCCCCTACCCCAACAGTCGCGACGCCTGGCACGAGGAGCAGCGGCGTGCGCTCGCCCAGGCGCTCGAGCCCGCCGGGCTGGACGCCTTCGACCTCGCGGCGTTCCGGCGGCTGCTCACCGGCCGCGCCTACGGCCACCCCGGCACCCACTCGGTGCTGCAGGCGAGCCTCGCCACGATGGACGCGGCCGGTCTCGACGCCTTCGCCCGGGCGCTGAAGGAACTGCTCTGGGGCGAGGGTGACGACATCGCCCGCATCGAGCACATCCTCGGCGACGGCATGCCGGCGCCCGGGCTCGGCGAGGCCGTCGTGATGAAGCTGATGGCGATCGCCCACCCCGGCCGCTACCTGCCGATCTACCCGCTCGGCGGCGCGGCCGGCAAGGTCGCCGTCGCCCGCGCCATCGGCGTCGAGCTGCCGCCGATCGACATGCCCAACCGGGCGCGGCTGCACGTGACCGTCAACGACCGGCTGCGGGCCCGGCTCGAACCCCTGCTGCCCGGGGACCCTTGGGGTCAGGTGCAGTTCGCCCTCTGGATGCTGCACAAGGGCGAGTCGGTCGCCGACCCCGAGCGCGACCTCATCGCCGAGGCCGCCGCCGAACTGCTCGTCGACGAGGACTTCCTGCGCGAGGTGCACGGGCTGCTCGAGGACAAGAAGCAGGTCATCTTCTACGGGCCGCCCGGCACCGGCAAGACTTACCTCGCCCAGCGGCTCGCCGCTGCGCTGCAACCGGACTCCACCAAGCGGCACGTCGTGCAGTTCCACCCGTCGACGTCCTACGAGGACTTCTTCGAAGGCTTCCGGCCGCGGTTGGACGCCGACGGCCAGATGGTCTACGAGTTGCGCAAGGGCCCGCTCGCGATGCTCGCCGAGGCGGCGGAGGCCGACCCGACGACGCCGCACATCATGCTGATCGACGAGATCAACCGGGCAAACCTGCCGCGGGTCTTCGGCGAACTGCTCTACCTGCTCGAATACCGGTCGCAGTCGGTGATGACGTCATACCGGCCCGACGAGGGCTTCGAACTGCCGCCCAACCTCTACTTCATCGGCACCATGAACACCGCCGACCGGTCGATCGCGCTGGTCGACGCGGCGCTGCGGCGGCGCTTCCACTTCGTGCCGTTCATGCCGCACGAGGGACCGATGGAGGGCCTGCTGCGCCGCTGGCTCGCGGCGCACGACGGACCGGTCTGGGTGGCCGGGGTGGTCGACGCCGTCAACGACGAGCTGCGCCGGGCGCTGCGCGGCCCGCACCTGCAGATCGGCCACAGCCACTTCATGGTGGAGGGCCTCACCGACGCCGCCCTGGCCCGCATCTGGACCTACAGCGTCTACCCGTTCATCGAGGATCAGTTCTACGGCCGCGAGGACGTGCTGCGCACCTTCACCTGGCAGAGCGTGCTGGAGCGGCACGGCCCCGACGCCCGCGCCGCCGAGGGCGAGCAGCCGCCGCCGGCCGCGACCTGAGCGTTTGAGTATGACGGCAGTGGACCTGCGCCTCCGCGAGCACAGCGAGAGCGCACCGGTGCGCATGGACCGCAGCGCACGCGCCGCGCTGCTGGAGACGGCGGCGGGCAAGATCGACATCCAGGCGACGGCCGACCCCGACCGGGTCGTGCTGCGCACCGGCTCCTGGGTCGGCGCGCTGTCCGTGCCCGGCTGCACGATCCGGGTGCAGCCCAGCGCTCCGATGGAGAACCTCTTCGCGATGTTCTCCGCCGGGCTCCCGGGCGAGGCGTGGAGTGCCGACCAGGTCGGCTGGAGCGCCGACACCGAGGTGGTCGACGGCGTCGCCGCCTTCCTCCTGCGGGCCATCGACACGGTGACCCGGCGCGGGCTGCTGCACGGCTACGTTGCCCTCGAGGAGGACAGTCACGTCATACGGGGGCGGCTGCTGGTGGAGCACCTGGCGAGCCGGCCGTGGGCGGTCGCCACGCCGCCGTGCCGGTATGACGAGTTCACCCCCGACATCCCGGAGAACCGCCTGCTGCTGTGCGCCGTGCGGCAGATCCTCACCTGGCCGGACCTGCCCCCGCTGGTGCGCCGCGACGGCCTGCGGCTCGCGCAACGCTTCGAGGGGGTCACCGTCACCGACCCGTCCGAACACGACCGCGACATCCTCGTGACCCGCCTCAACGAGCACTACGTGCCCGCCCTCGACCTCGCCCGAAAAGCGTTGGCAGGCATCACGATCCGGCACCTGGAGGGGCAGCAGTCGGCACACGCCTTCCTGGTCGACATGGACGACCTCTTCCGGCGGTGGGTCACGCTCGAGCTGAGCGACCGCCTCTGGCCCGAGATCAGCCTCGACGAGCGGCCGCAGCACGCCCTCGACGAGCAGGAGCAGTGGCACTTCACCCCCGACCTGTTGCTCCGGCGGGACCGGCAGGCGGTGCTGGTCGGCGACGTCAGCTATCACCTCGCCTCCGGCAGCAGCGGGCAGTCCGACTTCTACCCGTTGCTCACCTACGCCTCGGCGCTCGGGCTCGAGGCCGGGCTACTCATCTACGCCCAGGCCGACCAGCCGCCGGCGCCCGAGGTCGTCGTGCGCAGCATCGGCACCCGGCTGCTCTGTGTGCCGCTGCGGCTCAACGTGCCCGCCGCTCGGCTCGCCGGTCAGCTCGACACGCTGGCCGAGCTGGTGCGCGTCGTGTCCTACCGCCGCCCGGTGGCGCGCGCCCGCTGACTGCTCCCGCCCGCCGATCGGCGCGGCCGGTCCGGGCAGCGCGCGGCACTCGGCATACTGAACGCGTGGGAAAGATCGTCTTCTTCGTCGTACTGGTGATCCTGGCGTCGTTCGTCTGGTACTTCGTGAAGTCCAAGGTGAGCAACGCCCACCGCCAGGTGCGGGACCGGGCCGTCGAGGGCAACTTCGGCCGGGCGCTGACGGCCGGCCCGGCGACCAAGCACCTGTCGATGATGGGCCGCACGCTGACGCTCGGCGCCGACCCCCAGCGCGCCGGGGAACTCATCGCGCATGTCGCGACGTCGGACGCCCGTGTCACCGACGTGCGGCCCGAGCAGGGTGCGCTCGTGATCCAGATCGACGGCTCCTACCCGCTCGTGCGCGCCCAGCTGCTGCCGGACCGCACGGTGGTCGGGGTGGAGGCGATGACCTGGGAGATGGGGTTCCCGCAGGGCGCCGCCGTCTGGGACCGCATCGCCACGGCGATCGGCCAGGCCGCGGCACATCAGGGCATCCCCGTCGGCGAGGGCTCGCGGGAGTTCGCCAAGGCCGAACGCCCCGCGGGCGAGCAGGAGATCTGGACCGTTCGCGTAGCCTGAGCACGCTCGCGCGGTGACACGTCGTACGCGCAATGAATTTCGAGGGGTCGAGCCCGCTGCGCGGGTTCGCATGGCAGAAGGACTGACATGAGCAAGACACTCACCCGAAAGTTCGCGTTCGGGGTCGCTCCGGCGATCCTCGTCGCGACCGCCGTCGCCGGGTGCAACAACGAGGGGGCACCGTCGGTGCAGGCACCGCCGTCGACCGCGGTGCAGACGTCGAGCGCGGCGCCGGACGCGCCGAGCAGCACCGCCGGCGGGGAGGTGCCCACGCAGAGCGCCACCGACAGCGGGGTGCCGACCGAGAGCGCGACGCCGTCGTCGTCGGCGGACAAGTCCAAGGTGTGCGCCGCGGACACGTCGTTCCGCACGCCGGCCGCGGTGGCGCCCAGCACCAAGAAGGCGGCGTGGGGCAAGCCGCTGGACGTGACGCAGGAGTATGGCGGCACCGTCACCTTCGTGCCGCAGGCGCCGACCACCAAGGACGGCGACCCCAAGGACATCTTCGGCCCCGACGAGGGTCAGACCAACCTGCTGATCACGGTGACGGTCACCTACAAGTCCGGTGACAGCTCGGACGTCAACGACTCGTCGTTCACCCTGCTCGATGCGGCCGGCAACGTCTGCGACTCCGACATCCTCGGCGATGCCGTGCCCAAGCAGCAGCGCTTCGACGACGCCACGGTCGACACCACGACCAAGACCTACACCGGCACGCTCGTTTACCAGGTGCCGAAGGGTCAGGACTACAAGAAGTACACGCTGCTCTACCCGCCGAAGTACGGCTCGAAGGACGCCGCGGTGGCATGGACGGGCTGACCCGAGCCCTGCCGACCTGCACCGTGCCGGGTGATCGATGAGCCTCGGTCCGGTGCTCGGCGTCGCCGACGAGGAACGGCGGCGTGGCCTGCGCAGAATGCGCCTGGTGGCCACGTCGCTGTTGCTCGTCGCCGCCGTCATCTTCGTGCTCACCCACGGGCACGGGGGAGTGTGGGGTTATGTCAACGCCGCCGCCGAGGCGGCGATGGTGGGTGCGGTCGCCGACTGGTTCGCGGTCACCGCGCTCTTCCGGCACCCGCTCGGGCTCAAGGTGCCGCACACCGCGATCATCCCCGAGCGCAAGGACTCCATCGGCCGCAGCCTCGAGGACTTCGTCACCGACAACTTCCTCACCGCCGACAACGTGCAGCAGCGGCTGGCGACCGCGCAGGTGCCGCTGCGCGTGGGCCGGTGGTTGCAGCAGCCGGCCAACGCGCAGCGCGTGGTGTCCGAGTCGGCGCCGGCGCTCGCGCGCGGGGTGTCGTCGATCAGTGACGAGGAGGTCGGTGACCTCCTGCACCGCATCGTGTTGCCCCGCCTGGCAAAGGAGCCCATCGCGCCGCTGATGGGCACGCTGCTCGAGGGGGTCGTGCGCGACGACTCCCACCGCCAGCTGGTCGACCTGGTCGTGCGCGAACTGCACGACTGGGTGCGGGACAACGAGGAGACCGTGTCCTCGATCATCGGTGCCCGCGCGCCCTGGTGGTCGCCGCGCTGGCTGGACGAGACCGTCACCGCCCGGCTCCATCTGGAGCTGGTGCGCTGGCTCGCCGACGTGCGGGACAACCCCGACCACCAGATGCGCAAGGCGGTCGACAAGCTGCTCGCCGAGCTCGCCGACAAGCTGCAGCACGACCCGGCCACGATGGCTCAGACCGAGCAGCTCAAGGAGCAGGCCCTCGCCCACCCGTCGGTCGGCACCTCGCTGGTCGGGATGTGGGGGTCGGTCAAGCGCGTGCTCGTCGAGGCGTTGCAGGACGAGCACGGCGAGCTCCGGGAGCGTATGGCGCGAGCCCTCGTCGACCTCGGCACGCGCATCACCACCGACGACGCACTGCGCGCGTCCCTCGACCGGCGGCTCGGCCAGGTCGCCGGGCACGTGGTGACGACCTACGGTCACGAGATCTCGACGGTCATCTCCCAGACGATCGACCGCTGGGACGGCGACGAGGCGTCCAAGCGCATCGAGCTGCACGTCGGCCGCGACCTGCAGTTCATCCGCATCAACGGCACCGTGGTGGGCGGCTTGGTCGGGCTGCTCATCTACAGCCTCGCGCAGTTGCTCTGAGCGCGCGCTCGCAAGGCGTCGGAAGTGACCATTCGGGTCGCTCGTCGTTGGCGGTGCGGTCGGTCGGTGGCTGGAAGTGACCGTTCGCGTCACTCGTCGTGGGCGGTGCGGTCGGTCGGTGGCTGGAAGTGACCGTTCGCGTCATTTCAGGTGACGCAGGTCGAGCACGTGGAACACCTTGTCCAACCGCCGCCCGGCGTCGGGCGCGACGAAGTCGGGTAGCCGGCCGTACTCCCGGAACCCGGCGGACAGGTAGAGCCGTTCGGCCGCGGCATTGTCACCCCGGAAGTCGAGCGTCAGCTGCTCGATGCCCGCGGCACGCGCCCGCTCGATGAGAGCGCGCAACAGCAGGCGCCCGACTCCGCGGCCGCTGAACTCGGCTGCCACAGCGAGCTTTTCGAGGTCGGCGTGAGGCCGGTGGGTAGGCCGTGAGTAGCGCCGCCAATAGCCGAAGCCGGCCACCTCGCCGTCGACCCGCGCAAGCAGAAGGTACGCGTCGTCCGGCGCTAGTCCGGCGAGTTCGGCGAGCAGCGCTTCGATCTCGTCCTGCGCGGGCGGCGACGTCCAGCCCAGGGCCGCATCCGCGCTCACCAGGTCGCCGACCAACCGGGTGAGTGCGCGCACGGTTGCCGGGTCGGGCGCGTGGCCCACGCTCTCCACCTTCATGGAGGGCGATTATCGCGCGCCCGAACGGCGGGTCGATCGGCCCGGATCCGCCGCGAACGGCGGTCCCGTCATACGGCGACGTGATCGAGGGTGGAGACATCACCACCCGAGTCACCAAGGAGCCACATGTCTCAGGTCACCATGAACGCCGTCGTCTGCCACCGCGGAGAGCTCAGCGTGCGGGAGGTCCCGGCGCCGCGACCCGGGCCCGGCCAGGTGCTGCTCAACGTCGCACGTGCCGGCATCTGCGGCTCAGACCTGCACCTGCGGGTGCACGCCGACAACCTGGCCGACCTGGCCGCCGGCGTCGGCTACCCCGACGCGGCGCGGTATGACGACGAGGTCATCTTCGGCCACGAGATCTGCGGCGAGGTTGCCGACTACGGTCCCGGCACCGAAAAGCGCTGGGACAAGGGCTCTCTCGTGGTGGCGATGCCGATGATCCGCAACGGCCGGACACCGCAGCTGACCGGTTCATCGACCCACGCGTCGGGTGCGTATGCCGACCAGATCGTCGTGCAGGAGTCGATGACCTTCCCGGTGCCGGACGGCCTGCCGGCCGAACACGCGGTGCTCACCGAGCCGACCGCCGTCGGCTGGCACGCAGTGCAGCGCAGCAGGATCGGCAAGAAGCAGGTCGCCTACGTGATCGGTTGCGGCCCGGTCGGATTGGCGGTCATCGCGACGTTGAAGGCAGCGGGCGTCCGCACGGTGATCGCCTCGGACTTCTCGCCGCGCCGGCGGCAGCTCGCGACGCAGTGCGGCGCCGACGTGGTCGTCGACCCGCGCGTGCAGGACCCCTTCGGGGCGGCTCCGGAGCCACCGAAGCTGGGGAGCGTCCCGGCATACCTGAACCTCGGCTTCGACACCATGGAGAAGCTGCGCAAGGTGCCGAATCTGCCGTGGTGGCTTGCCTTTCGGGCAATGCACGCGATCGGCGCCGGACCCTCCGGGCCGGTCGTCTTCGAGTGTGTCGGGGTCCCCGGCATGATCCAGAGCATCCTCGCGGACGCACCCATGATGACCAAGCTGATCGTCGCCGGAGGCTGCCTCGAACCCGACACCTTCCAGCCGATGATGGGCATCATCAAGGAGGCCGACGTCCTCTTCTCGACCGGCTACACGCCCGGCGAATACCGCGACACCCTCCACATGCTCGCCGACGGCACGGTCGATCCCGCGCCCGTCGTCACCGGCACTGTCGGATTGGGCGGAGTGGCAACGGCATTCGACGCGCTCGGCAACCCCGAGAAGCACGCCAAGATCCTCATCGACCCGCGCAGCGCCGCGGTCACCCCCTGAGCAGATCCGACGAACAACACGCCGACAAAACGACAGGAGACGCCATGTCCCGCCCCGCCCGCCCGGCGTTCGACCCCGAGCTCGACGCCGTCCTCGCCACCGTGAGCGAGCAGGTGCCCACCGTCACCCTCGACATGATCCCTGCCCTCCGGGCCGCCACCCTGCCGATCGACGCGACCGGCGCAGATCTCGAAGCCGCCGGCGTCACCCGGCGCGAGCTCACCATCGAGGGGTATGACGGGGCATCCCTGCAGGCCACGGTGCTCGCCCGCTCCGACCACAGCCACGCCGGGCCGGGCATCTATCACCTGCACGGTGGCGGGATGATCGCCGGCGACCGCATGGTGGGCGTCGACCAGGTCGTGCCGTGGATCGTCGAGCACGACGCGGTCGCGGTGACCGTCGAATATCGCCTCGCGCCGGAGCACCCGGACCCCTATCCGGTGGAGGACTGTTACGCCGGCCTGCTGTGGACCGCGGATCACGCGGCCGAACTCGGCATCGACCCCGGCAGGCTGATCGTCGCCGGTGCCAGCGCCGGGGGCGGATTGGCAGCAGGCACAGCACTGCTCGCGCGCGACCGCAAAGGTCCGGCCCTCGCGGGACAACTCCTCATCTGCCCGATGCTCGACGACCGGGACGACACCGCCTCGACCGTGCAATACGACGACGCCGGCACCTGGGTGCGCGAGAGCAACCGCACCGGGTGGACCGCGCTGCTCGGTGAGCGCCGCGGCACCGACGACGTGTCGATCTACGCAGCACCTGCCCGGGCGACCGATCTCGGCGGCCTCCCGCCCGCGTTCATCGACTGCGGATCGGCCGAGGTGTTCCGCGACGAGGATGTCGCCTACGCCACCGGGCTCTGGCGCGACGGCAGCCAGGCGGAGCTGCACGTCTGGCCGGGCGGCTTCCACGGCTTCGACATGCTCGCGCCGCACACCGCGATCGCCCAGGCCGCAACGGCCGCCCGAAATGCTTGGGTGGCGCGGCTTTTCGCCCACTGAGCCGACACGTCCGCGATAGGCTGGCAGTCGACTCATGGGAGGTCCCGTGCAGGAACTCGTCGGCCGACTGACCGCTCTGGACCCCGACGCGAGCGAGACGCTCAAGGTGGTCTCCTACTTCGACGCGCTCGCCGCGGCGGGCGTCGGTGTGGACGGGTTGTTGCGCGGAGCGGCAGCCCTGTCGGGGGTCGTCGCCGGCGCCGAACGCCACGGCCGGGTCACCCGCCGCGGACCCGACGGCCGTGACATCGGCCCGGAAGCAGAGCACTCGACGCAGCAGGCCACCTCGGTCGGATCGGTGTGGCTGGAGCGGCACGGCGCGCCGCACGCCAACGACGCGATGATCGTCGAACGGCTCGCCGTGTCGGTCGACCTGGTGGAAGCCCGGCATCGCCCGGTCGCCCACCTGGAGACGGTCATCGACGCCGACCGCTCTGCCGACGAGCGCTCCACCGCTCTCGCACCGCTGCGACTCACCCCGTCGTCGTGGATGCGCCTCATCGCGACCCGGCCGGAAACCCAAGCACCCACCGGGTATTCGGCCGTCGTGCCGACACGCTACGGGTTGATCCGGGCGACGCTGCAGATCGCCGACTCCCCGGCGACCGTGGAGCCCGCGGGCCTCGGCCCCTGGGCGCGCGCCGACCACGCGCCGGAGTCCTGGGCCGGAGCCGTGGTTGCCCTGGGCCTCGCCGATGCCGCCGATCCGGTGGTCGACGCGACCGACCTCGGCGCGATGCTGACCCTCGCCCAGGCCCACGACCCCGAGGCGCCGCACCCGGACGTGACCGCGCTCGCCCGCCTCGACCCGCGATCGCTGCAGATCCTCCGGACGCTGGTCGAAGCGGACAGCCTGCGCCGCGCGGCGACGACCCTCGGCATACATCACTCGACGCTGCAGGCCCGCCACGAGGCTTTGACCCGGTCGCTGGGTTATGACCCGCGCACCGCGATCGGCAAGATCCGCTTTGCCGCTGCGGCAATGCTCTTGCGGCTCAACAACTTCCGCGACGCGCATCCGGCGGACTGACACGCGCGGATCCGCCGCGTTCGGCGGTGTCGGCCGCTGATCCGCCGCGCCAACCTGGTCCCACCAACCTCGATCAGGAGCGGAGTGGACACATGACATGGCCTGCAGGAGAAGCGGCATTCGTCACCGGAGCGGCGTCGGGCATCGGTCTCGGCATCGCTCGCGCACTGGTGGCACAGGGGGCGAAGGTGGCGCTCGCCGACGTCGACGCGGAGCGCCTGGCGGCGGTCGAGCGTGAGCTGACCGCGTCGGGCGGCACGGTCACCGCGGTCGAGCTCGACGTCAGCGATGCCGACGGCTGGACGGCCGCCGCTGACGCCGCCGAACAGGCGGTCGGGCCGATCTCGATCCTCATCAACAATGCGGGGGTCAACGGCGGCGGCGCCATCGAGCAGACTCCGCTGAAGTCGTGGCGCTGGGTGTTCGCGGTCAACGTCGAGGGGCAGTTCCTCGGGGTGTCGACGTTCCTGCCGCGGTTCACCGAGCGCGGCGGCGCCGCGCACATCCTCAACACCGCGTCGGTCGCCGGGCTGCTGCCGATGGTCAATGTGGGCGCCTACGTCTCCTCGAAGTTTGCCAGCGTCGGCTTCTCCATGGCGTTGCGTGACGAGTTGCGCGGGAGCGACATCACGGTGTCGCTCCTCGCGCCCGGCACCGTCGCCACCGCCATCAACCGCAACGCCGCGCAGGCCGAGGCGGCACTCCTCGGGACCGAGGTCGACGAGGAGGCGGTCGAGGCCAACGACGGGGTGATCGCGCACGGCGCCGACCCGGATCTGGTGGGGGAGCAGGTCGTCGACGCGATGCGGCAGGGGCAGTTCCTCATCGTCACCCACCGCGAGTTCGGCACCCTGGTCCGGCGCGTCCACGAGGAGGTGGAGGCGGCGTTCGAGGAGTTCGACGGTCGCTACGGCCCCGATCCCGCCGGGCAGATGATGCTCGGCGGCACGGACCCGGTGGCCCGTCCGAAATAAGAGATGGTTATGACATGGTGCGCATGTCGCGATAATGTCGCGCGCAGGTCATGAGTGCCAGCGCCAAGCCCCGGCTCGCTGGCCGGCAACCCTCCTGTCGCGGTGGGGTGCCCCGGGTGAGGACCTGGCCGGCGGTGCCGATCGCCGCCGGCAAGCGCGGACATCACGACCGTGGGTCCGCCGTCGGGCGCGGGTGACCTCGCTGCTCGGCGAACGAGCACGAAAGGCGTCCCATGAGCGACGACACCCCCAACTGGTCCTTCGAGACCCGGCAGATCCACGCGGGCCAGACCGCCGACGCGGCGACCGGTGCGCGGGCGTTGCCGATCTACCAGACCACGTCCTACGTCTTCAACGACACCGAGCACGCGGCAAATCTGTTCGGGCTCAAGGAATTCGGCAACATCTACACCCGGCTGATGAACCCGACGACCGACGTCGTCGAGCAGCGGATCGCCAGCCTCGAGGGTGGCGTCGGGGCGCTCCTCGTGGCGTCGGGTCAGGCCGCCGAGACGCTCGCCTTCCTCAACATCGCGCAGGCCGGTGACCACATCGTCGCCAGTCCGAGCCTGTATGGCGGGACGTTCAACCTGCTCAAGCACACGTTGCCGAAGCTGGGCATCGAGACGACGTTCGTCGAGGACACCTCCGACCCGGCGAGCTGGGAGGCGGCCTTCCGGCCGAACACCAAGCTGGTCTTCGCCGAGACGATCGCCAACCCCAAGCAGGAGATCCTCGACGTCGAGACCGTGGCCAAGCTGGCGCACGACCACGGCGTCCCGCTGGTCGTCGACAACACGGTCGCCACGCCGTACGTCCTGCGGCCGATCGAGCACGGCGCCGACATCGTGATCCACTCGGCGACCAAATACCTTGGCGGACATGGCACTTCGATCGGCGGCGTGATCGTCGACAGCGGCAACTTCGACTTCGGCAAGGACCCGGAGAAGTTCCCCGGCTTCAACACCCCGGAGGAGTCCTACCACGGTCTCGTCTATGCCCGTGACCTCGGCGTCGGCAGTGACCTCGGCGCCAACCTGGCGTTCATCCTCAAGGCGCGCGTCCAGCTGCTGCGCGACCTGGGCGCGTCGATCTCGCCGTTCAACGCGTTCCTGCTCGCCCAGGGCATCGAGACCCTGAGCCTGCGCATCGAGCGGCACATCGACAACGCCCGCAAGGTCGCCGAGTGGCTGCAGCAGCAGGACCAGGTGAAGTCGGTGCGCTGGGCGTCGCTGCCGGACAACGAATACTTCGAGCTGGCACAGAAATACACCCCGCGCGGCTCGGGCGCCGTGGTGTCGTTCGAGATCGACGGTGGCGTCGACGCCGGCCGCAAGTTCGTCGAGGCACTCACCCTGCACTCGCACGTCGCCAACATCGGCGACGTGCGGTCGCTCGCGATCCACCCGGCGTCCACCACCCACTCGCAGGGTCCCGACGAGGACCGGCTCGCGGCCGGCGTGACCCCGGGCCTGGTGCGGCTGGCCGTCGGCATCGAGCACGTCGACGACATCATCGCCGACCTCGAGCAGGGTTTCCGCGCCGCCAAGAGCTGACCGACCGGGGGAGCCCGGGTATGACGAATCGCTCGTCGTACCCGGGCATTTCCTTGCCCCGGCACAAATTCGGTTGCTCGCGCGCATACCCGGCGAGCACGATGACGGCGGCCCACTCGGCGACGCTCTCGTCGCCGGCCGATCGGAAGGAGCGTGACATGACGAAAGTCATCGGCGTGACCCACGCCGCTCACCCGTGCACCGATCGGAGCAACACCCATGCACACACCACACGAGGGCGCCTCCCAGGCTGACCCCGACGCCGGGATCGACCCGCGATTCACCTTCTCCTATCAGCAGATCGGCGACCTGGCGGACGGCCAGCGCTGGTCCACCTGGGGCGACTGCGAGCCGCTGTGCCGTGGTCCCGAGCCCTGGCCGGACTGGCTCGTCACCGATGATGCCGCCGTCGACACCGAGCTCGGAGTCCTGAAGACCGGCAAGGAGGCCGACGTCTTCCTCGTGGAGCGGTCGGCGCCCCTCGACGACCGCAGTGTCGTGATGGCCGCCAAGCGCTACCGCGACAGCGGACACCGCACGTTCCACCGCAACGCCGCCTACACCGAGGGGCGCAAGCTGCCGCGCAAGGGAGGGCGCGACGCGCGAGCGGTCGCCAAGGGCACCGCGCACGGCCGGGCGGTCGCCGCCGGGATGTGGGCGCGCGCGGAGTGGGAGGCGATGGTCCGCCTGCATCAGGCCGGCCTGCCGGTGCCCTATCCGGTGCAGATCGACGGCACCGAGGTGCTGATGGAGCTGGTCACCGCACCCGACGGCTCGCCGGCGCCGCGTCTCGCAGCGGCCCGGCCGACCCCGGAGTTGTTGCAATCATTGTGGATTCAGTTGTCCGAGGCGGTTGTGAGGCTGGCCGCCGCGGGTCTGGTGCACGGCGACCTGTCGGCATACAACCTGCTGGTCGCGGGTGATCGCCTGGTGGTCATCGACCTGCCGCAGGCCGTCGACGTGGTCGGCAACCCGCACGGTTTCGAGCTGCTGCACCGCGACTGCACCAATGTCGGCCGGTGGTTCACCGGCCGCGGGCTCGACGTCGACCCGGAGGAGTTGTTCGCCACCGCACTCGCGCAGGCCGTATGACGCGAGCCGCTCGTCTCCTAGTGCCCTGAGTCAGAAATAGAACAGGTGCGCAACGGGCAAAGGTGCTGGTCAGGCGCGAAGCGACTGTCCAGCACCTTTGCCCGCGCCGCACTAGGGTGGGCACCGTGCGAAGGCTCCGCTTCCGGGCAACTCGCGCGGCCGTGGTCGCGGCCGCGCTGCTCGGCGTCGCGGCCTGCTCGGGGCAGGTGGCATCGGCGCCGCCGAGCTTTTCCGAACGCGGCTGGGGCGGCAGCTCGCCGGCACCCAGCGGCGCCGGGCCGGGCGCGAGCAGGGCGCCGAGGCCGGTCACCGACGCGGGCGCCATCGGCGCGGTGACCCTCCAACCCCGTTGCGGCACAGCCAAGACCGCGGGTCCGACCACGGTGCAGGGCTGGAACGAATGGGTGCACACCTTCACCCGGCCGCTGTGGCAGGCGGGCGACGTCGGCGTGACCGTCCCGCTCAGCGACGGGCGGGTGCTCTGGACCTTCGGTGACACGCTGCGGGTCGGGGAGCGACCGCGCTTCGTGGCCAACTCGATGCTGATCACGTCCGGCAACTGCACCACGCAGGTCGTCACGCCGTCGCACGGCGCGATCATGCCGGACAGCCCGACGGGCAGCGTGTGCTGGCCGTCGTCGGCGGTGGCCCGACCGCAGGGAGCCGGCGACCAGGTGCTGGTCGCCTGCTCGCGGGTGCAGCGCGGCACCAAGCACGGCCTGCTCGAGTTCAGCTACCTCGGCCTCAGCGTCGCCCGGTTCGACGTCGGGCCCGGCGGCGCCCCGGTGCTCGGCGACACTCTCGACGTGACCCCGGACAATCCCGACCAGTCGCAGGTCAACTGGGGCACCGCGATGCTCGCCGACGGCGGATATCTCTACGTCTACGGCACCCGCTCCGGCGGCACCGGCGCGGTCGGCCGCGCACTGCTCGTGGCCCGCACCACCTTCGACACGATCGGGAAGCGGTCGACCTGGCGCTACTGGGACGGCCGGTCCTGGGTCGCGGACGCGGCATCGGCGACGCCGGTCGTGCCGAGCGCCGACGGCGTCTCGCAGTCGCTCACCGTGTCCCGGTTCGGCGCGACCTACGTCGCGGTGTCCAAGGTCGGCGGGGACTTCGGCGACAAGATCGGGCAGTGGCGCGCGACCACCCCGGTCGGGCCGTGGAAGCTCGCCGCCACCGTCCCGGTGGCGCCGAAACAGAGCGAGGCGGGGCTCAGCATCCTCACCTACCAGCCGCTCGCGCATCCCGAGATCCCTCTGGCCAGCGGCAAACTGCTCGTGTCGATGTCCCGGCTGCCCGAGGAACTGCGCAACCTGGTGATCAACCCGCAGCTGGGGCGCCTGCGCTTCTACGAGATGCCGCGCCCCTGACGGGCACCCGGCGACGACGGCCGGCCGGGCGAATAACACCGGCGACACGGACGTTGATCGTTTGCGACAATGACAGACGTTCCCATGACTTCAGCTGACTCGACCGCGCCCGCCCGCCGCTCCCGCGGCCGCCGCCGGCGACCCGACCGCACTCGCCAGGAGACACCGGAGCAGCGCGCCGCCCGGCTCGACCGCAGGCGCGGCCTGGTGCCCGAGATCCGCTATCCCGCGGACCTGCCCGTCGTCGCGGCCCGGGAGGAGATCGCCGACGCCATACGCGATCACCAGGTGGTCGTCATCGCCGGTGAGACCGGCTCGGGCAAGACCACCCAGCTGCCGAAGATCCTGCTCGAACTCGGCCGTGGCATCGACGGGATGATCGGTCACACCCAGCCGCGCCGCATCGCCGCGCGCTCGGTCGCCGAGCGCATCGCCGAGGAGCTCGACGTGCCGCTCAGCGGGGCGATCGGCTACCAGGTGCGCTTCACCGAGCACGCCGGCAAGGACACGCTGGTCAAGGTGATGACCGACGGCATCCTGCTCGCCGAGCTCCAGCGCGACCGCGACCTGCGTCGTTACGACACGATCATCATCGACGAGGCGCACGAGCGATCGCTCAACATCGACTTCATCCTCGGCTACCTGCGGCAGCTTCTGCCGCGCCGGCCGGATCTGAAGGTGATCATCACCTCGGCGACGATCGACCCGCAGCGTTTCGCCGACCACTTCGCGACCCCGGACCATCCGGTGCCGGTCATCGAGGTCTCCGGACGCACCTACCCGGTCGAGGTGCGCTATCGCCCGCTGGTGCGCGCCGACGGCGACCAGGAGGTCGACGTCGACCAGGTCACCGGCATCACCGACGCGGTGACGGAGCTGTGGACCGAGACGCGGGGTGGAGGGGGTCCGCAGGACATCCTGGTGTTCTGTTCCGGTGAGCGGGAGATCCGCGATGCCGCCGACGCGCTCACCGCCCTGCAGTTGCCGTCGACCGAGATCCTGCCGCTCTATGCGCGGCTGTCCGCGGCGGAGCAGCACCGGGTCTTCTCCCGATCCGGCAACCGCCGAATCGTGTTGGCCACCAACGTTGCCGAGACGTCATTGACCGTGCCCGGCATCCGCTACGTCGTGGACACCGGCACCGCCCGCATCTCCCGCTACAGCCAGCGCACCAAGGTGCAGCGGCTGCCGATCGAGCCGATCTCCAAGGCGTCGGCACGACAGCGCACCGGCCGGTGCGGCCGCGTCGCCGACGGCGTGTGCATCCGCCTCTACTCCGAGGAGGACTTCGACGCGCGCCCCGACTTCACCGACCCGGAGATCCTGCGGACGTCGCTGGCGTCGGTGATCCTGCAGATGACCTCGCTCGGTCTCGGCGACGTCGCGCGCTTCCCGTTCGTCGAGGCACCCGACGCCCGCCAGATCACCGACGGCGTGCGGCTGTTGCAGGAGCTCGGAGCCATCGAGGAGCGAGGCGCGCAGGGGCGGCGGAGACTCACGCCATACGGCCGGACGCTGGCGGCGCTGCCGATCGACCCGCGTCTGGCGCGCATGCTGATCGCCGCTGCCGAGAACGGCGCCCTGCGCGAGGTGCTGGTCATCGTCGCGGCGCTGTCGATCCAGGACCCGCGGGAGCGGCCCGCCGACGCGCAGGCGCAGGCCGACCAGGCGCATGCCCGCTTCAAGCACGAGACCAGTGACTTCCTGACCCTGCTCAACCTCTGGCGCTATCTCAAGGAGCAGCGAAAGACGCTGTCCAGCAGTGCTTTTCGCCGGATGTGCAAGCGCGAATACCTGCACTACCTCCGCGTGCGCGAGTGGCAGGATCTGCACACCCAGCTGCGGCAGGCGGCCAAGCAGCAGGGCCTGACCGCCAGCGACAACCCGGCCGGCGAGGACGCGATCCACCAGGCGATCCTGGCCGGGTTGCTGTCCCAGATCGGGCTGCGCGACCCCGACAAGCGCGACTACCAGGGCGCTCGCGGAGCGCGCTTCTCGATCCAGCCCGGCTCGACCCTCTTCCGGCGCCAGCCGGACTTCGTCATGGCCGCCGAACTCGTGGAGACCACCCGCCTCTGGGCACGCACCAACGCGCGCATCGACCCGGTGTGGGCCGAGCAACTCGGCGGCCATGTGGTCAAAAGGCAATATGCAGAGCCACATTGGTCGCGCAAGCGGGGGAACGCGATGGCGGCCGAGCGGGTCACCCTGTATGGCGTGCCGCTCGTCGCCGGGCGACCGGTCTCCTACGCCAAGGTCGACCCCGAAGCCGCGCGCGAGATCTTCATCCGCAGCGCACTGGTCGAAGGCGACTGGGAGACCCGGCATGCGTTCTTCCGCGACAACCGGCAGCTCGTCGCCCGCATCGCCGACCTCGAGGCGCGCGCCCGCCGGCGCGACCTGCTGGTCGGTGACGAGGAGCTCTTCGACTTCTACGATCAGCGCATCCCCGCATCCGTAGTATCCGCAGCGCATTTCGACACCTGGTGGAAGAAGGAGTCGCGCGAGCGGCCGGAGCTGCTGACGCTCACCGAGGACGTGCTGCTCCGCGAGGACAGCGAAGCGGTCGACGCCCGCGACTACCCGAAGACGTGGCGGCAGGGCGGGCTGAAGCTGCGGCTCACCTACCAGTTCGAGCCGGGTGCCGACGCCGACGGCGTGACCGTTCACCTGCCGATCGAGCAGCTCAACCAGATCGAGGACACCGGCTTCGACTGGCTGGTGCCGGGTGTGCGCGAAGAGCTCGTCACCGCGCTCATCAAGTCGCTGCCGAAGGCGACCCGCCGCAACTTCGTGCCGGCGCCCGATCACGCGCGCCGGGTGTTGCCCGACCTCGACCCTGAGGCCGGCCCCATCACCGAGGAGCTCGCCCTCGCCCTGCAGGCACAGACGCGGGTGCGGGTGCCGTCCGACGAGTGGGACTGGGCCAGGGTGCCGGACCACCTGCGGATGACCTTCCGCGTCGAGGACACCCGCGGCCGCCGGCTCGGCGAGGGCAAGGACCTGGCCGCGCTGCAGGAGCAACTCGCCGGCCGCGTGCGCGGAGCGATGTCCCAGGCCGCGTCGTCGATCGAACGAAAAGGCTTGAAAACCTGGGAGATCGGTGAGCTGCCCGCTACCTTCGAGCAGCGTCGCGGCCGCCGCACGGTGCAGGGATTTCCGGCTCTGGTCGATCAGGGTGACACGGTCGCGCTGCAGGTGGTGCCGACCGAGTCCGAGCGCGACCACGTCACGCGGTCGGGCATCCGGCGGCTGATCCTGCTCAATGTCGACGTGCCCTGGAAGCGCATCCAGGGGTTGTTCACCAACGCGCAACGCCTCGCGCTGGGCAACAATCCGCACGGCAGCATGCCCGCCCTGATGGACGACGTGCTCGCCGCGGCCGTCGACGACATCGTCGCCCGGGACCTGCCCGGCGGCACGGTCCGCAACCAGGACCAGTTCGACGAGGCGCTCCGGGTCGTGCGGCAACAGCTTGCGCCGCGCGTGGTGCAGGCGGTCGAGCTGGTGGCACCCGCGCTCGACGACGCCCGCAGGGTGCGGCTCGCCCTCGACGGGCTCACACAACCGTCGGTCGCGCAGCTGAAGCGCGAGCTCGAGCTGCAGTACGCCGCGCTCATCGGTCCCGGCTTCGTCGCCCGGACCGGCCTCGCCCGGCTGCGCGACCTCGACCGCTACCTGCGGGCGATGCTCGAACGCATCGACAAGGCGCCGTCCGACCTCGGCCGCGACCGGCAACGCGCCGAGGAGGTCTCGGCGGTCGAGGCCGAACGCCAGAAGGTGCTGGCCGGGCTGCCCGCCTCCCGTCATACCGATGCGGACGTGGTGGACCTGCGCTGGCAGATCGAGGAACTGCGGGTCAGCCTCTTCGCCCAGCGCCTCGGCACCCCACGGCCGGTGTCGCCCAAGCGGATCTTCAAGGCGATGGACCTGGTCGAGGACGCCGGCTGACCGGCGCGGCGCGGGGCCACCCCGGCGCATCGGCAGGGCCCTCGGGAATCCCCGCCGAGCTCGCCGCGTTGGCGAAGGTAAGACACCGATTTTCAGGGAGTATGCCGTGCAAGACCCACGAGAGCTCTACCAGCTCGAGACCGACACCCACGCCAGCGCGCTCGGTGCGCACACGATGGTGGTCTCGCTGGGTGGCCTGATCGACGCCGGCAACACCCAGAAGCTGATCACCGCGCACCTGCTCGGCTCGCTGGAGCACACGGTCGTCGCGTCGTTCGACGTGGACCAGTTGCTGGACTACCGCGGCCGCCGGCCGGCGATGACCTTCGACCGCGACCACTTCAGCGACTACGACGACCCGTCGATGCTGCTCTACCGGATGGTCGACGCCGAGGGCACCCCGTTCTACCTGCTGGCCGGGCCCGAGCCGGACTACCAGTGGGAGCGGGTCATCGAGGCCATCCGGCAGCTGGTGCGCCGTCTCGGCATCCAGCTGGTGGTGAGCGTGCAGGGCATCCCGATGGGCGTGCCGCACACGCGCCCGGTCGGCATCACCCAGCACGCGAGCAACCCGTCGCTGATCCCCGGCAACGACGCCGCCTTCGGCATGATCCAGATCCCGGGGTCGCTCGACTCCCTGATGCACCTGCGGCTCGGCGAATCCGGCATCGACACAGTCGGATTCGCCGTCCACGTGCCGCACTACCTGGCTCAGATGGACTTCGGCGACGCCGCCGTTGCCGGGCTGCGCGCGGTGACCGGGCTCACCGGACTCGACCTGCCGATGACGGAGCTGTCCGCACTCGCCGGCCTGCACCGCGCCGAGATCGAGCGGCAGGTCGCCGACAGCGACGAGGTGGGCGATGTCGTGCACGGCCTGGAGGAGCAGTACGACGCCTTCACCGAGGGGCTGAAGCGGCAGAGTCTGCTCGCCACCGAGCTCGCGGAGCTGCCGAGCGCGGACGAGATCGGCGCCGAGCTCGAGCAGTTTTTGGCCGAGGAAACCGCCGAGGAAGGCACGGAGGAGACCGCTCCGGAAGCCGACGCCGCGTCCGAGGACGAGGGCCCCGACTTCCTGCGCTGAGGCGTCAGTCCTTCGCCTCCGACCACCGGTTGACGACGCGCAGGTCGGCGACGAAGCGCACCGGCGCCCCGCCGGACCACCGACGGGCGGCCGCCTGCAGGGCGTCCCGCACCGCAGCCGCCGCGGCGTCGGCGCGCTCCTGCGGTGCATGCACCAGGAGTTCGTCGTGCAGGCAGAGCACCACCTCGGCGCCCAACGGCCGCAACGCATCGCGCACGGTGAGCGCCCACGCCTTGAACAGCTCGGCAGCAGCGCCCTGCACCACGGCGTTGCGGGTGAACCGGCCGACCGCCCGCCGGTGCACCTGCTCGTCGGCCTCGGTCACCGGCACGACCCGGCCGCCGTAGGTCGTGACCGGCTCGCCGGCCTCACCGCGCTGTGCGGCGGCGCGCAGATAGGCCATCGCCTGCGGGTAGGTGCGATCCATCCGGCGCAGCGCCTCGGCCGCCGGCCCGGACGTCTGCCCGTACATCGCCGCCAGCACCGCGATCTTCGCCGCCGGTCGCTCCAGGTTGAGCTGCCGCGCGACGGTCGCGTAGAGGTCGTCGTCGGCGGTGGCCCGGGCGAAGGCGGGATCACCGGAAACCACTGCCAGCACTCGCGGTTCGACCTGGCCGAGGTCCGCCCGCACCAGCACGTGGCCGTCCGCCGCGGCAACCCCGGGGCGCAGGGGAGTGGGCAGGCTGTGCAGTCCGGCCCCGGCCGTCATGCGGCCGGCGCCTCCGTCGCATGCGGTCCACGGCCCGCGCAACCGGTCGTCCGCGCCGACGTGCGTGTCCAGCCACTGCCAGCCGTAGGTCGTGGCGATCCGCTCGTCCTTGCGCCAGTCGAGCAGCGCGCCGACCACCGGGTGGGTGTCCCGGTAGGGCTCGAGATGCCAGGCGCGGGTGTCGTCGACCTGCACTCCCAGCGACCGCAACAGGTCTCGCACCTGAGCCGGGTTGCGCAGGTCGATCGTGGACCTGCCGGGCAGCAGGTCGAGCACGGCACGGTCGCGCTCCGCGCGGATGCGTCGCGCGTGGCCTTCGTCGGTCGGCCGCGGACCCGCGTGCTCACCGATCAGCCGCTCCAGCGTGGACCGGTCGATCGGCAGCCCGTGCCGTGTGAGCTCGACGCAGAGGAGCGCAGCCCCCGACTCGCTCGCGCCGGTCGCCGGCCCGCGCTCGCGAGCGGCCAGCAACCGCAGCTGTTTTCGCGCGACGGTGAGTGCCAGCCGGGCGTAGTCGACGAGGTTGTCCCGCTGCCAATGCGGTTGCAGACACACCGGATTGAGATATCCGTCGGCCCGGACGGCGACGCTGTCGTCGTCGATGACGTCGAAGAGATCGTCCGACCGTCGCGCCGGCACGCCCTCGATGTCGAGGCCGTGCGCGACCGCCCACACCCGGTCGGGGGAAGCGTCGAAACCACCGACCAGCAGCCGGTGCGCCTCGGCGAGATCCCAGCAACGGTGCACGAATCCGCCGGCAGCCACCACTGGTGAGACGGCGCCCGCGGCGTCCCACCAGACCCAGCGCGGCGGCTCTCCGGCAGCCTGCTCGGCCCGCTGCATGGCGGCGGCCAACTCCTCGGGCGTTCCTGCGAGCTGCACCCCGTCGTCGCCCACGATCACGCCGTGCCGGCCCGCCGGGTCGAAGGCGACGGCATACAGCAAGCCCCGCACCGGCAACGGGTGCGGGGCTCGCGGTGTGGTGCGGGCTTCGGTCAGCGCTCGCCCTTGCTGTTGTTGTCGCCGTCGGTGTTGTGGCCGGCGTCGTGCTCGCGGTTGCCCGGCCGCGGCATCCACGGGTTGTCCTGCTGGGCGTCACCCTGCTGCTGGTCCGGCCGGACCGCGGGGGTCGTGGTCGTCGGCTGGTCGTGCAGGTCCGCCGGCCCACCGGCATCGGGCGACGAACCGCCCGAGATCGGCAGCCCGGAGATCGCCTGCGTCGGTGCGTCCGAACGGTCGCCGTAGGACGGGTAGCCCGAACCCTGCGAGGACCCCTGCGCGCCGCCGGGCCCCGCAGCGTCGGCCGGACCGCCGCCCTGCCGCTCCTGCTGACCCGGCTGCTCGTAGGCAGGGGTGGAGGGCCGGTCGCCGTGCGAGAGGCGGCCCACCTCGTCCGACGACACGGCGCGCGTCGGCGCGTCGTGGGCGGTGTCCTGCCCGCCCTGCTGCTCGGGACGCAGCGCGCGGTTGACCTCGTCGGAGGAGACGGCCCGCGTCGCGGCGTCGGAGTCGTCGGTCGGCGTGCCGCGCTGCGACTCGAAGCCGGAAGCCCCTCCCGCGTAACCGGATTCGGGGCTGCGCGGGGTCTCACCGGAGCGGTCGGCCTGGTCGCCGCCCGGGCCGTAACCGGCCGCTCCGCCGGCGTAGCCCGACTGCGGGCTCTGGGCACCTGAGTCGCCGTGCCCGCCGTAACCGGCCGCACCGCCGGCGTAACCCGACTGCGGGCTGCCGGCCCGGTCGCCTGCTCGTGACGGGGACTGGGAGTCCGGCGCGGCACCGCCGGCATAGCCCGACGACTCCGGCCGGCCGAAGCCCTGGTGCGCGGCGCGGTCCTGCTCGGCGGCACTCTCCGGGCCGGCGTAGGAGGAGTTGCCGTATCCCTGCTGACCCGGCGCGTAGCCCTGGTTGTTGCCGTAGCCCTGGTTGTTGTCGGAGGTCTGGTTGGTGCCGTAGCCGTGGTTGTTGTCGTTGTTGTTGCCGGTGCCCTGCGGGGCGGCGTAGCCGTACTGGCCTGCGCCCTCACGGGATTCGCCGGTGGGCTGCTGACCGTAGGGCTGCTGGCCTTGCGGCTGGCCGTAACTCTGCTGGCCGAAGCCCTGCTGCTGGCCATAGCTCTGCTGGCCGAAACCCTGCTGCTGGCTCTGCTGGCTCTGCTGGCCGTATGCCTGCTGGCCGCCGGCCGGCGCCTGCTCCTGCTGCGGCTGACCGTATGGCGGCGTCGTCGACCCGTAGCCTCCCGGGGTGCCGTAGCCGTCGTGCTGGCTCTGCTGGTGCTGCTGCCCGTAGCCCTGCTGAGCCTGCCCGTAACCCTGCTGGCCCGGCTGGCCTTGCTGGTAGCCCTGCCCGTAACCCTGCTGGCCCTGCTGGTAGCCCTGCCCGTAACCAGGCTGTCCGCCGGCCGGAGCGGTCTTGTTCTTGCGACCCATCAGCAGCAGCGCCAGCGCACCGAGCACGCCGAGCACCAACAGGATGGTGCCGAGCACGATGCCCGTGGTCCGGAAGCCGCCGCCGATCTTGTCGGCGCGCTGACCGGCATACAGCGAACCGTTGTTGCCCGAGCAGGTGACCGACACCGAGCTCGAGCTGTCGCCGCTGCGGGCGATCTCGTAGTACTTCTTGCCGTCGGCGCTGACCGAGAACTCCTTGGTCGGGCGGCCCATCGTGGCCGAGCCCGCCTGGCAGGTGCTCGCCGTGCGGTCGGCCGCCGAGTCGCTGTAGACCGAGAAGCCGCCGTCGAGCGACAGGTTGCTGCCGCTGGAGAACTGCGTGAGCTTCACGCTGGAGCCGCTCATCAGCCCGATGATCAACAGCACGAGGCCGGTCAGGGCCAGGAGCGCCGGTATGGCGAGGAGCTTCTTGTTGCCCGGGGAGTTGGTCATGTGCCGCAACCTAACGCATCGACTGGCGGCGTTTCAGCCGCCGGTTTGTTCCTGCACCTGTCGTTTGATTCTGGACAGCATTGCGACCATTCCCCGCATCCGCAACGGCGACACCGCCTCGGCCAGCCCGAATTTGAACGGCGTGTCGTCCGGCACCCCCAGCACGTCCTCGGCGGACTGCCCGTCGAGACCGGTGTGCAGGATGCCCGCGAACCCCCGGGTGGTGGGTGCCTCGCGCGGCGCGTCGAAGAAGAGCCGCACGACGCCGTCGGTCACCTCGACCGCGAGGAAGAGCGGCGACTGGCACTCGTGCACCTGCTCCAGCAGGCCGGGCTGGTCGGCATACCGCGCCGGCAATGCCGGCAGTTCCTCGTTGAGCTCGAGCAGCAACTGCAGGCGGTCCTTCGGGCCCACCGAGGTGAAGTCGTCGATGAGCTCGGCGAGCGGCGCCGGCAGATCACTCATGCGGTTCGCCGAGTTCGACCGGCACCCGCACCGAGTTGCCCCACTCGGTCCACGACCCGTCGTAGTTGCGCACCTGCGGGAAGCCGAGCAGGTGGCTGAGCACGAACCAGGTGTGCGAGGAGCGCTCGCCGATGCGGCAGTAGACGATCACGTCGTCGTCGGTCGCGAGGCCCTGCTCCTCCTGGTAGAGCTGCTCGAGCTCCGCGCGCGACCGGAAGCGGCCGTCCTCGCGCACCGCACGGGCCCAGGGCACCGACTTCGCGCCGGGGATGTGGCCGCCGCGGATCGCGCCCTCCTGCGGGTAGTCGGGCATGTGCAACAGCTCACCGCTGAACTCGCCGGGGGAGCGGACGTCGACCATCGGGCGGCCGAGGTGGGCCAGCACGTCGGCGCGGAAGGCGCGCACCGGTCCGTCGGACCGCTCGATCACCGGGTAGTCCGACGGCTCCGCCGTGGGCACGTCCTGCGTCATCGGCCGCTGCTCGGCCTGCCACGCGGCGCGGCCGCCGTCGAGCAGCCGCACGTCCGGGTGCCCGAAGAGCGTCATCACCCACAGCGCGTATGCCGCCCACCAGTTGGACTTGTCGCCGTAGATCACCACCGTGGTGTCGCGGCCGATCCCGCGCTCGGACATCACCTTGGCGAAGATGCCGCCGTCGACGAAGTCGCGGGTGACCGGGTCGTTGAGGTCGGTGTGCCAGTCGAGCTTGAAACTGCCCGGGATGTGGCCGGTGTCGTAGAGCAGCACGTCCTCGTCGGACTCCAGGACCACCAGGTCCTTGGTGCCGGAGTCGAGCTGCTCGGCGAGCCACTCGGTGGTCACCAGGCGCTCGGGGTGGGCGAACTCGGCGAGTTGGGGGCTGGGATCAGCTGGCAGCGACATGTTTCCCACGGTACCCAGCGGGCGAGGCGCCCAAGCATCCCCTCGGTGCCCGTCTCACCAGACGGCCCCGTCATACCTGATCGAGGGGCGGGTGGCGGCTCGCCCGCAGAGGTGATTTCGCCGCCGCGCCCGGCTGACATGATGGGCCCATGTTCGGTTCGAAGAAAAGCCAGCAGCCCGCGCCGTTGGACAAGGGTCCGCTCGGCGGCACCGCCCTCAGCCTCGCGCAACACCTGCTGACCGTCGGGATCGACGGCAAGGCGGGCTTCGACAGTGCCGAGGAGATCGCCCAGGCGGCGCTGCGCGACCACCCGGGTGACCCCGAGCGCGCGGTCGACGCGATCGTCTCCCAGCACCGCAAGCTCGCCGGTGCCGCCGGCTTCGTCACCGGTCTCGGCGGGTTCGTCACGATGATCGTCGCGCTGCCGGCCAACGTGCTCGGCTTCTACGTGCTGTCCACCCGGATGGCGGCCGCGATCGCTGCCGTCCGCGGCTACAACCTGCGCGACGAGACCACTCGCACGGCGCTGCTGCTCACGCTGGTCGGCGCGGACTCCGACGACCTGCTCAAGAAGGCCGGCGTGGTCAGCACCGGTCGCCTCGCCAACCTCGCGACGAGGCAGCTGCCGCCGACCGCGCTGATGGTCGTCAACAAGGCCGTCGGCTTCCGGCTCATCAGCCAGGTCAGCGACAAGCTCCTCACCAAGCTCGGCAAGGGCATCCCGTTCGCCGGCGGCGTCATCGGCGCGGGCATCGACGCCTTCCTCATCACGCGCACCGCGAAGGTCGCCAAGAAGGAGTTCCCGCCGGCCGCGCGGGTGCTGCAGCAGGGCAGCTGAGATGGCCGCCCCTGCCCTGCGCTGGGCATCGCTGCGGCGCGTCGGACGAGCCCTGCAGGAGGTCAGCCGGCCGGGTGGGCCGAGCGTCGCTACCCGTCTCGCCGCGTTGCCGCGTATGACGAAGGCGGTCGCCAAAGGCGAGTATTCGCAGGTGAGTCCGGCGCATCTGGCCCTCGTGGCGGCGGCTGCGGCATACGTCGCCTCACCGGTGGATCTGCTGCCTGAGGCGCTGCTCGGCGTCATCGGCTTCGCCGACGACGCCCTGGTGCTCAGCTGGCTCGCGACGACGCTGGTCGAGGACACCGACGCCTTCCTCGCGTGGGAGCAGGCGCGGCGCAGCACCATCAAGGGCGAACGCCTGCGCTGAGCGCGTTCCACATCCTCCGGCGTGGGCGGGCTTCGTCCACAGCTGCCGGGTTTCGGGCTGTCGAGCGGCCGCGGTCCGGCAGAGGCTGCCGGCATGAGCACTTTGCACGGTGTCGGCGACGTCGTCGCCTATCTGCCCTACGAGCTGGGTTTCACCCCGCACGACTCGGTCGTGCTGATCGCGACGCACCATGGTCGCCTGCAGGTCATTGCGCGGCTCGACGTGCCGCCGGACGAGCACGCGACCGTCGCCGCGGTGCACCTGTTGCAACCGGTCGAGCAGCTGCCGGTCGACGACGTCATCGCGGTGGTGTACGACGCCGGTAGCGCCGCGGACCGATTCGTCGCCGCGATTCGTCGCCGTCTGCGACATCGGGGAGTCGTGCTGTCCCACGTGATCCACGCCCGGGACAACCGATGGTGGGCAGCCGCCTGCAGCTGCGGCGGGTGTCCTCGGGAGTGGACCGCACCGTCGGCGGAGGGTGACGTCGACGCGATCGCCGAGCGGGTGCTGCGCGGAGTGGCACCGGTCGCCGACCGAGAGGCGCTGGCCGGGGAGCTCGACCAGCGGTATCCGGAGGTCGCGGTGGCGGTGTGGGCGGAACTCGACCGGCTCGAACGGCTCGGGCGGCTCGAATCGCTCGAACAGCTCGCTGGGGAAGCCGGTCCGCGGGTCGGGTCCGAAGCCGCGACCGATGCGCTGGCCCGGGTGCTGATCGACGAGGGTTGCCCGGTGTCGCGGCTGCCGGTCGGGGTGCTCGCCGTCGCCACCGGCCTGATCCGGCAGCAGCCGGTGCGGGACGCCGTACTGGCCTGGCTGATGCCGGACCTGCTCGATCCCGGCTTGCGCCCACTCTGGCCGTCGTTGCAGGACCGGCTGGGTCCCTCGCCGACGGCGCGTTGCCCCGACGAGTTGTTCGGTGACCGGGCCCGCACGATCGCCGGCCGACTCAAGGAGTGGGTGCAGTGCCTGCCGCCCGAGGGCGCGGTCCCGGTCCTGCTGCTGGTTGCCGGGCTGCACTGGGCGATGGGCACGGGCGCGGTCACCGTGATGGCACTCGAGCGAGTGTTGCGGGCCGACCCGGATTGCCAGCTGGCGCAGCTGTTCGACGCCGCCGTGCAGGAGGGTTTGCGTCCCAGCCGGCGAGAGGATCGCCGTCCGGCGTAGGAGGCGAGGACCTGACCTTGCTACCGTCGTAACCGTCATGAGTCCCAGCGCTCGCTGACTCCCGCGCAGGTGCGGCGATCGGCGAGCACAGCCCCGGCTGGCTGGGCGGCAACCCTCCACCGCGGTGGGGTGCCCCGGGTGAGGACAAGGTCGACCGCGCAGTGCGGCCGGCAAGCGCGGGGCCCCCTTTTTAAAGACCGGCCCCCGGGGTTCGAGGAGTGGTCCGGTGACCGTCACGCACAGCCGATGGGCGACGTCCGCCTCCCCAGTGGAGTGGTGTGCTCCGCCGCCGGATGCCAACCCGGCCTGCCGGGCGATCCGTCTGCGGGACGTGCCGCTCGAGACCGGTGTGCTGCCCGAGGTCGTGGTCACCTTCCAGACCTGGGGTCGGCTCGCGCCCGACGCCGGCAACGCCGTGCTCGTCGAGCACGCGCTGACCGGCGACTCGCACGTGGTCGGCGACGCCGGACCCGGCCAGCCGACCGCCGGCTGGTGGCCCGGGCTCATCGGGCCGGGGGAGCCGCTCGACACGCGCTCGCTCTTCGTGGTCGCGGTCAACGTGCTCGGCGGCTGCCGCGGCACGACCGGCCCGGGGTCGATCGCTCCGGACGGCCGCCACTGGGGGTCGCGGTTCCCGCACACCACGATTCGCGACCAGGTGCTGGTCGAGGCGGCCGTCGCCGACGCGCTCGGCATCGACGCGTGGTTGCTCGTGCTCGGCGGGTCGATGGGCGGCATGCGCGCGGTCGAATGGGTCGCCGGATATCCCGATCGCACCGACGCCGCGCTCGTCATCGCCAGCACCGCCCGTGCCTGCGCCGACCAGATCGCCTGGGGGCAGGCGCAGACGCTCGCCATCACCGGCGACCCCGCCTATGCCGGCGGCGACTACTACGGCACCGGACGCACCCCCGCGACCGGGCTCGGTCTGGCCCGGCGCATCGCGCACGCCACCTACCGCAGCGCCGCCGAACTCAACGGCCGGTTCGGCAGCGAGCCGCAGCTCGGCGAAGACCCGCTGGAGGGCGGCCGCTTCGCCGTGGAGAGCTACCTGGACCACCAGGCCGGCAAACTCGTCGCCCGGTTCGACGCCGGTGCCTATGTGCAACTCACCCGGGCCATGGCGACCCACGACGTCACCCGCGGTCGCGGCACCCTGTCGGACGTGCTCGGCTCCTACCGCGGGTTGCTGCGGGTGGCGGCGGTCGATTCGGACCGGCTCTTCCCGGTGCCGCTGTCGGAGGAGATGGCTGCGGCATACGGCGACGAGCCGGTGCGACTCATGCGATCGGACCACGGTCACGACGGGTTCCTGGTCGAGACCGACCAGGTGCGCGCGCTGGTGCGCGAGACCGTCGCCGACATCTGGGCGCGGCGGCACCGGCGGCTGGGCGTCGGCTGACCGGGCCCCTCGTGGCGGCTCCGGCACATCGACCGCGGACGCGACCTGCGGCGGGGCGCGCGTCCGGGTAGCGTCGGGGTAGCGTCGACTCAGGTCACGGCACACGGGCCCCCGCGCCCGACGTGCCTTCGCCGACCGACGACCGTGAGAGAGGTGATGGTGCGGTGGCAGTCGTGGTGGGATACGTGCCGACCAAGGAGGGCGCTGCGGCGTTACGCCGGGCGGCCGCGGAGGCGTCGGTCCGGCAGACCCCGCTGATCGTGCTGGACTCCGCACACTCCGAGGGCGACGACCAGGCGGACGATGCCCGCAAGCAGCTGGCCGGCCTCGGCGAGCTCGATGTCAGCTATGAGGTGCGCACCGTCCCGAACGGCGAGGACGCCACCGAGGAACTCCTGCGGATCGCCGAGGACGAGTCGGCCGATCTGCTGGTGATCGGGCTGCGTCGCCGCACCCCGGTCGGCAAGCTGATCCTCGGCACCAACGCCCAGCGCATCCTGCTCGACTCCGCGTGCCCGGTGCTGGCTGTCAAACCGTCCGCGGAATAGCAGTCGCCGCCTCGGCGTTGTCCGGGTGTCGAGCCGAATCGGTGGTGAGCAGAACGCTTTTCGGTGTGCGCACCCGCGCGGAACAACCCGTCCGACCCGCAGGAGAGCAGGTCGATGGGTCGGTCCGTGCCCCGGCTCGTTTTATAATGGTGTCGAAGCACTCGCGAGTGAGGCTCGAACGAGACTCATCGAAGCGCTCGAAGCAGCACTCGCGGCGTTGCCCGGAAACCCCAACCTCGGTAGCCGTCATCCCCGGACGGCGACGTCGTGATGCCAGCACGACCCGATAGCTTTGGAAGGTAGTTGGTGGACCTCGTGTCGAAAACCCCCGCAGCCCCCGAGTTGCCGACGGAGTTCGCGCATCCCGCGTTGCAGCAGCTCCTCGCCATCGGACAGGCGAACGGCTCGATCGACAGCTCGCAGCTGAAGACCGCGCTGGAGACGGCCGAGATCGCGCCGCAGCGGATGAAGACCGTGCTGCGCGCCCTGGACGAGCACGGCATCGCCGTCACCCTCGACTCCGAGACCGCCGCCCGGGCCGTCGCGACCACGACGACCCGCCGGTCGACCGCGCAGAAGGCCACCAAGGCCGCCGCCAAGAAGGCACCGGCCAAGAAGGCCGCCGAACCCAAGGCTGACGCCAAGCCGGCGGCGAAGAAGGCCGCGGCCAAGAAGACCGCCGACGCGCCGGCGGACGAGGACGCCGCCGAGGAGAAGGCACCCGCGAAGAAGGCGGCCGCCAAGAAGGCACCGGCGAAGAAGGCCGCCGCCAAGAAGGCACCGGCCAAGAAGGCCACCGACGAGCAGCCGGAGGCCGAGCCCACCGAGGAGGAGCAGGCAGCCGCGGCAGCCGACGCCAAGCCCGAGGAGGAGAACGAGTCCGGCGGCTTCGTGATCCGCCAGGACGACGAGGACGACGCGCCCGCCCAGCAGGTCGTCACCGCCGGCGCCACCGCCGACCCGGTGAAGGACTACCTGAAGCAGATCGGCAAGGTCGCCCTGCTGAACGCCGAGCAGGAAGTCGAGCTCGCCAAGCGCATCGAGGCGGGGCTGTTCGCCGAGGAGAAGCTCAACGCCGGCGAGAAGATCGAGATGAAGCTCAAGCGCGAGCTGTGGTGGATCGCGCAGGACGGCAAGAAGGCCAAGAACCACCTGCTCGAGGCCAACCTGCGACTGGTCGTGTCGCTGGCCAAGCGCTACACCGGCCGCGGCATGCTCTTCCTCGACCTGATCCAGGAGGGCAACCTCGGCCTCATCCGTGCGGTCGAGAAGTTCGACTACACCAAGGGCTACAAGTTCTCGACCTACGCCACCTGGTGGATCCGGCAGGCGATCACCCGCGCAATGGCCGACCAGGCGCGCACCATCCGCATCCCGGTGCACATGGTCGAGGTCATCAACAAGCTGGCCCGCGTGCAGCGGCAGATGCTGCAGGACCTCGGTCGCGAACCCACGCCGGAGGAGCTGGCCAAGGAACTCGACATGACCCCCGAGAAGGTCGTCGAGGTGCAGAAGTACGGCCGCGAACCGATCTCGTTGCACACGCCGCTCGGTGAGGACGGCGACAGCGAGTTCGGCGACCTCATCGAGGACTCCGAGGCGGTCGTCCCGGCCGACGCCGTCAGCTTCACCCTGCTGCAGGAGCAGTTGCACTCGGTGCTCGACACCCTGTCCGAGCGCGAGGCCGGCGTGGTCTCGATGCGGTTCGGCCTGACCGACGGACAGCCGAAGACTTTAGACGAGATCGGCAAGGTCTACGGCGTCACCCGCGAGCGCATCCGGCAGATCGAGTCCAAGACCATGAGCAAGCTGCGGCACCCGTCGCGCTCGCAGGTCCTGCGCGATTACTTGGACTAAAGGGAAACTGGTCCGCAAAGAGGGGACTCGTCCACCAAAACGGGACTGGTCCACAAAAACGGGACTTGTCACGTGCTACAGCACGTGACAAGTCCCCTTTTTGTGGACCAGTGGCTCGGAACGTGACAAGTCCCCATTGTGCGGACAAGTGGCCCAACACGTGACAAGTGGGCTTCGGACGTGACGAGTCGGGCCGGCACCTGACGAGCCGGCGGCCCTCAGCGGCGGCGGGGCAGCCGGGCGAGCAGGTCCTGCGGCCAGCGGGCCACCGACCGGAACGCATCGCGCACCACGTCCCGCCCGGTCTGCGGTATGACGAGGGCCGCGAGCCGGGTCGGCAGCGACTGATTGCGCCGGACCGTCCGCAACAGCCGGTCGGCGTCGCGGGCGATCGACCGCGATCCCTCGCCCGGCCGCGCGTAGCGCTCGGTCTCGAGGGTCTGCACGGCGCGGTGCAGCGCGGTGCGGCCCGGCTCGTCGAGGCTGGTGCTCGACCGGTAGTAGCGCTCGGTGGCGCGGGGGGACCGGTCGGCCGGCGGCGGGATGCCGAGGTCGGCCAGATGTGACTGCAGCACCTGCCACTGCGCCTCGACCGGCGAGTGACCAGCGAGGCGGCGGCCGATCGCCTCGCGCCGCCGGCGGGCGAGCAGCGGCAGCACCAGGGCGCCCAGCAGGCCGAGCACCAGCACGGTCACCACCGGCAGCGCGTAGCGGCCGAGGTCGATGCCGCCGCCGGTGGGCGCGGCCACCTGGGAGGCAGAAGGCGACGGGGCGACCGACGACGGCGCGCGGCTCGGTGCCTGCGAGCTCGACGCCGACGGCGAGGACCCCGGCACCCGGCCGCCGCCCGGCGCCGTGTCGGAGTTGCCGACGTAGTCCGGCGCGGGACCGGACCGGGTGCCCGGGGTCGGCTCGAACCGGGTCCAGCCGAGGCCGTCCAGGTAGAGCTCGGGCCAGGCGTGCGCGTTGGACTGCAGCACGCGGTAGACGTCGTCGCCGTTGGACACCCCGGGCAGGAAGCCCAGCGCCATCCGGGCCGGGATGCCGTTGGCGCGGGCGAGCATGATCATCGCGGTCGCGAACTGTGTGCAGTAGCCCTGCTTGGTGACCAGGAAGTTGGACAGCGGGTCCAGCCGCCGGCCGGCGACCGTCTGAGTCGGCGCCAGCGTGAGCGAGTAGGTGAACTCGGGCCCCCGCAGATAGTCCTGTATGGCGGTGGCCTGCTCCATCGGGGTGCTCCCGCCCAGCTGACGGGCGAGCGCGCGGATCCGCGGCTCCGACAGGGGGTCGAGCTGCAACTCGGAGCGGAATCCGTTCGGATCGATCGGGCGTCGGCCGTTGTCGGGAGACGGCGTGGGTTCGCGGAAGCGCACGGCATACGACTTCGCGGTGGTGCGGGTGAACGGCTGCACGGTCGAGGCGGAATATCCCCACGCGGTGCTGCCGAAGTTGGCCGAGGCGACCGGGAACGGCGCCGGCACGAACGGCGGCTGCATCGTGTTGTTGGTGACGGTCATCGTCTCGGTGGGCGCATTGGGCGCCGGTTGCATGCCGGGCGGCACCGGCAGCCCGCGATTGTTCACGCCGGTGTCGAGCTGTTCCGCCCCGGGGAAACCGGTCCACTCACCACCGGCGTAGGTGCCTCCCACGGTCACCCGCAGCGGCGGCGGCAGCAGCGCGGACGTCGTGAAGTCGAGCACCGGGTCGGTGTTCTGGCTGCGCAGGTCGTTGGCCAGGTTGGCGGTCGTGCTGAACGCGACCGTGCTGCCCCCACCGCCGGAGCCGCGCCCGAGACCCTGCGCGAAATAGTGCGTGCCGGGCAGTGGCACGATCGCCGGGAGGATCAGGGCCGCGAGGATGGTGACGATGCCGAGCGTGCGGGCCACCGACGCCAGGCCGGCGACGCCGAGCTGGTCGTCCAGCAGCGTCGGCGTGGTCGACCGCGCGCGCAGCGACGACCAGCCACGCACCAGCATCCCGCCGCCGTGCGCGACCATCACCAGCCAGATCGCGGCGAGCGCGACGAAGTAGACCGGGTTGAGCGCCTTGCCGGTGTTGGAGGTCGAGAGCAGGTAGATCACCAGCAGCGGCACTCCGGCGAGGGCCGGCTGGCGCGAGCTGACCGACAGGTAGTCAACGGTGATCGCCAGGCCGGGGATGAGCAGCTCTAGCATCATCAGCAGCCCGGGCGTGACCGGTGCCGGCGCGGCCGACTCGCGAATGGTGCGGTTGGCCTCGTTGACCAGGTCCTGCACCGCCGAGACGAACGTCGCGTCGAAGTGGTCCGACACGTTGAGCACCGCCACGATCGCCGCCAGAGCCGCCAGCTGGAGCAGCAGCACCAGTGCGTATGGCGTGCCGGCCGCGCGCAGCGCCATACCGATCGTCAGCACGGCGGCGCTCACCAGCACGATCGCCCACAGCCAAGCGCCGCCCTGCAGCAACGTGGTCAGCGGCCAGGCCGCGATGACCACCGCGGCGAGCGCGAGCGCGGTCTCGGTCGGCCGGGCGCGCGCGATCACAGCGAGCCCACTTGCACCAGGGCGCGATTGCTGACCGTCGCCCAGGCCTGCGGGATCGACGTGCGCGCGTCGACGACGACCACCCGCCAGCCCGCGGCGGCGAGCCGGTCGCGCACCGCTGCGGCCTGCGGCGTCGGCCCGGCGGCCCCGGCGAACGTGTCGGTGTCCAGCACGAAACCGAGCGCGGCGGCGCCCGGCTGCCGCATCGCCGCCAGGTCACCGAGCAGGCTCTCGTCGTGCGGGGTGACGATCGCGGTGACCAGGCCGCCGAGTCGCACCAGCTCGTGGGCGTGCGAGACGACCTGGCCGAATTCGAGGTCGGCGCCGACGTCGGCGGAGGCGAGGTCGTGCACCAGCTGGGCGGCGCCCTGGGCGCCCTCGAAGGTGTGCGCGACCATCGACTCCCGGGTGGCCAGGTGCAGCTGGTAACCGAGTTCCTCCAGGCGCACGACGATCGAGGCCGCCGCGCTCACCGCCCACTCGAACGAGCCGGCCGCGCCGCTGCCGCGGTGGCCCGACTCGCGCGAGTCGAGCACGACGATGGCTGACCGCCGCGCCGGGCGGTCCTCCTGGCGCACCATCAGCTCGCCACGGTGCGCGGTCGCCGGCCAGTGCACCTTCCGCAGGTCGTCACCGTCGTGGTAGCCGCGGATGCTGACGTCCTCCTCGCCGTGCAACGCGACCATCTGCGGCGTCTCGCCCTCGCTGCCGAGGCCGGCGCCGGGCGGGTGCGACGAGCCGAGCGGCACCACCCGAGGCAGCACCAGCAGCTCGCCGACCCCGTCGACCGTGCGGGTCACGCTCGTCAGCCCGAACGGGTCACGCTGGTGCAGGGTGACCGGGCCGAGCGGATAGCGACCGCGTAGCTGACTGCGCACCACGTAGCCGACCTCGCGAGTGCCGCCCGCGTCGGTGCGCGGCAGCACGAAGCGGGGCCGGTCGCCGAGTACGTAGTCCACGCGTTCCTCGGCGAGGTAGAGCGAGCTGGCGCGGCGTCCGGTGTTGGTGAAGGTCACCTGCACCTCGGCGCGCTGGTCGGGCATCACCGTCTCGGGGGTGACCGTCCGCTGCACGGTGAGCGGCGCGGCGGGACGGCGGGCGAAGGCCAGTGCCAGCAGCGCGAGCGCCACGAGCAGCACGCCCACCCGGACGATGTCCTCGAAGCCGAGCACGACCCCGGCGATCGCGAGCACGACCCCCGCACCGACGAACCCCCGACCTCGTGGCGTGAGGGTGCGGCGCCGCGGGCGTCCCGTCATACCGCTCATCGGGAGGCGGCAGGCACCGGCACGCGTCGCACGATCTCGCCGAGCACCGCACCGGCACCGCGGTGCAGGTGCTGGTTGTCGCTGGAGAGGATCACCCGGTGGGCGAGCACCGGCCCGATCAGCGCCTGCACGTCCTCGGGTATGACGTGATCACGCCCGTCCAGGGCGGCGTACGCCCGGGCCGCGCGCAGCAGTTGCAGCGACGCGCGCGGTGACGCCCCGAGCCGGAGCGCACTGCTGCCGCGGGTGGCGGCCGCGATGTCGACGATGTACTGCCGCAGCGCCGGGCTGGCGTGGACCTGCGCGACCCGGTCGGCCATCCGGGCGACGGTCGCGCCGTCGGTGACCGGTCGCATCCGGTCCAGCGGCGACCCGCCGCCGTGGACGTCGAGCATCTCGACCTCGGCGCCGGCCGGGGGATAGCCCATCGAGATGCGGGCCATGAAGCGGTCGCGCTGCGCTTCGGGCAGCGGGTAGGTGCCCTCCATCTCGATCGGGTTCTGGGTGGCCATCACGAGGAACGGCTTCTGCAGCTGGTAGGTCGTGCCGTCGACGGTGACCTGACCCTCTTCCATGCACTCCAGCAGCGCCGACTGGGTCTTGGGCGAGGCGCGGTTGATCTCGTCCCCGACGACGACGTTGGCGAAGATCGCGCCCGGCCGGAATTCGAACGTGCGGGTGTCCTGGTTGAAGACGCTCACCCCGGTGACGTCGCTCGGCAGCAGGTCGGGGGTGAACTGGATGCGGCGCATGGGGGAGTCGATCGAGCGGGCCAGTGCCTTGGCGAGCATCGTCTTGCCGACCCCGGGCACGTCCTCGATCAGCAGGTGACCCTCGGCGAGCAGCACCACGACCGCGGTGCGGATCACGTCGTCCTTGCCCTCGATCACCGCGGCGACCGACCGGTGGATGTCGGAGGCGAGGCGCTGGACGTCCCCGATCGTGGCGGGCGTCGCGTGCGCGTCGGATGCCGGGGCCGGTGCGGCACCCGTGTCGATCGATGAGGACATGTGTCGATCCTGCCTGATGAAGAACGAAGTGGTGATCCAAACCCGGCGACAACGCAACCACTCCAACGCGTGACCGCCGCTCGTGGTTCGCCCCGCATTCCGCGCCCCACTTCGCACCCCACCGCGCGCCCCACTTCGCTCCACCACCCTGCTCCACCTGCTCCATCCAGGGGCGCCCGGCCGCACTCCACGGCCATCCACTCACGAGACGACCCCGCCGTATGACGCAGCTCGCGCCCCGGCCCGGCGCCTCGTCGCGATTTCGCCCCACCTGCCCCCACCGGCCCTGACCTGCACAAACACCCGACCCGCGGGCGAAAACCCGCCCCGGTGGGGCGACAGGTGGGGGGAAGTGGAGTAGGGTGGTGCACGTTGGTGAGCGGCGAAATTCGAGGAGGAGGTGCCGTGCATGTTCCTGGGCACGCACACCCCGCGCCTCGACGAGAAGGGCCGGCTCTTCCTGCCCGCGAAGTTCCGCGACAAGCTCGCCGGCGGCCTGGTCATCACCCGGGGCCAGGAGCGTTGCCTCTACGTCTTCGCGATGGCCGACTTCGAGCGTCTGGCCGCCGAGATGAACAACACCCCGGTCACCAACCGCGCCGTGCGCAACTTCCAGCGCGTGCTGCTGTCCGCAGCCTCCGACGAGATCCCGGACAAGCAGGGGCGGGTCACCATCCCGGCCGTGCTGCGGGAGTACGCCGGGCTGACCAAGGACTGCACGGTCATCGGCACGGGCAACCGGGTCGAGGTCTGGGACACCCAGGCCTGGAACGACTTCCTCGCAGCGACCGAGGACGACTTCGCCGAACAGGGCGAGGAGGTGATACCCGGCGGATTGTTCTGATCCTCGGCCTCCATCCGCTTCCCGACACGTGTTTCCGGCGCACCTTCCCCGGTGCCGGAAACGCTCAGGCAGGGACAGCGGCTGGGGACCAGGGCTCAGAAACCCGCCGGGTGTCGCGCACCCGACCGACCACCATCACCCGCCAGACCTGCCACACCCGCCAGACCTGCGAGAGGACACCGGCCATGGGCGCGAGCCGCGGCGACGCCGCCGACCGGCACACCCCGGTCCTCGCTGCTCGCATCACCGAAATCCTTTCTCCCGCCTTGCAGTCCGAGGGCGCCGTCTTCGTGGACGGCACGCTCGGCATGGGCGGCCACACGCAGGCGATCCTCGAGGCCAACCCCGGCGCGATCGCCTACGGCGTCGACCGGGACACCGAGGCGCTGGCCCTCGCCGGGAAGCGCCTCGCGGCATACGGCGACCGGTTCCGCCCGGTCCACGCGGTGTATGACGAGGCCTTCGACGTGCTCGCCGGCCAGGGCGTGACGCAGGTCGACGCCGTGCTGTTCGACCTCGGGGTCTCCTCGCTGCAGCTGGACGAGTCCGACCGGGGCTTCGCCTACAGCGTCGACGCGCCGCTCGACATGCGGATGGACCAGACGACCGGGCGCACCGCCGCCGACGTGCTCAACACCTACTCGGCGCCCGACCTCGAGCGCATCCTGCGGGTGTACGGCGAGGAGCGCTTCGCCCGCCGCATCGCCTCGGCGATCGTGCGCGAGCGCGAAGAGGCGCCGTTCACCGACTCCGCGCGCCTGGTCGAGCTGCTCCGCCGCGCCATACCGGCGGCGTCGCAGCGCACCGGCGGCCACCCGGGCAAGCGCACCTTCCAGGCGCTGCGCATCGAGGTCAACGCCGAGCTCGACGTATGGCGGGACGCGCTGCCCGCCGCGATCGACGCGCTCACGGTCGGCGGCCGGGTCGCGGTGCTGTCCTACCACTCGCTGGAGGACCGCATCACCAAGCAGGCGCTCGCCGCCGGCGCGACGAGCACGGCGCCGCCGGACCTGCCGGTCGAGCTGCCCGAGCACGCGCCCTACCTGAAGTTGCTCACCCGCGGGGCCGAGCAGCCGACCGCCGCCGAGACCGAAGACAACCCGCGCGCGGCCTCAGCCCGGCTGCGCGCCGCCGAACGTATCCGCAGCACCACGAAGGGATCCCGGAGATGAGCCAGCTCACCGCGCTGCCCAGGCCTACGGCCAAGTCGACCCGTCTGCCGAAGCGGCCGGCGGCCACGACCAGCCGCCCCTCGCTGCGGGTGGTGCAGCACCAGGACGCGGCCGAACACTCCGGTGTCGGCTTCGTGATGCTGTGCGTCTTCCTGCTCGTCGGCGGCCTCATCGCGCTGCTGCTGCTCAACACCAGCCGGGCGCAGCAGTCGTTCGCGATCGACAAGCTGCAGGCCAAGTCGGCCAACCTGACCGACCAGCAGCAGGCGATCTCCAGTCAGCTGGACGACCTGGCCGCGCCGCAGCAGCTCGCGCTGCGGGCGCAGCAGCTCGGACTGGTGCCGGCCAAGAACGTCAAGTACGTGCGTAAGGCAGATGGCAAGGTGCTCGGCGTGGCGAAGGCGTCGGGCGCGCAGTCCGCGTTTACGGTGGGGACGCTTCCCTCGACCCCGGCATCTCGGGCGGCGGACGCGACCACGTCGGCAGCCTCGCTCGGCCTCGTGATCACCAAGCCGAAGCCCGCGACGAAGGACCCGAAGGCAGCAGCCACGTCCGACCCGAAGTCCGACCCGAAGAAGGCCGCCACCGCACCGACCACGTCCGCCAAGCCGTCTGCGACGTCCTCCGCGAAACCGTCGGCCGGGACGAGCAAGCAGGCGAAGCAGACCACGACGACGCCGAAGGCCGCGCCGACCACCGGCAAGGCCAAGGCCAGCAGCAAGCCCACCCCGAAGCCGACCACCACGAGGTGACCAGTGAGCACGTCCCGCCGACCGGGTGTGCGAGGCAGCCGTCCGACCGCGACCCCGGCGCGGGGGGCAGGCGGGAAACCCGGTCGCACACCGCAGCGCGCGCGCACTGACCGCGGGACCGGTGGGTCGGGGCGGCCGCCACGGGGGACCGGGGGTATGCCGCCCAAGCGTCCGCGCAAGCCGGTCGCGCTCGGCGTCGGCCACCCGCGCCGCCGGGCCCGGGTGCTGCTCGTGGCGACCCTGTTCGTCTTCAGCATCTTCGCCGCGCAGTTGCTGCGCATCCAGGGCTTCGACGCCCAGCGGGTGTCGGCCAAGGCGCTCGACTCCCGGCTGCACGTGTCGTCGATCCCGGCCCAGCGCGGCTCGATCGTCGACGCCAACGGCACCGTCCTGGCCGCCAGCCTCGACCGGGTGGACATCGTCGGGGACGCCACCGCGACCGTGGTCTACAAGAAGCGGGTCGACGGTCAGGTGCGCACCGTGGGCCTGGCCGGAGCGGCGACCGACATCGCCAACGCGATCGGCGCCCAGCCGCAACCCATCCTCACCGCGCTGCAGCAGGCGGAGAAGAAGAAGTCGCAGTTCACCTACCTGGCCAAGGGCGTCACCCCGGCGCAGTGGAAGACCGTGCAGGCACTGCAGATCCCGGGCATCTCCAGCGAGGCGGCCTCCGAGCGGGACTACCCGCAGGGCACCGCTCTCGCGCCGCTGCTCGGCTGGGTCGACGCGAGCGGACAGCCCGGCGGCGGCGTCGAGCAGATGGAGCAGAAGACCCTCAACGGCACGCCGGGCAAGCACGTCTACGAGCAGGCGCCCGACGGGACGATGATCGCCACCGGCGACAACAAGGACAAGCCGGCGGTCGACGGCAAGGACGTCCAGCTGACGATCAACAACGACCTGCAGTGGTATGCGCAGAACGCGCTCTCCCAGGCGGTCAAGAAGGCGGGCGCGCTGTCCGGCGAGATCGTGGTCATGGACCCGAAGCAGAACCTCAAGGCGGTCGCGAGCTACCCGAGCTTCGACAACAACAACATCGGCGCGGCCACGTCCGGCCAGTTGCAGTCGCGGCCGTTCACCGATGCCTACGAGCCGGGATCGACCGGCAAGGTGATCACGATGTCCGCCCTGCTCGCCGAGGGCAAGGCGACGCCGACCAGCCAGGTCGTCGTACCGCCCACCCTCAGCCGCGCGGGCACCACCTTCCACGACGCCGAGGTGCACGGCACCGAGAACCTCACGCTCGCCGGCGTGCTCGCCCAGTCCTCCAACATCGGCACCATGCTCGCCGGGTCGAAGCTGCCGTCGTCGACGGTCTACGACTACATGCGCAAGTTCGGCCTCGGCCAGACCAGCGGCACCGGCTACCCGGGCGAGTCCGACGGCGTGCTCAGCCCCTTCCAGAAGTGGAGCGAGACCCAGAAGTACACCGTCCTCTACGGTCAGGGTGTCGCCGCGACCGGCATCCAGGAGGCGTCGATCTTCGCGACCATCGCCAACAACGGCGTGCGCGAGCCGATCAAGCTCGTCTCCGGCATCGGCGAGAACGGCACGTTCACCCGGCCCACCGACGACCGCACCTCCCAGCAGGTGGTCTCGAGCAGCGTCGCCTCGCAGGTCACCAAGATGATGGAGGGCGTGGTGTCCAGCGACGGCACCGCCAAGTCCGCGCTGGTGCCGGGCTACTCGATCGCCGGCAAGACCGGCACGGCCAACCGCTACGACGCCACGCTCGGCCGGTATGACGGCTACACCGCCTCGTTCATCGGTTTCGCCCCGGCGAGCAACCCCCGCTACGTCGTCGCGGTCACCATCCAGCGGCCGACCAAGGGCAGCATCTTCGGTGGGGACGTCGCGGCTCCGGTCTTCTCGCAGGTGATGAGCTACGCGCTGAAGAACGGCGGCGTGCCGCCGAGCGGCAAGCAGGCCGCGCCGTACCCGCTCACCTTCCAACCCGCGAGTTCCCGCAAGCCGTGAGAGCAGGCTGACCCATGATTGCGCTGAAACTCTCCGAGATCGCTGCCCTCACCGGTGCGACGCTGCACGGACCGGACGCCCTCGTCGACGGGCCGGTCGTCACCGACTCCCGCGAGGCGGGGCCCGGCAGCCTCTACGTCGCCCGGATCGGCGAACACGCCGACGGCCACGACTTCGCGCAGGGCGCGGTCGACGCCGGCGCCGTCGGGGTGCTCGGCTCGCGCCCGCTGCCCGGCATCTCGACCGTGGTGGCGGCCGACGTGCAGCAGGCGTTCGCCGACCTCGCCCGTGCGGTCGCCGACCGGGCCCCGCAGCTGACGATCATCGGCATCACCGGCAGTTCGGGCAAGACCTCGACCAAGGACCTGCTCGCGCAGGTGCTCGCCCCGGCCGGGCCGACCGTCGCCCCGGTCGGGTCCTACAACTCCGAGGTCGGCGTGCCGCTCACCGTGTGCCGGGTCACCACCGACACCCGCTTCCTCGTCGCCGAGATGGGCGCCACCAACCTCGGCAACATCGCCTACCTGACCCGCATCGCGCCGCCGAGCATCGGCATCGTGCTCAACGTCGGCACCGCCCACGTCGGTGAGTTCGGATCGGTCGACGTGATCGCCCGCACCAAGTCCGAACTCGTGCAGGCGCTCCCGGCGGACGGGCTGGCCGTCCTCAACGCCGACGACGACCGGGTGCTTTCGATGCGCGAGGTGACCTCGGCCCGGGTAGTGACCGTCGGCCGCTCCGAGACCGCCGACGTGCGGGCGGTCGACATACGGCACGACGCGCAGGACCGCGCCGCGTTCACCATCGTCGGGCTGCCCGGCATCGACGCCCTGCCGGTGCAGCTCGGGCTGCATGGCGAGCACCAGGTCGGCAACGCGCTCGCGGTCGCCGTCGCAGCCCGCGAGCTGGGCCTGACCGCCGAGCAGATCGGCGCCGGCCTCGCCGCCGCGGCGCCGGTCAGTCGGTGGCGCATGGAGGTGCACGAACTCCCGGACGGCATCACCCTGATCAACGACGCCTACAACGCCAACCCGGACTCGATGGGCGCCGCGCTGCGGGCGCTGCAGCGGATCGGCGAGCAGCGCCGCACGATCGCGGTGCTCGGGCAGATGCTCGAGCTCGGCGACCTCAGCGACGACGCGCACCGCAGCGTCGGGCAGACCGTCGCCGCGCTCGGCATCGACGAGCTGGTGTCGGTCGGCGCCGGAGCCGGTCCGCTCGCCGACGCCGCGGAGGCCGGGGGAGTGTCGGTGCGGCGCACCGCAGACGTCGACGAGGCGCACGACACACTCGGGCAGCTTCTAAGCTCCGGTGACGTCGTGCTCCTCAAGTCGAGTCGCGACTCGGGACTGCGTTACCTTGGCGACCGCATCACCCAAGAACATGGTGGACAAATCGAGAAGGATGGATCGGGCAATGGCTAGCCGCGCCGCGTGTGGGCGCATCTCGAGAGAGTCCGCTTCGTGAGGGCGGTCCTGATCGGTGCGTCCGTCGCACTCGTGATCGGGCTGGTCGGCACCCGGTGGTTCATCGGTTTCGTCGTACGCCACGGCTACGGACAGTTCGTCCGCGACGACGGCCCGACCAGTCACCACACCAAACGCGGCACCCCGACCATGGGCGGCGCCGTCATCATCGCCGGCACCGTCGCCGGCTACGCCCTGGCCCACCTGGTCACCTGGGACGCGCCGACCGCGTCCGGGCTGCTGGTGCTCTTCCTCATGGTCGGCCTCGGCCTGGTCGGGTTCCTCGACGACTGGACCAAGATCTCGCGGCAGCGGTCGCTCGGCCTGCGCTCCTGGGAGAAGCTGCTCGGCCAGACCCTCGTCGCGGTGATCTTCGCGGTGCTCGCCACCAAGTTCTCCCGCGGCGGCATCACCCCGGCGAGCTACCACATCTCGTTCGTGCGGGACACCTGGATCAACCTGGCCTTCCACGGCACCTTCCTCGCGGTGATCCTCTTCGTCATCTGGGCCAACCTGATGATCGCCGGCACCAGCAACGGGGTGAACCTCACCGACGGCCTCGACGGCCTCGCGACCGGCGCCTCGGTGATGGTGTTCGGCGCCTACGTGCTGATCAGCGTGTGGCAGTTCAACCAGAACTGCCAGTTCAACTTCTCCGCCAAGTGCTACAACGTGCGCGACCCGCTCGACCTCGCCGTTGTCGCCGCGTGCGTCATGGGCGCCTGCTTCGGCTTCCTCTGGTGGAACGCCTCACCCGCCAAGATCTTCATGGGCGACACCGGCTCGCTGGCCCTCGGCGGCGCACTCGCCGGCCTCGCGATCACCACCCGCACCGAGCTGCTCGTGGTCATCCTCGGCGGTCTGTTCGTGCTCGAGACCCTGTCGGTGATGCTGCAGGTCGGCTCGTTCAAGCTGCGCGGCAAACGCGTGCTGCGGATGGCGCCGATCCACCACCACTTCGAACTCCTCGGCTGGGAACAGATCACCGTCACCATCCGCTTCTGGATCATCGCCGGCCTCTGCGTCGCCGCCGGCCTCGCGATCTTCTACGCCGAATGGGTCGTCGGCGGCGTATGAAGCACCACCCCACGAAGGTCTCCGCCCCGGCATACCCGCATTTGTCGACCCTCGGCAGCGGAACACGCCGCGCCGGCGCGGTTTCCCGGCGCGCCGGTATGCCGAGGGTCGACTTCTGCTCGGGCGCGACCGTATGACGCAGGAAGCGTGGCCGGTGGACCCGGCATACGAGCCGGACGACGGGCGCGGCACGCTCACCCACGGCGACGCCGACTGGTCCGGCCTCACCGTCGTGGTGATCGGGCTCGGCGTCTCCGGGTTCGCCGCGGCCGACGCGCTGCTCGAACGCGGCGCCCGCGTCACCGTGGTGAGCCGCGACCGCACCCCGATGATGGAGGACCGCGCGCGGATCCTCGACGTGCTCGGCGCGCAGGTGTTCTTCGGCGACGACGTGCCGGACGCCCCGCCGCCCGGCACCCGCCTGGTCGTCACCTCGCCCGGCGTGCCGCCCACCAACCCGTTCCTGGTCGCCGCGGCCGCCGCGGGCATCCCGGTGTGGGGCGAGGTCGAGCTCGCCTGGCGGATGCGCCCCCGCGAGGGCGCCGCGCCGTGGCTGACCGTCACCGGCACCAACGGCAAGACCACCGCGGTCACCATGCTCGAGTCGATGCTGCGGGCGGGCGGCCTTCGCGCGACCGCGGCCGGCAACGTCGGCCTGCCGATCCTGGAGGCGGTGCTGCACCCGGAGCCCTACGACGTGCTCGCGGTGGAGCTGTCCACCTTCCAGCTCCACTGGTCGCGGAGCATCTCGCCCTACGCCTCCTGCCTGCTCAACGTCGCACCCGACCACCTCGACTGGCACGGGTCGTATGACGAATACCGCCACCAGAAGGGCCGCGTCTTCGACCGCAGCCAGCTCGCCGCGGTCTACAACGCGCAGGACCTCACCACCGAGCAGCTGTTGCTGGACGCCGAGGTCGTCGAGGGCTGCCGGGCCATCGGCTTCACCCTGGGCGTGCCGTCGGTGTCGATGCTCGGCGTGGTCGACGGCGTGCTCGCCGACCGGGCGTTCATCGACGACCGGCGCACGACCGCCGCCGAGCTCGCGCACGTGGACGACCTGCGCGGCCCGGACGGCGCCGACCCCGCACCGCACTACGTCGCCGACGCCCTCGCGGCCGCCGCGCTCGCCCGCGCCTACGGCGTCGCGCCGGTCGCTGTGCGCGACGGGCTGCGCGACTACCAGCCGCAGCCGCACCGGGTGCACACCGTCGCCACCGTCGATGGCGTCCGCTACGTCGACGACTCCAAGGCCACCAACCCGGGCGCTGCGCAGGCGTCGCTGACCGCCTTCGACGACGTCGTCTGGATCGCCGGCGGCCTACTCAAGGGCGCGGACGTCGACGACCTCGTGCGGGCCGCGGCCTCCCGGTTGCGCGCAGTCGTGCTGCTCGGCCGCGACCGGGCGCAGCTGGCCGACGCGGTCCGGCGACACGCCCCCGATGTGCCGGTCATCGACATCGCGAGCACCGAGACTGGTGCCATGGATGACGCCGTGCGTGCCGCCCGTGACCTGGCCCGTCCCGGCGACGTGGTGTTGCTGGCGCCGGCGGCGGCCTCCCTGGACATGTACGACAGTTACGGCGCGCGAGGCGACCGCTTCGCGCAGGCCGTGCGCGAGCTGCCCAGCGCCGGACGATGAGCGCGACCAGCGGCACCGGCAGCTCCGCCGGCAACCTGCGGCAGAGCGTCACCGAGCGGCTCGCGCTCGGCGGCCTGCTGAAGCGCCTGGAGTCCCCGGTCGCGCCCTACTATCTGCTGCTCGGCTCCACCGCGATGCTGGTGCTCTTCGGGCTCGTCATGGTGCTCTCCGCCTCCAGCGTGACCTCCTACCAGTCGAGCGGCTCGTCATACACGGTCTTCAAGAGCCAGGCGATGTATGCCGTGCTCGGTCTCGTCGTGGCCGTCGCCGCGAGCCGGGTGCCGGTGCGCATCTGGAAGCTGCTCGCGCTGCCGGCGTTCATCGGCGCGGTGCTGCTCGAAATGCTGGTCTTCTCGCCGCTCGGACGCACCGTGCAGGGCAACCGCAACTGGATCGGCATGGGCGGCTTCACCATGCAGCCGTCCGAGGCGGGCAAGGTCGCGCTCGTGCTGGTCGCGGCCATGGTGCTGACCCGCAAGCGCAAGGTGCTCGGCGAATGGCGGCACGTGCTCATCCCGCTGGTCCCGATGATCGGGCTGCTGCTCGGCCTGGTGCTGCTCGGTCACGACCTCGGCACCACGATGGTGCTCGCCTCGATCGCCGGCGCGGTCCTGTTCGTGGCCGGCGTGCGGATGCGCTTCTTCGCCGCGTTCGGCGCGGTCGCGGCCGCGGTCGCGCTCGCCTTCGTGGCCACCAACAGCAACCGCACCAGTCGCCTCGACAGCTGGCTCGGCACCTGCATCGACGCGCAGACCGAGGGCTGCTACCAGAAGGTCCACGGCCTCTACGCGATGGCCGACGGCGGCTGGTGGGGCGTCGGCCTCGGCGCCAGCCGCGAGAAGTGGTCCTGGCTGCCGGAGGCGCACAACGACTTCATCTTCGCGATCATCGGCGAGGAGCTCGGCCTGCCCGGCACCCTCGCGGTCGTGGCGCTCTATGTCGCGCTCGGCTACGCCTGCTACCGGCTGATCGTCGGCAGCAAGGACTTCTTCGTGCGCCTCGCCACCGCCGGCATCATGGCCTGGATCCTGGTGCAGGCGATGATCAACATCGGCTCGGTGACCGGCCTGCTGCCGATCATCGGCGTCCCGCTGCCGCTGGTGTCCTCTGGTGGATCCGCGCTGGTGACAACGCTGCTCGCGCTCGGGGTGCTGATCTCCTTCGCCCGCAACGAGCCGGAGTGCAAGAAGGCCCTCGCCGCGCGGCCGAGTGCGATCAAGCGCACCCTCGCGGTGTTGCCGGGTCGTCGCTGACCGGCAGGGCATAGGGTCGATCGCGGCCACGTCGTTCCACCCACCCCGAGGATCATGAGTTCGTCATCTCCCGCCCTGCAGTCCGTCGTGCTCGCCGGCGGCGGCACCGCCGGCCACATCAGCCCCCTGCTCGCGACCGCGGACGCGCTGCGGCGTCGTGACCCGAACGTGCGCATCACCGTGCTCGGCTCGCACGGCGGCCTGGAGGAGACGCTGGTGCCCGAGCGCGGTTACGACCTGCGGCTGATCCCGAAGGTCGCCTTCCCGCGGCGCCCGAATGCCGCGGCGGCCCGCTTCCCGCTCGCCTTCCGCGGTGCGATCGCACAGACTGCCGACATCATCGGCGAGGTGGACGCCCAGGTGGTGGCCGGTTTCGGCGGCTACGTCAGCCCGCCGGCGTTCCTCGCCGCCCGCAAACTGAAGCTGCCGATGGTGGTGCACGACGGCAACGCCCGCGCCGGGCTCGCCACCCGTCTCGGCTCGCGCTTCACCCCGTATGTCGCGACTGCCTTCTCGGCCACCAAGCTGCCGCACGCGCAGCTGCTCGGGATGCCGCTGCGCCGGGAGATCACCACGCTCGACCGGGCCGCGCTGCGACCGGAGGCGCTGCGCACCTTCGGGCTGCGTGACGACCTGCCGACCCTGCTCGTCACCGGCGGGTCCAGCGGCGCGGTCAGCGTGAACGAGCCGGTCGCGGCGTCCGCGGCGGCCTTCCGCGACGCCGGCGTGCAGGTGCTGCACGTCACCGGCAAGGGCAAGGAGGTCCAGGTCAGTGGCGGAGCCGTCGCGGACGTGCCCTACGTGGTGCTGCCGTATGCCGACCGGATGGACCTCGCCTACGCCGCGGCCGACCTCGTCGTCACCCGCGCGGGCGGCAACATGGTCACCGAGACGTCCACGATCGGGCTGCCCGCGGTGTTCGTCCCGTTGCCGATCGGCAACGGCGAGCAGCGGCTCAATGCCGCCGACGTGGTGGCCGCCGGGGGAGCGCTGCTGGTCGACAACGCCGACTTCACCCCCGATTACCTTGCCCGCGAAGTGATTCCGCTGGTGAAGGACCCGCAGCGGCTTGCGTCGATGGCGAGCGCGGCCCGCGCGCAGGGCCATGGTGACGCCGACGAACGCCTGGCCGAGCTGATCGCCGGCGCCGCGCGATGAGCCCCGAGCCCGACGGCGTCAACCGGCGGTTCGACTTCCACGCACCGCTGCCGTCGCTCGCGGGCGTGCGCGCCGCGCACCTGATCGCGATCGGCGGCTCCGGTATGTCGGGGGTCGCGCGCCTGCTGCTCGCGCGAGGCATCGCGGTCTCCGGCTCCGACCGCGCGGAGAGCGCGGTGCTCGAGGAGTTGCGGGCTGCGGGAGCCGACGTCGTCATCGGGCAGAGCGCGCAGACGGCCGACCGCGTGCCGGCCGACGCCGTCGTCGTGGTCTCCTCGGCGATCGCCGAGGACAACCCGGAGCTCGCGCGCCTTCGCGAGCGCGGACTCACCGTGCTGCACCGCGCACAGGCGCTCGGGATGCTGATGGCGGGGCGCGGTGCGCTCGCGGTGGCCGGGGCCAACGGCAAGACGACGACGAGCGCCATGGCCACCGTCGCGCTGCGCGCGGTCGGCGCCGACCCGTCATACGCGATCGGGGCGCCGATCGTCGGCATCGGGGCCAACTCCGGTGTGGGACAAGGCGATTCGTTCGTCGTCGAGGCCGACGAGAGTGACGGGTCGTTCCTCGTCTATCACCCGCAGGTCGCGATCGTGACCAACATCCGCGACGACCATCTCGACTTCTACGGCACCTCGCAGCGGCTGCACGCGGCCTATGCCGACTTCGCCGCGACGATCCGGCCCGGTGGCCTGCTCGTCGCCTGTGCCGACGACGACGGCTCAGCGGCGCTCGCCGCCCGGGTGCGTGAGAGCGGCGTGCGGGTGCTGACCTACGGGCGCACAGAGCACGCGGACCTGCGGCTGGTCGAGGAGTCCGGCTCGGGCTTCGACTGGCGCGCGACGCTCGTCCTGCCCTCGGGCGCGCGGCTGCCGTTGCGGCTGCGGGTGCCGGGCGCCCACAACCTGCTCAACGCGGCCGGCGTCGCACTCGCACTGACCGAAGGGCTCGGGTGCGATCCGCGCGCTGTGGTCGAAGGTTTGGCCGAATTCGCAGGCACGGCAAGGAGATTCGAGCCGCGCGGTGAGGCTGGGGGAGTGCGGGTCGTCGACGATTACGCGCACAACCCGGGCAAGCTGGAGGCTGTCGTGCGCACCGGGCTCGCGCTGCGTGACGGTGGGCGGCTGATCGTGGCGTTCCAGCCGCATCTGTACTCCCGCACCCAGCACGCCGCGGACGGGCTCGCGGCGGCGCTCTCGCTCGCCGACGTGTCGATCGTGCTGGACGTCTACGGCGCCCGGGAGGACCCGGTGCCCGGGGTGACCGGCGCCCTGGTCGCCGACCGCGTCACGGACGCCGAGACAGTCTTCGCGCCCACCCACGAGGACGCGCTGCGGGCAGTGCTCGACCGCGCCCGGCCGGGGGATCTGGTGCTCACGGTCGGGGCCGGCGACGTGACGACGCTCGGGCCGCGTGTGCTGAAGGCCCTCGGCTCCGCATAGGACGCACCGGCGGCTTCACCAGCGGTGCTCGGCCTGCCAAGCGTCGGCGCCGATGAGATAGCCGTCCTCGACCAGCGCGTCGGCCAGTGTGTGCCGGTTGCTCACGGGCACCTCCGCCTCGCGATATTTCGCGCGCCCCGACTTCAGGTGGGTGTGCACGGTCTGCTCGGTGATGCCGAGGTAGCGCCCGAGGGTGCGGGCGGAGATCGATCGGCGGCTCGCATAGAGGCAGAGGATCTGGATCTCCCGGTCGGTGAGGTGGGCGCGCGGCGGGTGCGCCCGCACCACGCGCCGGAAGCCGTCGACGACGGCGGCGATCCGGCGGACTGCGTCCTCGAGCGCCTCGCGGGGCTCGATCCAGTCGGCCGCTCCCTCGTCGTACGCCCGGTCCGCAGCCGACTGCTGGTGATTGTTGCCCAGCACGATCGGGCAGGACGACAGGTGGCTGATCGCCCGCACCTTGAGGCTGAGCGGGACGTGATCGTCCAGGTAGGCGTCGATCACGACGTAGCCGTGGATGTGCTCGAGTCGAGTCACCAGGTCGGTCCAGGAGTAGAGCAGCAGCCCGGTGGGCACCGCGGCGGCCTGCAGGGCGTCCACCAGAGCGTGTCCGACGATGGGGCTGCTGTGCACCACGTCGACAGCGCTTCCTGGTCTCGGCATGGGCTTTTTGTAACACGTCCCCGGGCTCTGCCGGAGGCCGTCTCACGGCATTCCGTACGTGGTGTGAACGGTCTGGCCGTTTGGCAAGGCCAACCTTGTCAAACGGCTAAGGATGAGTTGAATCTTGTAGCAGTCATTGTGGGTCGGGCGTCCAAGATAATGTTGGTTTCTGCACGATTCTGACCGACTGCGTTGGAATGTCGGGTGGAATGCGTCTCATTGCCGGATTTCCCGGGCGAATCCCCGCCGGGTGGGCCATCATCCCGTCATGTTGTCGCCAGCGCCCGTGGAGCAGGTCGAGGTCGGAGTCGTCGCGTCGTTGTCGCTGGACGCCGATGCGTTGTTACACGTGCTCCAGCAGGTGCCCGGCTTCGTGTTGCACCACGTCGACCATTCGGCGCACACGGCGAAGGAGTGCGACGTGATCGTGCTCGACATCACCGCGCGCGGCGCCGCCCGCCGGATTGCCGGGCTGGCGCCCGCCGCACCGGTGCTGGTGTGGGGCGGTTACCTCCATCAGGAGCAGGTGCGGCTGCTCGCCGCCGACGGTGCGCGCGGTTACCTGTCGGTCATCTCCAAGCGGGACCAGCTGGTGCGGGCGGTCCTCACGCTCGCGGCCGGGGAGCGCTACTTCCCGCAGCTGGACCAGTTGAGCGCCGTGCGGCTCACCAAGGCCGAGGACCGGGTGTTGCGTGCGTATTTGCTCGAGATGCCGGATATGACGCGTGCCGACGTCGCTGCCGCTCTCGGATTGAGTGATCGCACCGTCAAGGCCCATGTGGCCAACGCACGGGGAAAGGTGGCCGGTCAGGTCGGCAGTCGGGGTGCGCTTCTTCGCGCACTGCAGGCTCACGGCTGGCCACAGACTCGAATCTAGTCCTTTTTGGGTAGATCGGACGGTTGTCGTAACCCTCTAGGCCTTTGTGGTTATGGGGCAAAGGAAGCGGTATTCGAGCGGCTAGCTTTCCGCTTGGCGCGCAGCGCTATTTGAAATTACCGATTTTCTGTCGCAAAGGGGTTCAACCACATGACCGATGAAACCAACAAGATCGGCCGGCGGACCATCGCCAAGGGCGCTGCCTGGTCCGTGCCGGTGGTCGCGCTCGGAGCCGGTGCCGCCCAGGCGGCCGCGAGCCCGCCGGTGTGCCCGACCAACTGTGCCCAGCCGGTGGTGAGCGCGGCGACTCTCAGCACCGGGCTCGGCAATCCGGCGACGGGGTCCAACCGCGCCGCCCTCAGCCTGACGGCCGGCGCGTTCTACGCCAACTTCCTCGCCTGCGACGGCGGCGGGCTCTTCCAGGCGTCGATCTTCACCGTCACCTCCGCGACGCTGACCATGAGCGACGGAAGCACCTACACCACGACCTCCGGCCTGCCAGTCGGCGTGGCGGCGGCCAGTCAGTCGGCGCTGGCGACGGTCGGCCTGTCGTTCCAAAATGTCTTCTTCCCGAACGGCAACCTGCTGAGCGGGGTGCTGAACCCGCCCGTCCGGCCGTCGCGGATCTGCTTCACCTACACGGTGGTGCTCAACGTTCTCGGCAGCGTGCCGCCGGCGACCAAGGACTGCAACGGCCAGGTCTGCTTCTCGTTCAACCTGTTGACCGGCAGCGTCTACACGGTGAACCAGAGCGTGCTCGGGGTTCCGGTGCCCAACTCGGTCAGCTACGTCACGACCGGTCTCGGCGCCTGACGCCTGGTCACGGCCCATCGGGCCCGAGCCCCACGCCGCAACGGGCGCGAGGGCTCGGGCCCGTTCAGTCGTCGGGCCCGTTCAGTCGTCGGCGCGCTCGGCCTGGGCGAGCAGCTGCTCTCGCCAGCCGGCTTCGAGCACCAGCTCCTGGATGGGGCCGTGACCGGCGGTCTGCCGATGGCCGAGCGGGTGCCGAGCGTCGATGAGGACCGCGCCCGGGGTGCCGGCGATCTGCAGCGCGCGGGCCGCGAACGAGTCCGCGTACCACGCGTGCGGCGCGAGCGGGGCGAACTTCTCCTGGCCGGCGAACTCGTCCGGGGTGCCGAGGAAGACCGGCTGCAGGTCGAAGCCGTCCTTCAGCAGGTTGGGCCACCAGCGGAAGTGGTCGACCACATCGTGGCAGGCGCCGCAGCCGGGGGAGAAGAAGACCAGGAACGTCGGGGGGTCCTGGAACTCGGTGATCGGCAACGCGTTGCCGTCGGCGTCGTCGAAGGTCAGCGTCCGCACCAGCGCCGCCCGACGCCGCCGCTCGGCATCGGCCCGCCAGGCGAGCAACGCGGCCCCCAGCAGCAGCGTGAGCGCGGCAGGTATGACGTAACACCACGCCGCCAGCCGGTCTGCGGCTACCGATGCCGGCGCCCGGTGCAGCACGAGGGCGGCGATCGCGACCGCGAGCAGCACGCTGTTGCGCACGATCGTCCGGGTGCCGACGGTTTCGTCGCCGAGGCCGCCGAAACAGTTGCACGACACCGGCACCGGCCGCCGTGCCACCCGGACGACCAGCACCAGGAAGCCGAAGAACAGTGTGACGATCGCCAGCTGGGCGATCAGCTGCCACGGCGCGGGCAGCAGCACCGCAGCGAGGCCGAGCGCGATCTCGATCCACGGAAACGCCGTGGCGAACCGGCGGTCCCGCCAGGTCCACTCGGGCAACCCGAACTGCGCGATGGTCACCTGGAACTTCTCGTCGGTCCCGATCTTGAGCAGGCCGCTGACGACGAGCACCGCGCCGGTTGCCCAGGTGCCGAGTGCTCCGAGCCAGTCCACCCAGCTGCCGTTCATCGGGTGCCGTTCAGGTTCATGCGATCAGCTTACGGACCAGCGCGCGGACGCGGGGGCTGCCGAGCGACGGCGCAGGCCATGGAGCACGACCGGCGGGCCCTAACACGATGCAGAACGGTGCAGAACGATTCAGAATGATGCAGAACGCTGCGAAACGCTCCTCACCGTCAAGTTGAGGTCGATAGTCGCAGGGGGCGCAGCGGTTGCGTACCATGCCACAGATGTTGCTGTCGCGGAGCAACCGCTCGACCCGCCACGGTGTGTCGGTTAGGGAGCGGCCCGGCGCGACGGTCATCATCAACCTGACGTTTTGATCTCTATCGCTGGAAAGGCCCTCTCCTCGTGGCAACTCCGCAGAACTACCTGGCCGTCATCAAGGTCGTCGGCATCGGCGGCGGTGGCGTCAACGCCATCAACCGGATGATCGAGGTCGGTCTCAAGGGCGTGGAGTTCATCGCCATCAACACCGACGCGCAGGCGCTGCTGATGTGTGACGCTGACGTGAAGCTTGAGGTCGGCCGCGAGCTGACCCGGGGTCTCGGTGCGGGCGCCGACCCGGAGGTCGGCAAGAAGGCCGCCGAGGACCACGCGGAGGACATCGAAGAGGTGCTCAAGGGTGCCGACATGGTGTTCGTGACCGCCGGCGAGGGCGGCGGCACCGGCACCGGCGGCGCGCCGGTCGTGGCCAAGATCGCCAAGAGCCTCGGCGCCCTCACCATCGGTGTGGTCACCCGCCCGTTCACCTTCGAGGGCCGCCGCCGCGCCGGCCAGGCCGACCTCGGCATCAACGCGCTGCGCGAAGAGGTCGACACCCTCATCGTCATCCCGAACGACCGGCTGCTGTCGATCAGCGACCGCAACGTCTCGATGCTCGATGCGTTCCACAGCGCCGACCAGGTGCTGCTGTCCGGTGTGCAGGGCATCACCGACCTCATCACCACCCCGGGCCTGATCAACCTCGACTTCGCCGACGTCAAGTCGGTCATGCAGGGGGCCGGCTCGGCGCTCATGGGCATCGGCTCGGCCCGCGGCGAGGATCGCGCCGTGCAGGCCGCCGAATTCGCGATCTCCTCCCCGCTGCTCGAGGCGAGCATCGACGGCGCGCAGGGCGTGCTGCTCTCGGTGCAGGGCGGCAGTGACCTCGGCCTGTTCGAGATCAACGAGGCCGCGCGACTGGTGCAGGAGGCCGCGCACCCCGAGGCGAACATCATCTTCGGTGCGGTCATCGACGACGCGCTCGGCGACGAGGTGCGGGTCACGGTGATCGCGGCCGGCTTCGACGGCGGCGCGCCCAAGCCGCGGGCCGACGACCGCGCGCTCGGTCAGATCCAGGGCGGCCCGGTGCCCGGCAAGCGCGAGAAGGCACCGCAGCAGTCACCGGTGGAGGCCGCGCAGGCCGGCCGCCCGCAGCCGCAGCCGGCTCCTCAGCAGCAACAGCAGCAGCAGTCCGGGGAGAGTGCGGAGGCCGGGGCCGAGCAGGGCGGCACCGACGAGCAGCCGGCGCAGGCCGCGCCCGGCACCGTGCAGCAGACGACGACGTCGCGGCCGCCGCGTGAGGTGACCTTCGACGACAGCGAGGACCTCGACGTCCCCGACTTCCTGAAGTGACCGCAGCCGGCCACTCGGCATACGTCCGGCAATACGTCCGGCACTGACATGTGGTGGTGGCAGGACACCCTCCGCACCACGGACGGCCGCGTCGTCGAGGTGGGCTTCACCGATACCGAGGGCGGCGTCAGTGACGGCCCGCTGCGTTCGCTGAACCTCGGCGGCAAGGTCGGCGACGACCCCGAGAACGTCCGTCGCAACCGGGCCGCGGTCGCGGCCGCGGCCGGTGTGCGCGCCGACCGTCTGGTCTTCATGCAGCAGACGCACAGCACGCACGTCGCCCGCCACGACCCGCAGGCCACGGAAGCGGTCGACGCGGACGGCATCGTCAGCGCCGAGCCCGACACCGCTCTCGCGGTGCTCGTCGCCGACTGCACCCCGGTGCTGCTCGCCGACCCGGCGGCCGGTGTCATCGGTGCCGTCCACTCCGGGCGACCCGGGATGGTCGGCCGCATCGTCGACAACGCGCTCGATGCGATGGCAGCACTCGGAGCCACCAATCCCGTTGCCATTGTTGGGCCCTCGGTGTGCGGACGGTGCTACGAGGTGCCGGCGCAGATGCGAGACGAGGCGGCCGCGGTGACACCGGCGAGCCGCGCCGTGAGCTGGACCGGCACGCCTGCGATCGATGTCGCGGGCGGTGTCGTCGCCCAGCTCGCGGCCCGCGACGTCCCGGTCACCTGGGTGCCCGGCTGCACCCGCGAGAGCGACCGGCTCTTCTCCTACCGGCGCGACCACGCCACCGGGCGCTTCGCCGGCGTGATCGTGCTGCGCGGCGGAGCCGCCTGACCATGTATGACGGCAGTCCCCGCCGGGACGACCTCGCCGGCCGCCTGGCCGCGGTCCGCGAGCGCGTCGACCGCGCCTGCGCCGCGGCCGGTCGCAGGCCGGACGACGTCACGCTGATCGCGGTCACCAAGTTCTTCCCGGCGAGCGACGTGCAGCTGCTCGCCGGGCTCGGGGTCACCGACGTGGGGGAGAACCGCGATCAGGAGGCTGCGGCGAAGATCGCCGATCTGGCTGCCACGACTCGGGATTCGCTGACCGTGCACTTCGTCGGTCAGCTCCAGTCCAACAAGGCCGCGCACGTCGTGCGCTACGCCGACGTGGTGCAGTCGGTCGACCGGCTCAAGATCGCCCGTGCCCTCGACCGGGCCGCCGATGCGGCGGGCCGGCGGCTCGACGTGCTGCTGCAGATCGACCTGTCCGGCGCGCCCGGCCGCGGCGGCGTCGCACCCGACGAGGCCGCCGCCCTCGCGGACGAGGTCGCCGCCCTCGCCGCGCTGCGGCTGCGCGGGGTGATGGCGGTGGCGCCGCTCGGCGGCGACCCCGCGCCGGCCTTCGAGCGGCTGGGCGGCGTCGCCCGCGTCATACGGGATGGGCATCCGGAGGCGGACTGGATGTCGGCCGGGATGAGCGGCGACCTGGAGCAGGCGATCGCCGCGGGCGCGACACACCTGCGTGTCGGCAGCGCAATCCTCGGATCCCGCCCGCTTGCCCGGTAGCGTCTTTCGCGACCGACAAATCCCCCGCGAGAGCCGCCCGCTCGCGGTCAGCAAGGAGTGCACACATGGCCGGAAAGCTGCGCGCGACAATGGAATACCTCGGCCTGGCCGAGGCCGACCCGCGTTACCGCGACGACGACTACGCCGGTGAATGGTCCGACGAGCACTACGACGAGGCCGGTGACAGCGGTTACCCGGTCGAGGACACCCACCGCGAGCCCGCTCCCGTCACCCACCTGCACAAGTCGCCGGCTCCGCCGGCCGAGTACGACCAGGAGCTCTCCGCGATGAGCCGCATCAACACCATCCACCCGCGCACCTACAACGAGGCCAAGGAGATCGGCGAGAGCTTCCGCGACGGTGTGCCGGTCATCATGAACCTCTCCGACATGGACGACACCGACGCCAAGCGCCTGGTCGACTTCGCCGCCGGTCTGGTCTTCGGTCTGCACGGCACCATCGAGCGGGTCACCAGCAAGGTGTTCCTGCTCTCGCCGTCGGGCGTCGAGGTCGCGACCAGCGGCCCGGAAGCCGGACGCCCGACCGGTCGCGGCCTGTTCAACCAGAGCTGAATCCGGCAACCGCAATTTCATCGCGGCTTTCGGGCCGGTGGTCGGTCCCACGTCCGGATGCCGCAGAATTGATATATGTCAGCCGTTCTGAGCCTCGTCTCACTACTGCTCTATGTGTTCTTCATCATGCTGCTCGGCAGACTGGTGCTCGACTGGGTGCAGGTCTTCGCGCGGGACTGGCGCCCGCGCGGTGTGGTCCTGGTGATCGCGGAGGCGATCTACTCCGTGACGGACCCGCCGTTGAAGGCGCTGCGCCGCGTCATACCACCGCTGCGGCTGGGGCAGGTGCGGCTCGACCTGGCCTTCCTGGTGCTGATCCTGGCTGTCTCTTTGCTGCTCAGTGTCCTAAGGTAAGCACGACATTCAACCGATTGTCGGCGGTCCAGCGTGCGCAAAAGCGCGAGCTGTCACCCGCCGCACCTGATTTTTCACCGAGGTGGACAGATGGCGTTGACGCCTGAAGACGTGGTCAAGAAGGAGTTCACCAAGCCCAAGGGTTTTGGTCGTAGCGGTTACGACGAGATCCAGGTGGACGACTTCCTCGACGAGATCGTGGTCGAGCTGCGCCGGCTGAACGCTGAGAACGAGGACCTGACCGGCAAGCTCGAGGACTGCCGCCGCAGCAAGGGCCAGCCGGGTCGCGCCGACGCCGATGTCACCAGCCCCGGCGCGAACACCCCCGCGGCCGCGTCGCCGGCCGCGGCAGTCCCCGCCCTCACGCCGGTCTCCGGTGGCGACAAGAAGGGCAAGGACGACGCCGCCGAGGTGCCGGACGCCGCTGCAGCCAAGGCGGCGCAGGCGGACCTGACGGCCGCGCAGGGCCAGCTGAAGACGACCCGGGATGAGCTGACCCGGGTGCGGGCCGAGCTCGACCAGGCCAAGAGCCAGCTCGCCGACACCAAGCAGGAGCAGTCCCGCGCCGAGGCGCAGCTGCAGGACGCGCAGAAGCAGCTCAAGGCCGCCCAGCAGCAGCTGGCCGACGCCAAGCAGCAGCAGAGCGACTCCGCCGCCAAGCAGCAGGCCCCGGCCGCGCTCGCCGACCAGCCGAAGCAGGGCAAGCCTGCGCAGGCCGAGTCGGGCGGCACGCAGCAGCTGGTGTCGCCGGAGAGTGCTGCCGGCGTCATCGCGCTGGCGCAGCGGCTGCACGACGAGCACGTGCGCGAGGGCGAGACGACCCGCGACCGGCTGATCAGCGAGGCGACCACCAAGCGCGACCAGCTGATCTCCGAGGCCACCTCGCAGCGGGACGAGCTCCTCGGCACCGCGCAGAGCCGCCACGACGAGCTCATCGCCACCGGCCAGAGCCGGCACGACGAGCTGGTGCAGTCGGGTCAGACCCAGCACGACGAGCTGGTCCGCACCGGCACCGAGCAGTCGCAGCAGATGGTGCGCGAGGCCGAGGAGCGCAAGAACCGCATCCTCTCCGAGCTCAACACCGAGCGTGACCGGGTGACGACCGACATCGACAAGCTGCGCGCCTTCGAGGGCGACTACCGCACCAAGCTGCGCGGCTACATCGAGAGCCACCTGTCGCAGCTGGACCACACCGCGGTCGACGGGGACGGCAAGCCGAAGGGCTGACCTCCCGCGCGACAACACCGCCCGAACGCGGCGCCCATCGGTTATGGTGGGCGCCGCGTTCGTCGTTTCCCGAGTAATCGGGCCGATGTCGTTGTACGACGATTCACCGTCGCTTATCCTGCGGCAAGCCGTTGATCGGGGGCCTTCGCCGGTGCAGCCTGGCGGCCCACCGAGGAGGAAGGGAACCGATGGCAACGAAGAGGTCGGCCGACGTAGGGTCGGGCACCGCCGGACGGCGTACCCGGGTCACAGCCGCGTTGCGCAAGGCAGCCGGTAAGGCCGTGTCGAAGGCGACGAGCCGCCCGGCGAGGACCTCCTCCAAGACCGCCGCCGCCAAGACCGCGGCCGCCAAAGGCGCCGCCAAGGGCGCCGCCACGAAGGCGACGGCGAAGAAGAGTCCGGCCGCGAAGAGCACGGCCAAGAAAACTGCCGCCAAGAAGACTGCTACCAAGAAGGCGGCTGCCAAGAAGGCGGCGGTGAAGGCTACGCCGGCCAAGAAGACGGCGACGAAGAAGACGGCAAAGACCGCTGCGGCGAAGACGGCCGCGAAGAAGGCTTCCGCCGCGAAGGCTCCAGCCAACAAGACCTCTGCCAAGAAAACTCCTGCCAAGAAGAGCTCTGCCACGAAGGCTGCTGCCACGAAGGCTCCGGCGAAGAAGGCAGCCGCCGCGAAGGCCCCGGCCAAGAAGGCAGCCGCGAAGGCGCCCGCGAAGAAGGCGCCTGCGGCCACGGCTTCGGCACCCGCCGCGAAGACGGCGGCGAAGAAGACCACCCCGGCGAAGGTCGCCGCGACGGCCAACCGGTTGAAGGTGCGCGACGACGAATCGCCTTGGACGGCAAAGGAGCTCAGCGCCGTACGCGCCGAGTTGCAAAGCGATGTGGAGCGCCTCACCACCGAGCTGCACGGCTTCGAGGACGACATCGCCGGCCTGATCAAGGACAGTGGCGACGGGGCCGGTGACGACCAGGCTGACGCCGGTGCCAAGACGTTCGAGCGCGAACACGAGTACTCCCTCGCGCAGAACTCTCGCGACCTGCTGGAACAATCGGTGCATGCCCTGGAACGCATCGACGACGGCAGTTATGGACTCTGCGAGAACTGCGGCAACCCCATCGGCAAGTTGCGGTTGCAGGCCTTCCCGAGGGCGACGCTGTGCCTGACGTGCAAGACCAAGCAGGAAACGAGATACCGCTGAGCCAGCCCGACGCCGACGCCCGACGCGCGGCGAGCCGGCGTCCGTCCCCCCGGCTGATCGCGCTCCTGGTGGCCGTGGCCGCTTCGGGGTATGCCGCCGACCAGGGCACCAAGGCGTGGGCGAAGTCGGCCCTGGAGCCGGACCGGTCGCGGGAGTTCATCGGCACCCTGCTGCAGCTGCGGCTCACCGACAACCCCGGTGCGGCCTTCTCGATCGCCACCAACGCCACCTGGCTGCTCACGGTCATCGCGATCGCGGTCATCGCGGTGACCATCTACTTCGCGCGGCGGCTGCGCAGCAAGCCGTGGGCGTGCGCCCTCGGGCTGCTGATCGGCGGCGCGCTCGGCAACCTCACCGACCGGTTCTTCCGGCCGCCGGGCGGCGGGCGCGGGCACGTCGTGGACTTCCTGGAGTTGCCGCACTGGCCGATCTTCAACGTGGCCGACATCTGCGTGGTGACCGCCGCCTGCCTGATCGCGTTGCTCGCCTTCCTCGGCATCGGCATCGACGGCAAGCGGGCGGACGACACGAAGACCTCTGCTGCGGAGGATGCTTCGTGAGCGAGGTGAAGGCGCTCGGCATACCGGAGGGCCTCGAGGGGGAGCGCGTCGACGCCGCGATCGCGCGGCTGCTCGGTTTCTCCCGCACCCAGGCGGCCGACCTGGCCAAGGCCGGAGCGGTGACGCTCGACGGCAAAGAGGCCGGCAAGTCCGACCGGGTGAGCAGCGGGCAGTGGCTCGAGGTGCGCATGCCGGACCGGGTCGGTCCGCGGGTGCCCGAGGTCAAGCCGCAGCACATCGAGGGCCTGCGCATCGTGCACGACGACAGCGAGATCGTCGTGGTCGACAAGCCGGCCGGGGTCGCGGCGCACCCAAGTGTCGGCTGGGACGGCCCGGACGTGGTGAGCGGCCTGGCCGGTGCGGGCTACCGCATCTCGACGTCGGGCGCCGCCGAGCGGCAGGGCATCGTGCAGCGCCTGGACGTCGGCACGAGCGGGCTGATGGTCGTGGCCAAGAGCGAGCGCGCCTACACCGCGCTCAAGCAGGCGTTCCGCGATCGCACCGTCGACAAGACCTATCACGCTCTCGTGCAAGGGCTTCCGGACCCGATCGTCGGCACCATCGACGCACCGATCGGCCGGCATCCCGGGCACGACTACAAGTTCGCGGTGATGCAGTCCGGGCGGCCGAGCGTGACGCACTACGAGCTGCTGGAAGCGTTCCGGTCGATGAGCCTGCTCGACATACATCTGGAAACCGGGCGCACCCACCAGATCCGGGTGCATTTCTCCGCGCTGCATCACCCGTGCGTCGGTGATCCGCTGTATGGCGCCGACCCGACGCTCGCCAAGAAGCTCGGCCTGGACCGGCAGTGGCTGCACGCGGTCGAGCTCGGCTTCGAGCACCCCGGGTCGGGGGAGTGGGTCACCTTCGAAAGCCCGTATCCGGCCGATCTGCAGCGCGCGCTCGACATCGCGCGCGGCTGACGGCTCGGCTACAACTCCGATCACGATCTGGGCGCACGACTCGTCCGGCTTTCGGCGACTTGTCACACCAACCGGCGACTTGTCACATAAACCGACGACTTGTCACGTGCTACAGCACGTGACAAGTCGTGGTAAAGCGTGACAAGTCCGGTATGACGTGACGAGTCAGCCGGTGACCCCGAGCTGGGTGGTGACCGGCGACGGCGTCGGCGGCTCATTGGTCGGGTGTGATGCGGTCGGTTGTGGTGCGGTCGGCTGCTTGGTCCCGGTGGGCGCGTGGGTGGCCGTCGGTCCGCCCGCGGCGCCGCACGTCCGGAAGCGCGGGTGCTCCACGACCCCGGCGTTGTGGCTCATGCCGGCGTTCAGGTAGGAGACGCCGAGGGCGACGTCCTCGTAGCCACTCGGCCAGGTGGCATGCACCGTGTGGGTGCCGGCCGTCGCCGGGCCGAGGTCGTAGCTCCAATTGCCCGCGGCTGCCTGCCCGGACTGGAGATATGCCACGAGTCGGCCGCCGCCGAGGTCGTGCGCCGACGTCACGGTGATGGTCATGCTGGACTTGTCGCCGGCGATCGACCGGGCCGTGCAGGGCCCGGGCGAGGTGCGAATGGTGATCCCGTCGACGTCGACCGGCGGTGTCGCGGGGGCAGTCGGGTTGTCGGTGGCACCCGCGGGGCTGGAGGTCCCCGAGGGCGCGGCTGTGGTGCCGGCCGACGTGGTCGAGCTACTGGTGGCCGCACTACTGGTCGCAGGGCCGTCGGTGGCGAAGCTGCTGGTGCCGGTGGCGATGGCGCCGCCGGCGGCGAGTGCTCCGACGATGCCGGCGATGGCGAACTGGCTGCGTGAGATTGGCATGGCTTTCCCCTGAAATGTGTGGTGTGCGTGGTGTTTTCGGTATGCCGCGGGCCGCCCCCGACGACGGCCCGCGGCATACCAGGTGTGATTGCGGGTGTGATTGACGGTGTGATGGAGCCCTGCTCAGCCGGTGACGCCGATCTGGGTGGTAACCGGCGACGGGGTCGGCGGCTCGTCGGTCGGTTGCGGGGCGGTCGGCTGGGTGGTGCCGGTCGGCTTGCTCGCAGCACCGCAGATCGTCGAGTAGCCGTGCAGGCCGTTCGCCCCGCCGAGCTTGATGTTCTTGTTGTCGCCCCCGACCGCCCAGTCCACGCCCGCGTCGGCGTAGAGATAGGACTCCTTGATGCTCGCCGGCCAACTCAACCGCACGGTCACGGTCCCGCCCGGCTTGACGTTGGCGACCCCGCTTTCCGCGTAGGTTCGCAGTCCATCGGGTATGGCACCGCCGCCCGCTCCGAGCATGTTGACGATCGAGGCAGTCAGGTTGTACGCGTAGTCGTCGGGTGCCGTAAGGGTCACCGCGGAGACCTGGAGGTGCTCAGCCGTGTCCTTAGTGGTGCACAACGCGGGCGCGATCGAGACTGCGAGTCTGGTGTGGGTCTTGGTCGAGTTGCTCGACCCGCTCGGCGAGCCGGACGCGCTCTGCGACGAAGTCTCCGTCGCGTTTGCCGAGGTGGTGCCGCTGCTGCTGGTGGACGGTGCGACGGTCGAGCTTGCCGTGGTGCCGGTCGTCGTGCCGGTGGCCGTGCCGTCCGCGGCGAAGCTGCTGGTGCCGGTGGCGATGGCGCCGCCCGCGGCGAGTGCTCCGACGATGCCGGCGATGGCGAACTGGTGGCGTGAGACCTTCATGTTTCTTCCCCCTGGTGAGTGATTGCTGACGAGTGGTTGCTGTCGAGGGGAAGACGTCCCGGGACGCCCGTGGTTGTCGGCGTTGCGCAAGATCAGACACTGTCGTACGGCGACTTCGACGGTCCTAGGTCTGCGGCCTAGGGGGACTAGCACGTCGCCTCATCCGTCACACCACCGCGCGTCGCGACGGGCTGTCGGGGTGGCGATCTAAACTCGTCGGCGATGTCAGATTCAGCCGCCTCCAGTGACTTCGTGCACCTGCATGTGCACACCGAATACTCCATGCTCGACGGGGCCGCGAAGGTCGGCCCGATGTTCGACGAGGTGGCGCGGCTCGGCATGCCGGCAGTCGCGATGAGCGACCACGGCAACATGTTCGGCGCCTACGAATTCTTCGGTGCCGCAAAGGATTCCCCGGTCAAGCCGATCATCGGCATCGAGGCCTATCTGGCGCCGAGCACCCGCTTCTCCCGGCAGCAGGAGTTCTGGGCGCCTGGCGGCAAACGCGACGCCAACGTCGACGGTGAGGGCGGCAAGGACGTCTCCGGCGGCGGTCGCTACACGCACATGACGATGTGGGCGAAGGACGCGGCCGGCCTGCGCAACCTGTTCAAGCTGAGCTCGCTGGCCAGCTTCGAGGGCTACTACATGAAGCCCCGCATGGACCGGGAGCTGCTCGCCGCGCACGGCCAGGGCATCATCGCCACCACCGGCTGCCCGTCGGGCGAGGTGCAGACGAGGCTGCGGCTCGGCCAGTTCGACGAGGCGATGGAGGCGGCTGCGGCATACCAGGACATCTTCGGCAAGGAAAACTTCTTCCTGGAGCTGATGGACCACGGGCTCGACATCGAACGCTCGGTGCGGTCGGGCCTGCTCGACATCGCCAAGCGCCTCGACCTGCCGCTGCTCGCCACCAACGACAGCCACTACGTCACCGAGGACCAGGCCGACAGCCACGACGACCTGCTGTGCATCGGCGTGGGCAAGAACAAGGACGACCCGGGCCGGTTCAAGTTCAACGGCACCGGCTACTACCTGAAGTCCGCCACCGAGATGCGCGAGCTGTTCCGCGAGCTGCCGGAGGCGTGCGACAACACCCTCAAGGTCGCCGAGATGATCGGCGACTACTCGGAGGTGTTCGAGTATGTCGACCGCATGCCGCAGTTCCCGGACGTGCCGGAGGGCCAGACCCAGGCGTCCTACCTGCGCGAGCAGATCCAGCTGGGGCTGAAGGAACGCTACGGCGACAACCCCAGCCAGGAGGTGCTCGACCGCATCGAGACCGAGATGGCCGTCATCGAGCCGATGGGCTTCTCGTCCTACTTCCTGGTGGTCGCCGACATCTGCCGCTACGCGCGCGACAACGGCGTGCCGGTCGGCCCCGGGCGCGGTTCGGCGACCGGTTCGATGGTCGCCTACCTGACCCGCATCACCGAGCTGGACCCGCTGGAGCACCAGCTGCTGTTCGAGCGGTTCCTGAACCCCGAGCGCATCAACCCGCCGGACGTCGACCTCGACTTCGACGACCGCCAGCGCGACAAGATGGTCCGCTACGTCACCGAAAAGTACGGCGCCGAATACACCGCCCAGGTCAACACCTTCTCCACCATCAAGGCGAAGGCGGCGATCAAGGACGCCAACCGCATCCTCGGCTTCCCGTTCAGCCTCGGCGACCAGATCTCCAAGGCGATGCCGCCCGACGTGCAGGGCAAGGGCGTCCCGCTCTCGGCGACGTATGACGAGAGCCACCCCCGCTACAACGAGGGCGTCGACTTCCGCGCCATGATCGAGGCGCAACCCGAGGTCAAGAAGGTCTTCGACACCGCGCGCGGGCTCGAGGGCAAGATCCGCGGCACCGGCGTGCACGCGGCCGCGGTGATCCTGTCGTCCGCGCCGCTGCTCGACCTGATCCCGATGCACCGCCGCGACAAGGACGGCGTCGTCATCACCGGTTTCTCGTACCCGCAGTGCGAGGACATGGGCCTGATCAAGATGGACTTCCTGGGGTTGCGCAACCTCGGCATCATCGACCAGGCCATCGGCAACATCGAGACCAACCGCGGCGAGAAGATCACCACCGAGACCATCCCGCTCGACGACGCCAAGACCTACGAGCTGCTCGCCCGCGGCGACACGCTCGGGGTGTTCCAGCTCGACGGCGGCGCGATGCGCAGCCTGCTGCGACTGATGGTGCCGACCCGATTCGAGGACATCGCGGCGGTCCTGGCGCTCTACCGACCGGGGCCGATGGCCGCCAACGCGCACATCAACTACGCCGAGCGCAAGAACGGCCGCCAGGAGATCAGCCCGATCCACCCGGAGCTGAAGGAGGCGCTCGACCCGATCCTCGGCACCACCTACCACCTGCTGGTCTACCAGGAGCAGATCATGGCGATCGCCCGCGAACTCGCGGGCTACACGCTCGGCGGCGCCGACCTGCTGCGCCGGGCGATGGGTAAGAAGAAGCCGGAGGTGCTGGCCAAGGAGTGGGACAACTTCTCCGCCGGCATGATCAAGAACGGCTTCTCACCCGAGGCGACCCAGGCGCTGTGGGACGTCATGCTGCCCTTCTCCGGCTACGCCTTCAACAAGTCGCACACCGCCGGTTACGGTCTGGTGAGCTACTGGACGGCATACCTCAAGGCCAACTACCCGGCGGAGTATGCCGCGGCGCTGCTCACCTCGGTCGGCGACGACAAGACCAAGATGGCCACCTACCTGGCCGACACCCGCAAGCTCGGCATCAAGGTGCTGCCGCCGGCGGTCAACGAGTCGGTCCGCGACTTCACCGCCGTCGGGGAGGACATCCGCTTCGGCATGGGCGCGGTGCGCAACGTCGGCGCCAACGTCGTCGACGCCGTGGTGCGGGCGCGTGAGGAGAAGGGCAAGTTCACCTCGTTCGAGGACTTCCTGCGCAAGGGCGGCTCGACGGTCTGCAACAAGCGCACCGTCGAATCCCTCATCAAGGCAGGCGGTTTCGACGATCTCGGCCACACCCGGCAGGGTCTGGTCGCGGTGCACGAGACCTATGTCGACTCCCTCGCCGACGAGGCGAAGATGAGCGCCGTCGGCCAGGACTCCCTCTTCGGCGACTTCGGTGATGGCGGCGGGGGCGTCGACCTCGCCGCGCTGCCGCCGATCCCCGACATCGAGTGGGACAAGCAGACCAAGCTCGCCTTCGAACGCGACATGCTCGGCCTCTACGTCTCCGACCACCCGCTCTTCGGCATCGAGCGCATCCTCGCCCAGCACGCCGACATCGGCATCAACAAGCTGCACGGCGACGACCACCCGCCCGAGGGGGCGATGGTCACCATCGCCGGGCTGATCACCGGCCTGCAACTCAAGCGCAACAAGCGCGGTGAGCTCTGGGCGATCGCCACGGTCGAGGACCTCGAGGGCAGCGTCGAGGTGCTCTTCTTCGCCAAGACCTACATGACGGTCTCCACCATGCTCAGCCCCGACACCGTCTGCGTGATCAAGGGCCGGGTGCTGGAGCGCGACGACACCGTGTCGCTGTCCGCGCAGGAGTTCACCCTGCCCGAGCTCAAGGGCGACGTGCGCGGACCGGTGGTGCTCACCATGCCGCTGGTGCGCGCCAACAACGGCATGGCGCACAAGCTCAAGGGGGTGCTGGGCGAACACCCGGGTGCCACCGAGGTGCATCTCAAGCTCACCCAGCCCGGCCGGTCGGTCACCGTGCGACTCGACGACCGCCTGCGGGTCACCGCCTCGCCGGCGTTGTTCGGAGACCTGAAGGCGCTGCTCGGCCCGTCCTGCCTGGTCGGCGGCTAGCCGCACCGGAACGTGAGGTGCGGCCGGCCGGCCCGCTTCCGTGGTTTTCACGGCGCAGACCAATAGGCTGCGTAGGCACTCTTGTCGCCGTGTGAAAGTTATGGTGCCGATCATGGTCCGTTATTCACAGCTGTCCGTCCCCGCCGGCCCGAGCCGGCGGCAGGTGCTCGCCGGTGGCGCGGGGGCGCTCACCCTGGCGGCGCTCACCGCGTGCGGCGGCAACACCGGGCGGTCGAGCGGCGGGTCCGGTGCCTCCGGCTCCGGTGGCGGCGCGGGCACCATCTCGCAGTGGTACCACCAGTACGGCGAGCCTGGCACCGAGCAGGCGGTGAAGCGCTACGCCGCGGCGTACAAGCCGGCGAAGGTGTCGGTGCAGTGGATCCCCGGCAACTACGACCAGAAGGCCGCCGCCGCCCTGCTCACCGACTCCGGGCCGGACGCCTTCGAATACGGCAACGGCCCGACGATCGACATGATCACCGGCAAGCAGGTCGTCGACCTCACCGACCTCTACGGCGAAGCCCGCAGCGACTTCACCGCGTCGCTGCTGGAGCGGATGACCTGGAAGGGCAAGATCTACGGCATCCCGCAGGTCGTCGACATGCAGCTGTTCGTCTACCGCAAGTCGATGCTGCAGAAGGCCGGCGTGAAGCCGCCCGAGACGCTCGACGAGCTGGTCGCCGCGGCGGGGAAGCTCTCCACCGGCAAGGTCAAGGGACTCTTCCTCGGCAACGACGGCGGCGCCAGTGTGCTCGCCGGACCGGTGCTCTGGAGCAGCGGCCACGACTACCTGAAGGACGGCAAACCCGACTTCGACAACGCCGAGGTGGCCGGTGCGCTCGGCACGTTCCACAAGTTGTTCTCCTCGGGCGACCTGCTGCTCGGCGCGCCGACTGACTGGTCCGATCCGGGCGCGATCACGAGCGGGCTCACCGCCATACAGTGGACGGGGCTGTGGAACTTCCCGGCGCTCCAGAAGGCGCTCGGCGACGACTTCGGAGTGCTGCCGTTCCCGGCGATCGGTGCGTCCGGCAAGCCGTCGGTGCCGGTGGGTGCCTATGCCGCCTGCGTCAGCGCGCGCGCCGAAAACGTCGACGCCGCAAAGAAATTCGTCAAGTGGCTATGGATTGACCAAACCGGCGACCAGCTCGACTTCGCGCAGAGCTACGGCTTCCACGTGCCCGCCCGGGCCAGCCTGATCGCCAAGGCCGACAAGCTCAAGAGCGGCCCGGCGGCGACGGCTGCCGGCTACCTCAAGGACTACGGCCACCCGCAGACGCCGCTGCTGTGGACCCCGAAGTCGTCGACCGCGATGACCGACGCGGTCAACAACATCGTGCGCTCCGGGGCCGACCCGGCCAAGGCGCTGGCCGGCGTGCGCACGGTGGTCGACGCCGAGCTCACCCGCTTCGGTGGCTGACTCCGGCGCCATGACGGGAGCCACGGCGCCGGCCGCGCTCCGCCGGCCGGCGAGCCCGCGCCGCCGATGGACCGACAGCCCACACCTGTGGTTTTGGATCTTCGTCGGGCCGTTCGTCGCCGGGCTGCTCGTCTTCGTCGTCGTACCCATCATCTGGAGCGTGTGGCTGAGCTTTTACGACGCCCGGAACACAGTCACCCCAACGCATTTCGTCGGGTTCGACAACTACACGCGGATGCTCGGGGACAGCGCGTTCCGGTCCAGCCTGCTCACCTTCGTGGTGTTCGCGATCTTCATCGTGCCGACCACCTTCGTGCTCTCGCTCGCGCTGGCCGTGCTGGTCAGCAACACGCGGGCCGGCAAGTCGTTCTTCCGCTCGGTGTTCTTCCTGCCGACCGCGTGCAGCTACGTCGTTGCCGCGATGATCTGGCGTGAGTCGCTCTTCGGCGGCACCGCTGCGGGGTTGGTCAACACCGTGCTCGGCTGGTGCGGCGTCGCGCCGATCGCCTGGCTGTCGGTGGTCCACCCGCCCTGGTATTGGCTGGTGCTGGTCACCGTCCGGCTCTGGCTGCAGCTCGGCTTCTTCATGGTGCTCTTCCTCGCCGCGCTGCAGCGAGTGCCCCGACAGCTCTACGAGGCGGCCGCGCTCGACGGGGCGACCGGCTGGAAGGCGTTCCGCTACATCACCTTCCCACAGCTGCGCGCGACCTCCACGGCCGTGCTGATGTTGTTGCTGGTCAACGCATTTCAGGCATTCGACGAGTTCTACAACGTGCTCACCACCACGGCCGGCTACCCACCCTACGCACGGCCCCCGCTGGTCTACCTCTACAACGTCGCGCTCGGCAACGGGCAGGACTTCGGCGACGGCAGCGCGGGTGCCGTCATCCTCACCCTGCTGATCGCGGTCTTCGCGCTGCTGCAGGGCCGCCTCACCGGTCTCGGCCGCCGGGAAGTCTGAGATGCACACCCCACGAAGTTCTCGCTCCTTCGTCGCTCGATACTTCGCGAGGACCCCGACATGATCGCCACCCGGTCCATCCGTTACCTGGTGCTCGGCGTCGCGGCGCTGCTCTTCCTGGTGCCGTTCTACCTGCTGCTGCGCGGCGCGCTGTCGACGCAAGCGCAGCTGGTCAGCGTCGACCACTGGACGTGGTTCCCGACCCACCCGGAATGGTCCAACCTGAAGCGGATCTTCACCGACTCGTCGGTGCCGCTCGGGCGCAGCCTGCTCAACTCCGCGGTCATCGCGGTCACCCAGACCGTGCTCGTGCTCGTCATCTCGGGTATGGCGGGCTACGGCCTCGCCCGCTCGACCGTCCGCTACGCCAACGCGGTCTTCTACCTGATCGTCGCGACCTTGCTGATCCCGGCCGCGGTGACGTTCGTGCCGTCGTTCGTGATGGTGTCGACGCTCGGCTGGGTGTCCACGCTGCGCGGGCTGATCGTGCCCGGGCTCTTCCAGTCGCTCGCGACGTTCCTCTTCCGGCAGTACTTCCTCGGCTTTCCCAAGGAGCTGGAGGAGGCGGCCCGCATCGACGGCGCCGGCCCGATGCGCACCTTCCGCTCCATCGTGGTGCCCAATTCGCTGGGCTTCGCGGCGGCCATCGGCACGATCACCTTCATCGGCAGCTGGAATGCCTTCCTCTGGCCGCTGGTGATCGGGCAGGACCAGTCATCGTGGACCGTGCAGGTGTCGTTGTCGACCTACATCACCGCCCAATCCGTCGACATCCCAGGCATGTTCGCGGCCGCCATCGTGTCGATGGTGCCGCTGCTGCTGATGTTCCTGTTCCTCCAACGGTGGATCGTCGAAGGTGTCGAGCAGACCGGCATCAACGAGTGACGCGGCCTGCGTCATACGCTGGCGCAGTGACTGAACCGCAGCCTCCCGTGGCTCGTGCGGTGCCCGTGCAGCGCACCTTCCACGGCGACACCTTCGTCGACGACTTCGAATGGCTGCGCGACAAGGACGCGCCCGAGGTCATCGCCCATCTCGAGGCCGAGAACGCCTACACCGACGCGCTCACCGGCCACCTGAAACCGCTGGCGGACGAGATCTTCGGCGAGATCAAGGCGCACACCCAGGAGACCGACCTGTCGGTGCCGGTGCGCATGGGGGACTGGTGGTATTACACGCGCACCGTCGAGGGCCAGCAGTATGCCGTGCACGCCCGGCTGCCCTTCGCCGAGGACGGGGAGCGGCCGCAACTGGAGCCCGGCGTCGTGCCGCCGGGTGAGCAGATCCTCATGGACGGCAACCGCGCGGCGGAGGGGCACGACTTCTTCGAGCTGTCCGATCTCGCGGTGAGCCCGGACGGGACGCGGGTCGCCGTCGGGGTGGACCTCACCGGAGACGAGATCAACGACCTGTCCGTGCGGGACATCGCCACCGGCGACCTGCTCGACGACGCGGTGCGTGGTGTGGGCAACGGCGCGGTGTGGTCACTCGACGGCCGCTACGTCTTCTACACCCGGCGCGACGACGCCTGGCGGGTCAACGAGGTATGGCGGCACGAACTCGGCACCCCGCAGGCCGACGACGTGCTGGTGTTGCGCGAGGACGACGAGCTCTTCTCGATGGGCATCGACGAATCCCGTGACCAACGCTGGCTGTTGATCTTCAGCGGTTCGAGCACGACCAGCGAGATCCACCTGCTCGACCTGGCCGAGCCGACCAGCGACGTGCAGGTGGTGCAGCCCCGTGTCGCCGGGCTCGACTACAGCGTCGAGGTCGACGGCGACCGGATCCTGGTGGTGCACAACGGATCCCGGCCGGACTTCGACCTGGCCGTGGCGACGATCGCGGCACCGTCGCGCGAGCACTGGGAGCCGTTGCTGACCGGTGGGGACGGCGATCGCATCCTGGGTGTCGATGCCTTCGCCGGCTTCAGCGCGGTCACGATGCGGCATGCCGGGCTGCGCACGGTGCGCATCCTGCCCAAGGTGTCCGACGGTGTCTACGGCGAGCCGGTGGAGGTGCCGGTCGAGCCGGAGCTGCACACGCTCGGAGTCGGTGCCAATCCCGAATACGACACGGACACAGTGCAACTCGTCCTCACGTCCTGGCTGACGCCGAGCACGATCTACGACTACACACCTGAGGGCGGAGACCTGCTGCTGCTCAAGCAGCGAGTGGTGCCCGGTTACGACCCGAGTCGATACGTCGAGGAGCGGCTGTGGGTCGCCGCCGCCGACGGAGTGCAGGTGCCGGTGTCCCTGGTGCGCCGCCAGGAAGTCGTGGCGGACGGCAGCAACCCCGGGCTGGTCTACGGCTACGGGTCCTACGAGTTCCCGATCGACCCCTACTTCTCCTCGGGCCGGTTGTCGCTGCTGGACCGCGGCGTGGTCTTCGCCGTGGCGCACGTCCGGGGCGGCGGCGAGTTGGGGCGGCGTTGGTATGACGACGGCAAGCTGCTCGCCAAGCGCAACACCTTCACCGACTTCGTCGATGTCTCGCGCGCGCTGATCGACACCCAGTGGGTGGCGCCGGATCGTCTTGCCGCAGAAGGCGCTTCGGCCGGTGGCCTGCTCATGGGGGCGGTTGTCAATCTCGCGCCGGAGCTCTATGCGGCGGTGCACGCGGCGGTGCCGTTCGTCGACGCGCTGACCACGATCCTCGACCCGTCGCTGCCGCTGACCGTGGGCGAGTGGGAGGAGTGGGGCAACCCGCTGGAGTCGCCGGAGGTGTATGCCTACATGAAGTCCTACACGCCGTACGAGAACATCCGCGCCGAGCGCTACCCGGCCATCCTCGCGACCACCAGCCTGCACGACCCGCGGGTGTTCTTCGTCGAGCCGGCCAAGTGGGTGCAGGAGCTGCGTCGTACGGTCACGAACGGACCCGATCGGCCGATCCTGCTCAAGACCGAGATGTCCGCGGGGCACGGCGGCCGCAGCGGCCGCTACGACGCCTGGCGTGAGCAGGCCTTCGAGGATGCGTTCCTGCTCGACCGGATCGGCGCCACCGACCTCATCTGAGCCCGGTGTCGCTGATCGAGCAGCGGTCTGTTGCTGATCGAGTAGCGGCGAGGAACAAGCCCCATGACGCTGATCGAGTAGCGGCGAGGAACAAGCCCGGTGTTGCTGATCGAGTAGCGGCGAGGAACAAGCCCGGTGCTGCTGATCGAGTAGCGGCGAGGAACAAGCCCGGTGCTGCTGATCGAGTAGCGGCGAGGAACAAGCCCGGTGCTGCTGATCGAGTAGCGGCGAGGAACAAGCCGCGTATCGAGATCAGCGCCTTCCCCGAAGCGACTGCAAGCGCCGCTCGCGTCAGTGCATGACGATGACCGGGCAGGTCGCGTGCCCGAGCACATCGCGCGCCACCCGGCCGAGCAGGAGGCCCTCGAAGCCGCCCGATCCGCGCGCGCCGATCACCACGGCGTCGCTGGCGTGCGACTCCCGCACCAGTGACCGGGTCGGGTTGCCGTCGGAGATCTCGGTCAGCACCTTCACCTTCGGGTGCTGCGCCTGCTGCTCGGCGATCGCCCCCTCGATCTGCGACCGGCAGGCGGCGGTGTATGACGCCCAGTCGGCGCTCCCGAGGCCCGGGTCCTTGGCGTCGCGCGGTTGCCACGCGTGCAGTGCGAGCACCTCGGCGCCGGTGCGCTCGGCCTCGGCGAAGGCCCAGGCGAGCGCGGTCGCGCTGAGATCCGAACGGTCGACGCCGACCGTGATGCGCCCGAACGCCGACTCGACCGCGCTGTCCTTGCGGATGATCGCGACCGGGCACGCGGCGTGTGCGGCGACCTGGTGGGCGGTCTCACCGAGCGAGGAGATGTGCAGCATGCTGTCGCCGTGCGAGCCGAGCACCACCATTGCGGCATGGGCGCTCGCCCGCACGAGGGCCGCGGCCGGGTAACCATCCGGGTGTGAGGTCGACACCTGAATCATACGATCCCGCAACTGGATTCGGTTACGGGCGCGCACCAGCACCCGCTCGCCTGCGGCATACAGATCCTCAGGATCGGCACCCATGTTGAAGACGAGGTCCGGTCGGTCGTGGCTGAAACCGTGCACCAGGTGGATCGGTGCATGAGTGGTCTGCGCGTATTCGGCTGCCCAGTCGAGGGCGGTCATCGAGGACGTCGACGTGTCGACGCCCACCACGATGCTTCCGGTCTGCAGTGTGCCTTCCATGGTGACCCCTCATCGGTCGACCTTGGCGGCGGTTGCCGTGGCCCGGCGGCCGTCGTCGCGGGTCCCGCACCCGCCGACTTCCATCGTAGAAGCCAAACTGGGAATCCGCTGACGAGAGGCTCCGAAGGCGCGGTCAATCCGTGACGGCGAGGGTGGCGCGCAGGCGCTCGGCATACTCCGCCTGCTCGTCGTCGCCGGAGTATTTGTGCCGCGGCCAGAAGAAGCCGCGTAGCCCGTCGCCCTTGGTGCGCGGGACGACGTGGCAGTGCAGGTGCGGGACCGACTGCGACACGGTGTTGTTCATCGCCACGAACGTCCCCTGCACGCCGAGGGCGTCCGGCACAGCCGCGGCGATGCGCTGCACCTGCGCGAAGAACGGCTGCACCTCGTCGGCCGACAGCTCGGGCAGCGTCACCACGTGCTGGGCCGGTATGACGAGCACGTGCCCCTTGAAGACCGGCCGGTTGTCGAGGAACGCAATCGTGTGCGGCGTGCGTGCGACCTCAGGGGCGGCCGTTTCACCGGCGGAGATCGCGCAGAACACGCAGTCGGGATCGAGCACGAAAGTGCTTGAACGTCAGGCGGATTCGACCTGTGAGCGAATGCGCTGCAGGGTCTGGCGCATCCCGGAGGTGAGACCCTTCTCGAAGGAATCCTCACCGCCCATCAGCTTGTCGATCAGCTGCTGGGAGACCGCGGTCGTGCCGCCGCTGACGTCGCGGCGCTCGATCAGCTTGGTGCGCGTGCCGCCGTCCAGCGGCTCGAGGTCGAAGCTCCACGTCGCGTGGTTCTCCTTCACCCGCCAGGCGATCTTGCGGCCCGGCTCGAACGCGGTCACCATGCTCTGCGTCGGCCACACCCGCCAGCCGAGCTTGTTGACGTTGACCATCTTGCTGCCCTGCCCGAGCTGGCCGCCGCGCACGATGACCTTGCGGGTCTGCGGGCTCCACTTCGGCATCTGGGTCAGGTCCGAGACCGTCGCCCAGACCTTGTCCGGCGCGGCATTGATCTCGATCGAAACTTCGAGGTTTGTCGGCATGTCGCGAACCTACCAGCCGGTAGCGCGCTCGTCAGTGGTCGCGGCGATCGCGTTCGGGCACGCGCAGGCCGCTGGCGATGAGCCGCCGGATCAGCTCCGTGCCCTTGACCGGGACCGCGCCGGCCGCGACCACGTCGTCATACCGCTCCTGCGGGATGTCGTAGTGGTCGTGGTCGAAACCTCGCCGCGGGATGCCGAGTCGCCCTGCGAAGTCGTGCAGTTCGTCGTATGACGAGTCGCTGACGAGGTGCGACCACAACCGGCCGTGGGCCGGCCAGAACGGCGGGTCGATCAGGATCGTCACCCGACGGATTGTAGGGACTGTGCTCAGACCCGGCGCAGGGTCGGCGCGCCGTCATCGCCGTCCACGCGCGCGACGAGGCGGACGTGCTCGCCGGCTCCCACGGCGATGGTGCGGCCGGCGGGAGCGATCTCCCGCTTGGACCCGCGATAGCGGTAGAACGCCTTGGCGCGGTGGTCGCCGGGCTGGACGGCGAGCGTCACCGGCTCGCCCCAGCGCGCAGGGTGTTCGCGGCTGTCGACCCGCACCACCGGCTGCGCCCCGAGCCGGGACAAGAGGCCCTGGGGTTCCACGGTCACCGAAAGGGTCGTCTGTGCGTCAGCTGTCACAGGCGGCGACGCTACCGGTTGGGCGCCCGACCAGTGGGCGAACGCGGGCGCAGGGGTTACCGGTGAGTTGTCTCACGCGGCAGTCGTCCGCGCACGCGGCGACCATCGAGCCGTCATGCTTGAACGCATGCTCGATCGCATGCTGACTTTCGACGTGACCGAAGAGGGACGCGCGGCCTCCGAGCCGCTGCGCGAGGACATCCGCCTGCTCGGCGGCATCCTCGGCGACGTCATCGCCGAGCAGGAGGGCGAGGACGTGCTCGACCTGGTCGAGGAGGCGCGCACGCGCGCCTTCGCGGTGCGCCGGCAGGAGGAGGACCGCGAGGACTTCGCCTCGATCTTCGACGGGTTGCCGACCAAACGGGCCATGCACGTCGTCCGCGCCTTCACACTCTTCGCGTTGCTGGCCAACCTCGCCGAGGATCTGCACCGGGAGCGGCGCCGGGTGATGCACGTGCGGGCGGGGGAGCCCGCACCGGACGGTTCGCTCGCCGCGACCTTCCGCAAGTTGGACGACGCACGGCTCGGTGACGACGAGGTGCGTGACGCATTGACCGGCGCGTCGGTCGTGCCGGTGATCACCGCGCACCCGACCGAGACCCGCCGGCGCACGGTCTTCCAGACCCAGTCGCGCATCAAGGAAGTGATGCGCGAGCGGGAACGCGTCACCTTCACCGACGCGGAGGAAGCTGCTGCGCTGCGCGAGATCCGGCTGCAGATCCTGACGTTGTGGCACACCGCGCTGGTGCGGCTGCAGCGGGTGCGGATCACCGACGAGATCGAGGTCGGGCTGCGGTGGTTCGACGCGTCGCTCTTCGAAGTGATGCCAAAACTCAATGCGCAGGTCCGTGACGAGTTGCGGGGGCGCTACCCGTCGGCCGAGGTCGCGAATCAGCCTGTGCTGCGGCCAGGTTCGTGGATCGGCGGGGACCGCGACGGCAATCCCAATGTCGATGCGTCGGTCGTCGCGACCGCGAGTGGCCGGGCCGCGCAGGTCGCGTTGCAGCACTACCTGACCGAGCTGGACGCGCTCGAGCACGAGTTCTCGTTCTCGGTCCGTATGACGCCGACGTCTCCCGAGCTGGTCGCGCTGGCCGGCAACAACGCCGCCGACGAGCGCGACGACGAGCCGTTCCGGCAGGCCATCCGCTGGATCCGCGGTCGGCTGTCCGCGACGCACAGCGAGTTCTTCGACGACTGGTTCCAGGCGGCCGTTTCGGTGGAGGGCGCCCCGGCATACGCCACTCCGGAGGAGCTGCTCGCCGACCTGGACGTCATCGACGACACGCTGCGCGCCGGATCGGGTGCGCTGATCGCCGACGACCGACTGCTCGGACTGCGAGAAGCCGTGCGCACGTTCGGTTTTCACCTCTACGGGCTCGACCTTCGGCAAAACTCCGACGTGCACGAGACGACGATTGCCGAGTTGTTCGCGTGGGCCGGCGTGCACCCCGACTATCTGTCGCTCGACGAGGACGCCCGGGTCGAGCTGCTGACCGCGGAGCTGGCCAACCGGCGCCCGCTTGTGGGGCCGGGCGCGGACTTCTCCGAGCAGACCGCCAAGGAGCTGGCGATCACCGCGGCGGCCGCCCAAGCGGTGCGCACCTTCGGCCCGGAGGCCGTGCCCAACTATGTGATCAGCATGTGCACTTCCGTGTCCGACATGCTGGAGTGCGCCGTGCTGCTGAAGGAGGCCGGCCTGCTCGACCCCGGGGTGGGAGACGAAGGCGCGACGTCGTCGGTGAACATCGTGCCGCTCTTCGAAACCATTGAGGATCTTCAGGTTTCGGCCACCACGTTGCGGTCGGCGCTGGCCGTGCCGGCATACCGCCAGCTGGTCGACTCCAAGGGCGGCCTGCAGGAGGTGATGCTCGGCTACAGCGACTCCAACAAGGACGGCGGCTACCTGGCTGCCAACTGGGCGCTCTACCGTGCCGAGCTCGAGCTGGTCGAGGCAGCTCGCGAGGGCGACATCCGGCTGCGGCTCTTCCACGGTCGCGGTGGCACCGTCGGACGAGGTGGCGGCCCGAGTTATTGGGCGATCCTGGCGCAGCCGCCGGGCGCCGTGCGGGGCTCGCTGCGGCTGACCGAGCAGGGCGAGATCATCGCGGCGAAGTATGCCGAGCCGCCGCTCGCCACGCGCAACCTCGAGTCGTTGCTCGCGGCGACGCTCGAGTCGTCGCTGCTGGACGTCGAGGGGCTGGGGGAGGAGACCGCGGAGGCGTATGCCGCGCTGGACGAAATCGCTTCTCTCGCAAGGGAGGCCTATGCCGATCTGGTGCACCGCACCGACGGCTTCGTCGAGTACTTCACCACCGCCACGCCGGTGGGGGAGATCGGTGCGATGAACATCGGGTCGCGGCCGGCCTCCCGCAAGCAGACCAAGGAGATCAGCGACCTGCGCGCCATACCGTGGGTGATGTCGTGGTCGTTGTCGCGGGTCATGCTGCCCGGCTGGTACGGCACTGGCGCCGCGCTCGAGAAGTGGGTCGGCGACGATGAGCAGCGCCTGTCGCAGCTGCGGGACTGGTATGAGCGGTGGCCGTTCTTCCAGACGGTCATGTCCAACCTGGCGCAGGTGATGGCCAAGTCGGATCTCGGTATCGCAGAACGTTATTCGCGTCTGGTCGAGGACGAGGCGCTGCGGGAGCGCGTCTTCGGCAAGATCACCGACGAACACGCTCGCACCTTGCGGATGTTCGCGCGGGTCACCGGTCACGAGGATCTGCTGTGGGACAACGCCGCGCTGAAGCGGTCGGTGTTCAACCGGTTCCCCTACCTAGAACCGCTCAACCACCTGCAGATCGAGCTGTTGCGTCGTTATCGCTCGGGTGACGAGGACCCGCAGGTGCAGCGCGGCATCCTGCTCACGATGAACGGTCTCGCGACGGCCTTGCGCAACTCCGGCTGATCAGCCCTCCAGCGCCCCGGCTGCTGCCCGGGCCGCGAGGTTGTCCAGCAGCTGCGACCAACCGACGCCGAGGCCGCCGAGCGCGGCCCCGGCGCCCCGGCGTACGTCGGAAACCGTTATCGTCAGGGCGATTTCGGTGCCTGATGCGGTCTCGGTAAGCCCGACGTCGTGGGAGGCGCTGAACAGCTCCTCGCCGTCGGGTCCGTGCGGATTCATGGTGAAGACGAGGCGTTCGGGCTTGTGCAGTGCGGCGACCTTGCCGGTCGCCGTGTGTTCGGCTCCGTCCGCTTCCCGGAGCACGAGCGCGACCCGCCCGCCGGGCTTCGCGCCGAAGTGGAAGCTCGCGACGGTGAAATGGCGCGGGTGCCACCAGAGGGCGGCGAGCGTCGGGTCGGTGAAGGCCGCCCACACGCGCTCCGGGGTGGCGTCCACGAGGCGCCGTAGGTGCACCGGGCTGGCGTCGGCGGAGTCGATTGCCTCGCGGTAGCGGGTCAGGTTGTGGTCGTCCTCGTCATACATGGCGAGTTGTGTGGCCCACGAGGCGATTTCGTCGAATGTGCCTCGCCGCAGAGCACAGATGCGACGACGTCCGAGAGTGTGCAGATCGACCAGGCCCGCTCCGGCGAGGGTCTGCAGGTGCTTGGTGACCTGCGGTTGCCGCAGGTCGAGGGTGCTCGCGATGTCGCCGACCGTGCGTGGGCCCTTGGCAAGCAACTCCACGATGCGCCGACGGTTCGGCTCTCCCAACGCGGCGAGGACGGCGTTATCCATGGGGTAAGTGTGCCTGTTGACACATATTCTTCAAGAGGAATATCTTGTGATCATGACCACACAGCACCGCATCGAGCGGACCTATCCCACTGACCCGGCGACGATCTGGCGCCTCTGGACGACCCCCGAGGGCATCGCCTCCTGGTGGGCACCGGACGGATTCACCACCGAGGTCGAGACGCTCGACCTGCGCGAGGGTGGTGAGCTCAAGTACGTGATGACGGCGACTGCGCCGGAGGCGGTGGACTTCATGAAGTCGGCCGGAATGCCGCTGGCAACAACGTCATACAAGCGATTCACGCAGGTCGACGAGCCGCGCACGCTGGCCTACCAGTCGGTGGTCGACTTTGTGCCCGACCACGACACCTATGAGTTCGGCACCGAGGTCACGCTCACCCCCGTGGACGGCGGCACGCAGGTCGTGATGCTGGTCGAGCCGCTGCACGACGAGGTCTGGACGCAGCGCCTGCTCGAGGGGCGCAAGAACGAACTCGAGAACCTCGCGCGCGTCGTGGGGGAGTCCGCCTAGGTCTGTCAGCGCTGATAGGCGGCGAGGTCCGCGTGGCGCGCCGGCACGATCTCGGCCCCCAGCGGCAGCAACGAGATCGGCACCATCTTGAAGCTGGCGATGCCGAGCGGGATGCCGATGATCGTCAGGCAGAGCGCGATGCCGGTGACGATGTGCCCGATCGCCAGCCACCAGCCGGCGAAGATGAACCAGAGGATGTTGCCGATCAACGACGCCGCGCCGGCCCGTGGGTCACGCACGACCGTGCGACCGAATGGCCAGAGCGCGTAGTTGGCCATCCGGAACGATGCGATCCCGAACGGGATGGTGATGATCAGGATGCAGCAGATGACTCCCGCGATCGCGTAGCCGACGGCCATCCAGAACCCGCAGAGGATCAGCCAGATGAGGTTCAGCAGCGTGCGCATGAGTCCATTCTGACCGACGACCGGTTGACCGAGCTGAGGCGGCGCGCTCTTTCCCGTGGCCCGAGGTCTTCCTGCTCGCGGGAGCCGTCGTCGTGTGATCATTCAGGCTCACCACGTCGGCAGGCCGGGCTCAAGGTGCGGGTCAGCCTCGTCGCCACCGGCGTGCTGGTGCTCTTCTGACCGCCGGTGCTGCGCCCGACATTACGTGCTGGAAAGGACGACCCCACCGCTGACGGGCGACCTGTCGCGACCTCTATGCGTCACTCACATCAAAAAAAACGGCGTAGCCGCTCGCGCAATGGCCGGTCCACGACGTAGACATAGGTGCCCTCGATCCCGCGAGTGAGCAGAACCGTGTAGATATTCTTCACGTACTGGAGTAGGTCGTCATCGGAGTATTGGATGCCCAACTGATTGTTGTTGGCTTTGCCATTCCGATCTGCGTAGCTGCTTCTGTCGAATGCCAGCCTATCAGTTGTCGTGTCATGATACAGGTCTGGGCCAATGATGACGCCCACGTAATCCAAATCGTAACCCTGCACGGTGTGGATAGAACCGACTTCATCGACTGAGTTCGGTGAATTTATCCAGTCGACAGGCGTTGTGTTCCACCGTAGCTTCAGTCCGTCAAGCTCGATATCATATGCAGTCCTGTCTCTTTTGCTGGCCCAGTTCCATGCATAACCTGCTACCAGCCGATAAGCCCACTTCGTCGTTTCTCTTGGAGATTTCGGCGCGCATTGCGCCTAGGTGGTCGAAGAAGCGAAGATCGTAACTTCCGAAATCGCGCGGACCGGTGGTTCGTCCATCGAATATGCCACGTACATATCTGACGTAATCCTCGCCTGCGCGGACGCGGTGCTGAGACGCAAGCTGGTGGCGGTAGTCAGCGCCCCCGATCACGTCTTGGATTGCTTTGGTAGACAAATCTGCGGGTCGTACAGTCTGTCCCTGATCAAGCAGCAGGATCTGACTGCGGCTCTTTTGCACAATCCAATCTAGCTGAGTCTTCGTCAAATCGTCGTCTCCGAAAAGGTCCCGGACGATCTGGGCGAATCTGTGGTTCTGTGGTCCCGACCCTTGGGATGCGCGCTGGGTGAGGCGATGGGCCTCGTCGACGATGAGTAAGTCGAACATCTCGGGGTACTCTCCGACATTGAATGGCGACAGCACCATCGCAGAAGCTAGCCCGGGAGTATCCCGGAAGACATCTTGAACCGTACGGCGTAGAGACTGCTGTGGGATTACCAAGCCAATCTTCAGGTCGTGTAGCAGTGCAGGTGTGTCACCCAAGAAGTAGTCGACGAAGAATGAGTCGTCATCGATAGGAAGGACGCCGTCGTAGTTCCCGATATCGACCAGCATTTTGATGAGGAAGATTGCTAGCACGGTCTTTCCGCTGCCCGGGGCGCCCTGCACTATTGATTGGCTTCCGGTATTTCGTTCGACATCTTCGATGATCCCATCCAAGAGGTCCACGACGATAGTCAATTGGTCTTCCGAGAGATTCTTAAAGGGCGAAAGTTTGAAGAGGTTGCTGTTTGTGATCTCCCGGATTGATTGAGAAAAAAGGCCCTCATTGCGAAGGTGGTCGAATATCTCCTCGAACGTTTTCCGGTAGGAATCCCGATCGTAGTATTCGGATTCCGAAATGCCCGCATTTCGATTGAGTACTTCGAATCTTCCATCTCCGGCGAAGAGTTTTATCAGAAGCGACTCTAAATCGAGACAAGCAGATTTGTTGAAGGTGTCGTCGACAATGACTCTCGCGTTCGGGGGATCTTGCTTGAGAATATCCCCGAGGTGTCGATGTAGTCGCATTGTGGCGTTTAACGACTCGCCGACGTAGATTTCGTCCGCCCCCTCCAATGTATAGACGACTGGCCAATTGCTGAACCGACCGTCCGCTTCGGCCATGACCTTGATGTGCGAAGCAGACATCGGCACCTTTACAATTTCAAAGCTGGTCATACCTGTTGCTACGTCCCCTGGCGCGATCCAACGGGTACTTCACCCTTGTCGTCTCCAGCTTCTTGAGAATCAATGCTTCCGGGTCCTGGTTCAGCAGATCGGCGAGCAGGTAGCAATAGGTAAGTACGTCGGCCAGTTCATCAGCGGCATCGGCGAGATCGCCGTGCGGGTTCCATTGGAAACATTCGAGCAATTCCCCCGCTTCGATGCATATGCTCTTGGAGAGGCTTTCTGGAGTATGAAACTGGGCCCACTCGCGCTCGGCGACCAAGGAGCGTAACGCGTCAAGGGCACGACGGTCTGCCATGAGTGCAGGTTAGCGAGCGGACCCGGCACGTGGCGATCGACGCACGGCGCAGCCTTCTGCGTTCATCAGTGATGGCTAGCGAGCGACCCGGCGAGGATCTGGTCCTGGACCCGCCTCCCGCGCGTCTCGAGCCGACGCCGGCCGCCGGGGAGAGCGCTGAGAGTGCGGTAGCGCAGCGAATTCCCAACAACCGCAGCGACGGCCGCCCATGGCGGTCGCATTGGCATAGCCAGCTCGCGCATGCTCTGCTTGCCGACCACCGCGCTCAGCAGGCTGTGTGCGCGGGCGCGCGCATAGCGCTGATGCCAGTGCTCCAGGCGCGGGTTGGCATGCCCGTAGTTGCGCTGTGCCTGGGTGTCGAGGGTGAGCCGCGCGAGCTCCTGACCGGCCGGTGTCTGGTCGCCGGCAGTGAGGAGCACGTGGTAGTTGATCCGGTGCCGCTCTTGCTCGTCGTCGGTGAGGAAGTCGGGGTCTACTCCCATCAGCCAGCCGATGTAGCGCCAGAGATGCATCAGGTCGTCGCGCTGTTGCCGGCTCACCGGCACCCCCAGCATCTGGCAGCCGAGGATGACCGTCGCGTCGAACAGTCCCAGCGTGCCCGCCTGGTCCGCCTGGTTGATCGGCAGGCCGAATCGCGCAGTTTCCCAACGCTTTTCGAATCGCATGTTGACCAGCGCGTGCATGACACGCACGTGCAAGGTCAGGCGCCAGCCTTCGGCGCCGACCCGCATGCCGCCTGGCGTCGTCGCTGCATTGGTCCACTGCTCACTCTCGGCCAGGCGGCGCAACGTGTTGTCGCCGGCCAGTCCACCGGTGAGCACCAGCAGGTCTGCCGGGCCGCCGAAGCGGTAACCGCCGATGAGGGAAAGGTTGAGCAGGACGTCATGCGCGGTGCGCCCCAGATAGCCGTATGCCGCAGCGCCGCGCTCGATGCGCGCCCAATCCACCCACTCGGGCGCCTCCATGGCGAGGGACAGAAAGGCCCGCAGTGCGGGTGGCGTGTCGTCGGACACCTCCGGTGCGGCGTCCAGGGCGGCTGCGAGTTGGGCGTGGGTCACCCGATCGGGGTCACCCGGCGGCAGCTGCATCGCCTCCGCCACCGCGGCGCCCAGCTCGTCGCGCTCGAGCAACGCCATTCCCAATCGCTGCATCAATCGCTCATCGACTTCCGGGGATATGCCGGTTGCGCGCAGCAGGGGTTTCGCGATCGCGCGCCCGCGGGCTTCGTTCTGGCGGAAGCGGGCCGGCGGCGCGGAAAGCACGGTCTGACTCATGCGAAGTTTCTAACGCGAATAATTACTCGCATACAATTCGCGTATGCGAAAGAAACCGAGGCAGGAGCGTTCCCGCCAGATGGTCGAGCGCATCGTGAGCGCCGGGCGCGATGTCCTGATCCGCGACGGTTACGCGGGCTTCGCCACCAACCGGGTCGCCGACACCGCTGACGTCAGCCCTGGCTCGCTCTACCAGTACTTCCACGACAAGGACGAGCTGCTCGCCGTCGTCCTCGACCGCTACTGGGACGAGGTCGCCGAGCGCGTCTCGGCCTCGCTCGCCGACCGCTTCGACGACCCGCCGGATCGCCTGGTGCGCAACACGATCGACGCGTTGCTCGGCGCGCTCGAACGCGACTCGCATTTGCTTCGTGTGGTCGTCGAGGAGATCCCGGCGCGCCGGCTCACCGACCGGCGCCTCGCGCTGCGCCGCCGCATCGAGGAGCTCGTCACGGCATACCTGAGTGTCCGGCCCGACGTGCAGGGTCGCATCGCGACCAAGGCGTGGGTGATCGTCGCGGGCATGGAGGGACTCGCGGTGCGCTGGGTGCTCGATCAGCCACCGATCCCGCGCGACAAGGTCGTCGACGAATTGACCGCGCTCGCCGAGCGGTATGTCGCCCCGGCTGCGTAAGTTGATAACCCCTACAGATCAAGGAAGTCCACACATGCCAACCTTCCGCGAGGCCATCGAAACCCGCGACCTCGACGCAGTCGAGGCGATGCTGGCCGACGAAGTCGTCTTTCGCAGTCCCGTCGCCTTCAAGCCGTATGCGGGGAAGGCCATCACCAGCGCGATCCTGCGCGCAGTGGTGGAGGTCTTCGAGGACTTCCGTTACGTGCGGGAGATCCGCGACGACGGTGGCGCCGACCATGCGCTCGTCTTCGAAGCCAAGGTCGACGGGTTGCAGCTCACCGGATGCGACTTCCTGCACTACGACGCGGCCGGCAAGATCGACGACTTCATGGTGATGGTGCGGCCGCTCAAGGGCGCGCAGGCGCTCGCCGAACGGATGGGCGAGCGGTTCGAGGCGATCCAGGCGGCAGCGGCGAAGACGCCCGAAAACCGTTGACTACTCTGCCTCGTCGAGGAAGATGTCGCGTTCGAGGCCTTCGGTCGGCCCGTACTTCGACAGGTCGGTGACGCCCGCCTCGCGCAACACGTCGACGTCGATGAAGGCGTTGCCGCTGCACTCGCCGGCCGTCTTGTTGAGGATCTCCATCGCCGCGTCCGCGACGATTTCCGGTGTGCGGGCCTTCGCCATCGCCTCGTCCCCGCCGAGCAGGTTCTGCACGGCGGCGGTCGCGATCAACGTCTCCGGCCACAGGCAGTTCGCGGCCACCGGGACATCGGCATACTCCGCCGCCCATCCCAGCGTCAGCATCGTCATGCCGTACTTCGCGAGGGTGTATGCCGGGTGCGCGCCCAGCCACTTCGGGTTGAGGTTGAGCGGCGGCGAGAGCGACAGGATGTGCGGGTTGTCGGCCGTGCGCAGGTGGGGGAGCGCGGTGCTGGTCAGCAGGTAGGTGCCCCGCAGCTGGATGCCCGTCATCAGGTCAAAACGCTTGATGGGCAACGATTCCGTCGGCTGCAACGCGATCGCCGACGCATTGTTGACCACGATGTCGATCCCGCCGAACCGGTCGACGGTCTGCTGCACTGCGGCCTTCACGCTCTCCTCGTCGCGCACGTCCCCGACGATCGCCAGGCCGGTGCCGCCGGCCTCGTTGATCTCGGCCGCGGCCGTGTGCACCGTCCCCGGCAGGCGCGGATCCGGCTCGTCGGTCTTGGCGAGTATGGCGACATTGGCGCCCTGCCGAGCGGCTGCGACGGCGATCGCCAAGCCGATGCCACGGCTGCCGCCCGACATCAGGATGGTGCGGCCGCTCAGATCGGTTTCGGACATGATGCCTCGCTCGGTCGGGTGCAGATGCCGACGAAATTACACTCGCCAATCAGTTGGCACAAGACTGTAATGCGAAATCCGTGTAGCGTCCTTCTGGTGGTGGACAGCTCACTCGTGCCTGCGATCTCGGCCCGTTCGGCGGTGCTGAGTCTGCTGCTGGCGCTGCACCCGCCGAGCCTCAGCACACGCGAAATCATCGCTGCCATGGAGCTTTTCGGCATCTCGGAGCCGACCACGAGGGTCGCGCTCACCCGGATGGTGGCGGCGGGAGATCTGATCCGGGACGAGAGTTCCTACACGCTGTCGGAGCGCTTGTTGCATCGGCAGCGCGACGTCGAACCGCCCGTGCAGCGCCGCTGGCGCGGCACCTGGGAGCTCGCGATCGTCACCACTTCCGGGCGTAGCGCCGCCGACCGCACCGCCCTGCGCCGCGAGATGCAACGGCAGCGCGTCGCCGAGCTGCGTGAAGGTGTCTGGACCCGCCCCGCCAATCTCCGGCGCGAATGGCCGCAGCGCCTGTTGCAGGTGTCGACCTGCTTCGAGGCGCGGCCCACGTCGGACAGTGCGGCCCTCGCCGCGCGTCTCTGGGACCTCGACGGCTGGGCGGCTGCCGGCCGCGCGTTCGTGGAGGCCCTCGACGAGACCACCGACGAGCCGAGTCGCTTTCGCACGATGGTGGCCGCCGTGCGTCACCTGCAGAGTGATCCGCTGCTGCCGGCAGAGTTGCTGCCGACCGACTGGCCCGTCGAGGCGCTGTCCGTGCGCTATGCCGACTACCGCAGCTGGGTCGGCAATCTCGGCCGCAACCGTTGAGCCGGGCGGCGATTCGTCATACCTGCACGGTCAGGTCGGCTGAGACCCAGTGTTCCGGCCGGAGCCGTATGACGACCAGGCCGGTCATCGCCTGTGATGCTGCGAGATAGCCGTCGAGCTCGGCACCGGTCAGGTAACGCGCCGCCAGGTCGGCATTCTCCTGTTGCCCGGCCGCCTCGATCGACGCGACCGAGCCCTCCACGGACACGTACATGGTGCGTGGCGTGACCGTGTCGACCATGAGGCTGAATCGGCCGGCAGCCTTGATGGCCTTACCTTTCCGGGAGTTTTCCTCAGTCAGAATCCATGGCTGCCCGCCCGGTTGGTAGCCGTACCAGATCGGCACGACGAGCGGTGCGCGACCGGGTTCGGCCACCCCGAGCGCGGCGACGTGAGGTGCGGCGAGGAACTGCTGACGCGTGTCCGGTGAAAGTGCCATGCTTCCAGCCTCACACGACGAGGTGGCCGCCCGGTTACGAGTTGCCGTCGGCCTTGTCCAGCGGCACGCTTCCGTGCAGCCCCGGTATGCGACCGCGGCTGCCCATCGCCAGCTTGGAGTGCTTGCGGCCGTAGGCGAAGTAGACAACCAACCCGATCACCAGCCACACCAGGAAACGCAGCCAGGTCTCGACGGCGAGGCTCGCCATCAGGCCGAAGCAGCACAGCGCGGTGACGATCGGCAGCAACGGCACCTGCGGTGTGCGGAACGGTCGCTCCATGCGCGGTTTGGTGCGACGCAGCACCGCCACCGCGATCGCGACCACCACGAACGCGAAAAGCGTGCCGATGCTGACCATTTCGGCGAGGGTCGCGAGCGTGACGAAGGCCGCGATGACGGCGACCACGATCGTCGTACCGACGGTCAGCAGGAACGGCGTGCGGAACTTCGGGTGGGCCCGGCCCACGGACTCCGGCACCAGGCCGTCCCGCGACAACGCGTAGCCGATGCGGCCCATCGCGACGATGTCCACCAGGATCACCGAGCTCAGGCCGCAGACAGCGGCCAGCCCGATGAGGAACCCGGCGATGCCGATGTGCGGTTTGAACGCCTCCGAGATCGGGGCGCCCTCGTCGAGGTTGGTGTACTTCACCATGCCGGTGATCACGAAACTCACTGCGAGATAAAGGAATGTGCAGATCAGCAGCGTCCCGATCAGGCCACGCGGCATGTCCTTGCCCGGGTTCTTGGTCTCCTCGCCGAGGTTGGCGACCGCCTCGAACCCGCTGTAGGCGAAGAACACCACGGCTGCCGCGACGAGCACACCGGCGATCCCGAACGCGGACGGTTGGACGCCCGAAACCCACTGCCACAGCGGCTGTTTCAGCTCCTCGCCGCCGCCCTCGGTGGGCACCGCCTTCGGGAAGAACGGCGTCAGGTTGGACATCTTCAGAAAGAACAGGCCGGCGACGATCACGAAGAGGCACACCGCGACCTTCGTGACCACCAACGCGTTGGTGACCCACTTGGCCTCCCGAATCCCCACCGCCGCAACGCTGCCCAGCACCAGCACGATGAAGACGGCGCCGAGATTGACCGTGGATCCTTCGCCCATGATGCTGTCCCAGAACGACCCGTGCAGGCCTAATGCGCTCTGGAGATAACCGGACCAGCCGCGGGCGACCACCGCTGCGCCCAAAGCGAATTCGAGCACCAGGTCCCACGCGATGATCCAGGCGAAGATCTCCCCGATCGTGGTGTAGGCGTAGGTGTAGGAGCTGCCCGCGGTCGGCACCGCGGACGCGACCTCGGCGTAACACAGCGCCGCCATCATGCTGATGATGCCCGCGATCGCGAACGACACCACGATCGCCGGGCCGGCCTGGTTTTTCGCCTCGACGCCGGTCAGGGTGAAGATGCCGGTGCCGATCACGATGCCGATCCCGAAACCCATCAGATCCCGGGCGGTCAGGGTCTTCGACAGGCCCCCACCGTGGCTCTCGCCCTCGTCATTCTGATGTATGACGGTGTCGACGTCCTTCGTGCGGACGAGCGTTCGTAGAACTCCCATTTCCCTGACAGTAGGGGAACTATGCGCCGAGCGGGAGACGTAGGACCGTGTCAGTCTGCAGAGAAGCGCATTGCCGCAGTCCGGCCCCGGTGCCACGACTTCGGCAGCGGTTGCGTGGTCACGAGTACGTGATCACGCAACGGCCGGCGCTGGCTCACTCAGCGGACGCCGCAGGTTCATCAGCTGGCACAGAGTTCTGAAACTCTGTCCGAACATCCCTAAGCCGACGTCCGTCGGCCACAGCCCAGAAGTACCACCCGTTGGTTGCGCTTTTACGAAGTGAGTGTCCAGCGGCGGACGGCGTGGTGTAGCGCTTGCCGTTTAGCTCGATTGCACCGTCAGCGGTTAGCGTGGCCTCGGCGCCCTTGAAGTCTCGATGAGTCGCAAACAGCTTGTCGCCCGCTGCCAGTAGGCCGGCGCCGATCAAATGTTTCAGTTCGACCCAGTCGCCGGCCTTGGTCTGCGGGTCGATGACCTTGCCGTGGTGGCCATCGGGAACTGGCCACACACGAAGTATCCGGGCGATCAGCTCAGCGGTGCGCTCATCGATCAGCTCCTCGCCCCAGGGCTGGTGCTCGGTTCGCTTAATGACCCGGCCGGTAAGGGTAATGGTGTTGTGATCCTGCAGCGCAGACCGCTTGGAGGGCCAAGAGCCGTTCGAGACCTTCGAGTTGAGGGACGTGGTCAACAGCGTGAGATTGCCGAGCCGATGTACTCGCGCCTGACGTTCATCTGCTTCCTCTGGGGTTGCGGTCGGCCACGTGTCCTTCCAGCTCCGTGGAAGGAGGTGTTCGATCGGGTACCCCTTTCGCTCCAGTTGCGGCTGCCCGGTCTCAGCGCGATAGCTGTCCTCGATTGCTTCGAGGAACATGCGGAGGCGACCTCGTGGGAATCGCGTGTAGACGGCCTCAGTTGCGAGGGTTCTAAGAACTTCCTCGTCGCCTGGCCAATACGTACTCGTCACCTTAAGTCGGGCGAGATGAGCCGTGATGCGCTCGACGAGGCGATCGTCAGGAGTGTTGGTGTTGGCCGCGATGATGTCAGCCACGATACGACCAAGATCGCCGCCCGCCAGACGAAGGAGCTGGCGACGCACCACCCAACTTTCGGCGGCGGTGACGATGGCGGAGACCGTCGCCTCGGACAGATTGCGTCCGGGCTCATGGAGGAATATGAGCAGCGGTTTGAGGATCTCCACACCGCTGACCTGCATCCGGTACACGGCCATTTCGACAGCGCTGAGGCTCCCACCTGGACGGGCAGCAGCCTCGGTCCACGCCTCGTACTGCTGCGCTTGCTGTTTGATGACCGGCAGCAGGTCCGCCATTGTGTGGTCGGATTCGAGTTCGACGTAAGACTTGAATCGGGTGAAGGTCGCCTGTGGACTTACTTCCTCTCCGGTGCGCGCCACAAGCCACTGGTTGAGGAACAGCGAGCTTCGGCTGACGAGATTTCGGCCGACGCTAACCTCCTTCATCCAAAACTTGGTCTCGAAAGGCCAGTCCTCGTGGTAGGCCTTGGTCGTGTCGCCACCTTCTGCTTCTAGGCGTTGGAAGACGAAGTTGCGCACGAGGTCGGCGGCGGTGAGCGGGGTGCCGCGAGCGTTGAGAGTCTCAAAGATCTCTTGCGAGTTCTCAGAAGCCTCCAACTCGATCGAGACCAACTGGAGACCATCGAGCAGGACCGTGGTCAGTTCCTTGGCCTTGGCGACATACTCCTCCGAATCCGTTGTGCCAAGCCACTGCTCGACCACTGTCGAAAAATAGGCATGTGCAGCTACGACTTGCGAGCCGGCGTGTGCCAGGGTGCCGTGGTCCACTGGCGCCTCTGCAGACATCACCTCATCGAAGGCTGCCCGGTCGTTGTTGAGGTGGCGTACCTTGAGGCGGCTGTCGCTTTCCTCGATGTAGATCTCGTCATTGTGGGTGAGACGTTCAAGCTGAGCCGCGAGCCGGGCTTGGTCCGATTCGGCCAGCAGGGCGGCGGTCGCATCCGCAAGAATCTGCAAGGTCGTCAGACGCTGCTGGCCGTCGATCACGTTCCAGGTCGTCAAGCGCTTGCTTTGCGCCTCGTGAGATTGGATGACGACGGCCCCGAGGAAGTGGGTCGCGTGGAGGTGTGGCTCGGCGATCCGTAACTCCGCGATTCGACGGATATCGTTCCATAGTGGCTCCCACTGCTCGTTTTCCCTCCAGACGTAGGGACGCTGGAACAGAGGGATCACGAAGTGCTGCGGCAGGTTGAATAGCTGTAGCGGCGTCCGCTTGAAGGTCTCCACCCTCTAGATACTTCCCTATCGTGGGTCAGAATCGGCAGCATCGACGCAAGTCGTTGGAGGTGGGCGGCGCAGTGCTGACACGCGGAGCGGGAGATAGGAAAGGCTCCGACCATTCCTGGTCCGCGAGTGACGGCTGGATCACCGAGCGACGGCCCGATCGGGGCGTCAACCGGCGAGGGAGCCGTCACTCGGGATCAGATGTCGTGTTGTTGACGACATCCTGCGGGGCTCGGCTGCGGCCGGCGGCTGCTTCGCGACGCCGCCAACCTCCGCCTCACTCCTCAGATGTCGTATTCGTTGACGACATTTCGACCCGTTCCGCTCCGGCCGCGCGCTGCGCTCCTTCGTCGCTTCGCCCGCAACCTACGCTGCACCGGACTAAATGTCGTGCCCGTTTGACGACATCCTGCGGGGCTCGGCTGCGGCCGGCGGCTGCTTCGCGACGCCGCCAACCTCCGCCTCACTCCTCAGATGTCGTGTTGTTGACGACATTTCGACCCGTTCCGCTCCGGCCGCGGGCTGCGCTCCTTCGTCGCTTCGCCCGCAACCTACGCTGCACGGGACTAAATGTCGTAGTACAACTCAAACTCGTGCGGGTGCGGACGGAACCGCAGCGGGTCGACCTCGTTGGTGCGCTTGTAGTCGATCCAGGTCTCGATGAGGTCCTCGGTGAAGACGTCGCCCTCGGTGAGGAAGTCGTGGTCGGCCTCGAGCGCGTCGAGCACGGCCGGCAGCGAGTCGGGCACCTGCGCGATGTTCGCGTGCTCCTCCGGCGGCAGCTCGTAGAGGTCCTTGTCGACCGGCTCCGGCGGCTCGATGCGGTTCTTGATCCCGTCCAGGCCCGCCATCAGCTGCGCCGCGAAGCACAGGTAGGGGTTGGCGCTCGGGTCGGGGATGCGGAACTCGATGCGCTTGGCCTTCGGCGAGGTGCCCGCGATCGGGATGCGGATGCACGCCGAGCGGTTGCGCGCCGAGTAGACCAGGTTGACCGGCGCCTCGTAGCCCGGCACCAGCCGGTGGTAGGAGTTGACCGTCGGGTTGGTGAAGGCCAGCAGCGACGGGGCGTGCTTGAGCAGACCACCGATGTACCAGCGGGCGATGTCGGAGAGGCCGCCATACCCCTTCTCGTCGAAGAACAGCGGCTCGCCGTCCTTCCACAGCGACTGGTGGGTGTGCATGCCCGAACCGTTGTCACCGAACAGCGGCTTCGGCATGAACGTCGCGGTCTTGCCGTTCTCGAACACCGTGTTCTTGACGATGTACTTGAACTTCATGATGTCGTCGCCGGCGCCGAGCAGCGTCGAGAAGGTGTAGTTGATCTCCTGCTGGCCGGCGGTGCCCACCTCGTGGTGCGCGCGCTCGACGTTGAGGCCGACCTCGTGCAGGTTGGTGACGATGTCGTCACGCAGGTCGGCGAAGTGGTCGACGGGGGAGACCGGGAAGTAGCCGCCCTTGTAGCGCGGCTTGTAACCGAGGTTGCCGCCCTCCTCGTCGCGGCCGGTGTTCCACGCGCCCTCGACCGAGTCGATGTAGTAGTAGCCGGCATTCGCCTTCGTCTCGAAGCGGATGTCGTCGAAGATGTAGAACTCCGCCTCCGGCCCGAAGTAGGCCGTGTCGGCGATACCCGTCGACTTCAGGTAGGCCTGCGCCTTGGCGGCGATGTTCCGCGGGTCACGCGAATACGGCTCTCCGGTAAAGGGATCCACGATCGAAAAGTTGAGGATCAGGGTCTTGTGCTTGCGGAACGGGTCGAGGAACGCCGTCGTCGGGTCGGCAATCAGCTTCATGTCCGACTCGTGGATCGCCTGGAAGCCGCGGATCGACGAACCGTCGAACATCGCGCCTTCCTTGAGCGCATCCTCGTCCAGGCTGGCGGCCGGGACGTTGAAGTGCTGCATCACCCCTGGGAGGTCACAGAAGCGGACATCCACGAACTCGATGTCCTCGTCCTTGATGTACTTCAAGACCTCATCGGCGGTGTTGAACATGAAACCTCCATCGATCGGAAAGCACGCAGCCGGCATCAGTGCCCTGCGTCAGCCGCGAGCGTAGGCGCGCACCGTTTCCCGACCATCACCCATAGGTTTCGCCCGTGTTACGTGCGCCGGCGCCTCGGTGGCCGTGCATCAGTATGCCGAGTCGGTCCCGCCCGGCCGGGCGACGCCCACATGATGGAGGTCCGGCGCCCCGCTTAGGCTGGTCGCCGTGGTGAGCAGTGATCGGTCGGGCAGCCCAGCGGGCAACGCAGCCAGCAACCAGGCGGGCAACCCAAACGCGACCGGCTATCCCGGCGAAGCGCTCGGCCTCCCGCAGGACGGCCCGGGCTCGATCGGCCGGCTGGGCCCGCGTGTTGTCGCCCTGCTGATCGACTGGCTGCTCTGCTCGCTCATCGCCGCCGCATTTCTCGGCTATCGCCTCGGCGGGCAGGGCCGCGGCGGTTGGGCGCCGCTCGCGGTCTTCCTGGTCGAGAACGTCGTGCTGATCGGCACGCTCGGTTCGACCGTCGGCCACCGCATCGTCGGGCTGCACGTCTCGAAGGTCACCGGCGCCGCGACGGGACCGCTGCCCGCGCTGATCCGCAGCGTGCTGCTGTGCCTTGTCATACCGGCGGTCGTGTGGGACAAGGACGGCCGCGGCATGCACGACCGGCTCGCCGGCACCATCATCCGCCGGACCCGCTGAGGTCGCCTCAGCGCGTGCGCACGGTCGTGGTCACCGGCGTCGGGTTGGCAAACAGGTCCAGCACCGGGCAGTGCTGGTGCACCGCAGCCTCCAGCTCGTCATAGCGCTCCTGCGGCTCCGGGCCGGTCAGCTCCACCTCGAGCCGTATGGCGGAGAACCCCGGCCGCACGCTCTCGTCGATCCCGAACAGTCCGCGCACGTCGAGGTCCCCCTCGGCCGCGATCGCGACGTCGTCCAGCTGGATGCCGAGCTGCTGGGCGAAGAGCCGGTAGACCACGACCTGGCAGGAGATCAGTGCGCCGAGCGCGTATTCGACCGGGCTGGCGGCGGAGTCGTCGCCGGCCAGCGCGGCCGGCTCGTCGACCCGGAAGGTGTGCTTGCCCGCCGTCAACTCGGTGGCGACGCTGCCGTCGCCGACGCCGCGCACCGCGTAGGTGAGCTTGGCGTTGTCCGGGTCGGCGGCGATGCGGTCCGACCAGCCCTGACCGGCCTCGGTGAGACGTGCTGCGCGGTCGGTGGCGGCGTCGACGGTCTGCGAGGTCATGCGGCACTCCTAGAAGCGAAGTTATTGATGTACAAAGCAAACGTTATGCACCAGGTCGGCAAAAGGCCCCGTCCACCTGGTGGACGAGGCCTGTCACCGACCGCTGCGCCCGGCTCAGCGTCCTTGCTGGTTGGCAGCGGCCGCTGACCCGGTGCTGCGCTCCGGCTCAGCGTCCGCGCAGCGCCTTGCGGTCCATCCGCGGCGCGTTGCGCGGGTCCATGCCCTTGGGGATCGGCGGCTTGGTGGCGCCGAGCGCGCGCAGCCGCTTGTTGACCGCCTGCACCTCGGCGTCGGTCAGCTTCTTGTCGAGCTTGTTCATCGTCTTGGTGAGCTCGCCGACCTTCACGGTGTCGTCACCGGCACCGACGCGCAGCAGGTGCACCGGCACCTCCGCGCCCGCGACCCGGCTGACCCGCTTGCGCTCGGACTCCAGCAGCTTGCGGGCCGCGCCCGACGGTCCCTCGCCGATCAGCACCACGCCCGGCTTGCCGACGGCCCGGAAAACCATTGCGGCGTTTGACAGTTCGCTCATCTTGCGCGCGCGCCCGGCCTCCGCGGCGACCGGCTCCTGCTCGTAGTACCAGCCGCGGCGCAGCCCCTGCAGCACCGCGCTCGTGCCACCGGCCTGGCCGTCCAGAGCGCCGTATGCCGCCCGCTCGGCCAGCCTGCCGAAGACGATCAGCGCCGCCAGCAGACCGAAGATGATGCCGATGATCCCGGTGTAGATGTAGCTGTCGAAGATCAGGTGCAGCAGGAAGGTGACGACCAGGAAGACCACGATGAACGCCGCCGCCATCCACAGCGGGATGAGCGGGTTCTGCTTGATCGACGCCTTCCAGAGCGTCGCGAACTGCGACAATCGGCCCGGGTTGTTCGGGTCCTTCGGCTGACGCGAGAAACGTGACTTCTTGGCGGGTTCGGGCGCGCTCGACATACCCCTCAGGATAGGTCAGCGATGACCCGCCGGTGTCAACCGGCTGTGCGCTCCACGAGCGCGGCCGCCTCCTGGCGCGCCGGCGCGTCCGCGGCGGCCGCGAGGTGCTGCAGGTTGGCCGGCAGCTCGCGCCCCAGCTTGGCCATCGCCCCGGCATACAGCTTGCCCGCGCGGTATGACGAACGCACCAGCGGCCCCGCCATCACGCCGAGGAAGCCGAGCTCGCCGGCGGTGTCGGCCCAGCGCACGAATTCCTCCGGCTTGACCCACCGGTCGATCGGGTGGTGCAGCGGCGACGGGCGGAGATACTGCGTGATCGTGAGGATGTCGCACCCGGCCTCGTGCAGGTCGCGCAGCGCCTGCTCGACCTCGTGGTCCTCCTCGCCCATGCCGAGGATCAGGTTGGACTTGGTGACCAGGCCCGCCTCCTTGGCCATGGTCAGCACCTTGAGCGACTTCTCGTAGGTGAACGCCGGGCGGATGCGCCGGAAGATGCGCGGGACCGTCTCCAGGTTGTGCGCGAACACCTCCGGTCGTGCCTCGAAGACCTGGCCGACCAGCTCGGGCTTGGCGCCGAAGTCGGGCGGCAGGATCTCCACGCCGGTGTTGGGGTTGAGCTCGTGGATCTGCCGGATCGTCTCGGCATAGAGGCCGGCCGCGCCGTCCGGCTGGTCGTCGCGCGCGACGCCGGTCACGGTGCAGTAGCGCAGGTTCATCGTCGCGATCGACTCCGCGACGCGCCGCGGCTCGTCGAGGTCCAGCGCCGTCGGGCGCCCGGTGGCGATGTCGCAGAAGTCGCAGCGCCGCGTGCAGATGTCACCGCCGATGAGGAAGGTCGCCTCGCGGTCCTCCCAGCACTCGAAGATGTTGGGACAGCCCGCCTCCTGGCAGACGGTGTGCAGCCCCTGGCCCTTCACCAACTGGTGCAGGCCGGTGTATGCCGGGCCCATCTTGGCGGTGGTGCGGATCCAGCTGGGCTTGCGCTCGATCGGCGTCTCGGCGTTGCGCGCCTCGACCCGTAGCATCTTGCGTCCCTCGGGTGCGACAGTCACCACACCAGGCTACGTCCGTCCCGGGAGGGCGTTCATTCGGGGCGGCGCAGGTCCAGCCGGGTGTCACCGGTGATGCCGTAGTAGGTGGTCGGGCCGCCGGCGCGCAGCAGCGGGTCCGCGGCGAGGGTGTCGAAGATGCCGTCGTCGAGCAGGCGCTCGTCGATGTGGATGCCGACGACCTCGCCGACCACGAACCAGCTGCCGACGTCCTGCCCCTCCGCCGACTTCAGCGGCACGATCTGGGTGACCTTGCACTCGAAGTTGACCGGTGACGCGGCCACCCGCGGAGCGCTGATCTCGCTCGACGGCGCCGCCTCGATGCCGGCCTCCTCGAACTCGTCGACGTCGTGCGTGGTCGAGGTCGCGTTCATCACCGGGGCGAGCTCGCGCGTGACGAGGTTCCAGGTGAATTCCCTTGTCGCCTCACAGTTTTGGACGGTGCCCTTCCAGCCGTTGCTGGAGAACCCGACGAGCGGCGGCCGGTAGTGCAGCGCGTTGAAGAAGGAGTATGGCGCCAGGTTGCGCCGGCCCTGCGCGTCCAGCGTGCCGATCCAGCCGATCGGCCGCGGCGCGACGATCGCGTTGAACGGGTCGTGGGGGAGTCGGTGGCCTTCGCTCGGGCGGTAGAAATGCACGCTCCGATTGAACTACGGGTGGAACTACTCAGGTGATCGGGGCGACTTCACGCATCCGCCGCAGCCGCCGGACGGCTGAACTTGAGACCATGAGCCACGACATGAGCAATCTGACCGGCAGCCCGTCCTCGCCCGCCCGCCGCGGCCCGAACGTCGTCGACCAGGTGTTTGCGATCATCGCCGGCGGTCTGCTGACTCTCTTCGATCTCTTCCTCGGCTTCTTCGCCTACCTGGGCGTGGCGATGGGCGCGGGCTCACAGGGCCTGCTCGTCGGTGTGCTGCTCCTGCTGATCGCGTCCTGCGTCGTCACCTGGGCCGGCATCGTCGCCGCTTCCTCCCGCGGGGGCGTGGTGTTCGTGTGGCCGGTGCTCGGCGCGGCCTTCACCGGGTGCGCGTTCCTGGCGCTGTCGGCCGCGTCCTGACGTGACGCGCGGGTGCCGGTGCGCGGCTCCCGTCATACGGTGTGCTGGTGATCGAACTCAAGACCCCCGCCGAAGTCGAGGCGATGAAACCGGCCGGACGCTTCGTCGCGTCGGTGCTGACCGCCCTGCGCGAGGCGGCCGACGTCGGCGTCAACCTGCTCGACCTGGACGCTCTCGCGCACCGGATGATCAAGGATGCCGGCGGCGAGTCCTGCTACATCGACTATCACCCGAGCTTCGGCGCGAGCCCCTTCGGCAAGGTGCTCTGCACCAGCGTCAACGACGCGGTGCTGCACGGCCTGCCGCACGACTACACGTTGCGCGACGGCGACCTGCTGTCGGTGGATTTCGCTGCCAGCATTGACGGTTGGGTCTCCGACTCGGCGTTGTCGGTGATCGTGGGCACGCCGGACCCGGAGGACCAGCGGGTCATCGACACCACCGAGCGCGCGCTCGCGGCGGCGATCGAGGTGGCCCGCCCGGGCAACAAGATCGGAGACATCTCGGCGACGATCGCGCAGGTCGCGCACGGCGAGGGCTACCGGGTCAACACGCAGTTCGGCGGGCACGGCGTCGGCCGCACCATGCACGGCGACCCGCACGTGGCCAACGACGGGCGCGCCGGGCGCGGGCTGAAGCTGCAGCCGGGCCTGGTGATCGCGATCGAGCCGTGGTTCATGCGCGGCACCGACGAGATCTACACCGACAAGGACGGCTGGACGCTGCGCTCGGCCGACGGGTCGCGCGGCGCGCACTCCGAGCACACCATTGCGATCACCGAGGGCGACCCGATCGTCTTCACCGATCGCGCAGCCGTATGACGCAGGACCTCCCCGGGCAGCCGGGGTTGCGCGTCGCCGAGGCGACCCGCGAGCAGGTGCCGGCCATCGTCGAGCTCCTTACGGACGACCCGATCGGCAGCACGCGCGAGTCGAGTGACCTCGCGGCATACGAAAACGCCTTTGCCGCAGTCGATGCCGACCCGGCTCACGAGTTGCTGGTGCTGCTGGACGAGCACGACGCCGTGGTCGGCACGCTGCAGCTGAGTTTCCTGCCGGGGCTGGCCCGCGGCGGCGCGCTCCGCGCACACATCGAGGCGGTGCGGGTCGCGAGATCGTTGCGCGGACGCGGCGCCGGGCGGGCCTTCTTCGGCTACGCCATGGGGCGGGCGCGCGACCGCGGCGCCGCGCTGGTCGAGCTGACCAGCGATCTGCGCCGCCCCGACGCCATCCGGTTCTACGAGTCGCTCGGCTTCACCCACAGCCATGCCGGAATGAAGCTGCCCTTGACCACATCCTGACGGGTGGCTGGCAGCAGACTGGCGCCATGTCGCCGCACACCTGCACACGTCGCACGCTCCTGACCGGGGTGGGGGCCACCGCCGTCGGCACCCTGATCTGGCCGCAATCGGCGCACGCCGCGGTTGCCGGCTACGACCCGTACTACCCCGAATACGGGGACACGCGATATGCGGTCGCCCACTACGACGTCAAGCTGGGCTACAGCTCGGCGTCGGGTGCGATGTGGGGCCGCACGATCATGTCGGGCACGGTGCGCTCCACGACGAGCTCCCTCGAGATCGACTACGCACTGAACGTGACGGCGGTGACCGTCAACGGCCGGAGGGCGTCGTTCGCCCGCGGCACCGGCAACGCCGTGCGCAGCCTGCGCAAGTACGTCGTCTCCGGCTTCGGCACGGTGACCGCCGGGCAGGCCCTCACGATCGTCGTCGAACACACCGGCTATCCGGCCAAGGTCTACGCCGCCCACCCGCGCACCCCCGGCTACCTCGGCAACACCGGCGTGATGACGACGCCGGACGGCGGCATCACCTTCGTCGGCGAGCCGACGGTCGGGGTCTACTGGCACGCCTGCAACGACCGGCTCACCAACAAGGCGACCTACTCGATCAGCGTCGCGAGCCAATCGGTCAACACCGTGCTGCTCAGCGGGCCGTCGACGAGCTCGGTCGCGAACGCCACGGTCACCGCGAAAAGTGTTGTGTCGCAGCCGGTTACGACATACGCGCCGGGCATCACGATCGGGCGCTACACGGTGCGGAAGGGCACGGTGAGCATCGGGGGACGGTCCCTGCCTTACACGTATGCCGTGGCCGCCGGTGCGAGCACCACCGTCCGGGACCGCGCGTTCCGGCTGCTCGCCGAGGTCACCCCGAAGGCGCTCGGCAACTACGCCTCGTGGTTCGGCGCCTACCCGTTCGACGCCGTCGGCGGGCGGGTCGTCGACGGCAGCACGGCAGCCCTCGCGCAGGAGACGCTCGGCGCGCCGACCTTCACCCTCGACTACTTCCGGGACAAGCCCGACACCTCGATCCGCCGCCTGATCAGCCACGAGAACGCGCACATGTGGTTCGGCAACAGTGCCACCGCGTCGCGCTGGTCGGAGGTCGGCTTCATCCACGAGGGCATCGCCACGCTCATGGAGTGGGACTACGTCAGCATCACCTCCACCATGCTCGCGCGGTATGGCGCCACCACCTGGTCGGGCCGGTCGATCGTCAACCCGGGGCCGGGATACGAGGTCGGCAACGCCGGCATCCAGTCCTACACGCGGGCACCGGCCGTGATGGGCCGGCTGCGGCAGCAACTCGGGACGACGGCGTTCAACGCCTTCCTCCGAGGGCTCGCGACCGGCCACCGCTACGGCAATGTCAGCCTCGGCCAGTTCAAGGCCGAGGCCGAACGCGCCGCAGGCCGCAGCCTCGCCACCTTCTGGTCGACCTACCTCAGGTAAGCCGTCCGCACAAGTAGAGTGGCCGGGATCGTCCGCCCTGCCCTCGCCTAGGAGTCCGCCCGCTCGTGTACGTCAAGAGCCTGACCCTGAAGGGCTTCAAGTCCTTCGCCTCGGCGACCTCGATGAAGCTCGAGCCCGGCATCACCTGCATCGTCGGCCCCAACGGCTCCGGCAAGTCCAACGTCGTCGACGCGCTCGCGTGGGTGATGGGCGAGCAGGGGGCCAAGAGCCTGCGCGGCGGCAAGATGGAGGACGTCATCTTCGCGGGCACGCCGGGGCGCGCGCCGCTCGGACGCGCCGAGGTGACGCTCACGATCGACAACTCCGACGGGGCGCTGCCGATCGACTACACCGAGGTGACGATCAGCCGCACGATGTTCAAGGGCGGCGGCTCCGAATATGCGATCAACGGCACGTCGTGCCGGCTGCTCGACATCCAGGAGTTGCTGAGCGACTCCGGCATCGGCCGGGAGATGCACGTCATCGTCGGGCAGGGGCAGCTCGACGCCGTGCTGCGCGCGACGCCGGAGGAGCGGCGCGGCTTCATCGAGGAAGCCGCCGGTGTGCTCAAGCACCGCAAGCGCAAGGAGCGGGCGATCCGCAAGCTCGACGCGATGGAGGGCAACCTCGCCCGCGTCACCGACCTCACCACCGAGATCCGCCGTCAGCTCGGTCCGCTCGGCCGGCAGGCCGAGACCGCCCGCAAGGCGGCGACGATCCAGGCCGATGTGCGCGACGCCCGGCTGCGGCTGCTCGCCGACGACCTGGCGCAGCTGACGAGCACGCTGGAGCAGGAGGTCGCCGACGAGACGGCGCTGCTGGAGCGGCAGAAGTCGGTCGAGCAGTCGCTCGCGGCCGCCAAGCAGCGGCTCGACCAGCTGGAGGCCGAGGCCGCCGCGGCCGCGCCCGCGCTCACCAAGGCGCAGGAGCAGTGGTTCGCGCTGTCGTCGCTGGGGGAGCGCATTGAGGCGACGGCCAGTCTCGCCGCCGAGCGCGTGCGGCTGCTCAGCGAGGACGACGAGCACGAGGAGTCGCGCTCGGGCCGCAGCCCGGAGCAGCTGCAGGAACAGGCATCGCGGGTGCGCGACGAGCACGATCAGCTGCAGTCGCAGATCGCCTCGGCCAAGGTCGCGCTGGAGCAGGCGACCACCCGGCGTGCGGACCTGGAGCAGGCGCACCAGGCCGAGCAACAGCGGCTGACCAAGCTCGCCCGGGCCGCGGCCGACCGGCGCGAGGGCCTGGCCAAGCTCGAGGGGCAGGTCGCCGCCCGGCGCAGCCGCATCGAGGCGGGGGAGTCCGAGCTGGGCCGGCTCGCCACCAGCAGCACCGAGATCGCCGAGCGTTCCGCGCGGGCCGAGAAGGAGTTTGCCGCGCTCGAGGCGACCATCGCCGACGACGAGGCCGGCGAGGAGGATCTCGACGCGGCATACGAGGCGGCGCAGGGCCGGCTCGACGCGGTCAAGCAGACCTTCGACGAGGCCCGGGAGGCCGAGCAGACCGCCGAGCGCGAACGCACCGGTCACCAGGCGCGGCTGGAGGCGCTTGAGCTCAGCCTGCGGCGCAAGGATGGCGCCGCGCACCTGCTCGGCCGCGACGACCGCGCGGGTGTGCGCGGCTCGGTCTCGGAGCTGGTGACGGTCGAGACCGGCCACGAGGCGGCGATCGCCGCGGCCCTCGGCTGGGCTGCCGACGCGATCGTGGTCGACACGCTCGACGACGCCGCCCGATCGGTGGAAACGCTGCGTGCTGACGACGCCGGTCGGGCCGGGCTGCTCGTCGGCGCGACCGCGCGCCCGGAAGCCGACGGCGACTGGCCGGCACTTCCCGACGGCGCCCGCTGGGCGCGCAGCGTCGTCACGGCGCCGGACGACGTGCGGCCCGCAGTCGACCAACTGCTCGACCGGGTCGCCCTGGTCGACTCGCTCGACATCGCGAAAACCGTTGCAGGCGGCCACGATCGGGTGATCGCAGTCACCCCCGAGGGCGATGTGTATGCCGCGGGCTTCGCACGCGGGGGCTCCGCGTCGGCGCCCAGCCTGCTCGAGATCCAGTCGGCATACGACGAGACGAAGGAGCAGGTCGAGCGCGCGACCCACCGGCGGCAGCAGGCGCAGTTCGCCGGCGAGCAGGCCCGCACCCAGATGGTCGAGCTCAGCGCGGTCGTGGACGAGGCGCTCGAGCGGCTCAATGAGTCCGACGCCCGCATGAACGCAGTCGCCGAGCAGCTGAGCCAGCTCGGTCAGGTGATCCGCGGTGCCCGCTCGGAGCGGGAGCGGTTGCAGGCCGCGCAGACCGCCGCCGAGGAGCAGCTCACCGCCGGCCGTGCCGAGCTGGCCGACCTCGAGCAGCGGCTGGCCGCGGCGCACGAGGAGCCCGGCGAGGAGGAGCCGACCACCGACGAACGCGACCGGCTCGCCGCCGAAGCCGCCGCGGCGCGTAGTGCCGAGACCGAGGAGCGGCTCGGTCTACGCACTCGCGAGGAGCGTGCACGGTCACTTGCCGACCGGGTGAAATCGCTTGAGGCTGCTGCGCGTTCGGAGATCGAGGCTCGTGAGCGGGCGCGAGCCCGGCGCGAACGCCGGGCGCGGGACGCGAAGGTGGCTGCCGCCGTACAGGCCGGAGCGGGGCACGCCGGGGCCGTCGTCGCGCGTCTGCTGGAGACCGCCGCCGAGCGGCGCGCCGAGGCGGAGCGGATCAAGGGCGAGACCGACCGGATGCTGCGCGGCGAGCGCGAGAAGGTCAGCGCGATCGGCGACGAGCTGCGCGAACTTACCGACACCGTGCACCGGGACGAGGTCGCGCGGGCCCAGCAGCGGCTGCGGATCGAGAACCTGCAGACCAAGGCCGTCGAGGAGCACGGCATCGAACCCGACGTGCTCGTCGAGGAATTCGGTCCGCACCAGCTGGTGCCGCACGTGCCCGGCCCCGACGACGACCCGGACAACCTGCCGGAGCCGGTGCCCTTCGTGCGCGACGTCCAGGAGAAGCGGCTGCGTTCGGCCGAGCGCAAGCTGAGCCAGCTCGGGCGGGTCAACCCGCTGGCACTGGAGGAGTTCGCGGCGCTGGAGGAGCGGCACAAGTTCCTCACCGAGCAGCTGGAGGACCTGAAGAAGTCCAAGCAGGACCTGCTCGACATCGTCGCCGAGGTCGACAAGCGGGTCGAGGAGGCGTTCAGCGACGCATTCCACGACACCGCAAGGGAATTCGAGGGTGTCTTCAGCCGGCTGTTCCCTGGCGGCGACGGGCGCATCACGCTCACCGAGCCCGGCAACATGCTGACCACCGGCATCGAGGTCGAAGCGCGTCCGCCGGGCAAGAAGATCAAGCGGCTGTCACTGCTGTCCGGTGGCGAGCGGTCACTGGTCGCGGTGGCGCTGCTGGTCGCGATCTTCAAGGCCCGGCCGAGCCCGTTCTACATCATGGACGAGGTCGAGGCGGCGCTCGACGATGCCAACCTCGGCCGGCTCATCACGCTCTTCGAGGAGTTGCGCGACTCCAGCCAGCTGATCGTGATCACCCACCAGAAGCGCACCATGGAGGTCGCCGACGCGCTGTATGGCGTGAGCATGCGCGGCGACGGCGTCACCACGGTCGTGTCGCAGCGCATCAAGGACGTCTCGCCCGGCGGCGAGCTCAAGGTGGAGACCACCGGCAGCGCGACCGAGGGCCACCGGGCGGAGGACCAGCCGGTCGACCACGGGATCGCCGCACTCTCGTCGATGAGCTGAGCCCGCGCCGCGCCGGGGGCGGTAGCGCGACGTCGCCGGCATCCCGGTAGCGCGGCGTGCGTAACCCGCGACTGTTGCGACTTGTGCACGCCTGCGGCGGGTTTCGCGTGCGTACGCCGCGACCGTTGCGACTTGTGCACGCCTGCGGCGGGTTTCGCGTGCGTACGCCGCGACCGTCGCGACTTGTGCACGCCTGCGGCTGGTTTCGCGTGCGTAGGCCGCGATCGTTGCGACGTGTGCACGCCTGCGGCTGGTTTCGCGTGCGTACGCCGCGATCGTTGCGACGTGTGCACGCCTGCGGCTGGTTTCGCGTGCGTACGCCGCGACTGTTGCGACGTGTGCACGCCTGCGGCTGGTTTCGCGTGCGTAGGCCGCGATTGTCGCGACGTGTGCACGCCTGCGCCCCGTTTCGCGTGCGCACCCCGCGACTGTCGCGACTTGTGCACGCCCGCGCGCATCTCGTAAGTGGTGGTGCGGCTGACGTCACCATCGCTTACGAGACCGGCGCCTGCTCGCCGAGTCCGCGTGCGCACCCTGCGATCGTCGCGACTTCTGCACGCGTGCGGCCCGTTTCGCGTGCGCACCCCGCGATCGTCGCGACTTGTGCACGCGTGCGCGCATCTCGTAAGTGGTGGTGCGGCTGACGTCACCATCGCTTACGAGACCGGCGCCTGCTCGCCGAGTCCGCGTGCGTAACCCGCGACCGTCGCGACTTGTGCACGCGCAGAGCGGGTTGGGCGTGCGTACGCCGCGACCGTCGCGACTTGTGCACGCCGCCGCCGCCCGCGCGCATGCCGCCGGCACCCGCCGGAATAACCCCGCACCCCACCCCGTTACACCGCTCAGTTAGTTAAAATTTGAGACATAGGGGAGTGAGTTAGACAATGCAGTTCGGACTGTTCAGCGTCGGCGACGTCACGACGGACCCGACCAACGGACGCACACCGACCGAGGCCGAGCGCGTGCAGTCGATGGTGGCGATCGCCAAGAAGGCCGAGGAAGTCGGCCTGGACGTCTTCGCCAGCGGCGAGCACCACAACCCGCCGTTCGTGCCCTCGTCGCCGACCACGATGCTCGGCTACATCGCCGCGCAGACCGAAAACCTCACGCTGTCCACCTCCACCACGCTGATCACGACCAACGACCCGGTGAAGATCGCCGAGGACTTCGCGATGCTGCAGCACCTCGCCGGCGGCCGCGTCGACCTGATGATGGGTCGCGGCAACACCGGTCCGGTCTACCCGTGGTTCGGCAAGGACATCCGCAAGGGCATCCCGCTCGCGGTCGAGAACTACCACCTGCTGCGTCGCCTCTGGCGCGAGAAGGTCGTGGACTGGGAGGGCGAGTTCCGCACCCCGCTGCACGGCTACACCTCGACGCCCGCACCACTCGACGGGGTGCCGCCGTTCGTGTGGCACGGCTCGATCCGCAGCCCGGAGATCGCCGAGCAGGCCGCCTTCTACGGCGACGGCTTCTTCCACAACCACATCTTCTGGAACAAGGAGCACACCGAGGCGATGGTGAAGCTCTACCGCCAGCGCTTCGAGCACTACGGACATGGCGCCGCCGACCAGGCGATCGTCGGGCTCGGCGGCCAGATCTTCATGGCCGACACCGAGAAGGAGGCCGTACGCCGCTTCCGGCCCTACTTCGACAACGCCCCGGTCTACGGACACGGCCCGTCGCTCGAGAGCTTCACCCGCGACACCCCGCTGACCGTCGGCACTCCCGAGCAGGTCATCGAGCGCACGCTCGGCTTCGCCGACTACGTGGGTGACTACCAGCGTCAGCTGTTCCTGGTCGACCACGCTGGTCTGCCGCTGGAGCAGGTGCTGGAGCAGATCGAGATCCTCGGCAAGGAGGTCGTGCCGGTGCTGCGTCGCGAGTTCGAGGCGCGCCGTCCGGCGCACGTGCCGAGCGACCCGCCCACGCACAGCTCCCTGCTGGCGCAGGGCCCGGACTCGCCGCACCTGAAGGTCATCAACGCGACCGCCGGCCTGGAGCAGGCCGACGACGCCAAGAACGCCGAGAACGCCGAGGTGTCGGCATGACCCGCAAACTCGTGGTCGTGACCGCCGGTCTGAGTCAGCCCAGCAGCACCCGGCTGCTGGCTGACCAGATCTCCGGCGCGGTCGCCGCGGAGGTGACCGCGCGCGGCGAGGCGCTCGACATACAGGTCATCGAACTGCGAGAGCTGGCAGTCGACCTCGCGACCATGATGGCAACAGCTGGTATGCCGACCAGCCGCCTCAACGAGGCCCGCGAGCAGGTGTCGGCCGCCGACGGGATGATCGTCGTCACGCCGGTCTTCGCGGCGAGCTACAGCGGCGTCTTCAAGATGTTCTTCGACGCCCTGGACCCGGACGCGCTGAACGGCATGCCGGTCGTCATCGCCGCGACCGCGGGCACCCCGCGGCACTCGATGGTGCTGGACCACGCGCTGCGCCCGCTGCTGACCCACCTGCGCGCGGTCGTGATGCCGACCGGCGTCTTCGCCGCGACCGAGGACTTCGGTGGCGGCGCCGACGGGCAGCAGCTCAGCGCGCGCATCGGACGCGCCGCCGACGAGCTGGCCGGACAACTCGTCACCGACGGTGGCGGCTCGGTCGGCGGTTTCACCCCCAACTCTGCCGACACCAAGCAGCGGGACTCTGGAGTGCACGTGCCCGCACAGGTCACGCCGTTCGCGAAGCTGCTGGACGGACACTCCGGCTGACCGCACATTAGGCTGGCCGCATGACCACCCCGGACCTTGCCGCACCGCGCACTCGGCAGCCCTCACGGGCCGACCGGGTGCGCGGCCCGTTGCTGGGGGCGGTCGGCGGCGTGGCGGCGTTGGTACTGCTGCGGATCCACGATCCGCACGGTTCCGGGTCCTACGGCTACTGCCCGTTCCTCACCGTCACCGGCGCACCGTGCCCGCTCTGCGGTGGCCTGCGCGCGATGAACGACCTGACACACGGCAACCTCTCCGCGGCGCTGCTCAGCAATGCGGCCGCGGTCTTCATCCTGGTTGCCGGCGCAGTGCTGATCGCGCGCTGGTTCGTCCGCCGCTGGAAGGGCGACGCCGAAGCCGCGCTGCTGCCGGCGGGGCGTATGCCGCTGCTGATCTTCGGCGTCGCGATGATCGTCTTCACCGTCTACCGATGGACGCCCTGGGGCAGCTGGCTCTACCAGGGTTGAGACGCCCGGCGGCTGCGGCGCGGGAAAGCGCCCATACGGGGAAGGGGGCGGCCACCGGCCGTCCCCTTCCGCGTTGTCGAGCGTCTAGCGCTGTCGCCTAGTTGTTCGCCAGCACCGTGAACCGCAGGATGATGCCGACGATCGACAGCACCGTGCCGACGATGCCGCAGATGTAGCCGGCCTGCACCTTGCCGCGGCCGCCGATCGCGCCGCCCGAGGCGTCGATCTGCTGGAGGGCGTTGCGGCCCATGATGATCGCCGGGATGCCGGTCAGGAGGCCACAGCACGGGATGCTGAGGATGCCCAGGATGAGGATCAGCGTGGACTGCTTGTGCTCCTGCGGCACGCCGCTGTAACCACCCGGAGCGGGCTGGCCACCGCCGTAACCGCCGCCGGCCGGCGGGTAGTCGCCCTGCGGGGCGCCATACTGCGGCGCGCCGTACTGACCCGGCTGGCTCTGGCCGTACTGCGGCTGGTCACCCGGCTTCTGCTCACCGTAGCCGCCCGGCTGGTTCGGGTCGTTCGGGTAATTGCTCATCTGATTCCTTCCCTCGTGTTGGGGCGACCCTAACCGACTTCCGAGGCTGGCGCGCGGTGCCGCGAACGATGCCGCCGGACGGCGTCGCGGTTGGCACATGCGGGGGAGCAGTAGCGCTGCCGGCCGTTCCTGGTGGTGTCGGCGAACGCGTTGCCGCACTCGGGCAGCGCACACCGGGAGAGCCGGTGCATGCCGCGCTGCACGAGGTGCACCGTCAGACCCATCGTCAGCAGCGCCGAAAGCATTGCGGCGTATGACATTTCGGCATCTCGATAGTGCAGGTGGAAGCCGTCGCCGGCGTGGTCGGTCACCCGCGGATGGGCCGTATGCCGAGCCAGCAATTCGTTCAGCAGCCGCACCCGGTCGGATGCCTCAGCGGTGTCGATCAGCCGGTCGATGTCGTCCAGGTAACGATCGAGCGAGGCCAGATCCGCGCGCTTCGCGCCCGGGCGGTGCACCACGCCGGCGGCGTCGCACCGTGCCTGCAGCGCCCGAACCGTCGCCGGACGGTCGTTAAGCAGAGCGACGGCGAGCAGCGTCGGCTCCTCGCCGTAAGGGTTGATATGCACAATGCCATTACACCAGGCTCGTGCGTATGACGACAGTCCTCGCCGAAAGTCCAGTCCCCACAACGGAACGGCGGCTTCCGCCGCCCGCGGCCGCGCCCCACCGGCACGGCTGGGTCACGCGATCACGGCACAGCACGAGCGAAGGCGTCCTGTGCTACCGGCAGTGCGTGTGCGGCGCCTGGCAGGTGCACCGCGGCGGCGAAAACATTGGGACCGTTGGGGATTGAGCTTGGGACTGGTCAGTCGGCCAGCGCGCCGTAGACGAGCTGCTTGAGCTCCTGGCGCACCGGATAGGCGCTGGACGGCATCAGCTGGGTCATCAGGATCGCCGTCAGGTCCTCGACCGGGTCGACCCAGAAGTAGGTGGATGCCAGCCCGCCCCAGCCGTATTCGCCGACCGAGCTCGCGATGCCGGTCGCCTGCGGATCAGTGGTGACGGAGAAGCCGAGACCGAATCCGACGCCGCTGAAGGGAGTTTCGGCATACAGCGGGATGCCGAACTCCTCCAGGTCGGCCCCTCCGGGCAGGTGGTTGCTCGCCATGAAGCGCACCGTGCGATCGGAGAGCAGTCGCACACCGTCGAGCTCGCCGCCGCGGCGCAGCATCTCGGTGAAACGCCAGTAGTCGTCCATCGACGACACGAGCCCGCCGCCGCCGGACAGCATGTGCGGCTTCTGCAGCGCCGCCTTGCCGAACGCGTCGAAGCGCACCGCGCCGTCGGGGCTGAGCGCGTAGAGCGCCGCCAGGCGATCGGGGTCGACGGCCTGAAAGGCGGTGTCGCGCATGCCGAGCGGGCCGGTGATCTCCGCCGCGAAGAAGTCGTCCAGACTGCGCCCGGAGACGACCTCGACCACCCGGCCGAGCACGTCGGTGGACACCCCGTAGTTCCAGCAGCTGCCCGGGTCGAAGCGCAACGGCATCGCCGCCCAGCTGTCGCACGCGGCCGCCAGGTCCATGCCGGCGGGCGGCCCGAACTCCTGACCGGCGAGGCGCATGACCTCGTCGGTGACGTGCACCCGGTGGAAGCCGTAGGTTAGCCCGGAGGTGTGGGTGAGCAGGTGCTTGACCCGCATGGGCTCGGTCGCCGGCCGGGTGACCGGCTTGGCCGCGGGACCCCCGACATACACCTGCAGGTCGGCGAAGGACGGAATGAACGTGCTCACCGGGTCGTTCAGCGACAGCTCGGCCCGCTCGTAGAGCATCATCGCCGCGACCGAGGTCACCGGTTTGGTCATCGAGTAGATCCGGTAGAGCGTGTCCGCCGTGATCGGCAGGCCGGCCTCGCGATCACGCTGTCCCAGCATCGCGTCGTGTATGACGGCGCCGCCCTTCGACACCCGCACATGCCAACCGGCGAGCCGCCCGTCGTCGACATAGGCGCTCAGGTGATCGTCGATCCGGCGCAGCCGGTCGGAGGCGATGCCGGTCGGGCTGGATGCATCGATCGTCATGCTCCGGAAGTGTGCCACCGACCCGCCCGCGGACGGCGCAGGGTGAACATTGCATGACAGTTGCACGACACAGGGGGCTCATGGCCCGCGCATACTGGGATTTGCAGCTCCGACAGCGCACAATTGGCGCATGCTGTGGCTGATTCTCGCGCTGGTCGTCTGTGTCGCGCTCGCCTCCGTCGTCGTCGGCCTCGTCGCCGTCCCCGCGCGCCGCGAGGGGCGGCAGGTGCTGACCGAACGCGGGGAGCGGATGGTCAACTCGGTCGCCGACCGCACCGACAAGGTCGCCAAGGGCGCCAAGCGGGCCGTCGCCGAGCGCACCGCCAAGGACACCGGCAGGGACACCGGGAAGAACGCAGCCAACGCCACGGCCACGGACGGCGTGCCCGCTGCCACCGCCCAGAAGCAGGCCGGCGCCGAGAAGAACAGCGAGCAGGCCGCCAGCTGACGCGCCGGACCCTCACCGACCGCCATCGTCGGTGAGGTTTGTCATGATGTGGGGCGTGGATGCGCTCTGGGAGATCCTTCTCGTCATAACCGTCGTCGTGCTCGGCGGTCTCGGACTCGTCGTCGGCCTGGTGCGAGGTCGCGGTCGCAAGGCGGCCCCGCCGGTCACCCCGCCACCGCCGGCGCGTGAGGCGAAGACCCGCACGGCCAACACCTACCGGCCGAGTTCGACCGCCACGATCGACACCAGCAAGGGCAGCACGCCCGCGCCGCCGAAGCCTGCGGAGCGCGAGCCGGAGCCGCCGGTCGTCGAACCCGAGACCCCGCCGGTCGAGCCCACCCCGGCGGACACCGTCGAGACCACTGCGCCGCCGGCCGCCCCGGCGCCGGCACCTGCCGAGCCGGAGGTCGAGCGTCCGGAGTCGGCCCGCGGTCGGATGACCAAGCTGCGCTCGCGGCTGGCCCGCTCCAACAGTGCGATGGGCAAGGGCCTGCTCACGGTGCTCTCCGGCGACAAGCTGGACGATGCGGTCTGGGAGGAGGTCGAGGACACCCTGCTCGGGGCGGACCTCGGCGTCGAGGCCACCACCGAGATCGTCGACGGCCTGAAACGTCGAGTGCAGGTTGAGGGTTCGCCGAGCGCGGAGCAGCTGGAGCAGTGGCTGCACGAGGAGCTGCTGGCCCAGGTCAACCCCGACATGGACCGCCGCATCGCCGCGTCCCGCGTGGGCGACCGGCCGGCCGTCGTCATGGTCGTCGGCGTCAACGGCACCGGCAAGACCACCACGGTCGGCAAGCTCGCCCGCGTGCTGGTCGCCGAGGACAAGGACGTCGTGCTCGGCGCCGCCGACACCTTCCGCGCGGCCGCCGCCGACCAGCTCGAGACCTGGGGCGGACGCGTCGGCGTGCCGACCGTGCGCTCCGACAAGGAGGGCGCCGACCCCGCGGCCGTCGCGTTCGACGCGGTCAAGGAGGGCCAGGACGGCGAGGTCGACGTGGTCATCGTCGACACCGCCGGCCGGTTGCACAACAAGGTCGGGCTGATGGACGAGCTGGCCAAGGTCAAGCGGGTCATCGAGAAGCAGAGCCCGATCGACGAGTGCCTGCTGGTGCTCGACGCGACCACCGGCCAGAACGGCATGCGCCAGGCCGAGATCTTCGCCCAGGCGGTCGACATCACCGGCGTCGCGCTCACCAAGCTCGACGGCACCGCCAAGGGCGGCATCGTGGTGCTGGTGCAGCGCGAGCTCGGGGTGCCGGTCAAGCTCGTCGGACTCGGAGAGGGCCCGGACGACCTGGCGCCGTTCGACCCGAAGGCGTTCGTGGACGCGGTGCTGGACTGAGCTCTTTTCGGTATGGCGGCCTGATCGCGGGTTTCGATACCGCGGCCGGAGCGGGTTTCGATACGGCTCGCTGGTTTCGATACGGCGGCGCCGGCGAGCAAGCTCGCCGGCGCCGCCTACTCAACCAGCTCGGACCGCCTACTCAACCAGCGGTGGTGACGCGGCGGTCGCGCTGGACCTGCGGGTCGGACAGCATCCAGCGCACCGCGCCGGCGCCGAACGCGCCGGTGCCGCGCAGCGCGAGCGCGCCGCCGGGTGGCAGGTGCACGCCGAGCATCCGGCGGGCGTAACCGGGCAGGGTGCCGATCGCCCCCGCCACCAGGCTGAGATAGCCCGGCCGCGCCGCGAGCGGCAGCGGCGGCTCGAACACGATGAACCGCAACGCCGCGCGTGCCGCCGGGGTCGCCCGCAACTGCGGGCGGTATGACGCGAGCGTCGCGCGCAGTTCGGCCACCGAGGTCGGGGCGCCGACGAACCCGAGCCGGCTCGACACCGACCCGATCTGCGCGACATAGCGGTCGGCCTCGGCATCGGTGAGGGTGCCGCCCCCGAACGCCCGGAAGCAGGTGAGGAAGCTGTCGGCCTCCGCGGCGTGCACCCAGGCCAGCAGCGCCGGGTCGTCGGCGCGATAGGGCACACCGTCCAACTCGCCGTGCACCCGCCGGTGGATGCCGCGCACCCTGGCGAGCAGCCGCTCGGCGTCCGGGATCGTGCCGAACGTCGTGGTGGAGATGAAGTTGCTGGTCTGCTGCAGGCGGCCCCACGGGTCGTCGCGGTAGCTGGAGTGCTGGTCGACGCCGGCCATCGCGAGCGGGTGCAGCGACTGCAGCAGCAGCGCCCGGATGCCGCCGACGAACATCGACGCGTCCAGGTGCACCCGCCAGATCGGGTCGGTCGGGGTGAACCACCGCTCGCCGCGTTTGCCCCAGATCCCGTCAGCGCGGCGCTGCGCGTCCTCGCCGGCGACCCGCTGCCGCAACTCGAGCGCCGCCCGGTGGCGCACCGTGTCGTGCAGGGTGCGGAGCGGCGTCATACGCACCATTATGCGCGTCTCGTATGACGAGACCTCCGGCCCAGGTAATGAACCGTTAACCGCTCGGCCGCGCTTGCAACATGCTCGTAACACAACGTGCGACACCGCCGAAACCGCACGGGCGCAGAGTGTTTGGCCATGAGCGTTACTTCACTGGCGATGGCCACCCCACCCGAGCCGAACACCGGCGACACCGCCTGGGTGCTCGCCGCTGCGGCCCTGGTGCTCTTCATGACGCCCGGGCTGGCGTTGTTCTACGGCGGCATGGTGCGCACCAAGAGCGTGCTCAACATGATGATGATGAGCTTCATCAGCATGGGCACCATCGGGATCGTCTGGATCCTCTGGGGCTACAGCGAGACCTTCGGTGCCGACAGCACCGGCGGCTGGATCGGCAACCCGTTCGATCACTTCGGGCTGCACGGCGTGCTCGACGCGACCTACGGCACGATCCCCGGCGCCGCGTTCGCGGCCTTCCAGGTGGTGTTCGCGATCATCGCGGTCGCGCTGATCAGCGGCGCGATCGCCGACCGGGCGAAGTTCACCACCTGGACGATCTTCACGGTCATCTGGGCGACCATCGTCTACTTCCCGGCTGCTCACTGGGTTTTCGCGTTCGACGGCTTCGCCGCCAACACGGGCGGCTGGATCGCCAACGGCGGCTTCTTCCTCAATGGTCACGGCGCCTACGACTTCGCGGGCGGGACCGCCATCCACATCAACGCCGGCGCCGCCGGCCTCGCGCTGGCCCTGGTGCTCGGCAAGCGGATCGGCTTCGGGCGGGACCCGATGCGCCCGCACAACCTGACGCTGGTGATGCTCGGCGCCGGCATCCTGTGGTTCGGCTGGTTCGGCTTCAACGCCGGCTCGGCGCTCGGCGCCAACGCGCTCGCCGCCGGCGCCTGGATCAACACCCTCGCCGCGACCTCCGCCGCGATGATCGGCTGGCTGCTGGTTGAGAAGCTGCGCGACGGGCACTTCACCTCCCTCGGTGCCGCGTCCGGCGTGGTCGCCGGCCTGGTCGCGATCACCCCGGCCTGCGCGGTCGTCACCCCGATCGGTGCGCTGGTCGTCGGCGCCGTGGCCGGTGCGGTGTGTGCCCTCGCGGTCGGCCTGAAGTTCAAGCTCGGCTTCGACGACAGCCTCGACGTTGTCGGCGTGCACCTGGTCGGCGGCCTCGTCGGCACCCTGCTGATCGGCCTGCTGGCCAGCAAGGGCAGCCCGACCGGCGCCGACACCCAGGAAGGCCTCTTCTACGGTGGTGGCTTCCTGCAACTCGGGGTGCAGGCCGGTGCGGCGTTCTTCGTCATGGTCTTCTCCTTCGTGGTGACCTACGCGATCGGCTTCGTGCTCGACAAGACGATCGGCTTCCGCACCACCGACGAGGACGAGGTGTCCGGCATCGACCAGGCCGAGCACGCCGAGACCGGCTACGACTTCGGCAACCTCTTCGGCGGCAGCCGCATGGGTCAGCACCGCGGCGCGCACGAGCCCGACGCGCGCCACCACGACGAAACGCACGGGAAGGTCAAGGCATGAAACTCGTCACCGCGATCATCAAGCCGTTCAAGCTGGACGACGTCAAGGAGGCTCTCGAGGCCTACGGCATCACCGGTATGACGGTGAGCGAGGCCAGCGGTTACGGCCGCCAGCGTGGGCACAGCGAGGTCTACCGCGGCGCCGAATACACCGTGGACTTCGTGCCGAAGGTGCGCATCGAGGTCATCGTGGAGGACATGGACGCGGCCAGCGTGGTCGACGTGCTGGTCAAGTCCGCGCAGACCGGGCGGATCGGCGACGGCAAGGTGTGGACCATGCCGGTCGACGACGTGGTGCGGGTGCGCACCGGGGAGCACGGCGCCACGGCGTTGTGATCTCGATACGCGGCTCGTTCCTCGCCGCTACTCGATCAGCGGGGCCTCGCTGGTTGAGTAGCGGGGGAGCGAAGCGGAGGAGCGTATCGAAACCTGGGGCGGTGATCTCGATACGCGGCTCGTCCCTCGCCGCTACTCGATCACCAGGGGTGGGCACTCGATCAGCGGGGCCTCGCTGGTTGAGTAGCGGGGGAGCGCAGCGGAGGAGCGTATCGAAACCTGCGGCGGTGAGCTCGATACGCGGCTCGTTCCTCGCCGCTACTCGATCACCATGCGGGGCTACTCGATCAGCAGGGGTAGCTACTCGATCAGCAGTTGGGCCACACGAAAGGGGTTGCGGGGTATGACGATTGCGGCGGTCGACCAGGAGCGTCTCGGGCTGGCCGGCACGCGCGATTTCACCAAACGGGGCGCGGGCGCGGCCCGGCGGGAGCGGCTCACGGCATACAACAAGGCGTGGTTGGGGCAGTTGTGGGCGAAGGCGACCGCACCGCTCGGCAACCGCACCGAGGGGGTCGCGCTCGCCGCGGTCGGCAGCCTCGCCCGGGGCGACGGCGGCCCGCTCTCGGACTACGACCTGGTGCTGGTGCACGACGGCCGCTCGCTCTCCGGGTCGGACGTCACCGAGCTGGCCGACCGCATCTGGTATCCGCTCTGGGACGCCGGCGTGCGGCTCGACCACAGCGTGCGCACCCTCGGCGAGTGCCGCGCCGTGGCGTCCGGCGACCTCGCGGCCGCGGTCGGCATGCTCGACCTCGACCTGCTCGCCGGCGACGACGTGCTCGTCGCCGGGGTGCGGCAGAGCATCGCCCACGACTGGCGCGCCAACGCCCGCAAACGGCTGCCCGAACTGCTCGACAGCCTCCGGGTGCGGCACGAGCGGCACGGCGACCTGATGAGCGAGATCGAGCCGGACCTCAAGGAGGGCGGGGGAGGGCTGCGCGACATGGCGGTGCTGCGCGCGCTCACCGCGGCGTGGCTCACCGACCGGCCGCACGGTGCCGTCGACCGGGCGTATGGCGAGTTGCTGGACGTGCGCGACGCGCTGCACGTGGTCACCGGGCGCGGGCGGGACCGACTCGGCCGCGAGGACCAGGACGCGGTGGCCGCCCTTCTCGGACAACCGGATTCGGACGCGCTGCTCACCGGCGTGGTGCAGGCGGCACGCACGATCTCCTTCGCGCTGGACGGCACGATGCGCCGTGCCGGCCAGTCGCAGCGCGCCCGCACCCTGCGGGTCGGCCCGCGCCGGCCGGTGCTGTCACCGCTCGGTTACGGCCTCTACGAGCACGACGGCGAGGTCGTGCTCGGCCCCAAGTCGACCGGGCTCGGCTCCCCGCTGCTGTTGCTGCGGGCGGCCCGGCTCGCGGCCCGGCGCGGGCTTCCGCTCGCGCCGACGACCGTCGCCAACCTGTCCGGTGAGCTGCAGTCGCTGCCGATGCCGTGGCCGGCGGAGATCCGCGACGCGTTCGTCGATCTGCTCGCGACCGGGCCGGGGCTGGTGCACGTCTGGGAGACGCTCGACCAGGCGGGAGTGATCGGTCGGTGGCTGCCCGAGTGGGGCGCCGTGCGCAGTCGCCCACAGCGCAACGCGGTGCACCGTCATACGGTCGACCGGCACATCGTGGAGTCAGTGGTCGAGGCATGCCGCCTGCGCGGTGACGTCGAGCGACCGGACCTGCTGCTGATGGCGGCGTTGCTGCACGACATCGGCAAGATCGCCGGCGTGCACGACCACGCCGTCGAGGGTGCGCCGGTCGCGGCAAACATGTTGCGGCGCATGGGTTTTCACGCCGACGACATCGACGTGGTCGAGCTTCTCGTGCGCGAACACCTCACGCTGGTCGACCTCGCGACCCGGCGCGACCCGCACGACCCGCGCACCGTGGCCGCGCTCGTCGGCGCCGTCGAGGAGCGCCCCGACGTGCTGGACCTGCTCCGCGCCCTCACCGAGGCCGACGCGATCTCGGCCGGCCCAAAGGCCTGGACGAGTTGGCGGGTCGGTCTGATCGACGAACTCACCGCGCAGGGCAGGCGGGCGCTCGCCGGCCGGCGGATGCCGGCACCCGCCGACCCCTTCCACGACACGGCGTATGGCGAGCAGCTCCCGCCCGAGCTGCTGCGCGACCTGGCGATGGGCAACCCGCACGTCACGGTCGAGCCGACGCCGAGCGGGGCGCGGGTCGAGATCGCCGACCGCGACCGGCTCGGGTTGTTCGCCGACTCGGCGGGGCTGCTCGCGGCGCACGGACTCGTGGTGCGGACCGCGCGGGTGCGCACCGTCGACGACGTCGCGATCAACACCTGGGACGTCGAGGCCCCGGCCGGCGACCTGCCGCACGCCGAGGAGGTGCAGCGCGGGCTGGTGCAACTGGCGGGAGGCGACCGCAATCCGTTGCGCGCGCTCGAGCGGCGACGGCGCAGCGCGCCTGACGTGGGTGCGCCGCCGACGCGGGCCACCGTCATACCCGGTGCGTCGGAGCAGGCGACCGTGATCGAGGTGCGTGCGCAGGATCGCCCTGGTCTGTTGCGCGAGATCGGCATCACGTTCGCGCGGCACTCGCTCGCCGTGCGATCGGCGCACGTCGCGACGTATGCCGGGCAGACCCTCGACACCTTCTACGTCACTGCTGCGGGTGACCGGCCGGTGGCGCCGCCGCAGGTCGCGCAGGTGATCGCCGCGCTGATCGACGCGTGTGACGGAGCGACCCGGTCGCCGGGTTAACCTTGCAGGCGTGTTCAATTCGCTGTCCGACCGCCTGACGTCGACCTTCAAGAACCTCCGGGGCAAGGGCCGCCTGTCGGAGTCCGACATCAACTCCACCATCCGGGACATCCGGATGGCGTTGATCGACGCCGACGTCGCGACCCCTGTGGTGCGCGAGTTCACCGGCCGGATCCGGGAGCGGGCGCTCGGCGCCGAGGTCAGCGCCGCGCTCAACCCCGGGCAGCAGGTCGTCAAGATCGTCAACGAGGAGCTCATCGAGATCCTCGGTGGCCAGACCCGCGAGCTCCAGCTGGCCAAGCGGCCGCCGACCGTGATCATGCTCGCCGGTCTGCAGGGTTCGGGTAAGACGACCTTCGCCGGCAAGCTGGCGCGCTTCCTGCGCGACAAGGGTCACTTCCCGGTGCTGGTCGCGGCCGACCTGCAGCGGCCCAACGCGGTGCGGCAGCTCGAGGTCGTCGCCGAGCGCGCCGGTGTGCCGTGCTTTGCGCCGGAGCGCGGCAACGAGGGCGGCCACGACGCGGGGACCGAGGAGGGCACCCAGTCCTACGGTGACCCGGTGTGGGTCGCGCAGGCCGGTGTCGGGCAGGCGAAGGTGCGGCAGTACGACGTGGTCATCGTCGACACCGCCGGCCGTCTCGCGGTCGACGAGAACCTCATGCAGCAGGCCGCCGACATCCGTGAGGCGATCCAGCCCGACGAGGTGCTGTTCGTCATCGACGCGATGATCGGTCAGGCCGCGATCGAGACCGCGCTGGCCTTCCAGAAGGGCGTCGACTTCACCGGTGTCGTGCTCTCCAAGCTCGACGGTGACGCCCGCGGTGGTGCCGCGCTGTCGGTTGCGTCGGTCACCGGGCGGCCGATCATGTTCTCCTCGGTCGGTGAGCAGACCAAGGACATCGAGGTCTTCCACCCCGACCGGATGGCGTCGCGGATCCTCGACATGGGTGACGTGCTCACGCTGATCGAGCAGGCCGAGAAGGCCTTCGACCGGCGGCAGGCCCAGGAGATGGCCCGCAAGTTCATGGAGGAGGAGGACTTCACCTTCAACGACTTCCTCCAGCAGATGTCGGCCATCAAGAAGATGGGCAACTTGAAGGCGCTCATGGGGATGATGCCCGGCATGTCGGGCATGAAGGACCAGCTGAACAACCTGGACGAGCGCGAGTTCGACCGGGTCGAGGCGATGGTCCACTCGATGACGCCCTTCGAGCGCACCCACCCCAAGCAGATCAACGGCTCGCGCCGGGCGCGCATCGCCCGCGGTTCGGGTGTCACGGTCTCCGAGGTCAACCAGTTGCTGGAGCGCTTCGGCCAGGCGCAGAAGATGATGCGCCAGATGCGCCGCGGCGGTGGAGGTATGCCGGGGATGCCCGGTATGCCGGGAGGCGCCGCACCCAAGCGCGGCAAGGTGCAGCAGAAGAAGAAGGGCAAGAGCGGCAACCCCGCCAAGCGCGCCCAGCAGGAGCAGGCCGCCGCGCAGAAGGCGTCGGCCGCGCGGGAGAAGGCGATGGGCAACGCGTTCGGGGCCGAGGAGGAGCAGGACTTCTCCAACCTCAAGCTGCCCAAGGGGTTTGAGAAGTTCCTCGGCCCGGACGCGAAGAAGGACTGAGGGCGGGGCCGCCCGCCCGGTCGTGCCGGGCGGTGTCGCCGGAGCGAATGTCGAGTGCTCCGCGATGCGCAACCTGGTTGCGGCGGACGCAACCTCGTTGCGGGTCGCCGCGCGAACTGACGCGGTCGTGTCGGGCGGTGTCGGCGAAGCGAAGGTCGAGGGCTCCGCGATGCGCAACCTGATTGCGCCGGAGGCAACCTCGTTGCGGGTCGCCGCGCGAAGTCACCCGCTGAGCATGCCTGCGAGGTCGGCCCAGCGCTGTTCTCCCTGCCGGTGCAGGAAGTGCAATTGAAACGACGTGCCAGCCGCAGTGCGGACCTCGATGAGCCCGTTAACCAGTGCTGTTGACGCGCGGTAGCGCACCGATGTTATGTCCTTGCGCCGGACCGTCAGGGTCCGATTCTCGTGCGCCGCGCCGAGGAGGGCCCGTGCTGAAATCGCATTCGTCGCACGGGCCGTCAATGTCCGCCCGTCAAAGTCCACGATGATCCCGTAACCATTCAGTGTGGGAAGGGATTTCGGCCTGATCGGCGCCACGCTGCTTTGCGATGCGCGTGCGCCGTCCGAGTTGTTGTTGCGTTGTGAAGACGCGGCGATTGTTGGCCCGCTGATCACTCTGGTGTCGGAGACGCCCGTGCCCGGGACCCGAATCGTTCGTTGGATCTTGCCGTCAGTTCGACGAGTGATCCGGACAGGGCCAGCGCCAGCACTTACGCTCAGACCGCTCTTGCTCGCCGTGAGGCGGAACGGCCCGACCTTCTTGGACTTTCGGAAGGAAACCATGACTCCCCCTGAGGCACATCGACCACGGCGCTGCTCCGCAAGCTATCCCACTTGACGGCTGTCTGCTGACGATCTGCGATGGGACGGGTTGCTCGGCCGTGTCACCCGCCTGCTTCCCCTGATCGGCCATGACGTGGGCGAGTATGCCGCAGCCGCGCACGCGAGGCGGCGACAATCGCCGACACCGACGCAATAGGGTCGGATGTATGGCGAACGCTCCGGTGCTGCACGTGAAAGGTCGCATTCTGGTCGGGCCGGAGGAGGTCCGCGACGAGATCTGGGTGGTCGGCGGTGTCGTCAGCTGGACCGCGCCGGCCGACACCTCGGGCGCGCAGACGATCCAGGGCCACGTGCTGCCCGGTCTGGTCGACGCCCACTGCCACGTCGGGCTCGAGGCGCACGGGGGCGTCGACGAGGCCACCAGCGAGCAGCACGCACTGCGCGACCGGGAAGCCGGCGCCCTGCTGCTGCGCGATGCCGGCTCGCCCGTCGACACCCACTGGATCGACGATCGCGAGGACCTGCCCCGCATCATCCGCGCCGGGCGGCACATCGCCCGGACCAAGCGCTACATCCGCAACTTCGCCCACGAGATCGAGCCCGAGGACCTCGTCGCCTACGTGCGGCAGGAGGCCCGCCGCGGCGACGGCTGGGTCAAGCTCGTCGGGGACTGGATCGATCGAGATCGCGGCGACCTCGCACCCTGCTGGCCGCGCGAGGCCCTGGCAGCGGCGATCGAGGCGGCCCACGAGGAAGGCGCCCGCGTGACCGCGCACTGCTTCGGAGAGGAGTCACTGCTCGACTTCGCCGCCGCCGGCACCGACTGCATCGAACACGCCAGCGGGCTGCTGCCGGACTCGATCGATCTCTTTGCACAGCAAGGCATTTCGATCGTCCCGACGCTGGTCAACATCGAAAACTTCCCGAAGTTCGCCGACGCGGGAGAGGCGAAATTCCCCTCGTATGCCGCGCACATGCGCGACCTCTACGCCCGCCGCTTCGACACGATCGCCGCCGCTCACGAGGCCGGCGTGCCGATCTGGGTCGGCACCGACGCCGGAGGCCAGTTGCCGCACGGGCTCGTCGCAGCCGAGGTCGCCGAACTCACCCGGGCCGGCATGACCAACGTCGAGGCGATCAACGCAGCGACCTGGGGCGCACGCGCATGGCTCGGCCGCCCCGGCATCGCCGAGGGGGAGAGCGCCGATTTCGTGGTCTACCAGGATGATCCACGCGACGACGTCGGCGTGCTCGCCGACCCCAAGCAGATCGTGCTGCGTGGCCGACAGGTCGGTGCATGACGTGAGCCGAAGCCTCGCACCGCTGGCCGCGACCGGTCGGCGGGTCTGGGTGCACACCGCCCAGCAGAGCGACCTTGCGGCATACCAGGTCGCGGTGCAGCAGTCGGCCGCCCGCATCGGACAGTGGAACCCGGTCAACCCGGCCGACCTCCAGTGGCACCTGGAACGTCAGACCGAGGACCACCGCACCTTCCTGATCCATGCGATGGACGCTGCGGGCAGTCACGGCATTGTCGGAAAAGTCAACGTCACCAACGTCGTTCGCGGGCGCTTCCAGAACGGCGTCATCGGCTACGACTCCTACGACCCGTATGTCGGCACAGGCCTCTTTGCCGAAGGACTGCGGCTGGTGATCGACCTCGCCTTCGCCGAGGCACCCCGCGGGATGGGGCTGCATCGCATCGAGGCCAACGTCCGGCCCGGCAACAGCCCGTCGTCCGGGGTGCTGCGGTCGCTCGGCTTCCGCCGGGAAGGCTACGTGCAACACATGCTCTGGCTCCCCGGCGCGGACGGCTCGCAGTGGCGCGACCACATCCCCCACGCGGTCACCCGGGAGGAGTGGCCCGCTGCGCCGTACGCCGCGCAGCGCTGGCCGCGGATTGCGTTGCTGGTCAAGGAGATTCCCGGGACGCACCTGGGTGCCCGGCTGGCAGAGGAGTCGGGGCTGCCGCTCCTGTCGGAAGGCATCGTCGAGCGCGAGCTGGGCGCGCAGTCGGGCACCGGCGCGGCGCTGTGGGCGCTGCTCGGCAGCTCCCCGGTCGGTGGGGTCGTCGAACTGCGGGACCCGCAGCCGGCCCTGGCGTTCGAAGGTCTTCGGCGGGCCGGCTTCGACCCGGCCCGCGTGCCGCAGGTGGGTTGCTCGCTGGGCTTCGGGGTGTCACTCCCGATCGATCCCGGCCGGCCGGTCGACGATCGCTCGGTCGCCCATCTCGCACTGCGCGCGCGGGCCGCCTTCGCCTGACCGTCAGGCGGGTTGCTGCTGCGTGATGCAGTGGATGCCGCCGCCGCGCTCGAACAACGGCCGGGCATCGACGGTCACCACCCGCCTGCCGGGATAGGCGTCGGCGAGGATCGACACCGCCTCCGCATCGTGCGCGTCGTCGAACGAGCAGGCGATCACGCCGTCGTTGACCACGAGGTGGTTGAGGTAGCTGTAGTCGACCGGCCCCTCGTCATCCGAAATAGTCTGCGGCGCAGGCACTTTGCGGATGTCCCAGGTGCGACCGGCCGCATCCGTGGTGTCCCGCAGCGACGCCTCGACCTCGGCCATGACCCGGTGATCGGGATGGTCCGGGTTGCGCTGGTCGTGCAGCAGCAGCACCCCGGGCGACGGGATCGTCGCGACGATGTCGACGTGCCCGCGGGTGCCGAACTGCATCGAATCGCGGGTCAGCCCGCGCGGCAGCCAGACGACCTTGGTCGCACCGATGGTCCGTGCGAGCTCGGCCTCGATGTCCGCCTTGGCGGCCGCCGGATTGCGCCCTTGGTCCAGCTGCACCGTCTCGGTGACGAGCACCGTGCCCTCGCCGTCGACGTGAAAACCGCCGCCCTCGTTGACGATCGACGACTCGATGCGGGGGACACCCGCTTGCTCCAGCACGTATGACGCAACGCGCGCATCGTTGTCCCAGGTCGCCCAGTCCTGCGCGCCCCATCCGTTGAAGATCCAGTCGACGCCGGCGAGACGACCCTCGTCATACACGAAGGACGGGCCGATGTCGCGCATCCACGCGTCGTCGAGCGGCGCATGCACGATGTCGACCCCGGCCGACAGGTAGCGTCGCGCGACCTCGTCGTCGGCCGGGTCGACCACCATCGTCACCGGCTCGAACTCCAGCACCGCACGCGCGACCGCCGCCCAGGTCGACCGTGCCTCGTCGGCGTCGGCCGCGGTGTCGCCGAGCGTGTAGCCCTTCGACGGGAACGCCATCCAGATCCTGCTCTGCGGGGCCGTCTCGCTCGGCATGAGCGGGCTCATCAGAAGGTGCCGTTCGGTGCGTCGGTGTCGACCGGGGCGGTCAGGATCGCGTAGGTGTCGGGTCGGCGAGTGCGGTTGAAGGGGAACAGGTCCAGCCAGTCGCGGCGCTGGTCCAGGTCGAGGTCGGCCACCAGGACCGCCTCCTCGTCGCGGGGGGCCTGGGCGAGGACCCGGCCGTACGGGTCGGAGATGAAGGAGGACCCGTAGAACGTCAGCGTGCCCTCGTCGCCGACCCGGTTCGGCACGATCATGAAGGTCCCGGCAGTGATGCCGTTGGCGACGATCACCTGCTGCCACAGCGGCTGCGTGTCGAAGTCGGGGAAGCTCGGCTCCGACCCGATCGCGGTCGGGTAGATGATCAGGTCCGCGCCCTGCAGCGAGTAGGCGCGGGCCAGCTCGGGGAACCACTCGTCCCAGCACGTCGGCAGGCCGACGCCGACGTCGCCCAACTGTGCGGGCCGGTGCACCGGGTAGGCCGTGTCCGCGGGGCCGGCCCGGAAGTAGGTGTCCTCGTAGTAGCCGTCGGTGATCGGGATGTGCAGCTTGTTGGTCGTCGCGAGGAGGTCGCCGTCGGGCCCGACCAGGATCGCTGTGTTGAGGCCGAGCCCGTCCGGGCCCTCGTCTTTGCGGTAGACCGAGGCATGCACGACGACGCCGTGGGTGCGGGCGGCCTCGGCGGCGAGCTGGAAGGTGGGCCCGTCGGTGAGCGACTCCGCGGTGTCGCCGGGGCGGCCGCTCGCGCGCACGTCCGCCGGGTATTTCAGCAGGGTGATCTCGGGCAGGCACACCAGCTTCGCGCCGGCTCCGGCGGCGGCGCCGATGGCGTCGAGGAGCTTGCGGCGAAGTGCGTCGGCGTCCGAATCCCACTGGTGCTGCACGAGTCCCACGCGCAGCGGCGGCCGGCTGGGCTGCCGCACTCTGGCGGGTGACTCGGGCACGCCGTCGATCGAGATCAGTTGCATGGTTGGGGATCCTTTCCGGTGGCCGCAGGCCGTAGTCCGTCGAGCAGGGTGTCGATCGTGTGATGGGCGTCCTGAGTGCTGACCTCGCCGCTCAGCCAGCGTCCGGACAGGCCCTCGACGAGGGCGGTCAGGGCCGCGGAGATCGTGGCGGGGTCGGCGACATCGGTGAGTTCGCCGCTGCGCTGGGCGTCCTCGACGAGCGCAGTGACCTCGGCGTTCCAGCCGGCAGTCGTGCGGGCCAGCGCGTCGCGCAGGTCGCGCTCGAACACCGCCAGCGCCCGCAGCTCGTTCCAGGCGGCCGAGTTGTCACGCAGCTGCGGGTCGTCGGAGAACTCGTCGGTGAGCCGGCGGCTCAGGCGGGCGATCGGTGCGAGGTCGGTCGCGGTGGCGGCGTCCCGCGCCTGTGCGACCTGCTCGTTGATGTAGTCGAGGGTGGCCGCGAGAAGGCCCGACCGGTCGGTGAAGTGGTAGTAGAGCAGCCCGGAGGCGACGCCTGCCTCGGCGGCCACGTCGGTGATCCGGAGCCCGCGGATGCCGTGCCGGGCGATGCAACGCGCACCGGCCTGGAGGATCTGGGATCGCCGATCGAGGCTCAAGGAGCACCCCTTCCAGGCATCCGGACGACAGTCGCGACATCACTATCGGCCAAAACTGAAAGTTCAGTCAAGGCAGCGGGTCGCTGCAGTCCGGCGATGCAGAAAATGACAGTGACTTGCAGTTTGGATCATCGCCGCGTACAACTGAATGAGTCAATCAAATGGCAGTCACTATCAAATAGTCGGAGGGCGGAAGTCGGATGGACATGACGAACTCGCGGCGTTGGATCGCGGTGGCGGCCATCGCGTTGACGACGCTGGTGATCGGACTCGACACCATGGTGCTCAACGTCGCGCTACCGACGCTGGCGGAGGACCTGCACGCGAATATCTCGCAGTTGCAGTGGTTTACCAGCGCCTACACACTCGCGCTGGCGGTGTTCATGCTGCCGATCGGCGCGCTCGGCGACCGGATCGGGCGCCGGCGGGTGCTGCTCTGGTCGCTGGTCATCTTTGGGGGAGCCTCGCTCGCCTGCGCGTTCGCTTCGAGTCCGGGACAGCTGATCGCGGCCCGCGCCGCACTCGGCATCGGCGCCTCTGCACTGCTGACGCTCACTCTTGCGGTGCTGACGGTGATGTTCCCGGACAAGAAGGAGCAGCGCCGGGCGATCAGTCTCAACATGGCCGGCGTCGCACTCGGCATGCCGCTCGGCCCGCTGCTCGGCGGCTGGCTGCTCGATCACTTCCACTGGGGCTCGGTGTTCCTGATCAACGTCCCGGTGGTGCTGCTCGCGATCGTCGCGATCATCGCCTTCGTGCCCGAGTCCCGCAGCGCGACCCCGCGGTCGATCCATCTGCCGAGCGTCGTGCTGTCCAGCATCGGGTTGGCTTCGCTCACCTACGGATTCATCGAGTTCGGGCAGCGCGGCTGGGCAGACGGCCGCTCCTGGATCTTCGTCTCAGTGGGTGTCGTGCTCACCCTGATGTTCGTTCTGCTGCAACCCCGACTGCGGCATCCGCTGGTCGACTTGCAACTCTTCGGCGTCCCGGCCTTCCGGCTGGGTGCGGTCTATGCGGTGGCGCTCAACTTCGTGATGTTCGGTGTCTTCTTCAGCCTGCCGCAGCTCTTCCAGGCGGTGCAGGGGGCGAGCCCGTTCGGCAGTGGGCTGCGGTTGCTGCCCATGGTGGCCGGTCTGGTCACGGCGACCCGGCTGAACGATCGACTCGCCGAACGTGCTGGCATCCGAGTGGTTTTCGCCGGCGGCCTCACCCTCACCCTGGCCGCGCTTGTTGTCGCCGCGTTCACCAGCCAGAGCACGCCCTATGCCGTGATCGGATGCTGGATGTTCTTCCTGGGCACGGGTATGGCGATGGTGATGTTCACCGCGATCGGATGGGCCGTCGGCAGCCTCGACCCGGAGCACTCCGGGGCCGGCTCCGCGCTCCTGTCGTCGCTTCGGCAGGTCGGTGGCACGATCGGTGTCGCGATCCTCGGCACCGTGCAAGCCACCCGCTACCACTCCGCGCTCGGCGACGCCGACGTCGAGCCGGTGCGGGACAGCGTCAACGCCGGTGTCGAGGTCGCTCGCAGCACCGGCAATACCGGGCTGCTCGCCACCGTGCGGGATGCCTTCGTGCAGAGCATCGATCTGTTGCTCTGGTCCACGGCGGGCATCGTCGCATTGGCCCTGATCAGCGTCCTGACGGCGCGTCGTGCCTTCGACGACTCAACCACCGAGCAGACATCGGCAGCCAGCGAGGATGAGCGACAATCGCTCCATGTCGTCGACTGAACCAGCCCAGCCCGGCCTGCGCGAGCGGAAGAAGGCGCAGACGCGAAGAGCGTTACGGGAAGCTGCTTTTCGGCTGTTCGACAAGCAGGGCTACAGCAACACGACGACGGAGCAGATCGCGGCCGCGGCCGATGTGTCGCCCAGCACCTTCTTCCGGTATTTCCCGAGCAAGGCGGAGCTGGTCGTGGCTGACGATCTGGACCCGTTGATCGTCGAGGCCTTCCGGAAGCAGCCGGAGCAGCTGCCGGTGCTGCGGGCGCTCAGGGCGGCGATCGAGCAGGTCATCGAGTCGATCACCCCGCAGGAGTGGGAGTTTCAGGACCAGCGCTGGGAGCTGATGCGGTCCGAGGACGAGCTTCGCGGCGCGCAGCAGATCGAAGTCAATCGCACGATGCGCCTGGTCACCGACCTGATCGCCGAGCGCACCGAGCTGTCGCCGGACGACCTGCGGGTCCGTGCGATGGCCGGTGCGCTCATCGGCGGCTATCTGTCGATGGGCATCGCGCCCGGAGCGCACAGCGGATTCGACCTGGTGGAGTTCTTCGAGTCGGGTATGACGCTGGATGGCCCGGCGGAGTACGCCGACCCGGAGAGCAAGCGGCTGTGGGGTCGTCGGGGCCCCCGTCATACGACGTAGGGGAGAGCATGAACCTGACGCTTGTCGCCATCCTCGGCGTGGTGAGCATCGTTGCGGTCACTGCGTTTTCGAAGAAGTTGGGACTGGCGGCGCCGCTCGCACTGGTCGTGGTCGGGATCGTGCTCAGCTTCGTGCCGGGCACGCCGGACGTCGAGATCGACCCCGAACTGATCCTGGCCGGGGTGCTGCCGCCGTTGCTGTATTCGTCGGCGGTCGACATGCCCAGTCAGGACTTCCGGCGCAACCTCAAGGCGATCAGCTCGCTCGCGGTGCTGCTCGTCATCCTCACCACCCTCGGCATGGGGTGGATGTTCCACACGATCCTGCCGGGCGTCGGCTGGCCCGCGGCATTCGCGCTCGGCGCGGTGATCAGCCCCACCGACGCGGTCGCGGCGACCTCGATCGGCAAGAAGCTCGGGCTGCCGCCTCGGGTGGTCACGATGCTCGAGGGGGAGGGACTGGTCAACGACGCCTCGTCGCTGGTGTTGCTGCGGTCGGCGGTCGCCGCGATCGCCAGCTCGGTGTCGATCTGGCAGGTCGCGGGCAGCTTCGTGCGTTCGGTGGTCATCGCGGTGATCGTCGGAGTCGTGGTCGGCGAGGCAGCGGTGCGGCTGCGCGCACTGCTGCGCGACCCGGTGCTCGGCACCGCCGTGTCCTTCGTCGTGCCGTTCGTGGCGTTCCTGCCGGCCGAGGAGCTCGACGCGTCCGGTGTGCTCGCGGTGGTGGTGACCGGCCTGGTGGTCGGCCGGCTCGGACCGCGCCGGATCGCCGCCCGGGACCGGTGGCTGGAGTCGATGAACTGGCGGACGATCGCCTTCCTGATGGAGAGCGCGATCTTCCTGATCATGGGCCTGGAGGTGAAGCCGCTCGTCGACGCCGTCCAGCGCAGTGACAACAGCCTGAGCGAGGCGCTGTGGGTGGGACTGCTCGCCTCCGCTGCCGTCGTCGCACTGCGGCTCGTCTTCGTCGTGCCGCTGGTCGGCGCGATCCGCCAGGACCAGCAGCGGGCGGCCGGCAATCGCTCGAAATTCGAGAACTGGCAAGACAATCCGCGCTTCAACGAGCTGGAGGTCTCCGAGCGCAGACTGCAACGCATGAGCGACCGCGTCGAGCGGGTCGTCGCCGACCTCGACTTCAAGGTCACCGAGGCGATCGGGTGGCGCAGTGCCGTGGTGCTCGGGTGGGCAGGCATGCGAGGTGCGATCACGGTGGCGGCTGCGCAGACCCTCCCGCTGGACACCCCACGTCGCGAGGAGCTGGTGCTGATCGCCTTCGTGGTCGCGGTCGTCACGCTGCTCGCGCAGGGGCTGACGCTGCCTCTCGTCATACGCAAGGCAGGCATCCGTGACGACTCGGCGCAGCGGGTGCAGCAGGAGACGCACGACGTCGTCTCCGACCTGTATGCCGCAGGCTTCCGTGAGTTGGACGAGCTTGAGCGGACCGCGTCCGAGGAGGACCGGTCGACGCTCGCCGAGATCAGGCACGACCTCGAGCGGGAGCGGGACGAGATGGGTGCGCGCGCCGATCTGGTGGCGCGGGACGCCCGCCACGACTACTCGCGGTTGCGCCTGGATGTGCTTGCGGCACAACGCAATGCGCTCAACTCGCTTGCCGACCGTGGTGCCTACGGGTCGCCGGCGATCAACGCGGCGACCCGGATGCTCGACGGCTTCGAGGTGCGGCTGACGTCCTTCGACGACGACAGCTCCGCCTGACCGGTTATGCGACGGCGCCGGCGGTCGCGGACGCCGAGGTGTCCACGTGCTCGGACTGCCGCAGGTCCTCGCGGCTGGTCGGGTTCATCCGCAACGCCTGGTCGGTGAGGTAGCGCACGTAGGCGTAGTTGGTGAAGAACCCGGGCAGGTAGTCCGCCAGCGCGACGAACTCCAGGACCTCGCGGGCCGCCTGGTAGCGGCCAGTCGCCTCGTCGTCGAGGCCGCGGGTCAGCTTGGCCATCTCCTCGTCGATGACGCGGTCGAGCAGTTCGCGGGTGACCTGCGGGCCCTCGGCCAGCTGCGACTGGTGGTAGAGCCACTGCCACAGCTGCGCACGCGAGATCTCAACGGTGGCAGCGTCTTCCATCAGGTTGTCGATGGCGACGGCGCCGCGGCCGGCGACCCAGGAGGCCAAGTAACGCAGCGCGACCGACACGTTGGTGCGCACACCCTGCAGGCTGATCGTCTGCACGGTGCCGTCCAGCGACACCAGGTCGCGGGCGTTGACGTCGACCGCCTGACGCAGCGAACGCTGGTCGATGCGGTCGCCGAGCACGCTGCGGAAGGCGGCGAGGCAGGTCTCCACGACCGCCGGGTGCGCCACCCACGAACCGTCGAAGCCCTCGGCGGCCTCACGCTCCTTCTCGGCGCGCACCTGGGCGAGCGCACGGTGCCGCGACTCCTCGTCCTGCCGGGTCGGGTTGACCGCGGCCGGGCCGGCGATCGCGTGCGTCCACCGCTTGTGGCAGGTCGCCACGAGCAGCTTGGTGTAGGCCCGCATGAACGGCGTCGTCATGGTGATCTTGTCGCGGTCGGGCAGCACGAACTCGTTGCCGCGGTGGGCGAACGTGCGCACGTAGCTGAACATGTAGTCCCAGCGTCCGTCGGCCAATCCGCTGCAGTGCGTGCGGAGTTCGTAAAGGATCTCGTCCATCTCGAAGGCCGCGGGCACCGTCTCGATGAGCACCGTGGCGCGAACCGTGCCCTGCGGGATGCCGAGCTGGTCCTGCGCCAGCACGAAGACGTCGTTCCAGAGGCGGGCCTCCAGGTGCGACTCGATCTTGGGCAGGTAGAAGTAGGGGCCGGCGCCGTTCTCGATCAGCTTCCGGGCGTTGTGGAAGAAGTAGATGCCGAAGTCGAACAGCGATGCCGAGATCGGCCGGCCGTCGATCGTCACGTGCTTCTCGCACAGGTGCCAGCCGCGGGGACGCATCACGATCGTCGCCGGGTTTTCCCCGATCGTCTGCTCGGTGCCGTCCGACGATTCGTAGGAGAGCGTGCCGCGGATTGCGTCATACAGGGTGATCTGACCGTCGACGATGTTGCGCCACGACGGCGCGGTCGCGTCCTCGAGGTCGGCGAGCCAGACCTTGGCGCCGGAGTTGAGCGCGTGCACGGCCATCTTGGGGGTGGCGGGCGCGACCAGCTCGCAGCGGCGGTCGGCGAGGCCCGGAGCCGGGGCGGCGACCTTCCAGGTGGGGTCGGCGCGGATCGAGGCGGTCTCGGGCAGGAAGTCGAGGTCGGCCCCTGCGCTGATCTCCTTGGACCGGTGCCGGCGCTCGGCGAGGAGTTCGGCCCGCCGTCCGGCGAAGGCGCCGTCGAGAGTGGCTACGAAGGCAAGAGCTTCCGGGGTCACGATTTCGTCGAAGCGCGGGTGCATCTCGCCGCGCACTGTCGGGGTGCCGTGCGTTTCACACATGACGTGTGTCCTTTCCGGTGCGATTTGCCTTGTATTTCTTGGGTTTTGGGGCCCTCGCGAAGTATCGGAGCGAGGAACGAGCGGAGAGCTTCCTAGGGTGTAAAGACCCCGGGTCTGCGCGGCCGGAGCCAGTTGACCGCGCAGACCCGGGAGTGGGGGTGGCCTCGTCGCCGAGACCTAGAGAGAAGCGTCAGTTCGGGATCAGAACTGAGCCGCCTCCGTGGAGTCCTTCAGCGCGGTGGTGGCGCTGTCGGGGTTGAGCGCGGTGGAGACCAGGTCGAAGTAGCCGGTGCCGACCTCGCGCTGGTGCTTGGTCGCGGTGTAGCCGCGCTCCTCGCTGCCGAACTCCTTCTCCTGCAGCTCGACGTAGGCCTTCATCTGCTCGCGGGCGTAGCCGTGGGCCAGGTCGAACATCGAGTAGTTGAGGGCGTGGAAGCCGGCCAGGGTGATGAACTGGAACTTGTAGCCCATCGCGCCCAGCTCGCGCTGGAACTTGGCGATGGTGTCGTCGTCCAGGTGCTTCTTCCAGTTGAACGACGGGCTGCAGTTGTAGGCCAGCATCTGGTCGGGGAACTTGGCGTGGATGGCGTCCGCGAAGGTCTTGGCGACCTCGAGGTCCGGGGTGCCGGTCTCCATCCACAGCAGGTCGGCGTACTCGGCGTAGGCCAGACCGCGGGCGATCGACGGCTCGAGGCCGTTCTTGACCTTGTAGAAGCCCTCGGCGGTGCGCTCGCCGGTGAGGAACGGCTTGTCGCGCTCGTCGACGTCGGCGGTGAGCAGCGTCGCGGCCTCGGCGTCGGTGCGGGCGATGACGAGCGTCGATACGTCGCTGACGTCGGCCGCGAGGCGGGCGGCGTTGAGGGTGCGGACGTGCTGCGAGGTCGGGATCAGCACCTTGCCACCGAGGTGGCCGCACTTCTTCTCCGAGGCCAGCTGGTCCTCCCAGTGCACACCGGCGGCGCCGGCGGCGATCATCGACTTCATCAGCTCGAACGCGTTGAGCGGGCCACCGAAGCCGGCCTCCGCGTCGGCGACGATCGGCACCAGCCACTCGTCGACGGTCTGGATGCCCTCGGAGAACTCGATCTGGTCGGCGCGCATCAGCGCGTTGTTGATGCGGCGCACCACCTGCGGCACGGAGTTGGCCGGGTAGAGCGACTGGTCGGGGTAGGTCTGCGCCGCCAGGTTGGCGTCGCCGGCGACCTGCCAGCCGGACAGGTAGATCGCCTTCAGGCCGGCCTTGACCTGCTGCACGGCCTGGTTGCCGGTCAGCGCGCCGAGCGCGTTGACGAAGTCCTCGGTGTGCAGCTTGTTCCAGAGGTCCTCGGCGCCGTGGCGGGCGAGGGTGTGCTCCTCCTGGATCGAGCCGCGCAGCTTGATGACGTCCCCGGCGGTGTAGTCGCGCTTGACGCCGGCCCAGCGGGGGTTGCTGTGCCAGTCGTTCTGCAGAGCGGTCTCCTGCTCGGCGATGCTCGGCTTGTTCTGCTGGGTAGTCATGGCTCCCATGTTCCTTTCCGGGGCGGTCTGTCGATGCAAACCACTCTGGGGGAGCGCAACCCACAAGTAACAGCATCTTGAACGTAAAGATTTGCTGATTTTGCGATATTGTCGGGACATGGCCCGAGTTTCAACCCCGCCGCCGGATGCGATGCGCGTCAAGAAGCGCAATCCTGCCGGTATGACGAGCGTCGCCATCGGTAACACCGGTAACCCCGGTAACGCCGGCAACCCCGCCAATCCCGGTCGCCTGACCTCACCGCACGCGCCCGAGCCGGTGAAGGAGCAGTCCGGTGCCTCACCGGATGCGCTGACGATCGGTCGCCGGCTGCGTCATACCAGGCAGGAGGGCGGGCGCACCCTCGGTGACGTCGCGGAGGCCGTCGGCATGTCCGCGTCGGCGTTGTCGCTGATCGAGAACGGCAAACGCGAGCCCCGGCTGTCGGTGCTGACCGCGCTGGCCGAGGAGCTCGGCACGGACCTGTCGACCCTGCTGTCGACCGCGCCGCCCAACCGGCGGGCCGCGCTGGAGATCCGGCTGGAGCGCGCGCAGCGGCAGCCGTCCTACGAGGCGCTCGGACTGCCCAAGGTCAAGATCGGGCCGCGCCTGCCGTCGGAGGCGCTGGAGGCGCTGGTCGGCATGCACGAGGCGATGGCGTCGGCGCAGGCCGACCGGGCGGCGACCCCCGAGCACGCGCGCCGGGCCAACGCCGAGCTGCGCGACCGGATGCGCGCGGCCGACAACTACTTCGGCGACATCGAGGCCGCGGCGAGCGACCTGCTGAAGTCGATCAACCACCCGGGCGGTCCGATCAGCCGCGCGGCGGTCGACCGGCTCGCCGGGCACCTCGGCTACAAGCTCGTGCACACCTCCGACCTGCCGGGCTCGACGCGCACGGTCACCGACCTGCACAACAAGCGCATCTATCTGCCGCAACCCGAAGCGGGACAACATGATTCGCGCTCTCTCGCCCTGCACGCGGTCGGGCACCTGGTGCTCGGTCACCAGGTGCCGGCCGACTATGCGGAGTTCCTCTCGCAGCGGGTGGAGATCAACTACTTCGCCGCCGCGCTGTTGATGCCGGAGGGCGAGACCGTCGACTTCCTGCGGCGCGCGATGGAGGAGAAGGACATCGCGATCGAGGACCTGCGCGATGCCTATGCCGTGTCCTACGAGACCGCCGCGCACCGCTTCACCAACCTGGCCACGAGACACCTCGGGCTGCCGGTGCACTTCATGCGGATCAGCCAGGACGGCGTCATCTACAAGGCTTACGAGAACGACGGCGTGCAGTTCCCGGTCGACCCGGCCGGTGCCATCGAGGGTCAGCGGGTGTGCCGGGCATGGACCGCGCGCCGCGTCTTCGAGCAGCCCGACCTGTCGCAGGCCTTCCAGAGCTACACCGACACCCGGTCGGGCACCTACTGGTGCACCGCCGTGGTCGACCGCACCCACGACGGGCTCTTCGCGGTCAACGTCGGCGTGCCCTACCAACACGTGAAGTGGATGCGCGGCCGGGAGACCACCGAGCGCGCCACCTCCCGCTGCCCGGACCCGAGCTGCTGCACCCAGCCGCCGACCGACCTCGCCTCCCGCTGGACCGGCCAGGCCTGGCCGTCGGCCCGCGTGCACTCCCACCTGCTGGCCGCGATGCCGCCGGGCGTCTTCCCGGGCGTCGACGACACCGAGGTCTACCGCTTCCTGGAACGGCACGCACCCGCCTGACCGAGACTCCTGGCCGCCCCTCCTGACCGAGAGGCCCACACCTGCCGTGAGGGGACCACGAATGCAGCGCACTGTCGTGGTCCGCTCGAGGCGGAGGTGGGCCTCTCGGTCGGGGTGGTCAGCCGGCGAGGTGGGACCAGTCGCGGGACAGCTCGCGCCAGGGGCCGGTGGCGGCGACGCGGCCGTCGACGAGCACCACGACGCGGTCGGCCTGGGCGAGCGCGGCCCGCTTGGAGGTCGCGCCGATGACCGTCGTATGACGGGAGCGCAGCGCCTGCCATAACTCGACCTCGGTCGCGGCGTCGAGCGCGCTGGACACGTCGTCGGCCAGCAGGAGCTCGCTGTCGGTCGCGAGCGCCCGGGCGAGCGCGAGCCGTTGCACCTGCCCGCCGGACAGTCGCACCCCGCGGTGGCCCACCAGCCCGTCCGGCCCGCCGGCCTCGGCGATGTCGGGCTCCAGGCGCGCCGCGGCCACCGGCTCGTCGAACGCGCGATCGGCGTGGCCGAGCTGCACGTTGTCGGCGAAGGTGCCGGACAGCACCCGCGGGATCTGCCCGACGAGCGCGACCTGCGACGGGCGCAGGAAGGTCTGCGGGTCGTCGACGTCGGCGCCGTTCCAGCGGACCGCACCGTCATAGGACAGCAGGCCGGCGAGCGCGGAGAGCAGACTCGACTTGCCCGAGCCGACCTGGCCGAGCAGCAGGACCAGCTCACCGCGGTGCACCGTCAGATCGACGTCGCTGACGCCGATGGTGCCGTCGTCGTGCAACGCGCTCACTCCGCGAAGCTCCAACTCCTGCAACGGATTTCGCGGGGGAGTCACCGGCTTCGGAGCATCGCCGGTCACCAGGTCCACGCCGTCCGGCAGGGACATCAGGTCGGCACCTGCGGCGAAGCGGCTGGTGACCCGCTGCCACGCGCGGGTGCCGGGTGCCTCCGTGACCACGGCCCCGGCGACCCGGCCGAACCAGTCGAAACCGGTGACCGCGTTGGCGACCAGGATCGCGGTGGCCAGGCCCCACACCCCACCGAGGTATGACGCCCAGGCCGCGACCACGCCGACCTGCACCAGGACGATCGGCACGCCGTCGAGCACGGCGCGCACCCGGTGCTCGAAGACCGCGGCCTGCACGCGGCCGGCGTCGACCTGCCGCAGGTGGCGGTGCACCTCGGGGGTGCGCGCGGCCAGCTTGACCGTGCGCGCGGAGTCGAGCGCCGACACCAGTGCGCGACCGAAACCCGCACGGGCGGCGGAGGCTTTGGCCGCCGAGCGACCGGCGATCGGACGGCCGAGCGCCGACGCGACCGCGGCGGCGACCATCACCGCGAGCAGGATCAGCCCGGCCAGGGCCGTGCCGCTGATCAGGGCGGTCACGGCGGCGATCGCCAGGCCGTTGGCGAAGTCGACCCACCGGTCGGCGTAGAGCGCGAACCGGTCGGCGTCCATCGCCCGCGCGACGACCTCGCCGGGCGGGTTGCGCGGCAGCCGCCGCTGCCGGGTCTGTCCGACCAGCACCGCCATCCGGGTGCGCAGCATGGTCTCGATCCACCAGCGCGGGTAGCGGCGGAACGCCTCGGCCAGCATCAGTGGGGACAGGATCAGGCTCACCACGAGCGCGATCGTCAGCGACGTCACCGAGGCGCCGTCCTGCAGCCGCTCGACGGTGCGCCCCCAGATGAATCCGGTGACCGCGCCGAGCGAGCCCAGCAGGGCGGACCCGAGGAACAGCCCGATCGAGAACAACCCCCAGCGGGGCACGATCAGCAGCGCGTGAGCGACGCTCCGGGCGAGCGAGGGGCCGTCGCCGACGGCGTCGCGCACCGGAGGAGTGCCCTTGCGCCGGAGCGCACCGACCGTCTGTTGCGTCGAGTCGTGTGCCGCTGCGTCGTGCGGCACTGGCTCGGCAGACTCGTCGGACTCGTCGGACCCGGCATCATCCGAATCGCCTTGTGCCTCAAGGGAATCGCCGGTGCCGGCGGCTTCGAGCAGCGAGCGGAAGGGTCCGGCCTGGCGTGCCAGGGCGGCGCGCGGGCCACTCTGGATGAGGCGGCCGTGGTCGAGCACGGCGACGAGGTCGGCCCGGTCGATCGTGCTCAGCCGGTGCGCGACGAGCACGCCGCTGCGCCCGTGCAGCAGCCGCTCGGCGGCTGCGACGACCCGGCTCTCGGTGAGCGGGTCCATGCGCGCGGTCGCCTCGTCGAGCACGACCACCCGCACGTCGCGCACGAGCAGCCGGACGAACGACACCAATTGCTCCTCGCCGGCGGACAGCGTGGTGCCGCCCGGGCCGAGCAGGGTGTCGAGTCCGTCCGGCAGCCCGGCGACCCAGTCGGTCAGGCCGAGTTCGTCGACCGCCGCCTGCACGGTGGCCCGCGGCCGGTCGGCGAACAGCGTGATGTTCTGCTCCAGAGTGCCGGCGAGGATCTCGGTGCGCTGGGTGACGACGCCGACCGCCCGCCGCAACTGCTGCAGGTCGACCGTGGTGACGTCGACGCCGCCGAGGCGGACCGAGCCGGGCTCCGGCTCGACCGCTCGGGACAGCAGCGAGGTGATGGTGGACTTGCCCGAGCCGGTGCGTCCGACCAGGGCGATCGTCTGCCCGGCCGGCACGTGGAGGTCGATGTCGCGCAGCGCGAATGTGCCGTGCGCATAGGAGAACTGCAGGTCCGCAAGCCGTATGTCGAGGGCTCCGGCCGGCAGGTCGGCGCCGCCCGCCGGCTCCGGCGGCACCGCCATCATCTGCCGCACGCGCATCAACGCGCCGAGGCCGGCCTGCATCTCGGGCAGGTGGCGAGCGGTCTGGTCGATCTGGCCGACGAAGGTCGTGGTGACCAGGAAGAGCGTCACGAGGGCGGCGATCGACAGGTCGTCCCGGGTGACGAGCACGACTCCCGCGACACCGACGGCGGCGAGCATCGCGTGCAGCAGCACGCCGGCGCGCAGCCCGAGCTTGCGCTCCAGCTCGACGACCAGCCGGAACTTCTCGTGGATCGCCGCGGACAGCTCGCTCACCCGCCGCACCGCGAACGACGCGCCGAGGCTGGTGCGCAGGTCGTCCGCACCGGCGATGCCCTCCTCGAGTGCCGCCGCGTGGTCGGTCCACGCCATCTCCTCGATGACCTTGCGCCGGGCGATCTCGCTCAGCAGCGGCCGCACGACGAGGAAGGTGACACTCGCCATCAGCGGGAAGAGCAGCCACGCCGGCCACCAGGTGAAGCCGGCGACGATCCACATCGGCACCAGCGCGACGACGGTGCGCATGGCCGCCCAAAGCTCTTGGCGCAGAAGGGAACCCAGCTCGTGGGTGTCGTCGTCGACGCGGTCGAGGATCTCGCCGACGGCCTGCTCGGTGAGGGCGTCGAGCGGCTGGTGCAGCGCGGCGCTCAGCAGGTCCTCGCGCAACCGTCCCTCGGCGCGGTCGACGACGCCGGCCCAGAGGAACCGGCCGATCGTGTCGAGCACGGCACCGCCGACCACACAGACCGCGAGGGCGACGACCAGCCCGGTGGTCGGGTCGGCGGCGACCCGGCCGGCCACCACGGTGCCGAGCACGACGGCGACCGCGCCGAGCGCCATCGCGGCGAGGGCGACCAGCGCGATCGGCCCCTTCAGGCGTCGCCAGTCGACCCGCCGCGCAGGGTCGTGGGTGGGCGCGGCAGGTGGTGTCCCCCCGACGGACGAGGTCGGGGTGGTGGTCGTGGTGGTCATCGGCTGTCACGCTACGCGGGAGCGCCGACATACGCCTCCGGTTTTTCGGCCGGTATGACGGGAGCCCCGCACAAACGACGAATCCCCCTGCAAAACAGGAGGATTCGTCGTCCGAGTCGGCTCGTCAGCCGAGCGACTTCACGAAGTCGGGGTTGGCCTTCAACCAGGCGTCGACGCCGGCCATGGGGGAGTCCTTGTGCTTCTGCACGACCTCCTCCTCCAACGGCGACAGCGTCTTGTCGGTCATGTGGAACTTCTTCAGCATCGCGGTGACGTCGGGGAAGTCCTTCTCGAAGCCCTTCCGGCCGACCGCGTGGATGCTGTCCGGCTTGCCCATCGAGCCCTTGGGGTCCTTCAGGTCCTTGACCGGGAAGGCGTTGTAGGCCCAGTGCGGACGCCAGAGGGTGACCACGATCGGCTTCTTCTCGTCGGTGGCCTTCTTCAGTGCCGCCAGCATCGAGGGGGTGCTGGAGGTCTGCAGCTGCCAGCCGGTGAGGCCGTAGTCGGTGATCATCTTCTTCGCGGCGGCGGTCAGGCCGGCGCCGGCCTCGATGCCGACGATCTTGTTGCCGACCTGGGCGCCGACCGACTTCAGCTGGTCGAGCGAGTCGATCTGCATGTAGTCGGGCACCGCGATGGTGAGCGGGGCGCTGTCGTACCAGACACCGAGGTCGGTGAGGTTCTTGCCGTATTTGTCCCAGTAGGTCTTGTGGGTGGCCGGCAGCCAGGCGTCGAGGTAGAGGTCGATCTGTGCCTGGTCGAGGCCGACGAAGACCGGGCCGGCGTCGGAGACGTGGCGCAGGGTCACCTTGTGGCCCTTGTCCTGCAGGATCTTCTGCCACAGGTAGGTCGCGGCGATGTCCTCGTCCCAGTCGATGTAGCCGATGGTGAGCGGCTTCTTGCCCCCGCCACCACCGCCGCCACCGGCGGCGTTGCGTTCGTCGTTGGCGGTGGTGCAGCCGGCGGTGACCAGGCCGACGCCGGCGGCGGCGATCCCGCCGAGCAGGCTGCGCCGGCTAGGGCTGAAGCGGCTGGGGTCGATGTCGATGGCCATGTTCGTCTTCCTCCTCAGGCCGCGTCGGTCGCGGCCGCCGCCCGGGTCTGACGCCGGCGCAGCGTGGCGAGCTCGCTGCGCAGGCCGACCTCGGGCTTGCTGAATCCGTCGGTGACCCGGTCGAGGTAGATCGCCATGATCACGACCGAGAGACCCGCTTCGACACCGACGCCCACGTCGAGCGACTGCAGCGACGACAGCACGTCCTGGCCGAGGCCGGGCGCGCCGACGATGCCGGCGACGACGACCATCGACAGGGCGAGCATGATCACCTGGTTGACGCCGGCCATGATGCTCGGCATGGCGAGCGGGATCTGGATGCCGCGCAGCACTTCCTTGGGGGTGGCGCCGAAGGCCTGGCCGGCCTCGACCATCTCGCCGTCGACCTGCCGGATGCCGAGTTCGGTGAGCCGGACTCCGGGCGGGATCGAGAAGATGATCGTGGCCAGCACCGCGCCGGCGGAGCCGAGCCCGATGAGGAAGAGCACCGGCAGCAGATAGACGTATGCCGGCAGCGTCTGCATGAAGTCGAGCACCGGCTTGATCACCGCCGACGCGCGACGGCCGCGCGCCGCGAGGATGCCGACCGGGATCGCGATCACGATGGCGAGCACGCTCGCCACGATGATCTGCGACAGCGTCTCCATCGCGCTCGGGAACTCCCCGAACCCGTCGATCAGGGCGAAGCCGACGACCGCGAGGATCGCCGCCTTCCAGCCGCGCGCCCAGAGCGCGAGCAGCGCGAAGATGATCACCAGCAGCACGATCGGGGTGTTCATCAGGACGTGCTGGATGCCGTCGACCAGGTGGTTGACGATGCTGGCCACGCCGTCGAAGAAGCCCGACCAGTGGTCGGTCAGCCAGTTGACGACGTCGGCGACCCACTCGCCGAGGTGGATCCGCGGGATCACGGTGCTCATCGGGCGCCTCCGGTGGTCTTGTCGAGCTCGACTGCCGAATCAGCAGGCAGGGCAACCAGATCCGTGGGTTCGGGATCGACCGCGCCGAGTGCCGCCAGTAGCGTCACCCGGGGTATGACGCCGACGAGCTTCTCGTCGGGGTCGACCACCGGGAGCGGCAGGCGCACGTTGGCCGCGGGCGTGAAGAGGTCGGCCGCCGGTGCGTCGGCGGGCACGGTGGTCTCGATCGGCTTGACGAGGTCGGCGATCGTCTCGCCGCCACCGCGGGCGGCGACGATGTCGTCCTCCATGACGTACCCCTGCAGGGTGCGGTCGCGGCCCACGACATACAGGCCCGGCTGCTGGTGCTCGCGCATCAGCTTGTGCGCGGCGAGCGGGCCGTGGCCCATGCCGAGGGTCGCGACGGGCGGCTCCATGATCGAGCGCGCGGTGAGCACCCGGGTGCGGTCGACGTCGGCGACGAACTGCGCCACGTAGTCGTTGGCCGGGTCGGTGAGGATCTCCTCGGCGGTGCCGACCTGCACGATGCGGCCGTCGCGCATCATCGCGATGCGGTCGCCGAGGCGCATCGCCTCGTTGAGGTCGTGGGTGATGAAGACGATCGTCTTGCCGAGCTGGTTCTGCAGCTCGATCAGCTGGTCCTGCATGTCGCGGCGGATCAGCGGGTCGAGGGCGCTGAACGCCTCGTCCATCAGCAGGATGTCGGTGTCGGCGGCGAGCGCGCGCGCCAGGCCGACGCGCTGCTGCATGCCGCCGGACAGTTCGCCGGGCTTGTGGTCGCCCCAGCCCTCGAGGCCGACGAGTTTGAGTGCCTCCAAAGCCTTTTCGCGTCGCTCCGCCTCGGAGACGCCCTTGACCTGCAGCCCGTAGGCGGCGTTCTCGGCGACCGTGCGGTGCGGGAAGAGCGCGAAGTGCTGGAAGACCATGCTGATGTGGTCGCGGCGGGTCTGGCGCAGCTGGGCGGCGCTCATCGTGCTGATGTCCTCGCCGAGGATCTTCACGTGACCCGACGTCGGCTGGTGCAGCCCGTTGAGCATCCGGATCAGTGTCGACTTGCCCGATCCGGACAGGCCCATGACCACGAAGATCTCGCCCTCGTTGACCTCGAAGGAGGCGTCGATGACCGCGGGTGTCACGTCATACCGCTGCCGCAGCTCCGCGGCGTCTTCCCCCTGCTCGAGTCGTCGAACGATGTCCCCGGGTCGTCTGCCGAAGACCTTGTACAGATGGTGCGCCTCGAGCAACGGCACGTCGATATTCCTCCAACTGGTCATGGCGAAACCGGCCGAGACGGAGAGAGGCCGGTTCTTCCACGTGATCACACATCGCGGGGGCGCACCAAACCGACGATGGGGATCGTTATCGGTCGGTGACCTACCGTGAGGGCCGGGCAACCCGGCCTCGTCCTCGTGCGTCCTTGCTGTATGACCAGCATGAGGATGAACCGTCGACAGGCACTGCAGGCGCTCGCACTGACGTCGCTCGGCGGCGCACTCGCGGGGTGCGGATCGGAGTCGAGAGGTGGTGATCCGGTGAGTTCCAGTGGCGCGGCGCCGTCAGGGTCGGCGTCGGGGTCAGCGGCATCCTCCGGTGACGTGCTCGCGGTGCAGGCCGCCCGTATGACGCCGGGCCCCGCCGCGACCGCGGGCGCCGACCTGGCGGCCTTCGGCGCCAAACTCTTCCTCGCCGACGACAAGATCGCCGCGACCGGCAACGGCTCGATCAGCCCCTACTCGGTCTACTCGGCGCTGGCGATGACCGACGCCGGCGCGCGCGGCGCGACCGCGCAGCAACTGGAGGTGCTGCTCGGCGGCGACCAGCAGCGGCAGGCCGGCAACGTCACGGCGATCGACGCCGCCGTCGCGGCCGCGGTCGCCCGGAGCAAGGCCGCGGCGGGCGGCCCCATCGTCTGCGAGGCGGCCAACTCGCTCTGGCCGGACAAGAGCCTGCAGGTCAGCCGGGACTTCCTCCGGCAACTCGCCACGGGTTACGGCGCCGGGGCGCACCTGGAGGATTACCGGAACGATCCGGACGGTGCGCGCAAGGCGATCAACGCCTGGGTCAGCGAGCGCACCCGCTCCCTCATCCCGGAGCTGCTCGGGCCGCGGGACGTCACCACCCTGACCCGGCTCGAGCTGGTCAACGCGCTCTACCTCAAGGCGGCCTGGGCCAAGGCGTTCGATGCGCCGTCGGCGCCGGCCGCGTTCACGACGGCATCCGGTGGGAGCGTGCAGACGCCATACCTCGGGGCCGAGGGCAGGTATGCCGTGGCGCGCGGCGACGGCTGGGTGTCGGTGTCGGTGCCCTACCTCGGCGACGGTATGGCGATGACCGTCGTGCTGCCGGATCAGGGCCGGTTCGCCGCGGTGCGCGGGGCGCTGCCGAAAGTCCTCGGCGCGGCGCTCGCCACCGCACTGGCCGGCAGGGTGCGGCTCACGATGCCGCCGTTCGCGATCGACACCCGCAGCCCGCTGGCGCCGGCGCTGCAGGGGCTCGGGGTGACCCGGCTGTTCGGCGGCGGCGCCGACCTGTCCGGCATCGCCGGCGCGCCCGGTGATCTGAAGGTGCAGAGCGTCGTGCACCAGTCGGTCGTGAAGGTCGACCAGCACGGCACCGAGGCCGCGGCGGCGACCGGAGTCGGTGTGCAGGCCGGCGCGGTGCCCGGCATGATCGACCGGATCGTGGTCGACCGGGCGTTCCTGTTCGTCATACACGACAACCAGACGCGGGCGCCGCTCTTCCTGGGTCAGATCAGCGATCCGACGACGAAGGCCTGAACACGAAGGCCTGGCCGCGGCTCGATTGGGGGAACGGGGCGGCGTTCTGGCACAATGCTTGCGCGTACTTGTGTGCCCGGAGGCCCCTCTCATCCACCGGTTCACACGCCTACCCCCGAGTCACGGCTCCCCGCGTGTTCCCCACCCGGTCTCGCCGTGCCTCACCTGACAACTGAAGGAGACACCACAAACGTGGCCGTCAAGATTCGTTTGAAGCGCCTCGGCGCGATTCGCAACGCCCAGTACCGAGTGGTCGTCATGGACTCGCGCACCAAGCGCGATGGCCGGGCGATCGAAGAGATCGGTCTGTACCACCCGAAGCAGAACCCGAGCCTCATCGAGATCGACTCCGAGCGTGCGCAGTACTGGCTCGGCGTCGGCGCGCAGCCGACCGAGCAGGTCGCGGCGCTGCTGAAGGTGACCGGCGACTGGCAGAAGTTCAAGGGCGAGAAGGGTGCCGAGGGCACGCTGAAGGTCGCCGAGCCGCGCCCGGACAAGAAGGCCCTCTACGAGGCGGCCCTCGCCGCCGCGCAGAACGCCGCCGACGACACGAGCAAGGGTGGCGCGACCACCGCTCGCAAGAAGGCCGAGGCCAAGCAGGAGAAGACCGAAGAGGCCGACGCCAAGGCTGCTGCCGAGGACAAGGCCGACGAGGTCGCCGTCCCGGTCGAGGAGCCGAAGGCCGATGTCCGTGCGGAGATCGCCGACGGTGGCTACGGCGCCGACTCGGCCGCCCCGCTGGAGGACGGCGCGTCGCCCGACCCGGCCGTCTTCACGGTCAAGGGCAACAAGGACTCGATGAAGTACCACACGACCGACTCGCAGTGGTACGACTCGACCGTCGCCGAGGTCTGGTTCAAGACCCCGGAGGCCGCCGAGGCCGCGGGCTTCGCCGCCCCGGGCGCCAAGTCCGAGGGCTGACCCCTTGCTGGAGGAAGCACTCGAACACCTCGTGAAGGGGATCGTCGACCACGACGGCGACGTCACGGTGCGCCGTGCGAACGGCCGCCGTGGTGGCGAACTCCTCGAGGTGCGGGTGCACCCCGACGACCTGGGCCGAGTGATCGGACGCTCCGGGCGCACCGCGTCCGCGTTGCGCGAGGTCATGCGGGCCCTGGCCGGTGGCAAGAACGTCCGCGTGGACATCGTCGACACCGATCGTCGATAACGCGCGACCCGTCATACGAGGTATGCCGAGAGCAGCTGCTCCCGGCATACCTCGTGTGCGTTTGTGGGGCTTGTTGACTGGTCAGCCTGATAGTTTCTGACGCAAACAGTGTGTCGTGGCGCAGGATGCGTCAATCGGTGCAGGCCGGTTCGGTGAAAGGTGGCACGGATGCGTAAGCACGAACGCTTCTCCGCGATCCTGGACCGCATCTCGCACGACGGCAGCATCGACGTGGAACAACTGGTGGCCGACTTCGGCGTCTCGCCGGCCACCGCCCGCCGGGACCTGGACGAACTCGCCGCCCAGCAGCTGGTCTCGCGCACCCGGGGCGGCGCGGTCGGCGGCTCCGTCAGTTACGGCCTGCCGGTGCGCTACCGGACCGCGCGGCAGTCCGACCAGAAACGGCGCATCGCCGACCGGGCCGCACAGATGATCGAGGCAGGCACCGTCGTGGGCTTCAACGGCGGCACCACGACCACCGAGGTCGCTCGCAGCCTCGCCTCGCGGGCCGACATCGCCGAGGGTGAGGCCGGAGCCCTGACGTCGCTGACCGTCGTCACCAACGCGCTCAACATCGCCAGCGACCTCGCGGTGCGACCGCAGCTGCGGGTGGTCGTGATCGGCGGGGTCATCCGCCCCCAATCCTTCGAGTTGGTGGGGCATTTCGCCCGTCCGGTCATCGACGCGATGACGATCGACCTGCTCTTCCTCGGTGTCGACGCAGTGTCCGCGGAGTATGGCGCCGCGACGCGTCACGACGACGAGGGCGAGATCAACCAGGCGATGGCGTCCCGTGCCCGCCGGGTCGTGGTGGTCGCCGACGGCAGCAAGCTCGGCAAGCGCGCCTTCTGCACGATCTGCCCGCCGTCCGGCATCGACGTGCTCCTCACCGACGACGGCGCCGACCCGGCGGCGGTGCGCGACTTCGAGCGTGCGGGCGTGGAGGTCATTCAGGCCTGAGCGCGGTCGTGCGCGGGCGTGAGCAGGCGCTGGTCTCGTTAGCGGGGGTGATGTCAGCCGCACTTCCGGTTACGGGATGGGCGGGGGTGTGCAGAAGTCGCGACGGTTGCGGGGTGTGCACGCGGGGCGGGCGAGCTGGTGCTGGTCTCGTAAGCGATGGTGACGTCAGGCGCACTTTCGCTTACGGGATGCGCGGGTGTGTGCGGAAGTCGCGACGGTCGCGCCATACGCACGCGCGCCGGCACGCACGCGAAGGCAGCCCGCCACGCCCTCTCGGACCGGAGCGGCGACTCAGAGCTCCAGCAGGCGCTGCACCTCGGCGGCCATCGCGTCGCGGGCGGCGCGCAGGTAGGGGCGCGGGTCGACCTTGTCGGTGCCGGCGAGCACCGAGCGGACGGCGCCGGTGAAGGCGATGTTGAGGGCGGTGCCGACGTTGATCTTGGTCATCCCGGAGCGTACGGCGGCGAGCAACTCGTCGTCGGGCACCCCGGAGGAGCCGTGCAGCACCAGGGGCACCCGCGCGGCGTCACGCAGACGGGTGATCAGCGCGTGGTCGAGGGACGCGGACTTGCTGGTCATCGCGTGGCTGCTGCCGACCGCGACGGCGAGCGCGTCGACACCGGTCGCGGCGACATAGGCCGCTGCCTCGTCCGGATCGGTGCGGACGCCTGCGGCGTGAGCACTCGCCGGGGCGCCCGGTTTGCCTCCCACGTAACCGAGTTCGGCCTCGACGAAGAGCCCGGTGGCGTGCGCGGCCGCCGCCACCTCAGCGGTCAGCCGCACGTTGTCGTCATAGGGAAGCGCACCGGCGTCGAACATCACCGAGCCGACACCGAGGTCGGCCGCCGCCAGCGCCAGCTCGGGGTCGGTGACGTGGTCCAGGTGCACCGCCAACGGCACCGCGGCAGTGCGGGCGATCTCCAGGGCGGCCGCCGTGATCGGGCGCGGGTCGTCTCCGTGGAAGGCGATCGTGTTGTGGCTCAACTGCAGGATGCACGGACGACCGGCCGCAGTGGCACCGGCTGCGATCGCCTCCGCGTGCTCCAGCGTGACGATGTTGAACGCGAAGACCGGCGTGCCCGAATCCGCGCCGGCGGCAACGAGTTCGGCGGTCGTCGTGAGCGTCATACGGTGATCTCCTGGAAGGTGAGTGCGGTCTGGTGGTGCGCGGCGACGGCCGGGTCGACGCTGCCGGCGGTGGGGCGGGCGACCGCACCGGCGGCCCAGCCGGCGGCGAGTCGCAGCCGCCGCAGCCAGTGCTCACCGTGCTCGATGCCGAGCGCGAGTCCGGCGGTGAACGCGTCGCCGGCACCGGTCGGGTTGCCCGTGACCGGCGCGCCCGGGGTCGCCCCGAAGTCGCCGACGGTCGTGCTCGCAACGAGCCCGTCCGCGCCGCGGGTGACGACGCACTCGACCGCGCCCATGCGGCGCAATTCGATTGCAGCTGAGAGTGTTTCGGCCATGGTGCCAGTTGGCCGACCGATGGCCGCACCTGCTTCCTCGGCGTTGACCTTGACCACGTCAGGCCCGGCGGACAACGCGGCTACGAGAGGCGCACCGGAGCAGTCGAGCACCACCGGCGCGCCCTGGTCGTGGGCGAGGCGGGTCAGCTCGGCATACGCATCGATCGGCAGTCCGGCCGGGAGACTGCCCGACAGCGTCACGACGGCCGCGTCGCAGGTGAGGGAGCCGAACAGCGCGGTGAACGTGCGCCATTCGTCGCCGCCGACCGTCGGGCCCGGCTCGTTGAGGGCCGTCGCCTCGTCGCCGGCGACCACCGTGACCGTGCGGCGGGTGGGGCCCGAGATGTGCGAAAACCGGTGTGGCACGTCGAGTTGGTCCAGAGCACAGGCAAGTTCGGCACCCGACGCGCCGCCCACGAGGCCGGTCGCCGTCACCTGTGCGGCCGCCTCGTGCAGCACCGCGGCGACGTTGACGCCCTTGCCTCCCGGGCGCTGCAGCACCTGCGAGACCCGGTGCGACTCGCCTGGCACCAGGCGGTCCACGCGATAGGTGATGTCGAGCGCCGGATTGGGACAGACCGCGAGGATCACGCCGGTCCTTCCTCTGCGGCGTCCCGCGCAAGCAGCGCCGCGCCGACCAGGCCGGCCGCTCCGGCCAGCTCGGAGACCACCAGCTCCGGCGCCTCCCGCCACGGCATACCGGCGGCGAACGCAGCGGCCACCGGCTCGCGCAGCGTCTCTCCGGCGGCGGACAACCCTCCGGCCAGGACGACCCGCTGCGGGTCGGTCAGCAGGGCCGCACAGACCAGTCCGCGGGCAAGGGTTGCGGTCGCGCTGCGCCATACCTCACGGGCGTCGGCGTCCTCGCCGAGCCGCGCGACGATCTGGTCGGCAGCCAACGTGGTGCCGGTGCGCTCGGCATACATCCGGGACACTGCGCGCGCGGAGGAAAACATCTCCAAACAGCCGAACGCCCCGCAATTGCAACGCACTTCGAGATCACCGACCGGGATGTGCCCGATCTCGCCGGCGATGCCCGCGTGTCCCTCCACGACCGTGCCGCCGGCGACGACGACGCCCGCGATGCCGGTGCCCACCACGACGATGAGCGCGTCGGCGCTGTCACCGGCGGCACCGAGGGCGAGCTCGGCAAGACCGGCGGCGCGCACGTCGTGACCGACCGCGACCGGCAGCGCGACGTCAGTGCGCACCAGGTCGCGCAGCGGCACGTCCCGCCAGCCGATGTTGGCGGCATAACGGGCGATGCCGCGGGAGGTGTCGACCACCCCCGGCACCACGACACCGACGGCAGTCACCGGCTCGCCGGCCGCGCGTGCGGCGGTGGCCTGCGCGCTGACAAGCCGGCGCAGCGTCTCGACCACCGCGGCCGGCCCGTCGGCCACCGGGGTCGGGACCGCGTGCGCGAGCCGGCGCTTCCCGTCGCCGTCGACGACCGCGGATTTGATCGTGGTGCCGCCGACGTCGACGGCCAGCACCGCTGGCCGATCGGTCACTGCAACACCACGGAGCGGGTCAGGTGACGCGGCGTGTCCGGGTTCTTGCCCGCGGCCTCGGCGAGCCCCACGGCGAGCCGCTGCGCGGTCGTGAGGTGCGCCATCGGGTCACCGCCGGAGTGCACGAGCAAAGCCCCGGTGGCCGCGACGTCGTCGGCGAGCCCGTCCGGAACATCGCCGAAAACCCATACGGCAGAACGCTCGTCGACGATGCTGATCGGTCCGTGGCGAAACTCCATCGCCGGGTAGGACTCCGTCCACGCCTGAGCCGCCTCGCGCAGTTTGAGCGCTGCCTCGTTGGCGAGCCCGACCGTCCAGCCGTCGCCGAGGAAGCTGAACTGGGTGCGCTTCAGCAGGTCGTCGGGGAGGGGTGCGGCCAGCTCCGCCTCCGCATCCCGTATGGCGGGAGCCAGGTCCTCGCCGAGCGCGGCCCGCCACCAGGCGAGCACGCTGGTCGCGAAACGGGTCTGCACGACCGACTGCTCGTCGGCGAAGCCGAGGAGCACGCTCTCGCCGGCAAGCGGCACCACCGGGTGGCCGGCCTCGGTGGTGACGACGGTGGAGGGCTGATCGGTGCCGAGCCGGCGCAAGAGGTCGAGCACCTCGGTCGTGGTCCCGGAGCGCGTGATCGCGACGACGCGGTCGTAACGCCGGTCGGTCGGGAACTGCGACGCGGCGAAGGCGTCGGTGTCGCCCTGGCCGGCCTGTTCGCGCAACACCGCGGCCGACTGCGCCATGAACCACGACGTGCCGCAGCCGACCACGGCGACCCGCTCGCCAGGTCGCGGCATGGCCGACCGGCTCTGCGCGGTGGCGGCGAGCTGCGCCGCCTGCGACCAGACCTGGGGCTGGCTCGCGATCTCGCCTGCGACGTGGGACACCTGGACTCCTGACGGTGACGATTGATGAGTGCAAGGACGACTTTAGATCATATTCAGTCATGCGGAGTGGTGTCTCGGCGGAGTGCTTGCCCAACCGATGCTGGACTGGTGCCGGACTGATGGCCCGGCCGATGGAGGACCGGTGCCGGGCGCCGGCGCGGCGGTCGCACGGTGTTCGATGTCCCCATGAGCCAGTTGACCCTGACCGACGCCCGCGTGCTCACCCCGGACGGCATCCGAGAGGGTGACGTGCGCATCGCGGACGGCCACGTCGTCGCGGTCGACGGAGTCCCGGCGGTGCCCGAAACGGACTCGCCGGTTGAGGACGCACCGGCTGAGGACTCTATTTCCCTGGGCGGTGCCCTGGTCGTGCCCGGTTACGTCGACCTCCACGTGCACGGCGGCGGTGGCCACGACATGGCCGGCTCGGCGGAGTCGATGGCCCGGGCGGTGCGCTTCCACCGGGGCCACGGCACGACCACGACGCTCGCGTCCCTCGTCACCGCGCCGGTCGACGACCTGGTCCGGCAACTCTCGTGGGCGGCGGATCTCGCCGACGCCGGCGAGATCGCCGGTGCGCACCTCGAGGGGCCCTTCCTGTCGCACGCGCGCTGCGGCGCGCAGAACCCGGACTACCTGCTCGACCCGGACCTGTCGGCCTTCGGCCGGATGCTCGACGCCGCGCGGGGCTGGCTGCGGGTGATCACGATCGCGCCGGAGCTGCCCGGTGCGCTCGACCTGGTCGACGCCGCGGTGGCGGCCGGGGTGGTGGCGGCCGTCGGCCACACCGACGCCACGTATGACGAGACCGCTGCGGCATACGACCACGGGGCGCGGCTCGCCACCCATCTGTTCAACGGCATGCGCCCGATCCACCACCGTGAGCCGGGTCCGGTCCTCGCCAGTCTCGACGCCAGGGTGCCCTGCGAGACGATCAACGACGGCATCCACCTGCACCCCGCCGTGCTGCGCGAAGTGCTCGCTCGCGGCTCGGACAAGCTTGTGCTCATCACCGACGCGATCGACGCGGCGGGAGTCGGTGATGGCGTCTATACCCTTGGGGGACAACAGGTTTGGGTCCGCGACGGCGCCGCACGCCTGGAGTCAGGGTCACTCGCGGGCAGCTCGTTGACGATGGATTCGGCGTTTGCGCGAGCGGTGCGCGACGGCGTGCCGCTCGAGGCAGCCTCGGCCGCGGCATCGGCCAATCCGGCCCGCGTGCTCGGCCTCGACGACCGCGGGGAGTTGCGGCCCGGCGCGCGCGCCGACCTCGTGGTGCTCGACGACGCGCACGATGTCATGCGGGTCATGCGCGCCGGCCAGTGGGTCACCGGGGACAATGACCGCCATGAGTGATGTTGTCGTCGCGCGCATCGGCAAGCCGCACGGCCTGAAGGGCGAGGTGACTGTGCGGCTGCACACCGATGCCCCGGCGGAGCGTTTCGCGGTCGGTGAGTCCTTCCGCACCGAACCGGCAGACGCCGGGCCGTTGACCCTTCGAACTCATCGGGTGCACAACGGGATTCACCTGTTGAGCTTCGAGGAGGCGCTTGACCGGACGGCGGCTGAGGCGCTGCGCGGCACCCAGCTGCTGGCGCCGGCGGACGCCGACGAGGACGACGACGCGTGGTATGCCGACGACCTGGTGGGACTCGAGGCCGAGGACCCCGCGGGCGGGCACATCGGCACGGTCACCGCATTGCACGACCGGCCGGCGCAGGACCTGCTGGAGCTGCGGCTGGAGGATGGCGCCACCGGCCTGGTGCCCTTCGTGGAGCAGATCGTGCCGGTCGTCGACGTCGACGGCGGGCGCATCGTGATCGATGCGCCGCCCGGGCTGCTCCCCACTCCGGACTCGGCGGGGGAGTGACGCGTGCGTCTCGACGTCGTCAGCATCTTCCCGGACTACCTTGCGCCGCTTGACCTTTCGCTGATCGGCAAGGCACGCCGCGACGGTCTGCTCGATCTGCGGGTGCACGACCTGCGGGACTTCACCCACGACCGGCACCGCACGGTCGACGACACCCCTTACGGCGGGGGTGCCGGCATGGTGATGAAGCCGGAACCCTGGGGTGAGGCGCTGGATCAGCTTGCGAATGCAGCGGATTCGCGTCCCGTCCTGATCGTGCCCGGTCCCGGAGGGACGCCGTTCAGCCAGGCGATGGCCCGTGAGCTGGCCGATGAGTCGCACCTGGTCTTCGCGTGCGGACGCTACGAGGGCATCGACGAGCGTGTCTACGAGCACGCCCGGAAGCGCTACGACGTGCGTGTGGTCTCCCTCGGGGACTACGTGCTCAACGGCGGCGAGGTCGCCGTGCTGGCTATCGTCGAAGCCGTCGCGCGCCTGTTGCCGGGCGTGATCGGCAATGCGGCGTCACTGGTCGAGGAGTCGCACGAAGACGGCCTGCTCGAATACCCCGTTTACACCAAACCCGAGCACTGGCAAGGGCTTTCGGTGCCCACCGTGCTGTTGTCCGGAGATCACGGCAAGATCGCCGCCTGGCGGCACGAGCAGCGACTCCAGCGCACGGCCGAGCGCCGTCCCGACCTGCTGAGTGCACCGGCGGCAGCATCACCGGAGCAGTTGCAGATATCGGTCGCGACCCCGGCGGACGTGGGCGAGCTGCTCACCCTGACCCATGCGTGCTGGTTGCGCGAGGGCATCGACAACGACAGGCTGGACATCCCGGCTCAGCACGAGACGCCCGAGTCACTCCGGCGATCGCTCGCCGACTGGACGACCTACGTCGCCCGGCTCGACGGCCGGCTCGTCGGCTCGGTGCGAGGTCAGCCGGGGGACGGACCGGCAGGCGCCGGAAGTGACTGGCACATCGGCCGATTGATGGTCGCGCCCGACCTGCGAGGTCGTGGTTTCGGGGGAGCGCTGCTGAGCTTCATCCAGGAGGTGGCGCCCGCGCAGGCTGCGTCATACAGCTTGGTGACAGGGGTGGGCAGCGAGGCCAACCAGCGGCGCTACAAGCGCGCGGGCTTCCGCATCACCGACCGCGACGATCCGCCGGGCACCGTGACCTTCACCAAGCGCCGTCGGTGAGCACGCTGCCGAGCACTCGTGCGGCCTCGCCGAATCCGCCTGGATTGGGGCCGGCGTAGTTCAACCGGACGAACGGGCCGGTGGGCTCGGCCGGGAACCACTCGTCACCGTTGCCGACGGTGACACCCCGATCGCGGCAGGCGGCGACATAACGGTCGAGCCGGGTCTCGTCGGGCAGCCGTGCCCACAGATTGAGGCCACCGGTGGGCACGTGGTCGAGAGTCAGCGACGGGGCATGCTCGGCGAGTGCGGCAACGAGCAGGTCGCGCCGGGCGCCGAGTTCACGCGCGACCCGGCGCAGGTGACTGCGCCAGGCAGGCTGGGTCACCACGTCGAGCGCGACGGTCTGGAGCACATTGCTGACATAGATCGACTCGACCTCGGCGTCGGCGAGAATGCGCTGCCGGGCCGGGCCCCGGGCGACGATCGCCGCGACCCGGACGGAGGGGGCCACGCTCTTGCTGAGCGACCGGAGGTAGACGACGTGGCCTGCGGTGTCGCCGCCGATGAGCGGGCGCGCCGGTGCAGCGATGCCGAAGTCGTGGGCCGCATCGTCCTCGATCAGGAACGCGCCTCGGCTGCGCATCACCTCCAACAGATCGCGACGCAGCTGGGGTGACCAGTTCGCGCCAGTGGGGCTCGCGAAGTTGGGCTGCGCGTAGAAGGCGCGCGCGCCCGACTCGGCCAGTGCACGGTCGACGGCCTCGGGGCTGGGCCCGGCGGCACCCGACGGCACTGGCACGGTCCGCACCCCCACCTGCCGAGCGGCGAGGATCGCACCCCAGTAGGTCGGGGACTCCACCACGAGGCTGCGCCCGGCACCGACAAGCGCCCGGAAGGCGGTCGTCAGCCCGCTCTGGCTGCCCGGAAGAACGACCACGTCGCTCGGGGCGATCGATCCGGCCGCCGCGTCGGAGCTCGTGGTGGCCTCGTTCGCGAACCACGCCTGCAGGTCGGGCAGGCCCGCAGTCGGCGGCCGTTCGGTGATCGCGTTGGCTCGCGCGGCGCGACGAAAAGCCGCTCGCACCAACGATTCCGGTGTCAACTCACGATCGGGGTAACCGGAGTGGAGCGCGAACACATCGTTCGGCACCGACTGCAGCGCGCTCGGGGACAGCGGTGTGGTCGGGGTGCCGAGCGACAGCGCCTCGGTCTGCCAGCCGTAGTCCGCCGGGCGGGCAAGCGGCCGGGTGCGCGCGAAGGTGCCGACTCCTGGTCGTGTCTCGACGCGTCCCTCCGCGGCCAGGGTCCGCAGCGCCTTCTGCACCGTGACGGGGCTGACGCCGTGCTCGGCCACGAGTGTCCTGCTGGAGGGCAGCTGTGCGCCGGCGGCTGCGCTGTCGAGCCAGCGACGCAACTCCGCGACGAGGCGGGAGCTGCTATCGTCATTCATGAGAAGAGAGAGTAGCGCTACTGCATCATTGCGCAATCCGCTATCGGGTGTCGGCTGGGGCATCGTCGGAGTGACCGCGTTCTCCTTCACGGTGCCGCTCACTCGCGTCGCCGTCGACCACGGCGGCCTGTCGCCGCTGTTCGTCGGTGCCGGCCGGGCCGTTGTCGCGGCCGTGCTGGCCGCCGCCGCGCTGGTGCTCACCCGGCAGCCGGTGCCGCGACGCGGTCTCTGGCCGCGGATTGCGGTCGTGGCTGCCGGCGTCGTCGTCGGCTTCCCGTTGCTCACCTCTTTCGCTCTGAGCCGCACCGCCGCAAGTCATGGTGCGGTGGTGATCGCACTGCTGCCGGCAGCTACCGCGGTGCTCGCGGTGCGCCGCGGAGGTGAGCAGGTCGGTCCGCGGTTCTGGGGTGCGGTGTCGGCCGGTGCGGTCGCTGCTGTCGCGTTCGCGATCGGCCAGAGCGGATCGCCGGGCTCGTCGGCGGGGCTGGGCTGGCCCGACCTGCTGCTCTTCGGCGCGGTCCTCGCCGCCGCGGCCGGGTATGCCGAGGGCGGCCTTCTCGCGCGCGAAATCGGCTCCTGGCAAACGGTTTCCTGGGCGCTGGTGCTGTCCGCCCCGTTGATGGCGGTGCTCACCGGTGGGTCTGTGGTGGCCAGCCCGCAGTCGGGCAGCGCGGGCCAGTGGTTGGCGTTCGGTTACCTCGGCGTGGTCAGCATGTTCCTCGGCTTCTTCGCCTGGTATCGCGGCCTGGCGATCGGTCCGATGGCGCGCGTGAGCCAGGTGCAACTCGTGCAGCCGGTGCTCAGCATCTGTTGGGCCGCGCTGCTTCTCGGCGAACGGCTGACCTGGCAGACCGTGCTCGGTGCGGTCTGCGTGATTGCCGGCGCCGGCATCGCGGTCCGCAGCCGTCGACTGACGGCTCGTGCGGCGAGTGACGGCCCGAAGGAGGCGTCGGTCGGCGAGGGAGCCGTCAGTGGTGGTCCGCGGTCATCCGGAAGTCGAGCGCCGGCGGCAGCGGCATGCCGGGCCGGATGCGGGCGAGCAGGTCGCCGATGACCCGGTCGCCTTCGGCGAGGTCCTCGACCTCGAGCCCCTCGAGGAGTCCAACCGCCTCGTTGTCGCGGCCGAGGCCGTGCAGCGCTTCTATTCGGAGCAGCCGTGTGCGTCCGTGATCGCGCAGTGCCGACGGTGCTTCGTCGATCGTCCGCAACGCGTCGGCGGCCTCGCCGAGGTCGAGCAGGAGCCGTAGCTGCTCGGTGAGCAGACCCCGGCTCGTCGGGTCCAGCTCGCGAGCCTGCGCGTAGAGGTCGACGGCCCGAGTCCTGTCGTCGGCCAGCACGGCCAGCACCGCCAGCCCGCGCAACGCCACCGCACTCGGCCGCTGCGCGACGCTGTCGGCGTACTGCGCTCGCGCAGAGTCGAATTCGCCGCGCACGTGCGTGCCCACACCGAGCGCGTATGACGTCCACCAGCCGCGCGGCGCCTGCCGCAACCGGGCGGCCCACCGGTCGGAGATCGGCGGCAGCAACGGCTGTTCGACCGGCACGCCCCGCAACAGGCCGGCCGCGAGCCGGCTGTCGTCGTCGACCTCCGGGAACTCCACCCCGTCGGGCGCGGCCTGGCCGCGGAGCGCGAGTTCGACACGCCCCCAACCTGATCCGCGCGCCAGGATCTCGCGGGGCCGGGCGTCGACATACGTCTCGAGCCACTCCGCGTGCCACGACTCGAGCCAGTCGGCCGGCGCGACATGCGCGACTGCCTCGGCAGCGGCAGCCGCCGCTTTTGCGAATGTCGCCCCGGCGGCTGCCGGGTCCACGTGGATGCCGCCGAAAGCCTCTGTCCACGAACGGGTTTCGTGACCGGCGAGCTCGTCGTGTTCGAGCTGGGTGAGGCAGACGCCCGCCTGGATCTCGGCGTAGGCGTCGTCGTCGGCCAGCCAGTGCTGCCACCGCCGGCCGCCCGGCGCGTTGCCCCAGAGGAAGAGCTTGCGGCCGTGCAGCGCCTCGGTGGCGGTCTGTGCGAAGCCGTCACCGTCCGGCTCGACGGAGGCGACGAATCGGCCTTTCCGGTAGTCGGTTTCGAAGAAGTAGTCGGCCGACTCGCGGGACGCAGCGGGGTAGCTGACGTCGACGGCGACGTCGTCCGGGTGCGGCACCGCCACCCGGTCCAGCGACCCGGAGTAGTCGGTCCGCCACGCGTGGGTCGCGGTCGTGAGCACTCGCGTGCGCTCGGTCTCGGGCACCGCGATGTTCGTCCAGTAGTAGAGCGGCTTGGGCTCGGGGTCGGGATTGATCACCCGGGTCGACACGAGCAACCGGTCGCCGGCGAGCGCCAGGTCGAGCTGGAGGACCAGGTCGCGGGTCCGCTCCCATTCCCAGAGGCGCAGCGCGTCGCCATACGGACCAGCGACGAGCGCCGCGTGCAACGGACGTGTGGTCAATGTGGTGTGGCCCGTCGACCCGAGATTCCACTCGATGCCGCCGGCGAACCATGCGTCGGTGAGGCCGAAATTGGCGTAGCGCAGGCGTTTCGGCACGAAGAGCAGCTCGCGGTCGGCGCGCAGGTCGCGCAGCGACCAGAGCCGGCCGCCCAGCCCGGGCAGCACGGTCGCGCGCAGCAGGCCGTTGTCGAGTTCGACCGCCGGCAGCTCCAGCCGGTGGTCCCCGCGGTCGTAGTCGCTGAAGAGTGCGTAGGGCAGGGGAGTGTCCAGCCGGCCGCGGGCGATTCGCTCGCGCATCGCGGCGGGCGCCTCCTCACTGACCGTGCGGGTGCCGGCAGGCCGGACGGGGCCGTATGCCGGCAGCGTGCCGGCCGCACCCAGTTGCGCTCCGCGCACGGCGAGCCTCGTGGTGCGCACCCGCGTGGCGGGTGCAGAGTGAGCGACGTGCATCACACTCCTGTTGCCGTTTTGTGATCGTTTCTGCACGAAATCGCACACATCCTTACACAAGTAATCATATTGTGGGCTCTGGCGTCGTGGCCTGCCCGATCAGGCGTGGTCACGCGGGCGCCCGCGGGAAGAACATCTGGAGGTAAGGCAGCCATGGCTCAATCCAACTTCGCGGTCAACCGGCGCACGGTGCTGCGCGCCGCGCTCGCGGCCGGCATCACGCTGCCGATCAGCGGGGCCCTGGCCTCGTGCGCCGGTGGGGGAAGCTCCGGCGGAAGCGGGGGGCAGAGCACCGGCAAGACGTCGGCGAGCAACCCGTTCGGCATGCCCGACAAGAGCACGGTCGACGCGGTGATCTTCAACGGCGGCTACGGCACCGACTACGTGACCTTCGCCGGCAAGATCGTCGAGAAGGACCACGCCGGCAGCACCGTGAAGGTCAGTCCGTCCACCCAGATCTCTCAGCAGCTGCAGCCGCGCTTCGTGTCAGGCAACCCGCCGGACCTGATCGACGACTCCGGCGCACAGTCCATCGGCGTCAACACCATCGCCAGCCAGTTGGAGGACCTCGCGCCGGTGCTCGAGGCCAACAACCTCGAGGGCACCAAGATCGCCGACACGCTCTACCCGGGCGTGAAGGAACGCGGCATGGTCGGCGACAAGATGCTCGTCCTCAACTATGTGATGACGATCTACGGATTGTGGTATTCCGCAAGCCTTTTCGAGGCCAACGGCTGGCAGCCGCCGAAGACCTGGGACGACCTGATCGACCTCGGTGGCAAGGCGAAGAGCAAGGGCAAGTACCTCTTCTGCTGGGGCAAGGAAGCCGCCACCTACTACCAGACGCTGGTGATGGACTCGGCGATCAAGGAGGGCGGCGACGAGGTCCGTCTCGCGCTGGAGAACCTCAAGCCCGGCTGCTGGTCGCTGCCCGCGGTGCAGGGTGTGCTGAAGAAGCTGGAGCAGATCGTCAAGGCCGGCTACGTCAAGCCCGGCGGCGCCGGGACGCAGTTCACCGCGGCGCAGGCGCAGTGGAGCAAGGACGAGTCCGCGATTCTCTACCCGTCGGGGTCCTGGATCGAGAACGAGATGAAGTCCCAGACCAAGCCCGGCTTCAAGATGACCGGCATCCCTGACCCGACGCTCACCGCGAGCAGCAAGATGCCGTTCGAGGCACTCAACGCCGCCCCGGGAGAGCAGTTCATCGTGCCGACCAAGGCCAAGAACCCGGCGGGCGGCAAGGAGGTGCTGCGCACCATGCTGTCCAAGGACTCGGCGACCAACTTCGCCAAGACCAAGCTGGCGCCCACCATCGTCAAGGGCACCGTGCCGTCCGACGGCTTCGGGTCGACCGCGCTGCAGTCGCAGATCAAGATGCTCGACGCGGCCGGTGACAAGGTCTTCAACATCCGCTTCGTCGACCTCTACGGCACCAACCAGGACATGCTCGTGCCCTGGAACAGCTTCCTGTCCGGACAGCTCGACGCGGCCGGCCTGACCAAGGCGCTGCAGGGCATCACCGACAAGGTCGCCAAGGACTCGTCGGTGAAGAAAGTCGAGATCAAGTGAGCGCAGTAACCCCACCCGCGGGCGGCACGCTGGCCATGCCGTCCGCGGGTGCGCCGACCGCCGCGCCGAAGCGCGGCGGTCGGCGCATGCGGCCCTCCCGGCTGCTGTTCGTGGTCATCACCGTCGGCCTGCCGATGGTGCTCTACCTGGGTCTGGTCATCTGGCCGTTCCTGCAGGCGATCTACTACTCGCTCACCAACTGGGGCGGCTTCTCCAGCTCGATGGACTTCATCGGGCTGGACAACTACAAGCAGATCTTCGGCGACGACGTCTTCATGAAGGCGTTGCGCAACAACGTGATCCTCGCGATCCTCGTGCCGCTGGTCACTGTCGTGCTGAGTTTCGTGCTGGCCACCATGGTCACCGTCGGCGGCTCCACGACCGGCGCGGTGCGCGGCCTCAAGGGGTCGAACATCTACCGCGTCGTGTCGTTCTTCCCCTACACGATCCCGGCGATCGTGATCGGCCTGATCTGGGCGCAGATGTACGACCCGTCCAAGGGCATCGTCAACGGCATCCTCACCCATCTGCCGTTCGGGCTCGGCGACCGCTTCAACTCCTTCGCCTGGCTCGGGGAGACCGCGACCGCGATGCCCGCGTCGATCTTCGTGATCGTGTGGGGTTTCGTCGGCTTCTACATGGTGCTGTTCGTCGCCGCCATCAAGGGCATCCCGGCCGAGCTGTATGACGCAGCGCGCATCGACGGCGCGGGCCGGCTGCGGACGATGTTCTCGGTCACCCTGCCGATGATCCGGGAGACCGTCCAGACGGCATACATCTATCTGGGCGTGCTCGCGCTGGACGCGTTCGTCTACATGGCCGCTCTCAACCCGACCGGCGGCCCCGACAACTCCACCCTGGTGATGTCCCAGGACCTGTTCAAGACCGCGTTCTCCCAGGGCCAGTACGGCCGGGCGAGTGCGATGGGCGTGGTGCTCGCGGCGGTGACGCTGCTCTTCGCGGCCCTCGTCTTCGGCGTGAACCGGCTGCTCGGCGGAAAGGCTGACAAGTGATGAGCGCGGTCTCCACCAAGACCCCGCAGAGCGACGGGCCGCAGGAGGAGCGCAAGCGCGAGCGCGGCGACCTCGGCATCCTGATCGGGTCGCACGTGGTGCTGATCTGCTGGTCGCTGATCGTCGTGCTGCCGCTGCTCTGGACGCTGTTCTCGTCGGCCAAGACCACCGGCGAGATCTTCTCCGGCCCGTTCACCATGCCGCACGACATCATCGGCACCCTGAAGGACAACTTCAGCTCGGCGTGGAACGACTCGCACCTCGGCCGTTACCTGCTCAACACGGTGATCGTGGTCGGGATCGCGCTCGCGCTGGTGATGGCGCTGGGGTCGATGTGCGCCTACACCCTCGCCCGCTTCCCGTTCCCGGGCAGCCGGGCGATCTACTACCTGATCCTCGCCGGCAACACGTTCCCGATCTTCCTGGCAATCGTGCCGTTGTTCTTCGTGCTGAAGAACGTCGGGCTGCTCAACTCGCTGCCGGGGCTGATCCTCACCTACGTCGCGTTCGCCTTCCCGTTCACGGTGTTCTTCCTCTATCCGTTCTTCCGCGCGCTGCCCGCGGAGATCGGCGAGGCCGCCGAACTCGACGGCGCCGGCGACTGGCGCACGTTCGTGCAGGTGATGCTGCCGATGGCCCGGCCCGGGATCGCGGCGGTGACGATCTTCAACTTCCTCGGCCTGTGGAACCAGTTCCTGCTGCCGGTCGCGTTGAACACCGACGAGAAGAACTACGTCCTCTCGCAAGGTATGGCGAACTTCGCGTCGTCGGCCGGGTACGAGGTCAACTTCGGCGCGCTCTTCGCCGGCGTGGTGATCACCGTCATCCCGGTGCTGATCGTCTACGTGATCTTCCAGCGTCAGCTGCAGGGCTCCCTGTCGGCCGGCACGATGAAATAACGCCCGCGAACCTGGCCTGCGCCCGCGCGATTTCACCGATCGCCGGGGGTTCTGGCAAACTTGGGAGAGCGTGTCCGCACCGCATCGACCCCCGCCGCAGGGGGAGTGGGCGACATACCCATGAGGTCAGCAGACCGGTTCGGCACGCGCATCCGACCATCACATGAGCGGGCGGCCTGCGGCGCCCGCGAGGAAGAAGCATCATGCACAAGTTCGACGAGCTCGACGCCGCCCAGCTGCGCAGCGACATCCCCGACTTCCGCGCCGGTGACACCGTGAAGGTGCACGTCAAGGTCGTGGAAGGCAACCGCAGCCGTGTCCAGGTCTTCCAGGGCGTCGTGATCCGTCGCCACGGTGGCGGCGTCGGCGAGACGTTCACCGTCCGCAAGGTCAGCTTCGGGGTGGGCGTCGAGCGCACCTTCCCGCTGCACACCCCGTCGATCGACAAGATCGAGGTGGCCAGCCGCGGTGACGTGCGTCGCGCCAAGCTCTACTACCTGCGCGACCTGCGCGGTAAGGCCGCCCGCATCAAGGAGCGTCGCGAGACCCCGGCCAACCAGGCCTGAGCTCCGCTCGTATGACGGAGGAAGTGTCCCCGGCGTCCACGGACGCCGGGGACACTGCTGTCTCCGGCGGGGCCAGCTCCGCGGAGGAGCCGCGGCCCGCGGCGAGGCGGTCGGGGAAGCGCCGGCTCGCCATCGCGGCGCTGGGGTTCGTGGCCTGCGTCATACTGCTGCACGGGTTGGTGGTCGAGACCTTCACCGTGCCGTCCTCGTCGATGAATCCGACTCTGTGGCAAGGCGATCGGATCATCGCGTCCAAGGTCGGCACCGGGTCACTGCGTCGTGGGGAAGTCGTGGTCTTCAACGGCACCGAGGTCTTCGCCGACCCGGGTGCGCGCGCCCCGGGCGGCCTCGCCGGGGCACTGCGCTCGATCGGTGACACCTTCGGCTTCCGCCCGACCGAGACGCTCTACGTCAAGCGGGTGATCGGCCTGCCGGGTGACCGGGTGGCGGTCGGGCACGACGGGCTGCTGCGGGTCAACGGTGCCGTGCGGCTCGAGCCCTATCTGGTGCCGGGTACGTCGGCGAGCGACACGCCGTTCAGCGTGCAGGTGCCCGCCGGCCACATCTTCGTGCTCGGCGACAACCGGTCCGACTCCGACGACTCCCGGGCGCACCTGGGCGACCCCGGCGGGGGCATGGTGCCGACCGACGACGTCGTCGGTGAGGTGGTCCTTCGGTACTGGCCGACAGGTTCGTGGGGGAGACTCGGGTCGTGACCGACCAGCGATACCGACTGCCGCGCCCGCGGCCGGCGCAGGCCCGCCCGGCCGAGGGGGACGGCGCGGCGGTGGAGACGCCGCCTGCCGTCGCGCCGCCTGCCGTCGCGCCCCTGGGCGAGCGCGCCGCCCGTCGTGCGCGCACTCCCCGGCACGCTGCCTCCGGCCCGCCGTCGGCAGGGCGCCGGGCGTTGGTCGCGGTCCGCGAGCTCGCGGCGGTCGTGGTGATCGCGATGGTGCTGTCGCTGCTCATCAAGACCTTTCTCGCGCAGCCGTTCTGGATCCCCTCGGAGTCGATGGAGAACACCCTGGTGCCGGGCGACCGGGTCGTGGTCTCCAAGCTCACCCCCGGTCCGGCGGACCTCAAGCGCGGCGACGTCGTGGTGTTCGGTGACTTCGGGCACTGGCTGCCGGCCGCCGCAACCACGCAGCGCTCCGGCGTGGGCGGCGCCTTCGTGAAGTCGCTGCAGTTCGTCGGCCTCTACCCGTCCGGTGACGACCACCTGATCAAGCGGGTGATCGGGCTGCCCGGCGACACGGTCCGCTGCTGTAACACGCGCGGACAGATCACGGTCAACGGAGTGGGGCTGGACGAGCCCTATATTTACCCCGGCGGCGGCACCGACCAGAAGCGATTCTCGGTCACCGTGCCCGCCGGCAGGGTGTGGGTGATGGGTGACAACCGCGGGGACTCCTCCGACTCCCGCTTCCACGACGACGGCACCGGCACCACCGGCTCGGTGCCGCAGGACCAGATCGTGGGGCGGGCGGTGGCGGTGGTCTGGCCGGTGGACCGGATGACCTGGCTGAGCAACTATTCCTCGACGTTCGACAAGGTGCCGAAGAGATGACGAAAGACCGACCGGACTCCCGGCCCGGGGAAGCGCAGGACGTCCCGGGCACGGTCGGTGACGAACTGCCGCCCGGCGCGGTGCCCGAGGAGGAGCCGCCGGCTCGCCGCAGCCGCGGGGCGTTCGTCCGCGAGCTGGTCGTCATCGTCGTCATCGCGCTCGGCCTGAGTTTTCTGGTCAAGACCTTCCTCGCCCAGCCCTATTACATCCCGTCGCAGTCGATGGAGAGCACGCTCGACATCGGTGACCGGATCATCGTCAGCAAGTTCACCCCGCAGCACTCCTCGCTGCACCGCGGCGACGTGATCGTCTTCAAGGACCCGGCGTCGTGGTCGAGCGGGCCGAAGCCGCAGCAGCCGCTGCTCAAACGCATGGTGAAGGACAGCCTGATCTTCGTCGGTGTGCTGCCGGGCGGCGGCGACCACGTCGTCAAGCGCGTCATCGGCATGCCGGGCGACAAGGTCAAGTGCTGCACCAAGACCGGCAAACTCACCGTCAACGGGGTCGAGATCACCGAGCCCTACATCAAGGCCGGCAACGCGCCGAGCCTGCAGCAGTTCGACATCACCGTGCCCGCCGGCGCGGTGTGGGTGATGGGCGACAACCGCGGCGACTCCGCGGACTCCCGCTTCCACGACGGCAGCTCGGGTGGCAAACTCGGTTCGGTGCCGATGGACGACATCAGTGGACAGGTCGTCGCGATCGCCTGGCCGCTCGACCGCATCCAGTCGCTGAAGAGCTACGGCAACGTCTTCGCGCGGGTGCCGAAACCGTGACCGCCGGGCCGCGTCGGTCGGCCCGTCCCAGCCTGCGGGTCGAGCGTTCGCTGCAACGACAGGGCTATTCGCTGATCGCCGGGATGGACGAGGTGGGCCGCGGAGCGCTTGCCGGCCCGGTCTCGGTCGGTGTCGTGGTCATCGACGAGCGCACCCGCACCGTCCCGCAGGGCGTGAAGGACTCCAAGCTGCTCAGCCCCGCTGCGCGCGAGCGCATGGTGCCCGCCGTACGCCGGTGGGCGACCGACCACGCGGTCGGCCACGCGAGCGCCGCAGAGATCGACGCGATCGGCATCATGGCCGCGCTGCGCCTGGCCGGGACCAGGGCGCTCGCGGCCCTTCGCGTCGTACCCGACCTGGTCGTGCTGGACGGCAACCACGACTGGCTGACCGACCCGGCCCGCGAAGGGCTGCTCGCCCTCGCCGCCGACGGGCCGGTCGCACCGCCGGTCACCACGATGATCAAGGCCGACCTGAAGTGCTCGTCGGTCGCGGCCGCGTCCGTGCTGGCCAAGGTGGAGCGTGACGCGATGCTGGTCGCGTTCCACGACGACTACCCGGTGTTCAACTGGGCTGGTAACAAGGGCTATTCGGCACCGGACCACCTGGCGGCGCTGGACGAGCACGGGCCGTGCGAGCTCCACCGGCGCTCGTGGCGGCGGTTCGTGGCCGAGGAGGTCACGGTCGAGGAGGTTGTGCGCGAGGAGGTCGTGGCCGAGGAAGTGACGGCCGAAGAGCTCACGGTCGGGCAGGCCGCCGAGCCGGACGTGTGGAAGGAGTCGGTGTGAGCGCCGAGGACCTGGAGAAGTACGAGACCGAGCAGGAGCTCGCCCTCTATCGCGAATACCGCGACGTGGTGGGGCTTTTCAGCCACGTCGTGGAGACCGAGCGCCGGTTCTACCTGTGCAACGAGGTCGACGTGCAGGTGCGCGGCGAGGGCGCCGAGGTGTTCTTCGAGATCCGGATGAACGACGCGTGGGTGTGGGACGTCTACCGGCCCGCCAGGTTCGTCAAGAACGTCCGGGTGATCACCTTCAAGGACGTCAACGTCGAGGAGCTGCCGGCGCGGGAGATCGAGCTGCCCGACTAGGTCCGCGCCGTCACCGGCACGGCGAAGGACCTGCGGTCGCCGGCCCAGCGCTCGGGCGGCGCCAGGCGGTCCATGCGGTCCAGTTGCGCCCGGTCCAGCACCATGTCCGCAGCGCGCGCGTTCTCGATCGTCCGCTGCGGTTGGCGGGAGCCGGGTATCGGCACCACGTCGTCGCCCAGTGGATGTATGGCGTGGGCTCGCGCCAGTTGGTCGGGAGTCACCTCTGCGGACGCTGCTGACCGAGGCCTTCGCGGGGCTGGCAGCACCTCGGGTGGTCTTCGAGGCGGCGAGCCCGGGCGGCATACGCGATGCCGTGTCGGCGGGACTCGGCGTCGCGCTCGTGGCGCGTTCGGTCACGCAGCACGACGGTCGTCCGGTGCGCGTGCACCGGGTGCCGGGTATGCCGGAGCACCCGCCGATCGGGGTCTTCTGGCGGGCCCGGAGCGTCTCGGCAGCGGCTCGCCGATTCGTCGAACAGGTGACCCCGGGCGGCTGACGAGTCCGCCGTCCACATCCCGAAAGGCGGGTCGGCTGCGTCCACAGCCGGGCCGATTGCCCCTGCCCGGCCCATCGTGCGCCGCCGATCGTGGTGCGCGGAGGTGATCGCCGATGGGGCAATCGAGCGGACCGCAGGAGCGGCTCAGTCGGGCCGAGCTGGGTCGACTGGGGGAGGACGAGGCCGCGCGCTATCTGCAGTTGCAGGGTCTGACCGTCATCGAGCGCAACTGGCGCTGCCGGGAGGGTGAGATCGACATCGTCGCGCTCGATGACGTCGGTGACTGCCTGATCGTGGTCGAGGTCAAGACCCGCACCAGCAACGCGTTCGGGACGCCGATGGAGGCGGTCACCCCGGTCAAGGCGCGACGCCTGCGGGTGCTGGCCGCGCGGTGGCTGCAGGACCATCCCATCGGCCCCGCCCGGGTCCGGATCGACGTCATCGGCGTGCTGCGCCCGGTGCGCGGACCGCTGCAGCTGGAGCACTTGCAGGACGTCGGCGCATGACCATCGGCCGCACTCGCAGCGTCGCCGTCACCGGCATCCACGGGCGGGTGGTCGACGTAGAGGCCGACGTGTCGGGCGGCCTGCCCTGCTTCACCGTGAGCGGTATGCCGGACACCGCCTGCCGGCAGTCCCCCGACCGGGTCAAGGCCGCGGCCGTCAACTCCGACCTGGAGCTGCCCAAGCAACGCATCACCGTCAACCTCTCGCCGGCCTCCCTGCTCAAGCAGGGATCCGGCTTCGACCTGGCGATCGCCGTGGCCGCCCTGGTGGCGGGCGGCACGATCAGTCCCGAGCTGGTGGAGGGGGTCGTCCACCTCGGCGAGCTCGGTCTCGACGGCGCCGTGCGCGCGGTGCCCGGCGTGCTGCCGGCCGTGCTCGCCGCCGAAGAAGCTGGGGTGCGCCAGGTCGTGGTGCCGGTGGGCAATGCCGCCGAGGCCGCGCTGGTCCCGGCCGTGGAGGTGGTGCCGGTCGACACGCTCGCCGCACTGGTGCAGCGATACCGCTGCCTGCATCGCCGGGGGCCAACTCCGCCGTTGCCCGAGGTGCCGCCGAGGCTGTCGGTCGCTCCGACCGCACCCGACCTGGCCGACGTGGTGGGCCAGCCGGAGGCGCGCTACGCACTCGAGGTGGCCGCCGCCGGTGGTCACCATCTGGCGATGATCGGCCCTCCGGGTGCGGGCAAGACGATGATCGCCGAGCGGCTGCCGGGGCTTCTACCCCCGTTGCAGCGGGAGCAGGCGCTCGAGGTCACGGCGATCCACTCGGTGCTCGGCGCGCTGCCGGACCACGTGCTGATCGAACATCCGCCGTTCATGGCGCCACACCACGGTGCGTCGATGGCGTCGATCATCGGCGGTGGGTCAGGCCGCGTGCGTCCTGGCGCGGTGTCCCGCGCCCACGGCGGTGTTCTCTTCCTCGATGAGACCCCGGAGTTCCGGCGCGACGTGCTCGACGCCCTCCGTCAGCCGCTGGAGTCCGGGCGGGTGCACGTCGCCCGCGCCAGCGAAGTGGTAACCTACCCCGCTCGCTTCCAGCTGGTGCTCGCGGCCAACCCGTGTCCGTGCGGCAACAACTTCGGCAAGGGCGCCGGGTGCGTCTGCCCGCCCCAGGTGCGCCGGCACTACCTGAGCCGGCTGTCCGGGCCGCTCCTCGACCGGGTCGACCTGCGACTCAAGGTGCTGCCGGTCACCCGCGCGATGCTGGCCGGCCCGCGCGGCGAGTCCAGCGCGACCGTCGCCGAGCGCGCCCAGGCGGCGCGGCTGCGGCAGGCGGTGCGCTGGCGCGAGATCGGCAAGCACCTCAACAGCCAGGTGCCGGGGCCGGTGCTGCGCAGCGGGCCCTGGCGCCTCGGCGCCGAGGTGTCGCGGCCGTTGGACGAGGCGCTGGAGACCGGTTCGCTCACGCTGCGCGGATACGACCGCTGCCTGCGGGTCGCCTGGACCATCGCCGACCTCGACGGCGCACCCCGCCCGGAGCTGCAGCACGTCCTCGAGGCGCGTGGCTTGCGCGAGAGCGGCGAAGCCGCATGAACGACATTCCGGCACGTTGCCCGCAGGTGCTGCGCGACGGGGCAGAAGCGGACCGGACCCCGGAGGTGCTGCCCGACGGGGCGCAACCGGATCAGACCCCGCGACTGGAGGAGACCCGGGACGCGCAGCTCGCGGTGCGGGTGGCGCTCGCGGCGACCGTCGAGCCCGAGGACAAGGCGTTGATGCCGCTGCTCCAAGGCCGCGACCCGTTCACCGCCTGGGAGCTGGTGCGCACCAACGCCGAAGGCCGCTTCGACCGCTGCGTCGCACGGATCGAGCGGCTGCGCCTCGACGACATCGTCGCGCGGACCGCCGCGATCGGTGCCCGCATCATCATCCCGGGAGATGACGAATGGCCTTGCGCCGTCGATGATTTGGAGCGCCCGCCATTCTGCCTCTGGGTCACCGGACCGGCCCGGCTGAACATCGCCAGCCGGCGCAGCGTGTCGATCGTCGGGGCCCGCGCGGCGACCGCCTACGGCACCCAGGTCGCCGGCGAGCTCGCCTTCGGCCTGGCCAATCGTGGGTTCGCGGTCGTCTCCGGCGGCGCACACGGCATCGACACCGCAAGTCACCGGGGCGCGCTCGCCGCCGACGGCACCACGATCGCGGCAATGGCCTGCGGCATCGACATCGCCTACCCGGCAGCAAACTCCGCACTGCTCGCCGAGATCGCCCGGTCCGGCGCGATCATCACCGAGCTGCCACCGGGGTCGGCTCCGCAAAAGCAGCGCTTCCTCTCCCGCAACCGGCTGATCGCGGCCATCACTCCCGGCACGGTGGTGGTCGAAGCCGGGCTGCGCAGCGGATCGCGGGCCACCGCGACGGCCGCGCGCGGACTGCACCGGATGCTGGCCGCCGTGCCGGGACCGGTCACCAGCCCCGCGAGCGCGGGCACCCACCAGCTGATCCGTGACGGCGGAGCCGTCCTGGTCACCGACGTCGACGAGTGCGCCGACCTGCTCGGCACGATCGGGGAGGACCTCGCCCCGGTCAAACGGGAGCGATCGACGGTGGCCGACACCCTCGACGACGCCGAACGCAGGCTGCTCGACGCGTTGCCCGTCGTCCGCGCCACCGGGGTCGACCGGCTGGCGGTCAGCGCCGGCCTCTCGCCGCGTGAGGTCATGCGCGGGCTGGCGGTGCTGATGGGTGCCGGATTGGCGACGCGCACCGACGCCGGCTGGCGGCGCAGCCGACCTGATCCTGCATGAGTGCCACGTCGTGGCCGGTGCGGGCGCCGCCGATCCGGGAGGGTCGATAACCTGACCCTCGTGACCAACGCCACCTCGCTCGCCGACAGTGCGGTCGTGACGGCATACGAACGGCACCTGCGGTCCGAGCGGGGTCGTTCCGAGCACACGGTGCGTGGCTACCTCGCCGACCTGCGCAATCTGGAGGCGTTCCTGCAGGAGCAGGGTGTCGACGCCTGGACGGAGGTGACGCTCGCGGACCTGCGCTCATGGCTTGCGCGCCTCGACGCCACCGGCGCGAGCCGGGCGACGCTGGCTCGGCGGTCGGCCGCCGTGCGTGGGTTCTTCGCGTGGGCGACCCGCACCGGGCACCTCACCCGTGACCCGGCGCAGCGACTGGTCGCGCCGAAGCGCGTCCGGACCCTGCCCGACGTCCTGCGCCAGGAGCAGGCGAGCGACCTGCTCGACCTGGCCGGGGTGGCGGCGGACGACGCCGACCCCGTGCACCAGCGCGACCGCACCGTGCTCGAACTGCTCTACGCCAGCGGCATCCGGGTCGGTGAACTCGTCGGACTCGACATCGACGACGTCGACCGGCGCCAGCAACTCATGCGCGTGATCGGCAAGGGCGACAAGGAGCGCACCGTGCCCTACGGAGCGCCGGCTGCGGCCGCGCTCGACGTGTGGCTCACCGTCGGCCGGCCCCAGCTGGTGACCGAGCAGTCGGGTCCGGCACTCTTCCTCGGTCGCCGCGGCCGCCGGGTCGACCCGCGCACCGTGCGCAGCGCGGTGCACCGGCTGCTCGGGGAGGTGCCCGGCGCACCCGACCTCGGGCCGCACGGTCTGCGGCACAGCGCCGCCACCCACCTGCTCGAAGGCGGCGCCGATATCAGGATGGTGCAGGAGCTGCTCGGTCACGCCAGCTTGGCCACCACCCAGGTCTACACGCACGTCTCCGTCGAACGACTGCGACGCTCCTTCAGTCAGGCGCATCCACGTGCCTGATCTGACACCCCCGGACACCGACCGCGCCGACCCGGCGCAGGCCCCCACACCGCGTCACAGCAGCCACGACTCGTCACCCAACCGGCAGGCGCGGCTCATGCGCACGGTCGTGTCGGCCGTCGTCGTCCTCAGCCTGCTCAGCGCGCTGATCGGCTACCTCGTCGGCGACAGCCAGGTCCGAGGCCGCGCAGCGTCCGCGAGCGGCGCGGCGGCCTCCGGTGCCGCCTCGGCGCAGGGCGACGGACCGAGCGGCACACCGGCGTCGCCCGCAGCACCATCGGGCCGCCCGTCGGTCGCGGTGCCGGAGAGCGGGACCGGCACGTTCACCGTCCTCACCGTGCCGCAGACCACGACGGCGAAGACCGGCCGGGTCGTTAGCTACGCGCTGGAGATCGAGGGCGGCCTGCACGCCGACGTGCCCGCGATCGCCAAGGAGGTCGGGCAGGCGCTGCTCGACCCACGCGGCTGGCAGGGCGTGGAGCACGTCCGCTTCGAGCAGCTCACCGCCGCGCAACGCGGGCAGGGCAGGAAGCCGGACCTGACCATCCGCCTGGTGAGCCCGCATCAGGTCGACGCGCTCTGCGCGCCGCTGCCGACGCACGGGCGTACCTCCTGCGCCAGCGGCGGTCGCGCCGTGCTCAACTACCGGCTCTGGATGAACGGCGTCAGCGGCTACGGGGACGACCTCGCCGGCTACCGCGACTACATGGTCAACCACGAGGTCGGCCACACGCTCGGCCACGGACACGAGCGCTGCTCCAAGCCCGGCGCCTACGCGCCCGTCATGCTCCAGCAGACCCTCGGCCTCGACGGGTGCAAGCCGTGGCCCTGGCCGAAATCACCCCAGGGGAAGTAGCCGAGGGCGTCGAAAACCGAGCAGAGTCAACGGATCTCGGTAATCCTCGGGGCCGACGAGCAGCCCCCAGTGCAGACAACTGCGTGGCGCGCAATGACTTCCGGTCGATGCGAGCGTGCCGATCTGATCGCCGGCGCGCACCACGGTGCCGACCGCGTCCCGCGCGTCGAGCGGCTCGTAGGTGGTGCGTCGGCCGTTCGCATGCTGCACCGTCACGACCCCGCGGCCGGCGATCACCCCGGAGAACGACACCCGGCCGGCGCCCGCCGCCAGCACCGGACGGCCGGGGGCGCCGAGCAGGTCGACCCCACGGTGTCCGGCGGCCCACGGCGCCGGTGGCGCGTCGAACGGCCGCGCGACCGCCGGCTGCGGCCACAGCGGCCAGGTGAAACCGCCAACAGGGGCCGTACCGCGGTCCGTTTCCGCACCCGCGCCGCGACCCGTTTGCGCACCCCCTCCGGCACCCGGCCCGGCGGGCGGTCCGCCAGGCGGTCCGGCACCGGTTGCCGCCGCCGCGGTCGTCACCGCGACCAGTGCCGCCCGAGCCAGGAACGTCCATCGAATCGTCATACGGCATCGTCGGCCGGGCACCCCGGTGCGCCCCAGTCCCGCGGGGCCGACCTGGGGACGCGGACGGCCGGGACGGGCGGGATGTGGACGACGGACGGTTCGAAGTTACGGTCCGGTGTCCTACGGTGGGGCTGCGATGAATGAGCAGCCACCCGCGGGAGAGGAGTCCCGCCGCGCACGACGGCGGCGGGTCGACAACCCGTTCGACCACCAGCAGCTGCCCACGCAACGACCGACTCCCGAGCCGCGGACGAGCGACCGGCTGCCGACGCGCCGGGAGCTTCGCGAACTTCGCGAGGGCAGATCGCGCAGCCAGGGCCGGGTGAAACTGCCGCCGGTGGGGGAGACGGTCACGCAACGCCGCACCCGGCGCCTGCGGGTGCTGGGCCTCGCGGTGCTCGTCGTCGCGCTCGTCGCCGCCGCCTTCGGGGTATGGCGCGTGCGCTCCGGCGGCTCGAAGCCCGCCTTCAGCCCGGTCGCGACCAGTCTGCTGCCGCCCACCGCGTCGAGGATCGCCCCCGCTCCGCCACCGCCGACGTCGGTGCCGGCCTCCGGGTCCGGCACGCTCACGCCGATCGACTTCGCCGGGATGCCGAACGGTCTCGCGTCGAGTTCGTCCACGGCGTCGGGCCCGCAGATCCCGTTCGCGGTCGAGCTGGAGGCCGGCGCCGGGTTGCAGGCGATCCAGGTCACTCAGCTCGCGGCCACCGTCCTGAACCCGCGGGTGGGGTGGCTGAGCAAGCCGAACACCAATCTGCAGCCGCTCAGTCCGGACGAGGTGGCCAAGGGCCGCAAGCCTGCCTTCGTCCTCGCGGTCGTGAGCCCGGCGATGATCGAAAAGCGTTGCGGCGCAGCGCAGTTGCTCTGCGGCAACGGCACCACGCGATACATCAGCACGCGGGCGTGGGTGGCGCCGCCCGCGGCATACGAGAAGGAGGCGGGAGCGTTCCAGCTCTACGCCTTCAACCACGAGATCGGCCTCGCGCTGGGCAAGCCGGAGGTGCGATGCAGCACGCCGGGGCGGGAGGCCTCGGTGATGCAGGACCAGACCAAACCGCTCGGCGGCTGCACGCCGTGGCCATGGGTGGTCAGCTCGACGGAGCTGCGGGGCGCCCTCGGCCAGCCGTCCGGCGCCGCCGCGACGTCAACTTCCGGCAGTTGAGCCAAGGCCCGCAAGCCGCCCGGCCGCCTCGGTGAGCACCTCGGGTCGCTTGCAGTAGGCAAACCGGACGAGCGTGCGCGCTGCGTCCTTGTCGTCGCAGAAGACCGACACCGGCACGCCGACGACCCCGCAGAGCTCCGGAAGCCGCCAGCAGAAGTCGACCCCATCGGTCGCGCCGAGGGCTGCCGCGTCGGCGATGGTGAAGTAGGTGCCGGCCGGCCTGCTGACGGTCAGTCCGGCATTGACCAGACCGGCGGTGAGGATGTCGCGGGCCTCCTGCATGGTGGCCGCGAGCGCCCGGTAGAAGTCGTCGCCGAGTCGTAGTCCCGCCGCGATCGCCGGCTGGAAGGGGCCGCTGCCGACATACGTCAGGAACTGCTTGACGGTCGCGCACGCGGTCACGAGCGCCTCCGGGCCGGTCAGCCAGCCGACCTTCCAGCCGGTGGTGGAGAACGTCTTGCCGCCCGAGCTGATCGTGAGCGTCCGCTCGAACATGCCCGGCAGCGTCGCCATCGGGAGGTGCTGCGCGCCGTCGAAGGTGAGATGTTCATAGACCTCGTCGGTCACCACGATCGCGTCGTGCTCCCGCGCCAGCTGCGCGATCAGCTCGAGTTCGGCACGGGTGAAGACCTTGCCGGTCGGGTTGTGCGGGGTGTTGAGCAGCACGAGGCGGGTGCGGGGCGAGAACGCCGCACGCAGCGACGCCTCGTCGACCGCGAAGTCGGGAAACCGCAGCACGCTGGTGCGCCGGGCGGCGCCGGCGAGCGCGATGGTCGCGGCATAGGAGTCGTAGTAGGGCTCGAAGGTGACCACCTCGTCGCCGGGCTCGCAGAGCGCCAGCACCGCCGCCGCGATCGCCTCGGTCGCGCCCACCGTGACCAGCACCTGCCGGTCGGCGTCGAGGCGCAGGTCGTAGAAGCGCCGCTGATGCTCGGCGATCGCCGCCCGCAGGTCGGGTATGCCGCGGGCGGGCGGATACTGGTTTCGCCCCTCGTCGATGGTGGCCTTCGCCGCGGCCAGCACGGGCTCCGGCCCGTCGGTGTCGGGGAAGCCCTGCCCGAGGTTGATCGCCCCGGTGCGAGCAGCGAGCGCGGACATCTCGCCGAAGATGGTGGCGCCGAAGCCGCGCATGCGTGCGATCAGCGGGTCCGGCAGGTCGAGCGGGTCCTGCAGGTGGAGCTGGTCGTGCTGGTTGAGCGGGTCGCTACTGGCGGCGGAAGTCATGCAGCCGATGCTAATGACGCACCGATTCGCGGTGGTCCCGGCCTTTCCCGTATCCTGTGAGGTACGACTCGCGTGACTTCATCACCGATGAGGGTTCGCGGGTCGAATTCGCGCGTCCTCGACCGGCGCCTCCTCCTCACCGGGGAGCCCGGGGCAGACCCGCCAGTTCGTCATACGACATCGGTATGCCGATCCGGGTCCGTCAGGGCGCCAGGTTCACGAAGCACCACCGGTGCCTCGTGAAGACAACTGGAAACCTTTTGAGCAGAAAGGACTTCGGCATGGCCGTCGTCACTACCCGCCAGCTCCTCGAGAGCGGCGTCCACTTCGGGCACCAGACCCGTCGCTGGAACCCGAAGATGAAGCGCTTCATCCTGACCGAGCGCAACGGTATCTACATCATCGACCTGCAGCAGTCGCTGACCTACATCGGCGACGCCTTCGAGTTCATCAAGGCCACGGTCGCCCACGGCGGCACCGTGCTGTTCGTCGGCACCAAGAAGCAGGCGCAGGAGTCGATCGCCGAGCAGGCCACCCGCGTCGGCATGCCCTACGTCAACCACCGCTGGCTCGGCGGCATGCTGACCAACTTCAACACCGTCCACAAGCGTCTCGCCCGGCTCAAGGAGCTCGAGGAGATCGACTACGACGACGTGGCGGGTTCGGGTCGCACCAAGAAGGAGCTCCTCGTCCTCAAGCGTGAGAAGGACAAGCTGGAGCGCACCCTGGGCGGCATCCGCGACATGGCCAAGGTGCCGTCGGCGGTCTGGGTCGTGGACACCAAGAAGGAGCACCTCGCGGTCACCGAGGCGCGCAAGCTCAACATCCCGGTCGTCGCGATCCTCGACACCAACTGCGACCCCGACGAGGTCGACTACAAGATCCCGGGCAACGACGACGCGATCCGTTCGGTCACCCTGCTGACCCGCGTGGTCGCCGACGCCGTCGCCGAGGGCCTGATCTCGCGCTCGCAGGGCCGCTCCGGCGCCGAGGCCGAGGGTGCCGAGGCCGAGCCGATGGCCGAGTGGGAGCGCGAGCTGCTCGCCTCCGAGGACGCCGCCGCCAAGACCGACGTCGAGACCGGCCCCACCTCGGTCAAGGAGGCCGCTGACGCGACCGCCGCCGCGGACGTCGTCGACCCGGCCGAGCAGGCCGCCGTTGCCGAGGCGACCGAGAAGACCGCCGAGGAAATCGCCGAGGCCTGAGCCTGACCCCGAGCCCGAGCCATTTCGGGTTCACGGCCCGTACGTGCCGGTGTCGGCTGCTCGCCATACGGCTGCGCTGCACTGGCCCGTACGGGCCGCCACCATTTCCACCAAGTATTCGTAGTTCGCGAAGGAGCGAAACACACACATGGCCAACTACACCGCTGCCGACATCAAGGCGCTGCGCGAGCAGACCGGTGCCGGCATGCTCGACGTCAAGAAGGCGCTCGACGAGGCAGACGGCGACAAGGGCAAGGCCACCGAGATCCTGCGGGTCAAGGGCCTGAAGGGCGTCACCAAGCGTGAGGGCCGCTCGGCCTCCAACGGTCTGGTCACCGCCAAGGTCGAGGGCGGCGTGGGCACGCTGCTGGAGATCAACTGCGAGACCGACTTCGTCGCCAAGGGCGACAAGTTCATCGAGCTGGCCGACAAGGTGCTGGCGCAGGCCGTCGCCGCCAAGGCCACCGACGCGCAGAGCCTGCTGGAGTCGACCGTCGACGGCGGCACCGTGCAGGACATGCTCGACCAGGCCGGCGCGACCATCGGCGAGAAGATCGAGGTGCGCCGGGTGGGCCGCCTCGAGGGTGAGAACGTCGTCTCCTACCTGCACAAGACCAGCCCCGACCTGCCGGCGCAGATCGGTGTGCTCGTGGCCACCAAGGGCGGCGACGAGCAGACCGCCAAGGACGTCGCGATGCACATCGCCGCGTTCAGCCCGACCGTGCTGACCCGCGACGAGATTGACGCCGAGACCGTCGAGAACGAGCGCCGGGTGGCCGAGGCCACCGCCAAGGAGGAGGGCAAGCCCGAGGCCGCCCTGCCGAAGATCATCGAGGGCCGGGTCAACGGCTACTTCAAGGAGAACGTCCTGCTCGAGCAGCCGTTCGCCAAGGACTCCAAGAAGACCGTGCAGAAGGTCGCCGAGGAGGCGGGCGCGGACGTGACCGGCTTCCTGCGCTTCAAGGTCGGCGTCTGACGACACGCGTAGCGAAGGTTGCCGACGTAGCGACGTAGGAGCGCCGTCGGCGGCCGGAGCGGAGTGTGCGGAAGGCGCCGCGAAGGCACGGCGTCTGACGACACGCGTAGCGAGTACTGACCGGCCCTGACGAGCTGTTGCTCGTCAGGGCCGGTTTGCGTCTGCGGGCTGCGCGTGGCACGGGGCTGGCGGCGTAGGGCGTGCAGAAGTCGCGACGGTTGCGGGGTGTGCACGCGGATCGGCCCGGGGGCGTGCAGAAGTCGCGACGGTTGCGGGGTGTGCACGCGGACCGGCCCAGAGCGTGCAGAAGCCGCGACGGTCGCGGGGTGTGCACGCGGACCGGCCCAGAGCGTGCAGAAGCCGCGACGGTCGCGGGCTGTGCACGCGGGCTAGCTGGGCCGCGCTCTCATCGCTCCTACTGCGGCAACACAATTCGAGCGGGTATGACGGTGCCGTCCGGCTGCCGGCCGGCCTCGACCCAGGCGCGGTGGAACGCGCTGCCGGGTGCGACCTCTGCTCGCCGCTTCGGTTCCGCGACGATGTCGACGGGTGCGGTGATCGCGGCGCGCTGTGCGGGGGGAGTGGTCCGGCGCGCGTGCTGCACCGCGTCCCGCAACGCGCGGGCGAGCGGCTTGATCTCGTGATCGACGGTGACCAGGCCGAGGTCGTACTCGCGCTCGGGGAAGTCGAGCTGGGCGCGGTCGATGTCGTGCGAGCACCACCAGGTGATGCCGGTGAGCGTCGGCAGCGCCGTCACGCAGGCGACCGTGCGGGCGACGAACTCCTCGGCGTCGGCGACCGGCACCTGCTCGGTCGGCGCGCCCACCTCCTGCAGCCAGATCGGCCGGTCGACGGGCCCGCAGGCCGCGGCGAGGCAGGCCAGGTAGGCGGCGTGGCTGGTGGTCGCCGGGCCGGTCGGGCCGTCGAGCGCGCTGCCGTTGAACACCCACGAGTGCACTGAGGTCTGGTCGCCGAAGCGGGTGACGTCGCCCGGCGCGAACGGGTGGTCCGGCGCGTAGAGCGCGTCGTCATACAGCGAATGGATGACCTGGCGCCCGCCCGCGACCTCGCGCACGACGGAGACGAGCTCGCCGGCCCACTGCGTCGACTCCTCGAGGGTGGTGGAGTTGGCGGGCCACAGGTTGTTGACCTCGTTGCCGATGGTGATGGCGAAGACGTTGGGCTCCTGCACGACCTCACCGGTGAGCGCCCGCGCGTAGCTGTGGATGCCCTCCCGCACGCGCGCATCGACGAACACGCTGCCGTCGTGCCAGGTGCGCATCCACGACGGCAGGAAGTCGAAGCTGGACAGGTGGCCCTGCAGCAGGTCCACCGACACCTCGAGCCCAGCCTCTCCCGCAAGACGTATGACGGTGCGCACGTCGGCCATGGCCGTCGGTCGCAGGTGCCCGCGGCCCGGCTGGATCCACGGCCAGATGGGGAAGATGCGCACGTGATCCATTCCGAGGGCCGCGAGGTCGGCGAGGTCGCGGCGCACCGCGTCGGCGTCCAGATCCAGCCAGCTGTAGAACCAGCCTCGGGACGGCACGTAGTTGGCGCCGAACCGCAGCGGGCGCTCGGCGGGGGAGACCTCGGGCATGGCGCTGACCCTAGAACGGTTTAGCGCGAGCGGCAACCGATCGTGCCAGCACGTGGCCGCAGGCCGTCAGTCGCGCGGTGGCGTGGTGCTCTCGCGCACCACGAGTTGCGGCACCGAGGCCTGCATGCGCACGGGGGTCGCCGGCGCGGCGATCGTGCGGATCAGGCAGTCGGCGACCTGCTCGCCGAGCGCGAAGGTGTCACGCGACAGGGCGGTCAGGGACGGGTGCATCAGCCGCGCCAGGACGGAGTCGTCAAAGGACACGATCGACACGTCGCGGGGGACCGACCGGCCCATCTCCATGGCGACGCCGAGGCCGGCGACCGCCATGAGGTCGCTGTCGAAGATGAGGGCGGACGGTGTGGGCCGGACGGTCAGGGCAGCGCGGGTCGCCGCCGCGCCCTCGGTGTCGGAGAAGTCGGTCGTGGTCGTCGCGACCTGCAGGCCGAGCGTCTCCGCGGCGGCCTTGAGCGCGGCGATCCGGCGGCGCGTGTGGCGCAGTGACGGGAGCCCGGCGATGTGATGGATGCGAGTGTGGCCGAGGGCCGCGAGGTATTCGGCGATCGTGCGCATGGCAGCCCGGTCATCGGCTACGACCGTCGAAATCCGTTGTCCCCGTGTGGGATCGCCGAGTGCCACCGCGGGCAGGTCGAGTCGTTCGAGCTCGGCGATGCGCGGATCGGGTGTCAGCAGGTCGAGCAGGACGACGCCGTCGACGCGGTCCTCCGCGGCCCAGCTGCGATAGACGTCGAGCTCGGCCGCGGTGTCCTCCACGACCATCAACTGCAGGCCGACCCCGTGCGCGGACAGGCCAGCCTGCAGGCCGGAGATGAGCTGGGCGAAGAACGGCTCCACACCGAGGGTCCGGGCGGGGCGGGCCGAGACGAGTCCGACCAGGCCGGTGGTGGAGCGCCCGAGTGCGCGCGCCGCGCTGTGCGGGCGCCACTGCCGGCGCTCGACGATCTCCAGGATGCGCTTGCGCGTCTCGTCGCTGACGCCGGGCCGGCCGTTCAGCGCGAACGACACCGCTCCCTTCGACACGCCGGCCTCCCGTGCGATGTCGGCGATCGTCGGTCGTGCCATGAGAACCCCTTCGTACTGCGCCGTGCGCACTTCGGGCCGGCAACTGATACCGACGGTTCTACCGGGATCTGCTTGACAGCACAATCTTCGCTCGCGATAGTTCGATGAACTAGACCGGTTTTGTGGACTGCGTCACCCGAGACGCGGCGCGGGCCGATCTCGCTCGCGGAGGAGTGGACTCGATGAAGCTTTTCAAGGTGGCAGCACTGGGATCCGTCGCGGTCGTCGCCCTGTCCGGTTGCGGCCTCGGCTCGGGAGGGTCGTCGGCGGCCAGCAGCAAGGTGCAGCAGTCGGTCGACAGCAGCGCGAAGCTGTCGGGCACGATCAGCTTCCAGACCTGGGCGCTGAAGAACGACAAGTTCACGCCCTACTTCACCAAGCTGATCGCCGACTTCGAGAAGCAGCACCCCGGCACCACGATCAACTGGATCGACCAGCCGGGCGACGGCTACGCCGACAAGGTCTCGAGCGAGATCAGCAGCAACAGCCTGCCGGACGTGGTCAACCTGCCGCCGGACATCGCCTACGCCGCGGTGAAGGCCGGCGCGCTGCTCAACCTGGCCAAGAGCGACCCGAAGATCAACCAGACCTACGTGAAGTCCGGGCTGTCGGACTACACCTACAAGGGTGTCGACGGCACGTACGCCTATCCCTGGTACCTCGGCACCGACGTCAGCTACTGGAACACCGACATCCTCAAGAAGGCCGGCATCGACCAGAGCAACCTGCCGACGACGTTCGACGGGCTGGTCGCCGCGGCCAAGAAGGTGCACGACGCCACCGGCGGCAAACAGTTCCTGATGAGCCGGAAGCCGAACCTCTACGACATCATGTCGACCGGCGCGCCGATCATGAACTCCGACGGCACGAAGTTCACCTTCAACACCGATGCCGCGGCCGCGATGATCGGCAAGTATGCCGATGCCTACAAGGCCGGTTACATGCCGCGCGAGGTGCTGAGCAGCGACTACCAGGGCAACGACACGCTCTTCAAGAAGCAGCAGGTCGGCTGGACGACCAGCACCGGCTACTACATCACCAGCCTCAAGACCGACAACCCGACGCTGGTGCCGAAGGTGATCGGGTCGCCCGCCATCGGCCTGGCGCCGCTCTACAGCCAGGGCATCTCGGTGTCCGCCAAGAGCAAGAACCCGGCCCTGGCGCTGGCCTTCGCCCAGTTCGTCACCAGCAACGCCAACCAGACCGCGTTCGTCGGCGTCGCCAAGGGCTTCCTGCCGGGCACCCAGGCAGCACAGTCGGATCCGCGGTTCACCACGTCCGACGGCACGCCCGCGGGCAACGCCGCGGTGCTCGGGGCGAAGACCCTGCCGAAGGCCAAGAGCCTCGGTGCGCCGCAGTGGGACCAGCAGGACTCGGACTACCTGGACCAGCAGATCGCCCTCGCCATGACCGGCAAGCAGACGCCGAAGCAGGCGCTGGACAACGCTGTCAACAAGGCGAATTCGCTGCTCAGCAAGTAAGGAAACCACTCGATGGTCCGCACCCACCGCTGGTTCACGCCGTGGATCATGGTGCTGCCGGCCCTGGTCATCCTGTGCGTCTTCGCACTGTGGCCGGCCGTCAACACCTTCTTCCTGTCGTTCACCGACGTGCGCACGCTGAGTGGCGGCACGATCGTCGGCCTGGACAACTACCGGAAGCTCGTCGACGACCCGCAGCTGCGTGCGGCGCTGGTCAACACGGTCGTCTACGTCGTGGTCTGCGTCCCGCTGCTGACCTTCCTGCCGCTGCTTCTCGCCATACTCGCCGAGAAGCCGCTGCGCGGGCTGGCGATCTTCCGGACGATCTTCTACTTCCCGGTGATCGCCTCGGCGGTGGCCGTGGCGGTGATCTGGAAGTTCCTGCTGGACGACCGCGGCCTGATCAACGGCTGGGCGACGCACGCCGGGATCATCCAGGACGCGGTGCCGTTCCTCTCCGGGCGTTGGCTGCTGCTCTTCTCGGCGATCTCGCTGACGGTGTGGAAGGGCCTCGGCTACTACATGGTCCTCTACCTGTCGGCGCTCGGGAACGTCGATCCGCAACTGCACGAGGCGGCGGCGGTCGACGGGGCAGGGCCGATCCGGCGGTTCTGGAGCGTGACCGTGCCCGGCGTACGGCGCACGATGGTGCTGGTCGCGATCCTCGTCATGGTCTCGGCCATGCGCATCTTTACCGAGCTCTACATCCTCGGCGGCAAGACCGGCGGCGTCGGCGGTCAGGACGTGTCGGTGGTGTTCCTCATCCAGAGCTCGGCGTCGGGTGCCGACGGCCGGCTCGGCTACGCCTCGGCGCTCAGCGTGCTGCTCTTCGTGATGACCCTGCCGCCGATGGCGCTGCTCGCGCGGTTCAACCGGAAGGTCGACGAGTGAGCGCCGAACAGCACACGAACACCCCGTCCGTCCGGCGCAGCCGGAGCTGGGCGACGGCCGGTCGCTACTTCCTGCTACTGCTCGTCGCGGCGATCAGCGTCGGACCGATCCTCTGGGAGCTGTCGACGTCGCTGAAATCCAAGGCGGAGGACGTCTATTCGCAGACTCCGAGTCTGCTGCCGCAGCACCCGACGCTGGACAACTTCTCCGAGGTCGCGCGCGCGGTGCCGATCTACCACTTCGCCGGCAACTCGGTGACGGTGGCGGTGATGCAGATCGTCGGCAACCTGCTGGGCGCGACCGCAGCGGGATATGCGTTGGCAAAGCTGCAGTTTCGCGGTCGCAAGCTGATCTTCGGCCTCTTCCTGTCGACGCTCGTGCTGCCCGCCGAGGCGACGATCATCAGCCAGTTCCAGACCATCGTGAAGCTGGGTCTCGGCGACACCCTCGTCGGCGTCGCCCTGCCGGGGCTGATCGGCGCGATCAACGTGTTGCTCCTGCGCAACGCGTTCATGGCGATCCCCGAGGAGCTGGACCAGGCGGCGATCGTCGACGGCGCCAACGTGTGGCAGCGCTTCCGCTACATCGCGCTGCCCAACGTGGTCGGGACCCTGGCGATCATCACCATCCTGACCTTCATCGGGGCATGGGACGACTTCCTGTGGCCGCTGCTGGTGCTGCAGAGCCCCGACAAGCTGACCCTCACCGTGGGCCTGGCCTACCTGCAGGGCACGTTCGTCAACGACCCGCGGCTCGTGGCCGCCGGCGCGATGATCGCGCTCGTGCCGATCCTCGTGATCTTCGCGGTGCTGCAGCGTTACTTCTTCCGCGGCGTCGGTGAGGGAGCGATCAAGGGCTGACCGCCCCCTCACTCCCTCACCGGCTCACCTGCTCACCGGCTCACCGGGACAGCCGCACCGTCACCAGCTGGAACGGCCGCAGCGACAACGTGATTCGGCCGTCCTCTACGGTCAGGCCGTCGGCTTCGACGTCGTCCTCGAGCAGGTTCACCTGACGTGCTCCGGTGTGCTCGAAACCGGGCTCCACGGTCACCCGGGTGCGTGCCCCGAGCGGCTCGTAGATGCGCACGATGACGTCGCCGCTGCCGTCCTCGGCGAGCTTCACCGCCTCGACCGCGGCCGTGCCCTCGCCGCCGATGCGGACCAGCGGCTCGACCGGCGAACCGGTGACCTGCCGGGCCGGCAGGTTGATGCGGTAGCCGGCCTCCACGGCGGCAGAGACATCCGGGGCGACGACGATCGCGTAGCTGCGAGCGTGCCGGCCCTGGTCGGTCTCCGGGTCGGGGAAGCGCGGTGCCCGCAGGAGCGACAGCCGCACGGTCGAGTAGGTGCCGCCGTCGGGGCTCTCGTGGCGGGTGACGTCGTGCCCGTAGGTGGCCGAATTGACAACAGCCGCACCGAAATCCCGCTCCGCGACGTGGACGAAGCGGTGCGCGCACACCTCGAAGCGCGCGGCGTCCCAGCTGGTGTTGGTGTGGGTGGGTCGCACCAGGTGACCGAACTGCGTCTCGAACGCCGCCTCCTTGGCGTGTACGTCGATCGGCACCGCCGCCTTGAGCACCGTCTCGCGCTCGTGCCAGTCGACGTCGACCGAGCAGTCCAGCTGCCGGGCTCCCGGCTGCAGGACCATCGTCTGCACGACCGAGGAGTCACCGAAGGTGCGCCGTACGGTCACCGCTGCCGCGCCGTTATCGGCGAGGTCGACCCGCAGGTCGTCGATCTCGGTGAGGTCGCGCACGGTGTTGCGATAGAACTCGTCGATATCCCAGGCGTCCCACATGTTCGGGAAATCCTGGTGCAGTTGCAGCAGATTGGCGCGTTCGCCCGCAGGCACGACATCGCGCCTGGTCGCCTGGTCGAGCAGCCCGGTGACGATGCCGGCGCGGTCGATGGTGACCGTGACGACGCCGTTGTCGAGCACGATCCCGTCGGCGGTCTCCTCCACCCGCACCGGGTCCCCGCCGCGCGCGGCCACCGCTCCCGACAGGGCCGGCACCGCGCCGTCGAACGGTGTCGCGTTGAAGGTCACCGGCTGGTCCCCGTCCCCGGCGAGCAGCGCGAGCCGGTCGGCGATGAGCTCCTCGAGTTCGGCCTCGACGGCGGCGTAGTTTTCGGCGGCCTCGCGGTGCACCCAGGCGATCGAACTGCCCGGCAGGATGTCGTGGAACTGCTGCAGCAGCACGACTTTCCAGAGTCGCTTGAGGTCCTCGGCGGGATAGTCGGCCAGGCCGCGGACGGCCGCCGTGGCGGCCCACAGCTCGGCCTCGCGCAGCAGGTGTTCGCTCCGCCGGTTGCCCGCCTTGGTCTTGGCCTGGCTGGTGTAGGTGCCGCGGTGCAGCTCGAGGTAGAGCTCGCCGGCCCAGACCGGTGCGTCCGGGTAGTCGGCCTCCGCCTTGGCGAAGAACGCCGACGGCGCCTCGACGGTGACCTGTGCGGACCCTTCCAGGTCCTGGGTGCGCGCCGCACGCTGCAGCATCTCGCGCGTGGGACCGCCGCCACCGTCACCCCAGCCGAACGGCGCCAAGGAGTATGACGCAGCGCCCTTGTCGCGGAAATTGGTTGCGGCATGGGCAAGTTCGCGACCCGACAGGTCGGAGTTGTAGGTGTCGACCGGCGGGAAGTGGGTGAAGACTCGGGTGCCGTCGATGCCCTCCCACTGGAAGGTGTGGTGCGGGAAGACGTTCTTCTGGTTCCAGCTGATCTTCTGCGTCAGGAAATGCGTCAGCCCCGCCTGCTTGACGATCTGCGGGAGCCCGGCCGAATAGCCGAAGCTGTCCGGCAGCCACACCTCCGAGCAGGTGATCCCGAACTTCTCCCGGAAGTAGCCCTGACCCATCACGAACTGCCGCGCCATCGCCTCGCCGCCGACCATGTTGGTGTCGGACTCCACCCACATGCCACCGGTCGGCACGAACCGGCCGCTCTTGACGTGCTCGACGAGCCGCGCGAAGACCTCCGGCCGTTCGCGCTCGATCCACTCGTACTGCTGCGCGGACGACATCGCGAACAGCAGGGAGTCGTCGGTGTCGAGCAGGTTGGTCACGTTGGAGACGGTGCGCGCCACCTTGCGCACGGTCTCGCGCACCGGCCAGAGCCAGGCGGAGTCGATGTGGGCGTGGCCCACCGCGCTGATCTTGTGCGCACCCTGGCTCGCGGTCCGGGCCAGCAGCGGAGCCAGCACCTCCCGGGCCGCCGCGGCGGTGCCGGGCACGTCCTGCAGGTCGATCACGTCGAGCGCGTGGTCCAGGCCCAGTTGCAGCTCCATCCGCCAGCCGTCCTGCTCGGGCAGCGATCGCATCAGGCCGTCGAGCACCTCGATGTCGGCGACCAGCTCCCACACCTGCGTGTCCCGCACGCACACCTCGGCCCGTGCCAGCCGGTAGAGCGGCCGGTCGCCGGCGGTGGTCTTCTCGCCGAGCTTGGTCGGGCGGAACGGATCGATCTCCAGGATCAGCGGGTTCGCGGCCGCCTCGACATACAGGTCGACGGCTTTGCCCGGTGGGACCGGGATCCACACGTTGCGCGGGTTGAGGCCCTTAATCGTGGTGCCGTCGGGCCGGTAGACCAGCCCTTCGGCCTGGAAGCCGGGGGAGTGATCGGCCCAGCCGAGGTCGAAGACGATCTCCAGCGGCCCGGCGGGGTCGGGCGCGGGCGCGTTGCCGGTGACGTGGAACCACGTGGTGCCCCACGCCGGCCCCCACTGGTCGCCGACCGCGAAGGGCTCGTATGACGCGGCGAACGCCTCGCTCGGCGCGACGGGTTCGCCCTGGCCGCCGTCGACGTGCCAGGCCTGCACGGTGAGATCGCCGACCCGGCGGTGCACCGCCGGCTTGAGGCGTTCGTTCAGCACGCGCTCGATGCGGTGCTCGGTGAGGGATCGGCGGTCGTGCACGAAGCGACTCCTTGGTCGGGGTGAGCGGGTGTGATGCGGGTGTGACGCGGGTATGACGGGACGAACCGCACCCGACGCTAATCCGGTTCAGTGCACGATGTCCACGGACACGCAGGTTCACCCTGTCCGGACCGCCCGACCGCGGTTGTGGCAGGATCTACCGACCGCTGCTCACGTCTGCCGCATCCGGAGGCCGCGATGACCATCAGCCCAGCCCCGACCGAAACCCCGCAGCGAGTGCTTCTCAAATTGTCCGGCGAGGTGTTCGGCGGCGGCCGGATCGGGCTCGACCCCGACGTCGTGCGCGGTGTCGCCGAGCAGATCGCCGAGGCCTCGCGCAGCGGGGTCGAGATCGCCGTCGTCGTCGGCGGTGGCAACTTCTTCCGCGGCGCCGAGCTGCAGCAGCGTGGCATGGACCGCACCCGGGCCGACTACATGGGCATGCTCGGCACGGTGATGAACTGCCTGGCCCTGCAGGACTTCCTCGAGAAGGAAGGCATCGACACCCGGGTGCAGACCGCGATCACCATGGGTCAGGTCGCCGAGCCCTACATCCCGCGTCGCGCGATGCGGCACCTCGAGAAGGGTCGGGTCGTCATCTTCGGCGCCGGAGCCGGGATGCCGTTCTTCTCCACCGACACGGTGAGCGCGCAGCGGGCGCTGGAGATCAAGTGCGACATCGTGCTGATCGCCAAGAGCGGGGTGGACGGGGTCTACACCGCCGACCCCAAGCAGGACCCCGACGCGACCAAACTGGAGACGGTCACCTTCGCCGAGGCGCTCGCCCAGAACCTGCGCATCGTGGACGCCGCGGCGTTCAGCCTCTGCATGGACAACGACCTGCCGATGCGGGTGTTCGGCATGGAGGGCGCGGGCAACATCACCCGGGCGCTGCAAGGTGAGAAGATCGGGACGCTGGTCAGCGCCTGATCGCGGGCCACGCCATACCGACGAAGAACCCACCAAGAACCCACCAAGAACCCAGCACGTTTCGACAAACCCACATCGACGGAGAAGGTCACCACACCATGGACGGCAGCATCGACGACAGCCTGCTCGAGGCCGAGGACAAGATGGAGAAGGCGGTCGAGGTCGCCAAGGAGGACTTCGCCTCGATCCGCACCGGCCGGGCCAACGCGGCGATGTTCAACAAGCTGATGGTCGACTACTACGGTGCGCCGACCCCGCTGCAGCAGCTGGCGTCGTTCCAGACGCCGGAGGCGCGGACCGTGCTGATCCAGCCCTTCGACAAGGGCTCGATGGCAAACATCGAGAAGGCCCTGCGCGAGAGCGACCTCGGCGTCAACCCGGGCAACGACGGCAACGTGATCCGCGTCGTCCTGCCCGCGCTCACCGAGGAGCGCCGCAAGGACTACATCAAGCTCGCCCGGCAGAAGGGTGAGGACGCCAAGGTGTCGATCCGCAACGTGCGCCGCAAGGCCAAGGAGGACATCGACCGGGCGGTCAAGGACGGCGACATCGGCGAGGACGAGGGCTCCCGGCACGAGAAGGAGCTGGAGGCCACCACCAAGAAGCACGTCGACGCGGTCGACGACCTGCTCAAGGGCAAGGAGGCCGAGCTCCTCGAGGTCTGAGGTCGCTCCCCGCCGGTGACGTTGATGTCCGAACCCAGCTCACGCCGCGCGGCACGCGAGGCGCGTTCCGGCACGCCGGACGCGCCCGCCACCGCCCGTGACGAGCACAACCCCACGCCGCGCGCCGGTCGCAACCTCTATGCCGCGATCGGTGTCGGCGTGCTGCTCGGCGCGATCGTCATCGCCAGTCTCTTCATCCGCAAGGAGATCTTCGTCGGACTGGCGATGGCGGCCTCGGTCATCGGCACCCTCGAACTGTTGCGGGCGATGGCGCACGGCCGCCTGCACCCGCCGGCGGTCCCGACGGTCGCCGCGGCCGCGGTGCTGCCGCTGGTGGCCTACCTCTGGGGTGCCCCGGCGCTGGCGTTCGCGGTCGTGGCGGCGGTGCTCGCCATACTCGTGTGGCGGTCGTTCGGCAGCCTGGAGGACATGCCGTCCGACGTCGCCGCCGGGGCGCTCGTCACGCTCTACGTGCCCGCTCTGGTCGGCTTCGCGATGCTGCTGCTGGACAACGCCGACGGCGCCGGCCGCATCTGCGTGTTCATCATCGTCACGATCTGCAGTGACATCGGCGGGTATGTCGTGGGCGTCGTCGCCGGCAAGCACCCGATGGCACCGAGCGTCTCCCCGAAGAAGTCCTGGGAGGGCTTCGCCGGCTCGGTGACCGCCTGCGTGGTCGGCGGCGCGCTGACGGTCTGGCTGATCCTCGACGGTCGCTGGTGGGTCGGTGCGCTGCTCGGCGCGCTCGCGGTCGTCGCGGCGACCGTGGGTGATCTCTGCGAGTCGATGATCAAGCGCGACCTCGGGATCAAGGACATGAGCAACCTGATCCCCGGGCACGGCGGCCTGATGGACCGGCTGGACTCGCTGCTGCTGGTGGTGCCGGTCGCCTGGGCGGTGCTGACCCCGCTCGTTGCCGTGAAGTAGGAGCCCCCCGTGACCGATCTGCCCGACCCCACGCGCCGCCCCAAACCGGGCGAGCTGACCTTCACCGCGCCGCGGCGCGGCAAGCCTCCGCAGCACCTCGCCGACTTCGACGAGGCCGGCCGCAAGGAGGCGGTGGAAGCGTTGGGGCACAAGGGGTTCCGCGCCAAGCAGCTGTCGACGCACTACTTCGAGCGCTTCGTCGACGACGCCGCCGAGATGACCGACCTGCCGGCCGCGGGCCGGGCCGAGCTGGTCTCGGCGATGCTGCCGCGGCTGATGACACCGGTGCGCGCGGTGCAGGCCGACGACGGCCGCACGATCAAGCAGGTGTGGCGGCTGTTCGACGGCGCGCTCGTGGAGTCGGTGCTGATGCGTTACCCGCACCGGGTGACCATGTGCATCTCCAGCCAGGCCGGCTGCGGGATGAACTGCCCGTTCTGCGCCACCGGCCAGGAGGGGCTGACCCGCAACCTGACGACCGCGGAGATCGTCGAGCAGGTGGTGGCCGGCGCACGAATGCTGCGCGCCGGCGAACTCGCCGGCGGCGACGAGCAGTCCCGCGAGCAGCCGCTGCGGGTGTCGAACGTCGTCTTCATGGGCATGGGCGAGGCGCTCGCCAACTACCGCCAGGCGGTCAACGCGATTCGCCGGCTCACCGACCCCCCGCCGGCCGGTCTCGGTATGTCGGCCCGCGGCATCACCATGTCGACCGTCGGGCTGGTGCCGGCGATCGACAAGCTCGCCGCCGAAGGCATTCCGGTCACCCTGGCCCTGTCGCTGCACGCCCCGGACGACGAACTGCGCAACGAGCTGGTGCCGATCAACACCCGGTGGACCGTCGACGAGGCGCTCGACGCGGCATACCGCTATTACGAGCAGACCGGCCGGCGGGTGTCGATCGAGTACGCCCTGATCCGCGACATCAACGACCAGGCGTGGCGGGCGGACCTGCTGGGGGAGAAGCTCTCCGCGCGCGGCAAGGGCTGGGTGCACGTCAACCCGATCCCGCTCAACCCGACCCCGGGTTCGAAGTGGACGGCGTCCCGCAAGGGCGTCGAGCAGCAGTTCGTGGAGCGGCTGCGCGCGCACGGCATACCGACGACCATTCGCGACACCCGCGGCTCCGACATCGACGGCGCCTGCGGTCAACTGGCCGCCTCGACGGCCTGACCCGACGCGTCCGAGGCCGTCCTTGAGCTCGTTGCCCAACCTCATGCTGACCTGGCGTCAGGCGCTGGTGGTCGGCTGCCTGCTCGCGGCGGTGTGGCTGCTGCTGCGACGACGCCGTCCGGGGCTCGCGACGTTCAGCCGGGAGGCGGCGATCGTGGCCTGGTTGTTCGCGATCTGGCAGGTGCTGCAGCAGGTGACCTCCGACGCCGGAGGCGACGCGATCGGCCGTGCCGAATGGATCGCGCGCGTGCAGTCCGACCTCTTCCTGCCGAACGAGCGCACGGTGCAGGACCTGATCCTCGGGCACTCCGGACTGGTGCGGCTGGCGAACGTCTACTACGCCTCTATGCACTTCACCGTGATGGGAATCTTCCTGGTGTGGCTGTATTTCCGGCATCACCGCCGCTACCCGGAGGTGCGCACCGTGCTGGCGCTGAGCACGCTCGGGTGCTTCGTCGTGCAGTTCTTCCCGGTGGCTCCGCCACGGCTGCTGCCCGGGTATGTCGACACCGCCGAGCTCTACGGCCAGTCGGTCTACAACGCGGGCTTCTCGGTCGACAACTTCGGCGCGATGCCGTCGGTGCACGTGCTCTTCGCGGCGGTGGTCGGCTGGTATGCCTGGCAGGTGAGCACGTCGCCGTGGCGCGTGCTCGGGCCACTGCACTTCGCGGTCACGGTCTTCGTCGTGGTGGCCACCGCGAACCACTGGTGGCTCGACGGCGTGGTCGCGATCGCGATCCTGATCGGCTGCGCCTGGTTGCGGCGTGCGGTGCTCGCGGCGTGGCGTCGCCGCCATCGCGGCACCGTCGTCGGCCCGGTGGCCGCCGACGCCTCACACGTCGCGTGACGGGTGCACCTGGCGCAGCACGAACGGGATCGCCGAGCGCTGGGAGATGCCGAGCTTGCGCAGCACGTTGCCGACGTGCACCTTGACGGTCTTCTCCGAGATGAACAGCCGGGTCGCGAGCTGGCGATTGCTCAGCCCGTCGGCCGCGATCAGGGTGGCGATCTCGAGTTCGCGGGTGGTCAGCGCCGACTCCGGGTCGGCGACGGGGCGCTCGCCGGCACTCGCGCGGTGTCCGTCGACGAGGAGCAGGTGCAGGCGCTCGCCGGCCTCACGGGCGTCGTCGAGCACGCGACGTTGCTGGGCGAACTCCTCCGACTGCGGCAGCTCGAGCTGTTGCAGGCTGAGGCGAAGGCGCTCCAATTCCCCTGAGAGCAAACGGAACTGCTCGAGCTCGTTGCGGGGCTGCTTGCTGTCGAGCTCCGGGTAGAGCTCGTAGAGGCCTAGGTCCTCGGCAAACTCGCGGTCCTGGTTCATCTCCCACACCAGCGCACGCGCGAGCCACTCCATCGCGCGCGCGAAGTCGTCGTCGAAGGCCCCGGCCGTCGTGCTCTCGACGGCCATCATGCCGATCACCTCGTCGCGGTCGCTGCGGCGCAGCGGCACCACGAGGGCGTCCCGGACGGCGTGCTCGCCGACGTCCCAGCCGAGGCGCACCCGGTGGCCGTCGTCGACCGCCCAGCGGTAGACCTTGCCGGTGAGGATGTATGCCGACATCCCGTGCGGCCCGAACTGCTGGACGTCGGCGCTGAGGAACTGCTTGTTGTCCACGCAGTAGGGGATCGACAGCGTCGTCGGCCCGAGGTAGTGCCCGATGTAGAAGGTGTCCACCGACGCCAGCGCGCAGAGGGCGGCGCGGCAGGCGGCGTAGCGCGTCATTGCGTCGCCACGCTCGCAGGCGCGGAGCCGCCGGTCGGCGGCGCGCAGCACCGTGGTGGTGAACGGACTGAACTCGGACACGGGACGCTGCACGGGATCACCTTAGGTAGTTGCGGCGAGCAGCGCGTCTCCTGCCTGCGAAATGTCGTCCACCAGGCTGACCGCCTCCGCCATCGGCCGGTCTCGGCCGAGGGCCTGCAGCGCGGGCCAGACCGGGATCGTCTCGGTCCAGTAGGTCCGGTCGACCAGCACCAGCGGCGGCAACGGCGTGCCGGGTGCGGCGTAGTAGAGCGGGGTGACGATCTGGAAGATCTCCTGCACGGTGCCGGCCGCTCCCGGCAGCACCACGATGCCGGAGCCGCAGACCCGCAGCAGCAGGTCCTCGCGCAGGGCGTTGCTGAAGTATTTCGCCACCCAGTCGACGAAGACGTTCGGCGGCTCGTGACCGTAGAACCACGTCGGTATGCCGAGACTGCGCAGCCGCGTCGGCGGAGCGGTGCCGACGAGTTGCTCCCGCACGGCCAGTGCGATCGTCGCCCAGTCGTCGATGCTCGGGCGGAAGGTCGGCACGGCCGCAAGCTCGGCGAGCGCATCGTCCAGCGCGGCCGAATCCTCAGTGAAGGCACCAAGATTCGCCGCTTCCATGGCTCCAGGGCCGCCGCCGGTGGTGACGACCCGGCCGGTCTGTGCGAGGCGGTGACCGAGGCGCGCGGCATCGGCATACGGGGTGGTGCCGCGCTCGAGCGCGTGGCCGCCCATCACGCCCACGACGGAGCGGCCGTCGACGAGTTCGAAGAGCGCGTCGGTGACGCTGTCGTCGTGCACCGCCCGCAGGAGTGTCGCGTAGGCGTCCCGCTGCGTCTCGGGAGCCAGTGCCCACTGGTAGGTGCGCGAGTCGGGGGTCTTCGGGTAGCCGCCTGCGCGCAGCCCGGCATACAGCTCCACCGGGCGGTAGAGCCGCGCGCTCCACGGGTCGAACGGCACCTCGGGGTCGGTGGGGAAGACGAGCGCACCGTGCAGCCGCAGGCGCTGGTCGAGCCGGGACGACACCCGGCCGCCCATGACCACCAGCCCCGAGAAGGTCTCCACCTGCAGCAACTGGGGCTCGACCTCGGTCAGGTCGAGGTCCTGCAGCCGCACGTGATCGAGCGGCCGACCGGCCTGCAGCAGCGCGCGCAACTCCTCGACGGTTTTGATCTCCTTGGCGGGCATGTGCCGATTCAAGCCCATCTGCGGTCACGATCGGGTTACAGGGGGTTGATCGTGACAACCAGAGTCGTAGCTTGGCCGTCATGGACGTGTCGGGCGCAAACGCGTCCGGCGACACTCGGGGATCGCGACCGACGAGGTCGCGGGAAGGATTGATTCGTTCATGAAGCGCACAGCAATCGTCACCATCGCCACCTCCGCCGTGCTCGCAGCGGGTGCTGCCGCCGCGGTGGCGCCCGCCGAGGCGTCGGGTGCGCTCTCCCGATCGTCGGCGCCGAAGGTGGAAGTGCCGCAGGCCGTTGCGCTGCCGGCGGCTGCACAGGCTGCCCCGCAGCTGGCCGCGCCGAAGGTCGCTGCACCGCAGGTTGCTGCGCCCAAGGCTGCCGCACCCAAGGCTGCCGCCCCCAAGGCTGCCGCCCCCAAGGTTGCCGCACCCACAGTTGCTGCACCCAAGGTTGCCGCGCCGAAGGTCGCTGCACCCTCCACGAACCAGCAGATCACCGACGCGGTGCGCCGCAGCAGCCTGCTCGGTGCGGTGTCCGCCGACAACGTCACCGTCGGCGGCATCACCTTTGCCGCGAGCGACCCGAGCTGGGCGGCCGCGACGGTCACTCCCACGAACGGCCAGACCGACCCGGCGCAGGTCGTGCTGCACAAGACGGGCTCGACGTGGCAGGTCCGTGATCTCGGCACGTTCGGCGTCGGTTGCGGGTCGGCACCCGCCGCGGTGCGCACGCAGCTGGGCCTGCACGGCCCCTGCTGACCGATCGGCCGACGGATAGCCCCGAGGGCGTCACGGACCTGCTGTCCGTGACGCCCTCTACGTTTACCGCATGATCACCACGCTCGCGGTCAGTGGCTACCGGTCCCTTCGGGATGTGATCGTGCCGCTCGACCGGCTGACCGTCGTCACCGGCGCGAACGGCAGCGGCAAGTCGTCGCTCTACCGTGCGCTGCGGCTGCTGGCCGACTGCGGGCAGGGCCGGGTGATCGCCTCCCTGGCCCGGGAGGGTGGACTGCACTCGGCGTTGTGGGCCGGCCCGGAGTCGTTGTCCGGTGCGCGGCGTGGCGCACCGGTGCAGGGCACCGTCCGCAAAGGGCCGGTGAGTCTCCAACTCGGTTACGCCAGTGACGATTTCGGCTACCTGGTCGATCTCGGCCTGCCGCCGCCGACCGGTCTGCCGACGGCGTTCCAGCGTGACCCGCAGATCAAGCGGGAGCGGATCTTCAGCGGGCCGGTGATGCGGCCCGCGACGGTGTCGGTGCGCCGCACCCGCGGGCTCGTCGAGGCGCGCGAGGGCCGGTCGTGGTCGGAGGTCACCGACGGACTCGCGCCGTTCCGCAGTGTGTTGACCGAGTATGCCGATCCGCAGGTCGCGCCCGAGGTGTTCGCCGTACGCCGATCGATCCGGTCGTGGCGCTTCTACGACGGCTTCCGGGCCGATGCCGAGGCTCCGGCGCGCCGGCCACAGGTGGGCACCCGCACCCCGGTGCTGGCCGACGACGGTGCCGACCTGGCCGCGGCCGTGCAGACGATCAACGAGAGCGGGTTCGACGACCTGCAGACGGCGATCGCCGACGCCTTCGACGGGGCGCGTCTCGACGTTGTCGTGCACGACGGGCTGTTCGACCTCGCGCTGCACCAGCCGGGGATGCTGCGTCCACTCCGTGCCGCCGAGCTCTCGGACGGCACGCTGCGTTACGTGCTGTGGGCCGCTGCGCTGCTCACCGTGGAGCCGCCGGATCTGATGGTGCTCAACGAACCCGAGACGTCATTGCACCCGGATCTGCTGCCGCCCCTTGGGCGGTTGATCAAGCGTGCGTCGGAGCGTTCGCAGGTGCTGGTGGTCACGCACGCCGGGCCGTTGCTGGAGGTGCTGGCGCCTGGCACGGACGGGACCTGCGAGGTCGTGCTCGCGAAGGATCTCGGTGAGACGCGCGTCGAGGGTCAGGGACTGCTCAGCCGCCCCTCATGGGAGTGGGGGACGCGGTGAGTTTCCCGCGTTCGCAAAGGATTTGCGGTGTCAGGAAGTTTCGGTCGCCACATCGGGTGCGGCGCTGAGGCCGAGCTGTTTCCTCACGCTGATCGAGTAGCCCGAGCCGCTTCCATGTTGATCGAGTAGGCCGAGCCGTTTCCTCACGCTGATCGAATAGCCCGAGCCGTTTTCTCACGCTGATCGAGTAGGCCGAGCCGCTAGGCGAGGCCGTATCGAGATCAGCTGTCCTTCAGTCGGCGGGTCGGGTGGTGTAGACGTGCCCGGCGGGGCTGGTCCAGGTGCAGACGCCGTCGGCGCTCATGGTGACGGTCCAGCCGGCTTCGTGTTTGGCGCGGTGGTGGTGCCGGCACAGGCATTGCAGGTTGTGGGCTGCGGTGGGCCCGTCCGGATGCGGGGTGACGTGGTCGAGGTCGGTGAGCCTTGCGGGTCGGGTGCAGCCTGGGAACCTGCAGTGCTGGTCGCGGGCTCGCACGAACCGCGCCAACCGGGCGCCAGGCGTGTACGTCTGGTTGGCCGTTTCGGCCACCGTGCCGGTCTCCGCATTGACCAGGGCACGGGTGAACTTGGTGCCGAGCAGACTGGTGAGTTCACGGATCACGGTGGCGGGGATGACACCGACACCCGGGACCTGGACGTCGCCGAGCCGGTAACGCACCGGGTCTGCTGCGGGCGCGGGAAGTTTGTCGGGCAGACGCGCTCGACCACCGGCTCGCCGGGGATCAGTGGGATCAGTGGTGCGTACGGCACCCGCCGATAGCGCTGGATCGGGTGGTGGCCGGGTGTCAGTGCCTAGCGCGGCTTCGTACAACATCGCTTTGAGTTGGCGTTCGGCCTCACTGATCGGGCGGTAGCTGCCGAGGTCGAGGACCCTCCGGTTGACGGGGAGGATGACCTTCGGCGGACGGGGCGGTCGCACCTTCGCCGTCCACGCGCCGACGGCCCCGGGTGCCGCGCCGGCTGCTGCTGGGTCGTTGATGGTGTTCGGCCGGTCGAGCACGCCGACCCCACCGCCCACGCCCGTGCCTGTCGTGTCGCCTGTGCCCGTCGCCCCGTCGCCCCGTGGCGGCCGTGCGGTTCGGTCCCGCTCACGCCAGTGCCGGTCCCCGGGCACGTGTTGGTGGACGGGGCGGTGTCCGGGTGGAACGGGACGTGCAGGACGAGCTCGGTGGTCACCCGCACATCGGACAGCACGAGGTCGGTGAGGGCGTCGATGCGGCATTCGCCGAGGGTCTTGCTGGTGGTGGTTGATTGGTGGAGCAGGCGGGCGTGGGTGTTCACCGCGGCCATGACTTTCGCCGCGTCCAACGACGGCAGGACGGCGGTGAGCATGGACATGCCCGGCTCCCAATGGGGTTCGACGGTCACGTTGGTGCAGTCCCGCCGCCGCGCCGCGGACGCTTGGTCGGACGCGACGGGTGCGTGCTGCACCAGCAGGCGCTGCGCGCGCCGGCGCAGCTTTGTCGAAGTGGATGCTTCCGGGGCACTGGCCAGGATCTCGGCCTCGACGGTCGCGGCGAGGTCGGCCGGACAATCAGCCGTCTCTGCAGTGTTGGGTGCTCCGGGTGTGTCGGGTGCTGGGATTGCGTCGGCGAGGGCGTCGCTGACCGCGATCACTTTCCGCGACTCCAGTTCGCCGGTGCCGGCGTGGTGGAGCAGCAGCGGTGTGTGACGCACGCTCTCGACCGCTTGGGTCAGTCGCAGGCTGGTTTGCCGGTCGGTCCACCCCAGGCGGGCACCGACTTCTAACGGTGTCCATGTGTCGGGGCTTTCCGGGTGCTTGTCGTATTCACGCCGCGCGAGTTGCTCCAGGCGCACGGTTTGGGTGGCCCAGGCGGAGTTCTGCACCCGCTGCGTGGCCAGCACCTGGTCGAGGAGTTGGTCGTCTGAGAGACCCGACGCATCGCCTCGTGCGCTGGCGGTGTCGTCGCGGGTCTTGTCGAACGCTGCGCGCAGCAGCGTCTGTGCTGCCTCCAACACTTCGGTCGTGGTGGCAGCGGCGATCACCTGATCGGTGAGGGTCTGCTGCAGGTTCGACATACCAATACCATACACCTGTTCGAATCATGTAGGAAGGGTTCGACGGGTCGAATATGCAGTGTTTCCAGTGTGATTCGTGGGATTCGGCAGGGTTGTCGGTGCCGGGTGGGATGGTGTTGCGTGGTGGAGTGGGTGGGTCTCGATACGGGCTCCCCCGCTTCGCTCCTCCGCCCTACTCGACCAGCAACAAGCAGCCCCAACGGCTTCGCTGTCCGTCGTACTCGACCAGCGCCAGGGCTGCATCCGGGTGGGCTGGGTGGTCTCGATACGGGCTCCCCCGCTTCGCTCCTCCACCCTACTCGACCATCACCACGGGAGTTTGCAGACGGAGCACGATCAGGTGAGTGGCGAGATCACTGAGCGGGGCGAGGGGCCGCGTGAGCGGCCCTATGAAGCGAAGCGGAGCGCTAGCGGAGCGAAGCGGAGTGAGGCCGCGAGGGCGGTCCCTCGCCCCGCGGCCATGGGCCGGCACGCCGCTCCGCGGTCGGCACGTCGGCCAGCGGCGCACGCTGGCCTGTCCCGCGGCGTGGGCACTGCGACGTCACACCCACTCACGCAAACGGATAGCGCCTGGTCAACCCGGGCAGCGCACGCGTCGCGCGAGCGGTAAGCGGGCCACCGAGCGGCGAGACACTCACATCCCCAACGTCTTTCGCCGGTTTCTGCCAAGTCGCGACTGCCCGCCCGCCGTCGATCAGCACCGGCCGGAAGACGCCGTTGCCGCCCGGCACGACCTGGCCGGCGGCGGATGGCGGCAGGGTGGGGGAGCGGTCGGCATACCCGAGCAGGATCTCGTCGAAGGCCGGCGTGAGCAGCGGCCGCTGAGTCGCCGCGCTGAGTGCGTCCCAGGCGTCGAGCGTCGCCGGGTCGAGAAAGTACGTCGTGTCGCGGGCGGTGACCTCGGCGAGCGTGGCACGCACCTCGTCCCACACCGGCGACAGGTCGCGCTGCAGCAGGCCGCTCCACCAGCGGAAGTCCGCAACCGTCGCCGGGCCGTGTGATCGGAAGTAGCGACCAGCCCACTCCGCGACGGCCTGCTCACGAGTCAGCTTGCGGCTCAACGGAATCCATTCGTCGAACAGCACGAAACACTGCTGCTTGCCCGACATCGGCCCGAGCACGATGACGGCATCCAGCGCCAACGCCTGCACCAGATGTATGCCGCGCTGCCCGTCGGTCGCGATGCCATGCTGCTGCCAGAGTGCGAACAGCCCGGCCCGGTCCAGCCGACCGCCTCCCTGCAGCGCCGCGACGGCCACCTCCGTGGCGTGCGCAATGTCGCGTTGCCCGATGTCGAGCTCCTCGTGACGCCGCCTGCGGACCCTCAGCATCGAGTCGCGATTGAGCGACAGCATCCACGCGAGGTCCTCCGCAGCGACGAGGTGCAGCGTCCCGCGCATGGGCCATGAACGCACGAGTTCGCCTGCGTTCACAGCGTGTTCGACCTCCGCGACCGAGGTGCCGGCGCGCAGGGCGACCGCCGAGCGGGCGGCACGGAAGTCCTGGGCCTGGGAGCAGGTCATCCACCGCATCGCATCCGCCGGTGTGTCGGCGGCGGGCCCGACGAGGCGCTGTGCGACCAGGCGCAGGCGGGCGATGAAGTCGCGCGGCGTCGTCATACGGCCAAGCGTAGAGACTCGTGCGGACGAGAACTGTCCGCTGCGGTCAGGCCGATCTGCCGGCCTCGACGGTGAAGCCGCGCGCCCGGAGACGGTCGGCGAGCACGTTGCCGAGCGCTGTCGCCGGAGTGAGCACGCCGCCGTTCAGTCCCGGCGGGAGCGGGCACTCGTCGCGCTGCAGCGCGAGACTCAGGGCACTCTCGCCGAGCATGACAGCAGTCGCGGCATAGCCCGGATCGCCTTGCGCCGCAACGATGCTGCGGTATGGCGCGCCGGTCGTCGTCGTGCTGCGCACCTCTGCCTTGAACCACCCCGCGGCCCGGGCCTGTGCGTCCGGACCCTCGCCGGGGGACGGCACAACCCGCTCGACGAGGGGGCGGATCGGCTTGAGGTTCAAGGCGCCGAAGCCGATGCCGAGACCACCCGCGATGGCGATCGCCGCCAGACGGCCCGCGATCCCCTTGCCGGTGCGCTGCACCTCGCGGTAGCGGAAGCTCCTGCCGTAGGCGTGCCCGAGCAGCGCGTTGCTCCGGCGGACGATCCGCGTGTTGAACGTCGCCATCACGAAAGGCGCTGTCCACGCGTCGATTTCGGGGGAGTGCCGCACCGCGACCGAGTCCCGCCATTCGCCGCTGGGCTCGGCCGCGCGGTCCGGGCTGAGCGAGAACTTGTCGGTCGCGACCTTCCGCTTCGCCTTGTCGCCACGCACCTCGTCCAGCTGGTTGATCGCGGAGGCGACGGTGCCGCCACTCGCACCGCCCTTCATCGCCATGTGCAGGGTGGTGTCACCGAGCTCACCGGCGTCGTCCGCGCGGGCGGCTTCGGCGAGCACCAGCACACCGAGATCGGAGGGCACCGAGTCGAATCCGCACGAGTGCACGATGCGGGCGCCGGTGCGGTTGGCCTCGTCCTGGAACTTGTCGATCGACTCGCGCACGAAGAGCACCTCGCCGGTCAGGTCGACGTAGTCGGTGCCGGCGGTGGCGCAGGCGTCGACGAGCGGAAGGCCGTACTTGGCGTAGGGGCCGACCGTGCTGATCACCACGCGGGTGCTCTCCGCCAGTGCGCGCAGTGACGCCGGGTTGCTCGAGTCTGCAACAACGACAGGCCAGTCGGCCGCTGTGCCGGGAAGTGCGCCGCGCACGGCTTCGACCTTGGCGCGGTCCCGTCCGGCGAGGGCGATGCGGGTGCCCTCGGGTGCGAATTTCGCCAGGTGTTCGGCGGTCAGCCGGCCGACGAAGCCGGTGGCACCGAACATGACGATGTCGTAGTCACGCTCAGTCATGTCTACGAATGTAGTAGCAGGACGGCCGCTCAGGCGAGAGGTAACGCGGTTTCGGCGGCTCGCGACACCCGGTCGTGCAGGTCGATCAGGCGTTGTTCGGCCGGGCGCGGCGGTGGGCCGAACGTCTCGACCAGGCGGCAGGTCGCGTAGCGCGCGGAGGCGCCCTGGTAGTCCCGCAGCCAGCCGACCCACTGCTCTGCGGCGGACGCGTCCTCCGCTGGCCAGGCCGGCGCGGACGCACGCAATCCGGTGCGCCACGGCTTCGGCGTGAGCCGCGCCCGGCAGGTCTGATATTTCCGGCACAGCCGGGCGTACACCCGGTCGGTCGCCAGCTCCTCGAAGAGCGCGGCGGCGCCGGGGGAGTCGGGCGGCAGGCCCGTGCCGGTGAGGATCGCCCGGAAGCCTCCGAACGTCTCGTAGACCCGCACCCCGACCGACGGATGCGCTGACGCGAACTCACCAATCCGGTGCAGTGCCAACGCTTTCGGACCGTCAGCAGTCTCCTCGGCGCGCCCGAACGCACGCCGCAGCAGCCGGCGGCCGTGCTGTGCGACCGACTGCTGCACGTCGATGTCGGCCACCAGGAAATGGTCGGTGTTGAGCACGTCGGCGCCGTAGCGGTTGCGCGACACCACGCCGATCAGCACGCCGGCCCCGTCGTACTCCTCGTGCAGGGTCAGCTCGCGCGGTGGCGCCCAGCCGTAGGAGCCCTTGATCGTGCCGTCGTGCACCGCGGCCAGGAGACGGGCCAGCCGGTCGTACCCGACGGCGCGAGCGTCGTCGAGCGACCGGCTGGACCAGCCCCAGGCCGTCTGGCTGCCCTTGCGCGCGGCGATCCAGTATTTCGGAAGTGGCTCCACGCGGGTCAGTGAACCAGAGCGGCCGGCTCAGCGACCGATCAGAGCATCACCGATCAGAGCCCGACCGATCAGAGCATCGACCACGCTTCGGTCAGCACGCCGCGCAGCTTCTGCTCGATCTCGTCGAACTCCGGCTGGCCGATGATCAGCGGCGGCGCCAACTGGACGACAGGGTCGCCGCGATCGTCGGCGCGGCAGTAGAGGCCCGCGTCATACAACGCCTTGGAGAGGAAGCCGCGCAGCATGCGCTCGGACTCGTCGTCGTTGAACGTCTCGCGGGTCTCCTTGTCCTTGACCAGCTCGATGCCGTAGAAGTAGCCCTCGCCGCGGACGTCGCCGACGATCGGCAGGTCCTGCAGCTTCTCCAGCGACGCGCGGAACTTCGGGGCGTTCTCGTGCACGTGCTGCACCAGGCCCTCGCGCTCGAAGATGTCGAGGTTGGCCATCGCGACCGCGGCCGACACCGGGTGCCCGCCGAAGGTGTAGCCGTGCGGGAAGGACGTCGTGCCGTGCCGGAACGGCTCGAACAGCCGGTCGCTCGCGATCATCGCGCCGATCGGGGAGTAGCCGGAGGTCATCCCCTTGGCGCAGGTGATGATGTCCGGGATGTAGCCGAAGTCGTTGCAGGCGAAGATCTCGCCGATGCGGCCGAACGCGCAGATCGTCTCGTCGGAGACCAGCAGCACGTCGTACTCGTCGCAGATCTCGCGCACCCGCTCGAAGTATCCGGGCGGCGGCGGGAAGCAGCCGCCGGCGTTCTGCACCGGCTCGAGGAAGACCGCGGCGACCGTGTCGGGGCCCTCGAACTCGATCGCCTCGGCGATGCGGTCAGCGGCCCAGCGGCCGAAAGCCTTGGGGTCGTCACGGAATTCGGGAGCCGCCCGGTAGATGTTGGTGTTGGGCACCTTGAACGCGCCCGGCACCAACGGCTCGAACATCTCCTTGAGCGGCGGCAGCCCGGTGATCGACAGGGCGCCCTGCGGGGTGCCGTGGTAGGCGATCGCGCGGCTGATCACCTTGTGCTTGGTGGGCTTGCCGACCAGCTTGTAGTACTGCTTGGCGAGCTTCCACGCCGACTCGACGGCCTCGCCGCCGCCAGTGGTGAAGAAGACCCGGTTGAGGTCACCCGGGGCGTATGACGCGAGCCGCTCCGCGAGGTCGATCGCCGGCTTGTGGGCGTACGACCAGATGGGGAAGAACGCCAGCTCCTTGGCCTGCTTGGCGGCCGCCTCGGCGAGTTCCTCGCGCCCGTGACCGACCTGCACGGTGAACAGGCCGGAGAGGCCGTCGAGGTACTTCTTGCCGGCGTCGTCGAAGATGTAGGCACCCTCGCCGCGGGTGATCAGCGGGATGTTGGCGCCGAGGCCTCCCTGGTCGACCGGCTCGTAGACCGACTGCCGGGTGAAGTGGCCCCAGAGGTGGTCCCGTGCGGCCTCCTGGCGCGGCGTGCCCGCGGGAGTCAGATCGGCGGATTGCGCTGTGGTTGTTGTCATCTCGTTCCCCAGTCGTAGCGTTGTTTGGCGAGTTTGAGGTAGACGAAGGTCTCGGTGTCGGCGACACCGGGGATCGCCCGGATCTTGGCGGTGAGCAGATCGAGCAGGTGGTCGTCGTCGACGCAGACGACCTCGACGAGGATGTCGAACCGGCCCGCGGTGAGCACGATGTAGGCGACCTCGGGCATCTCGTTGAGTGCCACCTGCACGCTGCCGAGATCGCCGTGCACGGTCAGGCCGATCATGGCCTGCCGGTCGAAGCCGACCTGTGCCGGATCGGTGACCGCGACGATCTGCAGCACGTCGGAGTCGAGCAACCGCTGCACCCGCTGGCGCACGGCCGCCTCGGACAGGCCGATCTCGCGGGCGATCGCCGAGTAGGCGGCGCGACCGTCGGACTGCAGGTGGCCGATGATCGCCTTGGAGACGTCGTCGAGCGCCGGGCGGGAAGAAGTGCGATTTTGCTCGGCCATGTCTGCATATTGCCACGAGTTGTGACGGTAATCAACCATTCGACCACGGATTTCGTTGCTTGAGTGGGCCGGTGATTATGCTTTGGGTATGGCGTTGAGCGCGTTCGATCTGTATTCCGTCGGCATCGGGCCGTCGTCCTCCCACACCGTCGGTCCCATGCGGGCCGCCAAGACCTTCGTCGACGGCCTGACCGACGCCGGCAAGCTCGCTTCCGTGACCCGGGTGAAGGCACAGCTCTTCGGTTCGCTCGGCGCGACCGGCCACGGGCACGGCTCCGACAAGGCGGTCGTGCTCGGGCTGGAGGGCGAGCAGCCGGAGACCGTCGACACCGACGCCGCAGACGCGCGTGTCGCGGAGGCGCGCACCCGTCATACGTTGCGATTGGGCGGGACCCACGAGATCGCCTGGGACCCCGACGCCGACCTCGTGCTGCACCGGCGCAAGTCGTTGCCGGCGCACCCCAACGGCATGCAGTTCGATGCGTATGACGGGGGCGGCGACCTGGTCGCGAGCCACGTCTACTACTCGGTCGGCGGCGGCTTCGTCGTCGACGAGGAGGCGACCGGCGCCGACCGGGTGGTGCTCGACGACACCGAGGTGGAGTTCCCGTTCTCGACCGGGGCGCAACTGCTGGAGATCTGCCGGCGCGAGGGGCTGAGTGTCGGGCAGGTGATGCTGCGCAACGAACTCTCATGGCGCAGTGAGGAGCAGGTGCGGGCCGACCTGCTCGCGCTCTGGGAGGTCATGGCGCAGTGTGTGCGCAACGGCATCGGGCACGAAGGCGTGCTGCCGGGTGGTCTGCGGGTGCCGCGTCGTGCTCCCGAGCTTCACCGGGAGCTGACCAAGGGCGCACTGCGCGACGACCCGCTGAAGGTGATGGATTGGGTCAACCTCTACGCCCTCGCGGTCAACGAGGAGAACGCCTCCGGCGGTCGCGTGGTCACCGCACCGACCAACGGCGCAGCCGGCATCATCCCGGCCGTGCTGCACTACTACGTCAACTTCGTCGAGGGCGCGAACGACGACGGCATCGTCCGATTCCTGTTGGCAGCAGCGGCAATCGGCATCCTCTTCAAGGAGAACGCGTCGATCTCCGGCGCCGAGGTCGGCTGCCAGGGTGAAGTCGGATCGGCCTGCGCGATGGCCGCCGGCGGACTGGCCGAGGTGATGGGCGGCACCCCCACCCAGGTCGAGAACGCCGCGGAGATCGGCATCGAGCACAACCTCGGCCTGACCTGCGACCCGGTCGGCGGACTCGTGCAGATCCCGTGCATCGAGCGCAACGCGATCGCCAGCGTGAAGGCGATCAACGCCGCCCGCCTAGCGGTCGTCGGCAGCGGGGTGCACACGGTCAGCCTCGACAAGGCGATCAAGACCATGCGCGACACCGGCCGCGACATGTCGGTGAAGTACAAGGAGACGGCCCGTGGCGGACTGGCGGTGAATGTGATCGAGTGCTGAGTGCGAGGCGCCGGATCACCGGCGTACGGTGATTGCATGCGCATCGAGCACGTCGGCTTCGACCCTGACTTCGTGGACTACCAGGCCGCGTGGGACCTGCAACGGCAGGTGCACGCGGCCGTGGTGGCGGGTGAGCGGCCGGACACGACCCTCCTGCTGGAGCACCAGCGGGTCTATACGGCGGGCAAGCGCACCGCGCCGCACGAGCGGCCGTTCGACGGCACCCCGGTCATCGACGTCGACCGCGGCGGCAAGATCACCTGGCACGGTCCGGGCCAGCTGACCGGTTATCCGATCGTGCACCTGCCCGACCCGGTCGACGTGGTCGGGCACGTGCGCCGGCTGGAACAGTTGATGATCGACGTCTGCGGCGACCTCGGGCTGGAGACGACCCGGGTCGAGGGGCGCAGCGGCGTCTGGCTGCCGGCCGGCGGCGGCAAGCAGGAGCGCAAGATCGGCGCGATCGGCATCCGGGTCAGCCGGGACGTGACGATGCACGGTTTCGCCCTCAACTGCGACTGCGATCTGTCGTGGTCGCAGGTGATCGTCCCGTGCGGCATCCCCGACGCGGGGGTCACGTCGCTGACCGAGGAGCTCGGCCGCGACGTGACCGTGCGCGAGGTGCTGCCGTTCGTCGAGAAGCGGCTGCCCGACATCCTCGCCTGACGCGCCTCCCGATCCTTACGGTCCTACGGCGTGATCCGGTGCAGGTCGCGCGGGAAGAGCGTGACTTCCCGGACGTTCGCCGCGCCGGTGAGCCGCGCCACCCAGCGCTCCAGCCCGATCGCGAAGCCGCCGTGCGGCGGCATACCGTGGTCGAACGCCTCGAGGTATGCCGAAAACGCCTCTGCCGACTGGCCATTGGTCGCCAGCGCAGCGCGGTAGTCCGCCGGTCGATGCAGCCGCTGCCCGCCGGTGCTCAGCTCCAGCCCACGGAAGAGCACGTCGAAGCTGTTCGACCATCGTGGGTCGTCCGGTTGTGGATGGGTGTAGAACGGCCGCTTCGCCATCGGGTAACCCTCCACCACGAGAAAGTCCGACCCGTGCTCCTCCTTGGCCCACGCCCCGAGCGCGCGCTCGTGCGCGGGCTCCAGGTCGGGCTCGTCCTCCGCGGCCCCGACACGTCGCAACGCGTCCCGAAAATGTATGACGGGCAACGCTTCCGGCACCTGCGGGACGTCGACGCCGAGCAACTCCACCGCGTCGGCGGCGCGCTCCCGGACAGACCTGAGCATGCCGGCGAGCACGGCCCGGAACATCGCGATCACGTCGTGGTGGTAGTCGATGAAGCCGAATTCGACGTCGAGAGAGGTGTATTGGGCCAAGTGACGCACGGTGTCGTGCGGCTCGGCACGAAACACCGGGCCGACCTCGAAGACCCGCTCGAAGACACCCACGAGCATCTGTTTGTAGAGCTGCGGAGACTGCGCCAGGTAGGCCGCTCGACCGAAGTAGTCGAGCTCGAAGACGTTGGCGCCGGACTCGGTCGCCATGCCGACCAGCTTCGGCGTGGCGATCTCGGTGAACCCCGCACTCTCGAGCGTGGTGCGGAAACCGTGGACCGACGCTGCCGCGAGCTGCCAGGATGCCCGGCTGCGGGGGTGGCGTAGGGCCACAGCGGCATGGTCGAGGCGGGTCGGCAGTCCTTCCTGCGGCGAGGGCCGCCAGAGCTGCACCGGCGGGGTGAGCGCGGGCTCGGTGATTGGTGCGAGCCGGGTGCCAACCACCTCGAGGCCGCCCGGCGCTGCCGGGCTGGCGGTCAGCATGCCGTGGACCGTGACGACCGACTCCTCACCCAGCGCCGCCACCGCCGCGCGGAGACCGCCGTCCTTCACCACGACTTGCGCGAGACCCGAACGGTCCCGCAACACAAGGAAACTCACGCCCGACAACTGTCTGCGACGATGCATCCACCCGGCGAGGGAGACCTCGGATCCGATGGGGGTCGCCGCCAGCTCTGCGGCCAGGATGCGTTGTTGCACTGCTTTCACCTCCGGCAAGAATCAACTCCCCGGCAGGTGTGGGCGATGGGGCCAACGTCGCGGTGCCACCACACCTTCGCCGCGGCGAATGCCGCGGCCTCTTGTCGTGCGATCGGCTCGGGGGCGTCACTCCCGTCATCGCCGTGCGGCGAGATTAGGTCGGCCGGCGGACGCACGGCAACCGGATTTCGCGGGTGGCCTCGCGTCGGGTGTGACCACGGCGGGTGTGCCGGGTAGGTCGGGTATGCCGGGTACGTCGGGTATGTCGACACCGTCAAGATTGACCGGTCCCGGCGCACGGTCGCACGCTGCGGGCATGACCACATCAGCAACCACCGAACCCATCGTCACGCCACCGGGATTGGCCGGCGTCATCGTCGCGCAGACCGAGATCGGCGACGTGCGCGGCGCCGAGGGGTTCTTCCACTACCGGCAGCACGACGCCACCGGCCTCGCGCGCGAGCGGACCTTCGAGGACGTCTGGCACCTGATGCTGCACGGGGAGCTTCCCGAGGGGGAGCGGCGCGCTGCGTGGGCGGCCGAGGTGGCCGAAGCTCTCGTCATACCAGCGCAATTGCGGGAGCGGTTGATCGCTGTCATGCGAGCGAGCGGGGGTGCCGATCCGCTGGTCACCCTGCGGACGGCGCTCTCGGCATACGGCGCGCTCACCGACGACCGGCCGCTCTGGGACAGCGACGAGCAGACCAAGCAGCGCGCCGCCCTGCGCACGGCAGCCGTGGTGCCGTGGCTGGTGACCGCGGCGCACGCGCTGGCGAACGGTCGCGAACCAGCCGCTCCGCGGCCCGAACTCGGTTATGTCGGAAGCTATCTCGCGATGCTGACCGGCAGCACCCCGAGCGCGCGACACGTCGCCGCGCTCAGTCGCTATCTCGTGCTCACCATCGACCACGGCTTCAACAACTCGACCTTCACCGCCCGGACGGTGGCGTCCACCGGCACCGACCTCACGTCGTGTCTCGTCGCGGGGGTGGGTGCGCTGGCCGGCCCGCTGCACGGCGGCGCCCCGAGCAGGGCTTTGGACGCCCTGGACGAGATCGGATCGGTGGAGCGCGCCGAGGGCTGGGCGCGCGCGCAGCTCGCCGCCGGTCAGCGCGTGATGGGATTCGGTCACGCCATCTACCGTGGGGTCGATCCGCGCTCGGAACTGTTGAAGGAGACCGCGATTGAGCTCGGCGGTCCGACGGCGGAGCTCGCGGTCGCGGCCGAGTCCGAGGTGGTCAAGGTGCTGGACGAGGCGAAGCCGGATCGCCCGTTGCGGGCCAACGTCGAGTATTACGCCGGCGTCGTGATGGACGCGTGCGGTGTCCCGCGCGAGATGTTCACCCCGACTTTCGCTTGCAGCCGGGTCGTCGGGTGGACCGCGCACGTGCTGGAGCAGAGTCACGATCGCAAGATCATCCGCCCGGGCTCGCGCTACGTCGGTCCGCTGCCCGACGCGGTCTCGGCCCGCCCGGTGTAGGTCGCACGCGGCCGGAAGCGCAGCGGGTGTCCCTGCTCCTCGATGCCGTGTGCGACGAACCCGGCGAGCCGGGAGATCAGGAAGATCACCGCACCGGCGTCCCGCGGCAGGCCGGCGCCGACGGTGAGTGCCGCCAGGCCGAGGTCGACGTTGGCGGCGCGTCCGTCGCGTCGCGCCACGCGCACGGCGAGTTCGTCGACCACCTCGACGACTTCCGGTGCGAAGCGGCCGACGGCGACACGCAGCACGTCGAACCGCGGGTCGGTGCCGGTGTAGATGGAGTGCCCGAATCCCGCTGGACTGTCTGGGATTTCGGCTCCACCGTCGAGCGCGCCGACCAGCAGGTCGTATGCCGCGGCCGACGCCTGCCCGTGACGCGGACCCTCGAAGGCCGACGCCCCGGCGAGCATCACCAGGTAGGGATCTGCCCCGGTGCTCGCCGCTGCTCGCGCCGCGAGGGTCGAGCTGGCGAGCTCGTGGTCGGCCATCAGCCCCAATGCCGTGTCGAGCGCCCGCAACTCGGCGTCGACCGGAGGTCGGTCGCTCAGCCCGGCCCAGAGGCCTGCGGCAACCGACGCGGCGGGGACGGCGGACGCTGCCAGCGTGGCGACCGCCGCGGCGATCGCCCGGCGCCCGGCCGTGCAGAAGTGGTGCGCGCAGAGGTCCGTTCGTTCGGGGTCGGTGGCCGCGGCGTGCTCGATCGCGAGGCGGATGCGGTCGGTGCGCGTTGCTGCGTCATACGCGATCGGGGCGGGGGTGCCGGTGGGCCAGGTCTGCGGTGGATCCGTTGCACCCCAGACGATTTCGGCGACTTCTTCGAAGGTCGAGCACTCCGCGAGCTCGCCGGCGTCGTGTCCGCGGAAGAGCAGCCGCCCTGCGGGGTCGAGACTGGTCACGGCCGTCTCGACGGTGAGTTCGAAGACGCCGCGTCGGGGCCGGTGGTGCCGGGCCGCGAGCCGGGTCACCTGGTCGCGGGCGAAACGCGACCCGTCGTGGCGTGATCGCCCGTCGTCGACGCGGTCGAGGAGGCCGCGGCTGACGTAGGAGTAGACGGTGGCCACCCGCACCCCGAGCAGGTCGGCCGCCTGCTGGGTGGAGATGAGGTCGTCGCTCACCCGCACCACCCTAATGACCGGGTGCCTGTGGACAACTTCTGCGGGCGCAGCCGTCGGGGTGCCACCGTGGAGCGGTGGATGTTTCCGGTGAATCCGACTGGGCCGCAAGGCTGTCCCAACCGATCCTGCCCGGCTACGAGGTGGTCGGTCCGATCGGCCGTGGTGCGACGGGCACGGTCTGGACGGTGCGGTCCGGCGACGGGGTGCGCTTGGCGGCGAAGGTGCTCGCCGCCGACGCCGGGCAGCTCGACTACGAGATCGCGGTCCTGGAGTCGATCCGCCACGCGCACGTCGTGCGGCTCGTGGACGTCGTGCTCGACGCGGCCACCGAGCCACCGGGTCTCGGGCTGGTGATGGAGCTGGCCGAGGGCGGATCCCTGGCCGAGACGCTGGCCCGTCGTGGGGTGCTCACACCGGGCGAGCTCGTGACCGTGTTGTGCCCGGTCGCGCGCGCTCTGCACGACCTGCACGGGCTCGGGCTGGTGCACGGCGACCTCAGCCCGGGCAACATCCTGCTCACCGGCGAGGGCAAACCGCTCATCGGCGATCTCGGTATGTCGCGGCTCGCGGGACACACCGGTGACGAGGTGTGGGCGACCGAGGCATGGGCCGCTCCCGAGGTGCTCGCCGGCGGCGCGGTCACGCCGGCATCGGACGTCTACTCGCTCGGTGCGATCGCCTGGCGCGCCCTGACCGGCGCGCCGCCGGAGCCGGCGGCACTGCGGGCCGACCTCGCGACCCTGGCTCCCGAGGTGCCGGAGCAGTTGCGCGACCTGGTCAATGCCGCTCTGGCACATACGGATTCGGCCAGACCGTTGCCGGGGGAGTTCGCCCTGTCGCTGTGGGGGTGCGCCGACCCGGAGCCTGCTCCCGTGCACGGCTCGCCCGGCCGCCGCGCAGCCTCCGCGGGCGCCGATCAAGACCCTGCGGAGTCACTCACCCGCCGGATCCGCGCGGAGGCGGCGCACGAGGAGGCCGCCGAGCACCCGCGCCGGGACCGGCGGCGCAGCAGCGGGCCCAGGCGCCGCACCGGCCGCCGCCTGCCGGGCGGGCGCTGGTCGCTCGCCGCGGCCGGGGTGCTCGGCGTGGCCGGTGCGGTGCTCTTCTTCGGGGTGCCGCGGACGTCGAGCGCTCCGGACCGGATCGCCGGGCCGGGTCCGGCGACTGCGGCACCCTCGGCGGCCTCCTCGCGAAAGGTCTCGGGGCCGCTGTCGAAGTCGCCACCGAAGTCGCCGTCGTCGCCTCGCACCACACCGTCACCCACGGCCGTGCCGGCAGGTCTCGGCGACGACCCGGTGGCGGTCGTGCAGGCCCTTGCCGACGCCCGCGCGGCCGCGTGGGGGAGCGGTGACCAGGATCGGCTGGATGCTGCCCTCGTCCCGGGTTCGGTTGCCGCGCAACGTGATCGGACCGACCTGGGCAAGGCCGCCGCGGCCGGGGCGAAGTATTCGGGGCTGGCCTTCCGGGTGCGTTCGGCGACGGTGCGGCCGACCGGCGGCGACACCGCGCACGTGACGGCCGTGATCGACCGCAGCGCCTACCAGGTGCAACTGGCGACCGGTCGTCGCACGGTGCCCGCCGGTGCGGCGCAACGCACCGAGGTGTCGGTGCAGTTGACCAAGGACGGCTGGCGCATCGCCGACTGGCGGGCGCCCGGCTGACCTCAGGTCAGCAGCAGCGCGTCGAGACGCCGGGCCACGATGCGGGTGCCGATCAGTCCCATCACGACCAGGTAGACCACCGACACCGCCGACGCCCAGGAGACCTCGCCGGTCGTGAGCTCCCGGCAGAGCACGACGCCCCGGTAGAGCGGCGTGCACTCCACCACCCAGCGCAGCCAGTCGGGGAAGGTGCTGACCGGGAAGAACGTGCCGGAGAAGAGGAACAGCGGCATCACCCCGAGCGTGATGTATTCGAAGTCCTGCCAGGAGCGCATCCAGGTCGTGAGCGCCATGCAGATCCCGGCGAAGGCGAAGCCGATCAGCAACGTCGCCGGCAGCGCGAGCACCGCCCACCACGAATGCACCATGCCGAGCGCCGCCATCACGAGGAGGAACGCCGCGGCGTAGATGCCCCCGCGCAGCAGCGCCCAGCTGATCTCGCCGCGTGCGACGTCCGCGGTCGTGCGCGGGGTCGCGAGGATCTGGTCGTACAGCTTGACGTACTTCAGCCGGAAGAAGACGTTGAACGTGGTGTCGAAGACCGCGCCGTTCATCGCCGACGCGGCGAGCATGCCGGGCGCGACGTAGTCGGCATAGGGCACGGTGTGGCCGCCCACCTCGAAGCCGGTGACCAGCTTGCCGACGCCGACACCGATCGAGAGCAGGTAGAAGACCGGCTCCAGGAAGCCGGTGAGGAAGTAGACCCACCCGCGCCGGTAGACCAGGTAGTTGCGGTAGATCAGCACACCGGTCGCGCCGGCCCGGGACAGTTGCCGGCCGGTGTCGCGCGTGAGGGCGCCGGAGGCGACGGACATCAGCGCACCAGCCTCCGCTCCAGGGCCCGTATGCCGAGCCAGGTCCCGCCGGCGGCACACACCCCGAGGTAGACCAGATGCGTGAGCGCCGCGGGCCACGACCACGTGCCGAGCGCGGCCATCCGGGTCAGGTCGACGCCCTGCCAGAGCGGGGTGACGCGGGCGATCCACTCCAGCACCGGCGGGAGGTTGCCGAGCGGGAAGAACGCGCCGGAGAAGAGGAACAGCGGCATCAGCAGCAGCCGGAACACCACGGTGAAGCCGCCCTCGTCATCGAGCGTGGCGGCGTAGGCGTAGACCGGCGCGGCGAAGGCGAGCCCGACGAGCAGCTGGATGAGGAAGACCCCGATCGCGCCCGGCACCGACGACCAGACCCCGAAGGGAGCCATCACCACCACGAAAACCGCTGCGCTGGAAGCGATCCGGACGACGGCGAAGGACAGGTGGGCGAGGGCGATGTCGGCGACCCGCAACGGGGTCGCGAGCATGCCGTAGTAGGTCTTGTTCCACTTGACCGCGCCCATCACCGGATAGGTCGTCTCCCCGAACGCCAGCTGCATGCTCTGACCGGCGAGCAGCCCCGGCACCACGAACTGCAGGTAGCTCCCCGCGCCGTCGAGCTGCGCGGGGTCGGCCTTGACGAAGCCGCCGAGCAGGACGCCCATCGCCAGCACATAGAGCAGCGGGGTCAGGAAACTGTTGATGACCGTGCCGCGCCAGGTGCGCTTGTAGACCGTCACCCAGTAGTCGAACAACCGGGCGGTGAGCGGCAGCGACGTCATCAGTCGACCAGGCTTCGGCCCGTGAGCCGGAGGAAGACGTCCTCCAGGGTGGAGCGGCGGGTCAGCATGCCGAGCGGCACCAGCCCCCGGTCGTGCACGGCCGCCGTGGTCGCCTCGCCGTCGTCGGTGTAGAGCAGCAGCCGGTCCGGCAGCACCTCCACGCGGCGGGCAGCGTCGCCGAGGGTGTCGGCCAGCGCCTCGTGCTCGCCGACCCCGAAGCGCAACTCCACCACCTCCCGGGTCGAGTGCTGCGCGATCAGCTCCGCCGGTGAGCCCTCGGCGACGATCCGGCCCTTGTCCATCACGACCAGACGGTCGCAGAGCTGCTCGGCCTCGTCCATGTAATGCGTCGTCAGCACGAGGGTCACCCCCTGCTGTTTGAGCCGGAAAAGCTTGTCCCACAACACATGTCGCGCCTGCGGGTCCAGGCCGGTGGTGGGCTCGTCGAGCAGCAGCAGCTCGGGGTCGTTGATCAGCGAGCGGGCGATCGTGAGCCGGCGCTTCATGCCGCCGGACAGGTCCTCGACCCGGGCGTTCGCCTTCTCGGTGAGCTGGGCGAAGTCCAGCAGCTCGTCCGCGCGCGCCCGGACCGTGGCCCGCGTCATACCGAAATAACGGCCGTAGACGATGAGGTTGTCGCGCACCGACAGCTCCGGGTCCAGCGAGTCCTCCTGGGGACAGACGCCGAGCCGGGCCCGGATCCGCGAGCCGTCGTCGGCCGGGTCACGGCCGAGGATGCGTAGCTCACCGCCGCTGATCGGCGACACCGCCGCCACCATCCGCATCGTCGAGGACTTGCCGGCGCCGTTGGGGCCGAGGAAGCCGAAGGACTCACCGCGCACGACCTCGACGTCGATGCCCCGCACGGCCTCGAAGTCGCCGAACGACTTGCGCAGGTCGCGGGCGCGAATCATCACCTCGGGCGTCGACAGCTCCATGCCCACGGACGCTAGCAACGCACTGCGACATACTCGCAGGACACGCCCCGGCGCGGTTGCGCCTTGGTCAGGTCAGGCGACCAGCCTATGCTGCGGGGCGCTCCCTGCCCCCCGACCCTGGACGGAATCCCCACCCGTGACCTTCACCGTGCGTTCGTGCAGCCCCGAGGAGTTCCTCGCCGTCGTCCATGCGGCCGGTGGGCGCGTGCCGGTCGAGCAGTCACCCGAATGGGCGGCGTACGACGACTCGCTGCCCGGGCGCGAGCACTGGCGCTACCTCGTGGTCAGCGACGGCGACGAGCCGGTCGCCGCGCTCAGCCTGACGTCCTTCTCCGGCCGCTTCCTCGAGCAGCTCTGGGCCAAGCACGGGCCGGTCTGGCTGTCCGGTGAGCGGTCGGCGGAGCGCGAGCGTGCGGTGCGCGACGCCCTGACGTCGTACATCCGCCGGGAGCGGCCGTCGGCGGCGGTGCTGCGTCTGCACACCGAGCACCGCGGCGACGACCTCGTCGACCCGCTGATCGCGGTCTTCTACGACCGCACGGTGGTGCTCGACCTCACCAAGCCCGAGGAGCAGCTGCTCGCCGAGATGTCGCAGAGCGGGCGGCGCAACATCCGCAAGGCGCTGAAGAACGAGGACCTGGAGTTCTCCGACGACACCGGCATCGGCGAGGAGGAGTTCAGCAAGGTCATCTACCCGATCTTCGAGGAGACCGGGCAGCGCGGCGGATTCGTGCTGCGCCCGGCGGCGTTCTACTACGAGATGCTGCGCCGGCTCGGCCCGCAGATCTGCCGGCTCTACACCGTGCGGCACCGCGGCGAGGTCGTCTCCTGGGCGCTCGTCACCGTGTATGACGGGGAGGCCGACTACTACTTCGCCGCCTCGTCGGCGCAGGCGCGCAAGCTGCTCGCCGCCTACCTCATGGCGTGGTGCACCATGCGCACGGTCAAGGCCGAGGGCGTGACGTTCTTCGACTTCCTCGGCAGCGGGTCGGACCGGGTGCCGGCGCTCAACACCCTCAACGAGTTCAAGACGTCGTTCGCCAAGAAGGGCGTCATCGACGCACCCGGACCGTGGGACGTCGTCCTCCGGCCGAACGTCATGCGCGCCTACCACGCGCAGCGGGCCGCACAGAGCGGCGCGGCCCGTGCGAAGGCGCTCGCGCGCGAGCTGACCCGCCGGGTGCCCCGCTCGAAGGCCGACCTGGTCGGCATCGTCGACGGGGCGACGTCACGGGCAGCGGCGGCCGTCACCCGGGTGCCGCCGCCGCGCACCTCCGCGCCGGCCGCGCTGCCGGTGGTGCTCGACTTCACGCTGTCCGGCTATGCGCTCGCTCGGGCCTTCCACGAGCGCTACGGCCTGGCCAGTGTGGCGCTGGTGCCGTTCGCGACCGGTGCGATCGCCGACTCGTCGGTGATCCCGCAGGTGCGTGAGCTCGGGCGAGAGGCGGTGACCGACCACGAGATTGTGCTGCGGGCGCTCCGGGAGGTCGCCAAGGCCAATCCGGGCCTCACCGTCATACCGCTGACCAACAACGACGCGCTGGTGCAATCGCTTGCGGCTGCACGGGATTCGCTGGGCAAGAACGTCGTCGTCCCGCACGAGACGCCCGAGATGCTGCACCGCGTGTCCGACAAGCACTCCTTCAACCAGCTCTGCGCGGCAGCGGGCGTGGCGACGCCGCGCACCGAGGTGCTTGACTTCGCGGCCGGCCGGCCGGACACCGCCGGCGTCGACCTGCCCTGGCCGCTGATCGTCAAACCCGCCGACTCCGGGCTGTTTGCCGCGCTGCGGCTGCCGGGCAAGAAGAAGCTCTACCGCATCGACGACCGCGCCGGCCTCGACGCGCTGGTCGACCAGCTGGCCGAGGCAGGGTTCACGGGCGAGATGCTCGCGCAGGAGTTCATCCCCGGCGACGACCTGCTGTCGATCACGCTCTACCGGGCGCGCGACGGCCAGATCACCCTCGCCCGCGCCTCGGAGGTGCTCATGCAGGACCCGCGCGCGGCCTACCTCGGCATCCCGGACGTGCAGGTCGTCACCGAGCTGGACGACGCGATCGAGCAGGGGGCGCGGATCCTCGCCGAGGCCGGCTACCACGGCTTCGCCAACCTCGACGCGATCCGCGACCCGCGCGACGGCCGGGTCGTGTTCTTCGAGATCAACCCGCGCTACGGCCGCAACTGCCACTACGCGACCGCGACCGGGGCAAACGTCGCCGAGCAGCTGGTCGCCGACCTGATCGACGACGCGCCGGTGCAGGCGCCCCCACTGCAGGGGGAGCTCGTCTACACGACCGTGCCGCCGCGGTTCGTCGAGCGTTACCTCGGCGGCGAGGCGGGCGCGCGGGTCAAGGCGCTGGCCGCGGACGGGCGGGTCGCCGATCCGTTGGTGTATGACGGCGAACGCAACCCCAAGCACCGGGCGTATGCCGCCATCGCCGCCCGTAACCACGCCCGCGCCTACCGCGGCCAGGCACCGACGCTGCGGGTATGACGGTGCGCTTCTGACGCGTTGCGTCTGATCGGTTGCTGCTGACGGGTCAGGCCGCAGCGTAGCGCATGGCGTCCTCGATGCTGCGGTGCCGCCACTGGAAGTCGTTCTGCTGCAACACTTTCGGGCGCATCCGGGTGCTGGCGACGACGTCGTCCGCAAACTCGCCGAGCACGAGGCGCAGCCCGAATTTCGGCGCCGGGAAGACCGTCGGCCGGTGCAGCACCGAGCCGAGCGCCTTCATCGCGTCGCGCTGGCGGACCGCCGCCGGCGTCGACAGGTTGACCGGGCCGGTGATGTCGGCGTCGTCGACGAGGTGGGTGAGCGCGGCGATCTGGTCGGCCAGGGTGATCCACGACCACCACTCCCGGCCGTTGCCGAGCGGACCGCCCAGCCCGAGCTTGGCGAGCGGCAGGACGCGCTTCATCAGCCCGCCGCCATCGGGCGCGAGCACCAGGCCGGTGCGGGCGAACGCGACGGGCAGGCCGGCCGACACCGCGGGCGCCGCAGCCGCCTCCCACCGCTGCACCAGGTCGGGCAGGAAGCCGGTGCCGGGCGCCGAATCCTCGTCGACCTCCTCCTCGCCGCGGTCGCCGTAGTAGCCCATCGCGGAGCCGCTGACCAGCCGCACCGGCGTGTCCAGCCCGGCGAGCGCCTCGGTGAGCGTGCGGGTGCTGTCGACCCGGGAGTCGATCAGCGTCTGCTTGTAGGACGCAGTCCACCGGTGATCGCCGATGCCCGCTCCCGCGAGATTGACCGCAGCCGAAATGCCTTGCAACGCTTCAGGATCCAGCTGTCCCGCGGCGGGATCCCAGCGGACCTCGCCGGGAGACTCCGGCGCTCGCCGCACCAGTTTGACGACCTGGTCGCCGCGGTCGGTGAGGGCACGGGAGAGCGCGGTGCCGATCAGCCCGGACGATCCGGTGATCGCTACTCGCATGGGGGACCTCCACTTGCGTCGGAACGGGTGAAGGACCAGTCCAGCACACTTGCCGGGGAATGCTGGCAGAGTCGGCCCCGTGAGCAGCGAGTGGTCGAGCAGCTACCGGGAGTGGGCCGCGGCGCCGGGCATCACCGCCTGGACGAGTGTCAGTGGGCCGCGTCCGGTGCGAGTGCTGCCCGACGGCTGTCTCGACCTGATCTGGACCGACGGCGCCTTGAGCGTCGCGGGGCCGGACACCGCCGCAAGGCTCGTGCCGGACGAATCCGCGCGCCGGCGCGTGGGACTGCGCTTCGCGCCCGGCGTCGGGCCGGCCGTCCTCGGTCTGCCGGCGAGCGAGCTCACCGACCGGCACGTCGCGGCGGCCGATGCGCTGCCGTCCGGCCGGGGGCGGTCGCTCGAGCGCGGCCTGCGTCATACGGGCGGGATGGGGGAGGAGGTCGTCGCCGGGTTGCTGGCGTCACTCGACCCCGCGCCCGCCGATCGCGTCGTCCTCCGCCTGGCGTTGCTCGCCGCAGACGGCACCCCGCTGCCGCTGATCGGGCGAGAGCTCGGGCTGAGCCCGCGACAGGTGCACCGCCGGTCCGTTGCGGCGTTCGGTTACGGACCGAAGCGACTGCACCGGATCAGCCGCTTCCAGCGGGCGCTGCGCGAGTTGCGTGCAGGCGTCCCTGCCGCGGAATGCGCTGTGCGGAACGGCTTTTCGGATCAGGCGCACCTCAGCCGGGAGGCACGGGCGCTCGCCGGCGTGCCGATCCGGGACCTGCTCACCGGCTGACGGGAGCGGGTCAGGGCAGCGGCGCGAAGATGTCGACGCCGTTGCCGTCCGGGTCGAGCACGGTCGCGTAGCGCTGCCCCCACGGCGCGTCGAAGGGCGCCAGCGAGCCCTCGTGGCCGGCGGCGGTGACCTGCTCGTAGACCGCGTCGACGTCCGCGGGGGAGTCGACCAGCAGGGCGAGCCCGATGCGGCCGCCGCGCACCGGCTGCCAGTCGGGATGGAAGGACCGCACCGTCGACTCGGGGTCCCACGCGAGACGCATGCCGCCGTCGAGGGTGATCTCGACGTGCGGCGCGTCGTCGACGCCCTCCGGGATCGGCAGGCCGAGCAATCGGTAGAAACGCAAGGACGCGGGCAGGTCGGCGGTCACGATGCCGACGAGGTCGACGCGGGCGTTGCGGGCCGGTCCGGTGCTGGTGCCGGTGTGAGTGGGGGCGTCAGTGCCGGTGCCGGTGGCGTTGTCAGTGCCGGTGCTGGGGCTGGGTTGTGTCGTCATACCGACAACGTATGGCGAGCGCGCGCCCCCGTCGTGAACGTTTCGGACACCGCCCGCCCGGGCCGACAGGCCCACGTACGCACCGAGGGGCCCACGAAATCCAGCGGACTTGGTGGGCCCCTCGGGACCGTTGTGTGCCTCTCGATCAGGTGGTGCGAGCGATCGAGGTGGTGCGGGTGAAGGCGCTCAGACCTCGAACGCGCCCTCCTCGAGCCGCTCCTTCATCGCCGTGAGGAAGCGGGCCGCGTCGGCGCCGTCGACGATCCGGTGGTCGTAGGACAGCGCCAGGTAGACCATCGACCGGATCGCGATCGTCTCGCCGCCGTCGGCGTCGGTCACCACCACCGGTCGCTTGACGACCGAGCCGGTGCCGAGGATGCCGACCTGCGGCTGGTTGATGATCGGGGTGTCGAACAGCGCGCCGCGGCTGCCGGTGTTGGTCAGCGTGAAGGTGCCGCCGCCGAGCTCGTCCGGCGTCACCTTGTTGCTGCGGGTGCGCTCGGCCAGGTCCGCGGTCTTGCGCGCGAGGCCGGCGATGTTGAGGTCGCCGGCGTTCTTGATCACCGGGACGAACAGGCCCTTCTCGGTGTCGACCGCGATGCCGAGGTTCTCCTGCGGGTGGTAGACGATCGACTCGCCCTCGACGCTGGCGTTGAGCTGCGGGTAGGCCTTGAGCGCCTCGACCGCGGCCAGCGCGAAGAACGGCATGAAGCTGAGCTTGACGCCCTCGCGCTGCTCGAACGCGGTCTTGTTGCGCGCGCGCAGGCGGGCGATCTTGGTGACGTCCACCTCGACCACCGTGGTCAGCTGCGCCGACACCTGCAGCGACTCGACCATCCGCTGCGCGATCAGCTTGCGCATGCGGGTCATCTTCTCGGTCGTGCCACGCTTGGCCGAAACCTCAGGCACCGCAGACGATTTCGACGATGCGGCTGCGGCGGGCGCGTCGCCTGCCGGTGCCGGGGACGCGGCAGCGGCCGGCTGCTCGGCCGGCTTGGCGGCGTCGAGCACGTCCTGCTTGCGGATGCGGCCACCGACGCCGGTGCCCTTGACCGTCGACAGGTCGACGTCGTGCTCCGCGGCCAGCTTGCGCACCAGCGGCGTGACGTATGACGCAGGCTCCTCCCGGTTGGAGCTCGCGGCGGGAGCCGGAGCACTGGCCGGCGCGCTCGCCGGGGCCGGTGCCTGCGGGCTCGGCGGCGGGGTCTGCGACGCGGCCGGTGCGGCCGGCTGCGCGGGCTGCTGAGGTGCCGACTGCTGGGGAGCTTCCTGCTTCGGCTGCTCCTGCTGCGGCGCCTCCTGCGGGGCGGCCTGCTGCTTCGGCTGCTCCTGCTGCGGCGCCTCCTGCGGGGCGGCCTGCTGCTTCGGCTGCTCCTGCTGCGGAGCCTCCTGCGCGGGCGCGGCCGCCGCGCCGCCGCCGGATGCTTCGCCGCCGATGACCGCCAGGTCGGCGCCGACCGGCACGGTCTCGTCCTCCTGGACCAGGATCTTGCTCAGCTTGCCGGCGATCGGCGACGGCACCTCGGTGTCGACCTTGTCGGTGGAGACCTCGAGCAGCGGCTCGTCGACCGCAACCTCTTCGCCCTCGGCCTTCAGCCACCGGGTGATGGTGCCCTCGGTGACCGACTCGCCCAGGGCCGGCATGGTGATCTTCTCGCCGCCGCTGACCTCGCCACCGGTGTTCGCGACCGGCTGCTCGGCGGGCTGCTGCTGCTCGGTGGAGGGCGCCTCGGCCGGGGCGGCCTGCGACGCGGGCGCCGCCGACTGCTGCGGGGCGGCCTGCTCCTCCTGCTGCTGCGCCTGCTCCTGCGGGGCGGCCTGCTCCTGCTGCGCCTGCTCCTGCTGGGCGCCGCCCGACCCGGAGTCGCTCGCCGGGGCGGCGGCACCGTCACCGATGACCGCGAGGTCGGCGCCGACCGGCACCGTCTCGTCCTCCTCGACGAGCACCTCCTGCAGGGTGCCGGCGACCGGAGACGGGATCTCGGTGTCGACCTTGTCGGTGGAGACCTCGAGCAGCGGCTCGTCGACCGCAACCTCTTCGCCCACCTGCTTGAGCCAGCGAGTCACGGTGCCCTCGGTCACCGACTCGCCGAGTGCTGGCATTGTCACGCGTTCAGACATGGATGACAGTCTCCTTGATTCTGTATGCAATCTGCAGGCGGGTCTCACGCATGGGCGTGGAGCGGCTTTCCGGCGAGCGCGAGGTGGGCCTCGCCGAGCGATTCGTTCTGGGTCGGGTGCGCGTGGATCAGACCGGCCACGTCGTCCGGCAGCGCCTCCCAGCCGACGATGAGCTGGGCCTCGCCGACCTGCTCACCCATGCGGGCGCCGATCATGTGGACGCCGACGACGGCCCCGGTGTCGGCGGCGCGCACGACCTTCACGAAGCCCTGGGTGGCGAGGATCTGGCTCTTGCCGTTGCCGCCGAGGTTGTACTCGTAGCTGCTGACCTCGCCGTGCCGTTCGTGCGCGGCCTCCTCGGTCAGGCCGACCGACGCGATCTCGGGCTCGCAGTAGGTGACCCGCGGGATTCCGCTCTCCTCGATGACCGCCGGCTGCTTGCCGGCGATCTCCTCGGCCACGAAGATCCCCTGCGCGAATCCGCGGTGCGCCAGCTGCAGGCCGGGCACGATGTCGCCGACGGCGTAGACGCCCGGCACCCCGGTGCGCAGGCGCTCGTCGGTGATCACGTAGCCGCGGTCCAGCGTGACGCCGGCCTCGGCATACCCGAGGTCGTCGGTGACCGGGCCGCGACCGACGGCCACGAGCAGCAGGTCGGAGGTCACGGTCTCCCCGGACTCCAGGGTGACCGTCACGACGTCACCGTCCTGGCTTGCGTCGGTCAGCTTCGCGCCGGTGAGCGCCGTGATCTTGCGCTTCTTGAAGGCGCGCTCGAGCTGCTTGGAGATCGCCGGGTCCTCGGCGGCGACCAGCCGGGGGAGTGCCTCGACGATCGTGACCTCGGAGCCGAACGAGTTGAAGACAGAGGCGAATTCGACGCCGATGACGCCGCCGCCGAGCACGGTCACCCGCGACGGCACGTGGTCCAGGCTGAGCGCCTGGTCGCTGGTCATGATCCGGCCGCCGAGCTCGACGCCGGGCAGGGTCTTGGCGTAGGAGCCGGTCGCCAGCACGATGTTCTTGCCGGTGAGCACGCGGTCTCCGACGGTGACCGTGGTGGGTGAGGTGAGGCGTCCGGTGCCCTCGACATACGTGATGCCGTGCGACTTCACCAGGCCCTGCAGACCCTTGTAGAGGCGGCCGATGACGCCGTCCTTGTAGCTGTGCACGCCCGACATGTCGACCGACTCGAACGTTGTCTTGACGCCGAACTTCTCACCCTCGCGGGCGGTGTCGGCGACCTCGGCCGCGTGCAGAAGCGCCTTGGTCGGGATGCAACCGCGATGGAGGCAGGTGCCCCCGACCTTGTCCTTCTCGACGAGCGCGACGCTCAGGCCGAGCTCCGCGGCGCGGAAGGCGCAGGCGTAACCGCCGCTGCCGCCACCCAGGATCACGATGTCGTACGAATCGGCTTCTGCCGTCATTGCTCGAAGCGCTCCCTTGCGTCTCGTCGCCGATGAGGTGTGGTGCATCGCCATCTTGGCACTGTCGGTCACGTCACGCGGCGGCGGCACCGATACCGATGGCGTCGATCACCGGCTAATCACTGGTTGGGGCGGTGCCCGCCGTGCGAGAGTGGCCGGACCGCAACAACGAGGAGGTCGACCGTGACGGACAAGAACGGGCCCAGCGACGAGGTCAAACGCAAGTTCCGCGAGGCCCTGGACAAGAAGCACGCGCACGGCGGCAAGGACGTTTCCGACAACTCCGAGCACTCCAAGGTGCACGGCACCCACGGCGCGGAGACCAGCGGCGCGCAGCAGATGTTCCGCCGTAAGTCGGGCTGACCGGACTGCTCTCGAGACAAGGACAACCCGCACCGAGTGTTCGGTGCGGGTTGTCCTTTGTGTCGCGTATGCCGGGTCAGGCGCGTCGCGGGATCAGGCGCGGCCCTCCGCGAGCTGCACGAGCGTGCGCACCGCGAAACCGGAGGCGCCGGTGTCGATGTAGCCGTACTTCTCGTCGGTGGAGTATGCCGGGGCCGCGATGTCCAGGTGCACCCACGGCAGCTGGTTGCCGTCCTTGTCGTCGCCGACGAAGTCCTGCAGGAACAGCGCGGCCACGATCATCCCGCCCATCCGCGGGCCGGTGTGCTTGGTGTCGGCGACGAGCGACTTCATCCCCGAGCGCAGGTGCTGCAGCAGCGGCATCGGCCAGAAGTCCTCGCCGGCGGCGGTGGCCGCGGCGACGACCTCGTCCCGGGTGGCGTCGTCGTTGCCGAGGGCGGCGGCGGTGCGCGAGCCGAGGGACAGCACGGCCGCGCCGGTGAGGGTCGCGACGTCGACGATCAGGTCGGGCTTCTCGCGGGAGGCGAAGCAGAGGCCGTCGGCCATCACCAGGCGTCCCTCGGCGTCGGTGTTGATGACCTCCACGGTCTTGCCGTTCGGCATGGTGACGACGTCGCCGGGTCGCTGCGCGTCGGCGCCGGTGAGGTTCTCGGCCAGGCAGAGGTATGCCGTGACGGCGACCGGCAGGCCGAGCTCTGCGATGGCGGCGATGCCGGCGGCCACCGCGGCGGCGCCCGCCATGTCGCACTTCATCGTGATCATGCCCTCGGCGGGCTTGATGCAGAGGCCGCCGGAGTCGAAGGTGATGCCCTTGCCGACGAACGCCAGGTGCTGCTTGGCCTTCGCGGGCCGGTAGCTGAGCGTCACCAGGCGCGGGGGCCGGGCCGAGCCGCGCCCGACGCCGACCAGGCCGCCGGCGTTCGCCTTGGCGAGGGCCTTCTCGTCCTGCACCTTGACCTTGACGTTGCTGCCGGCGAAGTGCTCCTTCACCTGCTCGGCGAAGGACGCGGGGTAGAGGTCGAGCGGCGGGGTGTTGACCAGGTCCTGCGCCCATGCGCGCTGCTCCGCCACGACGCCCGCCCGCTTCACGCCGGCGCGGACTGCCTTGTCCTTGGCCAGCGGGGAGAGCACGGTGACCTTGGCGATCGGGGTGGCGGTCTTCGTCGACCGGTAGGCGTCGAACTCGTAGGCACCGAACAACGCGCCCTCGCCGGTCGCGACGACCAGCTCGGTGGTCTCGGCCGGGAACGCGAAGGCGACCGCCTTGGCCTTGCCCCGCAGCGCCCGGGTCGCCGCCCCGGCGGCGCGTCGTACGGCCTCCACGTCATCGGTGGTGGGCGCCGAGTCCAGCCCGGACCCGCTCACCACGACCAGCCCGTCGACACCGGGAACGCCTGGCAGACGGACGATTTCGTCGGCCGCGCCGGTCGCGGACAGCGCCTCGAGCGCGTTGTCGACGTGTTCCTGCGCGGCCCGGTCGAGCGCGGTCGCCGGCGCGACCCTCGCCTGTCCGTCCTGCTGCACGGCGAGGACGACGACCGCGTCGGCCTTGCTCTTGCTGGCGGATGTGTCTGTCACGGTCAACGTCGGCACGACGCGGGGCTCCTTCTGATTCGAAATTCGGTCGACGCGGACGATACGCCGCGACGGTGAGAGTCGCCGCACGGTGTCGCCGGTGCCCCGGCTACGGTGCGGTGCATGACTGCGGAGCCGAAGACGTCCCCCTTGCACGACCGCCATGTGGCCCTCGGTGCCAAGCTAGCCGATTTCGGCGGATGGCAGATGCCCATCGAGTATCCGGGTGGCGGGGTGCTGCGCGAGCACACCGCGGTGCGCGAGCGCGTCGGCATCTTCGACGTCTCGCACCTCGGCAAGGCGCTGGTCAGCGGGCCGGGCGCGGCCGACTTCGTCAACTCCTGCTTCACCAACGACCTGCGCAAGGTGGCACCGCCGAAGGCGCAGTACACGATGTGCCTCGACGACGCGACCGCCGGCGTCGTCGACGACCTGATCCAATACTTCACCTCCGAGGACGAGATCTTCGTCGTGCCCAACGCGGCCAACACCGCCGAGGTGGTGCGGTTGCTGCAGGCCGCGGCGCCCGAGGGCATCGAGATCACCGACCAGCACACCGAGTACGGCATCATCGCGGTGCAGGGCCCGAAGGCGCCCGAGGTGGTCGCGGCGCTGGGGCTGCCGACCGACCTCGACTACATGTCCTTCCGGGTCGCGCAGTGGGAAGGCCGCGAGGTCATCGTGCTGCGGTCGGGCTACACCGGAGAGAAGGGCTTCGAACTCGTCCCGCGCTGGGACGACACCCCGGCGCTGTGGGACGCACTGGTCGAGGCGATGGCGCCGTATGACGGCCTGCCGTGCGGACTCGGCGCTCGCGACACCCTGCGCACGGAGATGGGCTATCCGTTGCACGGCAACGACCTGTCGCTCGACATCACCCCCAACATGGCGCGCGCCGGGTGGGCGGTCGGCCGCGGCAAGGACGCGTTCTGGGGCAAGGAGGCGCTGCAGCGGCAGAAGGACGCCGGCGGCTACCGGCTGACGTGGGGCCTGCTCGCGACCGGGCGCGGCATACCGCGCACGCACTGCGCGGTGAAGGACGCCTCGGGTGCGGTGATCGGCGAGGTCACCTCGGGCACCATGTCGCCGACCCTGAAGCAGGGCATCGCGCTGGCGTTGCTCGACCGTGGCGTGGCCGAGGGCGACGAGGTCGTCATCGACGTGCGCGGTCGCGACCTGCCGGCGAAGGTGGTCAAGCCGCCGTTCGTGCAGGTCGAAACCGCCTGAGCGACAACAGTTTCGGGCCGACCTGTTCGGTGGACTCGGGGTCAGTGGACGCGGGGGCTGTCGCTGAGGTCGAGCGCGCGGCCGCCGACGACGAGCACGACGTGGGGGAGCGCCGCGCCGATGAGTCGGTTGGCCTGCGCCACGGCCAGGTGCAGCGTGCGGCCTTCGTCGGTGCCGGCATCCGGCGCCCCGCCGGCGTCGGTGCTCACCAGCACCACGTCGAACGGCACGCCGAGACAGAGCGTGACCAGCTCGTCGGCGGCGCCCGCGACCGTGTGCAGCGCGCGGCCGGTGTCCGACGACGCGTCGGCCCGCTCGAGCAACTGCCGCACCCACGCGGTCAGGTCGGGCACCAGCACCGCGTTGCGGGCACGCAGGATGGTCCGGGCGAGGTCGTCGGTGGGGGTGGGCGACCAGTGGTCCGGCCACGCGGCGGTGTCGTTGCCCGGTGCGGGCTCCTCCTCGCCGAGGGTGGCGACCGTTGCCGCGTCCTGCCCCGCCAGGAGGCTCACGGCATACCTGCCGTGCCCACTGCCCTGACCCCCGAGCACCAGAGTCGCCGGCACCAAGCTCACCATCCTCGTCACTGTCGTTCGTCACACGCATCACACGCGTCGAAGCGAGCGTAGCCATCGAACGTCGGTTCGGGGAGAGGGGTGAGCCCCGCCGCCGTCTCGTGAGAAGCGGTCGCCCGAGCGCAGCCCGATGTGCTTGTCTGATGCCGCCATGAGTGAGAGCAGCCCCACACCCGATGTCAGCGGACCGGTTTTCGTCGCCCACGAGGGCGGCAAGCTCGAGTCGGTACCGACTAAACCGCTTCGTGACCGGGACGACCTGTCACTGCTCTACACCCCCGGTGTCGCCGACGTGTGCCGCGCGATCGCGGCCGACCCCGAGCTGTCCTTCCGCTACACCACCCGCCACAACACCGTCGCGGTCGTCACCGACGGCACGGCCGTCCTGGGCCTTGGCGACATCGGCCCCGAGGCCGCGCTGCCGGTGATGGAGGGAAAGGCGGTGCTGTTCAAGCACTTCGGCGGGGTCGACTCGGTGCCGGTGTGCCTGGAGACCGGCCCGGTGGAGGAACTCGTCGACGCCATCGCGCGCATCGCGCCGACCTACGGCGGCATCAACCTGGAGGACATCTCCGCGCCGCGCTGCTTCGACATCGAGGATGCGCTCAAGGAGCGCCTCGACATCCCGGTCTTCCACGACGACCAGCACGGCACGGCGATCGTCACGCTCGCCGCGCTGCTCAACGCGGCCACGGTGGTCGGTCGGGAGCTTCCCTCGCTCCGGGTCGTCATCGCCGGGGCGGGTGCGGCCGGTGTCGCGATCGCGAACATCTTCGAGCGTGCCGGCATACCCAATGTGGTCGTGGCTGACTCGCGAGGCGTGATCTCCCGGTCCCGCGAGGACCTCGGACCGCACAAGCGCAAGCTCGCCGAGAGCACCAACCCGCGCCAGGTGACCGGCTCACTGGCCGACGCACTCGACGGCGCCGATGTCTTCGTCGGGGTGTCCGGTGGGTCGGTGCCGGAGGACGCGATCGCCCGAATGGCAGACGGCGCAATCATTTTCGCGTTGGCCAACCCCGACCCCGAAGTGCACCCCGAGGTCGCCGCACGGCACGCCGCGGTGGTCGCCACCGGGCGGTCGGACTTTCCCAACCAGATCAACAACGTGCTGGCGTTCCCGGGGCTGTTCCGCGGTGCGCTCGACTCCGGCGCCAAGGCCATCACCGAGCAGATGAAGCTCGCCGCCGCCGAGGCGATCGCGGCCCTGATCGAAACGCCGACCGCCGACGAGATCGTGCCGTCGGTGTTCGACGAGCGCGTCGCGCCGGCGGTCGCGGAGGCGGTCCGGGCACACGCCTGAGCCCGGCCCGCGGTCTGCGGCCGGACCTGCGTCGCGGGCCCGGGCCTACTGCTTGCGGCCGCCGCCGAGCAGTCCGCCGAGGATCTCGCCGAGTCCACCGGGCAGGGCACCGGCCTGACCCTGCGACGCGCCGCCCTGGCCGCCACCGCCCAGGATGCTGCCGAGGATGTCGCCGAGGCCGCCGCCGCCACCGGTCTGCTGACCGCCGGTGGGTGCCTGCTGCTGACCGGCCGGCTCCTGGCCGCCCGCGGGAGGCTGCGCACCGGTGTTGCTCCCGGTCGGCTGCGGCGCCTGCTTGCCGCCGAGCACCCGGTCGGCGAGGTACTTCAGGACGATCGGGGCGAGGATCGGCAGCAGTTTGCGGACCAGGTCGTTGCCGCCGCCGAGGCCGCCGAGTTGCTGCACCACCTGGTCGGTGTTGCCGCCGAAGACGTTGCCGACGATCTTGTCCGCCTCCTCCGGCTGGACGGTCGAGGGGTCGCGGTCCTGGTGCTGGCTGAGCGCCTCGGTGAGCGACGCCGCGCCGCCCGCGTCCGCCGCATTGGCCTGCATGCCGCCGAGCAGCGCCGGCACGACCTGCTCGGCCGCGGCCTGCACCTGCTGCGGGTCGGAGCCGACCTGCGCGGCGATCTGGTCGATCGGGAGCTGACCGAGGATGTCCGATGATGCGCTCATTGCTCGTCCTTGTCGTGAGTGACGGATGACGCGGTGAGCGTAGCGGCCCGAGGGCTCAGTCGGAACGGCTCGATTCGTGCACGAGGATCGCGACCTGCACCCGGTTGTCGGCGGCGAGCTTGGTCAGCACCCGCGACACGTGCGCCTTCACGGTCGGCACGCTCATGTAGAGCTGGCGCGCGATGTCGGCGTTGGACAGGCCCTCGCCGATCAGAGCGGCGACCTCGCGCTCGCGGTCGGTGAGCACGGTGAGCTTGTCGCGCGCGGCCTGACGATCGCGGTCCGGTCCGGCCGTCACCCGGTCCACCAGCTGCCGGGTCACCGACGGCGACAGGATCGGGTCGCCGGCGGCGACCGCCCGGACGGCGTCCACCAGACGCTCGGGCGGGGTGTCCTTGAGCAGGAAGCCGCTCGCGCCGGCGCGCAGCGCCTGGACGATCAGGTCGTCGGAGTCGAACGTCGTCAGCACGATCACCTGAGGCGGATCTGGTTGCGCCAGAATCCGTTTCGTCGCCTCGATGCCGTCCATGACCGGCATCCGGATGTCCATCAGGACCACGTCGGGCCGCTCGGTCGCCACCGTCTGCGCACCTGCCGCCCCGTCGGCCGGGTCGGCGGCCAGCACCTCGATGTCGGCGGCGCCGCGCAGGATGATGCGCAGGCCCGCGCGCACCAGGGCGTCGTCATCGACGAGCAGCACCCGGATGGGCGTCGACGTGGTGGACGGGTCCTCAGGAGTCGGCGAGCTCACCGGGCCACGGTAGCCGGGCACGGACCACGAAGTCGCCCGCCCGGTCGCGTCCCGAGGTCAGCTCGCCGCCGACCAGGACCGCCCGCTCGGTCGCCCCGACCAGACCGAGGCCGGCACCGGGCAGCCCACCGTCGGCGTCCGACGCAGGCGGCAACGGGTTCCACATCCGCAGCCGCAGACTGTCCCCGTCGTGGCGCAGTTCGATGTGGATCTTCTTGCCCGGAGCGTGTTTTCGGCGGTTGGTCAGGCCCTCCTGGACGATGCGGTAGGCGTTGCGCGACACCAGGTCGCTCAGCCCGCTGAGGTCCGACGGCATGTCGAGCTCGGCCGGCCCGTCGGTGCTCTCCGCGGTCGACACCAGTGACGGCAGATCGGCCAGCGTCGGCTGCGGCGCGTCCGGCGCGGCTTCCTCACCGGCCGGCGGGTCACGCAGCACGCCCAGCACCTCGCGCAGCTCGCTGAGCGCGGCGTGGGCGTTGTCGCGGATGATCGCCGACGACTCCTGCAACTCCTCCTGGCTGAGGTTCGTGCGGTAGGCGAGGGCACCGGAATGCATGGCCACCAACGAGATGCGGTGAGCCAGCACGTCGTGCATCTCCCGCGCGATGCGGGATCGTTCGGCGACCCGGGCCTGCTCGACCCGCAGCTGCTGGCGGCTCTCGGCGTCGAGCAGGCGGTCGTGCAGACCGGCGATCAGCAACCGGCGCGCCCCGATCGCCAGGCCGGTCGCGATGCAGAAGCCGAGCGCGAGGAACCCGAAGACGTAGGCGGCGATCCAGTCGCCCTCGGTCTCCTCCGGGGAGTGGAAGAACCACTGGTAGACGACCCCGCCCGCCAGGTAGACCACCGACGCGACGATCACCGGACGCCATCTGCGGTGGGTGGTGAGCGAGATCAGCGCGATCGCCGCAGCGCCGTTCGCAGCCGTCGACAGCGCGCACACCGCACCCAGTGTCAGCGCGATCGCGAGCGGCCACCGGCGCCGAAACAGCAACAGCACCAAGGAAATCAGCCCGAGCAGGATGTCGAGCAGGATCCAGTTCTCACCGTCCCGATAGCCGCGCACATCGTTGGCGGCCTGGGTGATCACCAGCAGCGCGCCGACGGCGACGGCCAGCAACTCCCGCCACGTCTCACCCCAGATGTGCCGGCGACGGCTGACACCGGGAAGCGCGAGATTCACGCCGACCAGCGTATGCGTCCGCGGGCGCAGCACCACGTCATACCAAAGTCGGGGTCGGATCCAGCCCCGCGGCCGATGTGCGACCGACCTTCGGATTGCCAGGCTGGAGCCATGATCAAAGTCGAGGACCTGACCCGCCGCTACGGTTCGTATGCCGCGGTCGACTCGGTGTCGTTCGAGGTGCAGCCCGGCACGGTGACCGGCTTCCTCGGACCGAACGGCGCCGGCAAGTCGACCTGCATGCGGATGATCTGCGGCCTGACCCCACCCACCTCCGGCACCGCGACCGTGCTCGGCAAGCCCTATGCCGAACTGCCCAACCCGGGCCGGCACGTCGGCGTGCTGCTCGACGCGGCCGCCCAGCACAACGGCCGCACCGGCCGGGAGATCCTGACGCTCGGGGCGATCATGATGGGTCTGGAGCGGCGACGCGTCGACGAGATGCTCGAACTGGTCGGCCTCAACAAGGAGGAGTCCCGGCGCCGCCTGCGTGACTACTCGCTCGGTATGCGGCAGCGGCTCGGCATCGCCCACGCGTTGCTCGGCGACCCCAAGGTGCTGATCCTCGACGAGCCGGCCAACGGCCTGGACCCCGCGGGCATCCGCTGGATGCGCGGCCTGCTGCGCGGCTTCGCCGACGAGGGCGGGACCGTCCTGCTGTCGTCGCACCTGCTGCACGAGGTCGAGGTCGTCGCCGACGACCTCGTCGTCATCGGCCGCGGCAAGATCGTGGCCGAGGGCGCGAAGTCGGCGCTGCTGTCCGCGGCCGGCACCACGGTGCGCACCACCGACGACCAGCGGCTGGCGAACGCGCTGGAAAGCGCCGGTTTCGGGGCAAACCCGGCCACCGGCGGCGGCATACACACCGACGCACTGCCCGAGCAGGTCGGCCGCATCGCACTGGAGCACCAGGTCGTGCTGACCGAGCTGCGCCAGGCGGGCACCGCCGGCCTGGAGGAGATGTTCCTGCAACTGACCGCGGCCGACGCACGTGAAGGAGTGGCGGCATGACCACACAACTGATGGCGGACGAGCGGATGCCGTCCCGCATCGCCGACGAGACCATCACCGGGGTGCCGTTCGCGCGCCTGGTGAAGCTCGAGCTGCGCAAGCTCGTCGACACGCGCGCCGGACGGGTGCTGCTTGCGGTCGTGGTGGCGCTCCTGGTCGGCATCTCGCTGATCCCGATGCTCGCCGGCAAGCCGACCGAGGACAAGAACTTCAACGACTTCCTGCAGATCGGCTCGATCGTCCTGCAGTTGCTGCTGCCGATCATCGGCATCCTCGCGGTGACCAGTGAGTGGTCGCAGCGCACGGGTCTGGTGACGTTCACGCTGGAACCGCGTCGCACCCGCGTAGCGCTCTCCAAGTGGGCGGCGTCGGCGATCATGGGCCTGCTCGGTGTCGCCACCGGCTTCGCCGTGGCCGCGGTGTTCACCCTGCTGACCGACATCGTGCGGGGCAGCGACCCGTCGTGGAGCATCAGCTGGGAGGTGGTGCTCGGCATCGTCGTCGGGCAGCTGCTCTACATCTCGATCGGCGTGGCCTTCGGCATGCTGATCCAGAACACCCCCGGCGCGATCGTGGCCTACCTGCTCATTCCGAGCCTGTGGTCGATGGTCGGCAGCTTCTCGTGGATGGCGAACATCTCCGCGTGGGCCGACACCACCAAGACGATGGGGCCGTTGCTGGACGCCAGCATGCAGGGCGACGACTGGGCCAAGCTCGGGGTGTCCTTGCTCATCTGGCTCGTCATCCCGATGGTCGCGGGCATCTGGCGGATGACCCACAGCGAGGTGAAGTCCGGCTGATCGGCCGCTTCACCGACGACGAAACCCACTGGGCCCATCGGGGGAGTCCAGTGGGTTTTCGTCTGCCCTCACTAAGGTTGCCCGCATGAGCGGATGGACCTGGACCTACGAAGACACCGCTGGCGCCGCGCTCCGTGCGCCCGAACTCGTCACCACGGTCTTCCCGACCCAGAACGACGCGGAGAGCTGGCTGGGCGAGCACTGGCGGTCGCTGGCCGACGCCGGGGTGGCGGCGGTGACGCTGCACGAGGACGACGCCGTCGTCTACGGGCCGATGCCGCTGTCCGACGGCTCCTGACGGGTCTTGACGGGGGCTGAGCGCTCCTGACCTGGGGCGTGATCGGCGCCCCGTGGTCAGCGCGTCAGATGTCGAGGGCGCGTCAGATCTTGTCGCCGCGCTTGACGCGGGGCATCGGACGGCGGCCCATCCGCAGCTGGAAGGCCCGCATGATCGTGTATGACGTGGTGCCGCGCGGCGGTTCGGTGTGGAAGCGCTCGCGGATCTGCTTCTTGATGCGGCGCAGCACCAGCACCGAGTCGACGATGCCGACCAGCACGACCAGCCACAGGAAGAAGAACGCGGCCATCTGCAGGCTGCGGTTGGGCAGCACGGTCAGCACCAGGACGACCAGCATCAGCGGCAGCAGGATCTCGCCGAAGTTCCAGCGCGAGTCGATGTAGTCGCGGATGAACGCCTTGACCGGGCCCTTGTCCCGCGGCGGCAGCGCCTTCTCGTCGCCCCGCGCGAACGCCTCGCGCTGCTCGAGGCGCGCCTTGCGAGCCTCCTCGCGGGACTGCTTCTTGGCGGCCTTGCGGTCGACCGGCACGAGCGGCTTGCGGCGGGCGGCCTCCGCCTCGCGGCGGCTCGGGGTCGGTCGGCCCTTCTTCGGGGTCACTCCCGCCTTCGCGGCGTCCTTGTCGAGGTCGACGGCGATCGCCTCGGTGGGGGCTTGCGAGGTCTCAGGGGTCTTGTTGCGGCCGAACACGTGCCCCAGTCTACGGTCTGTGCCGGATCGCTCCGGCCACGACGACCGGCGCCCGCCATACGGTCTAGCGTGGCCCCCGTGACTGACGACACCGCCGCCTCCGTTGCTCCTGATGCCTCTGATGCTGCTGACGCCTCTGATGCCCTGCGCACCAAGGTCCACGCACTCATGGACGGTGTCCGCGCCGATCTCGAGGCGCTGACCCGCATCCCCAGCGTCTCGCTCGACTCGTTCGACCAGACCCAGGTCGACCGCAGCGCCGACGCGGTGGCCGACCTGCTGCGCGCCGAAGGACTCGAGGTCCAGATCGTCCGCGAGGGTGGCCGCCCGGCGGTGATCGGACGCCTGCCGGCGCCGGAGGGCGCGCCGACCATCACCCTCTACGCCCATCACGACGTGCAGCCGCCCGGCGAGGACGCCGACTGGGACACCCCGCCCTTCGAGCCGACCGAACGCGGCGGGCGGCTCTACGGCCGAGGCGCGGCCGATGACAAGGCGGGCGTGATGGCCCACGTGGCCGCATTGCGCGCACACGACGGCAAGCCGCCGGTCGGCGTCAACATCTTCGTCGAGGGCGAGGAGGAGGTCGGCTCGGACTCGCTCGCCACCATCCTCGACAAGCACGGCGACAAGCTGGCCGCCGACGCGATCGTGCTGGCCGACTCCACCAACTGGAAGGTCGGCGTCCCGGCGCTCACCACCACGCTGCGCGGGATGATCCGGGTCGTGGTGACCGTCCGCACGCTCGACCACGGCATCCACTCCGGCATGTTCGGCGGCGCCGTCCCCGACGCGATCAGCACGCTCATCCGGCTGCTCGCCACCCTCCACGACGACGCCGGCGACGTCGCCGTCGCGGGACTGAAGTCGGGGGAGGCCGCCGACCTCGACTTCGACGAGGCGCGGTTGCGCGAGGAGAGCGGCCTGCTCGACGGCGTGCAGGCGATCGGCACCGGCTCGCTGCTCTCTAGGTTGTGGACCAAGCCGGCCATCACCACGATCGGCATCGACGCCCCGGCGGTCGACGTCGCGTCCAACACGCTCGTGCCGTCCGCGCGGGCCAAGGTGTCGATGCGGATCGCGCCGGACGAGGACCCGCGCGCGGCATACGACGCGCTGCGCAAGCACCTGGCCGACCACGCGCCCTGGGGCGCACAGGTCGAGGTGAGCCTGGACGACGAGGGTGCCGGTTTCGACGCCGACGCCCAGGGGCCGGTGTATGACGTGGCGCGCGGCTCGTTCACCGACGCGTGGGATGGCACGGAGCCGGTCGACATCGGCGTCGGCGGTTCGATCCCGTTCGTCGCGGCGTTCGCCGAGAAGTTCCCCGATGCCGCGATCCTCGTGACCGGCGTCGAGGACCCCGACTCCCGCGCCCACGGCGCCAACGAGAGCCTGCACCTCGGCGAGTTCGAGAAGGTCTGCCTGGCCGAGGCGCTGCTGCTGGCCCGGCTGCCGCAGGCGAAGTGAGGACCGATGGCACAGGGCAGTTACGTCGAACCGTCGTTCACGCGCGACACCAACTACATCCCCGATCGCATCACGCGTGACGCGCGGGACGGCTGGCCGGTGGAGCCGGGTCGCTACCGGTTGATCGCCGCGCGCGCCTGTCCGTGGGCGAGTCGCGCCATCATCGTGCGACGGCTGCTCGGCCTCGAGGACGCCATCTCGATGGGGCTGGCCGGACCGACCCACGACGCGAACAGCTGGACCTTCGATCTGGACCCGGGCGGCCTGGACCCGGTGCTGCAGATCCCACGGCTGAAAGACGCCTACGACGGGCGGTTTCCGGACTACCCGCGCGGCATCACCGTGCCGGCGATCGTCGACGTGCCGACCGGCGGCGTGGTCACCAACGACTTCGCGCCGATGATCACCGACCTCGCCACGCAGTGGACCGAGCACTTCCGCGACGGCGCGCCCGATCTCTACCCGGAGCCACTGCGGGCCGAGATGGAGGAGGTGATGCGGCGCGTCTACACCGAGGTCAACAACGGCGTCTACCGCTGCGGCTTCGCCGGCAGTCAGGAGGCGTATGACGAGGCGTACGGCCGGCTGTTCACGGCCCTCGACTGGCTGGAGGAGCGCCTCGCCGGGCAGCGTTACCTCATGGGCGACGCGATCACGATGGCGGACGTCAACCTCTTCACCACGCTGGTCCGCTTCGATCCGGTCTACCACGGGCACTTCAAGTGCAATCGCGGCAAGCTGATCGAGCTGCCCGCGCTGTGGGGCTACGCCCGTGACCTGTTCCAGACGCCCGGCTTCGGCGACACCGTCGACTTCACCCAGATCAAGCAGCACTACTACGTCGTGCACCGCGACATCAACCCGACCGGCATCGTCCCGATGGGCCCGGACCTCAGCAACTGGATGACCCCGCACGGCCGGGAATCCTTGGGCGGCAAGGCATTCGGTGACGGCACGGCCCCGGGGGAGATCGCCGTCGCCGAGCGGGTGCCCTCCGCCGACAACCCCGTGCTCGGGCCGGACGGGCTGCTGCTGACGTGACCACTCCGGTCGTGATGGACGTCGACACCGGGGTCGACGACGCGTGCGCGCTGCTGCTCGCCGCGCTGCACCCGGCCCTCGATCTGCGGGCGGTGACGTGCGTCGGTGGCAACACCGATGCCGCCCAGGTCACCCGTAACACGTTGGCAGTGCTGCAGATCGCCGGTCGTGATGACGTGCCGGTTGCGATGGGGGCGGAGCGGCCGCTGCTGGAGGAGCCGGTGCACGCCCGCCATGTGCACGGCGAGGACGGGATGGGCGACCTCGGCTGGGCGGCAACGGACCGCGCTCCCGACCGGCGGCACGCCGTCGAGCTGCTGCGCGACGTGTTGCTCGACTCGACGGACGACCCGGTCACCCTGGTGCCGACCGCCCCGATGACCAACATCGCGCTGCTGTTGCGGACCTATCCCGAGGCAGCACAAGGGATTTCACGCATCGTCTTCATGGGAGGCGCGGCGCGTCACGGCAACGCGACCGCCTCGGCCGAGTTCAACGTCTTCCACGACCCGGAGGCCACGGCGATCGTGCTCGACGCCGCGGCCGGGCTCGGCATACCCGTGACGATGTATGGCCTGGACGTGTTCTACGGGCCGGCGGTGACGCGTGAGCAGGCTGCGTCGTTGGCGGCCGTCGGCGGCCACGGCCCGGCTCAGCTGGCCGGTGAGCTCGTCGCATTCCAGTGCGACCGCTTCGGATCCGACTCGGCCACCATCGGCGACGCCGGTGCGGTCTGCGCCGTGATCGACCCCGACGGCATCCGCACCACCCCGCTTCCGGTGCGCGTCGAACTCGCCGGACGCTGGTCCCGCGGCCAGACGATCGTCGACCCCCGCGACTGGAGCGGCGACCTCGACCACGACCCGCACGGCCGCTCCCGCGCCGTCGTGGACGTCGCCCTCGAGGTGGACGCGCAGCGCTACGCGGACCTCTGGCTCCGCACGGTCGGCGGCAGCTGAGCGCGGCACCCGTTCACACTAAAGTGTCTATCTCTCTTGACTTGTTTGCGTCTATAGCGCTTGACTAAACTGGTGATTGCGGGGAAGCCGAGCCGCGAAGTCCAGAAGATGCTGCGCGACGCGGGCTGGGTCGTCGTTCGCAGGCGTGGTTCGCACACGCATTGGACCTGCCCGACGGCTCGCCACTCGTTCAGCCTCCCGGATGGGCACAAGTCGATCAGTCCTGGAGTCCTGCGGAAGCTGCAGAAGGCCATGAGCGAGTGCAAGGAGAGCGCGTGATGGAGTATGAGATTCACGCCCGCCATGAGGACGGCTGGTGGATGATCGACATCCCTGCCATCGACGGTCTGACTCAGGCACGTCGCCTGGCGGACGTGGAAGCCGAGGCTGCCGACTACATCATGGTTGATCAAGATGTGCCGCCCTCGGCCGTCTCGGTGAAGGTGACGTCAATCGTGGCGGGCGGACATGAATTCGGCGGCGTGCTAGGTGATCTCGTCCTGGTCAGAGCGAAGGCTCGGGAAGCGGAGGCCGAGGCGATGTCACAAGCGCGGCGGGTGGCCCTCGAGTTGGCTGACTCCGACGTTCCGGTGCGGGACATCGGTGCGGCGATCGGAGTGTCATATCAAAGAGCGCACCAGTTGGTGTCGGGGAAGTAGAGCTCCGGCCGCCGCAAGACGAAGGTAGCTGCCGCCGTTGGCGACCACGTCTGCCGCGCAACGGATTTCGTTCGGCACAGCGATTTCATAGCGGAACACCGCGGCCGCGCCGCCCGTTGCGATGGCGTGGACCAGTGGTGGCAGCGCGCGACGGCGACGAACGCGCCGCTGGACGCGCGGGTGACCGCGGCTCTCGCCCTCGTGGCCGCCGCCTGCATCCTCTGGGCTCCTGCGTGGCGCGCGAGCCGGCACGTGGTGACGGTCGCTCACGAGGGTGCGCACGGCGTCGTGGCACTGCTCGCCGGGCGTAGCCTGTCCGGGATACGGCTGCACTCGGACAGCTCAGGCCTCACGGTCTCTCGCGGCCGAGCTCGCGGATTTGGCATGGTCGCAACGCTTTTCGCCGGGTATGTCGGTCCCGGCGTGCTCGGCCTGCTGCTCGCGTCGGTGCTGCACAGCGGTCACGCGGTTGCCGCCCTCTGGTTGCTGCTCGGCGCGCTGACGTTGCTGTTGCTGCAGATTCGCAACCTCTACGGGCTCTGGGTGGTGCTGGTCAGCGGGATCGCGCTCTTCGCGGTCACCTGGTGGCTCTCCGACGACGTGCAGGTCGGTGTGGCGCAGACGATCACCTGGTTCCTGCTCCTTGCCTGCCCGTGGTCAATCATCGACCTGCAACGCACCCGGCGCGCCGGACGCGGGCGCGGCTCCGACCCCGACCAGCTCGCACGCATCACCCCGATCCCGGCCGGGCTGTGGGTCACACTGATGCTCCTTGTCGCGCTCGCCTGCCTGGGTCTCGGCGGATGGCTGATGCTCGCCTGATTCCCGGCATACGCTGGGTTGATGGACCTGGAGGACGTCGACGCCTTCACCCGCACCCTCGCCGGCTGCACGCGGAAGGGCCATCCGGGGCGGCTCGCCTGGTATGGGTCGGCGTGGGACATGCAGCGGCGGCACTGAGCGACCGACCCGCACAATGGAGCGGTGCGCGTCCTCATCTGCAGTGACCACTGGGCCGACCTGTCCGCCGACGCGGTGACCGCCGCGATCGCCGAGGGCTGGCAGCAGCGGCAGCCCGACGTCGAGGTCGAGGCGGTGCCGTTCTCCGCCGGCGGCGTCGGCTTCGTCGACGCGGTGGAGCGGGCACTCGGGGGAGCGGTCGGCGCGGCCGGCCACCTCGACCACGACGGCGTGACCTACCTCGATGCCGCCGAACTCAGCCCGGGCGGCGACTCCACCCGGCTCGGTCACGCCATCGGAGCGGCCCTCGACCAGGGCGCCGGCCGCGTGGTCGTCGGCGTCGGCGAGGTCGCCGGGGTCGACGGAGGGCACGGGCTGATCACCGCACTCGGCGGGCACCCCGACCTCGCTGTCGCGCTGCCGGCGGCCCGTGAGCGGCTCACCGGCATACGGCTGACCGCAGCCTGCGACACCGACATCCCGTTGCTGGGCCTGCAGGGCGCGGCCGCGGCGGCCGTCGAGGGGCTCGGCTGGAGCAAGCAGCAGGCGCAGGACCGCGAGCGATCGATGGGCGCGTATGCCGATCAGGTGCGCCGGCTGATCCCGGCCCGCAAGGACCTGCTCACCGGCAAGGAGCACCGTGCCGACCGCGAGGCAGGAGCCGGAGCGGGCGGCGGCATCGGTTTCGCGCTCGCCGCCCTGGGCGGGCGCCTGCGTCCCGGCCCGGAGCTCTTCGCCGAGACTGTGGGGCTCGCCGACCGCGTCGCCGCGAGCGACCTGGTCGTGGTCGGCACCCGTGTCTTCGACTGGCGCAGCCTGGAGCACGCGGTCGTCGCGACCGTCGTCGGCGCGGCCGGCGACGCCGCCCGACCGTCGCTGGTGCTCGCCGAGCAGGTCGAGGTCGGCCGCCGCGAGACCATGTCGCTCGGGGCGTCCGCGGCATACGCCCTCGTCGACCCGATGAGCCGTCGCCCCGCGCCGGCTCGCGCCGATCTGCCGCAGGCGTTGCAGGCCATGGCGCGCCGACTGGCAGGCACCTGGCGCGGAGTCTGAGCCGGCGACGTACGCTGGTGGGACAGACGCGGGAATGATCGACCGGCACCCACTGTTGGACCTGCTGACCGTGACCCCGTTCATCCGTGCGAGAAGGAATTGATGCAATGAGCGTCGACACCAACGCCACCCAGGCCACCACCGACACCCACGGTGTCGTTCTCACCGACGTCGCCGCCGGCAAGGTCAAGAGCCTGCTCGAGCAGGAGGGTCGCGATGACCTGCGCCTGCGCGTCGGCGTGCAGCCGGGCGGCTGCTCCGGCCTGATCTACCAGCTCTACTTCGACGAGCGCACCCTCGACGGTGACCTCGTGCGTGACTTCGGCGGTGTGGAGGTCGTCGTCGACCGGATGAGCTCCCCCTACCTCGAGGGCGCCACCATCGACTTCGCCGACACCATCGAGAAGCAGGGCTTCACCATCGACAACCCCAACGCGGGCAGCTCCTGCGCCTGCGGCGACAGCTTCAGCTGAGTCTTGGGTCGCTGAGCCCGGGTCCCGGCAGACCAGCACCCGGCCAGCACCCGAAGCAGCACGAAGGGCGGCACCGAACTGTGGGTTCGGTGCCGCCCTTTGTGCTGTCGGCGTGGAGGATAGGTTGTCGGCATGAAGATCGCCGTCACCGGTTCCATCGCGACCGACCATCTGATGACCTTCAAGGGACGCTTCGCCGACTCGCTCGTCGTCGAGCAGCTGGACAAGCTGTCGCTGTCCTTCCTCGCCGAGGACCTGCAGATCCGCCGCGGCGGAGTCGCGGCCAACATCTGTTTCGGGATGGGCAACCTCGGTCTCTCGCCGATCCTGGTCGACGCGGTCGGTGAGGACTTCGCCGACTACCGCTCCTGGCTGGAGCGGCACGGCGTCGACTGCGAGTCGGTCTACGTCTCGCAGACCAAGCACACCGCCCGCTTCGTGTGCACCACCGACGACGACATGGCGCAGATCGCCACCTTCTACGCCGGTGCGATGAGCGAGTCCCGCGAGATCGAGCTCGCCCCGGTCGCGCAGCGCGTGGGCGGCCTCGACCTGGTCATGGTCGGCCCGTCCGACCCGGAGGGCATGCGCCGTCATACGGTCGAGTGTCGGCAGCGGGGCATCCCGTTCATCGCCGACCCGAGTCAGCAACTCGCCTTCGCCGACGGCCCGTTCATCCGTGACCTGATCACCGGCGCCGACTACCTGTTCACCAACGAGTACGAAGCCCACATGACCGAGCAGAAGACCGGCTGGTCGGCCGACGACGTCCTCGGCGAGGTCGGCACCCGGGTGATCACCAAGGGCAAGGACGGCGCGGTGATCCTGCGCAAGGGGGAGGACCCGATCGAGGTGCCGGTGGCCGGCGAGGTCCGGCGGGTCGACCCGACCGGCGTCGGCGACGCGTTCCGCGCGGGCTTCCTCGCCGGGCTCACCTGGCAACTGCCGCTGCGCACCTGCGCCGAGGTCGGCTCGATGCTCGCGACCTACGTGCTGGAGACCGTCGGCACCCAGGAGTACGTGCTGCGCCAGGGCGAGTTCCTGCGCCGGCTCGGGGAGGCGTACGGCGACGACACCGTCGCGGCCGTGGAGCCGCATCTGCAGTGCCCGCGCGCCTGAACCTCAACTCGAGGTTGAATCCCTGACCATGCCGGTCGAGCCGCCGCCCACCGAGTGGAACCTCGGTGACCAGGATCAGCACCTCCCGCAGGATCTGATCGCGGTCGGCGCCGACCTCGCGCCCGGCACCCTGCTCGCCGCCTACCGCAGCGGGCTGTTCCCGATGGGGATCGGCGACGACGGGCGGCCGCCGATCGGCTGGTGGTCGCCGGTCCGCCGCGGCGTATTGCTGCCCGGGGACCACCGGGTCCCGCGGTCGTTGCGACGGTCGCGCCGGCGGTTCCGCGTCAGCACCGACGAGGCCTTCGACGAGGTCGTCGCGGGCTGCGCCGACCCCGGCCGGGACGGCCGCTGGATCACCCGCGACGTCGCGCGGGCCTACGCCCGGCTGCACGACCTCGGCTGGGCGCACTCGATCGAGGTGTGGGACGAGGGAGAGGGGACCGGCGAAACCGGCGAGACGCGCGGGACAGGTGAGCTCGTCGGCGGGCTCTACGGCGTCTGCACCGGCGGGTTGTTCGCGGGGGAGTCGATGTTCCACCGCGCCACCGACGCCAGCAAGGTCGCGCTCTGGGCGCTGGTGGAGTTGTTCTTCGCCGACGGCGACCCGCGGCGGCTGATCGACGTGCAGTGGCAGACCGACCATCTGCGCACGCTGGGGGTCCGGGAGATCGGCCGGCGCGACTATCTGCAGCGGCTGTCCGCCGCGCAGCCCCTCGCCATACCGCCCGTATGGCGCGACGAACCCGCCCGAGGGGTGGGCCCCGCTCCGGCATAAGGCAATTGGGCGCGACGCGGGGCACCGCCCTGGCGACGTGAACGAACGGGCCTGGGATAGGGTTTCCCCGTGCCCGGATCAGACAATCGCCACGTGAAATCCACACGTCGCTCACAGCCCCCGCGGGGCCGTCGGCGTGCAAGGGTCGGCTTCGCCGGCCTGATCGGTCTCAGCGCGCTCGTGCTGACGGGGTGCACCCCCGTGGAGAAGCGCGGCTACCTGCCCGACGGGGTCACCAACCTGTCGAAGCAAATCGAGGATTTCTGGGTGTCCAGCTGGGTCTGGGCGCTGGCCGTCGGTGTGCTGGTCTGGGGCCTGATCCTCTACTGCGTGGTGCGCTACCGTCGCAAGAAGACCGACGTGGGCCTGCCGCCGCAGCTTGCCTACAACGTGCCGATCGAGATCCTCTACACCGTGGTGCCGGTCTTCATGGTCGCCGTGCTCTTCGGCAAGACCGTCGAGCTCGAGAACAAGATGCTCGACACCAGCCAGAAGCCGGACGTCACCGTCAACGTGGTCGGCAAGCAGTGGTCCTGGGACTTCAACTACGTCAACGCCAAGGTGTATGACGCGGGCGTCCAGGCCGACATGACCGCGCCGGACCCGGAGGAGACCATCCCGACGCTCTACCTGCCGGTCAACAAGCGGGTCGAGTTCGTGCTCACCTCCCGCGACGTCATCCACTCCTTCTGGGTCATCCAGTTCCTGCAGAAGATGGACATGATCCCGGGCAAGGTCAACAAGTTCGCGGTGACGCCGACGCAGATCGGCACCTACCAGGGCAAGTGCGCGGAGCTCTGCGGCGCCTACCACTCGCAGATGCTGTTCAACGTCAAGGTCGTCAGCGAGGCCAACTACAACGCCAAGATGGCGCAGCTGCGTCAGCGCGGCAACGTGGGCTTCCTGTCCAACGCACTCGACCGCAACGGTTCGGAGATCGAGTCCAAGGACGCCGGCAAGCTGCAGCAGTACCTGCCGCAGGGCGTCGACAACTCCGAGATCGTCACTGAAGGAGCGAAGTAGCAATGGCGAGCATCGCAACTCCTCGGGTCGGTGACTCCGGCGACACCGGTGACGCGCGCTCGGCGGCGCGCACCCGCACCCGCCACCCCGGGCGCACGATCGTCAAGTGGATCACCGCCACCGACCACAAGGTCATCGGCAACCTCTACTTCATCACCTCGTTCGCGTTCTTCCTGATCGGTGGTGTGCTGGCGCTGCTCATCCGCGCCGAGCTGGTCGCGCCCGGTCTGCAGGTCGTCGACAACCCCGAGCAGTTCAACCAGCTGTTCACCATGCACGGCACGATCATGCTGTTGCTCTTTGCGACACCGCTGTTCGCAGGCTTTGCCAACGCGATCATGCCGCTGCATATCGGTTCGCCCGACGTGGCGTTCCCGCGGCTGAACATGTTCGCCTACTGGCTCTACCTGTTCGGTGCGTGCATCACCACCGCCGGCTTCCTCACCCCGCAGGGTGCGGCCGCCTTCGGCTGGTTCGCCTACGCGCCGCTGTCCAACGCGACCTACAGCCCCGGCCTCGGCGGCAACCTGTGGGTGTTCGGCCTCGCCCTCGCCGGCTTCGGCACCATCCTCGGGTCGGTCAACTTCATCACCACGATCATCTGCATGCGCGCGCCCGGCATGACGATGTTCCGGATGCCGATCTTCACCTGGGGTATCCTCATCACCTCGATCCTCGCGCTGGTCGTCTTCCCGGTGCTCGCCGCGGCGATGTTCGGCCTGGGCGCCGACCGGGTGATGAACGCGCACGTCTTCGATCCGGCGACCGGCGGCGCGATGCTCTGGGAGCACATGTTCTGGTTCTTCGGGCACCCGGAGGTCTACATCATCGCCCTGCCGTTCTTCGGCATCATCTCCGAGGTCCTGCCGGTCTTCTCGCGCAAGCCGATCTTCGGGTACAAGACCCTGGTCTTCGCCACGATCGCCATCGCCGCCCTGTCGGTGAGCGTCTGGGCGCACCACATGTACGCCACCGGCCAGGTGCTGCTGCCGTTCTTCGCCGTCATGACGATGCTCATCGCGGTGCCGACCGGTGTGAAGTTCTTCAACTGGATCGGCACGATGTGGGGCGGCTCGCTCACCTTCGAGACGCCGATGCTGTGGGCGATCGGCTTCCTGGTCACCTTCCTGTTCGGTGGTCTGACCGGCGTGATCCTCGCCAGCCCGGCCCTCGACTTCAACCTGACCGACTCCTACTTCGTGGTGGCGCACTTCCACTACGTGGTGTTCGGCACGGTCGTCTTCGCGATGTTCGCCGGCTGGTACTTCTGGTGGCCCAAGCTGACCGGCCGGATGCTCGACGAGAAGCTCGGCAAGCTGCACTTCTGGCTGCTGTTCATCGGCTTCCACACCACCTTCCTGATCCAGCACTGGCTGGGTGTGAAGGGCATGCCGCGTCGCTACGCCGACTACCTGCCGGCCGACGACTTCCAGTGGATGAACGACATCTCCTCGGTGGGCGCCTTCATCCTCGGCATCTCGATGCTGCCGTTCATGTACAACGTCTGGAAGACCTGGCGCACCGCGCCGATGGTCAACACCGACGACCCGTGGGGTTACGGTGCGTCGCTGGAGTGGGCGACGTCCTGCCCGCCGCCGCGGCACAACTTCGACTCCATCCCGCGGATCCGTTCGGAGCGTCCGGCGTTCGACCTGCACCACCCGGAGGCCGCCGCCTGGTCGGTCAAGGCCGCACCGGACACGCTCTCCCAGCTGGTCGGCTCGGCCGACCACGGTGCCCAGAGTTTCGCCGGCGAGTCCAGCCCCAAGGAGAAGTGACGCTGCCGTGAAGGTCGAATTCAAGCTGTTCACCCTGCTGTTCGCGTTCAGCGCGATCATGGGGGTCATCTACGGCATCTTCTCCAAGTGGGAGGAGCCGGTCGGCACTGTGGCGCTGTTCCTCACGTCCGGGCTGTGCATCATGATCGGCGGGTTCCTGTGGTGGACCGGCCGCAAGATCGACCTGCGTCCGGACGACGATCCGCTCGGGGAGATCTCCGACGTCGAGGGCGACTACGGCTTCTTCAGCCCGCACTCCTGGTGGCCGCTGTTCCTCGGCGCGTCGGGCGCGCTGATGTTCCTCGGTATGGCGGTCGGCTGGTGGCTGGTCATGCTGGCCGTCCCGTTCGTCGCGGTCTCCGCGATCGGCTGGGTCTTCGAGTACTTCCACGGCGAGCACTCCATCTAAAGCCGCTCCCGCACGTAGCTCCGCACGCAACGCCCGCCATACCCCTGCAGGTATGGCGGGCGTCGCGGTGTGCTCACCCGCCGGCGTAGTTGCCGCCCAGCCAGGACACGATGGTCGCCAGCAGCGGCGTCGGGTGATCGGCGCCGGCGCGGTAGCTGGTGACCAGGTCCCACCCGTGGCCACTCGGGGTGGCGACGAAGCGGTGCGGACCCGACGCGGTCGCGGTGGCCGCCTGGAGCGTTGCCGCGTCGGTGTCGGTGTCGTCCTTGCTCGCGGCGACCAGCAGCGGCGTGCGGAGGCCGCGCGCGGCGGTCTTGGCGTCCGGGACGTCGGACCGGTTGGTCGGGCCGGAGAGGTCCACGGTGACGTCGGTACCGGACGTGCGGGCGGTGCCGAGGGCGATCGACCCGCCCATCGACGCGCCGACGACCCCGACCCGCGTGGCGCCGTGGGACCTGGCCCAGTCGACCGCGCCGCGCACCTGCTGGGCGGGGGAGAGCGTGCAGGTCGACTCGCCATACCCGCAGAGGTCGATCGAGAGCGTGCGAATTCCCTTGTCGGCGAACAGCTTCGCGCCGGTCGTCCAGCCGCACAGGCCGTCGCCGTTGGTCTGGTGCAGCAGGACCGCGACGGTGCTGCCGGTGCCGCGTTCGGCAGCGGACAGCCGTTGGCCGGCGACCGTGAGCGCGACCCGCCGGGTGCCGGCCGCGATGTCACCGCAACGGTCGACGAGGCTGACCGGTGTGCTGCTGGTGGCCGATGACGGGGGAGCCGGGACGCCTGATGGGGTGCCGGTCGAGGTGCCGGTCGGGGTGACGGTCGTCGATGCGCTCGGGGCGTCGCTGCCGGACTCGGCACCGCCCGCGCCGGATCCCGACGAGCCGCAGCCGGCGAGCAGGACCGTGGACAGCACCAGGGCAAGTCGCGCACGCATATGACAACTTTGACATAGTTGGGGGATGGTGGCAGCGGAATCGACGCAGCAGGTGTCGGCGCTCGGGCGGGCGCTGCTCAGCGTGTTGTGCCGGCGCGAGGCGACCGGTTACGAACTCTCCCGGGTGATGAGCACCTCCACCGACTACTTCTGGTCGGCGCGGCACAGTCAGATCTATGCCGAGCTCGCCCGTCTGGAGGCTGCTGGCCTCGTCCGGCACACCGACATCGCCGCGGCCGGCCCGCGGCAGAGCAAGCGCTACGCGGTGACCGGCGACGGCCGCCGGTCGGTGCTGCAATGGCTGCGCAGTGAGCCCGAGGCTCACGTCGACCGCGACCCGGTCATCCTGCGGGCGCACGCCCTGTGGCTGCTGCCACCGGACGAAGCCGCGCAGGTGCTGGCCGGCATCGAGCGGGCGAGTAGGGAGCGCCTCGCGCTCTATCAGTCGTTCGAGCGCGCGCTCGACGAGGAGGGGCAGGGGAGGGTGCCCGGCCATCCGGACTTCGGCAGCTGGGCGACGGTCCGTGCGGGCATCGAATTCCACCAGGGCAGGCTGCGCTGGTGCCGTGACGTCCGCCGCCGCCTGCAGCAGTCGGAGGGCTGAATGCGCCTCAGCCCCAACCGAGTTCGTGCAGCCGGTCGTCGTCGATGCCGAAGTAGTGACCGATCTCGTGCAGCACGGTGACCCGGATCTGCTCCAGCAGGTGGACGCGGCTGTCGCTGTAGCGGGTGAGCGGTCCGCGGAAGATGTAGATGTGGTCGGGCAGGTTGCCCAGCCCGTAGCCCTCGCCGCGCTGGGTGAGCGGCACCCCGACATACAGGCCGAGCAGGCCCTGCGGACCGTCCGCGGGCGGTTCGTCCTCGACGGTGATCGCGACGTTGTCGAGCCGGTCGAGCAACTCCTGCGGGATGGAGTCGAACGCGTCGCCGACGGCTTCCTCGAACTCGGCACGACTCATCGCGATCGGCATGGCGCCGAGCCTACGTGGCGCCGACCGATGAGTTTCGGCGTCGCCGATTGTCGATCATTGTCGACACCGGTGCGCAGCAGAAGTGACATGCTGACGAGGACCTGGAGAGGGAGCGTGGCGCATGACCCAGCAAGCCGTGACCGAGGACTTTCCGGCGGTCAGCGAGCGGTACCGGCGCGAGATCTTCGCGCACTGCTACCGGATGACGGGCTCGACGCAGGACGCCGAGGACCTGGTCCAGGAGACCTACCTGCGGGCCTGGAAGGCGTATGACGCCTTCGAACACCGCTCCTCGGTGCGCACCTGGCTCTACCGCATCGCCACCAACACCTGCCTGACCGCGCTCGACGGCCGGGCCCGCCGGCCGTTGCCGACCGGGCTCGGCCAGCCGAGCGTCACCGTCGCCGACCCCATCGTCGAGGACTCCGAGGTGCCGTGGCTGCAGCCGGTGCCGGATGCCGTCGTCGACACCGACAGCCGCGACCCGGCGGCGATCATCGGTGCTCGCGAGAGCATCCGGCTGGCGTTCATTGCCGCCCTGCAGCACCTGCCGCCGCTGCAGCGCGCGGTGCTGGTGCTGCGTGACGTGCTCGCCTGGCGGGCCAAGGAGGTGGCCGACGCCCTCGGCACCTCGGTCGCGAGCGTGAACAGCGCGCTGCAGCGGGCGCGGGCGCAGCTGGCCGCGGTGCAGGCCACCGAGGACAGCGTCCGGGAGGACACGCTCACCGCCGAGCAGCAGGACCTGCTCGACCGCTGGACCGCCGCCTTCTGGGAGAAGGACATCGACGCGATCACCCGGCTGTTCACGCAGGACATCGTCTGGGAGATGCCGCCGCACGTCGGCTGGTATCAGGGCGCCGACGTGGTCGCCGAGCTGATCGACACCGCGTGCCCGGGCAGGCGGCACACGATGCGCATGGTGCCCACCCGCGCCAACGGGCAGCCCGCCTTCGGGCTCTACCTGCGCGGGGACGGCGGCCGCTATCACCCGTTCCACCTGCAGGTGCTGACCCTGCGGGAAAGTGCGGCCTCGCACGTCGTGGCGTTCTTCGACCAGGAGCTGTTCGCCACCTTCGGGCTGCCGGCCGTGCTGCCGGCCGACGACGCACCGGCCGGGTGAGGACCCGTGACGACCGCGGCTCACGCGAGCTCGACGGCCGTCGGCGCCCAGCTCCTGGCGTCGGCCACGTCATACACCTGCACGATGCTGGGGCGCGTGCGCGACAGTGACCTCGCTCGCCGAACCCCTTGTGAGCGTTGGGATCTCGCCGCACTGTTCGCCCACATGGAGGACTCTCTGCTCGCGTTCACCGAGGCGGTGACCGGCGCGGTGTCGATGAGGTCACCGGTGACGGGACGGTCCTCGGTGGAGCCGGTGCGCCGGCTGCAGACGCTCGCCGGCGAGCTGCTCGGGGCCTGGGAGCCGCCACCGGAGCGCGGCGCGACCCGCATCGGCACCGCGCCGATGGCGACCTCGCTCGTGGCGGCCGCCGGTGCGCTGGAGATCGCGGTGCACGGCTGGGACGTGGGGGAGGCGACCGGCGGGGCGGACCCGATCCCGGCGGCGCTGGCCGGTGAGCTGCTGGCGGTGGCGCCGGTGCTGATCGGCCCGCACGACCGCGGCGTCCGCTTCGCGGCGGCACGCCCGATCGTGGCCGGCGCTAGCGAGTCCGATCGCCTGCTGGCGCTCGCCGGGCGTCGACCAGCGCCCCGTCGGTGAGCACCGGCACGACCTCGCTGGTGTCGAGTTCGGCGGCGACCGCGACGTCGGCGCCGAAGCCCGCGTCGTGGAGTTCCCGACCACCGGCGCACTCGCGCAGCACAGCGGGGAGGTCGTGCCGTACCGCGGCGAACGCGTCCGCGGCGACCTGCGCCTCGACCGAGCGCGGACCGTGCCGCAGACCCGACACGATCGCGCCGGCGCCCCACAGGTCCTCCACGGCGGGGCGCAGGGCACCTGACGGCCACTGCTCGCCGGCCGGTATGACGATCACCGGTCGCGGCGACGCGGCGACCTCGGCGTCGATCCACTGGGCGACCGCGCTTGCGTTACGCAGCGCACCAACCAGGACGGTCGCCCCGGCGTCGGCGAGGGCGGCCACGATCGTGGAGCCATTGGGCGACGGCAGCAAGAGCCGCTCCGGTGCCGCCTGCCGGATCGTGACGGGGGAGAGGGACACCGCTCCGGGCGGTCCGTCTCGGGCCTCCAGCCGGCCGACGGCCAGGGTGGCGGCAAGCTGTTCGGCGCGTCGTGCGGCGCTGTCGTCCCGCCAGCGGTGCGGGTGAACGACCGCGCCGAGTTCGACCGCGACGGTGGCTGTGGTGGAGAAGCTGAGCACGTCCACCACGACGGCGATCGAGCCGGCCTCGACCAGGGCGGCCGCTCCGGCCAGACCCCATTCGACGCGAACCGGCCGTGACCGCTGACGGTGTGCGTCGAGGACGCGGTCAGCGGTCACGGCCGGTTCGGCGGTGTTGATCGAGCGGGTGCCGGGCGCTAGTGCTTGCCGGCGTCGGCGTGCTCGCCGGGGTGACCGTAGGCGTGAGCCTCACCGATCTCCTCGGCGCCACCGTGCATGAGGCCGCGCTCGGCGTCGTCCGGGTGGGACTCGATCGCCTCGTGTGCGTGGCCGTCGTGGTGCGCGGCCTCGAGCTCGGCGGGGGTCACCGGCTCGATCCGGTCCTTGAAGTAGTAGTGCGACAGCCGGGCCCGCAGGCGGTCCTTGCGGGCACCCTTGCGACGCACACCGTTCTCGTCGGTGGCCGGGGGCAGCTCGATCGGGGCCTGCGCGTCATACGCCACCAGCGGCCAGCGCTGGAAGTCGTCGAGGTTCTGGTGCGCCTCGAAGAACTTGCCCCGGCCGGTGCGGACGATCCGGCCGCTCTCGCGGCCGTGCAGCACCAGCTCGCGGTCGGCCCGCTGCAACGACAGACACAGTCGCTTGGTCACCCAGAAGACGATGATCGGCATGATGATCAGGCCGATCTGGAACGCCCGGGTGATGTCGTTGATCGACAGGTTGAACTTGATCGCGATGATGTCGTTGCCGCACGCGGCGAACAGGATCCCGTAGAAGGTGATCGCGGCCATGCCGAGCCCCGTGCGGGTCGGCTGATTGCGCGGCCGGTCCAGGATGTGGTGCTCGTTCTTGTCGCCGGTGACCCAGGCCTCGACGAACGGGTAGGCGCCCATGATCGTCCAGAGGATCGGCAGCAACAGCACCGCACCGATCATGATGTTGAAGCTGAACGTGAAGCCGAGCACGGTAAACTCCAGGAAGCCCGGCAACAGTCGCAACGCACCGTCGGCGAAGCCCATGTACCAGTCCGGCTGGGAACCGGCCGTCACCATCGTCGGCTCGTACGGGCCGTACATCCAGATCGGGTTGATCGTCACCAGACCGGCGATCAGCGCGGTGACGCCGAAGACGACGAAGAAGAAGCCGCCGGCCTTTGCGGCATACACCGGCATCAGCGGGAAGCCGACGACGTTCTTGTTGGTGCGGCCGGGGCCGGGGTACTGGGTGTGCTTGTGCACCATCACCAACAGGATGTGCGCGGTGAACAGGCCGACCAGGATCGCCGGCAGCAGCAGCACGTGGATGGTGAAGAAGCGCGGAATGATGTCGTGCCCGGGGAAGCCTCCGCCGAACAGGAAGTAGCTGATGTAGGTGCCGATCACCGGGACCGACAGGATGAAGCCCTGCATCGCGCGGATGCCGGTGCCGGACAGCAGGTCGTCGGGCAGCGAGTAACCGATGAAGCCCTCGACCATCGACAGCAGCGCGAGCAGCAGACCGATGATCCAGTTGAGCTCACGCGGCTTGCGGAACGCCCCGGTGAAGAACACCCGGAACATGTGCAGCGCGATCGAGACCAGGAAGATCAGCGCGGACCAGTGGTGGATCTGCCGGATCAGCAGACCACCCTTGACGTCCATCGAGATCTTCACCGTGGAGGCGAAGGCCTCACTCATCTGGACGCCCTGCAACGGCACGTAGGAACCGTTGTAGGTGGTCTCGCCCATCGACGGCACGAACCAGAAGGTGAGGAAGGTGCCGGTGATCAGCAGGACGACGAGGGAGTACATCGCCATCTCGCCGAACATGAACGACCAGTGGTCGGGGAAGACCTTCTTGAGCAGGAAGCGCACACCCTTGGCGGCGCCGGTGCGCTCGTCCACCCAGTTGGCGACGGCACCGACCGGGCCGCCGTTGCCGGCGGGCGCTTCCTTCTTGTCGTCTACGCGCAGCGCGTCGGCGGTGCTGCGGGCGGTCGTGGTGTCGCTCATCGGTCACGCTCCCAGAAGCTCGGACCGACCGGCTCTTCGAAGCCGTGCGGTGCGTAGAGGTAGCCGGCGTCGTCGACCTTGATCTCCAGCTGCGGCAGCGGCCGCTTGGCCGGCCCGAAGATGACCTTGCAGTCCTCGGTCAGGTCGAAGGTCGACTGGTGGCAGGGGCACAGCAGGTGGTGCGTGGTCTGCTCGTAGAGGCCGACCGGGCAGCCCACGTGGGTGCAGATCTTGGAGTAGGCGACCACACCGTTGAGGCCCCAGTTGCGCTCCCGGGTGCTCTTGATCTTGTCCTCTTCGAGGGAGATCAGGATGACCGAGGCCTTGACCTTCTGATTGAGGGGATCGGCGGTGTCGTTGATGCCCTCGGGCAGCACGTGGAAGACCGAGCCGAGCGTCACGTCGGACAGGCGGATCGCGGTGCCCTCCGGGTCGCGCATCAGGCGGCGGGGGCGCATGACCGGCTTGCCGTCCTTCATCACCGGCTTGCCCTCGGCGTCGAGCACCGGCACCTCGGTGTCCCACAGGGTGGTCTTGAGGTCGTCGGCGACATCCTTGGCCGGGCCGAGCCCGCCCACCAGCTGCAGACCGAGCGGCAGGGCGAAGAGCCCGAGTGCGCCACCGAGGGTGTACTTGATCAGCGGGCGCCGCTTGAACTGCGAGGACTCCACGCCGTCCATGACGACCTTGACCGCGCCATCGCGGGCCTCGTCGTCCGAGCGCTGCACGTGGCGCTCCTCGACGACCTCGGTGTCGGACATCAGGGTCTTGGCCCAGTGGATCGCGCCGAGGCCGATGCCGAGCATCGACACCGCGAGCGTCACGCCCAGCGCGACGTGCAGGGCACCGACCTTGCCCAGGATCGGCAGGGTGACCGCGGTGCCCTCGCCGATGACGAAGTAGCTGACGATGAACAGCACGGTGGCGATCATCGACAGGGTGAACAGGCCGGCGACCTGCCGCTCGCTGCGGCGGGCGGCTGCCTCGTCGTGGTCGCCGAGGCGGTGGACGTGCGGCTCCAGGCCAGGGTTGCTGAACCGGTCGGGCAGTGCCCGGTCGTCGTCGCGGGTCGTGACGACTCCGCCCGACTCCTCCTTGGCCACTGCGCCCTCCTCCGGGGTTGATTGGTTGCTCATCAGGCCGCCTTCTTACCGAGCCAGACCGCGATGCCGATCAGCATGCCGATGCCGATGGTCCACGCGAACAGGCCCTCGGGCACTGGGCCCAGGTTGCCCAGGCTCCAGCCGCCGGGGCTGGTCTCGGTCTTGACGTTCATCAGAAAGGACACGATGTCCTTCTTGTCCTGCGGGGTCAGGTTGGTGTTGTTGAACACCGGCATCGACTGAGGACCGGTGAGCATCGCCTCGTAGATGTGCTGGCCGGAGACGTCGGTCAGCTTCGGGGCGAACTTGCCGCGGGTGAGCGCACCGCCGGAGCCGGCGAAGTTGTGGCACATCGCGCAGTTGACGCGGAACAGCTCGCCACCCTTGGCGATGTCACCGCCGCCGCTGGTCAGGTCCTTTGAGGGGATCGACGGGCCGGGGCCGAGCGAGGCGACGTATGCCGACAACTGCGAGATCTCCTCGCTGCTGAACTGGACCGGGCCGCGCTGGGCCTGGACGCCGGGGTTGGCGAGCGGCATACGGCCGGTGCCGACCTGGAAGTCGACGGCTGCGGCGCCGACGCCGACGAGCGACGGACCGCCGTTGCCGCCGGCGGCGTCAAGGCCGTGGCAGGAGGCGCAGTTGGACTGGAACAGCTTCTGGCCGGCGGCGACCGTCTTGCTGTTGTCCGGCGCCGCGTCTGCGTTCTTGGGGGCCAGCGCGGCATACAGACCGCCGGTGATGACCAGACCCAGCAGCAGGACCAGCAGGATCGCTGCCGGGTGCCGGCGGCGGGCGGTGAGGGAACTCACGAAGTCGTCCTGTCGTCGTCGGAGGAAGGGGAGACGGGCATGTCCGGACCGATCACTTCAGCAGGTAGATGGTCGCGAACAGGGCGATCCAGACGACGTCGACGAAGTGCCAGTAGTAGGACACGACGATCGAGCCGGTGATCTGGTGGTGGGTGAACTTCTTGGCGGTGAAGGTGCGGCCGATGATCATCAGGAAGGCCAGCAGACCGCCGGTGACGTGCAGGGCGTGGAAGCCGGTGGTCAGGTAGAACATCGAGCCGTAGGCGTCGGAGTCGAGGGAGATGCCCTCGCCGAACATGTTGGAGTACTCGAAGACCTGGCCGGACACGAAGACCGCGCCGAAGAGGTAGGCGAGGACGTACCACTCGCGCATGCCCCAGCTGCCGACCTGCCACAGCTTCCCGTCACGGGCCGGCTTGCCCTGCTCGGCCTTGAAGACGCCGAACTGACACCAGATCGAGGAGATCACCAGGATCACGGTGTTGGCGAACGCGAAGCCGACCTCGAGGTGGCCGGTGCGCTCGGCCCACAGGTCGCCGGCGACCGAACGGATCGTGAAGTACATCGCGAACAATCCCGCGAAGAACATCAACTCGCTGGCCAGCCACACCATGGTGCCGACGGCGGTCAGGTTCGGTCGGGTCACGGGGCCGTGACCGGCCGGGATGCTGGGGTTGCTCGAGTGAGCTGTCGTTGCGGTCGCCACGGGCGCCATTATGGCCCCATCGGCGCTCGCGAGCACGCCGACCCCCCGATGCAATGGCGGTGGCGGCGTTCGTGTTACCCGCTGGTTCGCGGGATGGTGCGGAACCGGCGAGTTCCTTTTCGTCTGAATGGAACTGCGCGGCCGTGCTGGTTTAGGCGTTCCTTACCGGTCGTTCGTGGACGGCGACCGGCGTGCGGGCGGTCCGGGTCGTGCGTCGTTGTGCGTTCGTGGTGGTGTCTTCTGTGCTGTCGCGCCCAACGACCGACTGCCGCAAATGGTGCCCGCACCTGGTCCGGCTGGGGCTCGGGACGGCCAGTAGCATCGAGGCCATGAGCGCTTCCTCCGCAGTCGTGCCGGCCGGCGACAGCACCGACACCGGATACCAGTTGACCGTCCTGCTCTACAGCGACGACATCGCCACCCGCGACGCGGTGCGCCTCGGTGTCGGACGCCGCCCGGCCAAGGACGTCGAGATCGTCAGCTGGCGCGAGTGCGCGACCCCGGCCGCGGTCGTGGAAGCCGTCGAGAAGGAGAAGTACGACCTGCTCGTGCTCGACGGCGAGGCGGGCAAGCTCGGCGGGCTCGGCCTGTCCAAGCAGCTCAAGAACGAGATCTTCGACTGCCCGCCGATCCTGGTGCTCACCGGGCGCCCGGCCGACGGCTGGCTCGCGGCCTGGTCGCAGTGCGACGCCGCAGTGCCGCACCCCATCGACCCGCTGACGATCGGGGCGGCCATCGCCGACCTCGCGCGTCGCGGCCCCGCAGTCTGAGCAGCCGCCCGGTGGCCGCCGAGACGACCTGGCCGGGACTGCTGGGGGCGCTGCTGGACGGACGGGACCTGAGCGCCGCGGACGCCTCCTGGGCGATGGACCGGATCATGTCCGGGGAAGCCACCGTGTCCCAGATGGCCGGGCTGCTGGTGGCGCTGCGCGCCAAGGGTGAGACCGCCGACGAGCTTCGCGGTCTCGCCGACGAGATGATCCGGCACGCGGTGCCGATCGAGGTCGCCGGCCGCACCCTCGACATCGTCGGCACCGGAGGGGACGGCGCCCACACCGTCAACATCTCCACGATGTCGGCGATCGTCGCAGCCGGCGCCGGCGCGACCGTCGTCAAGCACGGCAACCGGGCCGCCTCCTCCAAGTCCGGTGCCGCCGACGTCCTCGAGGCGCTCGGGGTGCGGCTGGACCTGACCCCGCAGCAGGTCGCGCAGACCGCTCGGGCGGCCGGCATTACCTTCTGCTTCGCGCAGACCTTCCACCCGTCGTTCCGGCACACCGCACCCACCCGCAGCGAACTCGGGATCCGCACCGCGTTCAACGTGCTCGGGCCGCTCACCAACCCGGCGTCGCCGCGCTATGCGTCCGTCGGCGCCGCCGACCCGCGGATCGCACCGCTGATGGCGGACGTCTTCGCCGAGCGGGGCAAGAGTGCCGCGGTCTCACGCGGCGACGACGGCCTCGACGAGGTCACCGTGACCACCACCTCGACGGTCTACTGGGTGAGCGACGGCACGGTGAGCAAGCACACGGTCGATCCGGCCGCGCACGGCATCGCGCTGGTGCCGATCAGCGCGTTGCGGGGCGGGGACGCCGCGCACAACGCCGAGGTCGTGCACGCGCTGCTGTCGGGCCGCAGGGACGCCGTCCGCGACGCGGTGGTGCTCAACGCGGGCCTGGCGCTCGCGGTCGCCGACGCGGGGGAGCAGCCCGGACGATTCGGCCGGCATGACGGCCTCGACAGCGCGCTCGAGGTCGGTATGGCGCAGGCCCGCGAGTCGATCGACTCCGGCGCGGCTCAGGCAGCCCTCGACCGGTGGGTCGCCGCCACCGCCCAGAACGCCTGATCCGGAAGGGGATTCCCCGGTCGCGGCTGGTGTCGCGGGTTGTGCACGGTGTGGCTGCGTTGCGCGTGCGTAGGGCGCGAGCGTCGCGACTTGTGCACGGTCCGGCCGTGGTGAGCGTGCGTAGGGCGCGACCGTCGCGACTTGTGCACGGTGTGGACGCGCACCGGCGGCCTCGGCACGTTCGGTGGCCCGGCGCGTTCGGCAGCCGCGCTGCGGGGTCAGTCGTCGAGGCCGATCGCGAACGCGGCGCCGAGGTCCTGGGTGGAGTAGGTGCGGAAGGCGATGTGCGTCTGGGAGTCGCGCACGCCGTCGACCTTGTTGAGGCGGTCGGCGATCACGTCGGCGAAGTCCTCGTGTTTGGCGACCTTGGCGACCGCGATCAGGTCGACGTCACCGGTGACGCTGTAGACCTCGGCGATGCCGTCGATCTCGCTGATGGCCTGCGCGACCTCGGGGATGCGGTGGACGTCGGCCTTGATCATCACGATCGCGGAAATCATGCGCCGAGCCTAATGCGTCCGGACTGGCCGGCCGTGCTCAACCAGCGCGTCGCCGCAACGCGGTCGACTCCTCGAATCCGGTCACCTCACGCGCGGCGGCCAGCAGCGGCTCGAGCGCGTCGCGGGCCCCGACGGCTCCGCCGACCGGGCAGGTCCAGGTGCCGTCGATCTCCACGATGCGCACACCTGGCTGCTCCAGCCAGCGCAGGACCTTCTCGGTCTCCTCGGGATGTGCCGCCGGGACCGGCGCCGCGGGCCGCGCGACGTGCTCGGCGCTGTCACGCAGCGCCTCGATATAGCTGCGTGGATCGGCTCCCGGCGGGCACACCGTCGCGCCGGCGAATCGGCCGTACCGCACGCAGGTGAACTCCCAGCCGCCGGCCGGGGTCGGAGCCGCGGCCACGAGCTCCGGGCTGACCGCGAGCGGGTTGATGCGCTGCGCCCGCGCCGCCGCGCGGACCAGCGCGAGCATCCGGTCGCGCACCACCGCAGCGTCCTCGAAGCGCTCGCCGGCGGCGAGGCTCTGCAGCCGCCGGTCGAGGGCATCGAGCACGACGTGGCCGTCGCCGGCGAGCACGTCCGCCGCGGTGCGTGCCAGCCGGGCGTAGTCGTCCTCGGACTGCGAGCCGGTGCAGGGCGCCCCGCACCGGCCCAGCTCGGCGAGGGCGCACGCCGCGCCGGTGCCCTTGCGCGACAGCTTGGTGGTGCACTGCCGCAGCGGGAGCACCTCGTGCACGGCGGCGACCGCCTGCTCGGCGACGGCGCGCGAGCCGAACGGGCCGGCGTAGGTCGCGCCGTCGTCGCGCACCTCGCGCACGATCGACAGCCGCGGGAACGCCTCGACCGTCAGCTTGAGCCACATCGCCCGCTCCGGATGCCGGGAGCGCTTGTTGTAGCGCGGTTTGTGCTCGGCGATGAGACGCAGCTCGCGCACCTGCGCCTCGAGCGTCGTGTGACACACGATGGGCGTGACCGACGTTGCCAGCCGGACCATTTCGGCCATCCGGCTGCGCTGCTCGCTGGCCGTGAAGTAGCTGCGGACCCGCCGCTTGATGTCGATGGAAGTGCCGATGTAGAGCGGCCGGTCGTGCTCGTCCTTGAAGACGTAGACCCCGGGTGCCGACGGCAGGGAGTCGGCGAGGAAGCGCTTGCGGCGCTGATCGGGCGAGACCCGGCGGGTGTAGGAACGCAGCTCCTCGAGCGTGTGGACGCCGAGATTGCCGACCCGCTCGATGAGGCCGTGCAGCACGTCGACCGTGGCGCGTGCGTCGTGCAGGGCGCGGTGATCGGGGGTGGTCGTCGCACCGAACAGCCGCGCGAGCGAGGAGAGCTTGTGGTTGGGTGCCTCGTCGCGGGTGACCAGCTGCCGGGCCAGGTGCACCGTGTCGAGCACCTGATTGCCGGGCCAATCGAGTTGCAAACGCTCGCAATTGACCTTCAGAAAGGTGATGTCGAAGCCGGCGTTGTGCGCAACCAGCACGGAGTCGCCGATGAACTCCAGGAAGGCCGGCATCGCGCTGTCGATGCGTGGGGACCGGGCGACCATCTGGTCGGTGATGCCGGTGAGCACCGAGATGAACGCCGGGATCGGCTCGCCGGGATTGACCAAGGTCTGGAACTCGCCGACCACCGCTCCGGCACGCACCTTGACCGCACCGATCTCGGTGATGCGGCAGTCGGTCGCGCTGCCACCGGTGGTCTCCAGGTCGAGCACGACGAACGTGACATCGGCGAGGGAGGTGCCGAGATCGTCGAAGGTCGCCTGGATCGGCGCGGCCGGGTTCATGCCACAAGACGTTAGGTGTCGGGTCTGACAATGCCGGTGCGCCGCGCCGTCATCCGGCGACGAGGAGTGCGGCGATGACGAGCATCGTCATACCGATGAGGACGTCGATGAGCTGCCACGTGCGCGGTCGGCGTATGACGTCGGAAAGCAGTCGCGCGCCGTAGCCGAGGGCGGTGAACCAGAGCACGCTGCCGAGCGATGCGCCGGCCGCGAACCACCAACGGCCCTGTGCGCCATGCTGATTGGCCAGGTTGCCGAGCATGAGCACGGTGTCGAGGTAGACGTGCGGGTTGAGGAAGGTCAGCGTCAGCGTGGTGGTCACCACGGACGCACGGCGAACCGGAGTCGACGCTCGCAAGCCCTGCGGATGCCGGGCGGCGAGCAGCGACCGCACCCCGAACCACACCAGGTATGCCGCGCCGAGCCACTTGAAGACGGTGAGCGCGGTCGGGTGGTCGCGCACGACCGCACCGAATCCCGCCACCCCGGCGAGGATCAGCGCGAGGTCGGCGACGGCACAGATCGCCACGACCACGCCGACGTGCTCGCGGGCGAGGCCCTGGCGCAGCACGAACGCGTTCTGCGCGCCGATGGCGACGATGAGCGAGAGACCGGTCAGCAGGCCGGTGAGCAGTGTGAGGGGCATCGGCAGCGACGGTAGGTGTGTTCGGCCTCTGAATGCCAGCGAATGTTTCTACGCAATCATTAGAATTGTTTCATGAACGATGAACAGCTCGGCGCGTTGATCGCAGTGGTCGACGAGGGCACCTTCGAGGCCGCTGCCCGGCGACTTCAGATCACGCCGTCGGCGGTGAGCCAACGCATCAAGGCGCTGGAACGTCGCGTGGGTTCGGTTGTGGTGCAACGTAGTTCGCCATGCAGGCCGACCGCGGCAGGTGACGTGCTGGTGCGGCTGGGCCGGCAGCGTGCGGCGCTCGACGCCGATGCGATGGACGCGCTCGGGCACGCTCCCGGTGTCGAACGGCTGCCGGTGGCCGTCAACGCCGACTCGCTCGCGACCTGGTTTCCCGCGGTGTTCGGGACCGCGGCCGGCTGGCCGGACGTCGCGCTGTCACTCCGGGTCGAAGGGCAGGACCACACAGGAGGCTTGCTGCGATCCGGCGAGGTCGTGGCGGCCGTGACCGCCGATCCGGTTGCGGTGCAAGGGTGTTCGGTGACCCGGCTGGGCGCGATGCGATATCTGCCGGTGGCGACGCCGGCGCTGCGGGAGGCGCACCGCAAGGGCAACGGCGTGGACTGGGCGCGCCTCCCGACGGTGCAGTTCAACGACCACGACGACCTGCAGGCCGCCGTGCTGCGCCGGCACGGCGTCGAGGAGTCGGTCACCACCCATCAGGTCCCGTCCTCGGAGGCGTTCGTGCAGGCGATCGCCGCCGGACTCGGCTGGGGCATGCTGCCGATCGCCCAGGCACGTGACGGCCTGACCGCAGGCACCCTGGTGCGGCTGTCCAGCACCGACCACGTGGACGTGCAGTTGCACTGGCAGTCGTGGCGACTGCGCACAGCGCGCCTGGACCGGCTGACGGAGGCTGTTGCCGATGCCGCGCGGGTCCTGCGCGGGCGGTGACGGCCGGGGTTGTCATACCTCACACCTAGCGTCGTCGGTGAAGGGCTCATCAGTGGCCCGCTGACCAGGACGATGGAGGTGACAGACATGCAGATCGATTGCGAGACCTGTCCGGTGCGCGAGCGGCAGTGCGCCGAGTGCATGGTGACCGCGTTGCTCGAGCTCGCGCCATTGGAGCAACGACTCGACGACGACGAGCGCCACGCCGTCGACACCCTCGCCGCGGCCGGGCTGATCACCGCACAGGAGGCGACGTCCGCCACGGCCCGCATCGAGCCGTGGGACCCGCTGCGGTCGACCGGGTGAGCTACGGTCCACCGGGTGACGGGTCGGATGGTGCGCTGCCTCGGCGGCGTGCTGCTGACGGCCCTGACGGTCGCGGGGTGCTCGTCCGGCACGGGCCCAGCGCCGGGCGACGGCGGCTCGACGCCGACCGCCTCCTCCCGCAGCGTGCGCGCCGCGGGACTGGTGGTCACCGGCACCGCCACCGACGGCCGCCTGCAGACGGTCGCGCGTGACGCCGAACAGGCGATCCGGCAGGTGCGCGCGATGTGGGGGTCTCAGGTGCTGCGCGACACCGTGCGCATCGAGGTGCCTGCGGACGAGGCCGGTTTCCGGTCCCGCGGCGGAGGAGGCGGCACCGGCCGCGAGAGCGGGCAGATCGCGGCGACCACGACCACCGACGGGCGGGTGGTGCTCAGCCCGCGGCTGTTCGACGCGGTGACCGCGCAAGGCATCGAGGTCGTCCTCACCCACGAGCTCACCCACGTCGCGCTCGGCCAGGCGACGTTGACCGGAGTGCCGCGCTGGGTGCTCGAGGGATCCGCGGAGGTGACGGCATTCGGGCCGACCGGGCTCGGGCTGACCGAAGCGGCACCCACCCTCGCTGCCCAGGTGCGCGCGGGCAATGTGCCGGCCGGGCCGCCCGCGGACGCAGCCTTCGAGGCCGGCCCCGAGGCGGCATACCAGGGCGCCTATGCCTGGTGCCGCTTCCTGTTCGACCGCTACGGCGGCGCGACGTTCACCCGATTCGTGCGCGCGGCCGACGCGGGTCAGCGCGACGCCTTCCAGCAGGCGTTCGGGGTGCAGGCCGCGTCGCTCGGTGCCGCCTACCGACAGTTTCTGCGCGACGCCATCGACGGGGCCGGACCGACCGGCTCGACGTCCTCGGGCCGGTAGGGTCACGGGCATGGCTGACAGCACCCAATCCTCGGTGGTGATCAAGGCGAGCCCGGCGCAGGTGCTCGACGTGATCGCCGACTTCGACGCCTACCCGGAATGGACCGGTCAGATCAAGAGCGCCGAGGTGCTCAGCGAGGACGCCGACGGCTGGCCCGAGCAGGTGCAGCTCACCCTCGACGCCGGCGTCATCAAGGACACCTACACCCTCGACTACACCTGGGACGTCGTCGAGGACGGCACCGGCGTCGTCTCCTGGACGCTGGTGAAGTCGACCATCCTGAAATCGCTCGACGGGGTCTACCGGCTGGTGCAGGACGGTGCCGGCACCCGGGTCACCTACGAACTCACTGTCGACGTCAGCATCCCGGTCATCGGCATGCTGCGCCGCAAGGCGGAGAAGACCATCATCGACACCGCGCTCAAGGGGCTGAAGAAGCGCGTCGAGGGCTGATGAGCCCCAGCCTCCAGCTGGTCTGCGGACCCGGAGCCGGCGATGCGTCGGCGTGCGCCGCCGAACTCGCGCTCGCGGCGGCCGACGCCGGGCGTCCGGTCACCCTTCTCGCCCTCGACCCGTATGACGGGGCGACCGCGCGCGTCACCGACCCGAGGGTGACCACCCTCGCCGGCGACGACGCCGCGACCCCGCCCGTCGCGAGCGAGCTGCTCGCCGCCGTCGGGGTGCCGTCGGATCTGCTTGACGACCTGCACGCCACGACCACCGCCGCCCACCTGCGGCTGCTGTGGTCGGTGCCTGTGGAGGCCGGCCCGGAGCACGTGGTCGTCATCGACGCAGGGGCGGCCGGCCCCGAGCTGGCCCGGCTCGGCGTCACGCTGCCGCGCACCGTGCGCAGGGCGATGCCGCTCGGCGGCGGGATGCTGCGCAGCAAGCGGCCACTCCTCGCAGCGGCGCTCGGTGACCGGTGGCCCGCGGCAGCGGTGACCGACGGCATCGCCCGGGCGGCCGAGCGAGCGACTCGGCTGCGTCAGGCCTTCAGCGCACCGACGAGCGGCGCGGTCGTCGTCGGCGATCCCGGCGACCGGGCGACCGAACGGCAGGCAGTCGGCGTGGCGCTGAGCGCCGTGCGGGTGCGCCTCATGCCAACCGTGCCGCCCGGGTCGACCGTGCCGACCGGGTCGACCGTGCCGCCCGGGTCGACACCGGACCTGCCGGCGTTACTCGCCGCCGGGCCGCGGGTTATCGACATACAAGCTCGGGGCGATGGTTATCTGTGGCGAATGCCGTTGCCGTTGAACGACTTTCGCGAGCTTCGACTCCGGCTCCTGGACGACGCCCTGGCGCTGTCGGCGCAGGGCCACGGCTCGGTGCTCGACCTGCCGACGGCGTTGCGGCGATGCCACCCGTCCCGCGCCCGGTTGCGAGACGGCATGCTTGAGGTCGCATTCGACCCTTCGACGCAGCAAGGAGCCACCTCGTGACATCCGGGGAACCGCCACGGCCGGACAACGGCGCGTCGTCGGTGGCCGACGAGGCCGCCCGGCTGGCCGAGACGTTCGCGGCGTGGGCGCGCACCACCGGCGAGCACGCCGCCGAGTCCACGCCCGAGTCCGCGCCCGACCCCGCCCCCGAAGCCGCCGAGCAGCCCGCCCGGCAGCCCGCGGCCACTGAATGCGATTGCGCGACCGGTGGCGGGGTGCAGACCGTGTGCCGGATCTGCCCGGTGTGCCGGCTCGCCGGTCTGGTCGAGGCGGTCCAGCCGGAGCTGATCGACAAGGTCGCCGACCTGCTCGGCATGGTCGCGACCAGCCTGCACGAGGTCGCGGCCGACCGCCGCGGCACGACCCGGCAGCCCGGCACGACCCGGCAGCCCGGCGCGGGCGAGGGCGATGGCCGAACCGCCGACCGCGCGCGACGCGACGACGGCATCGACATACCGGTCACGGACGGGGAGGACGAGTAGATGGGCAAGTGGGGCATCGGGGTCGACATCGGCGGCACCAAGATCGCCGGCGGTGTCGTCGACGCGGCCGGCCGCATCGTGCGGCGGGCACGGCGGGACACCCCCGCGCACAGTCCGGACGAGATCGCCGCGGTCACCGCCGAGGTGATCCTCGAGCTGGCCCGCGCCGAGGACACCGACCCTGCGGGCGTCGGCGTGGCGTGTGCCGGATACATCGACAAGGTCGGTTCGACGGTGCTCTTCGCCCCGAACCTCGCGTGGCGTGACGAGCCGCTCAAGGCCCGGCTGTCCGCCGTCGTGGAGTTGCCCGTGCTCATCGAGAACGACGCGAACGCCGCGGCATACGGCGAGTTCGTGCAAGGCGGCGGCCGTGATGTCGACGACATGATCATGCTGACCATCGGCACTGGGGTCGGTGGCGGAATCATCAACGACGGCAACCTGATTCGGGGCGCCTACGGCATCGGCGGAGAGGTCGGTCACCTGCGCGTCGTGCCCAACGGCATCCGATGCGGGTGCGGCAACCGCGGGTGCTTCGAGGCTTATGCCAGCGGCACCGCGCTGGTGCGCGAGGCGCGCGAACTCGTGCGGTCCGGCAGTCCGCACGCCGGGCGGCTGTCCGAGCTGTGCGGTGGCGACGCCGAGCAGCTCAAGGGCAAGCACGTCACCGAGGCGGCCGTCGCGGGCGACCCGGCGGCGGTCGAGCTGCTCGCCGACCTCGGCCGGTGGATCGGTGAGGCGGCGGCGTCGCTGGCCGCGCTGATGGACCCGCAGCTGTTCGTGATCGGCGGCGGCGTCGCCGACGCCGACGATCTGCTGCTCGACCCCATCCGGGTCGGCTACGAGCGGCAGCTGACCGGCCGCGGGCACCGGCCGGAGGCGACGTTCGTGCGTGCCGAGCTCGGCAATGACGCCGGCGTGATCGGTGCGGCCATGCTCGCCATGGAACTCGAGGAGTGAACACCCGGGCAATGAACTCCGAGGCAACGAACTCCGAGGCAATGAACTCCGAGCACAACCAACCCACCAACGTCACCCCCGCCGCACCGCTGGCCATCGGCATCGACATCGGCGGCACCAAGGTCGCCGGCGCGCTCGTCGACGCCGAGGGCAACGTCACCACCCGGGTCCGCCGGGACACCCCGCACCGCTCGACCGAGCCACGCGTGGTCGAGGACCTGATCGTCGAGGTCGTCGAGGAGGTGGCCGCCACCGCGGACCGCGAGATCGCGGCGGTCGGCATCGGCGCCGCCGGTTTCGTCGCGGCCGACCGTGCGACGGTCGTCTTCGCGCCGCACCTGTCCTGGCGGCACGAGCCGCTGCGCGACGCGCTGAGCCGCCGCATCGACGTGCCGGTGTTCGTCGACAACGACGCCAATGCGGCGTGCTGGGCCGAATGGCGCTTCGGCAGCGTGCAGGGCGAATCCCACGTGGTGATGGTCAATCTCGGCACCGGCATCGGCGGCGCAATCCTGATCGACGGCCGCATCGAGCGCGGCCGCTTCGGCATTGCCGGCGAGTTCGGGCACATGCAAGTGATGCCCGGTGGCCATCGCTGCGAGTGCGGCAACCGGGGCTGCTGGGAGCAGTACGCCAGCGGCAACGCCCTTGTGCGCGAGGCGCGTTCGCTGCTGGCGGCTGGCTCACCGCTCGCCCACGACCTGGCGGCGACGGTCGGGGGAGACCCGCACAAACTCACCGGGCCGATGATCACCGAGGCCGCCCGGGCGGGCGACCCGACCGCCGAAGAGTTGCTGGCCGAGATCGGCACCTGGCTGGGCACGGGCCTGGCCAATCTCGCCGACGCCTTCGACCCGGGCGCCTTCGTCATCGGCGGCGGCGTGAGTGCCGCCGGCAGCATGCTGCTCGACCCGGCACGCGACTCCTTCCGGCGGCACCTGGCCGGTCGCGGTTACCGCCCCGAGGCGACGATCGTGCAGGCGAGTCTCGGCAACGAGGCCGGCTTCATCGGTGCCGCCGACCTGGCCCGCACCGCGGCACGCACCCAAGGAGAGGTATGACGCAGCAACCCGCCCCGACCCGGTCGCCGCACGAGGTGCGAGTGGCGTCATACAACGTGCGGGCGTGGAAGGACGACCGCGCCGCGCTGCGCGAGGTGATCCGCACGATCGACGCGGACATCCTTCTGCTGCAAGAGGTTCCGCGGCATCCGGTGTCGGGCCACCGCATCGCCGGGTTCGCCGACGAGCTCGGTCTCACCTGGTTCGGCGGCCGCCGCTACCGGATGAGCACCACCTTGATGACCACGCTGCGGTTGGACGTGCTCGACGCGCACCACGGCAAGCTGACGGTCCGCCGGGGTGAGGAACCGCGCGGCTACGGCATGGCGATGGTCCGGCTGCCGGGGCACCGGCCGCTCTGCGCGGTGAGCGTGCACCTGTCGCTCAAGAGCCCGGAGCGCCTGCCGCAGGTCAAGGAGATCTTCGCCACCGTGGGCGAGCCGGTGCCGCCGATGGTGCTGGGCGGTGACCTCAACGAGGAGCCCACCGGCGCGGTGTGGAAGTACCTCGGCGACACCCTGCGCCTCGTCAGTCCGGACCGGCCGACGTTCTCCGCGCAGAAGCCGGTCAAACGCATCGACGGCATCTTCGCCTCACCCGAATTGCCGGCGACCGCACCGGCACTCGGGCTCGACCCGGCGCTGCTCGCGCGGGCGACCGACCACCTGCCGGTGGTGGTGGACCTCGACCTCAGCGCGCTCGCGGAGCCGGAGCCGGCCGGTGAGCAGGCCGCGGGCTAGAGGACAGCGCCGTCGTCGTCCTCGTCGAGGTCGTCGCGGTTCTTCGGCTCGCGCATGATCAACTGCACGACGCCGGCGACGAACAACGTGCACGCCAGCACCCACCACAGGGACTGCGCGTAACGGTCGAAGACGAAAAGGTAGAGCAGCCAGAGCGGTCCGCCGACCAGGCAGCCGACCATGGTCCAGAAGCCGAGGTCGTCACCGGTCGGAAGCGGCCGGGGCGGCGGCGGCTCGTAGTCGCCGTCGTCCTCGATGAACGACACCGACTCCCCGGCCGGGATGCGCCACTGACTCGGCAGGTCGGCGAGCGGTGACGACGCGGGCTCGGGCTGGGACGTCGGCTCGGGTGCGGCGGACCCGTCGGCCGGCTTCGCCGGCTCCTCCCAGACCGACTCGTCGGGTTCGAACTGCGCGATGATCTCGGCAAACCGGCGGTCGTAGTCGGTCTGCTCGTCGGGTTCGTCACGCCGCTCGAAGGTCATGACGCCTGCGTGACCCGTCTGATGAACTTCACCGTCTCATCCTCGATGAGTGGTGCATCGTTGTCGAGAGTCGCGACGTGATAGCTCTCGGTGAGCAGGATCTCGGTCTTGTCGGCGCTCGAGGCCCGCGCCATGAACAGCTCCGAGCACTCCGGCGGCACGATGTGGTCCTCCGGCGAGTGCAGGAGCAGCACCGGCTGCGTCACCTGCGGCAGGTCGCGGGTGACCTGCGCCCACATCTGCCGTTGCGACTGCAGCGCCTTCAGCGGCGTGCGCTCGTAGGCGAGCTCCTGCACGCCCGGCTTCTTGATGTCGCCGCCGAGCGCCGCGATCGACGGCACGACGTGCTGCAGCAGCGGGAGCGCCTTGAGCCGGAGGTCCTTCATCTCGAAGGCCGGGTTGATCAGGACCAGGCCGTCGACGCCGCGCCCATGGGTCTCGGCGACGAGCGTCGCGAGCGTGCCGCCCATCGACATACCGACCGCGACGACGTGCTCGGTGCGTGCCGCGAGTTCGCGGTATGCCGCGTCGACCGCCTGCCACCAGTCCTGCCACCCGGTGCGGCCCAGCTCCTGCCATGTGGTGCCGTGACCCGGCAGCCGCGGCAGCCGCACGGTGAAACCCTCGTCGGCGCACCGCTGCGCGAGCGGACGCATGCTCTGCGGTGAGCCGGTGAACCCGTGGCAGACCAGCACACCGATGTCCGAGCCGTCGTGTTCGAAAGGCTCCGCGCCGGGCAGGACCTGCATCGTCATACATCCTCTGGGGCGGGATGGGAGAGGGGACGGCAGCATCCTCGCACGTCGCCCGCGACCGGGTGCCGGCTGTCGTATGGTTCACCCGGCAGGTGAATCGGCGAGGAGGCACGGTGTTCTACTGGTTGCTCAAATGGGTGCTGCTGGGCCCGCTGCTCCGGGGCATCTTCCGGCCCACCGTCGAGGGCGCCCAGAACGTGCCCGAGGAGGGCCCGGCCATCCTCGCCAGCAACCACCTGTCGATCGCCGACTGGCTGTTCATGCCGCTGGTGATCCCGCGGCGGGTGACGTTCGTGGCCAAGGCCGAGTACTTCACCACCCCCGGCATCAAGGGCCGGCTGCAGCGGTGGTTCTTCTCCGGCGCCGGGCAGGTGCCGATCGACCGGTCGAGCGGCAGCGCCGCGGCCGGTGCGCTCGCGACCGGCATGCGCATCCTCGGCGACGGTGAGGTGTTCGGCATCTACCCCGAGGGCACCCGGTCGCCGGACGGGCGGCTCTACAAGGGCAAGACCGGCATCGCCCGCGTCGCGCTCGAGGCGGGCGTGCCCGTCATACCCGTCGGCGTCATCGGGACCGACGTCATCGCTCCGCAGGGCAAGCTCTTCGGCCGGGTCGTGCGCCCGCACGTGCGGTTCGGCGAACCGATGGACTTCTCCCGCTACGAGGGCATGGAGGACGACCGCTTCGTGCTCCGCTCGATCACCGACGAGGTGATGTACGAGATCATGCTGCTCACCGGCCAGGAGTATGTCGACGTCTACGCCGCCACCGTGAAAAACCGGATCACCCAGAAGGCCAAGGAGATCGGCGGCGGTGCGGCAGCCCTCGCCACCCAGGCCAAGGACCGGCTGCAGCACCACGGCGAGGAGAAGGACAACAGGTCCGACGACAAGTCCGACGGCAAGCCTGCGGAGGAGCCGGAGAAGTCGGACGAGAACGGCGGGGCGACGGACCAGGAGATCGACGCGGGCAGCGCCCCGGCCGACCGGTGAGACCGAGAGCGGGGCACCCATAAGCGGGCCTTACCCTTGATGGGTGAGCACCACCACCCCCGCCTTCCCCACCGACCTGCCCAGCACGCTGACCGAGCAGGTCGAGTGGCCGCAGCTGCCCGCTCTGCAGCAGCCGCAGTGGCCGGACACCGAGGCCGTTCGGGCCGTACGCCGGGAACTGGCCGCGGCCCCGCCGCTGGTCTTCGCCGGTGAGTGCGACGTGCTGCGCACCCGGCTCGCCGACGCGGCCGAGGGCAAGGCGTTCGTGCTGCAGGGCGGCGACTGCGCCGAGCGGTTCTCCGAGGCGACCGCCGACAACATCCGGGACCGGGTGAAGACCATCCTGCAGATGGCCGCCGTGCTGACCTACGGCGCGAGCACTCCCGTGGTCAAGATCGGCCGGCTGGCCGGGCAGTACGCCAAGCCGCGCAGCAAGGACACCGAGACCCGCGGCGACGTCACGCTGCCGGCCTTCCGCGGCGACATCATCAACGACTTCGACTTCGACCCGGCGGCCCGCACGCCCGACCCGCAGCGGCTGCTGCGCGCCTACCACACCGCCTCCTCGACGCTGAACCTCGTGCGTGCCTTCACCACCGGCGGGTTCGCCGACCTGCGGCACGTGCACGAGTGGAACCGCGGCTTCATCGCCAACTCGGCATACGCCCGCTACGAGTCGATCGCCCTGGAGATCGACCGGGCGATGAAGTTCATGCTCGCCTGCGGTGTCGACTTCGACTCGACCCCGATGAGTGCGGTCGAGTTCTTCGCCAGCCACGAGGCGCTGCTGTTGGACTACGAGCAGCCGCTGACCCGCATCGACTCGCGCACCGGCAACCCCTACGCGGTGTCCGGTCACTTCGTGTGGGTCGGCGAGCGCACCCGTCAGCTGGACGGCGCGCATGTCGACTTCGCCGCCCGGATCCGCAACCCGATCGGCGTCAAGCTCGGTCCGACCGCCGATCCGGACGAGGTGCTGGCGATGATCGACAAGCTCGACCCGCACCGCGAGCCGGGCCGGCTGACCTTCATCACCCGCATGGGCGCCGGCAACGTGCGCGAGAAGCTGCCGCCGATCGTGCGCAAGGTCACCGAGTCGGGCGCGAAGGTCGTCTGGATCACCGACCCGATGCACGGCAACACCTTCGAGTCCTCGACCGGTTACAAGACCCGCGAGTTCGACGACATCATCAACGAGGTGCAGGGCTTCTTCGAGGTGCACCGCGACCTCGGCAGCGTCCCCGGCGGCATCCACGTGGAGCTGACCGGCAACGACGTGACCGAGTGCCTCGGCGGGAGCGAGAAGATCCTCGACGCCGACCTCGAGAAGCGCTACGAGACCGCCTGCGACCCGCGGCTCAACCACCAGCAGAGCCTGGAGCTGGCCTTCCTCGTCGCGGAGATGCTCAGCAAGCGCTGAGTTGCCGCGGGCCGGCCCGCGCAGCCGGGACCCGGGCGCGTGCAGAAGTCGCGACGGTTGCGGGGTGTGCACGGTTTTGCCCCGGTGGGGCTGCGGCGCCCTCGGCGCACGCGCAGCCCCGCTCAGACGACGTCGATCGTGATCGTGCTGCCCTTGGGCGCCTGGGAGCCGGCGTCGACCGACTGGCCCTGCACCTGGAAGAGCACCGGCACCAGCAGCGGGTAGGTGGTCTTGACCTGGAAGCCGAGCTGCTCCAGCTCGGCCTTCGCGTCGCCGGGGGACTTGCCGACCACCTTCGGGACGGTGACCATCACCGGGCCCTTGGAGACCACCAGCTGCACGGAGTCGCCCTTGAAAAGGTTGCCGTCAGAGGGGGATTGGCTGATCACGTCGCCCTTGGCGACGCTGTCGCTGTTCTGCTCGGGGCCGTAGGTGACCTTCAGCCCGGCCGCGGTGAGCTGTTGCTCGGCGTCACTCTTGGGGCTGCCCGTCACGTCGGGGACGGTGACCGGCTGCTTGCCCTTGCTGACCACGACGTCGACGGCGGTGCCGGGCTTCTGCGACGAGCCGCCACTCGGGATCGTCGAGGCGACCTGGCCGGACGGGGTGCTCTCGTCATACGCCTGGGTGACGGAGCCGACCTTGAGGTGGGCGTCGGTGATCGCCCGGCGCGCGTCGGCCTCGGACTTGCCGACCAGTGACGGCACGTCGTAGCGCTCCGGGCCCTTGGAGACCCGCAGCACGACCGCGTCGGTCTTGCGCTGCCCGTCACCGGCCCCAGGCGTGGTCGAGACGACCGTGCCGGCGGCCGCCGTCTCGCTGAAGACCTGCTGCACCTTGGTGTGCAGTCCGGCGCGCTGCACCGTGTCGACCGCGACCCCCTGCTGCTTGCCGACCACGGCCGGCACGTCCACCGAGCCGAGCGGGCCCGAGGTGAAGGCCCAGCCGCCGACACCGCCCACGACGAGCAGCAGCGCGGCCAGCAGGCCCCCGAAGAGCGGCCAGCGGCGACGGCCGGTGCGGGCGACCGGCGGCGGTCCCGACCGGGAGATCTGCTGGGTCGAGCCGGGACGGAGCGGGTCGGTGCGTTCGTGGTCGTCCGGCGCGGGGACCGAGGCGCGCGGTGCGGCATCGAGCGCCTCGGGGGTCAAACCCGCTCGCACCGCACGCAATTCACGCAGGAAGTCGCCGGCATTCGCGGGCCGGTCGTCGGGGTTGCGAGCGGTCGCACGAGCGACGAGTGCGTCGACGGACGGCGGCACACTCGGCACGGCGTCGGACGGCGCGGGCATCGTGCCGTGCACGTGCTGGTAGGCCACGTGGATCGGGGAGTCGCCGGGGAACGCCTTCTCGCCGGTCAGCATCTCGAAGAGCAGCAGTCCGGCGGAGTAGACGTCGCTGCGCTCGTCGGCCCGGCCGCGTTCGACCTGCTCGGGGGAGAGGTATGCCGCGGTGCCGAGCAGCACGTCACTGTCACCGGTGAGGGTGTCGGTCGTCACGGCCCGGGCCAGCCCGAAGTCGGTCACCTTGACCCCGGAGTCGCCGATCAGCACGTTCTCCGGTTTCACGTCGCGGTGCACCAGGCCGGCACGATGGGCCGCCTGGAGCGCTTGCAGGATGCCGTCGGCGATGTCGAGTGCCTCCCGCGCGGGCAGCGGGGCGTCCTGCCGGATCACCTCGCGCAGTGTCCGCCCGCGCACCAGCTCCATCGCGAGGAAGACATACTGCTCGTCCTCGCCCTGGTCGGTGACCGCGACGACGTTGGGATGGGTCAGACGCGCGGCCGAGCGGGCCTCCCTGCGGAAGCGCGCGACGAACTCGGTGTCGCGGGCCAGGTCCGATCGCATGATCTTGAGGGCGACCTCGCGATCGAGGCGCTGGTCGAGTGCGACATACACCGAGCCCATGCCGCCGTCGGCGAGGTGCCCACGGACGACATACCGCCGATCGACCGTGCGACCGATCAGCGACGGCGCGGTTGTTGACACACTCACAGCTTACGAACCTCGTGCTCTGCCGCCCGTCAGGTCCGGCGGGTGGCGCCCCGGTCAATTTGTCCCTGGTGGAGACGCGCGGCGCGGGTGGGACGTTCCGCTCCGCGACAGCTACATGCGCTCCATGTGTGCGCGGACACTGCGGATGTAGGCCTTGGTGTCCTCGTACGGTCCGTGCTTCCGCATCGCCCCGAGGCCCTGGTAGTAGCTACCGATCGCCTGGTCGAGGTCCTTGGCGTTCGCGGTCAGGTAGCGCAGGATCGCGACGCCGGCGGTGACGTTGTCGCGCGCCTCGAGCAGGTCCAGGTTGTGCCCGACCATGCCCGACGCCCACTCACCGGACTGTGGCATGACCTGCATGACGCCGACCGCGTTGACCGAGGAGACCGCGCGCTGGTTCCAGCCCGACTCCTGCCAGCCGATGCCGAGCGCCAGCTGGCGGTTGACCCCGTAGCGCCGGGCAGTCTGCTCGATGAGCGCCTTGGTCTGGCTGCGACTGGGCACGTCGGTCGCGGCGAGCGCGGCCTTGGTCGCCGAACGCCCTTTCTTCAGCACCTGTTTCGGGCTGAGACCGCCATAGGTGTGCGGCTTGGCCGGCGTCTTCCTGGCGACCGGCTTCGCGGTCTGCTTGCCGCCCGCCGGGACGGGCACGACGATCCGGTCACCGACCAGCACCCGGTTGGGGTCGCTGAACTTGTTCGCCTTGAGCAGCGCCGCGAGCGACACCTTGTGCGCCTTGGCGATCGTGGTCAGGTTGTCGCCCGCGCGGATCGTGTAGGACGCCTTGCTGCGCGCCGGGGTCTTGGCGGCCTTGCTGGCGTGCCGCTTCCCGGCGGCCGGCGCCTTGGACTTCTTCGGCGGTGCAGCAGCCGGCTTCGTGGTGCGCGCCTCGGCATGTATGGCGTGGGCGGTCGCCGGTGGTGCACCTGCGGTGATCGGTGCCATGGGTCTCCTTCAGCGCGCCGGCGGCCCTCGATCGGAGCTGACCGAGCAGGCGGGGTCCGGCTGTTACGGCTGGGACAGGTGTGACTCATCCGAAAGCTAGCCGGTTTGGTCGCCCGAGCGGGTGACCTCGGGGGCCGGGGCGTGTCGTGGGCCGCTCATTAGACTGGCCGACCGTGACGGACGATGCGGCAGACCCGCAAGAGTTGGAGACCCTCGTCGGCGAGTGGCTGTCGATCCCGGAGTTCGGCGACGCACTCGGGATCCCGCAGCGCCAGGCGCGCCGGTTGGTCGACGACAAGGTGGTGCTCGCCCACCGGGTGGGTCCCAACAACGCGCTCAGCGTGCCGGCGGCGTTCGTCGAGGAGGACCACCTGCTGACCGGGCTGGAGGGCACGATCACCGTGCTGCGCGACGCCCGGCTGAGCGACGCCGAGGCGCTGGAGTGGTTGTTCACGACCGACCCGACGCTGCCGATCGAGGGCTCGCCGATCACCATGCTCCAGGCACACCGCAAGGCCGAGGTGCGCAAGCGGGCGTCCGAGCTCGCGTTCTGAGCACCGCGTGCGGCACCTGGCCTACGCGGCGGCGCTCGTCTGCTGCCTCGCGGCGACGCTGCCCCTGGTGCCTGCCTTCGGCCTGCGCCGGATGCGACGCGTCGGCCTGCTCCTGCTCGCAATCGGCTGCGGCGCAACGCCGTTCGTCGTCTGGGACCTGTTCGCCTCGCGAGCCGGGCAATGGCATTTCGACCCTGCGCAGACGCTCCCGCCGCGGTTGCTGGGCCTGCCGCTCGAGGAGTGGGCGTTCTTCCTGGTGATCCCGTTCGCGGCGATCGCCTCCTACGAGGCGATCGGCGAAGTGCTGAGGCGACGCCGGTGAGCTACACGCTGCTCGCGATGATCGCGGTGCCCGTCGCGCTCGCCGTCGACCTGCTGGTGCTGCGCACCCGGCTCGTGCTCACCGCCCGGTGGTGGATCACCTACGCCGTCGTCCTGATCGGGCAGTTCGCCACCAACGGCTGGCTCACCGGACGCCGCATCGTGACCTATGACCCGTCCGCGATCATCGGCTCCAACCGGTCGCCGTTCGTCGGTGACGGTCGGCTCTTCTGGGCGCCGGTCGAGGATCTCGGCTTCAGCTTCGCGCTGGTGCTGCTCACCCTGGTGTCGTGGACCTGGTGGAACGCCAAGGCCGCCCGCCAGTCAGTGCCCGACTGAGCACGAGCGCGCGACGTGCCGGCGGCACCACCGCCCGTCCGCGGCAGACCTCGAACCCGCCGCGCTCGATCTGGTTGAGGATCTCCCCGTAGAGCGCGAAAGCCGCTCGCAGGCAGGGCTGCACGCTCCGATCGACGCGGTGGAGGCCGGGCGCGGCTGCGTCATACAGCTCCCGGGCGCGGGTGACCTCGAGCGCGACGAGTCGTCGCAGCCCGGGTCCGGACCGACCGGTCGCCACCGCAGCGCCGAACTCGTCCTCGTCGACACCGCACGCTCGAAAGTCGGCCATTGGCAGGTAGACTCGGCCGAGCTGCCAGTCCTCGGCGAGGTCCCGCACGAAGTTGGTCAGCTGGAACGCCTCGCCCAGCCGCGCCGCGTAGGGCCGGCTTCCGGCATCGCCGCCGAGGATCGGCACGGTCATCTCGCCGATCACCGCGGCGCTGCCGCGCATGTAGCCGCGCAGGTGCGCCCACGTGGCGTAGCGGCGCGTCGTCAGGTCGGCGCCCATCGCGTCGAAGAACTCCTCGAACAGCCCCGCCTCGATGCCGTATGACGACACCGTCCGCTGCAGCGCGCGCAGCACGGGGTGCCGCGGCCGCGCGTCCGGAGCGAGCGCCGCCATCACCTCCGCGCGCCAGGCGGCCAGCGATGCGGCGGCCGACCGGCCCGGCTCCGGCCGGTCGACGAGATCGTCGCTGCGGCGGGTCACGGCATACAGCGCCCAGATGTGCGGGCGGCGGGCCGGTGGCAGCAGGCTCGTGGCCCGGTAGAACGACTTGCCGTGGCGCGCGTTGATCGCCCGGCAGACCGCGTAGTCGGCGGCGAGGCCGGTCATGGCCGCGCCTGCAGCAGCCGCTCGGCGGCGAGCCGGCCGCTGATCAACACCATCGGCACGCCGACCCCGGGCGTGGTGCCCGAGCCGGCGAGTACGACGCCCGGTCGCACGACGTTCGGCTGGCGGAACGGCCCGCTCTGGGTGAAGGTGTGGGCGGCCGAGAACGGCGTGCCCCACGGCAGGCCGCGCGCCGCCCAGTCGGCGGGGGTGATCAGGTGCTCGCCGACCAGATCGTCGACGGGATATCCCGCACCGGACAGCCGCCGCAGCAGATGGTCACGGTAGGCCGATCGCAAGCGTCGCCAGTCGATCTCGGCGCCACGGCCATGCTGGGCGGGAGTGGGGAAGAGGGCGTAGAGCACGTCGCCGCCTGCCGGCGCCATGCCCGGGTCGGTGCGCGTCGGCACCGACACGAGGAAGGACGGGTCGCGCATCGGCCGGCCCGCGGTGATGTCGTCCAGGGCGCCGCGGAAGCTGCGACCGAAGTGGATGTGGTGATGCCCGGTGCCCGCGATGCCGCCCGGCACCCCCGCGGCGAGCAGCACGCAGCTCGGTGCCGGCAGGTCGTTGTGTGGCGGCCTCCTGCCGCCGAGCAGCCTTGCCGCAGAAGGCGGTTCGCAGGTCAGCACCACGGAGTCGGCGTCGAGCACTTCGGTCGTGGTGGTGATGCGCTGCCGGTCGCCGTCCGGCTCGACGCCGGTGACGCGTTCGCCCCGCCGGAGCCGCACGCCGTGCTCCTCCGCGACGCGTGCCATGGCCCGCGCGATTTCGTGCATCCCACCCACCGGATAGCTCACGCCATGGACCAGATCCATCGCGCTCACCACCGCGAACATGCCGCGGGCACGGTGCGGGGGCACCCCGACATACAACGCCTGGAAGCTGAACGCCTGCTGCAGCCGCGGGTCGGTGAAGAACGACGCGACCAGCCGGTCCAGACGGCCGAAACCGCGCAGAGCGGTGAGGCGGAGCAGGGCCGGACTGATCAGCGACGGGACACCGTCGAGGTTGCGGTCGATGAAGCGCGGGAACTCCAGGTCGTAGAGCCGCTCCGCGTGCCGCACGAACCGCTCGTAACCCCGAGCCTCCCGGGCGCCGGCGAAGTCACGGATCACCGCGCGCATGCGCACCGGGTCGGCGTGCATCGGCAGCGACGTGCCGTCCGCGAAGTGCGCGATGTATGCCGGGTCGACCGGACGGAGCTCGAGGTGGTCGGCGAGATCCTCGCCCACGGCCGCGAAAGCCGCTGCCAACTGGGCGGTTTCGGTCAGCACGGTGGGGCCGGTGTCGAGGGTGAACCCATCGGACACGACCTCTGGGCTGCGGCCACCCGGCTGGTCGGCCGCCTCGATCAGCGTCACCTCGACGCCGGCGCCGCGCAGGTGCAACGCCGCGGAGAGTCCGGCGAGACCCGCACCGACGACGACCGTATGACGGGGCATCCGGCGGGCGGGAGCGCGCCTCACGAGGAACGCGCGGTCGAGATCTCGATTAGGTCCAGCAGGGCCGCTCGGCCTGCCTCGGTGAGGTCGGCGGCGTCCAGCGCCTGCCGCGCCGCGTCGGCCTGGCTGGTGATGAGCTTCTCGGTCTGGTCGACCGCGCCGGTCCGGACGCACAGGTCGCGCATCCACTCCACGTCCTCGGCGGAAACATCCGGACGGCCGAAAACCGCTGCGAACCGCTGCAATTGGTCGTCGGTCGCCGCTTCGAGCGCGTAGGCGACGAGCACGGTGCGTTTGCCTTCGCGCAGGTCGTCCCCAGCGGGCTTGCCGGTCTGCTCCGGGTCGCCGAAGACGCCGAGCAGGTCGTCGCGCAACTGGAAGGCCTCGCCGAGCGCCAGCCCGTAGGCGGACAGCGCCTCGAACGTGCGCTCGTCGGCACCGGCGCAGGAGGCACCGATGAGCAGCGGCTGCTCCACCGTGTATTTCGCACTCTTGAAGCGGATCACCTTGCGGGCCCGGGCGATTCGCTCCTCGGTCGGCACACCCTGCCAGGTCTGCGCGGCCTCGACCACGTCGAGATACTGGCCGCCCATCAGCTGGGTGCGCATCGTGTCGAAGACGGTGCGGCCGCGCAGCAGCTCCTCCTGCGGCAGGCCGCTGGTCGTGTAGATCTCGTCGGTCCAGTTGAGGCACAGGTCGCCGGCCAGGATGGCACCGGCCTCCCCGAAACGGCCGGCGTCGCCGGCGAGCCCGCGCTCCCGGTGCGCGGCCGCGAGCCGGCGGTGGGCTGCAGGCATACCGCGGCGCACGTCGGAGTCGTCCATCACGTCGTCGTGCAGGAGCGCGGCGGCCTGGAAGACTTCCAGCGACATCGCCGCACGCACGAGCGCATCGCTGTCGGCGCCGCCCGCGGCGCGGTAGCCCCAGTAGAGGAAGCCCGCGCGCAGCCGCTTGCCGCCGCTCAGCAGGTCGAAGACCGCGTCGAGCAGATCGGTCATGTCCGGGCCGAGGGGAGTCAGCACCTGCTGCTGGTGCTGGCGCTCGCGGTCGAGTGCGCGCTGCACCCGCGCGCGCAGGTCGGCGAGGTCGGCGGAGGGCAAGGGTCGGTCCTTTTCGAAGCGTGGTCGGGATGAGCCTAATTGGCCGCGCTGTCCTTACAATCACCGGCATGACGCCGCGCCCCATCCCGCAACTGTTGGCAGAGGACGGCCCCAGCTTCAGTTTCGAGTTCATGCCGCCGCGCACCGAGAAGGCCGAGGCGATGCTGTGGAACTCCGTGCGCCGGATCGAGCAGGTGAACCCCACCTTCATCTCCGTCACGTATGGCGCAGGCGGCTCCACCCGTGACCGCACCGTGCGCATCACCGGTCGCATCGAGCAGGAGACGACGCTCACCACGATGGCGCACCTGACCTGCGTCGGCTCCTCGGTCGCCGAACTGCGGCAGATCGTGGGGGAGTACGCCTCGGTCGGCGTCACCAACGTGCTGGCACTGCGCGGCGACCCACCCGGCGGCCCGGCCGGGGAGTGGGTGGCCCACCCCGAGGGGCTCGACCACGCCGACAAGCTGGTGTCCCTGGTGCGCTCGCTCGGCGACTTCACCGTCGGCGTCGCCGCCTTCCCGGACAAGCACCCGGAGTCCAACGACCTGACGGCCGACGCCGACACCCTGGTCCGCAAGGCCGAGGCCGGTGCGTCGTTCGCGATCACCCAGATGGTCACCGATGTCGACGCCTACCTGCGCCTGCGTGACCTGGTCGCCGCGCGCGGGTGCGACCTGCCGATCATCCCCGGTCTGCTGCCGGTGACCGCGGCCGGTCAGCTGCAGCGCCTCACCGAGCTCAACGGCCAGCCGCTCGCCGCCGACGTCGTCGCCCGGATCGACGCGGTCAGCCACGACGAGGCGGCCGTGCGCCGCGAGGGCATCGCGATCTGCACCGAGCACTCCGAGCGCCTGCTGCGCGAAGGAGCCCCGGGCATCCACTTCATCACCATGAACAAGTCGACCGCGACGCTCGAGGTCTTCGACAACCTGCGGCAGAACAGCTTCGTGTGAACCGTGTGAGCTGAGCTCACCACGCCTCGCACGCGCCGCCATACGTCGGTTGTCGGTGCCGGCGACTACCTTCTCGAATCGAACATTTGTTCGTGCACTGCTCGTGCAGGCAACGATTCGAGGAGACCTCCCATGCGCCGTTCCGCCCGACCCGCCCGTTCTGTCCACTCCGGCGCCCCCGTCGCCGGTGCCGTGCTCGACCTGATCGACCGCACCCGCACCGGCCTGTTGCAGGCCTGCCATGCCACCAGTGCGGACGAGCGCTACCGGCTCGCGCACCTGGCCGCGCTGCGGGCGGCCGCCGCCGTGCTGGCCGCCGACGCGCGGCGCACCGCCGGATCCCGCCCGCGCAACGTCTGGTCGGTGCTGCCGGCGGTCGCTCCGGAACTGTCGGAGTGGGCGCAGTTCTTCGAAGGCACCGCGGCGCGGCGGCAGCTGCTCGAGCGCGGGGCCGCCGAGGTCAGCACGAGGGAGGCCGACGACCTGGTGCGGCAGGTGGAGGCATTCCTGGAGCTGGTCCTCACCCACCTCGGTTTGCCGATGATGGAGTCGTTCACCGCGTGCGTGGCGCCGGTGCCAACTCTTTCGGTAGTTGGGCACCCACACATCTCCGAAGCTGTTTAGGCTTTGCCCCAAGCGGGCAGGTGACTACCGCTTGGTAGCAGGGCGAACTATCCTTGAAGGAACGAACTGCCGGATCGATCCGACAGACCGATCGCCGCGTGGCGGCGACCGCGCGACATTGGGAGGTCAACGTGCCGCTCTCGGAGCACGAGCAGCGCCTACTCGATCAAATGGAGCAGGCGCTCAAGGTGGAGGACCCCAAGTTCGCCTCGCACATGGTGGCGCATCCGGGACGCAGCAAGCTGCGACGCCGCATCGCAATCGGTGTGGTGGGCGTGCTCGCCGGGCTCGCCCTGGTGCTCGTCGGCGTCACGATCACCCAGATCTGGCTCGGCGTGGTCGGCTTCGCGGTGATGGTCGCCGCCGGCGCCTACGCCTTCGCCCCGGGCAAGGGCCGCGAGTTCGGCACCGTGCAGGACGACGGGTCGATCGTCGCCGCCTCCGGCTCCGGCCGCCGTCATCGCGGCACCACCGCCGCCCAGAGCGGCAGCTTCATGGAGCGTCTCGAGCAGCGCTGGGACAAGCGCCGCGAGCAGGGTTGGTGACCGGCCCGCTCACTTCGTGAGCAGCAGCCCCGCCACCCAGATCCACGAGACCAGCACGGCCGCGGCGAGTTCGATGCCGATGCTGGTCAGCACGGCCCGCACCGCCGCCTTCGTGGCCGCCCACGCCCGGCCGGCGTTGCGCAGGCGCACCTGCTCGGCCAGGTAGACGCCGACCACGAAGCCGATGAAGAGCCCGACATACGGGATCACGAAGAAGCCGACCACGGCACCGACCAGGCCCGCGAGCTTGGCCAGCCCCGGCACGCCGGCCTGCTTCAGCCGCCGGTTCGGCACCGTGTACTGCACCACCCAGCCGACCGCCGCCACCGCCACGCACACCCCGAAGACCGTCCACGACGTCGCGCTGCCCACGTGCCACGCCCAGAGCAGCACGCCGGCCAGGCAGAGGAGCAGTCCGGGCAGCACCGGCACGATCAGGCCGAGGATGCCGACGACGATCATGGCGCCGGAGAGGACGGTGACGGGGTCCATGGCCGTCAGCGTATGACGAAGGCGGCGCACCCCGGTGGGGCGCGCCGCCTTCGGCGTGGTCTTGCAGAGAGGGTCAGGCGTCGACGACCGTCGGCTCCGCCTGGAGTCGGTCGGTCTCGTCGATGACCTCTTCGGCGATCTCCCGCAACTTGTCGATGTGCTCACGGCCGTGGTGGGCGCAGAAGAGCAGGTCCTGGTCGGAGCTGAGTCGCGCACGGATGAAGGCCTGCGCACCGCAGCGGTCGCAGCGATCGGATGTGGTCAATGTCGGGGCAAGGGCTGTGGTCACGGTAATCATCCTCTCGTTGCGGTTTCGGGCTCGCACCCGATCCCGTCGTCGAAGTGGTCAACAGTCAATCATGCGAAGGGATTCCCGACGTGCACATTCTTGCTGTGTGGCCTGCTTCACAGGTTCTCACCCCGTCCGACGAGCAGGTACGGCGGGGCGTTCCCGGGCGGTGCGGCGCGAGCCTGCGCGCAGTTGTCCGGCCCGGCGGTTACCCTTCGATCGAGCCAAGCGTGAGGCGGGCCGCTCACCCGCGCGATGAGGAGTTCCCCCTGTGACCGCCAGTCCGTCCACGACGTCCGAGAGCGAATACACCGCCCGGCATCTGCAGGTGCTCGAAGGACTCGAGGCCGTCCGCAAGCGCCCGGGCATGTACATCGGGTCCACCGACTCCCGGGGGCTGATGCACTGCGTCTGGGAGATCATCGACAACGCCGTCGACGAGGCGCTCGCCGACCGCGGCGACCATGTCCTCGTGACCCTGCACGCCGACGGGTCGGTGTCGATCGCGGACCGCGGCGCGGGCATCCCCGTCGACATCGAGCCGCGCACGGGCCTGACCGGGGTCGAGGTGGTCTTCACCAAGCTGCACGCCGGCGGCAAGTTCGGCGGCGGGTCCTATGCCGCCTCCGGTGGTCTGCACGGCGTCGGCGCGTCGGTGGTCAACGCCGTCTCCAGCCGCCTCGACGTCGAGGTCGACCGGGGCGGCAAGACCTACGCGATGAGCTTCCGGCGCGGCGAGCCCGGCATCTTCGACGACGGCAAGGCCGGGCCCTCGCCCGACTCGCCGTTCCAGCCGTTCACCGCGGGCAGTGAGCTGCGCGTGGTCGGCAAGGCCAAGCGCGGCGTCACCGGCACCCGCATCCGGTTCTGGACCGACCCGCAGATCTTCCTGCGCGACGCCCGGCTCGACTACGACAGCCTGATCGCCCGGGCGCGTCAGACGTCGTTCCTGATCCCCGGCCTGACGATCGTCGTGCGCGACGAGCGCGGTCTGCCGGACACACCGGGCGCGGACGGCCCGGTCGAAGAGGTCTTCCGGCACGACGGCGGCATCTCGGAGTTCACCGAGTTCCTGGCCCCGGACCCGGGCCTGACCGACGTATGGCGGCTGCAGGGCGAAGCCACCTTCACCGAGACCGTCCCGGTGCTGGACGCCCAGGGCCACATGACGCCGACCGAGGTCGAGCGCCTCTGCGGCGTCGACGTCGCGGTGCGCTGGGGCACCGGCTACGACACCAAGCTCAAGTCGTTCGTCAACGTCATCGACACGCCCAAGGGCGGCACGCACGTCGCGGGCTTCGAGCAGTCGCTGCTGAAGGTCTTCCGCAAGCAGCTCGAGGTCAACTCGCGCCGCCTCAAGGTGGGCAATGACAAGGTCGAGAAGGACGACATCCTCGCCGGCCTGACCGCGGTGGTCACCGTGCGGCTTGCCGAGCCGCAGTTCGAGGGCCAGACCAAGGAGGTGCTCGGCACCTCGGCGGTCCGGCAGATCGTCAGCAAGGTGATCGAGCGGGAGCTGACCGCGCGGCTGACCTCGACCAAGCGCGACGACAAGGCGCAGTCGGCGCTGGTGCAGGAGAAGGTCGTCGCCGAGATGAAGTCGCGCATCAGCGCGCGGCTGCACAAGGAGACCCAGCGCCGCAAGACCGCCCTGGAGTCGTCGTCGCTGCCCGGCAAGCTCAAGGACTGCCGCTCCACCGACACCGGCCGCTCGGAGCTGTTCATCGTCGAGGGCGACAGCGCGCTCGGCACCGGCATGGCGGCCCGCAACTCCGAATACCAGGCCCTGCTGCCGATCCGCGGCAAGATCCTCAACGTGCAGAAGGCCTCGGTCGGCGACATGCTGAAGAACGCCGAGTGCGCCGCGATCATCCAGGTCGTGGGCGCCGGGTCCGGTCGTTCCTTCGACGTCGACGCTGCCCGCTACGGCAAGGTCATCCTGATGACCGACGCCGACGTCGACGGCGCGCACATCCGCACGCTGCTGCTCACCCTGTTCTTCCGCTACATGCGTCCGCTGGTCGAGGCGGGCCGGGTCTACGCCGCCGTGCCGCCGCTGCACCGCATCGAGACCAGCGCGCAGGGCAAGGCCAAGGGCGAGGTGGTCTACACCTACTCCGAGCAGGAGATGCGCCAGGTCATCGCGCAGTTCGAGCGCAAGGGCAAACACATCAAGCAGCCGCAGCGCTACAAGGGCCTCGGCGAGATGGACGCCGGACAGCTTGCCGAGACCACGATGGACCCGGCGCGGCGGATGCTGCGACGGGTGACCCTCAAGGACGCCGAGAACGCCGAGCGCGTCTTCGACCTGCTGATGGGCAGCGAGGTCGCCCCGCGCAAGGACTTCATCGTCGACTCCGCCCAGGCGCTCGACCGCGAACGCATCGACGCCTGATCCACCCGCACCCACGAAGGGACAACGGCACATGGTCGAGCAGCAGGAGACGATCTTCACCTGGGGTGCTCCGCCGTTGAAGTTCGGCGTGGGCGCCTGCGACGAGATCGGCTTCGACCTCGCGCAGTACGGCGTCTCCCGGGTGCTGATCATCACCGACGCGGGCATCGCGGCCGGTGGGGTGCCCCACCGCATCGCCGACTCGCTGCGCCGCTACGGCATCGCGTCGGAGATCTTCGACGGGGTGCACGTCGAGCCGACCGACGACTCGATGAACAAGGCGATCGAGTATGCCGCCGCGCAGGGCCCGTGGGACGGCTTCGTCGCGGTCGGCGGCGGCTCCGCGATCGACACCGCCAAGGCCGTCAACCTGCTCACCACCTTCCCCGGTGAGCTCACCGACTACCTCAACGCGCCGGTCGGTCGCGCCCAGGTGCCGCCGGGGGCGCTGAAGCCGCTCATCGCGGTGCCGACGACCGCGGGCACCGGCTCGGAGAGCACCGCGATGTGCGTGCTCGACGTGCTGTCGATGAAGGTCAAGACCGGCATCAGCCACTGGCGGCTGCGGCCGACCATGGCGGTCGTCGACCCGGCGCTGACGATGACCCTGCCGCCGGAGGTGACCGCGGCCGCGGGGATGGACATCGTCTGCCACGCAGCCGAGTCCTACACGGCGAAGGTCTTTTCGGCATACGAGAAGAAGAAGCCGGAGGAGCGGGTCACCTACTGCGGTGCCAACCCGGTGTCGGACGTCTGGTGCGAGCAGGCGCTGACCCTGCTCGCGGGAGCGTTCCGCCGGGCGGTCTCGGACGGCGCCGACGACCTGCAGGCCCGGACCGACATGATGCAGGCGGCGACCTTCGCCGGCATGGGCTTCGGCAACGCCGGAGTGCACATCCCGCACGCCAACGCCTACCCGATCGCGGGGCGGGTCAAGGAATTCCGGCCGTCCGGCTACCCGGGCGACGAACCGATCGTGCCCCACGGCATGGCGGTGTCGCTGACCGCGCCCGAGGCGTTCCGCTTCTCCTTCGACGCGGCGCCCGAACGCCACCTGCGGGTCGCCGAGTTGCTGGGGCCGGACGAGCCGAAGCAGAGCGACCCGCGCGAGCAGTTGCCGGCCGTGCTGACCAGCCTGATGCGCGACATCGGCATCCCGAACGGCATTGGCGCGGTGGGCTTCTCGGAGGCCGACGTGCCCGACCTGGTGCCCGGCACGATGAAGCAGCAGCGGCTGCTCAGCACCTGCGCGAAGACCCCGACCGAGGACGACATCGCCGGCATCCTGACCCGGTCGATCAGCAACTGGTGACCTGGCCCCGTGACCTGGGGCGCGTATACGCGTACGCTCAGCGGGTGTGGCGACCTGGGACGACGTGCGGCGGATCGCGGCCGAGCTGCCCGAGGTGGAGTCCAGACCCGCGTGGGGCAACACCATGTGGCGGGTGAAGGGCAAGGGCTTCGTCTGGCAGCGGCCGCTGGGTGCCAAGGACCGTGCCGACCTCGGCGACGATGCCCCGGACGGTGAGATCCTCGGAGTGCGCGTCGCGGACGAGGGCGTGAAAACGGCTCTCATCGCTGATGATCCGGCAATCTACTTCACGATCCCGCACTTCGACGGCTACAACGCGGTGCTGGTGAGACTCGACGAGATCGCGATCGACGAACTCACCGAGCTGATCACCGACGCCTGGCTGCTACGGGCGCCCCGGCGACTCGCCGCGGCATACCTCGCCGAGCACGGGCTGCGTGCGTGACGCCGCTCAGCCGGCCCGCTGCAGGTCGATCGGGTCGCCGTCGATCCACACCTGGTGCACGTCGGCGGTGCTGCCGAGGGCGAACACCTTGGCCAGCGCGTCGTCGGCGTCGGCGGCGTTGCGCAGCGCGATGTCGAGCGAGGTGCCGTCGGCCGGTCGCACCCAGACCGCGTCGAAGCGCTTGCCGACGGTGAAGTCGCCGACGTCCGGCAGCCCGAGCAGGTCCGCGCCGGCCGTGGTGGCCAGGTGCAGCAGGTGCGCCGACGTCAGGGGCACGCCGTCCGGCCCGAGCAGCTGCTGGGCGAAGTAGGCCTGCAGCCCCTCCTTGAACAACGCGAAGCCGGTGCCGGCGCCGACATCGGTGCCGAGGGCGACCCGCACGTCGTGAGCCAGGTGCCGTCGCAACGGGAAAAGACCGCTGCCGAGCGCCGCGTTGCTCGTCGGGCAGTGCGCGACACCCGCACCGGCGCCCCCGAGACCGGCGAGTTCGGAGTCGCTGACGTGCACGTTGTGCGCGAAGACACTGCGCGGTCCGACCAGGCCGTGCCGCGCATAGCTGCCCAGATAGTCGGACTCGAAAAGCCCTGTCACCTGGGCGATTTCGGCGACGTTCTCGTTGATGTGCGAGGTGAAGAGCACGGTGTCGAGGTCGGCGAGGATGCGCCCGCAGGCGGCGAGCATCTCGTCGGTGCAAGACAGCGAGAAGCGTGGCGTCACGGCGTAGCGCATGCGGCCCTTGCCGTGCCAGCGCCGCGCCAGTGCCCGCGAGTCACGGTCGGCCTGCTCCGGGGTGGTGAGCAGGTCGTCGCGCAGGATGCGGTCGCTGAGGACCAGGCCCGCGGTGATCCTCGGTCCGACGCGTTCGGCTTCGGTGAAGAGTGCGTCGACCGCCGCGGGGTAGTGCGAGCCGAAGACCAGAGCGCTGGTCGTGCCGGCCTGGGTCAGTGACCGCACGAAGTCGTGGGCGACACCCTCGGCATACGACGGATCCACCAGGCGCGCCTCCTCGGGCAGCGCGCAGTGTTCGAGCCAGTCGAGCAGCGGCATGCCGAGGCCGCCGATCACCCGCACCTGGGGGTAGTGCACATGGGTGTCGACGAGGCCGGGGATCAGCACCCCGGAGTCGAGGGTGACCACCTCGTCGTCGGGGTGCGCCGAGCGCACCTGGCCGAACGGCCCGAACCCGTCGATGCGTCCGTCCCGCACCACCACCCCACCGTCGGACTCCACCCGGAGTGCACCACCGGTGAACGGGCTCTTGGGGGTGTCGAGGATCTGCCCGCGGTAGATGGTCATCGGGTGCGTCCTTCGACGGGGGTGGTGAGCAGGTGTGTCAGCAGCTCGGAGACCACCGAAAAGGCAACGACGGCAGGGGTTTTGCCGATGATCTGTGGGTCGCCGATCGGTGTGCGGATGCGGTCGATCTGAGCATCGGAGTGGCCCTCCGCGCGCAGCCACTGCTGGAACCGGCGGTGCTTGGCGCTCGAGCCGATCATGCCGATCGTCGCCAGGTGCCCGCAGCGCAGCGCCGCGTCGCAGAGGGCGGCGTCCTCGGCGTGGTCGTGCGTCATGATCAGCACGTGGCAACCCCGCGGGAGCTCGCCGAGGGTGACTTCCGGCACGGGCGAGTGATGCCAGGTGAGGTCGGCGACGGGGGCGTCGCGCAGCTCGGCGCGAGCCTCCTGCAGGAGGCGCTCGCGCGAGTCGATCAGGTGCAGGCGCAGCGGGTGCCGGGCCAGCAGCCGGGTGAGCTCCACCCCGACGTGACCCATGCCGAAGATCGCGACCGCCGGGGGAGCGGGCAGCACCTCCAGAAGCAAGTCGACGGTGCCGCCGCAGCACTGCGTGCCGTGGGTCGTCGTGGCGCGTTCGTTGAGCTCGGCGTGCATCGAGCTCACCGTGGCCGCCGGGCCGGGCTCGCCCAGCAGCTCGCGCGCGCGGTCGATGGCGGTCGCCTCGAGGTTGCCGCCGCCGACCGTGCCCCAGCTGGCGGTGCGCGAGACGACGAGCTTCGCGCCGGGTGCCTGCGGGGCGTGCCCGCGCACCTCGGTGACCGTGACGAGGACGACGGGCTCACCGCGCCGGTGTGCGTCCTCGATCGCGTGTGTCCACAGCATGATTCACACGCCCGCGTCGGCCGCGAGCCGCTCCGACTCAGGGCGTAGGTGCGGCGCGTCCGAGGGCGGCTGCGGCGGGAGGGTGGTCTCGCCCACCAGCAGGTCGTCGCCGAACGCGCCGGCCCGCGCCGCCTCGATCGCCCAGTAGACCGCCTCCGGCGTCGCCGGCAGCGCGAGCGGCACGCTCACGCCGGGCGCCCCGAACGCGGCAGCCGCCTGGCGCAGAGCCTCCCGCACCGAGAAGGCGAGCATCAGCGGCGGCTCGCCGACCGCCTTGGACCCGTAGACGGCGCCCTCCTCCTCGGCCTGTTCCAGCAGTGCGACCCGGAAGTCCGGTGGCATCTCGGAGAAGCTGGGCAGCTTGTAGGTGCTCGCCGCCTGGGTCTGCAACCGCCCGCGGGTGGGCCGGTCGCTCTCGTCCCAGACGAGCTCCTCGAGCGTCAGCCAGCCCGCCCCCTGGACGAAACCACCCTCGATCTGCCCGATGTCGACCAGCGGCGAGAGACTGTCACCGACGTCGTGCACGATGTCGACGCGCCGGGTCCGATAGGCCCCGGTGAAGCCGTCCACCTCGACCTCGGTTGCGGCGACGCCGTGCGCGAAGTATTTGAACGGGCACCCCCGCATCGCCGCGGAGTCCCAGTGCAGTCCCTCGGTGCGGTAGTAGCCGGCTGCCGACAGCTGCACCCGCTGGAAGTAGGCGCGCTGCACCAGATCTGCCCACGCGAGTGGCTCGGCCTTGCTCCCGATGGCGCTCACCCGCCCGGCCTCGATGCGGACGTCCGACGGGTGCACGCCGAAATGCTGCGACGCCACCGTCACCAGCCGCTCACGCAGCTGCTCGCAGGCGTTCTTGACAGCACCGCCATTGAGGTCAGCGCCCGAACTCGCCGCAGTGGCAGAGGTGTTCGGCACCTTGTCGGTGCGGGTGGGAGCAAGCCGGACGGTTGACAGTGGCACCCCGAGCGCGGTCGCCGCGACCTGCAACATCTTGGTGTGCAGTCCCTGCCCCATCTCGGTGCCGCCGTGGTTGATCAGCACCGAGCCGTCCTTGTAGATCAGCACGAGCGCGCCGCCCTGGTTGAACGCGGTGAGGTTGAAGGAGATCCCGAACTTCACCGGCGTGATCGCCACGGCGCGTTTGCGGTCGGCATGGGTGCGGTTGAACTCCGCGATCTCCGCGCGGCGCCGCTCGAGGTCCGCGGACTCGGTGACCTGCCGCCAGGCCCGGTGCAGCCGGTCGGCCTGCTCGACCGGCTGACCGTATGGCGTCTCCTGGCCCTTCTCGTAGAGGTTGCTGCGACGCAACTCGGCGGCGTCCACGCCGAGCAAGGGCGCGCAACGACCGAGGATGTCCTCGATCACCGCCATACCCTGCGGGCCGCCGAAGCCACGGAACGCCGTCTGAGAAGTCTTGTTGGACTTGGCGATCCGGCCGTTCACCCGCACGTGAGGGATGTAGTAGGCGTTCTCGATGTGGCACAGCGCCCGGGCCAGCACCGGCTCGGACAGGTCGAGGCTCCAGCCGCCGTCGGCGGTGATCGTGGTGTCGAGTGCGACCAGCTGGTTGTCGTCGTCGAAGGCGACCCGCCAGTCGGCGTGAAAACCGTGCCGCTTGCCGGTCATCGTCATGTCGAGCGTGCGGTTGAGGCGAAGGCGCACCGGGCGGCCGGTGAGGGTCGCGCCGAGCGCCGCGACGGCAGCCAGTCCGTGCGGCTGCATCTCCTTGCCGCCGAAGCCGCCGCCCATGCGCAGGCACTGCACTGTCACCTCGTGGGAGGCGAGCCCGAGGACGTGCGCGACGATCTCCTGGGTCTCGCTCGGGTGCTGGGTGCTGCTCTGCACGAAGACCTGCTGGTTCTCGTCGACCAGCGCGAGAGCGCAATGGGTCTCCAGGTAGAAGTGCTCCTGACCCTTGAACTCGAACTCGCCGCTGAAAAGCTTGCTGGCAGTGGCAAATCCGGCGTCGACGTCGCCTCGCTCCAGAGTCGGCTGGGCGCCCTGGAAGCTGTCGGCGGCGATGGCCTCGCGCACGGTCACCAGAGCGGGGAGGGGTGCGTAGTCGACCTCGACGGCCGCGGCGCCGGCCCGTGCCGCCTCCAGGGTCTCGGCGAGCACCCAGCAGATCGCGTGACCGACATACATCGCCTCGGTGGGGAAGAGCGGCTCGTCGTGCTTCACCCCCGCGTCGTTGATCCCCGGCACGTCGTCGGCGGTGAGGACGCGCACCACCCCGGGGGTGGCCAGGGCGTCGTCGAGTCGCATCCCGGTGACGCGTGCGTGGGCGTGCGGCGACTGCACCGGCCACGCGTGCAGCACGTCCCGGGTGCGGTGCACGAGATCGTCGGTGTAGAGGGCACGACCGGTCACGTGCAGACTGGCTGCCTCGTGCGGAATCGCTTCGCCGACAGCGGGATTGATCGGGCGCTGGGACAGGTTGCTCATGCGGGCTCCGCTTCCTGCTCGAACTGCGCGAAGAACTTCGGCAGGCTGGTGCCGAGCATCGCCCGCCGGTAGTCGCTGCTGGCCCGATGGTCCGCCATCGGGGTGCCTTCGGCGGTCAGGCTGCGCGCGGCTATCTCGATGGTCTCGCTCGTCCAGGGCGCGCCAACGAGGATCTCCTCGGTGCGGCGCGCCCGCAACGGCGTGGCGGCGACTCCGCCGAGGCCGATCGCCGCGCGGGAGACCACTCCGTCCTGGAGGTCGATCGCGAAGGCGACGGCGACGCTGGAGATGTCGTCGAAGCGGCGCTTGGCGATCTTGTGGAAGGCCGTGTGCGCGGCGAGCGGCAGCGGGACACGCAGCGCGGTGATGATCTCGTCGGCCGCGCGCACCGATTGCCGGTAGCCGGTGAAGTAGTCGGCCAAGGGCACAGTGCGCTGGCCCCCGGGGCCGGTGAGGACGACCTCCGACTCCAGTGCGAGCAGGACGGGCGGGCTGTCACCGATCGGCGATCCGGTGCCGAGGTTGCCACCGAGCGTGGCGCCGTTGCGGATGAGGCGGGAGGCGAACTGCGGAAAGAGCTTGGCCAGCAAGGGGATCCGGCCGTCGAGCTGCGCCTCGATCTCCGACAGGGTCAGCGCGGCACCGATCATGACCGCGTCGTCGTCGACGTGGAGCATGCGCAGCTCCGGCAGGCGGTCGATGGCGATGATGCGCGGCGCGCGCGCCCGCATCAGGTTGACGCCGACTCCCCAATCGGTGGCACCGGCGACCAGCTGCGCCTCCGGTGTGTCGGCGAGCAGCCGCACCGCCTCGGCGAGCGACTCCGGCCGCACGAACTCGGCGCCTGCGGCCGTGACCCGGGTCGCGACGGCGGGCGGTGCCGGCTCTGCCAGGCGGGCGGCGAACTCGTCGTCGGCAGCGGGGGAGTCGAGTGCGTAGGCCGCGTCGCGGATGGGCCGGTAGCCGGTGCACCGGCAGAGGTTGCCGCTGAGCGCGTGCAGGTCGAAGCCGTTGGGCCCGTGCTCGCCGTCGTCGCCGGTGGCGGGTGCCGGGTCGGCGTGCCGGTCCTCGCGGTAGTATTCCGCCGCCATACTGCAGACGAAACCCGGTGTGCAATAACCGCATTGGGATCCGCCCCGGACCGCCATCTCCTGCTGGACCGGGTGCAGATCGTCTGGGGTGCCGAGACCTTCGGAGGTGACCACGTCCTGTCCGTCGAGCGACAGGGCAGGGATGAGGCAGGCGTTGATCGCCGTCCACGTCGAGCGGTCGCCGCTGGGTCGTCGCACCAGGACCGAGCACGCGCCGCACTCACCTTCGGCGCAGCCCTCCTTGGCGCCGGTGAGGCCGCGTGATCGCAGCCAGTCGAGCGCGTTGGTGTGCGGGTCGGCGCTGTCCAGCGGTGCGGTGACGCCGTTGAGATTCACCGGCATTCGGGTCCACCTTCCACCTGTCGTGCGGTGTCGCCACCGCGTTCGTCAATCGTATGGCGCACTACGGGTTTCCTCACTGCAAGCGAAGGTGGGTGGTCTTGGCCGACAGGTAGGGGTTGGCGTCGGCGACGAGCGTGTCGAAGCGGTAGCCGGCGATCTTGCCGATCTCGACCATCGCCCGGTAGTGCTCCTGCGCCGGGGAGTTGCCCAGCCGGTGGCGGCCGTGCGCGAGGAGCTCGTCCAGGGAGCCCTCCTCGCGGACGCAGACGATGAGCGGGATGCCGAAGCGCTCCTCGTAGGCCGTGGTCAGCGCGTCGAGTTCGTCACGGTTGCTGCCGCCGAGCGAGGTGAGGTGATGGGTGTCCTGGTCCTCCACCGACTGCGCCTCGAGATCCGGCTCGTCGGCGCCGAGCCGCGGGTAGGCGTTGATCAGCTCGTGTTGCTGCGCCTCGGTGCCGCTGAACAACGCCTCCTGGAAGGCCTGCCGCAGGTCGAGGGTGCCGCGGAACGGCCGGTGCTCGTAGGCGCGCTCGGCGATCCACGGCGGCCCCTGGAAGAGCGGCCCGAACGTCGTCACGAACTCGTCGCGGTCCATGCGGTTGACCTGCTCCAGCCGGATCAGGTTGCCGGGCGTGCCGGCGACCGCCGGCCCGAGACCGCTGCCGAGGTGGAAGAACACCAGGTAGAGCACAAACGCGCTGATGCTGCCGATCGTGATGCCGCTGCCGAGCAGCACCTGCAGGTCCGTCGGCAGCACCTTGGCGACGTCGGGCTGCGCGGTGACGAACATCGCGAGGCCGAGGCTGGTGGCGACGATGATCACGTTGCGGTGGTCGTGGAAGTCGACCTTGGTGAGCGTCTGGATGCCCACGACGGCGACGGTCGCGAACATCGCCAGGCCGGCGCCACCGAGCACCGGCGCGGGTATGCCGGCGACGATCGCGCCCGCCTTGGGGATCAGGCCGAGGACGATCATGAAGACCCCGGCGGCGGCCACGACATACCGGCTCTTGATCCGGGTGAGCCGCACGAGCCCGACGTTCTCGGCGAAACAGGTGTAGGGAAAGGAGTTGAACACGCCACCGATGACGGTCGCGAGACCGTCGGCCCGCAGTGCCCGCGTGACGTCCTCGGAGCCGACCCGCTTCTGCACGATCTCGCCGGTCGCGAACACGTCGCCGGTCGTCTCCACCGCGGTGATGAGCATGACGATGACCATCGAAATGATCGCTGCCACAGCGAATTTCGGCGCACCGAAGTAGAACGGGGTCGTCACTCCGGCCCAGCTGGAGCTGCCGACGTCGGTGAACGACGCGTCGCCCAGCAGCCAGGCGACGGCGGTGCCGGCGACCAGGCCGATCAGGACGGCGATGGTCGCGATGAAGCCGCGGAACACCCGCTGGATGATCACGATCAGCAGCACGGTGCCGAGCGCGTAGGCGAGGTTGCGCGCGCTGGTCGGGTCCTGCTTGCCGTCGAGGCCGGTCACCGCGTCGCCGGCGGCGACGGGCAGCAGGGCGAGGCCGATCACGGTGATCACCGAGCCGGTCACCACCGGCGGGAAGAAGCGGACCAGTTTGCCGAAGAACGGTGCGATCGCGAAGGTGACCAGTCCCGCGACGAGCACCGAACCGTAGATCGTGAGCAGGCCGTCGGTGCCGCCGCCTGCGGCGACGCCGATCGAGATCATCGGGGAGACCGCGGTGAACGTGACGCCCTGCAGCAGGGGCAGTCGCACGCCGATCTTCCAGAAGCCGACGGACTGGATGATGGAGGCGATGCCGCAGGTGAACAGGTCGGCGTTGATCAGGTGGATCAGCTGCTGGTTGTTCAGCCCGATGCTGCGCGCCAGCAGAATCGGCACGATGACGGCGCCGGCGTAGAAGGCCAGCACGTGCTGGAAACCGTAGATCGCGAGCTTGCCGGGCGGCAGCACCTCGTCGACCGGGTGGACCCGCTTCTTCACGGGCTGCATCGTGTCGCTCATCGGCACGCTCCTCGTCATTCCCTGCACGCGGCAGTCGGAGCATGGTTGAGCGGGTGGTGCAGGCAGCCTGGTTATCCATGCCGAACAGGCGACCCGGCAGTGATGCTAGTCACGTTCGACGGCCGATGTGAAGCATTTCGGAATACTGATTTCTCATTGCGGAATCCGAAGGTCCGCGCTGCGGCGATACGCTGCCGCAATGGTGACGTTGCAGATCGCGCAGGATCCGGAAGCCGACGAGTTGCTCTCGAACGAGCCGTTCGCGTTGCTGGTGGGGATGCTGCTGGACCAGCAGTTCCCGATGGAGCGCGCGTTCATGGGGCCGGCCAAGATCGTCGACCGCTTCGGCACGATCGACCCGGTCGCGATCGCCGGCGCCGACGAGGAGAGCTTCGTCGAGTTGTGCGTGCGCCCGCCCGCCATCCACCGCTACGGCGGGTCGATGGCACGCCGCATCCTCGCGCTCGCCGCGGTCGTGCGCGACGACTACGACGGTGACACCACCAAGATCTGGACAACGGCCGCCGACACCTCCGAGCTGCTGCGGCGCCTGAAGGGCCTGCCCGGCTTCGGCGACCAGAAGGCGCGCATCTTCGCGGCGCTGCTCGGCAAGCGGCTCGGCGTGCAACCCGCAGGCTGGCGGACCACCATCGGACCGTATGCCGAAGAAGGCTCCTATCGCTCGGTCGCCGATGTCGTGGACCCCGAATCCCTGCAGAAGGTAAGGGATTTCAAGAAAAAGGCGAAGGCGGCGGCCAAGGCGAAGGCATAGCAGCCGAAATTCGCTGGGCGGGTGCGGCGTCGCGCCATACGGTGATCGGTATGACGACACCCGCGTTCGACCTGGCCTCCCGCGTCGACCCGCCGCTGCAGGCGGACGAGGCACAGACCCTGCAGGCCTACCTCGATTACCACCGTGACACGTTCCGGGCCAAGACCGGTGGGTTGACCGCCGAGCAGCTGAACACCGCGCTCGCGCCGAGCGACATGACGCTCGGCGGGATGATGAAGCATCTCGCGCTCGTCGAAACCAGTTGGTTCGTGGAGCGTTTTGCCGGTGAACCCGCCCCTGAGCCCTGGGCGTCGGTCGACTGGGAGGCCGACGTCGACTGGGACTGGCACTCGGCAGCCGACGACACGCCGGAGCAGTTGTCCGCCCTCTACGAGGAGTCCGTGCGGCTGGCCGACGACGTGCTGCGGCCGGCATTGCGGGACGGTGGCCTCGACGCGTTGTCCGCGCAGCGCAGCCGTCGCGAGAGCGAGGAGTTCTCGCTGCGCTGGATCGTGGTGCACATGATCGAGGAGTATGCGCGCCACAACGGCCACGCCGACCTGATCCGGCAGTCGGTCGACGGGGCGACCGGCGAATGACGTTGAGCGGCACGATAATCCGTGAGGCGACCGACGCGGACTGGTCGCAGATCTGGCCGATCGTGCGCGATGTCGTCGCCGCGGGCGACACCTACGCCTACCCGGCGGACCTCGACTCCGAGAGCGCGGGTGGTCTCTGGCTGGAGCGGCCGCCGGGGCAGACCGTCGTCGCGGTCGACGACGACGGCACCGTCCTCGGAACGGCCAAGATGGGTCCCAACCGGCCCGGTCCGGGCGACCACGTCGGCACCGCGAGTTTCATGGTGGCGCAGGCCGGCCGCGAGCGTGGCGTCGGTCGGGCTCTGGGGGAGTACGTCGTGCAGTGGCACCGCGAAAATGGTTACCGCGCAATCCAGTTCAACGCCGTGGTCGAGAGCAACACCGCGGCCGTGCGGCTGTGGAAGTCACTCGGGTTCGAGGTCATCGGCACGGTGCCGGAGGCGTTCCGGCATCCGCGCGACGGCTACGTCGGGCTGCACGTGATGCACCTGCGGCTTGACGCGTAGCTCAGTCGATCGCCGCCAGCTGACCGCTCACCGGCACGCCGCTGCCGTCACGCTTGCCGTCGGCCGGCGGCAGCTCGACCGCGGCGCCGGTCGGGCTCGCGCCGCGCGCCGGCGCCGCACCCGCCCACGCAATGACCAACTCGTCCTCACCGCGCAGGAAACGGTGGCAGCGCACGCCTCCGGTGGCCCGGCCCTTGCTCGGATACTCCTCGAACGGAGTGACTTTCACCGTCTCGGGGCCCGAGCCCGGCAGCGCGCCGGACGCGCCCGCGCCGGTCACCACAACGCCAGGCAGACCGGTGTCGACCGCGCCGAACCAGATCGTCCGCGCATCCGCGCCCAGCTTGATGCCGGCCATGCCACCACCCGAACGGCCTTGCGGTCGCACGAGACTCGCGGCATAGCGGAGCAGCTGGGCCTGGCTGCTGATGAAGACGAGGTCCTCGTCGCCGGTCTGCAACTCGACCGCGCCGACCACGCTGTCGCCGTCGCGCAACGAGATCACCTCGAACGAATCCTTCGACGGATAGTCGGGATTGACGCGCTTGACGATGCCCTGGGCGGTGCCGAGGGCCAGGCCCTTGGAGTCGGGGGACAGGGTCGCGAGTGCGAGCGGCTGCTCACCGCTCGGCAGGTCGACGTATGCCGCGAGCGGCGCACCGCCGGCGAGCACGGGCGCGTCGTTGGTCGGCGGCAGCGTCGGCAGGTCGAGCGCGCTGAGCCGCACCATCCGGCCCGCGGAGGTGACCACCGCGAACTCGCCGCGTGCGGTGGTGAGCACCTTGGACACGACCAGGTCGTGCTTGCGCCGGCCGCCCTCGGTGGCGATCGACGAGGCGTCGGTCGTGCGGGCGAGCAGGCCGGTCGAGGACAGCAGCACCCAGCACGGGTCGTCACTGACCTCCAGAGGAGTCGCGGTCGCGGTCTTGGCGGTGGCCCCCGGGCCCTCGAGCAGGACCGTTCGGCGCGGGGTGCCGAGCGCCTTGGCGATGTCGGCGAGCTCGCTGGAAACCGTTTTGCGCAAAAGCTTTTCGTCGTCCAGGATCGCCTGGAGCTGCTCGATCTGCTCGCGCAGCTCCTGCTGCTCCTTCTCGAGCTCGATGCGCGAGAACTTCGTGAGGCGGCGCAGACGCAGCTCGAGGATGTAGTCGGCCTGCACCTCGTCCAGGTCGAAGACCTGCATCAGCCGGCCGCGCGCGGTCTCGGCATCGTCCGAGGTGCGGATGACCTGGATGACCTCGTCGATGTCGAGGATCGCGATCAGCAGACCGTCGACCAGGTGCAGGCGGTCCTTGGCCTTGTCCAGCCGGAACTGCGTGCGCCGTCGTACGACGTCGATGCGGAAGTCGACATAGACGCTGAGCAGTTCCTTCAGGCCCAGCGTGCGCGGCTGACCCTCGACGAGTGCCACGTTGTTGATGCCGAACGACTCCTCCATCGGCGTGTGCTTGTAGAGCGCCTCCAGCACCGCCTCGGGGTTGAAGCCGTTCTTGACATCGATGACCAGCCGCATGCCGTTCATGTCCGACAGGTCGTTGACGTCGGCGATGCCCTGCAGCTTCTTGGCCTGGACGAGGTCCTTCATCCGCTCGATGACCTTCTCGGCGCCCACCATGTAGGGCAGCTCGGTCACGACGATGGATTTCCTGCGGGGAGTGAGGTTTTCGATGCTCGCGGTCGCGCGCGTGCGGAAGCTGCCGCGACCAGTGAGGTAGGCGTCCCGGATGCCGTCGAGCCCGACGATCTGGCCGCCGCACGGCAGGTCAGGGCCGGGGACGAACTTCATCAGGTCGTCGAGCGAGCAGTCGGGGTGGGTGATCAGGTGGCGGGCGGCCGCGATCACCTCGCCGAGGTTGTGCGGCGCCATGTTGGTCGCCATGCCGACCGCGATGCCGCTGGCGCCGTTGACGAGCAAGTTGGGGAAGGCGGCGGGCAGCACGTCGGGCTGCAGCTCGCTGTCGTCGTAGTTGGGGACGTAGTCGACGGTGTTCTCGTCGAGCGAGCGCGTCATCGACAACGCCGCCGGCGCGAGCCGCGCCTCGGTGTATCGCGACGCGGCCGGGCCGTTGTCGAGCGAGCCGAAGTTGCCGTGTCCGTCGACGAGCGGCAGCCGCATGGTGAAGTCCTGCGCCATACGGACGAGGGCGTCGTAGATCGCCTGGTCGCCGTGCGGGTGGTACTTACCCATGACCTCGCCGATCACGCGCGAGGACTTCACGTGGTTGCGGTCGGGGTAGAGCCGCAGCTCGTCCATCGCGTAGAGGATGCGGCGCTGCACCGGCTTGAGGCCGTCGCGCGCATCGGGGATGGCCCGGGAGTAGATGACCGAGTAGGCGTACTCGAGGTACGCCGCTTCCATCTCCTGCTCGACCTCGATGTCGACGATGTTCTGCGCTGAATCGTCGGGGTAGTCGGCCTCGTCACGCCTCTTGCGCGCCATCGTCGCCCTTCGTCACTCTGTGCTCGGTTGTGCGGCGCTCATCTTCCCGCATCCGCGCGCCGGGCCCGGCAGCGACACCCCAACGTGGCGCCTCGGGAGCGGGTCGCTTTGCGGTTTCGGCAACGAAAGTTGCCGGTGCGTCATACCGCCTCCACAGTGGGCGTATGACGACACACGCGCACGACGAGCCGCTCTCGCCCGCCGAACACCGCGCCTACTGGGAGGACCGCTACTCCGGCGAGCGGATGTGGAGCGGCAAGCCGAACGGTCCGCTGGTCGCGGCGCTCACGAAGCGGCCGGCGGCCGGGGAGACAGCGCTCGACCTCGGCTGCGGCACCGGTGGCGACGCGATCTGGCTTGCGCAGCAGGGCCTGCGGGTGACCGGCGTCGACATCGCCGACGCGGCATTGCGGCAGGCGGCGGAGGCGGCCTCGTCGGCCGGTGTGGCCGACCGCATCGAATGGGCGCGCGCCGACCTCGACGACTGGGAGCCCGGTCGCACCTGGGACCTGGTGCTCGCGAGTTTCCTGCATTCACCGGCGGTTTCGGACCGTGATCCGTTGCTCGAACGGGTGATGGAGTGGGTTGCGCCGGGCGGTGAGTTGATCGTGCTCAGTCACCTGCGCGCGCCCGAGTGGCGCGACCAGCACGACATGCATCTGCCGTCCCTGCGGGAGATCGAGGCATTCCTCGACCGGCCCGGGTGGGCGGTCGAGAGCGCCGAGGAGACCATCACCGACCTGCCGTCGCCCGAGGGGGAGCCCGGCACCCGCGTCGACACGCTCGTGCGGGTGCGTCGCGCGGCCGGCTGAGGTCAGACCTTCGCGGCCCGCCAGCCGGCGGCTTCGGCCTCTGCGCCGGAGCAGAACCAGCGCTCGCCCTTGCCGGGGCTGATCTTGGTCTCGTCGTAGTAGCGCTGCCCCGGCACGTGGTAGATCCGCTCGCCCTTGCTGCTGATGTTGCCCTTCACGTCGCAGCCCGCCGGATGGTCGCCCGCCGCGGCGAGCGGTGCCGGGGCGGTCGCCTGCGTGGCCGGTGCGGTGGCGGTCGTGGTGGTGCGGGTGGTGGTCGCGCGCTGTGTCGTCGGGGTTGGCGCCTGTGCCTGGGTCGAGGTCGCGGTGGGCGTTGCCGTGGTTGCGGGAGTGGTGGTCGTGGTGGTTGCGGAGGTCGCGGAGGTCGTGGACGTCTCGGTGCGGGTCGCGGTCACCGTGACGGTGTCTGTCTGCGTGCGGGTCGTCGATGTCGTGGCCGGCGAAGGCGATTCGGCAGACTTTGTGGCGCCGCTCGCGCACCCAGCGATCGCGACCACCGTCATACCGACGAGGGCGGAAGCCGCCCACCTCCCCTTGTCCATGGCGGAAGCCTAGGACTGGTGGTGCACCGGCGTACGCGGTTTGCGCGATGCCCGCTGGACGGATCGTGCGCCATGGCGCACGTTTCGTCCAGCATCGATGGCGAGTGCTCTGCTTCGATGGCAGCGCCTACCTGCGCGGTGCAGATCGCGTGGAATAGCACGCGATCTGCACCGCGGGGGAGTGTCAGCCGTTGACCTCGTCGCGCCAGGCGATCCACTGCTCGACGGTGGACAGGTCGTAGTCGGGGCCGCTCACGCCGATCGTGAAGAGCCGCGCGCCCGCCTCGTGCAGCTGCGGTCCCTCGTCGCTCGGTGCGGGCGGCGGATTGCCGTCGCGGCCGCGACCGCCGACGCCGACCGACACCTCGATCTCGTCGACCGGCCGGCCGATCGCGTCGCAGTGGCCACGCAACACCTCGAGCTTGTGGTGCAGCACCTCGACGTCGGCGAAGGTGTGCCAGATGTTCGCGTACTGCGCGACGAGGCGCAGCGTCTTCTTCTCACCGCCGCCGCCGATCAGCACCGGGATCGGACGCACCGGCGCCGGGTTGAGCGCGGCGAGGCGCGACTCGATGCGCGGCAGCGCCTCGGCGAGGTCGTCGAGCCGGCCGCCGGCCGTGCCGAACTCGTATCCGTAGTTGTCATAGTCCTTTTCGAACCAACCGGAGCCGATCCCGAGGATCAGCCGCCCGTCGGCGATGTTGTCGACGGTGCGCGCCATGTCGGCGAGCAGGTCGGGGTTGCGATAGCTGTTGCAGGTGACGAGGGCGCCGATCTCGATGCGGGAGGTCTGCTCGGCCCACGCGGCGAGCATCGTCCAGCACTCGAAGTGCAGGCCGTCCGGGTCCCCGGTCAGCGGGTAGAAGTGATCCCAGTTGAAGGCGACGTCGACACCGATGTCCTCGGCGCGGCGCACCGCGTCACGGATCTTGTCGTATGACGCGTGCTGCGGCTGGATCTGGACTCCGATGCGAACAGGACGATCAGTCATGGTGTGACGGTATGACATCCGGCACCGCCCTCGTGGCTTTGTGACAGGGTGCGGATGTGCGCGACCGACTTGCCGAGATCCACGACCGGGCGGCGCAGGCCGTCGACCCCGACGCCTGGCACTACCTCAGCCGTGGTGCCGCCGACGGGCTGAGCGTCAGCGAGGCCGAAGCCGCCTGGGCCCACTGGCGATTGCGACCCCGGGTGCTGCGCGATGTCAGCCGGGTCGACACGAGTGTCGAACTCTTCGGGTCGTGGGCGACCCCGATCGGGGTCGCACCGACCGCCTTCCACGGCCTGCTGACCGCCGAGGGCGAAGTGGCCACGGCGGCAGCGGCTCAGCGCGTCGGTGCACCCATGGTGCTGTCGAGCCGGTCCACCCGGCTGATCGAGGACGTCGCGGCGCAGATCGACGGCCCCTGGTGGTTCCAGGTCTACCTGATGCGCGACCGCAGCATCACCGACCGGCTGATCGAGCGCGCGGCGGCGGCCGGTGCCAGCGCGATGGTGCTCACCGGGGACACTCCGTATGTCGGCTACCGAGCGCCGAATCCCGCTGCGGCACGGCCGATCCCGCTGACCGCCGAGCAGAGTCTCGTCAACGTCGCCGACTACCTGCCCGACGACGGCAGCGATCCCTGGGAGTCGATCGACCAGCGACCGGACCAGACGCTCGCCGACATCGACCGCATCGCGCGGATCGCCGACCTGCCGGTGATCGTCAAGGGGGTGCTGCGCGGTGACGACGCCCTCGCCTGCCTGGACGCGGGCGCCGAAGGCGTGTGGGTGAGCAACCACGGCGGCCGCCAGCTCGACCGCGCACTGCCGACGGCAGTCGCACTGCCCGAGGTGGTGCGGGCCGTCGGTGGTGCCGCTCCGGTGCTGGCCGACGGTGGGATCCGCAGCGGACTCGACGCGCTGACCGCGCTCGCGCTGGGTGCACAGGCGGTCTTCGCCGGGCGGCCGGTCATGTGGGGCCTTGCCGCCGATGGCGTCGACGGGGCGACGGAGGTGCTGGGCGGCCTCACCGACGAGCTGCGCCACGTGATGGGGCTCGCGGGCGTGAATTCGCTTGCGGCGCTTGAACGTTCGTTGGTGGCGCCGGCGTAGCTCAGGTCCAGGGCGTCCCGAAGCGTCCCGCGTGCACGATCTCGGACAGCGGTCGGCGCCGCCGCTTCCGGGTGCTGCCCGACGGTGCGTCGCTCTCGGCATACCCGAGCGCAATGACTCCGACCACCCCTCGATCCTGCGGTATGGCGAGAGCCTCGCGCACCGCGGTGAGCCGTTCGACCGGCACCCCGAAGAACAGCCCGCCCAGCCCCTCGTCGACCGCGCCGAGCAGCATCAGCATCGCCGCCATGCCGGTGTCGACGTCCCAATACGGTGCCGGCCAATGGGTTTCGGAGCGGTCCGGCCACGGCTTGTCGGGCTCGGCGTAGCGGTCGAGGTAGGCGCCGCGGTCGGAGCAGCAGACGATCAGCACCGGTGCCGAGCTCACCCCGCGCAGCCAGGCGTCGGGCGCGCCGCCGTCCGCGCTCGCCGCCCAGAAGGCTGCGCGCTCGCCGCCGCGCAGCACCACGAAATCGAAGCCCTGGCTGAAACCGGCACTCGGCGCGCGCGGCGCCAGCTCGAGGATCCTGCCCAGGACGTCCGCAGGCAGGTCGCGATCGGCGTCGAAGCGCCGCACCATCCGCCGTCTCGTGATCGCATCCCGCAACTGCATGCGCACATTCTGCGCAGATAGGATCGCCAGAACATTTTTCGCGGGCAGCCAACCGCGGGACCCGCGACGTCGTCCACCCGGACATGACCACTGTTGCGGGGACCGGGCCGACTGCCCCGAGGTCCACGGAAAGGTGGCGCGGAAGTGGCTTCGGGGGAAGCAACTGTCGAACGCGCCGTCCGAGAGGTGTACGACGCACACTTCGGGCGGCTCGTCGGCTGGACGACGACGCTGATCGGAGATCGCGATCTGGCGCATGATGTCGCGACGGAGGCATTCGTGAAGCTGATGACGCATTGGCCGTCGGTGCAGGATCCGCGTGCGTGGCTCTACACCGCGGCGGCCAACCAGGTGCGCGACCATTGGCGCAAGCGTGGGCGCGAAGCGGCGGCATACGACCGCTTCGTCGGCGGTCGCCGGGCGGCCGTCGACGTCGCTGCCGCCGGCCTCGACCCGGCCACCCGGCTCACCGTGCGGGACGCGGTCGAGTCGCTGCCCGAGCGTTACCGGCTCGTCGTGCTGCTGCACTACTACGCCGATCTGTCGGTGGCCCAGGTGGCCGGCCAGATCGGCAAGAGCGAGGGCGCGGTCAAACGCGACCTGTTCGACGCCCGCCGCCATCTCGCGGAGTCGCTGGAGACCGCCCGATGACCGATCAGCAGCGGCCCGGCGTGTCGCCGGGCCGGCCGAGCGACGAGCCCGAACCGGCGGCGCACGGCGACTCCGTCGCGCAGTTCTTCGCCCAGCAGCGCGCCGAGGTGCGGCAGGAGCCGGCCGGCGAGGTCACCTGGCAGCGGATCGTGCGGTCCTCCCGCTCCACCTCGCGCCGGCGCAGCCGGGTGCTCGCCCTCACCAGCGCCGCCGTCGCCGTGCTCGCGCTCTTTGCGATCTGGAGCTGGCAGCGCGAACCGATGGGCGGCTCCGGCGTGCGCCAGGGACAGGCCATCGCCGGCAACACCGACACGGTGCCCTCCGGTCGCAGCTCCGGTGAGGGGCGCACGGTGTCGCCCGCGCAGCAGCCGTTCAAGGTGCCGGAGACCTTCACCACGTGGTCGGTCAGCAACGCCGGCCACGGCACGCTCTACGCGCTCGGGTCGCAGGGCTGCCGGGGCACGGTCTGTCCGGTGCTGCTGCGGTCCGGCACCAACGGGACCTCCTGGACCGCGGTGCACAACTTCGACAGCACCGACGTGTCCAGCGCCACCGGCACCGACGTGCAGCAGATCCAGCCCGACCGGGCGGTCACTCAGGTGCGATTCGCTTCTCCCACAACGGGATACGTCTTCGGGGGCGACCTCTGGGTGACGCGCGACAGTGGGGCGAGCTTCAGCAAGCTGCCGCATCCCGGCAGCACCGTGCTCGACGTCGAGGTCTTCGACCAGCAGGTTGTCGCGCTGAGCTCGGACAACTGCGCGCAGGGTGTGTGCAACGGCCCGATGTACGTCAGCGTCTTCGCGCCGTCCGCCACGTCGGTGGAGCAGCCGGCCGCGGTCTACAGCCCCGACACGCCGGTGCGCGGCGGTGAGGTCACGGTGCAGAACGCCCAGGCCTTCGTGCAGCTGTCGGTCGGCGACTCCGCATCGGCCATCCCGCCGATGCGCCTCACCGGCGGCCGGCTGCAGCCGATGGCACCGCCCGCCGCCTGCAACGGCCGGCAGCTGCAATCGGTGACGCCCGCGACCAACGTCACCGGGCCGGTGCTGCTCTTTGCCGTGTGCGACCCGCAGGAGTCGGGCAGCGCCACGTCATACACCCTCGTGCGCAGCCGCGACGGCGGTCAGCACTGGGAGAGCGTCTCGGTCGGCTCGCTGAGCCTGCCGCGCCTCGGACAGGTGTGGCTCGCCGCCGCCGACGACAAGCACCTGGTCGCGTCGGCCGGCGGCCCGCGGGACACCTCCGGGGTGCCGGCCAACAGCGGCGCGGGCAGCCTGGTGGTCTCCCGCGACGGCGGCAACGGCTGGGCGCCCGCCGACAACACCAGCAAGCAGCCGGTGCCGTCGAGCGGCTTCGACTGGACCGCCAGCGCCGGCGCCGGCTACTTCTACGCGGTGCCGCGCACCACCAGCTCGTTCTGGGCGACGTCCGACTACGGGACGCGGTGGCGCCTCGTCAATCCGCCGGCCTGACGGGGCGGCGCGGCGGCGCTCCCGGGCAACCCTGGCATGCTTCACCCATGACCGGTTACCCCAGCGACTGGGAGGCCGATGTCGTGCTGCGTGACGGCTCGGTCGCGCAGATCCGGCCGATCCGGCCCGGGGACGAGCAGGCACTGCAGGAGTTTCACGACCGGCAGTCCGAGGAGTCCATCTACCTGCGCTTCTTCGCGCCGCTCAAACACCTGTCGGACCGCGACGCCCAGCGCTTCGCCAACGTCGACTACCGCGAACGCGTGGCGCTCGTCGCCGAGTCGAGCGGCCGGATGATCGGTGTCGCCCGCTACGACCGGCTGGCCGGTCCCGACAGCCCGCGCGCGGAGGTCGCCTTCAACATCGCCGACGACTTCCAGGGCCGCGGCGTCGGGTCGGTGCTGCTGGAGCACCTGGCGGCGATCGGCCGGGAGGCCGGCGTTCAGGAGTTCGTGGCGGACGTGCTGCCGCAGAACAACAAGATGATGTCGGTCTTCACCGAGGCCGGGTATGCCGTGGACCGGCGCTTCGACGACGGCGTGATCGCGCTGTCGTTCCGCATCGAGTCGACCGAGCAGTCGCGTGCCGTGCGCGCCGCCCGCGAGCAGCGGGCCGAGGCGGTCAGCATGCACTCGCTGCTCTCGCCGTCGTCGGTGGCGGTCGTCGGGGTGAGCGAGCGGGCCACCGGCCTCGGCCGCGGGGTCTTCGAGCACCTGCAGGCCGGCGGCTTCACCGGCCGGCTGTATGCCGTGGGCAGCAGCCGGCACGGCGAACTCCCGGGCGTCGAGGTCTACCTCAAGGTCACCGACCTGCCCGAGCCGGTCGACCTCGTGGTGATCGCGGTCCCCGCCGAGCGGGTGCTCGAGGTGGTCGCCGAGTGCGCCGCCCACCGGGTGAAGGCGCTGCTCGTGCTCTCCTCCGGCTTCGCCGAGGCCGGCCCCGAGGGCGAACGCCGGCAGGCCGACCTGGTGCGCCTCGCCCGCCGGCACGGCATGCGGGTGGCCGGCCCCAACTCCTTCGGCCTGATCAACACCCGCCCCGACGTGCGCCTGAACGCCTCGCTCGCTCCGGAGATGCCGCTCGCCGGCCGCTTCGGCCTCTTCGCCCAGAGCGGTGCGCTCGGCATCGCCGTCCTCGACTTCGCCGGGCGGCGCGGGCTCGGCCTCACCGACTTCGTCTCGACCGGCAACCGCGCCGACGTCTCCGGCAACGACGTCATGCAATGGTGGATCGACGACGACGCCACCCAGGCGGTCGGCCTCTACCTGGAGTCGATGGGCAACCCGCGCAAGTTCTCCCGCATCGCCCGCCGCCTCGCGATGGCCAAGCCGGTGATCGTGGTCAAGTCGGGGGTCTCGTCATACGGCGTGCCACCCGGGCACCGGGTGCGCCCGACGCTCACCTCGCCGGACGCCTTCTCCTCGATGCTGCGCCAGGCCGGGGTGATCCGGGTGGAGAACCTCCACCAGCTCTTCGACGTCGCCCAGCTCGTGGTCAACCAGCCGGTCCCCGCAGGGCCGCGGGTCGCGATCGTCGGCAACTCCGACGCCCTCGGCGCGCTCGCTGCCGACGCGGCGGTCAGCTGGCGCCTGGAGGTCACCCACGGGCCGGTCAACCTGCCGGCCTACACCGACGCCGCGCAGCTGCAGGCCGCCGTCGAGGCGGCGTTCGCCGACCCCGACGTCGACAGCGTCATCACCGCGATCATGCAGCCGGGCATCGTCGAGGGCATCGTGCTGGCCAGGGCACTCGCCGAGGTCGCGTCACGCCACGAAAAGCCTTGCATCACAACGTTTCTCGGCATCAGCGGGATGTCGGAGGAGCTCTCCGCGGAGGCGCCGGACGGCACCCGGCGGTTCGTGCCGTCATACCAACTGCCGGAGGACGGTGTGCGCGCACTCGCCGCCGCCACGAGGTATGGCGAGTGGCTCGCGACCGACCGCGGCACCCCGGTGACGCCGGAGGGCGTCGACCGGGCGAGCGCCGAGCGCCTGATCGACCGGGTGCTCGAAGGCTCACCGGACGGGCGCGCCCTGCGACCGGACGAGGTGCGCGAGTTGCTCGCCGCCTACGGGATCGCGGTGTGGGCGGAGACCCCGGTGACCACCGTCGACGAGGCGGTGGCGGCCGCCGACGCCATCGGCTACCCGGTGGTGGTGAAGTCGGTGTCGCCGCTGGTGCGCACCCAGCCGGTGACCGCCCTGCGCGCCGACCTGCGACGCCCGGACGCCGTGCGGGAGGCGTTCACCGCGCTCGACGAGCGCCTTGCGCCGCTGCACGCCAACCGGCTGGTGGTGCAACGCATGGCGACGCCCGGCATCCCGTGCATCGTCGCCACGGGGGAGGACCCGCTCTTCGGCCCGGTCGTGCGCTTCAGCCTGGCCGGCGCGCCGACCGAGGTGATGGGCGACATCGCCTACCGCATCCCGCCGCTCACCGAGGTGGACGTGCGGGAGCTGATCAACTCGGCCAAGGCGGCGCCGCTGCTGCACGGCCGCGGGGGCGGCCTGCCGATCGACCAGGCTGCTCTCGAGGACGTGGTCGCGAGGGCGTCGGTGCTCGCCGAACAGTTGCCGGAAGTCGCGTCGCTGGAGCTCAACCCGGTCAACACCCACCCGGACGGCCTCGACGTGCTCGGCGCCACGATCGTGGTGGCGCCGCCCGCGTCACGCACAGACTCCGGCAGGCGTTCACTCCCGGTCGCCTGACAACTGCGACAATGGTCGTTATGTCATCGACCAGCAAGCAGATCACCGGGTCGGTCCTGCCGGGCCGGCTCCTCGCCGACATCGAGCAGGCCGGCTATTTCCCGGCGCTCGTCGCCGACGTGGTCGCGTCCGCGGTGGGCGTCGAACCGGTGGACTCACATCTGGTGCACGCCGAGACCACCATCGACAACGAGACCGTGCGCCGGCACGTGACGGTCCTCGCGCTCACCGCGACCAGGCTGGTCGTCGCCCACGCCGACGACCACGCGCCCAGCCCGGAGTCACCGGTCGCGCACCTCGGCTCGGTCGCCACCGCGACCAGCGAGACCGTGCCGCTGTCGTCGGTCCGCGGCGTCATGCTCGCGCACGTCGTCGCGCAGCCGGAGGGCTACACCGCCGGCGCGCTCGGCCGCGAGGTCACGATGACCATCTCGTGGGGCGCGGTCTCCCGGGTCGACCTGCTGCCGGCCACCTGCGGCGACCCCTCGTGCGACGCCGACCACGGCTACGAGGGGTCGATCACCGGCGACGACATCGCGCTCCGGGTGAGCGCCGACGCCGACGGTGACGCCAATCTGCGTCAGGCGCAGGCGTTCTCGTCGGCACTGTCCGCAGCCATCGGGCGGTGAGTCTCGAGGCGCTCGCCCCGTCATACGACGGGAGGGGGCTGGGTGGTGTGCTGCCGCGGGTCGCGGCCTCCCTGGGAGCGCTGCCGCTGCCCGAGGACTGGCCGGCAGCCGTCGCGCTGCCGGAGGCCCGGCGTGCGGTCGTGGTGCTGGCCGACGGCCTGGGCGCCGAGCTGCTGCGCCGGCGGTCGGGACACGCGCCGTTCCTGCGGTCGGTGATCGGCGGTCAGCCCGACCACATCCCGGCCACCCTGTCCGCGGGCTTCCCGTCGACCACCGCCACCAGCATGGGCACCTTCGGCACCGGTCTGCCGCCCGGCGAGCACGGCCTCGTCGGCTACCAGTTGCGCATCCCCGGCACCGACCGGCTCTTCAACGAACTCGACTGGATCGATGGCCCGGATCCGCTGCAATGGCAACCACATCCGACGATGTTCGAGCGAGTCGGCGCAGCCGGCGTGCCGGTCACGATGGTCGGACCGGGGAAGTTCGACGGGTCCGGACTGACCCGCGCGGCCCTGCGTGGAGCGCGCTTCGCGGGCGCCCGCGACCTGCCTGGCGCGGTCGACGCCGCCCTCGCCGCGGTGCGCGACGGCGACCGCGCGCTCGTCTATCTCTACTGGGGGGCGATCGACAGCACCGGTCACCAATACGGTTGTGAATCCTGGCAATGGGGCGATGCGGTCGAGGCGTTCGACGGCGAGATGCGGCGCCTCGCGGCCAGCCTGCCGGCCGGGACGTCGCTGACCGCGACCGCCGATCACGGCATGGTGGATCTGCCCGACTCGGCCAAGATCGACGTCGCCACCGACCCCGAGCTCGGCGCTGGTGTCGAGCTCGCCGGTGGCGAGATGCGCGCTGCCCACCTCTACTGCCGGCCCGGCGCGGCCGACGACGTGCGGGCCGCGTGGGAGGCGCGCCTCGGCGACGACGCGTGGGTGATGAGCCGCGAAAAAGCCGTGGCCGCAGGGCTTTTCGGCACCGTGTCCGACGCCGTGCTGCCACGCATCGGGGACGTCGTCGTTGCCATGCACGGGGTGGTCGGTGCCTACGACTCGCGCGTCATGCGCCCGCGCGTGTCGTCCCTGATCGGGCAGCACGGGTCGCTCACCGACGCCGAGCAACTGGTGCCGATGATCCACCTGCCCGCGCAGTAAGGTTGCCGCCCGTGGCTGAACTCCTCTTCTTCTCCGGCACGATGGACTGCGGCAAGTCGACGCTGGCGCTGCAGATGGAGCACAACCACCGGGCCCGGGGGCGTCGCGGGCTCGTCTTCACCAAGCACGACCGGGCCGGCGAGTCGGTGCTGTCCTCCAGGCTCGGGCTGTCGCACCCCGCGCTGGAGGTGCACGACGACCTCGACTTCTGGGACCTGGTGGTCGAGCAGGCGACCGGCGGCCGGGTGATCGACTACCTGATCTGCGACGAGGCCCAGTTCTACACGCCGGTGCAGGTCGAGCAGCTGGCCAAGCTGGTGGACGAAATGCACATCGACGTCTACGCATTCGGCATCACCGCAGACTTCCGCACCGAACTCTTCCCGGGCTCGCGCCGCCTCATCGAACTCGCCGACCGCATCCAGGTGCCGCAGGTCGAGGCCTTGTGCTGGTGCGGCCGCCGGGCCACCCACAACGCCCGCGTCGTCGACGGCGACATGGTGGTCGAGGGTGAGCAGGTGGTGGTCGGCGACATCAGCGGCGGCAGCTCGGCCACCGTCGAATACGAGGTGCTCTGCCGGCGCCACTACATGCGCCGGATGACCTCGCACGCCGCCCGCGCGCAGGCCGTCTCACCCGAGGTGCTGCCGTTCGACCTGGACCTGTGCCCGCTGCCGGGAGCCGGACGCGACGCGGCGGACCCGGCAACCGGCGAGAGTCGGTCCGGCTTGGCATGATGGACGCATGAGTCGCGACGGTCTCTCCGGTCGGCAGCGCCGCCGCGCGGAGCGCGATCGCGCGTTCACCGAGCCTCTGCCGGACGCGTCGCGGACGCGACCCATGCCGCCCCGTCAGCACCAGGGGCCGCCGCGCACGCCGCCTGCGTCATACCCCCGGGAGCAGGGGTATGACGAGGGCGCCGCGCCGCACGGCGAATCCTCCGGCGCGCAGCCCGTCGGCGCGGCCCGCGCGGGCACCGCGAAGGCGGCCGGCCGCGGGGTGGTCCGCGGCGCCGGGGCGATGGCCCGCTTCACCGCCGCCGCGAGCAAGGGCACCGTGCGGGCCGCGCGCAAGGCGAGCGAGGCGCAGGGTGCCGGTGAGAGCGGCCTCGCCCGGCTGATCCAGGTGCACGCGTTCAGCTCGGCCGGTGACGCCGCCGTCGCGATCGGCCTGGCCGGCACCGTCTTCTTCTCGGTCTCCTCGGCGCAGGCCAAGGGGCAGGTGCTGCTCTTCCTCTGCCTGACGATGCTGCCGTTCGCGATCGTCGCGCCGTTGATCGGGCCGCTGCTCGACCGCTTCCGGCACGGGCGGCGCTGGGCGATCGGGGCGACGCTCGCGATCCGCGCGTTCCTCTGCTGGGTGCTCGCCCAGACCGTCGAGGACGGGTCGGCCTGGCTCTTCCCGGTCGCGCTGTGTGTGCTGGTCTCCTCCAAGGCCTACCTGGTGACCAGATCAGCAGCCGCGCCGCGGCTGCTGCCCGAGCAGCTGACGCTGGTGAAGGCCAACGGGCGGTTGTCCCTGGCCGGAGTCGTCGGCGCGGGGATCGCCGGCGCGCTCGCCGGCGCGGCGTCCGCGGTCGGCGGTGCGCCCTGGGCGTTGCGGGTGGCGGCGTTGCTCTTCGCGGTCGGCACGGTGCTGGCGATCCTGCTGCCGCAGCGGGTCGACTCGAGCGTGGGGGAGAAGCCCGCGCCGCTCGTCGGGCTGGCGACCGGCACCGCGTCCGGCCGCGGCATCGGCCCGGCGGTGGTCACCGCGCTGCGGGCCAACACCGGCCTGCGCTGGCTGTCCGGCTTCCTCACGATCTTCCTGGCCTTCCTGGTGCGCACCCACCCTTTCCCGGGCTGGGAGGACCGCAAGACGCTGGCGCTGGCGCTCGTGCTCGGCGCCGCAGGAGTCGGCAACTCGGTCGGCACGGTCATGGGTGCAGCGCTCAAGATCGCCTCGCCGCGGGTGATCGTGCTGGCCACGCTCGTCGCCGACGCCGTGATGGTCGTCGTCGCGGCGGTGCACTTCTCGGTGGTGACCGCGGTCGCGGTCGGTTTCGTCGCCGGTGTGGGCCAGCAACTCGGCAAGCTCGCCCTCGACTCGCAGATCCAGGACACCGTGCCGGAGCACATGCGCACCAGCGTGTTCGGGCGGTCGGAGACCCTGCTGCAGTTGTCGTGGGTGATCGGCGGCATCGTCGCCGTGGCCATCCCGACCAACGCGCAGCTGGGCATGATCCTCGCCGCGGTCGTGCTCGTCGCGTGGGCGAGCGCGGTGCTGATCTGGAATGCCGGCCGGTCGCTCCCGGTGCCGGCGCGGGTCCGGGCCGCGGCGCCGACGGGCGGTCGTGCTCGGCGGCGTCCGCGGCAGGACGACCCACACGACGTGCACCCGCAGCGGGCCGACGAGCACCACGCGTCCTACGACGTCTCCTACGAGGACAGTCGCCGCGAGGAGTTCGGCGACGAGGCGGAGACGATCGGCATCCGGCGCAGCGAGATCGCCGACCACCGCCTGCCCGGGTATGACGCCGACCGGCGCGACCGCCGCTGAACCCCGAGGGTCGGTCGCGGAAAGGTCGGACGCGGAGGGCTCAGTCGCGACCCGGGCGCCGGCCGAACATGATGTCGTCCCAGCTGGGCACGCTCGGCCGGCCCTTGCGCGCCGCGCTCGGGCGGTCCGGGATCGTGGTGCCCGTGGTGCCGTCGGAGGTGTCGTCGGTCTCGGGCTTCGACTGCTCCGCAGCGTCGGCGGTCTCGTCGTCCGCCGGCACATCGTCCTCGGCCACCTCGACGACTTCCGGCTCGGCGCCGACCGCGTCGCGGTCGTCGTCCGGGGCGATGTCGTCGACGGCGAGCGTCTCGCTCCGGCTGCCCGGGCGGCGGACGCTGTCGAAGTCGAAGTCGGCGAACATGTCGGCGGTGCCGGTCACCGGGTCGTGGCTGGGCCGCTCGGGAGCGTCGGGTGCGTCGGCTGTGGTGTCAGTCGTCGCCGCGTCCGACGACGTGGACGAAGCCGACGCGGCAGCCTCCTCCTCGCACGGGTGCGACCCGAGCGGCGGAGGCGGGCCATCGGTGTCCACCTGCGCCGGCGGCGCGGCGTCCGCCGGGAAATCCGTTGACGCAGAAGCAGATTGGCGGCCGCGGCCCTTGCGGCGACGGCCCTTGGTGCGCTCGCGCATGGCAGCCATGAGGTCGACGGTGTCGGCCTCCGCGACGCCGCCGGTGGCAGTGCCGGCCGAGGTGTCCTCGCGATCCGCGGCGCGTCCCGCCGGGTGGCTCGGGACGGCGGTCGCCGAGCTGGCGCCGCCGCGCACCGTGCGCACCTTGGGCGCGGGGGCACCGTCGAGACCGCCTTCGGCCTCGACGTCGTAGACCGACGTGTCCCGCACCGGCGTGGCTGCCTGCAGCGGGCCGGGCGACGACTCGTCCTCGCCCAGCCAGCGAGCCTCGTCGTCGACCGGAGTGAGGATGCAGGTGTCGACCGCAAACCGCCAGGTCGCCTGCCGCAAGCGGCCGCCGGCGGGGAAGGCGCACTGCACGGTCCAGTCCTGCTCGCTGTCCCGCCAGGAGTCCCAGGTCACGTCGTCGGCGGCGACCCCGCGGCCGTCCAGCCGGCGCTCGACCCGCTCGCCGAAAGTGCCCTCCTCGCCGCGTCGTGCGGCGGGGTCGGCGACCGGCACGGCGCGCGCCAGGGCGGCCACGTGGTCGCGCTCGGCGCGGATCGGCGCCTCGTAGCGGGACACCTTCTCCACGGTCCAGCCGGCGCGTTCGGCGACGTCCTCCAGCGACAGGCCGGAGCGCAGCAGCCCCTGCACGTCGCGCGGGCGCAGCTCGACCTGGTCATGCTCGGGCACGCCGGCGTCGGCGAGGGCCCGCGACCGGTCCCGGCGTATGGCGGACCGCAACTCCTCGGTGATGCGCAGTTGCGACCGCTCGCCCTCGTCGTCGACGAGCAGCAAGTGTTCGCCGTCCTCATGGACGCCGCTGAGGCGCAACTCCCGCATGTGCGTTTCTCCCAAATAGGCCTGTCGTAGCAACCGCAGACCACCATGCCACGCGGCCGCGCGCAGGCACCGCAGGGCGCGCCGGAACACCGCCGCCGACTCGTCGTACTCTTCGTGGGTAGAGACGTTCCGCGTCCACCCCTCGTCGTGCCGGAGAAGGAGCCCCGCCCCATGTCGTCGCCGATCGCCGAGCCGCCCGACGCCACCAAGGGCGGGGGTGAGGTCCCGGAGGTCACGCAGCGGCCGCAGGCCCCGGCCGACCCGGTCACCGAGGGCGCGCTCGACCCCGAGCCCACCGAGGACGAGGCCGGTCTCGCGGTCCGTCCGTACGACGCGATCGTCGTGCTCTCGTTCGGCGGCCCGGAGTCCCGTGACGAGGTGATGCCGTTCCTGCGCCGGGTGACCGCCGGACGCGGGGTGCCGGACGAGCGCCTGGAGTCGGTCGCCGAGCACTACTACGCCCGCGGCGGCAAGAGCCCGATCAACGACCAGACCCGCGCGCTGCAGCAGGCGCTGCACGCGGAGCTGCGCCGCCGCGGCATCGCCACCCCGGTGCTGCTCGGCAACCGCAACAGCGAGCCGTTCCTCGTCGACACGCTGCGGGAGGCGCAGGAGGCCGGTGCCCAGCAGGTGCTGGTCGTGACGACGAGCGCCTACTCGTCATACAGCTCCTGCCGGCAATACCGCGAGGACATCGCGGCCGCCCTTATCGAGCTGGCCGACGAGGGCCGCTCGCTCGCGGTCGACAAGATCCGGCAGTACGCGACGCACCCGAGCTTCACCCGGGTCAATGCCCGGCTGGTCACCGAAGCGGTGCGCGGCTGCGGTCAGCCCGACGACGACAAGCTGCGGGTGGTCTTCGTGACCCACTCGATCCCGGAGGCGATGGACGACACGTCCGGCCCGGGCGACGGCGAGGGCAACCTCTACGAGCACCAGCACGACGAGATCGCGCACGTCATCCTCGACGAGGCAGGCATAACCCTCGACCGCAACTTGAGCGGTGCGCTGGTCTACTGCTCGCGCTCGGGGTCGCCCGGCCAGCCCTGGCTCGAGCCGGATGTGAACGACCACCTGCGCAGCCTCGCCGCGCAGGGCATCACCGACGTGGTCGTCGCGCCGATCGGCTTCGTGTCCGACCACATGGAGGTGGTGCACGACCTCGACACCGAGGCCGCCGAGACCGCGGCCGAGGTCGGCCTCCGGATGACCCGCGTGCCGACGGTCGGCACCGACCCGGAGTTCGTGATGGGCCTGGCCGACCTGGTGGAGGAGCGGGCCGCGCAGGCCCGCGGCGAGCAGGTCGACCTGGTCGGCTGGCCGGGCGCGCCGATGCCGCCGATCTGCGCCGCCGGTTGCTGCCCCAACCTGCGCGCCTACAAACCCGCCGCCTGTGGAATGGACTGACCCCGTGGACACCACGCCCGCCCCCGACGAACTTCTCGCGCTGGAGCAACTCGCCTGCGACCTGGCCACCGAGGCCGGCCGGCTGATCGTCGACGAGCGCCCCGACCGGTTGGGTGTCGCGGCGACCAAGAGCACCGCGACCGACGTGGTGACCGTGATGGACCAGCGCAGCGAGGCGTTGCTGCGCACCCGCCTGGAGCAGCAGCGCCCGGACGACGGTCTGCTCGGCGAGGAGGGTGGCTCGCGGCAGAGCCGCTCCGGCATCACCTGGGTCGTCGACCCGATCGACGGCACCGTCAACTACCTCTACGGGCTGCCGGCGTATGCCGTCTCGGTGGCCGCCTGCGTCGGCGACGTGTCGGTGTCGGGCGGCTGGGCGCCGGTCGCGGGGGCGGTCGTCAACCCGATGACCGACGAGCTCTTCCACGCCCGGCTCGGCGGCGGCGCCCACCTCCAGCACGCCGGTCGCTCCGCGCGCCTTGCGGTGAGCGGCCAGACCGACCTGTCGCTCTCGCTGGTCGGCACCGGCTTCGGGTATGACGCCGCCAAGCGCCGCAAGCAGGCCGCGCTGGTGGGTGAGCTCATCGACCAGGTGCGCGACATCCGGCGCGCCGGCAGCGCGGCGCTGGACCTCTGCTCGGTCGGTGCCGGCCGCCTCGACGCCTACTACGAGTCCGGTCTCAACGCCTGGGACCAGGCCGCCGGCCGGCTGGTGGTCACCGAGGCCGGCGGCACCGTGGTGGGCCGCTCCGGAGGCGCGCCGGACTCCGACCTGGTGCTCGCCGGACCGCAGTCGCTGGTCGACCGGCTGGTGCCCGTGGTGGACGCCCGACCACTTGGCTGACCGCTCCGGTCCGGCACGAGCCGAGACCCCGCGTGTCGGGCGCCCGCGCCGATGGGGCACAATCGCCGCCGCTCGGGCACAAAATCGGCCGGTCTGGCGTTATTGCGCGCAAGGACATCAAACGACGCGCCCGAGCAGGCATGAGTGGGCGGACGAGGAGACGGGAAAACCAAGCAATGGCAACAGATTACGACGCTCCACGTAAGTCGGACGACGACATCGACAACGACTCCATCGAGGAGTTGAAGGCACGCCGGGTCGACAAGAACACCGCAAGCGTCGATGTCGACGAGACCGAGCAGGCCGAGGGCTTCGAACTTCCGGGCGCGGACCTTTCCGGCGAGGAACTCTCGGTGCAGGTGATCCCGCGTCAGGCGGACGAGTTCACCTGTTCCAAGTGCTTCCTGGTGCACCACCGCAGTCAGCTGGCCAAAGAGGTCGGCGGCCTGCCGGTCTGCACCGAGTGCGCGGCCTGACCGTGCAATCGGTGCGTATGCCGGTGCGGCAGCTCGATCCCGGGCTGCCGCTGCCGTCATACGCCCACCCGGGCGACGCCGGCGTCGACCTCTACGCGCGGGTGGGGGTGACGCTCGCGCCGGGACACCGGTCGCTGGTGCCGACGGGCGTCGCGATCGCGCTGCCCGACGGGTATGCCGCGTTCGTGCACCCGCGCTCCGGCCTGGCGGCGCGGCACGGCGTGACGACCCTGAACGGGCCGGGGACGGTCGATGCGGGTTATCGCGGCGAGATCCAGGTCAACCTGATCAACCACGACCCGCGCGAGTCGTTCACGATCGAGCGCGGTGACCGGATCGCCCAGCTGGTGGTGCAGCCGGTGGTCGCGGTGCAATGGCAGCCGGTCGATTCGCTTCCGGACAGTGTCCGGGGCGAGACTGGACACGGAAACAGCGGCGGCTTCGCCGGCCGCTGAGCACGACGACAAGACAAAGGGGCACAACCCATCGTGGGACTCTTCCGACGCAAGGCCAAGGACAGCGACGAGCAGACTGCCGTCCCTGCGGTCGAGGACGTCGACGCCGCCACCGATGACGACGCCGGCGACGCCGCGGCCACCGAGACGGGGCAGGCGGACGAGGTCGAGGCGCGCGACGCCGTCGACGGCGGCGCCGACGAGCAGCCCGAGGGGCGGCTGTCGCGTCCGCACGAGGTCGACCGATCGGAGGGGCCGTTCGACCGCACGGAGGTCGACGACCTCGACTCACGTCTGGACTTCGGCGCTCTCGCGATCATCCCCGAGTCGAGCATGGAGATCCGGCTCGACGTCGACGAGTCGGGCCAGGAGATCACCGGCATGACCGTCGTGCAGGGCGAATCCGCTTGCCAGCTGCAGGTTTTCGCCGCTCCGAAGAGCAGCGGCGTGTGGGACGACATCCGCGACGAGATCGCCGACAACCTGATCGGTGGCGGTGGCACCGCCGAGGAGAAGCTCGGTCCGCTCGGCATCGAGCTGCACGCCCGGATGCCCACGCGCGGCCCCGACGGTCGCACCACCTACGCGCCGGCCCGGTTCGTCGGCGTCGACGGCCCGCGCTGGTTCCTGCGCGCGGTGCTGTCCGGCAATGCCGCGATCGACGAGGCCGCGGCCGAGCCGCTGCTGGCGTTCATCCGCCGCAGTGTGGTGATCCGCGGCACCGAGGCGCGCGCGCCGCGCGAGATGCTGCCGCTGGAGATCCCGCAGGACGTCCTGGCGCAGGCCGAGCAGGCCGACGACGCCGACCCCAATGCCACGCCGGACCAGACCGGCGACAAGTCCGACACCGCCGACGACTTCAAGCCGTTCGAGCGTGGCCCGGAGATCACCGAGGTGCGTTGAGATGAGCCTGCGAACGTCGTTCGGCAAGGTGGCCGACCGGCTGACCCGGTCGGAAACCTCCCTGGAGCGGGACGAGCTGCGGGAAGCCACCAAGAAGCACGGTGGCACCCCGATCTGTGACGCGACCGACCGGTCGGTCGCGTCCTGTTGCGGGACGGTCCGCAGCGTGAGCCTGCGGCCGCGCACCGGCACGGTCCCGGCGATGGTCGTGGACCTCGATGACGGCAGCCGCACGATGAACCTCGTCTGGCTGGGCCGCCGCCGGATCGGCGGCATCGAGCCGGGCGTCTACCTCAAGGTGAAGGGCCGGGTCACCTATCTCAAGGGTGTGCCGACGATCTTCAACCCGGCCTACGAGATCAAGCAGGGCCAGTAACGCCCGCAGGGCCTCAGTCGCCGGGGGAGTGCGTGCGGATCTGGTCCGCCGGGCGCCCGGTGAGCACCGCGCCGAGCGACTGCTCGGCCTCGGGGGTTGCGAGCAGCAGCAACTCGTCGAGCGCCTCGATCGCGTCGTACGGGCTGGGCGGGATCGGCACCTCGTCGCGGATGATGCCGACCAGCACACACTCCGGCGGCAGCTCCAGCTGACCGACCGCGACGCCCACGTTGGGGCTGTCGGCGGGGACGGTGATCTCGACCATCGTGGCCTTGCCCTGCTGGAACTGGAACAACCGCACCAGGTCGCCGACGCTGACCGCCTCCTCGACGAGCGCGGTCATCAGACGGGGAGTGGAGACGGCGACGTCGACGCCCCACGCCTCGTCGAACATCCACTCGTTCTTGGGGTTGTTGACCCGGGCCACCGTGCGGTTGATGCCGAACTCGGTCTTGGCGAGCAGCGACACCACGAGGTTGACCTTGTCGTCGCCGGTGGCGCAGACCACCACCTCGCAGTCCTCCAGCCGCGCCTCGCGCAGCGTGCTGATCTCGCACGCGTCGGCGAGCAGCCAGGACGCGTCGGGCACCGAACGGGTGCGCGCCTCCTCGGCATACTTGTCGATGATGAGCACCTGGTGACCGCGCAGGATCAGCTCCCGGGCGATCGACCGGCCGACGCTTCCCGCGCCGACGACAACAACACGCATCTGACGATTCTCCTGGTCAGTCGTCGACTGGTTTGGGGGAGGTGAGCAGGTCCTCGATGTCGGCCGCCCGGTCGGTGGGCAGCATCAGGTGCAGCAGGTCGCCCTCCTGGAAGACGGTGTCGCCGCCGGGCAGCATGCCGTCGCCGAGGCGCGTCAGGTAGGCCACTCGGCCGCCGGTGCTCTGCTCGATGCGGGAGAGCGGGCTGCCGACCCAGCTCGGGTGCGGCGGGATCTCGGCGAGCATCACCTTGCCGCTGGCGTCGGTGTGCAGCGGCAGCGCGCCCTGCGGCAGCAGCTTGCGCAGCACCTGGTCGCTGGTCCAGCGCACCGTGGCCACCGTCGGTATGCCGAGGCGTTCGTAGATCTCGGCCCGGCCCGGGTCGTAGATGCGCGCGACGACGTGCTCGACGTCGAACGTCTCGCGGGCGACCCGTGCGGACAGGATGTTGGAGTTGTCACCGCTGCTGACCGCGGCGAACGCGTAGGCGTCCTTGATGCCGGCCTGGATCAGCGTCTCCCGGTCGAAGCCGACGCCGGTGACGCGGCGTCCCTCGAAAGACGGGCCGAGCCGTCGGAAGGCCGACTCGTCGCGGTCGATCACCGCGACCTCGTGGCCGTGCTTCTCCAGGCTGAGGGCGAGGGTCGCGCCGACCCGGCCGCAGCCCATGATGACGAAATACACGTCGGAAAAGTTACCGGACGTGCGGGGTCCGTCGTGCCCCGGGCGACCGCGCCGCAGACGGTGATGAACCGGCGCACCGGGAAGCGTCCCGGTCGCCGTACACTCTCGCGTTGTGTCTGTGACAGGTCGCGCGGTCAAGCGTCTCGTCGTCGGTCGCGCGATGCGCAGCGACAGGCTCGGTGAGACGCTGCTGCCCAAGAAGCTGGCGTTGCCGATCTTTGCCAGCGACGCGTTGTCGTCGGTGGCCTACGCGCCGGACGAGATCCTGCTGACCCTCGGCCTCGCCGGCGGCAGCTTCGCGTTCACCCACTCGTGGCAGATCACCATCGCCGTGGTGTGCGTGATGGCGGTGGTCGTCGCGTCATACCGGCAGAACGTGCACGCCTACCCCTCGGGCGGTGGTGACTACGAGGTCGCCACCACCAACCTCGGTCCCAAGGCGGGGCTGACGGTCGCGTCCGCGCTCCTCGTCGACTACACCCTCACCGTCGCGGTGTCGGTGTCCTCGGGTGTGCAGAACGCCGCATCCGCGGCGCCGTTCCTCCACGGGCACGAGATGGAGGTCGCGGTCGGGCTGATCGTCGGCCTGACCGCGATGAACCTGCGCGGTGTGCGCGAGTCCGGCTCGTTCTTCGCGGTGCCCGTCTACCTCTTCATGCTCGGCATCTTCGCGCTGGCGATCGTCGGCATCGTCCGCAAGCTGCTCGGCGACCTGCCGATGGCCGAGAGCGCGAAGTTCGCCCTGGCACCCCAGCCCGACATGGACACCCTGTCCCAGCTCGCGGTGATGTTCCTGCTGCTGCGGGCATTCTCCAGCGGTTGTGCGGCGCTCACCGGTGTCGAGGCGATCTCCAACGGGGTGCCGGCCTTCCAGAAGCCGAAGAGCAGGAACGCCGCCACCACCTTGCTGTTGATGGGTGCCATCTCGGTGACGATGCTCGTCTCGATCGTCACCCTCGCCAACTGGACCGGCATCAAGATCCAGGACCCGGACCGGCCGGGTGCGCTGCTGCTCGACGGCAAGCCGGTCGTCAACTACAACGAGGACACCGTGCTCGGCCAGTTGGCACACGCGGTCTTCCAGGGTTTCCCGCTCGGCGTCATCTTCGTCTCGATCGTCACCGGTGTGATCCTGGTGCTCGCCGCCAACACCGCGTTCAACGGCTTCCCGGTGCTCGCCTCGATCCTCGCGCGCGACGGGTGGCTGCCGCGCCAGCTGCACACCCGCGGCGACCGGCTCGCCTACTCCAACGGCATCCTGATCCTCGCCGGTGCCGCCACCCTGCTCGTCATCGTGTATGACGCAGAGCCCACCCGGCTGATCCAGCTCTACATCGTCGGGGTGTTCGTCTCGTTCACGGTCAGCCAGACCGGCATGATCCGGCACTGGAACCGCATGCTGCGCGACGAGACCGACCCGAGCGCCCGCAACCGGATGAAGCGCTCGCGGCTGATCAACGGCGTCGGTGCGGTGATGTCCGGCACGGTGCTGCTGGTGGTGTTGCTGACCAAGTTCACCCACGGCGCCGGCTACGCGGTGGCGGCGATGTTCGTGCTCTTCCTGTTGATGATGCAGATTCGCCGCCACTACTCCCACGTCGGCAAGGAGCTGGCGCTCGCCGAGGGCATGGACGACCAGCTGCTGCCGTCCAGGGTGCACGCGATCGTCCTGGTGTCCAAGCTGCACAAGCCGACCATGCGCGCGCTGGCCTACGCCCGGGCGACCCGTCCGTCGGTGCTGGAGGCGGTCACCGTCGACGTCGACCCGGAGGAGACCGAGGCCCTGCAGGAGGAGTGGGAGCGCCGGGAGATCCCGGTGACGCTGAAGATCATTGCGTCGCCCTACCGCGAGATCACCCGCCCGATCATCAACTACGTCAAGGCCGTTCGCCGAGACAGCCCGCGCGACGTGGTGATGGTCTACATCCCCGAGTATGTCGTCGGCCACTGGTACGAACAGCTCCTGCACAACCAGTCGGCGCTCCGGCTGAAGTCGCGTCTGTTGTTCACCCCGGGTGTCATGGTCGCGAGCGTGCCGTGGCAGCTGGACTCCAGCCAGGGCCAGGAGCAGCACCTCGACGGATTCGCCCCTGGCGCGGTCCGGCGCGGGCGATGAGCGCCCGGCAGCGAGGCCGCGGCCGGGGTGATCGCCGCCGCCCCAGAAACCGTGCGGCGCAGGGCGATTCGCTGGTCGGTCAGCGGCTGACTCTCGACATCGAGGATGTCGCGCAGGGCGGTCACTGCGTCGCCCGGCATGACGGCCGGGTCGTCTTCGTGCGCCACTCGCTGCCGGGGGAGCGGGTCGTCGCCGAGGTCACCGACGGCGGCACCGGGTCGCGCTTCCTGCGCGCCGACGCGGTCGAGATCCTCACGGCGTCACCCGAGCGCCGCCCCTCCCCGTGTGTGTATGCCGGGCCCGGTCTCTGCGGAGGCTGCGACTGGCAGCACACGTCCGCCCGCTTCGGGCGCGAGCTCAAGACCCGCGTCGTGCGCGAGCAACTGCAGCGGCTGGCCGGCATCGAGTGGGACGGCGAGGTCGAGGCCGTCCCCGGTGACGAGGAGGGCCAACGCTGGCGCACGAGAGTCGAATTCGCAGCCACCCCGCGAGGACGCATCGGCCTGCGCCGTCACCGCTCGCACGACGTGGTGCCGGTCGACGACTGCCTGATCACGGTGCCGGAGATCGCCGCCACCGGGTTGCTCGGTGAGGTGGTCGAGACCGGGGTGACCGGCGTCGACGTCGCGGTCGACTCCGCCGGCGAGGTCGTGGCGATCGATCTGCCCATTCGCCGGTCGAGTAGCGGCGGGGGGAGCGCAGCGGAGGACGCCGCACACCGAGACCCGGTGCCGAACGTTACTGAGACCGTTCACGTTGCGGGCAGGGGTGACCGTGACTTCGCGGTGTCGGCGCGCGGCTTCTGGCAGGTGCACCCGGGCGCTGCGAGCACGTTCGTCACCGAGGTGCTCGACCGGTTGCGGCCGCAGCCGGGGGAGCGGGTGCTCGACCTCTATTCGGGGGTGGGTGTCTTCACCGCCTTCCTCGCCGACGCGGTCGGCACCGACGGCCGGGTGCTCGGCCTCGAGGGCGACGCGCGGGCCGTGCAGGACGGGCAGGGCAACCTGGCCGGACTGCCGCAGGCGAGCCTGCAGCGCGCCGACATCGGCCGCGATGGCTGGCAGTCCGCGATCGACGACGGCCTCGACACGGTCGACCTCGTGGTGCTCGACCCGCCGCGCACCGGCGCCGGACGCGAGGTGATCGGGGAAATCACCGCCCGGCAGCCGCGCGCGATCGCCTACGTCGCATGCGACCCGGCCGCCCTCGCCCGCGACCTGTCCTATGCCGCGGACGCCGGTTACGGGGTGACTTCGCTGCGCGCCTTCGACGCCTTCCCGATGACGCATCACGTGGAGTGCATCGCGATCTTGTCCCGGGTGGGAGAATCGTAAGCCGGTGGACGTCGCAGACCGACCGGCGCGGAGTTAGGTTCACCTTCGCTGACTGCCGCTGGACCCCTGTGATTCACTTATCTTGACGTCAAGATAAAATGCCTGGTGAAGCAGAGAGACTGACGAAGGAGTCGGCGTGAGCCCCAGCACCAATAGTTTCGGAGCACAGGACACCCTCACCGTGGGTGGGGAGTCCTACGAGATCTATCGCCTCGACAAGGTCGAGGGCAGCAAGACCCTGCCGTTCAGCCTGAAGGTGCTGCTGGAGTGCCTGCTGCGCACCGAGGACGGTGCCAACATCACCAAGGAGCACATCAACGCGCTCGGCCAGTGGGACGAGACCGCCCAGCCGAGCACCGAGATCCAGTTCACGCCGGCCCGCGTGATCATGCAGGACTTCACCGGTGTGCCCTGTGTCGTCGACCTCGCCACCATGCGGGAGGCGGTCGCCGACCTCGGCGGCGACGCCAAGAAGATCAACCCGCTCGCGCCCGCCGAGATGGTCATCGACCACTCGGTGATCATCGATGTCTTCGGCCGCCCGGACGCCTTCGAGAAGAACGTCGAGATCGAGTACGGCCGCAACAAGGAGCGCTACCAGTTCCTGCGCTGGGGCCAGACCGCGTTCGACGACTTCAAGGTGGTGCCCCCGGGCACCGGCATCGTGCACCAGGTCAACATCGAGCACCTCGCCCGCTCGGTGATGACCCGTGACGGCGTCGCCTACCCCGACTCCTGCGTCGGCACCGACAGCCACACCACGATGGTCAACGGCCTCGGCGTGCTCGGCTGGGGCGTCGGCGGCATCGAGGCCGAGGCCGCGATGCTCGGCCAGCCGGTGTCGATGCTCATCCCGCGCGTCGTCGGCTTCAAGCTGACCGGCGAGATCCCCTCGGGCGCAACGGCAACCGACGTCGTGCTCACGATCACCCAGATGCTGCGCGAGCACGGTGTGGTCGGCAAGTTCGTCGAGTTCTACGGTGACGGCGTCGCCTCGGTGCCGCTCGCCAACCGCGCGACGATCGGCAACATGAGCCCGGAGTTCGGCTCCACCTGCGCGATCTTCCCGATCGACGACGTCACCCTCGACTACCTGCGCCTCACGGGCCGCACCGAGGAGCACGTCGCGCTCGTCGAGGCCTACGCCAAGGAGCAGGGCCTCTGGCACGACCCGAGCGTCGAGCCGCGCTTCTCCGAGAAGCTCGAGCTCGACCTGTCCACGGTCGTGCCGTCGATCGCCGGCCCGAAGCGCCCGCAGGACCGCATCGTGCTCGCCGACGCCAAGCAGAAGTTCGGCCTGGACGTGAAGAACTACGGCGTCGAGGGTGACTTCCGCGAGGCCGAGGTCACGCCGGCCGAGGGCCCGGCATACGGCCTCAAGGACGGCGCGGTCGTGATCGCCTCGATCACCAGCTGCACCAACACCTCCAACCCGTCGGTGATGATGGCCGCGGCGCTGCTCGCCAAGAACGCCGTCGAGAAGGGCCTGACCGTCGCGCCGTGGGTGAAGACCTCGATGGCGCCCGGCTCGCAGGTCGTCACCGGCTACTACGAGAAGGCCGGCATGTGGCCCTACCTGGAGAAGCTCGGCTTCTACCTGGTCGGCTACGGCTGCACCACCTGCATCGGCAACTCCGGCCCGCTCAACGAGGAGATCAGCCAGGCCGTCCAGGAGAACGACCTCACGGTCGTCTCGGTGCTGTCCGGCAACCGCAACTTCGAGGGCCGCATCAACCCCGACGTGAAGATGAACTACCTGGCCTCGCCGCCGCTGGTCATCGCCTACGCGCTCGCGGGCACGATGAACTTCGACTTCGACACCGACGCCCTCGGCACCGACCAGCAGGGCAACGACGTCTTCCTCAAGGACATCTGGCCGACGCCGGACGAGGTGGAGTCGACGATCGCGTCGTCGATCGACCGCGACATGTTCATCAAGGACTACGCCGACGTCTTCGCCGGCGACGAGCGCTGGCAGTCGCTGCCGACGCCCGAGGGCGACACCTTCGAGTGGGACGGCGAGTCGACCTACGTGCGCAAGCCCCCCTACTTCGACGGTATGGCGAAGCAGCCCTCGCCGGTCGAGGACATCACGGGCGCGCGGGTGCTTGCCAAGCTCGGCGACTCGGTGACCACCGACCACATCAGCCCGGCGGGTTCGATCAAGGCCGACAGCCCGGCCGGCAAGTACCTGTCCGAGCACGGCGTCGAGCGCAAGGACTTCAACTCCTACGGCTCGCGCCGTGGCAACCACGAGGTCATGGTCCGCGGCACTTTCGCCAACATCCGGCTGCGCAACCAGCTGCTGGACGGCGTGGAGGGCGGCTTCACCCGTGACTTCACGCAGGACGGCGAGCAGTCGACGATCTTCGACGCGGCCGAGAACTACGCCAAGGCGGGCACGCCGCTGGTCGTGCTCGGCGGCAAGGAGTACGGCTCGGGCAGCTCGCGCGACTGGGCCGCCAAGGGCACCCGGCTGCTCGGTGTGAAGGCCGTGATCGTCGAGTCGTTCGAGCGCATCCACCGCTCCAACCTGATCGGCATGGGCGTGCTGCCGCTGCAGTTCCCGCAGGGGCAGAACGTCGAGTCGCTCGGGCTGGACGGCACGGAGACCTTCGACATCACCGGCATCACCGCGCTCAACGAGGGCGGCGACGTGCCGGAGACGGTCCACGTGACCGCGACGAAGGCCGACGGTGCGAAGGTCGAGTTCGACGCCGTGGTGCGCATCGACACACCCGGTGAGGCCGACTACTACCGCAACGACGGCATTCTGCAGTATGTCTTGCGCTCGCTGGTCAACTGACGAACGAGCCTGACACAGGCCAAGATTCGGCGCCGCGGTGGCTTGATCACCGCGGCGCCGCTTCGTTTTCCGGGGCGGCTATGTAACGAATCAGTCACAGCCGCACGTGTGCTCGCCAACACTGGCCGGTAATCAGTCACAGTAACCGCCAGCGAGGATGTCTGTGGCGGGGGTCACACGCAACTCCGCGACCCCGTCCCATCCGTCAGTGCGGTGTCGTCAGCCCCGCACGATCCCCGGCGAGGAGCAACGTGCTCGCGATCTCCGATCTCAGCGCGCGCTATGGCCGTTCGGTCTCGGCGCTGCGCGGGGTGTCCTTCGACCTGCCCGACGAGTCGATCGTCGCAGTCCTCGGCAGCAACGGAGCCGGGAAATCGACTCTGCTGCGAGCGATCTCGGGCACCCTCGGTCTGCACGGCGGCCAGTTGACCAGCGGCCACATCGAGCTGGACGGTCAGCGCATCGACCGACTGGACCCGGCCGCGATCGTGCACCGCAAGGTGATGCAGGTGCCCGAGGGGCGGCAGGTCTTCGGCCGGATGAGCGTCGAGGAGAACCTGCGAGCCGGCGGCCTGGCCACCGAGCCCGGCAAGCGCGCCGCTGCCCGGGCCGCGGTGCTCGAACTCTTCCCGGTGCTCGGCCAGCGACTCGACCAGACCGCCGGACTGCTGTCCGGTGGCGAGCAACAGATGCTCGCGATCGGCCGGGCGATGATGGCCGAGCCCCGCCTGCTGCTCCTGGACGAGCCGTCACTCGGGCTCGCGCCGCAGATGATCGAGCGCATCGGCGAGGTCATCGCCGAGATCAACGGCCGGGGTACGGCGGTGCTCCTCGTCGAGCAGAACGCCGCGATGGCACTGCAACTCGCCCACCGTGCGGTGGTGCTCGAGGTCGGTGAACTCGCCCTGGCCGGCGACGCCGCCGAACTCGCCGCGTCCGAGGACGTGCAGCGCCTTTACCTCGGCGGTCAGCTGGAGGCCGACGACGCCGCACCGCAGGAGCGGCATCGGGTGCGTCGAACGCTGGGAGTGTGGGAAGCATGAGCGCCGCGGAAACGGTCGACAACCTGCCCGAGCGCAACGTCCAGCCCCTCGAGATCGACGGCGTGACAGTCGGTTTCGGCGGCATCACCGCACTGGACGAGGTGTCGTTCACGGTGCAGCCGCGGACCATCCACGCGCTCATCGGGCCGAACGGCGCGGGCAAGTCGTCGTGCTTCAACGCGATCACCGGCGTCTACCCGGTGCGCTCCGGCCGGGTGCGGCTGGGCGACACCGAGCTGACGGGCAAGTCGGCTCACCAGGTGGCGAGGCTCGGCATCGGCCGCGCCTTCCAGAACATTGCGCTGGTGGGGGAGTCCAGCGTGCTGGACAACGTGATGCTCGGCCGATACAGCCTCACCCGCGGCGGGTTCCTGTCCTACGGGCTGCGGGCGCCGTGGACGATGCGCGCCGAGCGGCGGCACCAGGACCGGGCGGCGGAGATCTGCGACTTCCTCGGCATCGGCTCCCGGTTGCACCAGCGCGCCGGTTCGCTGCCCTACGGCGACCAGAAGCGGGTCGACATCGCGCGGGCACTGGCCGTCGAGCCGACGGTGCTGCTGCTCGACGAGCCGGCGGCCGGCATGAACTCCGCCGAGACCGCGGAGCTCGCCGAGCTGATCCAGCAGATCCGGCACGGCCTCGGCATCTCGATCCTGTTGGTCGAGCACGACATGGGCCTGGTGATGGGCCTCGCCGACCGGGTCACCGTGCTCGACTTCGGCAAGCACATCGCCGACGGGCCACCCGAGCAGGTGCAGCGTGACCCCGAGGTCGTGCGGGCCTATCTCGGGACCACCGCAGACAACCCCGGCGAGAAGGAGGGGCGGCCATGACGACGTTCGTGCAGGCGATCGTCAACGGACTCGGCGAAGGTGCCGTATTTGCTTTGCTGGCACTGGGTTTCGTGATCATCTATAAGGCGACCGAGACGGTGAACTTCGCCCACGGCTCGCTGGCGCTCTTCGGCGGTTACATCATCTTCCGCGCGAAGGAGCACCTGCCGTGGTTCCCATCGGTGGTGATCGGGGTCGTCGCCGCGGCTCTGCTCGGTCTGCTGATCGAGCGGCTGTTGCTGGCCCGCGCCAAGAACGCGACGCCCGACAGCCTGGCGATCCTGACGATCGGTGTCGACATCGTCATCCTCACCGAGATCACCCGGCGTCTCGGCACGGCCGCGGCCCCCTTCCTCGGCGACCCCTATGACTCCAAGCCGATGCACCTCTTCGGGGCGACCGTCTCGCGCACCTATGTCGTCGCGCTGATCGTGGCCCTGGTGCTGATCGGGCTGTTCTTCCTCGCCTTCCGCTACACCAACTGGGGGCTGGCGATGCGCGCCCAGGCGGAGAACCGCGAGGCGTCGGCACTCATGGGCATCCGCAGCTGGCGGGTCACCGCGAGTGCCTGGCTGGTCGGCGGTGGCCTCGCCGGGATCGCCGTGATCTTCCTCGCCACCAACGACATCGGCGGCGGATCCGGTCTGTTGGCCTCACACACCGTCGCGTTCGCCGCCTTCCCCGCGGCGGTGCTCGGCGGCCTGACCTCGGCCGAGGGCGCCGTGGTCGGCGGCCTGCTCGTCGGGCTCACCGACTCGATCGCGTCGCAGTATGTCGACCTCAACTTCGCCAGCGTCGCCGTCTACCTGGTGATGCTGCTCGTCCTCGTCGTGCGTCCGGCCGGACTCTTCGGAAGGGTGGAACAAGCTCGTGTCTGAGGCAGTCGAAGCACCGGTCGTGACCGCGCGTCGCGATCACGAAACCGTCCGGACCGCAGTCAAATACGCGTTGATCGTCGCCGCGGGCATCGTGGTGTGGCTGCTCCCGGCATACGTGAAGAACGAGTGGCTGGTCGTGCTCATGTGGATCATGACCGGAGCGGTCGGCGCCATGGGCCTGACGATGCTGATCGGGCAGGCCGGCCAGCTGTCGCTCGCGCACACCTTCTTCCTGCTGGTCGGCGGTGTCGCCTACGCGGTGTTCGCCAGCAAGGGCACCAGTGAATACATCGGATTCGGTCTGCCCACCCTGCTCTCGGCGTTGCTCGCGGTGCTGGTGAGCGCCGCCGCGGGGGCATTGTTCGCGCCGATCTCCGGGCGATTGCGGGGCATCTACCTCGGGGTGGCCTCACTCAGCCTGGTCTTCCTCGGCTTCTGGCTGGCCAATCAGCTGCCGTCGCTGGCCGGCAGCGCCTCGAGTGGCCGCTACGCGCCGTCGCTGAATTTCTTCGGCTTCGACTTCGGGGTGCAGACACCGTCGCTCTACGTGCTGAACGTGCCGATGGGCCAGACCGAGCGCACCTTCTGGCTGTTCGCCGCGCTCACCGCGATCGCCTACGCGCTCGGCCGCGGCGCGATGAACGGGCGCGTCGGCCGCGGCTGGCGTGCGGTGCGCGACAACGAGGCGATGGCCGCGGTGATGGGTGTCTCGGTCGTGCGGCAGAAGGCGATGGCGTTCGCGATCTCCTCGGCATACGCAGGGCTGGCGGGAGTGATGACCGTCTGGTGGTACTCCGGGCTGATGAAGCCGGACGAGGCGGTCGACCACGGCACCTACAGCACCACGGTCGCCATCTCCTTCCTCGCGATGTGCGTGATCGGCGGACTCGGTTCGCTCGGCGGATCGGTGATGGGCGCCGCGCTCGTCTTCGGCCTGCCACTCGCGATCCCGCTCATCCGGTCCGAGGACACCGTGAGCGCCGGCGGCACCGCGTTCACGCCGGTCGTCATCACCAACCTCATCTACGGCGCCCTCATCGTGCTCATCGTGATCTTCCAGCCGCGCGGCCTCGCCGGGCTGTGGGATCGGGCAATCCGATTGGTGCGCCGATGAACTCGCCCCGTCATACCTCCAGGAAAGGACTGCGAATATGCGGCTGAATCGACTGACCACCACCGGACTGGTCACCACCTGCGCGATCGGGCTCGCGCTCAGCGGCTGCAGCGTGAAGGACCCGGAGGCCGGCGGCATCGGCGGCGGAGGAGGCGGCGCGCGCGGCATCAAGACCGACGTCGGCGTCACCTCCGACACGATCACGCTCGGCGCGATGACCGACGAGTCCGGCGTCTTCAAGGTGCTCGGCCTCGGCATCACCCAGGGCAACCAGATGTGGGCCGCGGACGTGAACAAGTCGGGCGGCATCTGCGGTCGCAAGATCAAGATCGTGCCGGCCGACACCGGCTACAGTGCGGAGAAGGCCGTCCCGCTCTACAACCAGCTGAAGGGGCAGGCCCTCGGGCTGGTCCAGCTGATCGGTTCGCCGATCCTCGCGGCGCTGAAGAAGCCGATGGTCAACGACAAGATCGCGGCCATCCCGTCGTCGTGGGCGTCGACCAACCTCGACGTGCCCAACGTGGTGATGGTCGGCCCGACGTACGACGTCGAGATGATCAACGGGCTGAGCTATCTGCAGTCGCAGGGCAAGATCAAGAACGGCGACACGATCGGGCACATCTACGTCGACTCCGAATACGGCAAGAACGGCCTGCTCGGCTCGAAGTACTACGCCAGCAAGCACTCGATGAATGTCGTGCAGGCGCCGGTGAGTTCGACCGCGAGCGACCTCACCTCGGCGGTCACCAAGCTGAAGGGCGCCGGCGCGAAGGCGGTGCTGCTGACCACCACGCCGGCGCAGACGGCGTCGGCGGTCGGTGTCGCCAAGGCGCAGGGGCTGACCGTGCCGTTCTACGGCAGCGGCCCGACCTACACGCCGCAGTTGCTCGACACTCCGGCCGGATCTGCTTTGTTGTCGGGGCAATTCCTCACCGACGCCCTGATGGTGCCGTGGAACAGCACGGTGCCGCAGGCGGCCTCGATCCGGTCCCAGTGGACCAAGGACAACCCGAAGGGCGAGCCGACGTTCGGCCCGATCCAGGGTTACGTCTTCGGGCTGGTGTGGGGCCAGATCCTGCTGCAGGCGTGCTCGGACGGCGACCTCACGCGCGCCGGTGTGCTGAAGGCCGTGCAGAAGGTGTCGGTCGACACCCGCAACCTCACCGCGTCGCTGGACTTCACCCACCCGGGCCAGCCCTCGACCCGGGCGCAGTTCCTGATGAAGCCGGCGCGGGTGCCGGGCGGCCTCGACCTCGTGCAGCCGCAGGCGTACGTCTCGAAGGAGGCGCTGAGCTACAAGACGCCATTCCAGAAGTAGCGTTCTGGAAATCTTTGCCACGCTTTGACCCAGGTCGGCTGTCATTTCCGCAAGGCTGAGGATGAACAGACCACCGAACGAGGAGTCGAGCAATGTCCGAGCGTTCCCTGCAGGATGTGTGTCGTAGCATCGCGCTGAGCCGACGCCAGGTCCTGGGCGGCAGCGTCGCGGCCGGGGGAGCCTTGTTGTGGGGCGCCTCTGCGGCGCGTGCCGAGACGCGCCCAAAGCCGGCCCGTCGCACGCGGGTGGCGGCAGGGGCGCCGCGCCACATCCGGTTCCATCGCTTCGAGGGCATCGGCTCGTGGGCGTCGGGCACCCGCCAGGGTGTGGCCGTCACGGCAGCGGGTCTGCGGATCGGCACCCCGACCGGGACGGTGCACTATGCCGACCCGATCCCGGCCGGATCGCCGTCACGCACGTATGACGTGGCCAGCTGGGTGTCGCCGGTGCAGCGCAGCGGGTTTGCGCTCACCGAGCTGATCGCGTCGTGGAACGCCGACACCCCGAAGGGCACGTGGGTGCAGATCGACGTGCGGGGCCGCGCCGAGGACGGCACCCAGACCGGCTGGTTCGTGCTCGGCCGCTGGTGCCGCAACGACCCCGACCAGGGCGGTGCGATCCGCCGGACGTCGGTCGACGGGCAGGGGACCGCCTACGCCACCGTGTGGACCGACACCCTGCACCTGCTCAACAACCACAGCATGACCGACTTCCAACTGCGGGTGCAGCTGATGCGCCTGCACGGCACCAGCGCGACGCCGACCGTGCGATCGCTCGGCGCGATGGCCTCGGCGCTGCCCGACGACACGACCGTCCCGGTCAGCACCTTCACCCTCGGCCGCGAGCGGATCCTGAACGTGCCGACCTACTCCCAGGAGGTGCACGCCGGTCACTACCCGCAGTGGTCGGGCGGCGGCGAGGCGTGGTGTTCGCCGACGTCGTCGTCGATGGTGCTGGCCTCGTGGGGTCTCGGGCCGAGCAAGGCCGACCTGTCGTGGGTGCAGCCGCCGGTCGACGCCCAGGTCGACTACGCGGCGCGCGACACCTTCGACTACACGTATGACGGGTGCGGCAACTGGCCGTTCAACACCGCCTACACCGGCAGCTATGGGCTGGACGCGTTCGTCACCCGGCTGCGCAGCCTCGCCGAGGCCGAGGCGTTCATCGCGGCCGGCATTCCGGTCATCACCGCAGTGTCCTTCGACAAGAGCGAGCTCGACGGTGCCGGCTACTCGACGGCCGGGCACCTGATGGTGCTCGTCGGTTTCACCGCGGCCGGCGACCCGGTGATGAACGACCCGGCGTCGCACCTGAAGCCGGACGACGCGCAAGTGCGGGTGACCTACAAGCGGGCGCAGTTCGAGAACGTCTGGATCCCGCGCAGCGGGGGCACGGCATACATCAACCACCCGGCGAGTGTGCGGCTGCCGCGCGCTCCCCAGGAGGCCAACTGGTGATCAGCTGACCGCCAGCGCGAGCGGCAACGCCACCGTCACTGCGACGCCGACGATCGCGGCGACGGTGTCCACCCGGCGCCACGGAGCCGGCTCCGCCCAGGTGCGGTGGGTTGCAGAGCCGAAGCCGCGGGCGTCCATCGCCAGCGACAGTTGCGTGCCGCCGCGCAGCGCCGCGACGAGCAGCGCGAAGGTCATGCCGGCGGCCCACGGGATCCGCGCCAGCGGGTTGCGGCCGGGGCCGGTGCCGCGCGCTCGACGCGTGCGGTCGAGCTGGTCCCAGACCTGGCCGAGAGACGTGAAGCGGGTGAGCGCAGCCGTTGTCGCCGCGACGAATCTGCCTGACAGCTTTACCCTTTGGGCGAGTTGGTCGCCGAGGCTGGTCGGGTCGATCCACGGCGTGAGCAGTGCGCCGGGCACGGCGAGCACGAGCACCCGCAGTGCCGCGATGCCGGCGTTCGCCGCCTGATTGCCGCCGAGCAGCCAGGTCGACCAGAGCACCGACAGCGCGGCGAAGGCGACGAAGCCCAGCCGCCAGAACACCCCCTTGGTCCACGGCACGAACACCCCCGCCAGCACCGCGTATGACGCAAGCACGACCAGCGCCTGCGGCGTCGTCCGGACGAGGAGGGACCCGAAGACGGGCAGCACGCCCAACACGAACAACACGAGCGGATTGACCTGCGGCAGAAGACGTTTCACGCTAGGCCACCTGCTTGCGGGCGAGCGCGACCTCGGCGTCGGAGAGCGCGATCAGATCGGTGTCGTGGGTGGCGACCGCGACCGTCGCCCCGGCCGCCGCCGCGGCGGTGCACCAGCCGGCGACCGCGGCCCAGGTCTGCCGATCCTGCCCGACGGTGGGCTCGTCGAGGAACATCGCGGCCGGCCGGTGGGCGAGCGCGGCGATGAGGGCGACGCGGCGCTGCTCGCCGCCGGAGAGCTGATAGGGGTTTGCGCCGCCGAGGTCTGCGAGCCCGACGAGGTCCAGCAGTGCGTCGACGTCGACGCGTCGCCCGAGTTTGCCTGCGGTGAGCGAGATTTCGTCGCGGACGGTGCGCGCGAGAAAGCCGTGCTCCGGGTTTTGCGGGGCCCAGCCGGCGGCCGCCGCCAGCTGGGGAGAGCGTCGTCGCTGCAGCGGCGGGGTGGGTCCGGCGATGCTGCCGCCGGTGAGTGGTTGCAGTCCGGCGAGCGCGGCGAGGAGCGTCGACTTGCCGGCGCCCGAGGGGCCGGTGAGCGCGGTGAGGTACCCCGCGGCGGCCCGCGCGGTGACGTGGTCGAGCGCGCGGGTGCGGACGGCCCCGCGCAAGGTGCGCAGCTCGAGGTCGACGCTGATCGACTCGGCGTCGACGTCGACGCCGGGGGAGTCGGGCGTGACGAGGTCGCCCGGCACGGCGAGCGGGGCCGGCGCCGCGGCCCCCGGCATCCACACACCGGCACGCAGCATGCGGTCGTGCTCGGTGCGGGCGAATGCGCCGGGAGTGGTGTCCGCGATCACTGCGCCGCGCTCGAGCACGACGACGCGGTCGACGTGCGGCAGCCACGGCCCGATGCGATGCTCGACGACGAGCATTGCGGCGCCGGTGGATGCGGCGGCTCGCACGATGGCTTCCCGCACGGTGGCCGCGGTCTCGTCGTCGAGCATGCTGGTCGGTTCGTCGAGCAGCAGCAGGCCGGGACGCACGGCGAGCACCCCGGCCAGCGCGAGCCGCTGCAGCTCACCACCGGAGAGGGCGGCCGTCGACCGGCCGGTCGGGTAACGCAGCCCGACCGCGTCGAGGCACTCGTGCACCCGCGACCAGATCTGGTCGCGGGGGAGCGAGAGGTTCTCCGGGCCGAAGGCGACCTCGCGGCCGATGGTCGCGGCGACCAGTGAGTCGGCCGGGTTCTGCAGCAGCAGACCCGCCCGGCCGTCCACCTCGACCAGGCCCGACGGGTCACCGGCGACCGTGCTGCCGAGCGCTCCGGTGAGGGCGCGCAGCACGGTCGACTTGCCGGCGCCGCTGCCGCCCGCGAGCAGCACGCGCTCGCCCGGCGCCACCGTCAGGTCGAGACCGGTGATCACCTGCTGTTTGCGGCCGAGCGGCCGCCAGCCGAACCCTTGCAGACGCGCGATCGGTGACGCGGCTCCCGTCATACCGAACGACGGTCGTGGAACTCCCGGCCCGGACCGAACGCGTCGAGCGCTCCGGTCGAGGCGAGCGCGCGCACCAGCAGCCAGCCGCCGATGCCCGCGACGACCGCGCCGGAGAGCGCGAAGAAGCCGAGGTAGGCCAGCTTGTAGTTGAACGTCCAGTAGTCGTAGTAGGAGTGCCACTCGTAGAGCACGACCTCGAAGACCGCCGCGAGCGTGCCCGCCGCCGCGGCGACCGCGGGGCCGAAGCGCCGGTAGGCGAAGGCGAGGAAGACGAGTTCGGCGCCGATGCCCTGCAGGAAGCCGGACACCATCACACCGCCGCCCCACTGGCTGGTCAGCAGGTATTCGACGTTGGCGCCGATCAGCTCGGTGACGAGGGCTGCTCCGGGGCGGCGTACGACGAGGCCGCCGACGACACCGCCGAGCAGCCAGGGGCCGGACAGCAGGCCGGCGGACGGCGGGAAACCGAACGCCGAGAGGGTGCTGAGGCCGGCGAACGCCTTGCCCCAGCCCCAGAACGCGACGCCGATGGCGACGCCCAGCGTGACGACCGTGACGATGTCGATGGTGCGGTAGGCGAACAGCGACCGCAGGCCGGACCGGCCGGTTTCGGGCGTGCTGACAGTGGCCATGGATGACTCCCTTCGCCGGTGCTAACCGGGGCAGGTTCGAGGGTCTGCGGCGAACCGCACTCTCAGCGCCGAGGCGCTCCCCTGTCTTTTCTGGTTGGTTTCGCCAATCTAGCAGCGGGTAGGACGTGGGCAGGCCAGGGGGAACGGGCTGGGGAACGATGGGCAACCCCGGGCGGCCGCCGTGCGTCTTCACCGAAGCGGTCCGCCCGGCCGCGTAGACTCGACCGACGCCGCAAGTTCGCGACCGAAAGGGCCAGGAAGACCAGTGGGACTGCTCGACACGATTTCGTCGCCCCGTGATCTGCAACGGCTGCCGACCGACCGGCTGGACGACCTGGCGGGCGAGATCCGTGAGTTCCTCGTCGACTCGGTGTCCCGCACCGGCGGCCACCTCGGACCCAACCTGGGTGTTGTCGAGCTGACCATCGCTCTGCACCGCGTCTTCGACTCCCCGCGCGAGAGCATCGTCTTCGACACCGGCCACCAGTCCTACGTGCACAAGCTGCTCACCGGACGGCACGACTTCTCCAAACTGAAGAAGCAGGGCGGCCTGTCGGGTTATCCGTCGCGGGCCGAGTCCGAGCACGACGTCGTGGAGAGTTCGCACGCGTCGTCGTCGCTGTCCTGGGCGGAGGGCATCGCCAAGGGGCGCGTGATCGCGGGGGAGCGGCAGCGTCATACGGTCGCGGTGATCGGGGACGGCGCACTGACCGGCGGTATGGCGTGGGAGGCGCTCAACAACATCGCGGTCGAGCGGGACCTGCCCCTGGTCATCGTGGTCAACGACAACGAGCGCAGTTACGCGCCGACGATCGGCGGCCTCGCCGACCACCTCGCGGCGCTGCGCACCACCCGCAGCTACGAGCGCATGCTCGACTGGGGCAAGCACGCGCTGCAGGGCACCCCGGTCGTCGGTGAGCTCGTCTACGACACGATGCACGGCGTCAAGAAGGGCATCAAGGACATCGTCGCCCCGCAGCAGGGGATGTTCGAGGACCTCGGCATCAAGTATCTCGGTCCGGTCGACGGGCACGACGAGCCGGCCCTGGAGCAGGCCCTGCGCCGGGCGCGTGCCTATGGCGGGCCGTGCATCGTGCACGTGATCACGCAGAAGGGCCGGGGCTATCAGCCGGCACTCGACGACACGGCCGACCACATGCACGGCATCGGCAAGATCAACCCCGAAACCGGTTTGCCCTTCGAGGTTTCCGGCCGCATCTGGACCGACGAGTTCAACGACGAGCTGGTCCGCCTGGGTGCCGAACGACCGGACCTGGTGGCGATCACCGCCGCGATGATGATCCCGGTCGGCCTCGACGGCTTCGCCGCCGCCTACCCCGAGCGCGTGATCGACGTCGGCATCGCCGAGCAGCACGCGGTGACGATGGCGTCGGGCCTGGCGTATGCCGGGATGCACCCGGTCGTCGCGATCTACGCGACGTTCCTCAACCGCGCGTTCGACCAGATGTTGATGGACGCCGCCCTGCACAAGGCCGGCGTCACGTTCGTGCTCGACCGGGCCGGCATCACCGGCTCGGACGGCCCGTCGCACAACGGCATGTGGGACATGTCGATCTGCTCGATCGTGCCGGGGCTGCGCCTCGCCGCGCCCCGCGACGGCGAGCAGGTCAAGGCGCTGCTGCGCGAGGCGGTCGACGTGGACGACGCGCCGACGGTGGTGCGCTTCCCCAAGGGTGACGTGGCCGACCCGATCGAGGCGATGCGCACCGACGGCACCCTCGACGTGCTGCACGACGCCGAGGCTCCTGAGGTGCTCGTGGTCGGGGTCGGCGCAATGTGCCCGACGGCGCTGCAGGTCGCCGAAAAGCTTGAAGCACAAGGTCATTCGGCCATGGTTGTCGACCCACGCTGGGTCCTCCCGGTGTCGCCCGACCTGGTCCGCCTGGCCGGCACCGTGCGCCACGTGGTGGTCATCGAGGACAACCTGGTGACGTCCGGCATCGGCGCCGCGGTGAGCCACGCGCTGCAGGAGGCCCGCGTCGCCGCCCGGCTGCACACGTTCGGCGTGCCGAAGGTCTTCCCGGACCATGCGTCGCGCGGGCAGGTGCTGGAGGCGGTCGGTCTCACCCCCGACGTCGTCGGCACCGAGCTCATCGCCCGCCTCACCACCGCAGAGTGACTGCCGGCGAGCAGCCCGCTTCGCAGCTGTGGCAGTCGGATCCGTGGCGCCGTGAGGCGACCCGGTGGATCGACGAGTCTCTCGAGCGGCGCGGCGTGGCCCGCGTGCCGGTGACGCCACGACAGCCGCGGGTGCGGCCCTGGTCGACCCAACTGGTCGTCGACACCACCGACGGCCGCCGCATGTGGTTCAAGGCGTCCTCGCTCAGCACCTCGCCGGAGCCGGCGATCTACCGGTCACTGGCAGCGGTTGCGCCGGACCGGGTGCCGGAGATCTGGGCCGGTGACGACGACCGCGGCTGGCTGCTGATGGCCGACCAGGGTCCGCTGTTGCGCGAGGTGGCCGACGCGGACTCGATCGTCGGACTCTGGTCGGGCGCGCTGCGGCGCTATGCGCGGATGCAGCGGGCGACCGTCGACGTCGCGGACACTCTCGTGGCGGCCGGGGTGCCCAGATGGGAGCCGGACGACCTGGTGTCGTGGTGGATGGCCGGGCGGGGAGCCGGCCACCGCGAGACCGAGCGACCGTTGCGGGAGGCCGCCGCGCGGCTGTCGTCCGTCGGGCTGCCGCCGACGATCGACCACAACGACCTGCACGCCGGCAACGTCTTCTGCGCCGACGGGTCGGCCGGTGCCATCCACGACTCCAGGTTTTTCGACTGGGGTGACGCGTATGTCGGAAACCCGTTGGGATCACTGCTGATTGCGCTTGCCGGCCCGGCATACCACTTCGGCATGCCGTCGGACCCCGAGCGCGACGCTCGCCTCGTGCGGGCCTACCTGTCGGTGTGGGCGGACCTGGTGCCGAGCAGCCGGCTGCAGGCCGTGCTGCCGGACGCGCTGCTGATCGCCAAGCTGGCGCGGATGCGCGCCATGGAGCGGGCTCTGGAGCAGGCGACGCCGGCGGAGCGCGCGGAGTGGACGCCGCGGGTCATCGACACGACGGTGCGCGACGTCCTGCGCGAAGCCGCTACTCCAGGCCCATCCCGCGGCGACCGGTCCGGTTGAGTTCGGCCTCGGTGAAGCGACCCGCCCAGTCGCGCTCGTAGTGCTCGGCCGGGAAGTCGGCGGGGCTGTCGCCGCTGCGGAACGCCTCGCGCACCGACACGGCATAGCGCTCGTTCTTCGGGCACCAGGGAGCCGCCGGGATATACATCACGTTGCCCCAACCTTGTTGATCCACAACCGAATCCACGCCGTGTACCAGGTCGCAGTGCCACCACACGGAGTCGCCCGCCTGGATGTCCGGCAGGCCGCAGGTGGCCTCCATCAGCAACGGGTGCCACTTCCAGTTGACCGGGAAGGCGCGGCCGATGCCGACGCCGCACATCTCGTCGCTCGGCACGTCGTCGAGCAGCGGGCGCAGCATGAGGTAGGCCATCGCCTCGGGGATCGGGACGGTGTGCAGCACGCCCTGGTCGTGAGCCATGTCGGAGAGCGCGGTCCAGCCCTGGAAGGTGCGGAACGCCGAGCACATGGTGCTGCCGGGATATTGCGCGCCGTCGGTGCGGTGGGCGGCGTCCCACGGGTCGTAGAGTTCGACGTCGCCGTCGAAGAGGTGCCGGAAGGCCTGCTGATAGCTCTGCGTCATCCAGAGGTCGAGAGTGCCGGGGTCGAGGTGGGTGCCGAGCCCGGCCGAGTCGGCGCCCGGCGGCCGGCGGCGAATGCGGTCGGGGTAAAGGCTGTCGCGGTCGGGGTCGAACCACGTGCGCCCCTCGGAGTCGTGCTTCCAGACGCTGTTGAGGAAGCCCTGCACGGTGGCCATCCGGTCGCTCTGGCGGGCCTCCATCTGCGGGTATGACCAGTAGACGGGATAGATCTCCGGCGCGGAGTCGACGCTGTCGAAGAAGTCGTCGCCCGGGCCGCGGTAGTGCTCGAAGAACTCGTTGCGCTCGACGTAGTCGACGATCTGGGCGTCCCAGGCGAGTGCCTGCTCGCGCGGGAAGTGACCGCGTATGACGGCGCACCCGCGCCGGCGCACGAGGTCACGGAGTGCGTCGAGGTCCTTGCCGTCCGCGATCTGGTCGAACTCGAGGACCGGCCAAGGGCTTTCGCCACGTGCCTGGACTTCGCGCAGCTCGGCGATCCGGGCCGCGACGGTGCGCTCGATGACCTCGAACACCTCCTCCGGCGTGCGCCCCGAAGCCTCGATCCGGCGGCGGAGGGCATGCTTGACGTGGCGGACGGCACCGGCCAGGTCGGCGGGCGGTTCCTCCCAGTGCGGCAGGGCGGGCTGCGAAGTTGTCGAGGTCATGCGTTGTGTCCTTTGTTAGGTGCCCTTACAAAGGACTAAGATAGGCGCGCTGGGCCGGACCTGCAAGCCGACGAAGGGATTTCCCGTGGTGGCGACTGCCGGACGAGACGTGGTGCGCGCGCTCACCGACGAGCGTGTCGTGACCGCGTTGATCGATCGCGGCGCGCAGTCGCGCGCCGACCTTGCGGCGGCTGCCGAGGTCTCGCGGCCCACCTCGTCGGAGAGTGTGCGGCGGCTGGTCGAGGTGGGGCTGGTGCGGGAGACGGCGGAGGTCCGGAAGGGCGCCGGTCGGGCCGGCAACCTGGTCGACCTCGGGCCGGCAGTGGGCACCGCGCTCAGCGTGGTGGTCGCGCCCGAGGGTGTCACGACCGAGGTGCTGGACGTGCGTGGCCAGGTGGTGACCGAGCAGCGGGTCCATCTGCGCGGATCGAGGACGCGTCCGAGTGCCGCCGTACGGCAGGCGCTGCGTGGGCAGGGCGGCGGCCCCCATGTCGCCGCGGCGGTGAGTGTGGCCGATCCCGTGGATCGCACGACGGGACGTGCGGTGGAGCTCGCGGATGCGCCCTTCCTCACCGGGTCGCTCGACCCGCGCACGCTGCTCGCGGGCGTGGTGGCCGGCCCCATCGAGGTCGACAACGACGTCAACTGGGCGGCCCGTGCGGAGCTGGCCGCGGGTGCGCCCGGCGATTTCGCTTACCTCCACCTCGGCGAGGGCCTTGGTGGCGCGATCGTCAGCGAGGGCGCGATCGTGCACGGCGGGCGCGGGCTGGTCGGAGAGGTAGCGCACGTCGTCGTGGCGGGTCCGCGGGGCAAGGCGATGCCGTTCACCGAGGTGTTTGCGAAACTTGGCCTGCGTCAACGGGATTCGACGGCCCTGGACGTCGATGCGGTGCTGCGCCTGCTCGATCGTGACCCGGGTCCGGTGGTGCGGGCGCTTGCCGGCGTGGTTGCCGGAGTCGTTGCGTTCGCGGATCCGAGCGAGCTCGTGCTCGGCGGCCCGTGGGCTGCGCCGGCGGTGGCGCCGGTGCGGGCGGAGCTCTCGTCATACCCGAGGGATGTGGTGGTGCGCGAGGCGCGCGTGCCCGACGATGCGGCGTCGCGCGGGGTGCGCGACGGGGCGGTCGCGTTGCTGCGAGACCGTGTGCTGGAGCAGGTGCGTGGCACACTCGGGCCATGAGCAGGAGTGGTGTGTCGACGGTCGCCTTCCCGCCGGGTGACCTGGCACCGGGGCGGGTGGCGAAGCGGGCACTCTTCCTGCCCGGGCGCGCTTATCCGATCGACGCGCCGCTCCTCTTCTGGACGGCATCCGCGCTGGTCCGCGACGGGTGGACCGTGCGGGCGGTGCGCTGGCAGCCACCGGAGGGCGCCGGCGGCGAATTCGTCACGGAGGCCTTCGAATTGGTCGAACGCGAAGCGCCCTCCGCGGACGTCACGCTGCTCGTCGCGAAATCGCTCGGCACGCTGGCGGCGCCGGCTGCCGCGCAGCAGCGGCTGCCGGCGGCGTGGCTGACACCCGTGCTGACGGATCCTCTTGTCGCGCAGACACTTTCGTCATACCCGGTGGAGCAGCTGGTGGTCGGCGGCTCCGCCGACCCGCTCTGGCCGGCAGGCACCGCCGTCGCCGGTCAGACGATGTATGTCGAGGGCGCCGACCACGCGATGCACCGCGGCGGGCTCCGCGAGTCGGCCGGGTTGCACGTCGACGTCGCCGAGCGGGTCGTGGAGTTTGCGAAGCAGGTGGGTTGACGGAGCTTACGTGCTCGCTGCGTCTTCGGCGTACGCGCTGCAGGCGGGGCAGCGGGTGAGGAGGTCATGCCGGCAGTCGATGACGTGCGTCAAAAACTGTTCGGTGCGCTCGAGTGCGATCCGCTGTTGCCGGACGCGATGCAGTTGGTGGGTGATGGCGGTGGCGCGGCCGGGCGCACCTCTGCGCAGGACGTTCCGGATCTCGGCCAGGCTCATCCCGATTCCCTGACAAGCCTGCAGGATTCGCAGACGATAGAGATGCTCCTCGGTATAGATGCGGTGTCCCGAGGCGCTGCGATCGGCGACGACGACGCCCATGTCGTCCCAGTGCCGCAGCACGTGGATCGGTACGTCGAGACGCTGCGCAACTTCGCCGATCTTCATGAGTGCATTGTGCATCTTGACCTCAGGTCGACCTGAGGTTCTAGCGTCCAAGCCATGGAAACGTCCCTCCCCGCACTCCCGGATCCCGAGCTGGTGCTCATCGACGGCATGAGCATTGCGACCTACCTCCTCGAGCCGGAGGGTGCGGCTTCCGGCGGCGACGTCGTGATCTGCCATGGCACCCCGTGGTCCGCGCGCGTATGGGCGGGGCCTGCGTCATACCTGAGTCGGAAGTATCGGGTGTTCCTCTGGGACATGCCCGGATATGGCCGTTCGACAATGGATTCCGCGGTCCCGGTCGACCTGGCGTCGCAGATGCGCCGGCTCGCGAGGTTGCTCGAGGCATGGCGTCTCGATCGCCCGCACGTGGTGGCGCACGACATCGGGGGAGCGGTCGCGCTGGGTGCGCACCTGCTGCATGGAAGCGATTTTCGCTCGCTCCACCTCTGGGACATCGTGACGCTCGACCCATGGGGCTCGCCGTTCTTCCGGCTGGTTGCCGAGCACCCGGACGTCTTCGCCCAGCTGCCCGAGGCACTTCATGCCGCCCTGGTGAAGGAGTACATCTCCAGTGCGGCGGCCAAGCGGCTCTCGCCGGCGTGGCTGGAGGCGTTGGCGGAGCCGTGGCTCGGCGAGGTCGGTCAACCGGCCTTCTATAGGCAGATCGCTGCGCTCAGTGCGGAACACACCCGGCCCGTCGCTGAGCGGTTGGCCGAGGTGAGGTGTCCCGTGCGGATCGGCTGGGGTCGGCAAGATCCATGGATCCCGCCCGATCAGGCCTATCGGCTCCAGAGTCTGCTTCCGGGTGGTGTGGACGTGGTGGAGGTGCCGGACGCGGGGCATCTCGTCTCGATCGAGGCGCCGCGGGAGGTGGAGCGTGCGGTGGCGGACTGGATCGTGGACGTCGCCGGCGCGTCCGAGAGACCCTGAATCAGCCCGCAGGTTGTCCACATCCCCGATGGGTCACAAGGGTGATGTGGACAACTTCAGCTCATGAAAAATGTTGTAAGACAGGGCAATTGGGCGTAACATCGAACACATGATCGACATACTCGCGACCACCACCACGGGATCACATCCGACCCCGGCGGAAGATCTGCGTCGTGTCATCGCCAGTCTGCCGGCACTGGAGGCGACGTCGGATCCGGAGGACTGTCTCGCGCTGATCCGGACGCTCGAAGAGCTGAAGAATGTCGCGTCGGCGGTGCAGGCATCGCTGACGGTGACCGTGCACGATGCGCAGCTCGCGCGGGATCGGGCTCGTGGCCTGTCCGCGGCCGACTCCGCGCGGGTGGCAGGGCAGCAGGTCGCGTTCGCACGGCGCCAGTCCCCGCACCGCGGATCCCGTCTGCTTGGTCTGGCGCGCGCGATCACGCACGAGCTTCCGGCCACGCGGGGCGCGATGCGGCGGGGGTTGATCGGCGAACACCAGGCGTTCGTCATCTGCCGCGAGACCTCGCATCTGCGCCGAGATCACCGCCAGCAGGTGGATCAGCACGTTGCGAAACACCTGGGCGGGGTGTCCGACCGCCGGCTCGAACAGTTGGCGCGCGCCCGCGCCTACGAGCTGGATCCGGGCGGGGCGGTGACTCGCCGGGCCAACGCGGAGCACGACCGATATGTCAGCCTCCGCCCCGCACCCGACTGCATGACCCTCCTGACCGCGCTGCTCCCGGTGAAGGACGGCGTCGGCTGTTGCGCAGCCCTGAAACAGGCCGCCGATGCGGCGCGCCCTGAGGGTGACGAGCGAGGACGTGGCCAGGTGATGGCCGACACCCTCGTGGAGCGTGTCACCGGCCGCGCGCCGGCCGACGGCGTCGACGTACAGGTCAAACTGCTGATGCCGCTGGCGACCCTGATCGGGGCAAGCCCGGACGCGGCCGTCCTGGACGGTTTCGGCCCGGTCCCGGCCGACCTCGCACGAGAGATCGTCGCCCATCCCGACGGCGAGCGGTCCCGGTGCTTCCTCCGGCGCATGTTCACGGCGCCCGGCACAGGTGAGCTGGTCGCCATGGAGTCGCCCGCCCGGGTCTTTCCGAAGCTCCTCGCCGAGCTGATCGCCGCGCGCGACCAGCTGTGCCGAACACCGTTCTGCGGAGCGCCGATTCGGCATACCGACCACATTCTCCGGCACGTCGACGGTGGCGTCACGAGCTACGACAACGGGCAGGGGCTCTGCGAACGCTGCAACTACGTCAAGGAGCACCCGGACCTGCGGGTCACCGGCGATGCCAGGCGGACGACGGCGAGCACGGCCGGCTTCGACATCGAGTCGCGACCGCCGCCGTTGCCAGGTCGGCCGGTTTCGCCGATTCAGCCGAACGGACCTCGCACACTGGCTCCACCGTCGATGGTGAGTGCCTGACCGGTGATGTATGACGCCGCGTCCGAGGCGAGGTAGGCAACACACTCGGCGACCTCGTACACTATGACTCATCGACTCGTCACAGTCCCCGCCGCGAGTTGGTGCGCATGTCGAGCTTGCTCCATGCCCAGCCCACAATCTGGCTGATCGGCGGGGCGACCGACCAAGAATGTAGCTTTTTCATGAACTCTTTCGCTGAGCTCGGCGTGCCCGCACGCCTGGCCGAAATCCTTGCGGCACAAGGGATTACCACCCCGACGCCGATCCAGGCAGCAACGCTGCCCGACTCCCTCGACGGGCGCGACGTGCTCGGCCGCGGGCGCACCGGCAGCGGCAAGACCTACGCCTTCGCGCTGCCCGTCGTCGCACGGCTCCAGGCGCAGCGCACCAAGCGCACGCCGGGCCGCCCCCGTGCACTCATCCTCGCGCCGACCCGTGAACTGGTCACCCAGATCCAGGCCGCGATCACCCCGTTCGCCGACGCCGCACAACTCAACGTGCTCACCGTCTTCGGTGGGGTCGGGCAGAACCCGCAGGTGCGCGGCCTGCGCGCCGGCGTCGACATCCTCATCGCGTGCCCGGGCCGGCTGGAAGACCTGATCGCCCAGGGACACTGCTCGCTGGACGCGGTCGAGATCACCGTGCTCGATGAGGCCGACCACATGGCCGACCTCGGCTTCCTGCCCGGTGTACGCCGGTTGCTCAAGCAGACTCCGCGCGACGGTCAGCGGCTGCTCTTCTCCGCCACGCTCGACAAGGCGATCGACGTCCTGGTGCGCGAGTTCCTGCGCAAACCCGTGACGCACGAGGCGGATTCGCCCCAGTCGCCGGTCGCCAAGATGCGCCACCACGTGCTGCACATCGACCGTGAGCTGCGCATCCCCGTCGTCGCCGACCTTGCGTCGGCCCCCGGCCGCACCGTCGTCTTCACCCGCACCAAGTACGGCGCCAAGGCCCTCGCCCGGCAGCTCAACAAGCGCGGGGTGCCCGCGGTCGAGCTGCACGGCAACCTCGGTCAGGGCGCGCGGACCCGCAACCTCGACGCCTTCCACTCGGGAGCCGCCTCGACGCTGGTCGCCACGGACGTCGCCGCCCGCGGCATCCACGTCGACGACGTCGCGCTCGTCGTGCACGCCGACCCGCCGGCCGAGCACAAGGCCTACCTGCACCGCTCCGGTCGCACCGCCCGAGCCGGCGCCGAGGGCACCGTGGTGACCCTCATGACCGACGACCAGCGCGGCGATGTGCGCAGCCTCACCAAGGCCGCCGGCATCAACCCCACGACCACCAAGGTCGCGGCGACCGACCACCCGGTGCTGCGCGAACTCGCGCCGGGGGAGCGGCAGCTCGTCGAGGGTGGCTTCGTCGTGCCAGGCCAGGCGCCGGCCAAGCCGAAGGCGGGCGGGGGAAACGCCAAGCGCCAGAACGGTGCCGGCCGCCCGCAGCGCAACCGCAACGACGGCCGGTCTCCCAAGAGCGGCGGCGCCGGCGGCAAGTCACGCTCGCGCGGTGCCGGCGGACACTCCGCGGCTGCGTTCAGCTCACGCCGCGGTCGCTGACCTCAGTCCCACTGACCGCGCTGCTGCAGCACGCTCTTCAGCGTGTCGGCGCGGTCGGTGATGAGGCCGTCGACGCCGAGGTCGAGCAACCTGTGCATGTCGTCGGCCTCGTCGACCGTCCAGACGTGCACCTGCGTGCCGTCGGTGTGGGCCCGCCGCACCATGCGCGCGGTCACCACCGGTAGCGGTCCCGCCGCCTGCGGCACCTGCACGCAGTCGACCCCGTCGAGGGCGCGCATCCCGAGCACGAAGCGGGTGATCACCGACTGGCCGCCGGACGTCGCGACCGGCCTTGTGAGCCGGCGCAGCACGGCACGACGCCGCTTGTCGGAGAACGACGCCACGCACACCCGGTCGTGCGCGGCGTGCCGCTCGATCGCGTCGGCGAGCGGCGCCACCGCACCCGCAGACTTGCAGTCGATGTTGACGCGCAGCTCCGGCCAGGACTCCAACACCGCGTCGAGCGTCGGAATCTCTTGTGTGCCAGCGATTTTCGCCGCGCGCACCGTCGACCACGGCAACGCGGCGATCTCACCAGAGCTGTCCGTGACGCGATCCAGCTTGTCGTCGTGGAAGGCGAGCAGCACCCCGTCGGACGTGGCGTGGACGTCGGTCTCGACATACGAAAAGCCGAGATCGACGGCAGCGCCGAACGCCGCGAGCGAGTTCTCCGGCGCACCGCGGCCGGTGAAGCCGCGGTGCGCCATCGCGATCACGCCGAGGTGATCGAGATACGGAGTGATCACGCGCGGAATCGAGCCTGGCCCGACGCGCGGAATCGAGCCATCAAGCTCAGATGTCGCGGAAGGTCTGGATGTTGGCACCCAGCTTGTTGAGGCGGGTGTCGAGCTGCTCGTAACCGCGGTCGATCACGTAGATGTTGCGCAGCACCGAGACCCCGGGGGCGGCGAGCATCGCAAGCAGGATGACCACGGCCGGCCGCAGCGCGGGCGGCGACATGACCTCCGCCGACCGCCAGCGGGTCGGGCCTTCGATCAGCACCCGGTGCGGGTCCATCAGCTGCACCCGCACGCCGAGCGCGGTGAGCTCGGTCAGGTAGATCGCGCGGTTCTCGTAGACCCAGTCGTGCAGGGTGGTCGCCCCGTTGGCGTAGGCCGCGATCACCGCGAAGAACGGCAGGTTGTCGATGTTGAGCCCCGGGAACGGCATCGGGTGGATCTTGTCCTTCGGCGCCTCGAGCGGACCGGGCTGCGTGGTCAGGTCGACCAGCCGGGTCTTGCCGTTGTCCGAGACGTACTCCTCGCCGAGGCTGTACTTCATCCCCATGCCCTCGAGCAGGGTGAGCTCGATCTCCATGAACTCTATCGGCACCCGGCGGATGGTGATCTCCGACTCGGTCACGACCGCGGCCGCGAGCAGCGTCATCGCCTCGATCGGGTCCTCCGACGGGTGGTATTCGACGTCGACGTCGATCTCCGGCACGCCGTGCACCCGCAGGGTGGTGGTGCCGATGCCCTCGATGCGCACGCCGAACTTCTCCAGCATGAAGCAGAGGTCCTGCACCATGTAGTTCGGGCTGGCATTGCGGATGACGGTCTCCCCGTCATAGAGAGCCGCCGCGAACAAAGCGTTCTCGGTCACGGTGTCGCCGCGCTCGGTGAGGATGATCGGCTTACGCGGCCGCACCGACGAGTCGACCTTGGCCTCGTAGTAGCCGTGCGAGGCCACCACGTCGAGACCGAACGCCTGCAGCGCGTGCAGGTGCGGCTCCACGGTGCGCGAGCCGAGGTCGCAGCCGCCGGCGTTGGGCAGCTTGAACCGGTCGAACTGGTGCAGCAACGGCCCGAGGAACATCAGGATCGTGCGGGTACGACGGGCCGCCGTCTCGTCCATCGCGTCCAGGTCGAACTGCGCCGGCGGCACGATCTCCAGGTCGCTGCTGTCCGGCAGCCAGCGGGTCTTGACCCCGATGGAGGTCAGCACCTCGGTGATGCGGTTGACCTCCTCGATGCGGGCGAGGTTGCGCAGGGTGGTCTTGCCCTTGTTGAGCAGTGCGGCGCACAGACACGCGACCGCGGCGTTCTTGGAGGTGCGCACGTCGATCTCGCCGGACAGCTTGCGGCCGCCCTCGATGCGCAGGTTGAGCGGCGTGGAGGAGGCGACTGCCACGACCTCGGTGTCGAGCGCTTCGCTGATGCGCGCGAGCGTCTCCAGACTGAGGTTCTGTTTGCCCTGCTCGATGCGGGCTACGGCGCTCTGCGAGGTCTGCAGGGCCTCGGCCAACTCGCTCTGGGTGAGCTTCTTGTGTCGTCGCGCATCGCGAATCAGCGTGCCGACGCGGACCAGGTAGTCATCGGTCATGTCGAGAAGTGTAAACCACATATGAGATGGAATGGCCCCGTGACACCAGGCGAGATGTCACGGGGCCGTCCTCACCCCTGGGGATTAGTCGCCCCGGGGTATTTTCCGCAGCTGTTTGGCGGAGTGTATGACGGGGGCTACGCCTCCGGCACGCTCGCCACGCCGATCGGCAGGAATCGTGATCCGGTCACCTTCTCGGCGATCCCGGTGCGGTCCAGCAGCGGGGTGACGCCGCCGTTCCAGAACGGGAAGCCGGCCCCGGTGATCATCGCCAGGTCGATGTCCTGCGGTGCCTGCACGACGCCCTCGTCGAGCATGCGGCGCACCTCGTCGGCCAGTGCCTCCAGCGCCCGCTCGCGCACCTGCTCTGCGGTGAGCACGACCGGCTCCGCCGGCGCCTCGAAGAGCTCGAGCACCTTCGGGTCGAGCGTGCCGTCGCTGCCGTAGAAGCTTGGCAGCTTGGCCTCGACCACCTTCGCCAGATTGGGCGACGCGGCGAACCGGTCGGGGAAGGCCGCGGCCAGTGTCTCGCTGTTGTGCAGCGCGATCGCCGGGCCGACCAGGCTGATGAGCATGAACGGCGGCATCGGCGTCAGGCCGGCGAACGCCTGCTCGACGACCTCGATCGGCGTGCCCTCGTCGACGATGCGGCCCGACTCGCCCATGAAGCGGCCGAGCAGCCGGTTGACCACGAAGGACGGGCTGTTCTTGACCAGGATGCTGGTCTTGCCGAGGCTGCGCGAAGTGGCGAATGCCGTTGCGAGAGTGGCGTCGTCGGTCGCGTCCCCGCGGATGATCTCCAGCAGCGGCATGACCGCGACCGGGTTGAAGAAGTGGAAACCGACGACCCGCTCGGGGTGCTTCAGGTCGGCCGCCATCTCGGTGATGTCGAGCGAGGACGTGTTGGTCGCGAGCACGCACTCGGCCGGCACTGCCGCCTCGACCTGCGCGAAGACCTGCTTCTTGACCGACATCTCCTCGAAGACCGCCTCGATCACGAAGTCGGCGTCCGAGAAGGCCGTGAAGCCGTCCGCCGAGACCGAGCCGGTGACGAGCGCCTTCAACCGGTTGCTCGCGTCGGGGCTGAGCCGGCCCTTGCCGGCGAGCTTGTCGATCTCGTCGTGCACGTAGGCGACGCCCTTGTCGACCCGCTCCTGGTCGAGGTCGGTGAGGACCACCGGCACCTTCAGCTTGCGGGCGAAGAGCAGCGCCATCTGGCTGGCCATCAGACCGGCACCGACGATGCCGACCTTGGTCACCTTGCGGGCCAGCGACTTGTCCGGCGCGCCGGCCGGTCGCTTGGCGCGCTTCTGCACCAGGTCGAACGCGTAGAGACCAGAACGCAGTTCGTCGCTCATGATCAGGTCGGCGAGTGCCTGGTTCTCGGCCTCGAAGGCCTCCTCGCGGCTCGCGGTGCGCGCCAGCCGCATGAGGTCGATCGCCTTGTATGCCGCGGGCGCCGCCTTGCCGGTGCGCCCGTCCGCGTCCGCGGACGCCTTGTCCAGCGGGCCCTCCCAGGCCGCCTCGGAGGTGTCCACGGTCGCGCGCTCGACCTGCTCGGTGCCGGCGATCACGCCGGCGGCGAAGGCGAGGGAGTCCTCGAGGAAGGTCACCGGCTCGATCAGCCGGTCGGCGAGCCCGAGCTCGAAGGCGTTCTTGCCCTTGATCATCCGGTTCTGCGACAGCGGGTTGGTGACGATCAGCTGCGCCGCCTTCTCGGTGCCGATCAGGTGCGGCACCAGGTAGGTGCCGCCCCACCCGGGCACCAGCCCGAGGAAGACCTCCGGCGTGGCGTATGCCGGCACGTCCGACGAGATGGTGCGGTAGTCGGCATACAACGCGATCTCGACGCCGCCGCCCATGGACGCACCGTTGATGAACGCGAAGGTCGGCACCGGCAGGGCGCTGATCTTGCTGAACGTCTCGTGGCCGAGTCGGGCGATCTCCAGCGCCTGGTCGCGCGAGGTGATCGCGGGCACCGCGGTCAGGTCGGCGCCGACGGCGAAGATGAACGGCTTGCCGGTGATGCCGACGCCGACGATCTCGCCCGCCTCGGCCCGCCGCGCGACGGTGTCCAGCGCCTCGCCGAGCTCGCGCAGGCCGGCGGCGCCGAACGAGTTGGGCTTGGTGTGGTCGAAGCCGTTGTCCAGGGTGATCAGCACGAAAGTGCCTGCGCCACCGGGCAATTGGACGTCCTGTGCCCGCGCGTGGGTGACGACCTCGTCGACCTCGGGCAGTGCGGTGGTCGTGGTCATCAGGCGGCCCCTTCCGTGTCGGCGCTGACGCTGCTGACGTAGTCCTTGTGGTGCGGGTTCTCCCAGATGACGGCGCCGCCCATGCCGATGCCGATGCACATCGCGGTGAGGCCGTAACGCACCTCCGGGTGCTCGGCGAACTCGCGGGACAGCTGCGTCATGAGACGGACGCCGGACGAGGCGAGCGGGTGGCCGGTGGCGATCGCACCGCCATACGGATTGACGCGCTCGTCGTCGTCGGCGATGCCGAAATGGTCGAGGAAGGCCAGCACCTGCACTGCGAAGGCCTCGTTGAGCTCGAAGAGGCCGATGTCGTCGATGGTCAGGCCGGCGTTCGCCAGGGCCTTCTCGGTGGCCGGCACCGGGCCGATGCCCATCACCTCCGGCTCGACGCCGACGAAGGCGTAGTTGACCAGGCGCATGCCGATCGGCAGCCCGTGCTCGGTGGCGGCCTGCTCGGAGGCGAGCAGGCAGGCGGTCGCGCCGTCGTTGAGGCCCGCCGCGTTGCCGGCGGTGACGTTGCCGTGCGGACGGAACGGGGTCTTGAGCGTGGCGAGGTCGTCGACGGTCGTGCCTGGCCGCGGCGGCTCGTCGGTCGTGGCCAGCCCCCAGCCCTTCTCGTCATGACGCGTCGCAACGGTGACCAGGTCGGGCTGGATCTTGCCGTCGTCATACGCCTTGGCCAGCTTGTCCTGGCTTGCGACCGCGAACGCGTCGCAGCGCTCCTTGGTGATCTCCGGGAAGCGGTCGTGCAGGTTTTCGGCGGTCTCGCCCATCACGAGCGCGGACGGGTCGACCAGCTTCTCGGCGATGATCCGCGGGTTGGGGTCGACGCCCTCGCCCATCGGGTGCCGGCCCATGTGCTCGACACCACCGGCGATGCCGATGTCGTAAGAACCGAAGGCGATGCTGGAGGCGGTGTTGGTCACCGCGGTCATCGCACCCGCGCACATGCGGTCGATGGAGTAGCCCGGGGTCGACTTCGGCAGGCCGGCGAGCAGGCCCGCCACCCGGCCGAGAGTCAGGCCCTGGTCGCCGATCTGCGTGGTGGCCGCGATCGCGACCTCTTCGACCTTCGCGGGGTCGAGGTCGGGCTGGCGGCGCAGGATTTCACGAATGCATTTGATGACGAGGTCGTCGGCGCGGGTCTGGGCGTAGATGCCCTTGTCACCGGCCTTGCCGAACGGCGTGCGGACGCCGTCGACGAAGACGACCTCGGAGAGCGTGCGGGGCACGATGCCTCCCGAAGGTGAGACGAGTTGACGGGCTCGACTCTAACCGCTTTGTTACTCGTCAGTAGCAGCGGGTTCGGTGGGCGCCTCGAGGAGCAGCGGAGTGACCAGGTCGACCTGCCACTGCCGCGCACCGAGCTCGGTCAGCCGATCGCGAATCACGTTGTCCACGAAGGGTTCCGGGGGAGTCCACAACACTCGCCGCAGCGTGTCGGGCGTGATGAGGTTTTCCAGCGGGACGTGCTGTTGCTCGGAGAAGTCGGTCAGCCGCTCGCGCACCCACGCCAGCCGCGCCGCGGCCTGCGGGTTGCGGTCCGCCCAGGCCCGCGGGGGCGGCGGCGCGTCATTGCGCACGGTGGCGGGTGGCAGCTTCTTGTCCGGCAGCGCGGCCACGGCGGCGATCGCGTCGAGCCACTCCCGCTGATATCGGGTGAGCCCGCGATGGGCGATGCGGCCACGGCTGCGGCTGCGCGAGGACGAACGGGCCGAGGCACCGACTTCCTGCAGCTCCTCCGGCGTGGCCGGAGCCCGGTTGGCGAGCTCGACGATGATCGCGTCGGGCAGCACCCGCCCGGGTGCGGTGTCGAGGTCACGGGCGATTCGGTCCCGGGTCAGCCACAACTCGCGGACCCGCGCGATGGCCCGTTTGTTCTTGATCTTGTGCATGCCGGAGGTGCGGCGCCACGGCTCGGCGCGCTGCGGCGGCCCGGTGAAGTGGGTGAGCGCCTCGAAGTCCTGCAGTGCCCACTCCAGCTTGCCCTGCTGCTCCAGATCGGCACGGAGGCGGTCGCGCACCTCGACCAGCACCTCGACGTCGAGTGCGGCATACGTCAGCCAGGGCTCGGGCAGCGGTCGCGTGGACCAGTCGACCGCGGAGTGCTCCTTGGCGAGCGTGATGCCGAGGTAGTGCTCGATCACCGCCGCGAGGCCGACCCGGGGAAGGCCGGCGAGGCGGGACCCCAGCTCGGTGTCGAACAACGCCTTCGGGTGCATGCCGACCTCGGCGAGGCACGGCAGGTCCTGGGTCGCTGCGTGCAGCACCCACTCGGCGTCGCCGATCGCATCCTGCATCGGCGAAAGATCAGGCAGCGCAATGGGATCGATCAGGAAGCTGCCGGCACCCTCGCGGCGCAACTGCACCAGGTAGGCGCGGTTGCCGTAGCGGTAGCCGGCGGCGCGCTCGGCGTCGACCGCCACCGGACCGGTGCCGCCCGCGACCGCGCCCGCGGCAGCCTGCAGGTCGCGCTCGTCGGTGAGGACGTCGGGAACGCCGTCGGCCGGCGCCGTGAGGACCGGGTATGCCGGAGCTTCGTCGCCTGTGTCGGGGCTCTCGCTCATCGCCGCTGGCCGGGCAGGGCGACCACGCCCTCCGGCAGCGGCGGCAGACCGGCGACGGTCGACAACAGCGAGGTCCAGGCGGCCAGGTGGGTGCCGAGGTCGGGGCCCACCGGGGTCCAGGACGCCCTGATCTCCAGCTCGACGGTGGTCGCGTTGTCCGCCAGTGAGCCGAAGCCCTCGGAGACCACGCGGGTCACGGTGCCGGCCTCGGCACGAAACTCCGCGCCGCCGTCGCGCAGACAGTCCATGAGCCAGCTCCAGCCGACCTCACCGAGCAGTGGGTCGGCCCCGGTCTCGGCCTCGAGTTCGGCGCGGGCGAAGGTGACCACCCGCCAGGCACCCTCCCAGGGGTCCGGCAGCGCCGGGTCGTGCAGGACGACGAAGCGGCCGGTCGCGAGTTCGTCGTCGTCCTCGGCCGGTCCGCCGAGCACGTCGGCGGTCATGGCGACGGAGTATGGCGCGATGCGACCAGGAGCCGGCGTCTCGGTCAGCCGCAACTCCGGGCGCAGGCGCACAGCCTGCAGCGCCTCGACGGCGCGAGAGAAGTCGAGCGCGGCGTCCCCACCCAGGTTTCGTGTGCCCACGACGGCAAGCGTAGGTCGTACAAGCCTTCGATGGACGGACCTTTCGGCGCCCGGCGGGTCGCGTGCGACCATGCGGTCATGCGAGCGAGGAACATCACCTGATGGGCGTGGTTTTCGCGCTCGCGTCCAGCCTGGTGTGGGGCACAGCGGACTTCTTTGGCGGCCTCTTCACCAAACGCATCGTGGCCCTGCGGGTCGTGGTCCTCTCCCAGTGCGGCGGCCTGATCGCGATGTCGCTGCTGATGATCGTCGAGGTCGCGCGCAACGGCTGGTCCGGCGGCCCGTGGTGGCTGTGGGGCGGGCTGTCCGGACTGGTCGGCGGCCTCGGGCTCTGCAGCTTCTATGCGGCGCTGTCCAGCGGGGTGATGGGCGTCGTCTCGCCGATCGCCGCCCTCGGCGCGGTCGTGCCGGTGGCGCTCGGCCTGCTCACCGGCGACCGTCTGGGCCTCGTCGTCGGGCTCGGCCTGGCGCTCGCGCTCGCCGGCGCCGCGCTGGCGTCCGGGCCCGAACTCTCCGGCGCGGCCAGTCGCCGGTCGGTGTTGCTTGCCGTCGCGGCCGCGATCGGGCTGGGCCTGTCGCTCTACTTCCTGCACCAGGCGTCGGGCCACGGGGTCGTGCCCTCGCTCTGGGCGATGCGGGTCGCCAGCGTCAGCGAGCTCGCGCTGGTGTGGTGGTGCTGGCCCGGGGGAGTGCCCGGCGGTCGCGCGCAGGCCCGCGTCATACCTCTGCTGATGCTGGTGGGCTGTGGTGACCTCGCCGCGAACGGCCTCTTCGCCCTCGCCTCGAGGCACGGGGCGGTCAGCGTGGTGAGTGTCCTCGGCTCGCTCTACCCGGTGGCCACCCTGGTGCTCGCCCGGGTCTTCCTGCACGAGCGGCTGCGGCCGGTACAGCTGGTCGGTGTCGCGCTGGCGCTCGTCGGAGTGATCCTCGCCGTCTCGTGATCGCGGCTCGTGCGAGGATCGGGGCCGTGACGCAGCCCCCCGGCGCCCCCGCCGACCCGAAAGACAGCAACCTGGTCCGCGCCGCGCGTGGACTGCCGACGACGCACACCCCGGTCTGGTTCATGCGCCAGGCGGGCCGGTCGCTCCCCGAATACCGGCAGGTGCGCGCCGACGTGCCGATGTTGCAGGCCTGCCGGACGCCGGAGCTCGTCTGCGAGATCACCCTGCAGCCGGTGCGCCGGCACAAGGTCGACGCGGCGATCTTCTTCAGCGACATCGTGGTGCCGCTCGCGGCCGCTGGCGTCGAGGTCGACATCAAGCCGGGTGTCGGACCGGTCGTCGCGTCGCCGGTGCGCACCAAGGCCGACGTCGACGCGCTGCCCGAGCTGGACGCCGACGACATCACCGACATCGCCGAGTCGGTGCGCCTGATCACGGCCGAGCTCGGCGGGACCCCGCTGATCGGTTTCGCCGGCGCGCCGTTCACCCTCGCCAGCTACCTCGTGGAGGGCGGGCCCTCGCGCAACCACGAGCACACCAAGGCATTGATGTATGGCGAGCCGGACGTCTGGAATGCGTTGTGCGCCAAGCTGGCCCGCATCTCCGGCACGTTCCTGCGCACCCAGGCCGAGGCCGGGGCGAGTGCCGTGCAGCTCTTCGACTCGTGGGTCGGTGCGTTGTCGCTGCGGGACTATCAGCGCTTCGTGCAACCGCACTCGGCCGCCGCGCTCGCGGCCGTCGACGGACTCGACGTGCCGCGCATCCACTTCGGGGTCGGCACCGGCGAGCTGCTCGTCGCGATGGGCGAGGCCGGCGCCGACGTCGTGGGCGTCGACTTCCGGGTGCCGCTGGACGAGGCGGCGCGTCGTGTCGGGGCGTCATTCAGCCTGCAGGGCAACCTCGACCCGGCGCTGCTCTTCGCGCCGTGGGAGCCGCTCGCGCAGCAGGTGGAGGAGATCCTCACCGCCGGTCGCGCTGCCCGCGGGCACATCTTCAATCTTGGCCACGGGGTGCTGCCGGACACGGATCCGGGTGTGCTGACCGCAGTCGTGGAGCTCGTGCACGAGAAGTCGAATCGTCAAGGCTGACAATCGAATACGGCAGGAAGAACTGCACGAGCGGACCGATCGCGACGGCGTAGAGCACGGTCCCGACGCCGACCACACCACCGAGCAGCCAACCGACCGCGAGCACGGTGAGCTCGAGGCAGGTGCGGACCAGTCGCAGGCTGAGCCCCGTCCGCCGGTGCAGGCCGGTCATCAGCCCGTCGCGCGGGCCCGGGCCGAGCTGGCTGCCGATGTAGAGCGCGCCACCGAGCGCGTTGATCACGAGCGCGGCCACCAGGAAGACGACCTGGGCCGGCAGCCCGTGCGCGGTCGGCACCACGGCGAGGGCGAGGTTGGTCGCGACCCCGATCCAGATGGCGTTGGCGATCGTGCCGAGCCCCGGCCACTGCCGCAACGGGATCCAGAGCAGCAGCACCGGGAAGCTCACCAGGATGACCGCCGTGCCGAGGTCGAGGCCCAGGTGCTTGGCGACGCCGTAGTGGAAGACGTCCCAGGGGTCCAGCCCGAGCCCGGCCCGCACGAAGATCGCCATCGCGGCGCCGTAGAGGCTGAGGCCGACGAACAGCTGCACGAGGCGGCGTGGCAGCCGGCCCGCGGTGAGTTGCTGGCGCGGGGTGAGCGTGGCGAGCGTCGGCGTCATACCGACATCGTCCCGCTCAAGTGGCCTTGCAGAAAATAGCCACTTCGCCGAGAGTGGCCTCATGGCACCGACCCTGAGCGCGCACCGGCTGGCCAGCATGGTCGGCTCCCCGGCCGACGACGGCCCCGCCTACCGTTGGCTCGCCGACACGATCCGGGTGCTGGTCAGCGACGGACGGCTGGTGCACGACACCCGGCTGCCGAGCGAGCGTGACCTCGTGAGCGCCCTCGGCCTCAGTCGCACGACGGTCACTCGCGCCTACGGACTGCTGCGCGACCAGGGCTACGCGCAGGCGCGACACGGCTCCGGCACCCGTGTGGTGGTGCCCGGTGGTCCGGTCGCCGGCGGCGGCGAGCCGATGCCCTCGGCGCTGGGAGCGCTCTCGGCGCCACCGGCCGGCGCGATCGATCTCACCTGTGCGGCACCTCCTGCCGCACCCGGATTGACTACGGCGTATGCCGATTCGGCGCCTCGGCTGGCCGGCTACACGAGTGGGGCCGGTTACTTCCCGCTCGGCGTGCCCGAACTACGGGAAGCCGTCGCGGAGCGCTTCACCGCACGCGGCGTGCCGACCGCGGCCGACCAGATCATCGTGACGACCGGCGCGCTCGCCGCACTGGCCACGGTGTTCCGCGCGCTCGTCGGTCGTGGCGACCGCGTCGTGATCGAGAACCCCACCTACCCGAATTCGCTTGCCACACTGCGGCATTCGGGTGGTCGCCCGGTTGCGGTGCCGGTGCTGGGCGACGTCGACGGCATGAGCGGGCTGCGGTCGACGCTGGCCTCGGCGAAGGCGATGCTGGTCGTGCCGGACTTCCACAACCCGACCGGGCGGCTGTTGGACGATGCGGCGCGCGCCCGGCTGGCGGGGGAGTGGCGACGGGCCGGTGTGGTCGGCGTAGTCGACGAGACGATCGCCGAGCTCTGGCTCGACGGCACCCCCGACGTGCTGCCGATGGCGGCGCACAGCCCCGATTGCGTCACCGTCGGCACCGCCTCCAAGACACTGTGGGGTGGTCTGCGCGTCGGCTGGATTCGCGCGCCCCACAAGCTGATCGGGGCGATCGCGACCGCGCGACTCACCCTCGATCTCGGCGGTCCCGTGCAGGAGCAACTCGTGACCGCGTCGATGATCCGCGAGCACGGCGGACTCCCCGAGGACGCCGCGCGGTCGATCCGGGAGGCGCGCGATGCCGTGCTGGGGCTTCGCGACCTCCTGCCCGAGTGGTCGGTGACCGTGCCGCGCGGCGGACTGCTGCTGTGTGGCGACTGCCCGTCGCCCGCTCGTCGGCGCTGGCGAGAGCGGCGGCGGCCCGGGGAGTGCGCATGGTGCCGGGCTCGGCCTTCGCGGTCGACGGCCACGGCCTCGAGACGTTCATCCGCACGCCCTACGCCTTGCGTGCCGACCAGTTGCGCGACGCCGTGCCGCGGATCGCTGCCGCCTGGCACGACCTGCGTGGTTAACGGATTTAACCAAGCCGGAACGACATTCGGCGCTCTGACGAACGTCTAGCGTGAAGCGTGCGAGCCGGGCCTTCCCCGGGGCTCGGCCGCTTCACTCATCTGGAGGAAGCCATGTTCACGAGGCGATCAATGCTGCTCGCCGCCGCCGTCACCAGTTGCGGCGCAGCGTTTGCGGCCGTCCCCGGAGTGCCCGCCGCGCATGCGGCCGGCGACGTGCACACCGGTCAGGCATATGACCCGGCATCGAGTTACACGATGAAGTGGACCCGCGCCGACGCGATGAAAATCATGCAAACACAGAACAATCCGAATGTGCCGCCCGGCGCGAACTCTCTGCTGCCGTCGCTCACGATGCCGGCGATCCCGCGGAACTTCCCGGTCATGACCGACCCCAACGGCAAACAGGTCTGGGTCTGGGACACCTGGCCGCTCACCGACCTGCAGGGCAACAACGTCAGCTACAACGGCTACAACATCATCTTCTCCCTGGTCGCCGACCCGTATGCCGGATACACCTTCGACGACCGGCACGTGCATGCCCGGATCGGCTACTGGTATCAACCCTCGGACAAGCCGACCAGTGGCTGGACGTATGGCGGTCAGGTATTCGCCGGCCGCACCCCCGCGACGCAGGCCGAGTGGTCCGGCTCGGCGAAGATCGGCAAGAACGGTCAGTTCCAGCTCTTCTACACGCACATGAACTTCGCCGACCGCAGCAAGCCGAAGGCCGTGATCACGTTGTCGAACGGGCGGATTCGCACCGACCATCCGGCCGACGGCCCCGCGCTCAGCATCACGATGGGCAAGGACCAGCCACTGCTGGAGCCGGATGGCAAGTGGTACCAGAACGTCGCCCAGAATCCCTACTACTCGTTCCGGGATCCGGCAGTCTTCACCGACCCGGCCAACCCGGGTAAGACCTACATGGTCTTCGAGGGCAACACGGCGGGGCAGCGCGGCGCCTACCAGTGCCAGCAGTCCGACCTCGGAGCGAGCGGCGAGAACCCGGCGCAGGTCACCGCGAGCGGCGCCAACTTCCAGATGGCCAACATCGGCCTGGCCGTCGCCACCGACAGGAAGCTCACCTCCTGGAAGTTCCTGCCGCCGATCCTCTCCGGCAACTGCGTCAACGACCAGACCGAGCGGCCGCAGTTCGTGATCAAGAACGGCAAGTACTACCTCTTCACGATCAGCCACGCCTTCACGTATGCCGCGGGTCTGCGCGGCCCGGACGGCCTCTACGGGTTCGTCGGCGACGGCATACGGTCCGACTTCAAGCCGCTCAACACCTCGGGTCTGGCGATGGGCAACCCGACCGACCTCAACCTGAGCCCGACCGATCCGCGGCAGAACGGCCGCCAGTATCAGTCGTATTCGCACTACGTGATGCCCGGTGACCTGGTCGAGTCGTTCATCGACGACGTGGACGGTCGGCGGGGCGGGACGCTCGCGCCGACGGTCAAGCTCAACATCTCGGGCGCGACGACGAGCGTCAACCAGCAGTTGCTGCCCTACGGCTACATCCCGTCGAACGTCGCGGTCGGACATCCCGGAAAGTAGTTTGGTGAGACGCTGGTGTCGTGGCACGCATCGCGATCATCGGTGGAGGCATTTCCGGTCTGAGCGCCGCGCTGGAGAGCGCGGCCTCCGGGCACGAGGTCGTCGTGCTGGAGGGATCCGCGCAGGTCGGCGGGAAGCTCCGGACGGCGCAGGTGGCCGGGCACCGGGTGGACGTCGGCGCCGAGTCGATGCTCGCCCGGCGCCCGGAGGCGCTGGAACTGCTCGCCGACCTCGACCTGGCGCCGGTCCACCCGGCGGCGGTGGGCGCGTCGGTCTGGAGTCATGGGGCGCTCGACCCGATGCCGCCCGGCACCCTGCTCGGGGTGCCGTCCGACCCGGCCCGTCTGCGTCCGTTGCTCTCGGAGGCGGAGGTCGCGCGGGCGGCGCTCGAGGAGCCGGTGGCGGTCGAACACGACCTGACCGTCGGCGACCTGGTGGAGCGGGCGCTCGGTGCCGCCGTGGTCGACCGTCTCGTCGAGCCCCTGCTCGGTGGCGTGTATGCCGGGCACGCCCGCAGGTTGTCCGCGCAGGCGTGTGCGCCCGCGCTCTTCGCGGTTGCGCAGCGCGGAGAGTCGCTCACCGAGGCCGCGCGGGCGGCGGCCCGCCGTGCGCGCGCCGGAGGCGCGGGTCCGGTCTTCGCCGGCCTTCGCGGTGGTGTCGGGTCGCTGCCCGACCGGATCGTCGATGCGCTGGCGCAGCGGCACGTGCAGGTGCGCACCGATGCCGTCGTCCGGGAGCTGTCGCGCCGGCCGGAGGGCTGGCAGGTGGTCGTGGGCGAGACCCGCACGCCGGAGGCGCTCGACGTCGACGCCGTGGTGCTGGCCACTCCGGCTCGGCCGACCGCCCGACTGCTGCAGCAGGTCGCGCCGGAAGCGAGCACGTTGCTCGGCGACATCGACTACGCCTCGATGGCGATTGTCACGTTCGCCTTCGCCGCTGCCGAATCCGCAGCGTTTGCAGGAAGTTCCGGCTTCCTGGTGCCACCGGTGGAGGGGCGGGCGATCAAGGCATCGACGTTCAGTTCGACCAAGTGGCCGTGGCTGGCCGACGCCGCCCCGGGCGTGGTCTTCGCGCGGGTGTCGCTCGGTCGGCAGGGTGAGGAGGCCGAGCTCCAGCGGTCGGACGAGGAGCTCGCGGCGGCCGGACTGGCCGACCTTCGGGCGGCGCTCGGTGCGGCGCCCGACCCGATCGACGTGCACGTGCAACGGTGGGGCGGCGCGCTGCCGCAATATGCCGTGGGCCACCTCGACCGGGTCGCGCGGGTGCGGACCGCGGTTGCCGAGCACGCCGGCCTGGCGGTCGCCGGCGCGGCATACGACGGGGTCGGCATCCCGGCGTGCATCGGCTCCGGACGGCGCGCGGCGGCGGAGGTGCTCGACCACCTCGCAGGCGCGTCGGCGGCGCGCGGGAGAATGGGGGCATGAGCGACGACCGAGTCGAGGACACGAGCGAGGCACGAGCGAGGCCCGCAGACGAGGAAAGAGGCGCGACCAACAGCATGAGCGAGCGACTGCGACCCGGTGCCAAGGCGATCAACGAGATCAACGACACGGTGCGCTACACCATGTATTCGGTGTTCCGCGCGGCGCGGGAGTTGCCGGCCGATCGTGGCGAACTGAGCGCCGGTGCCGAGCGGTTCTTCAAGGAGCTGTCGGCCGACGACGTCGTGGTCCGGGGCACGTATGACGTGGGCGGCCTGCGCGCCGACGCGGATCTGCTGATCTGGTGGCACGCGCCGAGCATCGAGCCGCTGCAGGCGGCATACCACGGGTTCCTCGCCACGGAGCTGGGCCGCCACTTCGAGCCGGTGTGGTCCAACGCGGCGGTGCACCGTCCGGCGGAGTTCAACAAGTCGCACGTGCCGGATTTCCTGGTCGATCCCGACCCGAAGAAGTACCTCTGCCTCTACCCGTTCGTGCGTTCCTACGAGTGGTATCTCCTCCCGGACGCCGAGCGCCGCACGATGCTCAAGGACCACGGGCTGGCCGCCCGCGACTATCCCGACGTGCGCGCCAACACGGTGCCCGCGTTCGCGCTCGGCGACTACGAGTGGCTGCTGGCCTTCGAGGCCGACGAGCTGCACCGCATCGTCGACCTCATGCGCGACCTGCGCGCGACCGAGGCCCGGCGGCACGTGCGCGAGGAGACGCCGTTCTTCACCGGACCGCTGACGCCGATCGGCGACCTGGTGCAGCGGCTGCGCTGAGCAGCCGCCGCACGCCCGTCACTCCTTCGGGTCCAGCTTCAGCGACACCGAGTTGATGCAGTAGCGCTGGTCGGTCGGGGTGTCGTAACCCTCACCCTCGAAGACGTGGCCGAGGTGGGATCCGCAGTTGGCGCACCGCACCTCGGTGCGCACCATGCCCATCGAGCGGTCCGTGATGAGCTCCACGTTGTCGTCCTCGGTCGGTGCGTAGAAGGACGGCCAGCCGCAGTGGCTGTGAAACTTGGTGGTGCTGCGGAACAGCTCGGCACCGCAGGCCCGGCAGCTGTAGACGCCCTCGGTCTCGGTGTCGGTGTATTCGCCGGTGAACGGGCGCTCGGTGCCGGCCTGGCGCAGCACGGCGTACTCCGCCGGGGACAACTGCTCGCGCCACTCGTCGTCGGTCTTGGTGACGTTGTATGCCGTCTGGTCGGTCATCGCACTCTCCTTGAGGCCGCCGGTGAAGTCTTTCCATGTGTATCAACAAGGAGCCGCCCCGGTACGTTCCCGGGGCGGCTCCCTGTCGACTGCGCGTCGATTGCGCGTCGATGGCAATCCGATGGCAATCCGACGGCAGGGGCTACTGCACGCGCACCACCTGCGGGTCGTGGTCGGAGTCCTGGTCGTAGAACTCGGAGTTGGTGTGCACGATGTCGTACGACCACTTCTTGCCGAAGCCCTGGCTGATCAGGATCTGGTCGAGCACCTGGCTGTTGCCCTGGTAGTCGTAGGTGTAGCGCTCACCGACCGGCAGCGTGCGCGGCAGGTCGGTCAGCGCGGTCTTGCCGGACCCGACCAGGATGTCCGCGGTCTGGCTGAAGTCGAAGTCGTTGAGGTCGCCGAGCACGACGACCTGAGCGTTCTTGTCGGCGGCCAGCAGGTCGTCGACGAAGCCGCGCACGACGGTCGCCTGGGCATGCCGCTGCGTCTCGCTGCCGCGCACCGGCGGCTGGAAGCGGCCCATGATCGAGTCGTCGCCGCCCTTGGAGTTGAAGTGGTTGGCGATCACGAACAGCGGCTTGCCCTGCCACTCGAACTGGCCGACGAGCGGCTTGCGCGAGTTGTCCCATGCGGCGTTGGTCGGGTCGATCCGGCCGGGGGAGAAGGTGATCGACGTCTTCGGCCCCTTGCCAACGACCTGCGTGGAGGTGGTGGCGGTGCCGCCGTCCTTCTGCACGAAGCTCATCCCGCGGTCCGTGCGGTAGAGGAACACCTGGCGGATGTTGCCGCCCGGCTGCCCGCCGTCGGTGTCGTTCTCCGGGTTCACCCACGTCGCCTGGTATGCCGGGCCGCCCGCGGCGGCGATGGCCGCGATGAGCTTGTCGCTGGTCGCGGTCGAGTCGACGGTGCCGTCGTCGGCGGCGCCGCTGTTGTCCTGGATCTCCTCGAGCGCCACGATGTCCGGCGCCTGCAGGTTGCGCACGATCTGCCCCGCCAGCCGGTCGTACTTGGTTTGCGGGTCGGACGGGGCGAGGTTCTCGACGTTGAAGGTCGCGATCGCGGCCTCCTTGCCCGACTGCGCGGTCGTCGTCTCGCGCTGCAGGCCACCCGACTTCAGCGCCGGCACCTCGGTGCCCATCAGCACGAAGTTGCCGAAGTTGTAGTCCAGCACGCCGACCGTGGCTCCGGGGAGGCTGTCGCCGACGTTGGCCGGCGCGACCGAACCCGTGGGCAGCAGCGCGTCGCTGAGGATCAGCCGCATCGCGTTGGGGGTCTCGTAGCTCTTGTAGAGGATCCCGCCGCGCGGCGTGTTCGTGACGTCGGTGGTGTTGCCGGGGATGATCGGGGTCTCGCCATAGTTGGTCGCGGTCGGGCCGACGACACGGGCGTCGTCCTCCTGGATCCGCATGCCTTCCAACGACTCCCAGAAGTCGAGCGCGTTCTTGGCCGGGTCGAGGGTGAGACCGGCCGTCTCGACGTTGCCCGGGGCGCCGGACTCGACGACCTGGGCCGGCGGAACGTGACCCGGCGAGCCGACGACGACCGGTGCGGGCAGCTGGTTGCCGGAGCTGTTGACGATGACCGTCGGGGCGGTGAGCTCGGTGGTGGTCAGGTTGCCGGTGCCGCTGCGGCCGCCGGGGCGATATTCGGTCACCTTGGCGGCGACCGTCACGTCGTCACCGACCTTGGCGGTGCTGCCGCCATACACGTAGATGCCCTCGCTGGTGCGCGGGTCGTCGTCCGGGGTCGCCGCCTGCATCCAGAAGCCGGAGGTGCCGTTGACGGCGGTCACGATGCCGCGCACGTCCCGGACGTTCTTGCCGGCGAGCGGCGACTGGAAGCCGGTGCCCTGCACCTGCTCGATGGTCGCTGGCTCGCCAGTGGGCGGCGGGGGAGTCGTGCTGCCGGAGCCGCAAACTCCTTGCGGCGCAGACGAATTCAGCGGGGATGGTGCACCCGAGACGAAGTCGCTCGCGTTGTTGTCGGTGTCGGTGCAGCCCTTGGTGCGGATGTCCGAGAGGGTGTTGGACATGGCGGGCGCGGGGGAGCTCTCGACATACGTCGAAGTCACGTTGCCGTAGCCGACGGTGTCGACGGTGGTGCCACCCTGGGCAAGGACCACGCTACCGGCGGTGGCCGACATGTTGAGCGTCCCGGTCGCGTCGGGCGCCGGCAGCGCCGCCGCGGAGCCGCTGCCGGCGCCTTCCTGCACCAGGAAGTGGCCGCCCGGCGCGATGCTGCCGGTGAGCGCGGTGCTGCCGCCGCTGCCACCACTCGCGGAGCGATAGGTGAGCGACCAGCCGGACAGGTCGATCGCGGACGAGCCGGTGTTGTAGAGCTCGATGTAGTCGTTCTTGTAGGGCGCGCCGCTGTTGCCGCCCCCGCCATACACCGCGGAGATGACGACGTTGGGCGACGCGGCGTGCGCGGCCGGGGTGGCGAGGGTGACGGCGCCGGCGCCGCCGAGGGCAGTGGCGGCAAGCAGCGTGACGAGGCGCACGCGGGCAGACCGGTGGGACATGGAGGACCTCTCGGGGGATGCGTTCGTTGCGGGTGACGGAGCGGTACAACCATCGGACTTTACGGACTGCGGTGGCCCGATGGGGCCGTGTCGTGTGACGTGTCCTTGAACGTCCGGCGAAAAGCGCGAACGCCGCCGGTGCCACTAGCGTGGGCCGTATGGCGAAAACCCCTGCAGCCGAGGTGGCGGCCGGCGACCGCGACGTGCGCGTGACCAGCCCCGACCGCGTCATCTACGAGGCGACCGATCGCACGCCGGAGATCACCAAACTCCAGGTCTGCCAATACTTTGCGACCGTGGGCGACGCGATGATGCTGAGCATCGGGGAGCGACCGACCGCGATGGAGCGTTGGCCGGACGGCTGGCGCGAGGGGATGCGGCTCGCGGTGGGACCCAAGGACCGCGACGCCGACGGCTTCTATCAGAAGCGGTTGCCGAGGGGCGCGCCCGACTATGTCGAGACGGTGCCGATCACCTTCCCGAGCGGGCGCACCGCCGACGAGCTGTGCCCGACCGAGCCGGCGTCGCTGGTCTGGGCGGCCCAGATGGGCACGCTCGTCTTCCACCCGTGGCCGGTCCGCCGGCCCGACGTGGATCACCCCGACGAGTTGCGCATCGACCTCGACCCGCAGCCGGGCACCGACTTCGCCGACGCGCAGCGCGTCGCCGGCGTCGCCAAGGAACTGCTCGAGGAGCTCGGCCTGCGCGGTTACCCGAAGACCAGCGGTAACAGGGGGATTCACATCTACGTGCGGATCCGCCCGGAGTGGACCTTCGACGACGTGCGGCACGCGGCGATCGGCTTCGGCCGCGAGCTCGAGCGGCGCGACGACGGTGTCACGACCGCCTGGTGGAAGGAGGAACGCGGGGCCCGCATCTTCGTCGACTTCAACCAGAACAACCGTGACCGCACCATCGCCGGTGCGTGGAGCCTGCGGGCGCGCCCCGGTGCGCCGGTCAGCACGCCGATGACCTGGGCCGCCATCGCCGACGTCAAGGACCCGGCCGACTTCAACCTCACGACGGTGCCGGACTACCTGTCCGACGGCAACCCGTGGGCCGACATGGACGACGAATCCTATTCACTGGCACCGCTGCTCGACCTCTGGGAGACGCTGCCCGGTGGCGAGCTCAACTGGCCGCCGGACTACCCGAAGCAGCCCGGCGAGCCGCCGCGCGTGCAGCCCAGCAAAAAGGTCGCCGAGCACTGGGACGCCGACGGCAACCGGATCGAGCAGTAGCGCTCAGCGCAGGACTTCCCCCAGGTCGTATGCCGGGGCCCGCTCGACCTGCGAGAGCTTGCACGACTCCGGGTCACGATCGGGGCGCCAGCGCAGGAAGCCGACACCGTGCCGGAAGCGGGCGCCCTCCAACTGGTCGAACTTGACCTCGACCACCTTCTCGGGCCACAGCCGCACGAAGGACACGTCCTTGTTGCTGCTGAAGCGCGACCGGTCGGTCTCACCCTTCAGCGCGTCCCCGGCGTCGTCGGTCTCGACGAGGGGAGCGAGCTCGTCGATCAGCTCCAGCCGGCGTTTCGCGGTGAACGACACGATGCCGCCGACATTGCGCAGGTGGCCGTTGTCGTCATACATGCCGAGCAGGAGTGAGCCGACACCGTTGCCGCTCTTGTGGATTCGATAACCGATCAGCACCGCCTCGGCGGTGCGCGAATGCTTGATCTTGAGCATCGTTCGCTTACCCGGCTGGTATGACGACAGCTTTGGTTTGGCGACGACACCGTCGAGGCCGGCGCCCTCGAAGCGCGAGAACCAGTCCTCCGCCACCGCGGCGTCGTCGGTCACCCGCGTCACGTGGAACGGCGCGCCGACGCCCTGCATCGTCGCGACCAGCGCCTCTCGCCGGTCCGCGAACGGCGCGTCGAGCAACGACTTCCCGTCGACCACCAGGGCGTCGAAGAGGATGATTTCCGCGGGCGTCTCCTGCGACAGCTTGGTGATCCGCGACTCCGCCGGGTGGATGCGCTGCCCGAGCGCCTCGAAGTCCAGGCGGGCCGCACCGTCGGCGCCGGAGCGCACGACGACCTCACCGTCGAGCGCGCACCGGTCGGGCAGTTGCTCGCGGGCTGCCGCGACCAGCTCCGGGAAGTAGCGGGTCAACGGCTTGGATCCCCGTGACGCCAGCTCGATCTCGTCGCCGTCCCGTAGCAGGATGCAGCGGAATCCGTCCCACTTCGGCTCGTAGAGCATCCCGCCGTCGACGCTGTCCGCGGCGGGCACCTTCGCAGTCGCCTTCGCGAGCATCGGGGTGATCGGCAACTCCAGTGGCAGGTCCATGGCGCCATTCTGCCCATGTCCCTGAGACGATGGCGGGGTGCCGAGCCGAATGCCACTCGCCGTGCCGCCCACCGTCGCCGCTGCGGCCGGAGGCGCGGCAGTCGGCGCCGCCGGTTACTTCGTCCGGCAGATCCTGACGCCCGAGCCACCCGTCGACGACCTGCCGGTGCTGGCGATCGACGGCGACCGCATCGTGCTGGCCCGCACCGAGGAATCCGTGGCGCCCGGTCGATATGGCTTGTGGCAGAACGGTTTCCAGACCCACGCGCGCCTCGGTGAGGTGCTCGAGGTCGGCGATCGGGAGGTCGTGCGCGAGCTCGACGGGGTCGACTTCGGCACACTCGACGCGGCACCGGCCCGGATGAACGGCTACTACTTCTGCGGGCCGCCCTCGACCCCGCTGGGGGTGGAGCTCCGGGATGCCGTGCTCGACCCGCCGCTGGGTCCGATGCCGGCGTGGCTCGCCGAGGCTCCGGGGAGCAACCGCTGGGCGGTGCTGGTGCACGGTCGGGGCGCGCAACGCGGCGAGTGCCTGCGCGCCATGCGCACCCTGCACGCGCTCGGCATCAACTGCCTGATCCCCAGCTACCGCAACGACATCGGCGCGCCCGCCTCCCGCGACGGTCGCTATCACCTGGGTCTGTCGGAGTGGGAGGACGTCGAGGCCGCGCTGCTGTATGCCGTGGAGCGCGGCGCGCGCGAGGTGCAACTGTTCGGCTGGTCGATGGGCGGCGCCGTCGTGCTGCAACTGCTCGACCGATCCTGGCTCGCCGACGTGGTGACCCGGGTGGTGCTCGACGCACCCGTCGTCAGCTGGCCGGCGGTCTTCGACTTCCACGCCGGTCTCAACAACCTGCCGCGGCCGATCGACCGGCTCGGACAGCTGCTGATGCGCAGCCCGCTGCACCGGGTGGTCGCCGGTCTGGGGGAGCGCCTCGACCTGCGTCGCACCGACTGGGTCGCCCGATCCGGGGAGCTCCGGGTGCCGATCCTGCTGATCCACTCCGCGGTCGACGAGTTCGTGCCGTTCGCGCCGTCCGCCGCCCTCGCGGCCGCGCGCCCCGATCTGGTCCGGCTCGAGCGCTGGAACGTGGCGCGACACTGCCGCGAATGGAATGTCGACCCGGCGCGTTGGGAGCGACTGGTCGCTGAGTTCTGCTCCGGCTGAACGGGATTCAGCCGACCTGCCACCGACCGATGAGCGTGCCGTCTTCCTCGAGCATCGACAGCAGAGTCAGCGGGCGGTCCATCTGCGGGCCGCGGGTGATGCGCGGCCCGTCGCCTCCGACGACCATCGGGGTCCAGGTCAGGCACAGTTCATCGATCACGCCCTGTGCGAGTGCTTCGCCGGCGATTGTCGGTCCGCCCTCGAAAAGGATGCGTCGATAACCCTTTTCGTGCAGTTGGTCGATCACCTCGGAGAACGGGCGGGCGGCGGACGACCGCACTCCCAGGACCTCGCCTCCGGTGCTGGTGTCGACCTCGGACGGCACCGTGCCGGACGAGGTCAGCACGGCCAGTGCCGGATCCGCCGGTCTGCCCTCGCGCAGTTTCGTCCATCGCGGGTCGGTCACGGCCGCGTCGTAGTGCTCGGCCAGCACGGTGCCCGACCCGGCGACGATCACGTCGGCCCATGCGCGCAGCAGTTGGAACACCCGGTTGTCCGGCGGCGTGTTGATCGATCCCGCACGGTTGTCGTCGCCGGTCGCCGAACCATCAACGGTGGCAGCCATGTTCAGCCGCACGAGCGATGGGTCGGTGGCGGTCCCGGCATACAACTCGATCAGGTCGTCATCGCTGAGTTCGGCACCCGTCGGCAGCAGTCGTCGCATGCATCCATGGAACACCATGTGCGACGATGTGGCATGGCCAAGAAGGATGCGAAGAAGTCCAAGAAGAAGGCGAAGAAGAACGGCAAGCCGAAGCCGACGATCGCGGAGTTGCTCCGTGTCACACCCGGTTTCCAGCTCGCCGACGTCGATCCTGCTGCCACGCCTGGGTTTTCGGGTGACAAGAAGGACGCCGAGAAGGCGATGGCGGCCGTGCGTGACGAGATCGACGACCTCCAGGAGCGGTTGTATGCCGGGGGTCGCGACGGCGACGGTCCCGCGATCCTGCTGGTGGTGCAGGGCATGGACACCGCCGGCAAGGGCGGCATCATGCGCCACGTGGTCGGCACGGTCGACCCGCAGGGGGTGAAGCTGCACGCGTTCAAGGCGCCGACCGCCGCGGAGCGTCGGCACCCGTTCCTGTGGCGCATCCGGCGGGAGCTGCCCGAGCCGGGTTACATCGGTGTCTTCGACCGTTCGCACTACGAGGACGTCCTGGTCGTGCGGGTGCACGATCTCGTGCCGCCGGCGACGTGGAGCCGCCGCTACGGGCAGATCAACACCTTCGAGCGCAGCGCGAACGCCAAGGGCATCCACATCATCAAGGTGATGCTGGACATCTCCCCGGACGAGCAGAAGAAGCGGCTCACCGAGCGGCTCGACCGCCCGGATAAGTATTGGAAGTTCAACCCGGGCGACATCGACGAGCGCGAATACTGGGACCACTACATGGAGGCCTACCAGGCGATGCTCGAGAAGACCTCCACCGACGAAAACCCTTGGTATGTCGTGCCCGCCGACCACAAGTGGTATGCGCGCCTCGCGGTGCAGCAACTGCTGCTGGACGAGTTGCGGTCGCTCGACCTGCAGTGGCCGAAGGCCGACTTCGACGTCAAGGCCCAGCAGAAGCGGCTCGCGGCCACCTGATCGGGCCGGGCTCGGGCTACCCGGGCTACTCCGTCCGCTGCGGGCGGTCGCGTCACTCGTCGGTCGCGACCGCCTGCAGCACGACCACCGACCGGCTCTCGACCGAGATGCCGTCGCCGGAGGCGTAACTGCGCTCGGCGTCGACCTGTTCGGGGTCGGAGGTGTGCAGCGCGATGGCCCACTGGCCGTCGTGCAGGTCTTTCGGCACGGTGAAGTCGACGCTCTCGTGGTGGCCGTTGAAGAGCAGCAGGAAGTGGTCGTCGACGACCTCGCGGCCCTTCTCGTCGGGGGTGTGGATCGCCTGCCCGTTGAGGAAGACCATGAGGGCCCGCGCATAGCCGTTGCGCCAGTCGAGTTCGTTCATCTCGGTGCCGGTGGGGGAGTACCACTCGATGTCGCCGACGTCACTGGCCCCGCCGTGGTGGGCGTCGCCCTCGAAGAACCGCCGGCGGCGGAACGTCGGGTGGTCCCGGCGCAGCGCGATCACGTCCCGGGTGAAGTCGAGCAGCGAGTGCTCCTGGTCGTCGAGCGCCCAGTCGACCCAGGAGATCTCGTTGTCCTGGCAGTAGACGTTGTTGTTGCCCTGTTGGCTTCGCCCGAGCTCGTCGCCGTGGGCGAGCATCGGCACGCCCTGGCTGAGTAGAAGAGTGGCGATGAAGTTGCGCTGCTGGCGGGCCCGGAGTGCGTTGATCTGCGCGTCGTCGGTCGGTCCCTCGACGCCGCAGTTCCAGGACCGGTTGTGGCTCTCGCCGTCGCGGTTGTCCTCGCCGTTGGTCTCGTTGTGCTTCTCGTTGTAGGACACCAGGTCACGCAACGTGAAGCCGTCGTGCGCGACGACGAAGTTGATCGAGGCGATCGGCCGACGGCCCGAGTGGGCGTAGAGATCGCTGGAACCGGTGAGGCGAGAGGCGAATTCGCCGAGCGTTGAGGGTTCGCCGCGCCAGAAGTCGCGGACGGTGTCGCGGTATTTGCCGTTCCACTCCGTCCACAGCGGCGGGAAGTTGCCGACCTGGTAGCCGCCGTCGCCGAGGTCCCAGGGCTCGGCGATCAGCTTGACCTGGGAGATGACCGGGTCCTGCTGGATGATGTCGAAGAACGCCGACAGCTTGTCGACCTCGTGGAACTGCCGGGCGAGGGTCGCGGCCAGGTCGAAGCGGAAGCCGTCGACGTGCATCTCCTGCACCCAGTAGCGCAGTGAGTCCATGATCAGCTGCAGCACGTGCGGGCTGCGCATCAGCAGGCTGTTGCCGGTGCCGGTGGTGTCGTAGTAGTGCGACTTGTCGTCGTCGACGAGCCGGTAGTAGGCGGCGTTGTCGATGCCGCGGAAGGCGAGCGTCGGGCCGAGATCGTTGCCCTCGGCGGTGTGGTTGTAGACGACGTCGAGGATGACCTCGATGTTCGCCTCGTGCAGCGCCTTGACCATCGCCTTGAACTCGGTCACCTGCTGGCCGTCGGTGCCGGAGCTGGCGTATTCGTTGTGCGGGGCGAGGAAGCCGATGGTGTTGTAACCCCAGTAGTTGCGCAGGCCCTTCTCCTGCAGGGTCGCGTCCTGCACGAACTGGTGCACCGGCAGCAGCTCGACCGCCGTGACGCCGAGCTCGGTGAGGTGGTCGATGATCGCCGGGTGTGCCATCGCGGCATACGTGCCCCGGATCTCGTCGGGTACGTCGGGGTGGGTCATCGTGAGGCCCTTGACGTGGGTCTCGTAGATCACGCTGTCGTGGTATTCGTGCTGCGGCGGCCGGTCGTGGCCCCAGTCGAAGAACGGGTTGACGACCACGGACAGCATCGTGTGGCCGAGTGAGTCGTCGTCGTTGAACTCGTCGGAGTCGTCGAAGCGGTAGCTGAAGAGCGCCTCGTCCCCGTCGACCTGACCGTCGAACGCCTTGGCGTAGGGGTCGAGCAGCAGCTTCGCGGGGTTGCACCGGTGACCGTTGGCCGGGTCGTGCGGGCCGTAGACCCGGTAGCCGTAACGCTGACCGGGCTGTATGCCGGGCAGGTACGCGTGCCAGACGTGGCCGTCCACCTCGGACAGCGGAACGCGTGTCTCGGTGCCGGATTCGTCGACCAGACAGAGTTCGACGCCGTCGGCGATCTCGGAGAACAGCGCGAAGTTGACGCCGGTGCCGTCATACGTCGCGCCGAGCGGGTAGGGCTTACCGGGCCAAATGTCCATGAGGGGATGAAGTCTATGCGCGCTCGGCCGGCGCTCCGAACCGCGTGACTGATGTGACACACGGGACAGGCGAACACCAGTGAGGTCCACCGGATTCGGCCGTTCCGCCGATACCGTGACTTGAGTGACTGACGAGGCCGGGCGATCGAACGAGGCGCGTTCATGGGAGTGAAGGCCGTCGCGCGACGCGAATTGTCGCGGGTGCCAGGCGCTTTGGCCCTCGCGCGATTGACGATGGGGACCATCCGGGTCTGCATGCGCTACCGGGTCACGGGTCTCGCCGCGGAGTCCGGTTTTTTCGCGCTGCTTTCGTTGCCGCCGCTGATTTTCGGGTTGCTCGGCGCGGTCGGTTATCTCGGAAAGTGGTTGGGCCCCAATGCGGTTGGCCAGGTCACCACCAACATCGAGACCTACGCCTCGCAGTTCCTCACCGAGCAGAGTCTGCGCGACGTGCTGATGCCGACGATCAACTCGGCGCTCGGCGCGGGCCGGCCCGATGTGATCTCGGTCGGCTTCCTGTTGTCGCTGTGGTCGGGGTCGCGGGCGCTCAACGTGACGATCGACACGGTGTCGATCATGTACGGCCGGGGCGGGCACCGGGGGATCATCGGCACCCGGTTGCTCAGCCTGTCGCTCTATCTCGCGGGTCTGGTCTTCGGGGCCATCGTCATACCGCTGATCGTGATCGGGCCGGATCTGCTGACCAGCTGGTTGCCGCCGGGTCTGCGCTTCCTGATGACGTTCTACTGGCCGCTGGTCGGCGGGCTCACGATCCTCAGCCTCGCGACGCTGTTCTACATCGCGACACCGTCGAAAACGCCCTGGGTGCGCGACATTCCGGGCGCGACGCTTACGCTCGCGATCTGGGTGATCGCGTCGATGGCGCTGCGGTGGTTCCTCGGCCGGTCGATGGGTGACGCGAGCACCAGCATCTACGGGCCGCTGGCGGCGACGATCGTGGTGCTGACCTGGCTCTACTTCCTCGGCATCGCCGTGCTCATCGGAGCCGCGATGAACGCCGCGTCGGTGCGCCTGTGGCCGCCGCCGGAGAAGGTCACCGTGCGGGACCGGGCGGCCCAGTGGATCGGCGACGGTGTCAACAAGGGCGTGAACCGGTTGAAGGACGCCAACGTCACCGACCTCGCGCCGTTGCCGCGGCTCACCGCCATACGTGGGGGAGCGGCGGATGCCCGTCGCGACGCCACGGAGTCGGCGACGCTGGCCGACACGACCGCCGACGAGGCGGGTTTGGATTCGCGCCGGGCTATCGGATAATGTTTCGCAGCACGCACCGCAGTTCGTCTGCGAGCTGCAGGCGGACATAGCTCAGTTGGTAGAGCGCAACCTTGCCAAGGTTGAGGTCGCCGGTTCGAGCCCGGTTGTCCGCTCCACGGTGGAGTGGCCGAGAGGCGAGGCAACGGCCTGCAAAGCCGTCTACACGGGTTCAAATCCCGTCTCCACCTCCAGCATTTTTCGGCGCGTATGGCGGTCTTTGATGCGCCGGGTCGGCTAGGAAAATCCGCGCAGTCGCATCCGCAGACCTGTCGAGTCCGGTCAGCCCCAGGTCGCGTGACGCCCTGTCCGCACCTCCGAAGCGCCACGTCGCGCGTCACGGCGTGCCGGCCACGAAACGCTGCCGATCCGTCGTCCTGAGGTGCCCAGCTCATCCTGGTCGGTCAGCCTGTCGCCGGCCACCATCTGTTGCCGTCTCGATGATCGCGCCAGCGATGTTGCTCGCGAAAGCGACACAGGGCCGCCCGTTTTGGATGTTGGGTGGGGAGTGGGATAAAGTTCATCTCCGTTGCCCCGGTCGACACGGCCAGGGTTACAGGCGGACATAGCTCAGTTGGTAGAGCGCAACCTTGCCAAGGTTGAGGTCGCCGGTTCGAGCCCGGTTGTCCGCTCTGCGGTTGTCATATCGCATTGGACGATTGGCGCAGCGGTAGCGCGCTTCCCTGACACGGAAGAGGTCACTGGTTCGATCCCAGTATCGTCCACCAGCTCGAAACTGCCCCTGACCTGCGGAAACGCAAGGTTAGGGGCTTCTCAATTTCGGGGGTGCACTACTTCTGCGCTACTTGGGGACATCGGATCTCAACGACGTCGGCTGGATCGTGAGCCGTTCCTCGGCGGGAACACGTCCGAGTCCGCAGCGGAGACTGATGCGCTGATCTTGCCCGCTGTGGGTACCGCCCAACGAGCAGGCCATCTCCAACGGATCCCTTCGCTACTGGCTCAAGGTCGAAGTCCCGCGGCGACGCTTGCGCGTCCGCGATGTGCACCCTACTGACCCCGGTTCTCGGTCTGGCTGGACCGAACCCGAAGGATTGGGTGGATCGCCGCGCAGATGGCGGCCGGACCCACGATGCGCTACGAGCCGGGCGCGCTGCTGGGATGCCGATGCGGCGGCGAAACTGCCGCGGCCTACCGTGACAGGGCTGGGCTCGCGAGGGCTTTCGCCTTAAGGCCTTCCCGGCCCAGCATCCGGAACCGACTACGCGGCGGTATGACGCCTGTCCTATACGACCTTGCGACGGAAACTGCTCCTCCATTCATCGAGTGCCACCACAACGGCCCAGGCCACGCGCCAGCGCCTTCACTGACTCCGACTCGTGCTCGCCGATTCGAGACATGGACTTCGTTTGTGCTCAATTGGTCTCGGGGCCAGGAGTTTCGCTGCTGGCACGCTAGTTCAGCGCCACGGTGAAGCGGCTGCCTTGAGCGCGCATAGCCTCTAACCGGTGAATCCCGTTGATCACTTAGCCAGCCGTAGCGCAGATCGGCTCGACGAGGAGAGATCCAAGCGCCCATCGGTCGTCGGCTGCCCACGCGTGGGAGATGCGCTCGATCTGGTCCGTGTCGGGGAACGCGTCCCGTGCGAACAAGTCGAGTGCCGCGCGGTTAACGGTTGGGCCAGTCAACGCGCGCCGCCAGTGCTCGAGTTGACTCACGGTAACTAGCTTCCGCTCGAGCCTGGTTCACATCGATCACTACCCATCGTGCGTCGAGCCCGTGCCTGCGGCTTTGACCGGCTCATAGATGCGGCGCGCAACCACGGCCTTTGCACACGAGTGAGACCCCGCTGGGGCCGCGACGACATCACCGTCGTGCTCAATATCGGCCGGGTCGACTTCATAGAGATACGTATTCGGCTGATTCCAAGGCATCGTTCCGAGCACCTGCAGCGGATCGGAACCGTCGATGCGCGAGACATAGACACGATCGTCGCGATACCAGGAATACATCCTGTAGTTTTCGTCGGGAGCGAAGGTGCGGGGTCGCTTGCCGGTGACAGTCGGCGGGAGTACTTCGGCTCCGACTGCAAGGTCCGTGGGCGAACTGTGAAGCCACATGAGGACAACCTAGAAGCTGACGCTGACAGCGCGCCGGAGGGCCATGGATGCGCGGTTTCGGTGGCAGCATGCGTCCTCGGTGGAACGCCACACGTTCAGACGCCGCGCCAAGACCTCGATCCCCAGCTTCATCAGTTGCCGCCGATACGATGGCCAGGGAGAAGCGCCCCGAGCCGGCGGTGCACTGGGCCACAAGGGGGAGAGCATGTCGACCGTCGCGAACCGAAGGTCCAGCCTCAACGCGGCCAAGGGGGCGAAGGACGGCATGACTGCCCGGTCGAAGAGCGGCTCGACGAACCTGACCGCTCCATGCGACACGCAACCGTGCCAAAGGCGACAGGTGACGCGGCAGGTCAGGGAGCGAGGAGGCGATCGTGGCCAAGGGTGACAGCCTCCCGACCGTGTGGGAACGGCCAGCACACACCATGGTCAAGCATGACATCTTGGTCCGCTACCTCGGTGCGTGGTTTGCCATCTTCGGGCGCAGCCCCTATCACTCGAGCGTCAATATTCTGGATGGGTTCGCTGGACCCGGACAATACGCGAACAATGAACCTGGCTCGCCGGTGCTGACACTGCGGGCGTTGCTCGATCATCAGGCGTTCGCCGGCTTCGGCGACACCCAGTTCACGTTCGCGTTCAATGAGTGGGACAGCGAGCGGTTCGCCTCATTGCAGACCGTCCTCGCCGAGCTTCAGGCAAGCCGAACGCCTTGGCCGAAGAACATAGAGGTAAAGGTCGAGAACCAGAACTTTCAGGAGTTGGCGCGCGGCATCCTCGATTCAATCCCGTCCGGTCACCAGCTCGCGCCGACCTTCGCCTTCATCGATCCGTTCGGGTACAAGGACGTCCCGATGTCGTTGATCCGCGACCTCGTCAGCCATCAGTCCTGCGAACTGTTCATCTACTTCGACTTCAACAGCGTCAATCGGTTCGCGAACGCGGGCAACGTCGACCCCCACTTTACTGCGCTGTTTGCTTCCGACGAGTACAAGAACGCGCCCCCGAAGGATCAGGGTCGTGCCGAGTTCATCCACGATCTCTACGAGCGGCAGCTGCGCAAGGAGTGCAACTTCGCCCACATCTGCAGCTTCAAGATGGTCACGAGCACCGGGCATACCGGCAGTTACCTCTTCTTCTGCACGCGGAACGACCAGGCCTACAACAAGATGAAACAGGCGATGTGGGCCCTGGCCCCAGGTGGTGGTTACGAGTTCGATGACAGGCTCGCGGGTCTCCAGGTCCTCTTCGGCGACGAGGCCAACACAGGCCCGCTTCAGGACGAGTTGGCTCAGCACTTCGCTGGCCGGACCGTGCCGGTTCAAGAGATCATCGACTACGTGATCACCGAGACGCCGTTTCACAGCGGTCAGGTCAAGGTGAAGACCCTCAAGCCGATGCAGGCGGCCGGGCGCATCTCATCGCCCAATCAGAAGAGGAAGGGCACGTTCCCGGATGGGACTCGCATCGAGTTTCCCATCCTGGGCGACTAGAGCTTGTCTAAGCCGGCTCCACGGCCAGTTGCGGCATATCGTCCCAGGTGCGGCCTTCGAGTTGCCGTCCGTTGGCCTTCGGTGTCCGGCCTCCCCACTGCTTGAAGAAGAAGGACACTCCGGCCCGAACACACTGGTCGCGGATGTCCTCGACCCAGGCCGGGTCCATCGGCCGCGCCCGCGGCCCCGATTCGCCGCCGGCGATCACCCAGTCGATGCTCTCGAGGTCCAGCCCCGGTAACGCGGTGAGGAGCGGCTCGCACGACAGGAACCGCGTGGCTGCCGGGACCATGCGGAGGTGGTCGATCCGGTCGGTGACGTCGAACGACTCCACCGACACGCCCATCCAGAGGTTGTCCGGCCAGTCGAGTCTGTCGGAGATCCTCGCTGTACGGTGCGCGCGCTTGGTCAGCACCTGGTAGGTGTGCTGCGGCGTCTCGCGGATCACGTCGAAGACGTCGCGGATGAAGTCGAGCGGCACCTTGGCGTGGAAGAGGTCGCTCATCGAGTTCACGAAGACGACCTTTGGTGTGCGCCACTTCAGCGGTTGTTCCAGTGCGCGTGGATGGATCGTGACGCCGAAGCCGGGGCCGGAGGTCCTGGGGTCGCCGTCGTTCTGGTACTTCTCCGCGCCCATCGCCTTGAGGCGTTTCGCCAGCGCCAGTGCGTAGCAGTTGTCGCACCCGGCGGCGACCCGGTCACACCCGGTGACGGGGTTCCAGGTGACCTCGGTCCACTCGATCGCGCTATTCGTGGCCAACGACTTCACCTCTTCCTTCTGTGAGCGTAGCCGCCACGACGGGGCGACCCGACCTGAACCACCGCACGCTTCAAAAATCTCATCAGACACACGCGTCACTGCCGCGCGATGCCGATCGTTTCATCCGGCGCAAACATGCTCTTGCCCATGACGGCCGAGTCTGAATCCGACTCCACTGTCGCTCACGCGGCGGTATGACGCACTCCCAACAGTGTTCTCACGACCCGACTCGATTCGGCTGACAACGTGGGGCCTGGCATCGGCGCGCCGCACAGAAACTGCGTTACGACGGCCCCAACGGGGTAGCCGCCACCGACTCTGGGGTCGACAGCTCAACAGAGATCGACTAGAACACCTCGAATCGCTCCGCGTAGCACGAACCGCACAGCTGCGAGTCCCCGCCATCCGTTGCATCACCGCAGATGAGGCAGTTGATGATGTCTTGCTCAGCGGCAGTCATGCTGCATGCGAAGCACAACCAGTGGGGCTCGGCATACGGATCATGTGGGTCGCCGGTGTTCGCTTCGTTGTCCTTCACGGGGTGGACGCCCGCGAGTAGGGCCGGGGTCTCGCACGCGGTGCAGGTTTCTACCGGTCCGGCAGCTCCCGGGTAGCCTAGATACTCCTCGGCGACTTCCTCACCAGGACCGGCCCGGTAGCAGTAGAGGCATTCGGGGGCAGCGCCATCGCGAGGGGCCAGGGTGTTGTGGGTGCAGTAGGGGCACTGATAAAGCCGTTCCTCGGCATCGAGTAGCTCCTTGATGTCGTCCAACCGCTGCTTAGCTAACACTTCGATCGCAGTCAGCTCGGCCGATATTTCCTGCTTCACTTCCTCGATCTTGGCCGCCTCCGCGTCCGGCGCGTCGGGCGCGAAGTGGTGGTCGAGGAACCACAGCGCGAAGCTGAGCCCTGTCCCGAGCTTGTCCAGCATGGTTGTTGCCGCACCTGCACCGGTAGGCGGCGCAAAGTGGACCACCTGGTTGCGCAGAGTCATCAACGTCGTCATCTGGGTAGCTCGTGATGTTGGTATGTCCAGGCCGACCACATCGCGCAGCCGGTCAAGCCCTTCGCCTGGCGTGACGGTTTTTGCCGCACCGGCAAGGAACTTCGCCTTCGTCGTGCCCTTGCCGATTGGCTGGATGACCAGCGTCCAATGCTCCCGGATTAGACGGGCCTTGATCAGGGTCTCGACTGCAACTGCGAGGTCTAGCACGGCATACTTGTGATGCGCACGATTGGCGTTTGCCTCTGTGACGGCACGCTGTAAGAAGTCCAGCGCGTTGTCCGCTATCGCCCAGCTGTCGGTGACAGAAGCCGTCGTAGTTGCCATGGTCGTCTCACTCCGCTGGTCCGCTCGATCTGCTGTGTTCGGCCTCGCCCGTAAGGGCGCCGCACAATAGCGTGAAAGAGATGATCGTAATGGCGATGAAGACGTACCAGGGGCGCGCTATCCGGAGCGATGAAGCGGGCTGCCGATACCAACAGCTGTCCGGTGTGGATCGGCGCCATCCGAGGTGCGCCTTACGTGCAGTTGGTCTTCGCGTGCAATGGCCGAAACCCCGGCCATTGACTGTCGATGAGGCGTTGTCTATAGCGGCGACGAGTTGACGGACGGCGGGTATAACTGGGCGGATCCGGGGTCGCGATCGTTCAGACGCCGGCGACGTATGCAGTGAGGAAGTGGACGCCGTGGCGGTCGAGGTTGCCACGGGCTCGGTCGTAGTGCTCGGTGGTACGTGGGTCGGCGTGCCGAGCGAGGATTTGCGCGTCACGTAACGGGACTCCGGCATCGAGGGCGTTGGTGATCGCGGCGTGGCGCAGCGAGTGCGGGCTGATGTGTCGCGGGATCGCGGCGGCATGAGCGATGCGGGTGACCATCCGGTAGACGTCTCGGCGGTCGACCCGTTTGCCGGAGAGTGGTCGCAGGATGAGGGGTCCGCTGGTGCGCTGACCACGGCATGCTTCCAGGACTCGGAGGACGGGGATGGTCAGGGGCATGGTGGCGGGCTTGTTGCCCTTGCCGACCAGGTGCAGCACCCGGTACCCGCGGAGGGTGTCGGTGTAGTCCTCGATGCGGACGGCGGCGGCTTCGGAGGCGCGTAACGCGTTGATACCGAGCAGATACGCGAGGGCGCCGTGGTGGACGGTGATGGTTTGGGCGACCTGTAGGAACCGGATTAGTTCGAGCCGGTCGAGTCCTTGGGTGCGGGTTTCGTCGCGGTGGATTTTGGGCAGTCGGGCGTACACGGCGGGGTCGGAACTGATGAGGCCGTCGATATGTGCGAAGCGGAAATATCCGCGTACGGCGTGCATCATGGTGTTGATCGAGGAGTCCATCAGCCCGCGTTCGCCGAGGCTACGGACGTAGAGCTCGACGTGGGCTCGTTGGATGCCGGTCAATGGTTCCAGGCTGTTGGCTTCGCACCAGGTGAACCATTCCCGTAGCTGGAAGTCGTAGAGCGTGTGCGTTCGTCCGGAGTAGCGGGCGAGGAAGGAGACTGCCGCCAATTGGGCGGTCGACATCGTCGCCGGCTGAAACGGCGACATGGTCGTGGTGGACATGGGACACCTCGCGGCGACCAGGGACTCATCCGGTGGCGCGTGCCGCCAACGCGGGGCCGGACACTCGGACACCAACGACGCTACGTTCCCCAGACCCCGAGGCACCACACAAACCTGGCGGCGGAGTGACGCCGACTTCTCGACTTATCGCGCTCGCGCCGGTGAACGGTGCAGGACGGATTCGGAGTGAGATCGCTACCGCAAACGGGTGCGGGATATCCGGAGCGGGGCAGTCCGGCTCGCGGGCGGTCGCGGAGCGATGCGGTGGATCTCGGAATCGGTGGGGCTGGATCGACATCAGCCCGTTCTGGCCCGAACCCTGCTCATTCGCGGATAGAGTGGAGCGGTCGTTGGCTCAGGACTGCCAGTGTCGGAGGGTTCAACCCCCTCCTATTTGCAGTGGGTGTGCTCTCCGTCCTGGTCCTCGCGCTTGTCCGCCTTCTCAGCGAGCGTCGTTTTCGGCGCTCAAGGAAGGAGCCGCCGATGGGCAGTCAGAAGCACAAGAAGTCGAAGCGCATTACCAACAACCCTAAAGAACGTCACTACGTACAGTTTGTACTTGAGACCATCTGGGCGGGCTACGCGGGAGCAGCGGTCGGATGCTGGCATCCCTGAGCCAACGACACGGCATCCGATGTCTCTGCCTTCGCCCTTGCGGCGGTAGGACGCACTGATCGCGGCCGATCCCCGAAGTCGCACGTTATGCGGCAGGCGGTCTATGGAGGGCTCGCGTTGCGTTGTCCGGGGCTCGGTCAGAGGCTGGGTGACCGCATTCGCGGCGTCGGACCGCGATTAGGACGCGACCGAAGGCGTGGCACGTCACTGCGGCAGTCCGTGCGCTACTTCTTCATCTGCGACGGTGCGGTCCGGTCGCCGGGCACCTCGAGCATCACGATGTGGCTCTCCGCGGCATCGAGGGTCACCTCGAAAGCCGCGTGCGTGACGAGGTCGCGCAGGTTGGGGTGGGGCGAAGTGGCCTTGGGCGCCTTTGAACGGAGCACGACGAGGAATCCGATGCGAACGTCGGCGGCTCCGTAGGTCACGGCCTGCTTAATGTAGTCGACCTTGCCCTCGACAGGGGTCTGGGTCGCGGTCTCCTTGAGCTCGATGTAGAGGTGGAACCCGGGGAAGGTGACCATCAGGTCGACACGACCACCGCCGACCTGCTGAACCTCGACGTTGGTGGCGCTCGAGAGCTCACCGCGCATCAGCCAGTCGTAAAGGTCCTTGTGCAGGTCGGCCTCGTCCGCGTCGGGCTTGAACAGGTACTCGCACCATGACGGCTGCGCGCCCTGTCGGGTCGCGACGAACCGAATCAGCTGATCGAGAACCAGGGTGACCGCGTCTGCGACGTCACCAGTGAAGTCGGCGCTCGCGGCCAGTTTCTCCAGCATTTCCCTGCGGACGGCGGTCACGACGAGGTCTGGTTCGAGCAGGGTGGATGCTCTCCGGTCAGCGAGAGCGGCGGCGAGCTGGTCGAGCTTCGCCTGATCGAGAGCGTCCAGGCTCGTGTTCGCGTCGAGGCCGACCATCTCGGCGAGCAGGGGCGGGACGTGTCGCTCCTGCTCAGGCGGTTTTCCCGGCGGCTCCGCAACTGCGGCTTCGGCACTAGTCTTGGCCGCTGTGAGCACCGTGTCAGCGGTGGCGAGTCGGTCGCTGAGGTCGGCGAGTTCCTGGGCGAGGCGGTCCGTGGCATCCGCGTCGTCTTCGGGTCCGAAGTCGCCAAGTTCGATGCGCGCATCGAGGGCGGCGACGCGACGGCGCATGGACTCTGTGTGGTCGACGAGGTTGCGCAGGAGACCGCTGCGGGCAGCGAAGCCCTTCGAGATGGCCGGTCGGATGATGCGGACGACGTTGTCGACGCCGCGACCGGGCGCGATCACATCGAAGGCGTTCGACGTCGTGTAGATCGTGAAGATGTCGTCGATGACCGTCGCTGCATCGTAGATGCTGTCGCGGCCGAGGTGCTCGCGCAGGTAGCCGAGGTCGGCCGCGAACCGGTCCCACGCTTGGAGCACGGCGACCTTGCGGTCGCCGCTCCAGTGGCTGAGGCCGTGGGTGTCGACAAGCAGCTCACGTGCGCGAGCGGCCACGTCGCTGACGCTGTGGAGGGTTATCGCCCATGCCTCGGCATCCTGCGGGCCGGTGTCGGTGCTGAGCGACGACAGCAGGTTGCGCAGTAGCTCGAGTGCGGACTGCAGGAGCACGGCATCGGGTCGGTCGCCCTGGGCGATGACGAACGTCAGCGACGCCAGCGCGTCGTCGAGACGCGCAACGAGTTCGGTCCCGGACTCGGTACGGACGGCGCGGGCGACGTCGGTGTGGGCCTTGGCCCAGGCGGCGTCGCCCGCGATCTCGCGTCGCAGTTGCTCGTCCGCGGCGGCGAGGACTCGGGCCTCTTCCTTCGATGCTGGAGCCGCACGCGTCGCGGAGGTGACGCCCGTGAGGACGTCGAGCACGTCGGCGACGTCGTCGATTCCCCCGGCGGCGTCCCAGTGGTCGTAGGCAACTTCGACAGTTCGCGCGACAGCGCGGGCGTAGCGCAACGGCTGAGGCTCGTTCACCTTCGCTAAGGTCGCGAGGATCTCGTGGCGGGTGCCGTGTCCGAGCAGCGCCAGGCGAGTCGCTGACTCCAGAGCCACCGCATGACGCAGCACCTCGGCCTCAGTAGGCGTCGTGGTGCCGGAACGCGGTGGGCTGGCGAGCGCCACGCAGGCGGCCGCGACCTGGCCGCCGACCACGTCGGCGAGATCAGCGTCCGAGCAGATGCTGCCCAACGTGTCTTCGAACAGGCCCGGGTCGGTCGTGGCCGTGATCGCGTCGGCAAGCGCGGCGGCCGCCGGCCGGAGCGCGGCAACGATTGCCCCGGCGTCGTTTCCGGCATTGGTTTCGCCAGCGTGGGCCTTGGCGATGCCACGGGCCAGGAGCCTCAGCGTCGGCCTCAGGAGCGGCTCGTTGACCAGCGTGGGAGCGAGCACCTCGACGGCGTCCCAACCGCCGAGGATGTCGACGAGGTCGGATCTGGGCTCCGCCCCGGTGAGGTGTCTGAGCAAGGTTCCGGCGATGGTCGCGGGGTCCAGCTCGCCTGCCACGGTCTTCCTCCCATCGCGTCGTGCATGTTCGGCCCTACGGTGCCTGGTGCCACGGATGACGCAGTGATCCGGCGAGCATGTCACCTCTCGGATGTAGCCGCTGCCCGACCCGGCGCCCCTCGGCTGACGGCTGTCGGGCGGGCCATGATCACCACACGTAGTCGTCGCCGGTCGCGACGAGAAGGTGGTCGGCGTCGAGGACGTCGCTGAGCGTCGCAGCGTGCGTAGTCGCGACGACGATCTGAAGCTCGGTCTCCGCAGCGACCTCGATCATCGCCTCGAGCATAGTTCGCAGCACCGACTCCGGTATTTCCTCGGCGGCGGGTGAGTCGACGAACAGCAGCCCGGGATGGCGACCGACGTTATCTCGGAATCCGACCTGGATGAGGGCGATTGCGGTGGACAACTTGATCCGGAGCTTCTCACCGTGGGTCAGGGCGCTGTAGGTCGCCTTTACGCCGCCCTTGACGATGTCCATGTTGCCGTTGCCCTTGATGCTTACCGACTCCAGGGTGGAGACCCCAAACCTGCGGGCGAGGTCGGCGATCGCCTCGGACACCTTAAGCAGCATCGGGTCCTGGTCGCGCTTGACCCATCCCTTGACGACTTCCGAGGCCGTGTCGAGCACCAAGATTTTCTCGTCGCGCTCCGACGTCTCCGCGTCAGGTTCGTCGGGACCCTCGGGTTCGACCTGGCGTTCGAGACCTTCGAGAGCGTCCAGGGTCGCCTGGGCAGCGATGAGTTCCTGGGTGGCCGCGGTGCGTGCGCGGGCTCGATCGAGGCTCGCGCGGGCGGTGTTCGCCTCCGCCTCAGCGTTCACGCGTGCACTCTCGGCTGCCTGGTAATCCTCGCGGAGCTTCGAGACTGCCGCGTCGGCCTCTGTGACGGCTTCGGTGAGGGCGGGGAGCGGATCCTGGGGGTCCTCGACCTCATCGTCCAGGTCGTCGCCGGCAGGCTCGTGCTCGTGCGGCGTAGGCGCGTTGCTGGCGACGGCCACGTCGAGATGCAAGGTGTTGTGGCACAGCGAGCAGTTGTGGTCGGTGACCTCTGCTTCATAGGCCTCAACGGTGACCGCGCTGGCACATCGTGGGCACGCGGTCGGCTTCATTCCGTTGAACAGCGCCTGCGCGACCGCTGTCTCCTCGACCGCGCGCTTGCGGTGCTGCTCGGCGCGCAGCTGAGACCTGGCCTGCGTGAACGCCGCGCCGGCCGCCATCAGCTGCAGCTCAAGCTCGCGCGCTTCACGAGCGCGTTCGGAAGCACGGGCAGCGAGGTTGTAGACCGCGTCGACGTCCGGCTCGTCCGCGTCGAACAGCGTGAGCGCGTCCAAAGCGCGCGCGACCCGGTCCTCGGCATCGCCGAGAGCGCTGCTCGGCACCCGGGTGCTGGTCGTGCGGACCCGCTGCTCATGTTCGCCGCGTTCGAACAACAGCACATTCAGGGCCCTGGTGATCTGGGCGTCCATCGAGGCCCAGCTCGTGCCGACGAACATCTGCAGGATCTTGGTCTTCAGGTGGATGTCCGGGCCGAGGATCGGGTCGAGCTGGTCGGCTCGCACCGTCAGTGAGCTCGCGTACGTCGGCCATGTGTGCGTGTGCGAGATCCCGTCCTTGGAGAACGTTGGGATTGGGTCGAGCCGTAGCCGGCCCAGCATCACTGACCCCACGAGCGACTCGAACTCATTGCCGTCGGAGAAGTTGCCGATCTGGGTGCGCCGTCCGCCGGACTCGACCTCGATCGATCCGGTGGGCACGCCGTCGGCGACGTCGAACTCGACGAACAGGGGCACACCGTCGACCAGCAGCTCAGCCGACACGTGGTCGATCCACGACTCGACGTCGGCCTGCAGGTGGCTGCGCCCGGTCAAAGCCCATGTCGCGAAGTGCACTACGGAGGACTTGCCGCGCAGGTTCCGCTCGCTGCCGACTCCGTTGACGCCGTCGAGCGGGGTCCAGTTCAAGTCGATCGGGGCGGTCACATCGGTAGCGTCTTCACCCTCGCCTTGCTGAAACTCACGAGTGCCGGAGACGTGAACTCGCCTGATCCGCAGCTGTGCCGGAACACCGGCTGAGGCGGTCGATGAGACCGCGGCGTCGGTCAGGATCGTTTCGACGCGGTCCTTCGCGATCACCTTCTTGTGGCGCTCGAGGACCTCGACGACAGCGTCACCGAGCGTGCTCATGTGTCTCCTTCCGCGGGTGACGTCGAGGCGTCCGTCCCGCCTTCGTTCGCCTGGGCTGCCTGGGCGATCTCCAATCGTGCTGCGACGCCGGCGTGGATCGGCGCGATCTTCGTGCCGAGCTTCGTCGAGGCGTACTCGGCCTGCTGGTACTGCCGCTTTTTGAGCGTGGAGCCGTTGTCGTTACCGGCGACGAGCTTCACCAGCTCGGCCTGGCCGATGTACCACGACAGCAGCGGGTCCTTCTTCAGCTCCTCCACCGCTCCTCGACCAGCCTCGGTGAGGAAGAACTGGCTGCGCGCGGTGCTCTTGGCGCTGCCGACACGGCGCACCACGGCGAGCCCGTAGGCGCTCAGCACCGAGAACGCGTCGTCGATCACTTCGTATGCACCATGGAACCAGCGCGGCATCGGATACCAGTGCAGGTCCGGCTCTTGGCCCTCCAGGAGGTCCTCGACGACCTGGAGATAGGAAGCGCCGAGCTCGCCGTTCTCGACCTTCGTCATCAGCTCGCCGGCCAGGTAGTCCGGGTTGCGCAACCAGAAGTCGAGCGCCTGCAGCTGCATCTCCGCGCGCAGCACCGCGACGGTGCCGGACGGATCGGCCGGCACCGTCGGCAGGCCACAGCGATCGAGCAGGACCAAGAGCCGCACAGCTTGCTGCAGCACGGTCGGCTCGTCGCGGCCCTGTGGATCGGCGGCCGTCAACGGCACCGACATCGAACACCCCCCGGACACCTGAACACCCTGTGGTCCCGTCACACTACCGGCGCATGGCAGCGTCTGCAGGCCGAACAGCTCTGCAGACAAGTCCGGCAATCCGCGTTCCTGATCGTGACGGCGACTGGGACCGGGTGACAGAGCGGACCGCACCGCTCGACCTCCCCAACGACTGGCGGCACGACCAGGCGCCGACGAACGGACTCGTCGGCTAGGGGACGCGTTGATGACCCCGTGGATCGAGGCCGGGCTGGGTGTCGCGCGAGGCAGCACTCTCCATCAACGCGCTGAATGCCAGGCTCAACGCGATGAGCGGCAAGACAACGTCACCCTATTGGACGCGAGAGGCGCTCGCCCATCACGAGGCGAGGCGCTGCGTCCGAACCCTGGCGGTCGCGGTGTTGATCAAGTTCAACTGGCGTCCGGCTTTCGGCAGATCCGCGCGCCCTCTGAGCCGGACACGGTGCGTCTATCTGGGCGGTAGGCAGCAACTTTCGGACGATGGTGGTCGTCCTTAGGAGTCACAGCCATGCCGAACCACTGACCAGGTCTTGACCAGGTCTGCGGAACGTTGTTGCACGGTTCGTTCAGATCTCGGACCGTAGTCGGCGACGAACCGTTCGTGTCATTTCTGCAGTGGAGGACAGCGCACGTCATCCCGGCCGCGATCTGCCGGACGATCGAACTGAGGCTACGGGGACGGGCCGGCAGTCTGTCCACCAAGATGTCGACTCGATCGTCGACGAGGACCACGGCAACGCGACCATCAGGTTGTCTTGTGCGCGAGTCATATGAGGTGTTACGCCGTTGGAATGAGGACCATGAGCCGATCGACGTCGGCAGGGTCAACGCGAAGTGCGCGAGGTCCGCTGCGGTAGGCGGGCAGTTGGCCGGCGGCGATTCTGCGACGCAGGGTTCGGATGCTCAGGCCGGTCCGCTCAGCCGCGTCGGACAGCGTCTCGAACTGGCGGCGGGGTGTTGTGGGGGTAGGCATACTGTTCTCCTTTCAAGTTACATAAGGACAGATGGCGCCTCTGGCGGTCACACGCGAGGATGGAGATTTGTGGGCATGTGGTCGACGGCCTCGTGGACCGTCAATGGCTACTCGCATCGCGCCGAATACTTCGGCCCCTGGTCACTGGAACAAAGGTGAAAGCGCGACGACTTGGCAGCGGAGAACCCGAAGTCTGCTCAGCCGGTGCCCAACGGATGTCGACGAAGCTCCAGCGCAGCGGTCACCGGTCCAACCAACGAGTGACGACCCAACCCGTGCGAGGGCGCACCAAACGAATACGATCCCATCGTGTCCGGTCATTCACCATTGCGTGCGGAAGCGCTGCGTGACGCCCGGGTGAACGCTGGTTTGACCCAGCATCAGCTGGCTAACCGGATTGGCGTTGCTGGGGGAGAGCGGGTGTCCCGCTGGGAGCTGGGTACGTCCACGCCGACGCCGGCGATCCTCAGCAAGCTCGCGAAGGTTCTCGGGGTCCGGATTGCGGACCTACTTGTGGATGCCGACGGGCCAGCCGATTTGCGGCTGCTGCGGCTGGAGGCCGGCTACGGCTCGCGAGAGACTGCGCGTCGCGCGCACTTGGCGGCCGCGACATATATCCGGTGGGAGGCAGGGGCCTTCAGTAGGATGCCGGCTGACGCGGAACTGACGCCGCTGGCCCGTGTGCTCGACGTCCGCCTGAAGGTATTACGTGACGCGCTAGAAGAGTCTCGGCGGCGGCGCGGGGTTTAGCTGCCCGAAGAGTTCACGTCGATCGTCCAGAGCGCGGCTGTCGTCGAGTTGTCCAGCAGCATCGGTTGACTGGTCACGTTGACGGCCGCCCACTCTGTATCAGTGCCTCGCAGGCGGATCGACCGTGTGACCGCGCCGTCGACCAGGCGGTTGAGATTGTGCACCACTTCGGCATCGTCTGGATGGAAGATGTCGATGCCCGGCACGGCCCAGTCGATCGACGAGGGCGGTGAATCGACCCACTGGATGATGTGGCCGGTGCGGACATCGACGATCGCGCGATGAGTGCCCGATTCGGCGGCAGCGTCCAGAACTCGACGCTCAAGGACAGCGAGGTGTGGTGCCTGCGGGACGTCGTCCGCGGGGCCGATGTCGTGGGTGATGCCGTGTAGGACGATCTGTGGGCCGTCCTGGGTATCGTGCCGCAACGCTCGGCAGGAAAAATGGGCTGCGCGCCGATCGCCGTCGTCGCAGACGACTGTCCAGATTGCCTGGTGTTCGGTGCCGGGCTCGGACTGCACGATCTTGGCCAACGCCTCGGAGGCATCCGGTCCGGCAGTAAGTCGAGTGAAGGCCTCACCCATGGCTCGCTTGGTGCGCCGCTGCTCCACGGGTTGGCGGTACAGATCGAGCAGCTCGTCGGATCCGGCTACCTCGAAGCTGCTGAGATTGAAATACCACGCGCCGGCGATGTCATGCGGGAGGGCTGGCCCAGCGTCGCCCGGGCCTCCCAGCCATAGCCAGGCGCCGTTCACCTGGCCGTCGTACGCGCTGAGCGGATGAGCCAGACACCGGCGGCCGGCGGAAGTGGTCACATCGTATGGCTGCGCGGCCGCAGTGACGTGCTCGAGAGCCCTGTGCGCCATGGCCAGGGACGTCCGGCTACGGGCAAAAAACTTGTCCAACGGCACCATGCTCCGGGGCCTGGAGCCAAGGCCGACCAGCGTCGGTGGCTTGAGGCCGAACGTCTCGACAAGACACCATTCAGGCCCGGACATCGCTGCACCCCCAACGTCAGATACGCGGAAGTCGAGTGTAACGACCAGCGGCGCGCGCAAGCAGAGCCGCAACCCGGGAATCCGGCCCGGCGTAAATGATGCGCGAGCCGCGTTGCTGGCCGCGCACGACAGCGCGAGCGATGTCGTCTGCCGACGACCGTGCGACGCGGCGGTCGAAGCTGGCCACCCGTTCCGTTGGATTCTCGTTCTCGGCGAAGCTGCCGTTGCGCAGGATGTCGGTATGCACGCCGCCGATGAGGGCCGTACTGACGCGGACCCCAGCGCCGTCCTGATCCAGCTCGTTGGCCAGGGTGCGAGTAAACCCATAGACACCCGCCTTACTGGCGACATACGACGCGTGGCGGGGAACCGCAATGCTTTCGATCGCGCTGGACGCGGTCACGATGCTGGAGCCGCGTTCGAGGTACGGCAGGCATGCGTGCACGGTGGCGATTGTGCCGATCAGGTTTATGTCGATGACTCGCACCAAGTCCTCGAAGGTGCTCTGGAGCACCGTTCCTGTATGCATAACGCCCGCGAAGGTAAAGACACAGTCAAGAGCCGGTGCTTTTTCAACCCAATTTGCGAGGTCGTGTCGGTAGTCCGTGGCCGTGACGTCCAACGGCGCGACCACCGCTTCACACGGCAGCTCCGCGGCCAGTGCATCGAGCGAATTCCTATCTGTGTCAACGAGAATCAAGGACTCATAGGTGCCAGCGAGACATCGTGCAAGGGCGCTGCCGATGCCCCCGCTCGCGCCGGTGATGAGGGCGCTACGAGGCTCTGCGCGCATAGCGCGATCGAACCTGTGCGGGGTAAAATCTCGCTGCCGCTCACGTAGGTGAGATCGGCTCTGCGCCTGATGTTTCGGCCGGAGTCCTGAGCTAAAAAAGTGGTGCCTCACGGGCACTGCATAGCACGGCGTTCCCTCTCGGGGAAGGCGCCGGAGGGACTAGAGCATGTCGTCGAACAGCTGGCGCGCACTCCAGGGGGGAGGGCGCTGCATCAGCAATCCAGGACGCCATCCGCATTCCACGGTGGGCAGGCTGCTACCCGCACATCGTCATCCAGGTTCTGCGGCATATCGCCGTGGACGACGTCATGGTGGTTCGCAGCGACGACGACCAGATCTGCGTGGCGATGCCGTTGCAGCCTGATCTTGCGGACCAGCTCACGGCAGCTCGCCCGAACGTGGCGGCGCGAGGGCGAGACCTTCGAACTGCGGTTGGGGTCGGCGTCCCGCGCAGAACTCCACGAATGGAACGACCTGATCCTTGCGGCGGAGCACGCCGAGGTGCTGGCCAAGCGTCTTCGGCGCGCATCACCGGTGGCTATTCGACGGCCGGCGCATCGTGCTCAGGCAGGGTGAAGAGGCGGCGGAACCCATGACGCCGCGCGGAAGGGAGGCTCTGGTGGCACAAGAGCGACACGAGGTTGTGGACGAGCACCTTCCAAAAGTCATAATGCACTAGTGTAAGTGCATCGATTTGAGCCGACGTGACCGCCAGGACCCCTCAAACGGACCTTCTGGCAGGCGAGACAACAAGGAGACCGACATGACGAAGGCGATGCGGATGGCAGGCGCGACCTTGGCTATGGGGAGCGTGCTGCTGGCCTCTGCGTGCGGGAGCAGCGACGGCGGCAAGGCGCCATCGACGACCGCCACGCCGTCTCCCGGCACCAAGTCGTCAACGACCCCTCCGAAGCCGGCTAGCTCGTCCACAACAACGAGCGCTGACCCATTGGCGAAGAAGAAGGCAGCGGCCACCGCGGCGGTGGTCGCGTTCTGGAAGAAGGTCGACGTTCTCGAGACCAACCCGAAGGGCGACTTGACGAGTCTTGATCTCGTCGCGCGCGGCCAGCAGCTCGCGCAATGGCAGTACAACATCGGTGCCGAACGGCAGCGGGGCGAAACAGGAGAGGGCTCCTTCCGAGTTCTGCACCCGGTGGCGTCGAGCACCACCGATCCCGCGACTTATCGCGTGAATGCGTGCCTTGACGGAACCAACTTCCACTTGGTGAAGAAGTCTGGCAAGCCTGTGTCGAGGCCGTCCGGTGCGCCTCACCGAGTGGAGTACCGGTACGGCGTCACGCAGGATCCCAAGACATTCAAGTGGTACGTCACCACAGAGAAAGTCCTCGGGAAATGCTGACGCGCACACGAGCGGGTGCACTTGCGGCTGGGGTCTCGGTTGCGTTCGTCGGACTCGCGACCCCAGCTGCGCACGCTGCCGGCGGAGTGAAGTGCCCGCCCGGGAGCGTGTGGGATCCCACCTCACAGACCTGCGTGATCCGCGTAGTGGTTCCACCGACGCAGCCGCCGAGCCCAGGTCCGCCGACGCCTACCCCGCCAGGCAAGAAGCCGCCCAAAAAGGGGAAGGGAAAGTGCGAGAGCAGCGTGACTGGCAAGGAAGTTCCGTGCTCCAAGGGCGATGCGTGGTGGTCGCCGTCGAAGCAGTGCTACGTGAGCGTTGCCAAGCCGCAACCGGCGAAGTCTGACCCCGCGTGGCAGGGGCACAAAGACGGCACGATCTACCAATGCGACCTGATTACGTCTCGGTTCTTCTTCTGGTCTGCGACGCAGCCGGATGGGCCGAAGGCACCGCCTGACCCGGTGCAGTTGGCGCGCGAAGCGGTGGCCGCGATGGGATTGAAGGCGATCACGATCGGGATCGTCCCGGGTAACGAGCCGGGCAAGGTCGGGCTGGTCGGGCTGCCGCAATGGATGTGGGTGAAGAATCCGACTCCGAATACCTTCGGGCCGATCACCAAGAGCGTCTCCGCAGCTGGATACACCGTGACAGCGATCGGCAAGGTCGACCGCGTCGTGTGGAACATGGGCGACGGTCAGACCATCACCTGCGATGGTCCGGGCACGCCGTACACCGCAGCGACAGGCAAGGCGAAGTCCCCGACGTGCGGGCACAACGAATACACCAAGCAGGGCAGCTACACGGTTACGGCGACGAGCTACTGGACGATCACCTGGTCTGGCATCGGTCAGACCGGCACGATCCCGGTCACCACGGCCCGCAGAACGACCATTCGAATCGGCGAGGCCCAAGTGCTCACGAAGTGAGCGGTATCCAACGGAACACGGACTGACTGGGGAGACAGCAGCCATGGCAATTGCACCAACAGACGAGCAGCGCAGCGCGCGCCGCCGCGACCGGGGGACCAAGGATCCCGAGGACGCGATCGGACCCGCGGCTTCGAGTGACACCGTGGCGCCGCCGCCGAAGATGCGCCGGCGACCACTGCTTATCGCCGCATCGGTGGCTGCGGTCTGTTTGGGGGCGTTGCTGGCCGTGATGGCTTTCACGTCGATGAACTCCGCGAAGGAAGTCCTCGCGGTGCGATCGACGGTGCACCGCGGCGAGGTGATCACTCGTGGTGACGTGATGATCGTCCGCGTGGGAGTGGACCCCGGGCTGAAGCCGCTGCCAGCATCCGAACTGAACAATGTGGTCGGAAAACGCGCGGCGATGGACATCGCCGCGGGCGGGCTGGTCACCGGTGACGAGATCACCTCGAGCGTGGTGCCGGGTGCAGGTCAGAGCGAGGTCGGGATCAGCCTGGCGTCCGGTGCTCTTCCGGCCAACGGGCTGGAGAACGGCGACGATGTCCGGATCGTGCTGACACCTGGCCAGCAGGGGCAGTACAAGGCCGACTCGATACCCACGGACGTCGCCGCGACCGTAGTCGGCGTCTCGAACGGCGGCTCGAACGGGCAGAAAGTGGTGGACGTGCTGGTCCCCGAGGACCAGGCGCCCGACGTGGCATCGATGGCTGCCACTGGAAAGGTCGCTCTCGTCCTGGACTCGCGAGAACACTGAGCCATGGCGATCATCGTTCTCACCTCAGCCTCGGGATCGCCCGGCGTGACGGCTACCGCCCTGGGCTTGACGCTGACCTGGCCGCGTCCAGCTGTGCTGGTCGAGGCAGACCCGACTGGCGGCAGTGGACTCCTGGCGGGTTACTTCCACGGTGAGGTCGCCCACTCTGGCGGTCTCATCGACTTGGCGGTGGCGCACCGCGAAGGCAACCTGGCGCAGTCCCTGTGGTCTCAGATGGTGCCCATCCCGGGTTCGAACGCGCTGCTGCTTCCCGGGGTCCGCAGCCACGCTCAAGCGCGCAGCCTGACGACGTTGTGGGGCCCCCTCACGAGCGCACTACGCGGGCTGGGGCGCAACGGTCAGGACGTCATCGTCGACGCGGGCCGACTCGGCCTGGAAGGCGCGCCGGGGCCATTGATGATGGGCGCAGATCTGGCGTTGCTGACGATGCGGACAACCCTGCCGGCGCTATCGGGTGCCAGGTCCTGGGCCGAGTCACTGCGCGAGGAGTTCGAGAAGATCGGTTCTTTGCCCCGGCTGGGCACCCTGCTGATCGGGGAGGGGCAGCCATACGGCGCGCGAGAAGTTCGCAAGGTCCTCGGACTGCCCGTCATAGAGAGCGTTCCGTGGGATGCCGCTGGCGCCTCCGTGTTCTCCACCGGCGCTAACCGACCGCGCAAGTTCGACAACTCCGGCCTGGTGCGCGGCTTGCGCGCGACCGGGGCAGCGATCCAGGCAGCGATCGAAAGCAACCGCGCCGACCTTGAGGTCACCAAGAATGTAGGGAGCCCCGCATGACCCAGTCGAACCCCTGGGTGTCCGATCCGGATGACCCGACAGACCCCACCTCCTTGCCGCTCTTCGCCGGCGACGACGGCGCGGACACGGATAAGCCGAAGACCGGCCGGGCGCGGTCATCGTTTTCGCTGGGAGAGGAGTCGCATGACCGCCCCGCCTACATTCACGCAGTCGACCAACCACGATCGGATGACGACTCGACCGATGCCGGTCGAGGGCGTCAAGCAGGCAGATCGGCACGACGACGCAAAACCGGCGCGAACGCGCACGACGGCATCGACTGGGGGCTGGTCGCGGCATTCCGGAGCCAGGCATCAGAACAGCTCAGTGCAGCGATCGGCAAGGACCGCACGCTCGATGAGCAAGCCCAGGAGGAACTCGGCCGCTCGATCATCCTTGAGCTGCTGGAGAGCGAGGCCGCTGAGGCGGTCTCGGCCGGGCGCCAGTCCTGGTCCCTGGACCAACAAGACGACATGGCCGACGCGATCTTCAACGCACTCTTCCGGCTGGGACGGTTCCAGCCGCTGGTCGACGACGAGACCGTGGAGAACATCGAGGCCTATGGTCACGATCACGTGCTGTTGCTGCACAGCGACGGCCGGATCGAACCGGGCCCACCGGTCGCCGAGAGCGACGAGGAACTGATCGAGTTCCTCACGTTCCTCGGCAGCAAATCCGGCAGCGGGCGACCCTTCTCCGAGGCGCAACCCCGGCTGCACATCAACCTGCCTGGAGGAGCGCGGCTTGCCGCAGCCTGCTGGAGCACCAACCGGCCGACGGTGGTGATCCGCCGGCACCGCGTGCGCGACACCGACCTGCGGGAATTGGCCGCGACCGGGATGCTCAGCGACCTGCAAGCCGATTTCCTCGAAGCAGCCGTCAAGGCCCGCCTCAACATCATCGTCGCCGGCCCGCAGGGCGCAGGAAAGACAACCATGGTGCGCGGATTGTGTGCGTCGATCGACCCATGGGAAAAGATCGGCACCTTCGAGACGGAGTACGAGCTCTTCCTAGAAGAGATGCCCCGGCACAAGCGCGTCATCGCCTTCGAGTCCCGACCGGGATCGGGAGAGGTGGGCATCAACGGCCGACAGGCCGGCGAAGTGACCCTCGACGACCTGCTCATCGACAGCTTCCGGTTCATGCTCGGACGCACGATCGTGGGCGAGGTCCGTGGCCCGGAGATCCTGTCGATGATCAAAGCGATGCAGTCGACCGCCGGGTCCATCAGCACCACCCACGCGGCCAACGCGAAAGCCGCGATCAGGAAGCTGGTTACCTGCGCGATGGAAGCAGGAGCGCACATCTCCGACGGGTACGCGGTGAGCGCGGTGGCCGGACACATCGACCTGATCGTGCAGCTGCACTACCAGCCCGGTGCCCAGGAGGGGACCGACCAGGAAAAGCGGCCGCAGCGATGGATCTCTGAGATCGTCTCGGTCGAGCCTGGGGAAGAAGCCACCGGATATGCGACCCAGCATGTGTTCCGGCCGAAATTTGGCGGGCCGGCGGTCGCCAGCGTGCTGCCGGAACACATCCGAGGGGTGTTGGATGAGCACGGATTCGACACTCGCGCCTTCGAGAACGAGCGCCGGATCCATGGAGGCGAAACCTCATGACCGCCCTGGTCTCTGGCCTGGCCGGTGCGCTCATCGTGGCCGGCGTGCTGGGCGCTGTGCTGGGTGTGCGGCCCGCGCCAGAGAAGCCACCTGCACCAGCCTGGACGCACCTCCCCTTGGTGGCACGGCTGGGTCAAATCTCCCCTAGAACCCGGGTGCTATTGCTGGTCGGGGCTGGTGCAGGTCTCATCGTGGCGGTCGTCACGGGATGGTTCATCGCGATCCTCGCGGTGCCCGCGATCATCGTCGGACTTCCGATGCTGCTGACTGCACCTCGCGCGGCTTCCGAAATCGAGCGGCTCGAAGCGATGGAGGAGTGGACCCGATCACTGTCCGGGGTGCTCACGGCCGGTGTCGGCCTCGAGCAGGCATTGATCGCAACGTTGCGGTCGACGCCGGACGCCATACGCCCGGAGGTGAACAGGCTCGTCGCGCGACTCGGCGCCCGATGGGGTACTGAAGACGCCCTACGGGCATTCGCCGACGACCTCGACGACGCCACAGGAGACTTGGTGGCCGCCAACCTGATTCTCGGGGCTCGGCGCCGCGGGCGTGGCCTGGCCAACGTGTTGGAATCACTGGCCGAGTCGGTGGCTGCCGATGTGCGGGCACGCAGGCAGATCGAGGCCGACCGCGCCAAGCCTCGCGCGACAGCCCGCTGGATCACCTTGATCACCGTCGGGGTGCTGGCGTTCCTGGCACTCACGGGACGCTACGTCGCACCGTACGGATCACCCTTGGGGCAAATCCTGCTGGTCGTGCTGTTGAGCGCCTACGTCGCCACCTTGATCTGGATGCGCACGATGACCCGCGGCGCAGCTCTCCCACGCTTCATCGGGATGCAGACTGGGGGATGGAAAGCATGATCACGGGACTGCAACTGGCGCTGGTCGGTGGTGGATTCATCGGCCTCGGCCTGGCATTGCTGGTGTGGCGGCTGGTGCCTGCTCAACCTGACCTCGGGGACGCCCTGGAACGTCTCTCCCCGGACCAGCCGCGTCGCGTCCGTGATCGTGCCGAGACGACCGCGCAGCCGGCGGACACGCGTGAGCGGGTCGGGCAGTGGGCGCTCAAGACGTTCCCGCCCGGCGCGTGGGCCCGCACCCCACACAGGGAGCTGGCGCTGCTGCGGATGCCGCTGACCCGCTTCTACGGCGAGAAGGTTCTGTTCGCCCTTTTCGGCCTGGTTGTCCCGCCGTTGTTGATGAGCTTCTTCGCGGTGATCGGACTGCGGCTGCCGTTCGTCATCCCGGTCGTTGCGACGCTCGTGTTCGCCGGGGTGATGTTCTTCCTGCCCGACTACAACGCACGCGACGACGCCAAGAAAGCCCGAGACGAATTTAACCGGGCGCTGGGCGCGTACATCGATCTTGTTGCGCTGGAACGTAATTCAGGGTCGGGGTCCCGGCAGGCGATGGAAGTCGCGGCGGGTGTCGGCGACAGCTGGGTGTTCCGCAGGCTGAGCGAAGAACTCACCCGGTCACGGTGGTCGGGCGAGGCGCCCTGGGAGGCCATCAGGGCGCTGGGGCACGAGCTCGGCTTGACCGAGCTGGAGGACCTGGCCGACATCATGCGGCTGTCCGGGGAGGAAGGAACTCAGATCTACACCCAGCTGCGCGCCCGCTCGGCTTCGATGCGGACCGCGATGCTCAACTCCGAACTCGCCAAGGCCAACGAGGTAGGCGAACGGATGAGCATCCCGATGAGCTTGCTCGGGGTGATCTTCATGGCATTGCTGATCGCGCCGGCGCTGCTGCGAGTAGTCGGGGGTGGCAGCTGATCGGACCTATTGCCCCGCCACACCAGACCAACCGAACTGAACCGTCACCACACCGGGCCACCGGCCACTAACTAGAAGAAAGGCACAAACCATGATTCAGCTCATCGCCACTTTGCACACTCTCGGCGCACGCATGCAGAACAGCCTCGACGAGGCCCGCATCACCATGCGTGACAACCAGGAGGAGGGCTCGGTCTCGATCGAGTCCGTTGTCTGGGCGGTTGCCGTGATCGCGATCGCCGGCATCGTCGTGACAGCCATCACCGCCTATGTCCGCAGCAAGTCCGGCGACATCAAGTAGACGGACCGGACAGACCAATGACCAGGATCGTCACGCTGTTGCGCACCCGACTCGGTCGCCGAGTCGGGGCGGAACGCGAACGCGGATCGAGCTCCATCCAGATGATTGTGCTCCTGCCTGCGCTCTTCACGGTGATGTTCCTGGGCATGCAAGCCGCACTCTGGTTCCATGCACGGTCCGTCGCGATCGCTGCGGCACAAGAAGGTGCACGCACTGCCGGTGCGCAGAACGGGTCCGCGGCGGCCGGGATCAGCGATGCTGCCTCTTTCGTCAGCGATGCCGGTGGCAGCGATGTCCTCGCCGGCGTCCACGTCAGCGGCGGCCGCTCCGGAAACCGGGCAACGGTCACCGTCAGTGGGACCTCGATGAGCATCATCCCTGGCTGGACCATCACGGTGCACCAAAGCGCCACGGTGCCGGTGGAAAGGCTCACCCGATGAGCTGGCTACGCATCCGTCGCGATCCGGAGGAGGGCTCGGCCGCCATCGAGGCAGCCATCGCGGTGCCAGCGTTCATGCTCTTTGTGCTGTTGGTGATCTTCGGCGGCCGGGTCGCGATGGCGCACCAAGCGGTGCAGTCAGCAGCAGCCGAAGCCGCCCGGACAGCATCACTGGAACGGACCGAAGGAGCCGCACAGGGCAGCGGGGCCAGTGGTGCGGCGGCAAGCCTGACATCACAGGGCCTGCACTGCATCTCGCAACAGGTCGACGTCGACGCCTCCGGTTTCGCCGCTCCGGTGGGGACGCCGGCCACCATCCGGGCGACGGTTCGCTGCACTGTCGACCTGTCGGACGTGTCCGTGCCTGGTGTTCCGGGGTCGATGACGATCACCGAGACGATGACCAGCCCGCTCGACACATACCGGGAGAGATGATGCAGATGGGCAAGAAGCAGCATCAGGGACTCGACCGCGAACGCGGTTCGGTAACCATCTTCATGGCCGCGGCGGCCTTCGTGATGATCGTGCTCGTAGGTCTGGCCGTCGACCTCGGCGGGCAGGTCGCTGCTCAGCAGCGCGCCCGGGATGTGGCCGGCCAGGCCGCACGTGCAGGCGGCGAGCAGGTCCTCGGTGGGCCCGCTGTCGAGGGCCAGGGTGCCCAGATCGACACCAATGCAGCGGCAGCCGCTGCCCGCAGCTACCTGGCAGCGGCCGGAGTAGACGGCACGGTTGCGGTCACGAGTAACGACACCTTGGTGGTGACGACCTCGCAGAACTACCAGACCAAGTTCCTGTCGGTCATGGGGATCGGGAGCCTGCACGTCACCGGCCACAGCAGCGCGCGTCTGATCCGCGCGCAGAATGGAGTAGCCCGATGAGAGGCATCCGCGCCCGGCTCGCCGGACTGTTCGCCACCTTGCTGATCCTGGGCATCATCATCGGGTTGCCCCTGGTGCTGCTTGCCGTGGGAGCCAGCCCGGCGCACCTGTCGGTGCCGACGCTCGACGGCATCAAGACCGCATTGACCAACCCCGACGACGGCACTCTCGCCCTATCTGCCGTCAAAGTCATCGCTTGGGTGGCATGGGCGTTCCTGACGGTGTCGATCGTGCTGGAGATCTTCGCCCGCGCGAGAGGAGTTCGAGCACCGCAGCTGCCCGGCCTGCGCATGCCGCAGTCGGCCGCCAAGGGCATGGTCGGCATGGCCATTCTGCTGTTCACCGCCTCGCCGGTCACCGCTCAGCTGGCCAACGCCGCCCCGCTGCCCGCGTCGCAGAACGTGACGGCCTCCTCTGTCGCCCACCCGGGCAGCAAGTCCGCCCCGCAGGCCAAGGGCACGAGCCACGGGCAGCAGGCCACCACGCCGGCAGCCACCCACACGGTCAAACACACGGTGCAACCCGGAGAAACCTTGTGGTCCATCGCCCGAGATCACCTGGGTTCGGGCGAGCGATACACCGAGATCGCCGCGTTGAATCACGACGTGCTGGGCAACAAGCCAGGCTTCTTGAAACCCGGCTGGACCCTCCACTTGCCGGCACCCGCGGGGCAGACGTCAACGAGTGAGCACACCGTGACCGTGCACGCCGGGCAGACCTTGTCCGGGATCGCGCAAAAGCAACTCGGCGACGCCAACCGATACCCCGAGATCGAAGCGGCCTCGAAGGCGATCGTGCAGCCGGGCGGCACCCACCTGACCAACCCCAACCAGATCGGCGCAGGATGGACGCTGGTCATCCCTGGCTCAACGAGCAGCGATCACGTCAAGCCCGTGATCACCAAACACACGGCGCCAAAGCATGCGCCCGCACCGAAACACAGTGCACCGAAACACAGTGCACCGGCGACACCACCTGCGGTCCCGGCTCCTACCCATCAGGCGCCCGCACCGAAGGCCACGCACGAAACCCCAGCGCCGTCGCAAACGCACAGCACGCCGACGCCGACACAGTCCGCGGATCAGCAGACCGTTCCGCACGAGGCCCAGCTGGACCAACAGCACGCGAGCAGCGCGCCCTGGATGCTGACCGGCCTCACGGGCGCCGGCGCGATCCTGGCGGGTTCGGCGTGGCTCACGCTGCGCCGGCGTCGTCGCACCCAGTTCCGAGCCCGCCGTCCGGGGCGCACGATCGCCGTACCGGAGCCCGAGCTGGCACCGGTCGAGAAGACCATCACCGTTGTCGGTGCGACGTCGGCTCCCACGGTCGAGCAGATGGACACGCTGCTGCGGAGTCTGGCGGCCCACGCCACAGACGCCGGGTTGGCACTGCCGCCGGTCGCCGCGGTTGAACTCGGCACCACACAGATCGTGGTGCACCTGAGCAGCCCGAGCTCCCTGCCCGAGCCATGGGAAGGCACCGACGATCGGCTGCACTGGGTGTGCCCGGCTGATGGCCTTGCCGGTGTGCCCGCCGACCTGGACCAGGACCAGCCTGCGCCCTACCCGCTCCTGGTCACGATCGGTTCCAGCGACGATGACCGCGTGTGGCTGCTCAACTGCGAGGACCTCGCCGCGATCAACCTGACGGGAGACGCCACCTACGCGCGCGACTTCGCCCGGTACCTCGCGGCAGAACTCGCGCTGAACCCGTGGTCGGCCGGCGTCACGGTCGACTGCATCGGCGTTGCCAGCGAAGTCGCCGGGCTGAACCCCGAGCGGGTCCGCTACCACGACGCGTCCGGTGACGCTGCCGCGGAGGCCGTCGCCGATGCCGTGGCGATGATCGACCGCGCCGAAGCGCAACAGGTCGACGTGGCAACCGGCCGCGGCAGCAAAGCCGATGACGATGTGTGGCCCGCCCGGCTTCTGCTGGTTGATGCCGACCGGACTGCGGATCGGAAGGTCGTCGACCAGCTGCTCGACCTGGTCGAGCAGCACAGCGGAAAGACCGGCACCGCGATCGTGGTGTCAGCCACGCAGAGCGAAGAACCCCCGACTGGAACCGTGCTCAACCTCAGCTCCACCGGGCGGCTGACGATGCCTCGCGCCGGCCTGGACCTGGTGGCGGTCGGACTGACCGCCGACGAGGCCAAGGGTTGCGCCACGCTGTTCGCGAACAGCGAGGTCCTCGATGACGTCGAGATCCCGGTCGACAAGGACGCCACCGACGGATGGCGGTCGTTCACCAATGAGGCCGGCGCGCTGCGGGAGGAGCACACTAAGCCGCGCGAGGACCGCGACGACGAGACAGCCGAGAGCGTGCTTGACGCCGAGGACGCCGATTACGTCGCCGCGGCCGCGACGACCGAAGAAGACCTGAAAGCGCTGGCCCCACAGGTCCCGGCCCAGGTCCGGGCAGACATCGAAGCCGCCGACCCGACCCTCGATGACGACGTCACGGCCTGGTTCAACGACGATTGTCCGTTGCCGCGTCTGACTCTGCTGGGCCCGATCCATGCACGAACGCACGGCTCCGCCGTGGCGGTGGCCAAGCGCAAGCCCTACGCCACCGAGCTGCTGGCGTACCTGGCAACACGGCCCTATGGTGCGACCCCGGCCCAACTGGCTGAGGCGTTCGACCTCACCGAGGGACGGGCCCGCAGTGACATCAAGATGGTGCGCGACTGGCTTGGGGTGAACCCACGCACCGGCAAAAAGCACCTGCCGAACGCACGCGAATCGGCAGCAGCCAAATGCCGCGGCGTCGGGGTGTACGAGGTGGAGGACATCCTGGTCGACATCGACCTGTTCCGCAGGTTGCGCGCCCGAGGTGAGGCCCGCGGCGGGAGCGAGGGCATCGCCGATCTGCTACGTGCCCTCCAGCTGGTCGACGGTCGGCCCTTCGATCAGATGCGCCCCGGCGGCGGAGAGTGGTTGGCCGGTGGCGACCGGATCGATCACCACATGAACGCCGCCATCGTCGACGTCGCGCACATGGTCACCACCTCGTGCTTGGAATCCGGAGATCTTGTCCGTGCCCGGGCGGCGGCCGAGATCGCCACCGCTGTCGCACCCGACTCAGAAATCGCCAAGCTCGACCTGGTCGCCGTGTTCGAGGCCGAAGGCCACCGAGCCGACGCCGAGCGGATCCTGCGCGACGAGGTCTGCAACCGGTCAGACGACGGTGGGGCACCCGTCGAGCTGTCCGAGCGGACCGAGGCGATCATCCGTAACCACGAGTGGCTCAACCCGGACCGGGCGGCCAGCTGATGGCCGCCGAACGGTTCGACCCGACGTCCGAACGGGCAGCGGTCGCGGTGCGGGTCCGCAGGGTCAGCGGCGATCTCACCGGCCAGCGCGATGTCGACGCACTGGTCAACACGTGGAACCGCAACTACATGCCACGCTGGTTGCTGTACCCAAGCGGGGTCAGCAGGGCACTGAAGCGACATACCGGGACAGGACCATGGGAAGCAGCTCGCCGGCGCCGGATTGCTTCTCTCCGGCGGGTGCGTGGTCACCGATGCGGGCGAGCTGAGCACAGACCTGAAGCTCATCCACGTGGCCGGACTCAACCTCCGATGGAGAGCCACCGAGGCCACCATCCAAACATCGGTTCACTCGGCCATCCGGGCGGCAAGCATCTACCGGATGCAGCGCATCGCGATGCCACTGATCGGGGCAGGGTCGGGCGGCCTTGATCGGGCGACCTCATTGCGGTGCATCAAAGAGACGCTGAGTGAGTACAACGTTGGCGACCCACTCGAGGTGCTGGTCGTCGAACCCGACCGGAATGCCTGAAGCTCGACGCGGCGAGCATGGCAAATGACGTCACACCCAGCACAGACGATGGCCTGACCTGCGACCCGATCGCCAGGCCAGACCCTGATCGACATTGGAGCTCGGCACCATGGCACAGCCTGCGAACGAACCGGAACCCGAACACGAGGACGACGTGGACGCTATTGGAGGTGGGCGATGAACGTCAGCGCCGGCCAGGGAAAAGGGCCATTTGACCCGGGTGACGTCGAGAAGCCGACGCAGGACGTGGTGACGCACCTAGCGCTGTTGGTGCCGGGCATCGGTCCGGTGACCGTGGACCGTCTGGACGGGCACGCCCTGCGACTGGAACGACGCGACGTGGTGCTGTTCTCCCGGTACTCCGGTCGGCTCGAGCTCCTGGACCCGGCTGCGTTGTCGCAGGGCTACGACGCCAACGGAACGCTTACCGTCGTCGACGACAGCGGTACCCGGTATGTCTTCCCGTCCGGTGGCTGGCCGGGCATCAGGTTCACCGTGACTGAGGCACGGTCAGCACGAGTTGGTGGCAACGGCTCGGGAGGTGGCCGGTGATGGGCGGCCGCGGAGTCTTTGATCTCGGCGGACTCGCTCCGCAGCCCGACGAAGCCGAACAGCTGCAGATCCTCGCCGACGCCGGGATCAGCGCCGAGGCCGTAGATCTGGTGGTGCAAGCCCGCATTACGCACGAGCACGAGCGCGCGCTTGAGGACGTCAGGGTGTTGCGGGCGGCAGAGAATGCGCTCTACCGGCATGCCGACGTCGGCATGCCGGTACCCGAGCAGGACCGGTGGGACAAAGGCACCAAGGTCACCGAGACGGACGATTCTGGCGCCCGGCGGATGCTGGCCGCGGCGATCGCGTCGGCCGAGACCACAGCCAGCGCCGTCGACACATCGGAACAAGTCGCGCAGACGCGCAGCGCAACGATCGGCGGTATGTGCCGGCGCGAGGCCGAGGGGAAGCACGCGGACAACCTGCAGTTGATCGATGGCGCGCGACCGCGCGGGCGCACCGGCACATGGATGTGACGCCGGCGCCACCGATAAGGAGTGCCCGGTATGACAATTTCCATTGAGGGGGGGGGGAAGCCCATGGCACATCACGATCATCAGAGTTCGGCAATGCAGCCGGGTAAGGGACACTTCCAGGTCGCGCACGAGTGGCTGACCGGGAGGGTGGAAGATCCCCGCAGGCTGGATCCTTTGCTGGAGGATCTGGTCGCGTTGTCGTACGCCGATCCGGGGTCGAGGAACAACGGAACAGTGGTTAGCGGTAGCCGCTGCCTGCGGCGGCTGGTAACGGTGCTGTCACCAGCCGCAATCAAACTGATTCGTACGGGGTGATGACGTCAGTCGTCTGACGGACTGCCTTCGGGTTCTCCGGCGCGTTTGACCGCGCGGTAGACGGTGGAGCGGCCCACATTGAACAAGTCGGCCAGCTCGGCCGAGGTGTGCTTGCCACCGCGCCACAGCTCAACCAGGTGCGCCTCCTGGGCGGCCTTGAGCTTGGGTTCCTTGCCCCGCAGCCGGCCCTTGGCCTTGGCGACCTTCATCCCTTCCCTGGTGCGCATCCGAATTAGGTCCGACTCAAACTCAGCAATCATCGCCAGAACGTTGAACAGCAGCCGGCCGACGGGGTCCGTCGGGTCGTGCACGGAGCCGCCGATGTTCAGCTTGACCTCGGCGGCGGTGAGTTCTTCGACGATGTTGCGGGCGTCGGTCAAGGACCGGGCGAGCCGGTCCAGTTTGGTCACGACGAGGGTGTCGCCGGTGTGGCATGCGGCCAGGGCCTCGCGTAGCCCGGGTCGAGCTCGGTTGGTGCCGGTCAGGCCGTGGTCGACGTAGATCCGTTCCGGCTGTACCCCGAGGGCCTCGAGCGCGTTGCGTTGGGCGGTGAGGTCCTGGTCGTCGGTGGAGCAGCGGGCGTACCCGACGAGCATTCTGGCCATCCGGTGACTGTACCGGTTGAGCGGCCTTCACCGGGCATTAAATCGGGCGGGTCTTACGGGATTGACTGATCGCTGGGGCTCTGCGAAATCGACGGCATCGCGGATCCACTGGGATGTGTTCCGTTGAGGGTTCCTGTTGCGGCGACTGACCGGGAGCCCGGAACATGCCTCTGGCCAGCTCGCCCGGCCGGTCTCGTCGTATCTGTCCGAGCGACTCGCTAACGGGTCCAGACGTGATTGATGGCGAGTGACCGCGCAATACTGGATTCCCTCGACACCGAAGCCGGCTCGACGATGAGGAGCGCTTGATGACAGCACAGACAGAGCTGCAGGATCCCTCAGCGGGCAGGTCGGAGTGCTGGTGCTGTGGCGTGGTCGAAGACCCAGATCGGTTCGTGCACCTCGGCAATCATCCTGAGGTGACGGTGTGCACCCGATGCGCCCATTCGCTACACACCTGGGCTTGGGAGTTGGAAGATCAGGCCAAGACGGGGCCGGCTGTCCGCGCGCGGGATGCGTTTCGAAGGCTGCGCGCTCACGGTATGGAGCACGGGTGGCATCACAATCGGGTCATCGGCAAGCCGCTGCGCTGGCTGGGTAAGCATCTGCCGTGAGCCACATCTACCGAAGCTTGAACCGGAGCGTTAGCTGGGCGGCGCAGTGCAGCTACGCCAGCGCTTCGATCGCGGCGAGGTAGGCCTCGCTGTAGGTGGGGAATTGGGCGACCTGGTCGCGGAGCGCGTCCAGCGGGATTCCGACGCGGATGGCCAGTGCGGCTTGGTGGATCCATTCGCTGGCGAGTGGGGCGACGGCGTAGGCGCCGAGGAGGCGCTGCTCGGTGGCGTCGGCGACGAGGCCGAGGGTGCCGCGTGGTTGCTTCTCGTACGTCCATGGGCGGGCGATGCTGTCGGCGAGGTCGAGTTCGGCGGTGAGGATGTCGTGGCCGGCGGCCTGTGCGGCGGCGGCGGTGATGCCGACGGCCGCGATTTCGGGGTCCCCGAATACGACGCGGGGGATGCCGTCGTAGCGGGCGGTGTGGGTGTGGCCGAGGATGGCGTCGACCGCGACCCGGGCTTGGTACATGCCCACGTGGGTGAAGGGCATGACGGCGGTGACGTCGCCGACCGCCCACAGACCCTCGCCGGCGCGGCACGAGCCGTCGACGGGGATGGCGCCGCGCTCATCGACGGTGATGCCGGTTGCCTGCAGGTCAAGGTCGGCGGTGCGAGGGCGGCGGCCGGCGCCGATGATGATGACGTCAACCCGCAACTGGGTGCCGTCATCGATGGTGACGACGGTGTCGCCGCCTTCTCGGCGGGCCTGGCGAGCGGTGCGGGAGGTGTGGATCGCGACACCGGCCTCGCTCAGCTGCGCGGCGACGAGTTCGCCGACGCGTGGGTCTTCGCGGTCCAGGATCCGGTCTGCTGATTGCACGATGCTGACCTGGGTGCCGAACCGGGCCAGGAAGGTGGCCAGTTCGACGCCGACGGCGCTGCCGCCGATGATCAGCGCGCGGGCGGGGATGTCGGTGAGGGTGGTCGCTTCCCGGTTGGTCCACACCGGCACGTCATCGAGTCCGTCGATGGGCGGGATGATGGGTTCGCTGCCGGTGGCGATGACGATGTTGTCCGCGCTCAGCTCCCGACCGGCGACGGTGATCGTGCGGGGGCCGGTGAACGTGGCGTGGCCTTTGATGACGGTGACGCCCCGATCGGCGTAGCCCTGCACTTGGTCGGTGTCATCGAGGTGGCGGACCATGTAGTCGCGGTAGTCGCGCAAATCGGCCCAGTCCAGCTCCGGGGTGCTGACGCCTTGGGCCCGCTCGGCCTCAGTGTGGACTTCCGGGGCCCGCAGCAGCGTCTTGGACGGGATGCACGCCCAGTAGGCGCATTCCCCGCCGATTAACTCGGCTTCGACTACGGCCACCCGTTGACCGCCGGCGTGGAGCCGGCCGGCCGCGGATTCCCCGGCCGGTCCGGTTCCGATCACGATGGCATCAAATGATTCAGTCATGTCTAGCGGTCTCCTCGGTGCTGGTCGCGCTGGCGGTTGCTAGCGGGCGCGGGTGGTGGCCGACGCGAGGGTCGGGTGGCGCCAGCGCGGGTGCTGGGCCGTGGATGCTGGGCTATGGGTTAGGCGCAGCAGGAGGTGGGCAGTTGCTCGCCCGGCTCAAACAGCTTCGCGGCGACGCGCAGGCTTTCAGCCATCGTCAAGTAGGGCGCCCACGCGTCGGCCATCTGATGCACAGTCATCCCGGTCTTGATCGCGTAGGTGGCGGCGAGCATCAGCTCACCGGCGCCCTCGGCCGCGGCGTGCACACCGAGGAGGCGACCGGTGGTGGCGTCGGCGACCAGCTTCACCGCGCCCAGGGTGTCGAAGTTGACCAGCGCCCGGGGTACGTCGGCCAAAGCCAGGGTGCGGCAGGCGCACGTGTAGCCGGCGTCCAGGGCCTGCTGTTTGCTCAGCCCGGCTGAGGCCAGCTGCGGTCGGGTGAACATGACCGCTGGCAGCCCGGTGTAGTCGACGTGATCAGTGGCGCCGAAGGCGTTGGCCGCCGCGACCCGGCCTTGCGCGGCGGCGACGTAGACGTACTGCGGGCCGCCGGTGACATCGCCGGCGGCGAAGACGGCCGGGTTGGAGGTGCGCTGATGCTCATCAACGACGATGAAGCCACGCTCGTCTGTCTTCACCCCTGCCGCGGTCAGGTTCAGTGCCGAGGTCCGCGGGGTGCGCCCGGTCGCGATCAGCACCTGGGCGGCGCTGATCCGTAGGCCGGTGTCACTCACTACGGTCACGCCCGCCGCGACGGCCTCGACCGCGCGGGCGCGGTGTTCCACGAGGCGGATGCCGTCGCGGGTGAAAGCCTCGCGCATCACCTGCCGAAGTTCCGGTTCCGCAGCCGGGGCCAGCCGCCCCAGCAGGGTGACTTTCACGCCCAGGCCGGCGAACAGTTGGGCTTGTTCCATGCCGACGTAACCGCCGCCGATGACCAGCAGCGACTCGGGCAGCTCGGTGAGCTCCATGGCCGTGGTCGAGGTCAGGTAGCTGACATCCTCCAGCCCGGGCAGATCCGGGCGCTGAGGTTCGGCGCCGGTGGCCAGCAGGACCGCGGCAGCAGGGAGGGGGCGCCCGTCGACGGTGAACACGCCGTCCTGGTCGAACGCGGCGGTCCCGGAGCGGACTTCGAAGCCGTAGGCATCAGCGACCGCGGCGTACTTGCCCTGCCGCAAGTGCGCGACCAGCTCGTCCTTCTGGCTGATGAGGGCTGCCAGGTCCACCGGCCCGGCGGAGGTGGGCGCCCCGGCGTAGGGGTTTGCAGCCGCGGCGGCGCGGTGGCCGGAGATGTGCAGCAGGGTCTTGCTGGGGACGCAGCCGACATTGACGCAGGTGCCCCCGAGAGTGCCGGCGTCGACCAGCAGAACGGTCTTGTCGGCCTGGCGGGCGCTGATCGCGGCGCTCATCGCCGCTCCGCCGGATCCCACCACTACCAGGTCATATTCGGTGTCAGTCATTCGTAGTGCCCTTCTTTCCAGTTGCGTGCCCGGCGGCGGGTGTAGCTAACGGGGTGGGAGTCAGATCCCATTCGGCGACGCTCACCTGCGTCACCGGGGTCCCGTGCGGTGTTCGGGGCTGAGGCGCTGGGCGCCGGCGCGGGGGCGCAGCAGTCCTCCTCTACCGATTCGACGGTGTGACCCTCGACCGTGCAACGATCGCCAGCAACGTGGCTGTTGTTCCGGCTGGCGCGGGCCGCCACGGCGACAGCCAGGACGAGGGCAAGGACCACCCCGGCCGTCACGGCGGCCTGGCCGGTGTGGGCTTGCAGCCAGGTCGACGTAGCTGCGGACCACCGGTCGATGCTGGGCAGCCCGTGGCCGACCCGGGCCCGGCCGGTGACCGCCGGCCACCAGTACACCGCCACGTAGGCGCCGGTGATCACCAGCAGGCCTGCGGTGATCCGGGCCTGTTGGCGGGCCAGGGCCCGGACCCAGCGGGTCAGCGCGGCGCCGGTGAGTGCCGCTGCGGCGGACAGCACCAGCAGCAGTGCGATGGAACCGGCGGCGTATGCGGCAAACACCCCGAGTTGCCCAACGAAGCCGGTGGTGGCCTGGGCTTGGGCGATCACGGCCAGCAGCACTCCGAAGGTGCAGGCCAGCGACGCCGCGGCGTAGCCGACTCCGAACAGCGCCCACCGGGCGATACCGGTGTGCGCGCCCGGGTCACCGAGGGTTGGCAGTCGAAGCCGCAGTTGCGGTCCGCGGCCGATGAATCCGACCAGCCCCAGGATGATCAACAGGAGTCCGACCCCGAATCCGAGCCACGGGGCGGCGCGGATCAGCTGATGCGCGCCGGCGCTGATCGCTAGGCCTGCGGTGGCCAGAGTCGCGGCGAACCCGAGCGCCAGGGCTGTCCCCACGCCCAGGGCATGACCGAGCCGGCGGCTCAGCGGCGCGTCAGGCTGATCGGCAAGGGTGTGGGTGAGGTAGGCCGGTAGCAGCGCGAACCCGCACGGGTTGAGGGGGGCGAGTAGGCCGCCGGTGAAGGCGAGCGTGAGCAGCCCGTTCACGATGAGTGCGCGACCGCGGCGGTGATCGCGTTCGCGGTGGGGTTGACCGCGCGGTAGGTGACTTTGCCGGCCGGGTTGATGACGATCACGCTGCTCAACGCGGAGACCTGGTACTTGCCGGTCAGGGCCGCCTTCTCATCGACCACGGACGGCAGGTTCTTCGCGTTGACCGAGCTGAGGAACCCGCTCAGGTCCCGGGGCGCCACCCCGGGGTCGAGGTCCACGGCCAGGAAGGTGGCTTTGTCACCGCTGGTGCGGGAGGCCTGCGCGACAGCCTTCGCCGCGGCCGAACAGTCCGCGCAGCTGATCGAGATGAACACCAGCACGCTGGGTTTGCTGCTGGGCACGCGCACCGTCGAACCGTTGATAGTCCTCAGGGCGGTGCTCACCGCCGGGGCCGCGCCGGAATGTGGCCCCGCCGCAGCTGACGGGGTCTGGGGGCTGCTTGCGGTCGACGTGGCGCCGCACCCGGTAAGGACTGCTCCCGCGGCGAGCATGACGAGCCCGGCACTGGCGCGGCGAGTCATGCTGCTCCTGCGGTTCACCGTGTCCTCTTTTCCACGAGATTGGAGGGTTCGTCCACAGGGTGCGTCGGGAAGTTGTCCCCACCGGCCTTGGTGCGGGTGTGCGGCGGGCAGCACTCATCCGAGCCGGCAGCACCGCCGTGGACGCTGCGGCGGTGGTGGCGCGCGAGAGTGAAGCCCGCAGCGGCCACCACGAGCACCACGCCGGCGGCAATCAGCCACGGGCTGCGCACCGCCCCACCGGTTACCGCCAGCGCACCACCAGCCAGCAGCGCCGGGCCGGCACAGCACAGCACCACCACACCAGCAACCCCGAGCATCGCGAACATACCAGCCGACGACGACTGACGAGGCTCGTTCATCACTGCACTTCCCGTTGTTCTGACGCGGCCGGGATCCGCACGCATGCCGCCAACGCTGCGGCGTTGTCCGCGGCCAACGACCGCGCCAACATCACCAAGTCAGCCACCCGCGGGTCGACCACCTTGTAGTGGGCGTAGCGACCCTCCCGGCGGAGCTGGACGTAACCGCAGTCGGCCAGACACGCGAGGTGGCTGGACACGCGGCCTTGGGACAAGCCGACGAACCCGACACAGTCACTGACGGTGTGTTCCTCGGCGAGCAGGAACTCCAGCAGCCGCAGCCGCGTCGGGTCAGCCAGCGCCCGGAAAAACTTGGCCACCATCTCCACCCCGCTATCAGTCTCCGGCAGGAACGCCAGACCCAGATCGGATGTGCTTGTCACAAGATCACCCCTCAAATTTCCTATTCGCTTCAACGGATATAACTGTACTATGCTCATATCCGTTAAAGCAAATAGGTACATGTGAAAGGACCGTCCGTGATGACGTCTCAGGTCGAACAACTCAGCGCCCGGCTCGACGCGGCCTTCGACCGCACCGGCTCCACGGCCGATCTGCGCACCCTGACCCAGCCGCTGCTGCAACTGCTAACCGCCGGGCAACCCGTCAGCGCAGAACAGCTCGCCGCGGCCACCGGCCGATCCGTAGCACAGATACACGCAGCGCTGCCGAACCTGCCCAGCATCGAACTGGACGCGCAGGCCCGAGTGATCGGCATGGGCATCACGCTCACCCCCACGGCCCATCGCTTCGAGGTACAGGGCACCCGCCTCTATACCTGGTGCGCGCTGGACACCCTCATCTTCCCGGCCCTGATTGGCCGCACCGCGCACGTCACCTCCTCCTGCCACGCCACAGGGGAACCCGTCCGGCTGACCGTCAGTCCCGACCATGTCTTCGACATCACCCCAGCCGACGCCGTCGTCTCTATCGTCACCCCAGATGACGTCTCCGCCGTCCGCACTTCCTTCTGCAACGAAGTCCATTTCTTCGCCTCCCCAGAGGCCGCCGCCCCGTGGCTCGCCGAACATCCCGGCGCGACCGTCCTGCCCATCACAGACGCGTTCGCCTTGGGCCAGGGCATGGCCGCGAACCAGTTCACCTCCCAGCCCCCGGCCTGCTGCTGAACGCCGCATCGAGCAGTTCGCCTGACGACCTCGGACGTTCAAGTCTCGATAGAGGATCCCCTTACGGGGCGATATCAGGACTCGTCGCCGTCGCGTGTGTCCGGGTCGCGCAGGGGTCGTAGCCCGGCAGGCGGCTGGCTGGTGAAGGCGTAACGGCCCAAACAGTTGAGGTGTGCGTATCCGAGCGGAGAGAGCCGGGCGATGTCTTCCTCGCGCACCGGGTGGCCGTCGTCGCGCAGCTGCTCGACGACGGCGTCGAGGTAGCGGGTGTTCCACAGTACGACCGCGTTCAGGACCAGGCCGAGTGCGGCGAGCTGGTCTTCTTGGCCCTCGCGGTAGGCCTGCCGGATCTGGCCGCGGTTGCCGTGGCAGATCTTGCGAGCCAGCGCGTGCCGGGATTCCTGCACCGTCAGCTGGCGGTTCATGCGCCGCTGATAGGTCCCATCGACCGGGTCTACCAGCGCCAGGAGATGCAGCGTCTTGGCGATCCGGCCGTACTCGATAAACGCCTGCCCCAGCGGGGTAGGGTGCCCGTCGCGGCCGAACATCCGCACCAGGTCGTAGGCGCGCACCTGATCGGTGACCAGTGACCCAGCCACCCGCAGCACGTCCGGCCACTGGGTTTCGATCTTGCGCACATTGATGGTGTGCCGGGCGATCTCCTCCAGCGGGCCGTAGTCGCCGATGGCGGACTGCTCGGGCGACAGCGCCACGCCGGCGGGGAGCGGGTCGGGCAGCGGCCCCCGCCAGTACCGCTGATCGGGCAGGTCCGCGAAGCGCGGCGCGAACCAGTAACCCAGGATCGCGAACAGGCCAAAGACCATGTCGCTGTACGAGGCGTTGTCCGTGGTCACGATCTCCGGTTTCGGTCCTGCGTCCAGGTTCAGCAGCGCATCCAGGATGAACAGCGAGTCCCGTGGGGTCCCCGGCACCACCATCTGCCCGATCCCGGCGACCTGGTCGTTGACCGCATTCAACCAGGTGATCCCGCGCTTGTGCCCGAAGTACTTCGGCGAGGGCCCGGCGTTGATCGTGCGCACCGGCACCACGAAACGCAGCCCGTCGACCGAGGCCAGCAACCCGCCGCCCCAGGCGCGGGCGATCGGGACCTGGGCCTGCGCATCGATGAGGACGGCGTTGGCGGCGGCGTGGTTGTCCGCGCGCAGGTAGTACTGATCGACGTGCGCCAGCCGGGCACGGGACAACGCGCCGTCACCGGGCTTGATCACCGGAGTCAGCCCCACGTTGCAGGCCTCGGCGACCAGCAGCGCCGCCACCGAGACCGGCAGGTCCTTGGCCCGGGTCGAGGCCCCGACCAGGTGCGTGTAGGAGTGAAGGAACCCCGTCCAGGCGTGCACCTCCAGCAGCAGCTCGGGCAGATCTACCCGGGGCAGCATCGCCTGCGCCGTGCTGCGTAGCCACCGGAGGCTGGCGGGTTCGCCGAGCGCGTCGAGGTGATCGACGTGCACCCGGGCCCGGCCATCCGGCCCGGCCACGACCCGGGCGCGGGTGTCCTCGCCGGCCTCACCGAGGCGGGCAGCGGTCTGCTTCCACGCTGCGTCCAGGGTGACCAGCTGGCGGGCGAGCACCACCGGTGCCGGTTCGGTCAGGCCAAGGCCAGCCAGTACGTCCGCACTGACCGCGTCCCATCGCTCACCTTCCAGCAGCAGAGCCCGCGGGTCAGCCCAACGGCGCGAGGGTGTAGCGAACACGTCTCGTCGGCCCAGCGCCCTGTACAGCTGTTCCAGCACGCACACCACGTACGCGTCCCGGTCCACGCAACCGTCCGGCAGACCGGGCGCGTGATGCACCGCTCGTTGCCAGGCCGGGCTGACCAGGTCAGCGTCAATCTCATTCTGTTCCAACGGTTTCTGTGTCACCCGACGACGAGCCAGCTCCGGCAGCCTGCGGACCGCCGCCAGGATCCGTTCACCACCGGGCGCGGCCTGCAACGCCACCGACTCACCCAGCAGGTTCAGGAACGGGCGCACCGTGTTGTACCGGCCGGCAAGCGCGGCACGCATCGCCGCCTCGGCCGATCCGCCATCGTCGGGTACCAGCTCCTCGACAATCTCGATCGCCTCGGCCACCACGATGCGTGGCGCGACCGCCTCCAGGGCCGACCACAACGACGCGACGTCAACAGGCCCGGTCGAGGCTTCAGCTGCCGCGAGCTGTTCCAGCAGCGCCCGGCCGGCCCGGGCGATCGTCCTGGACGCCTTCTCCAGGCGCGGCAACCCGGCAAGCCGCTGCTCGGCCGAGGCGCGCCGGGCCGGACTGAACAGCCGGGTGGCCATCAGCAACGCGAACAGATCTAACGTGTCATCGACCGCGGTCGCCTCCAAATGAGCGACCACCGCGACCAGGGTCGCGGTCCGCTTCGGCTCACTCAGGCGCGCCAGCGCGGTGGCCTTGCTGCCCAGGCCAGTCCGGGCCAGCGCCTGCAGCCGGTTGGCCGGGAGGTCCGCCACCTCGACCAGACCCACCCCCAGCTGCGCGATCTGCTCGGCACGCTACAACGCCCGCACCATTTCCGGGCCCGAGCTGCGGCGCGGCGAGCGACGCAACTCCTCCAACACCGAGAGCCGCGACCCCTCCGGAACCTTCAACAAGTCCACCAGCCGCCGGGGCAAACCCGCATCCGCGCGAGACGCCGACTCCGCCATCACCGTGTGCAACCGAACCTCGGCGTTCTCGCGGGCCGAAGCCACCTGCCGGGTCAGCACACTCACCCCCGGCAGCAGCACCCGGCGCCGCCGCAGCCACGCCACCGCCTGATCGAACAAGGCAACCGGGCCCTCAGCCTGCGTCCACGCACGACCCGCGAGGAACCGCGCGAACTCCTGTGCCACGGCCTGATCCTCGAACGTGCGGTAGCCATACGCATCGCGGATCTCCCAGGAGTGCTCGTACGCCGTCTGAGGTCGCTGGGCGTACTTCTTCACGCACGACGGATCATCGATCCCCAGCTGCTCGGCCACAAGCTCGACCGCAGCCCACGGCACCAGCAGCGGATCCTCCAAGAAGCGGCCCACCGAACGCAGCGTGCCCAACTGCACCGCGAAGCCCAGACGCTGCGAATCTGATCGACGGCGCGCAATCAGATCCCGATCGGCGTCATCAAGGTAGAAGAACCGCTCGACCTCAGCCCGCGACGGGCTCCCGACGAAACACCCGTACGCGGCAACCTGCTCATCGCTGAGGAACTCCACCGGCATGAATCACGACGGTAGACCCCCCGGCCACCACCACACAGGCGAGCTGCCACCCTCCGCCCAATCGCGGCTACCGCTAACCACTGTTCCGTTGTTCCTCAACCCCGCGATCTCGCCGTGCAATTGGCCGGGTTGGGACTATCGCAATTTCGGTGTTTCTGGTCCGTGACACGCCCCATGGTTGGGGCGGGACCGGAGTAGTAACGCATGACACTGCAGGACGTGAACAACAGCAACGAGGAGCCGGCAGGGACGCG